>NZ_LMGY01000021.1 GCF_001427585.1 Pseudoxanthomonas sp. Root630 | reverse complement strand
ACGGGGATGCTTTCAGATAAGCGCTTTCGGTAGCTGTCCAGATCAGGAGATGCATGTTCTCGTCTTCGAGGAGATGCGCTTCGAGCAGCCTGCACCAGTAAATTCCGCACAGAAAAAGGGACTTTCCATGCCACATCTTCCCCCGCCGCCCATTCCGCAAACGCTACGCGACATGCTCAAGGACTACCCAGGGCATATCGAAGCATTAGAAGCCGCCTTGAATGATGTAGTGGAGAAGCCATTCAAGGGAACGCCGTTGTTCGAGCAGGCCATCTGGGCCTTGGAGGGTGCATTGGAGGCCTTCATCTCCGAAGCGCGCGGAGAGCTCAAGGCTGCCGAGGCTAGTGGCGACTCGGCGGAGGTAGGGCGGGCAAAAGCTAAAGAACGCCTGATGTTTCGTGCCCGGTCTGGCAATGGGGGAATGCGCCTCGGACTGATGGATGACTTGTGGGACTACTTTGAGTCGAACGGGGATGCTTTCAGATAAGCGCTTTCGGTAGCTGTCCAGATCAGGAGATGCATGTTCTCGTCTTCGAGGAGATGCGACCAGTAAATTCCGCACAGAAAAAGGGACTTTCCATGCCACATCTTCCCCCGCCGCCCATTCCGCAAACGCTACGCGACATGCTCAAGGACTACCCAGAGCATATCGAACGCTTGCAGGAAGTGCTGAATACGATGTTGACCAAGCCGTCGCATGGCGTCGATCCGTTCGATCGCGCCATCTGGAAGCTTGAAGGAAGACTGGAAACCTTCATCTCCGAAGCGCGTGGAGAGCTAAAGGCCGCCGAGGCTATCGGTGATCCTGCAGTGATCGAGTTGGCGAAGGCTAAGAAGTTCGTGATGGGTTCCGCTCGGTTGAACATGGGAGGAATGCCGGATCTGTTTAGGTACTTCCAAGACCACAAGGAGCTATTCGAGTGAATGACTTCTCGGGCCGACTTGATTCAGAGGCACATGCGCGCGTGCTGACCGAAGAGATACTTCCTGAAAGCCGGCTGCTACAAAAATCGTCCTCTGAACGCCCAAAGGCCATCATTCTTGGAGGACAGTCCGGGGCAGGCAAGGGCGGTCTGGCAAAGGCTGCCGAGCGTGAGCTGCTTGATGACGTCGTGAGAATCGATCCTGACAAACTCCGCGACTTCCACCCTGATGTCGAAGAATTTCGTGCTGCCAGCCCCTACAACTGGTCCGGCCTGACGCATCCCGATGCCAGCGCCTGGGCCGACGAACTGCGTGATGCCGCCGTCGCCGGCAGGAAAAACCTGATCTTCGACACCACGCTCAGCAACGGCGAGTGGTCCTCTGATCTCATCAGCGACATGCAGGCGAAGGGTTACGAAGTGGAAATCCGCGTCGTCGCTTCGCCAAAACTGGAGAGCGAACTCGGCGTCGATAAGCGCTTCGCCGAGAAGCTGGATGATGAAGGCTACGGCCGCCACGTCCCCGAAGGCGCGCGTGATGCGACCTATGACAAGCTGCCCGGCAGCCTGGACCTGATCCATGCGCGTACCGATGTCCGCATCCGCATCTTCAACCGCGAGGGCGTGGAGCTGTACGACAGCCGTACCGACCCGCGACCGCCAGGGCTGGCACTGCAGGAGGCCCGTGACGCGCGCCTGAAAGACCCTGCCATCACCCACAAGTTGCGCGATGGTTGGCGTGAACAGCAGGCGTGGCACCGCGATCTGCCGCAGGCGCTGCCCAATGACAAGATCGATCCGCGGACCCGTGACAATCTGCTCGTCGAACGCAGCAACAATCATGTGGTGGACGGCGTCGATCGTGCAGCCCGGCAAGCCGTCGATGTGGATCACGTCATCCGCATCCGCCCCACCCGCATCCGCGCCGGCAGCACGCTGGGCATCGCCGGCCTGGCGCTGGATGCCTACGACGCGGCCGACACCCTGCGCACCAGTGGCCGGTTGCGCAGTGAAGGCAACGACACCGCCGCAGAGTCCGAGCTGATCCATTTTGGCGCGCGCAGCGTGGGCGGCTTTGCCGGTGCCGGGCTGGGCATGACGGCCGGCGCCGTCGCGGGCGTCGAAACCGGCCCGGGCCTGGTCGTCACCGGCGCGCTCGGCGGCATTGCCGGCGCGGTTGCCGGCGACGAGATCGCCGCATGGACCGACAACCGCCGGATCTACAACCAGCAGGATCGCCAGGGCCATGCCTGGACCTACGACCCGGACCAGCCCGCACAAGGCTGGCAGCGCCACGCACCGATCGATGCCAGCAACGACGGGATCGACAACCCGAGGCGCGGCCCGCTGCGTGCATCGCCTGCCCTGGCCAACGAGTTGAACTACCGCTCGACCAGCACATCGGTCGAACTGATGCTCGGCGGCCCACCGAGCCAACGCGATCCCTTCGTGCAGCCTGCCAAGGCCAGCGACCCGCCGAGTGCCTTCCCGGCCGCCTGGACGCGTGATACCGACCAACAGGCATGGCAGCGCGAGGTGATGGTTGCCTTCACCGAGCGCGGCATGAGCCAGAAGCGCGTCGATGTCGCCAGCCCCGAACGTGCCGACGAACTGGATCGCGCCGCGGCCCAGACCGTCTTGCAGAACGCCGCCAACAGTCCCGCGGCGATCGCCGCGCGCTATGAAGAGGCCTACGCCCGCAACGGCTGGGCGGCCCACGGTCCGATGCCGGACGCGGTGCGCCATGCGCGCTCCGACCCGGATACCCTGATCGCCTCCGACGCGAACCGCTACCAGCGCCGCGCGAACGGCGAATGGGTCAGCGAAGGACTGATCTACAACGCCACGGCGACCGGCAACCTGCGCGAGGAGTTGGACGCCACCCGCGAGGTCTTGCGCGCGCGGCTGCCGTCGCCCCGGACCGTCCAGGCGCCACCGCCGCCCACGCCCGACGACCGCCTGCGCGACACCGTGATGGGCGCTTATGCGAACGCCGGCGTGGTGCCGGACGCGGCACGACTGGCGGCCAGCGTGGCCGCGGTGCGGGCCACACAGACGATGCACGGCCTGGACCCGGACACCACCGCCCTGCAGCTGCAACGTGGCGCCCAGGGTCGTCTTGACGTGGACAGCCCCATCGCCAGCCTGCGCCTGGACGCCGACGGCAAGACCTATGTCGTTGCCGCGGTGACCACGACCGAAGACATCCAGCGTGCGCAAGGCCCGACCCCCGCTGCCGATGCGCGCCCGGCACCGTCGGCCACGATGGCGCAGAGCGACCGGCTGGTGGAGCAGTACCTGCACGCGTTGGCGGCCGGCGACGACGAAGGCGTGCGCGCGGCGTCGATCGCGTTCCTCGATTCCGACGACGGGCAGCGGCTCGTCGCCGGATCGCAGGAGCGCACGCTGCAACACCAGCAGCACCTGCCAGGCCGCGACCGGCCGCTGTTCGTGCAGGCGATGCAGCACCTGGAGCGGCTGGGGCCGGAGGCGGTGGGCTATGCCGACCAGGCCGACATGGAGCGCATCGCCGGCGTCGTGGCCTGCGAGGCGACGCAGCGGCGCATGCCGTCGATCGACGACATCCATGTGCGGGACGACGGCCACCTGCGGGTGTCCTGCCACAACGAGCGCAACCCCGTATTGAGCCAGTACACGCAGATCGACGGGTTGCTTGCGTCGTTCCAGCCGCTGGAGCGGAGCTTCCAGAAGCTGGAGGTGGAAACGCAGCGACAGGCGCAACAGGACATGCAGCGCGCGCACGAGCGACAGGCGAGCGCGCAGCATGGGATGTGGATGTGAAGCCGGAGAAGGGAATGAACCACGAGAACCGCGACGCGTTCGGCCCGTTCATGGCGGCTACCGGCAAGCTGGAGAAGCTGGTCGCTGGGCTGCAGAAGCAGGCACAGGATGCGCAAATCGCCATCCGCACCACCCGTGAGCAGGAGGAGGCCCAGTTCAAGCAGGCGATGGTGGCGATGTTCCGCGACCACCAGCAGCGGATGGAGGCGGCGCTGCGCCCCAAGGTCGTCCGTGCCTGGCAGAGCGTGGCAGGCGTATCCGCTCTGCTCGTGCTGCTGTTCGCCGCTTGGCTGCTGATGCTGAAGCAAGCCAACGACCGACTGGGTGCAGCGCAGGCCCGCGCTGACGCAGCTGAGATCAAGGCGGAGGTGCATGAGGCGTTGCGGCACGTCGAGATCACGTCCTGCGGTGGCCGGCCGTGCGCAAGGATCGACAGCAACACGCCCACCTGGAAAAGCGGCAACCACGAGTACATCCTCGTCGATGGGAAGCCGGGCAAGGCAAGCCGCCATCCGCGATGAAGCGGTTCTCGTGCACGTCACGGGATCTGCCATCCAGCGTGGGTGTCGAGGACGAAGCCGGTTTCGCCTCCCGAATCCAACACTGAGATCCGGATCTTCCAGAAGAATGACGGGAGCCTATGGCGCGGCACGTTGTTTCTGCGGAGCATGGCCCCGTCGCTCCCGACATGCGCGGCCCGCAAGGCTCGCCATGCGTCTTCCCGTCCGCCGTGGGCGCAGGCGAGAATGCCCCGGTGAACGCCATCGACCGATCCAGCCAGAAGACCATCCTGTTCCTGGGCGCGCTGTTTCTGCTGTGTGGCCTGTACCTCGCCGAGAAGTGCTGGCGCACGGGGACGTGGATCGTCGAGATCAAGCAGCATGCGTACACCGGTGGCCTGGCCGTGTTCATCATCCTGGCGATGATCGTGTTCGGTGGAGGCTTCGTATTCACCAGCCTGCGGGCGCTAACGAAGTGAACCGGCGCAAGGCCGGGTGGCGGAGTCCCCCGCGCCCGGGCGCTTTCGCGTCATCCCGGCGATGACTTCCAGCACGCTCCGCCTGGCCGCGGTGCGCGCACAGTCCCTCGTGAATTCCGGAGGTGCACGACGATGAAACGCGGGCTGATCCTGTTCGCCTGCCTGCTGGGGCAGCCCGCCACGGCGCACGCGGACGATGCGCATGCCGTCGCCTCGCCTGCGGTACCGGATGCGACCTTCCACGTGGACAGCGCTCTGACGGCATTGCCGGCGTTGCGATTCCCGATCCGCGACCAGACCGATGCCGAGCGCCGGCTGTTCGTCGCGGCGAAGGACGGTGTGGTCGCGCGCATGCTGGTGCTGCAGTTCGAGACGGTGCAGCCCGGCTCGGACTTCCGATTCCGGTTCCCGTCCAAGCCACCGCGCGCGTTCGGGCCGCACGTCTACCGCTTCGGCAGCTACGCCTACGACGACGCCACCGCCGCCGCGCGCGAACCCGCGCTGGAAGCCGCGCGCACCCGCGTCGCGCTGCAGGCGAACGGACTGCGGCCGCCGCGCTACTGGCACGTCGTGCGCCTGGCCCGCGTGGCCGACGCGGATGGTCGCCACGAAGCCATCGTCTTCTACCTGGAGAACGCCGACGCGCGTTATCCCGACGGCCTCACCGACGTGGACGAAGACGGCGACGGCCGCCTGCCCGCCGATGAAACCGAGCGGCTGTGGCAGGCGCTGGCGCGCGTGCTCGAAGTGCGTCCCGCGACGACGCCGTAGTGCGTCGGCTACCGGCTTCACGCGTGCGCGGGTAGGCTGGCGCTCTCCCCGCACGAGGCATCGCCATGGAAGCCACCGTCCATCCCTTCTCCGAGCTGTTCGCCCAGTTGGGCCTGCCCAACGACAACGCCAGCATCCAGCAGTTCATCGCCACCCATTCCCCGCTGCCCGACAACGTGCGCCTGGAAGAAGCCCCGTTCTGGTCGCCCGCGCAAGCGCAACTGCTGCGCGAAGAACGCCTCGACGACGCCGACTGGGCGATGGTGGTGGACCGCTTGAACGTGGCGCTGCACGGCAGCCCGGCTTGAATCGGCGTAGCCCGGGGTGCGCCACGCACGCCACCCTTCCGTGTCCCCGGGTGCGGCCGTGGGCCGTACCCGGGCTACGTGGGTCAACGGTCTTCGGCTGCATCCGGACGCGGTGTTATCGCGCGCTCCGCGCCTCCGCCAACTGCGCTTCCAGTTCCGCGATGCGCCGGTCGCGTTCCTCCAGCGCCTGCTGCACGTCTTCGGCCTCGAAACGCACGGGGATATACTTGGGACAGTTCCAGTCGAAGGCTTCGACATGGATCCGCATCTCGCGCTCGGTACGCCCGGCGCCCGGCGATTCGTGTACCGACAGCCGGCCCAGCAGCTTCATGCGATGCCGGTGCGCGTAGTCCATCAGGATCAGCGCCACACGGTCGTCCCTGGCGAGATTGCCCACGCTGATGAACTGACGGTTCCCCGGCAAGTCCATGAACGACAGCGTCCGCGCGTCGAGCACCTGCAGGAACCCCGGACTTCCGCCGCGGTGCTGCACGTACGGCCAGCCGGTCTCGGATACGGTGGCCATGTAGAAACTGCGCTGCGCCCGGATGAAGGTCGCTTCGTCGGGCCCGAGTTCGGCATTGCGGACCTCGTCGCCGGATTCGAAAGCCCGCGCGTACTGCGCGCGGCTGCCGTCGCGGGCCTGCATCTCGCGGACGGCGGGGGTGAAGGCGATGTTCGCGAATGCGTGTCTCATCTCGTTCTCCAAGCCTGTGTGCCCACCACGCGGGATGGGTCGAGCCAAGCGATACCCGTCATGGGCGAATCCTGTGCACAGTGGGCCGGGGCTCCCCGTCCCGTCGTCACTGCGCCGTATGCACCTGCGCCGGACCGCCGGTGACCCGTCCGCGCGTCTTGGCGGTTTCGCCGAGGTAGGCCAGCGCGAACTGGGTGAACTTGACGCTGTGCTGCGCCGATTCCCCCATGGTCGCCAGTGTGTCCTGGGTGGTGTGGATGTAGGGGAAGCTGCCGTTCGGGCCGCCGGCCTCGAACATCATCGCGGCGGGATAGCCGGCGTTGGTCCACGACGCGTGGTCGGAGCAGGCGTAACCGCAGGCGGAGTTGCTGCGTGTCAGGCCCATCGGCGCCAGGTAGGTGTCGAACAGGGTGATGAAGAAATTCTTCAGTGCGGTGTTGGAGTAGTCGGTGATCAACTTCATGTCCGTGACCGCGCCCGACTTGTAGTTGGTCATGTCCACCTGCAGCACGCTGACCACGTTGACGCCGCTGGCGCGGAAAGACTGCGCGATGGCGTTGGAACCGCGCAGGCCGACTTCCTCGGCGGCATACCCCATGAACTTCACCGTGCGCCGCGGCCGCCAGCCGTCGGACAGGGCGATGCGCAGCGTCTCGGTGAGCGTGGCGATGCCCGATGCATCGTCGTCGGCGCCCGGTGCGAGCTGGTTGAGGTCGTTGTAGTTGCTGCCGTTGATCGAATCCAGGTGCGCGCCCAGCACCACGACTTCGTCGGGCAGGTCCCAGCCGCGGATGGTGAGGATGACCGAAGGCTGCGTGCTGCAGTTGCTGCAGGCGGTGAACAACTCGGTGGTGACGTCGTCGCGGCCGGCGGCGAGCGACTGCCAGTGCGTGCGGATCCACTCGGCCGACGTCCTGCCATGCGTACTGGCGAAGTAGCGGTTGCGGTAGCTCGAGAGGTGGTTGATGGTGTCGTAGATCCGCTGTTCCTGCACTTGCGGCAACCAGCGGTTCACGGTGTCCTGGTTGTCGAGCGTGTAGGCGGCGAGCAAGGTCTTCGCCATCGCGTCCTTCGCACGGCCCTCGCTGACGAAGGCCTCGGCCTGCGCGCGGGAGGGGAACGCGAAGTAGCCGCCGCAGCGGTGCTCGTTGACGTGCACGTAGCGGCTGATCTCACCGAGGCGGTCGGCACGGGTTTCGGAAATCAACACGGGCATGCCGGTGCTGTCGCGTCGCGCGACCGCATTGCGGGCCATGCCGCGGATGCCCTGGTACGTTTCGCGGGAGGTCACGATGTACACCGGCGCGAACGGGTCGGCGAGGGAGGATGTCGCCGTCGTGGCGGCCGGGGCGGCCGTCCTGTCCATCCTGGCGCGACGCAGGGAGGGCGCTTCTCCGGTCGCGGCCACGTGCGACGCGGCGGCCACGCGCGCGGCGGTGTGTGGCACGGATCGCGGGGTGTCCGAACGCACCAGCACGAGGCCGGTCAGCAGGGAGAGCAGGAGCGTCGTGGGGCCGAGCAGGGGCGGTTTCATCGTGGCATCTCCCGGATCACGGCCTGCGGCGTAGCGGTTGTCACGCTACCACTTTCGTGGCGGCGCCACGCGTGCAGAAAGGGGGAGGGCGAAGGGTGTTGCGGCGAACGGGCCCGCGCGCCGCAGGGTGGCAGCGTCGCGACAGGCATGCTGTAGTAACGCAGCGCGCCCTGGGGAGGGCGCCCACACCCAGGGGATGACATCGATGAGGAACTACGCGGGCCTGTGCGCCCTGTGGATGGCGCTGCTACCGGCCACGAGTTGGGCGCAGGCATCCTGCATGAAGCCGGTCTTGCCGAACACCGAGGTGGAGGGATGGCACGAGAGTCCGCTGGGCGGGATCATCGTGGGCACGGCCCGGTACCGCATTCACGCGAAGACCGAATCGCGCTATGAAACCATCACCCTCGGCATGGCTTTCAGTCACCGCTCCGACGAGGAATCGCACGCGACCAGCCTCCCGGCCGTCCGCGAGCTGCCGGACCTGATGACCGCCAGCCTGCAGGTGCGCTTCGTGCGGAAGGAAGGAGCGCCACCGCGGGGATGGGATGCCGACGAGGTGGACGTACTGCTCGACGGCAAGCGCTTCCCCGCCGGCATGGGGGTGATCGGTGCGCCGAACCGCACCAGCGACATCGCCGCCAACTGGGAAGTCTGGTTCAGCGACCAGGACCTGCTGGCCGCCATGGAGAACGCACGCGAGATGGAAGTGCGGATGCACCATACGCCCACGGCGTCCTTCGCCACCTTCCATTTCGATATCTCGTCGTTCAAGGGTATCCGCGCGCAATTGATCCCCTACTGGCGCTGCACCGCCGCTCGTTATCACTTCACCCATCGCCATTGAGGCCAACGTGCCGCGAAACGTGGTCGCCCTACTCGGCGACCGCACCGCCGACCTCGAGCACCACGCGATAGTCGCCCGGCGCGACCTTGGCCCCGCTGTGCGGATGCGGTTCCAGTGATGCCAGTCGCAGCGTGTATGCGCCGACGCGCTGCACCGCCTGCGGCGGCGTGCCCGCGCCACCACGCCAGGGCAGCGACACGACATGCGCGTCCATGCCGGGGCCGGCGACCCACACGAAGGCCTGCGCTTCGCCTGCCCAGACGCAGGTGACGTCCGACGGGCAGCGGCTGTCCCGGTAGCCCACGAACTGGACGGACAGCCCGCCCACGTTCGCTTCCTGCTGCCATGCGAGCGCCACCGTCTGTGCCGGCGGGGCGGGATCGTTCCGTGCCGCCGACGTCGGCGTGCAGGCGGTGACCAGCACGAGCACCGCGGTGAAGCACAGGGGGAATCGGGTCATGGAGCCTCCGGGGTAAAGGGCGAACGTCTGAGTGCGTCAACACGAACGACCATAAACCCGGGGCTGTGACGGGGTGCGTAACGGCATCCCGTTCGATGCGGGCGCCGCGTCCAGGAGGGGTGCCCGCGAGGAAGCGTCGTCTGACGGACGATCACTCGCATGGCATAGTCCGCTCTCGTCGGGATCGGGGAACGTGCCCTCCTGCGGTGGGGTCGTTGCGCGATGGCCATCGGATGCGGATGCACTGAAAGGGGATGCCATGAGACAGCAGGAACCTGGCTTCGGCCCGGACATGCGGCACATCGCGTTCCGCGCCACGCGCGAGCGGCAGGAAGCGGAAGATGCGAACCGGTCGGACATCGACGTCGATCCGGAGACCGGTGAGGGGCGTTTGTCCGCACGCGGCGCTTCGCGCGCCATGGCCATCCTCCGCGTGCGTTGGCGGTGGATGGCGGCGGTGCAGGCCATCGTGGTCGCAGGCGGGACCGGCTGGGTGTTGTTCACCCAGTACGCGCCCGGCATGCCCATGGCCACGCCGACCTTCATGATGTGCCTGCTGGTGATCGCAGGGTGCGCCATCAGCATGGGTGTCTGCGGATTTGCGACCTTCGATGCCGACAGTCATGACCGTGAGGAGGCCGTCCTGCTCGCGGCCAACATGCAGTACATGCCGATTGCCGGTCTGCTGTCCTGGGCCGTCTGCATGGTGCTGTTCTGGCGATACCTGCACGGGTGGGATCCCGGTCGCGCCACCTTCATGATCGCCAACCCGTTCGGGCTCATCGTCGTGAGCTGGCTGGCGGCATTCCTGACGATAGCGCTCGTGGTGACACCGGCGGTCGACATCGCCCGCAGCCTGAAGCGTGGATGGCGGAACAGGACCCCCGGCGCCTAGCGCGGGCTGCGCGCAGGGCGCAAGGCCCCTCATCAAGGAGCGAACACGCATGTCCACCCAGATCGACACCGACGCCGTCCGCCAGCGCTACCGGGACCTCGACGCCGATGCGCTGATGCGCATCGCATTGGCGACGACGGACGAGTACGGCGACGACGCCATCCTGCTGGCACGACAGGAACTCCTCGCGCGTGGCGTCCGCGACGCGCGCTTCGATACGCCGCCAGGGCGTTCGCCGCCGCCGATCCCGAACGCCAGGGCCGCCCAACCCCGTGACCACCTGCCATGGCCCATGAAGCTGCTGTGCGTGGTGGTGACCGGCGCCGCCATCTTCGTGGCCGCGGGCTACATGCTGGCCGGGAAGAAGAATGCGGGCGGTGAAGCGTTGTTCCTGATGGTGGTGGGCTGGTTCGGCTGGTTCCTGCTGGTCAAGCTCATCCACCACGCGTGAACGCGACGCGCCCGTCGGGGATCAGGCGGGCGACGACGACACAGGCGATGCGGGAATGAACGATCGGGGCCTGCCCGACAGGCTCATGTCCCCTGGTCACGGGGATCGAAGCGCTCGCGCGTATCCATCCGCACGTTGCGCAGGTGCGCGGTGTCCAGGTGCGCGGCATAGCGCGGTTCGGCGAAGTAGCCGAACAGGATGGAGCGTCGGCGCGCGCCGGTGGGGTTCACGCTCGCGCCGTGCAGCAGGTCGGCATCGAAGACGAGGATGTCGCCCGCCGCGCCCGCGAGTTGCACGGCACGCGCTTCGTCGCCGGCATCGACCGGTGCGTCGTGCGCGCCAGGGCGATGGCTGCCGGGGATGAGGCGCGTGGCGCCGTTGTCCGGCCCGTAGTCGTCGAAGAAGGCCAGCGCGTTGACGGTGTCGCCGGGGCGCTGCGCCGACAGGTCGCGATGCAGGCCCTGGTGGCCGCATCCGGCGAGCGGCTCGCGTCCTTCCACCTGCGCGAGGAAAAACCGTTCGCCGATCAACACGCCTGCCGCAGCGAGCACGACAGGCAACCGGCATACCGCCTGTATCGTGGGGTCCAGGTCCAGCTGTGCATGCCGCCAGCCCGGACCGCGCGGCACGGGCCATGCATGCGCCGGCATCACGCCGGCATCGAAGGTCGCGCGCAATCCCTCGAGCCAGTCGGCGGGAATCGCGCCGCGCAGCAGGGCGTAGCCGTCTCGTTGGAGTGCGTCGCGGTCGATCATGACGTGGGTGCGTGGGTGCCGGGATGTCTTTTACTGGGTGCGACGGGGGAGCACAACCGCCGGTGCGTCCGGACGCGTGGCATAGTGTCGGGGCTTCGCGGTGGGGACCCGGCACAAGGGCATGGGAACGACAGCACGGCATGCCGGGCGGCAGCTCGTGTGCCGTCCTCGCCCTCGTGGGCACGCCGTCGATACGGATCGCCACGACCGCAAGGATCGCCATGCTCAAGCGCCTGTCACGCCTGTTCTCTTCCACGCGGGACCTCGATGCCCCGGTGTCGCGCCCCCGCGTGCCGGTGCGGATGCACTGGTTCGCCGAGACCGCGCTGCCGATCCCGGACTGGTCGCGCGTCGCCGAGGGCGAAGCGGCATCGCTCGAGGGCGATGCTGCGCATGCCTATTGGGACTCGGCCGCACGCACGTGGCTCGAGGCGATGAACGAGGCGCTGGGCGATCACTACCGCATCCACGAAAGCAGGGACTTCCTGCTGCTCTCCAACCTGCTGGACCGTCCCGCACAGGTGTTCCTGGCCACGTGCCAGCGCATGCTGGCGCGCATCCGGCGCAACCTGGGTGCCCTCGCCGACGACGGTGGCTGGGGCCGTTACGTGGTGATGGTGTTCGAGGAGCCCGACGACTACTACGACTACGTGGGCCACTACTATCCCGCGGGTGGCGAGTACGCGATGTCGTCGGGCATGTTCATCCAGGCTGGATACGGCCACTTCGTGATGCCGCTGGAGCAGATCGAAGCGATGGAGCCGGTGATCGCGCACGAATTGACCCACTCCCTGCTGACCCATCTGCCCATCCCGGCCTGGCTCAACGAGGGTCTGGCGGTGAACACCGAGCACACGATGTTCCCGCAGCTCGCAGCGCCCTCGGCGCAGCTCTATTTCCCGCATGAGGTCGCCGCGCACCACGCGGCGTACTGGAACGCGGACAGCATCCAGACGTTCTGGTCGGGCAAGTCCTTCCTGGCGACCGACGACGGCAACCGGCTCTCCTACGACCTGGCCAAGAAGATCACCGCGCTCGCCGCAGGCGACGAAGCCGCGTTCCGCGCTTTCGTGGCGGCGGCCGACATGCAGGACGGCGGCGTCGAGGCGCAGCATCACCTCGGGTTCCCCATCGCGCACCTGGTCGAGGCGGTGCTGGGCGAGGGGCCGTGGGAGCCGCGGCCGGAGACGTGGCGCGAAGGCGTGGAGCGCGGGCAGTTCTCACCGCCGCGGATGCCTGCCGCATGACGCTGCCGGACGATTTCTACAGGGCGTCCGAAGCAGAACTGCCGCCGTCGGATCGCGTGGCGGCTCCGTTGCTGGTGAAGGTGGCGGTGGGGTTCTACATCGCCAGCCTGCTGATGCGCTATGTACGCGGGATCCGTGCCGGCGCGATGCCGGACGCGGTCTCCCTGACCGTAGGCGTGGCGGTGGCGGCGATCGTGGCGGGCGTCAGCATCGCGTTGCTGTACCGCATGCGCTGGGCGCGGATCTGGATCATCGTGCTCACGATCCTGCCGGTCATCAACGCGGCCGCGGGGATCGCCTGGATGCCCTGGGGGCCGGCGAGGATCTTCGCCCATTGCGCCGATGGCGCCCGCATCGTCGCCGGCGCGATCATGTTCATGCCTTCGGTGCGCGCCTGGTTCGCCATGCGCGGCAGGTGAGCCTGCGCAGGCCGTCATGGGCGGTCGTTTGTCGCGACCCCCTTCCCTGGTGGTCGCGACGCAAACAACCGCGGCTCACGCCTTGGTGGCGCCACCCGGCAGGTCGCGGTCCGAGGTGATGGACAGACCGTCGGGCAGCTCGATGGCGTCGAACTGCGCCTGCACCGTCTGCAGCAGCGCTTTCTGACGACCCTCGGACAGGGTCTGCGCGAGCGCGTCGATCGTGGCCAGGATCTGCAGGTCGCGCGCGAGTTCCGGCCGGATGCCCTCGCCGCCGAGCCACGGCGGTTCGCGACGGGGCGGGAACTCGAAGAAGGGTTCCACCCAGACGATGATGGGAATGCGGATCCACTTCAGGCAGATCTTGGTGATGGGGTGGCGGAAGATGCAGATGTAGCGCCATGCGATGATCATGATGACCTCCGATGTCGGGCGGGATGTGCCCATCCGGAATGACGCGTCGCGTGCGGCGGAACGGCTAGCTGGAGACGCCGCCTGTCGGCAGCCGGGCGATGCACGGCGTCCAGCTGCGCTCGCTTCCGCGAGAGGCCTGCCGGTCGGCTGCGTTGCAGCGGATGCGGCGACGGACGGTAAGCCCGGCTTGGCAGGTTTGGATTAGCGTGGCTTGCAGGCCAGCGTCACTGGCACAGGCGTCGAACAGGGAGGTGAGCGATGGTGACCTTGCCCTTGCGGATCCGCCGCGCGCGCGCCGTCGCGCGCATCACCCAATCCGAACTCGCCCGGCGCCTGGACGTGAAGCGCAGTGCGGTCAGTCAATGGGAGAGCGCGCACGGCACCACGCCGAACGTGGCCCACCTGATCCGGATCGCCGTGGAAACCGGCGTCGCCTTCGAATGGCTGGCGACCGGACGCGGCCCATTGCGGCTGGACCACGATTGCTCGGACGAGGCGGTGGTGTTGAAGGATTTCGCCCAGGATGCGCTGGAGAGCCGTGGCCTGCAGGCGCTCAGCCGCCTGTCGCGGCCGAAGAAGCAGGTGGCCGTGACGATCATCGAGCTGCTGAGTGGCGTCGTCGCGTCAACGGGTGAGGGTGTGCGGACGCCGTAGCGTCATCGATGTCCGCCTCATGACGTCGTCGATGCCGCCTGCGCGAGCTTCGTACAGCGTTGTGCCAGGCGATCGGCCAATGCCAGCGTCGCTGGCGACGCGCCTGCAGGGTGATGCAGCGCCAGCCAGACGTGCGGCGGTGCCGGTGCGCCGTCGCGTGCGCCGAGGATGCGGTGCGCGGGCAACGTGGCGCGGCGAGGCAGCAGGCTGAGTCCCAGGCCATCCGCGACGGCGGCCTGCAGGCTGGCCAGCTGCGGGCTGACGTAGGCGACATGCCAGCGGCGTCGTTGTGCGTCGAGCCAGCCGAAGAGTTCTTCGCGGTAGAGGCCGCCTTCGGGGAACACGGCCACCGGCACGGACGGCCGTGAAAGGCAGGGATGGCGGCGGCTGTCCAGCCACACGAGCGGCTCGCGCCAAGCCTGTACGGCGCGCGCATGGCGTTGCTTCGCGAGGACGAGGTCGTACTCGCCGCGTTCGTAGGCTGCCAGCAACTGCGGGCCCAGCCCGGTGGTGACTTCCAGCCGCAGGCTGCTCCCCCACTGCCGTGCGAAGGCCGCGAGTACAGGCGTGAGCAGGCGCCCGCCGAAATCCTCCGGTACGCCCAGGCGTACGGTCTCCTGGGCTGGCGTTCCGTCCATCGCCGCGCGCGCCTCCGCGCCCAGCGCGAGCAGTCGCCGCGCGTAGCCGAACAGGCGCTCGCCGGCATCGGTGGTGGTGGGGCGCGTGCCGCTGCGATCCACCAGGGGATGGCCGACCTCTTCCTCCAGCCGGCGCAGGTGCTGGCTGACCGTGGACTGCGTGAGGTGCAGGGCCTGCGATGCGCGCGTGAAGCCGCCGTGCTCGATGACCGCGACGAAGGAGCGCAACAGGATCGGGTCGTACATGGTCATCGCATATCCCACTGGCTGCCATGAAGGTATTTAATTTTACGATGGCCCAGGATGTCGCTAGGCTGCCGGCATGACCGGATCCGTCCGGCGAATCCACGATGCCGATGTCCGGGAGAGCGCGATGACGATGATGACGCAGGCCAGGGCGGCGGCGAGGGCCGGTGCCTTCCTGGCCCTCGGCGTGTTTTGCCTGGTGCCGACGGTCCACGCGCAGGTGAACGATACGAGCGTCGACCTGATCGTGCGCGATGTCACCGTGATCGACGTCACCGATGGCAAGCGACTGCCGCATCGCGACCTGGTGGTCGATGACGGGCGCATCGTCGCGATCGTGGCCACCGGCGACGCCCGCGTGGGCAAGGTGCGGGAGACGGTCGAGGGCCGCGGCCTGTTCGCCATTCCCGGCCTGTGGGACATGCATGTGCACTTCGGTGGCGGAGCCGCGCTGATCGAAGAGAATCGCGCGTTGTTGCCTTTGTACGTGGCGCACGGCATCACCGGGGTACGCGATGCCGCCGGCGACCTGAGCGACAGCGTGCTGGCGTGGCGCGAGGCGGTGGCCGCCGGCCGCGAGCTGGGGCCGCGCATCTTCACCTCGGGGCCGAAGATCGAAGGCAAGGATTCGATCTGGCCCGGCGACCTCGAAGTCGAGGACGAAGCCGGGCTGGATGCCGCGCTGGACAGCCTGGTCGCGCGGCAGGTGGACTTCATCAAGATCACCGACAACACGCTGAGCCCGTCGTTGTTCATGTCGGCGCTGGAGAAAGTGCATGCGCGTGGACAGGTCAGCTCCGCGCACATTCCGATGGCGGTGTCGGTAGCGGACGCGAGCGCGGCCGGGCTCGGTTCCATCGAACATATCGCCTACGCCTACAAGGCGGGCGCGCCCGACGAAGCGGCGCTCAGCCGCGCTTTTGCCGCGGGGACGCTGGACGCGCGCGCGGTGTGGGCGGGAGCGGAGGCCACGTTCACGCCCGACCGTGCGCGGGCCGCTTACCGTCGGCTCGCCGCCAACGGCACGGCGGTCACGCCGACGCTCAACGGCAGCCGCGTGGTGGCGTATCTGGATGAGGACGATCACGCCGACGACGACTACCTGCAGTACATCGGGCCAGGCCTGCAGGCGACCTACGCATGGCGCGTGCAGCGCGCGGCCAAGGACGACGCTGCGGCGATCGCCCTGCGGCATGCCCGCTTCGAGCGGCAGGCGGGCATCCTGCCCTTGCTGCAGTCCGCCGGCGTGCGGATCCTGGCCGGCACCGATGCGGGCTTCCTCAACTCCTTCAACTATCCCGGCGTGGGCCTGCACGACGAACTGGACCTGTTCGTGCGTTACGGGCTGACGCCCTTGCAGACGTTGCAGGCCGCCACGATCAACGGTGCGCGCTTCCTCGGGCACGACGATACCCACGGCACGCTGGCGCCCGGCAAGGCCGCGGATATCGTGCTGCTGCGCGCCGATCCCGTGGCGGACATCAAGGCCGTGCGCGCGATCGATACGGTGATCCTGCGGGGTAAAGCGTACGACCGCGCCGCGCTCGACGCGATGCTCACCGACGTGCGCACGCGCGTCGCGGCCATGCAGACGGCGCCCTGATCCAGGCCCCGTATCGGTCGCTGACACGACGCACACAACCGACGGGCTAGGCTTGGCGCTCCCTGCAACCGGAGCGGACCATGTCCCAGATCACTCGCGAAGAAGTCATCCTGCAACTGGATCGCGTGGACACCGCGCTGGAAGCACCCGAAGCCGACAAGGCGGCGATCCTGCGCGACGCGCGGGATTGGCTGGCGGATCATCCGCCGAAGAAAGCCGCCGACGCGTTGTACTACCGCGACCGACTGGACGTGATCCGCGAGCGCCACGGTGTGGCGTGAAGGACATGCGAGCCGTCGGTTCGGCGGTCGGTGCGCCCGATGCGGGTGCCCAACGCCTTCTGACGTGAAGGCATGTGGCGAGTCGCCTGGTTCTTCTGATGCGCTATCGGGTTGCGCGGCGCATGGATGAGCTTCGCATGGCCGCGCATGCGCGCTCGCTATCCGTCTGCGCCGTACATGCAGCGTCGCGTCGATCTAGTGCCCGATTCGCAGGCATTACTACTACATGTGTTTACTCGTTGCGCCGACGAGCGGTGACCTTGCGCATCGAACCCGCGCGTTAGCCCGGAGGTGGACAGGAATGGTCCGGTGGGCAGCCCGCTCATCCGACCCGGGGCTGTCACGATGGGGTGGGCATTGGACGCTTCGCGGCACGGGCTCGGACGATCACTCTTTTCGATGCGAGCGCGCATGCCGCGCTCGCAGTGGCTGACGTGCGCGCACAAGTCCGGCCGGAACTGTTGTTCCCATCCGCCAGGTTGGCGTCACTGTCCAGCAGGATCGAACGCTCGTCGGTGCCGGAAATCGCCGGTCCATCGCCCATGCACCGCGTTCCAGGCCGATACGCGGCTGGACGCGCGTTGTCGTGCCGCTCGGCATGCGGCGATTGGAACGATGCCGCCAGGTGGAACACGCCGCAGGACGTCATAAGCAGGTCGCTCGCACGTTCGCCCTTCGGCAGAGGGGCGACCCCTCAATGCCAGGCTTGTCCGGAGATAGCATGTCCAAGCGCACGATGTCGGAATCGAAGGCCTCTACGCAGGAGTTCCACGATGCGCTGATGGGTCTTGAGCTGAATCGCATCATGGGCAAGAAAGGCGCACATGATGACCGTGTATCGCAGTCGTTGTGGGGATTGGCGCTCTCCGGAGGCGGGATACGCAGCGCGACGTACTGCCTGGGCGTCCTGCAGGCGCTATCGAAACGGGGGATGCTGGGCGCCTTCCACTACTGCTCGACCGTGTCGGGTGGCGGCTACATCGGCGGGTTCCTGCAGGCCCTCCTGGACAAGGAAAAGAACGAGACGGACCCCGTCGGCGATGTGGCACGCATGCTGCTCGGTGAACAGAGAAGTTCGGGGCCGGGGGTGACGACGCGCGCCGCGCATCTGGAGTCGAGCGCCACGAGCGAGGCGGTCCGCAAGCTCAGGCGGTACAGCAACTTCCTGAGCCCGAACAAGAGGCCGCTCTCCGGCGACAGGATCGCGCTCGTGGCCGCCTACCTTTCGAACATGCTGCTTACGCAGCTCCAGCTGCTGTCGCTGGTGTTCTTCCTGGTGTTCGTCCCCTATTTGATGGTGCGTGTACTGCAGGTGGTCTCGTACTCACCCATCGCGGCGTGGTTGATCGCGGTGATCGTGATCGTGATAGCACTGGCCTCGCGACCGCGCAGGATGGCAGCGGAGCAGCATGCGCGCGCTGGCAAGAGGCCGGGTGCATTGCCGTTCGCCGGTGCGGATATCGTCCCGCCGGCCGGCCTGTCCATCGGCTTCGTGCTGCTCGCCGGCCTGGTGTGGCCGGTCGCCGGGGGGAATGGGGTCGGCAACCAGGCGGGCGGCGCCTTCGAGCTGATGGCGGCATTGAGCAGCATGACGGGCATTGAGGCGTTGAAGAAGAAGGAATGGTTCGCGCCGGTCGCTGTCGCATCGGCGTATCTCATCGGGTTCGTCACGTGGCTCATCTGGTGGTTCAGGGGAGCAACGAGGGTCGACGGCTTTGGTCGGCGGCTTGGCAGTCAACTGGTGTTCGGCAGCCTGGCATGCGTGGCGATCGCGGGGGCCATCGTCCTGGTGCAGCCGGGTGCGCTTTTCCTGTCTCGGATCGCGACGGACATTCCGGTCCTGTCGGACTGCCTGCGCCAACTGGGAAACCTTTCGCCGTACGGGAAAGTCGCGTTCGGCGCGCCCGCCCTGTTCGTGATCTTCTTCGTCATCAACCTTCTGCATCTGGCGCTCGCCTACGACCGGAAAACCGACATCGTGTCGAGGGAGCGATGGAACAGGTTGATGGGCAGGACTGCCGTCTGGCTGTTCGCCGGCGTCGCGGGCACCCTGACCATCACTTACTTCGTGCCACATTCTCTGCGAGCTTTCCTGAGTAACCTCGAGGTCGTCGGCGGGCTGGCCGTGGCCTGGGGCAGCGTGAGCGTGGGGGGCGCGATCGCCGGCTACTGGGAGCAGGCGTCGAAAATAGCGTGGGGACTCGGGCCGCATCTGAAGCGCGCACTGTTGGCGATCGCGTTGTGGGTCTTCCTCGGCGGCATTGTCGTGGTGATGGGCATGGTTGTCGACGCGCTGGTCGCGCTGCCAAGCGGCAGGGTGATCGACCTGCGCGGTTTCGAGTGGATGGTGGTCGCGCTTCTGGGCTGGTGGGTGCTGGCCCGCTTCGTGGACGAGAACGAGTTCAGCATGAACGGGTTCTATCGCAATCGCCTGGTGCGTTGCTACCTGGCCGCGAGGAACGACAGGAACGTCAGGCGCGACATCGAGACCGGCTTGAATCCGGAGCGGGACGATATCGAGCTCCGGCAGCTGCGCGACTATGAAACGGAATCCGAGAGGCAGCGGCCACTCTATCCCCTGCTCTGCGGCGCGGTGAATCTCGTCAGAAGCAGTCGGCTGGAGTGGCAAGACCGGAAGGCAGCCTCGTTCGTCTTCTCGCCGCTCTTCTGCGGGCATCAGTCCGCTGACGAGGGGCAGGCAGGCCCCATCGGCGATGTCGTGGACCTGCCGAATCGCGTCACGACGAGTCCCGCGGTAAGCAGGTCCGACATTGCGAGGCGCCATACGCTGGGCGCGGCGATGGCCGTATCGGGCGCAGCCCTGAGTTCGAACATGGGATACCACAGCTCCCCCGCCGTCAGCGCACTGCTGACGCTGTTCAACGTGAGGCTGGGCTGGTGGGTGATCAACCGGAATGCGAAGGAGAGCGTCATCGACTTCGCGGGCCTCAATCTGCTCTCCGAGTTGCTCAGCAATACGCACGAGAACGGGAAATACGTGTATGTGACCGATGGCGGCCACTTCGAGAACCTGGGCATCTACGAACTCGTCCGGCGCAAATGCCGGTTCATCGTGTCCGTCGATGCGACCGCGGACCATGAGCGGCGCTTCGGAGACCTGGCGAATGCGGTGCACAAGTGCCGGGTGGACTTCGGCGCCGAGATCGACATCGATACGAGCCTGATGCAGAGCGACGACAAGAGCGGTCACCCGCTCCGCTGTGCGGCGCTCGGGCGCGTCACGTATGCCGATGGGTCGGAAGGATTCCTGCTGTACCTGAAGCCGACGCTGTTGGGCGACGAGTCTGCGGATGTCAGGAATTATGCGCGGATACACGAGAAATTTCCGCACGAGCCGACGAGCGACCAGTTCTTCGACGAAATACAGTTCGAGTGCTACAGGCAGCTGGGCTTCCAGAACATGCTGTCCCTGATTGAGCGGATCTCCCAGGACCCTCCGAGAGGACAGGTCGACAATGGGGGTAGCGACAACGGCGGGCCGAACGGGGGTGACGGCGGCGGCGGTGGGGGGGGGAGCGATGGGAACGGCGGTGGCGATGGTGGCGGGGAAAGCCCCGGGGGCGCCGGACGCGAAGAGCTGAGGATGAGGCTGACCGATTACAGGTACAAGGAGGAGTTCCTGAAACGCATCAAGTATCGCCTGTACGAGCCTTCCGACGCGGTGTCGCTCAGACGCGCCCAGCATGGAGATGCGTTGGTCCGTCTTCTGGAGAGGCTGCGCGAGTCCCTGGCGTTGAAGGAACTCGACATACAGCTCTACCCTGGGCTCCATCGATTCAATACGAGGGGCGCGGCACCGCCTCCGCGGGCGCCGGGTGTGCCAGGTACGCCGATGACGCTTCCTCCTTCGGAGACGTTCCGGGACTGCTTCTATTACATGCAGCAGCTGATCGTGCTGATGGAGTCCGTGCATGGCGATCTCGACCTGGACAGGAACTGGAACCATCCGGACAACCGGGGCTGGATGAATCTCTTCCAGCATTGGTCATGGGTTCCCATGTTCCGGTTGACGTGGGCGCTCACGCTGCAGACGCGCGGAGCGCGCTTCGTCCATTTTTGCGAGCGTCGCCTGGAGGTTCCGCCCATCACCCGCGATCTTCTGATCGAAATGGTCCCGGATAAGACGCCCGGTCGTGTAGAGGGTGACGCAACCCGGTGGAGGGAAGGGTTCGCGAGGATGATCGATCGCCTCCGAGACACCGGACGCATCAATTTCCTCGAAGGACAGCTGCTCCATTCAAGGGGCGTGAGGGACATCATCGATCGCGCGATCGAGTACAAGGTCGGCGTCGTGTGGATCAGGACGTCCGAATTCCTCGCACGCGGCGGCGCACATGGTTTGGTGGAGAATCTGCCAGTGGGCATCGTCCTGATCACCCGGGGCCAGGGAGCGAAGGAGGGCGAGTTCGAGATCAATGTCTTGCGCATACAGGATCACCTCCGGCGCATGGGATTGGGATTCGCGACAGTGAAGAGACTCGTGCTGTCCGAGCCCGGCGCAACGTGGTCCGTGCGTACCATCTCAGGAGATTGCGGAAAGGCGCTGGATTTCGTCACCGAGATCGTCGCAGCGAAGCACGACAAGCGCATCGCCCGATTCCTCGATCAGGTGCAACTCATGCTCGCGTCGCCCGGCCACGGATAGCGGGTCGCCGGGGGATCGGCGATGCCTGTCGCGGGTCCCCGGCGCAGCACCGCCGGCCTCAGGCCTGGTACTGCTTCTCTTCGATGAAGCGCGAGCCGGCCAGGCGGTTGATGGTGTTCTTCACCTGGATGCGGTCGCCGTTGTGGCGGGCGACCGAGCGCGCGAGTTCGATGAACCCGGCATCGAAGGCTTGCGCGGCTTCTTTGGTGCGTAACGCGTCCTGCACGTCCCACATGCGCTCGTTGATCGCGCGCAGTTCATCCATCAGCGCAACGAGTCCGGTCTGCTGCGCCACCAGCGGTGCCCACAGCGCCAGCAGGCCATCCCGTTCCACCTGCACATGCGCCCGCTTGCCGGCATCGTCGATGCGCTCGGCCTTGATCTCGAGGATGGACAGCTTGTCGGCGAGTTCGCCGATGGAGACGGGGATCTGGATGGTGTTCATGCGCGCATTCTAGCGCCGCAACGGGTGTGCGGGCAGCGCATGGCATGATGCGGTCCCGCACCCGATCCGGCCGGAGGCCCATCCGCATGCTGCAGCGAATCCTGGTGGTACTGATGGTCCTGGGCCTGTCGCCAGGGGCGGTGGCGGCGCCATCGCAGGTACGGATCACCCACGAGGACGGCCGCTATGTGCTGCGGGTCGATGGGCAACCCTTCCGCATCAAGGGCGCGGGCATGGCCGGCGCGGGGCCGGAGGCGCTGGCCGCACGCGGTGGCAATTCCTTCCGTACCTGGGACACCGGCACCGATGTGGCCGAGGTGCGGGCGATGCTGGACCTGGCGCAGCGCAACGGGTTGAAGATCGCGATGGGCATCTCGGTCGGCAACGAGCGGCACGGCTTCGATTACGACGATGGCGCCGCAGTGGCCTCGCAGCTCGCGCGCATCCGCGAGGAGGTGAACCTGTACAAGGATCATCCCGCGGTGCTGATGTGGGTGGTCGGCAACGAGCTGAACCTGCACTACCGCAATCCGAAGGTGTGGAATGCGGTGGGCGCGATCACCGACATGATCCATCGCGAAGACCCGAACCATCCGGTGATGACGACACTGGCCGGGTTCGACAGGCCGCTCATCGATCTGCTGAAGGCACGTGCGCCATCGCTGGACCTGATCGGCATCCAGCTCTATGGCGACATCGGCGCATTGCCGGACAAGCTCAGGACCAGTGGCTGGACGGGGCCTTACGTGGTCACCGAATGGGGTCCCACCGGTCATTGGGAAAGCCCGCTGACGTCGTGGAAAGCCCCGGTCGAGGACGACGCCACGCGCAAGGCGCAGTTGCTGCAGCAGCGCTACGAGCGGGTGATCGACGCGGACACCACGCAGGGGCTGGGTTCGTACGTGTTCCTGTGGGGAAACAAGCAGGAGCGCACGCCCACGTGGTACGGCCTGTTCCTGCCCGGTGGCGAGAGCACGCCGGCGGTGGACGCGATGCAGTACGTGTGGACCGGTGCGTGGCCGGCCAACCGCGCGCCCTCGACGACGACGCTGCGACTGGATGGTCGGGTGGCGACGGACAGCGTCACGCTGCAGGCAGGCAAGCCCTACGCCGCGAAGATCGAGGCGCAGGACGCGGACGGCGATGCCTTGCAGTACCGCTGGACGGTGCTGCACGAAAGCACGGCCACCAGCATCGGCGGCGACCGCGAAGACGTGCCGCCTGCGGTGAAGATCGCCCTGCACGAAGACGGCAACGGCGGGCTGCGCTTCGACGCACCCAAGGCGCCGGGCGCATATCGTTTGTTCGTCGAGGTGCTGGACGGCCAGGGACATGCGGCCTACGCCAACCTGCCGTTCCGGGTGGTGAAGCCCTGATCCGCGTTGCATGGATCGACGCGCGGGCGGCAGAATGGACGTGCGCCGGGTAGCGCATTTCGGGGAGTACTGCATGCACAAGGGAATGGCGTGTCTGTGGGTGTTGGCGGGGTGGTTGCCGGCGTGGTTCGTCGATGCCCAGCCTGCGGAGAGCGCGTCGGCGCCGACGCGAAATGGCATGTTCATCGTGGATGTCGAGCCGTACTCCAGTGCGAAGCCCCTGTCCCGCAAGGTGGCCCGGCAACTGGATGGAGCCGCCCTGGAATGGGGCATACACGAGAACCAGGTGGTGTTCTCTTTCCTGGGGACGCGATTCGTCGATTTTCCGCTTGATCGCGCCGCGAGGTATGGTCGCAAGGAATCGCTCGAGCTGCCGGCCGGTGACTATCGGGTGACGGGTGTCGGCCTGGAGATGACGACCAGTTACACCGCCGACCTCCTGGTGAACCGGGGCGCGTTCGTGAACGAGGGTGTGGTGACGTTCCGCATCGAGCCGGGACGAACGACTTCACTGGTGATTTCCCCCGTTATCCAGCGGGACACGACGATGAACATCGACTTCTGGATGCCGACCCTGATGGCGCGCGTGCGGACCGACGGGAGCGAGACGCAGGCGGTCGCGTTGAATGTCCGGAGTCCTGCATCGATCGCCTGGCCGGCGTATGACGGCCCGCTCAAGCGAGCTGTCGAGTGAGGGTGGGCCGGAGGGTTCGCCGATGAATGTCCTGAAGACCGGCTTCTTCGTCGCCGTGGCCGCCCTGGCCGTCCTGGCGGCACGCGAATACGTGCCGCGGGATGCCGTGCAGGCGGTGACCGCGCGTCTGACGGGCGGAACCGCGGAAACATCCAGCGCTGCCAGCCGCCATGGGTTTGTCGATATTCCCTTGCCGGATGGCCAGTCCGGCCATCATGTGGTGATTTTCGCGCCCGCGAACTGTCCGTCCGATGCGGCACAGCGTGCGGAAGCGCTGGCACGCCGGCTGGACGAAGCCGGCATTCCATACACGCGCTCGCAGAACGCGAACTTCAGCACGCTGTCCTCGCAGGACGAGGCGAACCGGGTGATGTCCGTGATGAACGGGCCGATCCCGGTGGTGTTCGTGCGCAAGCGCGCCCGTGCGAACCCGGACGCCGATGCGGTCCTGGACGAATATCGCGGCGGCTGACGCTGCAGCGTTCCACCCGCGGGGTCGACCGCTGCTGCTGCGGTGCAGCATAATGGCGGAATGGACGTCGCACCGCCTTCTGCTGCCTTTCCTTCCGTCGCCGACGCGCTGACGCCCCGCCAGATCGGCCTGATCCTGTTTGCGTTGACGCTGGGCGGTTTCGCCATCGGCACCAGCGAGTTCGCCAGCATGGGCTTGATGCCCAACATGGTGGCCTCACTGGGCGTGACCGAGCCGCAGGTGGGTCACCTGATCAGCGCCTATGCGCTGGGCGTGGTGGTCGGCGCGCCGCTGCTGGCGATCCTGGGTGCGGGGTGGAGCCGCAAGACGCTGCTGCTCGCCCTGATGGGCTTCTACGTGCTGGGCAACCTGGCCAGCGCACTCGGCCCGACCTACGAAAGCCTGCTGGTGTTCCGTTTCATCGCGGGCCTGCCGCATGGTGCCTACTTCGGCGTGGCCGCGTTGACGGCGGTCGCGATCAGCCCGCCGAACAAGCGCGGACGCGCGATCAGTCTGGTGATGCTGGGCCTGACGCTGGCCATCCTGATCGGCAATCCGCTGGCGACCTGGCTGGGCCAGGTGATCGACTGGCGTTGGGTGTTCGCCTTCGTCGCGCTGATCGCGCTGGTGACCGCCACGCTGCTGGCGATCTGGTTGCCGAAAGGCATCGATGGCCACAAGGCGCATCCGCTGGATGAACTGCGCGCGTTCAATCGGCCGCAGGTGTGGCAGGCGCTGGGCATCGGCGCGATCGGCTTCGCCGGCATGTTCTGCGTCTTCAGCTACCTGGCACCGACGATGCTGGAGGTGACGCGCGTGTCGCCGGCGTGGATCCCGCTGGGCCTGGCCGGTTTCGGCGTGGGCGGCGTGATCGGCAACTTCGTCGGCGGCTGGTTGTTCGACCGCATGCAGTTGCGCGGCGTGTGGATCGTGCTCGCCTGGGCGGTGGTGATGCTGCTGCTGTTCCCGCTGATGGCGCAGTCGCTGCCGACGATCCTGCTGGCCACGGTGGGCATCGGCCTGATGGGCGCACTGGGCCCGATCCTGCAGTCGCACCTGATGGACGTGGCCGGCGAGGCGCAGACGCTGGCGGCCGCTTCCCACCACGCGGCCTTCAATACCGCGAATGCGCTCGGCCCGTGGCTGGGCGGCATGGCGATCACTGCGGGCTTCGGCTGGACCTCGACGGGCTACGTGGGCGCGGCGATGGCGGTTGCAGGCCTGCTGATCTACGCATGGGCGCAGCAGACGTTGCGCGCCGCAGATGCGACGACGGAGGTCGCCTGCGAGTCGTCGCGCTGAGTTTCGTGCATGAAACTGTCATCAAAATGAAACATTGAGGTGGCGGTTCCCGAAATGGATCGCCGCGCACGCCATCCTTCAATTCCCGGCGGGCGGTGCCGCTAAGGAAGTGCCTTCCTTTCCGTGCCGCACCGCCATGTCGTCGTCCTCCGCTTCCCGTTCCTTCGGCCTGCAGACCAAGCTACTGGGCGCCCTGACCCTGGGCCTGGCCGTCATCCTGTTATGCGCACTCGCCGGACTGGGCTCGGCCTGGCTCAGCCTGTCTACCGACGTGCCGGCGCAGGTCGCGCAGGCGGCGGATGGCGAACGCCTGAGCCGCGATTTCCGTGTGCAGGTGCAGGAGTGGAAGAACATCCTGATCCGCGGGCATGACGAGGCGCAGCGCACCAAGTACGTGGGCGCGTTCGACGCCAAGGGCCGTGATGTTGCCGCATTGGCCGAGCGCCTGTCCCGCGAGATCGCCGACGCGCAGGCCCGCGATCTTGCCGCCGCATTCGCGACGCAGCACGCGGAGCTGGAGCGCAACTACCGCGCGGCGCTGGAACAGTTCGCCGCCGCCGGCTACGACACGCAGGTCGGCGACGCGCTGGTCAAGGGCATGGATCGCCAGCTGGGTGAAACGCTCGAAGCGCTGGTGGCGCGGACGAAGACGATCGCCGACGAAGCGGTCGTAGCGCGCTCGCAGGAAGCCCGACGCACGCTGGTGGCGTGCGCGGTGCTTTCCATCGCCGCTGCGGCCGTACTGGTGCTGTTGCTGGCCTGGTGGGTAAGGCGTTCGGTGATCCGGCCCGTCATCGATGCGGCGGCCGCGGCACGCGCAGTGGCCGCGGGCCGGCTCGACCGGCGCGTGGACGTGCGCAGTCGCGACGAGATCGGCCAGCTCGGCACGGCGATGATGGACATGACGTCCACCCTGCAAGGCGTGATCGCGGAGCAGGGCGAGATGGCGAAGCAGCACGATGAAGGGCGGATCAGCTATCGCATGGACGATGCCTGCTTTCCCGGCGAATACGGCCGCATGGTGCGCGACACCAACGCGCTGGTGGCCTCCCACCTGGCCGTGATGCAGCGGCTGGTAGAGCTGATGCAGCGCTATGCGGTGGGCGACCTTTCGATGGACATGGAACCGCTGCCGGGCGAGAAGGCGGTGCTCACGGAGGCCATGCGCACGACGAAGGCGAACCTGTCGGCGATCAACGGCGAGATCCGCGGCCTGGCGCAGGCTGCCGCCGCCGGTGATTTCAGCCGGCGCGGCGACGCAGCGCGCTACGAGCACGACTTCCGGGCGATGGTGGACGGCCTCAATCGCCTGATGGAAACCACCGACGGCAACCTCGCGGACGTGTCCGAGCTCCTGCGCGCGATCGCGCGTGGCGACCTGACGGCGCGCATGGAAGGCGACTTCCACGGCGTGTTCGCCACCATGCGCGACGATGCCAATGCCACGGTCGGGCAGCTGACGGATATCGTGGGTCGCATCCAGCAGGCCTCGACGTCGATCAACACGGCGGCGAGCGAGATCGCCGCCGGCAACGGCGACCTGGCGCGCCGTACCGAACAACAGGCTGCCAATCTCGAAGAGACCGCTGCCTCGATGGAGGAACTGACTTCCACGGTCCGTCATAACGCCGATTCGGCGCGCCAGGCCAATCAGTTGGCCATCGGTGCCGCGTCGGTCGCATCCGAAGGTGGCGCCACGGTGGAGCGCGTCGTGGACACGATGGCGCAGATCGAACAGTCGTCCCGCAAGATCGCCGAGATCATCTCGGTCATCGACGGCATCGCCTTCCAGACCAACATCCTGGCGCTCAATGCGGCGGTGGAAGCCGCGCGTGCTGGCGAGCAGGGCCGTGGTTTCGCGGTAGTCGCTTCTGAGGTGCGCACCCTCGCCCAGCGTTCAGCCAGTGCGGCCAAGGAGATCAAGGGCCTGATCGAAACGTCCGTCGACAAGGTCGCCGATGGCTCCAAGCTCGTGAATCAGGCCGGCTCGACCATGGGCGAGATCGTCGCCTCGGTGCAGCGCGTGACCGACATCATGGCCGAGATTTCCGCGGCTTCGCAGGAACAGTCGGCCGGCATCGAGCAGGTCAACCAGGCCATCACCCAGATGGACGAAACCACGCAGCAGAACGCCGCGCTGGTGGAAGAAGCCTCGGCCGCGGCGCGCTCGATGGAAGAGCAGGCGCAGGCGCTATCCGATTCCGTGGCGGTGTTCAGGACGGATGTACGGCCCACGCCGCGCCGGCTGGCCGCGGCCGCCTGAATCCGGACGTCACTCGGGCGACGAGGCCGCAGGTGGCGAACCCGAGCGCCAGCGGCGCGTGGTGCGCTGGAAGAACTGGCTGTTGGGGATCTGCAGCACGGTGTCGCCGCGCAGCGCGTCTTCTTCCAGCAGCGTCGTGTAGAGCAGGTTGATGTCGATCACGCGGCCGCGGAGGCCGGGTTTGTCGCCGTTCTCGAGCACTTCGATGTGGTCGTGCACGCGGAACGGACGGGTGGTCAGGATCAGTAAGCTGCAGAAGATGTTCGACAGCACGCTCCATGCGGCGAAGAAAGCCACGGCAGCGACGGCGGTGAAGCCCGTGAGCGCCGTCCACAACACGCTGCCTGACACGCCAAGCCGGCCCAGCGCGAGCATGAACGCCGACATGTAGACCAGCACGCCCAACAGCCGGCGCGCGCTGACCGCGACCTGGGCCGGCAGGCGGTAGCTGTCGCAGATGCGGCGCACGATGATGCGCAGCACGCGCAGGAGCAGCCAGGCACCGAGCAGGATCGCCATCGCCTGTGCGATGGGGATGGCGACGTCGGCGCCCTCGCGGAGCCAACCCGCTAGTTGAGGCCAGTTCATCGTTGCGCCTGCAGGAAAGAATGCGTGTGCAAGGCGTCGGTGTACGTGTGCATGCGGAAAGGGTGAAGGCGTACGCTGCCAGGGTCAAGGTTCGAAGGGATGTGCTTTGCCGCACGCGTAGACATGGTTGTAGTCGCTGGACATGCACTGGTAGAAGTCGTGTCGTACCCCGGTGGCGGCTTCGCAGTCCTGTACGGTGAGAACGCGTAGCAGCGCTTTCAGTGTGGGCGTGGTTGCATCGTAGGCGGCCTGGGTCATGTAGCCGCCGCGCAGATTCTTCTCGCCCACTTCGAGCATGGTCTCCACGCCCCAGCGGGCATTCTCCACGGCTTTGGCGCAGGCAAGGGGAGGGGCGTCCTCTTGCACGCTCGACAGATGCTCTGCGATGGCCGCGACATCGGCCTGTACCTCGGCGGGCAATGGGCGAGGGGGCGCGTCTTCCTGCGCCTGTGCGCTGGTTGCCAGCATGAGCAGCATCGGCAGCGTGAGGAATGACGACCGACGGCGGAATCGACCAAGCAACATGGATTTGACGAACGGTTGAAGCAGGGTGTGCATTGTAGAGCGGAAAATCACGGGAGCGCCGCCGACGGGTGTGCGCTGGGCAGGGTGGTTGGACGCTTGTGGAGGCTCGTGCCGCTTGCAAGAATGCACGGGCGCCGGAGCAGGCGCAGGTGCTGGCAGGAAGCGGCACCCGTCATACCGGATCGCCCGACACTTCCACTATGTGAGGACCACATGACCTACAAGCTACTTGCCGCCATCGCGCTCGCATCGTCGAGCGTGGCGCCCGCCGCCCTGGCGGGTGAATGCGAGGACAACTTCAGCAAGTCCGGCAGCATCTTCTCCGGCACCGATTTCTCCAGTCGCGTTACGGTCCCCGATCTGTCCGTCAAGGATGCGATGGGCCAGGTCCGCGGGATCATGATCGGCGAGAAGATGGACGTGATCACCGAAGACGCCGAGACCGGCACGATGCTGGTCGAGCAGCGTTCCACCGGCACCACGCGCGCCATCCCCACCTTGATCGCCATCAGTGGCGAAGGCGGCAGGGCGACGGTGCAGATGACGGTGAAGACCGAGAAGGGCCAGATCGCGAAGGCGGATGCGATGCGTCCGTACATGTGCGAGTTGCTGGCCAAGGTCAAGGGAGGCAAGGACGGCCGCGCCGCCGCCGCGCAGGGCGCGAAGACCCAGAACAACGCCGATGTGACGGTGAAGGACGTCTACGTGTTCTCGCGCGAAATAGCGCGCGAGGCCAAGGGCAATGCGGTTGCCGTGACGGCGCGCCACAAGGGCCGCCACTACGCGTTGCGCGGCCGGGTGGATTACGTGCAGGAAGACGGCGAGGACTACAACGTCTCGTTCGAGATTCCCCAGCCCGGTTCAGGACTGTTGCAGGTGCCGGGCGACAACGAGCCGCGCGTGGGCGTGGCCTGTCTGTTCAAACCCAATCAGTTGGCCAACGTGCTGACCTTCCGCAAGGGCGACAAGGTGACGTTCAAGGGTCAGTTCCTGCGCTACGACGACTTCAAGCGCGTGCTCTGGCTGCAGAATTGCACGCAAACGCGCTGATACCCAGGCGTCGCTGACGAAAAAGGCGCCCGGGAAGGGCGCCTTTTTTTTCCGGCCAGCAGGATCAGTTGGCCTGGCGGCGGTAGACGCCCACGTTGGTGTAGCGGCGGCCATCGCTCAGGTGTCCGTGCATACGGATCACCAGCGTGTCTTCATCCACCAGTTCGCGCTCCGACCATTGCACTTCCTCGCCGTCGTGCCAGGTCGTCGAATGGAGTTGTGTGGGAGACACGGATTCGAAGCTGAGCGCATCCGCATGCGGCGTGCTGTGGTACGGGTACTGCGCGCCGTCCGCGCGACCGTCGAAGGCGGCGCGATAGCGCTTGCCGTTGGCGCTGAGCCATTCCGATGCGATCGACAGCTTGCCGTCCTTCGCGTACGACAGCCGATAGCGCGCACTGCGCGGCGGGCGCCCGAGCTGGTAGTCGCACTGCTCGGGGAGCAGGTGCCAGGTACCGGTGAACGCGGCGGCGGCATGGGTGGTCATCAGCGCTCCTTGCGCGGGCGGCAGTCGGGGGCATTCCCGGGACCCCCATGCTAGCGAGCCCCCCCGGGGCGCCGGCTGCCAACGTCGTCGCAATTTCGCGCACGGCTGCTCTGCGGAGAACGGGTCCTTGCCGGAATGCACGCTTTAGTGTGACGAGGAGTGCGACCCAGTGCGCAGCATGCGGCGCGGATGGCCGCTAGGCAGGAGGCGTTCAGCGAGCGCGGGAGGTCAGCGCTTCGATCAGGCCCTCCGTCGTGAGGATCGCATGCGCATACGTCGGCGCGTTGATCTCATGCGCCGCGTGCATCGCGGCCACGCTTGCCGCCGCGGTGGCGTCGCGCACGAGGGTGACGTGGTAGCCAAGTTCGGAAGCGAAGCGCCCGGTCGTTTCGATACAGGTGTTGGCGATCAGGCCGATCAGGATCACGTGGGTGATGCGGTGCTGCTTCAGCAGGTAGTCCAGGTCCGTGTTCGCGAACCCGCTGCTGCCCCAGTGCTCCTTGGCCACGATATCCCCGGGCTGCGGCACGAAATCGGGATGCCATTCCGCGCCCCAGCTGTCCTTCGCGAACGGCTGCACGCGTGCCACACCCAGCTGGTAGGGCGTGGGATGGTCCCAGCCCTTGAAGTCGTCCGGTTCGAAGCGATGGTGGGGAACGATGAACACGGGCAGGCCCGCCTGGCGCACGCACGCGACCACGGCGCGGAGATGCGTGTGCAGATCGACATTGCGGGCCACCTCGGCGACCAGGGGCCAGAGCTTGCCGCCTTCCGAGAGGAAGTCGTTGTAGGGGTCGATGAAGAGCAGCGCAGTGCGCCCGGCGGGATATCCCTGCATGGACATGGCGGCGTCCTTTGGCGGCACGAAGGGCCACCTGCGCGGCGAGCATCGCGCCGCCGTCCCGCCCTGCCTTGCACCGGCGTGCGCGTCGGGCACCCATCCGCCGCCCGCGCCGTTTTCCAGGGAGTGTGGCGTCGACCTCTAGGGAGGTAGCGTCGACTCCGCGTCGCCCAGATGGCTGAACAGGAAGGCGCGCGCCTTCCGCCAGTCTCGCCGCACGGTGCGTTCGGTGACTTTCAGCACGCCGGCGATTTCCTGTTCGCTGAGCCCGCCGAAGTAGCGCAGCTCCACCACCTGCGCCAGGCGCGCGTCCAGCGTGTTCAGGTCGTTTAGCGCTTCGTCCAGGATCAGCAGCTGTTCCAGTCGCGAGCCCTGTACGGGCTCGGTCGTTTCGTCCAGCGGCAGCAGGTCCATGCCCTCGCCGCGCTTTTCGGCGAGCGCACGCCGCACTTCGTCGAGCAGGACGAAGCGCATCGCGCGGGCGATGAGCGCGACCAGATGGGCCCGGTTCTCGACGCTGAAATCCGCGCTGGCCAGCTTCAGCCACGTCTCGCTGATCAGCGAAGTGGGCGAACGCATGTGGCCGCGCCGTTGCTGCCGGATCTGGGAGCGCGCGATCTGGTGCAGATCGCGGTAGAGCAGCGAATAGATGCGGTTCCAGGCCCCCGCCTGGCCGCTTTCCACTGCGCCCAACAGTTGGGTAACGGATTGCTCGTCCAACGTAGGCAATGGGCCCGCGAAGGGGGGGATTTTCGGCAACGACGCACCCTGCATGGGGCCGTCTGGGTCTCGCTGTCCCGTCATGTCCGGACTGCGCCTGTGATCACGATCTCGCTCCATATATGACGCGGCAAACGCTGCTCATGCAAGCCGTAACCGCCGCTTCGGACGCGGGGCCCGCCGGGAAGGGGGAGCGGGAAAGGGGGGCGGGGAAAAACGGACATCGAGGGGTCTGGGCGGAATGTCGACAAGAGGGTGCCATGCGTAGTCTGAAGAAAGTCTGTGGTGTGAGTTTTTCGAATGTCCTGTCGATGAGGGGGCGGATGCAGGGAGCGGTCGCGCAAGGTGATCGACATGCGGTATGACGCGCCGGCCGTCCTGTCGCGAGAGGATCGCGACCTGCATGTCGCTGGCCAGGCACCGGTCGCTACCGTGGGCATCGCGCCGGTATTGCCGCAGGGGTTGGGTCCGCGTGCGATCAGTCAATGGTTGATCGTGCAACGATTGAGTGCGCAGGAATGGCAATTGCTCATGAATTCGCTGCCGGGTCGCGTCGGTGCGCGTGCACGTCGCGGCGGCAATACCCGCCGCTTCATCGAAGCGGTGCTCTGGGTGGCGCAGACCGGTGCCTATTGGTCCGACCTGCCGCGTGAGTTCGGGTCGTGGCACGGCATCTACGTGCGTTTCATACGCTGGGCGCAGGACGGCAACTGGGGTGAAGTGATCACGCGACTGGATCCGCAGGACCAGCGTTCGCAGGACCTGCAGGCGCTCGTGCAGCGCTATCTGAAGCGGAACAACACCAAGCACCTCAGTCGGGTGATGCGGGGCTCATAGCTTTCAGCGCGGCTTGCTCGCCGCGGCATTGGAACCATGAATAGGGACGAGGGTCGGCGGCGCCTCTGCCACCCCCTTCGTCCGCCATCTACCTGCCGGCGATATCCCCCGTCCGGCAGTTAGTGGACCGGCCCCGTCCCCATGGCGCCGGTCCTCGCCTGCCCTGCCCGACACAGGGCAGGCATCGCGCCTCGGCGCATGAGGGGGAGGTGCAATGCCTCCCCCTCGCTTTTTTGGCGAATCCTCACGCGACGCTACGCCCGGCTTAACACCGGCAGGCCTAGGCTGGCGCTCCCGAAGCTCCAGGAGCTCTCCGATGAGCACGCATGTCTTCACCGCGCAGGACGCGTCCGGTCGGCGGTGCCGCATCCAAGTTGTCCGTGAAGAAGCGCATGCCGCGACATCGCAGGCGCAGCCCGTCCCGTCCAGCGCCTACGTGCTGGAAGACGGAAGTCGCGTCCGCCGCATCGACAACGACACGTTCCTGGTGATCGGCACCGGTGCCTACGTCACCCGTGTGAGCGACTGAGCCGCCGGTCGATATCGCCAGCCGTCAATAGACGGCCGACGCGACCAGCGGAGCGGCGTGCGTCCAGTCGGCACGCGCCTGCAGGAATCCCAGCTCGACCAGCACCGCCGTGCCGACCACCTGCGCGCCCTGCTGTTCGACCAGCTGGACCGCGGCCTTCAACGTGCCGCCGGTCGCCAGTACATCGTCTATGACGACCACACGCGCCGCCGCAGGAAGTGCATCGACGTGGATCTCCAGCCTATCGCGGCCGTACTCCAGTCCGTAGTCGAGTGACAGCGTATGCGCCGGCAACTTGCCCGGTTTGCGTACCGGTACGAAACCGACACCCAGCTCGCGCGCAACCGCGGCACCGAGGATGAAGCCGCGCGCTTCCACGCCGACGACCGCATCGATCGCCACGCCGCGCCAGGGGTCGGCCATCGCGGCAATCGCTTCGGCAAAGGCGTCGCCATCGGCGAGCACCGGCGTGATGTCCTTGAACAGGATGCCGGGCTTGGGGAAATCGGGGATGTCGCGGATCAGGTCGGTCCAGGGCATGGCGCGGTGTTCGGGAGCAGGGCGGCTGATCCTAACGCAGCGCGCATGGCCTGGGATGCTTTCTCCCGTGGGAGGCGGCTAATCATGGCCGCCGCGCAGGGCTATCCTCGCGCTCCCCACATGATGGAGTTCCCCCGATGAGCACTGCCCTGACGATGCACCGCGCATCGGTCCCCGTCCTCCTGCGTGCGCTGAAGACCCTGCGCCACGTGCTGGAGAAAGGCGAAGCGCACGCACGCGAGAAAGGTTATGAACCGGTCGTGCTGCTGCAGTCGCGACTGGCGCCGGACATGCTGCCACTGGTGCGCCAGGTGCAGATCGCCACGGATACCGCGAAGTTCGCCGTGGCGCGCCTCACGGCCACGGAATCGCCGCGCTTCGAAGACGTCGAAACCACCTTCGACGAGCTGTACGCCCGCCTGGACGCCGTGTCCGCTTACCTGCGGACCTTCGACGAAGCCGCTCTCCAGGGCAGTGAAGACCGCATCATCACGCTGACCACGCGTACCCGCGGCGAGCTGGTGTTCGACGGCCGCGACTACCTGTTCGGCTTCGTGCTGCCCAACCTGTTCTTCCACGTCACCACGGCGTACGGCATCCTGCGCCACAACGGCGTGTCGCTGGGCAAGCTGGATTACCTGGGCCCCGACGCCTGAGATTCTCCCGCCGGAGTGGCGTGTCCGCTCTGGTCCCTGGCCGGCGTTGGACTGGAAGAGCCGCGCGATCCCTGCCGCGCGGCGGCTTCCCTGGGGAGCCGGTTGCCCGGCGGCGACGGAGTGCTGCGCATGTCACGGCATGCGACGTGGGCTTCCGATACTGTCGTCCGGGCCTCCACGCCATGCGACCCCCGTCGCATGGGCGGACGCCGGGACCACCTCAGCGAGGGAAGCAGCGATGGCGACCGCATTACGGATCCTCTGTGTGCACGGGGTGGGCCAGCATCCGCCGGGAGGCGCCTGGCAGCAGACCTGGGAAGACGCGATCCACGACGCCTGCCGGCAGATCGATGCCGAGCGCGCGATCGACATCCATTACTGCCACTACGACGACATCTTCGCCCAGCACACGGTGAGCCTGGGCGACACGCTGGAAGCCCTCGCGCGCCTGCTCGCCAACGGCATCACCGCACCGTTCCGGCGCGCACGCGGCGACGACTCGCGCCTGCGCCACACCGCGGGCATGGTGGTGAAGTGGGTCGAGAGCGCCACCTTCCGCAAGCAGACGCGCGACCGGCTCGTGCAGCGCATCGAGGCGGTCAAGCCGCACGTCGTGCTCGGCCACAGCCTCGGCTCGCTGGTCTGCTACGACACCTTCACCCACGAAGACACCCGCGCCACCGGCAACGGCCGCTACTTCGTCTCGCTGGGCTCGCAGATCGGCAACCCGTTCGTGCGCGGCGAATACCAGGCTGGCCGCCTCAGCGCGATCGAAAAAGCGCGCTTCTGGTATCACCTCTACAACCGCTTCGATTCGGTGTTCACCGCGCGCGTGGCCATCACCGCCGACAACTTCCGCCAGGTGGACACGCACTTCGACATCGCCGGCAATGCGGACCACGCCGCCGAGGAATACCTGCGCCATCCGCAGGCGATCAGCACCTTCTGGTTCGACGTGCTCAACGACGAGACCACGCGCATCACCCGCGCGCTGCGCGAACAGCGGCCGGTGGCCGCGCGCGTGGCCACGCCGCCCAAGCGGGCGTTGCTGATCGGCATCAACGAGTATCCCGACCCCGACCAGCGCCTGGCCGGCTGCGTCAACGACGTGTTCCTGATGAGCGCCATGCTGCAGGAACAGGGCTTCGACGCCGGCGACATCCGCGTGGTGCTGGACGACCGCGCCACCGCCGACGGCATCCGCGAGCGCGTGGACTGGCTGCTCGATGGCGTGCGCCCCGGCGACCAGCGCATCCTCTACTACAGCGGCCACGGTGCGCAGCTGCCCACCTACGGGCTGGGCGACCGCGTGGACCGCATGGACGAGACGCTGGTCCCCTACGACTTCGACTGGACCGAGGACACCGCGCTCACCGACGACTGGCTGTTCGAGCGCTACGTGCAGCTGCCGTACGACGTGGACTTCAGCATCATCCTGGACTGCTGCCACTCCGGTGGCATGTCCAAGGGCGGGCCCGCGCGCATGCGCGGCCTCAATCCGCCGGACGACATCCGCCATCGCACGATGAAGTGGAGCGCCGATCGCGAGATGTGGGTGCCGCGCGAACTGGAAGTCGCCGAACGCAAGCAACTCGCCGTCGACCAGGCGACCATGCCGCTGGGCGACATGAGCGGACGCTTGGGCTACGCGCTGCCGGTGCGCACGCTGCGGCTGTCGCAGGCGCGCCAGATGCGCAAGCGGCTGGGCCACAAGGGTCCCTACATGCCGTTGCTCGTATACGCGTGCCAGGAAGGCGAATTCGCCTACGAATACGAACACGGCGCCATCCAGCACGGTGCGTTCACCTACGCGCTGGTGAAGAACTGGCGGAAGATGCTGCGCGGTGGCGCCGGCGACCGCCGCCGCCTGAAGGTCAGCGACTTGGTGAACTACACCTCCCAGGAACTGCGCGAGCTGGAATACGACCAGACCGCCGCACTGGCCGGGCCGGAGATCCGCCTGTCGCGCTGGATATAGGGCGCTTCAGCCCGCCGCCGCGCACTCGCGCGCGCGCGCCAGCAGCAGCGCCTGCTCGCGCGCGTTGCGGGTCATCGCCGCCGCGCGTTCGAACTCGGCGCGCGCCTCGTCGTGCCGCGCCAGCTTGAACAGCAGGTCGCCGCGCACGCTCGGCAGCAGGTGGTAGTGCTTCATCGCCGGATCGTCCTGCAGCCGGTCCACCAGCGGCAGCGCGCTCGCCGGTCCGGTCGCCATCGACACCGCGACCGCACGGTTCAGTTCGACCACCGGCGACGGATTCACCTGCGCCAATGCGGCGTACAGCGTGGCGATCCGCACCCAATCGGTGTCTTCGGCCATGCGCGCGCGGGCGTGGCACGCCGCGATCGCGGCCTGCAGCGCATAGGGGCCGAAGGCGCCGCCCAGCTGTTCCGCGCGCGCCAGTGCGTCCAGTCCGCGCTGGATCAGCAGCTGATCCCAGCGGCTGCGGTCCTGGTCGAGCAACAGCACGGCTTCGCCGTCCTTGCCCACGCGCGCATGCAGGCGCGAGGCCTGGATTTCCATCAGCGCCACCAGCCCGTGCACGTCGGCTTCGGAAGGCGTCAGCGCCGCCAGCATGCGACCCAGCCGCAGCGCTTCCTCGCACAGCGCCGGCCGTACCCAATCGTCGCCGCTGGTAGCCGAATAGCCTTCGTTGAACACCAGGTAGACCACACCCAGCACACTGGCCAGCCGTTCCTGCAATGCATCGCCACGCGGCACTTCGAAGGCGGCATCGGACTCGGCCAGCGTGCGCTTGGCGCGCACGATGCGCTGCGCCACGGTCGGTTCCGTCGCAAGGAACGCGCGCGCGATCTCGTCCGTGGTCAGACCGCACAGCAGGCGCAGCGTCAACGCCACGCGCGCTTCCATCGACAATACCGGATGGCACGAGACGAACACCAGCCGCAGCAGGTCGTCGTCGATGTCGTGGTCGAGCGCATCCTCGTCGCGGGCGCGGCGCTCGTCCTGGATCTCTTCCAGTTCGCGCGCGAGTTCCTCGTGCTTGCGGTCCAGCAACTGCAGGCGGCGCAGCCGATCGATCGCGCGGCGCTTGGCGGTGGTCATCAGCCACGCCCCCGGATTGTCCGGCACGCCGTCACGGGGCCAGGTCTCCAGCGCGGCGACCAGCGCGTCCTGCGCCAGTTCCTCGGCCAGGTCCAGGTCGCGCAGCATGCGGGCCAGGCCGGCGATCACGCGCGCCGATTCGATGCGCCAGACAGCATCGATCGCGCGATGGGTGGGGGACGTCGACATGGCGCGCATCAGACCACGGCGCCGCGGCCGGTGAAAGCCGCAGCGCAGCGAACAGGGGCTTCATGGCTGCCACACCGTGCCCCCGCCGCCATCACGCATCCTTTTCGCAGTTGATCATCCACGGCACGCCGAACTGGTCCACCAGCATGCCGAAGCGCACCGCCCAGAACGTCTGCGTCAGCGGCATGGTCACCTGGCCGCCTTCCGACAGCGCGCCGAACACGCGCTCCGCATCCTTGATGCTGTCCACCGCCAGCGCCACCGAGCAGCCCTTCACGCCGTCGTACGGATGCGCCGGATGGTTGTCCGAGCCCATCAGCACGGTCTGCCCGAACATCACGTGCGTGTGCATGATCTTCTGCTTGTAGTCGGCCGGGATGTCCTCGCAGCCCTCGGTACCGTCGAACCGCATCATCGGCCCCAGCTCGCCGCCGGTGGCTTTCGCATAGAAGGTGAAGGCGGCTTCGCAATCGCCGTTGAAGATCAGATAGGGGTTGACGTTCATGGTGTGTTCCTCGGGTGGTCGGGTGCAGGGCCGGCACGGCCTGCTCGTGTTCTCCGACGAACCGGCGGGGCCGGAATCGACAGCGTCGGAGATGAAGATGCATTCGGCCTGAGCGCCCGTCAGCGGACGGCGTCGCCGGGACCGGTCGCGGCAGCGGCGATGGCCTCGCGCTGGCGTCGGGTCAGCTTGGCCAGGGCATGGCGGTACGACCACGCCACCAAGTCCTTCAGGTAGGCGCCGGGTACCGAGGACACCTCCACCACGGTCACCCAGCGGTGCTTGCCCAGCCAGCGCGCCGGCTTGATGCCGGGCTGGTCGGTCAGCTCCAGGAAGCGCTCCGGCGCTACCTTGAAGCTGAAGCGCCACCGCTCCGGCTCGCTGGTCTTGAAGTAGGCGAAGCGCTTCCCGCCCACCTCGTACACCAGGATGTTCGAGGGTTCCCCATGCAGCGTTTCCACGCTGCCCGGCAGGGCACGGCAATGGCGTTTGAGGGCGGCGACATCCATGCAGGCGATGCTAGCGCCGTGAATGCTCGCGTGGCGTGCAGGCGGGGTGGGTCGAGGGCGGGGGCTGTCCTCAGTCGGGCGCGGTCGGTTTGGCGCCGTCTTCATTCACTGCAGCTAGAGTGCCGGGCAGCACGTCCATGCGATACCCAGGAGTTTCCGATGAGCACCCCCTCCGCCTTCACCCGCCTCGCCAAGAAAGCCTCCACGTTCACGGGCCGACCCGCGTGTTTCGCGCTGGCGCTGGGGACGATCGTGGTGTGGGCGGTCACCGGGCCGCTGTTCGGTTTCAGCGATACGTGGCAGCTGGTCATCAATACGGGCACGACGATCATCACCTTCCTGATGGTCTTCCTGATCCAGAACACGCAGAACCGCGATACCGAGGCGATGCAGATCAAGCTGGACGAACTGATCCGCGTCTCGCGCAGCGCCAACAACGCGCTGCTGGACCTGGAGGAGCTGGAAGAGAAGGAGCTCGACGACCTGCGCGCGCACTACGAAGGCATGGCGCGGCAAGCGCGCGAGGTGCAGCAAGCGAAGACGAAGCGCGGATAGCGTGCGGAAGCTGGGATTACGCTTCGCTTCATCCCAGCCTACGGCGGGCCGGGATGTTTAGCGCAAGAGATGTTCGTAGGCTGGGATGGAGCAACGCGGAATCCCAGCATCGCGGTAGCTGGCAGTCCACGTCGCGTCACCATCCATGGAAGCTGGGATTACGCTTCGCTTCATCCCAGCCTACGGCGGCGGAGGATTCTTCACGCCGCCCCAATCCTCCGTGTACACGCCGCGCGCGACCCAGCGGCGGAACGAGGAATACGGCCAATCCCGTGCCGTGGCGACATGGCCGTGCTTGACGGGGTTGTAATGGATGTAATCCAGGTGCCGTGCGTAATCGGCATCGTCGCGAATGCGATGTTCCCAATAGCGGCGTTGCCAGACGCCGCGCTCGCCTCTGCGCAGGCGGCTAGCGCTCGGCGCCACATCGTCCGTCACCTGTTCCGCGAAGCGCGCCTTGATCAGCCGCCATCGCAGCGGATAGTCAGCGTCGTCGGACGGCAACTGCCACAGGCAGTGCAGGTGATCCGGCAGCACGACGATGGCATCGACGCGCACGGGATGATCAGCCAGCGTGGTGCGGAATGCCTCGCGCAACGCGTCGATGTGTTGGGTCAGCGTATGCCGCTTCCGGTCGGCCAGATTGACCGTGAAGAAGTAGCAGCCACCGGGCGTCCTGTCCCGAAGGTATGTCCTCATTGCGTGAGGGTAGCTGGGATTGCGCTTCGCTTCATCCCAGCCTACGGCGGGCCGGGATGGTTCGTAGGCTGGGATGGAGCAGCGCGGAATCCCAGCATCGCGGTAGGTGATCGTGCGTGTCGCGTCACCGTTCATGGAAGCTGGGATTGCGCTTCGCTTCATCCCAGCCTACGGCTACTCACCCACAGCCTGGCGCGAGAGTCCGAGCCTCGGTCTTCTCTCACCAAGGGTGTCGCGTCAGGCAAAAAGCCTCGCGCGACATGCCTGTCACCCCACCGGGTCGCGCAGCAGGTCGTGCAGTGCTTCGTCCAACGTGGGGAAGCGGAAGCTGAAGCCCTCCGCCAGCGCGTGCGCCGGCAGCACGCGTTGGCCGGTCAGTAGTAGCTGGGCCATCTCGCCGAAACCCAGGCGCAGGGCGAAGGCGGGGGTTGGGATGATTGCGGGCCGACGCAGCGCTGCGCCCAGCGTGCGGGCGAAATCGCGGTTGGTCAGCGGCGTGGGCGCGGTGCCGTTGTAGGCGCCGCCGGCCTGATCGCGCTCCAGCAGCCACTGCAGCATCCCCACCAGATCGTCGCGGTGGATCCAGCTCATCCATTGCCGCCCATCGCCCATCGGTCCGCCGGCACCCAGCCGGAACGGCGGCAGCATCTTCGCCAGCGCGCCGCCGTCGGCACCCAGCACGATGCCCGTGCGCACGCGGCAGGTGCGCACGTCCAGGCCTTCGGCCTGCATCGCCTCGGTTTCCCAGTCGCGGCAGAGCTGGGCGGCGAAGTCGTCGCCGGGCGCGGCGGATTCGTCCAGCGCTTCGTCGCCGCGCGGGCCGTAGTAGCCGATGGCCGAACCTGAGACCAGCACGCGCGGGCGCACCGACTGCCGCGCCATCCAGGCCACCAGCGCCTGCGTGGTGCCCAGCCGGGATGCGCGGAACGTGGCCTTGCGCGCGGCGTTCCAGCGCCCGGCCATCAGCGGCTCACCGGCCAGGTTGACCACGGCCTCCACGTCGCGCGCATCCTCCAGCGCGGCCAGTACGCGCACCGCGGCCGGCAGCTGCGCGCGGGCGCGCGCGGCGTCGCGCGTCAGCACGCTGAGGGTGTGGCCGCCTTGCAGCAGCACGGCGCAGAGCGCCTGGCCGATGAAGCCGGTACCGCCGGTGATCAGGACATGCATGCGGGGTCTCGCCGAGGACCGGGGAAGCTTACGCACCGGGGCGTGTTGCGGATGTGGAACGGACCGTGGGCGGGGATCGACGGCCGGCCGGCGGGGGCGCGCCTACACTATGCCCATGGCTTCCCTTCCCCTGGTCCTGCTGCCCGGCCTGCTCTGCGACGCGCGCCTGTGGCGCGATCCCGCGGCCGCACTGGCCGACCTGACCCCGATCCACCCCGCCGACCTGACCCTGGACGACAGCGTCGCCGGCATGGCCGCGCGCGTGCTGGCCACGGCACCGCCGGTGTTCGCGCTGGCTGGCCTGTCGATGGGCGGCTATGTGGCCTTCGAGATCCTGCGCCAGGCGCCGCAACGCGTGGCGCGGCTGGCCCTGCTGGATACCAGCGCGCGCACCGATCCGCCGAAGCGGCTCGCCGTGCGCAAGGCCGGCCTGGCGCTGGCCGAATCCGGGCGCTTCGCCGGTGTCACCCGCAAGCTGCTGCCGCAGCTGGTGCACGAGAGCCGGGTGGAGAGCGAGGTAGGCGAGGAGGTGATGGCGATGGCGCAGCGCGTCGGCCGCGATGCCTTCCTGCGCCAGCAGCGCGCCATCATCGACCGCCCCGATTCGCTGCCGCTGCTGTCCACCATCGCCGTGCCCACGCTGATCGGCGTGGGCGAGGACGACCGCATGACCCTGCCGGAAGAAGCCCGCCTGCTGCACGAACGCATCGCCGGCGCGCGCCTGCATGTGTTCGCGCGCTGCGGCCACCTGCCGCCGATGGAAGTGCCGCAGGAAACCACCGCGGTGCTGCGCGACTGGCTGCTGGCGCCATGACGCGGCCGGCGCGCACGCGCATGCACGCCGTCGCCACGCGCGGCCGCGACAATGGCGCATCCTTTTCTTTTTCGTTGAACGCACGGGAGTACACATGGAACTGGCGATGATCGGGCTCGGGCGCATGGGCGCCAACATGGCCGAACGGCTGGTGCGCGGCGGGCATCGCGTGCGCGGCTACGATCCCGGCGACGCGGCGCGCCAGCAGGCCGAAGCGCGCGGGATCATTCCGCACGCGAACCTGCAGAACGCGGTGTCCGCGCTGCCCACGCCGCGCGTGGTGTGGCTGATGGTGCCGGCCGGGCAGGTGGTGGACGACACGATCGCGCAGCTGCGCCCGCTGCTGGCGGCTGGCGACACGGTGATCGACGGCGGCAACTCCAACTACAAGGACACCCAGCGCCGCGGCGCGCAGTTGGCCGAGGCCGGTATCCACTACATCGACTGCGGCACCAGCGGTGGCGTGTGGGGCCTGGCCGAAGGCTACAGCCTGATGATCGGCGGCGATGCCGACGCGGTGGCGCGCCTGCAGCCGGTGTTCGCCACGCTCGCGCCCACGCCGGAGACCGGCTGGGGCCGCGTGGGGCCGGGCGGGGCGGGCCACTTCGCCAAGATGATCCACAACGGGATCGAGTACGGAATGATGCAGGCGTATGCCGAAGGTTTCGCCATCCTCAAGCACAAGGACGCGATGGACTTCGACCTCGGCGCGCTGGCCGAGATCTGGCGCCACGGCAGCGTGGTGCGGTCGTGGCTGCTCGACCTCACCGCCGATGCGCTGAAGAAGAATCCGCAGATGGCCGGTATCGCGCCCTACGTGTCCGACTCCGGCGAAGGCCGGTGGACGGTGGCCGAGGCCATCGACCTCAACGTGTCCGCGCCGGTCATCACGATGTCGCTGCTGGAACGCCTGCGCTCGCGCGACGACGACTCCTACGCCGACAAGCTGCTGGCGGCGATGCGCAACGAATTCGGCGGGCATGCGGTGAAGCAGGGGTAGGCGCGCGGGTCAGGGGCGGTTAACGCGCGCGACGTCCGGCTCACCCGGTCTTATCGCGCGCATCGCTAGGCTGCCGGCATCGACTGGAGGACCTCGATGAAGATCCTGATGGTGCTGACCTCGCACGACCGCCTCGGCGACACCGGCCACAAGACCGGCTTCTGGCTGGAGGAATTCGCCGCGCCGTACTACGTGTTCAAGGACGCCGGCGCGCAACTGTGGCTGGCGTCGCCCAAGGGCGGCCAGCCGCCATTGGACCCGAAGAGCGATGCGCCCGACGCGCAGACTGCGGCCACCGTGCGTTTCAACGAGGATGCCGAGGCGCTGTCGGCCCTGGCCACCACGCACCGGCTGAAGGACGTGGTGGACGAACAGTTCGATGCGGTCTTCTTCCCCGGCGGCCATGGGCCGCTGTGGGACCTGGCCGAGGATGCGGATGCGATCCGCCTGATCGAACAGACGTTCTCCGCCGGCAAGCCGGTCGCGGCGGTCTGCCACGGCCCGGCGGTGTTCCGGCACACGCGCGGCGCGCTCGGCGAGCCGCTGGTGAAGGACAAGCGCGTTACCGGTTTCTCCAACGAGGAGGAAGCCGCGGTCGGTTTGAGCGAGGTCGTGCCGTTCTCGCTGGAGGACGTGCTGAAGAAGAACGGCGCCCGCTACGAGCGGGGGCCGCTGTGGCAGTCGTACGTGGTCACCGACGGCATGCTGGTGACCGGCCAGAACCCCGCCTCGTCCGAAGCCGCGGCCGAGGATGTCCTGCGTCTGCTGCGCTGACGCGTTCACGGCCGCTTACCGCCGCGCGCGTAGCGTGGCACCCGCAAGGAGGTGACCGATGAACCAGGCACCCGCGCATCTGTACACCCGCCAGGACGACATCGCCCGCATGGAGGCGCTGGTCCTGCAGCTGCCCGACGAGGCGGTGGTGGAACTGCACCTCGCCGACGGCGGGTCGATCACCGGCGTGGTCACCACGCGCCCCAGCGTGCAGGTATTCCGCGACGGCGACGGCCACGAGGGCTTCAACGCGGTGGTCCGCATCGACGACCGCAAGCGCCCGGACGTCACCCACTACCTGTGGCTGGACCGGATCGCGTCGGTGACGGCCTTGGGTTCTGCCTGATGCCGCAGCTGCCCACCAGCGACATCGACTGCCCGTACTGCGGCGAGACGATCACCCTGGTGGTCGACGATTCGGCCGGCGACCAGCAGTACGTCGAGGATTGCCACGTCTGCTGCAAGCCGATCGAAGTGCGCGTGAGCGTCTACGAGGACGGCGGCATCGACGTGGTCGCCTGGGGGCAGGACGAAGCCTGAGCCGCCCTCCCGGCCGTAACGCGCGTATCGCCGCGCGCAGGCGTATGCTCGGCCCCGGTCCGACAACCAACCCTGGGGAGGGGAGATGAACACGACCACCACCGTTGCACCCAAGCGCTCGCTCGGCTTCTGGATCACCGGCGTACTGGCGCTGCTCTGGAACCTGATCGGCGTGGCGTTCTGGTACATGCAGACGAACATGACCGCAGAGCGTCTTGCACTGATGTCCGAAACAGACCGTCAGATCTACGACGCTACACCCGGTTGGCTCAACATCGCCTTCGCCGTCGCGGTGTTTGGCGGCGTGCTGGGTGCGCTGGGACTGCTGCTAAGGAAGCGCTGGGCCGGGACGATGTTCCTGCTGTCGCTGATCGGGCTGCTGGTGCAGATGATGGGCGCTTATGTGGTAACGCCGGCATGGGCTGTCTACGGGCCGGCGGGCTTGGTGATGCCGGCGGTATTCGTGCTGATCGCGCTGTTCCTGCTGTGGTACGCCAACAAGGCGCAGGCGCGCGGCTGGTTGTCCTGAGCTTCGCTCGATAAAGAAAAAGCCGCCGGGAAACCGGCGGCTTTTTTGTTCCCTTCTCCCCGCGCGGCGGGGAGAAGGTGGCCGGAGGCCGGATGAGGGGCGTGCGCGAGGCTGGCCTGGAGGAGGGCCGCTCTTCGGGACAGCGGTTTCGGAGTGCGCGGTGCCGCGTCGATGACACTGGCTTCGTCGCCCCTCACCCGCCTTCGGCCCCCTCTCCCCGTTTCATGGGGAGAGGGGAGGGATGTCAGGCCTCTACGTCTTCCAGATCCACGCCGATGAAACCACCGGACTGGCGGCGCCACAGCGCGGCGTAAAGACCGTCCTGCTGGAGCAGTTCCTCGTGGCTGCCGCTTTCGAGCACGCGGCCGCCGTCCATCACGATCAGGCGGTCGAGCACGGCGATGGTGGACAGGCGGTGAGCGATGGCGATGACGGTCTTGCCTTCCATCAGCGCGTACAGCTGTTCCTGGATGGCGGCCTCGACTTCCGAATCCAGCGCCGAGGTGGCCTCGTCCAGCACCAGGATCGGCGCATCCTTCAGCAGCACGCGCGCGATCGCCACGCGCTGGCGCTGGCCGCCCGAGAGCTTCACGCCGCGCTCGCCCACCTGGGTGTCGTAGCCGCTGCGGCCCTTGGCATCGGTGAGTCCGCGGATGAACTCATCCGCATGCGCGCGTTCGGAAGCCTGCAGCAACTCCTCTTCGGTCGCGTCGGGCCGGCCGTAGCGGATGTTGTCGCGGATCGAGCGGTGCAGCAGCGAGGTGTCCTGGGTGACCATGCCGATGTTCCGGCGCAGCGATTCCTGGGTGACGTGCGCCACATCCTGTCCGTCGATCAGGATGCGTCCGCCTTCCACGTCGTAGAAGCGCAGCAGCAGGTTCACCAGCGTCGACTTGCCGGCGCCGGAGCGGCCGACGATGCCCACCTTCTCGCCCGGCTTGATGACCAGCGACAGGTCGTCGATCACCTTGGCCTCGCGGCCGTAGTGGAACTTCACGTGGTCGAAGCGGATCTCGCCATGCGCGACGTCCAGATCCTTCGCGTTCTTGGTGTCGGCGATGGCCAGCGGCTGCGCCAGCGTGCCCATGCCGTCCTCGACCGTGCCGATGTTCTCGAACAGCCCGGCGACTTCCCACAGGATCCAGTCCGACATCGAGCGGATGCGCATCACCAGGGCGATGGCCACGGCGATCGCGCCCATCGAGATCGACGACTGCAGCCAGGCCCAGATCGCCACACCAGCCACGCTGGCCAGCAGGAACGCATTGAGCGTGTGCAGGCTGACGGTCAGCTGGGTGACCAGCCGCATCTGCGCGTGCACGGTGACCATGAATTCGTCCATGGCGCCGCGGGCGTAGTCCTGCTCGCGCATGGTGTGGGCGAACAGCTTGATGGTCTGGATGTTGGTATAGCTGTCGACGATGCGGCCGGTCATCTGCGCACGCGCGTCCGACTGCGCCATCGACACCTTCTGCAGGCGCGGCACGAAGTGGAACACCAGCAGCAGGTAGCTGACCAGCCAGACCACCAGCGGCAGCACCAGCCACACGTCGGCCTGCGCCACCAGCACCACGGTGCCGACGAAGTAGACGACGACGTAGACGAACACGTCCATCAGCTTCATCACCGTCTCGCGGATCGACAGCGCGGTCTGCATGACCTTCTGCGAAATGCGGCCGGCGAACTCGTCCTGGAAGAAGCCCACGCTCTGCCGCAGCAGATAACGGTGCGACAGCCAGCGGGCGATCATCGGGTAGTTGCCGAAGATGGTCTGGTGGATGATCAGCGACTGCACCAGCACCAGCAGCGGGTAGGCCACCAGCACCAGCGCGCTCATCCACAGCAGCTTCTGGCCATGCACCTGCAGGAAACTGTCGCGACCGGTGCTGCCCATCCAGTCGACCAGCTGGCCCATGTAGTCGAAGAAGGTGATCTCCAGCGCGGAGATCACGCCGGTCAGCACCGACATCGCTACCAGCCACGGCAGCAGCGGCCGCGAGTAGTGCAGCAGGAACGGCAGCAGCTTCCGCGGCGGCGTGGTGGGCTCGCCCTTCGGATACGGATTGATGCGGGTTTCGAAGAATCGGAACATCGGGTCGGTCCATCGTGGGCGCGCACCGGCGCGCCGGGGAAAACGTACCGGCTCAGCCGGCGGGATAGGGCCAGGCCGCGCGCGCCTGGCGGAGCGCGTGGCCGTACCAGGCGAGCTGGTCCAGCATGCGGCGGGCGGCGCGTTCGCTGGCGTCGCCGTCGCGCGGCCTGCCTCCGGCGTCGAAGCGGTCCCACGCCTGGGTGAAATACACGCCATCGCGGACCGGCACCGCATGCAGGCCGGAAAACACCTGCCGCAACTGTTCCGCCGCGCGGACGCCGCCGCTGTGGCCCCCATAGGCGACGAACGCGACCGGTTTGGCCTGCCAGTGGGCCTGGACCGAATCGATCACGAATTTCAGCGCTGCGGGATAACCGTGATTGTACTCCGGCACCACCACCACGAAGGCGTCGGCGCGCCAGACGCGTTGTTGCAGATTCACCAGGTCGGCACTCGGTGCGCCGCCGTGGCGGTGCGGAAGATCGAGCAGGGCGGGATCGATGGCGTCGACGGTGTAGTCGCGCCGCAGGGCCAGCTGCGCACGCAACCAGTCGGCGACGGTGTCGCAGAAACGGCCTTCGCGCGTGCTGCCATACAGCAGGGCCAGGTGGAGAGGGTCGGACATGGACGCTGCGCTTGCCAGGACGGGGAAACGCAGGGTAGAACCTCAACCGATCTTGAGGTCAATGCATCATGTCGGGAAAACAGCATCCTCCCATCGAAACAGAGCTCACCGTCGGCCAGGTGGCCGCGCGCGCAGGCGTCGCCATCTCCACGCTGCACTTCTACGAGTCCAAGGGCCTGATCCACAGTTGGCGCAATGCCGGCAACCAGCGCCGCTATCCGCGCGAAGTGCTGCGCCGCGTGGCCGTCATCAAGGTGGCGCAGCGCACCGGCATTCCGCTGGCGGAGATCCAGGCCGCGCTGTCGTCGCTGCCGGAGAACCGCACGCCCACCGCCGCCGACTGGAAGAAGCTCTCCGCGCGCTGGCACGCCGCGCTCGATGCACGCATCGCCAGCCTCACCCGCCTGCGCGACCAGCTCGATGGCTGCATCGGCTGCGGCTGCCTGTCGCTGAAGGCCTGCCCATTGCGCAATCCCTGGGACGAACTGGGCGAAGACGGACCCGGGGCGCGGTTGCTGGAAGAGGGTGCCTAGCCCGGACAGGGGATGCCGTATGCTGCGGCGGCGCCAAGGTCGGCGCGGTAAGGGAGTACACATGAAGAAGTGGATGCTGTGCCTGTTGTTCGCCGTGGCGTCGCCGGTGTTCGGTGCGAACCCCGCTCCCGCCAGCGAAGCGTCGGTACGCGCGCTGCTGGAGGTCACGAAGACGCGCGAGATGCTGGACCAGGTCTACGACCAGGTAGACACGATGTACGCGGATTCGATGCGCCAGGCGTTCGGCGGCACGCTCACCGCCGACCAGCAGGCGCGCGTGGACCGGCTCAGCACCCGGATGATGGCGCTGATGAAGCAGGAGCTGTCCTGGGATGTGCTGGCGCCGATGTACATGGACATCTACCGCAAATCGTTCAGCGAAGGCGAGGTGCAGGAGATGCTCGCTTTCTACCGCACGCCCGGTGGGCAGGCCGTGATCAACAAGATGCCGCTGGTCATGCAGCACACGATGCAGGCCATGCAGGAACGCATGGGGGCGCTGATGCCGGCGATGCAGCAGCTGTTGGCGGAAGAGCTGAAGGACGCCAACCTCCGGCCCGAGGCGCCTGCGTCGCATGGCGGTCATTGAGGACGCAGCCGGACGCGATCTGGCGCTCTTCGATTTCGACGGCACGCTGACCACGCGCGAGACGTTTCCGGATTTCATGCGCTACGCGGTCGCACGGCCGCGCTTGTTGGTCGGTGGCGCGCTGCTGGCGCCCGTGGTGTTCGGCTACCGGCGCGGTTGGGTGGCGGGCAACCCCACCCGTGCCAGCATCGTGCAGGTGGGGTTGCGCGGCGTGGATGCTGCGCGTCTGCGCGCGCAAGGCGAAGCCTTCGCGCGTGATGTCCTGCCGGGCCTGTTGCGGCCGGAGGCGATGGCGCGACTGGCGTGGCACCGCGAGCGCGGTGACCGCATCGTCGTGGTCTCGGGCGGGCTGGAGGTCTACCTCGCGCCGTGGTGCGCGGCGCAAGGGGTCGAACTGCTGTGCTCGCTGCTGGCGGAGCGCGGCGGACGCATCACCGGCTACGCAGGCGCGCAATGCGTCGGCGAGGAGAAGGTGCGCCGCGTGCGCGCGCTGTGCGACCCACAGGCCTACGTGGCCATCCATGCCTACGGCGACACCCAGGAAGACAACGCCATGCTGGCGATGGCGCATCACCGGACCTATCGCGGGCAGGCGGTGGCCTGAGGGGCCTGCGGTTGTGGGAGCGACGTCAGTCGCGAAAACGGGATTCGCTGCTCCGCACCCCCAGCTCGATCAGCCGCATGACGTCCAGCGCCTGCTGTGCCGTCACCGGCGGTGCGGTRCCYTGCAGGACGGCCTCGCGGACGTYGGGTGGCCTGAGTTGCGTCKTGTGGGAGCGACGTGAGTCGCGAACGCGGGAAGCGGTACGGRTTCAGTACGAAGATGCGYRCCCGTCGCGACTTACGTCGCTCCCRCATCGAATACCTGTTCCCGCCGMTCTTCGCTGCTCYGCACYCCCAGCTCGATCAGCCGCATGACGTCCAGCGCCTGCTGTGCCGTCACCGGCGGTGCGGTACCCTGCAGGACGGCCTCGCGGACGTCGGGTGGCCTGAGTTGCGTCGTGTTCGCTGCTCCGCACCCCCAGCTCGATCAGCCGCATGACGTCCAGCGCCTGCTGTGCCGTCACCGGCGGTGCGGTGCCTTGCAGGACGGCCTCGCGGAAGGCGGCGTAGTAGCGGCGATAGTCGCCGGCCTCGGCATGCGCGATCTCAGCGACGAGCCGCCCATCGCGCTCATGCACCAGTTCTCCCGCGCGCGTATCCACGCCCCAGCCCGGCGCGCCCGGCACCATGCCCGCGCGCAACTGGTCTTCCTGCACGTCCAGACCGTGCTTGAGGTAGCTGCCGCGCGTGCCGTGCACGGCGAAGCGCAAGCCATTCCCCGCCACCAGCGTGCCCGCATGCAGGTGCACGCGGTGGCTGGGGTAGCGCAGCGTCGCGTGGGCATAGTCCGGCGCCTGCGCGCCATCGCGAAGCCGCGCGATGTCGGCGCTGATCGCCTCCGGCAGGCCGAACAGCTGCACGGCCTGGTCGATCAGGTGGGGTCCCAGGTCGTACCAGAGGCCGCCGCCGGGCGTGTCGTGCTCGCGCCAGCGGTCCTGCACGACGGGGCGGAAGCGGTCGAAGTGCGAATGGCATTCCGCTATGCGGCCGAGCGTGCCGTCGCCGACCAGGCGCTGCAGGGTGAGGAAATCCGCATCCCAGCGCCGGTTCTGGAACACGCTGACGAGGCGATCTGCGCGGCGCGCGGCCTCGACGACGTCGCGCGCTTCCGCCAGCGTCACCGTGAAGGGCTTGTCCACCACCACGTGCTTGCCATGGCCGAGCGCGGCGATCGCCAGCGGCGCGTGCGATGCATTGGGCGATGCGATCACTACCGCGTCGACGGCAGGATCGGCGAACGCCGCATCGGCGTCGCCGATGACCTGTACGTCAGGCCAGTCCGCCTGCACCTTGCCGGCATCGCGCGAGACGACGGTATGCAGGGCGAAGCCGGGCGTCGCCTGGATCAAGGGCGCATGGAACACCTTGCCGACGAAGCCGTAGCCGACCAGGGCAACGCGAAGGGGAGCGCTCATGCGGATGCGTGCGGAGAAAAGGTACGGCCATCTTAGGCGCTTCGCGCGGGTTGATCACGCGTACACGTGCATGAACCCCGCGCAACACGTAACTGAATGCCGCGGTGTCTTTCACGTGCGCTGTACGGAGGCGCACGGACACTGGCGGCGCAACACGAAAAGGAGGAATCCCATGAAAACCGCCAACCATCGTTCGTTGTTGACCGCCGCACTCGCGACCGCGCTGCTGTTCTCCGCCGGCCATGCGCTTGCGGACAACCCGCCGAACGAGCCCGAGGAGAACACGCAGAACGATTCCTCGCAGCCCGTGGGCGATACCTGGATCACCACCAAGGTGAAGGCCGACCTGTTGGCCACCGAGAACGTCTCGGGCCTCGACATCAAGGTCGAAACCGTCGACGGCGTGGTGACCCTGACCGGCGCCGTCGCCAACCAGGCGCAGAAGGACAAGGCCATCGCGGTCGCCAAGCAGATCAAGGGCGTGACCCGCGTCGATGCCAGCGGCCTGACGCTCGCCTCGAAGTAATCCCCCGACAGGGTGTGGCACGGAGCGGGCGCATCCCAGCGTAGGATGCGCCCGCTCCTTCGTGAGGGGCGCGGATCGCCGCGCGCAGCAAGGCTGTCCATCCGTTCCAAGGAGCGAACCCATGAACCGTCTTTCCGTGATGCGCGGCGTGCTGGCCGCCTCGTTGGCCCTCGGCAGCGCCGGTGCGTCCGCCGCCGAACCCGTGACATCGGTGCCCCAGCTCGATATCTCGCGCTACGCGGGCCAGTGGTACGAGATCGCGCACCTGCCGATGTCGTTCCAGAAGCAGTGCGTCGGCGACATCACCGCACGCTACTCGCTCGATGCGCCCAGCAAGATCGGCGTGCTCAACGCCTGCAAGACGAAGGATGGCAGTACCGACCAGGCGCAGGGCACCGCGCGGCCGGTGCAGGGACATCCCGGGCGCCTCGAGGTGCGCTTCGCGCCGGAATGGCTGTCGTGGTTGCCGTGGGTATGGGCCGACTACTGGGTGATCGCGCTCGACCCCGGTTACCAGTGGGCCGTCGTGGGCGAGCCCGATCGCGACTACCTGTGGATCCTGTCGCGCGAGCCCTCGATGGACCGCACGCAGTTCGAACAGCTCAAGGCGAAAGCCGAGGCCATGGGCTACGACCTGTCGCCATTGATCGTGGCGGCGCCGCTGCGGTAGCGGTATTGCCTTTGTAGGAGCGACGTAAGTCGCGACCGAAAGAACGCAACCACCCGAATCCCGAAGCATGCATTCGGCCATGGTATCGGCCGTCGTGGCGTGCGGTCGCGACTTACGTCGCTCCTACAGGGTCGCTCCCGCAGGATCGGGCTCGCTCAGAACCGCTGCGTATACCGGAACTGCAGGAAGTTCTCGCCCGGGTTCGGATTCTTGATCCGGCCGTTGGAGAAGTGCTGGAAGCGCAGCGACCACTCGTGCTGCTGGTCGGCGCCGAAGCGCTTGCCGACGGCGATGTGGTCGCCGAAGTTGAAGGTGGTGCTGAATTCCTTCTTCCGTGTGTCGTACTTGGGGAAGATGACGTTCACGCCGATGCCGCCTTCGACGAACCAGCCATTGTCCCAGCCGTTCGGACGCCAGCGCAGCGCCGGGGTCACGCCCAGCTGCGTGCTGTTCTGGCTGTCGCTGTGCCAGCGCGCGACTTCGCCCTGCCACTGGCCGCTGATGTGGCCGTAGCGGTACTGCTTCTCCCACTGCCAGTCGCGGCTCATGCCGACCGTCAGCGATTGCGCGTCCTCGGCGACACCGCCCTGCACATACCACGCGCTGCGCGGCTCGGCGGCGAAGGCCTGCGCCGTGGCCGCTGCCAGCAGCAAGCCCAGCGCCAGGCGTAGCGCGGCGCGGGGGAGAAAGGGCGTGGGGATTGAAGCGGAGCTTGCGACGTTACGGTGTGCAGCGGACACGGATGACACTCGGAGGGGAAAAGGGACCGCGCCCTGGGGCGCGGCATGCGGTGGATTGTCGGGAAGACGGCGTGACGGTCCGCTCAGGGCTGCGCGGCGAGGGCGGGCGCAACATCCTGCTCGCCCCAGCCACCCAACGACTTGTAGATCGCCACCACCCCGACGTTGACGCCTGCTTCGGCTTGCGCCAGCGCATCGTCCGCGGCCAGCTGCGTGCGCTGCGCGTCCAGCAAGGTGAGGAAGTCCGACGAGCCGGCACGATACCGGACTTCGGCCAGCTCTGCTGCACGGCGCGCGGCAACGGATTGTTCCATCCGGAATTTCAGCTGGGCCTGTTGCTTGGCATAGGACAGCAGTGCGTTTTCCGTATCCTCCAGCGCGCCCAGCACGGTCTTCTCGTACTGCGCGGCCACGCCGTCGGCCTGGGCCTCGCTTGCGCGCAAGCGAGCACGCACGCTGCCCATGTCGAACGCGGCCCAGCTGATCGAGGGCGTCGCCTGCCAGGCACGGTTGTCGCCGTCGAACAGGTTGCCCCAGCCACCGGACAGGAAGCCGACGAAGCCACGCAGGCTGACCCGCGGGAACAGATCCGCGGTGGCGACGCCGACGCGCGCCGTGGCCGCGGCCAGGCGACGCTCGGCCGCACGCACGTCGGGCCGCTGGCGCAGCAGCTCGGTGGTATCGCCGATGGGCAGGGCCTTGGCGAACGCCGGGGCCTCGCGCGGGGCGAGCAATGCATCCAGTTCGCCGGGGCGCTTGCCGACCAGCACGGCGAGTCGATGGCGGGACTGGCCTTCGGCGGTTTCCAGCGATGGCACCTCCGCTTCGACCGCTTTCACGCGGGCGAGGCTGCTCTGCACTTCCAGCTGGCTGCCGGCACCGAGGTCGAAGCGCGACTCGGTCAGGCGCTGGGTCTCGCCCAGGCTGACCAGGATCCGTCGTGCGACGTCGAGCCGCTTCTGCGTACCGCGCAACTCGAAATAGTTGCGCGCCACTTCCGCGGCCACGGTCACCTGCGCCGCCTGCAGGTCGTTGCGCTGCGCCTGCAGGTCCGCATGCGCGGCCTCGGCACTGCGGCGCACGCGGCCGAACAGGTCCAGTTCCCAGGCGGCGTCGAAGCCGGCCGAGTAGCTGTCGGTCTCCACGCGGCCCTGGCCTTCGACGGGCTGCTTGGTGCGCGTGCCTTCCACGCCGGCGGTCACGTGCGGCGCCAGGTCCCAGCGACGTTCGGAGAACACCGCGCGCGCTTCGTCGACGCGCGCGACCGCGATGCGGACATCGGGGTTGGCCAACAACGATTCGCGCACCAGCTGGTCGAGCACCGGGTCGTCGAACTGGCTCCACCACGTGGCGACCGGATGGTCGGCCACGTATTCGGCGGCTGCCGCGTGCTGCAGCGTGGCCGGCGCGGTCTGCGGCGCCACGTAGTCCGGGCCCACGGTGACGCAGCCGGCCAGCACCACCGAGGCGACGGCGATGACGAGCGGACGGATCACCATGGCAGCACCTGGTCGAAGTAGTAGTAGCCGCCGGTCGGGCCGTCGTTGCCGATCAGCGCGAGCTGCACGCTGGTGCGCGCGCCTTCCGGCACGGACAGTTCGCCGTTCTGCTGGTCGCCGGACTTGTTCATGTCGGTCTGCACGTAACCCGGATGGATGGTGTTGACCTTGATGCCGGTGTCCTTCAGTTCGTGGGCCAGGTGCACCGTCCACGCGTTCACCGCGCTCTTGGAGACGTTGTAGGCCGGCACGCCCTTGAACTCGTAGATGAAGGAGGCCGGATTCTGGTGCTCCGAAATCGAGCCCAGCAGGCTGGACACGTTGACGATGCGGCCCGCATCCGACTTGCGCAGCAGCGGCAGGAACGCCTGCGTGGTTTCGATCAGGCCGAACACGTTGGTGTCGAACGTGGTGCGCCAGGTCTGCAGCGACTGGCCGGAGACGCCCTTGGTGGCGTCGTCGACCAGGATGCCGGCGTTGTTGACCAGGATGTCGAGCTTGCCGTGGCGCTGCTCGATCTCCTTGACGGCGGCGGCGATGCTGGCGGCATCGGTGACGTCGAGCGCGATCGCTTCCACCGGCAGGCCCTGGGCCTGCAGGTCGAGCGTGGCTTCAACGGCCTTGTCGCGGTTGCGACCGGCGAGGATGGTGTGCACGCCGGCTTCGGCCAGCTGGCGGACGGTTTCGCGGCCGATGCCGCGGGTGGCACCGGTGACGAGGGCGATCTTGGAAGAAACGTTCATGGCATGACCTCGTGGGGGTTGGGAAAGTGGATCAGTGATGTGTCGTCGCCGTGTCGGCGACGGGGGCGTGGGAAACCAGCGGACGGTTGGCCAGCTTGCGCAGGGCCACGTAGAAGACGGGGGTCAGGAACAGGCCGAACAGGGTCACGCCCAGCATGCCGGCGAACACCGTGATGCCGGTGACCGAGCGTACCTCCGCACCGGCACCGGACGACAGCACCAGCGGCACGGTGCCGGCGATGAAGGCGACCGATGTCATGATGATGGGGCGCAGGCGCAGACGGCAGGCTTCCAGGGCGGATTCCACGATGCCCTTGCCCTGCAGTTCCAGCTCGCGGGCGAACTCGACGATCAGGATGGCGTTCTTGCACGCCAGGCCCATCAGCACCACCAGGCCCACCTGCACGAACACATTGTTGTCGCCACCCACCAGCCACACGCCGGCCAGCGCCGACAGCAGCGTCATCGGCACGATCAGGATCACCGCCAGCGGCAACGTCCAGCTTTCATACAGCGCGGCGAGCACCAGGAAGGCCAGCAGTACGGCCAGCGGGAACACCACCAGCGCCGCCTTGCCCTGGGTCGCCTGCTGGTAGCTCAGGTCGCTCCAGTCGATGCCCATGCCGGTCGGCAGCACCTGCTGCGCCAGCTCGGTGACCTTGGCCATCGCCTCGCCGGAGGACAGCACGCGCGGGTCGGCTTCGCCCAGCAGGTCGGCGGCGGGATAGCCGTTGAAGCGGATCACCGGGTCCGGGCCGTAGGTCTGCTTGACGTTCACCATGCTGCCGATCGGCACCATCTCGCCGTTGGCGTTGCGGGTGCGCAGGTTGGCGATGTCCTCGACCTGGTCGCGGAAGCCGCCGTCCGCCTGCGCGATCACCTGCCAGGTGCGGCCGAACATGTTGAAGTCGTTGACGTAGGCCGAGCCCAGGTAGGTCTGCAGCGTGTCGAACAGTTCGGTCAGCGGCACGCCCTGTGCCTTCGCCTTCACGCGATCGACTTCGGCATCCAGCTGCGGCACGTTGGCCTGGTAGCTGCTGATCGGGAAGCCCAGGCCCGGCGTCTGCGAGGCCGCGCCCTGGAACGCCTGCACCGCGTTCTGCAACTCACCGTAGCCCAGGCGCGTGCGGTCCTCGATGAAGAGCGACCAGCCGGAGCCGTTGCCCAGGCCCTGGATCGGCGGCGGCATGAAGGCGAAGGTGAAGCCCTCCTCGATACCGGCGAATTTCTGGTTGAGCTCGGCGGTGATCTGTTCGGCGCTGTTCTTGCGCTCGCCGAACGGCTTGAGGTTGAAGAACACCACGCCGCTGTTCGGCGTGTTGGTGAACTGCAGCGGGTTCAGGCCGGGGAAGGCGATCTCGTCCTGCACGCCTTCGACTTCCATCGCCAGCTTGGTCATCTTCTTCAGGGTGGCGTCGGTGCGTTCGATCGACGCGCCTTCCGGCATCTTCACGCCGGCGATCAGGTACAGCTTGTCCTGCACCGGGATGAAGCCGGCCGGCACGGCCTTGAACATCACGCCGGCGCCGATCAGCAGCACGATGTAGACCGCGAACACGGCGCCGCGCTTGCCGAGGGCACGCGATACCGCACCCTCGTAGCGCTGCGAGCTGCGGTTGAAGAAGCGGTTGAACGGACGGAACAGCCAACCGAACAGGCGGTCGATCAGGCGCGACGGGCCGTCCTTCGGCGCGTCGTGCGATTTCAGCAGCTTCGCGGCCAGGGCCGGCGACAGCGTCAGCGAGTTGATCGCCGAAATCACGGTGGAGATGGCGATGGTGACGGCGAACTGCTTGTAGAACTGGCCGGTCACGCCGGTCAGGAACGCCATCGGCACGAACACCGCGCACAGCACCAGCGCGATGGCGATGATCGGGCCGGACACTTCCTTCATCGCCAGGTGCGCCGCTTCCAGCGGCGTGGCGCCATGTTCGATGTGGCGCTCCACGTTCTCGACCACCACGATGGCGTCGTCCACCACGATGCCGATCGCCAGCACCAGGCCGAACAGCGTCAATGTGTTGATCGAATAGCCCAGCAGGTACAGCACGGCGAAGGTGCCCACCACCGACACCGGCACGGCCAGCAGCGGGATGATCGACGCGCGCCAGGTCTGCAGGAACAGGATCACCACCAGCACCACCAGCAGCGTGGCTTCCAGCAGCGTGGTGACCACCGAGTTGATCGAATCGCGCACGAACACCGTGGTGTCGTACACCGAGGTGATCTCCACGCCCGGCGGCAACGTCTTGCGTACCTCCTCCATCTTGGCGACGACGGCATCGCGGATCTGCAGCGCATTCGCGCCCGGTGCCTGGAAGATGCCCACGGCCGCGGCGTTCTGCCCGTTGAGTCGCGCACGCAGCGTGTAGTCGCCGGCGGCCAGCTCGATGCGGGCCACGTCGGCCAGGCGCACGATCTCGCCGTCATTGCCGGCCTTCAGCACGATGTCGCCGAATTCCTCGACGGTCTCCAGGCGGCCCTTCGCGTTGATCGGCAGCAGGAAGTCGCTGCCGTTGGGCATGGGTTCGGCGCCCAACTGGCCCGCCGAGACCTGCACGTTCTGCTCGCGCACGGCGCGCAGCACGTCGCCGGCGGTCATGCCGCGCGCGGCCACCTTGTCCGGGTCCAGCCACAGGCGCATCGCATAGTCGCCGCCACCGAACAGCTGCGCATCGCCGACGCCGGGGATCTTCGCCAGTTCGTCCTTGACGTGCAGGCGCATGTAGTTGCGCAGGTACAGCGAGTCGTACTTGCCGTCCTTCGACACCAGGTGCACGACCATCAGGAAGACCGGCGACTGCTTCTGCGTGGTCACGCCCTGGCGGCGCACGTCCTCGGGCAGGCGGGCCTGCGCCTGCGCGACGCGGTTCTGCACGCGCACCGCGGCCTCGTCGGCATCGGTGCCCGGCTTGAAGGTCACGGTCAGCTGCAGCACGCCATCGGAGCCGGCGACGGACTTGACGTACATCATGTCCTCGACGCCGTTGATGGCTTCTTCCAATGGCGTGGCGACGGTTTCGGCGATCACCTTCGGGTTGGCGCCGGGATACACCGTGCGCACGACGACCGAGGGCGGCACCACTTCGGGGTACTCGCCGATCGGCAGCAGCGGGATCGAGATCAGGCCGGCGGCGAAGATCACGATCGACAGCACGGCGGCGAAGATCGGCCGGTCGATGAAGAATCTTGAGAAGTCCATGGGTGGATTTCCTGGAAAGAAGAAAGAGCGTCCCCGCCGCCTGCCGCGGGAGCGGCAGGCGTGGGTTCCATCATTGCGGTGCGGGTGGCGTCAGTTCTTGGCGACGGCCTGGGTCGGCGCGGGCGCCTGCGCGCCCATCGCCACGGCCTTGGCATCCACCGGCATGCCGGGGAAGAACACCTTCTGCACGCCGCTGACGATCACGCGGTCACCGGCGGCCAGGCCCTTCTCGACGATGCGCAGCCCGTCGGCCATGCGGCCGATCTGCACGTCGCGGCGCTGTGCCTTGCCTTCCTTGTCGACCACGTAGACGTACTTGCGGTCCTGGTCGGTCAACACGGCCTTGTCGTCCACCAGTGCGGCCTTGAACTCGCCGCTGCCCAGCAGGCGCACGCGGGCGTACAGGCCGGGGGTGAAGACGCGGTCGGCGTTGTCGAGTAGGGCGCGGGCGCGGATCGTGCCCGTGCTGCGGTCGACCTGGTTGTCGAGGAAGTCGACCACGCCCGCGTGCGGGAAGTCGGTTTCATCGGCCAGCGCCACCTGCACCGGCACCTTGCCGTCGCGCTCGCTCGGGCGTTCGCCGTTGCGCGCCATCTCGGCGTAGCGCAGGAACGCGCGCTCGTCGGCGTCGAAGTGCACGTGCACCTTGTCCAGCGAGACCACCGTGGTCAGCACGCTGGCGGCATCGCCGGCGCTGACCAGGTTGCCCGCGGTGACCAGTGCACGGCCGGCACGGCCGTCGATCGGCGCACGCACCTGGGTCCAATCCAGGTTCAGGCGCGCGCTTTCGACGGCGGCCTGCGCGGCGGCGACGTTCGCCTGCGCCTGGTCGGCGTTGGCGCGGCGCTGCTCGTACTCTTCGGTGGACAGCGCCTGCAGGTCGGCCAGGCGCTTGGCGCGCGAGGCCTCGCTGCGGCCCAGTTCGGCCTGGGTACGGGCGCGGGCCAACTCGGCCTGCGCGCGCGCCAGTTCGGCGCGGTAGCTGCGGGCGTCGATGGTGAAGAGCACATCGCCCTTCTTCACTTCCTGGCCTTCGGTGTAATTGACGCGGTCGATGTAGCCGGAGACGCGCGGACGCAGGTCGACGTGCTCGATGGCTTCGACGCGGCCGCTGAATTCGTCCCACTGGCTGATCGTCTTGACCGGCACGGCGGCGACGCTGACCTGCGGCGGGGGCGGCGCGCCGTTTTCGGCGGCCTGGCCGCTGCAGCCGGCCAGCACGGCGAGGGCGAGGGCACTGAAAGCCCCCAGCGCCAACAGGCGTCGAGAACCCGAGGAGAAAGAGATGTTCGTGTTCATGGGTGGTGGTCTCGTGGGGGAGAGGTGGAAGGAAAGAGCGACTAGGTTGCAACCTGAAGCTTGCTTGAGGTCAAGCGGCGGATCGGCATGTCATGACGCGAGGACGGAACAGGACGCTGCGGCGTGACAGTCAGGCCGACGCGCGGCCGTTGCGCGGCACGCCCGCCACCGCCAGCAGCGTGTCCTCGAAATCGCAGGCCACGGTGCGCTCGGGTGGCTGCGCATCCTTCGCGGTCCAGGTGACGATGGATTGCGAGCGCTTGTCGGTGCGCGTCAGCAACGACACCGCGCTGCGCCCGACCGCCAGCGCGTTCGGCCATTCGGCGCACGCGTTGATGGCGTTCTCGGGCGTGCACACCGGCTTGTCGACCGACAGCAGTTGCACGCGCACGCCCAGCGCCTGGGCTTCTTCGTGCAGCACCTGCGCCAGCATCCGCATCGCCGCACCGGTCACCGAGGCATGGCCGTAGCCGGACCAGCCGCGCTCGGCGTACGGACCGCCGATCAGCACGTAATTGGCGGTGTGCTGGCCTTCGGCGAGCAGCGGCAGCAGATGGCGGGCGGCCGCCAGGTGCGGGATCAGGTCCGCTTCCAGCTTTTCGAGCAGGAAGTTCGCAGGACGGTCCAGCAGGCGGCCGCTCTGCAGCGGCGTGCCCATGCTCGCGAACACCGCGCGCAGTGGACGGCCGCGTTCGCGGACCTGTTCGGCCAGGCGCGCGGCGTCGCGGTCGTCGTGGATGCAGGGCGCATGCAGCAGGTCCAGTCCGGGCTCGTCGTCGAAGTGCTCGGCCAGCGCGCTCATGCGCGGGCCTTCGCGACCGACGGCGAGCACCGGGCTGCCGGCTTCCAGCAGCGCACCGACCACGCCGAAGCCGACGTTGCCGCCCGCACCGAGCACCAGCGCGCCGGGGGTCAGGCTGTCGCGGTCGAGGCTCATTGCGGGCTCCGCAGGCGCAGCGGCATGACGCGCGCGCTGGTGCCGGTCGTCTTCACCCGCAAGCGCGAACGTTCGCCATTGGCGAAGGTGCGCGGCGTGGTGAATTCGCGGAACCCCATCGCCTTGCCGGCGAAGAGCGCACGCGAGACCGGCCGACCCGTCGCGGGGGAGGGCGACGACGGGGCGGCCGATGCGCGGAAGAAGCGGGCGACCACGCGCACGCTGGCGTCGAGCCAGCGCTGGGCGGCACGGAGAAGGGAACGGGGCATGCCGTGCAGTGTGGCGGCGCGCTGCACGTCGCCGATATCCGGATCCTGCTCCGCGCTTGCACGATCCTGCGCGGCCGCAACGAATGACTGGCAACGACCCAGGCGCAGCGGTGCGGCTTCATCGGAGGCGCTGCCGTTTGTCGGACGGCGGGGGGCGACCGTCCCATTCATGGGATGAATACTCCCGCGACGGGGATAATCCCATCTGCCGAGGCCAGCCGTGCGAGACGGCGGCCCGCACTGACCACGCCACCCCGTTGCGAACGGGGCGCCACTACCGGGCCGGCGACTTCCTGCCGGATCAGGTGCTTGGAGCGACGGAACGCTTGATAGGACGGGGCCTCCTGAGGGGCGGCCGGATGGTCCAGGGTCTGGAAGAGGCGGGCGAGCAACATGGCGAGGGGACCCGTGCTGTGACGATGGGTGGCACGTTACGCCCCCAATGAGGACTTGATTAGTCCTGATTTAGGGGAATAATCATCCCGTCAGCGGGTCAATGCCCCGCGCCCCTCCCTGGAGCCAGACCGATGAGCCACGACCTCAACGACACCCTGATCTTCGTCAAAGTGGTGGAGCAGGGCAGCTTCGTTGCCGCCGCCCAATCGCTGCGCCTGCCCAAGACCACCGTCAGCCGCAAGGTGCAGGAACTGGAGACGCGCCTGGGCGCGCAGCTGCTGCACCGGACCACGCGCAAGCTCGGTCTGACCGAAGCCGGCAACGTGTACTACGAACACTGCCAGCGCATCGCGCGCGAACTCAACGAAGCTGCGAGCGCCGTGAGCCAGCTGCACGCCGGCCCGCGCGGCTGGCTGCGTTTCACCGCGCCGTATTCGATCGGCATCGACAAGATCGCGCCGCTGTTGGGCGAGTTCCATGCGCAGTATCCGGAGATCCGCGTGGAGATGATCCTCGCCAACGACACGCTCGACCTGATCTCCGGCGAGATCGACGTGGCGCTGCGCATCGGCAACCTGCCCGATTCCAACCTGGTCGCGCGTCGCCTGAGCACGTTGCGCACGCAGGTCTACGCCAGCCCGAAATACCTCGCGCGCTACGGCGAACCGCTGCACCCCAACGACCTGCAGCACCATCGCGTGCTCGCCATGCAGAAGCACCGTCGCGGCAACGGCTTCGCACTGACGCTGCGCGATGCGAACGGCGAACAGGACTATCCGATCAATCCCATCCTGGTCGCCAACGACCCCGCCGCGCTCAAAGGTGCATTGCTGTGCGGCGAAGGCCTGACGGTCGGCGCGGACGTGATGGTGAAGCCGTACCTGGAGCAGGGCCATCTGCAGCGCGTGCTGGCGGGCTGGACCGGGCCGGAGTTCGAATTCAACGCGGTGTTCCCGCGCGGCCACGTGCAGTCGCCGAAGGTGCGCGCGTTCGTCGATTTCCTGGTCGAGCGGATGAAGTTCGATGTCGATTACATGATGGAGCACTGCCCGGTGTATCTGAAGCAGCAGGCCGAAGCGCGCGCGGCGGCGGAAGCCGTGCCGGAAGTGGAAGCCGAGGCCGCGGCGGTGGGGCGCAAGGTGCTGGCCGACGTGCTGAGCTGAAGCCATGCCGTCGCTCCGGCGAAGGCCGGGACCCATCTTTTTTCGCTCCCTTGCATAGATGCGCAAGGGCAACTGCAACGGCCAATGGATCCCGGCATGCGCCGGGATGACGGCGGTGAGGGATGAGGTATTTGCCGGCGCGTTGGGTTGAAGGCCTCGTCGTCCCAGCGAAAGCTGGGACCCATGTCGCTCCCGCGCTTATGGCTAGCACCGTGAGGAAAACGGCGAAAGCCAATGGATCCCGGCATGCGCCGGGATGACGGCGGTGAGGGATGAGGTATTTGCCGGCGCGCTGGGTTGAAGGCCTCGTCGTCCCAGCGAAAGCTGGGACCCATGTCGCTCCCGCTCTTGTGGGCAGCACCATGAGAAGAACGGCGAAAGCCAATGAATCCCGGCATGCGCCGGGATGACGACGGTGGGGTATGAGGTATTTGCCGGCGCGCTGGGTTGAAGGCCTCGTCGTCCCAGCGAAAGCTGGGACCCATGTCGCTCCTGCGCTTATGGGCAGCACCGTGAGAACAACGGCGAAAGCCAATGAATCCCGGCATGCGCCGGGATGACGATGGTGGGGATGTCGGCCCACGATCGCCGGCCTAACGATTCCCGAACGCTTGTCCGTGCGCCCACCGCTACCATGGGGGCGCACCGCCGGAGCTCGGCTGTCGTGCCAGGGACGGACCTTCGCACCACGTTCGCCACAGAACCAGGAAGCCGCACGATGAAGAAGCTGATTGCCACCCCGATGGTGCTGTGGCTGGCGGCGTGCACGCCGTCGCCACCGGAACCCGCGGCCGCGCCTGTCGCGGCCACATCGCCCGCGGCGTCCTCCGATGCGACGACGCCCGCGCCGGCCGCTGCCCCGGCAACGCCGGTCGTGGCCGTGGTCGATGATCCTGCTGCCGTGAACCAGTCCATCGACGACGTGCTCGGCGACCACGTCCGCTACGAAACGGTGATCCGCCAGTTGCAGCAGTCGGTCGCGGCGCGCGATGCCGCGGCCGTGGCCGCGCTGGTGGACTACCCCTTCACCACGGTGCGCGATGGCGAGCCGCTGAAGGTCGCCGATGCCGAGGCCTTCGTGCGCGACTACGACCGCATCGTCACGCCGGCCATCGCCGACGCGATCACGAAGCAGAAGTACTCGCAGCTGATGGTCAACTACAAGGGCGTGATGTTCGGCAACGGCGAGGCGTGGGTGAACGGCATCTGCCGCGACAACGCCTGCAAGGACGTCGATGTGCGGGTGGTGGCGTTGCAGCCCGGGACCTGATGCACGGACGAAGAAAAAGGCGGCCGAGGCCGCCTTTTCCGTTGCTGCAGGAAGGTCAGATCATTCGACCGTGACTTCCACCCGGCGTGCTTCGTCCGCATTGCCGTCGCCGGTGGTCTGCGCCGGCTTGTCCAGCACGATGCGTTCGGCGACCACGCCATTGACGACCAGCCACTGCTGGATCGCCTCGGCGCGCTGCTTGGCGAGGGCTTCGTTCGCGGCCAGGTCGCCGCTCGCATCGTGGAAGCCGGACACCCGCGCGCGGGCATTCGGATCGGCATGCAGCGTGCCCAGCACACCGGCCAGGCGCGCGCTGGTATCGGCCGGCACGACGGCCGAGCTGGTGTCGAAGTACAGCTTGGCCGAATGGCCATCCACGACTTCGCCCGCGGCCATCGGCGCGGCATGCGCGGCGACCTCCGCCGACGTGGCGCTGCCCAGCCACCCGTTGACCGGCAGCACCGGCACCAGCAGCAGCGCGACGATGTTGATGATCTTGATGAGCGGATTGATCGCCGGGCCGGCGGTGTCCTTGTAGGGATCGCCGACGGTGTCGCCGGTGACCGCGGCCTTGTGCGCTTCGCTGCCCTTGCCGCCGTGGTGACCGTCCTCGATGTACTTCTTGGCGTTGTCCCACGCGCCGCCGCCGGTGGTCATCGAGATCGCGACGAACAGACCGGTGACGATGGTGCCGATCAGCAGGCCGCCCAGCGCCTGCGGGCCGAGCAGCAGGCCGACGACGATCGGCACGATCACCGGCAGCAGCGAAGGCACGATCATTTCCTTGATCGCCGACTTCGTCAGCATGTCGACGGCCTTGCTGTAGTCCGGCTTGGCGGTACCCGCCATGATCCCGGGGATCTCGCGGAACTGCCGACGCACTTCCTCCACCACGCTGCCCGCCGCGCGGCCGACGGCTTCCATCGCCATCGCGCCGAACAGGTAGGGGATCAGGCCGCCGATCAGCAGGCCGACGATCACCAGGTGGTTGGACAGGTCGAAGGTGAACACCGCACCGGGATTTTCCGTCTGCAGGTTGTGCGTGTAGTCGGCGAACAGCACCAGCGCCGCCAGCGCGGCCGACCCGATCGCATAGCCCTTGGTCACCGCCTTCGTGGTGTTGCCCACCGCATCCAGCGGATCGGTGATGTTGCGGATCTCCGGCGGCAGCTCGGCCATCTCGGCGATGCCGCCGGCGTTGTCGGTGATCGGGCCGTAGGCGTCCAGCGCCACGATCATGCCGGCCATCGACAGCATCGCGGTCGCGGCGATGGCGATGCCGTACAGGCCACCCAGTGCGTAGGCGCCGAGGATGGCGAGGCACACCGCTACCACCGGCCACGCGGTCGAGCGCATCGACACACCGAGACCCGCGATGATGTTGGTGCCGTGGCCCGTCGTCGATGCTGCAGCGACGTGCTTGACCGGCGCGTACTGCGTGCCGGTGTAGTACTCGGTGATCCAGACGATGATGCCGGTGAGCGCCAGGCCGACCAGGGCGCAGAAATACAGGTTCATCGCGCCGTAGGACGAGTCGGCCATCAGTTGCGTGGTGATCGGGTAGAACGCGATCGCGGCCAGCACCGCCGACACGATCACGCCTTTGTACAGCGCGCCCATGATCGAGCCGCCCGCCTTCACCTTGACGAAGAAGGCGCCGATGATCGAAGCGATGATCGACACGCCACCCAGCACCAGCGGGTAGAGCACCGCGTGTTCGCCGGCCTGCGCGGCCATCAGGCTGCCCAGCAGCATCGTCGCGATGATGGTGACCGCATAGGTCTCGAACAGGTCCGCTGCCATGCCGGCGCAGTCGCCGACGTTGTCGCCGACGTTGTCGGCGATCACCGCCGGGTTGCGCGGGTCATCCTCGGGAATGCCGGCTTCCACCTTGCCCACCAGGTCCGCGCCGACGTCCGCACCCTTGGTGAAGATGCCGCCGCCGAGGCGCGCGAAGATCGAGATCAGCGACGAGCCGAACGCGAGACCGACCAGCGCGTGCAGCGCCTCGGCTTCGGTGTAGCCCATGTGCAGGTGGAGCACCGCGTAGTAACCGACCACGCCGAGCAGGCCCAGGCCCACCACCAGCATGCCGGTGATGGCGCCGCCCTTGAAGGCCACGTCCATCGCGGCACTCATGCCTTTGCTGGCGGCTTCCGCGGTGCGCACGTTGGCGCGCACCGAGACGTTCATGCCGATGTAGCCGGCGGCGCCCGACAGCACCGCGCCGACCAGGAAGCCGATGGCGCTGGGCCACGACAGGAAGAAACCGATCAATGCGAACAACACGATGCCGGCGATGCCGATGGTCGTGTACTGCCGGTTGAGGTAAGCGCTGGCGCCTTCCTGCACGGCGGCCGCGATTTCCTGCATGCGGCTGTTGCCGGCGGGTTGTTTCAGGATCCAGCGCGCGGCTACCACGCCATAGATGATCGCCACGCCGGCGCAGATCAGCGCCAGCGTCAAACCGTGTTGTTCCAGCATGACCCCTCCCAAGGTTGATGGATGTCGTCCAGCGAAGCGCATGAACTTGCAACCCAATCCTGGTGGAGCCTGTTGAACGATTGAGCGCACTCGACCGCTGCGATGCCCTGCAGCACGAAACCCGTGTTCAGACAATTCCCTGGAGCTGGTCCGAGTATGACCGGATGGCGCGCGCACCGCCATATGTGACGGATGGGTTCAGCCGCCCCGTGCCAGCCTTGTGGCCCACGTCCCGTTCTGTTCCGGAGTCGCCATGCGTCCCAGTGTCGCAGCCCCGCTGCTTGCCGCCTGCCTGCTCGCGTCCGCGGCCCATGCCGCCGATCCGGCGCCGGAGATCCAGCGCCCCGCCGCGAAGGCGCAGGCGACTGGCGTCGTGCACAGCCTGCGCCAGATTCCGGAAGCCTGCGCGCGCCTGGAGGGCGCCTTCACCGGTGATGCGTCGCAGCCGTATCGCTACTCGCCTGTCAGCACCAGTCCGCAATGCCAGCCTCGCGCGCGCTTCGTCGATTTCGACAAGGCCAAGCCTTCGGTCGCCGCCGGCTGGAAGCTCAATGACGTGATCCGCGTGCCCAATGCCGCATGCCCGTCGCAGCAGGCCGTGGTCCGCGTGTGGCGCAAGCCGGGCAGTGCGACCCCGCCTGCGGCCGATGGCCAGGGCCAGTCGCGCATCTACCTGCAGGACGCGAAGCAGCAGGCGGCGGGCGCGGCGCAGGCGGCTTCGCTGACGTTGTTCGCGGCCCGCCTCGACGTGGAGGGCAAGGGCTGTCGCTAGTTCGGCGTATCGCCCGCCTGTCTCGGACGGACGGTACGGTACTGCTTGCGGTCGCCGTGGCGTCTGGCCTGATCATCGACATTGGCGCACAGGCGCCCCTCGCACAGCGTGACATCGGCCTGGTTGTAGGCGCGCAGCAGGGCCGCCTCGATCCGGTTCCGCTCCACTTCCTTGCGGCTGCTGGCCAGCGCATGGAAGGCCGCGCCAACGGCGAGCAGCGAGCCTAGCAGCACCGCGCCGCCTCCCAGCCACAACCAAGTTCGACGTTCGCGGCCCAGGGCGGCGCGTTCGTGCTCGAGTGCCTGCGCGGCGAGCGACGCGGTGCGGGCGCCTGTCAGCAGTTGCGCATTGAACCGTTCCACCGAGTCCCCGAGCCCCTGGCCGACCACCTCGCCGGCGTGCTGCTGCAGGACATGCAGCACCTCGCGGGTGAAAGACTGGGTGCTGGCGCCCAGCCGCTGAGCGTGCGCGCCCATGTCGGCGCCTGTCTGCTCGGTGCGGCGCACGGCCGCTTCGCTGCGTTGATCCAGGCGTTCGGTGATCGCCGCAAGCTGCACGACCAAAGCCTTGAGTTCTGCTACTTCCATGTCCGCCGCCTGTTTCTGCTAAAGCCGCATCATCTGCGGGCTGCGCGCGTTCTCAACCTGTTGCCGCGCGAGCATCGACGCCTCCAGCTCCGCCTGCTGTTCTCGCGCATCCATCGCCTGCCGCGTCTGCGCCACCTGGCTCTGGAACTGATGACCCTGCGGGCTGCGCATGTAATCGGCGACAGCGGCGTTCATCGCAGCATCGTCCCTGGCCATCGCGCCGTGCGCCAGGCGATCGAATATGGCATCCACTCCGTAGCTCGCCGGCATCGCCTGGCTATGAGTGGATGGCGCGGGAACGACCCGTCGTTCGGCATCCTGAGGTGTCCAGCCGTGTTCCGGGGCCGGGGCGGCACGACGCTCCACTTGCGCGTCCAGCGCCGGATCAATGGGATCCTTGCCTTGGACGCCCGGTCTGGGCGACTGGTCCTGCACCCTGTCGCGCACGCCGTCCTTGTCGTGGCCGTCGGTGCCGTACAGTCCGTGCATGTGCTGATCGGAGCGATGGATGACGAATTGCGATGGATCGGTGGGTACCGGCAGTTCCTTCAGGAAAGGCTGGTCGCTCAGCCGGTTGAGGAAGCTCACGCCAAGGTTGAAGTTGAGGATCCCCAGGCCGTTCCGTTCGTAGGTGCCGCCGATGTCGCTGTGCGAACCTGGCATGCCCGCATTGAAGTTCCGCCGATCTTCGCTGAAGCCGGAGGGGACGTGGTCGTTGTCCGGGAACAGGTCGCGCCGTTCGTGCATCGCGCTGATCTCGAAGACGGCCAGGGTGGACTTGGGCAGCGCGCGCTCCTGGTCTTCCACGCCAGTGGACACCGGATCGAAGAGCAGCGCCACCTGGAGGGTCTTGCCGGGCGGCACGAGGGGCGGGCGGGCCGGGTACTCAATTTTCTGGATGATGCCGTCGCGGTCGCGTTCAGGCTTGATCCCGTCAGGATCACGAATGCCGCGCTCCTCGATCAGGCGCTCCAACGCAGCAGTCTGCTCGGCTCCACGGCTGAAGCCGACGCCGGCAACGTGAATTTTTGCCTGCGGGTCTTGAAGCAGCCATTCTTTCGCCTGCACGCATAAGTCGAAGTAAGCAGTCTCGACGCGCTCATCGAAGGAATGGCCGAAGCGACCGTCCGCCAACCGCTGCGGCGTGCGCAGGGCGCCCTCCTGGGTAAAGGTGCCTTCGACGTAGCCGCCGGCGATGTTCTGAATCCCTCGATCGTTCAAGCTTTGAACTTGCTTGTAGATTCTCGCGACATTGCTCCAGTTCTCCGGCTTGTCATTGAACATGCTGTTGCCCGTGCCATCCTGGGCGGCAATGTAAAGCCGGGCATGAGGATCATCGCTGGGCAGCAGCACGGGTACGCCCACCTGCGCCAGCTGTACTTCAGCATCGCGGTAAATCGCAAGCTGTTGCTGGCTGACAGCTTCTTCATCCACAGGTCGGTTGCCGAGTTGGCCCATGTCATGCGCTCCGTGCTTAGTAGGTTCGGCTGTAGACCTTGATCAGATCGTTCCGGAAATCGCTGTACTTGTTGCCAGGTACTTGCAGTTCCTTCGCCGAAAGATGCATTCGCATATACACGTTGATGGTGCGATCGTTTACTTCCAGGATGATTCCGGGCGTGTGATCGCCAGCCAGGGTGGGCAGGGGAATATCTTCCTTGGTCAGGTTGTGCCGGATCAGCTCGTCCTTGAATATCTCGCCTATATCCACCTCGGCCTCCAACGGCGTGCCGTCCTTGGAGCGCCAGGTCACCTTTGCGGGCGGCGGGAAGTTACGGATCGGCCCCCACCCCGCTTTCATGTTGTCCGGATACTTGTCCCCAAGGGACTCGGAAGAACTCTGGAGTTCGTCCTGCGGGTCCTCAGCGCGACCTCTGCCTCCATAGGTCACTTCGCAGCCATAGGTGCTGTAGGTAGCGACGCCGAAGTAATGCGCCTTGAACCTCAGCGGCCAGCGCGCAGGATAGTTTGAGTTGTCAGGGATCGGGGTCTTGTCGGCGGATGCTGGCGGAGTCGTCATGGTGGAACATCCTGTCGAAAGGAGCAGAAGCAGAGAGGGTATGGCGATGCTGATCAAGGCGCGGCGGAGATCGGTCATGCGGGCGACCCCTTAGGGCGAGGTGGCGACATCCGTGCAGTTTGCTCCGTTTGGCGGAAGGCTAGCGGCGACCGGAGCCCTGGAAGAAGCACGCCGCGGGCAGTGGATGCAGAGGAGCGACCATACTTGTTCCGAGGCCCTCGATATACGAAATGCGGCGGCGGATTACACGATCGTCGTGCTTCCTCTGGACGCAGTCCGGCATCCTCTTCGAGCGGGCTGGACTGAGGCATTCGGATGGCGTCCTTGCATCGGCGATAGCGCGTTATAGAGCGCCAGAAAAAATGCCGTCAAGGATTTCTCTTCAAGTGTGATTTCACATCTTTCGCATGGAGTGGCGAACCGCTTCACTGACGCGGCGTTGGTCTACTCCTTGGGGGGGGCTTCGGCGTGCCCTGGTGATAATGCAATTGCTAGCCCAAGGCCGTGCGCCGCCATATCGACACGCGAAAGGCGACTTGGCGGGCGCGCCATCGGTCGCGACTTCATGCGATGCGAAATGCAGCAGCGCCACGTCGTCCGACAACCGTTCGATACGATGGTCGCAAGCGACGACATCCGGTAATGACACGCGATCCGCAAGGAAATCGATGACGACCTGCCGCGTGTAGCGCGTACCGCTACGGCCGACTTCGTGGAAGTCCGGGTGCAGCAGGCGCTCCAACCGTGCACGCGTGCAGGTCACGCCCGGATGGTGGAGTTCGGTTTCGAGGGCCGTCAGTTCGGCGAGCAGGTCATCCATCGCGCCATGCTAGCGCGCTGGATGCGGGTCATCAGGTGATGGCGCGTACGGCGGGGCTCGCCGCGTCCTTCTGCGCGAGGTATTGCCCGAAACGGTAGCCGGCGCCCGCGATGGCGAGGCCGATGGCGACGGCAAGCAGTCCGACGAGCACTTTGCGGAACATGACGGAATCCCGGTGGTGTGGCGACGATCCCACGCTAGCACCGGCCAAGGTGCCGGGCCGGTGCCTGAAGTCACCCTGCCAGAAGCACTGCGCCGCGTTCGGCCAGCAGTGCGCGGAGAACCGAGCGGTGGCAGTGCGCTTCGTCCTCGCAGTAGCAGCCCACGGAGAAGTGGCTGCCATGCGAGAGCGCCGCCAATAGATCCAGCGTTCGCGCGTTCCCGGGCGTGGCCATTTCGGCGCGGTACTTCTTCACGAAGGCCGCCCAGGCCTTGGGCGTGTCGGCGTGCTGGGCTTCCTTCACGAGGTCGGCGCTCGGCGCGAGATCGGGATACCAGACGTCGTACCAGTCCTGCGAGGCGAACTCGGTCTTCGGCACGCCGCGTGGCGGCCTGCGTACCGTACCGATGCGCAGGCCTTCGTCCGTCGCGCGCGGACTGCCGAGGCGGACGATGCGGACGGTCACGCGAAGATCAACCTTCCCACGCCGGCAGCTTCTTCTTCACCGCCACGTTCTTCAGCGCGACGTACTTCGGCAGGCCGTCGGTACCGTAGGGCGGATAGGCCTCGCCACGGATCAACGGCTGCAGGTAGGCGCGCGCCTTGTCGGTGATGCCGAAGCCATCCTTGCGGATGAAGGTCGGCGGGAATTTCTTCTCGTGGTTGGCCACCTTCGACAGCGGCGCGGCCTCGATCTTCCAGCGGAACGGCGCGTCCGACGTACGCACGATCACCGGCATCACCGCGTTCTGGCCCTTCAGGGCGAACTGGACCGCGGCCTTGCCGACGGCCTGCGCCTGCTCCCAGTCGGTCTTCGAGGCGATGTGTCGCGCCGAACGCTGCAGGTAGTCGGGCAGGGTCCAGTGCACCTTCAGGCCCAGCTGGTCCTTCACGCGCCCGGCGAGGTAAGACGCAACGCCGCCCAGTTGGGTGTGGCCGAACGAATCCTTGCCGCCACCGGCATCGGCGACGAAGCGCCCGTCTGCATGCTGGATGCCCTCGCTCGCGACCACGACGCACCAGCCCACGCGATCGACGACCTTCTTCACCTGCGCGAGGAACTGCGTTTCGTCATACGCGCGCTCGGGGAACAGGATGATGTGCGGCGCCTCGTCCGCGGACTGCCCGGCCAGGCCGGCAGCCGCGGCCAGCCAGCCGGCGTGGCGACCCATGGCCTCGTAGACGAACACCTTGGTGGAGGTTTCCGCCATGGCCGCCACGTCCAGCGCGGCCTCGCGCACGGAGACGGCCGTGTACTTGGCCGCCGAGCCGAAGCCGGGGCAGGTGTCGGTGACGGCCAGGTCGTTGTCGACCGTCTTCGGCACGCCGATGCAGGTCAGCGGATAGTCGAAGGCCTGGGCCAGCTGCGAGACCTTCCAGGCGGTGTCGGCCGAATCGTTGCCGCCGTTGTAGAGGAAGTAGCGCACGTCGTGCGCTTTCAGCACGGCGAGCAGGCGCTCGTACTTGGCCCGGTCGGCCTCCAGCGACTTCAGCTTGACGCGGCAGCTGCCGAAGGCGCCGCCGGGGGTATGGGCCAGGGCGCGGATGGCGGCGGCCGACTCCTTGCTGGTGTCGATCAGCTCCTCGCGCAGCGCGCCGAGGATGCCGTTGCGCGCAGCCAAGACCTTGATTTTGCGGGCGCGCGCTTCGGTGATGACGGCCGAGGCGGAGGCATTGATGACGGCGGTGACGCCGCCGGACTGCGCATAAAGTAGGGTGCCAGACGCCATGTGGGGTTCGTTCCGGGGTGCGGGGATGCGGTAAGCTTCACACAGATGACGCGGTGCAGCGCGGCGCCCGGCGCCCGGCGCGATCCACCGCCCGCAGGATTCCAGTTTCGGGAGTTACAGCATGCGATTGGTTCTACTGGGCCCACCCGGGTCGGGCAAGGGCACTCAGGCAGCGCGCCTGAAGGACTACCTGCAGGTACCGCACATTTCCACCGGCGACCTGCTGCGCGCCGAAGTGGCCGCCGGCAGCCCGCTGGGCCTGCAGGCCAAGGAAGTGATGGCGCGCGGCGAACTGGTCAGCGACGACATCCTGCTGGGCATGCTGGAGGACCGGTTCTCCCGCGACGACACCCAGGCCGGCTTCATCCTCGACGGCTACCCGCGCAACCTGGTGCAGGCCGCCGCGCTGGGCCAGTTGCTGGCCAAGCTGGGGCAGAAGTTCGACTTCGCCGTGCAGCTGGAAGTGCCCACCGAACTGCTGGTGGAGCGCATCGCCGGCCGCGCCAAGGCCGAGGGCCGCGCCGACGACAATCCGGAGTCGGTCCGCAAGCGCCTGCAGGTCTATACCGACCAGACCGCGCCGGTCATCGACTTCTACCGCCAGCAGGGCGAACTGACCGTCGTCGACGGCGTGGGCTCGCTGGACGAGGTGTTCACCCGCATCACCGAGGCGCTGGCGCCGGCGAAGGAAGTGGGCTGACGCCGGCTTCCGCTGCGGTTGAGCCCGTAGAAAGGCCCCGCATCGTCGGGGCCTTTTTGTTGTGGAGGGGCCGACGTGACGTCCGTCGTGCCGAAGCCGACGCGCTCGGCTAAAGTTCGCGGACTCATTCCGGAAGCGCAGTCTTGAAGATCCACATCCTCGGCATCGCCGGCACCTTCATGGGCGGCGTGGCCGCCCTGGCCCGCGAGCTCGGCCACACCGTCGAAGGCAGCGACCAGGCCATCTATCCGCCCATGTCGACCCAGCTCGAGAAGCTCGGGATCGCGCTGGCGCAGGGCTACCAGCCCCAGAACATCGCGCCGGACTGCGACGAGATCGTGATCGGCAACGCCCTGTCGCGCGGAAACCAGGCGGTGGAGGCGGTGCTGGACCAGGGCCGGCGGTACATCTCCGGCGCGCAATGGCTGTCCGAACGCGTGCTGCCCGGGCGCGACACGCTCGCCGTGGCCGGTACGCACGGCAAGACCACCACCACGACCATCCTGACCTACCTGCTGGAAGCGGCGGGACGCTCGCCGGGTTTCCTGATCGGCGGCGTGGCCGAGGACTTCGGTGTGTCCGCGCGCATCGGCGGGGGGCGCGAATTCGTCGTCGAGGCCGACGAGTACGACACGGCCTTCTTCGACAAGCGCAGCAAGTTCGTCCACTATCGCCCGCTGGTCGCCATCCTCAACAACCTGGAATACGACCACGCCGACATCTTCCCGGACGTGGCCGCGATCCAGCGCCAGTTCCACCACCTGGTGCGCACCGTGCCGCGACGCGGTCGCCTGATCGTCAACGGCGAGGACGCGCGCCTGGCGGAGGTGCTGGCGATGGGGTGTTGGACGCCGGTGGAACGTTTCGGCTTCGATACGGCGCTGGAATGGAGCGCGCGCCTGATCCGCGAGGATGGCAGCGTGTTCGCCGTGCGCCACCACGGCGTCGAGATCGGCGAAGTGCATTGGCCCATGCTGGGCCGGCACAACGTGCTCAATGGCCTGGCCGCGCTGGCCGCCTGCAACGCGGTCGGCGTGGACGTCGCCACGGTGCTGCCTTCGCTGGCGGCGTTCCGCAGCGTGAAGCGCCGGCTGGAAGTGATCGGCCAGCATGACGGCATCACCCTCTACGACGACTTCGCCCACCATCCGACCGCCATCCACACGACGCTGGAAGGCTTGCGGGCCCGCGTTGGCGCGGCGCGCATCGTGGTGGCGATGGAGCCGCGCAGCAATTCGATGCGCTCGGGCGCGCATGCCGACGCGCTGGCGCCGTCGCTCGACATCGCCGATGCGGTGGTCTTCCTGCATCGTCCCGAACTCGCGTGGGATGCCGCGAAGGTCGTCTCCGCCATCCGTGGCGCTGCGCGCACCGTGCCGGATGCCGATGCATTGATCGCCACGCTCCGCGAGATCGTCCACCCCGGCGACCATGTCGTCTTCATGTCGAATGGCGGGTTCGACGGAGCACCGCGACGGTTCCTGGCGGCGCTGCAGGGCTGAGAGCCGGGACGTGACGACCGAATCCCTCCCGCTGTTCCCGTTGCAGAGCGTGCTGCTGCCCGGCGCCGCGATGGACCTGCGCGTGTTCGAGCGGCGCTATCTCGACCTGGTGCGGGACTGCGGCCGGTCGGGTGGCGGCTTCGGCGTCTGCCTGATCCTGGACGGCAGCGAGGTCGGTGCGCCGGCCACGCCGGCAGCCTACGGCACCGAGGCGACGATCGAGGACTTCGACATGGGGGCCGATGGCCTGCTGTCCTTGCGCGTGCGCGGGCATCGCCGCTTCCACGTGCATCGCACGCGCGTGCGCGACAATGGCCTGGTGATGGCCGACGTGGAGTGGCTCGTCGCCGACCACGACGAAGCGTTGCGCCCCGAGCATGCGCTGCTGGGCACGCTGCTGCAGACCATGATGGAAAAGACCGGCACCGACATGAGCAAGTTGCCGTCGCGCATCTTCGAGCACGCCGCCTGGGTCGGCTGGCGGCTCGCCCAGGTCCTGCCGATCACGCCCGAGCAACGCGTCACGGTGCTGCAGGAAGACGATCCGCACGCGCGCCTGCAACACTTGCTCAACTGGATCGATTGACGCGGCGCTCAGCGCGCGGCGTCGACATCGGTGGTGCAGATCCGCAGGACGGGCAGGCCGGAATCGGGATGCGGCGCGATGGCGTGGTCCAGGCCGGTCGTGGCCTGGCTGACCGCATCCAGTGCCGTGCGGGCTTCGCGCAGCGGCCGCCACAGGCGCACCAGGTTGAACGCGCGCTGCTGCTGCAGCACCTGGGCGCTACCGATCCACAGCGGCACGTTGCCGGGCTGCAGGCGCGTATCCGCCGGCCACAGGCGCAGCACGAAGACTTCGCCGGGATGGTCGCCCGCACGCACCATCAGCAGGCTTTCCGCGCGCGTATCGAGCGTCGCGGGCAGCACGGGCTGTTCGTCGTCGGGCGAGTCGCTGTCGAGCAGATTGAGCGCCTCTTCCCAGCCCGCCTGCGGCTGCTCGCGCCAGCCCTGTGCAGCCAGTACGGCCTTCAGCGGCGCCAGCGGTCCAGCCACCTGCACGTCCAGCGGCCAGCGCTGTTCGTCGTCGAACTCGTTGCGTCGCGCGGGCAGTGTCTGCCAGTCGCGTTGCCACCAATCCTGCAGCGCCACCGTCCGCTCGATCACCGGCATCTGGAACTGCGCCAGCATGCGCTCCACGTTGCGCGGCGCATGCCACAGGCCGGCGACCACGAACGCGCCGTAGAACAGCCAGGCGATCGGCTTGATCCAGAACGAACGCACCATGCGGCGGCGGTAGGCGATGCCCAGCACCAGCAGCCACACCAGGCCGAACAGCATGCCGCCGATCACATCGCTGAGCCAGTGCGCGCCCAGGTAGATGCGTGCGAAGCCGATCAACGCCACCACGATGCCCGACACCAGGTAGGGCCACACCCGCGTGCGTCCCGGCAGTTCGCGCGCGATCAGCACTGCGAAGAAGCCGAACGTGATGGTGGACATCGTGACCGCGATCGACGGGAACCCGAATCCGCTGCTGACCGATGGCGGCTTGGGAATGTCCACCGATGCCCCGAGCCACGCCGTCAACGCCAGGCCGAACGCGAGCGCCGCCACCCAGTGGCCCGCCGCCATCCAGCGCTTGCGCCAGGCCAGGTAGGCCAGCACCAGCAGCGACGCTGGCGCCAGCACCTGTTCGTCGCCGAACGAGGCGATCGCCGCCAGCGGGTAGTCCGCGAGCGGATTGCGCAGCGCGCGCATCAGTTCGTAGACCATCACGTCGATGGCCAGCGGTTCGCCGTGGCCGATGACGATCACCAGGAACGCGAACCACACCCACACGATGCCCAGCAGCAGGATGGCCAGCAATGCCAGCGGCACGGACTCGCGCCGGCCGGGGTCGAACACCGCCGCGGTATAGCGCCCCAGCACCGGATGCGCATGCGACCACGCAAGCGCGCGCGACAGCAGCGCATCGGCGTGCGCCGCGAACCAGCGGTACGTGTACAGCACGAGCGCCCAGGCGACCGCCAGCACGACGACCAGCAGGCCCAGCACCAGCGCGAGCCTGCCCGCGACGGCGGCGACGGCATCGTAAGCGTGGCCCAGTACCCAGCCCGGCAGCAGGAAGGACACCGCCCACGCCAGGCAGGCCGCGGCGCTCGCGGCACCGTACCGTCGCAGCGGCATCCGCGAGATGCCCGCCACGGCGGGCACGAAGGGACGGATCGGGCCGACGAAGCGCGCCACGAAGATGCTCTTCCATGCATTGCGCCGGAACAGCAGTTCGCCCCGGTCCAGCAATTGCGGATAGCGACGGAACGGCCACACCGTGCGCAACTGCTGGCCCCAGCGATGGCCCACCCAGTAACTGGTCGCGTCGCCGATCAGCGCGCCCAGCATGGCGCACGCGACGGCATAAGGTCCCGAGATCTCGCCCAGCCCGATCAGCACGCCGACCGCGAACAGCAACGGCAGCGCCGGCACGATGGCGCCGAGGATGATCACCGCGTCGCAGAAGGCGATGGCGAAGATCACCAGCCCCGCGGCCACGGGATGCGCGCTGATCCAGGCCAGCAGGGAATCGAACCAAGTGGAGTCCATCGCCGGATTATAGGCGGCGGTCGCTGACCGGCACCCCCTCCCTTCGGACGGTAGAATGACGAGGTGGACTTGCGCTCGCCTTCCGAAATCGCTGCACTCAAGGCCGACAGCTTCGGGCGCATCTCGCTGATGCAGGGCCCGGACGGCCCGTTCGTGCGCCGTGATCTCGCGCACGTGCCGCTGTGGCTCAGGCTGCCCGCCTGGTGGCTGGCGCGCCGCGAAGCCCTGGCGCTGCGCAAGGTCGCCGGCATGGCCGACGTGCCGCAGCTGCGGGACTGGACCGGCCGCCGGCTCGACCGCAGCTACATGGAGGGCGCGGCGATGTACCAGCGGCCGCCCCGCGGCGACCTCGCCTATTTCCGCGCCGCGCGAAGGCTGTTGCAGCAGTTGCACCGGCGGGGCGTCGCCCACAACGACCTGGCGAAGGAAGCGAACTGGCTGGTGCTGGCCGACGGCCGCCCGGCGATCATCGATTTCCAGCTCGCTACCCGCGGCCACCCGCGCTCGCGCTGGATGCGCCTGCTGGCGCGCCAGGACCTGCGCCATCTGCTCAAGCACAAGCGCATGTATTGCGGCGCCTCGCTCACGCCCGTCGAGAAGCGCGTGCTCAAGCGCACCTCCTGGTTGCGCGACCTGTGGTTCCGCACCGGCAAGCCCGTCTATCGCTTCATCACCCGTCGACTGCTGAAGTGGGAAGACAACGAAGGGCAGGGACCGAAGCCGTGAGCGCATCCGCATCCACCCGATCTTTTCCCTGGAGCACGCCATGACCTCGCTGGCCGGCAAGACCCTCTTCATCACCGGCGCCTCGCGCGGCATCGGCCTGGCTATCGCGCTGCGCGCCGCGCGCGACGGCGCCAACGTGGCCATCGCCGCGAAGTCGTCGGTGCCGAATCCCAAGCTGCCCGGCACCATCCACACGGCTGCGCAGGCGGTGAGCGAGGCGGGTGGACAAGGGCTGGCGCTGAAGTGCGACATCCGTGAAGAGGACGAGGTGAAGGCCGCGATGGCCGCCACCGCCGATGCTTTCGGCGGCATCGACATCCTGGTCAACAACGCCAGCGCCATCTGGCTGGCCGGCGCGCTGGACACGCCGATGAAGCGCTTCGACCTGATGCAGCAGGTCAATGCGCGCGGCAGCTTCCTGTGTGCGCAAGCCTGCCTGCCGTACCTCAAGCAGGCGGCCAATCCGCATATCCTGACCCTGGCGCCGCCGCCATCGCTGGACCCGAAATGGTGGGCTCCGCACACCGGCTACACGCTGGCCAAGATGGGCATGAGCTTCGTGACGCTGGGGCTGGCCGGCGAGTTCGGTCCACAGGGCATCGCGGTCAATGCGTTGTGGCCGCGCACCATCATCGCCACCGACGCGCTGAACATGATTCCCGGCGTGGAGATCCCGCGCTGCCGCACGCCGCAGATCGTCGCCGACGCCGCGCATGCGGTGCTGGTGCGCGATGCGCGCGGTTTCCACGGGAACTTCCTGATCGACGAAGAGGTGCTGCGCGAGACCGGCACCACCGATTTCACGGGCTATGCCGTCGATGCCTCGCAGCCGCTGCTGCCCGATCTGTTCGTCGACCCCTGACGCACCCACCTCTGTCCTCCTCGCCCGGAGCCACGACGATGCCGTCCACGGACCTCCCCGCACGCCAGGCACTGGCCTTCATCCGCATGGCGCTGGCTACGCTGCTCTTCGTCCATGGCGTGGCGCGCGTACTGGCCGACGGGGTGACGCCCTTCGGTGCCTTCCTGGAAGCACAAGGGTTTCCGTTCGGGCTCGCGATCGCCTGGTTCGTCACGGTGTTCGAACTGGCCGCCGCGCCGGTGTTCGCGGCGGGTCGGTGGGTCACCCCGATCGCGCTGGTGTTCGCCGCCATCTATGCGTGCGGCATCTGGCTGGTGCATGCGCCGGCCGGTTGGTTCGTTGTCGGGCTGGGGCGCAACGGCGCCGAGTACAGCGTGCTGATCCTGGTCTGCCTGCTGGCCAATGCGTGGGCGCATCGCCCGCGTGCTTCCCTTCCGAAATGAGATCGCCATGAAATACCTGCACGCCATGATCCGCGTCCATGACCTGGATGCCACGGGTCGTTTCCTTACCGAAGGCCTGGGCCTGACCGAAACCCGTCGCATGGAAAGCCCGCAGGGCCGCTTCACGCTGGTGTACTTCGGCGCGCCGGCCAATCCGGAGGCGGAGGTCGAACTGACCTACAACTGGCCGCCGGAAGACGGCACGCCGGCCGAGGACTACGGCAGTGCGCGCAACTTCGGCCACCTGGCCTTCGAAGTGGACGACATCTACGCGCTCTGCGCGCACCTGCAGTCGCTGGGCATCACCATCAACCGCCCGCCGCGCGACGGCCGCATGGCCTTCGTGCGCACGCCGGACCTGATCTCGATCGAGTTGCTGCAGAAGGGCGCCGCATTGCCGCCGCAGGAGCCTTGGCTTTCGATGGCGAATACGGGAAGCTGGTAGGGCATTCGAACAAGGAGCACTGCTGATGAACCTCGCCCTGATCGTGATCGACGTGCAACGAGGCCTGTTCGAGCCGGCGCCGGCCGATGCCGATGCGGTCATCGAGCGCATCAACGCGCTGTCGGCGAAGGCGCGGCAGGCAGGTGCGCCGGTGATCTTCGTGCAGCACGAGCGCGCCGACGACCTGGCCCCCGAGTCCGACGCCTGGGCGCTGCATCCTGCGCTGGTGGTGGAGCAGGGCGACCACCGCATCCGCAAGGCCACGCCGGATTCGTTCCTGCGCACGGGCCTGGACGAAGTGCTGTCGTTCTGCGGCGTGGAGGCCGTGGTGCTCTGCGGCTACGCCACCGAGTTCTGCGTGGACACCACCACGCGCAGCGCCGCCGCGCACGGCTACCACGTGCTGTTGGCGGCGGATGCCCATACGACCCACGACAAGCCGCACGCCGATGCCGGCCGGATCCGCGAGCACCACAATGCCACGCTGCCGGCGATCCGCAGCTTCGGTGTCAGCATCCGCGCGCTGCCGGCCGACGGGATCGCCTTCGCCGCCTGAGGCCCGTGCTGCGGCGCCCGCTGGCGCCGCCTCGCTGATCGGCGACAATACGCCGCCATCTCCGCTGCCGAACCGCTGCCATGAGCGCCACGACTTCCGCCGACCTGCTGGCCAACGGCCAGCGCTACTACCTGCCGGTGTACCGCCCGCGCGAGGTCATCCTGGAGCGCGGCCAGGGCGCACGCGTCTGGGACAGCGAGGGCCGGGAGTACCTGGACCTGTCCGCCGGCATCGCGGTCTGCGGACTCGGCCACAACGACCCGGACCTGGTCGCCGCACTCACCGAACAGGCCGGCAAGCTGTGGCACACCAGCAACGTGTTCTACAGCGAACCGCCGCTGCGCCTGGCCGAGGAACTGGTCACCGCCTCGCGCTTCGCCGAGCGCGTGTTCCTGTGCAACTCCGGCGCAGAAGCCAACGAGGCGGCGATCAAGCTGGTGCGCAAGTGGGCGGCCTCGCAGGGCCGGCCATCGGATCAGCGCGTGATCGTGACCTTCCGCGGCAGCTTCCATGGCCGCACGATGGCCACGGTCACCGCAACCGCCCAGCCGAAGTACCAGGAAGGCTACGAGCCGCTCCCCGGCGGATTCCGCTACGTCGATTTCAACGACCTGACCCAGCTCGAGATCGCGATGTCCTGCGGCGACGTGGCCGCGGTGATGCTGGAGCCGGTGCAGGGCGAGGGCGGCGTGATGCCGGCCGCGCCCGGCTTCCTCAGTGCGGTGCGCGCGCTGTGCGACCACTACGGCGCATTGCTGGTGCTGGACGAGATCCAGGCCGGCATGGGCCGCACCGGCACGCTGTTCGCGCACTGGCAGGACGGCGTGGTGCCCGACATCGTCACCCTGGCGAAGGCGCTGGGCGGCGGCTTCCCGGTTGGCGCGATGCTGGCCGGTCCCAAGGTCGCGCAGGCGATGCAGTTCGGCGCGCACGGCACCACGTTCGGCGGCAATCCGCTGGCCGCGGCGGTGGCGCGCGTGGCGCTGCGCAAACTGGCATCGACGCAGATCGCCAACAACGTGGCGCGCCAGTCGGCGGCGCTGCGCAAGGGACTCGATGCGATCAATGCCGAACTCGGCCTGTTCGCGCAGGTACGCGGCCGCGGCCTGATGCTGGGCGCCGTGCTCAACGCGAAATACGCGGGCCGCGCAGGCGACGTGCTGGATCTGGCCGCTGCGCAGGGCTTGCTGATGCTGCAGGCCGGTCCGGACGTGCTGCGCTTCGTGCCGGCGCTGAACATCACCGACGAAGAAGTGGGCGAAGGCCTGAAACGCCTGCACGCCGCACTCAGGGCATTCGCGACACCGGGCTGATCGAGCCGGGCACGTCCTGGCGTAGGCGGAGGCGGGCGGTGCTTCCCTCCGCGTCGCCATCGAACCGCAGATCGATGGCGTGGCGCTCGCACAGCCGTCGCACGATCGACAGGCCGAGTCCGAAGCCGGTGCTGTCTTCGCTTTTCGCAAACGCGGCGAAATCGCCCTCGCGGACGGCGCGCCCGGGATTGGCGATGCAGAGCGCGTCGTCGTCGGCGACGATGGCGACGCGGCCTTCTCGGGTATGGGCGAAGGCATTCCCGACCAGATTGGCCAACAGCACCTGCAGCACGGGCGCCGCGAGTGTGCTGGTGAGATCCGTGGGCACATCGAGCGTCACCTGCACGTGCTTGCCTTCCAGCAGCGGCGACTGTTCCACCACGACGCGCTCCAACACCGGAAGCACGCGTGTAGCCGGTGCCGAAGCCGCGGCAAGCGCGGGTTGTTCGCGCGCCAGCGCCAACAGCAGGGCGACGGTTTGCTCCAGGTGTGAAGCGGACTGCCCGATGTGTTCGACGCTGGCGCGCGCGTCCTCGCTCAGCGCGGTGTCGGCGGAAAGACGCTCGCTGGCGGCGCGGATCACGGTCAGCGGGGTGCGCAGTTCGTGGCTCGCATCGCGGGTGAATTCGCGTTCGCGTTCGACGAAGGCGCGGACGCGGGCGATCAGGTCGTCCAGGCGGCGTGCGAGCAGCCCGACCTCATCATCGGGGAAGCCTGCAGCGAAGTTCGGCGGCAGCCGCTCCGGCGTGGCTTCGCCGACCGCGTCCGCCAATCGCGAGAGCGGCGCCGTGGTCCGTCGCGCCAGCCAGCCGCCGAGGAGCAGCGCAAGCGCCACGGCGATGGCGCCGGTCCAGGCCAGCAGCTGCAGCATCTCCCCGCGCATGGGTCGCACCGCGAGCAAGCCGCTGACCTCGGCGACCAGCCAGGCGCGCGTGGCCGGTGCGGGTGGATCCAGCATGCGCAGGTGGTAGTGGCGTCCCTGCGCACCAGCGAACTCTCTTCGCGCCGGTTCCTCATCCAGGACGTCGCCGATCCCGTCGGGCAGATCATCGCGCCGCTCGACCACGCTCATGAAGCCGTTGCGCGGCGGAGACCAGCGTCCGTGCGCGGTGTAGTGATCCAGCTGCATCGCAGCCTCGCGCTCAAGCAGCGTGTCGAACAACTGATCTTCGACCGTGTAGACGAAAAGCAGCGTGTAAAGACCGAACAGCGCGGCCAGTACCAGCGTGAATCCGGCGAACACCAGCATCATCCGGTTGCGCAGCCGCCGACGCGGCAGGGCGGGCGCGCTCATGCGTCGGCTTCCAGCCGGAAGCCGACGCCGTGCACGGTCTTCAGCATCGGGGTGGAAAACGGTTTGTCCAGTACCTGGCGGAGCAGGTAGAGATGCGTGCGCAGCGGATCCGATTCCGGCGGCGCATCGCCCCACAGGCGTTGGATCAACTCGCTGCGGGTCAACGTCCGTGGCCACGCCTCGGCCAGGGCGAGCAGGACCTGATACGCCGTCTGGTGCAGGTCGAGCGGAAGCTCGTGTCGTGTCGCCAGCGCGTGCCGGCGATCGATGCGCAAGGTGCCGATCCGCAGCACATGCGTTTCGCCGCTGCGATGCCGCTGCGTGAGCGCCAGGCAGCGCGCGATCAGTTCCGCGCCTGCGAACGGCTTGACCAGATAATCGTCGGCGCCGGCACGGAAGCCTTGCAGCTTGTCCTCCAGCGCGTCGCGTGCGGTCAGCATCAGTATCGGGATGTGGCGATCGGCCTGTGCGCGCAGGCGCTCGCACAGGCGCAGGCCATCCAGTGCGGGCAAGCCCACGTCAAGCACCAGCACGTCGGGCGGTGCGTCGAGCGCCATCTGCAAGCCGCTCAGGCCGTCCGAAGCGAACTCGACCGTCAACCCGGCATCCACGAACAGGTGCTGCAACTGCGCCCGCAGCAGGGCGTTGTCTTCGATCACCAGGATGCGGGCCGCGGATGCCGCCATCGTTCAGCCGTCGATGCGTTGCAGGAGGGCCTTAGCTTCGGCCATGTCCGGCTTGCCCGCCAGCACCTGCTGCACCAGCGATTTCGCCTGTTCCCGTTCGCCCAGGCGGAGATGGGCCTCGGCGGCACCGAGCTTCAGCTGCGGCTGCGCCATGTACGGCATCGCCAACTGCATCAGGGTCAGTGCATGCCGCAGGTCGTCGTCGCCACCCGCCGCCTGCGCCTGGTAATAGCCCAGCATGCCCAGCAGGTCCACGTGATAGCGCTCGCGCTCCTGCGCCAGCGCATCCGCTGCGCCACGCACATCGCCGCTGCGGGCCCGGGCCGCGAGCGCCATCGTCAGTTCGTCGCGCCACGGCGTGCGCGCCACGGGGATGCGGCCGGTCGCGCGCACGATGGCGTCGGCGACGCCGGGCGTGGAGTAGGGGTTCTGCCCGGTGACCAGGCGCCCATCCACGACGACCTTCGCCATCATCAGCGGTGCTTCCTGCCACTGCGCTCCACGCCCGCGCAACGCGTCCTCGAGCAGCCAGGGGAATTCCTTCGCCCAACGCTTGCCGAACACGGCTTCCTCTTCATTCGTGAAGCCGGTCATCGCCTTGCCTGCGACCAGCATCGTGCCGTCGCCGAGCTTCACGTCCACCAGCGCGGCCGGCCCATGGCAGACCGCGCCGATCACGGCGCCCTGCGTGTAGGCCTCTGCCAGCAACGACGCCAGCGCGGTATCGCGCGGCAGGTCGAACATCGCGCCCTTGCCGCCGACGACGTAAATCGCCGCGTAGTCCGCCGCCTTGACGTCGCGCGTCGGACGCGTCGCCGCCAGCGTGCGCATGGCCTCTGCATCGCCCAGCAACGCCGCGTTGAAAGGTTCCTGCGCGTTGTACTTGTCGGCTTCCACGGCACCGCCCTGTGGACTGGCGACGTCCACCTGCAGTCCATTGGCCTTGAAGATCAGCCAGGCCTGCGACAGTTCGTCGAACTCGTAACCGGGACGGGTCTTGCCCTGGTCGCGGCCCTCGCCACTGACGACGATCAGCACCTTCTCCGGCGCGGCGGCGTACGTGGGCGAAACCACGGCGGTAAACAGCAGCGCGCCCAGCAGGCGCAGCGCGTTGGGGATCAGGGACATGGGCAGCGCTCCGGGTGAAGGCCGCCAGTCTCCCGCGCCCGGATCAACCAAGTTTCAAACGCGCGCTCACCAGCCCGTCTGCGGGCCGAACACGTAACGCTTCAGCGCCTTGCCGAAGCTGCGCGCATCGGTGACGGTTTCGGCATGCAGGCCGGCGTCGCGCGCGCCCTGCACGTTGGTGAACTTGTCGTCGACGAACAGCGTGCTGCCGGCCTCCCAGCCCAGCACGTCGAGCGCTCGCGTGAATGTCGCCGGCGCCGGCTTGCGCATCTGCAGGCCGCCGCTGGTCAGCACGCGGCCTTCGATCCTGGACGCCATCGGCGCGACGATGCGGGGGATCGCGTGCGTCATCAGCACGCCGTTGTTGGTCAGCACGCCCAGGGAAAGAGCAGGGTGCAGCGCCGCGATGCGCTCCAGCACGCCGTCGATGGCCGTGCTGCCCGCCATGCGCGAAGCCAGCCACGCGTCTTCATCCACCACTGCGCCCAATCCCTCGCCCAGTCGGCCGAGGTAGGCGGCGGTATCGATCGCGCCGCTGTCGTACTCGGTTTCCAGGCCCGACAGGAACAGCACCTCGCGCACCCGTTCGGAGGCGCAGCCCGCATGCGCGGCGAGGTGCGCGATGCGTACCTCGTGCCGGTAGTGGGCCAGGACGCCGTCGAAATCGAACAGCACCTGGTGGATGCGGGGCTTCATCCCGCGGCGACGACCTTGAAGGCCTCGCGGGCGGCGGAGATCGTCGCGTCGATGACGTCGGCCGTGTGCGCGCTGGACATGAAGCCGGCTTCGAACGCCGACGGCGCCAGGTAGACGCCGCGCTCCAGCATCGCGTGGAAGAAGCGGTTGAACGCCGCCGTATCGCAGGCCACGGCCTGCGCGTAGGTATCGACCTGCTGGTCGGTGAAGAACAGGCCGAACATCGCGCCGACGCGCGTGGTGGTCAGCGGCACGCCGGCATCGCGCGCGGCGGCTTCCAGGCCTTCGCAGAGCGCCGCGGTCGCCGCAGCGAGGCCATCGTGGAAACCCGGCGCCTGGATGAGCTCCAGCATCGCCAGGCCCGCGGCCATCGCCACCGGATTGCCGCTCAGCGTGCCGGCCTGGTAGATCGGGCCGGCCGGCGCGATCTGCTGCATCAGGTCGCGACGGCCGCCGTAGGCACCCACCGGCATGCCGCCGCCGATGATCTTGCCGAACGTGGTCAGGTCCGGCGTGATGCCGTAGTGCGCCTGCGCACCGCCGAGGGCGACGCGGAAACCGGTCATCACTTCGTCGAAGATCAGCAGCGCGCCATGCTGCGTGCACAGGGCGCGCAGGTGCTGCAGGTAGCCGTCGCGCGGCGGCAGGCAGTTGGCGTTGCCGACGACGGGTTCGATGATCAGGCAGGCGATCTCGCTGCCGTACTGCTCGAACATTGCCGTCGCGCCGTCGAAATCGTTGTAGCTCAGCGTCAGCGTCAGTTCGCTCAGCCCCGCCGGCACGCCGGGCGAGGTGGGCACGCCCAGCGTCAGCATGCCGCTGCCGGCCTTCACCAGGAACGAATCGCCGTGGCCGTGGTAGCAGCCTTCGAACTTGACGATGCGGTTGCGCCCGGTCGCGCCGCGCGCCAGGCGGATCGCCGACAGCGTGGCCTCGGTGCCCGAGTTGACCATGCGCACCATCTCGCACGATGGCACCAGACGGGTGATGGTTTCCGCCATCGTCACTTCGGCCGGGCAGGGCGCGCCGTACGACAGGCCGTCCTGGATCGCCGCCTGCACCGCCTCGCGCACGGCCGGATGGTTGTGGCCGACGATCATCGGGCCCCACGAACCGACGTAGTCGATGTAGCGGTTGCCATCGACGTCGTGCAGGTACGCGCCATCGGCGCGCTGCACGAAGAACGGTTCGCCCCCGACCGACTTGAACGCGCGCACCGGCGAATTGACGCCGCCGGGCAGCAACTGCTGGGCGCGGGCGAAGAGGGCGTGGGACTGGTCGTGGTTCATGGGGATTCCAGGGGAGCAGAAACAGGGGAGATGTCAGCGCGCGAACGCGGCGGCATAGGCCTTCGCGGCGGCGACGGGATCGGCCGCCTCGAACACGCCGCCGATCACGGCGACCAGGTCGGCGCCGGCCGCCACCAGCGGGCCCATATTGTCCGGGGTAATGCCGCCTATCGCCACCCGCGGGACACCCAGCGCGGCGGCATCGGCCAGCAATGCCGGTGTGGCGCGGCGCGTGGTGACTTTGCTGGTGGTCGGGAAGAAGGCCCCGAACGCCACGTAGCTGGCGCCTGCCGCCACCGCGCGTTCGGCGAGCGCGTGCTCGTCGTAGCAGGAGGCGCCGACGATGGCCTCCGGGCCCAACAGCGCGCGCGCGGCGGCGATGTCGCCATCGTCCTCCCCGAGGTGCACACCGGCGGCACCGACCGCGGCAGCGAGTGCCACGTCGTCGTTGACGATCAGGGGCACGCCAGCGTCGACGCACAGCGCCTGCAGCGCCGCGGCCTGCGCCAGGCGTCGTCCGACGTCGGCGTCCTTCTGCCGGTACTGCAGCCAGGTCGCCTGCGGCAGCGCCGCGGCCACCCGTGCCAGCAGGCGGGCAGTGTCCGGCTCCTCCGGGGTGATCAGGTACAGCCCGCGGGCGCTGCGGACGGACGGGGGCAGGGATGTCATCGGCGAACTTCCGGTGCGCGGGCGGCGATGGGACAATGGCCGCTCCTCCAAGCCGGCATTATCCCGTGACCGACGCCACCGCCACCATCTTCCGCACCTGGATGTGCGTGGTCTGCGGCTTCCTCTACCACGAGGCCGACGGCCTGCCGGAAGAAGGCATTGCCCCCGGCACCCGCTGGGAAGATATCCCCGATGACTGGACCTGCCCCGATTGCGGCGTCAGCAAGGAGGATTTCGAGATGGTGGAGCTGGAGCCCTAACCCCATTCGGCAGGCTCAGCGGAAGACCTCATTCGCGGTTCGCATGATGTCAGCAGCCGCCCTGGCTTCGGGCTCGTTTCGGAAGGCCGGATTCGAGTACGCGTAGGCGCGATAGCCTTCAGAGGTGGCGACCTCGACCACGAGGGAGGCGCCATCTTTTACCCTGTGATTCGCAGCGGGCAGCACCGATTCGTCGGGGAGCGTTGCGATCCCAAGACGCTCGAGTTCCCTCAGGACCGCTGCCCAGTCTGCAGGGCGCGCCAACCTCGCGTCGCAGATCCCCCTGTCATGCAGACGCCACGGATCGGCATGGCATTCATTCAGCAGGGTGCGCATGAAATCGGCATCCTCTGCGTCATAGCGGAAACGATTCAATGCGCGGCCCTCAACGGGCTGGCCGGAGGAGACCTTGAGGACGATCGAATGGTCTGGCGCGATGACGCCAAAGCCGGTCCATACCCTGATTTCGGTCGCGCCTGGTGCGGGCCGGACACGCCTCAGGTCGGGTAGTCCGGCGGCGGTCGCATAGTCGCGAACGAAATGAAGCAGCGCAGGCTCTTCCGGCAATGCCTGGGCGGCAGTAGTAGTGGCCAGGAGTGCAAGCGGGATGCCCAGCATCCACGTCGTCAGGAGGCGATGCATCAATGCATCCGCGACGTGCGCACCGCGCTGAGTTCCACCAGTTGTTCGCGCAGTTCCGCCGCGTCCTTCGCTTCCGGCGACAGGTGCAGGTAGCGGGCGAGGTCGCGTTGCGCGCCGGCGCGGTAATCCATCTTCAGGTACGCCTGGCCGCGGTCGCGCAGGGCGTCGGGCTGGTCGGGGGTGAGCTTCAGCACGCGGTCGGCGCAGCGCGCGGCGCGGTCCCATTCGTCGCGTTCGGCATACACGCCGTGCAGGTTGCGCAGCGTGCGCACGAGGATGGCGCGGTGCGAGGCGGGGTTGAGGATGTGCAGGAGCGCCGCGTCGTCGGGGACGTCCCCGCCCAGGTGCGGTTTGGCGCGCTCGCGCAGTTCGTCCACGCCGAGCGGGCGGCCGCCGTTGAAGGGGTCCATCACCAGCAGGCCATCGTCGACCGGCAGGCGCACCAGGAAGTGGCCGGGGAACGACACACCATCGAGCGGCACGCCGAGCCGGCGCGCGACTTCCATCTGCACCATCGCCAGCGACACCGGATTGCCGAGGCGGCGCTCGAACACCTCGTTGAGGTAGCTGTTGCGCGGGTCGTAGTACTCGTCGTGGTTGCCGGTGTAGCCCAGCTCGTCGAACAGATGCCGGTTGATGGCCGCCATCTTCAGCGGCCACGGCTCGATCGTGGCGATCTCGTGGCGGAGGTGTTCCGCGTGGCTCTGGACCAGCGTGTCGTAGAGATCGGGGTCCAGTCCGGGGTATTCGTCGCGCGCGATCAGCAGCGCAGTTTCCAGCAGCGGCACCGTTTCATCGGGCTGGCTGGCCAACGCATTCCATTCCGGCAATGTCAGTCGATCCCCCATGCCGACAGACTGGGGCCAATCCCACTGCGAATCAAGCCTCAGCGGACGGGCGGAATGCCCTTGCCGAGGGTGAGCTCCGCACCGTCCTGGAGCTTGAGCCGTTCGGCTTCGCCGGCATTCAGTTCCAGCACGAAGCGGGCCGGCTGGTCGCTGGGGTAGGACGGGCACGCGTTGCCGGCCGAGCAGGGCGGCACGTTGCGCTGCTGGGTGACCAGCTTGCGGCCCTCGTCGAAGTACAGGATGTCCAGCGGAATGCGCGTGTTCTTCATCCAGTAGGCCTGCGGTTCTTCGGCTTCGTGGATGAATAGCATGCCGGTGCCGTCCGCCAGCGCGTCGCGGAACATCAGTCCGCGCGCGCGCTCGGTGTCGTCGTCGGCGATTTCGACGGTGTAGCGCTTGCCGCCGATCTCCACCCATTCACCGCCACTGGCGCAGCCGCTGAGCAGGAGGGCGGAGACGAGCAGGGCGGGGGACATGCGGCGCATGGCGGCTTCCGGCGATCGGGGGCGACAGTCTACGCCATGGTCCCGACCGTGGTGCCGACTCAGCCGGATGGCGCATCTGCCGGCGTCTGCACCCGCACCCAACTCGCGATACGGTCCGTCACCCGGCTGTTGTCCCGGTAGTACGCCGCGTTGTCGGCAAGGGCGTGCCATCGCTGCTGGTCGCGGCACAGGTGGTGGAGTTGCGCGACGAAGCGCTGCATCAGCGCGGCTTCGGGTTGCGCGCCATGGATCTGCGCGCCGTGCATCAGGTCGAGCAGCAGCAGTACGCCGTCGTGGCACTGTTCCGCCTGCAGGCGCGCGCCCATGTACAGCAGGTCGAGCCGTGCGGGCGACAAGAGCGTGATGCCCGGGTCGGCCAGGCTCTGGCCGGGACCGCATTGCAGTGCCTGCAGCGCCTGTTCCAGCGGGCTGGGTCCGTCGTCGATGCCGTGGATCGTCGGTTCGACCGGCGCGGTGTCATCCGCGTCGACCAGCGATTCGGGTATGTCCTGTGAGATGGGCATGGAGCACTCCTTGCTTTGCCGGTGGCCTGCGGCGATGCCCGTGGTGAGCGCGTTCGGCAGGCCTGTTGCTGCCGACTATATGAACACAAAATGTTCGCGTCAATTAACTTTGATAGTGATGCGCGCCCTTGTCCGTGCGCGTAAGTTTCCGGCATGGCAGACGAACGAGAAAAATTCGCGCAGCGCCTCGTGCACGCGATGCAGCAGGCCGGCTATGAGCCGCGCCCGATTGTCCTGTTCCATCTTTTCAACGCGAAATACCGCGGCTCTTCTGTCACGTTCCAGACAGTCTCGCGCTGGCTCAGAGGGCGCGCGTTGCCGGAGCAGGACAAGCTGCAGGTGATGGCCGATCTGCTCGGCGTCGAACCGCATGCGCTGCGGTTCGGCGTATCGGCGCGTTCGCGCGTGGCGGAAACGCGTCCGCCGTGGCCGGCCGGCGCCGGCAGCCGCGAGCGGCAGGTGGTGGAGGCCTTCCTGCAGCTGCCGCCGAAGAAGCGCGAACTCGTCGGCGAGCTGGTGAAGGCCTTGTCCGACAGCGCCTAAGCGCCGCGGATCACTTCAGCACGATCGGCGGTTCGCCGCCGACGATGACGATGTCCGCCGGACGGCGGGCGAACAGGCCCACGCTGACGACGCCGGGGATCTGGTTGATCTCGCGCTCCATCGCCACCGGATCGGTGATCGACAGGTTGTGGATGTCCAGGATCAGGTTGCCGTTGTCGGTCACCGTGCCATCGCGCCAGACCGGCTGGCCGCCGGTCAACGCCAGGATCTCGCGTGCGACCAGGCTGCGCGCCATCGGGATCACTTCCACCGGCAGCGGGAACTTGCCCAGCACCGGCACCTGCTTGCTCGGGTCGACGATGCAGACGAACTGCTTGCTGGCTTCGGCGATGATCTTCTCGCGCGTCAGTGCCGCGCCGCCGCCCTTGATCAGGCGCTTGTGCGGGTCGCATTCGTCGGCGCCGTCCACGTACAGCGAGAGCGTGCCGGTGTGGTTGAGGTCGAGCACCTCGATGCCGTGCTGCTTCAGCCGCGCCGTGCTCTGGTCGGAGCTGGAGACCGCGCCCTTGATGCGGTCCTTGATGCCCGCCAGCGCGTCGATGAAGAAGGCGACGGTGGAACCCGTGCCCACGCCGACGATCATGCCGTCCTCGACGAACTCGATGGCCTTTTCGCCGGCCAGGCGCTTTGCTTCGCTCATGGGTTCAGAACTCGTGTGCGGATGGGATGCTGTGGGAGCGACGTCAGTCGCGACGGAGATGGCGGGGTAACGCGTCAGGCGGGCGCGCCGGGGAATAGTGGCCGTGCGAACCCGCAATCTGTGGCTGCAGGGTTCGCGTCGCGACTGACGTCGCTCCCACAAGAGCGTGAGGTTACTCGAGCCCCAGCAGGAACTTCCACTGCGCGGCGGTGACCGGCAGCACCGACAGGCGGCTGCCGCGCTGGATCAGCGCGAAGCCTTCGCCGAGGTCGTCGGCGTGCTGCTTGATCTCGTCGAGCGTGATCGTGCGCTTGAGCTTGCGGTCGAACTTCACGTCCACCAGCGACCAGCGCGGTTCCTCGCGCGTGCTCTTGGGGTCGTAGTAGTCGGACTTGGGGTTGAACTGGGTGTCGTCCGGATAGGCCGCCGTCGCCACGGTGGCGGTACCGACGATGCCCGGTTCCTTGCAGTTGGAGTGGTAGAACAGCACGCCGTCGCCGACCTGCATGGCGCGCATGAAATTGCGCGCCTGGTAGTTGCGCACGCCGTTCCACGGCTCGATGCCGACCTTCTCGAGATTCTCGATGGAGAAGGCGTCCGGCTCGGATTTCATCAGCCAGTAGTGCTTGCGTGCGGTCATTGCGGGGGTTCCGGCGTAACAACGGAAGGGGTCAGGGTGTCGCGTTCGGTGCAGATCGCATCCAGCGGCACGTCCCAGGCCTGCGCGCCGACCGATGCCACGCGCTGCGCTTCGAAGCCCACGCCGACGAGCCAGGGCGGGGCCGGGTGTCGCAGGCGCGACGCCAGGGTGCGGTCGTACCAGCCACCGCCCATGCCCAAGCGGTGGCCGCCATCGTCGAAGCCCACCAGCGGCACGGCGATCAACGCCAATGCGCTGGCCTGCAGGCCGGAGCGGGGATCGATGTCGGGTTCCGGAATGCCGTAGCGATTGGTCACCAGCTCGTCGCCGGGCCGCCACGGGGCGAAGCGCAGGGTCTCGTCATCGGCCAGCACCGGCAGGCAATAGATCACGTTCTTCGGAAGACGCAGCTGCCAGCTGTGCAGCCCGATTTCGCCATCCATCGCCCAGTAGCCGGCGACGTAACCGCCCGCAGGGGCGAACGGCAGCCCCAGCAGGCGCGCAGCGAGCGCGTCGGCCCCGGCGATACGCTCGGCGGCGGGAATGGCCTTGCGGCGCGCGCGCAGGTCGCGGCGCAGCGCATCGCGCTGTGCCGTCATGGTCGCGGGGAGGGGCGGGTGGGCATGCGCGAATTTTACGGCATGCGCCCCGGCGTTGCCGGGGTGGGACCGCGGGAGCGGCGTCAGTCACGGCCCTGGGCGTCGGGTCCCCGGTGCAATCGGCTTCGTTTCGAAGTCATCCCGCTCAAGGGCGGGTGCAACAGGACCGGCCGGGTCGCGGCTGATGCCGCTGCCGCGGGAAAAATACGTCCTCCGCCATCAACGATGCTCACGAAACGACCTTGAACCCGGGGTTCAAGTGGGAAGGCTGGGGAACCATCGGGCTTTCCGCTGCGAGGCAGACCTGCACTCCCGGTACCGTCGCCATCCCGTGGTCGTCATTAAGGGACAAGGCGAATGTTTGCGTGCGCTGTCGAGGACAGCAGAGGACGCGAGGCCAGTATAGCGAGTTGAAAAAAGTTGCCTAGCCCGTTCGTCGGCGGATTCAGTGCGCAGTCGGTGTCGTGCGCATGCCGTCAGGGCGAGCCGAGCGCTGCATCGAGCTTGCGATGCAGGTCCTGCAGCGTGCGTTCCACCTCGCGGTTGCGCGCGTGCTGTTCATCGCGCAGCTGCTGCAATTCGTGTGCCAGGTTCAGTGCGGCCAGCACGGCCACGCGATCCACCGCCGCCATGCGGTTGCTGCCGCGCACTTCGCGCATGCGGCTGTCGAGCAGCTTGGCGGCCGCCATCAGGCCGGAGCGTTCGTCGGGCGAAACGCCCACGGTGTACTCGCGGTCGAGGACGTGGACGCTGACGGGTTCGGTGGCGCTCACGTGTGCTGCTCCAGGGATTTCAGGCGGCTGATCATCGCTTCGACCCGCGAACGCGCCTGTTCGTTCTTGGCCAGCAGCTGCGAGCGTTCGCCCACCAGCTGTTCCTGCTGGTGGCGCAGGCTGCGGTTCTCCTCGGACAGCCGCTGGCAGCGGTCCGCCAGGTCCTGGATGCGCGCGCTGAGCGCGCGTAGCTGGTCGAGCAGGTCGGCGTTGTCCATGGCGGCCACGATAGGCATGCGCTCGGCGGGTGGTCAAGGGCGGCCGGGCGGGGGATGCGACGGCGGTCGCGGCGCAGGGCGCGTGGCGCGCCCGCTCGGGTTCAGGAGGCGACGCGGATGCCGGAGCCGGGGTAGTACTCGCGGATGAACCGCAGGCACTGGTCCGGGCTGAGCGCCTGTGCGACCCAATGGCCCTGCACCTCGTCGCAGCCGTGGCTGCGGAGGAATTCGTACTGGTCCCATGTCTCCACGCCTTCGGCGACCACCTTCAGCGCCAGCGATTGGCCCATGGTGATGATGGTGCTGGTGATGGCTTCGTCGTCGCTGTCGTGGGTCAGGTCGCCGATGAACTCGCGGTCGATCTTCAGCGTGGTCAGCGGCAGGCGCTTGAGGTAGGCCAGCGAGGAATAGCCGGTGCCGAAATCGTCGATCGCCAGCGAGATGCCCAGGCGACGGCACGCGCGCAGCGTGTCCGCGTTCTGCTCGGGATTGGCCATGATGACGCTCTCGGTGAGCTCCAGCTCCAGGCGGTTGGCCGGGATGCCGGTTTCCTGCAGCGTGCGCGCCACCACGGCCTGCAGGTCGCCGCGCTGGAGCTGCGTGGCCGACACGTTGACCGCCACCGACAGTTCCTCCAGGCCGGCGTCGTGCCAGCTGCGCAGCGTCAGGCAGGCTTCGCGCAGCGCCCAGGCACCGAGTTCGAGGATCATCCCGGATTCTTCCGCCAGCGGGATGAACTGCGCCGGCGAGACCATGCCGAACTCGCGGCTGTCCCAGCGCAGCAGCGCTTCCACGCCGGTGATGCGCTGGCGCGAGATGGACAGGCGCGGCTGGAACACCAGCGAGAGCTCGTTGCGGTCGATCGCGCGGCGCAGCGCGCTGGCCAGGATGGCGCGATGGCGGTTCTTCTCGTCCATCGTTTCCGAATACACCTGGTAGGTGTGCCGGCCCATCGCCTTGGCCTGGTACATCGCGGTGTCGGCGTGCTTGAGCAGTTCGGTGGGAACCTGCGCGTGCTCGGGATACAGGCTGATGCCGATCGAGGGCGAGACCGCCAGCTCGAGCCGTTCGCCGAAGTTCAACGGGGCGCGGAACGCCTGGATGATCCGCTGCGCCACGTCCTCGGCGTCGGGCATGCCGTTGATGTCCTCCAGCACCACCGTGAACTCGTCGCCGCTCAGGCGCGCGACGGTGTGCTGGGTGCCGACGGTCTGCTGCACGCGTGCCGCGGCGGCGCGCAGGATGCGGTCGCCGGTGGCGTGGCCGAGCGAGTCGTTGATGTCCTTGAAGCGGTCCAGGTCGATGAACAGCACCGCCACGTGGCCATGCTCGCGACGGGCCCGCACGATGGCGCGCGACAGCCGCTCGGACAGCAGCGAGCGGTTGGGCAGGCTGGTCAGCGTGTCGTAGTTGGCCAGGTAGCGCAGTTCCTGTTCGGCGCGCTTCTGCTCGGTGATGTCGGTGAGCACCTGCACGTACAGCGGGCGCTCGCCGCTGACATCGGGCACCACGTTGGTCTCGATGCGGCAGAGGATCTCCTCGCCGTCCTTGCGGACCTTCCACACCTCGCCCGACCAGCGTCCGGTCAGGCGCAGCTCACGGTGCATCCGTTCGAAGAAGGCGTCCTCGTGCTGGTCGCTGTCCAGCATGGTCATCGGCTGCCCGATGATCTCGTTCTCGGCATAGCCGGTGATGCGGGTGAAGGCCGGGTTGATGGTGATGAACTGGTGCGCCCAGTCCAGCACCGCGACCGCTTCGTTCATGCTCCGCATCACTTCGCCGGCGATGCGGTGTTCGTACTCGGCATTGCGGCTCGCGGTGATGTCGCGCGCGGTACCCGCGATGCGCACCGGCCGGCCCTCGGCATCGCGTTCCACCACCCGGCCACGCGCGCGCACCCATACCCAGGCGCCGTTGCCCAGCATGTCCATGCGGTGCTCGGAGGTGAAGATCGGCGCTTTGCCCTGCAGGTGCAGACGCAGGCGTTCCATCACCAGCGGCAGGTCTTCTTCGTGGATCGCCGGGACTTCGCCCTGCCGGGTCAGCACGGTGATGTCGGCGGTCTGCACGGCGGTCTCGTCCGCGCGCATGCGGTAGAGGCGGCGCTGCACCAGGTCGTAGTCCCAGAACTGTTCGCCCGAGGCCCACAGCGCGAGCTTCAGGCGCTCATCGCGGTTGCGCAGCGTTTCGCTGCGCGGCGGCTCCGGCTGCACCTGGCGCGCGGCCAGCCAGCCCTGCCACCAGCGCCGCGTGCCGATCGCCACCACGCCCAGCAGCACCGCACCGGCCAGGCCCATGACGAAGGGTCGGGGCGACAGCGGGGACGCCGTTGCGGACAGGGCAGCGACAAGAAGAGGGAGCATGGGGTGGACGAACCGTCCGGGCCGAGGCGATATCGGAGTGTAGGCATGCGTACACATGCACAACAAGCCGGGACGCGGCTTTTCGTTGGTACAATCGCGGGGTTGTCCGAAACCTCCAGCGGATTGCGTTCTTCTATGCCCGACCTTCCCGATATCGCCGCCGTCGATGCGGCTTCCCGCCAGTTGGGACTGGCGACGGACGCCTCGGAACTGCACGGCGCGTTGTGCGGCTGGCTCGCCGGTGGCGGTGCCGCCGACGGCACCTGGCTGGCACGCGCGCTGGCCGACGATGCCCTGCCTGCGCCTGTGCCCGGCAGCGTCCTGGACCAGTTGCGCGAAACCGCCGTCGTCCAGCTGGAGGATCGCGGTTTCTCGTTCGATCTGCTGCTGCCTGCCGCCGACCGCTCGCTGGACGAGCGTGCCGAAGCGCTGTTCGGCTGGTGTCGCGGGTTCCTGGGTGCGTTCGGGCTCGCCGCCGGCGCCACGCCGCCGCTGTCGGAGGAAGGCCAGGAAGCGCTGCAGGATCTTGCGCGCCTCGCCAAGGCCTCGGCCGAAAGCAGCGAGGACGAGGAAGACGAGGACGCGCTGGCCGAACTGGAAGAGTTCGTCCGCGTCGCAGCCCTGCTGCTGCATGGTGATTGCGTGCTCGGGCCCCGGCATCGCCGGAGCCTGAACTGATGAAAGCGCTGACCGGCATCACCGCGGCGGAGTTCGTCCGCCGGCGCCGGCAGCTGATGCGGATGGCCGGCAACGACGCCATCCTGGTGCTGCCGGCCGCGCCCGAGCGCATCCGCAGCCACGACACCCACTACCCGTACCGGCAGGATTCCGACTTCTGGTACCTGTGCGGTTTCCCCGAGCCGGACGCGGTGCTGGTATTGGTGCCGGGCCGCAAGCATGGCGAAGCGATCCTGTTCTGCCGCGAACGCGATCCCGAGCGCGAAGGCTGGGATGGTCCTCGCGCCGGCCAGGACGGCGCCGTCAACGACTACGGGATGGACGACGCCTATCCCATCGACGATCTCGACGAAATCCTGCCCGGGCTGCTGGAAGGCCGTTCGCGGGTGTACTACCACTTCGGCCGCGATGCCGACTTCGACCTGAAGCTGATCGGCTGGGTGCGCCACGTGCGCGCGCAGGTGCGCCAGGGCGCGCAGCCGCCGCACGAGTTCCTCGAGCTCGGGCACCTGCTGCACGACCTGCGCCTGTTCAAGTCGAAGGACGAGATCAAGCTGATGCAGCGTGCGTCCGACATCAGCGTGCAGGCGCACCAGGCCGCGATGCGCGCCGCGCGCGCCGGCATCCGCGAATACGAATTGCAGGCGGAGCTGGAGCGCGTGTTCCGCGCCAACGACGCCTGGCCGGCCTACAACAGCATCGTCGGCGCCGGCCACAACGCTTGCGTGCTGCACTACCGCGCCAACACCGCGCAGGCGCGCGACGGCGACCTGGTACTGATCGATGCCGGCGCCGAATACCGCGGCTACGCCTCGGACATCACCCGCACGTTCCCGGTCAACGGCCGTTTCACCCCGGCGCAGCGCGCGTTGCACGACCTGGTGGGCGATGCGCAGCGTGCCGCGCTGGATTGCGCGCGCGTGGGCGTGCCCTACGAAGCCGGCCACGTGGCCGCCGTGGAGACGCTCACCGAGGGCCTGCTGCGGCTCGGTCTGCTGAAAGGCAAGCTGCAGAAGCACCTGGCCGAAGGCACCTACCGCCGCTTCTACCGCCACAAGACCGGCCACTGGCTGGGCCTGGACGTGCACGACGTGGGCGATTACCGCATCGACGGCGAGTCGCGCCTGCTGGAACCCGGCATGGCCTTCACCATCGAGCCCGGGCTGTACGTCTCGCACGACGACACCTCGGTGGATGCGAAGTGGCGCGGCATCGGCATCCGCACCGAGGACGACGTGCTGGTCACCGCCGACGGCCCGGTCGTGCTGACCGACGCGCTGGCGCGCAGCGCCGACGAGATCGAAGCGGTGATGGCGTCCGCCTGAGGGCGGCTTACATCAACTGCACGCTTACCTCTCCAATCCACAGCTGACGCCAGCGCGCGAGCTTGTCCCCAGGTGACAGGCGCTGTGGCGAGGCCGATGCCGTGGACGCGAAGGCGTCGCGCTCCTCCAGACACCCGGTGTTGACCGCCGCGTACGTGCGCCCGCTGTCCTCGAACACCACCGCGACCAGTACGCCGCACTCGCCGCACAGCAGGAATTGCGCGGCCAGCGAGCCCTGTCGGTAGCGGCGCAGACGTTCAGGACGATGCGCATGGATGAGCAGTTGCGCGTCCGCGTCCGACACCCACGCTGCGCCATGCGCGCGACAGAAGCTGCAATCGCAGGCGCGTGGCGCCGTATCTGCCGGCACCAGCGCGGTGGAGAACGCGAGGGTGATCGCCCCGCAATGGCAGCCGCCCTGGAGCGTCGCGCGGGGCGCGGTCATCGGCGCGGATCAGCCGCCGCGGGAACGCCAGGCCGCGGGCGTTTCGTTGGTCACGTCCTCGGCGCGGGCACGCGCTGCTTCCAGCGGCCGGATCTCCAGTGTCAGACCGAAGGCCAGGCAGGGATTCTCCGAGGCGATGCGCGCAGCGTCTTCGAGCGAGTCCGCCACGATGAACCAGTAGCCGCCCACCAGCTCTTTCGCTTCGGCGAACGGCCCATCGGTGATGCCATCGCGCGCGACGCACTTGCCGCGCGCTTCCAGTCGGCTACCGGGCTTCAGAGTGCCCTCGGCCAATCCGCGTTCGTACCAGGTGTAGAAGCGGTCGATCGCGTCCTGCACATCCTGCGGCGACGCGGATTCGTCCCACTGGCCGCGGGAAATCAGGAGGTAATCGGATGTCGTCATGGCCTCGTGCCTCCGTCACTGCCCTGCGGGCGGTTCCCACAACTCGACCTTGTTGCCTTCCGGGTCGAGTACCCAGCCGAATTTGCCCTGTTCGGACACTTGCGGGTCGCCGACGACGTTGCAGCCTTCCTCGCGCAGCACCGCCAGCAGCGCGTCCAGGTCGGCTACGCGGAAATTGATCATGAAGCTCGCGGTGCTGGGCGCCATGTAGCTGGTGTCCTGCTTGAACGGACTCCAGAGGGTCATGCCGGGCGGGCTGCCTTCACCGCCCCACGGGAAGATCGCGCCGCCCCAGTCCGACACGTCGAGCCCGAGGTGGTCGCGGTACCACGCACTGAGCGCCTTGGGGTCCGCCGATTTGAAGAAGATGCCGCCGATGCCGGTGACGCGTTCCATGATGGACCTCCAAGGGTGTCGTGACGAAGCGCCGTTCGCTGAAGGCGCGAGTGTGTCAGCCCGCCGGTGGCATCGCCAGTGACGCCGCCCCAAGCGCTGCGAACACACCCAACAGGAACACCAGGCCGTAGCGCAGGCGCAAGGGGATGTCGGGGCGGCCATACAGCCGCTGAGCTTCCTTCGTGTCGAGCAGCCAGCCATGCTGGCAGACGGGGCAGGCAAGCTGGTAGCGCCGGCCGTAGACGAACCCGAACAGCAGGTCGAAGCGGCCGTACTTGTACTTGAACTGCGGCTCGAACTCGCGCATTTCGTCGCAGCGCGGGCAATGGTGCGGTTCGGGCGGACCGACCGATACCACCTGTTCCCCCTGGCCGATCATGAACATCATGCCTGCCGTCCCGTAGTGTGGTTCAGCGCGCTTCGGCGAATGCCGGCCGGGTCAGGTTGTCGGCGTCGCTTTCCGTGCAGAGCACTTCGTCCTCGATGCGGATGCCGCCGTAAGGGCGGAAGGCATCGACGCGCGCCCAGTCGATGCTGGCGGCGTGGCCGTTCTTCTTCACCTCGTCCAGCAGCAGGTCGATGAAGTACAGGCCGGGCTCGATGGTGACGACCATGCCCGGTTCCAGCACGCGGGTCATGCGCAGGTAGGGATGACCGGCGGGGCGTTCGATGCGGCCGCCGCGGTCGCTCGCCGCGAAGCCGGCCACGTCGTGCACCTGCAGGCCGATGGGATGGCCCAGGCCGTGCGGGAAGAACGCCGCGCTGACGCCGGTGGCCAGCGCGGCTTCCGGCGACACGGTGATGACGCCGAAGTCTTTCAGGATGCCCATCAGGGTGAGGTGCGCGTCCACGTGCAGGCGCTTGTAGTCCACGCCGCTGCGCACGCCGGCGCACATCGCCTGCTGCGCGGCGTCCACCGCATCGATCATCGCCTGGAACTCGCTGCCGGTATCGTAGGCGTAGGTACGGGTGATGTCGCTGGCATAGCCGTGGAAGCTGGCGCCGGCGTCGATCAGGAAGCTGCGCAGCGGCGCCGGTGCGACGCGCTGCAGTTCGGTGTAATGCAGCACCGCGGCGTGTTCGTTGAGGCCGATGATGTTGCCGTACGGCAGGTCGTTGGCGTCCTGGCCGACGGCGCTGCAGTACGCCATGTGGATGCCGAATTCGCTCTCGCCCGCGCGGAACGCCGCTTCCGCCGCACGGTGCCCGCGCACGGCCAGGCGCTGCGCCTGGCGCATCAACGCGATCTCGTATGGCGTCTTGTAGGAGCGCTGGTATTCCAGGTACTGGATGACGGGCTCGGGGTTGTTCGGCACGTAATCGCCGAGCGCGCTCTGCGGTTCGCCGAGGATCGCACTGCGCGCGGCCGGTGGCAGCAGCGCGATCGCCTCGTCGGGCTTGCGGATGATGTGGATGTCGAAGTGGTCCACCCACCAGCCGCTGGGCGCATCCGGCACGACGTGCCAGTAGTCGAACGGCTGGTAGAAGACCACCTTCGGGCGCTCGCCCGGCGTGTACACCAGCCAGCTGTAGGGCAGCCGCGTCATCGGCAGCCAGGCCTTGAATTGCGGGTTGACCGCGTAGGGATAGTCGCGGTCGTCGAACACCTGCCAGTGCTGCGTACCGCTGGGTACGACCAGGTGGTCGAAGCCGCCGCGCGCCAATGCGTCGTCGGCGCGGCGCTTCATCATCGCCAGGTGGTCGGCGTAGAGCGGGACGAGGCGGGCGGCGAGATCGGCGGGGGCATTCATGGCGGCAGCTCTTGCGGAAGAACCGCCATTTTGCCGCATCCGGCCCATGCGGGCCGCGGTGGGGTTCCTACTCGGCTTCGGGCCCGGCGTTGACCCACTGGCGCAGGCGCTCCAGTGGCTCGCGGTCGATGGTCAGGAAGCGCAGGCCGGCAAACGCCTGGCCGGGCGTGTTGGCCGGCGCGGACCACAGCAGGTGCGCGCCGACATCGATCGGCACGTCCTGGCCGCGGTCGTCGCGCAGGTGGAAGCGCAACTGGTACAGCGCGTCTTCGATGACCGGTTCGGTCGCCACCAGCAGCATGCCCGATTCGGACAGGTTGCCGAGCCGGCCGATGACCTGCTCGGTCATCAGGTCGAACACGGCCACGGGCTTGGGCACGCTGCGCCGGCGGGCGCGGCGGAACTCGCGCATCATGCGGCGTCTCCTGCGGGTTCGGCGTCGCTGCGGCGGCCGGTCAGGCTGCGCAGCGCGTTGAGCGTGGCGTTCCATGCGCGGTCGATCAGGCGGCCGCGGTCCTCGGTGACCACCTGCGCCTGGCCCTTGGCCATCAGGTGCGCCAGCGTGTCCAGCGAATGCTCGCCCACGCGCTGGCCGCGCTGGTTGACGAACAAGGCGTTGCCGGTGACCGGGCTGAACCAGGACAGGCGCTGCCGCTGCACGTCGCCCTGCTGGTTGCGGGTGAACTCGAACCAGGTGCCGAACGGCAGCGTGCGCAGGTAGTCGTAGCACTCCTGCTCCTGCGGCGTGCGCGGCTGCGCGGGCTTCTTCTTGACTTCGTTCTGCCCACCCAGGCGCGCGCGCGCCTTCAGTCGTGCGGTCAGTTCGGTGCGGGACGTGGTCTCGTCCTCCTCCACGCTGGAGAGCCGGCGCGCGATCGCGGCCGCTTCGTCCTCGTGGTAACCCACCTGCACCAGCGACTTCTCCACCTTGCCGGCCAAATCGGGATTGGCGCCTTGCGCGGTGGTGGTGGTGGCGGCGACGATTTCCAGCGTGGTCTGCAGCTGATCGGCCCACTCGCCGGACGACTCGCCGTTGCGCAACTGGGTGAGCGTGAGCACGTCGGCCCAGGCCTGGCTGAGCAGCGCCTGCACGAACTTCTGCGGCTTGGCCTCGGCCATCGCCGATTCGATCGTCTCGGCGGCGCGCTGCTTGGCGATCTCCAGGCGGTCCTTGCCGCGTGCGGCCTCGACTTGCCGGCGCTCGGCCAGTTCGGCCTTGCGCACGGCCGCCTGCAGGTGCTGCTGCACATCGCGCTGGGCGTCCTCGAAGACGGTTTCGTCGCCTTCGTACGTCTCCACCACGGTCTCGACGGCCTTGTGCAGCTTCTGCACCAGGTGCGGGTCCACGTCGTCTTCGCCCAGCCAGGTCGCACCGGATTCCGCCACGGTGTTGAGCAGGTCGCGGGCGGGATGCTGTGCGCGCAGGAAGAAGTTGCGGTCGCGCAGCGCTGCCTGCACCACCGGCACCTGCAGCCGGACCAGCATGTCGGCGGCGGGCGCGTCGTGCTGCACCTCGCGCTCGATCTCGTTGTAGAGCAGGTCCAGCAGTTCGAAGGTGTCCGAATCCGCGCTTGCGAGTGCGGCATGGGGACCGTGCTGCGCGCGTGCGGCGGCGAGCATGGTCTGCTGCAGGTCCTGCACCGTTCGGCGCGGCTGGTCGGGCGTGCGAGCCGGCAGCGGTGCCGCCTGCATGGCCTGCAATGCGGTCAGCACATCGGGCGTGGGCAACAGGCGCGGTGCCGCGGCGGCATGGCCGCCCGCGTGCGCGCCGCCTGCCGCACCATGGCCGGCCGAACCTCCACTGCCACCGCTACCGCTACCGCCACCGCCCGGTCCCCCCGAGGCCGGGCCGGTCGCGCCGCCTCCTCCTCCCTGGGCCAGTGCGCCGAGGCCGCCGGAGGCGGTGCCCGCCAGTGCCTGCGCATCGGCCTGCAGTCCGCCGCGACGGATGGCCAGCAGTTTCTGCAGGACTTCGAACGAGCCCGCGCTGTTGTCGGGTGCGGTTGCCGTATCGCCCGCGGGCGTCGCGGCTTCGCGTGGCGGCACCGGTGGCGGCGTGCTGCCGCCCCCTGTGCCGGGCAGGCTGCTGCCCAGCATGGCGCCGGCGACCGCCTGCAGTTGTTCGGGTGTCAGCGTGGCCCAGTGCGATGTGGTGCCCTGGCCGTTCCAGCCGGTCATCGGGCGTGCCGCACCGTCGCCTTCATCGCGCGGGTGCCGGCGGATGGCGTCCTGCACGCGCACGCGCCGTGGCGTGTACACCAGCCCGGGCAGGATGCCTTCGCGCGACAGGAACTGGTTCACCGTGTTGGCCCACTCGCTGTAGTTCAGCATCACCTTCTGGTCGAAGGTGCGGTACAGCACGAGTTGCGCGTCCAGTGACAGATCCAGGCATGCCGCCGCTTCCTTCAGCACATGGCAGAGGCGGTTCGGGCCCAGCGGCAGCGTTTCCGCCTCGTAGGCGGGCTGGCCGGCGAGCACGCCGAAGCGCTGGCCCAGCATCAGGATCTGCGCGTTGCCGCGCTGCTCGTGCCGGCGCGCGACCTCGCGCAGCACGATCTCCTGGTCCATCACGGCGTCCTCGACCAGCGTCAGCGTCTGGTAGTCCAGGCGTGCGACGGACGGGGTGTCGCCGCTGGCGCGCGGCGCGCGGATGGCGGCCAGTTCGGCTTCCAGGCCGAACATGTAGTGCGGCGCCAGCTCGGTGCGGTGCTTCTGCAGTGCGCGCAGGTCGACGAACACCTGCGCCTGGAGGTGATTGCTGCGGGCCTGGTCGGCCTGCTTGAACAGCTGCTGCTCGAATTCCACCAGCATCGCGTTGAGCGCGGTGATGAAATCCGTGGATACGTGGTCGAACAGGTTCTGCAGCACGCGGCGCACGCGCAGGGGCAGCGCGGCCGACGCAATCGTGGTCGGCGCGGCAGCGGGCGAAGGCGGTCGTGGCGCGGTCATCGGTGCGGCGGGCTCCCCTGTGGCGCCATCATTATCACACCCCGTGCAGCCCGCGCATCCATCCATCGCCCCGGCCCGGGCGCTGCCGTCACGCGTCGAGGAAGAGTTCGATCACATCATTGGTGAAACGGCGGCCAAGCGCCGTCGGGTGGACATGGGTATCGGACAAGGTCACCCAGCCCTGCTGCAACGCGTGTGCCAACGGCCCGGCGATGATGCCGCGAGCCAGGCCGGTGGTGGCCTCGAAATCGGCCAGGGCGAAGCCTTCCTGCAGGCGCAGCGCGTTGAGCATGAACTCGAACGGCCGGCGCTCCGGGGTGATGTCATCGTCCCCGCCGATGGCCGCCGGCATGCCTGCGGCGGCGAGGTAAGCGGTGGGGTGCTTGACCTTCCAGCGGCGCAGGATCTGCTGCGTCGCACCCACGGTGATCTTGCCGTGCGCGCCGGCCCCGACCCCGACGTAATCGCCGTAACGCCAGTAATTGAGGTTATGTGCGCAGCGCCGCCCCGGCCGGGCGTAGGCGCTGACCTCGTAGTGCTGGTAACCGGCATCGGCCAGCAGCGCCTGGCAGTGCTCCTGCATGTCCCAGGCGTGGTCGTCGTCGGGGAGGCCCTGCGGTGGCCGGGCGAAGAAGACCGTGTTCGGTTCCAGCGTGAGCTGGTAGTGCGAGACATGGGCGGGCTGCAGGGCGAACGCGCGCTGCAGGTCGTGCTCGGCCATCGCCAGCGTCTGGCCGGGCAGGGCGTACATCAGGTCGAGGTTGAGGTTGTCCAGGCCGGCGTCCTGCGCCAGCTTCACCGCATGCTCGGCTTCGCGGCTGTCGTGGATGCGGCCGAGTTTCTGCAGGCTCGCATCATCGAAACTCTGGATGCCGAAGCTGATGCGGTTCACGCCTGCGGCGCGGTAGTTCTCGAAGCGACCATGCTCGGCGGTACCGGGATTGGTCTCCAGCGTCACTTCCAGCCCGGGCGCGAAGCGCAGCCGGCTGCTCGCGCCCTGCAGGAAGCGATCGATCGCCTCCGGCGGGAACAGGCTGGGCGTGCCACCGCCGAAGAACACGCTGTGCACGGTGCGGCCCCAGACCAGCGGCAGGTCGTGGTCGAGGTCGCGGAGCAGGGCGTCGATGTACGCATCGAACGGCAACTCGCCCTTGCCCTGGTGCGAGTTGAAATCGCAGTACGGACATTTGCGCACGCACCACGGCATGTGCACGTAGAGCGCGAGGGGCGGCGGGATCAGCATGATCAGGGAAGGTCGAGCAGGCGTTGCTTCAACCCGGCCAACGCCTTGCCGCGATGGCTGATGCGGTTCTTCTCGCCCAGCGGCATTTCCGCGGCGGACTGGCCACGCTGCGGGTCGAAGAACACCGGGTCGTAGCCGTGCCCACCGGTGCCGCGACGCTCGTGCAGGATGCGGCCGCGCCATTCACCCTCGACGATCAGCGGCTGCGGGTCGTGCGCATGCCGCAACAACACCAGCACGCAGTAGAAGTGTGCGCCGCGCTGCTCGCCGGGGACGTCGTGCAGCGTGTCCAGCAACTTGTCGATATTGCGCTGCGCGTCGCCATGGCTGCCGGCATAGCGCGCCGAATAGAGGCCGGGCGCGCCGTTGAGCGCATCCACGCAGATGCCGGAATCGTCGGCCAGCGCCGGCAGGCCGGTCTGCAGGCTGGCGTGGCGGGCCTTGATCAGGGCGTTCTCGACGAAGGTGGTGCCGGTCTCGTCGGCGTCCTCGACGCCCAGGTCGGACTGGGCGACCAGTTCGATGCCGGTGTCGGCGAGCAGGCCGCGGAGTTCTTCCAGCTTGCCGGCATTGGACGAGGCGAGGACGAGTTTCATGCGATCAGCCCTTCGGTTGCAGCAGGTCCCAGCGATTGCCGTAGGCATCGCGGAACACGGCGACGGTGGCGTAGCTCTCCTCGCGCGGCGTTTCCAGGAACGCCACACCGGCCGCCGACATCCGCGCGTGGTCGCGCCAGAAGTCGTCGGTCTGCAGGAAGAAGCCCACGCGCCCGCCGGTCTGGTCGCCGATGCGCGCCCGCTGTTCGTCGGTGCTGGCCACGGCCAGCAGCAGGTCGGTGGTGCCGTCGCCAGGCGGTGCGACGCGCACCCAGCGCTTGCCGCCGCCGAGGTCGGTGTCTTCGCGGACCTCGAAGCCGAGCGCATCGCGATAGTGCGCGATGGCGCGGTCGTAGTCGTCCACCAGCAGGGTAACCAGGCTCAGGCGCGACATGGCGTCAGCCTTCCAGCGCCGCCCGCTGCGCGGCGAACAACTCGCCGATGCCCTTTTCGCCAAGGGCGAGCAGCGCATCCAGTTCATCGCGACGGAAGGCATGGCCTTCCGCCGTGCCCTGCAGCTCGATGAAACCGCCGCCATCGTTCATCACCAGGTTCATGTCGGTATCGCAGTCGCTGTCCTCGGGGTAATCGAGGTCGAGCACCGGCACGCCACGATAGATGCCCACCGACACGGCCGCGACCGCGCCGTGGATCGCATCGCGCTTGATCTCGTTGCGCGACTTCAGCCAGTTCACCGCATCCACCAGCGCCACGTAGGCACCGGTGATGGCCGCCGTGCGGGTGCCGCCGTCGGCCTGCAGCACGTCGCAGTCCAGGGTGATGGTGCGTTCGCCCAGCGCGCCGCGGTCCACGCAGGCGCGCAGCGTGCGGCCGATCAGGCGCTGGATCTCGAGCGTGCGGCCGCCCTGCTTGCCGCGCGCCGCTTCGCGGTCGCTGCGGGTATGGGTGGAGCGCGGCAGCATGCCGTACTCGGCGGTGACCCAACCTTCGCCCTTGCCGCGCAGGAAGCCCGGCACCTTGTTGTCCACGCTGGCGGTGCACAGCACGCGGGTGTGGCCGAAGCTGACCAGCACGGACCCTTCCGCATGCCGGGTGTAGTTGCGCAGGATGCTGACGTCGCGCATCTGGTCGGGCTGGCGGCCGCTGGGGCGGGAGAAGGACATGGAGGCATCCGCGATGAGGGGGGCGAAGTTTACCAGTCCGCCACGGCCCGGCCGGGGCCCCGGCGCGCAGGCTGCTAAGATGCGCCGCTCATTGACCCGATGGGCTCCCGCATGATCCGCAGCATGACCGCGTTCGCCACCGCCGAACGCGCCACCGAGGGCGGCACGCTCACGGCCGAACTGCGTGCGGTCAACCACCGCTTCCTCGAACTGGGCGTGCGCCTGCCCGACGAACTGCGCGTGCTGGAGCCCGCGCTGCGCGAACGCGTCTCCGCGCGCGTCTCCCGCGGCAAGCTGGACCTCACCCTGCGCCTGCGCGCGCCCGAGGGCAACGGCGCGCTGCAGCTCAATCCGCGCGTGGTGGGGCAGCTGTCCGAACTCGCGCAGGACCTGTCCTCGCGCCTGCCCAACCTGCGCACCGAACTGACCGACCTGCTGCAGTTCCCCGGCGTGCTGCAGAGCAAGGGCGTGGACATGGAGGCCCTGCAGGCCGAGGCGCTGGTGCTGCTGGACGGCGTGCTGGACCAGTTCGTCGCCGCGCGCGAACGCGAGGGCGGCAAGCTGGTGGCGGCGATCCTCGAGCGCGTGGACGGCATCGCCGCGCTGGCGGGCGAGGTACGCACGCTGATCCCGCAGATCCGCGCGGGCCAGCGGCAGAAGCTGGAAGCACGCATGGCCGACGTGGCCCAGAACATGGAGCCAGGCCGGCTGGAGCAGGAACTGGTGCTGTGGCTGCAGAAGCTGGACGTGGACGAGGAACTCGACCGCCTCGACAGCCACGTGAAGGAGATCCGGCGCGTGTTCACCCAGAAGGAACCGGTGGGCCGCCGGCTGGACTTCCTGTTGCAGGAATTCAACCGCGAGGCCAATACGCTAGGCTCCAAGTCCGTGGACATCCGCACCACCAACATCGCGGTGGAGCTGAAGGTGCTGATCGACCAGATTCGCGAACAGGCGCAGAACATCGAATGAAGCGCGGAACCCTCTACATCGTCGCGGCGCCCTCCGGGGCGGGCAAGAGCAGCATCGTCAACGCGGTGCTCGACCGCGACGACGAGATCGCGCTGTCCATCTCGTTCACCTCGCGCGGTGCGCGGCCGGGCGAACGCCACGCGCAGCACTACCACTTCATCCGCGCGGACGAGTTCGAGTCGATGATCCGTGCCGGCGACTTCTTCGAATACGCCCGCGTGCACGGCGACTGGAAGGGCACCGCCCGCCAGTCGGTCGAGCCCCAGTTGGCGGCGGGCAAGGACGTGCTGCTGGAAATCGACTGGCAGGGCGCGCGCCAGGTGCGCGAGAAGGTGCCGGACGCGGTCAGCGTGTTCATCCTGCCGCCCTCGCGACAGGCGCTGGAGCAGCGCATGCGCGCGCGCGGGCAGGACAGCGAGGAGGTCATCCAGCGGCGTCTGGCGGCGGCCCGCGAGGAGATGTCGCACTACGGCGAGTTCGACTACGTGATCGTGAACGACGTATTCGACGAAGCCGTGGGCCAGATGCATGCGATCTTCACCGCCAGCCGGCTTCGCCGGGAGGCCCAGGACGTTCGCCACGCCGGCCTGATCGCCGCGCTGCTGGCCGAATAAACCGGGGTCACTGCAGGGGGGGCCTTCAGGCCCGACCGCACGGCCACGGTTGTTGTTTGCCTCCTGGAGGCGAGCGCCGTCACGCACCTGGCGGGTGAAACAGCCTGCCGTTGTTCCGGTTCCATGGTCGGGGCTGAAGCCAGTTCTATAGTGGAATGCGGGTTAACTGTTTGATTTTCAAGGAAAGGCTTGCATTGCCGGGGCCGGCTGCCTACAATCGCCGCCCCTTTCCGTATTCACTGCGCGGCCCGACCGGTCGCCGGGAGCCCGCATGGCCCGCATCACCGTCGAAGATTGCCTGGAAGTCGTCAACAACCGTTTCGACCTGGTCACCATGGCCGCCAAGCGCGCGCGCCAGCTCGCCAACGGCGTCGATGCCCAGATCGACAACACCGAAGCGCAGGACAAGCCCACCGTGCTGGCGCTGCGCGAGATCGCGGCGCGCAAGATCGACAATGAGCTGATCGACCGCGTCGAGAAGGCCGAGCGCGAGCGCGCCGAGCGCGAAGCGCTGGAATGGGCCGCCGCGGAAGTGGTCGCCGACGACGACCTGTCCAAGGGCGACGACTGAGATCGACGCCGTCTGACGTTTCGATCGAAACGGACGATGACCCAAGGCCCGCGAAAGCGGGCCTTGCGCGTTTCAGGACCCGCTTCCGCGCGTTGCCGTTCCGACCCGACTGGCATAGGCTGGCGGCATGAGTTCAGGCCGCACCGTCAAGGCACTTCGTACGCCCGCGCCGTCGCACGACGACGGGACGCCGGACTACGTGGCGCAGTTCGAGAAGATCGCGGCCTACCTGCCGAAAGACCAGCTGCCGCTGCTGCGCAGGGCGTGGGAAGTCGGCGCCGCCGCGCACGCGGGGCAGACCCGCAAATCGGGCGAGCCTTACATCACCCACCCGGTGGCCGTGGCGGGCGTGCTGGCCGAGCTGGGCATGGATGCCGAGACGCTGATCGCGGCGATCCTGCACGACACCATCGAGGACACGCCGCTCACGCGCGAGGAGATCGCCGGCGAGTTCGGCGAGAACGTGGCCGAGCTGGTGGACGGCGTAACCAAGCTGGACAAGCTGAAATTCCGCGACCGCCAGGAAGCCGCCGCCGAGAGTTTCCGCAAGATGCTGCTGGCCATGTCGCGCGACCTGCGCGTGATCATGATCAAGCTGGCCGACCGCCTGCACAACATGCGCACGCTGGGCGCGCAGAGCGCCGAGGCGCGGTCGCGCATCGCCCGCGAGACGCTGGAGATCTACGCGCCGATCGCCCAGCGGCTGGGCATGAACCTGGTGAAGTCCGAATTGCAGGACCTCGGTTTCCGCGCGCTGCACCCGTGGCGCCATGCGGTGATCGAGAAACACATCCGCAGCCAGCCGGTGATGCGCCGCGAGTCGATGGCGCAGATCGAAGCGCATCTCTCGCAGCGGTTGGCGAAGGAGGGCATCGAGCACCGCCTGGTCAGCCGGGTCAAGACGCCGTGGAGCATCTACAACAAGATGCGCGGCGAGGGAAAGAGCTTCGACAGGGTGATGGACGTGTTCGGCTTCCGCGTCGTCGTCGATTCCGTGCCGTCGTGCTACCACTCGCTCGGCGCGGTGCATGCGCAGTACAAGCCGCTGGATGGGCGCTTCCGCGATTTCATCGCGATCCCGAAAGCCAATGGCTACCAGTCGCTGCACACGGTGCTGTTCGGCCCCTACGGTTCGCCGATCGAAGTGCAGATACGCACCACCGAGATGGACCTGATCGCCGAGCGCGGCATCGCGGCGCACTGGACCTACAAGTACGGCACGGATTCGCCCAACAGCGCGCAGAACCGGGCGCACGCCTGGATCGTCGAACTGATCGACAACCAGCGCGCCGCGGGTTCGTCGCTGGAGTTCCTGGAAAACGTCAAGGTCGACCTCTTCCCGGACGAGGTCTACCTGTTCACGCCGAAGGGCAAGATCCTCTCGCTGCCGCGCAACGCGACCGCGCTGGATTTCGCGTATGCCGTGCACACCGACGTCGGCAACCAGGCCGTGGCCTCGCGCGTGGACAAGAAGCTGGTGCCGCTGCGCACCCGGCTGAGCAGCGGCCAGAGCGTGGAGATCATCACCGCCAAGTCGGCCGCGCCGAAGCCGCAGTGGCTCGAGTTCGTGGTGACCAGCAAGGCGCGCACCGCGATCCGCCACCAGTTGAAGCAGCTGGAGCACGAGGATGCCGTGCAACTCGGCCATCGCATGCTCGACCGCGCGCTGGAAGATCTCGACAGCTCGCTCGAGCGCCTGCCGCAGCAGCGCCTCGAAGCCTTCCTCGCCGAACACAAGTATCCGCGCCTGGAAGCGTTCCTGGCTGACGTGGCGTTGGGCAACTGGATGCCGTCGCAGGCGGCGCAGGCGCTGACCGCGTTCGCCGAATTGCGCGCTGGCGGCCACTCCAAGCATTCGCAGGAGAAGATCCTGATCACCGGCGGCGAGCGCGGCGTGGTCAGCTTCGCGCAGTGCTGCCAGCCCATCCCGGGCGACGAGATCATGGGCTACCACACCGCCGGCAAGGGCATCGTGGTGCACCGGCTGGACTGTCCCAATGTCGCCGAGTTCCGCAAATCGCCTGAGCGCTGGGTGCCGATCGCCTGGGATGCCAACGTCACCGGCGACTACGACGCGGCCCTGCTCATCGATGTCGAAAACCGCCCGGGCGTGCTCGCGCAGGTCGCCGCGGCCGTGGCCAAGAGCCAGTCGAACATCGAGCGCGTGGAATACCTGGAGCGCGACATCAACATGGCCGTGCTGCGTTTCTCCATCCAGGTGCGCGACCGCAACCACCTGGCCGAAGTGATGCGCCGCTTGCGGCGCCTGAACGTCGTGCACGGCGTGCGCCGGCAGTAACCGCTCCGCTTACAATGCCGGCTCACGCCGACAGGAGCCGACGATGTCCAAGCAGATCATCCACACCGACCGCGCACCGGCGGCCATCGGCCCCTATTCGCAGGCCGTGCGCGCTGGCGGCACGGTATATTTCTCGGGGCAGATCCCGCTGGACCCCGCCACCGGCAACCTGGTGGACGGCGACATCGCGACGCAGGCGCGCCGCGCGTTCGACAACCTCAAGGCGGTCGCCGAAGCCGCGGACGGTTCGCTGGACCGCATCGTTCGCCTCGGGTTGTACCTGACCGACCTGTCGCAGTTCGCCGCGGTCAACGCCGTGATGCAGGAATATTTCGCCGCGCCGTATCCCGCGCGTTCGACCATCGAGGTATCCGGCCTGCCGAAGGGCGCCGCGTTCGAAGTCGATGCGGTGATGGTGCTCGACTGAGATCGTCTAGCCGACCGGGCCCGGCAACCGGGCCTCGCTCGGCGTATGGCCCGTCCATCGCTTGAAGGCGCGACGGAATTCGCGCACGTCGGTGAAACCGATCTGGCTGCCGACCACCGCGATGGTCAGGTCGGGATCCTGCAGCAGTTCGAGCGCGCGCTCGGTACGCACGCGGTCGTGCACCGCGCTGAAGCTCGTGCTTTCCTCGGCCAACTGACGGCGCAGCGTGCGCTCGCTGAGGTGCAGGGCGGCGGCGACATCCGTCATCTGCGGGTTCTCGCGCAGTCGCGGTCGCAGTTGCCGCTCGACCGCCGCGGTGGTTTCGCCGCGCAGCGACATCGCCGCGAGTTGCGCCTGGCACAGCGCCAGCGCCTGCCGCGAGGTGACCGGGTTGTAGCTGGCGAAGGGCAGTTCCAGCCAGCGGCGATCCACCACCATCGCGTGCTGCATCTGGTCGAAGCGGATCTCGCAGCCGAACAGATCGGCATAGCGCGCTGCATAACGCGGGGCGGGATAGCCAAGCTCGAGGCGGAGTGGGCGGAATTCGGGGCCGGCCAGTTCGCGCGCCAGCATCAGTGTGCTGGCGAACATTTCTTCGCACAGGAACGGCAGCAGGTCGGCCGCTTCCTCCGGCGCGCTGGCGACCACGGCGAGCGCGCCGTCATCGCGGTCCTGCAGATCCAGGTCCATCAGCGGGCCAAGGTTGCGCTGGTACTCCAGGCCGATCTGCACGGCATCGCCGAACGTCGGCGCGGTCTTCATCGCCAAACCGAGGAGGCCGAAGTTGCCGCCGTTCTGCTTCTCGCCCATGGCCAGGCCGACGCCATCGATCGGCAGCGTGGGCAAGGCGCGGCGGATGATCTCGCTGGCCTGGCGGTACGACACGCGGGCCTGCGGGTCGTGGATCTCCTGCACGTTCAGGCGCATGCCGGAGAACCAGCTTTCGGCATTCACGCCGAATTCGCCAGCCAGCAGCACCAGGCCGCACAGCATGTTGGTAGGCAGGTTGGCGACCGAGAGGCGGTTGCCGAGTCCGGTTTTCCAGCGCATCGCAGCCCCTCCAGCTTGTCCGCTTTCCCCCCCTTAGTATGCCGCTCCTGCCCTCCGCGTGGGGCGTCATGGCACACGAGACTGGCCCCCACTACGCAGGCGTATGGGAGGGGAGACTCATGCAGCGCAACATTTCCTTGGCGGTGGCCGGCGCGCTGGCGCTGTTGGCGGCGGGTTGCCAGCCGAAGGCGCCCGAGACGGCCGTCGTGGCCGCCGCCGACGCGGCCTTCGCCACCACCCTGCAGGAGCGCCTGCTGGACGCCAAGCCGGGCGACGTCATCGAGATCCCGGCCGGACGGCACCAGTTCGACCGCAGCCTGACCCTGCGCGCGAACGGGGTGACCATCCGCGGGGCCGGCATGGACAAGAGCGTGTTGAGCTTCAAGGGCCAGAAGGCCGGCGCCGAGGGCCTGCTCGTCAACGGCGACGACTTCACCATCGAACACCTCACCATCGAGGACTCGAAGGGCGACGGCCTGAAGATCAGCGAGTCGTCCAACATCACCGTGCGCGGGGTGAAGGTGCAGTGGACCGGCGGCCCGAGCACGAAGAACGGCGCCTATGGCATCTATCCGGTGCTGACCAAGAACGTGCTGATCGAGGACACCGTGTCCATCGGCGCATCGGATGCCGGCATCTACGTGGGCCAGTCCGACGGCGTCATCGTGCGGCGCAGCCGCGCCGAGCAGAACGTCGCCGGCATCGAGGTGGAGAACACCATCAACGCCGATGTCTACGAGAACGTGGCCACCGGCAACACCGGCGGCATCCTGGTGTTCAACATGCCCGGGCTGTCGCAGCAGGGCGGCAACATCCGGGTCTACAACAACAAAGTGATCGCCAACAACCACGAGAACTTCGGCGCGAAGGGCACGCCCGTGGCCAGCGTGCCGGCGGGGTCGGGCATCGTCATCAATTCGAACGACGACATCGAGGTCTTCGGCAACGAGATCCGCGACAACGCGACCGCCAACATCATCGTGTCCAGCGTGTACTCGACCGGCTACAAGGACAGCAGCGCGTCGCCGAACTTCGATCCGTACCCGGAACGCATCTACATCCATGGCAACACGCTCTCCGGCGGCGGCGATTCGCCCGACGGCTTCGACCTGAAGGCCCTGAAGGTGGCGACCTACGGCCTGGGCGGCAGCTTCCCCGACGTGTTGTGGGATGGCTACTTCAACAAGGACCGCAAGGTGGATGGGAAGACGGCGGGTCCGCAGATCTGCCTGCGCGACGTCAGCGGCGTGGTCAACGCCGACGGCCCGGGTGGCTACAAGAACCCCAGCAAGGATGCGAAGACCCACGACTGCGAGCTGCCCCGGTTGCCCGCCGTCGATCTCAAGCGCGGGTAAGGCATGCCTGAGCGATACCGCCTCGCCGTCCTGCTCGTCGTGGCCGCATCCTGCCTCGGGTTGGCCGCGTGCCGCCCGGCGCCGCGCGTGCACTTCTTCGCCGAAGGGCAGCCGAAGACGTTGGATGAGTGGGGCGTGCTGCGCATCGAAGACGGGAAGCTGCGCCTCAACGAAGGCGTGGTGCCTTACGACCTCAATACGCCATTGTTCAGCGACTACGCGCACAAGCTGCGTACTGTCTGGATGCCGGCGGGAACGTCGGCGGCCTACCAACCGGAGCAGAGTTTCGATTTCCCGGTCGGCACCATCCTCAGCAAGACCTTCTACTACCCGCTGCCCGCAGGGACGGCGTGGGACGGCAGATCCGTCGCGCGCACGCCGCCATCGCAGTCGTCGCTGGAAGGTGAAGCGCTCGACCTGTCCAAGGTGCGCCTGATCGAAACCCGCCTGCTGGTGCATCGCGCGGAAGGCTGGGTGGCGCTGCCTTACGTATGGAACGAGGCGCAGACCGAAGCCACGCTCAAGCGCACCGGCGAACTGGTGGCGCTGGAACTGGTCGGTGCGGACGGTGCGCGCGAAACGGCCGACTACCAGGTGCCGGACCAGAACCAGTGCGGCGGTTGCCACATCACCGACAACAAGTCGCGCAAGCTGCTGCCGATCGGGCCGAAGGCGCGCCACCTCAATCGCGACTTCGACTATGCGGGCGGTCGCGAGAACCAGCTCGCGCACCTGGCGCGTGTCGGCTACCTGGCGGGCGTGCCGGCGAACCCGCCGCGGCTGGTGGATGCGATGGACGCGACGGCGCCGCTGGAGGCGCGCGCGCGCGCCTACCTCGATGTCAACTGCGGCCATTGCCACAGCGCGACCGGTCCGGCGATCACCTCGGGGCTGTGGCTGGATGCCGGCACGCAGGACCGCTTGAAGCTTGGCTTCTGCAAGCAGCCGATCGCCGCAGGCAAAGGCACCGGCAACCGCCTGCACGACATCGAGCCGGGCAATGCCGCTGCGTCCATCTTCGAATTCCGCATGGACAGCGACGACCCCGCGATCATGATGCCGGAGCTCGGGCGCTCGGTCGTGCATCGCGAGGGCGTGCAGGTGATACGCGACTGGATCAACGCGCAACCGGGGAGTTGCGAGGTCGCGGCAGGGAAATCCGTGAACATGCTGCCGGTGCGGTGAGGCCGGCGTCCGCACTAACGCTTCTTGGGAGGGAGTGATGAAAGTGACGCAACGGAATCTGGTGGTCGGGCTGCGGCGCGCGCTGTTCGGCAGCTGCGTGGTGCTGGGGACGGGTGGCACGGCGTGGGCGCAGTCGACGCCGCAGGGCGAACAGGACGCCACCAACCTGGACACCATCGTCGTCACCGCGCAGAGCCGTCAGCAGGAGCTGCAGGACGTGCCGATCGCGCTGCAGGTCGTCGACCAGCAACTGCTCGACGACGTGGCGGCGGACAACCTCGGCGACATCGATGCGTTCGTGCCGGGCCTGGTGGTCGATGCGGTGCAGCCCACCCAACCGTCGTTCCGACTGCGTGGCGTGGAGACCAGCGACTTCGGCATCGGTACCGATCCGGCCGTCGGCGTGTTCGTCGATGGCGTGTACGGCGGGCGCGGCGGCGGCGTGCTGCTGCCCTTCGTCGATGTCGAGCGCATCGAAGTGCTCAAGGGCCCGCAGGGCACACTGTTCGGCCGCAATACCGCTGCGGGCGCGATCTCGCTGATCACGCGTCGCCCGCAGAATGAAACCGAGGCCCGCCTGCGCCTGCGCCTGGGCAACTACGGCAAGCAGTACGCCGATGCGATGTGGAACATCCCCACGAGCGACAACTCGGCCCTGCGCTTCAACGCGCTGTTCAACCACAGCGACGGCTGGTTCCAGGACGGCGCGACCGGCAAGGACCTGGGGGGCGAGAACGTGTGGGCCACGCGCGCGGCCTGGCAGGTGGGGTTGGGCGAGAACACGACCGCGCTGATCAGCTGGGATCACGAGAGCCTCGACCAGAATGGCCGCGTGACCACCGGGATCGTGCCGTTGCCGGCCTATCCGCAGCGCCCGCCGGTGCCGGTGGACCCGGACGACTACCTCGATCCCCGGGACGTGCCCACCTACAGCGACGCCACCAACGCCGAGTGGCGCACGTTCGATGGCGTCACCCTGATCCTCGATCACGCGCTGAACTGGGGCCACCTGACCTCCACCACCTCGTGGCGCCAATACGATTCGTTGAACCAGACCGAGGAGGACGGCACCAACCGCGCCGACCTGTACATCGATTCGGTCAACACCGAGAGCAACGAGACCTTCTACCAGGAGTTCAAGTTCGCCGGCAGCAATGCGCGGCTGGACTGGGTGGCCGGCGCCAGCTTCTTCAAGGAAGACGCCGACCAGACCAGCGAGGTGAACACGAATACCGAGGCCGTGGACAACATCGTCCGCAACCTGGGCATCGCGCCGACGCCGGATGGCAGCCTGTTCGGCTTCACGTCCATGCTGGCGCAGATGGCGGGCATTCCAATCTCGCTGGTCGGCGACCGCTGGAACGAGCGCTTCACCAACACGCTGTCGACGACCGCCTATGCGGCCTTCGGCGACGTGATCTGGCGCGCCACCGACAAGCTCAACCTGACCTTCGGCCTGCGCTACACCCGCGACGAGAAGGATTTCACCTGGCTCAACACGCCCCGCAATGCGCCGGAGCTGGAAGCCAAGCTGGCCCTGCTGGAGTCGCTGGGATTCTTCGACGCCTTGGCGCAGATGGGTATCCCGATCACCCGCGAGACGCTGACGTTCGACATGGCGTTCATCGATCCGCCGGCGATGGTCAACAAGGGCGTGCTGGTGCGCGACAAGCGCAGCTGGAGCGACTTCAGTCCGCGCTTCGTCGTGGACTACCACGTCAACGACAAGACCATGGTGTTCGGTTCGCTGGCCAAGGGCTACAAGGCCGGTGGCTTCAACGCGCTGCAGATCGGGCCGGCGTTCGAGAACGAGGACGTGTGGAACGCGGAAGTGGGCATCAAGCAGTCGTTCGGCCGCTTCTCCTACAACGCCTCGCTGTTCCACTACCGCTATGACAACCGCCAGTCGATCCGCCTGATCGATCCGGACCCGGACAATCCGGTGGACATCCCGCGCTTCGTGTTCGACACCGGCGACCTCGAGGCCACCGGCATCGACTTCGACATGCGCTGGAAGGTGACGGATGCGCTCACGCTGGACGCGCAGGCCGAGTGGATCGACTCCACGTACAAGGACTACGTGACGCCGGAAGGCGTGGACCTGGATGGCGAACCGACCGGCGAGCCTCGCTTCACCGCGTCGGCCGGCGCGGCGTACCGGATGAGCCTGGGCGACAACGGCGACCTGCGCTTCTCCGCACGCCATGCCTACCGTGGGCGCGCGCGCTGCAATGCGGGTTCGGATCTCCAGGGCGACTGTGGCGTGAACGCGCTGCTGGACATCGGCGAACCGCGCGAACGTACCGATGTGAGGGTCGGCTGGACATCCGCGCAGGGCACCTGGAGCTGGGCCGTCTACGGCAACAATGTGTTCGACAACCAGTACGTGAAAGGCCTGAACACCTATGGCCGCGGTCCGCTGGGTGTGGTGGGCGCGACCATCAGCGAGCCGCGCACCTACGGGATGGAAGTGGCCGTGAAGTTCTGATCCGCGCGGCGACGCGTTGGACGTGGGCCCCGGCATCGCGAGATGCCGGGGTTTTTGTTTGCCGCCGATCCCGGCATCCTTGTGCGATGCCCGTGCGTCGCAACGTCCCCGTCGTCGATCTCTCCGCCGAACCCCTGAGCCGCCTGCCCGGCGTCGGCCCGCGCGTGGCCGAGAAGCTGGCCGCGCGCGGCCTGGCGACGATGCAGGACCTGTGGCTGCACCTGCCGCTGCGCTACGAGGACCGCACCACGCTGACACCGATCCGCCTCTTGCAGCCGGGCGTGCCAGCGCAGGTGGAAGGGCGGGTGGAGGCGGTGGAGCGTGGATTCCGCTACCGCCCGGTGCTGCGCGTGGCGGTCGGCGACGAGGGGCATGGGACGCTGGTGCTGCGCTTCTTCCATTTCCGCTCGGCGCAGGTGGCGCAGTTCGCGGTCGGTACGCGCATCCGCTGCTATGGCACGCCGAAGCCGGGGCAGCACGGGCTGGAGATCATCCACCCGAGCTACCGCGTGCTGGGCGATGGGGACGAGGCCGCGTTGGGCGATGCGCTGGACCCGATCTATCCCGCCGTCGAAGGTCTGGGGCCGGCGACCGTGCGCAAGCTCATCGGCCAGGCGCTGGAGCGCCTGCCCGAGTCCGATGCACTGGAGTTGTTGCCTCCTTCGTTGCTCGAAGGCCTTGGGCTGCCGTCGCTGCGCGAAGCCCTGCTGACGATGCATCGCCCCCCGCGCGATGCGGACGTGGCCGCGCTCGCGTTGGGCACGCATCCGGCGCAGCGCCGGCTGGCGATCGAGGAGCTGCTGGCCCACCACCTCAGCCTGCGGCGGCAGCGGCTCGCATTGCAGCAGCATCGTGCCCCCGCGCTGAAGGGCAAGGGCACGCTGGTGAAGGCCCTGGTGAAAGCCCTGCCGTTCTCGCTCACGGGCGCGCAGCAGCGCGTGTTCGCGCAGATCCGCGAGGACATCGCGCGTCCGTCGCCGATGTTGCGCCTGGTGCAGGGCGACGTGGGTACGGGAATGTTAGCATCGATGGGCGTACACAGAAGACCTTTTCGATGCAGAAGAGCTCCAATAGGCTACCAAAGCCTGAAGGAAAGAGGGCGGGGCTTACCTTAAGCGCTCAGAGTAAGCGGGGTGCCCTTCGATGGCATGTCAAGTTGTTCCTGGCGTACTTACTAGATGCCATCCAGGAGTCCTGGCGGGAAGGCGCTCGGGCGCGCCGTCCAAAAGACATCAAGGCAACGGTGGCTGTCCACACCAAATGTGGCGCGATCCAAATCCCCTTGCTTCGGCCAGCAGGTGGATGGACTGAAAAGCTTCTGGAGCGCATTCAATCCACATTGAAAGAGCAGGCTGATCTCGTGTGGGTCGGAGCTACACAGTGTTTGGAAAGCGAAGCGTTTCCCCGCTCTTCACTGAAAGCCCTGGTGACGCGTCTAGTGGGGCGGGTTTATCCGCCCTCTAGAATGGAAGCGGTGATTAAGAAGATGGAAGCATTCCTCGCAGACTATGCAATCTGCGAGAAGCGTAACGAAGCGAAAGTCTGCCATGCCAGCGCAATCATCGAACAAGCCGAAGCCCGCGGCTTCTCTAGCAGCGCGATAAGCGTAACGCCAAAGGGGCCACGAGCGCGCCTGGTTGTCATCTTCTCGCAGCTACGGCTGCGACTTCCCGGCGGCCCTGGAACCGGGGAGTGGGCGGCACTTCAAGAGAGAATGAACGCGGCCGCCGTCAAATTCAAAGCGTGCCAAGGCAACTTAGTCTTCCTCCCGACAGAGAACAACCCCCACGGACGTAGGACATACCCAGGGTACGTTGTGGACTTCGAACAACTGGGAGTTCGGCAGGGCGGCCTCTTGACGGAAGTGTTGGATGCGATGCCAACTCCCGTAAGTCATCAGTACTTCCAAAGGCTGATGCGTCACGTTGAATGGATCTGCGCGACGTCGTGCATTTCGCAAGCTAGGGTTCGTGCAATCCTAAGCTCACGATCTGACATTCTTCAGGAAGATGATCTCCAAGTTCTCACCAATGCACTGATCTCATGTTGTGATGCCCGCCCTCTAGAGCCGCGGTCAAGAAGCGGCTACCTGAGCGCGTTCCAAGAGGCCTTTCATGGCGCATTTCAATCGCTAGGAACTCGTGCGAGCAAGGTTCAACTGGATAGCACGAAGCACTGGGCGAGAAGAAGTCGCGGACTCATCAGTGAGGTTGCCGATCCTGGAGCGATATCGCCGGAGAACCGCCCTCCAATCATTCACGTCGTAGGAGGTGATGGCGCACTGAGTAGAGAGCGTGCTGCGGAACACTTGGAAGATAGGCTGAAGCGTATCGAGAATGCGTGTGACCATGCATTAGCAGAGTTCATCAACTGGCGGAAATTCATGCTTCGCGCCGGTGAGATGGGCGTTGATGACTCTTTCCGGTCCTACGTGGATCAAATGAAGGGGCTTGGTGACGGGCGAGAGGATTTCCGGCAATGGCTGAGAGGTGCTGCCACTGAGGACATTGCAAGAGTCACCTTCTTTGCCGCTCAGAAGCACGAGCTTTATCGAGAGGCTCGCGATAGGGAGCTTCGTTCGAATGTCCACCAAGGTCGCTTCAACCGCGCATTCGGACGGATCAGCGAAGAGTACCCAGAACTGGTGAACTGGTGCGGAGGTCGTTCATCACCATTCTACTCTTTTGCCATTCAAATGATCTGGTGGGTGCCACGCTGGGTTCAGTTGGCAATTGAAATGAAGATACAGATAGTCACTTCATGGAATCGCGACACGGTGAAGCATCTGGAGGCTAATGGGGTTCGTCGCGAGGGGGCGCGATTGGAGTTCCAGTCATTGAAGGGAAAAAATGGAGAGATGGAAAACGCCAGTGTGGAGCCGGTCGATAAGCTCCTTCAGGCTGGCATCGATCTTATGATTGAGCACAACGCCAACGTCGATCGCTACTGGTCTCGCGAGTCGCCAGGCTTGTTTGTTACCTTCATCGAGAAAGGGGTGGGCCGTCGAGTCTTTGGGCGAGGTACAGACCATAAAATTCTGTCGAGATTCATTGCCTACTACGAGCTTCCGCACTTTACACGGGAGCAGCTTCGAAATCAGAGCGCGGGTGCTGACTATCTTAGCCATGACGATCCACATGCGACACAAGGACGCCTGGGGCACACAAGCATCAGGACAACTGCGGGCTATCTTGACGGCACCGTATTTCGGGTATTGAACTCAGCCAACATTGCGAAGTTCCAGAAGGTGCTAAGCGCCTCGATTGTGTGGGCCGCTGGTGGCGAGGATGCGGTGACAAAGAGCGGGATGCCTCTTTCGTACGTGGACAAGAGGCTGCTATTTCCCGTGAGTGACAGTGCGGTGACGGATCGTCTGATGCCGCCGGAGTGTGACGTCTGGATGGTTGACCCAGAGCAGCCTTTGGTACTGGACAAGATCAGGGTCATGCATCTCATTCGACAGAGGGCCTACTACGCACAGAACTGGCAAAGATTACGCGCTGAATCATCGGAGAGATTCTCCAAGGTCCATCTTCCACGGATCGAGTTTACAGCCGCACTCTGGGCACTCATCTCGGACTCCGAGTATGCGTGTTTGCTGGAGCAGAGGGTATGAAAAAAGGCGTGAAAGTTGACGCTGGTTTGATTGCGCCATCGCCAAACCGAGATTCAGATGAGGGCGCTTGGCCCACGGGAGTTGCACGAGATAGAAGGATTCTAAGCGATTGGAATGACCCGGTTCTACGGGTGGCCAACGGTGACAAGATTAGGCTCATCGACCTCTCCCGAATTCCGCTGCCAGCCAATGGTCCTGACGGACCCTTCTCGGAAAGCTTCACTCTTGGGAAATTTCCGCACTGGGTAGATGTTGCGCGCGCGCAATTTTGCAACGTTCTGTCAGCCGGGACCGGGCATGACGCTCTAGGTAAAGCGGTCAACTCGCTCAATCATACGTCCAGGTTTTTCGCATGGTGCGTGAAGAATCGGATCTACAAGTTGGCCGATGTGACCTTGGACGATATGAGGAGGCTGGCGCTCGAGTTGCAACCCAAGGGGTGGTTCAGCGCCCTAAACACGGAGGCCGAGCTGAGGGAGCTAGTCAGGCGCTGCGAAGACGATAAAGCCCTACTTCTGCAGGTTGCTTCATCTCATGATGGGGCGACTTGCAGCATCTCTTCGGAGCGACTCTCCTCTTACCTTGGATACGTAGTCACATCGCGGGAGTATCCGATGTTCCTCCGTAAGGAAATAGCTGGTCTGATGCAGAAGGTGACAGTCGGGGCGGAACGGAGAAGCGACGATATGCAGCCCTGGTCCGAGGCGTCGTTCAAGAACTGCTTCGGTGCACTGAATGGACTTTGCATTCTTCCCGCGACGCTTGACAGGCTGAGCTTTGAACCCTTCGCTAACGCCCGGCTTCATGCGCGCCTTGCCAACGGGATTCCGGATGGGCGGACCGCCAACTTGACGGTGGAGGATGCTGCTAAGTTGCTAGCGGAGTCGCTTGAGTGGCTTTACAACAAGGCTGATGCAGTTATCGAGCTCGTGGCGTTCTGGCGAGAGACGCTTGTTGGGACAGCATCTGAGTACAAAGGCGAGGCGAACGTCAGCACGCGCGTGAATGCAGCGATACGTGAACGATACGCAGAGCTAAAGTCGCGTGTGGACTTTCCCTATGAAGTGGCCTCGTTCACCACTGCAACCGGTGAGAGCATCTCCCTGCTGGTGAAGAATCTCTTGACGGCGGCTTTCGTCCTGATTGCCATTACGCAAGCAAGAAGAAAGAATGAGGTAGTCGGAGAGGGGAGTCGGCCATGGGGCATCTACGCGGCGTGCCTTGAGAAGATTGATCCCGATATCGATGCATATGCCCTGGACATCTACATCGAGAAGACCTGGAATGCCTGGATGAAGATGCCGGCATCAGCGCTGACGGTGCATGCAGTGGACGTGCTGACAAGATTGAGGGCCGCCGCTCTTCCCGGCGAGGAGGTCGGAACCTCGGATCAGGATAGGCGTGCCCAGAAGCTGTTCTCCTTCCCCGGCAGCGCGGCGCTTCTCGGGGATGCGAGCGCCATGTTTGGTTTTTCCTTTGACGAACACAGCGGGGAACTGTATTCGCTGGCGGGAGTTGCTGATTCTGAACGCAAGACTCACATGTTCCGACGTTTCTTTGCGCTGGTGTACTTCTATCGATGGGAACACCCCAAGTTGCAGGCCTTGTCGGAGTTCCTTGCACACTTTGATCTCGAAACGACCAGGGTCTACATCACCGACCCAGCCATGCGAGACAAGGCAGATCGAATTGAGGCACTACATCGGCACAGAGCGGATTGTTTCCCAGAGCAAGAGATGTCAGAAGCCCAGCGCCACTACGCGGATGCGCAGTTGGATGCGATGCTAACTTCCGACGGTGCCGGGGGGCCAATGACGAGGCGTGTACATCGTTGGATTCAGCGCATCTGGCGGCACGTCGAGTTTCCTGATCGCGACCCAGCGACCCTGAAAAGCGAAATCCGAAAGCAGTTTAAGAGCAGGGGGTACGCGCCAACCCCGATGTCTCATGGGGTCTGTTGGGCGGAAGAATCTGGCGCGCGGGTCGGCTTGAGAGGGCGTTGTAGCAAGGAGGGGACAATTCGTAGGGAGCTGGCAGGAGTGGATATCTGCGGCGCCTGTGTATTTCACAGTACATCGAGCTCCTTTTTGCTGAACGTGGAGCAGGATGCCAAGCGCCTGGATGAGCAGGCAGCTCTGGCAACCGACCCGCGAGAAGCGCAAGTTCTTCGCGCCACCGCCTCGTGCTCTCGAGAGCTTGTAGAGTTGGAACTGTCGCTTATCCAACGTCAGCGATGCCCACTGACCAAGCCACCAGGAAAGAAGGTGCCGGAATGAGTGTCTCTGATCAGCATGTTTCACGTCGCTTGCGTGCTCAGGCAGATCTTGCCATGAGTGCAAAGAAGGATCTCATGACGCGCTGGGCGCGTGATGGAGTTCCCGTGTGCGTCGGCTCGGAGCATCCAAAACAGCTTGAGTGGTATCCGACCAGTCTTCGGAGCTTCAGTGCCTGGGATGGTAGTCAGAACTCTGCGGCGGTCCGTGAGTCCGAACCGCTTCTTCGCAAGACGGCGTTCCAAACGCTCAAATCTAATGCCTCGCTGCATCTGGCTATCAACCAGTTGCTTCGCCAGTTGGAGGTCACAGCCGAAGCTTGTCGGAGAGCCTTGAATCCTGAGCTTGCTGTGGAAGATGCAAAGGAGAAGGCGGAGGTCGAGCGCGCTAAGCGCGCCGGAGCACTACTGGGGTATCGTCAGGCAAGAGCCGAAGTCCGCACGGCCCGGAGAGATCTCGGTGCCGAGAAGAGGGCGCACCAGGGAACCTTGGGGCTGCTAAGGGAGAAAGAGCGCGAACTGGCTCAGGCACATGAGCAAATCGCAGCGCTAACTAAGACCTTGCGTAAGACGACGAGCCTCAAGTCGGTTCGATAGATGATGCCGCCAGAACAGAGACAGCAAATCACCGCCATGTATCACCATCATGACCTCGCTCCTGGCCTGGCACTTGCTGTGGCTCTGGGTGCGGGTATAGAGCCCGCGAAGGGCTTTAAAAAGCTCCAGTCCACGGGCCTGGTGGAGCGGTGGCAGGTACCGCTCTACCTTCCGTCGCGCTATCTAGATGCGCGAGTACCCATTGAGCGCTTCTTTGGCCTTACCGGCCAGGGACAGGAAGTTGTAGTTGTGGGACGTTACGCAGGCAACATGCGTACGAAGTGGGGTGCAGGGCGCTGGGGAGGCAAGCGCAGCCCGCAAGCGCAAGGGGCACTCCTTGATGAGGAGGGGATGCAGCTACGTTTCTCGGTCTTCGGCGATGCGCGAACGCTGCAGAAGACACTCGAAGAGTCCGAGGGGCCGATCGCACTCGCGGGTACGCTTACCCAGGTGGGCGCGCATGTCTATTTGAACAATCCGACATTGCTGGATCAGAGTCTGATTGGTGCGGTAGTGCCCCACTACCCAGGCAAGGCGCGGGTGCTGTCCCTGGCCATGGCCCGTCGAGTCATGGCAGCTCTACTGCCGTCTACCATCCCCCTGTGTGCTGCAGAACTCCGAGCAAGGGCACGAGCCTTTGTGAGCGACGGGCAACTGAGAAGACTGCTGGGAAGGCCCGAAGGAACCCTAGAGGACTTGCTGGTTAGAGCCCACTTCCCTTCGTCGCCGGACGTGGGAGAGCGCGCGCAATGGCACCTTGAGCGTTTGTCAGCGCTCATCACGGTGGGGGATCTTAGGGCAGCCAAGCAGTGTCCAGTCGCGGTGAGAAAGCCGCTGGCCCTCTCGCCTTGGCAGGATCTCGCATCGCGTGCGCCTTTTGTCCTCACGCACGAGCAGGCTAGGGCGGTCGATCGCCTGACAGAGCGCTTTGGTGGGACAGAGGCGTCCTCTACCTTAATCAATGCCGATGTCGGCATGGGGAAGTCGATCGTCTACCAAATGGCGGTTGCCTCCGCTGTCCGTTCGGCTGCACGCGCGGCCGTTCTCCTGCCCAACGAACGACTGGCTGTGCAGGCTCATCAGGAGATCTGTCGTCTATTTCCTGAGTTCGATGCCGCCCTGGTTACCGGGAAGACGAATGATCGAGCGATGACGAACGCGCGTTGGCTCGTCGGAACAACGGCCCTACTGTTTCGTGACATTGGCCACTTGGATGTGTGCGTCATCGATGAGCAGCATCGCTTCTCGGTGGAGCAGCGACGTGCCTTGGTAAAGGATGGAACGCATGTTGTCGAGATCAGCGCCACTCCTATTCCTCGCACACAGGCCATGCTGCTGTACGGGAAGTTGGATGTGCTGCGATTGACGGAACGCCACAGTCCGCAAGACATCCGTACCCAGATTGTGCATCGAAACGGCACATCGGACATGGTTGAGCATCTCAGGAGCCTGCTGAATGCAGGCGCTCGAGTTCTGATCGTGTGTCCTCGGAGGGAGGAGGGGGAGGACGATGAAGGGCCTGACCTTCCATCGGTGGCGCGCGTGGCACATAAGTGGAGCACCATGTTCCCTGGATTAGTGCGCGCCCTGCATGGGGCCTCGGGTGAGGCGGATGTACACCAGGCTTTCGAAGACATGGCAACGGGCGCTGCCCGCATCTTAGTCGCCACAACCGTGGTTGAGGTGGGCTTGAACATTGCCAATCTGCGAGGCGTCGTTATCGTCCATGCAGAACGCTTTGGTCTGTCGCAGTTACACCAGTTGCGTGGGCGCTTGGCACGGGAGGGGGGAGAGGGTCACTGCTACTTGTACCTGCCCCGCGCGGTGGGTTTAGATGCAGATGTAAGGCTACAGGCGCTGGTTGATACCAACGATGGATTCGTTCTTGCCGAACACGACATGAGAATACGCGGCATTGGGGATGTCTCAGACGCCGGTGCTCGCCAGCATGGCAGCGCCGGTAGCCTTCTGATGAATCGCCAAGTAGGTATGTCCACTGTCATGGAGATCATGGAGATGCTCGGTGACGAGGACTGAAGCTTTGGTGGAGTGGGTAGGAGTCGGCACTGAGCGTTTGCCAGTCTTCTACAACGCGAAGCTACGTCTCATGGACGAGTTTCATGACTACGTGTGCTATGTCGCCGAGACCGAGGCCAAGAGTGGATCGAGCCAAGCGTACACATCCAAGGTGCAAGCAGTGTCATACGCGTTGCTGGCGTGGCTGCGATTTCTGGACGGCACAAGCGCCAGTTGGAAGGATGCCGACAATGCCAAGCTACGGGGATTCAAAGATCTTGCGCTTAAGCGGGTGAAAGCATCGGTGCGTGGCAAGGGGAATGAGAACGCAGCAAAGCGAACGGTCAATATCCAGCTCAAGTGGATCTACCGCTACTACGCTTGGGCAGAGCGGACGGAGCGATGCGGAACGATTCTTGGGCCCGGCGAAGACGCGCCGATCAAATCGACACTCAACATGCCCTCGGCTAACAGTAAACGGAAAAGTGGTCTGGACAAGAATGCCTATCCGCTGCTGTTCGGGAGATTGGGGAATCGATCGGGTGCTCAGTACTTTGCGAGCGGCCAAGACAAAAGGAAGGTCGCGGAAGTCCTGTCCGAGGCAAACGACCCTTTCATCGCTGAGCGAAACCTCATCATTCTTGAGCTCGCATCACGTGTAGGTTGGCGTGCCGGCACAATGACGTTTCTGGAGAGCGGTGACTTTCCAACGCATCCGAATGAGAAAATGCCTGGCGATGGCGTTCCGATCCGACCCGCGATTCAGAAAGGCGGACACTCTGACTCATTTGGCGTTCCTCTAACGCTTGCTCTACGCATCTCACGATTCATTCAATGGCGAGAGCGCTGGCTGATTCAGGGGGGATGGAGTGAGAAAGAAGCGAAGGGTCGACTCTTCGTGAGTGGGAAAACCGGCACGCCCCTGGGCAACAAGACGATAACGCAGATGATTGGCTCTGCTTTCAGGAAAATTGGGGTTGAGGCCGGTCGCGGCGCGGGCGTTCACTCGTTTCGTCGCAAGTATGCAGAGGATTCCACGCGCGACGATCTTTCCTCGCGGCGCGCGGGCGGCTACTCGACCGCGATGGAGGATGTCATGCACGGCACCGCTCATAGGCTGGGGCACAGGAGCTTGTCCTCTCAAGTGGCCTATCAGCGAGCAGTCCATGCCAGTACGCATAAAGACCACACACATGAGCTGCGAACGAGCTTGGAAGAAGCCGAATCAGAGCTCGCAGTAGCCAAGGCGGAGAACGCTGCGCTGCGGGCGGAGCTATCTCGACGAGGCGCTCCTGCTAACCCGAAAGGCGGAAAGAAGAAGTTGCGATAGGGCGCACGGCGCCAGCGACTACTCGGAATTCATGGGCCGCAGCACTTCTTCCACTTTCGTCCGCTACCGCATGGGCAAGGATCATTTCGACCGATTTTTTGGTTGCCTTCTCCGCCTCGAAGCACTTGCCTCATGGCGGCATTCCGTGACACTGGCGGGACCTGTTCCTCTCGGGCCACAGCGGCATCGAGTTGATCATCCTGATGCCAAGGTTCTGCCAGTCGCATGCCGAATCTTAGCCGGGCCTGGTCTGGGGCCAGGCACAGGCCGAACCATAGGTCGGCCTTCTGCAGGTATTTTCGGCGCGTCGTCAGCACGGCCAGCCTCTGAGACGCCTCTAGGTCATTTTCCGCACTGATCAGCACCGTGAGTCCACTCTTATCCGCGAACATGAGCGCGAGGCTGTGCGGCTTGCCATCACGGGCGGCCTGCTGCGCCTGCCCGTCAATCAGCCGGTTGAGATCGTCCCGCGTTGGGCCATCTAACTCCAACAGTTGGAATCCCTGATCAAGAACCGCAGGCTCAGGTCTGACTTGAATCTCTTGCAAGATGCGGCTTAGCGTCGTTCCTTCATGGTGGGTCAGTAGCCCTGGTGGCGTCGCGGCGCCAGGTAGTGCGCGTCGTCGCGCGGCCATAGCGATGTCAATGCCGAGCGAGAACCCCTCATCCATGTGCACCAGTTTCTGCTCGTCATCAAACCAGAGGTTGTGCCGAAGGTGATAGCCCAGGATGGTCATCTCCTGAGCAGCCATCAGTCGATCTCCGTACCGCGTCCGGCGGGCGATGTAGCTCAGCAAATGCAAGGGACTGGTGAGTAGCTCTGTCAGTACATCAATGAGAAATACGTCGGTGATGAACGCAGCGCGCACGCGCGGTACATCGCGCGTTTTCAGGAACTGACGAGATTGGAAGGTAAGAGCGGGGTAGTGGTCACTGACGACACAGAAAACGAAGATCTCGTTAATCTGAGGGGGTAGTACGACTTCTGACCCATCCGATAGCGTGACTTGATACTTCGCGTCTCCCAAGCACTCCGCGCATAGCAAGCCTTGGTCATAAGCATCCTGAACGCCCTTCTGAAAGTCGTCTCGGATGACTTGGTCATTCCCCTTGCGGGCTTCGATGGTCAGTCTCTTTGACTTGGCCTGGACGATGATGGCTCTGTCAGCCCACAGCACCAGTACGTCGATCTCGCCAGCCTTCTTGCCTTTGGCTTCCCAAAGATCAACGTTGAGAAAGACGTTCTCTGCTCCGAATACGCTTGCAAGGCGCTCGGCTACAAAGTTCTCGGTGAATGCTCCGCGGTTCTTGTCCTGCTGTGCGCGGTAGGACTTGTCTGTCAGCATCCAATGAAATGGTGAATCGTATATTGCCTCTGCAAGCGCGTAGTTTTGCAGTGACATGTACTGGCCATCGGGCTGTCGAATCAAAGGCGTTGCTGTGACGTGATTGAAGTCCTGTAGGCTTGAAAAGGAGGCATTGTTTGCGCTATCGGGAAGTGTGAACGCGTCTAGGACCCGCTCGACCAAGCCTGTGTCTAGGCCGCAGTGCGCCGCGATGTCCGAAGCTGTGAAGGAAAAGCCGGGCACCATGGTCCACTGGTCGGCCGGGCGATCGCGCATTTCCTCACGCAAGGACTCAAAGCGCACCTGGCACTGGAGGCTGATGCTATCGGCCACCTGGCAGGCCTGACCGATCGTGAAGCCGCGGTTTCGCTGGAGCCAATCGTTGTCGGCCTCATAGCGCCGGACTGCTAAATCCAAGTACTGAAAGTCGTACGCCGACTCGGCTGCGTAGAAGATGGGCTCTCGCATGACGGCACCCGAATCGAAGGGATTGACGTCCTTTCCTTGCTTGAGTGCTTCGGCTACCTCGCCGATATCAAAGGCAGCCGATAGCACATGATGTAGCTCCAGGAGTAGGCTTTCAGCGTGGTCTACGTACCGCTGCTGAAGTTCCCGTGATGGCAACGTCCAATCAATGGGTGCCTTGACCATCAGGCCGTGCAAGGTGGTGAGCTCAGTCCGCATCAATCTGTCGGGACCAGAAACCTCACGCAGGTCATCGACCGTGACATCCTTCTCATACAGAATCATGTTGTCTCTGAAGCAAAGGTAGGCCAGCGCATGGACAAAGCCGGGCTGTAGGCAAAGCGCCTCTAAGTCAGCAAAGATCTCTCGTTCGGTGCGCGTTGTGTTTTTCATAGGACGCATCAAGAAGCGCTCTGTGTGTTCTCGTCAATCGGACTGGAGCGGGTTGCTATCGAACGAGCTTCTGTTTCGACCATAGCGTCGTGCAGAAACGTGCGCTTTCTTACGCGATAGATGCAAGGCAGCCCTGTTTCGTCGTAGATGTCCAGCCGTGCGAGCCAGTCTTGGCCGAAATCTATGTAGACGGGGCAGGTCGCATCTAGCCAGGTGCGTCGCGGTCGGATCCATACGTACTGGTGATGGCCACGGTAGACCTGAGAAACTTCTCTCTCGATGTCGCGTAGGGGGTGTATGAATCCTCCGCCTGGCGCTTTCTTGGTGGCCAGCGGGTTTTGTTTCAGGCACTCAGACAGGCGCAGGAAGATTCCCCGGTTTGCACCTTCCATGCGCGGCGCAGCGGGATACCAGATCAGGTCCTGGGCAATGTCTGAAGTTGGGTCGGGCAGCATGTGGTGGATCTGGAAGTTATCCACGAACGTACTGCCGTTGATCACCCAAACCAGATTTCCATAGAAGCGCTCACGTGAAAGACGCTCTCCATCCGTCATCGACGAGTGTTGAACTTCGATCACGATTCCGGCAGGCGTCTTGATGTCCGCGCGATGAATTTCGCCGTTGGGCGCGACATGGCTGATCTCGCGGCACGACTCAGGGAAGAGCGCCTTCCAGGCACGGTGCCAAGGAGTCTCGTTCTCCCACCACGGATCGCAGTCACGTCGGCTGGCGTGCGCCCAGTGGTGCATTAGCCGCGGGCCGCACTTGGCGACCATGGCGGAGCCGCAGGTTTCGCACACGCCGGGAGCGCCGGGCGAGGGCTCCTGGCGGCGGCCGTCAACGAGGGCGTACTGCATGTGCGTCCGAGCGAAGGAAGTACACGTAGTTTATGGCTTGCTGCGGGAAACAATCGCTGGGTGCTTGACCGTCGGACCTTGTGCTCCGGACATGCCACACTACTCGGCAGTGTTTCCGAAGGACCGGGTAGCGCTTTGCAAAAGGTCTTCTTGAACAGTGGATGGTATGACGCCGGACAACTGGACGGGCGGCTGTCCCAAGTAGTGCGCGGCGGGCAGGGGCTGGCGCTACATTTCGGCCAAGAAACGAAGCTGACGATCGCTGCGTGTGTACGCCTGCGTGCCTATCTCGACGCACTCGGCGATCAGGGGCTACCTGTCGAGTTGCACGATCTGGCTACCTGGGGTCTGGGCGCGTACCTGGACCGGGTAGGCGTGTTCGAGCAACTGACCCCTTCAGTGTCTGTCGTTGGGCTGGAGCCTGCAGGGCAGTCGCAAGCTCGTCGCGGTCAGAGCGAGGCACTGGAGGAGATTGTTCGGATCCCGATCAGTGGTCCCATGGACCGAAGCGTCGCTGAGCGTTTGTCCGGGAAACTGGCGGCGTGCGCGTTGCCCCAGGTGCGGGAGGCTTTAGCCAACACGGCCTTTACGTGCTTTGCTGAGTTGATCGGCAATGTCCGCACGCACAGTGCTTCGCCTAGCCCCGGCTACGCGGCGCTGCAGGTATACACGCCCCGTCAGGGCTCAAGACGTCTGGTTGAAGTGGTCGTCGCTGACGCAGGACTGGGGATTCTTCAAACGCTGCGGCCGGCCTTGTTAGCCAAGCAGGCTCCCCAAGGCGCCTTGGATGATCAGGCGTTGCTGCTTTATGCCGTGAACTCGGGTATCTCACGCCATGGCGAGGAGGCCGGGTGCGGCATCACCCAAAGTGCCAAACGCCTGCTGAGGCTGCCTGAACCTCGTCTTGAGCTTCGGCTGCCCGATATGCGCGTGAGGTTTGAGCCCGGGCCAGCGGGCGGGTATGTCATCACCCAGGCACGGACCGGTGCGGCAGTGGCCCCTTTGCCAGGCACCCACTGGATCTTCCGGTACGCGCTTGACTAGGCCCCTCAATTCTGTTTCACTGAACATAATGAATCAGATCGCGACCCTCCCTCTGAGGCAGTTCTTGGAGCGCTCCGATGCCTGGGGCCGTGAGGAAGGGCGTGAGGTGTACCCGAAGTTACTCGAGGCGCTTGAACGTACGCCGGGCGCTGTGTTGTACCGCATTGACTTGACCGGGGTGGCCCGGCTGGATGCGTCATTCCCTCGCGAAAGCTTCGTGGCCTTGGCCAAGCGGTATGCCGGTGAGAAGGCCTTTTCGATCAGCGGCGCGGCAAACATGGATTTGCTGGAGAACGTGGATGCGGCTGCGCACAAGCTGGGTATGGCGATGGTGGTGTGGGACGAGCAAGGCACGTGGTCTTTGATCGGGCCGCCTCCGAGCGCTGGCTTAAAACCCGTTTTCGATATCGCCATGACCGAAGGTGAAGTCACCACGGCGATGCTGATCAAGGCGCCATATGAACTCGGCGCGGCAAACAACGTAAGCAACAAACTCAAGCAACTGACAGAGGCTGGGTATCTCGTGAGACGAGAGGATTCATCTGTCAGCGGTGGCAAGGAGTACCGGTACCTTGCCCCGCGGTGATCTTCGTCTGCCTACCGGTTCACTTGATTCAGTGAAGCAGAAAGGAGAGGTTCCGATGTCCGCTATTCCGATCTTTGAAGTGTGGCAAAGCCGCAACAATCAGCAGTGGTACTTCCGCCTGAAAGCGCCCAATCACGAGATCATCTGCAGCTCAGAGGGGTATACGACCCGCTCTGGCGCCGAGCAGGGACTTGCACGGGTAAAGCTGTACGCTCCGGCCGCTCAGGTCCGCTTTGTGTAACTGGCTCTTCAACTAGGACGCCCTTGTGATGCACGAGCAATCCCTTCCTGCAGATCCCCGCGTATCCAAGGGCGTCATTTCCCAGTTTCTGCGCACCAACTGTCGACGCCAGTTGTACCTGTCCATCTACGCGCCCCTGCATGCGCACCCCACCATGCAGGCGTTGGGCATGCCCCCACCGGCCAAGTGGCGGCCAGGTATCGTGGCGTTGACGCGATCTGGGCGGGATCTGGAAGGTCAGCGGTTCGAAGAGCTCGAGCACGCGTTCCCCGGAGCCATGCGCAACTTTGCGCCCAAGGGCAAAGCTAAGGCCAAGGCCGGCGGCAAAACCGCCTTCCGGGATGCATTGAAGAATGGGGTGGTGGCGCCCTATGTGTTCGTTGAGGGCGAATTTCAATCCTCGCACCTGAGTTCGGCCTTCTATGCCGCCCTGGGTATACAGGCTGCAGTAGCGTCTAACTTGCCACGTCTAGCCGACCTGCGTCCGGATGTTGTGCTGGCACTGGATGCGACGATGCCATTACCCCAGCAACGTCATGCGCGTCAGGTTAATCCCGATGGCTCGACAACGCCGCTGGCCAGAGACGATGCGCGCCTGCGTTTGCTACCTATTGATATCAAGCGTAGCGAGCACGTCAATGCCAGCTACGCCATCGAGGTAACCCTCTACGCCGTACTGCTCGCCCTGTGGATTCAGCATGAGGGGTTGGGCGAGAAGTACGTGGTGATCGATCAGCCAGCCCTGTGGACACTGGATGCGCCCGATGCTGCGCCGATGTCCACCCTGAGCACCGTGCCGATTGAGGAGCGCATGGCAGCCTTGCTGGGCCGCTTGGAAATGGTGGAGTTCGATCAGTACGTCATCAGTATGCGAAAGATATTCCGCGAAGACCTGGTGGAAGTGGCTGGGCGTGAGGAATGGAAAAGATTGGCGCCACATATAGGGCCTTACTGTGGCATGTGTGATTTTTATGCCCACGAGCCTTGGGCGCGCAAGGATCCAAAAACGCAGATCAAGGAAGTCGTACACGCTGAACACTGCTCGGTTAAGGTGGAATCCGACGACCTGCTTTCACGCATTCCGGACGTCTCCCGAGGAATGGCGCGTACCTTGAGCGATGCGGGCGTCAGTACGGTGCAATCGCTATCACAGCAGTCGCCCGATGCGCCGGTTTTCCAGGCCCACAACCGACTAGCCGCCGAGCGCCAACTGCTCCCGCGTCGTGCGGCACACCTGTTGGCCGCCACGCGCGCCAGTACCGGACGCCAGTGCGCAAGCCTGCCGCGATACTCGCATCTGAGCGCGTACATTTTTCTTAACTTCGATGCCGCCACAGGATTCACCACGGGCTTCTCGGTGTACGGCAACTACCGCGCGCAGCGCAACTACGGCAGCGAACCCAAACCGTATGTGCCTACAGACGAGCCGAAGCAGCGTCCTGAAGCTTGGACCGTTGAACGCCGTGAGATGGATGAGGAGTTCAAAGGGCTCCAGCGGGTCATGTACTACCTCGCCGACCTGATCGACAAGGCGCAGGCCGACCCAGACCACGAGGATCTGAAGAAGGCCACCCTGCAAGTTTATTTCTGGGATGCACGCCAGTTCGAGCACTTCCGTACGGTGGTTGGCCGCCACTTGCACCGGCTTCTGGGCGATACGCGCTTGAACGGACTGGTGTGGTTGTTTCCGCCAGAGCAGGTCATCGCTCACCCCGAGTACGCGCTAACGCCGGCGGTTTCATTCGTGCGCGATGCGATCCGGCGTCTGGAGATTTTGCCGATCCCCTATGTTCAAACTCTCCTGGCCGTAGGTGAGGCGCTGCTGCCGGAGACTGATCACGTCAAAATTCCGCCGTTTCTGCACGAGCCCCTGAGTGATGCGATCCCAAAAGAGCGCATCTACGACATCTGGGAGCCTCAGCATCATGCTAACCACCAGGACCAGGTGGCGGCCTACAACCAAACCCTTCGCAGCTTGGTCATGCTGCTGATGAAGGTCACCATCTGCATACAGCGGCAATACAAAGGCCAGCTCACCGCTAACGCTCCTCCGCTGGAGTTGATGAAGCTGCCGACCTATCGAGGCGTCAGCGTGGATGGACAGCTATTGATTCTGCACGCCAAGCTCGAACAGCAGATCGAGGCGACTAGTAGCAAGGTCGGCTATGCAAATGATGCGGATGAGCTTGAGGCCGGCTATCGCAGTATTCGGCTCGTCAAGCGTTTGAGCGGCGCACAGGAGCGTCAAGCGCTCAAGGACTACGCTCTAGAAAAAATCGACGATCTGCGCGTGTACACGATCACGGAGACCTCCTGTAACAGCAAGCTTAAAACCGGCGATTCGGTGACCTTGTTCTTCAACGCCGTGCCCGGGATCTTGAACCAGCGTGTGAGCAAGTACCTGACCGGATCGCATGATGAGTTGGGTTATCAGAAGTACATCGCGATGGCCGAAGCGCTGAAGTGCACCATACTTCACCTCGATCGAGTCAACGCACGCGTGGTTGTCGAGCCGGGCTACTACGCGGCGGTGGCCGATGCCTTGGAGGCTGATGGATTGAACCTGGACACGGACTGTTCTTTGGTCGAGGCACCTCCCTTCGCCGAAGGGGCCTATCGAAAGGAGCAATTCATCCGTAGCCTGGGCAATCCGGTGATCGCTTACCCGCACAGCCAGGCGCTGACGGCGCTAGGCAAACAAACGGTTGCCCCGCCAAAGCCATCTAAGGACGCGCCCATGCGGGGCGCCAGCGTGCTTTGGGATGCTCCCAATGTCGCCGTCCAGAGGTCAGATTGGAGCGAAGCGGAGATCAATGCGGCAATCCAGTGGCTACGCGAACAAGGTCACCTGATCAACGAGAGTCAAGAGGATGCGATTCAGGCGGGTTTGCGTCGTTGCCTGTCGCTGATCTGGGGTCCCCCTGGGACGGGCAAGACCACTACGGGCGCCGGCTTGGCAGCCGCCGAGTTGTGGCTGGCGGTGACGCGTCAGATGCCCCAGAAGCTGCTGATTACAGGTCCCAACTACCAGACCGTCGAGAACTTCTACTCCGATCTGTTACCGCTGTTGCTGGCACTGGGCCCTGATGCAGCCCGGGTACGCTGGATTGAACGGCGTGAGCTCGGCGAGCCTGATCTTGAGGCGCTGCTCGACTACCGCAGATGCGATAGGAAGAGCCTTGAGGTGCTGCGAGCGGAGATGGAGGAGGGGGACAAGCCCACCATTGTTTTTGCCGTGACCGCGCAGTTGTTCAATCTGGCCAACCTCCCTTCGCCCCGAGGGAAAAAGTCTGCCGCGGTGCCAGCGCTGGAGATGTTCGACCTGGTGATGGTCGACGAAGCCAGTCAAGTAGATGTCGCCTCCGCGATAGGCGCGTTGGCCGAACTGGCTCCCAGCGGTCGACTGGTGCTCCTCGGTGATCGTCTGCAGATGCCCCCCATCTCAAAGGTTGAATCTCCGAAGGGGTGTGAGCACCTCGTTGGAAGCATTCTGGACTACTTCCAGGTGCGCTTTGGAGAGATAGAGGCATATCCCCTCTTGGAAAACTATCGCTCGGCCGAGGGACTGGTGCGCTTTGCTCGGGAACTGGGCTATCCGACCAAGTTGGCTGCCAAGTTCCCCGATTCTCGGTTGGCACTGGCTGTTCCGCTAGCGGAACCTGTTGACTGGCCAGACACGCTGCCCTGGAGCGATCTGTTCCCCAAGCTGCTGGATCCGGCCGTGTCCACGCTGGCAGTGACCTACGCTGATGGCAAAGCCGGTCAGGCCAACGATTTTGAGGCTGGCTTGGTAGTCGCTACGGCACTTTTGGCACGTGAGACGTTGCAAAAGGGTCTGAGCGGGCGCTCGAACCCGCCGGTATCGGGCCTCGACGCGATCCATTTTTGGACGCAGACCCTTGGTATCGTCACGCCGCATCGTGCTCAGCGCGCTGCAGTAATTCGTAGCCTGCGACAGGCCTTTCCGGCTGAGGAAGGAGAGCTGATCGAGCGGGCTGTGGACACGGTCGAGCGCTTTCAGGGGGGCGAGCGCGATCTGATTCTGGTGTCCTTCGGTGTGGGTGATCCCGATGTGATTGAGGCCGAAGAGGAGTTTCTGCTCGGCCTCAACCGGACCAATGTGGCAATCTCGCGTGCACGCGCTAAGGCCATTGTCTTCGTGTCTGACGACCTGTCTTACCACCTTCCCGATGATGTTGATGTGGTACGCACTGCCCGAGCAATCAAAGGGTTTGTCCACCAGTACTGCGACAAGACTCAGCGCTTTGACGTGCCTGTGGCTGAAAGCACCAGAGCGGTCACGCTACGCTGGAGAGCGTAGTGGCAGCGCGCCGTACCCCTGCATGGAAGACTGGGGGGCTTCCGGATACGGGCTCACGCGTATTTGCTCAGTAGCAGTCATGAGGTTGTTCTGCTGGCGAGCCTGCGCGGCACTATTGCCTACAAGACGCATGTCCACGGGTGCGCGACGGCGAAGACCTAACACTCATCGCCGGGCCCTGGAAAAACCTATGGTGACGTCAAATTCGGTGGTCGGGCTTGAGAGTGTACCCATAGTGTCGGCCTGTCGCTTGCCGGCATCCGCGGTACCGACATCGAGCCAGCCCTCGATCCGCCAATCGTGCCTGGACGAGGCCAATGACTGTCGGAGAATATCCAAGGGCGCATGATCGCGCGACCGTATGGAGCCAAAGCGGACGATCATTTTGCCGTCCGGCTTGAGTCGATCGCCACAATGGTTCCACACCTTTCCGAGTGACTTGGCGAAGGCTTCGGGCGACTCATGCGACAGTTGCTTGCCTCGACCGTAGTCGATTGTCTCAGGGCCTCCGACGAACCAATTTCGTAGCCATTGGTCTTGCACATAGGTCACGAGCCCGTAGTAGGGCGGCGACGTTACGACGTAAGAGAGATTGTCCTGGACTTTCGCATAGGACGTGGCGTGAGTGCTGTCGCCCTGCGTAATCAAGCCGTGATGCTTTCGCTTGGGGAGCTCTTCGGCAGCGATACGCGCCAGTCGACGTTCGATGGGCTTCAGGACGTCAATCTTAGGAGGCAGAAGATTTCGACTAGTCCAGTAACGCACCGAATACGCGGGCTTGCTGGCGAAGGTCCGCGGCATCTGATTCGAGAAGTAACCCGATTTTTCAGGATCTTTGGCCAGCGGACCATGCAAGCAACCAAGAACGATTCCTCGCAACAATGCTGCCTCTTCAGTTCGGCGACGCTTCAGTCCTGCACGCAAACGGCATATTTGATCCAGCGTGTCCGGATCATAAGCGCCTTCCCAAAACTCTCCCTCTGGCACTTCATAGTCCTGATGCTCGGTCAGAATCTGACGGGCCAGCTCCATCACCGCCGTATGTGTGGTGTCGGCCAATTTAGCCTTGGCGATAGCAACAGCCACTGGTGACGTATCGATTCCGTAGCTGCGTAGTCCCAGAAAGCGTGCCGCGTAGTTGCTGGTTCCCCGACCGCAGAACGGGTCCAGGACGACCGCGCGTGGTGATGCTTGTCTGAGCGCCCGAAAGGGGAAGCTCAGAGGGAACATGGTGAAATAAGGGCAGACCGCATTGAGCGAGTGGCGAGCTTCGGTCAGGGGGGGCGCGGTCATGCCGCCATTAAACCAGATCTAGCTCCCTTTGAATTGAGATTTTGAGGGGGGCTGGAGGCTTCTAGGGCCGCTTCGCGCTACGAGAGAACTAGGCTAGATAACCACGCGTCGATCCTGACATGCTCACTCGGCGGGAGTGCGAGGCATAGGGCCCGGATCCATTGGCCACACGGTTCGTCTAGTCTGAGAGTCGGCCCACGCGCTTGGAGGCCACGAACTTGACCAGCCATCGCAAACCGAACAAGGCCGCGCCGGTCAACCCGCTTCCACGGAGGAGGTGGATCATGGATCACATAGTGGCAGCAGCCGGGCGCTAGATGGATTTAGCGCACAAGTGGCCCGCGCTATAGCAGCGTGTACCGGTCGTACGTCCTAGCGATCTTTGCGCGTCGCCGGGAGCGCAGAAGCGCGGGGAATCCTGCGCGTGCTCTGAGGAGTTACAGGCCTATCTGGTTGGCGGCCTTGAGCAAGGCTTCCTTGTTGCCCTCGCTGGGCCACCCTTCTACAACCGATACCAGCTTGCCGTCGCGTAGAAAGTAGAACATGGGCGTGGACCACGAATCGAAGTTAGGCCACTCCGCCCGGTCGAAAGCGATGACCATGGGGTGCTCCGGATGCTCGCGGTTCCATTGCTGAAGCACGTCAAGATTGAGCTTTCGGTCCACCGGGGCCAGCCAGAGCGAGCGGGCCATGGCCTTAGACAGGGCGGGGTCCGCCTCAATGGCGGCCATGGCATTGCGGGAAAAGTGACACAGGGGGTGGGAGATGACGACCACGCGGGCACCCTGGTCCACCGCCAACGTGGTGCGCGTCAGGGTGTTACCCGATTCTTGCACCGCGAGCGCGGTCTTCCCCGAGCTTGATGAGGTCGCCAGCGTCGGCGCCGGTTCGACGTTCCACTGGGGAAATGTCTTCTCCAAAGCCGAGGCTTGCTCAAACTGACGCGAGGCCATAAGGGCCGCGTGCATATCCGAGAAGCTGCGTCGCTCGACCAAAGCCCGTGCTTGGAGTTCGCCGAAGGCGCGCTGCATCGCCTGCAAGTGCGTGGCCTGGATCGAGTAAGCGTGGGCGATGTTCGCCGCATTGAAGAGGGTCGCCAGATCCTGACTATCCATGCTGGCCGGATCACGCGCCAGCGCGGCGGCGAAGCCATTGTCGAAGGCGGCCGACATCGCCGTCGCACGCTCGGCCGTGGACTGGCCGCGGGTCTGCTCGTGGACCTCCATGAAGCGGTCGTAGCGCCCATCAAGCGTTTGGCCAGCCAAGGTGTTGGCCGGCCAAGCGCTCAAGGCGCCGATGCCGATGAGAAACAGTGCGCAGAACTGCTGCTGGATCCTGTGCATGGATCTTCCTGAGCATCCGGTAGCCGAAAGACTAGCAATTTCTCATGCAGATCGTGTTGATGTTGTAGGAACAGGTCGCCTTCTTGGCGCACTCGTAGCCTTCGTAGTCACAAGGCTGAGAAGGGCACACGGGACCTGGCGGGCCGCCCAATGGACGCATGATTTGCTCATCGACTGCGTTCTGGATGCGCACATTCCGCATCATGGCCACGGTGTGCTGGGCACCAAACAGGCTCATCACCTGATAGATCTGCGAGGCGTTGAGTTCAGTCTGCAGGTCGCCGTAACTGAAGCTCGTGATGCCGCTTTCATTGAACTTCAGACTGGCGATGAAGCGACGCTTGCCCGATTCCGAGAGCGCGGCCAGTGGCGAAGCGCTTCCCGAGTTGCGTAGATATTGCTCGAGATCCTGGCGCGATTTGATCGAGGCCAATTGCAAGGCCACGTCCTGTTGCAGCATCTCCTGCTGTTGTGCGGCGCCGTTGACATGCGTGGATTCGACACTGGCATTCTGTGCGTGTAATGACGTACTAGCGGCCAAGACTGCGAGTAGACCAACTAGTACCGTAGTGAATCGGCCCATCGTTAGTTCCTCCATGCGACGTCGGAAGTAGTTGCTGGAGCCCGCCGCCTGCTCAGCACGCAGCACGCTAGTTCGCTGATGTTAGTGATGTGTGGTAGGCCAGACACCTACATGAACGCATGATCGCCATCTAGTGCCTGCTTAGCCGCGAATGTGCCAGTAGGCGGTAGCTTGCGGCCCGCGCAGGAGTAGAGCCGTTAGAGCGAAGAGAAGTCCTCTAGCAAGCTCATTGCAACATAAATGCGTGAATTCAGATCGCAAGCAGACAAATGCGACAGAACATCAGTACCCGTCACCCTTGCTCACGGGGTGCATGACGCAACTGAGCGACCGAAACGGTGCTGCGCTGGGCAAGGCCAGACTCACCTGCATCGGTTGTCACGTTCAAGTCGGACAACACCGCACTCGTAGCTGAGAGAACTCCTACAAAAAGTCAGAACATGCCACTCTCGGGCGCCACTGATCGTGGGCTATGCTGTCAGTCAACAGAGACTGTATTCCCAGGCCCATCGATTGCTGACCTGATGATCTACTTGGGTTTATTCTTGGCTGCGTTCTTGGCCGCCACGCTAGTGCCGGCACAGTCCGAAGCCGTGCTGGTGAGTTTGCTGGTCGCCGGCTATCCGGTGTGGGCACTATTGCTTGTCGCAAGCGCCGGCAATGTGCTCGGTTCGGTGGTGAACTGGTGGTTGGGCGAGCAACTGCTGCGCTTTCGCACCAGTCGCTGGTTTCCGGTATCGGCCTCGGCCCTGGAGCGCGCCCAGCGCCGCTACCAGCGCTATGGCAGTTGGTCGTTGCTGCTGAGCTGGGTGCCGATCATTGGTGATCCGCTGACCTTGGCCGCCGGGGTCATGAAAGAGCCGCTCTGGCGCTTCCTGCTGCTGGTGACGCTGGCCAAGGTGGGCCGTTACCTCGTGCTGACGCTGATTACCCTGCAGGTGCTGTAGCCGTCGCTGCGCTCGTGCGCAAAGCTATGACGGCTGGCCGCGACGTGCCTGGATCTTGGCCCGCCGCCGCGGCACGTGCGACAGAATGCTGCGTCGCTTGTGCTCGGTGTACTTGCGCCAACTGCGGATCTCCTCGGTGGTGCGAAAGCAGCCCACGCATACGTCGGTCTTCCGATCGAACTGGCAGATGTCCGTGCAAGGGGAGGGGCGGCTCATCGCGGCGTTTCACTGAGCGCGGTCCGCGCCTCGATGGTCACGTGCACGATCTCCTCGTGAATGGCCAAGGCATGCTTGAAATGATCCGGATGCACGGGATCTTCGGTCACGACCTCGGCCACACAGGCGAACTTGCCACGGCCTACCTGCCAGACGTGCAGATCGCTGATACGCGCCGGCACCGAGCCTTGCTCGATGGCTTCGCGGATTTCTTCCACTACGGGAGCATCCATCTGCGCATCGAGCAAGACCTTGCTGGTCTGGCGAATCAGGCCCCAGGCCCACACCGAGACCAGGGCCGCGCCCACTAGCCCCATCACCGGGTCCAGCCAGGCCGCACCGAAGTACATGCCACCCAGCAGCGCGATGATCGCCAACACGGAGGTCGCCGCATCGGCGATGACATGCAGGTAAGCCGAGCGCTGGTTCAGATCGTGATGGGCGCTGTGTCCGTGATCGCCATGATGCTCATGGTGATGGTGATGGTGATGGTGATCGTCGTGCCCGTGCCCGTGATCATGGTGATCCCGCAGCCACCAGGCGCACAGCAGGTTGACCGCCAGGCCCACGATGGCAATGGCAATGGCCTGCTCGTAGTGGATGGTGCTGGGGCGGAACAGGCGCTCGATGGACTGGAAGGCCATCAGGCCTGCCACACCCAGCAGCAGGATTGCGCTGGTGTAACCGCCCAGGATTTCGATCTTCCACGTGCCGAAGGCAAAGCGACGGTCCTGCGCGAAGCGGCGCGCACAGGCGTAGGCGAAGACCGACAGGCCCAGTGCCAACGCGTGGGAGCTCATGTGCCATCCATCGGCCAACACGGCCATCGAGTTGTACCACCAGCCTCCGGTGATCTCCACGACCATCATGATCAGGGTCAGGATCATGGCCCGACGCGTGTTGCGCTCGGCGAGCGGGTTGCCTTGGTCGAAGGCGTGGGAATGGCGCCGCGTAGCGGCCAGGGCATCGAGGTTCATGACGGGGCAGGGATGGGTTGCTGGATACCCCCATAGGGTATATGATCGCTTCCATGGCGCATACCCACCGCGACAAAAAGAAGCTGCTCACCCGCGTTCGCCGCATCGGCGGTCAGGTCGCGGCATTGGAGCGCGCACTGGAAGCCGAAGGCGACTGCGGTGATCTGCTGATCCAGATTGCCGCGGCTAAGGGCGCCATGCATGCGCTGATGATGGAAGTGCTCGCCGGTCATCTGAGCGAGCATGTGGTGACCGCCGAAACCGAGGCCGAGCGGGCCAAGGAAGCCGGCGCCATCATGGACTTGCTGACCCGTTATGCCCGTTGATCGCAGACCGTTGGTGGGTGCTGCTTTCCCGAACGTCTGTGCTGGACAGGCCCGTCCTTAACCCCGTAGGCTAATGCAGTGATCCGGTTTTCCGCCCGCGCCAAGAGTGTCTTGCACGTCAGCATGCTGTTGCTGCTGGTGCTGGGCGTTCTCGTGCGGCCGGCACTGAATTTCGTGGGTGAAATCCACGGGGCCGCGCATGCGGCCGAAGTCGCGAGCGAGCACGGCCACGGCCATCCTGGCGATGCCCTCGATGCCGATCACGACCAAGACCACGCCTCGGGCACGCACCTGCTGATGCACCAGGCCGATTCGGGTTCTTCCTCCGGCCTGCTCACCAGTTTCCGCCTGCCGCCCGTCGAAGTGGCTGCCTCTCAGCGTCTGCAGTGGACGCCGGCTTCTTCGCTTCCCCAGCGACTCTCTTCGCCGTTTAGACCTCCGATTGCCTGATGACAGGGCCGGCCGCCGTTAGCGCGGCCTGAGTACGTCTGTCCATCAACCAATCGGAGATGTTCCGTGAACTTGTGTTATGCATGGGTTCTGGCCTTGGCCGGAGCCTGTGGTGTTGTGCCATGGGCACACGCCACTGAACCTCTGCGCCTGCAGGAGGCGGTTTCCCGCGCCTTAGGTGCAAATCCGGCCCTAGCGGCCGAAGCAGCTCAACTCGATGCCGTCCGTGCCCGCGCCGAGCGCGAGGGCTTGGCCCCGCAGTACTTCGTCACCGGCGAACTGGAGAACGTGGGCGGTACCGGTTCACTCAGCGGAGTGAATTCGGCCGAAAGCACCTTGCGGATCGGCCGTCTGATCGAGTTGGGCGGCAAGCGCGCCGCTCGCCAGGCCTTGGGCGCTGCCGAGATCGATCAGCAGCAAACCGCTGCCGACGCCACGCGTATCGAACTGACCAGTCGCACGGCGGCCCGCTTCATCGAAGTCGCAGTGGATCAGCAGCGCCTGGACTTTGCCAACGAACGCGTTCGCCAAGCCGAGCGTACGCGCCGCGAGGTAGCAGGCTGGGTCTGGGCCGCACGCAACCCCGAGTCGGATCTGCGTGCGGCTGAAATCGTCGTGGCCAACGCAGAGCTGGATCGTGAGCATGCCGAGCACGAGCTCAGCAGCGCCCGCACCACCTTGGCCGCGACCTGGGGCGACACGATCCCGGACTTCGACACGGTGGCTGCTGATCTGACCGATCTGCCCGAGGTCGAACCGCTGGACACGCTGCTGGCGCGCTTGCCGAACACGATCGATCAGCAAGCCTTCTCGCGTGAGGCTCGCCTGGCCGAAGCCCGTCGTCGTATCGCTGAGGCGGCTCGCAAACCCGATCTGAACTTCAACGTCGGCGTGCGTCGTCTGGAAGGGCCCAGTGATCAAGGTCTGGTGATGTCGGTGTCCGTACCGTTGGGCAGCCGCACGCGGGCGGGGTACTCCATCGCCGAAGCCGACGCGCAACTGGCGGCCATCGAAGCGCGCCGAAAAGCCGAGCAGTTCGAGCGCCATCAACTGGTCTTTGAGAAGTACCAGGAACTGGGCCATGCACGCACCGAGGTGGAGTCGTTGCGCGGACGTGTGGTGCCCAAAGCCGAGCAAGCCCTGGCCTTTACCCGGCGCGGCTTCGAAGCAGGGCGGTTCTCATTTCTCTCGCTCTCCCAGGCGCAGACCACGCTCTTTGAACTGCGCGAGCGCCTCGTCGAGGCCTATGCGCGCTATCACACCTTGCTGGTGGAGCTCGATCGGCTCACCGCAACCACCCAGGACACCTTTCCATGAGTCGTCATCTCACTCTCTTGCTGTTGCCTTTGCTGTTGGTGGCGTGCGGCGGTGAACCGGCATCCAAGGCCGGTGAAGCCGCCGCTGAAGCGGCCCCGGCCAGCGGCGACTACGAGCGCGGTCCCAATCGCGGCCGCATGCTGCGTGATGGGGATTTCGCCATCGAAGTCACGATCTTCGAAACTAACGTTCCACCTCAGTATCGTTTGTATGCCTACAAAGATGGAAAGCTGATCAAGCCAAGCGAAGTGGTTCCCACCGTGACGCTCAAGCGATTGGACGGGGAAACCAATATCTTCACCTTCACGCCTGAAGACCAGTACCTGACCGGCAGCGGCCAGGTGACCGAGCCGCATTCCTTCGATGTGGAAGTCAAAGCCCAGTACGCGGGGAAAACCCATACTTGGACTTACGACTCCTATGAAGGCCGCACGACGATCCCGGCCCAAGCCGCCAAAGACGGCGGCGTGGTCGTCGAGAACGCCGGACCGGTGGTGATCCGCGAGACCATCCAGGTGATGGGCAATGTGGCCGTGGATGACAACCGGCGCGCGCAGGTCAAGGCACGCTTCCCCGGCATCGTGCGCTCGGTCCAGGTCCAGCAGGGCGATCGCGTCAAGCGTGGCCAGACGCTGGTCACGGTCGAGGGCAACGACAGCATGCGCACCTACGCCGTCACCGCGCCCTTCGATGGCATTGTGTTGCAACGCCCGACCAACGTGGGCGATGTGGCCGATACCAACACGCTGGTGGAGATCGCCAACATGTCGGATGTGTGGGTCGACTTGCGCGCCATTGGTCCGGATGCGGAAAAGATCACGCCCGGCCAGCAGGTCAAGGTCTCCTCGGCCACGGGCGGTACCAGTGCCGAAGGCACGATCGAGACGCTGCTGCCGCTGGCCACCGGCCAGACGGTGGTGGCACGCGTGACCCTGCCCAACGCCGAAGGGCGCTGGCGCCCGGGCATGGCGGTCTCGGCAGAGGTGACGGTGGCCTCGCGCGAGGTCCCGCTGGCGGTCAAAGAGTCGGGCCTTCAACGCTTTCGCGATTTCACCGTGGTCTTTGCCCAGGTAGGGGAGACCTACGAGGTGCGCATGCTCGAACTGGGCGCACGCGATGGTGAGTTTGTCGAAGTGCTTGGGGGTCTGAAACCCAACACGCCCTACGTCAGTGAGCAGAGCTTTCTGATCAAGGCGGACGTCGACAAGTCTGGCGCCAGCCACGACCACTGAGGACAGGACAATGCTAGAACGCGTCATAAGAGCCGCGATCGCGCATCGCTGGCTGGTCCTGCTGTTGGTGTTAGCCGTCAGTGCGCTGGGCGTCTGGAACTATGGGCGTCTGCCCATCGACGCCGTGCCTGACATCACCAATGTGCAGGTCCAGGTCAACAGCGAGGCGCCCGGCTACTCACCGCTTGAAGCCGAGCAACGGGTAACGTTTCCCGTTGAGACCGCCTTGGCCGGCATGGCCGGCATGCAATACACCCGCTCGATCTCCCGCTATGGCCTGTCCCAGGTCACGGTGGTGTTCGAAGACGGTACCAACATCTACTTCGCCCGACAGCAGGTCAGCGAACGGCTCCAACAAGCCGCCTCGCAATTACCCGCTGACGTGAAGCCCACGCTCGGTCCGGTCGCCACCGGTCTGGGTGAGATCTTCATGTACACGGTCGAGGCCGATGCCGGCGCCAGGAAGCCCGATGGCACCGAGTGGACATCGACCGATCTACGTACGTTGCAGGACTGGGTCATTCGCCCGCAGCTGCGTAATCTGAAAGGCGTCACCGAGGTCAACACCATCGGCGGCAATGTCCAGCAGTTCCACATCACGCCGGATCCTGCCAAGTTGCTGGCCTTCGATTTGAGTATCGATGACCTGCTCACGGCGGTGGAGCGCAACAACGCCAGTACCGGCGCCGGCTATATCGAGCGGGGCGGTGAGCAGAACCTGATCCGCATCCCCGGTCAGATCGGCGATGAGGCCGGCCTGCGTCAGGTGGTGGTGGCGACCCGCGAAGGACTGCCGCTCAAGGTGCAGGACGTGGCCGATGTGCATATCGGCTCGGAACTGCGCACCGGTGCGGCGACCAAGGACGGCCATGAGGTCGTGCTGGGTACGGTATTCATGCTGGTAGGCGAGAACAGTCGCGAAGTGGCCCAGCGCGCTGGCGAGAAGCTCAAGCAGATCGAAGCCGGCCTGCCCAAGGGCGTGACTGCCAAGGCGATCTACGATCGCACCAACCTGGTCGATCGCAGTATCGCCACCGTGCAGAAGAACCTGCTCGAGGGCGCGCTGCTGGTCATCGCGGTGCTGTTCCTGCTGTTGGGCAATATCCGCGCGGCGCTGATCACCGCGGCGGTCATTCCGGTGGCGATGCTGCTGACCATCACCGGCATGGTGCAGAACCGGGTCTCGGCCAACCTGATGAGCCTGGGTGCACTGGACTTCGGTCTGATCGTGGACGGTGCGGTGATCATCGTGGAGAACTGCCTGCGTCGCTTCGGCGAACGGCAGCACCAGTTGGGCCGTCTGCTCACCCGTGAGGAGCGATTCGATCTGGCCGCCGTGGCCAGTGCCGAGGTCATCAAGCCCAGCCTGTTCGGCTTGTTCATCATCGCGGCGGTGTATCTGCCGATCTTCGCCCTGACCGGTGTGGAAGGTAAGACGTTCCACCCGATGGCGATTACCGTGGTGATGGCGCTGACCGCGGCGATGGCCTTGTCGCTGACCTTCGTTCCGGCCGCGGTGGCCCAGTTCGTCACCGGCAAGGTCGAGGAGAAGGAAACCAAGATCATGCGCGGTATGTCGCGCCTGTACGGCCCATTGCTGGAAAAGGCATTGGCTATGCGGGTGGCGGTGGTCTCGGCGGCAGCAGTGTTGGTGGTGCTGTGCGGTGTGCTGGCCACGCGACTGGGCACGGAGTTCATTCCGAACCTGGACGAGGGTGATATCGCCTTGCACGCCTTGCGCATTCCCGGCACCAGCCTGACCCAGGCCGTGGGCATGCAGGAGCAGTTGGAGACGGTCATCAAGGCCTTCCCGGAGGTCGACAAGGTCGTGGCCAAGCTCGGTACGGCCGAGGTGGCCACCGATCCGATGCCACCCTCGGTGGCCGACACCTTCATCATGCTCAAGGATCGGGATGAGTGGCCCAATCCGCGCAAGCCCAAGGCCGAGCTGGTAGCCGAGCTGGAGAAGGCCGTTCGCGCCATCCCCGGCAACAACTATGAGTTCACCCAGCCGGTGCAGATGCGCATGAACGAGCTCATCGCCGGCGTGCGCGCGGAAGTGGCGGTCAAGGTCTTCGGCGATGACATGGCGCAGCTGGAAGCCCTGGGCTCGCAGGTCGAAGACGTGGCCAGTCGAATCGAAGGCAATGCCGACGTGAAGCTGGAGCAGGTCACCGGCCTGCCGCTGTTGGTCATCGACCCGGACCGTGCCGCCTTGGCGCGCTACGGCTTGGCCGTGGCCGACATCCAGGACACGGTGGCTGCCGCCCTGGGCGGCGCCAACGCGGGCCAGCTGTTCCAGGGTGATCGACGCTTTGACATCGTCGTGCGACTGCCCGAAGGCAAGCGCCAGGATCTGAAGGTGCTCGCTGCACTGCCGATCATGGTGCCGGCACAGCGTGATGCCAGTACTCAAGGCATGGCGTTGCCATCCTCGGTCCCGTTGGGTGCGGTAGCCAAGATCGCCATTGAGCTGGGGCCCAACCAGGTCAGTCGCGAGAACGGCAAGCGCCGCGTAGTGATCACCTCCAATGTGCGGGGTCGCGATCTGGGCTCCTTTGTCGAAGAGCTGCGCGGCAAGGTAGCCAGCGAAGTGGAGCTGCCTGACGGTTATTGGATCGAGTACGGCGGTACGTTCGAGCAGTTGATCTCGGCCAGTGAGCGTTTGACGGTCGTGGTACCCGTGGTGCTGGTCATGATCTTCGGCCTGCTGTTCATGGCCTTTGGATCGGCCAAGGACTCGGCGATCGTCTTCAGCGGTGTGCCACTGGCGCTGACCGGCGGTGTGATGGCATTGGTGCTACGCGGCATCCCGTTCTCCATCTCGGCAGGCGTGGGCTTTATCGCCCTGTCCGGTGTGGCGGTGCTCAACGGCCTGGTGATGATCACCTTCATCCGCAAGTTGCGTGAGGACGGCAAGTCCTTGCACGAGGCGGTGGTCGAAGGAGCGTTGACGCGCCTGCGGCCGGTGTTGATGACTGCGCTGGTGGCCAGCCTGGGCTTCGTGCCGATGGCGCTCAACGTCGGCACCGGTGCCGAGGTGCAGCGTCCGCTGGCCACGGTGGTCATCGGCGGCATCATCTCCTCCACCTTGCTCACCTTGCTGGTCCTGCCGGCGTTGTACCGCATGGTCCATCGCAAGGAAGAGCCGCGCGCCGAGGCGCCGCCGAAAGTCGAGCACGTTCCGAGCGCCCCGTAATCCAGTGGGGTGGGGCGCGCGTGCGCTCCACCCCCTCCTGATCCCTTCCACATACCTATAGATGCGAATGAACTCACTTCTCTACAAACCCTCCGGATGGGGCGGCATGATCTCCGCCTCCACCACGCGCACGCTGGTTCTGTTGGCGGGCCTGCTGCTGTTGTTGTTCACCGCCAACGGCGCGCTGGCCCATGCCGTAGCCGAAGGTGATAAGGGCTACATCCAGGAAATCAGCGGGGTGCACCTGCTGTCGTTTGCCTACCTGGGCGCCAAGCACATGGCCACCGGGTACGACCACATCCTGTTCCTGCTGGGCGTGATCTTCTTCCTGTACCGCATGAAGCAGATCGCCTTGTACGTCACGCTGTTCGCGGTGGGTCACTCCACCACGATGCTGTTGGGCGTGTACTTCAACGTGGGCATCAACAGCTTCCTGATCGACGCGATCATCGGCCTGTCGGTGGTCTACAAGGCGCTGGACAACATGGGCGCCTACCAACGCTGGCTGGGTTTTCAACCCAACACCAAGGCGGCCACGTTGATCTTCGGTCTGTTCCACGGCTTTGGCCTGTCGACCAAGATCATCGAGTACGACATCTCTCCCGATGGTCTGGTGCCCAACCTGTTGGCCTTCAACGTCGGCGTGGAAATCGGCCAGCTGCTGGCCTTGGGCGCAATCCTGATTGTGATGGGCTACTGGCGCCGCTCGCGCGGCTTCTGGAAGCACGCCTATACCGCCAACGTCGCGATGATGTGCGCCGGTTTCATCCTGATCGGCATGCAGCTCACTGGCTACTTCGTTTCCTAATTCAAGACATTGCGAGAACACACCATGTACAACAGCAAGCCTCTCAACACCGATCTGCCGTCCTCGCGCCAGTTGCTGCGCTCGACCATCATCGCCTTCATCGTGGCCGTCGTCCTGTTGGTCACCGTCGTGCTGCCGTCCGAGTACGCCATCGACCCCACCGGTGTCGGCCGCATGCTCGGGCTAACCGAGATGGGTGAGATCAAGGGTCAGTTGGCTGAAGAAGCCGCCGCCGATGCCGCACGTGATGCGGCCGCGGCCGCGGCAGGCGCGCCGATCTCATCGGCCGCCTCATCCGCCAGCCCCGCAGCACCGGCAGCGGCGGCAGCACCGGCCGTGGACACCACGCAATGGCGCGATCAGATGCAGGTCGTTCTGGCGCCAGGAGAAGGCGCGGAGGTCAAGTTGGCGATGACAGCCGGTCAAAAGGCGAACTTCACCTGGACCGCGCAGGGCGGTGTCGTGAACTTCGACACCCATGGCGATGGCGGTACCGGCGGCGAATCCACCAGCTACGAAAAAGGACGCGGCGTGGCCGCCGACGAAGGCGTGCTGGAAGCGGCCTTCAACGGCAGCCACGGCTGGTTCTGGCGTAACCGCAGCGAGGCCACGGTGACGATCACCCTGCGTACGGCCGGCGACTACGCCCAGATCAAGCGCGTGATGTAACCCCGTGGCGGCCAGGCGCCTTAAGCGGGTCGTGGCATCGCCTCGACCCACCGTCGCGAGCCTGGGTCCTCGCGACACCTACCCATCCTCGGCCACGCGCCGATCACGAAGGAACTGAAGATGAAAGCTCGTTCACTGTCCATTGCCGGCCTGGTTGCGCTGTCGCTGGTCTCGCTGTCGGCCCTGGCCCATCCGGGCGCGCACGACGAAGAGAAGGAAATCCCCAAGACCTGTGAGGATCTGAAGGACACCAAGCGTTTCACCGACGACTCCGCCTTCCCTGAAGTCAAGGCGCTCAAGCAGAAGTGCGGCGTGCCGGAAAAGCCGGCCAAGGCCGACGGCGCCAAGAAGCCGGCCCCGGAAGCCAAGAAGACCAACTGATCGTTCGCCGTCCCAGGCGGTCGGCTTCCCGATCGCCTTGGGACACCTTCTCTGTCGAGGTGAGGTATGTCCGCTCAATCTAGCGCAGACCAAGGGCGCATCAAGCACGCCGTGGTTCGCCTGGCACGCGAGGTGATGGAGCTGCCCGGACTCCGGCGTGTCGGCAAACCGATGTATCGACGGTATTTCTCCAAGCCCTACGAGCACGGCAATCTGTACTACGGCATCTACCGCAGCTACGAGGACGCGCTGCTCGATGCCGAGCGCCTGTCCTCGGAGGTCTTGCCCGCCAGCTACGACCTGGATCAGGTCACGATCATGTACCGCCAGCAGCTCAACCGGCTGCGTGCCTGCGACTACCCGGCGCTGTACTGGATCCATCAGCTCATTGCTGATGGCGCCAGGCGCATCTTCGATCTGGGCGGACACGTAGGCTTGGCCTACTACGGCTTTGGTCGCTACATCGACTATCCGGCCGGACTGATCTGGAACGTCCATGACCTGGACAAGGTGCTGCAGGCTGGTCGGCTGTTGTCCGCGCGACGGGATCGGTCGGGTCAGTTGCGCTTCGTCCACATTCCTGAGGTCGCCGACGGCTGCGATGTCCTGATCAGTACCGGCGCACTGCAGTACCTGGAGTACAGCCTGCCCGAGTTGCTGGACCGGCTGATCGCGCCGCCGCGCCATGTCCTGTTCAACCTCACGCCGCTGCATGCCACCCGCGAGTTCTTCACCTTGCAGAACCTGGGTGTGGCGGTGTGTCCGTATCGGGTCCAGTCCGATGCCGCGCTGGTGCAACAGATGGCCGAACGCGGCTATCAGATACGCGATCGCTGGGAGCTACCCGAGCGCCATCTGCGCGTGCCCTTCGAGCCGGACTACGAAGTGAATGCCTACTCCGGCATCTATTTCGAACGTCAGAGGCTGTAGCGATACCCGTACTGCCGCCACCACTGCTGAGGTCTTCCCATGTTGGATGTCCTGACCAACCTCACTTTCCGTAAGCTCTTTGCCGCCCAGGTCATCGCCTTGCTGGGCACGGGCTTGGCGACCGTGGCGCTGGCCTTGCTGGCCTACGACCTGGCCGGCGATCAGGCCGGGCAGGTGCTCGGCCTGGCCCTGGCCATCAAGATGATCGTGTACGTGCTGCTCTCGCCGGTCTCCGGTGCGGTGGTGCCGCCGCACCGGCGCAAGATCGTGCTGATCGGGCTGGACGTGATCCGGGCCCTGGTCGCACTGGCGCTGCCGTTCGTCACCGAGATCTGGCAGATCTACGTGCTGATCGCCGTGCTGCAGTCGGCCTCGGCGTGCTTTACGCCCCTGTTCCAGTCGGTCATCCCGCAGATCCTGCCCGATGAGGCCAAGTACACCCGGGCCTTGTCGCTCTCGCGGCTGGCCTACGACCTGGAGAGTCTGCTCAGTCCGGCCCTGGCCGCCGCGCTGCTGACGGTAATCGCGTTCCAAGGATTGTTCGTGGGCACCTCGGCCGGCTTCCTGCTGTCGGCGCTGCTGGTGATGTGGACGACGTTCCCTGTCGGTACGCGCAGCGCCAGCGCCGGTGGTCCCTACGCGCGGGCCATCCGCGGCATGAAGATCTACCTGCGCACGCCACGCCTGCGCGGCTTGCTGCTGCTCAATCTCTGCGCCGCCGCCGGCGGGGCGATGGTGTTCGTCAACACGGTCGTGGTCGCGCGCACGGTGTTGCAAGGCGGCGAGCGGGAGGTGGCCTGGCTGTTGGCCGCCTTCGGCGTGGGCTCGATGCTGGTGGCTCTGTGCCTGCCGCGCCTGCTCGATCGCATCGCCGATCGCCGCATCATGCTCTCGGCCGCCACGGCGATGACGGTGGTGCTGAGCGCGGCCACCGTGTACTGGTTCAGTGTCGGCGGCAAGCCTGCCTGGCCGGTCGTGGCGGGCATCTGGCTGCTGCTGGGCATGTCGTACGCGGGCCTGGTAACGCCCGGTGGCCGACTCATCCGTCGTTCCGGCGCCGAAGAGGATCTGCCGTTCCTGTTCGCCGCACAGTTTTCCCTCTCGCACGTGTGTTGGCTGCTGGCGTACCCGATCGCAGGTTTCCTGGGCGCCAAGCTGGGATTTGCAGCAGCGTTGGGGATTTTGTCCATGGTGGCCTTGCTGAGCGCAGTGCTGGCCCGCTGGGTGTGGAGCTCTCGTGATCCCGAACAGATCACACATACCCACGAGGAGCTGCCCGAGGGTCACGCCCATCTGGGGCAGGGCGGAAAGCAGCATGCCCACCGCTATGTCATCGACGACCTGCATTCGCGGTGGCCGCAGTGAAGGCGTACGCACGCGTCCTGTCAGGAACCGCGACGTGATCTACGCGCTGTCGGCCATCTTCATGCTGGGCGTGGGCCTGGGCACGGTCGGTGCCTTCGTGATGCCCTGGAGCGGGATGCACTTCGCGCTGGCGTGGCTGGGATCGGTGATCGGGGCGGTCTTCCTTACCTTGCTCGCGCTGCACGGATGGGACGTCAGGCTCGCGGCCACGCAGGGGGATCTGGCCTCCCTGAAACGCTTCTGGCACGCGCTGCGTCCTTCGCTAGCCGACATGCTATTAGCGGGGGTCCTGACAATCGCCGGCCTCTGGCTGGCAGGTACAGCCACCTCGCTCTCGCTGCTGCAGATCGCCGTGTCGGGTCTGCCGGTGTATCTGCTGGCCGTGGCGCGGATCGCGACCAAGCTCGGACGCCCCCATGTGGCGGCGCCCAAGACACGGGCCCTTGTTTTGTGTGCCGCGCTGCTGCTGATGAGCGTGGGCAGCCTGTACATGATTTGGCTGGTCGTCGCCGGCGATGTACCGGTGCTGGCGCAGGCCTGGGTGATCGCTCTGCAGCTGGTGAGCGCGCTGTGCTGTTACATCGCTGCCTCCAACTATCAAGTGGCGATGGCCACCGGTGAGATTCGGCGATCTCCCACCGTGATGCTGATGCTCAAGGAGCTGTCCGCGGTGGGCATGGGCGATATCGCCACGCCCGATCCCAAGGGCAAGCGGGTCACGCAGGACGCGTTGCCAACCTTCAGGAAGCGGCCGAACAAACGACCGCGACGATCGCGCAACCGATAGGCCGCATCCACGCTCCAGCGTGCTGCCGCCTCGCCAGAGCACCTTGCATCACTACGAGGAAAGGGCCAGCCAAGTAGGCCCGGCCCCAATCAAGAATGAGTCTCAGTTGACGTTTGCGGCTGTGGCCGTCATCCTAATATTTCATCATATGTTGAAATATTGAAATGAACGAGACCGCGGCGCTACGGGGATTCGGGGCCATCGCCCATGCGGATCGTCTGCGCATCGTTCGCATGCTCGTCGTGGCCGGCGCGGACGGCATGTCTGCAGGCGCGATCGCCGCCGCGCTCGATGGCGCACAACCCTCCCGGGTGTCATTTCACCTCAAGGAACTGGAGCAGGCTGGGTTAACGCTGGCTCGCCGAGAGGGCAAATCGATCATCTACAGCGCGGACTTCCCCGCGCTCTCGGATCTTGTCGCGTTCTTGATGCACGACTGTTGCCATGGGCACTGCATCTACTGCGACAAGGCGATCAAGTTGTTCGCGCAATGCACTGGACGTCCCACGGGACCTGACGAACTGCCGTGATCAGCCGCCGCCATCACGCATAGCCGCCAGCCGGCCCCTCTCCCTACTGTTGATACCTACATGACCTTTCGATCGATCGTCCTCGTGCTTGCAGGCCTGGCGGCGCTCCTGCATAGCAATGTCTCCTTTGCGTCCGAGAAGAACGTGCCCACGACGTGGCGGCTACTGGACTACATCGCCGTCGACTATCGGGAGGCCGTCCGCGAGGGCGAGGTGGTCAACGAGGTTGAGTACGCCGAGATGAAGGAATTCTCGGCGACCGCTGCCGAGGCCATCGGTCAGCTGCCCGCTAAAGCCGAATCCGCGCAGTTGAAGCAAGATGCGACTGCACTGCAGGGGGCAATCCAGGCAAAAGCTGCGCCTGAGCAGATCGCAGAGCAAGCGCGTGCGCTGGCTGCGCTCCTGGTGAAGGCCTATCCGATTCCCCTGCTTCCAATGCAATCGCCCAATTACGGACGTGGCAAGGTTCTCTACGCGCAGCTGTGTGCGGCCTGCCATGGCCCCTCGGGTGCAGGTGATGGACCCGCCGGTGCAGGCTTGGATCCCCCACCGATTGATTTCACCGATCGCGCGCGCGCCGAGGAGCGCAGCGTCTTTGCCCTTTACCAGGTCATCGACCAAGGCCTGGAAGGCACCTCGATGGTGAGCTACGCGAGCTTGCCGGTCGAGGATCGCTGGGCACTGGCGACCTACGTAGGGGCCATGGCGTATCCGGAAGATCAGGTCGATGCCGGAAAGAAGCTGATTGAAGGCGATGCGGCGCTGCGCGCCAAGCTCAACTTCGATGCCTACGTCAGCACTACGCCCGCCGCATTGGGCACAACGGTGGGATCGGCAGAACAGGCCTCAGCCATCGTGGCGTACTTGCGTCGTCATCCGGACGCCTCACAGGCACAGGATGTCAGCTCGGCGTTGGCGACCTCGCGCAAATTGCTTGAGGAGGCGATGACGGCCTACCGCGCCGGACAACCTACACAGGCCAAGGATTTGGCACTGTCTGCGTATCTGGACGGATTTGAGCCAGTGGAGCCGCTGCTGGCGGCACGCGACAACGCCTTGATGGTGAAGATCGAAGCGGCCATGGCGCGCGTGCGATCGGGTATTGCGGCCAATGTGGCTGCCGATGAACTCCAAGGCCAGGTCACGGCCCTGGACGATCTCTTCGCCCTAGCCGAACAGGTGCTAGATCAGGGCCAGACATCGGCCGTAGCCAGCTTCGTGGCGGCTTTCACCATCCTGCTCCGCGAAGGGCTGGAGGCGTTGCTGATTGTTATCGCGATGATCGCACTGCTGCGCAAAGCCGAGCGGACCGAAATGCTGCCATGGGTCCATGCAGGCTGGGTGTCGGCATTAGGGGCCGGCATCGTGACGTGGGTGCTGGCCACTTGGGTCATCTCCATCAGCGGGGCCAGCCGAGAACTGTCCGAGGGGTTCGGATCGTTGCTGGCGGCGGTGGTGCTGGTGTGGGTGGGCATTTGGATGCACGGCAAGAGCCATGCGGAGAACTGGCAACGCTACGTACGCGATAAGTTGGGTCAGGCGCTGAGCCGGAAGTCGGGTCTGTTCCTGCTGGGTCTGATCTTCGTGGTGGTCTATCGGGAAGTGTTTGAGACCATCTTGTTCTATGCCGCCATCTGGAGCCAAGGCAATGCCAGCAGCGTTATCGCTGGCGGCCTTTCGGCATCCATCGTTCTGGTCGTCATTGCCTGGTTGATGATGCGATACAGCCGGCGCTTGCCGATCGGCCAGTTCTTCCGGTACAGCTCGCTGCTGATTGCCGTGCTGGCTGTAGTGCTCATCGGCAAGGCCGTCTCGGCGCTGCAGGAAGCAGGCTACTTGCCCATCTCTTGGCTCGACGGTGGTCCGCGGGTCGAGTTGCTGGGCTTGTATCCGACAGTTGAGGGCATCGGCGCGCAGATCACCACCGCGTTGATTCTGGCTGTCGGCTTCTGGCTGGCTAATCGGCCCGCCAAATCCGAGGTAGCTGCCCCATGAATCGGGAGCTGACGCGCGAGCGGCTTGAGCACGTCCAGACGCCCATCTACTTTGTGGCGCTGGTGCTCGGATTCGTACTGGCGATGCTGGTGCCTGGCACAGAGGCGCTTGAGTCGGCGATCAACCCTGCACTGGGCGTCATGCTCTTCGTGACCTTCCTCCAGGTTCCCCTGTCGCGCATCCGGGACTCGCTGCGGAACGTACGCTTCATGGGCGCCTTGCTGGTGGCCAACTTCATCGTGATACCGATGTTGGTGGCCTTGGCCTTGCCGTTGTTCCCTGGGGATCCTCTGATCCGCATCGCGATGCTGTTCGTGCTGCTTTGTCCGTGCATCGACTATGTCGTGACGTTCTCGCACCTTGGGAAGTCTGATTCCTCGTTACTGCTGGCCGCCACACCCGTGCTGTTGATTGTGCAGATGCTGCTGTTGCCGGTGTATCTGAATCTGCTGCTAGGGGCTGAGTCCTCGAGCTTGGTAAAACCAGGACCGTTCCTGCACGCGTTCGTCATCTTGATCGTCATGCCGATGGCGCTGGCTGCCACCCTGCAAGCGCTATCTCCAAAGTTCAGCGGCATTGCGACGCTCACACGTGTAGGTGGGCTTCTTCCTGTGCCAGCCACGGCACTTGTGCTACTGATCGTCATTGCGGCTGTGACGCCCCAACTGAGCTTAGCAGTAAGCGCTGCTATGGACGCGCTACCTTTCTATCTAGCCTTCGCGATCATCGCGCCCATCTTGGGACTGGTCGTGGCACGCGCATTCAAGCTGCCAGCACCAGCAGGCCGAGCGGTCGGCTTTGCAGCAGCAACTCGCAACTCGTTGGTAGTTTTGCCGTTGGCGCTCGCCGTGCCCGACGCCTTACCGATCATCCCAGCCGTCATCGTGACCCAAACCATTGTCGAACTGGCCGCGATGCTTCTGTATATCCGTGCGATACCCCTCCTAGCCAAGAACTAGACTCGTATCGGTATCGATATCCCCGCTTCTGGACGAGAGTTGACATTCATTGAGAGTCGATATTCTTTATCCGGAATTGGCTGACATAACGTCGAAAAAGTCGTGCACTCAGCCCGCTGCACCCCGTGGTGGCTGACGATGACGCGCTCGCAGCATGAATAGACTCGCAGGCACGACCCAGCAGATCAGCGCGGTCACGACATCGTGCGAGAGAAAGTGCGCTCCCCGTAGTTGCTGACCAATGCCAAACAGAAGTCCTACAGTCATGCCCACCGCCAGCCCTGTCCATCTATGCTTGACGCGGACCTCGGCAAAGAAGAAGTACAAGGCAAGCCACGCGTATCCACTGCTAGCGTGTCCGGAGGGGAAACAGCCGCTCTTCAATGGCCTGAAGTCGAAGAGGGTGAGATAGGGGTTGCTTCCCCCCAAGCCTGCAATGCTCCACGGACAGTCCAACCCCGAGTATCGCTTCAGGATGGACACCAGCGCCGTAGAAATCGCGATCGCGGTGAACAGCCTGATCGCCGGTCCTCGCCAGCCCCGAAGGCGCGGGCGAAGGTAGGTCATGGCGATCAGGACAAGGACCGTCAGCACACCGACAGTGGTAACAGCTCGTCCGGCCTTGTGGATGATCTGCTCCGTCCAGAACCCGTTCTTGTAGCTCCACGCGTTGTCGCCCCAGGCGTAGACCCAAGAGGCCACGCGCATGTCCCACTCACCAGTCAGGACGACGGTGAGCGTCATCAGGGTGGCGGCCGGTAACAGTAGGCCCCACCAGACGTTGAAGTGAGCGGGCAGAGAGATGGGAGTGTTGGGCGGACTTGCCGCCTCTGGGACAGGCCTAGGGCGCGTGTCGAATGCGGAGACCTCCTCAGTCATTGAGGCGATCCAGCGCGCCCGCTTCACCCGGTGCTTGCTGGCCCTGGCGACCAGCCCGGTCGTGCCTTCGGTGCACGCGGATATCCAAATACAGGCTGTAGGCGGCGGTAAAGGCGGGCAGCAGGTTCTGCACGACGCCCACGGCATCTTGCTTGGAAGAGAACAGGAAGTAGCTCAAGGCCATCAGGCTGCCGCACAAGCTCATGTACCAGAACAAGCGCGGGATCACCGGCCGGCCGGCGCGTCTGGACGCCACGAACTGGACCAGCCAGCGCACGCCGAACAAGGCCGCGCCAGTCAGGCCAATGAGCTTCCAGGGCGTGGTGTGCAAGCCCGTCCAGCTCAGCCACAGGATTTCCTGGTCCATGACGCTCATGACTTGGAGCCGGCACTGAGCTCGCTGGTGGCGGTCACGTGGCTGCGCTGGATCAGCCAAGCCACGCCCATCAGGTCACGGATGCCCACCAGGGCACGGCCTAGGTTGGTGTACTTGGACTGGCCCGATCCCCGCGATCGGTGGGAGACCGGCACACTGAGGGTCTTCCAGCCGGCGCGCTGCATCAGTGCCGGCAGGTAGCGGTGCATGTGGTCGAAGTAGGGCAGGTCCAAGAAGGCAGCGCGGTCGAACAGCTTGATGCCACAGCCGGTATCGGGCGTGTCATCCCGCAGCAGCGATTGCCGGATGCGATTAGCCCATCGCGAAGCCCAGCGCTTGCTGGCCGTGTCCTTGCGCTCGGTGCGCCAGCCGGCGAACAGCCGCACCTGCGGTGACGCGGCTTGGCGAGCCGCTAGCAGTTTGAGGATATCGGCTGGATCGTTCTGGCCATCGCCATCGAGCGTGGCGATCCAGGGCGAGAACGCGTGCTTGACGCCATTGCGGATGGCGGTGCTTTGCCCACTGCGTTGATGGTGCAGCAACACCCGCAGTTCGGGCACCTCGGCTTTTAGCCAGCCGAGCACCTCGCGTGTGTCATCGTCGGAGCGATCGTCCACACAGATGATGTCGAAGGCGATCTTGCCGCGCAGGTGGTGCACCACCTCCTGCACGAGCGGGCCGATGTTGCCGCGTTCATTGAAGACGGGAATGACGACCGACAGACTGGGCATCCGGGGCAGCGACGGGCTTTGCATGGCGAAGGACTCAGTAGAAGGGCGTGCGGGAAAGGAGAAGGAGGACTCAGTCTTCACTGACATCGGCTGACCACGTGGCCGGAACCTCGCAGTCCGGGATCCAGGCCGTACCCGGTGCCAGAATCCAGGCGCGTCGATTGGAGGCGCCGATGTCGATGACCTGCGTTGGATCCAGGCAAGGCCCGATGGCTTCCTTGCGCAGGAACAGCCAGCGTCGTGTGGGGTCCTGCAGGAGCCAGGCGTGCGCCTGCTGCCACTGCTCCACCCAGGGCTTCTTGAAGCCGAACTCGGTAACCGATCGCTCGGCCTGGAGCAGGTGCTGTTCGCGCCAGCCGAGCATGGCCAGCTCGGCATCCAGATCGATGGTCGTTTCCACGCGCTGCATCAGTGCTTTGGCAGAACTGTCCGGACTGAGCGCCGGCATGAGCCCCACGCCATAGGTGATCCACAGCGAGGCGGTGACGGCCACCAGCGCAAGCACCACGCACCGGCGTGCGGCGAGCATCACAACCAGGCTCACGACGGTGAAGCCCAGCAGCCATCCACTGACCTGCTTGACCGTGCCCATGTCCATGCCGCGGCCGTCGAGCAGGCCATGCACGCGCTCGGGTGAGGCGGTCAGCAACCACAGCCCCAGGGCAGCGGTAACGGTGACCACTACCGACAAGTAGGACCACAGCACGGCGCGAACGCCGCGACGACGCAGCAAACCCGCCAACAAGGGAGCGGCCGCGATGGCCAGGGCGGGCAGCATCGGGAAGATGTAGACCTCGCGCTTGCCCGGGCTGGCACTGAAGAAGACCAGCACCAGCAGCGCCCAACCGAGCAGTAGCGCGTAACGCGGGTCCACGCGACGCACACGCCGCCACCACGCCGGCAGCAACCACGGCGCGAGCAGCACGCCTGGCAGCCACAGCGTGAGCATGGTCTGTAGGTAGTACCAAGCGGGTTTTACGTGGTGCCAGGCATTGGCGTAGCGGGTGCCGGTCTGCTTGAACAGCATTTCCCGCGCGTAGGTGTGCAGGGCCGGATCCGATGAGGCCGCCACCGTGGCCAGCATCGGTACCAGCCACACACCCGCGCCCAGCACAAAACCCGCAATGCCGGCCAGCACATGCACCCCTCGGTGCGAGGGCAGGAGGTGGGGCGACTTCCACCGCACCCACAGCCAAGGCACGAACACCAACAACGGCAGAAAGCCCACGCCCTTGGTGACCGTGCCCAAGCCAGCGGCGAAGGTGCCCACCATCAGCAGCCAGGGGCTGGGCTTTTCAAGCAGGTAGCGCACCAGCGCCCATAGCGAGAGCGTGGTCATGCCCACCAGCACCATGTCGATCTGCGCGCGCTTGGCTTGCAGCACGAACTGCAGGCAGACGAACAGGCCCAACACGGTGTAGTCGGTCGTGCGCTTGCCCCACAGGCGCCGGGCAATGTCGCCCGTCAGCCACAACGTCAGCAGCGCCGCCAGCAGGGAGGGCAGCAGGAACGCCACATCCCAGCTGCGCACCAAGACATAACTGGCCGCCTGCAGCCACATGAAGGTGGGCGGCTTCTCGGCGTAGAGCTCAATACCTCGGTAGGGGAACAGCCATTGGCCGGTTTCCACCATGGTCTTGGCCGCCAGCACAAAGCGGGGCTCATCCGCGGGCATCGGCTCGCGTAGCCCCAGGCCCGCCAACAGCGCCGTGATGACCAGCAGGATCAAGAGCCAGGTTTGGCCGGGAGAAAGGTCGCTAAGGGAATGACGCATCGGCGTATCGCTCGTGCAAACAGATGAAAAGGACTCAAGAACTTCAGTGCGGGATCGCGCGATCTAGAAGCGGCGTCGACGCTTTCGCCCGCCATGCGGCGGGGACGGACCTTTGCGCAAACGCGACGATGGGCTGTCGGGAGAGGACGGCCCGTTCTGATGACTGGGAAAGGGATTGCCGAGGCTCTCGATCACCGGCGATGACAGAGCGCGTGCCTGCTCGATCGAGGATCTGAACTTGGCCGCCGACACAAAGGCCGCGATCGCGGCCAGGGCCGACGTCACCCCCAGCCACGGCGCGGCGCCCTGCATGCCCGTACGGGTGGCCACGACTGATTGCAAGACAGCCGTGATCGCGAACAGGGCGCCGTAAATCACGCTCAGCACGATGCCCGTGCGTCGCCGACGCACGGGCGTGGCCTGCAGGGGTCTGGCCATCAGCGCCGACGCGATGGCGAGCGCGTAGAACGGCGCCTCCAAAGCGGCGACCACGGTGCCGGCGGTGCCCACGGATCGATAGGCGATGAGCAAGCCGAGCAACATCACCGGCGTTGCCACCAGCAACTCACGCAGTCGTGGCCGCATCGCCGCAGCGAACTCAGACAGGTACCGGCGATCGTCGCGTCTGAACGCCACCAGCAGATCCAGCGCGTGCAGCGTCACTACTACCCAGAACAGCGAGCCCACCAGCACGACGGTGCTGCTGAGGATGACGGTCAGGCCATCAGGGTGTGGAACCGACATCGCCGATTTCAGGCCCCAGCCCACAGCAAAGAGCAGTGCTCCAAAAAGTATGTACGCCATATCAACCTCCAGCCCGGTGACATCAGCTGGCCAAGATGGCCAGCCATGTCAGGGCGGTAACCGCCAACGTCATGAAAACCGCAGCCGAGCCCATGTCTTTGGCGCGGCCGGCCAGTTCGTGGTGCTCGGGGCCGTAGCGCTCGATGACTGCTTCGATCGCTGAGTTAAGTAGTTCGACCGGTAGCACCAGCAAGACCGTGGTGGCCAGCAGTGCACGCTCTACACCGGTCTCGCCCAGCAGCAGGCCCAAAGGCGCAAGCACCAGGGCGAGCACTACCTCGAGACGAAAAGAAGACTCATGCAGCCAAGCCGCACGCAGTCCTTGAGCAGACCAACGTGCCGCCATCATCAAACGCTTGGGGCCACGCGGCAGGTGGCCATAACCGTCAGCCATGGGAGACTCCTTGAGAAGAAGTGAGTGACTGCTTCAAGCGCGTGGTTCGAAGCGGCCGAAGGCCTGGCAACAGGTGCCGGGCGAGAGGTGAGGGGCAATACGGGAGCCTCATGGCGAGGCTCCTGCCGTGGTCTGGCATCCCGAAAACACATCGAGCTTCGGGTCGTAAGCCGTAGTGCTGACCTGCATCAGACCGAGCACGGAATGGAACAGGTTGTCGTGACTGATCGGCTGGCTTGCCCGACTACGCACGCACGCGGTGTTGACGCCTTTACCGCTGGCCATGCCCGGTGAAAGCCAGGCCACCATCGGCACCTTGATCTGGGTGTCCGGCGCAATGGAGTAGGGCAAGCCGTGCAGATAGACGTTGCCTTCGCCCAGCGACTCGCCGTGATCGGAGACATAGATCATCGCCGTGTCGTGCGTGGTGTCTTGCGAGAGCATCTGGATCGTCTTGGACAGGAAGTCATCCGTTTCCAGGATGGCGTTGTCGTAGGCGTTGACGATCTCTTGCCGCGTGCAGCTGCCCAGATCCGAGGAACGACAGTCAGGCCGAAACTGACGGAGTGCTTCCGGATAGCGTTTGAAGTACGCCGGCCCGTGATTGCCCAGTTGATGCAGAACCACCACCGTGTCGCCGGGGTTGTCATCGATCACATCGTGCAAACCTTGCAGCATCACCGCATCACGGCAGGCCTGGTCATCGCACAGCGAGCTCTCCGGCGGCTTGCGGTAGGACTCGAAGGACAAACCATCGCAGACGCCCTTGCAGCCGGTCTGGTTGTCCCGCCACAACGTCTTGACGCCGGCCCGCTCCAGCACGTGTAGCAGCGACTCGGAACCCACGATGTTCTCGCGGTCGTAGTTGCGCCGGCCAGCAAGGGAGAACATGCAGGGCACGGAGACTTCCGTGTTGGACCCGCACGCAGTGACGTCGCTGAAGTTGATGACGTTCAACTTCGACAGCTGAGGCGTGGTCTGCCGTTCGTAGCCGTTTAAGCCCCAGTTCTGGGCGCGCACGGTCTCGCCAACCACGACCACCAACAGGTGGGACTTGGTCGAGGGCGCGTGCGCCTGCTGCCGGGCATCGGCCGCCACGACCTGGCGCGGCAGCTTTGGGCTCCCGGCCTCTTGGCTGAGCACGCGCGTGATGGACGCCAGGTAGTTGCCCGGCGCGATCAGGTAGCGCAGCGCTTTGTCATTGCGCATCAGCGATGACAGATCCTGGAACGTCGCCATCACCCCGACGCATGCAATCAGAAACATCGCGCCCAGGAACAACGTCCGCCGCAACAACGCTCGCTTGATCGACACCCGAGGAAAGTGCACCAGCCACAACGCGGCAGCAGGCAGCACGCCCATCAACAGGACGGTTCCCAGCATGTCCCACGTCAGTAACTCGCGCGCCTCCTGCGTATCGGTTCTGATCACGTTCCGGACCATGCTCGGATCCAGATAGACCGCATACGTGCTAGCGAAGTAGGCCGCCGAAGCGGTGGCCACCAGCAGGACCGCCAGAACAGGTCGGGCAATCCAACGGTTGAGCACCAAGCCGAACAGCAACGCATGCAAGCCGACCAGGGCGGCGGTCACCCCGATGTAGAAACGCAGTTCTCTCGCGCCGCTCAGGACGCCTGATTCTTTGACACTGGCCCAGAAGGCGCCGTTTGCGGTGAACGCAAAGAAGACGGCAACCATCAGGATGACCAGCTCCAGGCTCAGCGCCACCCGCCAACGCGGACGGTGTGCGCTTGTTGAACCTCGGAGCGATGTGTCTTGGAATCGGGCGAACACCTTGCGGAAACTCGCTAGATTCCGGTCAGGCATGGCCCACCTCGCTTCTGCACGAAGTGCGTTCCACCTGCAAAGTCACATCATGGATATCGAACTGCTGCTCGATCACCCGGGAGAGTTCGACTTGGATCGTGTCCGGATCGGGCACTCCCGCCGCCAGAACGATGTGAGCCGTCAGCACGACCTGCCCAGTCCCCAGCGACCACACGTGCAGATCATGGACCTCCTGCACGGCCGGCATCTCGATAAGCCGCTTACGGATGGCCGCTACGTCCATGCCTTCCGGCACACCCTGCATCAGGATATGGCCGGCCTGCTTGAGCAGGGTCCAGGTACGGGGTAGCACCCACAGGCCGATCAACACCGCAATGATCGGATCGACCAGCGTCCAGCCCGTGACCTTGATGACAATCGCACCAATGATCACACCCACCGATCCGAGCATGTCGCTCCAGACCTCCAGGTAGGCACCCTTCACATTCAGGCTGGTGCCACTGCCGGCCCGTAGCAGACGCATAGAGATCAGGTTGACGATCAGACCCAGGGTGGCGATGACCAACATGCCCGTGGACGCAACTTCAGGCGGCTCACGAAAGCGCCCGACCGCCTCCCACAGGATGTAACCGGCAACCACGAACAACAGACCGCCGTTGATGATCGCGCCGATGGCTTCCATACGGGCATAGCCATAGGTGCGGCGAGCATCAGCCGGACGTCGACTCATACGCACCGCGATCAGCGACACGGTGAGGGCGATGACATCGGTCATCATGTGCGCCGCATCGGATAGCAGCGCCAAGCTATTTGTTACCAGACCGCCGATGATCTCGGCGATGAGGAACGTGGAAGTCAGGCCGAGCGCCCACCATAGGGGCTTCTCGTACCGGATCTCGGACGTTCCATGATCATGCCCTGTGCTCATGCGTGTTCTCCTAAGAACAGATGCAAAAGAGCGGCTAGGAACGGGGTATGGCGGCGGTGCGTACACCGCCGCCGTGCCCTGTCACGATTTCATGTGCGCCGGGGTGCGATTGAAGCGGGTGTGCACCCACCGGTAGAACACCGGCAGTACCACCAGCGTCAGCAACGTGGAGGAGATGATTCCGCCAATGACCACGGTGGCCAGCGGACGCTGCACTTCCGAACCCGCACCGACATTGAGCGCCATCGGGACGAAGCCCAACGATGCGACCAATGCCGTCATCAGGACGGGGCGCAGACGTGTGAGCGCACCTTCCCGAATGGCTTCGGCCATGGGTTGTCCGCTCTCGCGCAAGCTTCGGATGAAGCTGATCATCACTAGGCCGTTGAGCACCGCCACACCGGACAGGGCGATAAAGCCCACGCCTGCCGAGATCGACAGCGGAATTCCGCGCAGTGCCAGCGCCAGTACGCCACCGGTCAAGGCCAGCGGGACCCCGCTGAAGACGATGAGCGCGTCCTTGGCCGAACCAAAGGCCATGAACAGCAAGGCGAAGATCAGCACCAGGGTCACCGGCACGACGATGGACAGACGCTTACTGGCCGAGATCAACTGCTCGAAGCTGCCGCCGTACTCGATCCAGTACCCGGTCGGTACCGTGACCTGCTTGTCGATAGTCGACTGCAGTTCCGAGACGAAGCTACCCAGGTCTCGATCGCGAACGTTGGCGGTCACGATGATGCGTCGCTTGCCGTTTTCGCGGTTGATCTGGTTGGCGCCCTCGGAGATCTCTACGCGCGCCACTGAACTCAGCGGGACGACCTGCGCCTGCGCGGCGTTGGCCTGCGTACCCACCGACTCATCAGCCTGGTTGGCCGCGATGGCCGCCGTCAGCGAGATGGGCAATGCCGAGAGCGCGGTGGGATCCAGGCGCTGCTGTTCCGGCAGACGCACGACAATGTCGAAGCGTCGATCGCCTTCAAACAGCTGGCCCGCCACCTCACCACCGATGGCCGTGGCCACGTTGCGCTGCACGTCAGCCGGATTCAGGCCATAGCGTGCCAAGGCATCCCGATCGGGCAGCACCGAGAGCATGGGCAGGCCAGCAGCCTGTTCCAGGCGAACGTCAGCTGCACCGGGTACCTTGCGGGCGGCGGCCTCGATCTTCTGGCCCACTTCCAGCAACGTATCCAGGTCATCGCCGTACAGGTTGATCGCCACGTCCGCGCGCACGCCCGAAATCAGCTCGTTGGTACGCATTTGGATCGGCTGGGTGAACTCGTAGTTGTTGCCGGGGATCTTCTTCATCTCCGCCTCAACTTCCGCCACCAGGTCCGCCTTGAGCTTGCGCGGGTTGGGCCACTGATCACGCGGCTTGACCATCACGAAGGTGTCAGCCACCGACGGCGGCATCGGGTCGGAGGCGACCTCAGCCGTACCAATCTTCGACCACACTCGCTCCACTTCTGGGAACTGCAGCAAACGTTCTTCCACGATGCGTTGCATGCCCAAGGACTGGGTCATGCTGGTGCCGGGAATACGCATGGCCTGAAGCGCGAAGTCGCCCTCATCCAAGCTGGGAACAAACTCGCTACCCATGCGAGAGGCGAGCAGCCCACTGCCAACCAGCAGGGCGATCGCACCGATGGCCACCAGCTTGCCGCTACGCAGGCTCAGATCCAGCAAAGGTTCGTAGCGCCCACGGAACCAGCGCATCAGCCAGTTCTCTTTCTCTTCGACCTTGCCACCGAGCAACATCGCCACGGCAGCGGGCACGAAGGTCAGGGACAGGATCATCGCGCCCGTCAGCGCCAGCACCACGGTGATGGCCATCGGGTGGAACATCTTTCCTTCCACACCGGTCAGGGCAAAGATCGGCAGGTAGACGGCGGTGATGATGCCCAGACCGAACAAGCTCGGTCGGATCACTTCGGCCGATGCGCTGGAGGCCACTTCAAAACGCTCTTCCAGCGTCATCTCACGCCCGAGTTCATGCTGACGTTCGCCAAAGCGACGCAGGCAGTTCTCGATGATGATGACCGCGCCGTCGACGATCAGACCGAAGTCCAGTGCGCCCAGGCTCATCAGGTTGGCCGACACGCCACCGCGCTCCATACCGGTCAAGGTGAACAGCATCGACAGTGGAATCACCGCAGCCGTGATCAGAGCAGCTCGGAAGTTGCCTAGCAGCAGGAACAGGATGACGATGACCAGCAACGCGCCTTCGATCAGGTTCTTGGCGACCGTGGTAATCGTGCGATCCACCAGCGAGGTACGGTCGTACACCGGCGTGGCAGTAACGCCCTTGGGCAGACTCTTGGCCGCTTCCTGAAGCTTGGCGGCCGCGGCTTGGGAGACGTCACGGCTGTTGGAGCCCACGAGCATGACCACCGAGCCGAGCACGACCTCGTGGCCGTTCTGGGTTGCCGCACCAGTACGCAGTTCTTCACCGTCGGCCACATTGGCCAGATCACGAACCCGAATGGGCACACCGTCACGACGGGTGACGACGATCTTCTGAATGGCAGGAATGTCCGAGACCTGTGCCGGCACACGCACCAGGAACTGCTGGCCGTTACGTTCGATGTAGCCGGCGCCCACGTTCTGGTTGTTGGCCTGCAGGGCCGTCACTACATCTTCAAAGGTCAGGTCCAGCGAGCGCAGCTTGGCAGGATCAGGCGTGACGTGAACCTCACGCTTGAAGCCGCCCATGGTGTTGACTTCGGTCACACCCGGAACGTTGCGTAGTTGCGGACGAATCACCCAGTCTTGCAGCGTACGCAGATCGGTGGCGGTGTAGGGCGTGCCATCGGGTTTGCGGGCTTTGGGATCGGCATCGATGGTGTAGGAGAAGATCTCGCCCATACCGGTGGCAATCGGACCCAGGGTGGGTTCGATACCTTCGGGCATTTGCGCCTTCACTTGCGCCACGCGCTCGGAGACCTGCTGACGCGCAAAGTAAATGTCCGTCCCGTCCTTGAACACGACGGTGACCTGGGACAGCCCGTAGCGGGAGATCGAGCGGAAGTACTCCATCTTCGGCAGACCGGCCATGGCCGTCTCGATGGGGAACGTGACGCGTTGCTCGGCCTCCAGTGGCGAGTAACCGGCCGCTTCGGTGTTGATCTGAACCTGGACGTTGGTGATGTCGGGGGTGACATCGATAGGGATCTGACGGGCACTCCAGATGCCGATGGCGATCAAGGCCACCGTCAACGTCATGACCAGCCAGCGATGATTAATCGCGACTTTTATGATTTTTTCGAGCATGACGGTCTCCTTTAGTGCGCGTGTGTCGCGCCGGACTTTTCGATGTCCGCCTTGACCAGGTAGCTCTGGGTCACCACGATGTCCTCGCCGGCCTTCACGCCTTCCAGCACGGCCACTTGCGTGGAGTCACGATCACCCAGCTTCACCGGCCGCGCCGTGTAGGTATCGCCGTCACGCACAAACACCACGTCCTTGCCGTCCATGCTCTGGATGGCCGACTGCGGAATCACGACGCCCGCATCGCTGGTGGACATCGTGATTTGCGCCTTGACCGCGGTGCCTGGACGCCAGAAGCCATCCTCGTTGGGCAGTGCGGCACGGGCGACCAGGCTCTGGCTCGCCGTTGACGTGCTGGGCAGCACGCGTTCGATGGTCGTCGTAGCGCTGACGTTGTCGTACAGGCGACTGACCGTGACGGCCACGCCCGGACGCAGGTACTGCGCATCGGCCCCGAACACATGCAGGTCGACCCACACCTTGGACAGATCGCCGATCTCAAACAGCGGCTGGCCTTCGGCGGCTACGCCACCGACACTTCCTTGTCGACTGAGGACGACGCCGCTGATCGGTGCGGTGATGGTGTAGGTGGTGAGGCTGAGATTGCTGTGAACCACGGCCAGCGCTTGGCCTTGACGCACGGTATCGCCCACATTGGCGCGCAGGGCACGCACCACACCGGGATAGCGCGCAGTGACCTGGGCCACGCCGCCTTCCATCGGCGTCAGCACGCCTTGGACTTCCAACTCGTTCTTGATGGCACCCTCACTGACCTTGGCCACTTTCACGCCACTCTTGTCAGCTTCTTCCTGCGGGATCGTGGTCTTCTCGGCACCTTCTTCTGCATGACCGCCGGCTTCCTCACCGTGGCCAGCTTCCCCTTCCTCGTGCCCGGCTTCGCCTTCGGCGCCGTGATCATCACCCTCTGCGCTGGCCTCTTTGGCAGGCGCCGTTTTCTCTTCCGCGGCGTCCTTGGAACCACCGCAAGCGGCCAGCATCAGGACAGCGCCCAGCAGCAACGTCGGAGCTGCAATCTTTGCAACGTTCTTCATTTGGAAATCCTTATGGGGTGGTGGTGCCGCTGGCGACGATCGGCTGCCCGGTCAGGCGCTGGATCTCGATCAGGGCAGCTTGTGCGTCGACGGCCACTTGCAGTTGGCGCACGCTGGCTTCCACGCGTTGCGCCTGCAGCTGCGACCACTCCAGATAGCTGATCGCACCGGCTTTCCACGCGTACTCGGCGGCCTTCTCAGCCTTCTCCAAGCGTGGAATCACGTCGGTACGCAGGCGGCCGACTTCCAACCGTGCCGTGGAGTAATTGCCGTAGGCGTTGGTGAGCGCGGAGTACAGATCGATGCGCAGGGACTCGCGTTCGATCGGCGTCATCGCCAGTTCGGCTTCAGCAGCACGGATGCCCGGTGCGGCGCGGCGTGCCGACCCCAGCGGAATGCTGATGCCGGCCATGAACCCCACATCGCTCGTAGCACGGTTGTAGCGTCCACCGGCCTGCCACTGCAGATCAGGCGTAGCTTGCGTACGAGCCAGACGTAGTTGGGCTTCACGTACACGCTCCACGCCCGCCAACTCAGCAAGCTCGGGTGTGTTCTGCAGATACTCACTCAGTGCATCGAAGCTCTGCAGTTCCGGCAGCACCAAGGGATTGCCCGCCGCCACGGTGAAGCTGGGCGTACGCTCATTCCACAGGGCCGCCAGGTTCTGGCGCGTGGCCGCTTCATCGGCAATGGCACGATCCCGATCCAGCTCGGCCGTGGCCAAGGCCGCCTGTGCGGTGAGCACGACGGACTCAGGTGACGCACCTGCGGTCAGGCGGGTACGTGCTGCATCGACAGCGCGCCTACGTTGAACAATGTCCAACTCGGCGATGCTCTTGCGCTTGGTCGCCGCGGTGACCGCCAGATAACGCTGCGCCGTCTCGGCCAGCAGGTCCAGCCTTGCCATCTCACGCTGCGGCGCCAACGTATCAATGTTGGCCAGCGCCAGGGCTTGCCGGGCGTTGAGCTTGCCGCCGCGCTCGATCACCCCAGCCAGGGTGACCGTGAGCTCGGCCTCGCTGAAACCGCGATAGTTGCCGGTGCCGAGCGTGTTTTCGATGGTTGCGCCGAGGGTCATCGGGGGCTTGAGGGCCGCCGATGCCAGATTGGCATCCAGGACCTGACGACGTCCGTCGAAGATGCGCAGGTCAGGGTGTGTCGTGGCAACGCGCGCAATGGCGTCGTCCAACGAAAGGGTAGAAGAGGGCGCCGTCCCCGTCTGCGCGTACGCAACGGGCACGACCAAAAAGGCAGCGCACGCTGCCAGTCGCAACCACATGAGGTATCTCCGATTAGGCGAAAGAACGATGCACCGGCAAGCCGGCGTGCAGCGTTAGGCCGTAATCGGGGGACGGGTTAGGGACAGCGGCTGCAGGGAATCCAGCGGCTGGATCTCGTGCACAGGCGCGATCGCCTGAGGAGCGAGCGGATCGACCACAAGGGCGGGCGAGGGAATAGCCACCGGGTGGCCGCACGCATGGGCGCCATGGACCAGCGCGTGCAGCAGATCGCCGGCCGAACCCTCGTCCTGATCGCCGGCATCCTGATCAACCACCGCGCTGGTGGCGTCATCGCTGACATCGCAGTGCTCCGGATCGGCATGATCGGCCACGGCCTGGGCCGACTCGTGGATATCGCCCACGGCCGCCAGCACCGGATTGGCCACCACCGCGAACAACAGCAGTGCCAGCGCCGGGAGGCGCAGGAGACGGCTGAGTTGGCGCAGGGCGCGTTTCATAGTGGGGGTATGGTAGTCAGCCCATTGCGCGTTAGACAATCACGTAATTCAGAAAACAGCGCTTCTTGTTAAGGCGTTACGGTGTAACAGCGCTTGGCGGACGCGAGGGTGTTCGGTATCGTCGGGTCATTCGTGCAAGCCGGGGCCACCGAGTGCGCATCCTGACCGCCAACGCCAAAACCTGGCTCGCCTTGGGCGTGTTGTGGCTGGTCGCGGTGGCAGTGCAGGCCCATCCGGTCTTGACCCAGCTCGGGCAGTTGCATGGCCTTGAGCACCAAACCACTCATCTCAGCGCCACTCAGCACGCGCACGACGCCAGCGGCGATGTGCCCGGTGAAGACGCCAAAGGCGCACACAGCCTGTTCCATCATTCGGACGTATGCGCACACGCGGTGATTCTGCCGGACTTCCCGGCACCTGGGCCGCTCATCCCCGGTCAGGCCTATACGCCCATCGCTGCGGTCCTGGCGCTGGCCCAGCGCTCTACGCACCCCTTACGCCCACCCATCGCGTGATCGCGCGGGCGCACGCCGCCTTGGCGTAGCCCCTACTTTGGGATCGCGTGCGCCGGTCGCAACGACCGTGCTGTCGCGTGGCACTCACCTGCGCTGTGGACACTCAGGTTCATCTGCGCAGCACTGACGAGATCGATATGGATACCTCCCCTGGCAAGTTGCGCCTGGACATTCCCGTTGTGCTTCCCCACGTGCGGGATGCCGCCGATGCGTGCATCGAGCGCCTGCAGAGCGAACTGCTCGCGCGGCCCGGCGTTGACCGCGTCCACATTCGACCTGCCGAGGGGGAGGGGCCGGGCCAACTGTGCGTGCACTTCGATCCGCAGGTGATGTCGCTGGCTCGCATTCGCGAGCTGGCCCAGGCCGCGGGTGCACGCGTCACGGAAAGCTTCGGTCACGTGACCTGGACGGTCACCGGCATCGGGCATGAGCGACGCGCCCGCAACGTGGCCGAACAGATGAGCTCGGTGTTTGGCGTACTGGAAGCTCGCGCTAGCTCGGCCGGTACGGTGTACCTGGAGTTCGAGCGCGAAAAGATCGACGAGGGCGGACTGGAAGCCTCCTTGAAGCGCATGGGCGTTGCACGCGTGGCGACGGGCAAGCCGTCCCAGCATGAGGATCACGCCGGTCATACGCATGACGGCAAAGAGGGCGAGCACGGGGGGGAGAAGCACGACCACGACCACGCCGGCGGCTTGCTCGGCCCCAACGCCGAGCTGATCTTCGCCCTGACGTGCGGTGCATTGCTGCTGGCGGGCTTTCTGATCGAGAAGTTCGCCGCCTCATTGCCGGGGTGGTTGTCCACGGCCTGCTACATCGGTGCGTACGTCTTTGGCGGTGCCTACACGCTGCTCGAGGCCTACGACAACCTCAAGCTCAAGCGCTTTGAAATCGACACCTTGATGCTGGTCGCCGCCGCCGGCGCCGCCGCGCTAGGCTCCTGGGCCGAAGGTGCGTTGCTGCTGTTCCTTTTCAGCTTGGGTCATGCGTTGGAGCACTACGCGATGGGACGCGCCAAGCGCGCCATCGAGGCGCTAGCCGAACTCGCACCCGACACGGCGATCGTCATCCGCGGCGAGACCACCACCGAGATTCCGGTCGGCGACCTGCAACTTGGTGATCGGGTACTGGTGCGTCCCAATGAGCGTCTGCCGGCCGATGGGTTCCTGCTGAAGGGCAACTCCAGCATCAACCAGGCACCGGTGACCGGCGAGTCCATCCCGGTGGACAAGCGGCCGGTGGAGGATGCCGCGCTGGCACGAAGCCGGCCCGACAGCGTCGATGCGGCCAGTCGGGTCTTCGCAGGCACCATCAATGGGGCCGGCGCGATCGAAGTGGAAGTGACCAAGCGCGCCGAGGATTCCGCGCTGGCGCGGGTGGTGAAGATGGTGAGCGAGGCCGAGACACGCAAGTCGGCCACCCAGCGCTTCACCGATCGCTTCGAGCGGATCTTCGTACCTGCGGTACTGGTGCTGGCGTTCCTACTGCTGTTTGCCTGGGTGGTGGTGGATGAGCCGTTCCGCGACAGCTTCTATCGCGCCATGGCCGTGCTGGTGGCCGCCAGTCCGTGCGCGTTGGCCATCGCCACCCCGAGCGCGGTCCTGTCCGGTATCGCCCGCGCGGCGCGTGGGGGCGTGCTGATCAAGGGCGGCGCGCCGCTAGAGGATCTGGGTTCGTTGAAGGCGATGGCCTTCGACAAGACCGGCACCCTGACCGAAGGGCGCCCGCGCATCATCGATGTGGTGCCGGTGGACGGCGCCTCGGAGACCGAGCTGCTGCAGGTAGCCGTTGCGGTGGAGTCGCTGAGTGATCATCCGCTGGCGGCCGCGATCGCGCGTGATGGTCGCAGCCGGTTGGATGCGGGCAAGTTGCCGACAGCCTCGGATCTGGAAAACCTGATCGGCCGCGGCGTCAAAGCCCGTCTGGGCGATCAGCCGGTATGGATCGGCAAGGCCGAGATGTTCGGCGCGGATGGAGTTCCCGCCCTGGGCGCCGCCGCGGCGGCGGCCATCGCCGCGTTACGCGAGCAGGGCAGGACGACCATGGTCGTGCGGTTGGGGGATCGGGAGCTCGGCGCGATCGGCTTGATGGACACGCCGCGCGAGGCGGCCAAGCAGGCGCTGGTGCGCCTGAAGGCCATGGGCATCGAGCGCATGATCATGATCTCTGGCGATCACCAGAAGGTGGCCCAGGCCGTGGCCAAGGAGGTCGGTCTGGATGAGGCGTGGGGCGACCTGATGCCCGAAGACAAGGTCGAGGCGATCCGCAAGCTGCGCGATCAGGACAAGGTCGCCATGGTCGGCGACGGCGTCAACGATGCGCCCGCGATGGCCAACGCCACCGTCGGCATCGCCATGGGCGCGGCCGGCTCGGACGTTGCCCTGGAAACGGCCGATGTGGCGTTGATGGCCGATGACCTGAAGCACCTGCCATTCGCCGTGGGCTTGAGTCGTCACACGCGCGGCATCATCCGGCAGAACGTCTTCGTCAGCCTCGGCATCGTCGCCTTCCTCGTGCCGGCCACGATCTTCGGTCTCGGTATCGGTCCGGCGGTGGCCGTGCACGAAGGCTCCACATTGTTGGTGGTCTTCAACGCGCTGCGTCTGCTGGCCTACAGGGACAGGTCATAACGCCACAGCCTCAAGCTGATGACATCACGGTCGCGGCGGCACCACGTCGTGATCCTTCTCTACGTCGTCACGGCCTGCCGAATACCTCGGCAGGCCGCGCCAAGATCAGGGCTTCTTACGGGTGCGCTGGAGTTCGGTTGCCACGAGCGCGCTCAATTGCTGAGGACCCAGTTCGGACAGCAGCTTGCCGTTGACGAAGAATGTCGGCGTGCCGCGAATGTCGGCCGCTTCCACGGCGGCCACTTCGCGTTTGATCAGGGTCTCGACGGCTCCGGTCGCCAGATAGCGCTGTGCGCGTGCGCGGTCCAGGCCCGCGGCGAGAGCGAACTCCCACACCTTCTTCGGATCCGACGCGCCATGGCTGGCCCACACAGGCTGGTTTCGCATCAAGGTCTCCAGCACCGGCTCAAACTTCTTCTGTTCCCGGGCTGCTTCCAGCACACCAATCGCCTCCTTGGATACCTGCCCATGGAAGGGTACGTAGCGGATCACCAGGCGCACGTCCTTGGGATGGGCGGCCAGCAGTTGCTTCACGTGGGGATACATCGCGCGGCAGGACTCGCAGGCCGGGTCGAAGAACTCCACGATCGTGACCGGCGCCGTTACCGGTCCCAGAGCCGGTGCGCCGGCAGGCGCCAAGGCGGCAGCGCGGGTAGGGGTTTGAGCCATCACCGGGCCTACCGCAACGAGCAGACTGAATCCAAGCGCGATCAGGACGGATTTGAACGACATCAGCTGGCATCTCCAGGGCAAGGAAGTCGCATTGTCGCAGATGCATCAACGCCGCCGCGCAGGCCCTGAGTGCCGTTGCGATCCTCTTCCGGCAAAGCCGAATGCATGCAGCTAGCGGGAGCCCCGCCGGCTGATATTATCGAGTCAGGGGTGGGCGTCCCTGCCTGTGGTTCAGGGCGCGAGTCGCGTCCGCCATCGCGGTATCACTTGCTTCTCCAGCACGGCGCCCACCCCTGCTATGAGCCTTGATGACTACATCCCGCAGTTGGCTCGACCGGCCAACGTTGAGCAACTGGCCAAAGCGCTGGGCGTTGCGACGCAGATCTTCACGTTCATCGCAGACAACAGCGAGCCTGAGCGCATCTATCGCCGGCATCTGATCCCCAAGCGGGCCGTCCGTGCATTGCCCTCGGTGCCTGTTGAGGACGCTCGGGGGATCGTCACGCTCTCGCTCGATAGCTTTGATCTGAGCAAGTACCGCGTCGTGTGGGAAGCGCACAGCCCGGTCATCAAGCATGCCCACAAGTCTGCCGCACGGGTACTGGAGCGTTACCTCTCCCGGCCCGGCTCCCTGTTTCCCCATGAGGCCGCCTTTGGCTACGTCAAAGGCCGATCCACACGACACAACGCAAGACGCCACGTGGGTGCCAAGCGGCTACTTAGCGCAGATATTCAGGACTTCTTTCCCTCCATCACGTTGGCGCGCGTCGAGCTCGCCCTGGAAGCGGCAGGCTTGCAGCCGGCAGTGACCAACGCTTTGGGGCGCTTCCTGACCATCGAAGGCACGCTTCCTTTGGGACTTAACGCCAGCCCGATGATCGCCAACCTGGTGGCAACACCCCTGGACCACGATTTGAATGCGTTGGCCAAGGAGTGGGGGCTCACCTACACACGCTATGCCGATGACATTACGTTGTCCGGCGATGGCGAACTGCCCACACGAGAGATCATCGAAACGGTACTCAAGCGTCACTTCTTCCGACTGAACAAGAGCAAGTTCCGCACCTCAAAGCTCGGCCAGAAGCACTACGTCACCGGCCTGAGCGTGGCCGACAAGGCCGCGCCCCACGCCCCGCGCGCGATGAAGCACAAGCTCAGGCAGGAGCTCTACTACATCGAGAAGTTCGGCTTCCTGGAGCATCTATCGCGGGGCGGCGAGGGGGGCACCGAACAGCACAACGTCAATCGTCTGGATGGCACGGTCAACTATGTATCCAGCATCGAACCGCGTCTGGCGCATCGACTGCGCGCTGCCTGGCAGAAGGTATGCGACGAGAATGACATCGCCAAATCATTTGAGCCTAGGCCCGTCATCCAGCTGCGACCTGCTTCGTGGTTCGTTGATGAGGCCGAGATCGTCCATCCGGATGGCACACGGCTTCTCGCGCTCTGCCTTGCCGACGTTCTGGAGCCTGGCCGGTTGGATACAGAACTACGGACGCTGTTCGCCGAAGAGGCCGGAGATGCGTTCGGGACAGCCGATCCGCTGTCTATCATCCAGAAGGGGTTGCATTGGAGTGATGCGACATGGTCCCAGCGTGAGGCCGTGGTCAAGCTTATCGCCGCCTCACCTGTCAGGGTCATGGTCGCCCTGGCGCCGCTGACTAGCCCGAGCGAGTACGCCAAGACCTACACCGACCTGCTTTGCGAGATTCTCGAGACGGCCCTGAAGATTGCTGATGACGCAGAGATCGCGATACATGTTGAGGAGAACCGTTCAAAGGTTTCGAGGGCGGACGTACAGGAGGCGGTGACCCGCGCCTACACCGAGCTGGAAGCCAAGAACCAGCGTCGACCGTTACAGGCACCAGAGGTCAACATCGTGTCCAAGGGAGCGACGCCCTGCTGCTGTGTACCCGATACCGTATTGGGCGCACTGCATCGCTATGCGGTTTCTCGCAAAGACGGAAAGGAGGGCTCACTAGCGGTCACCCTTTTCGAAAGACTGCGTAACCATTACTCAGTCATCTTCGACCGACATGCCAACAAGATCTATCACGGTAATCCCCCCGCCCATTAGCTGACGCCAGAAGTGGAATTTTCTCGTACGCTTTCCCGAGGAGGTTCCATGAAGAAGTCCCGCTTCACCGACAGCCA
>NZ_LMGY01000020.1 GCF_001427585.1 Pseudoxanthomonas sp. Root630 | reverse complement strand
CTGGCTGTCGGTGAAGCGGGACTTCTTCATGGAACCTCCTCGGGAAAGCGTACGAGAAAATTCCACTTCTGGCGTCAGCTAATGGGCGGGGGGATTACCCACCAAGATCACCCGCACTTCGGGCGTGTCCGCCAGATAGGACAACAGCGCGCGAAACCCCGGCCGGACATCGATGGGGTCCGCTCCCGACACTGCGGCGTCGTAATACGCGGGCTCCCGAATGACATAGCCGGCCCGCTTCGCATATCCCTCAATGGCGGCGGTCTGCCGGAGATGGGAGTCCTTCCCTTCGCCTACATTGGAGGCCGAACTTGTACGCAGATAGGCAACGGCCGGGACGAGAGACTTCTTCATAGACGCCCCCCTCCATGAGGGAACGGAAGGGGATCTAGGGCCCCTGAGGGACCAGTGTACTTATTTCTGAAGAAATCAGTACATCGACCAAATCTTGATGGCCTATCACGGTGCGTTAACATCCCTGAAAACGAGGACGAGGATGTCTAGGGATGGCCCAAAGTGCTGATGGATCGCTGAAGGCGTTACTAGACCCCATCAGGGGAATAGATAACGTTTTGCGAGAGGCTTCGTCCGGAACACCCGGGACAAGGATGCTGTTCGTCAGATTCAGGGAGGACGAGCCCCAGCTTAGAGAGTTCATCGACGTACTTTCCGATCAGCTGGTCAACTACGTCATTCCTCTTGCGAAGCGTAAGGCAGCCAATGCTGCTGGGGCCCAGTCATCGACTGGCGCTGACACCGCGCTACATACTCGACTTCAAAGAGAGGCCACTAATCTTCTGATCCGCTATCAGGAGGAGAACAAGGCTCGATATGGGGAAGTCGGAGAACTAATCTCTTATGCGGTAGCGGTAAGGTTTCTGGACGCACCGCAAATCGGCTCTAAGATGGCTCTTAAGACATCTTCACAGATGCCCGTGCATGGTGTTGACGGCCTTCATATTCGCCTTGAAGACGACGGGACCGCGACCCTGTTTCTGCTGGAGTCGAAGCTCTCACCAAGCTCTTCAGACGCGACGCGAGAATTCTGCGACTCGGCTTCGAAGTATCAGAAAGACGCTTCAGCGCGTAAGAATGAGCTGCGGATAATCACTGACCTATCCAACTTGGATTCGCTTCCGGAGCCGCTGAGGAGTGAGATCAAGGATTACTTTGACCCCTATGCCGAATCTGGCGCCAGTCTCAAACGCAGAGAACGTCACGTGGGAAGTTTGACCTTCTCCGAGTCAAGCTATGCGCAGAGAATTCCTGTAGAACAAGGTCAGAGTATTTCGGCACATGAGGACCATTTTTCCTCACTTTACGCTGAGAAGAGTGAGCAGATATCCAAGCTTTTGGCGAAGCAGGCGCTGGCGAAGGGACTGGATCTCGCGAAGTGCGAAGTGTTCCTTATTGCAGTTCCTGACATCAACGGATTGAAGACGGCATTCGCAGAGGCAAACAGTGGCCATATTCGCTAACGAACTAAGCGCCCAAATACTGGCTCGCCCAGAATTCGCGAGAGATCTCTCTGCGTTGAGATCACAGGGAATCATTGCAACGCTACCTCCAAGCGAAAGCAGGGATGGCGACCGCATTCACTTGCTCGCTGAGGATGCTCTAGGGCGACTGGTTTCCTCCGCAAGCATATTTGCGCAGAGTGAAAGTGATATCGCCAAAGACACGGCGCAGCAAATTGCGGTCTTCTGCACTATTTCCAGTACCAGCGCGCCAATCATCGATGGCGCGACGACGGTGCTTGCACAGCTAGGGAACTTTCCCGGGCTAGGCGAGATCACTCGTCATGGCGCGAACACTAGCTCTTTCCAGAGCGCACTCAGGAACGCGCTACTTGCCGAGATGAACACCATTCCCATCGGTGGAGTGCGCCGGGCCCTTACTAATTTTCAGTTCGAGGTTTGGCACTCCTTATCCAGAAAACACTCTGTAGCCATCTCTGCCCCCACCTCTGCCGGAAAATCCTTCGTCGTTCTCGAACATCTTCGTATGAGCGCCATGAGTGCCGCGAAGTTTACTGCTATCTACGTGGCGCCCACCCGCGCACTTCTATCGGAGATTCAAGAAACACTCGAGCGGCAGCTGGAAGCAATTAGCGACAGCATTCGAGTCACGACCATTCCGGTTTCTGATCCGTTAAATCGACAGCGACAGGTTTATGTACTGACGCAGGAACGACTTCAGCTGCTGTTGTCCACGATGAGCCTTACGAATGAGGTCGACTTGATCATCGTGGACGAGGCACAGGCCATTGGTGACGATGGTCGTGGCATGATCCTTCAAGACGCGATAGAAAAGCTTAGACGAGCAAATCCCAGCGCGCGGGCACTTTTCTTGGCGCCCGGAGTAGAAGGATTCGAAGACTTAGGCGCTGCTGTCGGAATTGAAGACCTGAGTATTCGCGAAACAGGCCTATCTCCGGTTGTTCAGAACAGAATTATCGTCAACTTTGACTATGCCGACGAAAAACGGCTCGAGCTAGAGCTGATCGCTGCGGATGGAAGTAACGAGAGGATTGGCTTCTTCAATTCGAGCCGAGGATTTGGTGTTTCCGAAGACAAGCGACTGGCAGCTGTCGCGCTCGAGCTTGGCCAAACTGGAAGATCCTTGGTCTACGCTACCGGAGCCGCTCGTGCGGAGACATTAGCCCGGCAGATTTCCAATAATTCGAGCGACAGGCAGACGGATGATGCTCACGCTCAAGCACGCGAAAAGCTGGCTAAGTTCATCGAGAAGGATGTTCACAAGTCCTATTCTCTAGCCAAGTTTGTTAGAAACGGGGTTGCGTTCCACTATGGGAACATGCCGAGCCTTCTCAGGGAGGGCATAGAAGGCGCGTTCCGCGAAGGCCATCTGGATTTCTTGTGCTGCACCACTACTCTCTTTCAGGGCGTGAATCTCCCCGCTCGCAATGTGTTCATAGACACACCAACGCGCGGCAACAAGGGCGAGCAGTTGGATGAAGCGTCATTGTGGAACTTTGCCGGCCGTGCTGGGCGGCTTGGTCGCGATGTCGTCGGAAATGTGTTTCTTGTGGACTATCACAAGTGGGACACACACCCGCTTTCTACTCGAAAGCGTTTCGCCATCAAGATCGCATTTCAAGAGGCCGTAAATCAGGATCTCGAGGCGATCATTGATACGCTGCAGAGCACCGCAGATTTGCGAGTCCCAATCGAGAAGCACAGCGCTCGGACTGCCTCTGCCTCTGGTCTTATCTTGTACAGAGCCTCCCAAGGAGACTTGGCGAAGTTGCTTAGCCGTCCGGGCCTCGATTTAGACCCTAGTCAACGCGAGAGAATCGAGAAGATAGCGAAACACGCACTGGAGGCGCTCGGCCTCCCCACGAGTGTTCTAGCCGCAAACTGGGTTGTAGATCCTCTTTCGCTTGCCAGACTGCTGAATCGGCTTCGCACAAAGATTGCGAAGGGTGATTTCAAGAACTTGATTCCCGTCAATCCTGCATTCGACGGCTACGAGGTTTACAACGCAATCATACGTAGGATGTTCAAGCACCTCGGACGGATGGAGCTTTCCGGCCCGAATGCTGAAGGCGCCCGGCGATACGCAAATCATGTAACCGCGACCGCGCTCAAGTGGATGAGGGGGCTACCTCTTAGCCAGCTTGTCGGCGAATCGGTTAGATACGCTCGCAACAAGTCTGGGGAAGCTCGAAAGAAGCCCGAGGAACAAGTGGTTGATAGCGCCATCCGATCCATGTTTGAGCTGATAGAGAAGGTAATAAGGTTCACCCTCGTCCAGTGGGCCAAGGCTTACGTTGACTTGCTCAGGCTTGCGCTTGAGGAGGCGGGCCACACCGCTCGCGCAAGTGAGATCTATGATTTCTCTCTTGCTCTTGAACTCGGTGTCGCCACCGATACTGGAAGAGCCTTGGTTGAGCTTGGCCTATCACGAATCAGTGCTGCTGCTGTGGCGAGCATCATCTTGGATTCGAAATTGAGTACCTCCGAAGTAAAGGCGTGGATTCAGAGCCACACTCTTGAGCTAGAGTCCAGTCTTTCAGGGCTCGTGCTTGGAGAACTCGTCACCAAGGGGCTACTGATTCCAACAACCATTCCCGAAGCCCCAGCGGTTCGCTGAGGCTCTCAGCTTCAGCGCGTGAACTAATTGGCCCTTTAACGACGCGACACCTTCCTCGCTAAGCTCGCTAGCTTCCTTCGTTAGAACCTTCAGGCAATTCCGCTTTAGTACTCCGAATGATTGAGTGCATCTTCGAAGCCTCAAGGTGTCTAACTATCACGTTAATGAGAGCGCTTTTGCTTTGGCGCTTTGAAGTTGGCAGCTTTAGGCGCGCAGCCAGCTCACTAAGGTTCGCGGCCGTGAACAAGTCCTCGTCACTGACCAGATAGGCCTCAACTTCGGCCGCATTCATTTCGCTGAGCTTGAGCTCGAGCCCATCCGGAAGTGGCCGGTTCAGGCGCGCGGCTGCTCTCTTCTCGCCTCCCTGCTCAAGAAGATCGCCTTGAAGCCCAGATGCTAGTTTCGGATCAAGATCGACGTTGGGCATCCTGCGCAAAAGGTGCGCAAGCATTTCAAGATTGTCGGCAAGGTCATGTGTCTTCATATGAGCTCCTAGACGATACGAGCACAGAACTCATCTACAACTTTCCCCATGTAGTTCGCCTGCTTCTCAGCGTTCTGCTGAGCTCTTGGTAGATCGTTGTAGGCAAAAATGGGGAGATTCGCTTGTGCGGCAGCAGACATACCATCGCCATCGGTGACGTAGTTTTTGAACAGTGCGGCCGCCCCAAGCTGCGCGGCCGTTGATGTCATGATTTGGCTGTGACCCTGCTTGGGTCCGCCGCCATACTCATCCACCATGTTGAAGATGATGCCTCCGAACTTCGTATCTCCGTAAGCTCCGGGAAGGCCGGCATACAGCCACATGGAGCGGTAGTCTTGATTGAATTGATCCATGTAGGTGTTGATCAATGAGATGCCGACTGTGGAAAGGAAGTCGGGAATTGCTGGCACCACATAGTAGTCACTAGCAAAGAATGCGTTTTGCGTAACTAGATTGACATTGGGCGGACAGTCGATCAGGACATAGTCGTATTCGGACGCCACTGAGTCTATAACGTTCTTAATGACCGACAGCTTCTCGATCTCAAAACGAGTCTCTTCACGATGATCTTTTCCGGAGCGCTTCTCGCGCGCGAGCTTCATGTCAAGAAGCGTCAACTCCTGATGAGAAAGAACAATCCCTACCTTGGTGAATACTTTTCCTGCTCGAGCCCGGACCTGCTTTTCGAGAATCACGTCCTTTGGATTGAGTGCGGCTCTGTCGAAATAAGCATCGAAAATTGACTTGAGAGTCGGACCGCCATTGGTATAGGTGTGAGCCACGTAAGATGACAGGCCTACCGCAAGGAATGACAGATTGCATTGAGCATCGAGATCAATCAGTAGAACTCGCTTCGAGTGCGTGTTTGCTAGGCCTGCGGCGATATTCAGTGTTAGGGAAGTTTTTCCAACTCCGCCCTTCCAATTAATCATGCTGACAACAATTGGCATACACTCCTCCTGAGTGGTACAGCGCGATTACTCGACCCTGTGCTTGGCTTTCCCCAGCACGCCGTGCCCCGACTCTCTGCACAACATGCGCTTGGGGTTAGTCGTGACGCTATAGAGAGTACGGAGTCGGGCTGCGGTCTACAACAGGGCGTCTTGATGTCATCTCGCCTCTCTCGTGCCCCCCCTGCTTGATGTGATCACATCGTTGAACCGAACTCCGCCGTAATTGCAATTGGCTGCAATCGTGATGGCATCCTGTCCCCTATGGTCAGCCCTTGTGCTCAAAGCGCACGGCCCGACCGAAAAGCTTGACGGCTACTCATCAATGGCGAGGCTCTCTAGCTCCCATCCACTTTGCGTCTTCTTTATCACGCCACGAAATCTTGTTCGTAAAGTGGCGCCGAAGGAGTTCTGGGAGTCGACGTACGACTCGACTAGGTAGCGGCTATCGCCGAGGGCAGTTACATCCCGATGTCCTCCAAATGGAAACTCGGCAGTAGAGGGGGACTTCAACCGTTGTCTGACAAACTCCTTCATGTAAGTCCATGCCCCGAGCGTATTGCTGCTAGCCGACATTTCGTCTACCCGATCACTTTGAGGTTTTTCCTCGGGCCCTCGGCAGGCTGCATAGCCAACTAGCAATACGAGACCCAAAATCCCAGCAGCTATCCACTCTCCACTACCGTACCCGAGCACTTTTCCGTTTGTGTTTTCTTCCCCCATGACGCTGCTCCCTTGCTCCAGTTGCTGGCGCATGCCAGATTGCAGACTATAGTCCGTCGAACTATAGTCATACCAGCCCTACTGTCGGTAGCCAATGGCGACCGACAGCAAAACCGTGCAAGGAGCGTTTGGCGAAGTTCTTCGCCAAGTTCGTACTAGCAGAGATGTATCCCAGCAAGACTTGGCTTTAGAGGCCGAGCTAGACCGCACCTACATCTCTCTACTTGAACGCGGCCAGCGCCAGCCAACGCTTACGACGATCATCGTACTTGCGCGGGCTCTAGATGTAGACGCGGCTGATCTAGTCAAGCAAACCACTTCGCTGCTTTCGCAGAGCAACTAGCTTCGAAACCATGTGCGTCTTTTGCAATTAGCTGCAAGCAGCTCGGCGCGCAGCTCTGGTCCGTAAAGAGTGGCTGAAGAAAAGTGAGGGAGCCGCCCACATGCGTCAACTTCTCATCTCGGAAGTAGTGATTACCGCGATCTCCAGACTTGTGGACGATGGTCAGTCGGAAATCAAAAGAGAGCCAACGCACTCCGCCATTGAGTTTCAGATCGCCAAAGCCGAGCTGTCGGCGGGCGACCCCACGAAGGCCGGACAGGTTGTTGGGAAGGCGAAACGCGTACGAGGTGTCCTGAGCTGGGGGATGGAGAACGCCCCCGAGAAAGCTGGTCAGTTTGCCGAGTCTCTCTTGGCCGTCGTGAAAGGCTCTGGAGGGTTTAGGGAGACCTCCCCGAACTATGTGGGGCGAGACGCCATTGCTGATGCGATAGAAGCTTTTCGGAGTGAGGGGTACGAGCTCACAACGACTGGCGAGCTCCGCCCCCTTCTCTTGGACTCCCTGTCGGGAAGGCCGTTGACGGAAGCACTCAATGCCTACGTCAGGCGTGCACGAGCGGGCTCCCTAGATGCCGCCCTTGTTACTGGAACTAGCAAGGACTTGCTTGAGGCAACCGCGAAGCATGTGCTGGTAACCCGATTCGGGGCCGAACCCACTGTCACGAACTTTCCTACGCTCTTAGCCCAAGCCTTCATGGCCTTGGGGCTGTGTTTCGACAAGTCGGCGGCGAAGGGACCTCAGGAGCGAGTAGATGCGGCGATGTATGAGCTCGCGTGTGGCATCAATGCACTTCGTAATGCACAAGGCACAGGGCATGGCCGGCCTTTCCCCGCATCTGTCGACAATGAAGAGGCGCGTGTCGCTATTGAGAGCATGGGCGTGATCGCGGATCGCTTGCTATCGAAGCTGTAGATGTAGTTTCGCGGCGCGGGGCCCTTGAGATCAGACCCGACAAAACCCGACAGAACCCGACACTTGGAGTCGCCTCGCGGAGGAACCCCACCTCCCCGAAAGCACGCGAAATCTGCTTGACTGGGGGTGGAAACAGGGAGACCCTTGCACCCTAACCTTGACCACTACCGAATCAAGGTAAGTATGAGAAACCCAATAAATCTAGGGGTTTTGGCTGCATCCGATGGACGAGATCGCCGCGATGGAATTCCTGCTGGACAAGATGAAGAACACCAAGTCCAACGACGAGTTCTTCAGCTCGATGAAGCGCTGATCCTCTCGCTTCGACACGAAACGCCCCGCATCGCGGGGCGTTTTCGTCAGTGGCACCGGAAATCGTCCGCGCCCACCGGCGCGCAGTCATCGCCCCAGCGCCCGGTCTGGCGCCAGTAGTCGACGACACCGGCCTGCACGAGCAGCACCTTGAAGTCCGCATGCGCGCGCATGCCGGAATACGGCGCGTTCCAGAAAGCGACGTACGGGTACTGCGCCATGCGCCCCTCGTCGAAACCCGGCTGCATTTCCAGCTCCTTGCGCAGCGCGCGGATTGCCAGCCCGGTGTCGCCCAGCGCATCGGCGACGCTGGTCTGTACGTAGGCCGCATCCTGCCCGCCGGCGTAGGCTTCATCCGCCAGTGCCTTGCCGACAAGGGCGAGCATCGCGCCGCGGTCGTCCAGTACCGTGCCGAGATCGCGGAAGAACGGCGTATCGAATCCCTCCTGCTGCTGCAATCGCCGGTGCAGATCGCGCAGTTCGGGCAGGCCGCCGCCCCGCTTGCCGGCCAGTTGCCGGAAGAACGCCACGGAGTCGGTTTCGCGTTGGCTCCCTTCCATCTGCAGCCCCCGCCGGTACTCGGCTTCCGCGTCCGCGTAGCGACGTGCGGCGGTGTAGTCGTACTGGAGGTCGCGCGACAGGAACAGCGCCCTCGGCTCGATCGCGCGCACCCGTTCGACCAGGGCGATCGTGTCATCCAGGTGGCCCATCGCATACAGCATGTAGGCGTAGTCCCAGGCACGCTCCCTGGTCAGCGGCCCGGTATCGGCGACCTGCTTCGCGAGCGCGATGGCATCGGCCCGCTTGCCCTCGCGCCACAAGGCATTGGCGCGATCGCGCCTGACCACCCAACTGTCCGGTGCAGAACGCGCGATGTGCCCGCGCACCCGGGAGGCCTCGGCCCGCAGCCGCTCCGCCTGCGGGCCCCCGAGTTCCCGGGCCATCGCTTCCAGCGAAACGGCCAGCGCATCCCAGCACAGCACGCACTGCGCATCCCGCGAAACCATCTCGCGCGCCAACTGCAGGCGTTGCCGGTCGTGCTCGACATCGAACTGCTCGCGCATGCCGATGCTGCGCCAACGCAGGAAGCGCTCGTAGGCATCGACCTGGGTCGTACCGCCCTGTTCGCGGTTGAACCTGGCCACGTCCAGTTTCACCCGCAGCGCAAGCGCCACGTCGCGCGCGATGTCGTCCTGCACGGCGAACACGTCGCGCAACTCGCGCGCATAGGTCTTCGACCACAGGTAGGACCCGTCTTCGGCATGGACCAGCCGCGCGGTGACACGCAGATCGCTTCCCTCGCGGCGCACGCTGCCCTCGAGCAGGTGGGCCGCGCCCAACGCACGGCCGATCGCGCGCACGTCGTCGCGTCCACCTTCGAACGACCGGCTGGAGGTGCGGCCCACCACGCGCAGTGCAGGCGACTGCGCCAGCTGATTGCGGATTTCTTCGGCCAGGCCGTCGGCCAGATAGGCCTGGTCGCGCGCCCGCGAAAGGTCGACGAAAGGCAGCACCGCCAATGAAGGCCGGGCCTGGGGCACGGTTGCTTCACCCGATGTGCGGCGAACGGGATCGCGCATCATCCAGACGACGACGCTCACGATCAGCACCGCCAGCGTCACGAACGCTACAGGCCAGGCCTGGCGCCAACGATGCACGGCCCTCGACGCTGGTGGCACCACGGCATCTCCTGCGGCCGGCGCATCGAAGCGATAACCGATGCCGTACACGGTGTGCAGCAGGCGCGGGCGCTGCGCGTCCTCGCCCAGCGCCTGGCGCAAGAGACTCATGATCCGGTTGATCACGCTCTGGGTGACGTGCCGGTGGCCCCAGACCGCGTCGAGGATCTCTTCCCGCGCGAACACCCGGCCTGGCGACCCCGCCAGCAAGGCCAGCACGGCGAACGCCTTGGGTTCGAGCGTCTGCTCGCGTCCTGCCCGCAACAGACGCCGGCCGACGAAGTCGATGACCACGTCGTCGAAAGCCAGGCGGCTGGGATCCGGCTGCGGCATGCGCTCCCTCGCGGGGCGGGCCCGCCGGCCAAGTATAGGTGCGCCTGCCTAGCGCCACGGTGCTCGCCCCGACGCGCACCTCACGACTTCCTGAGCTTCGCCTAACGACTTTGCGGAGGCCCGGAACGGACGCTGGCGCCCATGAGCGATCCGCCGATGGATCGGGAGGAAGCCCCATGGATATGCGACACGCACGCGCAGCGCCGACGCGGACGGACACGATCGAACAACGGCTGCTGCACCGGATCGGCCACGCCACCCAGGTCGTCGCTCTGGTCGGGCTGCTGGCCTTCGGGGCCTACATCGTGCTCCGGGCCGTCGGCGCCACCCCGAAGAACTTCGACCAGTGGCGCGCACTGATGGAAGGCCAGGCGATGCCCACCGCCGCGGACTGGATCGCCAATCTCGGCATCGGTCTGCATTTCGCGATGGGCACGGTACTGGTGCTGGCCTGGCCGATCCTGCTGTCGTCGCGCATCCGCAGCCGGCACCGCGCCGTGCACCGCTGGACCGGGCGCGTCTACGTCACCGCTGGCGTGCTGGCCGGCGCCGGCGGCATGTCGTTCATCCTCACCCATGGTGCCTACACCCCCGCGGCGTCGGTCGCCTTCGCGGTCTGGGGTGCGGTGATGATGCTGAGCGCGATCATGGCCTTCGTGCATGCGCGCGCAAAACGCTTCGACCGGCATCGCGCCTGGGCCATCCGGCTGTTCGCGATGGTGCTGGGCTCATGGGTGTTCGATCTGGAGATCCGTGCCTGGAAGGACCTCACCGGCGGCATCGGCATGGGCGCGGGCGCCACCAGCGGCCCATTCGACTACGCCATCCTCTACCTGTTCTTCGTGCCCAACCTGCTGGTCGCGGAGGGCTTCATCCGCAACCTGCACAAGCGCATCGCATGGCCACGCCTTTTCACGTGGCCGGCCATCACGGCGTTCGCGGTGGCTGGCGGCGTGTTCGCGTACGCGGTGGTGATGGTGACCGCCACGGCCTCGGGGAAGTACGGGAAGCACCTGTTGCAGGCCTTCGGCGGCGAATGATCATGACCCGCCGCATCGGCCCGTACGCAGCCTAGGAACCCTCGCCGCCCAGCGGCGTCAGCAGCCGCAGCCCCTTGCCCATTTCATAGAGTCCGCCCGCCAGCATCGCCTCGGGACTATCGCCGGCACCTGCGCTCTCTTGAACCCACGGTATCTGCTCGCGGGGTCCTGGGATGTAGGCGTTCCACTGCCCGTAGGTGGGCAGGGTGTTGCCCACGATCTCGTAGTCGACCGGAACGCGTACCGACACGAATCCCTGCTCGCGCAGGAGATCGCTGGCCGGCACGGAGAACAACCACTTCATCGCCGCAGTGACCGTAGTGCGCGAAAACGCGCTTCTCATCCGCTTCATCTCATTGGCGTCGCCGATGGTCCTCAGATTGACCTGCTCGACCACGGCCTCCATCACCTTGCCGTCTGGCCCGATCTTCAGCACCACGTACGCGGTACCACGCGCGCCTTTCTCCAGCGCACTCATCGGATAGGACGGCGGCTTCATCTCTACGCGCTTGATGGCGTCGGGCTCCTGCAGACGCTCCTCCGCCGTCATCGCGTCCTTGCCGAAGTAGCCGCTGCGGATGCCGACCCGGAACGCGCCGTCCTCCAGCTTCTTCGCCACGATGAACAGGCTCATGCGCGCCTTGACCTTCCTGGGCTCGCCGTTCACCAGCACGGGCTCGAACTTCCATGCCGGGCCGGAGTTCTCCACCAGCGATGCGACGACCTCCGGCAACTTCTCGCGCTGGTCAACCTCCAGCCCGCTGACGCTGCCATCGCGTTCGATGAGGATCGAACCGGTGACCAGCATGCTGGCTTCAACCTGCTTCCGGATCGTCTGAGGACTCTGCGCATTGGCCATGCCAACGCAGGCCAGCCACATCAGTACACACGCAAGCACGCGACCCATCTTCAAGTGCTCCATCGTCCATCCCCTTGTTCCAGGCGCTTGATCGAATGCCGGGGCGCGCGGCAACGCGCTTTGCCGCACGCGGCGGCGCATCACACCCCATCCAACGGCGTCAGCAGCTTCGGTCCCTGCATGCCGCCCTCCATGTGCACGCCACCATCTGCGAGCACGTCGGGCGAGAAGCCGGGGCGATCTTCCTGCTGCGCCCAGGACACACGCTCACGCGGCCCCGGCACATAGGCCTCCCATTGGCCATAGCGGCGCTTGGCGTCGAAGGTGAAATCGACGGGTACGCGGATCACCCAATGCGGCTGTTCCGCTGCCTCGCCCCGGGTGGGCGGGGTGAAGGCCCACTTCTCCGCCGCGCCGATGGCAGCGCGCGAGAAGCGCTCGCGGTACAGGCGCATCTGCGGCTCGCTCACCACGATGCGCAGGTTCACCTGCTCGGCGACGACCTCGCTGACCGAACCGTCGCGTTCGATCTTCAGCAGGAGATACACCGTGCCCTGGGCGCCACTGCGCGCTGCCACCATGGGATAGCCGGGCGGCTTCAAGCTGACGCTGCTGACGCGCTCCTCGACCGGGATCGCCTCGTAGTCGCCGAAATCGGCGCCGCGCACCGACACCTGCATCATGCCGTCGCCGGTGGACTTGGCCACTAGGCGGGCGCTCATCTTTGTCTGTACTTGCGTCGGCACGCCCCCGATCAGCACGGGCTCGAAGCGCCATGCGCTGGCCACCTTCGTCACGAAGTCGGGAATGCCCTCGGGCAGCCGGTCCTGCTTGTCCAGCGCCACGGCCGCCACGCCGCCATCGGCACGGATCGTGATCATGCCGGTGACCCGCATGCTGGCCTCGACCTGTTTGCGCACACCGCCGGGGCCTTGCGCCCAAGCACCCTGCACGAACGCCACCATCCCCACGAGAACCCACGCCAACCACGTGCCGCGCTGCTTCATACGCCCTCCTCGATCCCTGGAAGTAGGCCTCTCCGGCCCCGTCCGCCGCATACTATCCCCACGAGGTGACGCATGCACGGTAGTGGTCTGGAGTTGGCGCTGGTGTTCCTGCTGGCCGCGGTGATCGCGGTGCCGGTGTTCAAGCGCTTCGGGTTGGGGGCGGTGCTGGCGTACCTGGTGGCCGGCGTGGTGCTGGGGCCGGACGGACTGGCGCTGGTGCGGGATGCCGACCGCATCCTCAATGCGGCCGAAATCGGCGTGGTGATGATGTTGTTCGTCATCGGCCTGGAACTCTCGCCCTCGCGCCTGCGGGTGATGCGCAAGCCGGTGTTCGGTGCCGGCGGCCTGCAGGTATTGCTCAGTGCGCTTCTGCTGGGCGGCATCGCGCTGCTGTTCGAGCATCACTGGAAGACCGCGCTCGTCGTCGGCCTGGGCCTGGCCCTGTCGTCCACGGCGGTCAGCCTGCAGCTGTTGTCCGAGCGCAAGGAACTGACCAGCGAGCACGGGCGCCTGGGCTTTGCGATCCTGCTGTTCCAGGACCTGGTCGCGATCCCGCTGCTGGCGGCCATTCCGCTGCTGGGCGGCGCGAAGAACGAAACGCTCACCTGGACCATGGTGTTCCATGCCGTCGGTGCGATCGCCATCGTGGTCCTCGGCGGCCGACTGGTGTTGCGCCATCTGTTCCGCGTGGTCGCGCGCACGCGCATGCCGGAGGTATTCACCGCCAGTGCGCTGCTGGTGGTGCTCGGCATCGCCTGGTTCATGCAACTGGCCGGGCTGAGCGCGGGCCTGGGTGCGTTCCTCGCCGGCGTGCTGCTGTCCGACTCCGAGTTCCGGCACGAACTGGAATCGCAGATCGATCCATTCAAGGGTTTGCTGCTGGGCCTGTTCTTCATCGCCGTGGGCATGGACATCGACCTGGACGCGGTGGTGAAGCAGCCCGAGCTGATCGCGATCGGCGTGCTGACGCTGCTGGCGGTGAAGTTCAGCGTGCTGTTCGGCATCGGCCGCTGGCCGGGACGCCTGGAACCCAAGGGCGCACTGCTGATGGCGGGCACGCTCTGGCTGGGTGGCGAGTTCGCCTTTGTCGTCTTCAGCGAAGCCTCGCGCGTGCGTCTGATCGATACCGAACTGCGCAACCAGCTCAGTGCCATCGTCGGTGTCTCGATGGCGCTCACGCCGGTGCTGTTGCTGGGCCTGCACCGCCTGCTGGCCGGCGTGAACCGGCCGAAACCCAGCACGCGCACCTTCGACGAGATTCCCGACGAACAGCCGCAGGTGCTGATCGCCGGCATGGGCCGGTTCGGGCAGATCGTGGCGCGCCTGCTGACGGCGCAGAAGATTCCGTTCGTCGCACTCGAGCACAGCCCCGAGACGGTGGACACGCTGCGCCGCTTCGGCAACATCCGCCTGTACTACGGCGACCCGACGCGTCCGGACCTGCTGCGCTCGGCGGGCGCGCAGCACGTGAAAGTCTTCGTGATCGCGATGGACGACCCCGACACCAACATCAAGGCCACGCGCCTGATCCGCCGCATGTTCCCCGAGGCACGCGTGCTCGCGCGCGCGCGCAATCGCCAGCATGCGTGGCGGTTGATGGACCTGAGCGCGGAGGCCTACCGCGAGACGCTGGGCTCGAGCCTGGAAATGGCGGAGCAGGTGCTGGTCGAACTCGGCGTGCCGGCGGACACCGCGGCCGAACATACCCGCCGCTTCCGCCAGCACGACGAGAAGCTGCTGCGCGCGCAATACCTGGTCTACGACGATGACGGCGCGGTGATCCAGACCGCGCGCGATGCGATCAGCGATCTGGAGAAACTGTTCGAGGCCGATGCGACCGGCGAGGACACGCCACCGGCGCGTTGAGCCGACGGCTCAGCTGCGATCGCGCAGGAAGCGGGCCATCGAGGCGCCCGCGCCGGGGGTGGCCGGGACGAACTCCGCCGCCACGTCGATGAAGCCCCGCATCACCGCGATCTCGCGCGGGGTGCGGTTCAGCGCGTCGCGCAGTTCCGGATCGGCGCCCGCGCGCAGCAGGCGGCTGACCACGCGCAGCAGGCCATGCAGCGAGGCCAGGTGCAGCGGACCGAACCCGCGCGGATCCTGCACGTCGAGCGACACGCCTTCGTCCAGCAGGCGTTCCAGGCCCGCCAGCACGACTTCCTCATCACAGGCGGTCCCCGGCTCGGCGCGCGCCCCCAGCAGCAGGAGCAGCGGGGTCACCGACCCCGAGGCCATCTGCTCGGATTCCGCGCCGGACAGCAGGAAGGTGTCGAGCAAGGCGACCAGCCGCGGCTTCTCGCGGGCGGTGAAGCCGTAGAGCGTGGCGCAATGCAGCGGCGTGAGGCCCTGCGCATCGCCGGCATGCACGTTGGCACCGGCGGTGATCAGGCGTGCGGCGATCTCGGGCAGGCCCAAGGCTGCTGCCAGCATCAGCACGGTGACGCCGCCGGGCAGGCGGTATTCGATATCCGCGCCCGCCGTCAGCAGGGCGCCGACGATCTCCGCCTGGCGCATGCTGACCGCGGCCGACAACGGCGTCGCACCGGTGTGCGCGGCGCGCTGCGGGTCGGCGCCGCGCGCGATCAGCAGTTCCACCGTGGTGGTGAAGCCGCCGCCGGCCGCGCGCAGCAGGGCGGTGCAGCCTTGCGCGTCGGGCGAATCGACGTCGAAGCCGAGGTCGAGCAGGCGACGCACGGCGTCGCGGTCGCCCGCCATCGCCGCCGATGGAAGATCGGCCGGTCGCAGCGCGCGCCTCGGCAGCGGCCAGATGCGCCAGTCCAGCCAGTCGGCCAGGTCGCGCCGCCCGCAGGCCAGCGCCACGCCCAGCGGGGTCTGCCCGTCGGCGGCACGCGCCTCGGGCGATGCGCCCTTGGCGATCAGTTGCTTGAGTGCAGTCTCGCGGCCGAGCACGGCCGCCAGATGCAGTGCCGTCATGCCATGGCTGTCGCGCGCCTCGCGGTCCACGCCGATGTCCAGCAGGCGATCGAGCACCCGCTGCCAGCCCAGGCGCACCGCGAGCGAGAGCGCCGGATCGCCTTGCGGTGATGCGCCGAACGGGTCGGCGCCGCGCTCCAGCAGGTCCAGGGCGCAGGATTCCAGCGTCCGCGCTGCCTGGTCGTCCGCGGCGCACGCGGCCAGGAAGCGCGCCAGGCCACCGGCGCCGGCCGGCGATATGCCACGCGCCAGCACCGCGCCCAACGCCTGCGCGCCCGCCGCGCCCTGGGAAAGCAGCGCGAACGCCAGGGTGTCGCCTGCCGCGTTGCGCACGTCCGCGTCGGCCCCATGACGGAGCAGCCACGCCAGGCGCGTCGGTCGCTGCAGGTCGGTTTCGTGCAACAACGCGCCAAGTTCTTCGCGCGAACACAGGCGCGCGAGCGCATCGAGGCCTTCGAACTGCCCGCTCGCCAGGCCTTCGCGCAACAGCGCGGACGGTGCGCGGTCCGGCGGCGTCTCGTCTTCTGCGGCCGCCACGGCATTGGGCAGGGCGTAGGCGGGATCGAGCGCCGAGACCAGCGCCCAACGGCCGGCTTCCGCCGCGGCATCGACTGCGCGCCGACCGGCGGCGTCGGTGTCGGCCGGATCGAGGCCCCATTCCATCAGGCGGCGCACCAGCGCGGGCGAGACCTGCTCCGCACCGCAGGCCAGCATCAATGCGTTGCGACGCTCGGCATCCGTGGCCTGGCGATCCGCGCCGGCCTCGGCAAGTTTCTCCAGCACCGCAGTGCGGGCGCCGCGTGCGGCGTCCAGCCACGGCGTGCGCTGCTGGGCGTCGCGCGCATGCACGTCGGCACCGGCGGCAAGCAGCGTGGCAGCCACTTCGGCGTGGCCCGCATAGGCCGCCTCGTGCAGGGCGCTGCGGCGCTGCGCGTCGCGCGCGTCGACCTTGGCCTTGTGCTTGAGCAGCAGTTGCACGCCGGCGGGATCGTCCTCTTCGGTCGCCGCCGCGGCCAGCAGCACCGGCTGCCCGCCCTGCGGATCGGGACGCGCGCCGCGTTCCAGCAGGAACTTCGCCAGCCGCCAGTTGCCCGCCATGCAGGCCACGCCCAAGGGGGTCAGGCCGTCATGGTTCAGTGCATCGAGTTCCGCTGCCGCATCGCGCAGCAACGCGACCACACCCGGATCGGAACTGCGCGCGGCGTGATGCAGCGGCGTGTTGCCTTCCGCATCGGCGATGCGCGGGTCGGCGCCGTTCGCCAGCAGGGTGGTCACCGCGTCCGGCCGGCCGTGCCAGCTGTCGCGGGTGGCGGCCAGCAGCGGGGTGACGCCGGCATGCGCATGGTTCAGGTCCACGCCGTGCGCGATCAGCGTGCGCAGCAGGCGCAGGTCCGGCAGCACCGCCGCCAGCGCGCCGAGGCTGCGCTGGTCGCGCGAACCGTCCGCCGGCAGCGCATGCGCATCGGCGCCGGCTTCGATCAACGACAGCGCGCGATCGACGCGCCCCGCGCGCGCGGCTTCGAACAGAGCCTGGTCCAGATCGACGTCCGCCGCCGCCTCGGGCTCGACGACAGGCGCGTCGAAGGCGTCCCCTTCGCGCTCCGGCATGTCGACCACCGGCAGCACGCCCGCGCCCGCCACCCGCTGCACGCCCAGGTGCAACAGGGGCAACAGCAGGGCGTAGGCGATGGCGAGGCCGGTGCGGGCGCTGTCGGGCACCAGGCCGGGCCAGGCCAGGCAGAGGCCACCGCCGATGGCCGCGGCCAGCGCCGTCGCCACCGCCAGGCCACGCCAAGCGTGGAAATCGTGTTCGAGCAGCCCGCGCCAGTGGGCGGCCAGCGCCCCGCCGTCGCGTTCCAGGCCGTGCCATAGCGGCCACGTGCGCCAGAGGCCCACGATGACGGCGCCGATCACCGCACTGACGCCCAGCGCCGCCGGCAGGCTGCCACTGTCATGCAGCGAGGCCAGCGGCCAGGCCAGCAGCAACGCGCTGCCAGCGAACGCCACCGCCCAGGCCAGCGCCAAGGCCGGCAGGTCCTCGCGCCAGGCACGCGACGGTGCCAGCACCCGGGTGCCCCGCAGCCACGACACGCCCAGCGCCACCACCGGCTGCGCAAGCAACGCACCGATGGCCGCTGGCAGGCCGCCCAGCCATGCGCCTGCGCCGGCCAGCAGCAGGCCGGCCAACAAGGCGATCAGGGCGACGTGGCGGGTCTGCAGCCGGGACTCAGGCATCGGGAAGGACGGTGGGATCGGGCTGCGGCGGGAACTGGATATGGAACCCGCGCGCGGCCAGGTTGGTCCGGACCACGTCGACATCCTCGCGGGCGAGCTTGCGTTCGGGCGTCAGGGCGACCTCGAGCACGAAGGCCAGGTCGCCCAGTTGAGTGCGCAGCGGCTCGGGCAGTCGGGCGAAATCATCGCGCGCCGCCAGGTAGACGAATGTGTCGGCCTTGCGCTGGCTCTTGTAGACGTAGGCTTGCATCCGCGCGTATCGCGCCCTGGCGGTGGACAGGCAGGGATTGTGCGGGAAATGCCGTATGCGCGAAACCCGCATCGCGATCACGCCGGGCATGACGATCGGCGGCGGGAGGCATGCGGACGGACTGGTACTCTTCGCCTCTTCACCTCGCACTAACGGAAGCCCGATGCGCCCTGCCCTGTTCGCCCTGTTGCTGCCGCTCGCGTTCGCGCCGGTCGCGCACGCCCAGACGCCCGTGCCGCTCACGCTGGAACAGGTGATGGCCGAGCCGGACTGGATCGGTCCGCCGGTCGAGCGCGCCTGGTGGGCATGGGATGGCAAACAAGTGCAGTACGAGCTCAAGCGCGATGGCAGCGCGGTGCGCGACACCTTCGAACAGGCCCTCGACGGTGCCGCCGCGCACCGGATCGCCGATGACCAGCGCGCACGCCTCGACGCCATCAACCCGGTCTACGACGCCACCCGCCAGCGCATGCTGCTCACCCGCAACGGCGACCTGTTCGTGCGCGACCTGCGCAATGGCGCGCTCACCCAGCTGACCCGCACCAACGATGCCGAACAGCAGGCGCGCTTCGCCCGCGATGGCGCCGTGATCTGGCGTGCCGGCAACAGCTGGTATCGCTGGACCGCCGGCGCCGGCACGACCACGGTCGCGGAACTCAAGGCGGAACGCGACCCACTGGCCGCGCCCAAGCCGGACGCGCTGCGCGAACAGCAACTGCGCACGATCCGCACGCTGGCCGACGATCGCGCGCAGCGCGAGGCCGCGCAGAAGCAGGCCGAAGCCTGGCGCAGGGCCGACCCGAGCCGTGCGCCCGCGCCGATCTACCTCGGCAATGAGGTCGACATCGACGACAGCTCGCTCTCGCCCGACGGCCGCTGGTTGCTGGTCGTGACGCACAAGAAGGGCGCCGATGCCGGACAGGCCGGCAAGATGCCAAAGTACGTGACCGAATCGGGTTACGAGGAATTCCAGGACGTCCGCACGCGCGTGGGTCGCAACGCACCCGTACCGCACACGCTGTGGCGCGTCGATCTCGCCGACGGCAGCGTCAAGGAAGTGAAGTTCGACACCCTGCCCGGGATCGACCGCGACCCGCTGGCTGCGCTGCGCAAGCAGGCAGGGAAGGAACCGCTGAAGGGGTCCCGCGACGTGCGCGTGGAGAACGACAGCGACGGCAACGCGATCGCGTGGACGAACGATGGCACCCAGGTCGCCGTGCAGGTGCATGCCGTCGACAACAAGGACCGTTGGATCGCCACCGTCGACCTGCCAGGCGCGCGCCTGCTGCCGCGCCACCGGCTGACCGACGAGGCGTGGATCAACTGGGGGTTCAACCAGTTCGGCTGGCTGCCCGACAACCGCACGCTGTGGCTGCTGTCGGAAGAATCCGGCTACTCGCACCTGTACACCGCGACCGGCAACGAGAAGCCGCGCGCGCGCACGTCCGGCAAGTGGGAGGTCTCCGCTGTTGAAGTGACCGCGGACGGCAACGGCTTCCTGTTCCTGTGCAACCGCAGCTGGCCGGGCGACTACGAGGTCTGCAAGCTCGACCTGGCCAGCGACCAGGTGAAGGAAGTCACCGCGCTCGACGGCGTGGAGGACTTCAACGTGTCGCCGGACGGTCGCCAGCTGCTGGTCCGCCATTCGCGCAGCTATACGCCTGCCCAGGTGTCGGTGACCGGCGTGGACGGAGGCGACGCGCGCGTGTTGACCGACACCCGCACTGCGGCGTTCAAGGCGCGCGAATGGATCCAACCGGAGTACGTGCAGGTACCGTCCCGCCACGGTGCGGGCGTGGTGTGGGGCAAGTACTACGGGCCGAAGACGATGGAAGCCGACAAGCGTTACCCCATCGTCATGTTCGTGCACGGCGCCGGCTACCTGCAGAACGTCACCGCGCGCTACCCCAACTACTTCCGCGAGCAGATGTTCCACCAGTTGCTGGTGGACCGCGGCTACATCGTGCTCGACCTGGACTACCGCGCCAGCGAAGGCTACGGCCGCGACTGGCGCACCGCCATCTACCGCAACATGGGCCACCCGGAACTCGAGGACTATCTCGATGGACTGGAATGGCTGGTCTCGCAGAAGCAGGGCGACCGCGACCATGCCGGCATCTACGGCGGCAGCTACGGCGGCTTCATGACCTTCATGGCGTTGTTCCGCGCGCCGGGCGTGTTCAAGGCCGGCGCCGCGCTGCGCCCGGTGGTGGACTGGACCCAGTACAACCACGAGTACACCAGCAACATCCTCAATACGCCGGAGCTGGATCCGCAGGCCTACCGCGCGTCCTCGCCAATCGAGTACGCCGACGGCCTGCAGGACCACCTGCTGATCGCGCACGGCATGATCGACGACAACGTGTTCTTCAAGGATTCGGTGGTGCTGTCGCAGAAGCTGATCGAACTGCGCAAGGACGATTGGGAGTTGGCGGCCTATCCGCTGGAACGGCATGGCTTCACGCGTTCGGATTCCTGGCTGGACGAATACAAGCGCGTGCTGAAGCTGTTCGAGCAGAACCTGAAGTAAGCCATGCGTCCTTCGTCGCCCACCGCGAGCGGCACCGCCTTCGTCACCGTGATGGCGAAGGTCTCGATCGTCGTGGGCGCCGGGGCGACGCTGTATGCGGCGCTGCAGGTCGTGGCCGCGTGGGTGATCCTGCGGGGCGCGGAGGTCGCCCGGTTCCTCGACTTCGTCGCGACGCAGCCGGTGCCGGCGTCGGCGCTGTGGGTGCTGTCGCACCTCACCGCCATCGCCGTCGGCTTCCTGTTGGTGAGCGCAGCCTTCCTGGCCGTCTCCGTGGGCCTGCTACGGCGACGCGCATGGGCGTGGTGGGGCTTCGTCCTGTTCATGGTGCTGGGCGCGCTGGCCAACTTCGCCGGCATCGCCGTGATCGACGGCGTGTTCGCGTGGGTCGACCGGCTGCCGCAGACGCCCGACGCCGCGCCGCTGCTGGCGGAACTGGCCTCGCTGCGCGCGATGTCGCTGACGATGGCGTGGGTGACCGCGATCGTGTTCGGCGTGCTGCATGCGCTGATCGTGTGGCAGCTGTGCCGCCCGGCCGTGCGCGCGGAGTTCGGGTGGACGCAGCCGCCCCGGTAGAATGCGCGGCATGAACGACATCACGCCCGTCCGCGACTACCTCACCGACCTGCAGGACCGTATCTGCGCCGCCATCGAAGCGGCCGACGGCTCCGCCCGTTTCCACGAGGACGCCTGGAGCCGCGCACCGGGCGATGCCTCGCCGATCCGCGGTGGCGGGCGTACCCGCGTCCTGCGCGATGGCGCGGTGTTCGAGCAGGCCGGCATCGGGTTTTCCGATGTCTCCGGCGATCGCCTGCCGCCCTCGGCGTCTGCGCATCGCCCCGAGCTCGCCGGCGCGTCCTGGCGCGCGGTCGGCGTCTCGCTCGTGTTCCATCCGCGCAACCCGCACCTGCCCACCACCCACGCGAACGTGCGCCACTTCCGTGCCGAGCGCGATGGCGAAACGGTGGCGTGGTGGTTCGGCGGCGGCTTCGACCTGACCCCGTTCTATCCCGTCGACGAAGACGTCCATCACTGGCACCGCACCGCGCACGACCTGTGCGCGCCCTTCGGTGGCCAGGCGCGCTACGACGCGCACAAGCGCTGGTGCGACGAGTACTTCTTCCTCAAGCACCGCAATGAAACGCGCGGCGTGGGCGGCCTGTTCTTCGACGACCTGGGCGAGGACTTCGAGCGCGACTTCGGCTACCTGCGCGCCGTCGGCGACGGCTTCCTCGATGCCTACCTGCCCATCGTCGCGCGCCGCAAGGACGCGCCTTACAGCGAGCGCGAGCGGCAGTTCCAGCTCTACCGCCGCGGCCGCTACGTGGAGTTCAACCTGGTCTACGACCGCGGCACGCTGTTCGGCCTGCAGAGCGGCGGACGCGCCGAATCCATCCTGATGAGCCTGCCGCCCCTGGTCCGCTGGGAGTACGGCTACGCGCCCGAGGACGGCAGCGACGAACAGCGCCTGGCCGACTACCTGCGACCGCGCGACTGGCTGGCGGAAGCGGGCTGAATCCGCGGTCGCGAGTTACGTCGCGTCCACATCGGTTCTCGGATCCTGCCGCGTCACCAGCGTGATGTGCCCGTTGTTCTCCAGCACGGCGAGCCGGATGTCGGCCATGTCCAGGCAGCCGGCTTCGCGCATGGCCTTCTCGAAGTCCTCGCGGCTGATCAGCTCGCGGCGCAGCACGTCGCGATAGACCTGGCCGTCGCGCGCCAGCAGCACCGGCGCGCCTTCCACCCAGCGCTCCACCCGCGGCGATCGTGCGGACACCAGGCCGACGAGCCAGTTCAAGGTGATGAGCGTGGCCGCCAGCAGCAGGCCGCCGCCCACGGAGGTGTCCTCGCCGAGCAGCGCGTTCTGCACGGCGTTGCCGAGCAGCACGACCAGCAGCATGTCGAACGGGGTGAACTGGCCCATCGTGCGCTTGCCCGACAAGCGGATCATCCCGAGCAGGATGAAATACACCACGCAGGCGCGGAACACGAAGGCCCACCAGGGCATGGCCAGCTGGAACATCTGTTCGAACGGAGCGCTCATGCATCACCCGGCAGGAGGGAGTGCGCGCACGGTAGCGCACGCCGGGACAAACGACAGGCAATAAAAAGCCCCGCAGACCAGGGGGAGATCGGCGGGGCCAGGGGAGCGGGACCTGGGGAGGGGTCGTCGCTCCGGGGGGAGATCGCTCCAGGGGATGGGAGAGATCAGCGACAGACGTTGCATCTGTCGCGAGCTATATGACCACTCCGCACATGGATGGTTCGTGAAGATTCCGGTTAAAAAACCGTAAGATTCAGGGGGAATTCATTTTATTGAACTGGTCGGTATACAAATATACCTGACAGGGTTTTCCCGAACCTTCCGCAAGCCCATGTTCCGGAAGGGAAAACGTTTTCAGGCCCGGCTAATGGGCCTCTTCCCAGTTGTCGCCGACCCCGCTGTCGACCACCAGCGGAACGCTCAATTGCGCCGCCGCCGCCATTCGGGCCGTCGCCTCCTGCAGCAGGGTCGGCACGAAGTCCGCATCGACCTCGAACACTAGTTCGTCGTGCACCTGCAGGATCATCAGGGCGCGCTCGCGGTAGCCGGCCAGCCACGCGTCCACGCCGATCATCGCGCGCTTGATGATGTCGGCCGCGGTGCCCTGCATGGGCGCGTTGATCGCCGCGCGTTCGGCACCGGCGCGCTGGCCCTGCGTGCCCTTGTTGATGTATTCCAGGTACAGGCGCCGGCCGAACACGGTTTCGACGAACCCGTGCTCGCGGGCCTGCTGACGGGTGCGCTCCATGTAGTCGCGCACGCCCGGGTAACGGCTGAAGTACAGCGCGATGTAGTCCTGCGCCTCGCCGCGCCCGATGCCCAACTGGCGCGCCAGGCCGAAGGCGCTCATGCCGTACATCAGGCCGAAGTTGATCGCTTTCGCCGCGCGCCGCTCGTTGCCGGTCACGTCCTCCAGCTTGCGGCCGAATACTTCCGCCGCGGTCGCCTTGTGGATGTCGGCGCCGGATTCGAACGCGCGCACCAGCCCGGGATCCTGCGACAGGTGGGCCATGATGCGCAGCTCGATCTGCGAATAATCGCAGGCCACCAGCTTGCGGCCCGCCGGCGCGACGAAGGCCTTGCGGATGCGGCGCCCGTCCTCGGTACGGATCGGGATGTTCTGCAGGTTCGGATCGGTGGACGACAGGCGCCCGGTCGCCGCGCCGGCCTGGTGGTAGCTGGTGTGCACACGGCCGGTGTCGGGATTGACCATCTCCGGCAGCTTGTCGGTGTAGGTGCTGCGCAACTTGGCCAGGCCGCGGTACTCCAGGATCACGCGCGGAAGTTCGTGCTGGTCGGCGATGGCTTCGAGCGCTTCCTCGTTCGTGCTGGGCTGGCCGGTCGGCGTCTTCACCAGTACCGGCAGCTTGAGTTCATCGAACAGCAGCGCCTGCAGCTGCTTCGGCGAATCGAGGTTGAAGGTGCGTCCGGCGAGTTCGATCGCTTTCTGCTGCGCAGCCAGCATGCGCTTGGACAGGTCGGTGCTCTGCCGGCGCAGCTCGGCGCCGTCGATCATCACGCCGTTGGCCTCGATGCGCGCCAGCACCGGCACCAGCGGCATCTCGATGTCGCGATACACGCTTTCCAGTCCCGGCTCGGCCGCCAGCTTCGGCGCGATCGCGCGATGCAGGCGCAGGGTGATGTCGGCATCCTCGGCGGCGTAGCGGGTGGCATCGTCGATCGCCACCTGCGAGAACGGGATCTGCTTGGCGCCCTTCCCCGCCACGTCCTCGTACTTGATCGTGTCGTAGCCCAGGAAGCGCTTGGCCAGGCTGTCCATGTCGTGGCGGTTGCTGCCGGCGTTCAGCACGAAGCTTTCCAGCATCGTGTCGTCGGCGTAGCCCTGCACGTCCACGCCATACCGGCGCAGCACATGCAGGTCGTACTTGCCGTGCTGGCCCAGCTTGCGCTTCGCCGGATCCGCGAGCACCGGCGCGAGCGCGTCCAGCACATGAGCGCGTTCGAGCTGCGGGGGAGCGCCCGGATAGTCGTGCCCGACCGGCACGTACACGGCCTTGCCGGTCTCGGTGGCGAAGCTCAGGCCGACCAGACGGGCCTGCATCGGGTCCAGGCTGTCGGTTTCGGTGTCGAACGCGAATTCGTCCGACGCCTGCAATTGCACCACCAGCGCATCCAGTTGCGCGGGTTCGGTCACGGCTGCGTACTCGCCCTCGACGCCCAGCGAAGCATCCACGGGACCTTCGTCGACCGCTGCCGCCGCGACGCGCCCCGTGCCACGGGCCCGGCCCGGCTCTTTCTCCACGACGGAGGCCGCGTCGAGGGCGCCGCCCTCGAGCTCCTTCAGCGCCTGGTTGAAGCCGTAGCGCGCGTAGAGTTCGCGCAGCTCATCGACATGGCGGTCGCGCAGCGGAAGCGTCTCCGGGCCGCCGTCCAGCGCCACGTCGGTCTTGATGGTCACCAGCGTGCGGTTCAACGGCAGGCGCGGCAATGCGGCGCGCAGGTTGTCGCCGATCTTGCCCTTGATGTCGCCGGCCTTGTCGATGATCGCGTCGAGCGTGCCGTACTCGCCCAGCCACTTCGCCGCCGTCTTGGGGCCGCACTTCTCCACGCCCGGCACGTTGTCGACGGTATCGCCCATCAGGGCGAGGAAATCGACGATCTGGTCCGGCCGCACGCCGAACTTCTCCATCACCGATTCGGTGGAGTCCAGGCGGCTGCCGCTCATCGTATTGACCAGTGCCACGCCCGGGCGCACCAATTGGGCGAAGTCCTTGTCGCTGGTGGAGATGGTCACCTCCATCCCCTGCGCCGCACCCTGCAGCGCCAGCGTGCCGATCACGTCGTCGGCCTCCACGCCATCGATGCACAGCAGCGGGAAACCGAGCGCTTGTACGATGCGTCGCATGGGTTCGACCTGCGCGCGCAAGTCTTCCGGCATGGGCGGACGGTTCGCCTTGTAATCGGCGTAGAGCTCGTCGCGGAACGTCGGGCCACTGGCATCCAGCACGAAGGCCACGTAGTCCGGCTTCTCCTTCAGCGTCGCGCGCAGCATGTTGACCACGCCGAACAGCGCACCGGTCGGTTCGCCGTGTGCGTTGGTGAGCGGAGGCAGCGCGTGGAAAGCGCGGAACAGGTAGCTGGAACCGTCGATCAGTACGAGTCGTGTCATGCCCGCATTCTACGCCGCGCCTCCCGGGCCGGCGTCACGCGCGCACCACGCGTTGGGCGCATAATCCGGCCACTACCCCCGCCAGGATGCCCCCATGACCCGCTCGCTGAAACGCGCCCTGCTGCTGTCCTGCGTGCTGGCCATGGCCGGCTGCGCTTCCACCGGTGGCGCCAGTGCACCGACCGGCGTCGATCTCGCCAATGCCCAGGTCGCCGTGCGCACCGAGAAGAACGGCGACACCATCGAGGAATACCGGGTGGCCGGCAATCTGCGCATGGTCAAGGTCACGCCGTCGCGCGGCGCGCCCTATTTCCTGTACGACTCCGATGGCGACGGCCGCCTGGACAAGAGCAAGGACAACAGCGACATCTCGCCGGTGTACTGGAAGCTCTACGGCTGGTGAGGCGCCGCGCTCAGCGGATCACCAGCACCGGTACCCCGCAGCGCGCCAGCACTTCGCTGGTCTGGCTGCCCAGCAACAGGCGCCCCAACGCGCGGCGCCCGTGCGATGCCATCACGATCAGGTCGCAGCCCTGGCGTTCCGCCGCTTCCACGATGGCCTCGGCGGCATAGCGGTCGGCCATGTGCAGCGTGGCGGCGTCCACCCCGACGCCCGCGGCCTGCGCGGACGCCCCGGCCAACACCTTGCGCGCGGCTTCTTCACGGGCCGTCTGGAATTCCGGCATCGAGGTGCCCACGGCACTCCAGCCGAGCGCGTCGTCGAAGCCGGTGTTGATGGGCTCGCTGACCGTCAGCACGGTCGCACGCGCCTGCAGGCGTGCCGCCAGGGTCAGGCCGTGCTCCACGCCCTTGCCGGCCAGCTCGGAGCCATCGGTGGCGATCAGGATATGCCGGTACATGCCGCACCTCATGACGATGGGATGCGGCCATTACACGCCCGGCGGGCTTAGTCCGCCGTGATCTGAATCAATCGGATGCGCTACACCGCCTGCAGGTTCGCGTAGGCCAGCACGAGCCACTTGCTGCCTTCGCTGTCGAAGTTGACCTGCACGCGCGCATGCGCGCCGCTGCCTTCGTAGTCGGTGACCACGCCGTGGCCGAACTTGGCATGGGTGACCGTCTGGCCCAGCTTGAGTCCCGGGGTTTCCAGGCTGGCATGGCCGGCGGCGGGACGCGTCGCGAAGCCCGGCGCGGCGCGGCTCACCTGCACGCGGGGGCGCACTTCATTGACCAGCGACGCGGGAATCTCGCGCAGGAACCGCGACGGGATGCCGTACATGTCCTGTCCGTGCAGGCGTCGTGCCTCGGCGAACGTCAGCACGAGCTTCTGGCGGGCGCGGGTGATGCCGACGTACGCCAGGCGCCGCTCTTCTTCCAGCCGGCCGCTCTCGTCGAGCGAGCGGTTGCTGGGAAACAGGCCCTCTTCCAGCCCGACCAGGAACACCAGCGGGAATTCCAGGCCCTTGGCCGAGTGCAGCGTCATCAGCTGCACGCCATCTTCGCCCGCTTCCACCTGGCCTTCGCCGGCTTCCAGCGCGGCATAGGACAGGAAGGCGACCAGCTCGCTCATGCCCTCGGTCGTTTCGTCATCGTCGATGCGGCGTACGAAGCGCGACGCCACCGAGACGAGTTCGTCCAGGTTCTCGGTGCGGGATTCGGAATCGAGTCCGCCACGGCTTTCCTTCGCCCAATGCTCGCGCAGGCCGGAGCGGACCAGCACGTGGTCCACGCGCTCGGCGAGGTCCATCTCGGCGGTCTCGCCCGCCAGTTGCTCGACCAGCGACAGGAACGCGGCCAGCGCGTTGCGCGCGCGCCCGGCCAGCTCCGTGCCCTGCGCGGCCAGCATCGCCGCGCCCCACAGCGACACGCGCGCGCCACGCGCCAGCCGACGGACTTCATCCAGCGTGCGCTCGCCGATGCCGCGCGTCGGCGTGTTGACTGCGCGCTCGAACGCCGCGTCATCGGCACGGTTGGCGACGAGGCGCAGATAGGCCAGCGCATCCTTGATTTCGGCACGCTCGAAGAAGCGCATGCCGCCATAGACGCGGTACGGGAGCTGCTCGGACAGCAGCGCCTCTTCGAAGGCTCGCGATTGCGCGTTGCTGCGGTACAGGATGGCCGCATCGCCCAGGCTGCCGCCCTCGCGCACCCATTGCCGGATGCGCTCGACGACGAAGCGCGCTTCGTCCATCTCGTTGTAGGCGGCGTACAGATCGATCGGTTCGCCATCGCCGGTATCGGTCCACAGCTGCTTGCCGATGCGGCCCGGGTTGTGTGCGATCACCGCGTTCGCCGCGCCCAGGATGTTGGCGCTGGAGCGGTAGTTCTGTTCCAGCCGGATCGTCTGCGCGCTGGGATAGTCGCGCAGGAACTGCTGCATGTTCTCGACTTTCGCACCGCGCCAGCCGTAGATGCTCTGGTCGTCGTCGCCGACCACGAAGACCTGGCCCGTGTCGCCCGCGAGCACGCGCACGAACGCGTACTGGATGGCGTTGGTGTCCTGGAACTCGTCCACCAGGATCTGGCGGAACCGTGCGCGGTAATGCGCCAGGAGCGCTGGCGTATCGCGCAGCACTTCATGGGCGCGCAGCAGCAGTTCGGCGAAGTCCACCAGGCCGGCGCGGTCGCAGCGCTCCTGGTAACCCGCGTAGACCTGCCGGCGCACGTCCAGCCAGTCGTCGTTGGGTGCGGGCTGGATGTGCTCCGGACGTCGGCCTTCGTCCTTCTGCTCGTTGATCCACCAGGCGAGCTGCTTGGGCGGGTACTTGGCCTCGTCCAGCTCCATCCCCTGCACCACGCGCTTGACCAGTCGCTGCTGGTCGTCGCTGTCCAGCACCTGGAAGGTTTCCGGCAGCTTCGCTTCCTGCCAGTGCAGGCGCAGCAGACGGTGCGCCAGGCCGTGGAAGGTGCCGATCCACATGCCGCGGCTGCCGGTGCGCAGCTGCATGTCCGCACGCGCGCGCATTTCGCCGGCGGCCTTGTTGGTGAAGGTCACCGCGAGGATGCCGTGCGCGGGCACGCCGTGCACTTCGTTCAGCCAGGCGATGCGGTGCGTCAGCACGCGGGTCTTGCCGGAGCCGGCGCCGGCGAGGACGAGGTAATGGCCCGGCGGGGCGGAGACGGCCTCGCGCTGGGCCGGATTCAGGTGGTCGAGCAGGTGGGAGACATCCATCCGACCATTTTACGGCCTGCGGCGCCCAGACCCTGGGACGGCGCGCGGTTCAGGCCAGCTCGGTCACCTGCATCGAGACCTGCTTGCGCCCCGCGTCGAGCCACTGGCTGCCCGCTTCGACGAAGCCGTGGCGGGCATGGAACAGGCGCGAGGGCTCGTTCGGTGGCACCACGTTGAACTCGCAGGCGATACGCGGAATGCCCTGTGCGCGGGCGAAGGCGAACAGGTCGGCGTACAGCGTCGAGCCCAACCGCAGGCCCTGCACCGACGCGTCCACGACGATGCGGTCCACGTACAGGAAATCCGGGTAGCGCGCAGCGAACCACGCGAAATTGTCGTTGCGGTAGTCCGCACCGGCGCGCATCGCCATCAGGAAGGCGACAACGCGGCCCTCCACTTCGGCGACGCGATGGTAGGCGGACAACGACGCGAGCACGCGCGTCCTGTCCGCATCCATCGGGCTGGTGTGACGGACTTCCGCCGCGTTCAGCGCGACGATGGCCGCAGTATCGGCCTCGGTCGCATCGCGGAGGATGGCGGTGCCGGCCACGCTGGGCTCAGTGCGTGGCGTGCTTGGCGGGTGCGCCGTTGCTCATGATCCTGTCGGTGTAGGCGATGCCGATCGCGGACAGGATGAAGGCGCCGTGGATGATCGTCTGCCACATCACCGCCGTGGTCGTCACCGCCGTGCACTTCGCGGCCGCCACCGTGTAGCCGGCCTGCAACGCCGTGGCGACGGTATTGAGCGCCGCCAGGTGATCGGGCGAGCCGCACAGCGGCAGGCCGAGTTCGCCGGCGCCGATGAAGGTCTTCAACAGGTGGACCGACGAGATGCCGATGATCGCCATCGCCAGCTTCACCTTCAGCACCGAGGCGTTCACGTGGCTCAGCCACTCCGGCTGGTCCGGGTGCCCTTCCAGGCGCAGGCGCGACACGAAGGTCTCATAGCCACCGACGATCACCATGACCAGCAGGTTGGAGATCATCACCACGTCGATCAGACCCAGCACCAGCAGCATGATGCCCTGCTCGGTGAGACTGTTCGCGTCCATCACCAGGTGCTTGAGCTCCTTGAGGAACAGGAACACGTAGACGCCTTGCGCGATGATCAGGCCCAGGTACAGCGGCAGCTGCAGCCAGCGCGAAGCGAAGATCAGGTTGGGCAGGAAACCGAGACGGGCATTGGTGGGCTGCGACATGGGCGATGGGGAACAGTGTTTTCCAAGGATGGCGCAGGGTAGCGGCCGGATTTGACGCTGCCAAGTCCACCACCGCCGCTAGACTGCGGCTCTCCCCCGCGAGGAACCGACATGATCGATCTGTACTACTGGCCCACGCCCAACGGCCACAAGATCACCCTGATGCTGGAAGAACTGGCGGAGGCCGGCGCGAAGCTGGACTACCGCATCGTGCCGGTGGACATCGGCAAGGGCGACCAGTTCAAGCCGGAGTACCTCGCGTTTTCGCCCAACAACAAGATGCCGGCGATCATCGACCACGCGCCCGCCGACGGCGGTGAACCGATCAGCGTGTTCGAGTCCGGCGCCATCCTGCTGTACCTGGCCAACAAGGCCGGGCGCTTCTTCGGCGCCGATACGCGCCAGAAAGTGGCGGTGAACCAGTGGCTGATGTGGCAGATGGGCGGCCTGGGGCCGATGACCGGACAGTACGGCCACTTCACCGTGTACGCGCCGGAGAAGATCCCGTATGCCATCGACCGCTACACGCGCGAGGTGCAGCGTCTGCTCGGCGTGCTGGACAAGCAGTTGGAACGGAGCGCCTTCATCGCCGGGGCGGACTACAGCATCGCCGACATGGCCACGCATCCCTGGATCAACGCCTACGACAAGGCCCCGCTGGACCTGACGCCTTATCCCGCCTTGCAGCGCTGGCACGCGGAGATCGCCGCGCGTCCTGCCGTGCAGCGCGCGTATGCGCTGAAATCGCAGGTCAATCCGAACGCCGGCCAGCCGCTCAGCGACGAAGAGCGCAAGCACCTGTTCGGACAGGGCGCACCGAAGGCCTGAAAACCGGCGGCGGCGTTCGCGTCATAATCCGGGACTGACCGGCCCTGCCGCCCGAGAAGTCCCATGCGCCTTGCCCTGTTCGCCCTGATGACCGTCGCCACCGCCCTGCCCGCCCACGCCGAGAAACTCACCCTGGAAGCCATCACCGGCAGCGCGCCGCTGTCGGGCCCCACGCTGACCAAGCCGCAGGTCGCGCCGGATGGCGCGCGGGTGACCTTCCTGCGCGGCAAGGACCGCGACCGCAACCGGCTGGATCTGTGGGAATACGACGTCGCCAGCGGGCAGACGCGCCTGCTGGTGGATTCGTCGGTAGTGCTGCCGGGTGAGGAAGTGCTGAGCGACGAAGAGAAGGCGCGCCGCGAGCGCCAGCGCATCGCGGCGTTGTCCGGCATCGTCGATTACCAATGGTCGCCCGACGGCAAGGCGCTGCTGTTCCCGCTGGGTGGCGAGCTGTACCTCTACGACCTGTCGAAGACCGGCAAGGCCGCGGTACGCAAGCTCACGAACGGCGGCGGCTTCGCCACCGATCCGAAGATCTCGCCGAAAGGCGGCTTCGTCAGCTTCATCCGCGACCGCAACCTGTGGGTCATCGCCCTGGCCGACGGCAAGGAAGTGCAGCTCACCCGCGACGGCAGCGACACGATCGGCAACGGCGTAGCCGAATTCGTCGCCGACGAGGAAATGGACCGCCACACCGGCTACTGGTGGGCGCCGGACGATTCGGCCATCGCCTTCGCCCGCATCGACGAAACCCCGGTGCCGGTGCAGAAGCGCTACGAGGTCTATCCCGATCGCACCGACGTGGTCGAGCAGCGCTACCCGGCCGCCGGCGACCACAACGTGCTGGTGCAGCTGGGCGTGATCGCGCCGAAGACCGGCGCGACGCCGCGCTGGATCGATCTGGGCAAGAATCCGGACATCTATCTGGCCCGCGTGGACTGGCGCGATCCGCAGCGACTGACGTTCCAGCGCCAGTCGCGCGACCAGAAGAAGCTCGACCTGATCGAAACCACTGTGGCGACCGGCACGCAGCGCACGTTGGTGACCGAGACGTCCAAGACCTGGGTCCCGCTGCACAGCGACCTGCGTTTCCTGAAGGACGGGCGCTTCCTGTGGTCGTCGGAGCGCAGCGGGTTCGAACACCTGTACGTCGCGTCGGAAGACGGCGCGACGCTGACGGCGCTGACGCAGGGGGCGTGGGTTGTCGATGGTGTGCTCGCCCTGGATGAAGGCGCGGGCCTGGCCTACGTGGGCGGCACCCGCGACGGCGTCACCGAAACGCATGTCTACGCCGTGCCGCTGGCCGGTGGCGAACCGCGTCGGCTGACGCAGGCGCCCGGCGTGCACGCGGCTGCGTTCGCACGCAACGCCAGCGTCTTCGTCGACAGCTGGTCCAGCGACACCGTGCTGCCGCAGATCGAACTCTTCAAGGCCGACGGCACCAAGCTGGCGACCCTGCTCGCCAACGACGTGGCCGATGCTGCGCATCCTTACGCGAAGTACCGCGCGGCGCACCAGCCGACCACCTACGGCACGCTGACGGCGGCGGATGGCACCACGCCACTGCACTACAGCCTGATCAAGCCGGCCGGCTTCGATGCGAAGAAGCAGTACCCCGTCGTGGTCTTCGTCTACGGCGGCCCCGCCGCGCAGACCGTCACCCGCGCCTGGCCCGGCCGCAGCGATGCCTTCTTCAACCAGTACCTGGCCCAACAGGGTTACGTGGTGTTCTCGCTGGACAACCGCGGCACGCCGCGTCGTGGTGCGGCCTTCGGCGGCGCGCTGTACGGCAAGCAGGGCACGGTGGAAGTGGACGACCAGCTGCGCGGCGTCGAGTGGCTGAAGTCGCAATCCTTCGTCGATCCCGCGCGCATCGGCGTATACGGCTGGTCCAACGGCGGCTACATGACGCTGATGCTGCTGGCCAAGCAGGACGAGGCCTACGCCTGCGGCGTGGCGGGCGCGCCGGTCACCGACTGGGCGCTGTACGACACCCACTACACCGAACGCTACATGGACCTGCCGAAGGCGAACGAAGCCGGCTATCGCGAAGCCAGCGTGTTCACCCATGTGGACGGCATCGGCGCCGGCAAGCTGCTGCTGGTCCACGGCATGGCCGACGACAACGTGCTGTTCACCAACTCCACCAAGCTGATGAGCGAGTTGCAGAAGCGCGGTACGCCGTTCGAACTGATGACGTACCCCGGCGCCAAGCACGGCCTGCGCGGCACCGACCTGCTGCACCGTTACCGGCTGACCGAGGATTTCCTTGGCCGCTGCCTGAAGCCGTAAGCGTTCAACGGGGAACGACCGGAGCTCGCGCATGCACACGACGACCCCGCCCTCCACCTCCTGGTGGAGCCGCAACTGGAAGTGGTGCGTGCCGGTGATCGCGGCGCTGCTGTTCGCACTGTTCGCCGCCTTCATCTTCGGCATCCTGGCGCTGGTCTTCGGCGCGATGAAGTCCTCGGGCCCGTACCAGCACGCGATGGCACGGGCGGAAGCCGATCCCGCCGTGACGGCCGCGCTCGGCACGCCGATCCAGGCCGGCTGGCTGGTGCAGGGAAACTTCAGCAGCAACGGCCCCGACGGCGAAGCCAACCTGGCGATCCCGCTGGACGGCCCGAAAGCCGATGGCACGCTGTTCGTCGTCGCGAAGAAGCAGGCCGGCGAATGGCGCTACGAAACACTGGCCGTCAACGTGGACGGCGGCGAGCGGATCGTGCTGGTGGACACGGCGGCGTCCGCGGAAGCGCACTGACGACCCCGGGCGATCAGGACGACGGCCCGAAGGCCGTCGCGTATCCGATTCACGGCGAATGCGACGGCACGATGTGCAGGTGATCCGCCGCCGTGCGTGCATGGCTGGTGTTGCCGTACATCAACTCTGCCGTGGCAGGCGCTGCAAGGTAGTCGCCCGCGTTCGCCACGCGCGCGAAGTAGTGCACCTCGTGGCGACCCGCCGGCAGGTATTCCGCGTAGAACTTCGGCGACCGCGGATCGAGCCTGCGCGTACGGAACATGAGGCTGCCCGTCGATGACACCTGCTGGAGGTCAAGGCCGGCCACGGCCGAGAGTGCAAGATCGGTGGGGCGCAGCCCGCCGGGCACATCATCCGTCAGGGCCACGAAGTGTCGCGGCGATGCCGTCTGCATCGCCAGCGTCACGCGAATCCAGTCGCCCTCCTTCACGGGTTGCTTGCCCGGCGCCTGCCATCGTCCCGCGCGCAGGACCTCGTAGCGACGCGACAACGACATGCCGACGGCGGATTCGCGCGCCCTGGAAGCGTCTTCCTGGTAGCCGATCTCGGCCACGTAACCCAGCCATGCGTGCTGGTCCGGCGCCTGGGAAAGCGTCAGCGTAGCCCCTGCGGTCGGTGCCTGCGGCACGGACCACCGCGCGCGCGGCTGGGTGACGGCCAGGGAAAGCGTGGCCTGCTGCGTGCCTATCGCCGCCTGCACGGTCGCCGGTTGCACCGGGCCGGATGCAGCCACGCCATGCATCGCCATCAGGCAATACGCGCCGGTCTGGGTGTCGACACTCGGCGCACCGCCCGCGTACAGATCGACCAGACCCCTGAGCAGCGCATCGCGCACCTGCCTCCCGGCCAGTTCGGGATGCTCGTCGAGCACCCCGATCAAGGCGCATTGCTCGCGCATCCGCGAGCCCATCCAGCGGGTCCAGTCTTCGTCGCCATCGATCCGGCGGGCCAGGCCGCGCACCGGGAAGCGTGTCAGCACGGACGCCAGCGCATCGGGTGCCGCCGGATGCCGTGCACCCGCCAATGCACGCAGTCCGTTGATGCGCACCGGCAATGCAAGTCCTTCCCACACACGCCAGAGGCTATCGAGACTGGCCTTGTCTGTTTGGACGGCGGCGACCGCAATCGCAGCATCGTCGTGACCGTCGGGCGCATCACCCTGCGATCGCGAGGCAGCCGCCTCACCGGCTGCCGCTGCGGCATCTGCTGCTGCCACTGCTGCATCTGCTGCCGCCGCAGCGGCTTCAGCGGCTTCGAATGCGGCCCGCGTCGCAGCGTCCACGCCCGCAGGCGGTTCGCGCTTGCGGCGCGGCTCCACCGCCTCCGAGGGAAGACGCCGGGCAGCGAGGAAGTCGCGCGCATCGCGCTCGACCTGCACGGGCACCGCATGACCCCACGCCCGCAGCCACGCAAAGGCCTGCAGCGTGTAAGCCGTCAACGCGACCTCGTCGCGTGCGCCGAACCCGAGGTCATCCAGGTCTTCTTCAGCCGCGAAGTAACGCATGCCGCCCTCCTCGCCCTGGAAGACCGCCGCATTGTCGAGCGCCTCCTTGACCGTCGCGGCCGCGTCCGGCCAGGCATCGCCATCGCCGCGTTCGATGGTCAGCGCTGCGCCGACCGCTCGGCTGAGGATCTGCTCCCAGCACCGGTGCGGGTAAGCGTGCAGGTCGCGCGTCCAGCGCTCGATCAGTCCCGCACCGCCACGACTGACTTCAATCGCCAGACGCGCATCCCGTGCGTCGGCAGGCAGTCCCGGCACCTGCAGCGCGACATTCGCCTGGTCCAGCCAGCCAGCCTGGACGCGGCGTGCGGAGACGAGCGGCGACGCGATCTGGATGGGGGCGGCGACGGCATCCCGAGCCGCCTGCCCGTCCACCGACGCCACCGCCTGCACCGAACCCACCATGGTCGGCTGGAAGATCCTGGCGATGCTGGCCTGGCCGCGTGGCACCAGCGTCAGGGAATGACCAGCTTCGTCTCCCTGCGCCATGCCGTCGCCCTGGAGGTCGATCCGCGCCTGCACCGGCATGGCGGTGTCGCCGGCCTGTCGCACATGCGCGGCCAGCCTGGCCTTGTCGCCCGGATAGAGTCGCACGGGTGTCTGCAGGCGCGCTTCCACCGGAAGCCCGACTTCCAGCGCGGCATCCGTCTGCTCGAAGCCATCGTCCGCGTCGGCACTCCACGCCACGGCACGCCAGCGGGTCAGGTTGTCCGGCAGCACCACGTCGAAGCTGCGCGATTCGCCTGGCGCCAGCACGATCCCGCCCTGCCAGAACGCCGTGTCGGCGAAACGCGTGCGCACCCGTGCCATCGGGGACTGCGCCATCCCCGGCTCCCGGGGCCGCAGATCCGTCGAGGGTTGCGCGCCCGCATGGAACACCTCGGCGAGATCGATGCGCGAGCCGGTGACCTGGATCCTGTCGAGTGTCGAGCCCCCGGTCTCGCCAAAGGAACCGAAGCCGTCGGAAGGCGCCTGGGCCGGGGGTGCGGCAGGCGATGGCGGGGACACAATGTCGCTAGGACGCGCTTCGGCGAGACTCATCAGCGGCGCCCCGGGCGGAGGAGGCAGCGGCGAATTCCACTGGGCTGACTTCGACTTCACCGATTGGGAGCGTTCGGTTTGCTCTCCCGATGACGACGGCCAGGGCAGCGACCAGGTCCACCGGTGATTGAGCCATTGATGGAAGCCGGTCGACCACCCGTACTCGTATCCGGGTTCGCGACCCAGCCAGTGAGGCCCCCACGGGTCGGCATAAGCAAGCCACTCGCCCGCCATCGCGCGCAACGCGTCGTCGGTGACGGCCACGGCCACCTGTCGCGGCCGGTCGCCGGCATTGGTCAGCACCAGGCGTGCAGGCTGTCCGGGGCGCGCGTCCTCCGCGTGCAGAGACACCTTCAGCGTCCGCGCACCGTCGGGCCGGGCCAGCGTGACGTCGATGCCGGCACTGCGCATCGGGATCGGCGTCCGGTAACCAGGCGCCGCCGCAGTGACGTCGTGGCGATCGCGGATATGCACGCCGACGTGGATCGCGCCCTGGGTGCCAGGCGGCAGGTGCAGCACGACCTCCTGGGTTCCCGCGCGGACATCGGCGACCTGATGACCGATCAGCGCGCCATGCTGGCGGAACACGAACAGCGCGGTGGCCTCCGGCTGCGGCTGGGTCAATTCGACGGTAAGAGGCTCGCCTGCCACCCGTTCGCCACGCGCTTGCGCCAACCTGATCTCGCGCGACGCAATCGAACCCGCGCCCCCTACCCACACATACTGGGTCATCGTCGCAGGCGCGGCATCGCCGCTGCGCGCAACCAGGCGGTATCGGCCGCTCTGCTTGCGCGGCACCTCGCACGCGGAGGGCTGGCCTGCGACCAGCACGCAGCTCGCCACGCGCTGGCCGGCCTTGTCCTCCCGCTCCGTCCAGCCCTCGCCGAGATAGTCGACCTGCACCTCGACGGATGCCGCATCGACGGCATCGCCCTGCGCGTCGATCACGACGGCCTGCAACTGCAGCGGTGTCGCGCCATCCCACCAGCGTGGCTCGCTGCGCAGACCCACGTATCGCGCGTGTCGGGCATAGCGGACTTTCGCGGCGTTGCTCACGGTGCTTTCCCGCTCGCTCGGCTTCACCTCCACCACGGCCTGCAGCGTGCCGAAAGCGGGCGGCTCGAGATCGGCGTCGTTCCGTGCCGGAAACGCGATCGGTAACGCGATGCGCGCCTTGCCGTCTGCATCCGTCCGGAACCGGGTCGCCGTCGGCGCCAGCGCCACGCCGCCACGACCCAGGCCGGACCAGACATCGATGAAGGCATAGTCCGCATACCGGGGATAGGCTTCGTTCAGTGGCAGTCCGGTCAGCATCGTACTGATCCGTTCGAGCGGCATGGCGGCGGCGGGCCCGCCGGAGTAGTAGCCGGCCTCGACGTCGAACACGAACGTCTCGCCCTCTCCGAGCACATGCGCCTCCGTTTCGGCACGCACCCACAGGTCTTGCGCGCGGTAAGTCCCCACGAAGAAGCAGGCGCCGCTTTCTTCATCGGCATCCGCCATGCCGATGCAATAGGTGCCATCGGTCAGGTGCACTGGCAACGCCAATGCCCCATGGATGACGCCGTCCGCATCGGGCGTCGCTTGCCATTGCAGAAGGGTTTTCTCTTCCTCGACGGATAGCAGCGCCAGCGCCAGTGGGGCCGGCTGCACGATGTGCTGCAGACGCCCCCCCACGCGCGCGCGTTGCCACAGTTGGTATTGCACCGTACTACCGGCGATATACAGCGGGCGATCACTGACGCCCCACAGGTAGCGACGTGGCGCCGAACCTAGCGTCAGGCCATAGCCCCCGCTCAACGGCAACACTGCGCGCTCAGCCTTGCCGCCCCGGCCGTGCGTGGCCCGCACCCACCAACGGGGATACGCGCCATCGGTCGTTTCCGGAAGCACGTAGCCCTCCGGCAGCGACAGCCGTGCGACGCCATCTCCATCGGTTTGTGCCTCGACCGTCGTCTGCGGCAGCGCTTGGGGTGATGCCTGGGTCACGAGCTCCACACGTGCGCCGACGATCGCTCCCTGCTCCGACCATGGCTGCGCCCAGGCGATCACTTCGCGCCGGCCCGCCCACACGGCGAGGTCGAAGTCGGGCGCGGCGAACTCCACGCCACTTCGATGGCGTGCATACGACGCTTGCCGCGCATCCGCAATCTGGACGGCCCATCGCGTCCATCCTCCCTCGCGGAGGACGCGATCATCCGCCTCCGACGGTACCGTCACCTTCGTGTTGGGTTCTGCTGCCGGCACCCTGACGTCGTCCGTGAGCAGATCGCGGCCCAGGGCGGTGACGCGCAGGCGTGTCCCGGTGGCATTGACGCCCTGCAAACGGCCCGCAGGGAGCGCGTCGCCATCCAGCAGGACACGTTCGCCGCGCGCCTCCAGCATGGGTCTTGCATCGGTGGTGCGCACATCGAGCGTCAGCGGCAACAGCGTCTGGCCCGCCGCCGTGGCCAGGCCGTCCAGCGCCAGTGCGACGCGCGTGTTGGCCTTCGCGACGGTCAGCCGGAGCATGGCGCCCGATGCGAGCAGGTCCCGCTTCTCCCCGCCACGCCGGTAGTCGGGGCTGCCTTCGCGCCATTCGCCCAGCGCGATGCCTGCAGGCAGGCGCTGCGCAAAGTGCGCACGCGATGCGTCGTCGGGCATCTGCGAGAACGTCAGGACGATCGGCTCGCCCGGCAGGCAGTCGAGTGACGCGCGCGCGCCCTCTACGGTCCAGGCGTGGACATCGTCGCGCTGCTGGCATGCCACACTGCGCACGCGGAATGTTTCGTTGACGTGCACGCCGAGCAGCGATTCGTCCTGTTCTCCGCGCAACGCACCGTCCGGACTTCGCAGACCCGGCGCGACACGGAGGTCGAGCCGGGCGTCGGGCCCGACATCGCCCGACAGGCGCAACAGGAAGCGGCGCTCGTCATCTTCGTGGGCGTATCGCGGAAGGGGTTCGAGTGTGTAAGGCACCGCCCGCTCGCCATCGCGGACATGCAGTACCGCACGCACCTCCTCCACTGCCATCGCCATGTTGCCGATGATGTTGAAGTGGGGCATGCCCTCTTCCCACCGGTCCACATAGGCATGCAAGGACGGGCGCTCGGTTTCGGCGTGCAGCACCTGCCTACCCAACAGCCTGCCCTCCTGGGTGAGCAGGCCAGGGCCGAGTTCGATGCGATAACGGGTGGCGGGCTTCGCCTTCGCCGGCGGCTCGATCGCGCACTCGAGGAGGACGTCGCCGCTCCAGTGGCAAGTCAGCGGCAGATGGGGGGTCGTGCGCACCAGATCCCGGTGTATCTGGTTGTCCCAGATCTGCATCGGCTCGGCGAACTCCAGCTCGATCGCCGCGTACGAAAAGTCGGCTTCAACCGGCGGTTCCACCGCCTGCACGGCAAAGGACCAGCTCGCCATACCCAACAGCCAACCGCACGCCACGACGCGCCGACTCCCCATGCCGCACCCCATCGGTATCCGTCCCGGGCCGATGCTGCCTGCTATCGCGCACGAACGCCACCCGGCCCGCGAGGCCAGGGTGGAAGACCGACTTACTTCGCCTTCGGCGGCGTTGCCGGCACCACGATGGACGGATCCACCGGCGTGCCCGGCGGCACGTAGATCGCCACGCCCGCGGCCTGTTTCTGGGTGGTCGGGATGCCCATGCTCAAGCCGCCGCCCGAGTGGCGGCCGTAGCTGCCTGCGCCTACCGACATGCCCACCGGCGAGCCGCTGGAACCCACGCCCAGCAGCACGACGCCGTTGGCTCCGAGGGCGGCGGCTTCGCGCTTCAGGCGCGCGACGGCGGCGTCGGTCTGGCCCTGCGTGCCGAAGCCGACGGCGCTCTTGGATTCGAGTTGTGCGATTTCCAGCGCACCGACGGGTGGCGTGCGGTAGATCTGCACCTGGGCGGGGTCGATGGGCGCGCGCGCCTGGCCCAGCATGACCTTGGAACTGCCGGCGCACCCGGCGACGAGCAGGACGGCAAACGCGATGGCGGCGGTACGGAACGACATGGCGGCTTCTCCCGGTGGCCTTGCGGCGATCTTCCGCCGCACCGGCTGAATACTGGCATATCCCGCCGCCGGGCGGCGTCGCGGGACGGCGGGTTATCATTTCGCCCTGACCATGCGCCTGTTTCCCGCACGATGAGCTCCGCTCCCGACCTCCCGCCCGCGCCGCAGCGGCTGGCTGTCGACTACATCCACGCCCCCACGCCGCAGGCGCTGCTCGGCATGCCCGAGACGCTGGCCGTGTTCGGCTTCGGCACGCTCGCCCCGTCGTCGGCCGCCATCGACGACGCTCGCTACCTGCACGTGCCGTTGTCGCCCCTGCGCGAAGCCGCGGCCCCCTACGAAGTGTGGCGCTCGGCGGGCCCGGTGGCGACCGGACGCGAAGGCGCGATCCGCTACAGCCACGATGGCGCGCTGATGTTCGGCGTCATGGAGTGGGAAGAGCCCGAAGGCGGCATCCTGCATGCCAGCGCCCATGCCTATGCGGCCATGGTGGCGTTCTGGCGCGACAGCGGCTACCCGCACCTGCTGCGCATCTGGAACTACTTCGATGCGATCACCCTGGGCGAAGGCGACACCGAGCGCTACCGGCAGTTCTGCGTGGGGCGCGTGCAGGGCCTGGGCGACGTGGACACGCGCACGCTGCCCGCGGCCACCGCGATAGGCAGTCGCGACGGTCGTCGCGTGCTGCAGGTGTACTGGCTGGCCGCGCGCGAACCCGGCCTGCCGCTGGAGAATCCGCGCCAGGTCAGCGCCTACCGGTATCCGCGCGAGTACGGCCCGCAGTCGCCGAGCTTCGCACGCGCCCTGCTGCCCCCCTCGCCGCAGGTGCCGCTGCTGCTGTCCGGCACGGCGAGCATCGTCGGGCATGCGTCGCAGCACGCCGACTCGCTGCGCGCTCAGCTGGATGAAACGCTGACCAATCTCGACAGCCTGCTGGGCGCCGCGCGCGAGCGGATGCCGGCACTGTCGCCGCACCTCGACGGCACCTCGCGGCTCAAGGTGTACGTGCGCGATGAGGCGGATGCCGATGCCGTCGCCGCACAACTGGAGGCCCGGCTGGGCACGCGCGTGCCATGGCTGATGCTGCATGCGGACGTCTGCCGCCGCGAACTGCTGGTCGAGATCGAAGGCATGCACGGCGTCGGTGCTTGAAGCGCCGCGGCGGCGTCCGCATAGTGCAGGCATGAGGCGCCGCGTCGCGGGCCGAGCCGGAAGGACGCATCGATGGGATTGATCAGCCTGCTGTGGGGCATCGTGGCGATGGTGCTCATGATCCTCGCCCTCATCCCCTTGCTCGGGGCCGCGAACTGGCTGGTGATTCCCTTCGCTGCCGTCGGCGCGATCATCGCGGCGGTCGGCATCCTGTTCACCCGTGCCGAGAACCGTGGCCGCGCCAAGGCCGGGCTGGTGCTCAACGGGATCGTCATCATCGTGGGCATCGTCCGCCTGTCGCTGGGCGGCGGCGTCTTCTGACGCCCCGCCAGACACCGCGTTCCGCGCTGCGACCGCCGGTCGCAGGTCGCGCCAGGCCTTGCGGGCGTATCATGCGGCGCTCTGCCAGGAGCCCGTGATGGCCTACCCCTACACCCGCCCGCGCCGCATGCGCCGCGACGAGTTCTCCCGCCGCCTGATGCGCGAGAACGTGCTGACCACCAACGACCTGATCTATCCCGTGTTCGTGCACGAGGAGAAAGGTCGGGTGCCGGTGGCGTCGATGCCGGGCGTCGAGCGGCTCTCCATCGATGAACTGCTGCGCGTGGGCGAAGAAGCGCTGGAACTCGGGGTGCCCGTGCTGGATCTGTTCGGCGTGCCGGACCCGGCGGCCAAGACCGCCGATGGCCGCATCGCCTGGGACGAAGACGGCATCATCCCGCGCGCGATCCGCGCGCTGAAGACGCGCTTCCCCGAACTCGGCGTGATGACCGACCAGGCACTGGACCCGTACACCACGCACGGCCAGGACGGACTGATCGACGACGCCGGCTACATCCTCAACGACGAGACGATCGAAGCACTGGTCAAGCAGTCGCTCGCCCACGCCGCCGCGGGCGTGGACATCCTCTCGCCCAGCGACATGATGGACGGCCGCATCGGCGCGATCCGCGAGGCGCTGGAGAAGGCGGGCTACATCAACACGCGCATCATGTCGTACGCCGCCAAGTACGCGAGCGCGTTCTACGGCCCGTTCCGCAGCGCGGTGGGCAGCGCCGGCAACCTGGGCAAGGGCAACAAGTTCACCTACCAGATGGACCCGGCCAACTCGAACGAAGCGCTGCACGAGATCGCGCTGGACCTGGATGAAGGCGCCGACATGGTGATGGTCAAGCCGGGCCTGCCGTACCTGGACGTGATCCGCCGGGTGAAGGACGAGTTCGGCGTGCCGACGTTCGCGTACCAGGTCAGCGGCGAGTACGCGATGATCAAGGCCGCCGCCGCGAACGGCTGGCTGGACGAAAAGGCCTGCGCGCTGGAAGCCCTGACCGCGTTCAAGCGCGCGGGCGCCGATGGCGTGCTGACCTACTTCGCGCTGGATGCGGCGCGCTGGCTGCGCGACGCCTGACACGCGCCGGCTGCATGGAGAAACGGGAGCCTTTCGGCTCCCGTTTCCGTTACAGCATCAGAAGCGCGCTTCGAGGCCGAGCATCACCGTGTCGGCACGATTGAACTCGCAATCGCTGTAGTCGTCGCAGTCGTCGTAGTAGTACTCGTCGGCGTAGATGAAGGCCGTGTAGCCCAGGCTGACGTTCAGATGGCGATTGATGTCCACACCGATCGCGAAGCCCGCATAGCCGCCGTCGGTGGAGAAGTCGCCACCGCCCGGGAAGTCCTGCTCCGCATCGAAGTAGCCGCCGCGGACGACCGCGAACCACGGGCTCTCGCCGAAGTTCATGCGGGCATTCGCGCCCACGGCCTTGTAGGTCGCCTTCGGGAAGCGGAAGCCGCCATCGGTGGTTTCGTCCAGTCGGCCACCCGACAGTTCCACGCCCACCTGGGTCCAGGGACCGGCCTGCCAGCGGTAGCCTGCGCTCACGGCGACGGCGTCCTGTTCCACGTCGTCATAGATCCAGCCCTGGCCGACCTGCGCGCCGACGAAGAAGCCGCCGTTGTCCTGCTCACGCGCGGGCGGAGCGGCCGGTGCCACGTAAGGCGCGGGGGCCGGCGTTGCGACCGGAGCGGGGGCCGGCGGCGCGGCAACGGTCTGCGCCGACGACGGCGCAGGCTGGGCAGGCGCCGGGGCCGGCGTTTCCTTCTTGCGGAAGGCGTCGTAGGCAGGCGAGACGGACTGGGCCTGGGCGTGGAGGGTGAAGGCGACCAACGCGAACGGCAGGCAACGGAACAGCGGCTTCATCGGATTTCCCCTTTCGGTCATGGTGATGTCCCCGCGTCCTTGCGGTACCGGCGGGGTGGATGGTGTGTTGCGGATACGACCGGAGGGCACGCGTGCGTGGGCATCCTGTCCGACCGCTGTGGTCGGCGAGCGTCCTCGCAGCTGCAGAGTTCGATGGATGGCGGCCGGGCTCCCCAGCCCCGCCTGCCTGTCGCCTTGATCCCTGGCGCCCCCTTCGGCGGCGGCACAGTGCGGCCCGATACGGCCGCCTGTCAAGCCGGCGGCCGTGCGCGGTAGACTCGGATCGAAGCGGCAGCGGCCCTCCAGGTTCCCGGCGCGCCCCTGCGGCAACCCATTCTTTTTCCGACGGGGTCCAATGCCATGTCCAGCCATCGCTACGCCGTCTTCGGCCATCCCGTCGCCCATTCGTTATCGCCCCGCATCCACGCGGCCTTCGCGCGGCAGGTCGGCATTGCGCTGGAATACACGGCGATCGACACCGCACCGCACGACTTCGTCGCCACGCTGGACCGGTTCGCCGGTGACGGCGGTGCGGGCGCCAACGTCACGCTTCCATTGAAGGAAGCCGCATTCGCGATCTGCGCACAGGCCACCGACCGCGCGCGGCGCGCAGGCGCGGTCAACACGCTCACGCGCAACGATGGCCAGTGGCATGGCGACAACACCGATGGCGCGGGCCTGGTGCGCGACCTGACCGGCCGCCATGGCCTGGACCTGCGGGCGCGGCGCGCGGTGATGATCGGCGCCGGCGGCGCGGCGCGCGGCGTCGCCCCGGCCCTGCTGGATGCCGGCGTCAGCGAACTCATCATCGTCAACCGCACGCCGGAGCGCGCCGATGCGCTCGCCGATGCGCTGGGCGAACCGGATCGCGCGCATTCGCGCTACTGGGACGACCTGCGCAACCTCGGCGACTTCTCGCTGATCATCAATGCGACCTCGGCCGCACGCCAAGACCAGGGCGAATTCACCCTGCCCTTCGGCCTGGCCACACCACGCACGCTGGCGGTGGACCTCAACTACGGCGAAGCGGCCATCCCCTTCCTCGCCTGGGCGCGCGCGGCCGGCTGCCACGACGCCGTTGACGGTCTGGGCATGCTGGTCGAACAGGCCGCCGAAGCGTTCGAGCACTGGCACGGCGTCCGCCCGGAAACCGATGCGGTCTATGCCGCGCTGCGCGACAGGGACAAGGTGCTGGTGACGGCGGATTGAGGGGACACCGGCTATGGATCTTTGGATCCAGGTCCTTTATGCCATCGCCCTGCTGACGTTTCCCGCAGCCTGCCTGCTACTCCACCTAAGGCTGCGAAACCGCGCCAGCGCCTTGCTGTTGTTCGCACTCGGGGCCAATGCGCTTTGGATCGGGTGGGGGCAATCCGCACTGACCCTTCACTTGCTGCAACCTGCGTCGGCCGCCGAGCACGGCGCCGGCATCAACGCGGCGGTCGCCCTCGACCGTCTCGATGAATTCGACCACGCTCAACAAACTTTGGCCGCCTGCGACGCGGCGCTCCTGTTACTGCTCGGGGCAAGCCCGTTGTTGACGGTCAGTTCGCTCAAATTCCCACTCCACACGAAGGAATGATGCATGGACGGCTTCCTCACCCAACTGCTGACGATGCTGGGCTACCAGCTTCCCGAACTGCTGGCCTGCGTGGCCGGCGTCGCGATGCTGCTGATGTGGGCACCCGCCGCGCCGGGCCGCACGCTCGCGTTGGCGGGCACGGGACTGATGCTGGCGGCGACCGTCCTGCGCGGCCTGATGAGCGTCTGGCAGGCCTGGCTGATCCACAGCGCCGCCGATGGCTACAGCTCGATCAGCGGGATGGTGTCGCTGTTCGGCGCGGTCGGCATGCTGCTCGGCGTAGTGTCCGCGGCGGGCCTGGTGATGCTGGCCTGGGGCGCCAGCAAGGCGATGCAGGCGGCCCGCGCACCCGCCTAGGCGATAACCGCATACCCGCGGCGCGAATCGGAATAGCTGCACGCGTGCCGTGTGCGGCACCGACCGTTAGCATCACGGCATGACCCGACGCCTGCTGATCCTCCTCGCTTGCCTGGCGGCCCTGCTGCCGGGCATCGCTCTCGCCCAGGGCCAGTTCAAGGTGCTGGTGGTGGCCATCCCCAACCGCTACCACCACGATTACGCCGTGGTCGCCAAACCGCAGTTCGAGCGCATGGCGCAGCGGCATGGCTTCGACCTGACCTGGTCCTGGAACAGCGCGCCCTTCGATGGCGATCTGTCGCCGTACGCCGCGATCGTGCTGCTCAACACGCCGGGCGATGAACTGAAGGGCGCGCAGCGCACGAACTTCGAAACGTACCTGCGCAAGGGCGGCGGCGTGGTCGCGGTGCATCGCGCCCTGATCTTCAACCCGCCGGGCGAGTGGCCGTGGTTCGAACGCCTGATCGGCCGCACGTTCCGCATCCATCCGATGGTGCAGACGGCGACCGTGCGCGTGGAGGATGCCGCGTTCCCCGCGGCCTTCGGCCTGCCCGCGCGCTGGGTGTGGACGGACGAGTGGTACGAGTTCAACGCGCCGGTCACGCGCGGCCTGCGCACGGTGCTGAGCGTGGACGAAGCGACGTACGACCCCTCCCGCATCTGGCCCGGGCAGACCGCCAAGGGCATGGGCGAGCACCATCCCGTGGCGTGGTACCACCGCTATGACGGCGGGCGCGTGTTCGTGACGGCACTGGGCCACACACCGGCGCTGTACGACGATCCGCTGTACCTGGAACACCTGTACGGCGGCCTCTGGTGGGCCGCGACCGGCAAGGGCATCGACGCAGCGCGCTGAGGCTTCAGTCCGCCGCGGGTGCCGCGCACACCTGCATGCGGCCGCACAGGAAAGCGAGGTGCGCCTGCGGCGTATCCGCGCCGTCATACGGCAGCACGGTCCAGCGCTCGCGCGCCTGCATGGCCTCGCCCGGCGCCAGCGTGCGGTATGGCGCATGCACTTCCATCTCCAGCAGGCCGGCGGCGATGTCCGCGCCGTGGTCGAGGTAGAGCTCCACCTGCCCCTGCTGCGGATGGATGTCGCGGCGCGGCCGATGATCGAACCGGATGACGAACGCCTGGCCATGGGCGAACCCGGCCATCCATCCCGCCGAGGGCTGCAACAGCACCTTGCCGCGCCGCGCGGTGCTCGCCGTCGATGGCGGCAGGAAGGAGAACACCCCCGCGTCGATGCGCCACGCGGGCGCCATCGCTTTCACGGCTTCGACGCGGACGTCGGCGACATCGGCGACCGGCACGTAGACGCGCGTGGCGGCCGAGGTGCGGGTGTTGAACCAGAGGTCGCGTGCAATGGAGCGGTCGCGGATGTTGCGCGCGAGCGCGGTGACTTCGAGGGTGGCCGGATCGGCGGGATCGAAGGCGAACGACTTCAGCAGCCGCACGCCGGTGACCGGGCTGTCGACGCCTTCCAGCACCAGCCGCTCCGGCGACTGCGCCACCACCCGGGTCTGTGCGAACGCCAGGTAGGGGTCCGGCGGCCATACGGCGCGCGCGGCGCGGCGCGCAGGATTCACGTGTTGATCGGACCACCAGCCGCTCTGCGGGCCCAGCCAGACATCGTGGCCGAGGTAGCCGATATCGTCCGCGGTCGCCGACACCTCGGGCGTCGGCTGCGACACGACGGGATCGCCGACCTTGATCAGGTTCGGACGCCCGGCCAGGCCGAAGGCGAGCACGCGTCCACCCAGCGCCGGCGTGACTTCGAGCACCGCATCACGGGACTGCAGGCGGATGCGTTCGACATCCGCGGCATCGGCCGCGAAGACCGGCGCGCAGACCGCCATCACGAGCAGGGGAATCGCCTTCGTACGCATGCGTGCCACTACAGCACGCCGTCCCGCTTCACCGCCAGGTAGCGTTCCACCAGGGCGGCGGGCAGCTCGTCGCTGGTCACATCCAGCACCATCACCCGATGGCTGCGCAGCGCTTCGTGCGCGGCCTTGCGCTGTTCCAGGTAGCGCGCGACGGCACCGGCATGGATCGCGCCCTGCAGGTCGCGCACCTCGTCGCCGAGGGCGTCGTCCAGCGAGGTCTCGCGCAGGCTCGCCACGCAGACCAGGTGGCGGCGCTGGAGCAGGCGCACGGCCGCCAGCAGGTCTTCGATGTCCTCGTCGCGCACGTTGGTGACCAGCATGACCAAGGAGCGACGACGCTGGCGCAGGCTCAATTCGGTCGCCGCGGCCAGGTAATCGGTGGCGACGGCGCGCGGCTGCAGGTCGTAGCTCGCGCGCAGCAACGTGTCGATGGCGCCCATGCCCCGCTGCGGCGCCACCCAGCGGCGATCCCCGCCCGCCGCAAGCAGGCCCACGCCATCGCCCTGCCGCAGCGCCAGGTAGGACACCACCAGCGACGCGTTGAGCACGTGGTCGAAATGGCCCAGCGCGTCCTCGCGCGCCATCATGCGGCGGCCGGTGTCGATCAGCATCACCAGCTGCTGGTTCTTCTCGTCCTGGTATTCGCGCGAGATCAACTTGCGCGAGCGCGCGGTCGCCTTCCAGTCGATCTGGCGCAGGCTGTCGCCGACGCGGTACTCGCGCATCTGGTGGAAGTCGGTGCCTTCGCCGCGCCGACGCTTGAGGTGCGCACCCACCAGGCGCGACGCCTGTTCGGCACTGAACAGCGCGAAGCGCGTCAGCGGGGCGAAGTTCGGATACACCCGCACGCGCTGCGGCGCGCCGGCCACGCGTACGTGCCGCCACAGCCACAGCAGGGACCGCAGGCGCAGCATCACGCCATCGAAGGTGGCATCGCCGCGCGCATTCGGTTGCAGGCGGTAGGTGATGCGCGTGGCCGACAGCGGCGCCAACTGCAGGCGGTGCGGCAGCCCGGACGCCACCCAGCCGCCGGGATGCAGGTCGAACACCTCCACCCGCTGCCGCACGTGGGATTCCAGCTGCAACCCGACCTCGCGCTCGATCCCCAGCGGCAGCGCCTCGGGGACTTCACGCACCACCTCGGGCGTGGGCCGTCCGCGCAACCACCAGGCATCGAACGCGGCCACCACGGCGAGGACGGCGCCGGCCACCTGCCATTGCCACAACGGCCAGCCGAGGAACGGCACGGCGAGTCCGGCCAAGCCCCAGCCGGCCAGCAGCAGGATCAGGAGCGGCGCAGGCCTCACGCGCGCGATCCGCCCGCTGCGCGCGCCATGGCGTCACGGATGCGGCACAGGCTCATTTCCGCGGCGCATCCACTTTGGCGAGCAGCGCGCGCAGGGCGTCGTCGGGCGACTGGCCCTCGATCTGCAGTTCCGGGGCCAGGGTGATGCGGTGGCGCAACGCCGGCCGCGCGATGTCGCGGATGTCGTCGGGCGTGACGAAGTCGCGCCCCTGCAGCACGGCCTGCGCGCGCGCCGCGCGCACCAGCGCCAGGCTGCCGCGCGGACCCGCACCCAGTGCGATGCCCGGCCACTTGCGCGTCGCGGCGACGATGCGCACGGCGTAGTCGATCACCTGTTCGTCCACCTGCACGGCGGCGGTGTCGCGCTGCATCGCGATGATGTCGTCCGGCCCCAGCACGCGCTTGACCTTCGACAGGTCGAAGTCGGCGGCGGTGCGGCCGGTGGTGATCGCATCGACCATGCGCTTCTCGTCCTCCAGCGCGGGGTAGTCGATCAGCACCTTCAGCAGGAAGCGGTCCAGCTGCGCTTCCGGCAGCGGATAGGTGCCTTCCTGCTCCACCGGGTTCTGCGTGGCCAGGGTGATGAAGGGCGGCGAGAGTTCGAAGGACTTGCCCTCGATGGTCACCTGGCCTTCCTGCATCACTTCGAGCAACGCGGCCTGGGTCTTGGCCGGCGCGCGGTTGATCTCGTCGGCGAGCAGGATGTTGGTGAACACCGGGCCACGACGGATCTTGAAGCTCTCGGTCTTCGGGTCGTACACCGCATGCCCGCTGACGTCGCTCGGCATCAGGTCGGGGGTGAACTGGACGCGCGCGTAGGTCAGTTCCAGCGCCTGCGCCAGCGCGCGTACCAGCAGCGTCTTGCCGAGGCCGGGCACGCCCTCGATCAGCACGTGGCCGCCGGCGAGCAGGGCGATCAGGATCTGGTCCAGCACGTCGGCCTGGCCGATGAAGGCCTTGGCCACTTCGTCGCGCACGGCGTCGGCGCGGGCCGACAACGCGTTGCCGGGCGTCGGCGGGAGCGCGGGAGGCGCAGCGGCGGTCTCGTCGTTCATAGGCGGTTTCTCAGTTGGATCAGCAGGGAAATACGGTCGCGGAACGCCTTCCGGTCGTGCGAGGCGGGCGCGTTGAGGGCCGTGCGGATGCGCTCGGCGGGAAGGCCGGTGCGTGCAGCGACGGCCTCGATCTGGGGGTCGCCGCTGAGTGCGGCAGCGACGGGATCGCGCCGGCGCAGCTGCGCGAGGAACGCCTGGCGCACCGCGCTGTACAGCATCACGCCCCGGCCATAGCGGTAGAGGTGTTCGCCGCTGGCGCGCACGTGCTCCAGCAGCGACCGACGCTCGCCGGCCGGCGACGGCACGGGCGGACCGAAGCGCTGCATGCGCATCCACAGCCAGGCGGCCAGCGCGAGCATCAGCGGAATCCACACCATCCAGCCGCGCAGCAGCAGCGTGCGCCATAGCGTGGGCATCTCCGCCGCATAGACCAGGTGCATGGTGCCCCGGCCGTAGTTGGGGGCCAGCACCTGTCGCGCCAACGCGCGATGGGGGCCGTCGCGCAGCCCGCCCTCGGGGGCGGCTTCGACCGATCCGTCCATGCCCCCGCGTTCGCCCGTGTTCACCAGGAAATCCAGGTCGGCCAGGACATCGACCTTGCCACGTCCATGCGCCACGCGCGCGTAGACGTAGCCCGCCTGCAGATTGCCCCACGAGAGCTCGGGCACCACGCCGTCGAACGCGAAGCGGCGGCCCCGGCAGAACTCGACGTGATGGCCTTCGCCTTCCACCTGGAAGGCCTCGCAATCGGGATCTTCCTCGACCAGCCATACGGAGAGCTGGTCCAGCAGTTCCGTGTGCGGGACGTCGCCGTCGGCCAGGCCGTCCTCGAAACTGCGCATCGGCGTGCGCACGATCAGGTGTCCGCCCTGCTCCACCCATGCGAGCAACCGCTCGGTTTCGGTCGGCGACAGCGCACGCGGATCGTTGAACAGCAGCAGCGTGTCGCGCGCGCCGAGCGCGTTGTCGTCCAGCATCAGGCGTTGGCGCGCGTTGACCTCGACCCCATCGGCCTCGAGCGTGCGGGCCAGCGCGTAGAGCGGGTTGTACGCCGCTTCGCCACTGGGCGGCAGGTACAGCGTCTTCTCCACGCGGACGTACGTGTGGCGGAACCAGATCACCACCAGCGCCAGCAGCACGAACGACACGACCAGGCCGCCACCGACGATGCGGCCATTGCGACGCGCGGCGGTCATGACGCCCACCCGTAGCGCAGCTGCAGTTCGCCCACCAGCGCATCGAATTCGTTGTCGGCCGGCAGACGCTGGCCGTACGCCGCGTACTGCCACACGCGGACCATGAGCGCGAACGCCTGGCGGTCCTCGGCCCGCGGCATGCGCCGCGAGGCGCGCAGGCATTCGGATTCCGTCGCGCCCGGCGGCAACGCGATCTCCGCGCGGGCGCTCATGCTCTCCACGCTCGCGCGGTAGAGCAGCGCCAGCGCATGCCGCGGACGCCCTTCGCGCCACAGCGCGCGCGCGGCGGTGGCGATGTCATCGGGCAACGCCTCCGGCAGCACCAGCGCCTCGACCTGCGGGCTCTCGCGGTACGGCGCCGGCGCGCGGCCCATGCCGCGCATCCACGGCCACCAGTAACGCGCGGTGGCCAGCAGCACGAGGACCAGCACGCCAACCACCAGCCACAGCCCCCACTCGCCGATGAAGGCGAGCACGTTGCCCAGGCCCGCCAGGAGGGCGTTGTCGCGCAGGCCGTCGTCTTTCTTCTTTTCGGCTTTCTTCCGCGGCTCCCAGCTTCCCTGGATGTGCTTGCGTTCCAGCAGCGGGTCGCGGTACGCGCGGTCGGCCGCCTCGCGGAAGGCCCGCTCGTCGACGCGCTGGTCGGCGAACACGATCGGCAATGTGGGGGGCGTCGGCTTGTCGGGCGTTGCTTCCGTGGCCGGCACCGTCGGCCGCGGTGCGCCATGGCGTTCCTGCGCACCGGCATGGCCGGGCAGGCCCGCCAGCAGCACGGCGGCAAGCAGCACCGGCGCCGCCGCCGCGAGCCGCGCGCGCAGCTTGCGGAACACGATTTCCACGTCCCAGGCTTCGATCTCGGTGCGGCGATTGAGGTACAGCCCGAAACCCGCGCCGATGAAGAACGGCTCGGTCACGCTGATCGCCGCCCACAACAACGCATTCCACGCCAGGTGCAGCCACACCGGCCATTCGATCGCCATGATCCGGAAGGCCGCCTGCATGCTGTCGGGCAGCAGGTCCCGCGGCAGGTAGACCAGCACGGCGACCACGCCGCCCAGCACGAGCACCAGGGTGAACATCTGGCAGGCCAGCGTCAGCAGGAAGGCGGTGCCGTAGGCCTGGCCGCCCAGCACGCGACGGCGCTGCCCGAGGCGTTCGCCCTGCACGCCTTCCAGCAGGTCGATCGGCAGGTAGAGGGAACGCACCGGGCTGAGGCGGCGCCATGTGAGCAGGTGCAACATCGTCCGCAGGCCCCACTGGCGTTGCGCGCGCAACGTATCGCGGGTATCCGGCACGCTGCCGAACACGGCGCGCGAGATGACGTAGAGCGGCACGCGGTCGAACGCGGGCTTCAGCCACCACATCAGCAGCGCGGCCAGCCAGAACATGTCCAGCCACCACGCGCCCAGGTTGAGCGCGATGAACACCGGCAGCGTCAGCCACAACCAGGGCTTCCAGATCGCCGCGGCATGCCGGCGCACCAGCGCCATGCCCAGCTCGATGGCTTCCCAGCCCGAACGCGCGCGCAGGCGGACGGTGAGTTCTTCAATCCTCATCGGCCACTCCGCGTCCGCCCAGGCCCAGCCACAGCGCCACCAGCGTCCACAGCACGCCGGACACGCTGTACTTGACCACCGCAGGGATGGATTGCGTCGAAGACCAGAATGCCTCGATGAACGCCGCCACCAGCAGCATGAAGGCCACGCCGAGGCAGAGCCGTGCGCCCTTCCTGCCGGCGATGGCGAGCGCATCGATGCGCCGGTGTCGGCCCGGTGCGATCAGCGCCAGTCCCAGCCGAAGGCCGGCACCGCCGGCCAGCACCAGTGCGGTGAGTTCGAACGGCGCATGCCCGCAGACGAAACGCCACAGCGGATCGCCGGAACCGATCTGGTGCAGGTGCCCGAACACCGTGCCGATGCCGATGCCGTTGGCGATCAGCACGAACAACGCACCCACCCCGGCCACCAGGCCGCCGGCGAAGGTCTTCAGGCCGATGCTGATGTTGTTCCAGATATAGACGCCGAACATCTGCCAGTCGGTGCCGCTTTCGCGGCCCAGCGCATGTCGCGGATCGCCGGGGTCGTACATGCGCTCCCATCCCTGCACGTCCGCGGGCGAGGCGATGCTGTACACCAGTTCGGGGCGCACCTGCAGCAGCACGAACATCAGCACCAGCGGGAACACGAACGCCACCGCGGCCACGGCCATGCAGCCCGCCTCGCTGCGGACCAGCTTCGGGAAATCCGCCAGCAGGAAACGCATCGCACGCTGCCAGCGCGGCGCGGGCGTGCGGTAGAGCACGCCATGGCCTTGCTGCATGAGCGCCTGCAGCCGGTCCACGACCACCGGGCTGTAGCCGCGCGCGCGCGCGAGCGCCAGTTGCTGGCAGATACGCCGGTAGCGCGCGGGGACGTCTTCATCGGTCAGTACGCCGGCGTTCCGCTCCTTGCGCGCGCGCCGCGCACTCTCGCCGCGCGCCTGCAACCAGGATTCGAAGGCCAGCCATTCCGCCTGGTGGCGGGCGACGAACTGCTCCTGCCTCATCGCCGCCCCAGTAGCCAGTTGGCCATGCCGTACAGGCGCTGCACGCCGACCTGGCCGCGCGCACCGGTGACCGGCGCCACGAGGTTGGCGAGTTCCTCCTGTCGCGAGGGCGTCAGCTGTGGCGCGCGCTCGCCGAAGGCCACCACCGCGCCCTGCTCCTCGGGCAACAGGCCCGCAGGCAGCGCGAAGATCTCGTTCGCCGGTGCCGGCACATGCTCGCGTTCGCCCACGGTGTGCACCACCAGTGTCCCGGCGACCATGTCGCCCAGGCGGCGCGCATGCGTGTCGGTCAGGCATGCCACCAGTCCCGCGGCGTAGCCGAACGGCAGCATGTCCACGGTACGCAGCAGGTTGCGGGTGATGGCCGCCAACCAGCCCACCGGTGCGCCATCGGCCGACACCACGCGCAGGCCCAGCGCCTTCTTGCCCAGCGTCTGCCCGTTCCACACCGCTTCGAACACGATGGGATAGGCCCAGAAAATGAGGAACAGGCCAATCAGATACAACCCCACGCCCGCCTGGCCCAGCAACGCCAGGACGGTGCCCAGGATGCTCAGCACGCCGAGGCGGATGGCGAAGTCGATGCTCCACGCCAGCGCGCGCGGCACCGGACCGGCGGCAGGCAGATGAAGGGGAACGCCTTCGGGCGTGACGACTTCGCGGTAGGTATCCAGCATCAGGCGCGCACCACGATCGTGTCGGCCATGTCGTCGTGCAGGCACCGGCGCTGCTCGCGGAAGATCGTCAGCGCATCCACCAGCGAGAACAGCGGGCCGATGCAGGGCAGTACCGCGATCAGGGTCGGCACGACGTAGCGCAGCCCCAGCAGCCGGGCGGCGGCGCAACGCGTGCCATCCGCGCGCACGATGCGGAGACCCAACCATCGCTTGGCCACGGTCTGTCCATCGCGGACCAGCAGGAAGACGTTGATGCCGACCAGCACCAGGGCCAGCGGCGTCGCCACCCAGGCGGCGGGCACCAGCACGTGCGTCCACTCGGGCGCGGCTTCCAGCAGCAGCATGTAGCCGGGAAACAGGAGGGCACTGGCCATGAGGTTGTCCACGATGACGGCTCCCAGGCGTTCCGCACGGCCCGCCAACACGCGCGGCACATCCTCCGCGACCGTGGCGATGACGGTCGCTGGCGCGGCATACGGATTGCCTTGCTCGTCGGCGCTTTCCATGCGGGATCCCCTGTACCCGCCGACTTTAGCCGGACGCGCCACGCTTGCCCAGCCGCACTACACTCCGCCCCCGTGGACACGGTCTTCTCCTGCCGATCGGGCTGCGCGGCCTGTTGCACCGCGCCGTCGATCACCTCGCCGATCCCCGGCATGCCGCATGGCAAGCCGGCAGGCATCCCGTGCGTGCAACTGGACGACGCACTGCGCTGCCGGCTGTTCGGGCGACCGGAACGGCCGGCGTTCTGCGGCACGCTGAAGCCCGGCCCGGACATGTGCGGCCATAGCCGACAGGAAGCGATGGCGTTGCTGGCCGCACTCGAACAGGCGACCGCACCCTTCCAGCGCCCGCTCCACGGTGGAGACCCCGCATGCAGCGCACCTGGAACCTGATCCTGGCCCTGGTCGTCGGCGCGACGATCGTCGCGCAGCTTGTATTGCTGGTCTCCGGCGGGCAGGACGTGAACACCACGACCGCCGCGGTCCCGGTGGCGCTGCCGACCCGGCTGCTCCGCTTCTTCAGCTACTTCACGGTGCAGAGCAATCTGCTGGTGCTGGCCGCCGCGGTCAGCCTGGCCGTCGATCCGCAGCGGGACGGCGCCCTGTGGCGGGTACTGCGGCTGGATGCGTTGCTCGGCATCGCCGTGACCGGCGTGGTGGCCGCCACCCTGTTGGCCGGACTCGTGCAGCACACCGGCATCGGGCTCTGGATCAATGCCGGCTTCCACCAGTTTTCGCCGGTGTGGACACTCGCGGGCTGGCTGCTGCTGGGCCCGCGCCCGCGCATCGACCTGCGTACCGTCGGCTGGGCCTTCGCGTGGCCGGTGGCGTGGCTCGCCTACACGATGGCGCATGGCGCGCTGACCGGCTGGTATCCGTATCCGTTCCTCAACGCGGACACACTGGGCTATGGCCGGGTAGGCATCACCCTGCTCGTGATCCTGGCCGCGGCGCTGGCCACCGCGTTGCTGTTGCGGGCCGTCGAACGCGGGCTGCCGCCGACGCGCTGACCGCTGCCGCTCACGCCACCTGCGTCGAGATCCACCACGTGGTGCCGCCGGCATCGCGGAAACCGCCACGCCTGTCGCCGTCGCCTTTCTCTTCCGGCGGCTGCACCGGTTCGGCGCCGGCGGCCAGCGCGCGCGCCCAGGTGGCATCGACGTCCGGCACGTAGACATGCACATGGCTGGCGATGGCCGGCCAGCCTTCCATGCCGTCGGCCAGCATCAGCACGGTGTCGTCGATGCGGACTTCCGCATGTCCGAGGCGATCACCCATCGGATGCAGGCGCAGCGGCTTTGCATCGAACACCGCAGCGAGGAAATCCAGCGTGCGCTGCGCGCCGTCGACGACCAGATACGGGGCGGCGGAGGTGTAACCGTGCGGTTTCCAGGCCATGCGGATCTCCCAGGCGGCGCGGGATGCGCCGCGACCATCATGCCGTTGGCGGTGTTGGCTGCAGGTAATGATCCTTCAACCGCACGTAATGCCCGGCCGAGTAATGCAGGCTCTCGATTTCCTTCTCGGTCAGCATGCGGGCGAAGCGGGCCGGATTGCCCAGCCACAGTTCGGCTTCGCCCACCACCTTGCCGGGGCCGAGCACCGCACCCGCACCGAGGAAGCCGTACTTCTTCACCGTGGCGCCGTCGAGGATGCAGGCGCCCATGCCGATCAGGCACAGGTCCTCGATCGTGCAGGCATGGATGATGGTGCCGTGGCCGATGGTGACGTCGGCACCGATCAGCGTGGGATAGCCGGCCTTGTTGTACGGGCTGTGGTGGCTGACGTGGACGATGGTGCCGTCCTGCACGTTGGTGCGTGCGCCGACGCGGATGAAGTTGACGTCGCCGCGCAGGATGGTGCCCGGCCAGACTGAAGCGTCTTCGGCCAGTTCCACATCGCCGATCACGGTGGCGGCCGGATCGACGTAGACCCGCGGGCCCAGGACGGGAAAGCGGCCAAGATAGGGGCGCAGGGCGGTCAGAGTGTCGGTCATGCCGGGATTGTAGTGCGCCCGCTCGCAGGGGAAGGCATACACTCGGGCGATGACGACCTTTCCGCATGCCGCCACCACCGCCGCGAACGCGGCCATCACCGCCGCCAATGCCGCGATCACGGCGACCACGGCGGGAGGTGAGCCCGCCGCGCCGCCACCGGGTGGCCACACCCTGCGCGACACGCAGGTGGCCGACCTGGCGCCGACGCTGGAACGCTTGCGCCAAGCCTGGCAGGCCCGCAAGCCGGACTACGCCCAGCGCCGCGACGATCTGCGGCGGCTGCGCGATGCCTTGAAGCGTCGCCTGCCGGAAATGGCCGACACGGTCGCCGCCGACTTCGGCCACCGCTCGCGCCATGAGTCGCTGATCGCCGACGGCATGACGGTGCTCAACGAGATCGACCACCTGGCCTCGCACCTGCGCCGGTGGATGAAGCCGAAACGCGTCGGCGTGGGCTGGCGTTTCTGGCCCGCGCGTGCCGAAGTGCGGCAGGCGCCGGTTGGCGTGGTCGGCGTGATCTCGCCGTGGAACTATCCGGTCAATCTCGCCCTGATCCCGCTGGCGACGGCCATCGCCGCCGGCAACCACGTCTACCTGAAGCCGTCCGAGCACACGCCGCACACCACTGAATTCCTGCGCTCGTTGCTGGCGGAAGTCTTTCCGCTGGAACGCGTCACCGTCGCGGCCGGCGGTGCCGACGTGGCGGCCGCGTTCGCGGCGCTCCCGTTCGACCACCTGGTGTTCACCGGCTCCACCGCCGTGGGCCGCAAGGTGATGGCGGCCGCCGCGCCGAACCTGACCCCGCTGACGCTGGAACTCGGCGGCAAGTCGCCCGCCATCGTCTGCGACGACTATCCGGTGGAACAGGCCGCGGCGCGGCTGGCGACCGGCAAGTGGTTCAATGGTGGGCAGACCTGCATCGCACCGGACTACGTCTTGCTGGTGGGCCGCAGCCGGCGCGATGCGCTGGTGCAGGCGCTGCGCGAACAGGTGGCGGCACGTTACGGCGACCTGTCCGATGCCGGCGATTACACCCGCATCATCAACGACGGCCAGTTCGCGCGCCTCGACAGCTACCTGGACGACGCGCGCCTGCGCGGATACGAGGTGATCCCGCTCGCCGCCGCCCACGACCGCGCACAGCGCCTGTTCGCGCCCGCGCTGGTGCTCGAGCCGGGTGACGAGGCGAAGGTGATGCAGGACGAGATCTTCGGCCCGATCCTGCCGATCCGCACCGTCGGTTCGCTGGATGAGGCGTTGGCCTACGTGAACGCGCACGACCGACCGCTGGCGCTGTATCCCTTCAGCCACGACCGCGACCGGGTGGAGAAGATCCTGCAGAAGACGCTCGCCGGCGGCGTGACCGTCAACGACACGGTGCTGCATTTCGGCATCAACGCGTTGCCGTTCGGCGGCGTCGGGCCCAGCGGCATGGGCGCCTACCATGGGCGGGCCGGCTTCGATGCGATGAGCAAGGCGCTGCCGGTGCTGTGGCAGCCGCGACGCGCCGGCAGCGACCTGCTGAAGCCGCCCTACTCGAAGGTCGCCCGGTTCATCGACTTCATCATCCGCTGAGCCCGTCGCGGACATCGCGGGCGACGCCTGTCCGCGGCTTCGTCGAGAATCGCCTTTCCCGTTCGTCGGACGGGAAGACGCCTACCTGACGGACCGCCATGTCGATTCTGAACCCGCCTGCCAAGGCCACCCGCCGCGAATGGATCGGGCTGGCCATCATCGCGCTGCCCTGCATGGTCTATGCGATGGACCTGACCGTGCTGAACCTCGCGCTGCCGGCGATCAGCGCCGAGCTGGACCCCAGCGCCAGCCAGCTGCTGTGGATCGTCGATGTGTACGGCTTCCTGGTCGCCGGCTTCCTGATCACGATGGGCACGCTGGGCGACCGGATTGGCCGGCGCAAGCTGTTGCTGATCGGTGCGGCGGCGTTCGCGGCGGCCTCGGTGATCGCGGCGTTCTCGCGCAGCGCGGAGATGCTGATCGCGATGCGTGCGTTGCTTGGCGTGGCGGGCGCAACATTGGCGCCCTCGACGATGTCGCTGATCCGCAACATGTTCCATGACGAACACGAACGCCAGTTCGCCATCGGCGTGTGGATCGCGGCGTTCTCGGTGGGCGGTGCCATCGGCCCGCTGGTCGGCGGCCTGCTGTTGCAATGGTGGTGGTGGGGCGCGGCGTTCCTCGCTGCGGTGCCGGTGATGGTGCTGCTGTTGGTACTGGGGCCGAAGCTGCTGCCGGAGTACCGCGACCCGGACGCTGGCGAGCTCGATCCGCTCAGCATGGTGCAGTCGCTGTTCTCGGTGCTGGCCGTCGTCTACGGGCTGAAGCGCATCGCGGAGTTCGGCATCGATCCACGCGGATTCGCGGTGTTGCTGGTCGGCCTCGCCCTCGGCGTGCTGTTCGTCCGTCGGCAGAAGCATCTGGCGTATCCGTTCCTCGACGTGGCGCTGTTCCGGCGACCGGCGTTCTCGGCCGCCATCGTCGCGTATGCACTCGCCGGCCTGTCGATGATGGGCGTGTACATCTTCATGACCCAGTACCTGCAACTGGTGCTCGGGCTGACGCCGCTGCAGGCCGGTATCGCGACGGTGCCGTGGTCGCTGTGCTTCACGTTCGGGTCGCTGCTGGCGCCACGGCTGGCGCGCCACTGGGGCGCGCGCCGGGTGATGGTGCGCGGCCTGCTGCTCGCCGCCGTCGGCTTCGGCATCACCGCGCTGGTGGTGCCGCCGTACGGGCTGTGGATCCTCATCGCCGGCATGCTGGCGATGAGCCTGGGCATGGCGCCGGTGTTCACCGTCGGCAACGAACTGATCATCACGACCGCGCCGCCGGAGCGTGCCGGCGCCGCGTCCGCATTGGCCGAGACAAGCGCCGAACTCAGCGGCGCGCTCGGTATCGCCCTGCTGGGCAGCGCCGGCATGCTGGCCTACCGGCTATGGCTGGATCCCGCCCTTCCCGCCTCGCTCGCCGATAACGACGCGGCCCGTGCATTGTCCACGCTCGGTGGCGCCGTTGCCGTCGGCAGCGAACTGGGCGGATCGGCAGGCGCGGCGGTCGTGGAGACCGCACGCACCGCCTTCACCGGCGCGATGCGTGCGATCGCCGTGTTCGGCATGGCGATGATGCTGCTGGCGGCCTGGATGGCGGCGCGGCTGATGCGCGACGGCGAAGGCGCCGGTCATGCCGCGACGATGGCGACCGATACGGACGCCTGATCGCGCGGCCTCGCATCGCGACGGGCGACGCCATGCACGGGCGTCGCGCCCCGGCATGCACGCGATCCTGTTGTGCCGTCGATCGTTCATCGTCATACTTGCCCGCGTTCAGCCAGCACTCGGCCGTCTCTCCCGGTCCCGCCAGCGATTCACCGCCTGACAGGACCCGCACATGAGACTGGCGCCCCTCTTCGCCGGCGTTTTCGCCTGCGTCTTCGCTGCAACGGCTTCGGCCCACACGCCCTACCTCGCTCCCAGTACGTTCGCGCCGCGCGCAGGCGATACCGTCGCGCTGGATGCCGCGTTCGCCGAGACCTTCTTCGTTCCGGAAACGGTGTTCGACAACAGCCGCTTCACCGTGACCGGTCCCGACGGCAAGGAAGCCGCACTGGACAGCGTGCAGCTGCTGAAGGTCCGCGCGGTAGGCGAGTACACCCTGCCGAAGGGCACGACCGGCACCTACCGCTTCAGTACCGGGCCGCGCCTGGGCGCGCTGTTCCGCACCTGGGAGCTCAATGGCAAGCAGGAAAGCTCGCGTGATCCGGCGGCGAAGATCCCCGCGGGCGCGAAGGTGCTCTCGAACTTCCAGTCGCTGACGCTGGCGGAAACCTACGTCACCGTCGGCGAACCCGGGCAGGCCGCGCTGCAGCCGCGCGGCAAGGGCATCGAGCTGGTGCCGAGCACCCACCCCAACGATCTGTTCGTCGGCGAGTCGTTCGAGTTCACCGTGCAGTACGACGGCAAGCCGCTGGCCGACCAGAAGGTGGAGATCACCGAAGCGGTATGGACGTCGGACCGCAAGCCGCAGGTAGTGACGGTACTGACCGATGCGCAGGGCAAGGCCAGCTTCAAGCTCGAGCGCGCCGGCACCTGGCTCGCCCTGACACGCCATCGCACCAAGGCACCGGCCGGCGCGCCGGTCGACGAATACAGCAACAGCTACACGCTGACGTTCCGCGTGCTGGAACAGTAATCCCCCCTTCCCTGGAGATGCCCATGAAACCTGGCCTGCTCGCCAGCGCGTGTGCCTGCGTGCTGCTGTCCGCTCCCGCCTTCGCCCAGCAAGCGCCCACGCCGCGCCCCCTGGTCGGTGGTCACGGCAACAACATCGACGCCTTCGTCGCGCAGCATGACGGCAACGCCGATGGCCGCCTGACCTGGCAGGAGTTCGACGCATTCCGCCGCTCCCGCTTCGATGCGACCGACGCCAATGGCGACGGCACGGTCGACGTGGAGGAGTACGTGCAGGAGTTCGAGGACCGCATGCGCGAAGAGATGGAGCAGAGCCGTGGCGAACAGGTCGAACAGACCCGGCGCCGTTTCGCGGCCCTGGACGCCGACAAGGATGGCCAGGTGTCGAAGAAGGAATTCGATGCCTCCGGCGAACGCGTCTGGACCGAAGGCCAGAAAGCGATGGCCAGCAAGGGCGATGCGAAGGCGGACGAGGAGAAGACGGCCGAAGCGGCCGCGCGCTTCGACCGTCGCCCCAACCGCCTGGCGCTGCCCAGCAGCCACACGGCCGAGGGATTCCTGGCCCTGTACGACGGCAACGGCGACGGCAAGGTGGAGCGCGGCGAGTTCGATCGTGCCCGCACCGAGCAGTTCGCCCGGACGGATGCCGATCGCAATGGTCGCCTCAGCCAGGACGAGTACCTGGCCGAGTACGAGGACCGGCTCGATCGCCACATCGCCACCCAGACCGGCGGCTCGGACAAGCAGACGCGCGTGCGCTTCGGTGCGCTGGACACCGACAAGGACGGCAAGATGACCTTCGCCGAGTACCAGGTGTCGGGCAAGCGCACGTTCGACGCCGCCGACCGCAACCACGACGGCGTGGTGGACGCGGCGGACGCCAAACTGCCGCCACCTCCACGTCCAGAGCGGCCTGCCGCGAACTGAGCAGAGAGCTCGCATGGGGATGCGGCCGTCGATGACACTCCAGGGGATAGGCCTGTGGCTGGCGCTGGTCAGCCCGGCCGTGATGGCGGCGCCCGTGCAGGCGCAACGGGAAGGCGTGCTCGGTACGTCGTTCGAGATGCAGGTCGAAGGCGACGGTGCACGCGGCGCGCGCGCCGTCGATGCCGCGCTGGACGAAATCATCCGCCTTGAGCGGGAGCTCAGCACATGGAATGACGACAGCGCGCTGTCCCGCTACAACGACGGCCGCCTGCCCGCCGACCGCCTGCCCGACGCGGTCGTCGATGTACTGACGCAGTGCGAGCGCTGGCGCGTCGAGACGGATGGCGCTTTCAGCTGTCGTCTCGGCGGCCTGATCGCGCAATGGCGCCAGGCGGATGCCGATGACCGCTTGCCCGAACGCGCCGCGCTGCGTCGCCAGGCACGTGCGCTGTCGGCCTTGCCTGCACCCGCGAAAGGCGTGTTGGATCCGGCCGCGGGCCTGCGCTTCGATGTCGATGGCATCGCCAAGGGTTACATCCTGGACCGCGCGCTCGCACGGGCGCGCCGCATCGCGCCCAAGGCATCCGGCATCCGCATCGACATCGGCGGTGACGCCGTGTACTGGGGTCACCCTGAAGGCCGGGACGCGTGGCGCGTCGAGGTGGCCGACCCGAAGCGACCGATCGACAACCAGCCCGGCATCGCGCAGGTGCAACTGGCCTCCCAAGCCGTCGCGGCCAGTGGCCACCATAGCCGTGGCTACGTCATCGGTCGTCGGCACCTGAGCCACATCCTCGACCCCCAGGACGGCTGGCCGCTGAGCTACGCGCCCGCCGCCACGGTCATCGCCGCGGATGCCGCGACGGCCGATGCGCTGGCCACTGCGCTGACGGTGATGCCCATCCGCGACGGCATCGCCCTCGTCGACCGCATCGAAGGCGCCGCGGCCCTGCTGGTGTCGGACGCCGGCATTCCCTTCGCCTCGGCGCGCTGGCCGGCGGCGTTAGCGAAGGACGAAGGGGCGCCTCCGCTTTCCGCGCCTGCCGTCCTCATCGACTACGAGATTCCCGCGATCGATGCGGATCGCTATCGAAAGCCGTATCTCGCGGTATGGATCGAACACGAGGACGGACGCGCCGTACGGCAACTGCACGTGCTGGGCGATCGTTCGCGCTGGTTGAGCGAGCTGCCGCGCTGGTGGCGCCACTACGGTCGCAACGATCCGGCCGGCGCACTGGGGATCGCGCGCCCGACCCGAGCGCCCGGTCGCTACACGCTGGCGTGGGATGGTCGCGACGATCGCGGCCACCCGATGCCTGCGGGTCGTTACGTATTGCGCGTGGAAGCCGCGCGCGAGCACGGCGGCCACGAGGACATCGCGCTGCCGTTCCCGCTTGGCGGCACCACGTCGCCGCTGCGGCACCAGGGCCAGGCCGAGATCGGCCGCCTGCTGCTGCGCTACGACAAGACGTAGCGCGACCCTTCTTTCGTCGGCGCGATCCCGCGCCATCCCAGCGACGTACTTCCGCCATCGCGGCCGCAGCCAGGATTGGAGCGCTCCCATCGAAGCGCATGTTTTTTCCTGACTGTGGAGTCACACCATGAAGTTGTCCCCCCACCTGCTGGCGCTGGCCATCGCGTCGTGCCTGTCGATGCCCGCCCATGCGGAAATCCCCGCCGATCCGGAGGGCGCCCAGACGCTGGACACCATCGAGGTCAAGGCCAAGCGCGAGCAGCAGCGATCGACCAACCAGAGCGTCACCACCCTGACCAGCAAGGAACTGGAGCAGCAGGGCGCGCAGAGCATGGAAGATGCGATCCGCTACGTGCCCGGCGTCGAGATGGTCGATCTGGGCCGTGCCGGCTTCAACGGTTTCAACATCCGCGGGCTCGAAGCCGACCGCGTCTCCATCACGCTGGATGGCCTGAGCTTCCCGCAGAGCATGGACCCCGGCACCTACCAGCCCTACGAGTTCTTCCGTTCGGGGCGCGGCAGCGTCGACATGGAAGCGGTGAAGAGCGTCGAGATCATCAAGGGCGCCGACGCAATCACCGCCGGCAGCGGTGCGCTCAGCGGCGCGGTGATGTTCACCACCAAGGACCCGTCCGATTTCCTCAAGCCCACCGGCAACGACACCGCGGGCGCGCTCAAGTATGCGTACACCGGCAGCAACGACGAGAACGCCGGCACGCTGACCCTCGCCAACCGCACCGGCCGGTTCGAGTCGCTGCTGATCTACACCAAGCGCGAAGGCCACGAAACCGAGTCCTGGTACGACACCACGATCAACCGCATGGGGCCGGGCCGCCGCACGCCGGACCCCATCGATCGCGAAAGCGAGAACCTGCTGGCCAAGGCGAATGTCCTGATCAGCGACACGCAGACGTTCGGCCTGATCTACGAGCGCGCGCGCACCACCGGCCATGTCGACAACTGGACCCGCAGCGATGGCGTGGGCTCGTACTACGAGCGCTCCGCAGTGGATCGCAGCGACCGCGACCGCTATGGCCTGAAGTACACCTGGAAGGCCGGCGTGGCGGCGTTCGACACGCTCGAAGCCACGGTCGACCGCCAGGAGAACTACATCCAGGGCCAGACCAACGTCCTGGTAGCCAGCGGCACGTCGGGCGGAACCCGCTGCTCGGTGGCGGCGCTTTGTTCACGGCAGGAATTCCGCTGGGACACGCAGGACCGAGACCGCGCGGCGGTGGACCTGGACAAGTCCTTCGACGCGGGCGGCATGCACCACGCACTGGTCTATGGCGCCGCCTGGCAGCAGGCCGACATCGACTGGAACTCGGTCGACTCGCGCTGGAACAACGCGGGCCAACTGGTCAGTCGCGATACCGATCCCTCGCTGTGGCCGAATACCCGCGAGACCGCGTGGACGCTGTACGCCCGCGACAAGGTGCGGCTGCTGGAGGATCGCCTGACGCTGACCGGTGGACTACGTTACGACAGCTACAAGTACACGCCGAAGGTGCGCCCCGGCGCGGACGGCGATTCCGGCTACACGGACGGCGGCGGCAGCGTCGGCGTATCCGAGTTCCGCTCGCCGACATGGAACCTGGGCGCCGACTTCCGCATCACCGACACCCAGTCGCTGTGGGCGCAGCTCGGCCGCGGTTTCCGGGCACCGAGCGTCAACGATATGTACGGCACGTCATCGACCACGCAGGTCACGCGCGTGTCCGACGGCGCCCTCGTCACGGTGCCGGATGGCAAGAGCAATCCGGATCTCGATGCCGAGCGCAGCTTCAACATCGAACTGGGCTGGCGCTACAGCAGCGATCGCCTGCGCCTGGGCGTGTCCGCATTCCACGATACCTACAGCGACTTCATCGACACCGCGGAGTTCGTCGGCGATCCGACGGTGCAGTACAGCACCGTCGTGGGCGGCCAGACGGTCGTCACCAACGGCTACATCTACACCATGCCGATCAACCGCGGCGAGGTGAAGGTGAAGGGCGTCGAGGCGGAAGGCATGTGGCTGCTGGCGGACGACTGGATGGCGCGGCTGGCCTATTCGTACAACGAGGGCGAGGACAACGACGGCGAGCCGCTCGGCAGCATCGTGCCGGCCAAGGCGGTGCTGGGCCTGAACTACGCCGCGCCGTCGCGGCGCTGGAACCTGACCGCCAACGTCACCCACCAGGAAGACAAGGATCCCTCGGACTACGGCAGGAGCATCACCAATTCCAGCTACGGCGCGGAAGTCGTGCCGGTGTACGCCTACAAGGCGCGCGCCTACACGCTGCTGGACCTGTTCGGCAGCTACGACATCACGCCGAACCTGCACCTCACCGCCGGCGTCTACAACGTGTTCGACAAGGAGTACTACCTGTGGAACCGCGTGCGCACGGCGGGGGCCGGCAACGCGGTGTTCTCCGGTTCCACCAGTGCCGCCGGCATCGGGCGCTGGTCGCAACCGGGCCGCAATGCGCGCGTGACCCTCAGCTGGTCGTTCTGAGGCGTCGCATGGAAGGGCTGGCCCATCGAGGGCCAGCCCGCCGCTTGCTGGGAGTGGGCCGCGGTAAGATGCGCCCGCGGACACACGCCTCTTCCCGAGCACGCAGAAAACGAACATGCGCATCGCCAGCTGGAACGTCAATTCGCTCAACGTGCGCCTGCCGCACCTCACGCAGTGGCTCGGCGCATTCGCGCCGGACATCGTCGGGCTGCAGGAAACCAAGCTGGAAGACCACCGCTTCCCCGACACCGCGCTCGCCGAGCTGGGCTACCGCAGCGTATTCGCCGGGCAGAAGACCTACAACGGCGTGGCGCTGCTGTCGCGCGAGCCGATCGGCGACGTGCAGGTGGGCATTCCCGGCTTCGACGACGAACAGAAGCGCGTGATCGCCGCGACCGTCGGCGACGTGCGCATCGTCAATCTGTACGTGGTGAACGGCCAGGACGTGGGCACCGACAAGTACGCCTACAAACTGCGCTGGCTGGATGCCGTGCACGACTGGCTGGCCGCCGAACTCCAGGCGCATCCGAAGCTGGTGGTGATGGGCGATTTCAACATTGCCCCGGACGACCGCGACGTGTTCGACCCCAAGGTGTGGAACGACGACCACATCCTGACCTCCACGGCCGAGCGCGCCGCCCTGCAACGCCTGTACGCGCTGGGCCTGCACGATGCCTTCCGCCTGCACAGCGAGGAAGCCAACGTCTACAGCTGGTGGGACTACCGGATGGGCGGCCTGCGCCGCAACCTGGGCCTGCGCATCGACCTGACGCTGGTCTCCGATGCGCTGCGCGGGCAGGCGGTGGAATCCGGCATCGACCGCGAACCGCGCACCTGGGAACGCCCGAGCGACCACGCTCCGGCATGGGTGCGCCTGGGCGGTTGAGCGACGCAAACGAAGAAGGCCCGGCGGATGCCGGGCCTTCTCCTTGCCACGGGCCTTGGGTGCGTCTCGAACGCGCACGCGGCCGCAGCGGAACCGCTACCGGGCGCGACCCCGGCTGAGCAGGTTGACGATCAGCAGCAGGACCACCGCGCCGATGAAGGCGGTAATCAGGAAGCCAACCCAGCCGCCTCCCAGGCCCAGGCCCAGCGTCGGCAGCAGCCAGCCGCCAAGGAACCCGCCGATGATGCCGACCACGATGTTCAGGATGATGCCCTGCGAGCCGTCGCGCTTCATCACGATGCTGGCCAGCCAGCCGGCGACGCCACCCACGATCAGATAGATCAGAAAATTCATGCCGCTTCCTCCCTTGATGGACAGAACCCCACGCTGCGGGGCACGCTTGCATCTTTACCGTCCGGCGTGAAACCACCGTTAACTCACATGGGGGACGCGTCCTTGCCGTTGCTGGATACCGCTGTCGCGCCGCGATTGCACGCCGTGCCGCACCACGCGCCGCGTGAGACCGCATGAATTGGCGCGAGGCACCCGCCGACTGGCGCCATGACGGCATCGCGATGTGGCTGCTGGCGCACGCGCCACGGCAACGCGGCGAGCCGCAGGCACGCGAGTCGCTGGCACGCACGCTGGGGCTCGCGCCCGAGGCCCTGCCGATCACCCGCGACGCGCAGGGGCGGCCGCACTTCATCGCACCGCTGCACCATCTGGAAACCGGCTGGAGCCACAGCGGCGAGGCCCTGCTGCTGGCCCTGGGCGAAGACATCGAACTGGGCGTCGATATCGAGCGCCTGCGCCCGCGTCCACGCGCGATGGAACTGGCGGAGCGCTTCTACCATCCCGAAGAGACCGCCTGGCTGCGCGACTTTGACGACGACGATGCGCGCCTGCTGGCATTCGTGCGCCTGTGGTGCTGCAAGGAAGCGGTGCTGAAGGCGCATGGCCAGGGAATTTCCTTCGGCCTGCATCGCTTCCATGTCGTGCTGGACGGGAATGGCCCGCGCCTGGCCGCCTGCGATCCCAGCTTGGGGCGGCCCGAGGACTGGCGCCTGCACGAATGGGCGCCGCGGCCGGAGTACCAGGCCGCGCTCGCGTGGCACCCGCGGGGCCGGCGCGAAGGCCTGCGATAATGCAGCGATGAACGACACCGCCTTTCCCGCCGACCTGCGCGACACCCTGCATCGCGGACTCGTCGCGCTCGACCTCGACGCCGATGCGCTGGCGCCGCGCCTGCTGGCCTACCTGGCCCTGCTCGACCGCTGGAACAAGACCTACAACCTCACCGCGATCCGCGACCCGCGCGAGATGGTCACCCGCCACCTGCTGGACTCGCTGGCGATGCATCCGTTCGTGGATGCGCTGGCGGCGAAGGGCGGCGCGCTCGCCGATCTCGGCACCGGTCCCGGCCTGCCGGGCATTCCGCTGGCCATCGCCAAGCCCGGCCTGCGCGTGACCCTGGTGGAGAGCAACGGCAAGAAGGCGCGCTTCCTGCGCGAAGCCGTGCGCACGCTGAAGCTCGACAATGCGCGTGTGGCCGAATCGCGCGCCGAAGCACTGGACGAACCGCAGGCCTACGACGCGCTCACCGCGCGCGCGCTGGACGTGCTGGCGGGGATCATCGAGGTCGGCGGCCACCTGCTGAAGCCCGGCGGTGCGCTGCTGGCGATGAAGGGCGTGCGCCCCGACGACGAGATCGCGGCCCTGCCGACGGGCTGGACCGCGGCCACGGTCCAGCCCTTGGCCGTGCCCGGGCTGGTCGGTGAACGTCACATGGTTGTCGTCCGTCGCGACTGAACCCCGCACCGCGCCGGTGCGCGCGATGTAACCCTTTGATATGACTGAGCGACCTACGTCATCGCGACGTGGGGAAGCGGGCTCATGACCGGGTGTGGCCGGTACGCCCGTTGGGATGATTTCGCACGCCCGCTCCCGACCCCCCATAATCCCCTACCCACCCCGTAATCGATAAGGCGCCCTCGCATGGCCCGCATCATTGCCATTGCCAACCAGAAAGGCGGAGTCGGCAAGACGACCACCGCCGTGAACCTCGCCGCCGCGCTCGCACGCGCGCCGCAGCGGGTGCTGCTGGTCGACCTGGATGCGCAGGGCAATGCGACGATGGGCAGCGGCGTGGACAAGCGCGAAGTCGAAGCATCGACCTGCGACGTGTTGCTGGGCGAAGTGGAAGCGAAGGGGGCCGTGGTCACCACGGCCGAAGGCTTCGACCTGATGCCGGGCAACATCGACCTGACCGCGGCCGAGATCCAGCTGATGGACTCGGACGGCCGCGAACAGCGCCTGAAGAGCGCGCTGCAGCCACTCCGGGGCGACTACGACTTCATCATCGTCGACTGCCCGCCGGCCCTGTCGCTGCTCACGCTCAACGCACTGACCGCCGCCGACTCCGTGCTGGTGCCGATGCAGTGCGAGTACTACGCGCTGGAAGGCCTGTCCGCGCTGATGGAGACGATCGACGCGCTGCGCGCGCGCCTGAACCCGGGCCTGGAGATCGAAGGCGTGCTGCGCACGATGTTCGACATCCGCAACAACCTGGCGAATGCCGTGTCCGGCGAACTGACCACCCACTTCGGCGACAAGGTGTTCCGCACCATCGTGCCGCGCAACGTGCGCGTGGCCGAAGCGCCCAGCCATGGCCAGAGCATCGTCGGCTACGACCGCGCCTCGCGCGGCGGCGTGGCCTACCTGGGCCTGGCCGGCGAGATCCTGCGCCGCCAGGCCGACCGCAAGAAGCAACAGCAGCACATGGAGCATGCGTGATGAGCGCCCCGAAGAAGCGCGGCCTGGGTCGCGGACTGGAAGCCCTGCTCGGCCCGAAGGCCGCCGAGACGCCGCCGCCGGAAGCGCAACCGGGCGAGGCGCTGCGCACCCTGCCCGTGCAGCAGCTGCAGCCGGGCAAGTACCAGCCGCGCATGCAGATGGATGCCTCCAAGCTCACCGAGCTGGCCGAATCGATCAAGGCGCAGGGCGTCATCCAACCGATCGTCGTGCGCGAACTGTCGCCGGGCAAGTTCGAGATCGTCGCCGGCGAACGCCGTTGGCGCGCCTCGCAGGAAGCCGGGCTGGCCGAAGTGCCGGTGGTCGTGCGCGAACTGGACGACCGCACCGTCATCGCGATGGCGCTGATCGAAAACATCCAGCGCGAAGACCTCAATCCGCTCGAAGAGGCGCAGTCGCTGCAACGCCTCATCAACGAATTCTCGCTGACGCATGCGGAAGCGGCCGAAGCCGTCGGCCGTTCGCGCGCGGCGGTCTCCAACCTGCTGCGCCTGCTGGAACTGCCGCCCGCAATCCGCGCCCTGCTCGAAGCCCGACGCCTGGAAATGGGCCACGCCCGCGCCCTGCTGACGCTGTCGCCGGACCTGGCCAGCAAGTTGGCGTCCGACGCCGCCGAACAGGGCTGGTCGGTGCGCGAAGTCGAGCATCGCGCGCAGCAGTTCGCCGCCGGCAAGGTACCGGTCAACGGCAAGAAGGCCAAGCCTGCCAAGGCCGCGCCGCAGCCGGACATCGCGTCGCTGGAAACCGAACTCTCCGAGAGCCTGGGCACCCGCGTCACCATCGCCCACGGGCGCGGCGGCAAGGGCAAGCTGGTCATCCAGTACACCGACCTGGACACGCTGGACGGCGTGCTGGAGCGCCTGCGCACGCGCGCCTGACGCGGGCGTTTCTGTAGGAGCGACGTAAGTCGCGACCGCACGCCCTCAGGCTACGGCGCCTCTCAGCGCAGCGCTGCGCAAGAACCCAGCCTCAGGCCGCCCGCTCACTGCATGATGCGGGCGTCATGGTGTGTCGATGCCACAGTCGCGACTTACGTCGCTCCTACAAAAAGCACCGATGGCGCCGCTGCATTACCATCCGGTTTCTGCTTCCACCGGATGTACGCCTTGAACCTCCGCATCGCCGCCCTCCTGCTGGCCTGCGCGCCCCTGCAGGCGCTCGCCTTCACGCCCTCCGACGCCGACCAGCGCTTCCAGGCGCTCTACGAGAAGGAATGGAAGTGGCGGCAGGAACAGACCGGCCAGGCCGACGAGGACACCGACACCAGCGGAGACAACACCCGCCTGCCCGATGTCGGCGCCTCCGCCCACCAGGCGCGGCTGAAGGTATGGGAGCAGGTCCTGAAGGACCTCGACGGCATCGACGCCACGCAACTGTCGGCCGAGAACCGCATCAACCTGGCGATCTACCGCCCGCAGGTGGAGAACCTGGCGGCGGAAGTGCGCCTGCGCGCATACGAGATGCCCTTCAATTCCGATTCGTCGTTCTGGTCGAACCTGTCGTTCATGGCGCGCCGCCAGATGAAGACGGCGGACGACTACCGCGCCTATGCCGCGCGCCTGCGCGACGTGCCGCGCCACTTCGACCAGCACATCGCCAACATGCGTGCCGGCCTGGCGCGCGGCTTCACCGTGCCGCGCGCGGTGCTGGACGGCCGCGATGTCTCGATCGCCGCCGTGGCCGAACAGCGCGACCCCGAGCAGTCCACCTTCTACGCACCGTACAAGAAGATGCCGGCCGGCATCCCCGCGGCGGAGCAGGAAGCGCTGCGCAAGGAGGCGCGCGCGGCCATCAGCGAACAGGTCGTGCCCGCGTTCGGCGCGCTGCTGGCGTTCTTCCGCACCGAGTACGTGCCGCAGGCACGCACCACGCTGGCGGCCGAAGCGATGCCGGGCGGCAAGGATTTCTACGCGCAGCAGATCCGCGAATACACCACGCTGGACCTGAGCGCAGAACAGATCCACGCCATCGGCCTGAAGGAAGTCGCACGCATCCAGGCCGAGATGCAGGAGGTGATCAAGCAGACCGGCTTCAAGGGGACGTTCGCCGAATTCCTGACCTTCCTGCGCACCGATCCGCAGTTCTACGCGAAGACGCCGCAGCAACTGCTCGACCGCGCGGCGTGGATCTCCAAGCGCGTCGATGGCGAGGTCGGCAAGTACATCGGCACGCTGCCGCGCGGGCGCTTCACCATCGTCGAGGTGCCGGCCGACATCGCGCCGTTCTGGACCGCCGGTCGCGGCGGCCTGGGCACCTACTGGCTCAACACCTACAACCTGCCCTCGCGCCCGCTCTACAACCTGCCGGCGCTGACCCTGCACGAATCCTCGCCCGGTCACTCGTTGCAGGCCGCACTGGCGCAGGAGCAGGGTGAACAACCCGCCTTCCGTCGGGACAACTACATCTCGGCCTATGGCGAAGGCTGGGCGCTGTACACCGAGAAGCTGGGCAAGGAGATGGGCATCTACGAGACGCCCTACGAGGACTTCGGCCGGCTGACCTACGAGATGTGGCGCGCGGCCCGCCTGGTGATCGACACCGGCGTGCACCACAAGGGCTGGACCCGCGACCAGGCCCTGGCCTACCTGCGCGACCATACCGCCCTGTCCGAGCACGAAGTGACCACCGAGGTGGACCGCTACATCTCCTGGCCGGCCCAGGCACTGAGCTACAAGCTGGGCGAGATCGCCATCGTCCGCCTGCGTGGCGAGGCGGAGCGGGAACTGGGGTCGAAGTTCGACATCAAGGCCTTCCACGATGCCGTACTGAAGCAGGGTTCCGTCACGCTGCCCGTGCTGGAAGAGCAGATCCGCGCCTGGGTGCGCGAGCGCCGGCAGGCGGTCGCGTCTCAGCCGTAGTCGCGCGCCAACCGCTTCACGCTGTCGATGAAGTGCCGCTGCACCGGCATCGGCGGCTCGCCGTCGCGCAACAGCGCGTGCAACGTGACCGGCAGTGGCGGATCGAGCGGCCGCACCTGCACCGCCGGGCCCGGCGTCCGCGCGGTGAATGCATCCACGACCGCCAGCCCATGACCGTCGGCGACCAGCGCACGGGCCAGCGGATAGGTCTGCACGCGTATGCGCAGGCGCGGCGGCGGCGCGAGATCCTGCAGGTGCTGGCGGACAGCGCGGCCCAGCGCGTCCCTCACGTCCAGACCCACCATCGCCTGGTCGGCCAGCGCGGCACGGGGTAGCGGTTCGCGCAGCGCTTCGTCACTCCAGTACCCGGGCGGTGCGATGGCATGGGCGCGGCTTTCGCCGAGGGCCAGCAGGCGGATGCCGGGTACGTGCACGGCCTGCAGGGTCAGGCCGATGTCCGCATCGCGCAGGCGCAGCGCATCGACGATCTCGCGCGTGTGCTGCGTGAGCAGTTGCACCTGCGCATCGGCGTAGCGCGCCGACAGCGCGCGCATCGCCGCCGGCAACAACGCGCCGGCCAGCGTGGGCGTGGCGACCACGCGCAGCGCCGTGCTGCCCGGGGCGACCATGTTGCGCGCCAGCCGGTCCAGGTCGGCCAGTTCATCCCCGACACGCTCGATGTGCTCGCGCATCAGCAGGCCTTGCGGCGTCAGCACCAATCGTCCGTTCACGCGTTCGAACAGCGTGAATCCCAGTTGCGCCTCCGCATGCTGCAACAACTTGCTGGCCGCCGGCTGCGAGATGTGCAGCAGCCGCGCGGCGCCGGTCAGCGTGCCGGCCTGCAGCAGCGCCTGGAACAGTTCGATATGGCGCAGGCGCATGCGTCCCTCCTCCTGATGGTCCGCATCATACGTAGGCCCGGACCCTGCACCCCTGTCCTCACGCGGCGGGATGAAGCTCCAGCACCCGGTCCGCGATGCGCGCCACCCCGTCGGCGAGCGGGTCCTGGCATGGCAGGCCGAAGCGCCTTTCGACATGCGAACACAGGCTGGCCGCCTGGTCGCGCGGCAACCGGGACGTGTCCATCGCGATGCCCGCCACCTGCACGCCGGGCGAGGTGAGGCGCGCGGCCTGCAGGTTCGCGGCCAGGCAGTCCTCCAGCCTGGGCAACGCGTAATGGGGCAACCCACGCATGTGCTGGCGCGTGGGTTCATGGCAGAGCACCAGCACATCGGGCTGCGCGCCATGCAGCAAACCCAGCGATACGCCTGCGAACGAGGGGTGGAACAGCGAACCCTGGCCTTCGATCAGGTCCCAGCCGTCGTCGTCGCGTGCCGGCGACACCCATTCGGCCGCGCCCGAGATGAAATCCGCGACGACCGCGTCGATCGGCACGCCATGCCCGCCCGCGATGAAGATGCCGGTCTGCCCGGTGGCGCGGAAGTCCGCCGCCACGTTGCGGGACCGCAGTTCGCGTTCGAGCGCCAGCGTCGTGTACATCTTGCCGACCGAGCAATCGGTGCCCACGGTGAGCAGGCGCCGCCCCACGCGCCGCACCGCCTTGCCCACGTCCAGCACCGGCGGGCGGCGGGCATCGAACAGCACGCGCCCCAGTCGGCTGGCGGTCTCCCGGATACGGGGCTCGTCGGCGAGGCGCTGGTGCAGGCCCGAGGCCACGTGCAACCCCGCCTCCATCGCCGCCAGTACCGCTTCCACGGTATCGGCATCCATCACCCCGCCCGCATTGGCCACGCCCACCAGCAGCGTCCGCGCCCCCGCGGCCCGTGCCTGGGCGAAATCCAGGTCCGGCAGCCCGACGCTGGTCTGGCAGCGCGGTCCGCGCACCTGGCCCACGCACCACGTCGGCCGCCAGTAGGCCAGTCCCCGGGCGGTCTTGGCTGCCAGGTCGTCCTGCGCGTTACCCAGATAGAGCAGGTAAGGGGGACCCCAGCTGGCGGGCTCGGACATGCGTGTTCCTCCAGGATGCCGGCGTATCCGGCCCATCCACCGTAACCAAGCGCCCGGGAGGCGGCCAATCGAAAACCATGCGGACCCCATAACCCCGGGTTGGGGGCCGGAAGCCCAAGGCGCCCTCCCCGGACCTGCCGTAAGTGCTTGCGCACAAAGGGGAAGTCACGCATAATGCGCGGCTCGCTGCGTCCGGTCTGTCCGGATCTGCGGCCGGAAACGCGATTCCGGCTTGTGTCTGCAGCGGTTTTCCACCGTTTCGCGTGGTGTCCGTCCTGCCCTGCAGGACGTCCGCCGGGCCGCCGTCTCCCGGGCTATGGGCGACACAATTACCTATCGAGGTGCGTATGTCCCGCGTATGCCAAGTCACCGGCAAGCGTGTGCAGACCGGTAACAACGTCTCGCACGCCAACAACAAGACCCGTCGTCGTTTCCTGCCCAACCTGCACGAGCGCCGCTTCTGGGTCGCCAGCGAAAACCGCTGGATCAAGCTGAAAGTGTCCGCGCACGCGCTGCGCACCATCGACAAGAACGGCATCGATTCCGTTCTGGCCGAGCTGCGTGCCCGCGGCGAAAAGGTCTGAGGAGTAACTACACATGGCATCCAAGCGCGACAAGATCCGTCTGATCTCCTCGGCCAACACCGGCCACTTCTACACGACGGACAAGAACAAGAAGAACACCCCGGGCAAGATGGAAATCAAGAAGTACGACCCGGTCGTGCGCAAGCACGTGATCTACAAGGAAGGCAAGATCAAGTGACGCCATGACGCGAACGCGCTCGCGCGTTCGCCGGTGTCATGGCGTCATCCCCGCGCAGGCGGGGATCCCGCGTCTCAACGAAAACCCCGCTTCGGCGGGGTTTTTTCTTTCCGGCTCCAGCAACGCAGGAAAGCTGCCCCTCATCCGCCCCCGTATCAAGTGCGGGGCAGGCTCTTCGGGCTCCTTCTCCCCGGATGCGGGGAGAAGGAGCAGCTACTCGGGTTTTCTTTTGCCCGCGTGCCTGCGCAGAATCGGCACATCCCCTTCCGACGGTAGCGCCGCATGGAGTGGTCATTCGGCACCGCCCTGTTGATCATCGACTGGCTGATCCGGCTGGCGGCGCTGTGGTGGATCCCCAGCCGGACCACTCCGGCCGCCGCGCGCAGCTGGCTGCTGCTGGTCGGCTTCGTGCCGCTGCTCGGCCTGCCGCTGTACCTGCTGCTGGGACATCCCTGGCTGTCGCGGGAACGCATCGCCCGGCAGGCCCGCGCCACCGATGTGATCCGCGAAGAACAGCGCCCGCTCAGCGCGCTGCGCTGGACACCGCGCGACGGTGCCGCCGCCGAGATGGCGCCGCTGATCGAACGCCAGGGCGCGTTCATGCCCACCCACGGCAATGCGGTGGCGCTGTTGGACGACTACGACGCGTCGCTGCGTGCGCTGCTCGACGACATCGGCGCCGCGAAGCGCCAGGTCCACCTGCTGTACTACCTGATGTTCGACGATGCTGTCGGCGAGGCGGTGGCCACGGCACTGTGCGACGCCGCCGCGCGGGGCGTGACGTGCCGGGTGCTGCTGGATGCCGTCGGCGCCAAGCGCGGTCTTCGCGCGTATCGCACGCGACTGCGCACGGCCGGCGTCATCGTGCACGACATGCTCCCCGGTGGCCTGCGCTGGCGGCGCAGCGGCCGCATGGACCTGCGCAACCACCGCAAGGTGGCGGTGATCGACAATGGCATCGGTTACGTGGGCTCGCAGAATCTGGCCGACGCTTCCTTCGTCGTCGGCCATCCCAACCGCGAACTGGTGGCCCGCGTGCAGGGGCCGGTGGTCTCGCACCTGGAGGCCGTATTCGCCAGCGACTGGTACATCGAGACCGGCGAGCGGCTGGACGTGCCGCCGGACCTCTCGGTGCAGCCGCAGGATGTTCCCGCGCAACTGCTGCCCAGCGGACCGGCCTATCCGTTCGAGAACGCGCGCGACACCGTCAACGCGCTGATCCACCTGGCCCGCCGCAAGGTGGTGCTGACCACGCCCTATTTCGTGCCCGACGACGCCACGCTGAGCGCGTTGCGCATCGCGGCGCTGTCGGGCGTGGACGTGCAGCTGGTGCTGTCGGCCACCAACAACCAGCCGCTGACGGCGTGGGCGCAGCAGTCCTACTACGCGGAACTGCTCGCCTGCGGGGTGAAGATCGCGCTCTATCGCCCGCATTTCCTGCATGCCAAGCACCTGACCGTGGATGACGACATCGCTCTGGTCGGCTCGATCAACCTGGATATCCGCTCGTTCGCGCTGAATGCGGAGATCGGGCTGGTCTGCTACGACGCCGATGTCGTGGCGCGCATCCGCGCCATCGAAGCCGACTACCTGGCGCATGCCGACGTCGTGGAAGCAGGGACATGGCGCCGGCGCCCCGGCTGGCAGCGCAGCCGCGAAGGCATCGCGCGCCTGGCGGACTCGCTGATGTAGCCATCCGGACCGGGGCAACGCGGGCCATTCGCTACAATGGGCGCATGAGCGAAGACACCCCGACCGCCCCGCTGCCGCCCTGCGACCTTGCGATCATCGGCGGCGGCGCCGGCGGCGTGCTGGTCGCGATGCAGGCGCTGCGCCAGGCCAACGGCCCGCTGCGCATCGTGATGATCGAGCCCCGCGATGTACTCGCGCAGGGCGTGGCGTATGCGACGACGCATGGCGAGCACGTGCTGAACGTGCCGGCCGCGCGGATGAGCGCCTTCGACGACCAGCCCGCGGACTTCCTCGACTACGTGGTGGCCACCACGCCGCCCGGCGGCCCCGATCGCGACACGTTGGCGCATGCGTTCATCGAGCGCCGACGCTACGGCGACTACCTGCGCGTCCGGCTGGGCGAAGCCATCGCGGCGAGTCCGGCGACGCTGCAGATCGTGCAGGACCGCGTCACCGAACTCGAACCGGATGCCGAAAGCGCGACGCTGCGCCTCGAGGCGCACGGCGCATTGCGTGCCAAGGGCGTCGTGCTGGCGGTAGGCAATACGCCCAAGCCGCTGCCGGCCCGGGGCGCCCCGCAGTTGCCGGCGGGGCGCTCGTTGGCCGCCTGGGATTTCGATGCGATCAAGGCGATCCCGGCCGATGCCGACCTGTGCATCGTCGGCTCCGGCCTGAGCATGGTCGACACCGTGCTCAGCCTGGCCGACAACGACCACGCGGGCACGATCCATGTGCTGTCGCGGCATGCCCTGCTGCCGTTGCCGCATTGCCACGGCCCGGCCGCCACGTACGATCCCGCGCCGCTGCAGGCGATGGGCCTGCGCGCGCGCATGCGCTTCCTGCGTGCGTCGGCGAAGCAGGCCGTGGCCGACGGCCTGCCGTGGCAGTCGGTGATGGAGCGCATCCGCCCGCACGGCCAGGCGCTGTGGCAATCGCTTTCGCTACCGGACCAGCGCCGCTTCCTGCGCCACGTGGTGCGCCAGTGGGACGTGCATCGCCACCGCATCGCCCCCGAGGTGCATGCGCGCCTGCAGGCGCTGCTCGAGCGCGGCCAGCTGCGCCTGCACCGCGGCCGCCTGGATACGGTGATGGCGGAAGGCCATCGCCTGCGCGTCAGCACGCATGCACGCGACGGCCGGATCGACGAGTTCGACGTCGATTACGTGGTCAACGCCACCGGTGTGGAAATGCGCGCGCAGACCATGCGCAGCCCCTTGCTGCACGATCTGCTCGGCAAGGGCCATGCACAGGGCGGACCGCACGGCATCGGCCTGAAGGCCGCGCGCGATGGCCGGATGGTCGATGCGCAGGGCGTGTCGCAACCGCGCGTATTCATCCTCGGCAGCCTGCGCATCGGCTGCGTCTGGGAGAGCATCGCCATCCCCGAACTGCGTGGCCAGGCCGAAACCGCGGTGCGCGGACTGTTCGGACCGGACGCCGCCTGAGCGCACGCCACGCAGTACACTCGGCGACGGCTTGAGCGCCGGGGGAGAGGGCGTTGGTTTCCAGCTGGATCCTGCTGTTGGTGTCGATCGGCTATGCCGCGCTGCTGTTCGGCGTGGCGTGGTGGGGCGACCGCCGCCCGATGTACCCCGACCGCCCGTGGCTGCGCCCGGTGGTCTACAGCCTGGCATTGGCCGTGTACTGCTCGTCGTGGACGTTCTACGGCGCGGTCGGCAGCGCGGTCCGCAACGGCCTGGGCTATCTGCCGATCTATCTCGGGCCGGTCCTGCTGCTGCTGTTCGGCTGGCGCATCATCGAACGGCTGGCGCTGATCGCGCGCAGCGAGAACACGGTCTCGATCGCCGATTTCATTTCCTCGCGCTACGGCCGCTCGCGGCGGCTGGCCGCGCTGGTCACGGTGATCGCCCTGATCGGCGTGGTGCCGTACCTGGCCCTGCAGTACAAGGCCGTGGCGATGAGCCTGAGCGTGCTCAGCGGCGAAGGCGGCGACAGCGCGCACGGCTTCTTCACCGATCCTGCGCTGTATGTCGCCTTGCTGATGGCGCTGTTCGCCGCGCTGTTCGGCACCCGCCAGGTGGATGCCACCGAACACCACCACGGCATGATGCTCGCCATCTCGCTGGAATCGGTGGTCAAGCTGGTGGCGATGATCGCCGTCGGCGTGTTCGCCTACCTGTGGCTGGATGGCAATGAGATCCGGGTGACGGACTCGGCACGCACGCTGTTCGAGAACGCGCCACCGGTGGGTTTCATCGCGCAGACGCTGCTCGGGTTCCTCGCCATCGTCTGCCTGCCGCGCCAGTTCCACGTCGCGGTGGTGGAATGCAGCGACGTGGGCGATATCCGCAAGGCGCGCTGGCTGTTCGGCGGCTACCTGGCGCTGTTCTCGCTGATGGTGGTGCCGGTCGCCGCGGCGGGCGTGGCGCTGTTCGGCGGCAGCAGCGTGGCCGACGACAGCTACGTGCTGGCGCTGCCGCTGGCCGAAGGCCGCACGGCGCTCGCCATCGTGGCCTACGTGGGCGGCTTCTCGGCGGCGACCGGCATGGTCATCGTGGCGAGCATCGCGCTGGCCACGATGGTCAGCAACGACCTGATCATGCCGGTGCTGCTGCGTCGCGGCTGGGCCGAACACCATGCGGAAGCCGACGTCGCCTCGCGCGTGCTGTGGATCCGCCGCGTGGCGATCCTGCTGTTGGCATTGACGGCATACACCTATTACCGCAGCAGCAGCAACGACAGCACGTTGGCGTCGTATGGCCTGATGGCCTTCGCCGCGGTGGCGCAGTTCGCGCCCGGTTTGATCGGCGGGCTGTACTGGCGCGGCGCCAGCCGTCGCGGCGTGGAAGTCGGCATGGTGCTCGGCTTCGCCACCTGGATCTACACGCTGCTCCTGCCGACCATGACGCAGGCTGGCTGGTTCGACATGCACTGGCTGCACAGCGGGCCGTTCGGCATCGCATGGCTGCGGCCGCAGCAACTGTTCGGACTGAGCGGCTGGGACACGCTCACGCACGGCACCTTCTGGTCGCTGCTGGTCAATACCGGCGCGATGATGATCGTGTCGGCACGCTCGCGTCCCGGCGTCGACGAGCGCCTGCGCGCGGCGCCCTTCCTCGATCCGTACGCGCAGCGTCCCGCACTGGTGGCCGGCGAGTGGCCCGGCAGCGTGCGCGTCGGCGACCTGCGCACGTTGGCCGAACGCGTGGTCGGCGAGCGCCACGCGCGCCGGGCCTTCGCCGAGCAGGCGCAGGTGCTCGAGCGCGAACTGCAGCCGAACGCCCCCGCCGACCGCGCGTGGGTACAGTTCACCGAACGCCTGCTGGCCGCGGCCATCGGCGCGGCCTCCGCGCGCATCGTGCTGACCAGCGTGCTGCGTGGTTCGGGCATGGAACTGGGCGAAGTGGTGGCGGTGCTCGACCAGGCCGGCCAGGAACTGCGCTTCAACCGCGAGATCCTCTCGACCACGCTGGAGAACATCAGCGCCGGCGTCAGCGTGGTGGACCCGGAGATGCGCCTGGTCGCATGGAACCGGCGTTACCAGCAGATGTTCGGCTATCCCGAGGGCATGCTGTACGTCGGACGGCCGGTGGCGGACCTGATCCGCTACAACGCCGAGCGCGGCGAACTGGGCGACGGCGACATCGATGCGCAGATCAACAAGCGCATCCGCTACATGCGCGCCGGCTCGCCCCACATCTTCGAGCGCGTGCGCGCGGACGGCCAGGTGATCGAGATGCGCGGCCAGCCGCTGCCCGGCGGCGGCTACGTGACCAGCTACAACGACATCACCGATTTCAAGCTCGCCGAGTCGCTGCTGCTGGAAACCAACGAAACGCTGGAACAACGCGTCGCCGAACGCAGCGAGGCGGCCGAACATGCGCAACAGTCGCGCACGCGCTTCCTGGCCGCGATCAGCCATGACGTGCTGCAGCCGCTCAATGCGGCGCGCCTGTTCGTCAGCGCCCTGCGCGACAGCGAGCAAGGCGCCGACGCGCAAGCGCAGGAGCGGCAACACCTGGCCGAGCGCGTGGATGCGTCGCTGCGCGCGGCGGAAGAACTGCTCGACGGCCTGCTGGATGTTTCACGTCTCGACGCGGGTGGACTCCATACGCAGATCACCGACTTCGATGCCGGTGAACTCCTGCGTGAACTGGCTGCGCAGTACGCGCCCGTCGCCGCTGGCCGCGGGTTGAAGCTGCGCGTGCATGCGCGCGCCATTCCAGCCCGTAGCGATCGTCGCCTGCTGCGGCGGGTGCTGCAGAACTTCCTGGCCAACGCGCTGCGCTACACGCGCGAGGGTCGCATCGTCATCGGCATGCGCGCACGTGGCGACCAGATCGTGCTGCAGGTCTGGGATACCGGCCCGGGCATTCCCGACAATCACATGCGGCAGATCTACGACGAGTTCCATCGCTACCAGCAGCCGTTCGACTGGGGCGAACGCGGCCTCGGCCTCGGCCTTTCCATCTGCCAGCGCATCTCGCGCCTGCTGCAGCACGAACTGGACGCGCGCAGCACGGTGGATCGCGGCAGCATGTTCTCGATCGTGGTGCCACGCGGCACCCACGTAAGCGAGCGGAGAACGTCGTCGCGGCGAGCCGCCCTCGCGAGCGATTCGCTGGCGGGCCTGCGCGTGCTCTGCGTGGACAACGACCGCGAAATCATCGACGGCATGCGTGCCCTGCTCGGCCGCTGGCAGGTGGAGGTCATCTCCGCGACGACAGTGGACGAAGCGTTGGAGAAGATCGTCGAGCATCCGGCCGTGATGCTGGTGGACTACCACCTGCACGATCGCCTCGACGGCCTGGCTACGCTGGATGCCCTGCGCGCCGCCAGTCCAGCCCCCATCGCCGGCGCGCTGCTCACCGCCGACGGCCGCGACGAGCTGAAGCGCGAAGCCCGCGAACGCGGCTACCGTCTACTGACCAAACCGGTAAAGCCGGCCTCCCTTCGCGCCTTCCTCGCCGCCCACCACGTTCCCGCGCAGCTGCCTGCCACGGACTGAGCGCCCCGTTATCACCGCAGATTCGCCGCCGTAACGAAATAGACCGCCGCCACGCCGGATAACGCGACGCTCCAAACCCAGCGCTCGCCGCCGGCCAGCGACCACACCCCGTCCCACGAGACTCTCGATGATTGACGATGGGGAAAGCCGGATATCAGAATCGCGCTACACCCCACTTAGGGGTCTAATAGGCGTTAGGCCTCATGACCAAGATCTCTGCAGTCGCCCTTGCTCTCTTGCTACTTGGTGGCTGCGCTACCGGCTCAGATATGGGTGATTTTCCGCTGCAGTACCAAAGTTCTTCCTCCACCTTGGTGCTGGCGGATGATCTTCCGCAGCTACCCGGCAATAATTCATACCTCGCGATTCCGGGCTATGTTTTCGTGGCTGGTCAAATGTCATTTCATCCCGGAAAGCAGCAAATCTCTTATGCCTGCCCTGGTAACTGGGACTGGCAGCAGGTCACGCATTATGTGCCGTCGGTTGAGTACACCTTTCAGGTTGGGAAGCGATATGAGCTCTACTGCGAGAGCGGCTACCCAAAGATTCGCCAAGTTGGAAACGCCGAGTAGCGCGGCCGAGAGCTAAGATGAGGCCTAACAATTCATTCAAGCCGAGCCCGCTTCGCGGGTCGGCTTAATTCAGGCGTTAGGGCTCATATCTAGAATGGACGCAAGCTCAAAGGGTGGACTCCTACTGCTACTGGGTTTGACTAGTACTGCTTATGGGCTTTGTATGGCAGTTTTCACTTGGCGTTATATGGAGAGTCCTTACTACCCAATCTTCAAGCCGCGCTGGCGCTTTGGGATCACGGCCGCCAGGCAAGCTGCCTTTGTCCAAGTCCCGCTCTATGTCAGCCTTGGTGTGTTCTGCTTACTTGGCGCTTTTCACTCCAAGCATGCGCAATTGTTCGCTTACCTATTTCTTGCCTTCGCACTACTGAGCGCCATCATTTTCTTCGTTGACTGGGGATCTGTGGATGAGCCCTAACAATTCATTCAAGCCGAACCCGCTTCGCGGGTCGGCTTAATTCAGGCGTTAGCGCCCATGTGGAATTTCATCCTAGCTCTTGTTCTTACACTGCCCGCTACCGGCGGGGAGGCGGCGGCCGTCTCGGGTAATGCCTGCGTTCCGGTCAAGAGCTGGCAGCAAGTGCCTCCGGCAGTCCGCGTTCAGCTTGAGGCCGCATCCGGGGTTGGCCGGACCGCTGATGTGGGAGAGCCATTCAATGCAACAGACCTGCTTATGGGAGATTTGCCACTCTCTCGCTTCTTTGCAGCTTGCTACGAAGGGCCCAACTGGATCATTGCCATCGAGCATGGAGGTCGTGGCCGCCACTTCGAAACTTTTATGGTCCGCGACAGCCAAATAGAGTCAAAGGGTACATCTTTGGAGCCACCCACTATTGGCAGCTCGGGAGACAACGAAGATGGGCTCTAACAATTCATTCAAGCCGAACCCGCTTCGCGGGTCGGCTTAACTCAGGCGTTAGGGCTCATGGGTAGAACTTGTGGCTCGTCAATGCACCGGAAGCAACTGCTCGCAAGTGATATTGCGGCATGTTTCTACTGCTTTACCGAATTCCTTCCAGGCGCCATTCAGGAGTGGACGGACGGCGAGCCTATCGGACAAACCGCGCTCTGCCCGTACTGCGGCATCGACGCTGTCGTTGGATTCAATGGTCCTGTAGATGCAGCCTGGGTAACTGAGGCGCACAACCGGGGGTTCAACTAGTATGAGCCCTAAAAATTCATTCAAGCCGAACCCGCTTCGCGGGTCGGCTTAATTCAGGCGTTAGGGCGCACAGAGGATAGCCTTGATCTTCTCAATCTCTCTTCTTGGCTCATTTGTTACCGGCGCGCTGCACATGTACGGATTCTTTCGTTTGTACAGCATCGTTAAGGCAGAGAGACCCGACTGGCTGCAAGTGCGGGGGTCACTTAGCTTCTTCTACGACGGCTTGCCTCGTTCCGGCGATCCCAACGTCCAAGTGGAGGTTCTTCGCATTGCGTTTGGCTCCCGCGCACGCCAGCTGCGGGACCCCACGGCCATGCGATACGCTCAATGGATTAGGCTGTTTCTGCCAGCGGCACTGACACTCTTTGTCGTAGGCTTGGCGGGGACACTTTCGGGTGCGCCCTAACAATTCATTCGAGCCGAACCCGCTTCGCGGGTCGGCTTAATTCAGGCGTTAGGCCGCTACCAGAGATTCTGTCATGGAAGAGAATGAGTACAGCAGTTCGGCGTTCGCCATAGCTGTAGTTGCGATGGCTATCTCAGCCATATTTATGGCAGCTGCACCATTAGTATTTATCGCAATCCTTTACCAGGGGGGCTTCGATACGGTGCCAGTGCACTCCGGCAGCGGAGACGTGATCTCCCATGTTAACAACACAGTGGTCGCACTCCTCTTCTCTGGATTTATGTTCTTCTTCAGTGCCCTGGTATTCTTCTTCTCAAAGAAGGCTGTGGCTAAGTTTCTCAAGCAACGTGACGCGGCCTAACAATTCATTCAAGCCGAACCCGCTTCGCGGGTCGGCTTAATTCATGCGTTAGGTGTCTATGAAGGCCAGCAGCAGTTCAAGCAATTTCTGGGACTGGGCATCTATTGCAGTCGGCGCTGCAATCATGCTCACAGTACTCAGCCAAGCCTTGACGTCATTCGCCACGGGATTGCTACAATTCTCGTCCAGCAAGTACGGATTCACTACTTACGGCATAGAGGCAGCAGTAATCTATGGCGCACTGCTCATCGGATCCGCCCTTTTCATTGGCATGGGTTGGCGAGGGTTGAGACATGGTCAGCAAGACACCTAACAATTCATTCAAGCCGAACCCGCTTCGCGGGTCGGCTTAATTCAGGCGTTATACGGCACCCCAACAATGTCGCTGGTCAATGAATGGATGCGTCCAGAATCTCCGCCCGAGCTTCATATGGCCGAGCCTAGTGTCGTCGCATCTCGTGCTTACGATGATGGCGGAGTAATCGGGGAGGTAACGCGCCGAGATGACAGCTCATTTGGTTGCCGTTTCCAAGCTTGGGTTGCCTGGCGCGATGCCGGAGGCAACATTCGGTCCCACAGTTGGCATGAGATTGGTCAAACTGGCGTCATCGCAGATTCGCTCTCTGCAGCCAAGAAACTTGCCGATGAGTACGCCAGAGAGAACGGCCTCTCCCCGTGCGGCCTGTGGACCAGTGCCGTATAGCAATTCATTCAAGCCGAACCCGCTTCGCGGCTCGGCTTTAAATCAGGCGTTAGACCACGGGAGCAGCATGGCCACTGACCAAGACTTCATCGAGTACGTCACGGAGCAAGTTGGCCTAGGAAGTCGCCTCACATCCAAGAAAATGTTCGGTGAGTACGCGCTCTACCTGGACGGAAAAGTGGTCGCTTTCGCGTGCGACAACAGTCTCTTCATCAAACCATCGGCTGCGGCCGCCACGCTGGCACCAAGCCTGCCGCAAAGGCCGCCGTATCCAGGCGCAAAGGACTATCCTGTAGCTGACGAGGTGTTGGACGACACCGATGCGCTACGGCGCCTCATTACAGAGACAGCCACGCTCATGCCAGCGCCAAAACTTGCCAAGCCACGGAAAGCAACAGCCGGCAGCCGGCGCAGTCGCAAGGCCGCGGTCTAATAATTCATTCAAGCCGACGCCGCTTCGAGGGTCGACTTAATTCAGGTGTTAGGCCCTACATGCAACTCTGGAAGCTATTCATTGTTGTCGGCGTCGCTGCGCTTTGCTTAGCGGCGCTCCTTATCGCCATCAGCATTCGAGAGGCGGTTAGTATTTCGGTCTACACAGATCCACCATTGGGCCAATCACTGATTATTCCTCTGGTCGGTGCCGGCATCATTGCAATAGGCTATGGCATTGCATACAAGCGTCGGGGCTAGCTCCTGAGCTGTAGGCCCTAACAATTCATTCAAGCCGAACCCGCTTCGCGGGTCGGCTTAATTCAGGCGTTAGGTGGGGATGACAAGATGGCGACAACTCTAGGCTTGGCTGCGTTCCTGTTAGCCACCGCGGGCGATCCAGCTTGTGCCGTCGCCTTGTTCAACTCTTCTGGGGTGGACTTATCACTCCCGATGGAGGGTCGTGATCTTGTACTAGGGCCGAGCGATAGCGCGATTGTCCCGATCACCTCACTGTCTTCACTCGATTTTGGCGCGGTCAATCATCGATTCTTGGTTTCGCCAGAGCTGCTCGCTCTTTGTTCGGCCTCGCGCCCGGTTGAGGTTGAGGCTCGCTCAGACGGAAAGCTCTGGATCAGAGGCGTGGGCAAGCAACCCGAGGGCATGCCGCTTAAGCCGACTCAGCTGCAAGACCTCACCGGCTCCCCACCTAACCATTCATTCAAGCCGAACCCGCTTCGCGGGTCGGCTTAATTCAGGCGTTAGGCTGCACATGAGCAATCCTTACCTGCCTCCACAAGCGTCGCTGCCCCCTGCCCCACGGGCTTGGCGCTTTGGCCATTCATTCACGGCGTTTGCTTCCGGACTGGTAGTACCGCCATTGGCCGTCTACCTTACGGCCAGCCTCATATTTCCCGACGTCCCGCTTGCCCGAGGAAACTCAACGTTCTGGGGCGCGGTCATCTTGGGCAGCATGCTGGCTGCGGCGGCGGTCTATCGGCACAAGCGCATTCCCCTGTGGCTCGCTGCGGTGGTTGGACCTGTCGTCGTTCTCACGCTGGCTCTCGCGCCCGCGGTATGGTCAGAGGTGCCGGGTGCGGCTTAACAATCCATTCAAGCCGAACCCGCTTCGCGGGTCGGCTCCATTCAGGCGTTAGGCGTGCATGTTGATTCGAACCAAGCCACGAAAGAAGGCAAGCAACCTCGTCTGGCGCTTGGCCGAGATACTTGTTGCTGCTCTTGGTCTCTTTAGCCTTTACAACACGGCCCATGGCGCCTTCTCAGGAGAGATTCACGCCTTTAGTCGGCGGGGCAGCGTCATCATTCACGCAGCGTCTGACCCGGGCTTCTTTTAGTTCACCGTCCTGCTCTGGGCCGCGGGTGGCATATTCCTGCTATCAGTAGCATTCAACAGTTGGCGCGGCAGGTAGCGCGCCTAACAATTCATTCAAGCCGAACCCGCTTCGCGGGTCGGCTTAACTCAGGCGTTAGGTTCCGCACTTGAGCTATCGCAGCATGAGCGACGAGAGAGAACAACTGCCAATTCCAGCTCACTGGCGACAGACATTTCGAGAGATAGTGGCCGCCTTCGCGGGTGCCGACTATCGCCGAATGATTCCTGGAGTCGAGCCACTCTCCGTTGAGACAGAAACTCAAATCCAACGCTACATTCGCGACTACGGCGCCACGTTGGTAGCCTTGCCGGAGGAGACTTGGGCGTCCTCAGTCTGCATTTGGGCCGGCGACCACTGGGATGCGATAGTTGACCTGTGGACCCAAGAGGAGGGCCGGAGCGATCTGGTCCTCCATGCTCAGGTAAACGACGGGCCTAGCTTCACTGTTAGAGTTCACTTGGTCTATGTGCCGTAGTCGGGCGGCACCTAACAATTCATTCAAGCCGAACCTGCTTCGCGGGTCGGCTTAGTTCAGGCGTTAGGCCGCCATGATGATCAAAATCGATTCTGTTGGCGACGTGTTGAACAGCGCAAGAGTTGGACACAAGATCAGAGTTGTGGACGACTCTACTGCGTCCGGCGGCTTCATCATTTACGAGTGGTGGGATGGATCGAGCGGACCCAATACAAAGGGGGATTTTGACTCTTGGGTTCCGGACGAAGATTCTCTGCATCAGTTCTTCACAGAGGCGGGCTGGTCAATCGACTGGCCGGCCTAACAATTCATTCAAGCCGAACCCGCTTCGCGGGTCGGCTTAATTCAGGCGTTAGGTGCGCTATGGCAGTACTCGATGTATTGATAGCCACAGCAGTCTCAGACACGGACCTGCTCCGCAAGCTGGACGCACAAGGGGATCGCTTCAGCGTTCCCCGCGACGTCGAGTTCTTGCTCAAGTCCCCGTCCGCGGACAAAGCAACGGTCGTCGCCGATTTCATCAACGACCACCAGTACGGCGTTGCCATAGCGCAAGGCTCGGAGGATTCGCCGAGTGTCCTGGTTGTCGTCAACATGGCAATTGAGCAGCATGCCATTCAATCCGTGTCCGGCTTCATGGCCTGCGTTTGTGAGTTGTTCGGGCTGGACTACGATGGGTGGGGGTGCGTCGTCCAGGCGGCGCGCACCTAACAATTCCTTCAAGCCGAACCCCCTTCGCGGGTCGGCTTAATTCAGGCGTTAGGCCTCAATGGAAGAACCAGGTCAGCCCCAGAACCAGAAGAGCGATGCGGAGCCCAGTGCTTCGCAGGTGGGCAAGTACGCCCTATTGGCGGCGGGTTTTACGGTGCTAGCAGCTCCGCTGCTTTATATACGCTGGATGAAGCGGTCACCGCTTTCGTGGCTGTCGGCCGAGAGCTTCGAGGGGTTTGGCTGGTTTGTCTTGGTAGCCGGCGTGGTCCTCTGGCTCGTGCTTGTGGGTTCGCACGGCGACTCGGACAATGAGGCCTAACAATTCGTCCAAGCCGACGCCGCTTTGCGGCACGGCTTAATTCAGGCGTTGGGCCACTGATGGAAGATATACAGCAGCTTCGAGACATAGCCGCTCAGCTACGTGAGCTAAGGCGCACGTCTCCAACCGATATGTCGGGCGTCTCAGCCTGGAATGCCGCGGCTCGGCGCTTCTCGGAGAGCCTGTCCGTCCCGCTGCCTGTTCAGGTCATGCATTATCTGCATGACGCTGACCTACGAGCAAAAGATCCAGAGTACCGAGTCACTCAGGATGAGATGCTCAATGGCATTATTGCCGACTTGGAGCGCGGCCATGTTCCAGAGCCATCAGAAGCCACGCTATCGTTTCACCCACGCTGGCTAGGGGTAGCTGCTCTTGTCGTAGTCGTTGTCACCTACTGGCTTGTCATTCGGTGACGCCACCCAACAATTCATTCAAGCCGAAGCCGCTTCGCGGTGCGGCTTAGTTCAGGCGTTAGGCCGCCAGGAGAATCGATGGACCCTTCAGATCCTTACCGCGCTCCTTCAAGCGACATTGCGGTTACTAAGGCACACCACGGACGCAGAACGCGATACCTGCTCGCCACTCTGGCTGTTGCACAACTAGTCGTATGGCTCCTTTCATATCAGAGTCTGTCTGACCTTGTCCGCATAGGCGCCATCTCGCTGCTTTCACTGTTTGCATGCGTATTCGCTGCCGCGAGTCTTGCCATCGCCGGGCTACTTGTGATCCGTGGCTCACGCTTGAGCCTCTGGTTCTATGCGGCTGCTTCGTTCTTCGCTGCACCAGTCATTGCAACTGTACCCCTCCCCGCGGTAAAGACCTCTTTGCTCATCGCACTGGTCTCCACCGCAATCGTTTGGTTGTTGCCGGGGGTTCGTCGTGTCGCGGCCTAACAAGTCATTCAAGCCGAACCCGCTTCGCGGGTCGACTACATTCAGGCGTTAGGCATCGGATGAACACTGTCTCGAAGACGTCTCCTTATCGCTGGAGGACCGCAGTCCGCAGGCATCTGCCATGGTTCCTGATTGAAGCCGGCGTTGCGGACAAAGGCCAAGACTGCGAGGCAGCGGGCGGGGATCACTCCTGGTACAACATGGATGACAAGAGCAGTGGTTGCTACCACTGCAAGGTCGTTCGGGCAGGAGGTCTGTGGGAGGCAGCCGATGCCTGACAATTCAATCGAGCCGACGCCGTTCCGCGGCGCGCCCTGGTTCAGGCGCTAACAACATGTCAAATACCTTCGCAATTGAAGATGAGAGCCACGCATCCCAGCACGGAGAGTTCCCTACCCTTCAGTCGGCTTGGGCGGAACTGCAACGCCTTTCCGAGATTCCGTGGGATGCACATCCCAATCGCGCGCCATGCCAAAGCTGGCAAACGTGCAGTCGTGATTATCAGATCATTGAGTACGACACTTCCTCTGTGCCATGGACGCCAGTCAGGCGGCACCAGGGCCTGGAGGTCAGTGCCAAGGGCCTTGCATGGGGGCCGGACGCACCTCAGCATGCCGTCTAACAGTTCATTCAAACCGAACCCGCCTCGCGGGTCGGCTTAACTCAGGCGTTAGGTGCCGCATGAAGATTCTCGCGATTCTCGGAATTTGGTTCATAGGCCATTTCGCTCTGGCGGCGGAGCCGACGACCACCCAGGATGAGCTTACTGAGGCATCATGTTCCTTCATGCTTTCCAGAGGAGCTGACAATTCCAGCTTTGTGCATGTGCCGGGGCTTACCGTTCTGCACTCCACCTCTTCGCAGCCGCAGCTAAACGTGGAACTGGATCCCGGCGTCTCGCTCGAGGGTGTTGTTTGTTGGCGTTCGTCGGCTGAGATCGGCCCAAATGACGACTGGGTAGCCCGTGCTGGAGTTCCGCTCTATGTGAAGAAAGACGGTGATGAGCCGGATAGCCCAACCTTGGTTCTGGAGCTAACGGAGCCCGGCTACAGGGTTCGGATTGTTTCTGGACCAGAGCTATCATCCGAGCAGGCTGAGCGGACTGTTTCGCTCATCGATACCTTCAATAAACGACGCTAGGGTGACACCTAACAACTCATTCAAGCCGATGACGCTTCGCGGGCCGACTCAGTTCAGGCGTTAGGCGGCAATGACAGCACCCAGCATGTTCAAGAAGAATTTCGACTACTCACAAGCGCTGGCGTCGCTCAGTTCCCGCCAGCGTCTTGTTTTTGCTTGCTCGAGCATCGGAGCAACCCTCCCGATCCTGTTCCTGGCGGTTGTTCGGCCCGTGTACTGGCTAGCTGCATTCCAGTTCGCGTGCTTGACCGTACTCGCATATATCCGCTGGCGAACACCGGCATTTCGCGGCAGCCTGATTGTTCTCATCCTTGCTGCGATCGCATGTATCGTATCCATCATGGCTGGGCTGGCAGCCCAATAATTCATTCGAGCCGAACCCAGCTCGCGGGTCGGCTTAGTCCAGGCGTTAGGTGCCGATGGCGAAATCAGCGCGATATCCAGTCCTGATTTCCTTGCAGCTCTGCGTTCCGGCGCTGCTGTACGTATTCATTGGGCTGTACAACGGGCGCGGCACTGGCTTGGAGTACTTGCTGCCCAACTACTTGTTCATGGCTGCCCCACATTTGCTGGTCGGCCTTGTGGCGCTCTGGCCCAGGAGTCGCCATTCGGCACTTCTCTGGGTGCTTTCATCCCTCAACGTGTTGCTCATTGCCTTTCAGATCTGGGTATTGCTGGCCGTGCCGGCGCACGAGTCTGGCCTTGCCTGGGTCCTCTATGTTCCGCTGTGGGGGGCAACACTGTTGGCTTCTGCCATCATCTGGTTGTCAGCAAAGCACAGGGTTGCCCGCCGGTCGCTTGGCGCCTGACGATTCATTCAAGTCGATCCCGCATCAGGTCGGCTAGCTTCATTGGATTCTGGGTATCATCGGCTTCGGAACCGACCCGCCACCGGCCGACTTAATTCAGGCGTTGGACCCCATGAAAATGCTCGGCGTTCCGTTATCCATGCTTCTCATGGCCATGTGGCTTACTCCGGCATCTGCTGGCGACATTGGCTACAAGAGCCCCGCCGAAGCCCTGGCTGATCTCAAAGCAAAACCCGGTGTAACCGCCCGGGAGGAGAACGACTGGATCGTTCTGCACGATTCGGCAAACAACACCATCTGGTCAATAACTTCTGATGCGCATCCAGCTCATCCAACGGCTTTAGAACGCGCAATCGTGGCGCGTGAGGGACAGGTCTTGGTAGAGATGAATGTCCTCTGTGGCGCGTCAAGGGAAATCTGCGACCAGGTTGTTGCGCAATTCCAACAGATCAATCAAGGCTTACGAGATGGGCTCCAGAATTAGGCCTAACAATCCATTCAAGCCGAACCCGCTTTTCGGGTCGGCACAATTCAGGCGTTGGACTCGCATGAGAAAATACCTGGTACCTGCGGCAGGCATCCTGTGTCTGGGTTTGTCCAGCTGGCTCGTCTATCTTTTTTTCGCGGGCGACTCCTGCTCGGATGCGGGTGGATCTTTCAGTTCATTGGCCGGGCAATGCCTGGTCGCGCCCGGGGAGACGTACGTACCCCTGTATCGCCAAGCGACCTGGATTTTCTGGGTACTCTATGGCGCCTTGTCGCTGGGCCTGGGACTGGCATTCCTCGGGCTTCTTTACGGCGCAGCTGCTGGCGTACGATCGCTCTGGGGCGATGTACTGCATGGCGCGCGGTAGCGGGTCCAACAATTCATTCAAGCCGAACCCATTTCGGAGTACGGCTTAGTTCCGGCGTTGGGCAGCTAACGAAGGAGTACGTGCTCATGGACAAGAAACAAGCTGATGCGATTGCCCGGGCCATTCTGGAGCCTGACCTGAAGGCTCAAGAAGATTTGAACCGCAGGCGCGCGAGCGAAGCTGCCAGGCTCATCATGCAGCGCCGTCTTGCTTGGTTCGGCCTGGCCGGATTCTCAATTGGTGCCGCTATCGGTTACTACGCCTTCGAGAAGGTGGCGCCATACGGCTTGATCGGTCTTTGTGTTGCTGTCCTTGTGGGTCGCCTTATCCCATCACGGGCTGCGGCCTAACAAGTCATGCAAGCCGAAGGTGCATCGCGGCTTGGCTTGACTCATGCGGTAGGGCTCCAAAGGGAGAGTCACTGTGCTCAAAGAGCTTCTTCTTGCAACTCAATTGGCTTCATCGCCCATGGGCTTCGACCAAGCCAAGACTTTGGCCGATGAGAACGAGGCGAGCCTCTCCAAGGAGACCAAATCCCGACTGCTGCAGGCTCAGGGCAACGCGCTCGGATCTGCCATGACCACCTGCGGCCGGCCCGGCATGGACCTTTCCGCATTCAGCGTAGTCTTCTCCCTCAATGCCGATGGCTCGGTCGCAGAGAGCTGGCGCAAGGGTGAAACACCACTGGCCCAATGCGTGCACCAGGCAATATCGGCATACGGCCTTGCGGGACAGTGGCCGACACCTTTCTACACATCGATCGAGCTGTCGTTCAACAAGCCCTAACAATTCATTCAAGCCGAATCCGCTTCGCGGTTCGCGCCAACCCAGGCACCACAAAGGCATAGGCGATCTCTCCTGGAAGACGAGAGTACGAGGATGAGCCGCGCCGAGACGCTTTACCTGTCTCGCGAGGCGGGATTCGGCGGCGTCGATACATTCTCCGGAAAGTCCTGGTTTGCACTTCCCGGGCTTGTCCGGAGCGCCATGGAACTGGAGTTCGGCGAAGCTGCTGCGATCCACGTCACTGACTCGCGGACCTGACCGTCCATTCGATGCGCAGGGGTTTGGCATGAAGCTGGGGAAATCCATCGCGACAGGCGCAGCACTCGGCATTCTTGTCCCGTGCGTACTCGTGACTCGGCATCTCGTGACACGGGAGCTGTTTGGATCATTCGAGGCCTGGCTCTGGCCTTCGTCGATATTGCTGATGGCGCTGGAGGGCCCGAGAGACACGCTATCGGTGTGGACAGTGATGGGCTTGTCCGTGTTTCTCAACACTGTGTTGTACGCTGGGCTGGCTGCGGCCATCCACGTGCTGTGCTCGTTCATCAACAAGGCTCGTCGCTTGTAAGCGCTGAGTCCTTGCCAGCCGTAAGCGCCGGAGCCGGCTTCCGGGTCGGCTCGATTCAGCGCCACTCCCAAAGAGAACAGACGATGGCCAAGTACCTGATCTCCTTCCCGAGCGCGGCGATGGTCGTGCCTGATGGCGACTGGGACGCGGTCGTCCACGATTCGCATGCGGTGATCGAAGACGCGAAAGTCGCCGGCGTATACGTCTTCGGCGGGGGCATCGACGAAGGGGTGCCGCCTGTCCTTGTTTCGGCCGACGGCTCGGTCGCCACGGGCGGGTACCCGTGGGCGCCTCCGCTCAATGGTGGGTTCGCCGTGCTCGAATTGCCCTCGCGAGAAGAGGCCATCGCATGGGCGGCACGCCTCGCGCGAGCCTGCCGGTGCGCGCAGGAGCTCCGCGTCTTCGGATTCGACCCGCAGTCCTGAATGCGATACTGGGCCCGCGAAACATCCAGCCCATGCAGATCGGAGAGATCAGGTGATCGAACTTCCCGTCAGGGACCCCTGCGACCTGTGCGTGGCAGCGCGCGATGAACCCTGGAAGATCATCGAGGAAGGCGAGCACACGCTGACGGTGATCAATCCACGGCAGTTCGAAGTCGGCCAGTGCTGCGTCATCACGCGCCGGCACGTCGCGACGCTGCTCGATCTTTCCGACCACGAATGCTCGGCCGTCATGGCCTCGGCCAAGCGCGTCGCCGAGGCGCTCGTCAGGACGTATCAGCCCCTGGGAATACTGACGTTCCAGAACAACGGGGTGTACAGCGGGCAGGAAACGCCGCACTTCCATTTCCATGTCGTGCCCCGGCAGAAGGGCAGCGATTGGGGCATAGGCCCGCCGCAACTCGCCACCTTCGACGGCGCCGGGCGCGAAAGGGGCGCCGCGCACGAGCCCGGCGACGATACGCAACGCATGGCCCGGGTTCGGGTGTCCGTCGAGCAGCTTGTCGAGACCGTGAAGCGGATCCGTTCGCATCTGCCCGCGTGAGGAAGCCGCGATCCCGGCTGGCCGGAACCTGCTGTCGCTGTTGGGCCAGCCGCTCTACAACCTGGTTTTCGGCCACGCGCGGGTAGCGGGCGGCCATCCCTGCCGACACCCGCGCATCGGCGTGCCCCACTTCCCTTGCGCTGCCGCATGCGATTGAATGAGGCGGTCAACAGGGGACATCTCATGCCATTCCATCGCCTCATGGCGGCCAGCGCGGCCGCCGGTCTGCTGGCGTGCGCCAGCGTTGCCAGCGCCGCCGACCGCCGTGTCCAGCTCGAACTCGTCAACGACAGCGATGCACCCATCGTCGGGGTGTCGGTCGAGCGCACCAGCGTCTTCTCCAGCAAGACCTTCGGCGGCGGTGAGATCGAGCTGGACCGTCCGCTGGCGCCCGGCCAGTCACGCACGTTCACCGTGGAGATCGGCGAGCACCACGACACGATGCCCTACGCCATGCGCTGGCGCTGGACGCAGTACGGCAGCTGCCAGGGGGGCGCCGCCGTTCCCGGCCAGGGCGATGCCTTCAGCGTGCGCTCCGGCGCAACCGAGTGCCGCAACGGAAAACCGCTGCCCCTCCGGCGCACCGACGGGCGCGACGCGTTGCTCGCCGACGCGCAACGTACGGGCGATGTCGACGAGGCGAAGGACCTGTATGCCGTGCTGTTGGCCCGCAATCCCGATGACGTGGACGTATTGCACGCGCGCGCGCACTCGCTGATCAAGGGCAGCAAGACCGAGTTCGGCGACTACCTGAGCGAAGAGGCCGTCGCCGACCTGCAGAAGGCCCTTCGCCTGAGCACCGCGCCTTCGGCGCGACTGCATTACCACCGGGACCTGACGTCCCTCCTGCTGAACCACAGGCGCTGGAAAGAGGCGCTGCCCCACATCGATGCGCTGGTCGCCGGCCAGCCCGACACGATCGACTACCTGCTCTACCGCACGTTCGTGTACTGCGAACTGGGTGAGATCGCGAAAGCCACGCAGGATGAGCGCCTGGTGGAACAGAAGGCCGGCCAGGCGCTTCCTGCCGACAAGACCTGCGCGGCGCGCAAGGCCGCCGGCAAGACCTGAGTCCGCTGGCGCGCGGGACTATTCGCCTTCGTCCGGCGGCAGCACCAGGCCGTCCGGATCCACCGCGAGGCGACCGGCAGCGAGCACCGCCTGGGTCCGGTTGGTGACGTGCAGCTTGCGCAGGATGGCGGTGACGTGCGCCTTGATGGTGGCCTCGGACACGCCCAGGTCGTAGGCGATCTGCTTGTTGAGGCGGCCGGCGCCGAGCATCTGCAGCACTTTGAACTGCTGCGGCGTCAGGTCGCGCAGGCGCTGCGCGGTTTCCTGTTCGTCGCGGGAGGTCGCCGGGGCGCTGTGCGCCTCGTCCGGCACCCAGCGTTCGCCGTCGAGCACGGCGCCGATGGCCTGGCCGATGGTGTCCGAATCGGCCGACTTCGGAATGAAACCCAGCGCGCCGTGGTCGAGCGCGCGGCGCATCACCGCCGGCTCTTCACGCGCGGACACGATGACCACCGGCAGCTGCGGATGCAGCGCGCGCAGGTGCACCAGCGCATTGAAGCCGTGCGCGCCGGGCATGTTGAGGTCCATCAACAGCAGGTCGGCGTCGGGGTGCGCGTCGACGAGCACGTACAGCGCGTCGACGCTGTCGGCTTCGTGCAGCTTCACGCCCGGCATCACCCGTTGCACGGCGCCGCGCAGCGCCTCACGGAACAGCGGGTGGTCGTCGGCGATCAACAGGGTGGGCATGGCAGTGCGATCCATCGTGGTGGGAAAGGGTAATCCTTGACGCGTTGCCTGCACAGGGCGGCGTGTCCCGCCCCGTGCAGCCCATCTGCCCTCCCCAGCAGACGGGTTACTTCACCTTGCGTTCGGCGACCAGCGACTCGACCACCGACGGGTCGGCCAGCGTCGAGGTATCGCCCAGTTGCTCGGGCGCGTTTTCGGCGATCTTGCGCAGGATGCGGCGCATGATCTTGCCAGAGCGCGTCTTCGGCAGGCCCGGCGCCCACTGCAGGTGGTCCGGCGTGGCGATCGGTCCGATCTCCTTGCGCACCCAGGCCACCAGCTCCTTCAGCAGCTCGTCGCTCTGCGCCTCGCCGGCCTTCAGGGTGACGTAGGCGTAGATGCCCTGGCCCTTGATGTCGTGCGGGAAGCCGACCACGGCGGCCTCGGCCACCTTCGGGTGCGCGACCAGCGCGCTCTCCACCTCGGCGGTGCCGATGCGATGGCCCGACACGTTGATGACGTCATCGACGCGCCCGGTGATCCAGTAGTAACCATCGGCATCGCGACGGCAACCGTCGCCGGTGAAATAGGTGCCCGGATAGGTACGGAAGTACGTATCGATGAAGCGCTGATGGTCGCCGTACACGGTACGCATCTGGCCCGGCCAGGAATCCAGCAACACCAGGTTGCCTTCGGTGGCGCCGTCGAGCTGCTCGCCATTCGCATCGACCAGCGCCGGCCGCACACCGAAGAACGGCAGCGTCGCCGAACCGGGCTTGAGGTCGATCGCGCCGGCCAGCGGCGTGATCAGGATGCCGCCGGTCTCGGTCTGCCACCAGGTATCGACGATGGGGCAGCGACCGTCGCCGACCACGTCGTAGTACCAGCGCCAGGCTTCCGGATTGATCGGCTCGCCCACGCTGCCCAGCAGGCGCAGCGAGGCGCGCGAGGTCCTCTTCACCGGCGCCTCGCCTTCGCGCATCAACGCGCGGATGGCGGTGGGTGCGGTGTAGAAGATGGTGACCTTGTGCTTGTCGATGACGTCCCAGAAGCGCGAGACGTTCGGGTAGTTGGGCACGCCCTCGAACATCACCGCCGTGGCGCCGTTGGCCAGCGGACCGTAGACGATGTAGCTGTGGCCGGTGACCCAGCCCACGTCGGCGGTGCACCAGTAGATGTCGTCCTCGCGCAGGTCGAACACGGCTTCATGCGTGTATGCCGCGTACAACAGGTAGCCGCCGGTGGTGTGCAGCACGCCCTTCGGCTTGCCGGTGGAGCCGGAGGTGTAGAGGATGAAGAGCGGGTCCTCGGCGTTCATGCGCTCGGGCTCGCACTCGGCCGGCTGCGCGTCGACCACGGCATCGAACCAGCGGTCGCGCGGCATCTGCATGTCCACCGCGCCGCCGGTGTGGCGGACGACCAGGACGGTCTCGACGGAATTCGTGCCCGGCAGCTTCAGCGCGGCATCGACGTTCGCCTTCAGCGGCACCTTCTTGCCGCCGCGCAGGCCTTCGTCGGCGGTGATGATCAGTTTGCTGGCGCAGTCGGACACGCGGTCGGCGATCGAGTTCGGCGCGAAGCCGCCGAACACCACCGAGTGGATGGCACCGATGCGCGCGCAGGCCAGCATGGCCACGGCCGCGTCCGGGATCATCGGCAGGTAGATGGTGACGCGGTCGCCCTTCTGCACGCCCAGCGCGCGCAGCGCGTTGGCCAGCTTGCAGGTGCGCTCGTAGAGTTCGCGGTAGGTGACGCCGTAGGACGGCGAATCCGGGCCATCGGGTTCGAACAGCAGCGCGACCTTGTCGCCGCGTTCGGCCAGCTGGCGGTCCAGGCAGTTGACGCTCGCATTGAGTTCGCCATCGGCGAACCAGCGGATGCGGAAGTCGTCCAGCGCGTAATTGACGTCCTTGATCCGGGTCGGCTTCTTGAACCAGTCGAGGCGTTCGGCGGCCTTGCCCCAGAAGGCATCGGGATCGTCGATCGAGGCCTGGTAGTCGCGCTGGTACTGCTCGCGCGTGATGCGGGCCTGGGTCGCGAATTCCGGCTTGACCGGATACAGGTCAGTCATGAGGTCCTCCCGGGACGTTCAAGTGATGCATCGATTCTGAGGCATGGACGAAGACCGGGCGAGGCGGAGAAGCGCATCGCGTGGCATGTCCGACGCAGCGAGTTTGACGCATACGACCGTGCGGCATTGCAGCATCCGGCTTAGACGATGGTCTTAAAGCATGGGGTGCGCGCACTGCGACCGAACGTCGCACCCCTTTGCTGGCAAGGGTTTGAGTCCGCCGCGGTGCGGTTACGACTAATGGCGAATAGGCGGTGCCGGCACGCAGGCGCAAGTCTCCGTCAGCCGCGTAACGCGGCCATCAACCTTTCGGGAGGGGTTATGACCCAACGTTCCGCACTCATGGCGCGACGGCCACTGGCCGCTGCGCTTTTCATCGCCTTGATCGCGCCGGGGATGGCGTTCGCACAGACCGCCAAGGAGAAGGCGCTCGAGGCACGCGTAGCCGACCTGGAGCGCCAGGTGCAGCTGCTGCTGTCCGCGCAGCAGCAACAGCAGACGCAGATCACCACCACGCAGGAGCAGGTGACCCAGGTGCAGGCCAAGCAGGCCACCGCACCGGCCGCCGTGCCCGCCGGCAAGCAGCCGATCCAGAACACCACCATCCTGACCGCGTCCAATCCGGGGAGCACGTTCTCCTACGGCGGCTTCATCAAGATGGACGCGATGGTCACCGACACCAGCGACGGCCGCATCGCCGATGGCAATTCCGGCCGCCTGTTCTACGTGCCCAGCACCATCCCGGTCGGTGGCCCCACCGCCGACGGCGGCGATCCCTATGCCGATTTCCACGCCCAGTTCTCGCGCTTCTGGCTGAGTGCGGACCATGTGACCGAGGGCGGCGACAAGCTGAAGGGCTTCGTCGAGATGGACTTCTTCGGCGGCGGCAGCAACGCGCTGGCCGGCAACGAGACCGCGACCAACACCTACGCCGTCACCCTGCGCCATGCGTATGTCAGCTGGAACAACTGGCTGGCCGGCCAGACCTGGTCCAACTTCATGGACGCGGCCGCGCTGCCTGACGCCGTGGATTTCGTGGGCCCGACCGATGGCACGATCTTCGTGCGCCAGGCCCAGCTGCGCTACACCAAGGGCCCGTGGTCGTTCTCGATCGAGAACCCGCAGACGACCGTCACGCCGTACCTCACCGGCACCCGCTTCAACAGCGGCGACAACGCCGCGCCGGACGTCACCGCGCGCTGGCTGACCAAGGGCGACTGGGGCCACTTCACCGTCGCCGGCATGGTGCGCCAGTTCAAGGTGGGCGACGAAACCGATACCGGCGGCTCGATGAGCGTGTCGGGCAAGTTCAACCTGGGCAAGAGCGACGACATCCGCTACGCCGTGAACGCCGGCCAGGGCATCGGCCGTTACCTCGCCTTCGGCGTGGGCAGCGACGTGGTGACCGAAGCCAACGGCGACATCAACGCGCTGGACGGTTACGGCGGCTTCGTCGCCTGGCGCCATGTGTTCAGCCCGAAGGTGCGTACCAACCTGATGTACTCCGCCTCGCACTTCGACAACGACGCCGGCATCACCGGTTTCGGCGTCACCGAGCGCACGCAGTCGATGCACGCCAACCTGATCTACTCGCCGTTCCCGAAGCTGGACCTGGGTGCGGAGCTGATCTACGGCCAGCGTTCGCTCGAGGATGATCGCGAAGGCGACCTGAAGCGTCTGCACACGTCCGTCAAATACACTTTCTGAGGGGAATCCACATGAGTTCCACGACTGTGCAGCACTCGTCGTCGGGCGATCTGACGAAGGGCCACAAGAAGGTCATCTTCGCCTCGAGCCTCGGCACCGTGTTCGAGTGGTACGACTTCTATCTCTACGGTTCGCTGGCGGCGATCATCGCCAAGCAGTTCTTCAGCGGCGTCAATCCGACCACCGGCATGATCTTCGCGCTGTTGGCGTTCGCGGCGGGCTTCTTCGTCCGTCCGTTCGGCGCGGCGTTCTTCGGCAGCCTGGGCGACCGCATCGGCCGCAAGTACACGTTCCTGGTCACCATCCTGATCATGGGCATCTCGACCTTCCTGGTCGGCGTGCTGCCCAACTACGCGTCGATCGGCATGGCGGCGCCCGTCATCCTGATCGTGCTGCGCCTGGCCCAGGGCCTGGCGATGGGCGGCGAGTACGGCGGCGCGGCGACCTACGTGGCCGAGCATGCGCCGGACGGCAAGCGCGGCCTGTACACGGCCTTCATCCAGACCACCGCGACGCTGGGCCTGTTCCTGTCGCTGCTGGTGATCCTGGCCTGCCGCCTGTCGCTGGGCACCGAGGCGTTCGAAGCCTGGGGTTGGCGCATTCCGTTCCTGGCGTCGATCATCCTGCTCGGCATTTCGGTCTGGATCCGCCTGCAGTTGAGCGAGTCCCCGCTGTTCCAGCAGATGAAGGCCGAAGGCAAGGGCTCGAAGACGCCGTTCCGCGATTCGCTGAAGGGCGGCAACCTGAAGCTCATGCTGCTGGTGCTGTTCGGCGCCACCGCTGGCCAGGCCGTGGTCTGGTACGCCGGCCAGTTCTATGCGCTGTTCTACCTGCAGAGCATCCTGAAGGTGGACTCCACGGTCGCCTATCTGCTGATCGCCGCTGCGCTGTTCCTCGCCACGCCGTTCTTCCTGTTCTTCGGCTGGCTGTCGGACCGCATCGGCCGCAAGAAGATCATCATGGCGGGCTGCCTGCTGGCCGCGGTGACTTACTTCCCGATCTTCAAGGGCATCACCCACTTCGCCAATCCGGGCGTGGAAGAAGCCAGCCGCAACTCGCCGGCCGTGGTCGTCGCGGACAAGGGCACCTGTTCCTTCCAGTTCGACCCGATCCCGGGCACGCGCAAGTTCACCAGCTCGTGCGACCAGGCCACCGCCGCCCTCGCCCGTGCCGGCGTACCGTACAGCGTGGAATCGGCAGCGCCGGGCACGCTGGCGCAGGTCCGCGTGGGCCAGGCCTCGGTGTCGTCGTTCGAAGCCGCCGGTCTGGCAGGCGACGACGTGAAGGCCAAGACCGCCGCGTTCGGTGGTGAACTGAAGACGGCGCTGGCAGCGGCCGGTTACACGGAGAAGGCGCCGACGGATCGCATCAATGTACCGATGACGATCTTCCTGCTCTGGATCCTGGTGATCTACGTGACCATGGTGTACGGCCCGATCGCCGCCTACCTGGTCGAGCTGTTCCCCACGCAGATCCGCTACACCTCCATGTCGCTGCCGTACCACATCGGCAACGGCTGGTTCGGTGGCTTCCTGCCGGCGATCTCGTTCGCGCTGGTCGCCGCCACGGGCAACCTGTACTACGGCCTGTGGTACCCGATCGGCATCGCGGTGATGACGCTGGTCATCGGCACGCTGTTCCTGCGCGAGACCAAGGACGTCGACATCACGAAGTAAACGTTCCTCCCCGGGCCGGTCCCTCCCAGGACCGGCCACCTCGACGCCGGCCCCCGTGGCCGGCGTCTTCTTTTGTGCGGCGCGCCGGGGGATAAGCTGGCGTCTCCATCCCGTGGGAGTACGCCATGCCCCTGGTCACCGTGACCGTCCGCAAGCCGAAGGACGCGGCCTTCAAGTCGTCCGTCCTCGACGCGGTGCATGCCGCGCTGGTCGCCTCCGGCGTGCCGGCGACCGACCGCTTCCAGCGCGTGCTGGAACTGTCGGACGAAGACTTCCGCTACGACCCCGCGTACCCCGATGTCGCCGGTGCACGCGACGACGACTTCGTGCTGATCGAGATCCTGTGGTCGGTCGGGCGCAGCGTGAAGGTGAAGAAGGCGCTGCTGGCCGACCTGATGCAACGCCTGCACGCCGCGGGACGGAATCCCGAGAACGTCATGGTCTGCTTCAAGGAAACGACGTGGGAGAACTGGGCGTTCGCCGGTGGCCGCCTGATCCACACCTGAGGCGGCTTACTGCGGGGGTGCCGCCAGTTCCTTCGCGCTGAGGAAGCCGTCGCGGTCCACGTCCTGGCGCCGGAAGCGCTCAGCCAGCTGGGCGAGGTGCGCCTCGCGGGTGACCGGCTTGCCGCGACCGCCCGGCAATTCGTCCACTGAAAGCACGCCATCGCGGTTGCGGTCCATGCCCTCGAAGGCGTAGCTCATCCACGCCTGGTACTCGGCCAGGCTGACGCGACCGTCGCGGTCGGTGTCCATCCGTGCCAGGTAGTCGCCGGTGGCGGTGACCTGCGCCTCTGCGACGCACGGCAGGCCGGCGATGGCGAACAGGAGCAGGCAGGAGCGCATGGCCGCATTGTAGGGCGATGTCGCGCGCGGCGGCCGCGGGAAGGATTCAGGTACGCTGCACCGGCACTTCCCCGCCCCGCTGCCGATGAACCTGCCCGTCTCTCCCGCGGCGACGACGCCTGTCGCGCCCCTGTTCGAACTGGACCGCGCCACCGTGGTGCGCGGCGCCACCCGCGTGCTGCACAACCTGTCGCTGCGGATCCCGCTGGGCCAGCACACCGCCATCCTGGGGCCGAACGGCTGCGGGAAGTCCACCTTCATCAAGCTGATCAGCCGCGAGCTGTATCCGCTCGCCCGCGAAGGCGACGCGCCGGTGAAGGTGTTCGGCCTGCGGCGCTGGAACGTGAACGAGCTGCGCACCCGCCTCGGCGTCGTGACGAGCGACCTGACCCGCGACCTCCAGCAGATGCCCTATCTGCGCGTGGAAGACGCGGTGATCACCGGCTTCTTCTCCAGCTTCGTCGTACCGCCGCACCGGCAGGTGGACGCCGGGATGCGGGCGAAGGCACGCCACGCCCTGGAGCAGGTCCGCGCGACGCCGCTGGCCGACCGCCAGGTGGCCGAACTGTCTACCGGCGAGATGCGGCGGGTGTTGATCGCACGCGCGCTGGTGCACGACCCCGAAGCCCTGTTGCTGGACGAACCCACCGCGGGGCTGGACCTGGTGGCGCGCCGGCATTTCCTGGCCCTGATGCGCAGCCTCGCGCAACGGGGCATCACCCTGGTGCTGGTCACGCACCACATCGAAGAGATCATTCCGGAGATCGATCGCGTGCTGCTGTTGCGCGACGGCGCGGTCTGCGCGGATGGCGACCGCGCCAGCACGCTGACCGAGGCCCAGCTGAGCCATGCTTTCGGTGGGCCGGTGCAGGTACGCCAGGACGGCGAGTACTACGGAGCCGTGCCCGGCCATGCCTGAACTGCCCGAAGTCGAGACCACCCGCCGCGGACTGGCGCCGCACGTCGAAGGCCGGCGCATCCTGGCGGTGACGCTGCGCCGGCCCGACCTGCGCTGGCCGATCCCGCCGGAAGTGGCACGCGACCTGCCCGGCCAACGCATCCAGGCCGTGCGGCGGCGCGCGAAGTACCTGCTGATGGACACCGAGGCCGGCAGTGCGCTGCTGCACCTGGGCATGTCCGGCAGCCTGCGCGTCCTGCCGGCGACCACACCGGTGACGGCGCACGACCATGTCGACATCGCCCTGGCCGGCGAGCGCGGCGGCGCGGGCCGCGTCCTGCGCTTCAACGATCCGCGCCGCTTCGGCTCGCTGCTGTGGCAACCCCCTGGCGAGGTCCACCCGCTGTTGCAAGGACTGGGGCCGGAACCGCTTTCAGACGCCTTCGATGGCGACTACCTGTTCGCCCTGAGCCGCGGCCGCAAGGCCCCGGTGAAGACCTTCCTGATGGACCAGGCCGTGGTGGTGGGCGTGGGCAACATCTATGCCGCCGAAAGCCTGTTCCGCGCAGGCATCTCGCCGCTGCGCGCGGCCGGCAAGGTGTCGCGCGAGCGCTACGTGGCGCTGGCCGGGGCCGTGAAGGAGATCCTGGCCTACGCCATCACCCGCGGCGGCACCACGCTGCGGGACTTCCTGAGCCCTGACGGCGCGCCCGGGTACTTCGAACAGGAACTCTCCGCCTACGGCCGGGCCGGCGAACCCTGCCCCCGCTGCGGCCGGCCGATGAAGCAGGCCAACATCGGCCAGCGGACCACCGTCTGGTGCGGGCACTGCCAGCGCTGACGTCGCGAAACCGGCCCCCATCACGTCATGTGAGGTAAATGACGTTATATTTCCGCCCTTGGCTTCGTGGGGAACACGGATGGCGGACGCACCCGACATTACGCTCTGGCTGGACTCGGCCCGCAGCGGCGATCGCGCCGCGCTGGACCGCGTGCTGGCCACGCTGTACCAGGAACTGCACACCATGGCCCGCCGCCAGCTGTCCGGCCAGCACGGCTACACCCTCGACGCCACCGCGCTGGTGCACGAGTCCTACCTGAAGCTGCTGGGCTCCACCGGCACGGCCAAGTTCGAAGACCGCGCGCACTTCTTCGCGTATGCCGCGTCGTCGATGCGCAGCGTGGTGGTCGATTACGCGCGCAGCCGCCTGGCGCGCAAGCGCGGCGGCGACCTCAAGCGCGTGGCGGACATCCCGGAGGAAGTGGAAGGCAACCTGCGCCTGGACGAGGACATGCTGGCGCTGAACGATGCGCTGGAAAAGCTCGCCGCCGCGGACGAACGCCTGGCCCAGGTGGTGGAGATGCGCTATTTCGCCGGCCTGTCGGAACTGGAGATCGCCGAACTGCTGCAGCGCTCCGAGCGCAGCATCCGCCGCGACTGGCAGAAGGCGCGCATGTTCCTGCTGTCGGCGATGCAGGACACCTGAGCCGCCGCACGCCCGCCGATGGACGCCGAACGCTGGCAACGCCTGTCACCGCTGCTGGACGTCCTGCTGGAGCTTGACCCGGAGGCGCGCGCACAGCAGTTGGAGATCCTGCGCGCGGACGATCCGGAAACAGCGCGCGAACTCGAGAAGTTGCTCGCGCTGGAAGAGGAAGGCGACGATTTCATCGACCAGCCGCTGGTCGACAAGCCCGGGCAGCTGAAGCCCGGCATCCGCATCGGCCCCTACCAGTTGGAATCGCTGCTCGGCGAAGGCGGCATGGGCATGGTGTGGCTGGCCTCCCGCGCGGACGGCCTGTACCAGCGCCGTGTCGCCCTGAAGTTGCTGCGTCCGGGCCTGGCCGACCCCAACCTGCGCCTGCGCTTCACCCGCGAGCGCGAGATCCTCGCGCGGCTGGGGCATCCCAACATCGCGCGCCTGCTCGACGCCGGCATCGGCAGCGAAGGCCAGCCCTACCTGGCGCTGGAATATGTCGAGGGCGTGTCGATCACCGACTACTGCCAGGCCAACAACATCGGCCTGGAGGAACGGCTGAAGCTGTTCCTTCAGATCTGCGAGGCGGTCAGCCACGCGCACGCCAACCTGATCGTCCATCGCGACCTGAAGCCGTCCAACATCCTGGTCACGCCAGGCGGCGACGTGCGCCTGCTGGATTTCGGTATCGCCAAGCTGCTCGACGACCCGGAGCCCGCGCCGGTGCACGCGCGCACCGAAGTACGCGCCTTCACGCTGCACTACGCCGCACCGGAACAGGTGCGCGGCGAACTGGTCACGACGATGACCGACGTCTATTCGCTGGGCGTCGTGCTGTACGAACTGATCGCCGACACCAAGCCGTACCGTCTTCGCCGGCAGACCGACGCCGAATGGGAGCAGGCCATCCTCGCGGTGGAACCGCTCAAGCCGTCGGTCGCCACGCTGCGCACCACCGATGGCAGCCGCAGCCGGTGCCCGGACGCGCGGCGCAACGCGCGCAAGCTGGTCGGCGACCTGGACAACATCGCGCTGAAGGCGTTGCAGAAGCTGCCCGAGCACCGCTACCCGTCGGTGGAGGCGCTCTCGCAGGACCTGCGGCGCCACCTCGAGGGCCGTCCCGTGCAGGCCCGTCCGCAAAGCGTGGGCTATCACCTGCAGAAGTACCTCGTCCGCCACCGCTGGGCGCTGGCGGGTGGCGGGCTGGCCGCCACCGTGTTGATCGCGGCGCTGGGCATGAGCCTGTGGCAGGGCCGCCAGGCGATGCGCGAGGCCGCGCGCGCGCAGGCCATGCAGGACTTCGTGATCGGCCTGTTCGACAACGCAGGCGCCTCGCAGCAAGGCAGCACGTTCGATGCGCGCGAACTGCTGGCGGCCGGCGAACGCCGCGGCGAGCGCGAACTCGCCACCCAACCGCTCGCGCAGGCCGAACTGCTGGGCGTGATCGCGCGCCTGCGGCTGGGCCTGGGCGACTACCACGAGTCGCTCGCGCTGCTGGAAAAGCAGGCGCGCGTGCTGTCCATCGCCGACGATGCGCCGGACAGCCTCCGACTGCAGGCCTCCACGCAGCATGGTCGCGTGCTCCGCCTGCTCGGCCGCTCGCGCCAATGCGTGCAGGCGATGGCCACGATGGAGGCGCGCCTCGCCGCGCTGCAGTCGCGCCTGCCGCTGGCGGTTGCCGAGTTCCAGTCGCAGAACGGCCGCTGTCGCGCCGACGCCGGCGAAAAGCAGGTGGCGCGACAGATGTTCGACCGCTCGCTGACGATCCGTCGCAATCTGAAGGACGAGGCCGGCGTGGCCGAAAACCTGCGCGACCTCGCCCAACTGGATGTCGAACTCGGCAATGCCGATGCAGGCGTGCGCGGTTACCGCGCGGCGCTGGCGCACCTGCAGGCGCACGGCTATGCACGCCATCCGTTGGCGGTGGAGATCCAGCGCAGCCTGGCCCTGCTGTACCGCAACCGCGGCGAGACCGACGCGGCGCTGGCCTCGTTCCAGCGCGCGCGCGAACTCGCGGAGGACATCCACGGGCCGCGCCATCCGCTGACGCAGGCCCTTCGCCGGCATATCGCCGCCGTGCAGGTCGACCTGGGCCAGCTGGTGGAGGCCGACGCCGAGTTGCGCCGCCTGCATGCGATGACCCTGGAATCGCTGGGCCCCAACCATCGCGATGCGGCGTCCAGTTGGAACTCGATGGGCATCATCGCGTGGGAACGCGGCGACAACGACACCGCGGTGCGCGATGTCGCGCGGGCGGTGGCGATCTGGCGGGCGAACGAGAGCCTGCAGATCCTGCCGGGCGGCCTGTTCAACTACGGCATGGTGCTGCACAGCGCCGGCCGCTACGACGAGGCATTGGCGGCACTGGAGGAATCGCGCCAGATGCGGGTTTCGACGATCGGCGCCAGCCATGCCCTGATCGGCGAAACGGACCGCATGATCGGCGAGGTGCTGGCTTCCCAGGGCGACCTGCAGGGCGCCACCGAACGTTTCGACCGCGCAGTGCGGCTGACCCGCGTCGGCTTCGGCCCGGACCACCCGCGCACCTGGTTCGCCGAGCTGTCGATGGCCCGCCACCTGATCCGGCTGGGGCGCCCGCAGGACGCGCTCGCCCCGTTGGAGGCGCTCACGCGCCACGACGGCAGCGGCAGCGAGGCACCGAAGCTGCGCTGGCTGGCGCGCGCCTACCAGGCCGAAGCGCGCTGCCGGATGGGCGAGAAAGACCGCGCGCGCCGCGAACTGGACGCACTGACCGGCGAACTGCGCCATGCGCTGCCCGATGGCGGCATCATCCCGCGGGAAGTCGCCGACCTGCGCGCCGCCTGCCGCTGACGCGGTTCACGCCAGCGGCAGATCCGGCTGCAGCGGTTCGATGCGGCCCTCGCCGCGCGCGATCTTCTTGAACTCGGCCCGGCTCACCGACACATAGCGCTCGTTGCCGCCGATCTCGACCTGCGGCCCGTCCTGCACGGCGAGGCCTTGCTCGTTCACACGCACCGTCATGATCGCCTTCTTGCCCGTGTGGCAGATGGTCTTGATCTCGCTCATCTCGTCGGCCCATGCCAGCAGGTACTGGCTGCCTTCGAACAGTTCGCCGCGGAAGTCGGTGCGCAGGCCGTAGCAGAGCACCGGGATGCGCACCGCATCCACCACCTCGCTCAGCTGCCAGACCTGCGCCCGACTGAGGAACTGCGCCTCGTCCACCAGCACGCAGTCCAGCTTGCCGTGGGCGGCGATGTCATCGCGCACCCATCGCTCCAGGTCGTCGTCGCGTTCGAACGCCACCGCATCGGCACGCAGGCCGATGCGCGAAGCCACCACGCCGGCCCCGGCCCGGTCGTCCAGCCGCGGGGTGAGGATCGCCACCCGCATCCCGCGCTCGCGGTAGTTGTGCGCCGACTGCAGCAGTGTGGTGGTCTTCCCGGCATTCATCGCCGAGTAGTAGAAATAGAGCTTGGCCATCCGCGGATTCTACCGCGCGGCGTCACCGGTCCTTGTCGTCCTTGGGTGGCGCCGACGCCGGGGGAACGTTCTCGACTTCACCCACCCGGACCCGCCCTTTCAACGGCGCTTTCCAGATCGTGTCCTGCAACTCCCAGTATTTCTCGGGCTGCCAGTACTTGGGCGCGAAGTATTCCTCGCCGGTCAACGTCATCCCCGTGCCCGCCAACGGACCCGTGAACGGCACGATGGTCAGGTTGCCGACATAACCGACCCGGCTTCCCGTGGCCCGGCGGCTTTCGCGGCGAAGGATCTTTTCCAGCCTCGGCTTGGCCGCATCGTCGCCGTACTCGGCCATCAGCGGCTGGCCCCGCACCAGCGCATCCCGCTGCTGCGCTTCATCCAGCGCGCTCCACATGCCCTCCCGTCGCACCAGGAAGTCGTGATAAAGCCGCTCCGCGGCGATATCCATCCAGGCATAGGCGAGCGGACGATCCACCTCCACCCCGACGCCGTTCCAGTACATCTCGGCGATCATCGCCTGTGCCGGCTTGTCGCCGTGGTACGCCGCGCGCCTGAACTCGGCCAGCGCCACCGCGTAGTCCTTGCGCTCGTACGACCGCACGCCCTCCGCGCGCCAGCGCAGGTCGGGATGCGCGGCGAGGAAGCCCTCGGTCAGCACCGCCGGATCGATCTTCTCCTGCTGTGCGACGGCGGGCGCGCTGGCCAGGGCGAGGATCACCATGAGCACGCGGAGCGGGGCGACGTTCACGTGAAGGGCCTGCATCGGGTGGCGGGAATGGGCGCCATGCTAGGAGAAGGCGAACGCCGTTGTCTGTAAACTGATGGCCTACGCACTCGTACCTCCCATGCACGGCCTCAACCCCCCCCAACGCGCCGCCGTCCTTCACAGCAAGGGCCCCCTGCTGGTGCTCGCGGGCGCGGGCAGCGGCAAGACGCGCGTGATCGTGGAGAAGATCGCCCACCTGATCGCGGGCAACCACTTCCCGGCGCGACGGATCGCGGCGATCACCTTCACCAACAAGTCCGCCAAGGAAATGCGCGAGCGCGTGGCCAAGCGGATCAAGGGCGACGCGGCCGAAGGGCTGACGATCTGCACCTTCCATGCGCTGGGATTGAAGTTCCTGCAGATCGAGCATGCCGCGGTGGGCTTGAAGCGCGGCTTCTCCATTTTCGACGCCGACGACGCCAATGCGCAGGTCAAGGACCTGATGTACGGCGCCAAGCCCGACGATGTCGAGATGGCGAAGAACCTGATCTCGCGCGCGAAGAACGCCGGCCTGTCGCCTGAAGAAGCATTGGCCGAAGCGCGCACCAACCGCGAGAAGGACGCCGCGTTGCTGTACCAGCGCTACCAGGACCGGCTGACCACGTTCAATGCGGTCGACTTCGACGACCTGATCCGCCTGCCGGTGCAGGTGCTCGAGAACGATCCTGAGATCACCGCGGCGTGGCGCGAACGCATCGGCTACCTGCTGGTCGACGAGTGCCAGGACACCAACGATGCGCAGTACCGCCTGCTGAAGGCGATCGCCGGCGAGCGCGGCGATTTCACCTGCGTGGGCGACGACGACCAGAGCATCTACGCCTGGCGCGGCGCCAATCCGGACAACCTGCTGCAGATGGCGAAGGACTATCCGGCGCTGCAGATCGTCAAGCTGGAGCAGAACTACCGTTGCAGCAACCGCGTGCTGCGCGCGGCCAATGCGCTGATCGCCAACAATCCGCACGAACACCCCAAGAAGCTGTGGAGCGACCAGGCCGACGGCGAGCGCATCCGCGTGTGGGAATGCCGCGACGGCGAGCACGAGGCGGAGAAGGTCGCGGCCGAGATTTCGTTCGTGCACGCATCCAAGAGCGCGGCGTGGAGCGACTTCTGCATCCTGTTCCGCGGCAACCACCAGTCGCGGCCGCTGGAAAAAGCGATGCAGCTGCTGCGCATTCCCTACCACCTGACCGGCGGCACGGCCTTCCTGGAGCGCCAGGAAGTGAAGGATGCGCTCTCGTGGCTGCGCCTGCTGGTGAATCCGGACGACGACGCGGCCTTCCTGCGCGCAGTGCAGTCGCCCAAGCGCGAAGTCGGCGCCACCTCGCTGGCGAAACTGGCCGAGATGGCGCAGCACGCGCACCTGCCGATGTCGCGCGCCGCCGAATCGATGGGCGCGCTGAAGGCGCTGCCCCCGCGCGCGGCCAACGGCCTGAGCGCGTTCAACGACATCCTGCGCGATCTGCGCCGGCACGCTGCGGAACTGCCGCCGGCCGACCTGGTCCGCCGCCTGAGCGAACGCTCCGGCCTGCTCGCCGACCTGCGCGCGCAATGCAAGGACGAAGCCTCGTTCCAGCGCCGGCGCGCCAACCTGGACGAACTGGCGGACTGGTTCGAGGGCGGGCCGCGCGGCAGCTCGGCGGGCGACCTCGCCGCGCAGCTTGCGCTGTTGTCGCGCAACGACAAGGACGATGGCGGCAACCAGGTGCGCCTGATGAGCCTGCACGCCGCCAAGGGCCTGGAGTTCCCCTATGTCTTCATCATCGGTTGCGAGGACGGCACGCTGCCGCACGAAACCAGCGTCGAGGAAGGCAATCTGCAGGAAGAGCGGCGACTGATGTACGTCGGCATCACCCGCGCCAAGGAGCAGCTGTGGCTCAGCCACAACCGCGAGACGCGCCGCTTCGGCGAACGCCTGCGACTTCAACCGAGTCGCTTCATCGACGAATTGCCCGCCGACGAGCTGCAACGCGACGGCGCCGATCCGGTCGCAGACGCCGAACGCAAGAAGGAGCGCGCCAGCGCCGGCCTGGCCGCGATCCAGGCGATGTTCGACTGAGGCCATGCCCCCACCGCGCGCGACGCGGTACGCTTGGCCGGCATCCACGGGAGCACAGACGATGACGCGCAACAGCCGGATCTGGTGGCTGGTGGGTTTCCTGATCGCCCTGGTCGGCGTGGGCTTCCCGTACTGGCGGGCGCCCTCGGCCATGACGGCCCTGCCCGGTGCGTTCTACGGACCCGGCCTGGCCGCGATCGTCGTGGTCGCGATGATGTTGCGCGCCTTCGGTACCGGGCGCTTCGTTTCGCTCTGGCTGCTGATCGCCGCTGCCGCACCTGCGGCGGTGCTGCTGCGGATGCTCGTCGGCGACACCGGCGGCGCACCGGTGTCGTGGCCGCGCGAACTGCTGATCGCCTCGGCACTGGGGCTGGCGGCCTCGCTGGTCGGCACGCTCATCGGCAGCCTGTTCCTGTTGCGCAGCAGCCGTCGACCGACCTGACTTCCGGAGGTTCCGCGATGACCACGACGCTTTCGACCATCCGCCAGATCGCCATCACCGTGAGCGACGTCGACACGGCGCTGGCGTTCTACCGCGATGCCCTCGGCCTGGCCTTCCTGTTCCAGCCCGCGCCCACGCTGGCGTTCCTGGATGCCGGCGGCATCCGCGTGATGCTGACCATGCCGCAGGGCGCAGGCGCCGTGGGCGCCAACTCGATCCTCTATTTCAACGTACAGGACATCGAAGCCACGCAGGCCGACCTGGTCGCGCGCGGCGCCACCGAGGAACGCGCACCCCAACTGACCGCACGCATGCCGGACCACGAACTGTGGACCGGCTTCCTGCGCGATCCGGACGGCAATCTCGTCGGGTTGATGGAAGAGAAGCGCTGACGCGCTCAGTCGTCTTCGCCGGAATGCAGGTAGCCGGACAAGGATTCCACCCGCAGCAACAAGGCCTGCATGCGCAGCACGACACCGGAGGCGGTGAACGTGACCTCCCATGCGTCGTCCACGCGTCGCGCGGCGAGTTGCCCTGCGATCAGCGTGTCGAAGCCCGTCAGTGCGAAATCCCGGACGCCGAAACAGGCCAGGCGCACCTGCGTGCGATTGGCCTCCTTATCCCAGCGCGCCGGCAACGGGTCGGGCACGACGGCCAGGTCGAAGCGCAGGCGCACGCTGGGACCATCGCGATGCAGCATCACTTCGTGCAGGTCCACCGGCAGCACGCCGATACCGGCGGGAAACGCGGCCAACGCCTGCGGGTTGTCCACCGCGAGCATCCAGTCCATGCCCATGCCCATGCTCAGCCGAGACGATCGCCTAGCAACTGTTCCACCTGCCCACGCAGCAAGGCCATCTCGGTTTCCAGCGCGGCGACGCGCGCTTCGAGTTCCGCGTTGACCGGCTCGCCTCCCGGCGAGGCAGGCAGCCGCGCCGCGATGGCGGCCACATCCACGGGGCCGCTCAACAGGTGTACGTAACGGTCCTCGCGCTGGCCGGGACCACGCGGGATCTGCAAGGCAAGCGCGGGCTCGCGCTGGATCAGGCGATCGAGGTGATGGCGCACGTCATCAGCATCTGCGAACTTGAACAAGCGCTCGCTGCGCGCGAGCAACTCATGCACCGTCTGCGCGCCGCGCAGCAGCAGCAATCCCAGCAAGACCGCTTGCTGTTGCGGAATGCCGAAGAACGCAGCCGTGCGGTGCTCGTAACGCTCGGCGCGCGAGGAGAACACCTGCTTCGCCAGACCCTTCTGCTCCAGCTGGCGCAGCGCGTGGTTCACCGCGCCCGGGTCCAGCGCCATCACCGGCTCGCGCGCCGTCTTCTGGTTGGCGGCCGACTGCGCGGCGTTGATCGTCAGCGGATAGGTCTCCGGCGTGGTGGCTTCCTTTTCGATCAGGCAGCCCAGCAGGCGGGCCTCGGCGGCATTCAGCACGACGTTGGTGTCTTCCATGGGAGCAGGCGGCCTCTGGCAGGGGCCGGCAGGATAACCCGCGCACGCCATGCCGCCGAACGACGGGTGTAACACCGGTCGGCTAGAATTCCCGCACTTTGAAGACCGGATCTCCCATGCGCGTTTCCCTGCTCGCCGCCGGCCTGGCGGCTTCGTTGCTGACCCTGTCCGCGTGCAAGCGCACCGAACCCGCCGCCGTGCCGGCCGATGCGGCCACGCCCGCCACACCCGCAGCGCCCGCGACGTCGGCCGTCGCCAAACCGACCGGCACGCACGACAACCTCAATGCCGTGGCCTGGGTGCAGACCTCGGTGGAATACCGCGCGATCACCACCCAGACCTTCCGTGCCGCCGCCGACCACCTCGACGTGGCGCTGAAGGAAAAGAACTGGGACGCGCTGGTGCCTGCCGAACGCGGCAATGCCGCCACCGGCCTGAAGCCCGCAGTGGTGATGGACGTGGACGAAACGGTGCTGGACAACTCGCCCTACCAGGCGCGCCTGATCCGGGACGGCAAGGAATACGACGAGATCAGCTGGGACCAGTGGGTGGCCGAGAAGAAGGCCAAGCCGCTGCCGGGCGTGGTGGATTTCGCCAAGGCCGCTGCCGCGAAGGGCGTGACCATCCTGTACATCTCCAACCGCGCCGTGCACCTGAAGGAAGCGACGCTGGCCAACCTGCGCGAAGCCGGCCTGCCTGTGGCCGACGAGAGCGTGTTCCTCGGTTTGGGCACGGTGCTGGAAGGCTGCGAGCAGAACGGCTCCGAGAAGAACTGCCGCCGCCGCCTGGCCGGGCAGCAGTACCGCGTGCTGATGCAGTTCGGCGACCAGATCGGCGACTTCGTCCAGGTGGAAGCCAACACCCGTGAAGGCCGCCAGGCCCTCTTCGACGAGTACGACGACTGGTTCGGCGAGCGCTGGTGGATGCTGCCCAACCCGACCTATGGTTCGTGGGAACCCGCGCTGTTCAACAACGCGTGGGACCAGCCGGCCGCCGCACGTACCCAGGCCAAGCGCGACGCGCTGGACTACGCGCCGTGAGCTCCGGCCCGGTCGCCCTGACCGCGCGCGAGCGGCTGATCTTCGCGCTGGACGCGCCGTCCGGTGCGGAGGCGCTGGCATGGGTCGATCGACTGGGCGAGGCGGTGCAGTTCTACAAGATCGGCATGGAGCTGCTCGCCAGCGGCGACTACTTCACCGTGCTGGACGAACTCGCCCGTCGCGACAAGCGCGTGTTCGTCGACCTGAAGTTCTTCGACATCCCGGCCACCGTGGCCGGGGTGATCCGCGGGCTCTCCCGCTGGCCGGTGACCTACGCGACCATCCACGGTTGGCATGCGGGGATGATGGAAGCGGCGGCGGCGGCGCGTGAAGGCGACCTGCGGCTGCTCGCAGTAACGGTACTGACCTCGATGGACGGTCACGATCTGCGGGCCATGGGCATCAACAGCGGCGAACCGGCCGACATCGTCGTTCAACGTGCGCTGGCCGCGCAGGCCGCCGGCATCGACGGCGTGATCTGCTCGGGCCAGGAGGCCGGCTTGATCCGCGCCGCCGCCGGTCCGGGATTCTCCATTGTCTGCCCCGGCATCCGTCCGGGCGGCCCGGTAGGCGACGACCAGAAGCGCACGGTCGGCGTGGCCGAGGCCTTCGCGCTGGGTGCCGACGCCATCGTGGTGGGCCGGCCGATCAGCAAGGCGACCGATCCGAAGGCCGCGGCCGAAGCGATCCAGGCCGAGATCGCCTTAGCGACTCAATAAAATCAATAGCTTATACAAAGCTATTTCAGGTATTGCCTTAGCATTCGGGCGCAGGTAGGCTGTGCGCATCCGGCCTTCGGGCCGGAGATGTGCCACAACACTTCGTCCTCCGGCTTCGGCCGGATTTCAGGGGGCCCGCCGCGTCGCAAGACGCCGGGTCCCTTTTTTTGTTGGAGCGAGGGAATGATCTTTCCCCGCGTCGTAGAGCCCTGGGACCCCCGGAATGCTTCATTCCCCGTTCCCCGTTCCCCGTTCCCGCCTTTAGCTCTCCAACTGCGACGGCCATGCTTGCCGCTCCCGGCGCCGCCCGCGAAGATGCGGGGCGACTGGGGAGTCACCGCATGAAGCCGAAGCCGTCCGCGTCCGTCCTGCGCGTGCTGGCAGCCCTCGGGCTGTCGCTCGTCCTGCTGGGCGGTTGCAAGAAGCGCGAACCCGAGGAGCTCGCCGGTGCCGCCAGCGAGCCTGCGGCCGCCGTGCGCCAGCTCGCGTCGCACCTGCAGCGCAACGACCTGGTCGCCTTCGCCCGCGATGCCGTGCCGCCGGACATGCACGCCCGGCTGGAAACGGCCTGGCGCCAAGGCGAAGCGCGCTGGCCGCTCAGCGAACTGCCGCTGGAGGACAAGCTGGTGCCGATGCTGGCCGCGCTATCGGCGAAGGGGGCCGAGCGCACCCTGCAGCGCAGCTTCGACCGCCAGTTCGCCCGCCAGGACCGTGACCTGCGCGAAGCCGCGCGCACGCTCGGGCTGTTCGGCGTCCAGTACGTGAAGAACGAAGGCGACTACACCCGGGAAGAACGCGACCACTACGCCCAGGTCATCGCCGCCCTCAGCGACTGGGCGCAGCAGGCGCCGCTGGGCGATCCGGCCCTGGCCCGCGCCACGCTGGCCAAGCTCGCCCCAGCCGCCCGGCGCAGCGGCCTGGCGTCGGACGAGGCGCTCTCCCAGGCCGGCATGCAGGGCAGCCTGCACCGGCTGACGCCGCTCTTCATCGAGACGAAAGCGACCTTCGCCCGCTACGGGCTGCCGCTGGACTCGACCTTCGCCGACCTGCGCACCGGCCTGGTCCAGCAGCAGGGCGACACCGCCACCGTCCGCATCCACTACCCGCTGGGCGAGCGGGAGATCGACACCGTGGTCAGCCTGGAGCGCCGCGGGAAGAACTGGTACCTGACCGACTACCTTCGGCATGCGGAAGAGGCGCTGTCCGCTTCGGAGGCCGATATGGAAGCCTCCACGCCATCGATATCCCCCGAAGGCGACCCCCAGACGCCATGAAGCGCATGCATCGGCCGCTGCTGACCGTCCTGGCGACGGGCATGGCGCTGGTGGCGCATGCCCATCCGGGCGGCCTGAACAAGGAAGGCTGTCATAACAACCGGAAGACCGGCGAATACCACTGTCACCGCGGCGCCCCGGATACCTTGGCTCCGCCAGGCCAGCGGCAGGACGGACCGGCCCACCTCTCGCCGGCGGCCCCGGAGCGAGGAAACTCAACGCCAGGCCGACCTTTCCGCAACTGCGCCGAGGCACGCGCCTACGGAGCCGCGCCCGTCCGGCGCGGCGACCCGGGCTACGGACCCCACCTGGACCGTGACAACGACGGCGTGGGTTGCGAGCCTTACCGGGGCCGCTGAACCCCTGGCAGCCGATTCGCACGCGCTGCCGCCTGTAACCGCTTTCCAGCCGCCCATGGGCGTGCGCCATAATGCGGCCGATGCCTGAACAGAATCCCCTGCCGTTCCCGGACGCCTCCGCGCCGACGCCCCCGGACAAGAAACCGGCGGCCGACGCTGCGCCCGCCCACGGAACGACCGCCGACGGTGAAATGCCGTTGACCGCCGGCACCCCGATGACGCCGCCCTCGCCCGTGCGCCAGGCCAAGCGCCCGCTGTGGGCGCGGCTGCTGAGCCGCCTGGCCGATCCCTGGCTGGCGCTGTCGATCGAACCAGGCGCCCCTGGCGACCTGCTGGACACACGCCCGATCTGCTACGTGCTGGAGGACTACGGTCTTTCCAATGCGCTGATCCTGGACCGGGCCTGCCGCGATGCCGGCCTGCCGTCGCCGCTGCTGCCGCTGCCGGTCCCGGGCAATCCACTGGGCCGCAAGCGCGCCTACGTGGCACTGTCGCGCCGCAATGCCAGCACGCTGATCCCTGACCAGGTCAGCGCCAAGACCCACTCCGGCTCGCTCGCCAAGCTGCTGCAGGCGCATCGCGCCAACCCGGGCCTGGACGTGCAGCTGGTGCCGGTCTCGATCTTCGTCGGCCGCGCACCGGACAAGCAGAGCGGCTGGTTCTCCGTGCTGTTCTCGGAAAACTGGGCCATCGTCGGCCGCTTCCGCCGCCTGCTGGCGATCCTGCTCAACGGCCGCGGCACCATCGTGCGCTTCGCGCCGCCGGTGTCGCTGCGGGGCACCGTGGACGAAGGACTGGAGCCCGAGCGCACGGTGCGCAAGCTCTCCCGCGTGCTGCGTACGCACTTCCACCGCATCCGCGAAGCCATCATCGGCCCCGACCTGTCCACCCGCCGCCTGCTGGTGGACCAGGTGCTGGCTGCCGATCCGGTGAAGGAAGCCATCGCCGAACAGGCCAAGCGCGACAAATCCAAACCCGAGGACGCCTGGAAGAAGGCGCACGCCTACGCCTGGGAAATCGCCGCCGACTATTCCAATCCGGTCGTGCGCTCGGCCAGCTTCCTGCTGAGCCATGTATGGAACCAGATCTACGACGGCGTGCTGGTCCACCACCTCGACAAGTTCAAGCAGGCCGCGCCCGGTCATGAAGTCGTCTACGTGCCCTGCCACCGCAGCCACATGGACTACCTGCTGCTGTCGTACCTGCTGTACGAACGCGGCATCGTGCCGCCGCACATCGCGGCCGGCATCAACCTCAACCTGCCGGTGGTGGGCACGCTGCTGCGCAAGGGCGGCGCGTTCTTCATGCGCCGCAGCTTCCGGGGCAACCCGCTGTATTCGGCGGTGTTCACCGAATACGTCGCGCAACTCGTCTCCGGCGGTTATTCGCTGGAGTACTTCATCGAAGGCGGACGCTCGCGCACCGGCCGCCTGCTGGCGCCCAAGGGCGGCATGATCTCGATGACGGTGCGCGCGTTCCTGCGCCAGCCGCGCAAGCCGGTGCTGTTCCAGCCGGTCTACATCGGCTACGAGAAACTGCTGGAAGGCACCAGTTACCTGGACGAACTCAGCGGCCGGCCGAAGGAAAAGGAATCCATCTGGGCCGTGCTGTGGGGCATTCCCAAGGTGCTGCGGCAGAACTACGGCCAGGTGGTGGTGAACTTCGGCGAGCCGATCCTGCTCAACGATGCACTGGCCACGCATGCGCCGGAGTGGGACGGACAGCCTGTCGGAGAAGAGGAAAAGCCGGCCTGGCTGTCCGACATGGTCGATGCGCTGGCCCAGCAGATCCACGTCAACATCAACCGCGCCGCGGACGTGAACCCCATCAACCTGCTCGCACTGGCGCTGCTGTCCACGCCGAAGCACGCGATGGGCGAGACCGACCTGATCGCGCAGATCGAACTGTCGAAGACGCTGCTGGCCGAACTGCCCTACTCGGACCGCGTGACCGTCACCCCGCATTCGCCGGAGCGCATCATCGCGCACGCCGAGGAGATCAACATGCTGCAGCGGATCAAGCATCCGCTGGGCGACGTGTTGAGCGTGGACGGCGACACCGCCGTGCTGCTCAGCTACTACCGCAACAACGTGCTGCACCTGTTCACGGCCTCGTCGTGGATCGCCTGCTGCTTCCAGAACAACCGCCGCATGAGCCGCACCGGCCTGCTGCGCCTGGGCCGCACGCTGTATCCGTTCCTGCAGGAGGAACTGTTCCTGCCGTGGACCGAGGACGAATTCGCCGAGCGCATGGAGCGCACGATCGAGGTGTTCATCCGCGAGGGCCTGCTGCAACAGGTCAACGAGGACGATGGCGGCATCCTCGCCCGCAGCGCCGGCCAGACCGACGAGGTGTTCCGCCTGCGCGCGATCGGGCATTCGCTGCAACAGGCGTTCGAGCGCTATTACATCGCCATTTCGGTGCTGGTGAAGAACGGCCCGGGCACGCTGGGCGCGGCAGAACTCGAGAGCCTGTGCCAGCAGGCGGCGCAGCGCCTGAGCCTGCTGTACGCGCCGGCCGCACCCGAGTTCTTCGACAAGAGCCTGTTCCGCAGCTTCATCCAGAAACTGCGCGAACTGAAGCTGGTGTGGCCCGACGAGAACAGCAAGCTGCTGTTCGACGACCGGCTGGATGCCTGGGCGCGCGATGCCAAGGCGATCCTGGGCCGCGAGTTGCGCCACACCATCGAGAAGGTCAGCCCCGAGGCCGCGCGCCCGGCCGAGCCCGCGCCGCCGCAGGATTGAGGTGGGTCAGTAGCCGAGGTTGAAGTGGCGCGTCAGCCACGCCTTCGCGGGCAGCGCACGCGCCGGCTCCCGGACCAGGCGATGCAACGGCGAACCGCACTCGGAGAGGTGGGGTTCGTCGTCCAGCACCAGCACCATGCGCAGCAGGTCCACGCCGCCCGGCAGGATCGCCGGCGGCAGGTATTCGCGGAACCCGTAATGCTCGAACACATCGTGCAGGAATGGTTCGCAGGCCAGCAGGCAGAACTGGATGCGCGCGTCCTGCGCCCAGCGGTAGGCGTCCTCCATCAACCGGTCGACCACCGCCTTGCTGCGCTGGTCGGCCTGCACGGCGAAACGCGTGCCCACGGCGACCTGCGCCAGCGGCCAGGTGCGGGCGAACGCGTCGATCTGGAACAGGCTGCCGTACTCCACCTGCACGGCGAGCGGCGAAAAATCATGCAGGCGCAGCGTGGCGATCGCATGGGCGCCCTTCTCCACCGACAACGTCGTGCCGCATCCGTCGAGTCCATCGGTGACGCGCTTGCTGCGGTCGCCGGCCTGGCCCTGTTCGTGGAAGTACACCTCACGGCGCAGGCGCGGGACATCGCCCAGCGGGTCGCCCGGCGGGATACGCCGCACCCGCAGGCCCAGCCCCGCCGTGGCTTCCTCCGCAGAGCCGACCGCGGCCAGCGTTTCGCGCAGGCGCGGATCCATGCGGTGGCTGAAAGGTTTGTCCTGCTCCATGCCGCTCCCTCGCCGCGGCGCGCAGGGCGCGCGCGGCTCGTCGTTGGGAACCGTGGCGCCGGCAGGACGGCATACGGTCGTGGTCGTCGGGGAAACCCCCACATCCAGGACTGAAGCAAGCATCGGGCCAACTGTGCGGAGCCGCGCTCCAGGCCCCTCGTCAGTGCCGTGCACGCCCGTATTTCAGGGACTTGGCCCGCCGTCAGGCCGCGTGACGTCACGGAAGTGCCGGCGGCGGGTGACGCCCCGCGTCAGATTCAGCCGGCGGCGGCACCGCCGCGCGGCTGTCGATGGATCAGGCAGGCTCGTCCGGAATCAATGCGCTCTCGAGCCGCGCGATGCAGTCCTTGAGCCAGAGCTTGCGCTTCTTCAGCCGCTTGATGGACACCTCGTCGGCATCGGCATCGTCGATCAGGCGCGCGATGGCGTCGTCGAGGTCCCGATGCTCCACGCGGAGTTCGGCGATCTTCTGGGCGATGTCGGAGGGGTTGCTGGTGTCCACCCGGCGAGCGTACACCGGCCGCGCCGAGCCCGTCACCGCGCCCCGGTACAATGCACGCCATGAGTACCGTCCTGCCCCTGCCCGACCCTGTCCTGCGCCGTCCGGCCGCCGATCCGCGCCGCGCCGTGCACGAGCAGGGCAAGCTGGCCAAGCGCCTGCGCCGCCAGGTCGGCCAGGCGATCGCGGACTTCGGCATGATCGAGGATGGCGACAAGGTGATGGTGTGCCTGTCCGGCGGCAAGGACAGCTACACCCTGCTGGACATCCTGTTGCAGCTGCAGAAGAAGGCACCGGTGCGCTTCGAGCTGGTGGCCGTGAACCTGGACCAGAAGCAACCGGGGTTTCCCGAGCACGTGCTGCCCGAGTACCTGGCGTCGATCGGCGTCGCGTACCACATCATCGAACAGGACACGTATTCGGTCGTCAGCCGGGTGATTCCGGAGGGCAAGACCATGTGCTCGCTGTGCTCGCGCCTGCGCCGCGGCTCGCTGTACAGCTACGCCGAGCAGAATGGCTTCACCAAGATCGCGCTGGGCCACCATCGCGACGACCTGGTGGCCACCTTCTTCCTCAACATGTTCTTCCACGCCAAGCTCTCGGGTATGCCACCCAAGTTGCTGTCGGACAACGGCAAGCACGTGGTGATCCGCCCGCTGGCTTACGTCCGCGAGGACGACATCGCCGCGTATGCCGACGCCAAGGGCTTCCCGATCATTCCCTGCAACCTGTGCGGCAGCCAGGAAAACCTGCAGCGCAAGCAGGTCAAGAAGATGATGGACGCCTGGGAGCGCGAGACCCCCGGCCGCATCGAGACCATCGCGCGCGCGCTGGGCGACATCCGCCCGTCGCAGCTCAGCGATCCGAACCTGTTCGATTTCCTGTCGCTCGGCCATCGCGACGGCGCGGCCCTGCCCGATGCGCAGGCATGGCTGGCAGGCGAGCCACGCGCGGCGGCCGACGACGAAGCTTGACCGCACGACCCACCCATCGCCGTCATTCCCGCGAAGGCGGGAACCCAGCGACTTTCGGCAGGCCACCCGGCACTCCGGAAGGCACCCGGTTCCCGCCTTCGCGGGAATGACGGACAAGAACGCATCACTCCCCTTTCCAACCCGGTCCTTTCGATGTTCTTCCGCAACCTCACGCTGTTCCGCTTCCCTACCTCCCTCGATTTCTCCCAGCTCGACGAACTGCTCCCCGAGGCCGTGCTCAAGCCGGTGGGCCCGCTGGAATTGTCGTCGCGCGGCTTCATTTCCCCGTTCGGCCGGGGCGACGACACGCTCTCGCATCGCATCAATGACGCCATCTGGCTGAGTGTCGGCGGCGAGGACAAGATCCTGCCCGGCGCGGTGGTCAACGACCTGCTGCAGAAGAAGCTGCTCGAAATCGAAGAGAAGGAAGGCCGCAAGCCCGGCGGCAAGACCCGCAAGCGGCTGAAGGACGACCTGCTGCACGAACTGCTGCCGCGCGCGTTCGTGAAGCCCTCCCGCACCGATGCGCTGATCGACCTGGAGCATGGCTTCATCGCCGTCGATGCGTCTTCGCGCAAGACCGGCGAGAACGTGGTCTCGGAAGTGCGTCGCGCGCTGGGCAGCTTCCCCGCCCTGCCGCTCAACGCGGAAGTCGCACCGCGCAGCGTGCTCACCGGCTGGATCGCCGGCGAGCCGCTGCCGGAAGGCCTCTCGCTGGGCGAAGAATGCGAGCTCAAGGACGCGATGGAGGGTGGCGCCGTGGTGAAGTGCCAGAACCAGGAACTGCAGAGCGACGAGATCGCCAAGCACCTGGAAGCCGGCAAGCAGGTCACCAAGCTCGCGTTGGTGCTGGACGACCACGTGTCGTTCGTCCTCGGCGAGGACCTGATCGTGCGCAAGCTGAAGTTCCTCGACGGCGCGGTCGACCAGCTGGAGAACACCGAGCACGACGACCTGCGCGCCGAGCTCGACGCTCGCTTCGCGCTGATGGCCGGTGAGCTGAAGCGGCTGTTCCTGGTGCTGGAACACGCGCTGAAGCTGAGCAAGGCGGAGTGAGCCACGGCCGCGCTGCGGCGCGGCTATGATGCCCGTATGTCATCCCTGCTCCGCCGCCTGATCGCCCGCACGCCGCGCAGCGTCGAGCGCGACACGATCACGCTGGAACTCGACGGCGGCCGGACACTGGACGTGCAGCGCGTCCGCGACCCCCGCGCCAAGCGCCTGAAGCTGAGCGTCGACGAGCGTGGCGCGCGGCTCACCCTGCCCTGGCGCGCGAGCCTGGTGTCCGGAGATCGCTTCCTGCAGCAACACCGCGACTGGCTGGGCGAGCAGCTCGCGCGCTACGCGACGGACGACGGGATCGCCGCGCTGGTTCCCGGCGCAACGGCACGCCTGCCGTTGCGCGGCGAGGAGCTGCCGCTGCACTGGCACGAAGGACGCTTCGCCCGCATCGCGCGCCAGGACGAAGGCATCCGCATCGACCTGCCTCAGCGCGCGAGCGCCGCCACGCTCCGAAGGACGTTGCGCGCGTTCTACGAGGCCGAAGCGCGTGCGGACATCGGCCGATGGTTGCCCACCTATCTCGCCGGCCTGCCGCGTGCGCCGCGCCAGATCCGGCTGAAGGTGATGTCCTCGCAGTGGGGTTCGTTGACGCCCGACGGCACCCTGACACTGGATCTGGCCTTGGTGCTCGGCCGGTCCTCCGCGTTCGAGTATGTGCTGGTCCACGAGCTGTGCCATCTGCTGCAGGCCAATCACTCGCCTGCATTCTGGCGCGAGGTGGAAGCGCGCTTCCCGACGTGGCGTGATGAGCGCACCTACTTCCACGCGGAAGGCAGGCGACTGAAGTCACACCTGCACCGGCTGCTCAGCGACGATTGATTCGCGAGACGTTGCGCCGCGGTGTCCTGCGGGGAGCACGCGCGGCGAATTGAAGGGGAGCCGGGAGCCCGGTGGTCCGCAGGGAACGGGGACCACGCTCCCGGCACCGACTCCAACGACTGATCGCCCCATGCCGCTCACTGCCTCACGCGCACAGCCCTCTCCCGGTCCCGCCCACGGCGACGAAGTGCCCGGACTTTCGCGCTTCTCGCTGTACGCCCTGCCGGCGACGGAAACCGGCGCCACCATCCAGGCACGACGGGGCCTGATGAGCCGTAAGGGCGTGACCGTGGAGGAAGCGGCGCAGCGCGCGGACGCGCGCCGGCGCGAAGCCGGCAAGATGCGCCGCATGGATCGTGCGGCCTGGCTGTTTCTCGTCGCCATCGCCTGTGGCGGGGGACTTGCGTGGCGAGGCAGCGCACTGTCGTCGCAAACCGTGCTGCTGGCGGGCTACGGCCTGCTCGCGATCGCACTGGTGGCGCTGCTGGCCCGGGTGACAAGGACGACGGCACGACCGCCGCTCGATGCGTTCTACCTGCCGGACGAACTGCCCGCCACGGCCGAGGACATCGCGCTGTTGCGCCGCCTCGCCAACGAAGACCCGGAGTTGGAAGTGGTCACCAATGCCTGGTGGCGCAACCAGGCGCCGATCCGCAAGGGCGATATCCGCCTCGCCCTGGATCTGCGGCGCGCGAAACTGGGCTGATCAACCGCGCAGGACGTCGGCGATCACGCCGGCGACCGCCACGGGGTCTTCCATGTGCAGGTGGTGGGTGCCGGCAATGACGTGCAGCCGGCCATCAGGAAGCAGCTGTGCGCGCTGCGTGCGCAGGGGCTCGGGAAAGTAGGTCTGCGGGGGATCGGCGTAGACCACCGTCGTGGGGCATGTGATGCCGGCAACCAGGCGCGCGAGCTGCGGCTCGCTCAGCCGCTGCGGCGTGGGCAACGTCAGGCGCGGATCGCTGCTCCAGACGTAGCCACCTTCGACCGCCCGCACGCCGCGCTCGACCAGCAGCCGCGCCGCGGGTTCGCTCAACTGATTGGCCTGCATGCGTGCGCGCACCGGCGCGACGAGATCGGAGAACACGCGCAGCTTCTTGCCCGGCAGCGCACGCGCCGCCGCGATTGCCTCGCGCCAGCGGTCGGCGGTGCGTTCCACGGTTTCCGCCAGCCCGCCCAGCGCCTCGATCACCACCAACCGCTGCACGCGCTCCGGCACCGAGGCCGCCACCAGACTGGCGATGCCGGCGCCCATCGAATGCCCCAGCAGCGAGAACGTCTGCCAGCCGAGCGCGTCGGCGATATCCAGCACCGCATTCACCGCCACGCCGCTGGTGTATTCCGCCCCGGGCGCGAGATGCGCACTGGCGCCATGCCCCGGCAGGTCAGGGGCGACCAGATGCACGCCCGGCAGATGGGGGGCCAGCGGAACGAAGCTCGCCGCATTGTCCAACCAGCCATGCAGCGCGATCACGCGCGTGCCGTCGTTGTCGTTGCGCAAGCCGGTAATCCGGCCCAGCGGGATCTGCAGCTCGAAGTCGCGCAGCGTCATGCCGCGACGTCGCCCGCCGCACGGTGCGCGAGCGCTGCCAGGGCGTCCGCGTGGCCCGCGCTGTCGTTGAGGCAGGGCAGGTAGCGCAGTTCGCCTCCGGCGTGTGCGAACTCCTCCGCCAGGCCGATGCCCACTTCCTCCAGCGTCTCCAGGCAATCGACGGCGAAGCCCGGGCACACGACATCCACCTTGCGCACGCCGCGCGCGGCCAGCGCGCGCAGGGTGAGGTCGGTGGCCGGTTCCAGCCAGCGCTCCTTGCCGAAGCGCGACTGGTAGGTCAGCGTCCATTCGTCGTCACGCAGGCCCAGGGCCTGGACGATCGCACGCGTGCTGGCTTCGCACTGCTGCGGATACGGATCGCCCGCACGCGCCAGGCGCTGCGGCAGGCCGTGATACGAGAACAGCAGGTGCTCACCCGCACCATGGGTGGCGCGCCACGTGCGGATCGACTCGACGACGGCCGCCAACCAACCGGGATCGACCGCGTACTCCTCGATGAAATGCACCTGCAACCCGGCCGCCTCGCGCACCACCACATCGCGCACCGACTCCGTGGTCGTGGTGGAGTACTGCGGATACAGCGGCAGCACCACGACCCGTTGCACGCCTTCCTTGCGCAGGGCCTGCAGCCGGGCGGCCAGCGATGGTTCGCCATAGCGCATGGCGTCCACCACCCGCCACTGCGGCAACCGTGCCCGCACGGCCTCGGCCAGGCGTCGCGTGTGGACCGCCAGCGGCGACCCCTCCGGCAACCAGATGCTGGCGTACTTGGCCGCCGCCTTGGGGCCGCGCAACGGCAGGATCAATCCGTGCAGCAGCGGCAGCCACGCGATGCGCGGGATCTGCACGACGCGGCGGTCGCTGAGGAATTCCCCCAGGTAGCGGCGCACGGCCGGCGCGGTGGGCGCTGCGGGTGTACCGAGATTGACGACGAGCAGGGCGGTGGAAGGCATGTCGGACATGGGCGCTATTGTGTCAGAGCGCCCGCACGCGTCAGCACAGATTCATGCGTTCACACCTACTTTCAAGCAGTTGCAGCACCCTGCTGCGAGACCTTCTCCGGAGTCCGCCATGAACCGCACCTCCCGCCGCCTGCTGCCGCCCACCGCCCTCGCGCTGGCCGCCGCCCTGTTCGCAGGCCAGGCCATCGCCGGGCCGAAGGAAGACGAACGCGCGACCAACGCGGTCCGCGTGCTCAACGAAATCCAGCGCATCCCCGAGAACGGGATTCCCGACAAGCTGCTGGACGAGGGCAAGGCGATCATCGTCATCCCCGACACGCTGAAGGCCGGCCTGGTGATCGGCGGCCGTCGCGGACACGGCCTGATGTCGGTCAAGAATCCCGACGGCAGCTGGTCTCAGCCGGTCTTCATCAAGCTCACCGGCGGCAGCATCGGCTTCCAGGCCGGCGTGCAGTCGTCGGACGTGGTGCTGGTGTTCCGCAACGACCGCTCGCTGGACTCCATCGTCAACGGCAAGTTCACCCTCGGCGCCGATGCGGGTGTCGCGGCCGGCCCGGTCGGCCGCAATGCCTCCGCCGCGACCGACGGCCAGCTGAAGGCCGAGATCTGGTCGTGGTCGCGCGCGCGCGGCCTGTTCGCCGGCGTGGCCCTGGATGGCGCCGTGCTGCAGATCGACGACGATGCCAATACCGCCGTCTACGGCAGCGCCGCCACGCCGCGCGCGATCTTCGAGAGCCGCGCCGGGCAGCCGTCCGACGCCGTGGTCGGCTTCCGCGACGAGCTGGAGGAAGTCACCGAGCTCGCCCGTGGCAACCGCGGCACCGCCGGCACCGTGGCGCGTGCGACGACCCCCGCCCCTGCGGTGGCGCCGGTCGTGGTGGAAGCCCCGGCGCAGGCGCAGGCCCAGGGCTTCCAACCGGTTCAGGAAGGCGAAGTCCGCACGGAGCCGCTCGACGGCACGCCCTGACGGAAGTCATGGGGTGTGGATCAACATCCGCACCCCCGGGCTGCGCTATCCTGAGCGTCCCTACTTTTCTGCGAGCACACCATGGGTGGTTTGAGCATCTGGCATTGGATCATCGTGCTGGTGGTCGTGCTGCTGGTCTTCGGCACCAAGCGCCTGCGTAGCGCCGGCAAGGACCTGGGCGAGGCCGTCAAGGGCTTCAAGGAAGGCATGCGCGACGACAAGCCGGCCGGCCAGCTGGGCGACCAGTCCCGCAGCGACGAAACCAGCGCCTCCAAAGAGCGCGACCGCGACGCCAGCTGATCCGGCGGAATCTCCGCCGCGACCATGTTCGACATCGGTTTCAGTGAACTGCTGGTCATCGCGGTCGTCGCGTTGATCGTGCTCGGCCCCGAACGCCTGCCCAAGGCGGCACGGTTCGCCGGGCTGTGGGTCCGCCGCGCGCGCGCGCAGTGGTACTCGGTCAAGGACGAGCTGGAGCGCGAGCTCGCGTCCGAAGAACTCAAGCGCAACCTCAAAGACGCCCAGGACGCCCTGCGCGACACCGAGCAGCGCATCCGCGACGGCGCACGCGAGACCGAACGCCAGTTCGAGGAAGTGCGCCAGGCGGCGCGCGACGATGCGAAGGCGTTGCGCGACGACGTCGAGTCCGCGATCACACCGCCCGCGCTCGCCAAGCCGCCGGCCGCACCGTCCGATCCGGAACCGGTGTTGGAAGAGGAAGGCCGCCTCGCCTCGACCACCGAGGGGCATGACGAGGTGCACGCCGACGATCCACAGGCTTCCGATGTCGGCACCACGGCCGACCTGTTCCCGCCGAAGGAGTCGCGATGAACCGCGAATCTCCGGGGCAGGAAGCCGAAAGCAGCCTGATGGAGCACCTGTTGGAGCTGCGCACGCGGCTCATGCATGGGCTGGCTGGCGTGGGCGTGATCCTTCTTGTCCTGCTGCCATTCTCTAAGGAGCTGTTCGAGTACCTGGCGCTGCCGATGATCCAGCAGCTCCCGGCGGATCAGGCGGCGAAGATGATTACTCGCGGCGTGGCATCCGGTTTCCTGGCGCCATTGAAGCTGGCGTTCTTCGCTGCGCTGTTCATCTCAGCCCCTTGGTTGATATTCCAGGCTTGGCGCTTCGTCGCTCCCGGCTTGTACAAGCACGAGAAGCGCCTGGCGGTGCCGCTGCTGGTTTCCGCGATCGTGTTGTTCTACGCGGGATGTGCATTCGCCTACTACTTCGTGCTTTCCGCAGTCTTCCACGCGATCGCCATGTTCACCCCGGAGTTCGTCACGAACGCACCGGATCCCATGGAGTTCCTTGATTTCGTCATGGTGATCTTCTTCGCGTTCGGCCTGTGCTTCGAGCTGCCGGTCGCGCAGGTCATCATGGTGCTGCTGGGCTGGGTCACGCCGCAGCAGCTGCGCGAAGGTCGCGGTTACGCCATCGTCGGCGTGTTCGTCATCGCCGCACTGATCACGCCGCCAGACGTGGTGTCGCAGCTGATGCTCGCCATCCCGATGTGCCTGCTATACGAAGTGGGCATCGTGGCGGCCGGGTGGTTGAAACCGAAGGACGCGACGCCTGCCGCGTGAACGGGTAGCACGACCCGCTCTCCTGCTAGATCAGACTTCGATGTGCGACACCGTGGGCGTCGCAATGCCCGACGTGCTTCCCGACCCGTTGCCCAGCATCTGTCGCCACGCGGTGTAAGCCGCACCCGCCAACAGCGGCATCAGCACGCCCATCAGCGCGAGATTGGTGAACAGCACTGCGATCACCGGGCCCAGCACGAACTGCACCATCACACCCACGATCTGCAGGATCAGGCTCAGTGCGAACAACAGCACCGCAAGCAGCAGTGAGAACACGATCAGGGCCCCGAAGTTCTTCGCGTTGGCCGCCAGGCTCAGCCTGAGCGCCGAGAATCCGCTGCGATCGGAGAAGATCACCTCCGACACCGCCACCATGACCAGGCAGACCACGATCGGCGCCAGTGCGATAGTCACCAGCATCCAGAACAGGAACCGCACGACCGGCAAGGAGGCGACCAGGGCGTTGACCTGTGCAGGATCCGGTTGCCCGCCTTCCGCCATCAACGCCTGCAGCTTCACCATGACGTCGTTGGCCTGCTGCACGCCGTCGGTTCCGATCAGCGCGATCAGCAGAGTGGCCGAGAGGATCGTACCCGCCAGCGGAATGACCGACGTCAACAACAGGGGCGCGACGTGGCGAATCCCCACCTGCAGGTGATGCACGCTCGCATCGCGACCTTCCGACACCTCTCGTGCCGCCCACACCACGCCGGCAAAGATCAGGCAGGGCACCCCGAGCGTCAGCGCAGCGTAGATCAGCAGCGGGATCAACGACAACGGAAAGGGCAGCGCCGCCATGAGGGCGACCACCGCGACCGCCACCAGCAGGGACAGCGCGACCACGAGCAATCCCACGACACTGATCGCGAAGAGCGGCACCGGCGCGCGCTTCAGCAGGGCGAAGCCCGCCAGCAGCCATTCCGCGCCGGCACTGGCCGGCACCTTGTTGATCGTCGACATCGGGGTTCTCTGGGGAGGGTACGGCGGTGGATCAGCGCGCGTGCAGACCGCGCGCATGGCGGACGAACCGCCGCAATAGTTTGCGGGCTTGCGGCGCCGCCGTCACGCTGCGGGCGATGGTGCCCGGGCAGCGGCCCTCGCTGCGAAGGTGTTCGGCCCGGGCATGCACGTAGCCGCGCATGTGGTGGGTGGCGAATTCGGGGTGGAACTGGACGCCCCAGGCGCGGTCGCGCCAGCGGAAGGCATGGCAGTCGTCCTGCGCCGAGCGCGCCAGCACGGTGGCGCCCTCCGGGGGGCGGGCCACGGTCTGCACGTGGGTGGCGTGGGCGGTGAACTTCAGCGGCAACGCGCCGAACAGCGGATCGTCCTGGGCCTGCGGGTGCAGGTCGATGTGGACGGTGCCGGATTCGCGCCCGGCCGGGTTGTACGCCACTTCGCCGCCCAGCGCGTGCGCCAGCAACTGGTGGCCGTAGCAGATGCCCAGCAGCGGCAGGCCTTCATGGGCCGCGTCGCGCAGCCATTCGGCGCTGCGCTCGCTCCAGTCCGCGCGGTCGGTGACCATCGCGGCGGAACCGCTGACGATCACGCCCGCAAAACCGTCCCGCTCGGGCAGCGCATCGCCGCGCTCGACGTTCGTCACCACCGTCTCGTGGGCCTCCAGCCCGGCGGCCACGCGGATCCAGTGCGGGAAGCCGCCATAGCGCCGCATCGAGCGCACCGGCTGGCCGGTTTCGACGATGAGGAAGGGGGCGTTCACAGGGGCATCCACGACGGCAAAGCAGCGGCAGGACAAGGGCTTGCCCGTATACTAGCCCGCTTTTCCGCAGTGCACGATAACGCCATGGCCGGACAAACAATTTCACCGGTAACCTTCCAGGGCCTGATCCAGACGCTGAACCAGTATTGGGCCGAACAGGGCTGTGTCCTGATCCAGCCGCTGGACCTGGAAGTGGGCGCCGGTACGTTCCATCCGGCCACCTTCCTGCGCGCGCTCGGCCCGGAGCCGTGGAACGCCGCCTACGTGCAGCCGAGCCGCCGCCCCACCGACGGCCGCTACGGCGAGAACCCCAACCGCCTGCAGCGTTACTACCAGTACCAGGTGGTGATGAAGCCCAACCCCGACAACCTGCAGGAGCTCTACCTGGGCTCGCTGAAGGCGCTGGGCATCGATCCGCGCGTGCACGACCTGCGCTTCGTCGAGGACAACTGGGAATCGCCGACGCTCGGCGCCTGGGGCCTGGGCTGGGAGGTGTGGCTCAACGGCATGGAAGTCACCCAGTTCACCTACTTCCAGCAGGCCGGCGGCCTGGAGTGCCGCCCGGTGCTGGGCGAGATCACCTACGGCCTGGAACGCCTCTGCATGTACCTGCAGAACGTGGACAACGTCTACGACCTGGTCTGGACCACCGGCCCGCAGGGCGTGGTGACCTATGGCGACGTGTACCACCAGAACGAAGTCGAGCAGAGCACGTACAACTTCGAGCATGCCGATGTCGCCGAGCTGTTCCATCGCTTCGACGCCTGCGAGAAGGAAGCCCTGAAGCTCGTCGAAGCCGGCCTGCCGCTCCCCGCTTACGAGCAAGTCACCAAGGCCAGCCACAGCTTCAACCTGCTGGATGCGCGCCGCGCCATCTCCGTCACCGAACGCCAGCGCTACATCCTGCGCGTGCGCAAGCTGGCGCAGGCGGTGGCCGAGGCGTACCACGCGCAGCGCGAGAAGCTGGGCTTCCCGGGATTGAAGAAAGAAACCGCTTAGAGCCCCTCTCCCACCGGGAGTGGGGTTGGGGAGAGGGTCCGGCGATATCCGGATGGTCGAGCGCCAAGGACGTCGCCGCACCCTCATCCGCCCTTCGGGCACCTTCTCCCAGCGGGAGACGGGAAACCCACCACAAGGTTTGACGACATGAGCGAACAAAAATCCCTGCTGGTCGAACTCGGCACCGAAGAACTGCCGGTCAAGGCGCTGCCTGGCCTGGCGCAGGCCTTCTTCGACGGCACCATCGCCGCGCTGGAGAGGCGCGGCATCGGCTTCGAGCGTGGCGATGCCAAGCCGCTGTACACGCCGCGTCGCCTGGCGGTGCTGCTGCCGGCCGTGGACGTGGAGCAGCCCGAGCAGGCATCCGAAGTGCTGGGCCCGTACCTCAACATCGCGCTCGATGCGAACGGCGCGCCGACCAAGGCACTGGAAGGCTTCGCCGCCAAGGCTGGCATCGCGTGGACCGCGCTGGAGCGCACCACCGACGGCAAGGGCGAGCGTTTCGTCCACCGCGCGGTGAAGCCAGGCGCGAAGACCGCCGACCTGCTGGCCGACGTCGTGCGCGAGGCGATCGCCGGCATGCCGATCCCCAAGCCGATGCGCTGGGGCGCGCACGAGTACGCGTTCGCGCGCCCGGTGCATTGGCTGGTGCTACTGCTGGGCAAGGACGTGGTGCCGGCCGAGGTGCTGGGCGTGAGCTCCGACCGCATGAGCCGGGGCCATCGCTTCGAACACGACAAGCCGGTGTGGATCAACGATCCCGGCGACTACGTGATGGCATTGCAGGGCGCGAAGGTGCTGGTCGATGCCGACGCGCGCCGCGCCCGCATCGTCGCCGAAGTAGACAAGGCGGCCGTGCAGGCCGGCGGCACCGCGCGCGTCACCGACGACAACCTCGAGCAGGTGGTCTGCCTGACCGAGTGGCCGGCGGCCGTGCTGTGCAGCTTCGAATCCGCGTTCCTCGCCGTGCCGCAGGAAGCGCTGATCGAGACGATGGAGATCAACCAGAAGTTCTTCCCGGTGCTCAGCGACGGCGGCAAGCTGACCGAGCACTTCATCGGCATCGCCAACATCGAATCGCAGGATGTGGCCGAAGTCAGCAAGGGCTACGAACGCGTGATCCGCCCGCGCTTCGCCGATGCGAAGTTCTTCTTCGACGAAGACCTCAAGCAGGGCCTCGTGTCGATGGGCGACGGCCTGAAGACCGTCACCTACCAGGCCAAGCTGGGCAGCGTGGCCGACAAGGTGGAACGCGTCGCCACGCTGGCGGAAGCGATCGCACCGATGGTGGGTGCCGACGCCGCGCTCGCGCGCCGCGCCGCGACACTGGCGAAGAACGACCTGCAGTCGCGCATGGTCAACGAGTTTCCCGAGCTGCAGGGCATCGCGGGCCGCCACTACGCCCTCGCCGCCGGCGAGCCGAAGGAGATCGCGCTGGCCATCGACGAGGCCTACCAGCCCCGCTTCGCCGGCGACGACATCGCGCTGTCGCCGCTGGGCAAGGTGCTGGCGATCGCCGAGCGCCTGGACACGCTGGCCGGTGGATTCGCCGCTGGGCTGAAGCCGACGGGCAACAAGGATCCGTTCGCACTGCGGCGCAACGCGCTGGGTCTTGCGCGAACGGTGATCGAAAGTGGGTTCGCGCTGAATGTTCATGCGTTGATTGAAGAAGCCATCGCGCTGTTGCCAGATCTCGATCCTCAGACCAAGAGCTTCAAGCAGAGGCAGGCCCTTTCATCGGTTGCCGGTGTCGTTCACGGTCGATCCAGCCAAGTGCAGGCTCGAATCATGGGCCGTCCAGAGGCAACCCGCGAACACGTAGAAGAGACGCCTGCCGGAGAACTCTACGACTTCATCCTCGATCGCCTGCGCAGCTACTACGCCGACAAGGGCGTGCCGGCCGCGCACTTCAATGCCGTGGCGGAACTGAAACCGGCCTCGCTGTACGACTTCGATACGCGCCTGGATGCCATCGGCACCTTCGCCACGCTGCCGGAGGCCGAAGCGCTCGCCGCGGCGAACAAGCGCATCGGCAATATCCTGAAGAAGGCCGACATCGCCATTCCGCATGGCGTGGACCGCGCCCTGCTGAACGATCCCGCGGAGAGCGCGCTGGCCGAAGCCGTGGAAGCCGTGCTGGGCGAGACCGACGAAGCGCTGCACCACCATGACTACGTCACCGTGCTGGCCCATCTCGCGCGCCTGCGCCCGCAGGTGGATGCGTTCTTCGACGGCGTGATGGTCAACGCGGACGATCCTGCCGTGCGCGCCAATCGTCTCGCCCTGCTCAAGCGCCTGGCCGACCGCTTCCGCGCGGTGGCGGCGATCGAGCATCTGTCGAGCTGATCTGTCCTCTCCTTCTCCCCGCGTGCGGGGAGAAGGTGCCCGGAGGGCGGATGAGGGGTGAGCGAGGCCGCGCGAACAGTGGCTACCCTTCACCGCGCTTAACCCGCACCGGTTATCCTGCCCGCATGCGACGACTCCCCCGCTTCGCCACCGTCCTCTGCATGCTTGCCGCCACCGGCCCCGCCTGGGCCGCGGCCATCGTGGACAAGGTGCGGATCGAAGGGCTCGACGACGAACTGATGATCGAGAACGTCAACGCGGCGCTCTCGCTCAACGACTCGCTCGGTAGCCGCCTGGGTGAATCGCGGTTGGAATACCTGCTGGGCGAAGCCGTCGCCGAGACGCGCGAAGCGCTCGAGCCCTTCGGCTACTACGCCCCCGACATCACCGTCGATGCCCCGCGCACGGAAGGCGCCGACGACGAGCGACTGACCGTGACCGTCCGGGTGAAGCTGGGTGAGCCGGTGCGCGTACGTCGACGCGACCTGTCGATCGAAGGCGACGGCGGTGGCGACCGCTACCTGAAGGAAGACCTGGAAGCCTTTGCGCCGAAAGTCGGCGACGTGTTCGACCACACCACCTACGAGGCCAGCAAGCTGACCATCGTGCGGCGCCTGGCCGACCGCGGGTACTTCGACGCCGACTTCACCCACCGCCGCGTGGAAGTCACCCGCGCCGAGCATGCCGCCGACATCGCCCTGGGCTGGGTCAGCGGCATCCGCTACGACATGGGCCCGACCACCTTCCACCAGGACAAGTTCGACCAGGGCCTGCTGGACAAGCTGGTGTACTGGGAAGAAGGCAGCTACTTCCACCAGGGCAAGCTGGACCGCCTGCGCGAATCGCTGGTCGGGCTGGACTACTTCTCCAGCATCGACATCCAGGCCAATCCGGACAAGGCCGAAGACGGGCGCGTGCCGATCGACGTCAACCTCGAGCTGGCCAAGCGCGACATCTACACCGCCGGCGTCAGCTACGGCACCGAGAGCGGCCCCGGTATCCGCCTCGGCCTCGACCGCCGCTACGTCAACTCGCGCGGGCACAAGCTGTCCACGCACCTGGACTATGCGCAGAAGCGCAAGACGCTGCTGACGCAGTACCGCATTCCCGCGTTCAAGTGGCTCGATGGCTGGTTCACCGTCGGCGTGCAGGCCAGCGACGAGCAGACCGACTACATCGACCTGCGCCACGTCGAGTTCACCGGCAGCCGCAGCGGCCAGGTCAGCGAGGACTGGACCGCGGTGGCGTCGCTGCATGCCCTGCGCGAACGCTGGCGCTATGTCGAAGACGACCCCGTCACCGGCCTGCCCGACACCACCGTGGAGTACGCGACGTTCACCTACCCCTCGCTGCGCGCGGACTACACCAATTCGCCGGTCGGCTCGAACCGGCCCGACCAGCTCGCCGGCTCCATCCTGTTGCGTGGCGGCGTGGAAGGCGCAGGCTCGGACGCCAACTTCCTGCAGTTCCACATGCGCGCGCGCTGGTCGCAGCAATACAAGACCAACAGCGCGCTGATCGTGCGCGGCGAGTACGGCCACACCTTCACCAGCTCGCTGGTGGCGATGCCGCCGTCGCTGCGCTTCTTCGCCGGTGGCGACCGCAGCATCCGTGGCTACGCATGGCGCGAAGTCGGCCCGCGCCGCGGCGACTACGCGCTGGGCGCGAAGAACGTGCTCACCAGCAGCGTCGAGTACGAGTTCTATCCCAAGGGCGGGCCGTACGGCGGCGCCGTGTTCGTGGATACGGGCAGCGCGTTCGACGGTACCCGTCCGCAGCTCAGCACCGGCGTGGGCATCGGCCTGCGCTGGCGTTCGCCGGTGGGGCCGGTGCGGCTCGACATCGCGCACGGCCTGGATGACCCGGATTCCAGCTTCCAGATCTACCTCAACATCGGGACGGACCTGTGAGGAAGCAGCGCGTCCCCGACGGCCTCACCCCCGAAGAGCGCGAAGCGCGCATCGCCGAGTTGCGCGCGCGTCGCAGGGCCCGTATGCGCACGCTGGCGATCCGCAGCGCGATCGGCAGCGGCGTGCTGCTGGTGCTGCTGTGCATCGGCCTGTACTGGCTGCTGCAGACCGTGGCCGGCCGCGACGTGCTGCTGGCGCAGATCCAGGCGCGCCTGCCTGCGGATGCGTCGTTGACCTACAGGGAAGTGGACGGTCCCATCGCCGGCCCGCTCACGCTCCGTGGCGTGGATTTCCGCTGGGACACGATCCGCTTCACCGCCGACGAGGTCTACCTCGAACCGGACCTGCGCCCCCTGCTGGGCAAGCGCCTGCGCCTGGACGTGCTGCGCGTGCGCGGGGCGATGCTCGACGTGCCCGAGAGCGACGAGCCTTTCGAACTGCCGCACTGGCCCGACCTGCTGCCGCAGATCGAGATGCCCCTCGCGATCCAGGCCGACCGGCTGGAGATCGACCGCTTCCTGATCCGGCAGAGCGGCCAACCCGTCATCGACATCGCGCGCGCCACCGGTGGCATCGACATCGGCAACGGCTACGTGCACGCGGAGAAGCTGGCCATCGCCAGCGACCGCGGTGCGTTCGGTGTGCACGGCGCCTACGCGCCGCGCGACAACTACGAGACCGACCTGACCGCCACCGGCGTGTTTCCTGCCGCGGCCGGTCGCACGCCTGCGCGCCTCGGGCTGGTGGCGCGCGGCAACCGCGCGCGCATGAACGTCGGCCTGGCCGGTGCCGCGCCTGCGCCGGTACGCGCGACGCTGACGCTGCGCGGCGAGACGAAACCGACCTGGAACTTCGCCGCGAAGACCGAAGCGCTGGATCTGTCGTTGCTCGGCGTGATGGACGACAGCACGCCGATCGCATTCGATCTGGTCGCGAAGGGCGCCGGCGGCGCCGCGGATCTGCAGGGCACCGCGCAGCAGGGCGACATCGCGGTGGTGATCGAACCGTCGCACGCGCGCATCGACGGAGAAGTGCTGACGGTCGAACCGCTCGCCATCCGTGCCTTCGATGGCTACGCCGCGTTGCGCGGACGCGCGGATTTCACGGTGCCGGAGAATCCCGAGTTCCGGTTCGCAGTGAATGCGCGCGGCCTGCGCTGGGGCACCGAAGCGGACAGCATGATCGGCGCCGAAGGCGACTTCGGCCTGGCCGGCAAGCTGGAGGCCTGGGCCGCGATCGGCAAGGCCACGTTGACACGCGGTGACGACAGCGCGGTGCTGGAGTTCGATGGCCGCGGCAACGCGGAGCGCGTGCGACTGGAGATGCTGCGCGCCACCATGCCGACCGGCACGCTCGACGCCACCGGCACCGTCGGCTGGGCGCCTGCGCTCGACTGGGATGTGCGGGCCACGCTTGCCGGCTTCGATCCTGGTTACTTCGTGGCCGGCTGGAACGGCAACGTCTCCGGCCAGCTCGCCTCGAAAGGGCGGCAACGCGAAGACGGCCAGTTCCAGGGCACGCTCGATGTGCCCAAGCTCGGCGGCCGCCTGCGTGATCGCGCGCTCGATGCGCGTGGCACGTTCGCGCTCGACGGCAATGCGGGCCAAGGCGAACTGGACCTGTCGCTGGGCGGTAGCCGCGTCGCCGCGAAGGGCAAGGTCGGCGACACGCTGGATGTCGATGCCACGTTCCGTCCGCTCAACCTCGCCGACCTGCTGCCCGACGCCAGCGGCACGCTGGCTGGCACGCTGAAACTGACGGGCGCGCGTGCCGCGCCGAACATCGATGCCGACCTGGGCGGCGAGAACCTGCACTGGAACGACTGGAGCGCCGGACGGCTGAGCCTGCGCGGTCGCCTGCCCTGGCGCAACGGCAACGGTGAACTCGCCCTGCAAGGCAGCGCGGTGGACGTGGGTACCGTGCTGGACAACGTGCAGCTCAATGCGCGCGGCGCCGTGGAAGACCTGCGCTTCGACGGCGATGCGCGCAACGCGATGGGTGCGGTATCGCTGGCCGGCAGCGCGCAGAAGCGCAGCGCCAACTGGCAGGGCACGCTGGATGTGCTGCGCATCGCGCCGTCCAAGGGCAATCCCTGGACGTTGCGGCAACCGGCGCGCTTCGCCCAGAACGGCACCGCGTGGACGCTGTCCGAAAGCTGCCTGGGGTCGGACATCGGCGGCGCGCTGTGCGCGACGGCAGATTGGCCGCGACAGGGCCTGGAAGTCCGCGGCGAAGCGCTGTCGCTGGCACTGGTGCAACCCTGGCTGCCGCCGAGCAGCGGCCGTCCGCTGACGCTGCGTGGCGAGTTCACGCTCGATGCGTCGCTGCGTCCGGCCGGCAATGCATGGCAGGGCGACGTGCACCTGGCCTCGCTCGATGGCGGCCTGAAGATGGGCTCCAGTGCGCGCGGTGAAATCATCCGCTACGACAACTTCACCTTCGACGCGGAGTTCACCCCGCAGCGCATCCAGGGCCGCCTGGGCACCGGCTTCAAGGGCGACGGTTACGTCGACGCGACGTTCAACACCGGCTGGGACGCGTTCGCGCCGCTGAAGGGCGACCTGTATTTCCACAATTCGCGCCTGTTCTGGATGGAGCTGTTCTCGCCGGATCTCGTGCGTCCGCGCGGCAAGCTGGCCGGCCACATCGGCGTGGCCGGCACGCGCGGCCATCCATTGTTGAGCGGCGAAGCCACGCTCACCGAGTTCACCGGCGAGTTGCCGGCGCTGGGCGTCTCGCTCACCGACGGCAGCGCCGACCTAGCCGCATTGTCCGACGGCAGCGCACGCATCGAAGGCAGCATGAAGACCGTGTCGTCCACCGGCGGCACCGGCACCGGCGGCGTATTGAACGTCGCCGGCACGCTGGGCTGGAACAACGACACCACGCCGCTGCAATTCCAGGTGCGCGGCGAGAACGTACTGGTCGCCGACACCACCGACCTGCATGCGGTCGCCTCGCCCAACCTCCAGGTGGGCTTCGCCGACAACACCATCCAGGTCCGCGGCGAAGTCGGCGTGCCATCCGCCACCATCGACGTGGAGAAGCTGGACGACGGCGTGTCGGCCTCCGAAGACGTGGTGGTGCTGGACCCGGCCGATCCCGAACGCGCGCCGAGTTCGCGGCTGGACCTGGACCTGGCGCTCAAGGTCGGCGACGAGGTCAATCTCAAGGGTTACGGGCTGGAAGGCACGCTGGCCGGCACGCTCCACGTGCGCTCGCAGCCCGGCCGCGAAATGCTCGCCACCGGCCGCCTGGATGTGGACGGCCGCTACGAAGCCTACGGACAGAAGCTGCGCATCACCCGCGGCGAACTGACGTGGAGCAACAACGCGGTCTCCGACCCGCGCATCAACATCCGCGCCGAGCGCGAAGTCGTCAGTGCCAGCGTCACCGCGGGCATCGACGTCACCGGGCGCGCCAGCCAGCCGCGTGCGCGCGTCTGGTCGAATCCTGCGATGTCGGAATCCGAAGCGCTCGCCTACCTGGTGCTGGGCCGCTCGCTCAACACCGCCAGCAGCGACGAAAGCCAGCGCATCAACGCCGCGTCTTCGGCACTCGGCGCGGGCGCCGGCCTGCTGGCCTCGCAGCTCGGCGCGAAGATCGGTCTGGACGATGCCGGCGTACTGGAATCGCGCACGCTGGGCGGCTCCGTGTTCGGCGTGGGCAAGTACCTCTCGCCGAAGCTCTACGTCAGCTATGGCGTCTCGATGATCGGTTCCGGTTCCGCCGTCACCCTGAAGTACCTGCTGCGCAAGGGCTTCGACGCGGAAATCGAATCCAGCACCACCGAAACACGCGGCTCGATCAACTGGCGCAAGGAAAAATGATGCGCCACAGCCGCGCATCCCGATGACGGCGGCGCTGCGCCGGCTGCGTGTGCGGCGCCAGGGCATCGCCGCACCGATTGCCGACACCGTGAGTGCGACGGTCGGCCACCTCGGCGCGATGCAGGCGCAGGACTACGCCGCCTCGCTGTGGGCGATCGGCCTGCGCACTACGGGTGCGACGCTTGCGACCGTGGAAGCAGCGATCGCGCGCGGTGAGATCGTGCGCACCTGGCCGATGCGCGGCACCCTGCACTGGCTCGCGCGCGAGGACGTGCGCTGGATGGTGGCGCTGATGGCACCGCGCGTGCAGTCCGCCAACGCCGCGCGCATCGCCCGCGACTACGGATTGGACGCAGACACGCTGGCACGCTGCCGGCGCACGCTGGAAGCCGCGCTCTCGCACGGCCGCCCCGTCAAACGCGGCGATCTGTACGCATGCCTGGATGCCATCGGCGTGGACAGCGGCGGCCAGCGCGGCCTGCATGTCCTCGGCTGGATGGCGCAGGAAGGCCTGATCTGCCAGGGCCCGCGCGAAGGCCGGCAACCGACGTTCGTCTGGCTCGACGCCTGGATTCCGGCCTCTGCACCGCTGGACCGCGATGAAGCGCTGCAACGCCTGGCCCTGCGCTACCTGCAAGGCCATGCGCCCGCGACGGCGGCGGACCTTGCGTGGTGGTCTGGCCTGACCCGGAAGGAGGCGAAGCAGGCGCTGGATTCGGCGGCTTCGTTGCTCCAGCGCGAAGCGAACGACGACGACATGCTGTGGCATGCACCCGCGTTGTCCGCGACGCGCCGTACGCACGCGAGCCATCTGTTGCCGGCGTTCGATGAGTACGTCATCGGCTATCGCGACCGCGCGCCCGTCGTGGACGACGCGCACCTGCGCCGCGTGATCGGCATCAATGGCCTGGTCAGCCCCACCCTCGTCGTGGAGGGTCGCGTGGTGGGTACGTGGAAGCGCGAGGCCGATGCGCGAGGCGGCATCCGGCTCTCGCCTTTCGGCGCGCTGCAGGACAAGGAACTCGCCGGCCTCGCGAAAGCCGCCGCGCGGCTGGGCCGCTTCCTCGGCGCGCCCACACCCCTGCTGTCCTGAGGTGCGACGCATGCGCCGCGGCATTTGCCGCGCCACGGTCGTCTCGCTATCGTCACGGCCTGTTTCCGTGGACCCTGCCGATGCGCCGCCGACTTTCGACCACCACCCTCGCCCTGGGCGTCGCCCTCGCCCTGCCCGCCCACGCCGATGAAGGCATGTGGATGCCCTCGCAGTTGCCGCAGCTGGCCAAGCCGCTGCGCGAGGCGGGCTTCAAGGGCGACCCGAAGACACTGGCCGACGTCACCGCGGCGCCGTTGAGCGCCGTGGTGCGCGCCGGTGGCGGCACCGGCGCGTTCGTCTCGCCGGACGGCCTGGTGCTCACCAACCACCACGTGGCGTACGGCGTGATCCAGTACAACAGCAAGCCGGAGCGCAACCTGATCGATGACGGCTTCATTGCCGGCGATCGTGCCGCCGAGCTGCCCGCCAATCCGGATTTCCGCGTGCTGGTCACGGTGGGCTACGACAAGGTGACCGACGCCGTGCTGAAGGACGCCGCCGGCAAGACCGGGCGCGCCTACTTCGACGCCATCGACCGCGCCAGCAAGGCCATCGTCGCCGACTGCGAGCAGGAATCCGGCGTCCGCTGCAGCGTGGCGAACATGTACTACGGCACCGATTTCTACCGCATCAAGCAGCTCGAGCTGCGCGACATCCGCCTGGTCTATGCGCCACCGCGCGCGATCGGCAACTACGGCGACGAGATCGACAACTTCATGTGGCCGCGCCACACCGGCGACTTCACCCTGCTGCGTGCGTACGTGGGCAAGGACGGCAAACCCGCCGCCTACAGCGCCGACAACGTGCCCTACCACGCGCCGGCGCACCTGGCGCTGGCGAAGGATGGGCCAAAGGCAGGCGACTACGCCATGCTCGCCGGCTATCCGGGCATCACCTACCGGCACCGCACGGCGGCCGAGTTCGACGAGCAGGTCAACGGGACACTGCCCGCGCGCGTCGCGGTGTTCGACCAGCTCATCGACGTGATCGAGTCGGCCGGCAAGCAGGACGCCGACGCCAAGACACGCTATGCGGCACAGCTGCAATCGCTCAAGAACAACCGCAAGCGCGCCGCGGGCGAGCTGGAAGGCCTGCGCCGCAGCGATGCCGTGCGCGTCCGTGCCGAAGACGAGCGCGGCATGCTGGCGACCGATGCGGCAGCGAAGGAGCGGACGGACATCGATGCCCTCGCCGCCTCGATCGCCGACGGCTCGGCGGTACGTGAACGCGAGCTGCTGTTGTCGCTGTTCGGTTCGCAGTCGCAACTGATGCGCAGCGCGATCACGCTGGAACGCTTGCGGGTGGAGTCGGCCAAGCCGGACGCCGAGCGCGAAGGCGGCTACCAGGCGCGCGACCATGCGTTGATCGAAGGCATCCTGAAGCAGGTGCAGCGCCGTTATTCGCCGGAGGTGGAGAAAGCCCTGCTGACGGTGCTGCTGACGCGCTACCAGCAATTGCCGGACGCGCAGCGCCTGCCGGGCTTCGATGCGGCCTTCGGTCGCACGCCCGCTACGCTCAAGAAGGCATTGGATGTGTTGTATGCGGGAACAAAGCTCGGCGATGAAGCCGAGCGCCTGTCGCGCTTCGCGGCGGCGCGCGAAGGCAAACCGCTGGCTACCGATCCCCTGATCGACCTGGCGGCGGCGCTGGTGCCCGTGCAACTGGCGCTGGAACAGGAACGCAAGACGCGCGAGGGCGAACAGCTGCGACTGCGCCCGGCCTACATGCGCGCGCTGTTCGCCTGGCGCAAGCAGCAGGGACGCGCCCTGTATCCGGACGCCAACGGCACGCTGCGGGTCAGCTTCGGCAAGGTCGACGGCTTCTCGCCGCGCGACGGCGTGCAGTACACGCCGGTGACGACCGTGGCCGGCATCGTCGAGAAGAACACCGGCACGGTGCCGTTCGACGCGCCGAAGCCGCTGCTGGATGCCATCGCCAAAGGCGATTTCGCCGGCACCGAAGACCCTGCGCTGAAGACGCAGACGGTCAACTTCCTCACCAACCTGGACACGACCGGCGGCAACTCCGGCTCGCCCGTACTCAATGCGCGCGGCGAACTGATCGGCCTGAACTTCGACAGCAACTGGGAATCCGTCAGCGCCAGCTGGATGTTCGACCCGCGCTACAAGCGCGCGGTGCACGTGGACATGCGCTACCTGCGCTGGCTGATGGGCAAGGTCTATCCGGCGCCGCATCTGCTGCAGGAGATGGGCGTCGCCCGCTGAGCATGTTCGTCACCGTCGCCAGCTTCCTCGATCCGCTCGAAGCCCGCATCGTGCATGGGCGGCTCCTCGCCGAGGGTATCGAGGCCTACCTGGCCGACGAGCACCAGGCGATCAACGACTGGTACATGCGGCAGGCCCTGGGCGGCGTGAAGGTGCGCGTCCGTCACGACCAGGCCGATGAAGCGCGCGTGCTGGTCGCGCGGCTCGTGGAGGGCGCAATGGCGCTGGATGCCGAAGACGGTGGCGAGCCCGTGCCGGCGCAGCCCGATTCGTGGTCGCAGCGCGCGGCCTTTCTCGGCCTGTTCGCGCTGGGCCTGCCGCTGCCGTGGCGTCGACGCCGGCCGGAAACGCCGTGACACAGGCCGTTCCCGACAACGACCCACGCCCGGTCGAACCCGAACCGCCACTGCCCAGCGACTGCTGCAACAGCGGCTGCCCGATCTGCGTGCACGACCTGTATGCGGAACAGCTGCAGCACTATCGCGAACAACTCGCAGCGTGGAGGATGCGGCATCCGGATGCCGCGTGAGCGGCTGTGATGGTTACCAGGCTTCCAAACAACGTCGCAAGAATGCGTCCAGTTCTGCATCCTCACCCGCATGCCCGGGCAGCAAAGGGGGCATGGCCTGCATGCGCTCCAGTTCGGCTTCCAGATAGTCACTGATCGCTGGGATGCGCGGACCATCATTGACTTCCTTGCTCGCGCGCTTCACGACCAGCAGGGCATCGATCGCATCGCGGACAGGGCCGTCAGGCAGGAGGCGGTCGAGCATGACCTCGAATGCCATCGGCGGCGGAGCCTCGCTGGATTCGATCCAACGGCAGGCGAGCACGGGACGGATGACGTACAGGTATTTCTTGGTGCGCACCCGCTCGCCGCGAAGGTATCCACGGAAATTGCCCTTCGCCATGCTGTGATAGTGGTGCCAGCCGGCAACGCGCGAATAGAAGCGCTCGGACAGCTGCGTCAGCGCAGCAACGGCGGGCGCATCGGCGTGGTAGACGATCGGAGAGCGCAACCATTCGGACAGCGTGGGGTTGGACTTGGACAGCAGGCGCAACGCCTTGCGCAGGTCCCAGCCACTGACGTCGAGGTCGCTGTCGATCGGAAGCTCGATCACATCGCGTTGCGGCTGCCCAGGACGGGTACGCTCGTTGACTGTCAGGTACCAGGAGGGAGGATGCATGTACACGAACCGCGCGTCGTAGTCGCTGTCCGGGGAAGAGAATCCCCAGCCCCGGCTTCCCGACTCGCAGGCGAACAGGATGCGCACCTTGTGCTCGTGCTCGATTTGTACCAGCGCCTGTCCGATCGCGGCGCGCTTCTCCGGTTCCACCGGATGGATATCCATGCCCTGCCCCCCATTTCTTGACAGGGATTATCGCACTGGAGGCCAGTGGGCCTACGCCACCCGCGTACGCCGTGCGCGCTCCAGGTGAACCAGCAGCAGCGAGATGGCGGCGGGCGTCATGCCGGGGATACGCTGCGCCTGGCCGATGGTTTCGGGCTGTACCCGCTCCAGCTTCTGTTGCACTTCGGCCGACAGGCCGCGCACGTTCGCGAAGTCGAAGCCCGCCGGGATCGGCGTGGATTCGTTGCGCTGCTGGCGATCGATCTCGTCGCGCTGGCGGTCCAGGTAGCCGGCGTACTTCACGCCGATCTCCACCTGTTCGGCCACCTGCGCATCATCCACGCCCGGGCCGATCGACGGCACGGCGACGAGCTTGGCGTAGTCCAGTTCCGGGCGCTTGATCAGGTCGAGCACATTGGTCTCGCGGCTGACCTGCACGCCGAGCGTATCGGCCACTTCACGGCCCAGCGCGTTGGCGGGCGTGGCCCACAGTGCGCGCAGGCGACCGGTCTCGCGCGCGATGGCCTCGCGCTTGGCGTCGAAGCGCTGCCAGCGCGCGTCATCGACCAGGTCCAGCGCGCGGCCGGTTTCCGTCAGTCGCAGGTCGGCGTTGTCTTCGCGCAGCTGCAGCCGGTACTCGGCGCGGCTGGTGAACATGCGGTACGGCTCTTTGGTGCCGTGCGTGATCAGGTCGTCGACCAGCACGCCGAGGTAGGCCTCGTCGCGGCGGGGCGACCACGCCTCCTTCTGCTGCGCGAAACGCGCGGCGTTGAGGCCGGCGAGCAGGCCCTGTGCAGCGGCTTCCTCGTATCCGGTCGTGCCATTGATCTGGCCGGCGAAGAACAGGCCGGCGACGGCTTTGGTTTCCAGCGAGGCCTTCAAGCCGCGCGGATCGAAGAAGTCGTATTCGATGGCGTAGCCCGGGCGCGTGATGTGCGCGTTCTCCATGCCACGGATGCTGCGCACCAGCGCGAGCTGCACGTCGAACGGCAGCGAGGTCGAGATGCCGTTGGGATAGATCTCGGCGACATCGAGGCCTTCCGGCTCGACGAAGATCTGGTGGCTGGCCTTCTCGGCGAAACGCACCACCTTGTCCTCGATGGACGGGCAGTAGCGCGGACCGATGCCCTCGATCTGGCCCGAGTACATCGGCGAGCGGTGCAACGCGCCGCGGATGATCTCGTGCGTCTGCTCGCTGGTATGGGTGATCCAGCACGACACCTGGCGCGGATGGTCGGCCACGTCGCCCATGAACGACATCACCGGCAGCGGATCGTCGCCGGGCTGCTCTTCCATCACCGTGTAGTCGAGCGAGCGTCCATCGATGCGCGGCGGCGTGCCCGTCTTCAGGCGATCCACGACGAAGGCGCCTTCACGCAGGCGCTGCGCCAATGCGGTGGCCGGGGGGTCGCCGGCGCGACCGGCGGCGTACTGGGTTTCGCCGACGTGGATCTTGCCGGCCAGGAAGGTACCCGCCGTCAGCACGACGGCCGTCGCATGGAAGCGCAATCCGGTCTGGGTGACCGCACCCCTCACTGTGCCGCCCTCGATGATCAGGTCGTCGACGGCCGCCTGGAACAGGGTGAGGTTCGCCTGCGCTTCCACCGCGCGCCGGATCGCACTGCGATACAGCGCGCGGTCGGCCTGGCAGCGTGTCGCACGCACGGCCGGCCCTTTGGATGCATTCAGCGTGCGCCACTGGATGCCGGCGCGGTCGGCCGCCCAGGCCATCACGCCGCCGAGCGCATCGATCTCCTTCACCAGATGGCCCTTGCCGATCCCGCCGATGGCCGGGTTGCAGCTCATCGCGCCCACGGTTTCCACGTTGTGGGTCAGCAGCAGGGTCCGGGCGCCGGTGCGCGCGGACGCAAGCGCGGCCTCGGTGCCGGCGTGACCGCCGCCGATGATGATGACGTCGTAGTGGTGGAAGCTGGTGCTCATCGAGGATTCCGGGCCCGCGCACATGCGGGTAGGGGTTCAAACAAAAGCGTCGGGGCGCAGGGCGAAGTTGGCACGCTTCCTGCTGTATCCCCATGCACCCGTCGTGGCAAGCGACCAGGGGCGCCAAGCTGGTAATGGAACAGGGGCCAGCAATGCGCACGCCGGGGATGCCGGGGGCCGGTAGTCGGGGGACTGCCGGCCCCTTTTTTATGCGCGCAGGATACCAGAGCAAGAAAAAAGCCCGGCAAAGCCGGGCTTTTTGTTAGGCGCCGACGCCCGGCAGGGCCGGAACAGGGGGGATCCAGATTTCCCTACCGGACGTCGACATTGAACCTTTATTGCCGCTTACGTCAGAAAGCGACGTAACCGGTCAACCTTTGTTCGCAGCCTGCGACGACCTGTGTGGGAAAGCAACGGAAGACCCGCCCGAAGGCGGCCGGATTACTGCTCCTGCTGACGGATGGCGTTGTCCGAGCGCCTCGACGGGCGGGGCGCCGGCTCCGAGCGTTCCGGCCGGGACGGCGCCGACCGTTCCATGCGCTGCGGGCGCTCCGCGGTGCGCGGGGCGGACGGGGGCGCGGTCACGCGGGGCGGGCGGTAGCCACCCTCGCTCACCCGCGGCTGGCTGGGTGCCGGCATGACCCGGCCGGAGCGATTCGGCACCATCGGCTGGGAACCGCCCTCGCGCCAGCGACCGGTCGAGTCACGCCACGACGGCGGCCGGTTGCCGTCGCCCCCATGAGTGGGCGGCTTGGGCGTGTTGTCGCCCGGGCGGGGCGGGCGGGGGTGATGCGAGTAGTAGGGGTAGTACGGCCCGTAGTAGCCGTAGTACGGATAGCTCGAGTAGCCGCCATAGCGGTACGGCCCGTAGTACCCGTAGCTGCCGTAGACACCCACCCCCCCGTAGTAGCCGCCGTACGGATCGTAGTACTGGGTGCTGGGACGGCCGTGGTAGTAGCCGCCCGGCGCGGTGTCGCCCACGTAGTCATAGGTCGCGCAGCCACCCAACGCCAGGCTGGCGAACGCGACCGCGGTCAGATAGATGCGCTTCATGGCGGAACCCCCGTTACTCTGTCATCGCAGCATCAGCCTGCCGCTTTGAATCCGTGCTTAACCCTGCCTGTCGCCACCGCCGCGGCTCAGCCCGCGGAAGGCTTGGCAGGCCTGGGTTTCGGGCGGGGTGCCGGCGCGATGCGTTAACCTTTCCCCATGCCGATGCCCCTGCCCACCTTCGACGACATCCTCGCCGCCGCCGCCCGCATCGCCCCGCACGCCCACGCCACCCCCGTGCTGCAGTCGAGCGCCCTGGATGCCCTGGCCGGTTGCCGCCTGTATTTCAAGGCCGAGCCGCTGCAACGGGGGGGTGCGTTCAAGTTCCGTGGCGCGTGCAACGCCGTCTGGGCGATGGAGGAGACCGAGGCGACCCGCGGCGTGGTGACGCATTCCTCAGGCAATCACGGCGCCGCGCTCGCGTTGGCCGCACGGACGCGCGGCATTCCCTGCCACGTGGTCGTGCCGGAGGGAGCCAATGCCGCCAAGCTGGCGAACATCACCCGCTACGGTGCCCATGTCCACACCTGCGCGCCCACGATCGCGGCGCGCGAAGCGACCGCCGACCGCCTGCAGGAAGAAACCGGCGCGGTCCTCATCCACCCCTACACCCACCCGCACGTGATCGCGGGCCAGGGTACGGCGGCACTGGAACTGCTCAACGCCCTTCGCCACCTGGATGCCGTCGTGGCGCCGGTCGGCGGTGGCGGCCTGCTGTCCGGCACGGCCATCGCCGCCGCCGCGACCATGCCGGACTGCCGGGTATACGGCGCCGAACCTGCGGGCGCCGCGGACACCGCCGCGTCGCTGGCCGCTGGAACGCGCGAGATCGATTTCGTGCCGGATACGGTGTGCGACGGGCTCCGCGGCACGCTGGGCGAACCCAACTTCGCGCTGCTGCGCACGCACGGCGTGCGGGTACACACGGTGCCCGACGACGAGACGCTGGTGGCCATGCGGCTGATCTGGCAATGCCTGAAGCTGCTGGTGGAGCCTTCGTCCGCGATCGCGCTGGCCGCGATCCTGCGCCATCGCGAACTGTTCGCGGGCCGCGATGTCGGCGTGGTGCTGTCCGGCGGCAACGTGGACCTCGACGCACTGCCCTGGGCGGTGGCGGCATGAGCGCGCGCCGTGGAAAATCAAAACGCGGCGTGCTCGGCTGGGCATGGCGCCTGCTGCTGCTGGCGCTGCTGTGGTTGCTCGGCGTGGCCGCCTACATCATCTGGGTGGGGCAACGCGACGATGCGGCGCGTGCCGATGCCATCATCGTGCTGGGTGCGGCCGCCTACGACGCCAAACCGTCACCGGTGTTCGAAGAGCGCATCCGCCACGGCATCGACCTGTACAAGCGCGGCCTGGCGCCGACGCTGATCTTCACCGGCGGCTACGGCGGCACGGGCGCGCGCTTCTCGGAGTCGCAGGTGGCACGCCGCTACGCCTTGCGCCAGGGCGTGCCCGACAAGGCGATCCTCATCGAATCGCTGTCGCGCAATACGCACGAGAACCTGCGGCAGGCCTCGCAGGTGATGCAGCAACACAATCTGCACAAGGTCATCATCGTCAGCGACCCGCTGCACATGGCGCGCGCGCTGCGCATCAGCCAGGACCTCGGCATACGCGCCGTGGGCTCGCCGACGCCGACCAGCCGCTTCCGCACGTTCGCCACGCGCTGGCGCTTCCTGCTGCAGGAAGTCTACTTCTTCCATCGCGACCGCCTGCCGCGCTGAACGCGTGGCGTATGATGGCCGTGTTCGCCACACGCCCACGGAATCGCCCATGAAGATCGACGGCACGCGCAAGCAGGACCGCGCCACGGAACTGGTGCTGACCTACTACGCCGCGTTCAATCGAGGAGACTGGGAGGGCATGCTCGCCATGCTGGCCGACGACGTGGTGCACGACCTCAACCAGGGTGCGCGCGAAGTCGGCAAGGATGCGTTCGCGGCGTTCCTCGGCCGCATGAATGCGAGCTACCGAGAACAACTGCGCGACATCGTGGTGCTGGCGACGCAGGACGGCAACCGCGCGGCCGCCGAATACGTCGTGCACGGCGAGTACCTGCACACCGACGAAGGTCTGCCGGCCGCGAACGGGCAGACCTATGCGCTGCCCGGGGGCGCGTTCTTCGACATCCGCGACGACCGGATCGCCCGCGTCACCAACTACTACAACCTGCAGGACTGGATCGCGCAGGTTTCGCGCTGATCCACCCGCGTCATTCGCCGCGGCGGCGGATGGGAATGCGCGACAGCGGCACCGCCGCGATGTCCTCGCCCTGGCCGCGGATCGGCGCACCAGGCGGCGGCGCCCACGCATGGGCGTAGAGCACCTCCCACGTACTCGGCAGCTTGCCATCATCGCGGCGTAGCGGTTCGTACGCGGCGGCGGCGGCGGCGAAGCGCGCGCGCCCCGTCAGCGTATGCCGCCGGCGATGCAGCGCGTTCGTCGCACCCATGGCGCGCAGCTCGCGCATCAGGCTGGGCAGGTCGTCGTACGTCAGCGTGAAACGGTCCCGGTCGAGCACGGAATCGCGGAAACCGGCCATCACCAGCGCATCGCCGAACTGGGCGATGGGCGGAAAGGGACTGACATGCGGCGAGGCATCGCCCTGCGCGAAGGCATCGCGCAGTTCCTGCAGCGTCTCCGGCCCGAAGGTCGAACACACCAGCAGCCCACCGGGCTTCAACACGCGACGGAAATTGGCGAACGCCGCCGGCAGGTCGTCCACCCACTGCAGGCTCAGGTTGGAGAACAGCACGTCGACGCTGCCATCGGCGATCGGCAGCGCGCGCAGGTCGGCGCAGACGCGCGAGAACGGCTTCCACCAGCCCGCCTGCTTCTTCGCTTCGCGCAGCATCGGCATCGCCAGGTCGAGCGCGATCACCCGCGCCTTGGGCCAGCGCTTGCGCATGGCGGCGGCCGCGTGCGCCGGCCCGCAGCCGACATCCAGCACCACGCCCGGCTCGACACCGTCGCTGCCGGTGCGCAACGCGAAATAGTCCAGCGACTCCATCAGGCGCCTTTCCACCTCATGCTGGAGCGCCGCCGCCGCGTCGTAGCCGGCGGCCGAGCGCGAGAACGCGCGGCGGATGTGGCGCTGGTCGAACGTGTTCATGGGCCCGCCTCCAGCGTGGGCAGGAAGACCTCCAGCGCGTCAACGACGAGATCCGCATGGCCGAGGAACGGCGCGTGGCCGCCCCCGGCGATCTCGACGTAACGCCCGTCGGACGCGGACTCCGCGGCAGCGCGCATGGCCTTTGCGGGCACCAGCAGGTCGCGACGGCCGGCGATCCACGCACTCGGCACGCGCAGGTCCGGCAACGTGGCGCGCAGGTCGCTCTGCTCCAGCAGGCGCAACCCGTCCTGCAGGGCGGAGGGTGCCGGTTCGCCGCGCGCGTACAGATCGCGCTTCAAACTGCGCAGCTCGCTGCGCGCGTGTTCCGAACCCATGGTGTCCAGCGCCAGGAAACGCTCGAGCGTGCCCGCGTAGTCGTTCTTGAGGTCATCGCCGAACTGCGCGAACACGCTGGCGTCGACCGCATGCGACCAGTCTTCCGCCCGCACGAAGCGCGGCGTCGACGCGATCATCGCCAGCCCACGCACCTGCGGCGATCGCGCGGCGGCGCGCAATGCGAACAGTCCACCCAGCGACCACGCCAGCCACGCGGCCGGTGGCGTGCGCGCGAGGAGCGCGTCGACGGTGGCATCGAGCGAGAGCGGCACGTCGCTGTCGCGGCTATGGCCATGGCCCGGCAGGTCGACCAGGTGCAGCGTGTAGCGGTCGGACAGGCGCTGCACCAGCGGTGCGAATACGCCGCCATGCAGGGCCCAGCCGTGCAACAGCACCAGGGACGGGCCGCTGCCGGTGGTTTCGATATGCAATGAACTAACCCTGGAACGACCGATCAAATGCGAACCGCCGCTCCAAGAGCGCCGTGAAGACCCAAATGCCCGCGCCGGGCAGTATCCACAACAGGAGCATTGGGACAAGAGCGGAAGCCAGTTGTTGGACGTACTCGCTCTCGATCTTTGGCTCCTCGATCAGTGATAGCACGCCAATCAGCGCCGCTCCCAGGACGAACTCAAGAACGACGATGAAAATCGAATTCCCATGCTCTCTCATATGGCGGTAACTATCGACTATTCCTCCGACGTTAGCACTCCTGGCCCTTGATACAGACAACATCTTCATTCTTTCGTATGCGCGATTTGAATAAAACAGGAGAATCAACAGGGCCACCCATTCAATGCACACCACAGCGACGACAGCCGACGTGATGAGCTTGAGCAGAAACCCATCCTCCCCAATCTCACGGCTGAAGCCGATATAGATGTTCAAAAGCATCATTACTGCTGTAGTGCACGTCAGCACACAAGCGAGAACTCGAAGATCGCCACTCGTGAGGTTCCCGAGAACCTTTCTTTTCTCGGAACCCTGTCTCTCGTACTTGGGCCGGATCCATATCACCAGTCGCGACGCATGAAGAACGAGTATCGGAACGCTGGCGACATAGCAGAAGACCAGACCATACCCCATGACCAGCATCAATCTCGAAGCCGGCTCATCGCCTCCCAACCCGAACAACATGAAGTCACTGAAGCGAGCGTCGACTCTCAGCGCCTGATTGACAATCAACGCACCAACCAACGTTCCTAGTGCGTAACGTACAAAGTAAAACTCCCACCACCGCGCAGCGCTCTCCATCACTTGACCCTTGGCTGACAGTCGATTGACTTCCGAGCTAGCGTAACGTCAAGCCACCGCGCCGTGCACGCGCTGCACGGCGTCCCAGGAACGCGCCAGCGTGGAGACCAGCGCGTCGACGTCCTGCGGCGCGTGCAGCGCGGACAGGGTGACGCGCAGGCGCGCCTTGCCGTCCGGCACCGTCGGCGGCCGGATCGCCGGCACCAGATAACCGGCACTGTCCAGCGCGGCGGCCAGGGCCAGCGCGTTGCCATCGCTGCCGCAGAGGACCGGCTGGATCGGCGATTCGGACGCCATCAACTGCAGGCCGGCGCGCTGCGCGCCGACGCGGAACCGGTCCACCAGCATCTGCAGCTTTTCGCGACGCCAGTGGTCCTTCCGCGCGTGCTTCACCGCGACCCGCGTGGCGGCGGCCAGCGCCGGCGGCATCGCCGTGGTGTAGATGTACGGCCGCGCGGTTTCCGCCAGGTGCTGGATGAGCGTCTCTTCGCCCACGACCACCGCGCCGTAGCCGCCCAGCGCTTTGCCGAGGGTGACCAGTTGCAGCGGCACGTCGGCCACGCCCATGCGCGCCTCGGCCACGCTGCCGCGACCCTCGGGGCCGCGCACGCCCACGCCGTGGGCGTCGTCGACGAAGAACAGCGCCTGCTGCATGCGCGCGACCAGGCTCAGCGCACGCAGCGGCGCGGCGTCGCCGTCCATGCTGAAGACACCATCGGTCGCCAGCATCGCCGCACCTTCCGGTTGCAGCTTGAGCTGGCGCAGGGCGCCTTCCGGATCGAGGTGCGGGTAACGGCGCAGCTTCGCGCCTGCCAGCCGCGTCGCATCCAGCAGGCTGGCGTGGTTCAACCGGTCCTGCACGCAGACGTCGCCGTCTTCCAGCAGCGCCTGCTGCACCGCCAGGTTCGCCAGGAAGCCGCTGCCGAACAGCAGCGCGCGCGGGTAACCCAGCCAGTCGGCGATGTCGCGCTCCAGGCCTTCGTGCGCGGCGTGGTGGCCGCTGACCAGGTGCGATGCGCCGGCGCCCGCACCCTCGCGGCCGGCGGCGTCCTGCAGGGCTGTGGTGACTTCGAACTGCTGGGCCAGGCCGAGGTAGTCGTTGCTGCTGAACTCGGTCAGCCAACGTCCGTCGACTTCCACGCGCACACCGTCGCGCCGCTGGATGGTGCGGCGGGTGCGCTGGCGCGCCAAGGCGACGCGCTGCTGGCGTTGGGCGAGGATGCGGTCGTGCAGGTCGAGACGGGTCATGGCGTCGGCACCGGAAGCTGGGGATCGCGTCGATGGACGCGCCCGGGGCGCGACGACGACGACGCGCCGGGACGCGATGCCCGCGCCGGCGTGATGGCCTTCGTCCTGCCCCCTGTTGCGCCCCGACTACGCCGCCCGGCCGCAGGACGGCACAGGACGGGTAATGTCGGCATGCACCGTACCGCTGCCGGCGGCTTCCATTCTGTGATGGTCGTGCACGTTTTCCACCTGCACCGCCATCGGCCGCAGGCCCAGCCGGGCGAACAGGGCCAGGTCGCGCTCGGTGTCGGGGTTGCCGGTGGTCAGCAGTTTCTCGCCGTAGAAGATCGAATTCGCGCCCGCCAGGAAGCAGAGCGCCTGCAACTCGTCGCTCATGGTCTCGCGACCGGCCGACAGCCGCACCATCGACGCCGGCATCGTGATGCGCGCGACCGCGATCGTGCGGACGAACTCGAACGGGTCCAGCGCTTTCGTGCCGTGCAGCGGCGTGCCGGCGACCTGCACCAGCTGGTTGATCGGCACGGAGTCGGGGTGCGCGGGCAGGTTCGCCAGCGCCTGCAGCAGGCCGGCGCGCTGGTCGCGCGACTCGCCCATGCCGACGATGCCGCCGCAGCAGGTCTTCATGCCGGCGTCGCGCACGTGCGCCAGCGTGTCCAGCCGGTCCTGGTACTCGCGGGTGTGGATGATGTCGCCGTAGAACTCCGGCGCCGTGTCCAGATTGTGGTTGTAGTAGTCCAGGCCGGCGTCCTTCAGCGCATGCGCCTGGTCGCCGCTCAGCATGCCCAGCGTCGCGCAGGTTTCCAGGCCCAGCGCCTTCACCCCGCGGATCATGTCGGCGACCTTCGGGATGTCGCGGTCCTTCGGCGAACGCCACGCCGCACCCATGCAGAAGCGCGACGCGCCCGCGGCCTTGGCCTGGGCGGCCTTCGCCAGCACCTGTTCGGTGTCCATGAGCTTCTGCGCGGCCACGCCGGTGTCGTAGCGCTGCGCCTGCGGGCAGTAGGCACAGTCCTCGGGGCAGCCGCCGGTCTTCACCGACAGCAGCGTGGACACCTGCACTTCCGCCGGATCGAAGTGCGCCCGGTGCACGGTGGCGGCCTGGTGGAGCAGGTCGGGCAGTGGCAGGTCGAGCAGGGCCAGCAGCTCGTCGCGCCGCCAGTCGTGGCGCAGGCTGGGGGACGGGCTGGAAATGTGCAGAGACATCGACGACTCGCGCGGATAAAGTCGCGGAAGTCTGGAAACCACGGACGGAGCTGTCAACCGCATGGATGCCGGTTTAGTTGACAAGTGGCGCACGGCCTGCCGCTGGCTGCTGCCCCCGCGATGCGTGATCTGCCGCGAATCGGGCGCCTATGGCTTCGATCTGTGCCTTAACTGCACGCAATCGCTACCCTGGAACCACGCCGCCTGCATGCGCTGCGGCCTGCCGTTACCCGTGCCCGGCGAATGCGGGGCCTGCCTGACGACCCCCCCTCCGGTCACGACGACCGCCGCCGCGTTCGTCTACGGGTTTCCCATCGATCGGCTGGTGCCGCGCTTCAAGTTCCACCAGGACCTGGCGGCGGGCCGCCTGCTGGCCGAGCTGGCCGCCGGGCCGTTGGGTCAGGCGCCCAGGCCGGAGGCCCTGATCCCCATCCCCCTGCATGCCAGCCGCCTGCGCGAACGCGGGTACGACCAGGCGCTCGAGCTCGCACGCCCGCTGGCCCGATCGCTTTCGATGTCCCTCGTGGCCGACCGCCTGGTGCGTCAACGCGCGACGGCGGCGCAATCGGAACTGCATGCCGATGCCCGCCAACGCAACGTCGCGCGCGCATTCGGGGCTGTCGGTCGCGGACCATTGCCGCGCCACGTCGCCCTGCTGGACGATGTGATGACGACCGGCGCGACCCTGCACGCGGCCGCACGCACGCTGCTTGCCGCAGGCGTCACCCGGGTCGACGCGTGGGTCATCGCACGCGTGCCGTGACGCGCTTCAGCGCGCCAGATCGATCCAGAGGCCTGCGAACACGACCAGCCCCATCCAGTTGTTGTGCAGGAAGGCCTTGAAGCAGCCCGCGCGCTCCCGCCGCCAGGCGAGCCTGAACTGCCAGCCGATCAGCAAGGCGGACACGCCCAGCGCACCCCCGTAATAGAGCCCCAGGCCCGCCTGGCGACCGACGAGGCCCAGCGCCAGCAGCACGAGCGCGTAGAGGACGCCCTGGATCACGAGGTCGAGGTCGCCGAACAGGATCGCCGTCGACTTGGAACCGGCGCGGATGTCGTCCTCGCGGTCCACCATCGCGTACCAGGTGTCGTAGGCGGTCGCCCACAGGATGTTGGCGCCGTACAGCACCCATGCCACCGGCGGCACCTCGCCCTGGATCGCCGCGAACGCCATCGGGATGCCCCAGCCGAACGCCAGCCCGAGGTAGACCTGCGGCAGGTAGGTGTAGCGCTTCAGGTACGGATAGCTGGCCGCCAGGAACAGGCCGATCACGCTCAACCAGACCGTCAGCCGGTTCATCGTCAGCACCAGGCCGAATGCCACCAGCATCAGCACCGCGAACACGGCCAGCGCCTCACGCCCGCCGACCGCGCCGGTCGCCAGCGGCCGCTCCCGCGTGCGCTCGACCTGCGGATCCAGCCAGCGGTCGGCATAGTCGTTGATCACGCAGCCCGCCGAGCGCGTCAACCAGACGCCCGCCGTGAACACGAACAGCGTCCACCACGGCGGCATGCCGCCTGCGGCGAGCCAGAGCGCCCACCAGGTCGGCCAGAGCAGCAGCAATACGCCGATCGGGCGATCACCGCGCACCAGCTTCCAGTACTGGCCCAGCCGCTCGCGCCAACGCGGCACCTCGGCGTTCTCGAAACGTTCGTATCCCATGCGCAAAGGGTAACAGGCCCACCCGCAGCGCCATGACGGCGGCACACGGCATGGCGAAGTGGGCCATCGCGCCGGTTTGCGGCTAGAATGCCCGTCCCGTGCGCCCGTAGCTCAGCCGGATAGAGTAGTGGCTTCCGAAGCCATTACTCAGCCCAAAAATGCGGTCCGGTAGTGTCACAGGGCCAGTAGTCAAAGGGATGCCTGAAAACGCTGTAAGTTATTGATTTAAGCGCCTGTAGCTCAGCCGGATAGAGTAGTGGCTTCCGAAGCCATTGGTCGGGGGTTCGAATCCCTCCAGGCGCGCCATCCCCCATGTGACAAATCTGCGCCGAATCTGGGACACAGCCCCGGGGTTTCAGCAGCCCGGACTGAGTAATGGCCTTGTGGCGCGAGCAGAGCTCAAATGAAAAAGCCCCGGCTCATTGGCCGGGGCTTTGTCTTCATGCCGCCTTTGACGGCATCACATGACGCAACACTTGATCCAGCTTCTCCGGCCAACTGCGGTCGTGAACGAGGCGCGCAACTGCCAGATCGCTGTTAATGACCTCGGCCTTGGTCAGTCGTGAAACGACTTCCCAGTTCGCTCCGAGAACATAGGTAGCGTTATCCAACATCCGGCTTTCAAGCACGTACAAGCCCTGCCTGGTGAAGCCGAAAACCCAATAGCCGTAGAACCCGGCACGCCCGATTGCGGCGAAGTCGGGGCCGTACTTCTCGACTTGGCTCGTCCGCGCACGAATTACCGGCTGTATGGAAGGCGGGGTCTTTTCGATGACCCGTTCAAGCTCCTTCCTAACCCGATCCCACGGCACCCGCCCCCGTGGAAACACCTCCCAATTGAGACGCTTGATAGGAGTCTTAAGCACCGGCAACAAATCGGCACGCAAGAATTCCACGTCCGCGAATCCTTCCACTACTAGGTTCGCCGCCACGAGCAATTCATCCGACTCGGTCGCAGTGTCATAGACCGGCGAGGCGACGAACCGTTGCCCGTCGTCGCATTGGAAGATGGTGAACTCGATGCCGCTCCCCGCAACGTAAGTGCGCGGATAACGCTTGTACGACCGCAGGATGAAGTCGTCCACTTCAACCTGATGACTCCCGTGCCACTCCTTGCGACGCCACGATTGGAGACGGAACACTTCCTCCATCGGCGAGTCCCGATGAACGACTTCAAATCCACTGGCATTCCTTCGCGCAGCAGGCCCCAAGTGAACACTGGGCAAGACTGTTTGCCCAACGTCAAAGGGATCAAGAAAACCAAACCGCTTCAAGGCATCTGGACTGAGTCCAGACAGACCAATGGCGGCACGAACCGAGGCTCCAGCCTCGAACTTTGGCAGATGCCTTTCAAGCTTCAAAATGCGTTTCATTTGAATGGTGCTCGTAGGAAGTTGAACGGATGGGTTCAACGACCTCGTGCTTGGGGGCTGGCTTAGCCAGCCCCCGCCCCAAGTCCTCATCCGAGTCAACGACGCGGGTATGAACGGAAGTGCTTGCGGACGTGCTCAGTCCTGCCATGTCGGCGACGGACATAAGCACGCACGGGCACCGGCTTGCTCGAGATCACAGAGAACCCTCTTGTGAGAGGGAACGCACCGTTTCCGAGCTGAGGCTTTGACAGGCGACCAAGGGATATGGATTAATCCCCAAGTCATCTCGCGCAATGGGTTGACAAAGCAGCAACTCTTTAGTAGGCGAACCGTTCCAGTCGTTCGCTCTACCCGGAGGATCCGGTCAGGTTCAGGTGCGTTGGCGCGCACCAGAACCGCCGGGGCAAGTTAGGTTGTGAAAGACCTAGGCCCCGCCCTCAGTGGCGGGGCTTTTTGTTCTCGACCAAAAGGCTAACAGCCCATTAAGCCAGGTGTTGCAGATAACCCTGTGAATAAGTGGCTTGCGGTTCCGACCACAATCGATCGCCCCCCGACCAACTTAGAACCACAAGATGTACCGTTCAGGCACAGTCCAAACGTACATATGGCCTCGGACGAAGTCAACGCTTTTTTCTCCACTCTTTTCCTGGCAGATCAATTGCTTAGGTTGATCTCATCGCTTAAGAACACGCCGCAGAGATGGCCGAACTTTTATCAGGACCTCGTTGTCCAAGTGACAAGTACTATGTAAAGTGACAACTGGATTGTCAATCGGGGTTCATATGGGTGCCAAGCTCAAGAACGCGCCTGTGTTTTTTTCACTGGGCCAGATTCAACACAACCCACTGCTGAGCCTGGAGAACTACATACCCGCCATCCAGGAGAGCATGCGCAAGGCCGGCTACCCAGGCTTCAAGCGCACCCTCAGGGTGGCGTTCAACCTGAATCAGGCACTGGCTGGCAATGAAGGCGCCCCCTCCGAACAATTGCCGAGCGAACGGATTGAGATGTTTGTTTTCACAAACATCGACAGCACCAGTGGCTTCGTCATGACGGCTAACGGCCTGGCATTCCAGACGACGGACTACCAGAACTTCGAAGCGTTCTGGGCGGAATTGCGAAAGGGGCTCGAAATCCTGTCCACAGCAGTAGGAGGACTGGCATTTGCGGAGCGGCTAGGACTTCGATATCTCGACGCAGTGATGCCCAAGGCCGGGGAATCCTTGAGCGATTACTTGGTACCCCAGCTACTGGGCCTGCCCACGTGCATGCCGACGGCGCAATTTGCTTACTCATTCTCGGAAAGCCTACTGATAGCCGAGAATGTGGGCAGAGTCACAAGCCGGACAGTAATTCAGGAAGGTGGTATCGGCTTTCCGCCCGACCTGCAGCCACTTGGCCTGAACCTTTTGAACCGGTTTAGCTCTTTCAAAGGAGAGCATGCAATCCTAGACACGGACGGCTCCTGTGCTGAAAGGAGGCCATTTGATCTGGACGAGATTGGCACACACATGGACAAGCTCCATGACTTGGCTAGCGGTTGCTTCAAAGCATCGGTAATGCCGCACGCATCAAAGGCATGGAACGAATGAGGGGGTGGTGATGAGCAATTTGCGTACAGGCGACGATCATCGCTTTGCTGTTGGTGACGCGATCGCCAGGGCGAGGCTCTTGGAAAAGATGGTTGCCGATAAGCCTCAGGCAGCTGAGGCTCAGCCGATCCCCGCCTCACGTTTCCTATCCGGTGGATTGGTTGCCGCCTTCGTCGTTGGAACGGGGGGCCTTTTGACTGCGGACTACGTGGCCGCAAGAAACGACCGCGGATATCGATTGCAGGAGTTCGAATTCCGGGGGGGCGAATTCAAAGCAATATCCCGTCAACTGGTCCGGAGTTCCACGGAGAACCTGGCTCGCGTTCGCCATGTACTACGTCCAACAACCATTGAACTCGCGGTGCTTGTCGGAGTGTCGAGGCAAACCATCTACAACTGGCAGTCGGGACAGATTGTCGCCCCCCATAACGAGGCGCGACTCGAAGAGCTCGCGAAGGCTTCTGACTTGCTGGTTGCCTCCGGGATTTCCGGCGCCCTCCGTCCGTTGACGCGAAAACTGCCCGGTGGAAAGACGATTTTTGAGGCGATCCGCGAAGGCTCCACGCCTGAGGACGCAGTCAAGAAACTCATCTCCATGCTTGAGCGAGAAGTGCGCCAGCGCAATTCGATTTCACAGCGCTTGGCTGGACGGGTTCGGAAACCCATAGACATCAGCGAGATTGGTTCGCCATACCCGGATGAATCAGCCTGACTTGAGCGATGCCAATGTCCCGGAATGGGGGCGCGATACGCCATGGCGCCAAGGGATGTTCCTATCCCACGAAGCGGCGACGGCGTTTGGAATCGCCCATGATGGCGATCAGGATACCGCCATAGTCGTCATCAGCCATGACTGTGACCTTGCCCAGCCTCCCGAATCAGAGCCCGAAGTCGAGATTCTGATTGGCAAGTTCATTGAGAAGCTCGATGGCAACTACAGTCACGGAAAGAACACGCGGACCCTTCATTTAGAGTGCACTGCAGGACCAGCGCCTCGCTTTGTTGCTCTTACCGGTTCGAATAAACGGTCGCTGCCAAAACTCAGACCCGGAATGCCATCCCTCGCGGCATTCGTCCCGCGAGACGAGATTCGCATGAGCCCACGGGAAAGGCGAACTCTCCAGCTCTGGCTTGCGTCACGCTACCACCGCTCGGCATTCCCCGATGAATTCGATCGACGGCTCAACGAAGAGACCGGAGTCAAAGAGCGCATTGCAAAGGCGTTCAAGGATTCAGGGGCCTACATATCCGCGATGTTTTTTGATATCGACGAAGGGCACGAGGTTCCGCGGAACGGTGCAGCTGATACCTATTCCCTGTATATCACGCTGATGTACAGCACAGCTTCCGATCCAGGTGAAGCGTTCGACGTTGCGCAGAAGACTGCAGACCGCATTGAGGAGATCTTTAGTTCAAGATGCAAAGTCACTGTAGACGGAGTTGAATCTTGGAAGTGGATCGAACTCTGCGGTATTGATGCTATTGCCGACGACGCAATTACGGTTGCTCAGTCACAAGCCCTGAGCAAGTGGCATGGCGATCACATTAGCTTGCGAACAGATCCCGAGCAGCCCGTTTTTGTTGACCGATAGGGATCTGACCCGGGAAGACCAAAGAGCCGCTCGGCACGAAGGCAACGTACAAGATGACCGAAGAAAACCAAGGGTCACTTTACTGGCAATATCTCTGGTATGAGAGCGCCTGGCGAGGACAAGGCAACTTTCTGGACCGATACCCAACACTCCTCCTTCTTTGCCCACTCTGAAATCATCCGGCCGTTGGCAGACGCATGGAGTGCCTGATTCACCTCTACCGCCCATATCCGGATCTGACTCTTGAAGGCATCTGAAACGTCCTGCTGCTCCCAAATCTTGTCGAGATCGACCTTGCTCGCGTACAAGCGGGAAATCATCGAGACAATGTAGATCGCAACGTTGCCCTGAAACGCGGGAAACATGGGGCGCACAAGCGAATGAACGCGCTTGAACAAGATGACCTTGGCAATCATGCGCTTGTAGCCTTGGACGTCTGGAATCGCGGATACACCCTGCTCCTCCTTGTCTCGAATCTCATCCATGAAGCGCGCGAAGTTCTTCTGTCCGCCCAAGCTCGCGAGGTCCGGTCGACCATCCCAGGCATTTAAGAATTTTGCAAGGTCAGTCTTAGTCAGGCGGCGAGCAGGCGGCACCACGACCGTCTTCAAGTTGCGGTACTTGGCCGGCGTCGATCCCTCCCGCGCCAGCATGGTCGTGTAGCTGCCCGCAGCTCGCTCGTAGAACCAGCGGCCAACACCATCCGGGCAATAGATCCTGTTGGACAGTTTCTCCAGCTCCACATGGAAAGGAGAATTTGCCGACAAGTCAGATTGCTTCACTGTGTTCTGGCTGTTGGCATATCGTGAGATGTCCGAGATCATCGCTTCTTCAGCCGCAGGGTCGTCAGTCTTCAAGACAACCACCTTGGCAGGCACACGGACCTTCCCAAGGTCGATCTCGGAATACTTCTTCTTGGTGAAATAGATCGAAGCGGTAGTCTGACCGCCGTTGACGATCTGCATACCCTTGAGCCATGCGATTCCTGGGCCACTCTGTTTGGTCTGCCCCAGTCTGGCCTCATCTGCGACGATGACGATACCGTTGTTATAGGCAACGAACTTCTCTGGGTCCGAACGAAGTGTCGCCTGGATCCCCTTGTTGACCTTTCCCGTGGCACTTAGAAACGACCGGACGTTGGCCTCAAGAAGGCGGGCGCCGTACTTTTCATAGAGGAATCTGAGGACATCGCCCGGAAAGACGGTCATCGCATAGTCGTAGGTACTCGGATTTCCCTCAATATAGACACAGGGCAATGGTCCGCCAGCGACATCGTCGAAGTTCACAACAAGCTCGTCCCGCGGTTTGCCTTCCGACCAGTGGCGATGAAGCCGCTCGATGTCCATCACTTCCAGCCTGACGGTCTTACCGTTGATCTCCCGAGATTTGAAGTTCTTGGCTTTGACTTGGCCATCGGTCAGGACATAGATCCTGATTTCGTCCAAGCCCGCATAACCATTTTCAATGTGCACGGCCAGCTCATGGGCGTCATTCGAAGGGTCCATGGTTGACGCAAGTTTCCCTTGCGCCGATAGCGACAAGAACCGCAGGCACTGCTCGGCCGCCTTATGGGTTATCGAATCCGGCACCGATTGCAGCGTCTCCGCGTTCATGTAGATGCTGACAAACAGATCGAGTCTGTCGTCATCCTCAGAAACCGAATAGCCGCTCAGCTTGATGTTGGCATTACCAACCTTGGTGTCGTAGTAGCAGACCTGCGGCTCATACGTCATCCCCACATCTTCCATATGGCGCATGACGATTTCGGAGAATACGAGCTCGGGATACGGATACGGAGTACCGGATATGGTCATCCGCTCCGCAATTTCATCGCTCACTTCGGCGCGGGTTTGGACAAGGAATTCGATCAGTTCCACGCGACATTCACCCCAAGACTTTCAATGATTTCTTCGCATCTCGTCGCCACTTCAGGTATGGCGCCAAGATCCATCGCGTATTTGACGCGTTGCACAGCCGCAGGAACATTGGATCTAGTCAAACGAGGCGAATCATCGCGAATCAATCTATAGCCAAGATGGACTTGGACGAATCTACGCGTGTACCTCTCCCGCATGGCCTCGATGTAGCCCGCCGATAAGAGTTTGCTCCCCAATGCCGTCGTCGCTCCCGCAGCTTCCTGGACAACCTGCGCCAGTTCGTCACAAAGCTCCGGCAATGTCTGTCCGCTGCTTGTCTGCGAGAGGCGAACCGCACCCACATACAGGGGGCGTCGTAAGCTGTCATCCAGTTGATCGAGGTTTGCAATTTCCGCGACAAATCCCACTGGGGAAACCGTCGACTTGACTTCGACTGCCCCGGTCCCGATCAGGAAGTCGTGCAAACCATCCGCTGGACCTTCCCAAGAATCAATGACATCCGATGCGTTCATGCCGCTCTTCAAGATGTCCTTAAACACAAGTAATTCCCCGAACAGGCCAACTTCCTCTTCCGCTGATAGCACGCCGGTGCGGTCCCGCTTCATGAACTCCTGCCATGAACGAATGCGGGCCATCAAGGCGGAGTAGATGCGGCTTGGGTCCTCGTCACCCGCTTGAGCAAGTAGCGCCACCAGATCTGCGGCCATCAGTGTAAAAAGCCCCAGTTGCCCACCAATATTGCGAGCGAGTGCGAACCATGTCCGCCCAGTAGCCGCATCAATGGTTTCGGTCCGGGTAAGGCTGAATCCCTGCCCCCTTGGCAGCGGGACATCCCGTCCGACCGGAGAGCCTTCGATGCCAATCAGTAGCGATTCCTCATTGCCCGGCGCCCGCCGCCCTGCGTGGACGGTACAGTTTAATTTCCGAACAAGCTCGATAACTCTCCAGCCTTGGCCGCTTTCAGCTCCGAGAGCACGCCACGCTGCGGTCAGCTGATCCTGCTCATTCTGAAGCGCCATACTCAAGCTCCCAGGCGACATTGTTGATCTTGTAGTCGACCTTCACGTTCGATTTGCTTCCTGGGAAACTGATGCCAAAAGCCACAATGCCAGACGTCCCGACTTCGAAGTCGAGGCCGGCACCTCCCGGGTCCAGCACATAGACGACCAGAAGCCCTTCGTCGGGCCGTGGTAGTGCTCCAGGTGCCCCAAGGCCCCTGACCCTCCTGATAGCAGGCCCACTGGGGATCTCCGGCTGTCCGGCTTTCCCGCTTTTTATCCATGCCTCCGCTGTCAACTCAAGCGCCGCATTCCACTGGCCTTCGTCCAGGCCAATCGATTCGTCCTTGGGGTCCAACAGCACTCCGATCGCGTATCGATCATCGAATTGGGAATCGCCTGTTCGCTTGGCCATGTTCACCGACACCCCAGGCGCAAGCTCAGACGGCCTTCCAGTGCGAACTCCCAATAGAGCAACCGTCCATTTTGTCAGCTCGCCGGAGCCGGCCATCGTCCGGATGAAGTCCGACAGAGCGGCACTGTTGACACGATGAGCGGCTTCATTGGTCCTATATCCCTGCAGGAAATCGACAATGTGAGAATGCGGCACATCCTTCCATAGATGGCCATTCCACTGATGGCTGGTTGCACCGAATCTGCGCTCGAAAGCCTCTCCCGCCGATGGACCAAGTGCTCCGAAAAGCCTTGAGGCCGCATCGAAATTCTTCTGAATTTCGGACTTCCGGCGTGGCAGAGATACCGTTTGCATCAGTTGACCACTGAACGATAGCTGCAAGGTGCGGGCACTCCGCATCTTTATCTGCGAAGTAACCAGAAGCTCGGGGTGCGACTGGACCTTTAGTCCATATTCCCTCGGCGTCGCACCGGAATTCGCCATCAGGTCAAATTCCTCACGCAGTTCCGTGGCCGCATCCGAAACATGTCGGAACCAGCGGACAAGATCTGAAGAGGTGTAGAGACGGCTAAGGTCAAGATAGCCCGGCCGATAGCCGAACCACCGACCCATTTGCATCAGTGTGTCGTACATCCTGGACGCACGAAGGAAGTAGCTTGTGCACAGTCCTTCAAGCGTCAGGCCGCGGGCGAGCTTGTCTCCACCGATGGCAATAACCTTCAGTCCTTTGGCTTTGCTTTCCTCGTAGTCCAGCACGTCCTTTGCGGTGCCGTTGATCATTCGAACATCGATGTCATGCATTACATCTGGCAGAACGCCGACGATGTCCGTCCATTCCGGGTCTTCTTCCGGAACATTGCCGACCCCTGCCAGGCGAATTTGCTGCGTCGCGGGCAGGAAGTCAGTCTCCCAAAGCTCCCGAAGCTGCTCGATGATTGCCTCGTGGCCAATCTGGCGGCTTATCCTCTGCCGCACGTCCTGCATGTATTCAGCGACTTGCTGATGGACGGCTGCTTGGACCGAGTTGAACCTGGTCACATGAATAAGCATTGAGCTGTGCTCGCCTCCTTGGCCACGGAGTTCCCTGGCACTGCATGCAAGCAGAAAGGAGTTCAGCGCAGTCTTCAAACTTGGCGGAAGCGCATCGGAGCTCGAATACATTGGAACATGAACGGACTTGTGCTTCCCTGGCATCCAACCCGACTTTTCATCCTCGGACATGTAGTCCGCCACCTCCTTGATGAGAGGGAGCTGGCCTTCCCTACCATTCGGCCCAGGACGCCCGAACACTGTCCCCGGACCGACATAGTTAGACGGCGCGGCGAGATTCTGGATGAAAGCGGAGGGGAAGAGATCCGGCCCCTCCGACTTGGTCGTACCACGCTCGTGAATGAAGATGTTCGCGAACGGCGTGGCCGTGTATCCGACATACGCCGCTCTCGAGAACGAATGGAGTATTCGACGGATCAAGCGGTTGATCGTCGTGGGCTGATGCTCGTCGTCAGGATTTCCGTCTGCATCGACGACGGTCTCACCTGTGTCCACGGAGGCGTTGTCCGCTTCGTCGTCGATGATGAGAAGCGGAAGCTTGGTTACCCGCTTCTTTACTCGCGGCAATTGATCCTTTTCCGCGGTGAATGAATCATCCGAAGCGATCGGCATGTCGGCAACATGGTTCTGGATCCATTTCAACAACTGGACGAGAACAGACTTGTTTTTCTTGACGACAAATAGCCAAGGCCTTTGCTCTGGAGAGATCGCAAGTTGTGTGGCAGCACGGCCGCCAAAATCTCCATTGTTGGCCCGCGTCGTTGCGCAGTTAGGATTGATCGATTGGTCCGTGTCAATGAGCCCTACGCCTATGCGGCGCTGAACATTCGTGGCGCCATTGGTCTCGTATCCAAGAAACCCCTCCTCGAGACGGATCTGTGTCTGAGACCGGAGATTGTTGTGCAGACCGGCCAGCACGATGATGACCTTGTACTGGGCATCTGCCGCCTTGCAAACAAGACCGGTGTAGTTTGCGGTCTTGCCTGACTGAACATGACCTACGACCAACCCACGACGGTCCCACATGCCCGGACGCATTGGGTCTTCGAGCATGCTAAGGATTCTGTCTGTGGACTTGTCCAAAGCGTCCACTGCCTTCCATGACAACTTCTTCTCCTGGAGCTCCCTATAGCGCTGCCAGTAGCGCCAATCCTGCTTTCTCGCTGCATCAAGCCAAGGCTCATGACCCGACGAATCCACAAGCGAGGTGTCTTCGCCTATCCAGACGCTGAATCGGCGTATCAACTCGTCTGTCACAGCTTCACGATCAAGCGCTTCTGCCCATTTCGCGTGCATCCGCAAAACCAGATCGATCTTTTCTGCGATCAATGCCGGAGTGATGACGGACTTGTCCTCTTCGTCGAGGAGAAGCTCTTGAACAATCTTGACTACGCGGCTTGAATTCGAATCGTTCATTGTGTTCCCTGTGTTACGCAGTCAGTCGGCGGCGACATTGTCGGGCAGGCCCATTACCAAGTCGGGATGCAAGTCAAAGGGCTCGGTCACCAACAGTTGTCGACGCGCCATCGCCGGCGCCATACCTTTACGGAGGACAAGGTTCCGATACAGGACGCTCAACACTTCCAGAACCGACGAATCCGGTTCCGTGGTAAAGCCCCCTTTTGGCTGCTCACCGGTCTCGGCGGTGTCCAGCCAGATCCGCTGCACCGGAATGGTTTCCTCGAGCACACGGAGCAACGCTTCCGCTCTTCTTGCTATATCCCCACCCTCTTCCAAGAGGGACCGAACTACTGGATGCGAACGATCCACTCGATACCGGCGACCGGAAGCCAGATTCTCCGAAACCCATACCGGCGCCACTTGCTCGCCCCGCACCAAGGACGTATTCGCTTGGGCGCGGTGAAGAAATACCCTGCGCGCCCTATCGCGGACGTCTTCGGCCAGCCTTGTCAGCTGTTCACGGATCCGTACGGGTGGGTGCGCCGTAGACTTCCGTATGTCGATCTTCCAGTCGGAATCGGTGCTATTCGGGATATCAATGCGAATACGTGCCAGCCGGTGGGATTCGTCTTTCGACCACGATCTGCCGCGGCCCAAGCCAAGCCAGCTACCCGCAACCAGCAACCTCCGGCCTCGGTAGATATACAGCCCTTGCTGCGATGACCAACCCTCGGGGCCTCCGGCATTCTCATATTCCTTTTCGCTCAGCCTGTCCTTGTGGGGAAGCACAAACGCCTGAGCATAGACGCGCCAGTCGGACGCGCCGATTGGGACTTCCGGTGACCGCCAAGTTGCCGAATGCCATGACAGAAACGGATCCCATGCCCTGACTCTCTGTCCGTTGATACGGAGATCGATTGAAGGTCCGCTACGATCAAGAAACCTATGGAACACCATGGCCAGGTGACGCTCTACCCGGTCTATGAGATCCAGGAAATCTCGCTCCCTGAAGCCTACAGATACGATTCTGTCGAGAACTTCCCATAGAACCAAGGTTCCATTTTCAAGCCCTTCCAGGGAATGAAGCTTTGCATCTGAACCCTCGTGTGGCCCTTCCAGCAGATACCAACCACCTTCGTCATCGTTGGCCAAGAAGTCCAGATCCCAACGCAGGCAGCTCACCTCACCATTCTTGCGGCTCGCTACCGTAAGCCGGCGGCATTGCGAGAAAGATGCCGTCTTCAAGCCCATGCCGAACCGGCCAAGATCCGCTGGATCCCGGACTCGAAGTGGATTCATTTCGGCCAATCTCATGGCCCTATCCAACTCGGGGTCGGACATTCCCCGGCCGTCATCGCAAATCGTCACCCAACTGTCGCTTCCTGCCCAGTGGAATGTGATCTCAACCTTTGTGGCGCCCGCTGTGATGCTGTTATCGATCAGATCGGCGAGCGCCGTCTCCGTCGTATAGCCGAGTCCTCTCAATGCTTCGATCGTGCCGTCGGCTCGCGGTGGAGCACTCCTGGTCTTGAGCATGATCATGCCTCTTCATCGTCATCGTCGGCCCAGAACGTACGCAGCTGGCGAGCGTATGAAGGATTCCGAAGTTTCACAAGCGCCTTGTTTTCGATCTGCCTGATTCTTTCGCGTGTCAAATCAAACATCTGACCCACCTCTTCGAGCGTCATTTGTTGGCCATCGATCAGGCCGAACCGATGGCTGATCACAGCCGCCATCCTTTCAGGCAATGCCGAGACACACACCCGCATGACCTCTATAAGGTTCTGCGCGGTCGCGTATTCTTCCGGCCCCACCATCTCGTCTTGAACCGCTTCGACCGCCTCTCGGATCGCCTCTGATTCGTCGCTGTTCTCTGGCTCTCGAACTACGCCCAAGGCCTTGCCAACTTCCGCCATCGGCATGGCGGATTTCCTTGCAAGGACGTCCAAAGGCAACTCAGAGGCGGTATCAAGCCCCATGCTTCGCGCCACGGCATCCAGCTTGGCTACCTTTTCCAGCATGTGCACCGGAACCCGAATGGTTCTGGCCTTGTCCGCAACCGCTCGCGTGACTGCCTGTCGAATCCACCACGTCGCGTAGGTGGAGAATTTTGTTCCCCGGGAACAATCGAATTTCTCGACAGAACGAAGGAGCCCAAGATTTCCTTCCTGGATGAGATCCATTCTGGACAGGGCTGACCAGCTGTACTTCTTTGCGATGGAAACGACGAGCCGCAGGTTGGCTTCGACCATTTCCGTTCTGAGTACGTCGAGTTTTGCAATCGCAGCCGCCAACGGCGGGCATTCGTTGCCTAGACTCGCCAATCTGGAGTGGACCCATCGGATGCCGGCGATGGTGAGCTTGAGATCCAGAACCGCTCCGACAAGACGGTTGTCTGCGCGGCCACGATCGGAAGCGGGATTCCTTCGCTGACTAATTTGTTGCACTTCGTCGAGAAGTCCATTGAATTTCTCTACCCCGGTATTCGCTCCAGTTTCCGGGCCATAGTCCTGATCAATGGGTGTCGCCTCCTGTGGCGCTGCGCCATTGCCATCCCCTTCTTCCTGCTCCTGCTCGCCGATCCGGCTGACCGTGCCCACCTGCAACCTACCTGAGAGCAGCTCCTCCCGAATGGCCAAGAGAACGTCTGTTGCTGATTCGCTATTCGCGATCGCGCGGCACGCATCTCCGACAGACAGCTCGATCAGCCGTCCAATACGTTGTTCCCCCTCCCGGTCCAGCAGTTCAGACCGCTCCAACGCCTTGCTCAAATGGAACGCGGGATCGTTTCCACGAGAGGCCAGCTCGAGCAGATATGCCTCCACGTCAGCAAGGAGCTCTTCATCGGGTTCCGACAGCTCTTCAACTTCAGCTTCCGTCATCCACTCCGAATCATCGTCGGAGATGACAAATCCAAGTTCACCGGCCACTTGCTCGAGTCGTGCAGCAAGCTCCCCGTCACGCGATCCTTCCATTTCATGTGCGAGTTCGCGTATGCGGGAAATCCTCACGCAACCGTAATCGCGACCATCCACCAAAATACCTGCTAGGTGATTCCTTCCATCCCCGTCGAACAGAGTGCGTCTTGCCCTGAGATCCTGGACGTCCGGCAGATCAACTTCGAGATCCGACCAGTCTTCATAGGCATCGAAGATGCGATGCGCGGCCAATTCCATTTCGACCTCGGAAATGGCAATCCGGAGGGCCGTGTCGTCTTCAGGTGAGCTGACTTCCTGTTCTTCCTCCCACGCCCACTCCACGCCGTCCGGCGGGTCCGCGCTCGTTGTTTCGGGGGAGGGCACTGATGGAAAATCTGGGGCGCTGCACTCCATCAAATACTCGACTACTTCAATATGGCCAGCAGCCCTCGCGATTCTTATCGCATCAATCCCATCATCGTCCGTGCTCTTTGGATCTGCTCCGTATTCCAAGAGAAGGCGACACAGCTTCAGATTGCCCTTCGTCGCAGCGAGCATCAATGGCGATCGCCCACGCTGATCGCGAGCCTCCGCACTGCCGCCGTTTTCCAAGTACGTTCGCACCAACTCCGCGTTGCCTTGCGAAATGGCAAGGCGCAGAAGCGGCTTGAGCGGTGGATGGCTCGTGCTTCCGTCCATCTTGGAAACTACACCGCACCGATACCTTGGAGGTGCTCAGGTCCTTCATTCATCTGGTTATCCCCCCGGAATGCCCCTTACTTTTTAATGATCGACCAGACCACTTGTGCAATTCCACGCGCCAGCATTGGCGGAACTGCATTTCCGACCTGGATGTATTGCTGGGTCCGGTTTCCCATGAACAGATAGTCGTCCGGGAAGGTTTGCAAACGTGCAGCTTCACGAACAGTGAGGCTGCGACATTGCTTTGGATCCCAATGAATGAAGGCGTGACCATCCTTGGAAAGATGGCTGGTCACGGTATTTGAAGGTCGGTCCTGCCTCTGCACTCGGAAGCGATCGGCGAATGCGCCGGATTCCCAATTCTTGTGATCCGGGGCCAGCCGCTTCGGGAATTCCTCGCTGGAGGGCGAGCGCTTGTGCTCCTTGGCGAAGGCCGCGCAGAACATGTAGCGGCCCAGATCCGACTGCATGTGGCCCCTAGTTTCATGGTTTAGAACCACCGTCTGGTCGGAGTTCCGCAGCTTCTCCGTAAAGCAACTCGTCCCTTCGCTGTATCTGATAGAGCTGCGCGGCAACCCGTGGGATGGCTTCAGCTTCTTGAGCCGCCCAGAGACATTCGGCATGCTCGTCCCAAGAACCTTTAGCACCCAATCCCGCTCGGACTCCATAGCCCATTTCCACAGCTCCGGATCGTCCTGCTGTCGACTCAATCCGCTCCGTAGTTTCGGCAGGCCTGCCAACGCTTTTTCGATCGGGATCTCGCTGTCAGATACAGGCAGCCCCGGCACCGTAGCGACGCCCGGATGCATCAGATCCTCGCGGATCCCCATGATGATCACCCGATGCCTTGCCTGTGGAATGCCATGGTTTTCGCAGCGGATGATGAAGGCGGCAGGGTTGTCCGCTACCAGTTCGGTGGTTCGCTTCTGCGCTTCATCCAGGTGGATGGGCAGAAGAACGTATCGCTTGTCCTTCTTGCCTGGTCGGGAGGACCCAGACAACGCCGCGGATGGGTCGGCCAGATCCCGCATGATGGCCGCGAACATCTCATTGTTCCCGACTTTCGATGTCAGGATGCCCTTGACGTTTTCCATGATGAAGACGGCGGGCGAATACTCCGCAAGGATGTCGAGATACTGCTTGTAGAGGAAGTGCTTCGTTGTGCCCTTGCTCCTGAAGCCTTTCACTTTTTTCTGCCGGGAACGCCCCACAAGCGAATACGCCTGGCATGGGGGGCCCCCGATCAGAATCATTTCCTCGAACTCATCCTTCACCGCCTCGATCCGATCAAGAAGGGCGCGATTGTCTTTTTCCACACCCAGTGTCAGGTTCAAGGCCTCCTCTTCGGCCTGATCCCAAAGCGGCTTCCATTTCCCCTCCCCGAAGTGGACGGAGGGCGGCAATGCTTCACCCTTAGCTACCTTTTCAAGGTAGGCAAAGTAGTCTCGAGGCACGCTTCCCTCCTGCCGAACCAGCAGTCGATAGAACGCGCGCAGACGCAAGGTTGAATGGGCAGATGCCTCCATCTCGGCAGAAACGGCAAGTTCGAACGGGTGCATGCCGGAGCCGGGAACGGTTTCGAAGCCGCTGAACCCCTCGCCCAACCCGCCGGGGCCTGCGAAGATGTCGATTACACCGATGGTGCTGCGTTTGCGTTTACGTGCTGCGGACAAGATCTGGACTCTGACGATATGGTTGACGTGATGAGCGCTGACAAGCGCTCCGCATTGATGTCACGTATCCGGGGCAAGGACACCGGCCCGGAATTGCGGGTGCGGAAGCAGCTCTGGCGAGCCGGCTTCAGATATCGATTGCATGCCAAGGGACTGCCAGGCAAACCCGATCTGGTTTTGCCTAAATGGGAAGCGGTCGTGTTTGTGCATGGCTGCTTCTGGCATTGCCACGCGGGCTGCCCCTACTTTCGCCTTCCCAAAACCCGCCCCGACTTCTGGGACGAGAAACTGCGACGCAATCAGGAACGGGACGAGACGGCAATTTCCGCCTTGATCGATGTCGGTTGGCGCGTTGCGGTCGTATGGGAATGTGCTGTCCGCAGCGACCCTGACGCCGTCGGCCGCAAGCTCGCCGCATGGGCTGGGCGAGGCAAGGGAAACATCCAGATCGAGGGACTTGATCAGAAAGTTCGAAGTCGCCAACTCCCTCTTCCCCGCATCTGAGCAGATGCTGGCCCCAAGACTCATGTCCGCCCCCTGTCAGCGTCCACCCGCGCGGCCAAAACCCTAGGCCATACACGTCTCACTGGACGATATCCGAGTGTCCCTGCAACTCGTCCGGGACATGCTCGACCAGATCCTCGATCCGGCATCCGAAATAGGCACATAGCTTGTCGAGCACGTCCGTTTGGACATTTGCTCCATGCTGGTTGACGAGCTTTGAAAGCGTCATCCGATTCAAGCCGGTGGCGGTTGCGATCTCCTGCAGTTGGACTCGCTTCCGCTCTCGGAACTCGAGGTCGGCTATCCGCTCCCGCAACTTGAATCTTAACATTGACTGAATACCGATTATTAAAATAATCAAACGATCTTGCTTTTCGTCATCCGATAGCTAATATCGTCATCTAATGATGATTTTGACTATCACGTGATAGCGGATATCCGCATAGGAGAGCATTGATGAGCAGTACTTACCTTACCACTGAACAGTTGTCGGAACGCATCCACTACGACGTTCGAACCATTCGCAACCGCCTCAAAGATAGCGTCCTGCTGGAGGGCATCCACTACATCCGTCCTTTCGGCGGGCGGAAGCTCCTTTTCGTCTGGGAGGCCATCGAGCGCGACATTCACACTGCCTCCTCGGCCCACACCCCGCTGATCCCAATGGCAAATGGCGGCGTGGCACATGGCTAAGGTTCGCTTGCGCCCTGAGACCAACAACCTCTACTTGGACTTTTCGTTCCGCGGCAAACGGTGCAAAGAGCAGACCGCCCTGAAGGACACACCAGCCAACCGTCGAACCTTGGAAACTTTCGCCAATCGCATCAAGCGCGAGATGGCCAAAGGAACGTTCGATTACCGAGCGTTCTTCCCAGACAGTCCTCGCGCCAGCCAGTTTGACGGCGACATGCAGGCCACTCCGACGGCGGTGGCGACACGCAGCCATGCCTCGCCGGATAGGGGTCCCTCCACACCGACGCTGGGGCAGTTCGCCGGGACCTGGTACCAAGAGAACCTGCCGCGCTGGCGCCAAACCCATGCCGACACGGTTGAAGGGACCCTGCATCAGCACATCCTTCCCAAGCTGGGTGAGAAGCCGCTGGCTGAAATAACCCGAGCAGACCTGCTGGCCTTTCGCGCCGAACTGGGCAAGCAGACCGGCAAAGGTGGTGGCGCCCTGTCTCCGTCGAGGATCAATCACATCATGACGCCCTTGCGCATGTTGATGGCCGAGGCTTCCGAGCGTTACGAGTTCCTCACCCCGTTCCGGAACATCAAGCCGCTGCGCCTGCCCAAGCTCGACATCCAACCGCTTTCGCTGGATGAGGTCCACCGTGCGCTCGGTACCGTCCGCATAGACTGGCATCCGTACTTGGCGACCCGCTTCTTCACGGGGATGCGGACAGGTGAGATCAATGCGCTGGAGTGGAAGCACATCGACTTCGAGCAGGATCTGATCCTGGTCCGCCAGTCGATCGTCAAAGGGAAGTTGGAGAACACCAAGACCGATGGCTCGATGAGGGATGTCCCCATGGTTCCCTTGGTGCGCACGGCCCTGCTTGAACAGCGGAAGCTGGTTGCTAAGGACTGCCGCTGGGTCTTTGCACAGCGCAACGGTGATCCGATCAACCTGGTCAACTTCACCAACCGGATCTGGCATCCCCTGCTTCGCCATCTGGGCTTGGCGCCCCGCAGGCCCTACCAGACCCGCCACACGGCAGCCACGCTGATGCTGGCCTCGGGCGAGAATCCGGAGTGGGTGGCCCGGACCTTGGGCCATGCCAATACGGAAATGTTGTTCCGGGTCTACTCGCGCTACGTGCCGAACCTGACCCGCAACGACGGCAAGGCCTTCACGGGCCTGGTCACCGCCTCCTCCATGCCGACCAGTAGCACTCCCCGGACGAAGGATGCCCCGCAGGGCACGACCACTCCTTTGGCTGTGCTGACACGCAAACAGCTCGAAGCCTTGGTCGCTCAACTTCGGCAGCAGTAGCGGCTCCGCCGAGAACACCCCCCAACCGCCGAACAAGCCCCGCTTGACGCACTTGCGACGAGCCGAGCCCTCCTGCGTCTCAGAACCCACTCGGCATCTACTTACCCAAGGAAGACCCATGAACAAGCACCCCCTCATCACCCAACCCGTCACCTTCGATGCCGTTCTCGAACCTGGCCTGATCTGTGGCGATGGCCTCCAGTCGGTACGCGTGCTCCATCCGGACGGCGAGCTCGCCGCGTGGACCTGGCATCACTTCGATGCAGCCAACACGGACTCCGTGCTGACTGCCACCGTGAGCATCCACCCCCTTGGCGATCCCGTGGGACTGACCTCAGTCATTGATCGCATCCAGTGGCAGCCGGCCTTGCAAGTCATCGACCTGATCCCCGAGGTCACAGGCACCGCGAAACTGGTCGCTCGCTTTCGCGCGTTAGTGGATCAGATCCGCCACCCGGGTATGCAGCAGTTTCTCCAGGATGTCTTTGCCCTGCGCCCGCTGTTCTACAACTACTGGAACACGACCATCGAGATCGACGGCAAGGCATGCTCCCTGGCGGAGAAGGCCATCACGAATGCCGAGCTGGTGCAGTGGGGAGTTGGATTGTCGTCCTTCCAGCGCGCAGTAGGCATGACGTTCGCCCTGCTCCGAAACGCAGGACAGGCATGGCCACGGGAGCAATGGTCAGATGGCGAACATGCCTTGCACCTGCTCCGGCAGATCGATGGATCCATGTCGCATTTTGCCCAAGGGTACCCGGAGGATGCGGATGTGCTGAGGGAACTGATGGAGCACGAGTATCGCCTCTCACTCAGCCCGCTGGCCCTGTCCACCCTGGAGCATGTCAATCACCTCGCTGACATGAGCTGGCTTGATGCCCACTGGGCAGGCTTGGACGGACAAGAGACTAGCGGCACTGGCAACCTAGTTTCTCTTGACGCCTTCCGGCGCCGTCGAGCTTCGAGCTCTAGCTGACGCCCTCCTGTTGCTAGATACGGGCGCAGTCGCGGTCTCACTACCTGATATCCGCTAAAGCCATCCTCTAACCCGACTATTTCGAGGCCACCTCATGACCATGCCAGATGAACGGACCCGAGCCCTGTTGTGGGCAGGGTGCTTCCTTGTCGACATTGCGCGTGACGAAACACTTCCCGTCTCCATCAGACGAAGGGCCGCAACGATCGCGAGACATTTCCCCACTGTGGAAGACGTCGCCTGGCTGGCAGAGTCCATTCGCGACTCTGTTCTCAGCATTCAGTTGGCCTCACCGGAACAAGCACTTCCCGAACAGAGTGATTGGGACTTTGAACCGCTGAGACATTCCACGAGGTTTAGCTGGCCCGAGGACCCATAACTTGCAGAGCTGGCAGCCATTAAATGGAGCGCGAACCTAACGAACCCTACGGCCGGACATAACGAATACTCCTGCAATTCGAGCGGCAGCACCGGATAGTTCCATCAAAGGCATAGTCATGACATTCGCTCAGAAGAAGGCATCAATTAGCTTCCTACAGGGACTTCGTGAGAACGGAATAATTTCCCCGAGGCTGTTCGCCGAACAGTTCCGCGTTGACTTGGAGACGCTGGCTGATCTGGCACACGTCCCGCCAGAGGCCATCTCGCATGTTCCGGAGTCGGAGCTATTGCAGGACTACATGCGCAACGCCGCTAGCGTGATATCTACACTCCTCGAGTCCAGTGACTTGGACATCGAGCGCGCCATCACCTGGTTTCGCCACGCTCCATTGATCGAGCTGGGAGGCGCAACCGCCGAGCACTACGTGTCTCAGGGAAAGACCGCCTCGGTTCATGGCTACGTGCTGACCCTAGCGGCTGGAGCAACCGGCTAGATATGGGTCAGCCAGTCTTGGCTTCTTTTCAATATAACTGCGATCAAGGTTCAGTCGTCCTGATGTGCCTAGCGTTGGGTAGTCATTCCGATGGGTGATAGTTTGGAAGCCATGGCAGCGACATATCGCGCGGCGCTGGCGCAGAAGTATTTGTCGAGCCAGACGGCACAGGCTGTTCTTGGCATTGACTCAACGATGCTGACGGCCTGGCGAAAAGAGCGGCGATTGCTGGCGGTCTGGCATCGACCTGCTAATGATTGGCTCTACCCAGACTTTCAGTTCGAAGATGGATCGCTGATCAAAGAAGTGCCCGACCTGCTGGCTGTCTATGAGAGCTACTACAGCCACGTCTGGAGCAACACGTGGAGCATAGTGGAGTGGTACATGTCCCCGCATCTTCTTCTCGACGGAGCGCGGCCCGCGGAAGTGCTTGCCAAAGATCCGCAGAAGGTAATCGCAGTAGCGCGAGCAGAGTTCCTGCAAGATCCCGCTACGATGTGGTAATGACCAAGCCTGCACGTGCCCATCTGGTGGTAGCGCTGTCTTGGCTGTCGCTCTCGCGAAGATGTCTGCTTCCGGCCAGAAGCGGAAATAGGCGATGAAGACGAAGCGCCGCCGCACCCTCTCTTGAAGGGCGTTAAGAGAAGCGAACTATTGCCCCAACGCCAATGGAGCATCCCTCTCAACGCGCGACGTTTAAGCGAACCTCGACGCGACGGTTGGGGATCAGGCACTCGCGCAACGCCGGCTGTGGCTTCACGCCGTCGCACGACTGGACCTGCTCGGTGTCGCCCTTGAAACGGTAGGTCACCTTGGCCGCATCAATGCCACGCTCGACCAAGAGCGCACGCACGGTCTGCGCGCGACGCTCGGACAGCGCCTGGTTGTAGTCATGGCCACGCCCCTGCAGCCGGTCGGCATGGCCGACCAGTTCCACGCCGCTCAGCGTCAGGCCTTCGGCACGCAGGCGGTCGAGTTCGCGGTCCAAGCTCTGCAGCGAGTAGGCGCGAATGTCGGCGCGGCCCGAGCGATCGAACTCGAACAGCACATTGGCGGTCAGCACGGTGTCCGCCGGCAGCACCACCGGCACTGTCGGCGTGGCGCCGCATTGGCGCGACAGCGCTTCGGCATCGCTCACCCAGTCCTCGGCGATCTGGATGTACGGCTTGGCGTGCCGCCACTGCTGCTGGTTGAACTCGTTGCCGGCGTGGACCAGTTCTACCTCGCCGCAGGCGACGGCCTGCTGCGCGCAGGCGAACCCGGGCGTGCCATGGACCGCGCCCAGGCGCTTCCACAGGTCCTCGCGCACGCGCGCCGCCCCGTTGACCAGCGGCGTGTCGGTCGGCAGCGGCGTGACGCCCTGCTCCATGCCCACGATCAGCTTCTCGGACTCGGTCAACGCTTCCTGCGGGAAGGCGCTGCGGTCGTTCCGCGAGTACTCGTGGAAGGAGACGTCCAGCCAGCACTGCGCTTTCGACAAGTGGTAGTCGCGGACCGGACGGCCGCCGTCGTTCAAGGCCTGGATGCGGCCCTGGGTGTGCTCATAGCCCGTCAGATCGGCATGGATCGCCTCGTCGGTGATCCGGTCGCGCGCCGGCGTCAGCTGCGTCTGCTGCGCATGCGCGGTGGAAACGAGGCCAGCCAGCACGGCGGCGCACAGGAGGGAGGTTTTCGTGTGGGTCATGTCGTTAATCCTCAGCGCACCGGATCGCGGTAGCGGGCGTCTTCCCTGCGGAAGAGGTCTTCGTCGAACTTGAAGCGCAGGCGGATGAACGCGCCCTGCTGCGTGTACTCGTAACCGGTCAGGTCGTCGTCGCCGCGGAAGCCGGTGGCGTTGTAGCCCACCGACAGCCACAGGTTCTGCCGCAACAAGCGACCCACTTCCATGCCGAACGCGTACTGGTTGGCGCCGTCCTGGCCGCGGAACGTCGAGCCCAGCACGCCGATGTCCCAGTTCTCTGTGATGTCGTAGACGATGCGGCCGGACAGCAGCACGGCGTTGAAATCGTCGTCGACGCGACCGGTGTCGGCGTAGAAGAAGCTGTCCTGCTGCCACTTCGCCGCCACCCGGCCGGTCAGCCACCACGGACGCGACGGGTGCCAGTCCGCGTGCGCCGAGATGATGTGCGCGCTACTACGGATGTCCTGGCCGGTGTCTGAGCCGAAGCCGGAGCCGTCCATGCCGCTCTCGTCCTTCTCCAGCTTGTACTCGTAGCGGGCCAGCGCGTTGACGCGGTTAGTATCGGTGTCGCGATACGCCGCGCCGATCTGGAAGCGGTCCTGCAGCACGTCGCCGCGCGCGTCGTACTCGGTGCGCAACAGGTAGTTGCGTGCCAACAGCGTCCAATCGCGGCTCAACTTGCGCGCGGCCAGGAACTGCAGCAGCGTCGTGTTGTAGCCCTCGTTGGTCGGCGTGCCGGCGACGTCGTCGGAGATGCGATGCTCCAGGCGCACGTTGCCGCGCCACAGCGGGTTGGCGCTGTAGTCCAGCGCGAAACCGATGCCGGTGGAGTCACCGATATTCCCCGAGATGACGTTGGTGTGCTCCAGCGTCGTATCCAGGCGCAGGCCTTCGTGCAGGTCCCAGCGGTTGCGCATGCCCGAGGCGGCCTGGATGTCGCGGCCGGCGATGGCATCGCGCAAGCGGTACTCGGAGAACAGCTGCGTGTCCTTGATGAAGCTGGTGTCCACGCCCAGTGCCACCGTGTCCGCCTCGCGCCCGTCCTGGGTCAGGCCGTTCACGCCGCTGATGCCGGTCTGCTTCTCGTAGCGGCCGTAGATACGGCTGCGTTCGCGCAACTGGTAATCCATGCCCAGCGCCACGCGATTGCGGTCCTCGCCGTGGATGTCCTGCTCCACTTCGCCGCCGAGGCTGAAGCGGTCGCTGGCGCGGTAGCCGAGGCCGATGCGCAGCATGTCCGACGACAGTTCGGTGCCCACCGGCAGGCCGCTGGCCACGTCGTTGGGATTGCCGCTGCTGATGATCGGCAGGCCGGTCAGCGGATCCAGCGGTTGCTGGCCGTAGCCGAGCGCACCGCCGCCGGAACCGGTGGCGTAACCGCCCGTGAGGCCGCCGATGTTGCCGTAGCCGCTGCTGGTGGCCCACGTGTAGTACGCGCCGACCGTCTCGCGGATGGCGCGGTAGCCGACATCCAGCGTCAGCCGGTCGGTGAGCTTCACGCGCGTGCCCGCACTGGCGGCATCGCGTTCGCCGCCATCGGGGTTGCGGTCCTCGCTGCGCAGGCCTTCGGCGTACAGCTCGAAGCGCTCGTTGAGGCGCCAGCGCGTGGTCAGGCTGTACTCGCCGCGGCCGCCGTACAGCGGCGAAGCCGGGTTGTTGAACGCAGGATCGGACTGGCCGGCGAACAGCTTCAGGCTCAGCGCTTCGCCCGCATGGCCCAGCTCGACGCGCCACGCATCGCCTTCCACCAGCCCGCTCAGGCCCTGCAGGCCCGGCGTGCCGTACTGGTTGACGCTGTTGGTGTTCACCTCGCTGCGCGTACGCGCGGCTTCGGCCACCAGCCAGGTGTTGGCGCCCAGCTTGTAGCCGATATTGGCGCTGCCCATTTCGAACGCCGCGAAGGGATTGCGGTCGTCGACGTAGGAACCGCCGATCTCGCCGCGTTCGCCCACGCGCAGTTGCGCGTCCGCGCCCAGCACGAGGAACTTCTCGGTGCCCTGGTCCAGTTCGTAGGTGATGCGCAGCGACACCGGATTGAGGTCGCTGTCGAAGGAGGGCAGGAAGCTGTTGAGCAGGATGCGGCCGGAGAACGGCTCGAAGCTGTAGTCCACCAGGCGGCCCAGCGGACGCACCGAGACGATGCGCGAGGGCTGGTTGCGGTCGCGCACCACCACTTCCACCCGCTCGCTGCCTTCCAGCACCGCGTTGTTGCGCAGGCCGTAGGGACCGCTGCCGGCGGCCGGCAGTTCCTCGATCACCTGGCGCAGCGAGTCCTCAATGGCGAAGACGTTGCCGCGCACGCGCGCATTTTCGAAATGCCAGCCCAGGCCGGTCGCGGTGCGGTTGTAGGTGCCCAGCACGCGCTGGCCCGCCTGCGTGCCGAAGTCGACACCGGTCTGCGTGGCGATGTTGTCGCCGGTCTGGAAGTCGCCGTACAGCAGGTAGCTGCGGTCCTTGTCCACGCGCACGTACAGGCGCTCGGCCGAGCGCGCATCGAAGCCGCGCAACGACGCATCGCCGTACACCGCTGCGGTCCTTGTCCACGCGCACGTACAGGCGCTCGGCCGAGCGCGCATCGAAGCCGCGCAACGACGCATCGCCGTACACCGGGTAGAACTCCTCCGGTTGGATGTCGCGCAGCAGGCGCGCCCGCACGTCCTTGTCGGAGTCGTAGGCCGCGGTCAGCAGGTACTCACCCTTGATCGTGCCCTTGACGAAGAACGCGGCACGCGCGGCACCGTTGGCCTTGCCGTTGTTGAACTGCTTCTCCCAGCGCCGGATCTCGCGCTCGAAGCCATCGCCCTGCTGGGTGCCGTTGATCAGGCTGTCGCCCTTGCGGCGGAAGTTGATGACACCCTCGATCAGGCCGGTGGCGATCAGCTCGCGCATCTCCGGCACGAAGCCGATCACGCCCTCGGCACTGTGGCCGCCCGAGGTCACGCGCAGCAACACGTCCTGCGGATCGTGCGGGGCCAGCAGTTCGAACTCCGCGCGACCGTTGTGCACGGCCAGCTGGATACCGGGGGTGACCTCGTCGGCGTCCAGCCGACCCGGACCGAATTCATCCGTGCGGCCATCGGCCAGCTTGATGCGACCGCCACTGTGCTCGATGGTGGCGAAGGCGTCGCCGGCCATCGGCTTGCCATCGGCACCGTACAGCTGCACGACGACCTTCACCGGCGACTGCCCGTCGGCGGGCACGCCATCGCGATCGACCTCGACCAGCACGCGGTCCACGCCCACGTTGACGCTGTAGTCGACGTTGCCGGGCTGTGCGTACAACGGTTGTGGCGCGCGGTCCTGCGATTCGGGCGACTGCGGATAGAGCGGCGTGGCCTGGCCGAGGACCGGCGTGAAACGCTGGTCGCCGGACACGGCCTGCGCCTGCACGAGCGTCGGCGTCACCGCCAGGGCCAGCGCCAGCGCGAGGGGGTGGAACGAAGGACGCGATGCGCGCATGGCACGGGATTCCATGAAGGTCGACGGACGCGGGGCGGAGCGGCTCATGGCTGCACCTCCCCGTTGCGCGCGTCATCCGTGCCGGTCGGCGCGCTCGTCGTAGGCCTGGGTTCGACGATCGGCCGCTGGTTGGCCGAGTCGGTGCCCTGCTGCGGGGCACGCGCCGGCTTGCTCTCGAACCGCAGCGGCTGCTGGTTGCGCTCGGTTTCCGGCGCACGGATCTCGCCCTGCGTACGGCGCGCCTTGACCTGCTCGATCACCGGGTTGGAGCAGCTGCCCTCGATGAAGTCGGCGCGGTGCAACTCGCCGTTCTTCAGATCGATGAACAGGCTATCCGCATCGCCCAGGTTGCGGTTGCTGCTGGTGGTCAGGCGCGAGCCCACGGGCAGGGTCGACGGATCGACCTTCAGCGTGTGGCTCTTCGGCGGCAAGCCGCAGTAGCTGTACTTGCCTTCCGAGTCGCTCACCATCCAGGTGCCATCCTCGAAGTACATGCGCACGCCGGGGATGCCGAGCTCTTCCTTGTCCTGCACGTGGTTGACGTTGCAGTCCACGAAGATCTTGCCCAGCACGCAGCCTTCGTCGGCGAACACACCGCCGCTGATGATCACGCGGTACTCGGCCGGGTTCGACGGCACCACGCCCCCGTTCGGGTACGGCGTCAGCGTGGTCGGATCCACGCAGCCGCCGTCGATCGAGCAGCCGTAGGCGCGCGCACGGTTGATGCCGTCGCCCTGCTGGCTGCCCACGCCCACGCGCACGCGGTAGGTCAGCACCTTCTGCTGGCCGACGGCGAGCGCGCCGACGTCGAACACCAGCGTCGGGCCCGGCTTGCCGAGCGGATTGGCGATGCCGGCGTTGTCGACGCGCGCGGTGCCATCGATGTAGGTGAAACCATGCGGCAGGCGGTCGATGACGTTGACCGTGCCCATCGACGCACCCGCGGTCTGGCGGATGGTGATGGTGTAGACCAGGCTGTCGCCCACTTCCACCGTCTTGCGATCACCGGTCTTGGTGATGACCAGGCCGGGCGCGATCTGCGGATCCAGCGGGATGTGGTTGTGCACCGGCACCGCCACGCCCGAACCCAGGGTCAGCTCCAGGTAGTACGTCGTCGACGTGCCCACCGGGCCGGTCGGCGCGGTCGCGTTCGTCTGCACCGGGTAGCCCTCGCCCGGGGTGGACGGCGGCGTCAGCGACGAGGTCTCCGCCGGGATCATGCCGGACTCGAACGTGTAGCCGGCCGGCGGCGTCACCGCCAGTTGGAAGCGGCACGAGGCCGGGGCGTTCGGGCCCAGCAGGAACTGGTAGAAGCCTTCCGCGCCGACCGTCATCGAGATCGACGTGCCCTGCACGCTATAACCACCGAGCGCGGCGTTCAGCACGTGCTGTTCGGGCGTGTAGCCCGCGCACGTGCCGATCGGCGTCAGGGTGACGCGCGCACCGGGGACCGGCGTGCGCGTCGTCGCGTCGTAGACCACGCCACCGGGATTCAACGGCAGGCTCTGCTGCGGCAGGTTCGCACCCGGCGCCAGCACGACGGCCAGGTGCGTGTTGCCACCCTCGTTGCTGCGGCAGGAGCTGGCGGTGCCGTTGGCGATGGCGGTGCTCGCATCGCACGGCACCGGCGCACCGGCGATCGTGTCGCCGCTGACCGGCAGGCCCCACACCACGCCCGTCGCCGGATCGCGGAAGCGGACGCTCAACAGCACGCCGGGCACCTGGTCGGCGATCGAATACGTGCCATCGACACCGGTGGTCGCCGTGCCGACGACCTGGCCGCTCTCGTTCACGACTTCGACGACCCAGCCGGACAGGCGGCGGTCGCCGCCGTCGATGCGACCGAAGTCGCTGCCCTGGTCGAACCACACCGTGCCCGACACCGACGCCGACAACTGCACCGGCGTGGGCAGGCGGCACGCGTTCTGCGTGATCGCCGGGTCGCATACCGGCAGGTCGCCCGGATTGCCTTCGAAGTCGGCGCGTTCGTCCGGCGTCGGCGTGCGGTACTCGTTCTCGCCGCCGCCTTCGACGATCACCGCGTTGTTCACCGGCGATCCCGTCGCGGCGGAGGCCGCCACGCGCACCTGCGCGATGATGCTGTCGCCCGACGTCGCGCCCGCAGCGATCACCGTGCTGCTGGCGCAGCGGAAACGGTCTTCGCCCGGTGCACCGGTACAGGTCCAGCCCACGCCCACGGGCGTCGCGGCGAGCGTCAGGCCGGCCGGCAGGCGGTCTTCCACCACGTAGTCGCCCGCGCTGGGCTGCTGCCCGATATTGCGCACACGCAGCGTGTAGGTGGCGGTGTTGTTGACGGTGAAGATGGCCGGCGTGGCGGTCTTGCTGACCACCAGGTCGGGCGAATCGCCGATCTCGCCGAAGTTGTTGTCGACCGACTCGCCACCCGGCGGCAGCACGATGCCGCTGATCGCCGACGGCGTGGTCGTCACCGGCGTCGCGGTACCGACGGCGGTGCCGTCGATGGTGCCCGCGCTGGTGATGCCATTGAGCGTCTCCGCCGGCTGCGTGGGTTCGGTCACGGTGTACGTGCCCGGACGCAGATCGTCGAAGCGGTAGCGACCGTCGGCATCGGTGGTGACGGTGACGTTGACGGCCTGGCCCAGGTCGTCGGTGCCGGTCAGCACCACCTGCACGTTCGCGTAGCCGCCCTCGCCCGCATCGATCACGCCGTTGTTGTTGCCGTCGTTGTAGACACGGCCGCTGATCGCGCCGGCCGGCACTTCACCGAAGTCGTTGCCGGTGACGTCCTCGCCCACGCCCAGCGTGATGGCGCTGATGACGGACGGTGTGGAGGTCGGCGGCGTCGCGGTGCCCCCGCCGGTGCCGGCGTTCGTGATGCCGTTCAACGTGCCAGCGGGTTGCTCGGGTTCGGTGATGGCGTACGTGCCCGGCGGCAGCTCGGTGAAGGCATAGGTGCCATCCGGCTGCGTGGTCACTTCACGGGTGATGGTGTTGCCGGCCAGGTCGGTGCCGGTGAGGCGCACGACCACATTGCCGATGCCGGTTTCGGACGGATCGATGACACCGTCGTTGTCGGCATCACGCCACACGCGGCCACCGATGGAACTGTTGAGCGGGATCTCGCCGAAGTTGTTGCCGATCGAGCTCGCACCGGGCGTGGTCAGGTTGATCGCACTGATCGCGCTGGGCACGGTGGTGATCGGCGTGGCGGTGCCCGACGGCGTGCCGCTGACGGTGCCGGCGACGGTCTGACCGTTGCTGGTGCCGGCCGGCTGCGTGGGTTCGGTCACCGTGTAGGTGCCCGGACGCAGGCCTTCGAACGTGTAGTCGCCGTTGGCGTCGGTGGTGGTGGTGAGCGAGACCGTCGCGCCGGTGTCGTCGGTGCCGGTCAGCGTGATGGTCACGCCGTCGATGCCGGTCTCGGCCGCGCCGGACTGGGCACCGTCGTTGTTGGCATCGAAGAACACGCGGCCGGACAGCGCCACGCCCAAGGTCTCACCGAAGTTGTTGCCGATCGACGCGCCGCCCGCAGGCAGCACGATGCCCGACACCGCGCTCGGCACGGTGGTTACTGGCGTAGCGGTGCCGCTGGGGCTGCCGCCGATCGTGCCGGCCACGGTAGTGCCGTTGATCGTGGTCACGCCGCCCACCACGGGCTGCGCGGCCTGTTCGTTGACGGTATAGGTGCCCGCCAGCAGATCGTCGAAACGGTAGTTGCCGTTGGCGTCGGTGACGATCGCGGCGATCGCATTGCCCAGCGCATCCACGGTGCCGGCCGGCAGCCAGACGCTGACGCCGGCGATGCCGTTCTCGCCCGCATCGCGCACGCCGTTGTTGTTGGCATCGAGCCACACGTTGCCCGACAGCGATGCCGCGCGCTCGCCGAAATCGTTGCCGCTGGAACCGCTCGCCGGCAGGTTGGTGACGACGATGGTGTTGGTCGGGTTCTCCTGGCCGTTCGCCAGCCCGGTCGGCTGGGTTTCGACGATGCGGTAGTTCTGGCCGGTGATCGCACCGCCATAGCTGTAGCCGCCGTTCGCGTCGGTGGTCAGGGTGACCGGCGGCAGGTCGTCCGGCGTGCCGAACGCGCCATCCGGGCCCGCGCCTTCGATCACCACGGTGACGCCGGGGATACCCGGTTCGCCCGCGTCGCGGTCGCCATCGTCGTCGCGGTCCAGGTACACGGTGCCGCTGATGATGGCGTTGGCCAGTTCGCCGAACAGGTAGCCCGTGGCCGCCTGGCCTGCGTTGATCGCGATGCCGTCGATGACGTTCGCCGTGGTCGCCGTGCCCGGCGTGGCCGCGTTGCCCGGCGTATGCCGGCCGTCGATGTAACCGGTGGGCTGCGTTTCGGTGATCGTGTACGTGGTGCCGGCCTGCGGCGGCAACAGGTCGCGGAACACGTACGCGCCGCTCGCGTTGGTCTGCACGGTGACGTTGACCGCGTTGCCCAGCAGATCGGTGCCGGTCAGCGTGAGCGTCACGCTGGCGATCGGGTTCTCGCCGCCATCGAAGCTGCCGTTGTTGTTGTTGGCCGGCGTGGTCGAGAAATCCTCGAACACGGCGCCTGCCAGCGAACCCAGGGTTTCGCCGAAGTCACGGCCGGTGACACCGGCGGACGGCAATGCCGTGACATCGATGACGTTGGCGGTGTTCTCGGTGCCGTTGCCGTATCCGTCCGGCTGGGTCTCGGTCACCCGGTAGTTCTGTCCGACCACCAGGCCGGTGAATTGGTACGCACCGTTGGCATCGGTCTGCAGCGTCACCGGCGCCGGGTCGTCGCCATTGCCGAAGATGCCGTCGGCGCCCGCGCCGGTCAGCGTCACGGTCACGCCCTGCAGGCCGCCGTTGGGACGCGAGTGCGTCGCGCCCGCGTCGCCGGCGTCGAAGTCGCCATTGCCGTTGCGATCGACATAGACGCTGCCGCTGATGCCGGCCACGGCGTCTTCGCCGAAGTTGAACACGGTGCCGTCCGTGCCGGCGCCCAGGTCGATGCTGCTGATGCGGTCGGTCGTGGCGGCATCACCGCCGACACCGGTGCCCGGCGTACAACCGGTAACGCATGCGGCGCCGCCGATCAGGCCGGCGTTCACCGCGGTCGGGCGGTTCTGGTAGTTGCCGGCGGGCAGCGCCTCGCGCAGCGTGTAGACGATCAGCGGATCCAGGTTGGTGAAGCTATAGGCACCGGACGCATTGGTCGTGGTGGTCGCCACCACGGCACCGGTGCCGGCGTTCAACAGTTCGACCGTCGCGCCTGCGATGGCGCCGTCGCTACCTTCGCGCACGTTGCTGAAATTGCCGTCGATGTAGACGAAGCCCGACAGCGAGGGACGGCGCACTTCCGGGAAGTTGTAGCGCACGCCGGTGTCGTTGGCGCCGACCGGAATGGCGGCGATCACCGAGTTCGGCGAGCCCGCACTGTAGGTGCCGCCAACGGAAGGCTCGCTGCCGCCCGTAGTGGGCAGCACGGACGGGCTGTTGACGTAGCCGGCCGGCTGCGTCTGCGTCAGCGTGTAGCCCGACGCATTCGCCGGCGACAGGTCGGTGAAGCTGTAGGTGCCGCCCGCGGCCGTGACCGCGGTACGGTTGACCGTATTGCCGTAGGCATCGGTGCCGGTCAGCGTGATGGTCACGCCGGCGATGCCGGGTTCGGTACCGACACCCTGGTGGGTACCGCCGTTGGCGCCGGCACGATCGCGATCCTGGAAGACCACGCCCGCCAGCGACGAACGGGTGACGGCCAGCGGCACGGTCACGGTGTTGTTGCCCGGGATCGGATCGACCTGCTGGGTGGAGATCGTCGCGGTGTTGTTGACGCTGCCGCCGGACGGATAGGTGTCCCAGCGCGAGGGCACGATGATGCGCACGCGACCGGTGGCGGTCACGTCGCCCAGGTTGCAGGTGACGGTGCTGCCCGCCTGCGTACAGGTACCGGTACCCACGGGCACTTCACCGCCGCCCGGGTTCGGTCCCACCTTGCGCCAGGTGATCGTGCCGGTGACCACCAGGCCCGCAGGCAAGGTGTCGGTGACCACGGTGCCGGTGCCGTTGAGCGGATTGTTGCCGGTACGGTCCAGCGAGAGGCTCGCGCCGGGGCCGTTGTTCACGCCGTCGACCACGTAGAAGAACGGCTGGCGCAGCGCGACGCTGGTCACCGTCGGCGGCAACGCCACCGCCGGATCGGTGTCCGGCGCGGCGACCACGGTCGTCTTGTTCACGCCCATGTCGGCGCGCGCGCGGATCGTCGTGTCCTGGTCGGCCGTGTTGTTGGCGGGATTGGTGTCGGTCTCTTCCGAGCTCGCGGTGACGCTGTTGAACAGCGTGTCACCGGCCGCACCCGGCGCGGTTTCGTACTGGAAGCGCACATACAGCGTGCTGGTCTGGCCGCTGGCGACCACGCCGGCCTGGTTGGCCGCGAAGCCCGCGCCCGGCATGACGCAGTCCAGGGTCAGCGGCGCGCCCACCGTCGGGTTGGCACCGGCGGTCACGCTGCACGCGCCGACCACGAACGGACCACCGGTCGTTTCCGACGCGCCGACGTAACGCACGGTGCGGCCAGCCTGTGGCGTGATCGTGTCCGACACACGCACGTTCGTGGCCAGCGACGGCCCGTTGTTGCGCACGGTCAGGCGGTAGGTGATCAGGTTCTGGCTGAGGTCGTTCGCGTTGTAGCCCAGCGGATCCACGCCGCCGGTGAAGCCCACGTCGATCTTGTTGGTGATCAGGTCCACCGCACCGCTGTTGAACGGCAGCGTCGCCGCGCGCTGGTCGTCGGCGGCGGAGGTGTTGAGGTTGTAGTCGAAGCTGCCGTTCGCATCGCTGCCGGTGGCGGCGTCGGGCGTGCCGTCGTTGTTCCGGTCGAAGTAGAAGTCGGCCACGTTGGTGAACGTGCGACCCGTGTTGCCGACGTTGACGTTCGGGCGGATCACCACCGTCAGGTCTTCGGTCTGGCCGTTGGTCATGGACAACGGCACGCACGTCACCGTCACCGTCGCGGTGCCGCCGGTCGGATTGGCGTACGACGTACCGCCGCTGGCGACCGCCGTGGTCACGCCGGCGCCGGGCGTGGCCGTGCACGTCGCAGTGCCGCCGCCGGTACGCGTGGCCGATACCAGCACGAAGCCGGCGTCGTTCGCGGGAATCGTGAAGACATCGCGGAACACGACGCCCGGCGCGGTCGACGGGCCCTCGTTGGCGTAGGACATCACGTACGTCGTGTTGACGCCCGCCTGGCCGGTGGCGCCGGAGGTGATGTTCTTCGCCGTGGTGCGCACGTTGGCCACGCGATCGACCTGCAGCCAGTCCGAGGCGCTGTTGTTGGACGCGTCGATCTCGCCGACCGAGCCGGCCACGGACGCGTCGATGCCGACACCGGCGGTGTTGCAGAACGCGTTGTTGATCGGCGTGCCGCCGCAGGTGCTGGCACCGGCGCCGGCGCTGTCGAACAGCGCGCGCTGCACCGTCAGCACGATGGTCGCGCTGGCACCGCTGGCCAGGGCGTTGTTGTTGGAACGGCAGACCACCGATCCGCCGGTGCTGCAGGTCCAGCCCGCCGGCACCGTGGTTGCGGTCACCGTGGTGCGGCCGGGGACGAAACCGGGGATGGCGTCGTTGACGACCACGCCGGTGGTGCTGTCGGGACCGTCGTTGGTCACCGTCAGCGTGTAGGTCACCGTGGTCTGACTCGCCGTCAGGATGTTGTCGCCGGGGCCGGCGCCATTGGTCTGCTTGGCGATGCGTAGGTCTGCGCGCTCGTTGGTCGTGCGGGTGCCCGCCCCGTTGCAGTCGTTGCCGGTCTCAGGGTCGACGTTGATGCCGTTGCCGGTCAGCGGCTCGAGCGAGCCGTTGGAACCGCCCGTGCACGCCGTGTTGGTCAGCGCGCCGGCCGCGCGGGCGCGGCTGATGATCTGGAGTTGCGGCGCATTGGCGTTGACGGCCAGCGGCAGCGACCCCGCATTGAGGTCGCAGGTGACGCGCTGGCGCGCCGGCGGCACCGCGTACGGGTTATCGACGCTGCAGGTCCACGGTCCCGACGCGGAGACGAACTCCTCGCCCGCCGCCAGCTCGTCCACCACCTGCACCTGGCCGGTCGCGGCACGCGGGCCCAGGTTCTGCACGACGATGTTCGACGTCATCCGGCTGTCGGCATCGCTGCCGATGCCGTCCCACACGGCGATGAGTTCGGGCGTTTTGGTCTTCGTCAGCGACAGGTCGGCGCCGTCGGCGAGCACGGTGAACGTGACGCTGCCGGTGTTGTTGTCTACGCCGTTGCCCGGGCTGTTCGGGTCCGGCGTGGCCGAGGTGATGGTGGCCGCGTTGGTGACGTCCCCGCTGCTGTTCGTGCCGCTCGCGGGCACGGTCGCCACGATGGTGATCGTTTCCACGGCACCGACCGGCATGTCCGCGCTGCGCGTACAGGTGCGGGTGCTGTTGGTGCCGTCGCTCACGCACGACCATGCCGCCGGCTGAGTGCCGCCGGTGATGACGAAACCCGCCGGCAACGCGTCGACGATGCTCGCGTTCTGGGCGAGGCTGGGGCCCAGGTTGCGGGCGGTCAGCGTGAAGGTGACCGATTGGCCGGAGATCGCAGGCGCGGGCGCCGCGGACTTGCTGAGGGCCAGGTCGGCACCCGGGATGATCGGGGTGGTGACTTCGGCATCGTTGTTGTTCGGATCAGGATCCGGCGTACCGATGTTTTCGACGACGGCGGCGTTGGTGATGTTGCCGCTGCCTGCATTGACGCGCGCCCGGAACGTGAACGTGGCACTGCCGTTCACAGCCAGCGTGCCGGCGTGGGTGGCCGTCATCGTGCCGGCGTTGAAGGTCCAGCCGGTGCCATTGAAGCTGTTCGCCACGTACGTCGTCGCGGCGGGCAGGGTGTCGACGACACGGAAGTTGGTCGACGGGCTGGGGCCATCGTTGATGACCGTCAGGGTGTACGTCACTTCGCCGCCGCCCACCACCGGATTCGGCGAGGCGGTCTTCTGCAGGCGCAGGTCGCCCGCCACCGTCAGCGTGGTCGCCTGGCTGCGGATGTTGTTGGCGGTATTGGTGTCGCCGCTGAAGAACGGATCAGCCGCCGTCAGGCTGGCGATCGGCGTGCTGGCCGGCGGCGTATTGGCGCCGAAGCCGACCGCGCCACGCATGGTCACGGTCCCGGGAGCCTGGCCGCCGGTGTCGACGCCGATCTGGAAGCTGACCGGCGAGCCGCCCGCCAGCGTGCCCTGCAGTGCACCGTGGTTGCAGACGATGCGGGTGGGGACGCCCGCATCGGCGGTGCAGAAGGCGGGAAGACTGTTGGCCGTCGTGCCTGCCGGCAGATCGAAGATGCTGACGGTGTTGTTGGCGACATCGCCCGCGCCGTTCTCGAGCGTGATCGCGTAGACGACGTCGCTGCCCGCGGGCACGGGGTCGTAACCGCTGTCGGAAAGGTCGGTGAGCTGCAGGTCCGCGCCCCACGCAGCGGGTGCGATGCAGCACAGCGCGAGCAAGGCCAGTCGCCGCCAGGACGCGATCGTCCGCGAGGGCGCTTGCGGATGAAGCTGCTGGGGTAATTCAGATTTCGCGCGTACGAACGCAGGGACACCTGCCGCCGGACCAGATTGCTTCATCACTTCGGATTTCCCCTGTCCCGCACCCACCGCCGACGCGATGTCAGCTTTTCAATCCCGGCCTCTCGGGCGCCTGGGATCAGGAAAAGCGGTGCGTCGATCAAACTTTATGCAGGCGGCAAAGCACGTCCGCATACCCCGACTACGGGCAAATTGTGTAATTCGAATCACACAGGGTCAAGATGAACATCACAAATGTGATGTGATTCATGTATGTGAATTCGCTCTGCCTCGTTTGCGCGGCGCCACAGAGAGGACCGGAGGACCTCAGCGCGAGGTTTAGAGGCACCTCGGGCGAAACGAAGGGCGCTGCGATATGAGCCAACCTCATGGGCTCGCCTCAACCCCCGCATACCCGTTAGCCGCCCCTCCCCGCCCTATGGATCAAATCCCGGTGGTGTGCCGCTAACGACACTGGAGGCAACGGAGTGAGCGCACCCCGCCGGCCCTTAATCCGTACAGCAAGCAGCTCGCAAGACGGTCAGGCCACCCGACCGGCTAGATGTCCGCTGAGCAACTGGAGCTCGCCCCGCCAAGGTGTCCGCTTTGGGTCTATTCCGTTGAAAAACTCTGTTCTTGAGCCGGAGTGCCATGTGATTAAGCAGCTGGTGCCAAGGTTGTTCGATAAGGGATGAAGCAAAATGGGGCACGCAAGCGCCATGATGCCTTTAGATGGGTATCGCAATTCCCGCTTCCTGGCCTTTCGGCATCAACCACGCGGCCATTCTTCGTAGATTCTGCGCAGTCGCCGCCAATAGGAACTCGTCGTGGGCACCCTTCAGGCCCCGAAGCCGCAAGCGATCCAGCCGCAGGATGCGTTTGAGGTGCGCGAACAGCATCTCGACCTTCTTCCGATGCCGACGCGATCGTGCGTATCGAGATGTCGTTGCCAGTTGGCGGGCCACATCGCGTGCGGACTCGTTGACCTGCCGTGCAATCTTCCGATGCGTGGTGTTCGGGCAGCACCGGGACTTGAGCTCGCATCCAGCACAGTCGTAGACGCTGCTGCGATAGATCAGCGTGTCGTCCGCCGTAGGCTTGCCAGTTGAGCGCAACGGCTTGCCCTGTGGGCAGCGATATTCGTCGGCTTCGGCCTCCCAGCGGAAGTCGGAACGTCCCAGCGAACCATCCTTGCGCTCGGCCTTGTCCCACACCGGAACGTGCGGTTCGATCGCTTTCTCATCCACCATCCAGCCCAGCATCTCGGCGGTGCCGTAGGCCGTATCGCCGATCAGATGCGTCGGCTTGATCTCGAACCGTTCCTCGACGCGATCCACCATGACCTTGGTGGCGTTCACCTCGTTCGTGCGGTGTGCGGGCGTGGCCTCGACGTCGAGGATGACGCCGGCCTTGGTGTCGATCAGGTAGTTGGTCGAATAGGCGTAAAACGCCGGGCCGCCGGGCGCGGCCGTCCACTGCGCGGCCGGGTCGGTGAGCGACACGTTCTTCGGAGGCTTACGCGCTTCCTCTGCGGCGTCCAGCGCTTCCAGGTACTCGCGTACCGGGCGCGTGAGCGACGACTCCCGGTCCCAGCTGGCATCGCTGCCCGGGACACCGCGCTGGCGGTTTGCGTCGGCCTTGATGACGCTGGCATCGATGGCGAAGCCTTCGCCTCCGACCAGGCCCTCAGCCAAGCAGCGCTCCAGCACCTTCTCGAACACGAAGCGCAGCGTGTCGCTGTTGCGGAACCGTCCATGCCGGTTCTTTGAAAAGGTCGAATGGTCCGGCACTGCATCCTCCAGCCCCAACCGACAGAACCAGCGGTAGGCCAAGTTCAAATGCACCTCCTCGCACAGCCGGCGCTCGGAGCGGATGCCGAAGCAGTAGCCCACGATCAGCATCCGGATCAGCAGCGCCGGATCAACGGAGGGGCGGCCGGTGTGGCTGTAGTGCGGGGCGAGGTGCCGGTGCAGCTCGCCAAGGTCCAGGAACTGATCGATCCCGCGGAGCAGATGGTTCGCTGGAACGTGGTCTTCCAGGTTGAAGGCGTAGAACAGCGGCGCTTGGCCGACTTCCTGACGTCCCATCATCGCGTGAACTTCCGCTCGATCGATGGGACGCCAGTGAATCAGCATCAGCCGGCCGATTCAACAGAGTTTTTCAACGGAATAGGCCAGGAGCGGCCATGGGCGTGGCAGTTGTAAGAGGCAAAGACGAGCCTGATGCAGGACCTAGACGTGGGTTGTGCTCGTCGGCGCAAGCTTGACTCGGGCTTGGCTCAGTCCCGCCTAACGTGACAAGCCAATAGTTCTCTTCCGCAGTCGCGAGAGCCGGCCGCGCTGTGAGAATAGGTCTATGAAACCCTCTCCCAACTCAGCGTAAAGCAGGCATGGCTCAAGGGCGGGCTCCACAATTGCATGGAGCGCTTCGGACAGCTGGATCCGACCATCGGAAGGACGAAGGGTCACCTCGCGGTAGCGATCACGATGTGCACGCAGATCTTGGGCTTCTTCGAAACTTGGACCATGCAGGTCAGATTCGATCTCCAGAAGCAAGCCGGCCACTCGCTCCCGACTCCAAAAGCGAAGGTGACCGAGTTCAACTATTTCGGCTATTAGCACCGTGGGTGCCGCCTCGCCCGTCCACCCCAGAGCCTCAAGAATGACTTTCGGAGCCTTGAGCCGGCGTCGTAGGTCTACCGTGACCATGGCGCTGGAAAACGTAAATTTTGGGTCAGTTTGGACCATATTCGGCCTTAGGAGCCCTGAGCCTCACCCCGCTATTTTGGGGTCGTATGCAAGAGAAAGCCCCGAATGTTGTGGTAATAGACTTTTCGTAAAAAAGCGACTAAACTGCTCCAAAGCCCGTAGTCCCGTTTTTAATCGAGGGTGAACGCGGTAGCCCCTCGTGCAGCAAATGGACCATAGAGCGTGGGTCAGTTTGGCCCAAATTTCAAGTCTCGGCGGAGCGGCTCCTCATGAGCGACCCAAGCATGCAACTTCGTAGCGCCCAAACCATTCGGTTTGGTTTACTTGCTGCCCGCTCCTCTAGCGCGATTGAGCGGGCAATAGCGCACTTGGAGCTTTCGGCTGAAGAACAAGCCATTCTGCTAAGTGCTGAGGAGTTTCTTCGCCAAGTCGCCGATGGAGCAGCCTTTGTGTCTACGGGCGCCCAAACGGGAGGGGGAGCTCTCCGCACGACCGAAGCTCTTGGCTATGCGCTCAATCCGATCGAATCGCTGGGATTGTTTGAAGACCGGGGAGTTCCGGACACCTTCAATTCGTTTGCTGCAGCCGTACACGAGATTGCTGCCGGCAACGTGGCTCGTGTCGATCCGGACATGGTGAGTGGCATTAAGGTGTTTTTCGATCGGCTTTACATGTCGTTGCGAAGCCTAATAGAACATAATCGACTCCGACCTGCCGATGGTAGTCGGAGTGCGATGCTTGGCCACTACGCCTAATCCATTCAACACCCTTGAGCATCAACGCCTTCGCACGGGGGCGTTGTGTGAGTCGCTGAAGCAACGCTTTGCCGAGCTTCACGCTAGAGACTATCCCGACGACGGCGCCGCGAAAGCACTATGGCTTCTGGCTGACCTTCTTACGCTCCTTCAGAAGCGCGTACAGCTAATTGCTGACGAAAAGACGCTGATCATGGCCGGCGAGGTCGTGATAGAGCTGGGCGAAACACTCGAGTACTTCGATAATGCAGGCACTGACCAAACCCCCCGTGGCCTAGTCGTATTGCTTCAATCTCTGTACGCCAGGCTGGGTTGGCCGTCGAATCTCTTGGCATGGCCGCAGTCTGTTTACAATTTTACGATTCGGCCGTTTGTCGAAAATCTTGCTGTGCTCTTTCAGTACTTGGGTCCTGATGCCGAAATCGACGCTGTTCTGAAGGCTTACACCGGTCCGCGCGACTTGGTGTCGTTTCCGAGAATTGAGCGAGACAATGTCAGAATGTACGCAATCTTTGGCCATGAAATAGGCCACAGGATTGCCGGGGAGTTTCTTAAGCAAGAGCAAGCAGATGCTACTTTTTCGGGCGAGGAAGCTGCGATCCGAGCTAAAGTGATTGCAGCGATGGGGGGCTCTCCCTCAATCATCGATGCCCAAAAGCTCATAGAGAAAGTTTTTAGCTTAAGAAAGCGGGCACTTGAGGAGCTGATTTCAGACATTGTGGGTGTCTATTTGTTTGGGCCTAGCGCGCTCTATGCGGGCCATGAGTGGTACGCCCCCGATTCCGTAGACACCTGATAGTGTCTTTTGAGGATCGGAGGATCTATGGCGAGCAAGCGATTCACAGACGAGTTCAAGGCCGAGG
>NZ_LMGY01000019.1 GCF_001427585.1 Pseudoxanthomonas sp. Root630 | reverse complement strand
CATGCTGAAACTAAAAGGGCTGAGCCCGGTGCAGTACCGAACCCAGCCCTTGGCAGCGTAAGCTACAAACCGACCGTCCAACATTTGGGGGTCAGTTCACTCGGGCGCCCTTTTTTTCATGCCGTGGCGATCCTGCCCCGTCGCGAGGGCCAGACCATGAAGAGTACGGTCACGCCTGCGAGCAACCAGCAGTAGTGCACCTTCCCCATCAGCGCCAGCGGCGACAGGCTGGCCAGGGACGCCGCCAGCAGGATCTGCGCACCGTAGGGCAGCAGGCTCTGCACGATGCAGACGAAGATGTCGAGCACGCTGGCCGCGCGCGCAGGCGGCACATCGTGGCGTTCGGCGATGTCGCGCGCCACGCCCCCGCTGATCAGGATGGCCACGGTGTTGTTCGCCGTGAACACGTCCGTCAGCGAGGCCAGCGCGGCGATGCACCACTCGCCGGTGCGACGGCCGGTGTTGCCGCGCGCGACGCGCGTGATCTGCCTGGCCAGCCAGTCCAGGCCGCCGCTCGCCTTCATCAGCGCACCCAGCCCACCGATGAACAAGGCCAGCAGCGTGATCTCCACCACGCCCTCGAACCCAGCATAGATGTCGTCGGCGAAGTTCGGCAGGGCGTAGTCCGCCGGCCCGAACCACAGGCCGAACAACCCCGCCACCACCAGCCCGATCGTCAGCACGACCAGTACGTCCAGGCCGGTGACCGCCAATACCAGCACCAGCACGTAAGGCAGTACCAGCCACGCGGACGTCGGCTCGGTCGCCTCCACCGGGGAGGCATCTCCCACGACCGCCAGCACCACCAGGGTCAGCAGGGCGGCCGGCAGCGCGATCTTCACGTTTTCGCGGAACTTCTCACGCACCGTACAGCCCTGCGTGCGTGCCGCCGCGATGGCGGTGTCCGAGATCACCGACAGGTTGTCGCCGAAGGTGGCGCCGCCCAGCACGGCGCCCACCACCAGCGCACGGTCGATGCCGGCGGCATCGGACACGCCCAGCGCGATCGGGGTGACCGCCGCGATGGTGCCCATCGATGTGCCGACGGCCAGCGAGAGGAAGCCGGCGACGAGGAAAAGGCCCGGCAGGATCAGCGCCGGCGGCAGCGCACCCACGCCGAGGGCGACCACGGCATCCACGGCGCCGATCTGCTTGGTGACCATCGCGAAGGCGCCGGCCAGCAGGAAGATCAGGCACATCAGGATGATGTTGCTGTCGCCGATGCCCTGCAGCAGCGTATCCATCGCCTTGACCCCGGCGCGGTGCGCGATCCACAGGCCCAGCGCGATCGCGGGGAGGATGGCCACCGGCGCATGCAGACGGTAGAAGCCCATCGCGTCGCCCTGCCCGGTGTAGTACAGCCCGGCACCGAAGAACAACGCGAGGAACAGCAGCAGCGGGGTCAGCGCGAGTGCGCTGGGACGGACGGACATGGCAAGGCCTTCTGCGTGGGGCCGCGGATTGTGCGTGCCGCCAGCCTAGCGTCCAACCCCATGGATGGGACAGGGACCAACAAAAACGGGACGCTGAGCGTCCCGTTCGTGCGTACCGCGATGCAGGACGGATTTACACGCGGCTGGCGATCGCCTTGGCGAACGACATCGTATTGCCCTCGCCGCCCAGGTCCGGGGTCAGCGAATCCTTGGCTTCCAGCGTGGCGATGATGGCCGCGCGCAGGCGCTCGGCCTTCTCCGGCTGGCCCAGGTGGTCCAGCATCTGCGCCGCGCCCAGCAGCAGCGCGCACGGATTGGCGACGCCCTTGCCGGCGATGTCCGGGGCGGAGCCGTGCACGGCTTCGAAGATCGCCGCATCGACGCCGATGTTGGCGCCCGGAGCCAGGCCCAGGCCACCCACGAGGCCGGCGCACAGGTCGGAGATGATGTCGCCGAACAGGTTGGTGGTGACGATGATGTCGAACTGCTCCGGACGCATCACCAGCTGCATGCAGGTGTTGTCCACGATCATCTCGTTGGTCTGGATGTCCGGATACTGCGCGGCCACTTCGCGCGCGACCTTCAGGAACAGGCCCGAGGTCGTCTTCAGGATGTTGGCCTTGTGGACGATGGTGACCTTCTTGCGGCCGGTCTTGCGGGCCAGGTCGTAGGCGTAGCGCACGATGCGGTCGGAGCCCTTGCGGGTGATCTTCTGCGTCAGCAGCGCGGTTTCGCCGTCTTCGGAAATCGACTGGCCTTCACCGATGTACGCGCCTTCGGTGTTCTCGCGCACGGTGATCAGGTCCACGCCCGACGGGAAACGCGACTTGGTGTTCGGGAACGACTTCGCCGGACGCACGTTGGCGTACAGGTCGAAGTGGCGGCGCAGGGCCACGTTGATCGAGCTGAAACCCTCGCCCACCGGCGTCGTCAGCGGGCTCTTCAGCGCCACGCCGTTCTTGCGGATGGAATCCAGCGTGGCCTGCGGCAGCAGGTCGCCGTGCTTCTCCAGCGCGACCATGCCGGCATCGGCCTCTTCGTAGGTCAGGCCGACCTTGAGGGCGTCGAGCACGTACAGGGTGGCATCCATGATCTCCGGGCCAATACCGTCGCCGCGGATGACCGTAATCGTCTGGGTCATTGAGTGGGGTTTCCGAACAGGGGCGCGCGCCGGACAGGGCCGCGGCGGGCGCGAAAAGGAAGTTTTGTCCGCCAATTATGCCCGAACGGCCCGCAAGGCCCCTAATCGACGTTGGTCTGAGGCCGACCCTGCAGGGCGAAGGCGGAAGGGATCAACCCCCGGGACCGTCCTCCCGGCGAAGGCCGGGATCCACGCCGCTGCTGCTCCTTCCCGCGGCGACGGTGGAAGACAACGATCAAGATGGGTCCCAGCCTTCGCTGGGACGACGGCGGAGGACGCCGTCAGGTGGGGCGCTCGCGGGTGGAGGCGATCCCGCTCCCGCTGCGGCATCAGTGGTCGTGAGCCACCGGCGCGTCCGCCTGTCCACCTTCCAACTGGTCGAGGAAATCCACCGCCCGGCGCAGGTGCGGGATGACGATCGAGCCGCCCACCACGAGCCCGACGGAGAACGTTTCGAAGAATTCCTCGCGGGTCACGCCCGCCTCCTTGCACTGGGCGACGTGGTAGCTGATGCAGTCGTCGCAACGCAGCACCATCGAGGCGACCAGGCCCAGCAGTTCCTTGGTCTTCACGTCCAGCGCGCCTTCCTGGTAGGTCTGCGTGTCGAGCGCGAAGAACCGGCGGACGACCTGGTTGGGCTCGTCCAGGATGCGCTTGTTCATGCGCTGGCGGAATTCGGTGAACGCCTTCACGCGGTCCTGGCTGTCGTCGGCGGCGCTCATGCGGCCTCTCCCGCCAGCAGCGCATCGAGCTTGCCTGCGCGGTGCAACGCGATCATGTCGTCGTAACCGCCCACGTGAACCTCGCCCACGAAGATCTGCGGCACGCTGGTGCGCCTGGCCTTGGCGACCATCTTCTCGCGCTCGGCCGGGTCCAGGTCGATGCGCACCTCGGTCCAGGCCTGGCCCTTGCTCTTCAGGAAGTTCTTCGCGGCCACGCAGTACGGACAGATGGCGGTGCTGTAGAGGGTGATTTCCGGCGCGGTGGCGCCTTGCGGGGTGTCGCTCAAGGGAGTTCTCCGGAACGAAAAGGACATACTGCGGTCGCAACCGATATCGGGCCGACCGGGTCGGGTTCCAGCCGGCGACATGGAACAGTGCGGACCGGTACTGGTCCGGTTAACCACGTATTCACTCGCCCGGATCAACGACCGGTCATCCTGATGACGGCGCCATTATCCGCCACGGAGCTTCCATTTGCGCCCATTGCTGCTCGCCACTGCCCTGACCCTGGTCCTCGCGGCGCCGTTGGCGGCGTCGCAGGACAGCCGGCTGCCGGACATCGGCTCTTCCGCTGGCGAGCTGCTCACCCCGGCGCGCCAGGCCCAATACGGCGGCATGATGCTGCGCGAGCTGCGCAACTACGGTTACCTGCTGGAAGACCCGCTGGTCACCGACTGGCTGCAGACCGTCGGCAGCAGACTGGGCGCCGACAGCGACAACCCGCAGCAGGCGTACACCTTCTTCATGATGCGCGACCGGCAGATCAACGCCTTCGCCACCCTGGGCGGCTACATCGGCATGAATGCCGGCCTGGTGTTGACGGCCGACCGCGAGGACGAAGTGGCGGCGGTGCTCTCCCACGAAATCGCCCACGTCACCCAGCAACACGTACTGCGCGGCGTGGAGCGCGCGCAGCGCGACCAGATCCCGATCCTGCTGGGCATGCTGGGCGCCATCGTGCTGGCGCAGGCCGCTGGCGGCAGCTCCAGCGGCGATGCCTCGCAGGCCGCCATCGCGTCGGCCATGGGCCTGATGCAGCAGCGGCAGATCGACTACACCCGCTCCAACGAATCCGAGGCCGACCGCGTGGGCATCCGCACGCTGTCGCGCGCCGGGTACGACATCGATGCGATGGCCGGCTTCTTCTCCAAACTGCAGCAGGCCACCCGGGTGGCGAGAGGCAGTGGGCGCGAGGCGGTCCCCGATTACCTGCAGACCCACCCGGTCACCACCACCCGCATCAGCGAAGCGCGCCAGCGCGCCGACCCGTTGCGTGGCGAACAGGTCACCACCGTCACCGCCGTGCCGGGCGGCGAACGCGTGGAGCGCTTCGACCGACGCGGCATCACCCTGCCGGAAACCCGCAGCGCGAACCCCTTGCTGCCGGTTCCCGTCACCCTGCCGTCGCTCGGCTTCGGCCAGGGCGACACGGGGGACTTCGACTGGGCCCGCGAACGCCTGCGCGCGCTCAGCGCGGATACGCCGTCGGCGGCCGTGCGCGAATACGAGACCCTGCGCCGCCAGACCGGCAAGCCCCTCGGCGGACCGCAGCGCTATGGCCTGGCCGTGGCCCACCTGCAGGGCGGCGATGTCCGCACCGCGCTGACCGAACTGCGCAAGCTGGATGACACCTACCCGGACAGCCTGTGGGTGTCCCTGACCCTGGGCGAAGCCGAATCCCGCACCGGCGACACCGCCGCGGCGAACCGGCGCTTCGACGCCCTGGTCCAGCGCCTGCCGCAGAACCGCCCGGTGGCCCTGACCTACGCCAAGGTGCTGAACGAGCAGGGCGGCGCCGAGGCCGGCCGCCGCGCCCAGGCGGTACTCCGCCCGCTGATGGCGCGGGCGGGCGACGACCCGGTCTTCCAGCAGCAGTTCGCCCGTGCCAACGAACTGGCCGGCGACACGGCCCGGGCCGGCGAGGCCTATGCCGAGGCGGCCTACCTCAACGGCCGGCCGGAACAGGCCCTGATCCAGTTGCAGAATCTCAAGAAGCAGAGCGACCTGGATTACTACGCCCGGGCCCGGGTCGACGCCCGGATCGCCGCCATCACCCCCGAGGTGCTGGAACTGCGCCGCCAGGGCATCCGCGACCCCGACGTCGAACGCCGCTGAACCAGGCCGGCGTGGCCTTGTGACACCCCGGCGGCCCGTCATGTAATCGTCATAAAATTGTCGTCTACTGGCGCAGAACCCCACGCCACCGGACGCCGCGTGCAGAAGCACATCCTGATCGTCGACGACGAACCCGCCATCCGCGACATGGTGGCCTTCGCCCTGCGCAAGGGCGAGTACGAGCCCATCCATGCCGGCGACGCCCGCGAGGCCCAGAACGCCATCGCCGACCGCGTCCCCGACCTGATCCTGCTGGACTGGATGCTGCCCGGCACCAGCGGCCTGGAACTGGCCCGCCGCTGGCGCAAAGACGCCATGACCCGGGACGTGCCGATCATCATGCTCACCGCCCGCGGCGAAGAGAACGACCGTGTCGGCGGCCTCGAGGCCGGCGTGGACGACTACGTGGTCAAGCCCTTCTCGGCCCGCGAGCTGCTGGCCCGCATCCGCGCCGTCATGCGCCGCTCGCGCGACGACGACGAGGACGGCAGCGTGTCGGTCGGCAACCTGCGCATCGACGGCGCAGCCCATCGCGTGTTCGCCGGCGATACGCCGGTGCCGATCGGCCCCACCGAATACCGCCTGCTGCACTTCTTCATGACCCATCCCGAGCGCGTGTACTCCCGCACCCAGCTGCTGGACCACGTCTGGGGCGGCAGCGTGTACGTGGAAGAGCGCACGGTCGACGTGCATATCCGGCGCCTGCGCAAGACGCTCGAACCGCATGGCCTGGAGAACATGGTGCAGACGGTCCGCGGCTCCGGCTACCGGTTCTCCGCGGCGATGTAAGCCGCAGGCCCCGGCCTGCGCGTCGCTGTCATACATATCTGCCTACAATCGATCCATGCCCCACCACATCCGTTCCGCGTGGTTCAAGACGCTAGGCCAGTTGGCCGGCATCCTCGCGCTGGCCGTGGTGATCGGCCTGCTGCTGGGCCAGGTGTGGCCGGTGGTGACGCTGGCCGCGCTGGGCGTGGTGACGTGGCACTACTGGCGCCTGCGCAAGGTGCTGCTGCGGCTGACTGCCCGCCAGCGCCTCGAGCCCGCGCAGGGCCAGGGCGTCTGGAACGAACTCGACCGCCTGCTCTTCCGCGGCCAGGCCGAAATGCGCACCCGCAAGCGCCGCCTGCTCGACATGCTGCGCGCCTACCGCGCCGCCGCCGCCGCCCTGCCCGATGCGGTGGTGGTGGTGGAACGCAACAGCCAGCGCGTGCAGTGGTTCAACAAGGCGGCCGGCAGCCTGCTCGGCCTGCAGTACCCCACCGACATCGGGGCGCCGGTCGGCGACCGCCTGCAGCCGCTGCCGATGTCCCACTGGCTCGCCGCCGGACGCAATGCCGAACCGATGCTGGATGCCGCATCCCCGGTGGACCCGGACCTGCGCCTCAACCTGCGCCTGATCCCCTATTCCGACCAGTACTGGCTGCTGGTCGCGCGCGACGTCAGCAAGATGCTGCGCCTGGAGCAGATGCGGCGCGACTTCGTCGCCAACGTCTCGCACGAACTGCGCACGCCGCTGACCGTCGTGCACGGTTACCTCGACATGCTGGAACCCACCGAGTACCCGGACTGGGCGCCCATGTTGTCGGAGATGCAGAAGCAGTCGCAGCGCATGACCCAACTGGTCGAGGACCTGCTGACCCTGTCGCGCCTCGAAGCGCAGGAAAGCCTGCCGGACGAGAACGTCGCCATGGCGCCCATGCTGGCCACGCTGCGCCGCGAAGCCGAAGCGCTGAGCCAGCGCCGGCATACCGTGGTGATCCTGGACGAGGCCGGCGTGGACCTGTCGGGATCGAACAAGGAACTGCACAGCGCGTTCTCCAACCTGGTCAGCAACGCGGTGCGCTACACCCCGGTCGGGGGCACCATCACCGTCCGCTTCGCGCGTGAGGGCGACGGCGCCGTGCTCAGCGTGCGCGACACCGGCTACGGCATTCCGTCCTCGCACCTGCCGCGCATCACCGAGCGCTTCTACCGCGTCTCGACCAGCCGCTCGCGCGAGAGCGGCGGCACGGGCCTGGGCCTGTCGATCGTCAAGCACGTGCTCAACCTGCACCAGGCGCGGCTCGAGATCGAAAGCGAAGTCGGCCACGGCAGTACTTTTTCCGTGCATTTCGGCGCACAGCGCGTGGAACCCCGCCTGGACGCTTCAACCCCCGCCCTGACGGACCAGACCGCATGAACGCCGCCCTCGACACGACACCCGCCGCCCTGACCGGCGAAGACGTGCTGCGCGATCCCGCGCTGTACCTCAATCGCGAACTGTCCCAGCTGGATTTCAATTTCCGCGTGCTCGCACAGGCGCAGGACCCGTCGGTGCCGTTGCTCGAGCGCCTGCGCTTCCTGTGCATCTCGTGCACCAACCTGGACGAGTTCTTCGAGATCCGCGCCGCCACCGTGCGGCACGCGCAGGACTTCGGCCTGCCGCCGGGCGCCGACGGCATGAGCCCGGCCACCGTGCTCAACAAGATCCACGACCGCGCCGCCGAACTGGTGGACGCGCAATACAAGTGCTGGAACCAGGTGCTGCGCCCGGGCCTGGCCGAAGCCGGCGTGCGCGTGTTCGGCCGCGACAGCTGGAACGCCCGCCAGACCCGCTGGCTGCGCGCCTACTTCCGCAACGAGATCATGCCGGTGCTGTCGCCGCTGGGCCTGGACCCGGCGCATCCGTTCCCGAAGATCCTCAACAAATCGCTGAACATCGTGGTCGTGCTGAAGGGCAAGGATGCGTTCGGCCGCGCCGGCCACTTGGCCATCGTGCGCGCGCCGCGCTCGCTGCCGCGCATCATCCACCTGCCGCAGCGCGTATCCGGCGGCGAGAACGACTTCGTGCTGCTGTCCTCGGTGCTGTCGGTGTTCGTGGACGAACTGTTCCCCGGCATGGAGGTCAAGGGCTCCTACCAGTTCCGCGTGACCCGCAACTCCGAGGTCGTCGTCGACGAGGAGGAAGTGGAGAACCTGGCGCTGGCCCTGCGCGACGAACTGGTCGGCCGCGGCTACCGGCCGGCCGTGCGGCTGGAGATCGCGCACGACTGCCCCAAGCCCATCGTGCGCACGTTGCTGCAGAATTTCGCCCTGCCCGACAACGCCGTCTATCCGATCAACGGCCCGGTCAACCTCAACCGCGTCATCCAGGTCTACGACCTGGTGCAGCGTCCGGAACTGAAGTACCCCGCGTTCACCCCGCGCACGCTGCGCGACAGCGATGCGATCTTCGAGAAGGTCGCCGACGGCGACGTGCTGCTGCACCATCCCTTCGACTCCTTCGCCGCCGTGCTCGAAGTCGTCAAGCAGGCCGCCGTCGATCCGGACGTCCTCGCCATCAAGCAGACCCTGTACCGCACCGGCAAGGACTCGGCGCTCGTCGAGGCGCTGGTGCAGGCGGCGCGCAACGGCAAGGATGTCACCGTTGTGGTGGAACTGCGCGCGCGCTTCGACGAAGACGCCAACCTCGGCGTGGCGGACAAGCTGCAGGAAGCCGGCGCACAGGTCGTCTACGGCGTAGTGGGCTACAAGACCCACGCCAAGATGCTGCTGATCGTCCGCCGCGAAGGCCGCAAGCTGCGCCGCTACGTGCACCTGGGCACGGGCAACTACCACAGCGGCACGGCGCGCGCGTACACCGACATCGGCCTGCTCACCTGCGACCCGGACATCGGCACCGACGTGCACCTGCTGTTCCAGCAGCTGTCGGGCCTGGCGCCCACCACCAAGCTCAAGCGCCTGCTGCAATCGCCGTTCACCCTGCACCCCGGCCTGATCCGCAAGATCGAACGCGAGGCCAAGCTGGCCAGGGCCGGCAAGCCCGCGCGCATCATCGCCAAGATCAACGCGATCAACGAGCCGCGCATCATCCGTGCGCTGTACGCCGCTTCGCAGGCGGGCGTGAAGATCGACCTGATCGTCCGCGGCGCCTGCGCACTGCGCCCCGGCGTGCCGGGAATCTCCGACAACATCCGCGTGCGCTCGATCGTCGGCCGCTTCCTCGAGCACAGCCGCATCTACTGGTTCGGCAACGACGGTTCGCCCGAGTTGTACTGCGCCAGCGCCGACTGGCTGGAACGCAACCTGTTGCATCGCGTGGAGACCTGCTTCCCGATCCTCGACAAGGAGCTCGCCTCGCGCGTGTTCAAGGACGGCCTGCAGAACTACCTGGACGACAACTGCAATGCCTGGGAACTGCAGGCGGATGGCAGCTACCAGAAGCTGACGCCCGGCGACGACGCCCCGCATTCCGCCCAGGGCACGTTGCTGGCGAAGGTCTGATGCGACCATCGGACGCATCCTGCGATGCCCGGCGTCATCGTCGCGGTGCAGCAATGCCGGGTCCCACCGGCTAAACTGATCGCATGGCGCCCTTGAACTCCCCCACCTCCCCGCCGCTCCAGGACGGGGACCTGCTGGCCGCGATCGACCTGGGTTCCAACAGCTTCCACATGGTGGTCGCGCGTTCGCTGCTGGGCCAGCTGCGCGTGGTGGACCGGCTGCGCGAAACGGTACGCATGGCCGATGGCCTGGATGGCAAGGGCGGCCTGTCCGCCGCCGCCCGCCAGCGCGCGCTCGACTGCCTGTCGCGTTTCGGCCAGCGCATCCGCGATATTCCCGCGGCGCGCGTGCGTGCGCTCGCCACCAATACCGTGCGCCAGTTGCGCGAGCCGCAGGAGTTCCTGGTCGCGGCCGAAGCCGCGCTGGGCAAGCCGATCGAAGTGGTCTCCGGACGCGAAGAGGCGCGCCTGATCTACCTGGGTGTCGCGCACTCCCAACCGCCGAAGGCGAGCCAGCGCCGCCTAGTGATCGACATCGGCGGCGGCTCCACCGAATTCATCATCGGCCGCGGCTTCGACACGCTCGAACGCGAAAGCCTGCAGGCCGGTTGCATCGCCAGCACGCGCCGGTTCTTCCCCGGCGGCAAGCTCTCGCGCAAGCGATGGAAAGAAGCGCTCACCGAGATCGGCGCCGAGTTCCAGCAGTTCGCCGGTCTCTACCGCAGCCTGGGATGGCAGGAAGCCATCGGCTCCTCCGGCACCAACAAGGCGATCGGCGAGATCTGCGCGGCGATGAAGCTCACCAAGGGCGCCGTCACCGCCGAGGCGCTGCCGCAGGTGCGCGAGAAGCTGCTGCAGGCCGACCGCATCGAGGACATCGATCTGCCGGGCCTGTCCAACGACCGCCGGCCGATCATCGCCGGCGGCGTGCTGGTGCTGGAGGCCGCGTTCGAAGCGCTGGGCCTGCAGCGCCTGATGGTCAGCAAGGCGGCGATGCGCGAAGGCATCCTGTTCGACATGCTGGGCCGTGGCGGCGACAACGATCCGCGCGACCTGTCCACCGCCGCGCTGATGCAGCGCTACGGCATCGACGAGTTCCAGGCCGCGCGCGTGGAAGCCACCGCGATGCGCCTGTTCGAACAGGTCGAGCAGAGCTGGGGCCTGGACGACGACGACGCGCGCATGCTCGGCTGGGCCGCGCGCCTGCACGAGATCGGCCTGGTCATCGCGCACAGCCAATACCACGTGCACGGCGCCTATCTGCTCGAGCACTCCGATATCGAAGGCTTCTCGCGCCAGGAACAGCAGGTGCTGTCGGCCCTGGTCCGCACGCATCGCCGCGGCATTCCCAAGAATGCCTTCGACGCCCTGCCCGACCGCCTGCTGCTGAGCGCCAAGCGCAAAGCCGCGCTGCTGCGCCTGGCCGTGTTGCTGCACCGCTCGCACGACAACGAAGCCATCCCGCGCCTGGACGTGACCGCCCAGGGCGATCGCCTGGACCTGGTGGTCAGCAAGAAGTGGATCGACGCCCGCCCGTTGCTGCGCTCGGACCTGCTCGGCGAGCCCGAAGACATGCAGGGCCTGGGCGTGGCCTTCAAGCCGTTCGTGGCCTGAGCCGGCCGGCACTTCCCCTTATGTGACATGAAGGTACACTCGGACCTGCCGAGAGGTCCGCGGCGTGGCCTGTACCCTTCTGTCCCCACGCCATCCTCCCCGTCCGCCCTTGCGGCGGGAGCAGGCCCGACGGCTGTTCCACTTCGTCGTACGCCTGTCTTCAGGAGGAAGCCTTGATCGATCGAAGAATCCACGACGAGCTGTTGTCCGACGCCTGGCTGGACGGCGGCCCCGGTGCCGCTGCCATCGGCCGCAACGTGGACCGCATGCTGGATGCCGTCCGCCGCCACCTCGACATGGATGTGGCCTTCGTCTCCGAGTTCAACGGTCGCGACCGCGTGTTCCGCCACGTCGCCAGCCGCCTGGATCCCGCCCCCATCCGCCCTGGCGATTCGAGCCCGCTCGAAGAGGGCTACTGCATGCGCGTGGTCGAGGGACAGATCCCGCAACTGATCCCCGATACCCGCGCCGTACCGCTGCTCGAGCACATCCCCGAGACCGCACTGGTCCCCATCGGCGCCCATCTCAGCGTGCCGATCCAACTGCGCGACGGCCGCGTGTACGGCACCTTCTGCTGCTTCAGCCTGGCCGCCAACCTGTCGCTCAGCCAGCGCGACCTGCACATGATGCGCGCCTTCGCCGACCTGCTGGCGTACCAGATCGACGGCGACCTGGATGCCGTGCAGGCGCACGAAGAGAAAGTCGCGCGCATCACCGCGGTGCTCGAAATGGGCCAACCGCACGTGGTCTACCAGCCGATCTACCGCAGCAGCGAACGCCGCATCGTCGGCGTGGAATGCCTGTCGCGCTTCAGGCTGGAACCCCAGCGCACGCCCGACGTGTGGTTCGCCGAGGCGCGCGAGATCGGCCTGGGCGTGCGCCTGGAGCTCAACGCCATCCTGTCCGCGCTCGATGGTCTTCGTCACATGCCGGGCGATTTCTACGTGGCGCTCAACGTGTCGCCGCAGACGATCATCAGCGGCGGCATCGACGGCTATATCGACGATCTCGATCCGCGCCGCGTGGTGCTGGAAATCACCGAGCATTCGCTGGTGGACGACTACGGCCTGCTCAACAAGCGCCTGGCGCCGCTGCGCGAAGCCGGCGTGCGCGTGGCCGTGGACGATGCCGGCGCGGGTTACGCCAGCATGCGGCACGTACTGGCGATCCAGCCGGACATCATCAAGCTGGACCTCAGCCTGACCCGCGATATCGACAGCGATTCCCCCCGCCGCGCACTGGCCGCCGCGCTGATCGAGTTCGCGCGGCAGACCCAGTCGCATGTGGTGGCCGAAGGCGTGGAGACCGCGTCCGAACTGGCCGCCCTGCAGGCGCTCGGGGTGGACGACGTGCAGGGCTACCATCTCGCGCGTCCGCTGGACGCCGATGCGCTGGCGCAGATGCTCGCCGCCGAACGCGCGCGCAGCTGACATGCCGCGACGCTCTGGCATGATGCCGTCCCCGTCCTGCGTGGCCTGCCGATGAAGACCTATCCCCTCGCCGAGGGCCTCACGACGTCCCGGATCGGTTACGGCTGCATGCACCTGAGCCGTGCCTGGGACACCTCGCCGATCACCGCGGACGAGCGGCGCAACGCGCAACGGCTGGTCGAAACCGCCCTGGCCCACGGCATCACCCTGTTCGACCACGCGGACATCTATGCCCGCGGCAAGTCCGAGCAGGTCTTCGGCGACGTATTGCGCGCCTCGCCGGGCCTGCGCGCGAAGATGGTGTTGCAATCGAAGTGCGGCATCCGCTTCGCCGACGACCCGCCCGGCACCCCGGGCCGCTACGACTTCAGCCATGCGCACATCGTGGCCTCGGTGGAAGGCAGCCTTGCGCGCCTGGGTGTGGACCATCTGGACGTGCTGCTGCTGCATCGCCCCGATGCGCTGATGGAGCCGGAAGACGTCGCGCAGGCGTTCGATGCCCTGCATGCCAGCGGCAAGGTGCGGCACTTCGGCGTCAGCAACCACACGCCCGGCCAGATCGACCTGCTCCGCCGTCATGTGCGACAGCCGCTGGTGGCGAACCAGGTGGAAATCAGCCTGCTGCACCTGCCCCTGATCGACGAAGGCGTGGTCGCCAACACGACCGGCCACGCCTATGCCTCGGCCGCCGGCATGCTGGACCACGCGCGCCTGCACGACATCCGCGTGCAGGCGTGGTCGCCGCTGGCCGGCGGCAAGCTGGCCACGACGTCCGAGTTCGCCGACCCCGTGATCCGCGAGATCTCCACACTGCTGCGCCAACTGGCCGACGCGAAGGGCGTGACGCCGGAAGCGATCCAACTAGCCTGGCTGTTGCGCCATCCCGCCGGCCTGCAGCCCATCGTCGGCACCACCGACCCGGTGCGGCTGGTGGCCTGCGCCGCGGCGGATGCGGTCCAACTCTCGCGCGAGGAGTGGTATGCGCTGTTCACGGTGGCGCGAGGCGGGCGGGTGCCGTGACGCCGACGGCTCGCTTCTTCGCCCTCTCGATTGCCGCGCTCGGGCCTCTCGCACTCCCTGCGGCGGCGACATCGCCTCTCGCCTTCTCGCCGAGCGAGGTCTGGAAGCGCTCGTCCGATGGCGAAGTCATTTACGTGGCGGAGCACGAGGATCGTCTTGCCTCGCTGTGCATCCAGATAGGCCAACATTCAAACTGGCTTCCGCAGGCGTTGCTCGGTGACATCCCACTCCCGAAACTCGATGAAGTGGAGATCGTTCATGGCATGGGATTTCTGCATATCGAGAAACACGTGCCGGACTGGGGAACCTGGGGACTCAGCGTCAGCGTTCCTTCCATGCAGGATGTGCAGGAAGATTTGGTGGAAGGCCCGACTTACTTCTTCGTACTGAACGACGGTGTTCCCGTATTCCGTGTGGAGCGACACTGGCGTCCCTCCACGCCTGACACCGGGGTCCGCACGCTGGAAGAAACATGGGTTCCAATCGGAACGACCACTCTCAAATCCGGCGCATGCGTGCCGCCCTCACAATGACTCCAGCCGCACACTGATCGAGGTTCAACTGCATGGGCACCTGGGGCATCGGCTCGTTCGAGAACGACGACGCGGCGGATTTCATGATCGACGCGCTGCAGAGCGGCGACCTGTCGTTGATCGCGGAGGTGTTCGACAATGTGCTGACATCGAGCGAGTACGTGGAAGCGCCCGATGCCACGGTGGCCATCGTGGCCGCGGAGATCGTGGCGGCCGCCCTGGGGCGTCCCACGCTCGCCGCACAGCAGGAGGACGGGCTGGCCGACTGGCTCGCCCGCATCCGTCCCACCATCGACGCCACGACCGCCGCACAGGCGCGCGACGCACTCACCCGCATCCTGGCCGACCACTCGGAGCTACGGGAACTATGGGAGGAGACCGACGACTTCCATGACTGGCAGGCCACCGTCGTGGAACTGGGCCAGCATCTGTACACCTGAGCCACACGCCACGCTTCGCCAACCTCCGCCCGGAAACACGATGACCGATCCTTACAACTCCTCCTCGGCCTACGCATCCTCGCCCGCCGCACCGCGTACCGCCCCGTTGTCGCTCAACGATGCGATGGTGACCACCGCACTGGAACTGCCGGGCTACCGCATTCGTCGCAACCTCGGCATGGTGCGCGGCATCACGGTGCGGTCGCGGTCGATCGTCGGCAACTTCCTCGGCGGACTGCAGTCGCTGTTCGGCGGCAACATCACCATCTACACCGAACTCTGCGAACAGGCCCGCGACGAGACTTATCGCGACATGCTGCAGCATGCGCGGCAGCTGGGCGCCAATGCGATCGTCGCCGTCCGCTACGACGCCACCGACGTGATGGCCGGCCTCACCGAAGTGCTGTGCTACGGCACGGCGGTGGTGGTCGAACCGCTCGACGACTGACGCCGATGACACCATCGAAACGCAAGCGCCCCTGGCTGCGCAGGCTCGTGCTGGCCGCCCTGCTCCTGGCGGCTTATCCCGCCTTCGTCCTGATCTACACCTGGTCCCACGTCCTGCAGAGCCCGCTGCCGGGCGGCCGCCATGGCCCACTGGATGCGTACCGGCACACGCTCGCCAGCGCGGTCGTGGCCTACACGCTCGACCCGCGCGCCATCGACCTGGTGAACGGCGTGATGGAACGGCGCGGCAAACGATCCAACCAGATGGACATCCACAACAACCTGATCGGCGCCGGCATCGGATCACGCGCAACCCGCTTCTCGGACATCGAACCGATGGTGGCGCGCAGCGTGGTCGCCGGCCAGATCGATGCTTCGTCGCCGGACCAGACCACATGGCTGCCTCAGAGCGACTGGAAGGAAGGGTTTGCGTGGTGAGGATCCCATCGAGAACCTCAGGAGGCGCCTGAACCAGCGCTCCGCTATAGTCGCTCGCAGTCACGGCCGGCCCCACGCCGACGGGCAGTCCCTCGCATCCTTGCCGGAGGTTGTCATGAAGCGTGTGTTCCATTTGATCCTGGCCGTCATCGCCGGGCTGTTCGTCGGCAGCATCGTCAACATGGCGCTGGTCATGCTCAGCGGCCATGTGATCCCGCCGCCGGCCGGCGTGGATACCACCACCACCGAAGGCCTGAAGGCGGCCATGCCGCTGTTCGAGCCGAAGCACTTCCTGTTCCCGTTCCTGGCGCACGCGGTAGGCACGCTGGTCGGCGCCTTCGTTGCGACGCTGGCTACGCCCGGCCGGACGACTGGGCCGGCGTGGGTGGTGGGTGCGTGCTTCCTGATCGGCGGCATCGCCGCCGTCGCCATGCTGCCCTCGCCGCTCTGGTTCACCGTCGTGGACCTGGTGTTCGCCTACCTGCCGATGGCGTGGCTGGGGCATCGGTTGGCGTCGCGCAAGGCGCGGGCGGCCTGACGCGCCGACGGGCAGGCATCGATCCGTGAAGCTGGCGGACATCCGCGCGCATGCGCTGTCGCTCGAGGCGGTGACCGAAGAACCGCACCACACCTATTCGTCGTTCCGCGTACGCGGCAAGATCTTCGTGACGATTCCGCCCGAGGGAACGCACCTGCACGTGTTCGTCGGCGAAGAAGACCGCGAGCAGGCGCTGGCGATGTATCCCGCCTTCCTCGAGAAGCTGTTCTGGGGCAGCAAGGTGCTGGGCCTGCGCGTGGACCTGGCCCACGCCACGCCTGCGGTCGTCAGAGCGCTGGTCGTAAAGGCCTACGAGACCCGCGTGCGCAAGGATGCGGGGCCGCCGCGCAAGCGCGCTCCGCGCTGACCTGCGCGCTCGTACGTTCGCGCAAACAGCCGCCTTCATCCATCGCGCCATCAGGCCGTCAGCGTCGCGACGACCCGGCGCACCCACGGAGCCACCAACGTGACGGCGATGAACGCCACCGGCCAGGTCGTGGCACAACTGCGTGCCCACGTGGCGATGAACCCGGCGTGCAGCCCTTGGTTGATCAGCAACACGAAGGCGGACACCAGCGACACCATGATGGCGGACAGCAGCGCACCGAACAGCAGCGGCGCGAAACGGGCGGGAATACGCATGGAAGACTCCTTGGGGAATGAAGAGGATCAGGGAAAGCACAGTGGACTCAGGCACAGGGCCGACAGATAAAGCCCTGCACCGAACACGAGGTGGTTCATCACGCTGTGCAGGCGGGCCCTGCCTGGACGCGGCGTCCTGGAGGCCGCGATACCGGCGCCCATGCCCGGCTGCATCAGCAGGAACGGCGCCGCGACGGTGACCGCACCGACCACGATCGCCGGGCCCGGCGTGGGGTTACGCAGCCACGTCGTCCCCCAGACCATGGGAAGCGCGCCGGCAAAGACCACGCCGGTCAGGTAGTGCATGCACCACCCCAGTACGCGTTCGCCGCGAATGACGCGGCTGCGGGCGATGGCGCCGTGGCGGAACCGACCCGCTGGCATGTGGCCCAGCCAACGACCGACCAGCGCGTAGTCGGCGACCGGCACACCGAACAGGCGGCGACGCAGCAAGCCCCACGCATCCATCGCGAGCGTGCCGCCGATGCCGATGAGCACCGTGCAGATCCAGGCAGCCATGTCGTTCTCCTCGTGCGACGGTCCGGCACAGGCTTGTGCCCCACGACCGTTGCGCGCACGATGCCACTTCAAGTCAACTTGAAGTCAAGCGGGGTCGTGATGGACATCGGCGAGGTCGCGAAACGGTCCGGCGTGCCGGCATCCGCACTGCGCTATTACGAGCAGAAGGGCCTGATCGCATCGGTCGGGCGGCACGGGCTGCGCCGCCTGTTCGACCCCGGCGTCCTCGAACGCCTGGCCCTCATCGCCCTCGGGCAGACCGCGGGCTTCTCGCTGGACGAGATCGCGGCGATGTTCGGCGCCGACGGTCGGCCGGAGATCGACCGCCGTGCCCTGCGCACCAAGGCGCGCGAACTGGACGCGATGATCCTGAGGCTGAGCGCGATGCGGGACGGACTTCGCCACGCCGCCGCGTGCCCGGCACCCAATCATCTCGAATGTCCCCGGTTCCGGCGCCTGCTGGGCCAGGCCGCGACCGATGGCCGCCCACGGAAAACATCGAAAGTGCCGTGAGCCGTTCCGCCGTCATCCAGCGGTAACGGCGCCGCAACACGCGCTACACATCGCGGCCCCAGCATGCGCAAAACGTGGAGCTGCGCATGCGCTTTGCCATCGTCACCGAGACGTACCCGCCGGAGGTCAACGGCGTCGCCCTCACCGTGCAAGGGCTGGAAACCGGCCTGCGCCAGCGCGGGCATGCCGTTTCGCTGGTGCGGCCGCGGCAGGCGGCCGACACCGGCACTGCGGTCGACGACACGATGCTGGTCCGCGGCGCCAGCCTGCCCCGCTACCCGGGCCTGAAGTTCGGCCTGCCCGCCACCCGGCGCCTGGTCGCGCTGTGGAAGGATTCCCCGCCGGATGCGATCTACGTGGCCACGGAAGGCCCCCTGGGGTGGTCGGCCGTGCGCGCAGCGCGCCGGCTGGGCATTCCGGTGGCCACCGGCTTCCACACGCGCTTCGACGAATACATGCGCGACTACGGCGCGCGCTTCCTCGAACACACGGCGCTGCGCTGGATGCGCCGCTTCCACAACGGCGCGCAGGCGACCCTCGTGCCGACGCGCGAGCTGGCGGACTTCCTGCGCTCGCAGGGCTTCCACCACGTGGTGCGGCTGGCGCGGGCGGTGGATGCCCAGCATTTCAGCCCGGCGCGGCGGGACGACGCCTTGCGGGCGCACTGGGGCCTGCAGCCGGACGACCTGGCCGTGATCTACGTGGGCCGCATCGCCGCGGAGAAGAACCTGGATCTGTCGATCCGCGCCTTCGACGCGATCCGGCAACAGCACCCGACGGCGAAGTTCGTGTGGGTGGGCGATGGTCCGGTCCGCGAGCGGCTGGCGCAGGAGCATCCGGACTTCATCTTCTGCGGCGTGCAGCGCGGTGAAACGCTGGCACGGCACTTCGCCAGCGGCGATCTGTTCCTATTCTCCAGCCACAGCGAAACCTTCGGCAACGTCACCCTGGAAGCGATGGCCAGTGGCGTGCCCACGGTGGCGTTCAACTACGGCGCCGCGCGCGAGCATTTGGTCGATGGCGTGCACGGTGCGGCCGTCGATGACGATGACGCGTTCATGGCCGCGGCCCGGCACCTGGCCGCCGACCCTGCGCTGCGTCGCGCGATGGGCGACGCCGGCGCTGTCGCGATGCGCGCCCTGCGCCCCGAACAGGTAGCCGCCGATTTCGATGCCCTGCTGTCCGACCTCGCCCTCACCCGGAGAAGCCACGATGCGTCCGCTGCTGCCGCGTAATGCGTTCATGGGCCGGGACACCGGCTGGTGCCTGCGGGTGAACCGCTGGGGCGAATGGAGCGGCGTGCGCCGCTTCTTCGCCATCGTCAGCCGCTTGGGCGACGGCGTGTTCTGGTACGTGCTGATGGCCGCCCTGATCGTGGCGCACGGCCTGGATGGCCTGGCCGCCTCCGCGCACCTGGCCGCCACCGGCGTGATCGCCCTGACGCTGTACAAACTGCTCAAGCGGTGGACGCGGCGCCCGCGCCCGTTCGCCTCCGACGTGCGCATCCGCGCCTGGATCGCGCCGCTGGACGAATTCAGCTTCCCGTCCGGGCACACGCTGCACGCGGTGGCGTTCACCCTGGTGGCGCTGGCGCATTACCCGGGGCTTGCGCCGCTGCTGATCCCCTTCGCCGGCTGCGTGGCGGCTTCGCGCGTGGTACTGGGCCTGCACTACCCCAGCGATGTGCTGGCGGCGACCGTGATCGGCACGGCCCTGGCGGGGCTGTCGATCTGGCTGGTGCCCGGGGTCAGCTTGTTGGGGTGATCGGAAAGCGTCAGCGCTTTTCCATCCGGGCGCGCGCGATCGCGGGCTGCAGCTGACCCGCCCAGTCCCGGTCGTTCGCCACTTGCGCATCGCTGCGACTGCGCGCCAGCGCGTCGATATCGAGATCAGCGAGCGCCCACACCTCATTGCCGGAGGTCTGCGTGACGATGCCGTCGGCAGGCAGTCCACGATCCATCGGCGCGAAGATCGCGGCCTCGCCGGTGTTGATGTCGAGCGCAGGACTCCACGCCGCCTCGCCCGCCGTCACCGACTGCGCCACGAACACGCGGTTCTCCAGCGCACGCGCCAGGCATCCCACGCGCACGCGGGTCGCGCCGGCCTCGGTATCGGTGCAACTGGGCACCAGCAGCAGGCGCGCGCCGGCTTCGGCCTGCGCGCGCACGGGCAGCGGGAACTCGCTGTCGTAGCAGACGGCCACGCCGGTACGCACACCGTCCAGGTCGAATACCTTCAGCGCATCGCCACCGTCGATGACGCCGAGGCCCTTTTCGAACCCCGTGAGCTGCAGCTTGTCCTGCCAGTGATGTGTGCCCTGCGGCGTGAACACGTCGCAGCGGTTGCGGTAGCGGCCATCGCCCTGCGCCAGCAGGAAGGTGCCGGCCACGACGTACATGTCCAGCGACGTCGCCAGCCGCGCATACAACGCCAACCAGTCCTCGCGATAGCGCTGGATCGCGCCCAGCGAAGCGTGCAGGTCGGCCCGGGTGGCGGCGTCGAACGTGGCCGCCAGCTCCAGCGACAGGTATTCGGGCAGCACGGCGATGCGCGCGCCCTGCGCGGCAGCCTCGCCGAGCACGGCCGCCTGGCGTTCAGCGAATGCGGCGAAACCGGCCGGCGCCTGGATCGGATATTTCGCGACCGCGACCTTCATCGTGCCGTCTCCAGCGGACGCAACCAGAACGTCAGCGCATGGTCGATCTCGCCCTGGCCGATCTCGTCCCACGGCAACCGCATCGTCATGCCGGGGCGCCGCTCGTAGCCGCGCTTGGCCCAGAACACGTCGTTGCCGCGATGGCCTGCGGGCCTGCGCGCATCACCGTCGTCGCGATCCACCGCACAGAACGCCGTCCACGCGAAGCGGCCCAGCGCACGCGCATGCGCTTCGCGATGGTCGAAAAAGGCATGGCCGATGCCATGCCCGCGATGGGCGGGCAGCAGCACCGATTCGCCGAAATAGAAGACGTCCTCGGGATCGATGTCGCTCTCGAGGAACGGCTGGCGGAAGACCGCCGTATCGTCCACCAGCGGCAGCCCGGTGGATGCGCCGATCACCTGCCCCGCCTCCATCGCCAGCACGAACACGCTTTCGGCCGAGCGCGCATAGGCATCGAGATAATCGCGCTCGAAGTCCAGGTCGCCTTCGTACAGGTACGGCCAATCGCGGAACACCGCCACGCGCAGGCGCGCGACATCGTCCAGCCAGGGCGTGATCTCCGGCCCGCGAAAGAGGCCGATGGTGTGCGAAGAGGTCATCCTTGAACTCTAGCGCACGCCATCGGCCGGGGCGAGACGACAGAGGCCCGATGCGGCGTCAGTCGTGCATGCGGTCCGCCTCCGCAGCCGCCATCACGGCCTCCTGCCGGTAACCTGCTTCCATCCACCGGCGCACCACGACGCTCGCAGGCACGGCCAGGCAGAACGCGACGACCAGGGGCAGGACCAGCACGTGGGCGAACATGCCTGCCGCCATGAAACTCAGGCATGCCCTCGCAACGCAGACAGCGCCTGCAAGCAGGACCAGGGGCTGTGCCGGCCGGTAGAAGAACCCTGCCGCCGCAGCGACCAGCGCGAGAGCGCCCAGCGGAAGTGCGAATACCACCACCGAACCCCACAGGAGCGTCATGCTCAGTCCCACCAGCTGTAGACGATGAGACGTTCGGCCGGCAACACCACCAGCCACGCACCGCCACGGGTATCGCGGGTGTAGTAAGCACCCTCCTGCCACGCGGCACTCAACCTGCGGCGCATGCCGGGACCGATGTCCGCATGGGCGATGCCGGGCCACAGGCCTGAGGCGTCATCCCATTTGCTCCAGGTGTCCGGCAACGGCGAGGGTCGCCAGGCCTCGTAGCGCGTCGGCCCGCGCGAGGACAGCACGCCGCGCGACGTGGTGGCGCCATCGAAGTACGCCAGCCCATCACGCTGGATCGCAGTGGCCGCGGGGTCGGACAGTTCCAGCACCACCGCGCCGTGCGATTCGCAGCGCAGCAGCAGACCGAACAGCAGGCATTGCAGCTGCCCGGGCGACATCGCGAAGCGCTGCAGGCCCGAGGTCTCGACCACCGATGGCAGCAGTTGCTGGGCACGGTGGTAGATGCGTACGCGATTCATGGTCCAGCCTGCCGCGAGCACGAGGAGGAAGGCCGCGAGCGCGACCTTCCCCCGTGAACGACGCACGCTGCCCGCCATGGGTCAGCGCAGTTCCGTGCCGAGCGCATACCAGTCCACCTTGCGGGTCACCCACATGATCACGGCGAGGATGCCGAACAGCAGCAGCGAACCCATCAGCAAGGCGTTGTCTTCGGAGACCAGCAACCCGTAGAGCACGCCGTACAGCAAGGTCAGCATCGTGGCGAAGCCTGCCGCGCGCAGCCAACTCTGGAGTACGCCCGACAGATAGACGAACTGCAGTCCGATGCAGGCCGCCGCCGACACCAGGTAGGCCTGCCAGAACGCGATGTGCTCCGAGAGGCTCAGCAGCAACAGGAAGAAGATCGCCAGTGCCAGGCCGACCAGCAGGTATTGCAGCGGATGGATAGGCAGCCGCTTGATCAGTTCGAACAGGGCGAAGCCGACGAAGGTCAGCACGACGAACAGGATGCCGTACTTGCTGGCGCGGTCGGCCTGCGTGTAGACGTCGATCGGATCGACCAGGCCGACGTGCAGCGCATCGACACTGCTGCTCAGCGGGGCCGCCAGCACGCGCCCATCGACGACGCGGTCGGCGCGCGCATCCTGGCCGTCCTCGCCGCGCAGCTGTTTCTGCGCATTGCTGGCCAGCGAGGAGATCTTCCAGGTGGCGTTGAAGCCGGACCCGCTGACTTCACTGCTGGGCGAATAGCCTTCGAACTTCGGATGCGGCCAGTTCGACTTGATGCGGATATCGTTGTTGTCGCCCAGCGGCACGACCGACAGCGATTCGGTGCCCTTGAGCAGCAGCTTCATGGCGACCTGCTGGCCTGCCACCCGGCCCGCCGCGACCGCCGGCAATTCGGCATGGATGCCATCCAGGCGTGCCCCCAGGTAACCCGTACCGGACTTCAGCGGCAGCGCCGCGCCATCCACCTTCAGCTCGGGCGTACCGGCGACACCGCGCACGTCGGAGATGCCGAACACGAGATACGGCGTGCCGTACTGCCGCTCCGCCCCGGTCGCCGCCGGTCCCGGCAGTGCGGAATCGAACGCGGCCTCGAGGTCGGCATGCCATTCGTAAACCCGCACCTTGTACAAGCCTACGGCGCGCTCTGAAGGCTCAAGGCGTCCGGTGACGCGCAACGTCTTCGGCATCTGCATCAGGTGGCCCGCGGTCTTGTCTTCCCGCAGGCGCTTGATGCCCTTGTCGTCCAGCCATTCGATCCGGCGGATTTCCGTCCATGGCACGACCCGGATCGGTCCGGTCAGGCGCTGCTTGCCGGCGGTGCCTTCGATGACGCGCTCGACGGCCTGGTGCCGGTAGGCCTCGCGCTCCTGGATGGTGCCCCGGATCATCATCAGGGGAATGAGCAGCAGCAGGACCAGCCCGCCGATGGTGAGGAAACGCAACAGCAATTTCAGTGACTTCATGTCGATGCCCCGGTTGGATACGCGGTGCATCGTCCGGTGCCCGTGTGCAACGGGCCGGAAGCCTGTTTGAAGGCTGTGTGAAGTGCGGCCTCAGACCGCCGGCAGCGACAGGATGGCTTCGGCGCCGCCGTCGGGCCGGTTGTGCAGCGTGGCTTCGCCGCCGTGCAGGCGCATCACCTCGCGTACGAACGGCAGGCCCAGGCCGGAACTGCGCTGGCCATTGTCGGGACGCGGCAACGAATAAAAGCGCTCGAACACGCGCTCGTGCGCATAGTCCGGCACGCCGGGACCGCGGTCGCGCACGATGAAGCGCACCTGGTCCGCGTCGGACTCGACGGCGAGTTCGACCGCCGCGCCCGCCGGCGAGAAGGCGATGGCGTTGTCCACCAGGTTGCCCAATGCGCGACGCAACAGGAAGCCGTCGCCCTCCACCGCCCAGCTTCCCTGTACCGGAGCTGTGACGACCTGCACACCGCGTGGCGTCAAGCGGTCGTCCACCGCCTGCACGACCTCGTCCGCCAGCGTGGCGGCATCCACGCGTTCGCGGCGCTGCAGCCAGCCATGCTGCTCGACTTCCGCGAGTGCCAGGAGCTTGTCGATGGTTTCGGTCAGCCGCTGTTCCTGCGCCTGGATGTTGCGGGCGAAGCGCTCGCGGTCCGCTTCCGGCAAGGGCTCCTGCAGCAGCTCGGCGGCACCGCGGATGGCGGCCAGCGGGCTCTTCATCTCGTGGGTCAACGACTGCACGTACTGCTCCACGTAAGCCTTGCCGGCCAGCTTGCGGCGCATCGTCTCCAGCGCGCGGCCGAGGTCGCCGATCTCGTCGGCGCGCGGGCGCGGTGGCGGCACCGGTTCGCCCGCGCTGACGGCTTGCGCATAGCGATTGAGGCCGCCGATGCCGCGCACCAGCCACCAGGTCATCAGCACGCCGATCAGCGCCGAGATGCCGATCAGCCACGCACCGCGCAGCAGGATGCTGCGCTGGCTGGCGACGATGAAGGGCTCGATGCTGCGGTTGGGTTGCGACAGCGTGAGCACGCCCAGCAACGTGCGGCGGTCGCCCGGATCGTAGATGGGCGCGGCCACGTGCATCACCGTGTGCGCGGTGTCCCCGGGCGTCTCCGCGCTGGAGCGCGCGCCGTACTCGCCACGCAGGGTGCGGTAGACGTCGTTCCAGCGCGAGTTGTCGCGTCCGACGTCGCGCCCCTGCGAATCGAACACCACCGTGCCGCGGGCATCGGTGACCGTGACCCGGTAGTCCACGGTGCGCTTCTGGAAGCGCCACACCCAGGCTTTCGGGTCGCGCTGCTGCGCCAGCGCCACGTGGCGCGCGAACGCGCCGTCGGCGATGCGCCCGGCCTTGAGATCGTCGGCGGCCACTTCGGCCAGCAGGTTCGCGGCGTCGACCAGGGTGGATTCCATGGCCTGGCGCACGCCGGGCTTCACCTCGTTGACGAACACGCGCATTACGAAGAACGCGGCGATGCCGACGATGAGGAAGAAGCCGAGGACGAGCTTCAGCCCGAGCCGCACCGGTCAGGCCTCGACAGCGTAACCCAGGCCGCGATGGGTGCGGATCGGGTCAGGGTCGGCGCCGGCCGCGCGCAGCTTCGCGCGCAGGGTCTTCACGTGCGTGTCGACGGTACGGTCGGCGCTGTCGGCGTCGCTGTCCCAGCCACGGTCCATCAGCTGCGCGCGGCTGAGGATGGCGCCGGGACGCTGCAGCAGCGCATCCAGCACGGCGTACTCGTAGCGGGTCAGGTCGAGCACCTGCTGGCGGAAGCGGATGCGATGGCCTTCGCGATCGATGGCGAACGCGCCACGTGCGACCCACTCGCCCGCCGCCTGCGCCGTGCCGCCCCCCGACCGGCGCAGGCGCGCCCGCACGCGGGCGACCAGTTCGCGCGGCGAGAACGGCTTGGTGACGTAGTCGTCGGCGCCCAGTTCCAGGCCGAGCACGCGGTCGATTTCGTCGTTGCGGGCGGTGAGGAAGATCACCGGTACGTCGCTGAAGCCGCGAAGTTCGCGGCAGACGTCGAAGCCACTGGCGTCGGGCAGACCGACGTCGAGCACCACCACGTCCACGCCACCGGCGCGCACGCGCGGGGCGACCTCGCGGCCGAGCAGGCAGTGGTCGGCCTCCAGGCCTTCGCTGCGCAGCGCATACAGCACGGCATCGGCGATGGCGGTTTCGTCTTCGGCAATCAATACGCGCGGCATGGCGCAAGCATATATGCTGCGCGCCATGAATTACCGCCACGCCTTCCATGCCGGCAACCACGCCGACGTCCTCAAGCACATCGTCCTGCTGGCGATGGTCGATGCGCTGAAGCGCAAGGACGCGCCGTTCTTCGTGCTGGACACGCACGCCGGCCGCGGCCGCTACCTGCTGGGCGGGGCGGAAAGCCGCAAGACCTCCGAGGCGGACGAGGGCGTGTTCAAGCTGGGCGGCGTGCCCCGCCTGCCCGAACTGGCCGAGCGCTATCTGCGCGCGGTGCAAGCCAACAACCCGGTCGGCGCGCTGGTCGCCTACCCCGGCTCGCCCTTGCTGGTCGCGCAGGCGATGCGTGCACAGGACCGGCTGGCCGCGTGCGAACTGCAGCCTGAGGAAGCGGCGGCGCTGAAGGACGTGTTCGGCCATGACGAGCGCGTGGCGGTGCACGCGCGCGATGGCTACGCGGCGATGAAGGCGCTGCTGCCGCCCCGTGCGGGCAGCCAGCGGATCGCCCGCGGCCTGGTGCTGATCGATCCGCCGTACGAAGCGCAGGATGCCGAGTACCCGGCCATCACCGCGGCCCTGCGCGATGCGCTGGAGCGGTGGCCCGCGGCGACTTACGCCGTGTGGTACCCCATCAAGCAGCGGCGCAGCCTGCTGCCGTTCTTCCGCAAGATGGCGGCCCTGCCCTCCAAGGGCGCCTTCGTGGCCGAACTGCAGGTGCGTCCCGACGATTCGCCGCTGCGCCTCAACGGCAGCGGCATGCTCGTCATCAATCCCCCGTGGCAACTCGACAAAGCGTTGGCGCCGGTCCTGCCGGTGTTGGCGACGAGCCTGGGCGAAGCGGGTGCCAGCCATCGGCTGGAGTGGCTGCGCGCGGCGAGCTGACGCGCACGGCACCGCCACGGGCCTGTGCGAGAATCGGCCCTTCCCCACGACGACCCAGACTTCCTCCATGGCCGGATCCAGCCTGTTCGCCCTGATCGACGACATCGCCACCCTGCTGGACGACGTGTCCGTGATGACGAAGGTGGCCGCGAAGAAGACGGCGGGCGTGCTGGGCGACGACCTGGCGCTCAACGCCCAGCAGGTCACGGGCGTGAAGGCCGACCGCGAGCTGCCGGTGGTGTGGGCGGTGGCGAAGGGCTCGATCGTCAACAAGGCCATCCTGGTGCCGGCCGCGCTGGCGATCAGCGCGCTGGAAACCTGGCTGCACGGGCGCGGCTACAACATTCCGCTGGTGACGCCGCTGATGATGATCGGCGGCGCCTTCCTCTGCTTCGAGGGCGTGGAGAAGCTGGCCCACAAGTTCCTGCACAAGGGCGAGGACGAGCAGCAGCATGCCGAGCGCCTGGCCGCGGTGCAGGACGCGAACGTCGACATGGTCGCGTTCGAGAAGGACAAGATCCGCGGCGCCATCCGCACCGACTTCATCCTGTCGGCCGAAATCATCGTCATCTCGCTCGGCACGCTGGGTGGCCGCACGTTCCTGGAGCAGGTGCTGACCCTGGTCGCCATCGCCGCGATCATGACCGTGGGCGTGTACGGCCTGGTGGGCGGCATCGTGAAGCTGGACGACGCCGGCCTGGCGCTGACCTCCGATGCGCGCGACAGCGCCTGGGCGCGCTTCAAGCGGGCCTTCGGGCGCGGCATCCTGCACAGCGCGCCGTACCTGATGAAGTTCCTCTCCATCGCCGGCACCGCGGCCATGTTCCTGGTCGGCGGCGGCATCCTGGTCCACAGCATCCCGGCGCTCCACCACGTCATCGCGCCCTATGCATTGAAGGGTGGGTGGGGCGTACTGTGGGAAAACCTGTTCAACGCCGGCGTGGGCGTGGTGGCGGGCGCGGTCATCCTGGCCGTGGTCACGGCAGTCCAGCGCCTGCGCGGCAAACGCCACGCCGCCTGAACCGCATGCCCGACGGCCCTCGCCGCCTCTCCGGATTTCATGCGAGCATCCGCCCATGACCGCGCCGAAACGCCTGCCGCCCTGGCATGAACACTTCCGCCTGCCCAGCGGACGCGAATTGCTGATCCGCCCGATCCGCCCGGAGGACGCCGGCCCCATCCAGGGCGCGTTCGGCCTGCTCGGGCCGGAAGAGATCCGCCAGCGCTTCCTGTACGCGCTGAAGGAGCTGACGCCGGACATGGCGCAGCGCCTGACCCATCCCGACCCGAACACCGAGTTCGCGCTGGTCGCGGCCGAACCGCTGCCACCGGGCGAGGCACTGGTCGGCGCCGTCGCACGCGCCTCGCTGGTGGCGCGCACGCGCGATGCCGAATTCGCCATCCTGGTCAGCCACTTCATCGCCGGCCAGGGCCTGGGCCGCCACCTGATGCGGAAACTGGCCAAGTGGGCGCGCTCGAAGAAGCTCGACCGCCTCTACGGCGACGTGCTCGACAGCAACGAGCCGATGCTGCAGCTCGCCCAGTCGCTGGGCTTCAAGCGCGTGCGCGAGGCCGACAGCGCCGGCCTGGTACGCGTGGTACTGGATCTCAACGAAGAACCCTGAGGCCGCCACGCGGCCTGCTGTTCCGATCAACGGCCATTCCGCTCCGCCCCACCGGGGTAACCTGCGCGTCGGGGAGCTGGCGGCAGGCCTTGCCGTGTCCCGGCAAGGTGCCTCCCCATGGACAGCCCCGAAGACCGACTCAATGCCTTCCTCGGCCATGCCGTAGGGGATCTGGGCGCGGCCATCAGCGCCACCCTGATGCTGGTCGGCGATCGCCTCGGCCTGTATCGCGCCCTGGCGGAATCTCCCGCCACCCCCGCCGAACTCGCCGAGCGGACCCGCACCCACGAGCGCTACATCCGCGAGTGGCTGGCCAACCAGGCCGCGGGCGGCTACGTCACCTACGATGCCGCGACGGGGCACTACGCGCTGGATGACGCGCAGCGGCTGTGCCTGGCCAGCCCCGACAGCCCGGTCGACCTGGCCGGCGCGTACTACATCGTCGAAGCCGCCTTCCATGCCCTGGAGCGCACGACCGACAACTTCCGGACCGGCCAGGGCATGGAATGGGGCGAACACCATGCATGCCTGTTCCATGGCACGGAACGCTTCTTCCGCGCCGGCTACCACGCCCACCTAATGACCGAGTGGCTGCCTGCGCTCGACGGCGTGGTGGACAAGCTCTCGCAGGGCGCCCGCGTGGCCGACGTGGGTTGCGGGCACGGGGCGAGCACGCTGCTGATGGCGAAGGCGTTCCCGCGTTCGCAGTTCATCGGCTACGACTACCACGCCGACTCGATCCGCACCGCCAACGAACGCGCGCGGGCGGCCGGCGTCAGCAACGCGCACTTCGCTGTGGCCGATGCGGTCGGCTACGAAGACGAAGGCCTCGACCTGGTGGCGTTCTTCGATTGCCTGCACGACATGGGCGACCCGGTGGGCGCTGCCCGGCATGCCCGCCAGGCGCTCCGTCCCGACGGCCACTGCCTGCTGGTGGAACCCTTCGCTGGCGACGCGGTGCAGGACAACCTCAATCCGGTGGGGCGCGTGTATTACGGCGCGTCGTCGCAGATCTGCGTGCCGGTCTCGCTGGCGCGCCATGGGCCGGCGCTCGGGGCCCAGGCCGGCCAGGCACGCCTGCAGGCGATCATGACCGAAGGGGGATTCGGACGTTTCCGGCGCGCGACGCAAACGCCGTTCAACCTGGTACTGGAAGCCCGCCCCTGACCCCGCCGAGGAGACCCCCATGCCCCGCTACCTGATCGAACGCGACATAGAGGGGGCCGGCCTGATGACGCCGGCCGAGCTGAAAGCCGTTTCGCAGAAGTCCTGCGGCGTGCTCGCCGACCTCGGCCCGCAGGTGCAGTGGGAACACAGCTATGTCACCGACGACAAGGTCTACTGCGTCTACCGCGCAGCCAGCGAGGCGCTCGTGCGCGAACACGCGATGCGTGGCGGTTTCCCCGCCAACCGCATTTCGCCGGTGGTGGCGATCATCGACCCGTTGACCGCCGAATGAGGCATCGCGCGCGGCGGTGAAGGCTGCGCCCCGCGGGCCTGTTGGTACACTGCACATCCCTTTGCGCTGGGCACCCCACGGTGTCCGGCGCTGCTGCTGTTTTGTGCACCCATGACCGACGCCGACAATTCCGCCCCTCCCGCTCCCCCGCTGCCGCGTGGCGGCCAGTCGCGCGCCTGGTGGCGCGCACCCGCTTCGCCGACCGCGCTGGCCTGGTCGATCGCCGCGGCCGCGCGTGCGCACGACGGCCCCGTGTTGATGGTGGCGCGTGACAACCACGAAGCCCACCAACTGGAAGCCGACCTGCACACGCTGCTGGGCGCTGCGAGCGACCTGCCGGTGGTGCCTTTCCCGGACTGGGAGACCCTGCCCTACGACCAGTTCAGTCCGCATCCGGACATCGTGTCGCAGCGCCTCTCGGCCCTGCATCGCCTGCCGACGTTGAAGAAGGGCATCGTGGTGGTGCCGGTGCAGACGCTGATGCAGCGCCTCTCGCCGCTGCGGCACATCGCTGGCGGCAGCTTCGACTACCGCGTGGGCCAACGGCTGGACTTCGATGACGAGAAGCGCCGGCTGGAGGCCGCCAGCTACCGGCACGTGCCGCAGGTGCTGGACCCGGGCGACTTCGCCGTGCGCGGCGGGCTGCTGGATGTCTACCCGATGGGTGCCGATGCGCCGCTGCGCATCGAGTTGCTGGACGACACGGTCGACTCGCTCCGCCACTTCGACCCGGAGAGCCAGCGTTCGCTCGATCGGGTGGAATCGGTGCAGTTGCTGCCCGGCCGTGAAGTGCCGCTGGACGAGCGCTCGGTGGAGCGCGCGATGACGCTGCTGCGCGACCGCTTCGACGTGGACACGCGCCGCAGCGCGCTGTACCAGGATCTGAAATCGGGCCTGGCACCGGCGGGCGTGGAGTACTACCTGCCGCTGTTCTTCGACGCGACCTCGACGCTGTTCGATTACCTGCACGCCAACACGCTGCCGGTGCTGACCGACGGTTTCGGTGAAGCAGCGGAAGCGTTCTGGGCGCAGACGCGCAACCGCTACGAGCAGCGCCGCCACGACATCGAGCGCCCGCTGCTGCCGCCGGACGAGCTCTACCTGTCACCGGACGGCCTGCGCGAGCGGCTCAACCAGCAGTCCCGCGTCGATGTGTGCGGGCCGCAGCACAGCCGCCACGCCGACGCCCTGCCGCTGGGCGACCAACCGTTGCCGCCGCTGCCCGTCGCGGCGAAGGATGCGCCCGCCGGCGAAGCGCTGAAGTCGTTCCTCGGTCACTATCCCGGCCGCGTCCTGATCGCCTCCGATTCGCCGGGCCGGCGCGAGGCGCTGCTGGAAGTGCTGCAGGCGGCGGAACTGAAGCCGACGGTCGTCGCGGACTTCAGCGTATTCCTCCCTGCTCCCGCCGGGAGAAGGTGGCGCGCAGCGCCGGATGCGGGTGCAGCGAAGACCTCGGCAGCAGAACCACCGCGCACGTCCCGCACCCTCTCCCCGACCCCTCTCCCGGAGGGAGAGGGGCTTCCACGCTTCGCCATCACCGTGGCGCCGCTGGAAGACGGCTTCGCCCTCGACGATCCGCGCATCGCGGTGCTCACCGAGCGGCAGCTGTTCCCCGAGCGCGCCACCCAGGCGCATCGTCGCAAGCGTACCGGCCGCGAGCCGGAAGCCATCATCCGCGACCTCGGTGAACTGACCGAAGGCGCGCCCATCGTCCACGAAGACCACGGCGTGGGTCGCTATCGCGGCCTGATCGCGATGGACGTGGGCGGGATGCCGGGCGAGTTCCTGGAAATCGAATACGCCAAGGGCGATCGCCTGTACGTGCCGGTCGCGCAGCTGCACCTGATCAGCCGCTACTCGGGCGCCTCGCCGGAGACCGCGCCGCTGCATTCGCTCGGCGGCGAAGCCTGGGCCAAGGCGAAGAAGAAGGCGGCCGAGAAAGTCCGCGACGTCGCGGCGGAGCTGCTGGAGATCCAGGCGCGCCGCCAGGCCCGCGCCGGCCTGGCGCTGCACGTGGACCGGCCGATGTACGAGCCGTTCGCGGCTGGTTTTCCGTTCGAGGAGACGCCCGACCAGCGCGCGGCCATCGAAGCGGTGCTGCGCGATCTGCAGTCCAGCCAGCCGATGGACCGCGTGGTCTGCGGCGACGTCGGCTTCGGCAAGACCGAAGTCGCGGTGCGCGCGGCCTTCGCCGCCGCCAGCGCCGGCAAGCAGGTGGCGGTGCTCGTACCGACCACGCTGCTGGCCGAGCAGCATTACCGCAATTTCCGCGACCGTTTCGCCGACTGGCCGTTGAAGGTCGAGGTGCTGTCGCGCTTCAAGACCGCCAAGGAAATCAAGGCGGAACTCGACAAGCTGGCCGAGGGCAAGCTGGACGTCATCGTCGGCACCCATCGCCTGCTGCAGCCGGACGTGAAGTTCAAGGACCTCGGCCTGGTGATCGTGGACGAGGAGCAGCGTTTCGGCGTGCGTCAGAAGGAAGCGTTGAAAGCGCTGCGCGCCAACGTCCACTTGTTGACGCTGACCGCCACGCCGATCCCGCGCACGCTGAACATGGCGATGGCCGGCCTGCGCGACCTGTCCATCATCGCCACGCCGCCGGCCAACCGCATGGCGGTGCAGACCTTCGTGACGCCGTGGGACGACGCGCTGTTGAAGGAAGCTTTCCAGCGCGAGCTGTCGCGTGGCGGCCAGGTGTACTTCCTGCACAACGACGTGGAGAGCATCGGCCGCATGCAGCGGGAGTTGCAGGAACTGGTGCCCGAAGCCCGCATCGGCATCGCCCACGGGCAGATGCCGGAACGCGAGCTGGAACAGGTGATGCTGGATTTCCAGAAGCAACGCTTCAACGTGCTGCTGTGCACGACGATCATCGAATCGGGCATCGACATCCCGAACGCCAACACCATCATCATGAACCGTGCCGACAAGTTCGGCCTCGCGCAGCTGCACCAGCTGCGCGGGCGCGTCGGTCGTTCGCACCACCGCAGCTACGCCTACCTGGTGGTACCGGACAAGCGCAGCATCACCGCCGACGCGCAGCGCCGGCTGGAAGCGATCGCCTCGATGGACGAACTGGGCGCGGGCTTCACCCTCGCGACGCACGACCTCGAGATCCGCGGTGCCGGCGAACTGCTGGGCGAGGACCAGAGCGGCCAGATGGCCGAGGTCGGCTTCAGCCTGTACACCGAGCTGCTGGAGCGTGCCGTGCGTTCGATCCGGGCCGGCCACCTGCCCGACGTCGACCTGGGCCAGGAGCGCCGCGGCGCCGAGGTCGAATTGAACGTGCCCGCGCTGATCCCCGAGGACTACCTGCCCGACGTGCATACCCGCCTGACCCTGTACAAGCGCATCAGCAGCGCGCCGGAGAAGGACGACCTGCGCGACCTGCAGGTGGAGATGATCGACCGCTTCGGTCTGCTGCCCGATCCCGCGAAGTACCTGTTCGCCACGGCCGAATTGAAACTGGCGGCGAACGGTTTGGGCATCCGCAAGCTGGAGCTTGGCGAGCACGGCGGTCGTATCGTGTTCGAGAGCAAGCCGAACATCGACCCGATGGCGGTGATCCAGCTGATCCAGAAGCAGCCCAAGCTCTACACGATGGACGGCCCGGACAAGCTGCGGATCAAGGTACCGCTGCCCGACGCGCCGGATCGCTTCAATGCCGCCAAGGCATTGCTGGCCACGCTGGCGCCCTGATGATGTCCTTCGCCTCGCCCGCCATGCGGCACGTCAACTGCTTCGAGGTCCCGCCACCGTGAGCTTCGATCCTTCTCCCGACTTCACCGAGATCGCGTGTTCCCTGGAGTCGCTGGCCCTGGCCATCGAGGTGCGCGATGCCTATACGCGCGGCCACTGCGACCGCACCGGGCGGATCGCGCGGGCGTTGGGCCAGTGTTTCGACCTGGACGCCGCGCAGCTGGAGCAACTCGAACTGGCAGCGCACTTCCACGACGTCGGCAAGATCGGCGTGCCCGACCGCGTGCTGCTGCACCCTGGCACCGTGCCCGATGACGACTGGCCGGCGATCCGCGCGCACAGCGCGCTGGGCGAGCGCATCTTCCTGGCCAGCGGCCACGAGCACGCGGTGGAGGTGGCCAGGCTGATCCGCCACCACCACGAAGCGATGGACGGCAGCGGCTACCCCGACGGCCTGGCGGGCGATGCGATCCCGCTCGGCGCCCGCCTGCTGCGCGTGGCCGACAGCTACGACGCGATGACTACCCGGCGCACCTACGCCGAGGCCCGCCCCCACGACATGGCCATGCGCATCCTGCATGGGGAACAGGACGGGAAGATCGACCCCGAGGTGTTCCGCGTGTTCGAGCGCCTGATGCGCGACACGGCGCTGCGCGACGGCTGACGCTACAGCTGGGATTCGATCGGCAACCAGCCCACCGCGCGGGCCACGCCGCGACGCCACACGCTCGCCTCCGGGTCGCGGTCCCAGGTGCGCGGCGGCTGTCGCGATGCGTCGTCCCAGCGCAGTGCACCGTCCTGCAGGCGCACGCGATAGCTCTTGTCCGGTGCGATCTTCGCCTCGTAGCTGCGCAGCAACGCGGCCGTGGCGGCACGGTCGCGGAACAGGATGCCCATCTCGGTATTGAGGTTGACCGAACGCGGATCGAGGTTGAACGACCCGATGAAACCGCGCTCCGCATCCACCGCGAATGCCTTGGTGTGCAGGCTGGCACCGCTGGAACCGAACAGGCTGCTGTCCGGCTGTCCGTGCGGCATCAGTTCGTACAGCGTCACGCCCCCTTCCAGCAAAGGCACGCGGTACGGCGCGTACCCGCCATGCACGGCCATCACGTCGTTGGCCGCCAGCGAATTGGTCAGCACGCTGACATCCACCCCCTCCGCGCGCTTGCCGACCAGCCAGCGCGTGCCCTCGTCGCCCGGCACGAAGTACGGCGAGATCACGCGAAGCTCGCGCTTCGCCAGGCCCATCGCCTTGCCCAGCCGGTGGATCAACCACTGCGCCTGGCCTTCGCCCTGCCCCTTGACCGCCGGATCCGAATAGACGCCGACTTCATCGAGCCAGTAGAGCGCGTTGCCGCCGACCAGCGCAGGTAATCCCGGGCTGTTCCGCAGACGGGCGACGTAATCGGCGGCGCGCGCCGAACGGTAGCCCGCGTCGCCGTGTTCGCGCAGTTGTTCCAGCGCACCCTCCTCGGCCTGCGACAGTGCGACGAGCGGGATGACCGAAGCGCTGTTCCAGAAATCGTCGAAGATCGCCGAGGTCTGCTGCACCGCCGGGCCCACCAGCACCGCATCCAGGTCGAGGAAGTTGGTCTGCGCGGCGGCATCGAAGTACTCGTCGCCGACGTTTCGCCCGCCGACCACCGCGACGCGCCCATCGGCGATCCAGGCCTTGTTGTGCATGCGGCGGTTCATCGCGACCGGGCGCAGCATCATCTCGCTCGCACGGCCGAGCACACCGACGCGGCTGCGCGAGGGATTGAACAGCCGCACCTCGATGTTCGGATGCGCGTCCAATGCGGCCAGGTGCGAGTCCTTGCCGTGCGCGGTCATGTCGTCCAGCAGCAGGCGAACGCGCACGCCGCGGTCGGCGGCGCGCAGTGCTTCATAGCCCAGCAGGTTGCCGGTGAAGTCGTGGTTCCAGATGTAGTACTGCAGGTCGAGGCTGCGGCCCGCCGCACGCGCGGTGGCGGCGCGGACGGTGAAGGCGTCGAGATTGTCCGGCAACAGCGCCATGCCGCTCTGGCGGGGATGCGCGCGCAGCATCGGCGCGACCGCACGGTCCAGCGCGGTGGCATCCGCCGCCGTGGCCAACGCCTGCGAGGGTGCACCGCGCGCGGTTTCGGCGAACCGGCCATAGCTGTACAGCGCCAGGGCCGAAGCCACCATCAGTACCAGCACTCCCAGGCCCAGCCGGCGCAACCACTTCCGCATCGTGTCCCCTCCCTTGTGCGTCTGCGCCTATCGTAGTGCCTGCGCCGTGAGGGCCGCGCTTGCACGCCCCCGGGGCGCCGTTGCACGCTCGCCCCCTGTCACCGCCGAGGATCGCCATGCGCCCCCTGCCCCTGTTCCGATGCCTGGCCCTGTTGTCCATGGCGCTGCTGGCCGTTGCCTGCAGCACCTCGCCGCGACGCGATGCCGCGGAGGCGCCGCTGACGTTCATCGTCGTGCGGCACGCAGAGAAGGCCACCGACGACCCGCAGGATCCGAACCTGTCCGCCGCAGGTCGCGCGCGCGCCGATGCCCTGGCCCAGCGCCTGGGCGACGCGCCACTCGTCGCGGCCTATGCCACCGAGTTCCGCCGCACGCAGCAGACGGCACGCCCCAGCGCCGATGCCCACGGCCTCCAGGTCGCCGCGTACTTCGCACGGGGTCCGGCGGCGGAAAGCGCGGCGCAGTGGAAGCAGGCGCACCGCAGCGGCACCGTGCTCATCGTCGGCCACAGCAACACCGTGCCCGACCTGGTCGCAGCGCTGTGCGGCTGTACCGTGCAACCGATGGACGACACCGAGTACGACCGCCTGTCCATCGTCCGCGTGGATACGGCAGGTCGCGCGACGCTCGAGGTCGAACGCTACGGTGCGACCGCCCACTGACCTTGCCTGCCCGGATGGGGGATACGCGCAACGGACCGTTTCCGTATCGTCATCCGGGTCGGCGCCCACCCATGCGATGCTGCGCGCCTCCCACCGAGGACATGCCATGACCACGATCATCGCGCCACGCGTGCACGACCTGGGCGGCGGCTTCAATGTGCGCCGTGCCGTTCCCAGCCTGCAGGCCCGCAGCGTGGGTCCTTTCGTCTTCGTCGACCACATGGGGCCCGCGGTGTTCGAGCCGGGCCGCGGCATCGACGTGCGCCCGCATCCGCACATCGGCCTGGCGACCGTCACCTTCCTCTGGGCCGGCGCGATCAACCACAAGGACACGCTGGGTTCGGAACAGGTGATCTCGCCCGCCGACGTCAACTGGATGACCGCGGGCCGTGGCATCGCGCATTCCGAACGCACGCCGGTCGACGTACGCACCGGTCGCCACGACGTGCATGGCATGCAGACGTGGGTCGCGCTGCCGAAGTCGTACGAGGAAGTCGCGCCCGAGTTCCACCACCATGCGGCCGCCACCCTGCCGGTCGTCGACCGCGCCGGCGTTCGCCTGCGCGTGATCGCCGGCCGCGCCTACGGCGAGGAGTCGCCGGTGAAGGTCTTCAGCGGCACCTTCAACGTGGCGGTCGACCTGCAGCCCGACGCGGAGCTGGAAATCGACGCCGGCCACGTGGAGCGCGCGCTCTATGTGCTCGAGGGCGAGGCGCAGGTGGACGGTGCCGACATCCCGGAGAAGCACCTGGTGGTGTTCGACCGCGGCAGCCGCCCCGTACTGCGGGCCAAGACGCCGATCAAGGGCCTGCTGATGGGCGGCGAGCCGCTCGATGCGCCGCGTCACATGTGGTGGAACTTCGTCTCCAGCTCGCAGGAGCGGATCGACCAGGCCAAGCAGGACTGGCTGGACGGCCGCTTCGGCCACGTCCCGGGCGAGACCGAGTTCATTCCCCTGCCCGAGCGCTGAGCCTGGCAGAACAAGTGAAACGTGAGTTCTACTTCACTCGCGTTTGAAGGGCGCGCCGCTAACGCAAAGCAAACACCTGCGTCATCCCCGTTCCGCTATCGTGCGCGCACCGTCATGTGACGGGGCACGCACGCATTGGGGGCTGGCATGAGTCTGGCAAAGAAACTCGCGGCGGAATTCCTGGGGACGTTCTGGCTGGTACTGGGCGGTTGCGGCAGCGCGGTGCTGGCCGCCCACTTCGGTGGCGATGGCAACCCGCTGGGCATCGGCCTGCTGGGCGTCTCGCTGGCCTTCGGCCTGACGGTGCTGACCGGCGCCTACGCGTTCGGCCATATCTCAGGCGGCCACTTCAATCCGGCGGTCAGCGTGGGGCTGTGGGCGGGCGGGCGTTTTCCGGCCCGCGAACTGCTGCCCTACATCGTGGCGCAGGTGGTGGGCGGCCTGGCCGCCGGCTTCATCCTGTTGCAGATCGCACAGGGGCAGCCAGGCTTCGCGATCGATCCGAATGCCGCCGGCGCCTTCGCCAGCAATGGCTACGGCGCCATGTCGCCCGGCGGCTACAGCATCGCGGCGGCCTTCCTCACCGAAGTCGTCCTGACCGCGTTCTTCCTGATCGTGATCATGGGCTCCACCCACGGGCGCGCGCCGGCGGGCTTCGCGCCGATCGCCATCGGCCTGGCACTGACCTTGATCCACCTGATCAGCATCCCGGTGACGAACACCTCGGTGAACCCGGCCCGCTCCACCGCGGTCGCGCTCTTCGCCGGCCCGACGGCGGTCGGGCAGCTCTGGCTGTTCTGGCTGGCGCCGGTGCTGGGCGGCCTGATCGGCGGCATGCTGTACGGCTGGCTGGGGCGCGACCGCGCCTGAGCCGATGCGCCGTGCCCGGCCAAGGCCCGGGCACGCGCGTGACAGAGGGTGTGACTGGGGTCGCCGTTCACGCGCGTAGCGCGTTGTTTTGCGACGCAGCATGGGCTATGGTCGGGCCATTGCCGGGGGAAAACGGCAACCGGCACCGGGGAATACAAGGGATGGAACGGGGCCGGCTGCGCCCGCCACGGTGCGCGGACCACGCGGCATCGCCCTGACCCGGGCACCACCCAGGGGATTTCCATGAAGACCATGATCGCTGCCTGCCTCTGCCTTGCGTCCGCCACCGCGTGGTCGCAGGAGGCGTCGTCCTGCCCCACCCTGCCTGCCAACGCCGGCCTTCAGTGGGAGCAGCGCGTGGACACCAGCTTCATCGCCTGCAAGGCCGTCACCGCCGAAGGGCGACAGGTGCTCAACGTGATGCTGACCTCGCGCGACCCGAAGATTCGCCTCGAGCGCCGGCTGCGCGAAGAGGAGAGCACGTTCTCCGGCGAAGAGATCCACTGGTACCGGTTGGACCTGGCTGGCCAGGAAACCTCGCCCGCCATGGCCTCGCGTCGGATCACGGTGGTCGAGTTCGACAACGACCGCTATGCCCAGGTGTTGATCAGTGCAGACTCGCCCGAGGAACTGGGCACGCTGATCTCGCTGGCCCAGCAACTCGACGTGCGGGCGACCAGCGCGCAGCTTTCCGCCGGCAACTGAGTGCCGCAAGGCGGGACATCGTCCCGCCCCTCCGCAACGGTCAGAAGCGGCCTTCCTGGAAATCCACGAACGCCTGCATCAGTTCCTGCCGGGTGTTCATGACGAACGGGCCGTGGCGTATCACCGGCTCGCGCAGCGGACGGCCCGCCACCACGATCAAACGCGCAGGACGACTCCCTGCACGCACCTGCAGCACCTCGCCGCCGCCGAGCACGCCCATCTCGTGGGTATCCAGCGGCCGTGCTTCGTCACCCTCGCCCACCGTGAGCGCCCCTTCGAACACGTAGGCGAACGCGTTGTGTCCCGCCGGCAATGCGTACTCCCAGGCCTTGCCCGCGTCGAGCGCGATGTCGAGGTACACCGGATCGGTGGCAGGCTGCGAAATCGGGCCCTGCACGTCGCCGACGGTGCCGGCGATCACCTTCACCTCCACACCGGCCGCCGGCTTCGCCACCGGAATGCGATCCGGAGCGAACTCCTGGTATTTCGGTGCCGTCATCTTGTCGCGCGCCGGCAGGTTCACCCATAGCTGGAAGCCGCGCATGCGGCCGGATTCCTGTTCCGGCATCTCCGAATGCACCAGGCCGCGCCCGGCCGTCATCCATTGCACCGCGCCCGGCGTCAGCAGGCCTTCGTTGCCATGGTTGTCGCGATGGCGCATGCGGCCGTCGAGCATGTAGGTGACCGTTTCGAAGCCACGGTGCGGATGCTCCGGGAAGCCGGCGAGATAATCCTCCGCCTTGTCCGTGCCGAACTCGTCCAGCAACAGGAACGGATCCAGATCCGGCATGTCGGGGCCGCCGATCACGCGCGTCAACTTGACGCCTGCGCCATCGGACGTGGGTCGGCCGCGGATCGTGCGGATCACGCGGGCGGGCGTGGTATCGGTCAGGGTGGCCATGGTGCCTCCGGTTCAATTCCCGACAAGATGGCACCGGCGCGACCGCTTCGGAACGGCGACCGACGTAACCATCCGTTCCACCGGTGGATCGTCGCCCGGCGACGGGGCCACCCGGCTCAGGCCACGTAGACCGACTTGATGTTCATGAACTCGTGGATGCCGTGCTGGGCCAGCTCACGACCGAAACCGGAGCGCTTGGTGCCGCCGAAGGGCAGTCGCACGTCGCTGCGGACGATGGCGTTGACGAAGGCTGCGCCCACCTGCAGTTGCCGCGCGATCCGGTCGCCGCGATCCACATTGCGCGTCCACACGCTGCCGCCGAGGCCGAAGGTGGTGTCGTTCGCGACCCGCACGGCCTCGGCATCATCCTTCACCCGCAGGATGCTTGCGACCGGGCCGAACAACTCTTCCTCGTAGGCCGGCATGCCGGGCACGACGGCATCGAGGATCGACGCCGGATAACCCGCGTGCGACGCATCGGGCTCGCCACCGAGCAGCACCTTCGCGCCCTTGGCAACGCTGGCCTGCACCTGCTTGTGCAGTTCGTCGCGCAGGTCCTGCCGCGCCATCGGCGCAAGCGTGGTGGCGTCCTCCTGTGGGTCGCCCAGTTGCAGCTTCGCCGCCGCTTCGACGAAGCGCTTCACGAATTCATCGGCGATGCCTTCCTGCACGATGAAGCGCTTCGCCGCGATGCAGGTCTGCCCGGCATTGCCGAAGCGCGATGCCACGGCGCCGGCAACGGTCTTCTCGAGGTCGGCATCGTCCAGCACGATGAACGCGTCGCTGCCGCCGAGTTCCATCACGCTCTTCTTCAACTGGCTGCCGGCGTTGGCGGCGACGGAGCGACCGGCGCGTTCGCTGCCGGTCAACGTCACCGCCGCGACACGCGCATCGCGGATCACGTCGGCGGCCTGGTCGTTATCGATATGCAGCACGCCGAACACGCCCGCCGGCAATCCCGCCGCGGACAGCGCTTCGGCGATGACGTCCGCGCAACGGGGCACGTTGCTCGCATGCTTCAGCACCGCGACGTTGCCCGCCATGAACGCCGGCGCGAGGAACCGGAACACCTGCCAGATCGGGAAATTCCACGGCATCACCGCCAGCACGCAGCCGATGGGCTCATAACGCACATAGCTGCGCTGGCCGTCGGTGGACACCGGCTGGTCCAGCAGATAGTCGGCCGCGTGGTCGGCGTAGTAATCGCAGGCGCCGGCGCACTTGTCGACTTCGGCCAACGCCTCCTTGCGCAGCTTGCCCATCTCGGCGGTCATGATGCGCTGGATGTCGTCGCGGCGACGGCGCAGCTCGGCGCCGATGGCGCGCAGCACCTTGCCGCGCTCGGCCAACGACAGCGCCGCCCAGGCGGGAAACGCCCGCTGCGCGGCAGCCAGCGTGGCATCGACCTGCCCGGCCGTCATCAGCTCATGGCGATACTCGACCTGTCCGGTCGCGGGATTGATGGTTTCGACGGTCATGGCATCACGGAGTGCAGGGAAATACCGGGCATTGTCGGCGGTACGGCGTTAGGAGATCGTGGGCAACGGCACGCCGTCACCCGTTCTCCTGCAGCGCCAGCTGCATGTCGCGCTGGCGGCGCTTCTCCTCGCGGTACATGAACCACCAGCCGAGGAAGGCCGCCGCCGTGACCACCAGGATCATCAACGTGGCGAGCGCGTTGATCTTCGGGCTCAAGCCCAGGCGCACCGACGAGAACACCTTCATCGGCAGCGTGGTCGAACTCGGCCCGGCGACGAAGCTGGCGATCACCACGTCATCGAGCGACAGCGTGAAGGCCAGCAGCCAGCCCGAGACCAGCGCGGGCGCGATGATCGGCAGCGTGATCAGGAAGAACACCTTGATCCGGTTCGCGCCCAGGTCCATCGCGGCCTCTTCCAGCGACTTGTCCAGCTCGGACAGGCGCGAGGACACGACCACGGTGACGAAGGCCAGCGTGAACGTCACGTGCGCGATCCAGATGGCGACGATGCCTTTCGGCGCGAAGTAACCGTCGGTCAGTCCCTGCAACGAGACGAACATCAGCAGGATCGACAGGCCGATGATCACTTCCGGCATCACCAGCGGGGCGGTGATCAGCGCACCGAACAGGGTCTTGCCGGAGAAGCGGCGCATGCGCGTCATCACCAGCGAGGCCATGGTCCCCAGCACCACGGCCGCCGTGGCGGTCCAGAACGCCACCTTGATGCTCACCCAGGCGGCATCCAGCATCTGCTTGTCGCGGAACAGCTCGCCATACCACTTGAACGAGAAGCCCGACCACACCGTGGCCAGGCGCGACTCGTTGAAGGAGTACACCATCAGGATGAGCACCGGCACGTACAGGAAGGCGAACCCCAGGCCGAGCACCGTCCAGTTGACGGCGCGTTGTCCGATCCGGCTCATGTCAGCCTCCCTTCCATCTCGCGCTGCTGTACGCGGTTGAAGATCAGGATCGGGATCAGCAGCAGGATCAGCATGACGATGGCCACCGCGGAGGCCGCCGGCCAATCGCGGTTGTTGAAGAACTCGCCCCACAGCACGCGGCCGATCATCAGCGTGTCCGGACCGCCGAGCAGTTCGGGGATGACGAACTCGCCCACCGCCGGGATCATCACCAGCATGCAGCCGGCGATGATGCCGGCCTTGGACAGCGGCAGGGTGATGGTGAAGAACGCCTTCCACGGCTTGGCGCCGAGATCATAGGCGGCTTCCAGCAGGCGGTGGTCGTGCTTCACCAGGTTGGTGTACAGCGGCAGCACCATGAACGGCAGGTAGCAATAGACGATGCCGATGTACGCCGCCATCGGCGTGTACAGGATCTGCAGCGGCTCGTCGATGAGGCCGATCTTCATCAGCAGGTTGTTGAGCAGGCCGTTGTTCTTGAGGATGCCGATCCAGGCGTAGACGCGGATCAGGAACGACGTCCAGGATGGCAGCACCACCAGCATCATCGCGATGTTGCGCGTCGAGGGCGGCATGCGCGCGATGACGTAGGCGATCGGATAAGCCACCAGCAATGCGAGGAACGTGGAGATCGCGGCGATCTTGATCGAGCTCAGGTACGCGGCGACGTACTGCGAATCGGTGAACAGCGCGGCGTAGTTGCCCAGGTTGAGCTTGAGCGTCAGCGCCTCGTCGATGTACTCCAGCACGGGCGTGTAAGGCGGCATCGCGATCGCGAGCTTGGAGAACGAGATCTTCAACACGATCAGGAACGGGATCGCGAAGAACAGGAGCAGCCACAGGTAGGGCACCGAGATCACGCCCCAGCGCGGCCCCGGCAAGCGTTTCTGGAGGGAGCGCAGGATGTTCATGAGGTCAGCACCACGCCGTCGTTGTCGCCCCACCACACCCACACTTCGTCGTTCCAGGTGAGCCCTTCGCTGGCCCATCGCTGGACGTTGGCGAAATTGGCCATGAACTTGTAGCCGCTCGGCAAGCGCACGTGGTAGACCGAGTGGCTGCCGAAGTAGGCGATGTCCTCGATCACGCCCTTGGCCTTGTTGTGCGGCTGCGAGGGCTCCTGCTTGCCGATGCCCAGTTTCTCGGGCCGGACCGCGAACCCGACTTCCTGCCCCTCGAAGCCGGAAATGCCGTGACCGATGTAGATGGGATCCGGCAGCTGCGGCGAGCGGATGGTGACGTAGTTCGCTTCGTCCTCCTCCACCGCGCCCTCGATCAGGTTGACCGAGCCGATGAACTCGGCGGCGAAGCGGCTGGTGGGCTGCTCGTAGATCTCATCGGGCGTGCCGACCTGGCGGATCCAGCCCTGGTCCATCAGCGCGATGCGGGTGGCCATCGTCATCGCTTCTTCCTGGTCGTGGGTGACCATCACGCAGGTCACGCCCGACTTCTCGATGATGCTGACCAGTTCCAGCTGCATCTGCGAGCGCAGCTTCTTGTCCAGCGCGCCCATCGGCTCGTCCAGCAGCAGGAGCTTCGGCCCCTTGGCCAACGACCGCGCCAGCGCCACGCGCTGCTGTTGGCCGCCGGAGAGCTGGTGCGGCTTGCGCTTGGCCAGCTTGCCCAGCTGCACCAGCGCCAGCATTTCCTCGACGCGCTTCTTGATCGCATCCTTGGCCAGGCCATCCTGCTTCAGGCCGAAGGCGATGTTCTGTTCCACCGTCATGTGCGGGAACAACGCGTACGACTGGAACATCATGTTGAGCGGCCGCTCGTAGGGCGGCAGGTCGTTGAGCAACTGGCCGTCCAGGAAGATCTTGCCGGAGGTCGGCTTCTCGAAGCCCGCCAGGCAGCGCAGCAGCGTCGACTTGCCGCTGCCCGAGCCGCCGAGCAGCGCGAAGATCTCGCCCTTGCGGATGGTCAGGTTGGTGTCGTCGACCGCGACGAACCCGTCGAATTCCTTGCGCACGTCGACGATGCGCAGGTACTCCTGCGCGTTCGCCTTGCCGTTCGGTGCCGCGCCGTTGCCCTGTTCTGCCGCCATGGAGTTCCCCTGGTCGCCGGCGCTGGATCGGCGCCGGCCGTGGTGTGTCGCGTGGATCCGTCGGATCCGGGGCGGCGGTGGTCCGCCCCGGCGGCGGCGCTTACTTGCCGGTCTTCAGTTCCGTCCAGATGCGCGTGTACTGGCGATCCACGTCAGGCGGAATGATGGCGAAGGTGAAGAGCTTGGCTTCGACCTCGGGCGTGGGATAGATGGTCGGATCTTCCGTGATCGTCTTGTCCATCAGTTCCTTCGCCTTCGGGATGGCGTTCGGGTAGCTGATGAAGTTGGAGTTGTTGGCCATCACCTGCGGGTCGAGCAGGTAGTTGATGAAGGCATAGGCCGCATCGACGTGCTTGGCGTCCTTGGGAATGGACAGCATGTCGAACCACTGCGGCGCGCCTTCCTTCGGGATGGCGTAGGCGATGTTCACGCCGTTCTTCGCCTCGGCGGCGCGGTCGCGCGCCTGGATGATGTCGCCCGACCAGCCCACCACCAGGCAGGTGTCGCCATTGGCCATCGCATCGATGTACTGCGAGGAATGGAAGTTGGTGATGTACGGACGGATCGTCTTCAGCAGCGCCGCCGCCTTGTCGATCACCGCCGGATCCTGGCTGTTGGGATCCTCGCCCAGGTAGTTCAGCGCGATCGGGATGATCTCCGACGGCGTGTCGAGGAAGGTCACGCCGCAGTCCTTCAGCTTGCTGATGTTCTCCGGCTTGAACACGATGTCCAGGCTGCTGGCGATGTCGGTATTGCCGAAGGCGGCCTTCACCTTGTCGACGTTGTAGCCGATGCCGGTGGTGCCCCACATGTAGGGGATGGCGTACTGGTTGCCCGGATCCTGGTTCTCCAGGCGCTTCATGAGGGCCGGGTCCAGGTTCGCGTAGTTGGGGATCTTGCTCTTGTCCAGCGGCAGGAACACGCCGGCCTGGATCTGCCTGCCCAGGAAGTTCATCGTCGGCACGACCACGTCGTACCCGCTGCTGCCGGCCAGCAGCTTGGTCTCCAGGACCTCGTTGCTGTCGAACACGTCGTAGGTGACCTTGATGCCCGACTGCTTTTCGAAGTTCGGGATGGTGTCTTCGGCGATGTAGTCGGACCAGTTGTAGACGTTGACCTGTTTGTCGCCGCCATCGGCGGGCTTGGCGGCATCGCCTCCGCCGCTCTTGCCGCAGGCCGCGAGGGTACAGAGGGCCAGGGTGGTTGCCAGTACGCGCAGTTTCATCAATCTCTCTCCATTCGGCCCGCGAGGGCGGCTTGATGTGATCCCCGCGTCGGCTCGTGCTTGCCGCGGGCGTGCTGTCATTGCAGTGGCCGGTTCCGTGCCGTGATTGCTTCCCCTACTTTCCCTTCCCCTTTTTGCCGCCTCCCGTGGCGCCGTCCGCTCGCGCGTCCGTCGCCACCATGACGAAGGGCGCGTCCATCATGGCCCGCGCCCTTGTGTGTTTCAGCGTCCGGTCTTCAGCTCCGTCCAGATGCGCGTGTACTGGCGATCCACTTCCGGCGGCAGCACCGCGAAGGTGAAAAGCTTCGCGTCCACGTCGGCCGGCGGATAGATCGTCGGGTCGTCCGCGATCGCCTTGTCCACCATCGGCTTCGACGACGGCACCGGATTGGGATACGTCACGAAGTTGGTGTTCGCCGCCGCGACCTTCGGCTCCAACAGGTAGTTGATGAAGGCATAGGCGTTGTCGACGTTCTTCGCGTCCTTCGGGATCGCCAGCATGTCGAACCACTGCGGCGCGCCTTCCTTCGGGATGGAATACGCGATGTTGACGCCGTTGCCGGCCTCGGCGGCGCGATCGCGCGCCTGGATCACGTCGCCCGACCAGCCGACCACCAGGCAGACGTCGCCATTGGCCAGGTCGTTGATGTACGAGGACGAATGGAAATTGCGGATGTACGGGCGGACGGTCTTCAGCAGCGCCGCGGCCTTGTCGATCACCGCCGGGTCAAAGCTGTGCGGATCCTCGCCCAGATAGTTCAGCGCGATCGGGATCAGTTCCGACGGCGTGTCCAGCACGGTGATGCCGCAGTCCTTCAGCTTGGCCGCGTTCTCGGGCTTGAACACCACATCCCAGCTGCCGGTGACGGCGGTGTCGCCGAAGATCGCCTTGATCTTGTCGACGTTGTAGCCGATGCCGCTGGTGCCCCACAGGTACGGCACCGCGTACTGGTTGCCCGGGTCCTGCTGCTCGATGCGCTTGAGCATCGCCGGGTCGAGGTTCTTCAGGTTCGGGATCTTGCTCTTGTCCAGCGGCAGGAATACGCCGGCCTGGATCTGCCGGCCCAGGAAGCTCAACGACGGCACCACCACGTCGTAGCCGCTGCTACCGGCCAGCAACTTGGTCTCCACCATCTCATCGCTGTCGAACACGTCGTAGGTGACCTTGACGCCCGACTGCTGCTCGAAGTTCGGGAGGGTGTCCTCGGCGATGTAGTCGGACCAGTTGTAGACGTTGAGCGCCTTGGACGGCGCGCCGTCGGCGGCTTTCTCGTCCTTGCCGCCACAGGCGGCCAGGACGGCGGCGGCCAGCATGACGGTGAGGGTCTTGAGCTTCATCGGGGTCTCCATGGAACAGGATCGGGGGATGGAAACATCATACGCCCGGGCCGCGGTACTGTGACGCAGCGCACGCGTACCCTCGCGCCTACAACCCCAGGTCCGTTGCGGTGTCGTTGAGCGCCTTCCATGTCTTGTCGAACAACTCGTCCACCTGCGCGCGGGTGATGATCAGCGGCGGCGACAGCAGCATGGCATCCCAGGTCGCGCGCAGGATCAGTCCGTGCTTCAACGCGTGGTCGCGGCAGCGCGGGCCGACGGTGCCGCGCTCGGGGAAGAACGCCCGCTTGCCCTTGTCCGGCACCAGTTCCAGCGCGCCGACCATACCGGCGATGCGCGCCTGTCCCACCAGGCGATGTTCGCCCAGTTCCGCCCAGCGCTGGGCCAGGTAGGGCGCGACGTCGGTCTTCGCGCGCTCGACGATCTTCTCGTCCTGCAGGATGCGGATGTTCTCCAGCGCGACCGCCGCGCAGACCGGGTGGCCGGAATACGTGGCGCCATGCGCCAGTTCACCGCCCTGCTCCTTCAGCACCTTGGCCACGCGATCGTTGAACATCGCCGCGCCGAGCGGGATGTAGCCGGAGGTGATGCCCTTGGCCACCGGCATGATGTCGGGCTGGAACCCGAAGTACTGCGAACCGAACCATTCGCCGGTACGCCCGAAACCGCAGATCACCTCGTCGGCCACCAGCAGCACGTCGTACTGGCGGCAGATGCGCTCGATCTCGGGCCAGTAGGTCTTCGGCGGGATGTAGACGCCGATGGCGCCCATGATCGGCTCACCGATGAAGGCCGCCACGCGTTCCGGCCCCAGTTCCAGGATCTTCTGCTCCAGCCGGCGCGCGGCGACCAGGCCGTATTCGTCCTCGGACAGGTCGCCGCCATCGGCGAACCAGAACGGCGGATCGATGTGGTGGATGTCCGGGATCGGCAGGCCGCCCTGCTTGTGCATGCCCTTCATGCCGCCGAGGCTGGCGCCGGCCATGGTGGTGCCGTGGTAACCATCGTGGCGGCCGATGAAGATGTTCTTCTTCGGCTGGTCCTGCACCGCCCAGAAGTGGCGGACCATGCGCAGGATGGTGTCGTTCGCTTCAGAGCCGGAATTGACGAAGAAGGAGTGGTTGAGGTCGCCGGGCGCGAGCTCGGCGAGCTTGGCCGCCAGTTCGATGGTCGGCTCGGTCGTGCACTGGAAGAAGCTGTTGTAGTAGGCCAGCTGCGTCATCTGCTTCGACGCCACCTCGCCCAACTCCTTGCGGCCGTAGCCGATGTTGACGCACCACAGCCCCGCGAAGGCATCGAGCAGCTGGTTACCATCGGCATCCCAGACATAGCAGCCCTCGCCCTTGGTGAGGATGCGCGTGCCCTTCTTCGCCAGCGCGGCATTGTCGTTGAACGGATGCAGGTGGTGCTCGGCGTCGAGCTTCTGCAGGGTGCGGGTGTCGAGTTGGGTCATAACGGCTCCGTGGATTCGAGCCCCTCTCCCAACGGGAGAGGGGTTGGGGTGAGGGTTCGGCGAAGTCCTCCAGATCCGGATCACCTGGACTTCGCCGCACCCTCATCCGGCGCTTCGCGCCACCCTCTCCCGAAGGGAGAAGGGCACAGCATTCAGACGTTCAACAACAGGAATTCCCGCTCCCACGAGCTGATCACGCGGAAGAAGGTCTCGTATTCCTTGCGCTTGACCGACACGTACGCACGCACGAAGCGCGCGCCCATCAGCTCCTGCAGCGGCTTGCAGCCTTCCAGTTCGTCCAGCGCCTCGCCCAGCGAACGCGGCAGTTCGAAACCGATGTCCTGCGCGCTGCTCGCCAACGGCTCGGTCGGCTTGAGCTGTTCGCGGATGCCCATCAGGCCGCACGCCAGCGTGCCGGCCATGGCCAGGTAGGGATTGGCGTCGGAACCGGCGAAGCGGCTCTCCACGCGCATGTTCTCAGGGGTGTCCATGGGTACGCGCAGGCCGCAGGTGCGGTTGTCGTAACCCCACTGCACATTGATCGGCGCCACCTGCCCCAGCGCGAGCCGGCGATAGGAATTGACGTTGGGGCCGAAGAACGCCATCGCCATCGGCACGTACTTCTGCAGGCCGGCCAGGTAGTGCCCGAACAGCTTGCTGCCCTTGCCTTCGGTCTTGCCGGAGAAGACGTTGCGACCGGTCTTGATGTCCAGCAGGCTCTGGTGGATGTGCATCGCGCTGCCCGGCTCGTTCTCCATCGGCTTGGCCAAGAAGGTGGCGTACACACCGTGGCGCAACGCGGCTTCGCGCATGGTGCGCTTGAACAGGAACACCTGGTCCGCGCGCGACAGCGCATCGTCATGGGTGAAGTTGACCTCCAGCTGCGCAGCACCGGATTCGTGGATCAGCGTGTCCACGTCCAGCTCCATGGCCTCGCAGTAGTCGTACATCAGGTCGAGGATGGGGTCGAACTCGTTGACCGCATCGATCGAGTACGACTGGCGCGCGGTCTCGGGCCGCCCGGAACGGCCGGCCGGCGGCAACAGCGGGAAATCCGGGTCGGTGTTCTTCTGCACCAGGAAGAATTCCAGCTCCGGCGCGACCACCGGGCGCAGGCCTTCCTTCTCGTAGGCGGCCAGTACGCGGCGCAACACGCTGCGTGGGGCCAGCTCGTGCGGCTTGCCATCCTTGGTGAAGCAGTCGTGGATCACCTGCGCCGTCGCATCCGCCGCCCACGGCACCATGCGCACGGTATCCGGGTCCGGGCGCAGGAACATGTCCGAATCCGACGGCGAGGTCAGCTCGTAGTAGTCGTCGGGATAGTCGCCGGTGACGGTGGTGGCGAAGATGCCTTCCGGCAATCGCGTGCCGTAGTCATGGCTGAACTTGTCGGCGGGAATGATCTTGCCGCGCGCGTTGCCGGTGATGTCCGGCACCAGGCATTCGACTTCGGTAATGCTGCGTTCCTTCAGCCACCGGCGCAGCGAACTTTCGGACGGCTCCGCGGCCTCGGCTTTCTTTCGTTGGGTCTGTTTCTGGCTCATGGGAAGAGGGTCTTTCGGAGGGAATGGGCCGGCGCCAACGGCCACCGGACGCGACAGCACGGGCGCGTCAGCGCCCGCCCTCCCATGGCGGCGGGTGGCGCCGCTTCATGATGGCCTCCGTGCCGCGCGGACGCGGCATGCATCGCCGAACGCACGGAAGATGGCCAGGTAGAACGGGTTCTCGCGCACCTTCCATTCCGGATGCCACTGCACGGCGAGCATGAAGGCCGGGCCGTCGTGGCGATACGCCTCGATCAATCCGTCGGGCGCCTGCGCCTCCACCACCAGGCCTTCGCCAAGGCGGCGTACGCCCTGACCATGCAGGGAGTTCACGACCGCCTGGGTATCGCCGGCCAGCGTGGCCAGCAGCCCGCCCGGCACCAGCGCCACGCCATGCGCCGGGCCATATTGAACATCCAACGGATCGTCCTTGTTCTCGCGGTGGTCCATGAAGCCCGGCTGCTCGTGCACCTTCTGGTGCAGGCTTCCGCCGAAGGCCACGTTCACTTCCTGGAAGCCGCGGCAGATCGCCAGCACGGGCACGCCCATCTCGATGGCGAGCGGGATCAGCGGCAGGTTGGTGGCATCGCGGCGTGGGTCCAGCAGGTTGCCCTCGTAGCTGGACTCGTCGCTGTAATGGTGCGGTTCGATGTTGCTGACCGCACCCGTCAGCAGCAGCCCATCCAGTCCGGCGAGCATCTCGCGCAACGGCAGCACCGGGTCGAGCGTGGGCACCAGCAGCGGCAGGCAGCCCGCCCCGTCCACCACGGCGCGCACGTACTTCTCGCCGACGGCAAGGAAGGGATGCGCACCGATTTGCTTGTGGTCGGTCGGCAGACCGACCCGCGGCAGCGGGGTCATGCAGGAAGCCCGGGATGGCTTCCGGGCAACTTAACCCGGCCGTTTTATTTTTACAACACGAACGCTCGCCACGAGGTTTTCAGCGCCGATATGGTGCGATGCGGCACCCATTTAGGGCGTTTCCGGGGCCTGCGCGAATTCTCCCGTTGAGTATTCTTGACGCAACCGTTGCTCTGCTAAGCTGCGCCGCAGCCTCCAGGAACGCCCTCATGCGCCCCGATTCCGCCGCATCCTCCCTGCCCGCCGACGATGCCGCCACGCTGGCGTCCATCCCCGACTGCGAGCAGATCGACCTGCTGCTGCCCGACATGAACGGGCTGCTGCGCGGCAAGCGGATCACCCGCGACGCGCTGGAGAAGGTCTACCGCGACGGCGTATGCCTGCCGATGTCGCTGATCGCGACCGACATCACCGGCAATACGGTGGAGGAAACGGGGCTCGGTTACGACATCGGCGACGAAGACCGCATCTGCCGCCCCGTGCCGGGCTCGCTGCGACCCGTGCCGTGGTCGCCGCGCCCGGCCGCGCAGCTGCTGCTCAGCATGGAGGACGCGCAAGGCGGCATGTTCGAAGCCAACCCACGCGACGTGCTGAAGCGCGTGCTGGCACGTTATGCGGCGCGCGGGCTGAAGCCGGTGGTGGCGGTGGAACTGGAGTTCTACCTGTTCGACCAGCGCATGGACGACGCGGGCCGCCCGCGCACGTCGATCAATCCGGCGACGGGCCTGCGCAACACCAGCACGCAGGTCTACTACATGGAAGACCTGAACGACTACCGCGGCTTCACCGATGCGGTGGCCGCCGCGTGCCGCGCGCAGCGCATCCCCGCCGACACCGCCGTAGCGGAGTACGCGCCGGGCCAGTTCGAAATCAACCTCAAGCATCGCGACGACGCCCTGCTCGCCTGCGACGATGCGATCTACCTCAAGCGCGCGATCAAGGCGGCCGCGCAACAACAGGGCCTGATGGCCAGCTTCATGGCCAAGCCGTTCGCCGACCAGGCCGGCAGCGGCATGCACATCCACGCCAGCGTGCTGGATACCGAGGGCCGCAACATCTTCGCCTCGCCACAGACGGCCCCGGCCGATGCGCTGAAGCACGCCATCGGCGGCCTGCAGCGCAGCGACCAGGACTGCCTGCTGCTGTTCGCGCCGCATGCCAACAGCTACCGGCGCTTCGTGCTCAACGCGTTCGTCCCGCTCAACGACGTGTGGGGCTACAACAACCGCACCGTCGCCATGCGCATCCCGCACAGCGACGAAGCCAACACGCGGATCGAACACCGCATCGCCGGTGCCGACGCCAACATCTACCTGGTCACCGCTGCGGTGTTGGCCGGCATGCTGCACGGCATGGAACAGGGCTTCGACCCCGGCCCGCCGATCACCGGCAACGCCTACGACCAGACCGAGATCCGCACGCCGTTCTGGCGCGAGGCCATCGGCGCGTTCATGGGCAGCGAGTTCATCCGCGAGCAGTTCGGCACATCCTTCCAGCACATCTACGGCCAGCAGAAGCTCAAGGAGATGCACAGCTTCTACACCGAAGTGACCGACCTGGAATACGCGTGGTATCTGCGCGCGGTGTGATGGGGGGCATGGCCTCCCCCTTATCGTCGTTCCCGCGAAGGCGGGAACCCAGCGCCTTGTACATCGCGAAGGCAAAGGCACCGGGTCCCCGCCTTCGCGGGGATGACGGTGCGGAGGCAGCGTGAGCACCGCCCCTTCCAACGCCGCCTACCCCGACAGCTGGTACGCCGCCAGCACGACGCCCTTACCGGCGCAGCCCGTGCTGGAAGGCCGCATCGAGGCCGACGTCTGCATCCTCGGCGCCGGCTACACCGGCCTGGCGGCGGCACTGGAACTGGCCGAAGCCGGCTACAAGGTCGTCGTGCTGGAAGCCGAGCGCATCGGCTGGGGCGCTTCGGGCCGCAACGGCGGCCAGGCGATCGCCGGTTTCGGTTGCGGCGAGGCCAAGCTGGAGGCGCTCGTCGGCTTCGATGACGCGAAGAAGATGTTCGACCTGTCGGTGGACGGCCTGCGCTGGCTGCGCGGGCGGATCGACCGGCACGGGATCGACTGCGACTGGCGCGACGGCCACGCCACCGTGCCGATCAAGCCGCGCCAGCAACGCGAGGTCGAACAGGCGGTCGAGGACTTCAACACCCGCTACGACCATCCCGTGCAGTGGTGGAGCCGTGAGCGGCTGCGCAGCGAACTGGCCAGCGATCGCTACCTCGGCGCGATGTACGACCCGGTGAGCGGCCACCTGCATCCGCTCGCGTACGCCCTGGGCCTCGGCCGCGCGGCGCTCGCCGCGGGCGCGACGATCTTCGAGGGCTCGCGCGTCACACAGTTGGTGCGCGGTACGCGCCCCGTGCTGAAGACGGCGCGTGGCGAGGTGGTCTGCGACCAGGTCATCCTCGCCGGCAACGCGCTCTTGCGCGGGATCGCGCCGGAACTCGAATCGCGGATGATGCCGGTGGGCACCTACATCGCGGCCACGCCACCGCTCGGCGAGGCGCGCGCGCGCGCCCTCATCCGCAACGACATGGCGGTGGCCGACACCAACTGGGCGCTGGACTACTTCCGCCTGGGCCGCGACCACCGGGTGCTGTTCGGCGGCCGCGCCAGCTATTCCACCCTGCCCCCGCCCAACCTGCGCGGGGTGATGACCCGGCGCATGCACCGCGTGTTCCCGCAGCTGCGCGATGTCGGCATCGAGTACCTGTGGGGCGGGATGATCGACATCTCGCTCAACCGCGCGCCGCACTGGGGCCGGCTGGCGCCCAACCTGTATTTCGCCCAGGGCTTCTCGGGCCATGGCCTGATCGCCGCAGGCCTGGCCGGCACCACCCTCGCCCAGGCCATCCGCGGCCAGTCCGAGCGGCTGGACCTGTTCGCGAAGATCGACCACCACCCGTTCCCCGGGGGACGCGCCCTGCGCACCCCCCTGCTGGTGGCCGCCATGGCCTGGTACAAGCTCCGCGACGCGCTCTGGTAGGTCGCCGGCCCCGCGCTTCACTTTCGTGACGGGGCTCTCAAGTCCGGGCCAGCGGGGCCGATAGGGAGGCATGGAACCTCCGTAACGCCCATGACGATGCCGACACCCCTGCGCGCTTCGCCCGCCCCCGCCAGCCCAACTCCGCTGCCCCAGCGCATCCTGGTGGTGGAGAACTCGCGCACGCACGCACGCCTGATCGGCGAGGCGATCGAACAGAAACTCAACCTGCCGGTCGTCTACGCCGCCACGCTTGCGGAAGCACGCGCCGCGCTGGAACGGCACCCGGACTGGTTCATGGCGGTCACCAGCCTGGTGCTGGCCGACGGCAGCCATGACGAAGTCGTGGAATTCTTCCTGTCGCGCCAGCTGCCTACGGTGGTGGTCAGCGGTGTCTACGACGACGGCCTGCGCGAGCAGGTGTTGCGCCGGCAGGTCGTGGACTACGTGCTGAAGAACACGCCCGGCAGCATCGATTACCTCGTGTGGCTGGTGCAGCGACTGGAGCGCAACCGGCGGATCGCGGCGCTGGTCGTCGACGACTCGCGCTCGGCGCGCCAGCACGCGGCCGCGCTGCTGTCGATGTACGGCTTCCGCGTGGTCGAAGCCGCGGACGGCGAGGCCGGCCTGGCGATGCTGGATGCCAATCCCGATATCCGCCTGGCCATCGTCGACCAGGAAATGCCCGGCATGAAGGGGCATGAGTTCACCCGTCGCCTACGCGCACGCCATGCGCGCGACCACCTGGCGATCATCGGCATTTCCGGCACCAGCGATGGCAGCCTGGTGCCGCGCTTCCTGAAAAGCGGCGCCAACGATTTCCTGCACAAGCCATTCTCGCGCGAAGAGTTCTTCTGCCGCGTGTCGCAGAACATCGACCAGCTGGAACTGATCGGCACGCTGCAGGACCTCGCCACGCGCGATTTCCTCACCGGCCTGCCGAACCGCCGCCACTTCCTGGCCGAATGCCATGCACTGCTGCCGAACACGCTCGGCCGCCAGCAGGCGGTGACGGCGGCGATCGTCGACATCGATCACTTCAAGCACATCAACGACACCTACGGCCATGAAGCCGGCGACGTGGCGTTGAAGGCCGTCGCCCAGGCCATCGCGCGCCATGCGGGCACGCAGGACCTGGTGGCGCGCTTCGGCGGCGAAGAATTCTGCGCGCTCGTGCCCTACCTCGGCGAGAGCGAGGCGGTGGACCATTTCGAGTCCCTGCGCGCCGACATCGAGGCGCTCGAGGTCGACATCGGCAACCAGAAGATCCGGATGACCGTCAGCATCGGCGTGTTCCGCACGCGCTTCCCGGGCCAGACCCTCAACCACCTGTTGAGCGAGGCCGACCGGCGCCTGTACCTGGCCAAGGCCGGGGGGCGGAACCGGGTGGTGTCGAGCGGCTAGTGCCTTCCTTGTAGGAGCGACGTGAGTCGCGACCTGAAGAGCGATCGGCCTGCGTCGGATCGATGCAAGCCAATGCTGGCACCCCTTAGGCTCTCGCTTGACCCAGGGCCACCTGACTTGCCAGCTCGACGGTCGCGACTCACGTCGCTCCTACAAGAGCCCGCCCCCCCTGCGACCGCATGTCGCGGCATTGATCGGAATCAATGCCGCGCGGCAGGCGCGCACCTAGATTTCCCCTGCATTCCGGCATCCGCCGGCAGGGGACACGCACATGACACTGCTGATCTGGCAGGACGACATGGACACGGGCATCGACATCATCGATGGCCAGCACCGCCGCATCGTGGAGATGATCAACCACCTCCACGTCACCCAGAAATCGATGGAGCGCTTCGCCGTGGGCGAAGTGATCGACGAACTGGTCGACTACACCCTCTCCCACTTCGCCTTCGAGGAGGAGTTGATGGAAGAGGCCGGGTATCCGTTCAGCGCGGCGCACAGGCGCGTGCACGAGGTGTTCACCAAGCGCGTCTCCGAGTACCGGCTACGCTTCGAGGCCGGCGAGGACATCGTCGACGACCTGCGCAGCATGCTGTCGCGCTGGCTGTTCAACCACATCCGCAACGACGACAAGGCCTATGCGGATTCGGTCAAGCGGCATCTCAACCAGTTCGTGCGCGACCACCAGCAGGGCGGCTGGCTCAGCCGCACCGTGAGGCGCCTGTTCGGCTAGTCGTTCGTGCGCGGGCGCGGCATCGCCAACAACGCCAGCAGGGTCAGCGCGGCCATGCCGGCGAGATACCAGCCCACCGACGCGAGGCCGTAGCGCTCGCCCAGCCGCGTGGCGATGTACGGGGCCGGTGACGCGCCCAGGATGCCCGCCATGTTGAAGGCCAGCGATGCCCCCGTGTAGCGCACGGCCGTGGGGAACATCTCCGCCAGGATCGTGCCGCAGGGGCCGTAGGTCAGCCCCATCGCCCCGAGCCCCAGCGCCAGGAAGGCGAGCACGCCGAGGTCGCTTCCAGATTCCAGCAGCGGCGCGAAGACGAAACCGAACCCGATGATCAGCAGCGTCGCCACGATCATCGCGTTGCGCCTGCCATGGCGGTCCGCGTACAGCGCCGACAGCGGGATGGTCAGCGCGAAGAACAGCACGCCGCCCATCTGCAGCATCAGGAAATGCTCGCGCGAATAGCCGAGCTTGGACGTGCCCCAGCTAAGCGCGAAAACCGTCATCAGGTAGAACAGCACGAAGGTCGCCACCAGCGCGAAGGTGCCCGCGACCAGCGCGAACGGGTGTTCGCGCACGACCGTCAGCATCGGCAGCTTGACCCGTTCGTCCTCGTCGAGCGCTTTCTGGAAATCCGGCGTCTCGGTGATCCGCAACCGCACCCACAACCCGACGAACACCAGCGCCGCGCTGGCCAGGAACGGGATGCGCCAGCCCCATGCCAGGAACTGCGCGTCGGTCATCGCCGCGGTCAGCAGCAGGAAGATGCCGGTCGAGCAGAGGAAGCCGATCGGCGCGCCCAGCTGCGGGAACATGCCGTACCACGCGCGCTTGCCCGGCGGTGCGTTCTCGGTCGCCAGCAACACCGCACCGCCCCATTCACCGCCCAGGCCGATGCCCTGGCCCAGCCGGCAGAGCGCGAGCAGCGCCGGTGCCAGCACACCCACCTGCGCATACGTCGGCAGCAGGCCGATGACCACCGTGGAAATACCCATCGTCAGCAACGCCGCCACCAGCGTTGCCTTGCGTCCGATGCGGTCGCCGAAGTGGCCGAACAGCGCCGAGCCCACCGGCCGTGCGATGAACGCCAGCGCGAAGGTGGCGAACGACTGCAGGGTGGCGCTGGCCGGATCGCTCTGCGGGAAGAACAGCTTCGGAAAGACGATCACCGCCGCCGTGGCATAGATGTAGAAATCGAAGAACTCGATCGTGGTGCCGATCAGGCTGGCGAACAGCACGCGCCTGGGCGAGTTGGCGGGCGTAGGGGCAACGGCGGTGGCGGTCATGGACGGGCCGATCGAAGGGACGGGGCGATTCTGGCAGAAGAACTTCTTCGATGACTCCCCTCTCCCCGTGTACGGGGAGAGGGGGCCGAAGGCGGGTGAGGGGCGAACGAAGATGCGATGCCTGCGCGCCGGTCAAGCGTCAGCGCTCGCCCCTCATCCGCCCTCCGGGCACCTTCTCCCCGCCGAGCGGGGAGAAGGAACGGCCCGGCTCAACTACCCAGATTGATCCAGGTCGCCTTGATCTCGGTGTACTTGTCGAAGGCGTGCAGCGACTTGTCGCGCCCGTTGCCGGACTGCTTGTAGCCGCCGAACGGCGCGGTCATGTCGCCGCCGTCCCAGTAGTTCACCCAGACGCTGCCCGCACGCAGCTTGCGGGCCACGCGGTGGGCACGGCTGATGTCGCGCGTCCACACGCCCGCAGCCAGCCCGTATTCGCTGTCGTTGGCCATCCGCAGCGCTTCCTCCTCGCCGTCGAACGCGATCACCGACAGCACCGGCCCGAAGATCTCCTCACGGCTGATCGTGTGGTCGTGTGCGACGTCATCGAACACGGTCGGCTCGATGTAGCAGCCGCCACTCACCACGTCAGCGCGCTGGCCGCCCAGCGCCAGCCGGGCGCCCTCGGCCTTGCCCTTCTCGATGTAGCCGAGCACGCGCTGGGTCTGGCCTTCATCGACCATCGCGCCCATCGGCGCGCCGGGGTCGAGCGGATGGCGCGGCCGCATGGCCTTGCCGGCCTCGACCACGCGGGCGACGAACTCATCCTTGATCGACCGTTCCACCAGCAGGCGCGAGGCTGCCGTGCAGACTTCGCCCTGGTTGTAGAAAATGCCGCCGGCCGCGGCCTTCGCCGCCACCTCGAGGTCGTGCGCATCGGCGAACACGATGTTCGGGCTCTTGCCGCCGCATTCCATGTAGGCGCGCTTCATGTTCGACAGGCCCGCGCATTGCAGCAGGCGCTTGCCGACGGCCGTGGAGCCGGTGAACACCAGTCCGTCCACGTCCATGTGCAGCGCCAGCGGTTCGCCCGCGGTCTTGCCGAAGCCGGGCACCACGTTGAGCACACCGGCGGGGATGCCCGCCTCGATCGCGAGTTCGGCCAGGCGGATCGCGGTGAGCGGTGATTTCTCCGACGGCTTGAGCACGATGGAGTTGCCCATCGCCAGCGCAGGCGCCAGTTTCCACGTGGCCATCAGCAGCGGGAAATTCCACGGCACGATCGCGCCGATCACGCCCAGCGGTTCGCGCGTCACCAGGCCCAGTTCGTCCTGGCCGGTGGCGGCGACTTCGCCGTAGACCTTGTCCAGCGCTTCGGCGGTCCAGCCCATGCAACGGATGCTCGCGGCGACGTCGACGCTGCGCGCGTCGCCGACCGGCTTGCCCATGTCGAGCGATTCCAGCAGCGCCAGTTCGTCGGCGTGCTGTTCGATCAGTTGGGTGAGCTTGAGCAGCACCTTCTTGCGATGCGTCGGCCGCGCGTTGGACCACGCGCCGGCATCGAAGCTGCGCCGCGCGGCGGCGACAGCGCGGTTGATGTCCTCTTCCTGCCCATCGGCCACCCGGCCCAATACGCGTCCGTCGATCGGGCTGACGCAGTCGAAGGTCTTGCCCGAGGCGGCATCGACGTATTGCCCGTCGATGAAGGCCTGGGTGCGGATCGACAGCGTGCCGGCCATGGCCTGCCAGTCCTGTTGGGTGCGGGGATTGCTCATGGGGGCTCCTGGCTGTGTTCCCTTCTCCCACCGGGAGAAGGTGGCGCGTAGCGCCGGATGAGGGTGCGGTGGGGTCCGGGATGCCTGACTTGCGCTGGCTTCGCCGCACCCTCACCCCAAGCCCTCTCCCGACGGGAGAGGGGTTCGAATCGTTTAGAACGTCGCCGGCGTGTTCGCGCTGACGATCACCGCATCCACGTCGCCGACATTGCGGAAGCGGTGTGGCGTACGGCTTTCGAAGTAGTAGCCTTCGCCGGCCTTCAGCACGCGGACCTGCTCGCCGACGGTGACCTCCACTTCGCCGGTGATCACCACGCCGCCCTCCTCGCCGTCGTGCGCCAGCATGCTGTCGCCGGTATCGCTGCCGGGCGGCATCACTTCGCGCAGGATGCACATCTGCCGCTGCGGGCGATGCTGGCCCAGGAGGAAGTAGTGGATGCCGTTGCTGCCCACGTCCGGCAGGTCGCCGGCCCCGTAGAACGGGCTGTCGGGCAAGCCTTTTTCCAGATCCAGGGTGAAGAAATCGGCCAACGAGATCGGAATGCCGTCCAGCACCTTCTTCAGCGAACTGACCGACGGGCTGACCTTGTTCTGCTCGATCAGCGAGATGGTGCTGTTGGTGACGCCCACGCGCTTGGCCAGCTCGCGCTGGCTGAGGCTTTTGGATTTGCGGACCAGTTGCAGGCGCGCGCCGATGTCCATCACCACCCTGGCAGGAAAGCGGAAAGTGTTGCGGGATACTTTACACCGCATAACGGCCCGCTTGGGAAGCACCGCCCCCGCGGCTGCAGGAGGGGCTTCAGCCCCGACCTTTGGCTGCGAAAGCCTCGGAGCTAAAGCCTGTCCTGCAAAAGGCCGGCCCGACTCATGGCACGGTTGTAAAGTTTTTTCAACGCGCTAAGCTGCGCCCAGTCCTTGCCCTGGAGCCGCGATGAGCGCTGACGACACCCCCTCCTCCGCCCTGGCCGACCATTACGCGCGCCAGAACCTGGAAGCGCCGGGCTCGCTGGACAACTTCTGGATGCCGTTCACGGCCAACAAGCAGTTCAAGGCCAAGCCGCGCCTGCTCGCCAGCGCGTCGGGCATGTACTACAAGGACGTCGACGGCAACGAGGTGCTGGATGCCACCGCCGGCCTGTGGTGCTGCAACGCCGGCCATGCGCGGCCGCGCATCGTCGAGGCGGTGAAGCAGCAGATCGGCACGCTCGACTTCGCGCCCAACTTCTCGATGAGCTCGCCGCTGCCGTTCAAGCTGGCCGAGCGCCTGGCCGCGCTGGCGCCGGGCGACCTCAACAAGGTGTTCTTCAGCAACTCCGGCTCGGAAGCCGTGGACAGCGCGCTGAAGATCGCGCTGGCCTACCACCGCGTGCGCGGCGAAGGCCAGCGCACGCGCTTCATCGGCCGCGAGAAGGGCTACCACGGCGTCGGCTTCGGCGGCATGTCGGTGGGCGGCCTGCCGAACAACCGCAAGTGGTTCGGCCCTGGCCTGCCCGCGGTCTCGCATATCCGCCACACGCTGGATGTGTCGCGCAATGCGTTCTCGAAGGGCCTGCCGCCGCACGGCATCGAACTGGCCGAGGACCTGGAACGACAGATCGCGCTGTACGACGCCTCCACCATCGCCGCCGTCATCGTCGAACCGATCTCCGGTTCGGCCGGCGTGGTCATTCCGCCGCAGGGCTACCTGCAGCGGCTGCGCGAGATCTGCGACAAGCACGGCATCCTGCTGATCTTCGACGAGGTCATCACCGGCTTCGGTCGCGTCGGCCATGCCTTCGGTGCGCAGCGCTTCGGCGTCACCCCGGACATGATTACGGCGGCAAAGGGCATCACCAACGGCTGCGTGCCGATGGGCGCCACGTTCGTCTCCGAGCGCCTGTTCGATGCCTTCATGAGCGGGCCGGACAACGCCATCGACATGTTCCATGGCTACACCTACTCCGGCCATCCGCTGGCCTGCGCCGCCGCACTCGCCACGCTGGATACCTACGAAGAGGAAAACCTGTTCGACAAGGCGCTCAGTCTGGGGGACTACTGGCAGGAAGCGCTGCACTCGCTGAAGGATCTGCCGAACGTCATCGACATCCGCAACTTCGGCCTGGTCGGCGCCATCGAACTCGCGCCGCGCGCGGGTGCGCCCGGCACCCGGGCCTACGACGTCTTCGCCCGCGCCTTCCATGAAGGCCACCTGCTGACCCGGGTGACCGGCGACGTGATCGCCCTGTCGCCGCCACTGATCGTGGAGAAGGACCACATCGACCGGATCGTGAATGTCCTGGCGGACACCATACGGGCAACCGCGTAAAATTACGGACCAACGGCCCCAGCGCTCCCCCGCGCGCGAAGCCCCTTCCCGCTACTGGAGAGCAACATGCTGATTGGCGTCCCCAAGGAAATAAAGAACCACGAATACCGCATCGGCCTTACGCCGTCCGGTGCGCGCGAGCTGGTCTCGAATGGCCACCAGGTCATCGTCCAGCGCGACGGCGGCAAGGCCATCGGCCTGACCGACGAGCAGTACGTCAAGGCCGGCGCGGAGATCGTCGACACGGCGGCGGAGATCTTCGCCCGCGCCGACATGATCATCAAGGTGAAGGAACCGCAGCCGAACGAGTGCGCCATGCTGCGCCCCGGCCAGGTGCTCTACACCTACCTGCACCTCGCGCCCGATCCGGAGCAGACCAAGGCGCTGGTCGCCTCCGGCGCCACCTGCATCGCGTACGAAACCGTCACCGACCGCAAGGGCGGCCTGCCGCTGCTGGCGCCGATGTCGGAAGTGGCCGGCCGCATGTCGATCCAGGCCGGTGCGCACGCGCTCGAGAAGGCACAGGGCGGTTCCGGCGTATTGCTCGGCGGCGTGCCCGGCGTGAAGCCGGCCGAAGTGCTGGTGATCGGCGGCGGCGTGGTCGGCATCAACGCCGCGCGCATGGCGATGGGCATGAACGCGCACGTCACCATCCTCGACCGTTCGCTCGACCGCCTGAAGTACCTGGACGAGTTGTACGGCCACCAGCTGACCACGATCTACTCGACCCGCGACGCCATCGAGGAACGCCTGCCCGACACCGACCTGGTGATCGGCGCGGTGCTGATCCCCGGTGCGGCCGCACCCAAGCTGGTCGCACGCGACCAGTTGAAGCTGATGCGCCCGGGCTCCGTGCTCGTGGACGTGGCGATCGACCAGGGCGGGTGCTTCGAGACCTCGAAGGCCACCACCCACCAGAACCCGACGTACGAAGTCGACGGCATCATCCACTACTGCGTGGCGAACATGCCGGGCGGTGTCGCCCGCACGTCCACCTTCGCGCTGACCAACGCCACCCTGCCCTTCGCGGTGCAACTGGCGAACAAGGGCGCGAAGCAGGCACTGCTGGACGACGAGCACCTGCTCAACGGCCTCAACGTGCATGCCGGCAAGATCACCTACAAGGCGGTCGCCGACGACCTGGGCTACACCTACGTGCCGGCGCGCGAGGCGCTGGCCTGATCTTGCTTCTCCCTTCTCCCCGCCTGCGGGGAGAAGGTGCCGAAGGCGGATGAGGGGCACGCCGGAGCAGTCATTGCCTCAGTGGTAGCCGACTGAGGGAAGGTCCGGAAAGCAGAACACTCGCAACAACGCATCAAGTTTGAAGACACGAGCGCCGTCGCCCCTCACCCGCCCTCCGGGCACCCTCTCCCCGCACGCGGGGCGAGGGACTCCACCAGGTAGTCCGTCATGGCCGAAGCGATTTCCCACTTCATCAACGGACACACGGCCGCCGGCACCGGCGTCCGTTTCGGTGATGTATATGACCCTGCCACCGGCACCGTCACCGCGCGCGTACCGCTGGCCTCGGCCGATGACGTGAAGCAGGCGGTGGACGCGGCCGCCGCCGCTTTTCCTGCCTGGGCCGCAACGACGCCGCTGAACCGCGCGCGGGTCATGTTCCGCTTCAAGGAACTGCTGGAGACGCAGGCCGGCGACCTGGCGAAGATCATCACCTCCGAGCACGGCAAGGTGCTGTCCGACGCGCGCGGCGAAGTGACGCGCGGGCTGGAAGTGGTGGAATTCGCGTGCGGCATCCCGCACCTGCTCAAGGGCGAGCACTCGATGAATGTCGGGCGCGACGTCGATTCGTGGAGCGAATACGCGCCGCTGGGCGTCGTCGCCGGCATCACGCCGTTCAATTTCCCCGCGATGGTGCCGCTGTGGATGTTCCCGGTGGCGCTGGCCTGCGGCAACACCTTCGTGCTGAAACCCTCGGAGCGCGATCCGTCCGCGGCGCTGTTCATGGCCGACCTGTTGAAGAAAGCCGGTCTGCCGGATGGCGTGTTCAATGTCGTGCACGGCGACAAGGCCGCGGTGGACGCGCTGCTCGACGAGCCGCGCGTGCAGGCGCTGAGCTTCGTCGGCTCCACGCCGATCGCCGAATACATCTATGCGCGCGGCAGCGCCAACGGCAAGCGCGTACAGGCCCTGGGCGGCGCGAAGAACCACATGGTCGTGCTGCCCGATGCGGATCTCGATGGCGCCGTCTCCGCGCTGCTCGGTGCCGGCTACGGCTCGGCCGGCGAGCGCTGCATGGCGATCTCCGTCGCCGTCTGCGTGGGCGACGCCACCGCAGATGCGCTGGTGGCGACACTGGCCCCGAAGGTCGCAGCGCTGAAGATCGGACCCGGCTGCCTGGATCCGGAAATGGGTCCATTGGTCACCGGCGCGCACCGCGACAAGGTGCGCGGCTATGTCGATGCCGGCGTTGCGGAAGGCGCGAGCCTGGTCGTCGATGGCCGCGGCCATATCGTCGATGGGCACGCGGAGGGCTTCTTCCTCGGTGGCTGCCTGTTCGACCGCGTCACGCCGGAGATGACGATCTACCGTGAGGAAATCTTCGGGCCGGTGCTGTGCGTGATGCGCGTACCCGACCTCGACGCGGCGCTGCGCTTGGTCAACGAGCACGAATACGGCAACGGCACCGCCGTGTTCACCCGCGACGGCGGCGCGGCGCGCGAATTCGCCCACCGCGTGCAGGCCGGCATGGTCGGCATCAACGTACCGATCCCCGTGCCGATGGCGTTCCACAGCTTCGGCGGCTGGAAGCGCTCGATCTTCGGCCCCCTGCATGTGCACGGCCCGGATGGCGTGCGCTTCTACACGCGACTGAAGACCATCACCGCCCGCTGGCCCGAGACGCATGCCGCCGAGTTCGTGATGCCGACGATGAAGTAAAGTCGGTGCCGGTCCCCGCGAGGCGCTGGCGCATGTCCTTCCGTCGTATCCGCATCCTGGCCCTGTTGCCCTGCTTCGCCTTCGCGGCGATCGCATCCGCAAGCGAACCCGTCGCGCAGGTGCGCGTCGCCTTCGACCGCGACGGCATCGTCACGAGCCGCACCGAGGGGTTCGCCGACCTCGCCGCGGAGCGCAAGGTCACCGCCGACGATCCGGTGCGCGTCGCCTCCATTTCCAAGCTCGTCACGGCCATCGGGGTGATGCGACTGGTCGAAGCCGGCGCGCTCGACCTCGATGCCGATGTGTCCCGTTATCTCGGCTGGACCTTGCGCCATCCGCGCTACCCGGACACGCCGATCACGCTGCGCCTGCTGCTCTCGCACCGCTCCAGCCTGACCGACGCCGCCGGCTACTACGCCACGCCGCTGGGCGAGCCGCTGAAGACGATCCTCGACGACCCCAAGGCCTGGGACGACGCGCACGCGCCCGGCACGCACTTCCGCTACACCAACCTCAATTTCCCGCTGGTGGGGATGGCGATGGAGCGCGTCACCGGCGAGCGCTTCGACCGGCTGATGCAGCGCCTGGTGATGGAGCCATTGAAGCTCGATGCCTGCTTCAACTGGGCGACCTGCGACGACGCGACCGCCACGCGCGCCGTGGTGCTGTACCGCGACCGGCAGGTGGTCCGCGACGACAACCGCGTGGGGAAACCGGCATGCCCGGTCGTTACGGCCGAAGGCGGCGATTGCGACCTCGCCCGTTGGAAAGCCGGTGAAAACGGCGCCCTGTTCTCACCGCAGGGCGGTCTGCGCATCTCCGCCAACGGACTGGCGAAGATCGGCCGCCTGCTGTTGAACAACGGCGAGCTCGACGGCGTGCGCCTGCTGTCGCCGGCGTCGGTCGCCACGTTGACGACACCGCAATGGACCTTCGACGGCCACAACGGCATCACCCACGAGGAAGACACCGGCACGGCCAAGGCGTTCTTCTGCCGGTACGGCCTCGCGGTGCAGACGCTGGCGACGCCGGTGCAGGGCTGCGGCGATGATCCCTTCGGCGACGGCGTCGCCCGCGTAGGCCACTCCGGCGACGCCTATGGCCTGCTCTCGGGCCTGTGGCTGGACCCGCGCGGCGGCACCGGCGTGGCGTACTTCGCGACGGATGCCGGCGGTTCGGGCGCCGGCGCCCATTCGGCATTCAGCAGCATCGAGGAAGCCCTGGCGACCGGCGGCGCACGCTGACGCCCCCTCGCTCAAGAACTCCCCGGATCGGCCGATACGGCCTACATGTCGACCCGCGTCGCATCCGCGCGCGGCCAACACGATCCACAGGGGGATCTTGAAATGACGTCACGTCCGACGGTTCTGCTTTGCGATGATTCGCGCGCGCTGCGCATGCTGGCGGCCCGCCAGCTCGACGATTGCGGCTTCCATGTGGTGGGCGAGGCCGGCAACGGGCTTGAAGCCGTCAGCCAGTACCAGGCACTGAAGCCCGACGTGGTCCTGATGGACCTGGTGATGCCCGAATGCGATGGCAAGCAGGCGCTGGGCCGGATCCTGGCGCAGGACCCGGATGCGCGCGTGGTGATCCTCAGCTCGCTCGGCGCGCAGAGCGACATCGAGGAATGCCTGAAGCTGGGCGCGAAGTCCTACCTGCAGAAGCCCATCGATCCGGAAGTGATGGATCGCGTGCTGCACGAAGCGGTCGCCTGACCGGCACGCACGTCCTTCCACTTTACGTACGAGACGACCCACCATGGCAGCGAAATTCCTGGGCCAGTTCCTGCTGGAACGCGGCACCATCACCTCGGGGCAGCTCCTTGCCGCACTCGACGCGCAGCGCGCGTCCAATCCCCTGCTCGGCGAACTCGCCACGCAGCACGGCATGCTGGACGCGACGCAGGCGCGCCGCATCAATGAACGGCAGCGCGCGGAAGACCGCCGCTTCGGCGACATCGCGCTGGAGATGGGCTGGCTGAGCAACGTGCAGCTCGACGTGCTGCTGGCCGCGCAGAAGCAGGGCCGCACCCTGTTCGGCCAGATCCTGGTCAACCAGGGCGTGCTGACGACCGAGCAACTGGAAGCCGAACTGGTCGCGCACCGCCGCGATCTGGACGAAGCCAACCACGCGCTGGCGCTCGGCATCGCCGGCCATACCCTGGCCGACGCGGTCACCAGCGCGATCCGCGTCTGCAACCGCCTGTTCCCGCGCCTGGTGGGCAGCCAGTGCCAGGCCGCCGGCATCGCCGACGACGCCGCACTCGATGCCTGCGAGTTCACCGCCCATGTGCGCATCGCCGCCGCCTCCGAATCGTTGCTGGTCGGCGTGGGCTGCAGCCGCGCCACCATGCACGCGATGGCGTGCGCCCTGCTCTCGCTGGCGCCCGAACAGTGCGACGACGAACTCGCGCTCGATGCATTGGGCGAACTGGTCAACGTGCTGATGGGCTATGTCGTGCGCGACACGCTGCCCGACGATGCGACCTACCGCGCGCAGCCGCCCTCCACGCGCCTGTCGGCCGCCGATCTCGCGGCCACCGGCAGCACGCTGGCGCTGTCGATGGCCTCGCAGCGCGGCGACTTCGTCCTGATCGTCGGCTGACGCCCTGCGCTACGCCCGCATCAGCCGCCACGCGCGGTGGATGCGGGCGTTGCGTTCGAAGTCCGGCGGAATCGTGCCGGCGCTGATGTCCTCGCAGCGCGCGAATTCCGCCACCGCGTTCTCGTCCAGCTTGAACCGGCGGAAGTTGTTGCTGAAGTACAGCACCCCGCCCGGCGCCAGCCGCGCGACGGCGGCGCGCAACAGTCGCACATGCTCCTTCTGCACGTCGAAGTCGTCGGCGCGCGCGGAGTTGGAGAACGTCGGCGGATCGCAGAAGACCAGGTCGTACTCGGCCTGCTCGGCCTCGAGCCAGCGCAAGGCGTCGGCCTGCACGAGGCGATGCTTCGCGCCGCCCAGCCCGTTTTCGGCAAGATTATCCGCGCACCACTGCAGGTAGGTCGCCGACAGGTCCACGCTGGTCGTACTCGCCGCACCCGCCACTGCGGCCTGCACGCTGGCCACGCCGGTGTAGCAGAACAGATTGAGGAAGCGCTTTCCGCGCGCTTCCTGCGCCATCCGGCGACGCAGCGGCCGATGATCGAGGAACAGGCCGGTGTCGAGATAGTCGAACAGGTTGGCCCGCAGCAACGCGCCCGACTCGCGCACGACGATGAATTCATCGCGCTGCTGCATGCGTCCGTACTTGGACCCGCCCTTGCCACGCTCGCGCGCCTTCACCGCGATCTGCTCCTGCGGCACGCCGAAGACCTCGCGGGTGGCCGCCAGCAGTTCGCTGAAACGGCGACGCACGTCGTGCTCGGGAATGGCGGCCGGCGCGGCGTATTCCTGCACGTGCAGGAAGGTGCGGGCCTGTCCGCCCTCTTCCACGTAGACGTCGATAGCCGCCGCGTATTCGGGCAGGTCGGCGTCGTAGGCGCGATAGCAGGTGATGCCCTCGCGCGTGCGCCAGCCCTTGAACTTCTTGAGGTTCTTGCGCAGGCGGTTGGCCACCATCTGCGCACCGTCCGACAGCGGCTTGGCCTCGCGCGGTTCGCGGGCGGGCGCGGCGACCGGATCGCAGACGATCAACGCGCACTCGATGGCGCCGTTGAACAGCTGGTACTTCTTGGCGGCACGCAAGCCGGTGGCGTAGCCGAGCTCGGCATTGCCGCACAGCAGGCTGGCGCGCCATTGCGGCACGGCGCGCTGCAGCGCATCGCCCAGCGCGCGGTACAGATCGGCATCGGCGGCGAGGCGTTCATCGTAGGGCGGATTGCAGACCACCAGTCCGCGCGGTTCCTCACGCGTGGGCAACTGCGCCACATCGTGCGTCTCGAACTGCAACTGGCCCGCGAGGCCGGCGAGCACCGCGTTGTCGCGGGCGGCGCGGATCGCACCCAGGTCGACGTCGCTGCCGAAGAACACCGGCTTCAGCGCCTTGCGGCCTTCCGTTTCGCGCTGCACGGCGTCGGCGAACAGCGTGCGCCATGCATCGACATCGAAGCCAAGCCAGCGCGTGGGCAGCGCCGGACCGTGCCGCTGCATGCCAGGCGCAACGTCGGCCGCCATCAGCGCGCCTTCGATCAGCAGCGTGCCGCTGCCGCACATCGGGTCGAGCAACGCGCCACCTTCGTGGTACAGCGCCGGCCAGCCGCCACGCATCAGCACGGCGGCCGCCAGGTTCTCCTTCAACGGCGCCTCGTTCTGCGCCTGGCGCCAGCCGCGGCGGTGCATCGGGCCGCCGCCCAGGTCGATCGATATCGTCGCGCGGTTCCTGCGCAGCGACAGGTTGATGCGCAGGTCCGGCTGTTCGACGTCCACCGACGGCCGCTCCAGGCCCTGCTGGCGCAGGCGGTCGACCACGGCATCCTTCACGCGCTGCGCGGCATAGCGTGCATGGGTGATCGCCTCGCCGGACACGTGTGCATCCACCGCCAGGGTGAGTTCCGACCGCGTGTGCGTTTCCCACGCGATCGCCATCACGCCGTCGTACAGCGCCTGCTCGTTCAGGCACTCGAATTCATCGATCGGCCACAGCACGCGGCTGGCGAGGCGCGACCACAGCACGGCGCGCTGCGCGTCCACCGGCTCCCCGTCGGCATTCACGCCGGCGATGGTGGCGGTGGCCTTGGGCACGCCGAGCGCGAGCAGCTCGTCGGCAAGCAGGTATTCCAGGCCCTTGGCGCAGGAGACGAAGAATTTCAAAGTGCAATCTCGGTAGTGGACGTCACCCCGGCGCAGGCCGGGGCCCAGTGACTTTGGCCGGAGCGATCGACGACGCTGGGTCCCGGCCTGCGCCGGGATGACGACGTCAAAGATCCGCGAGCAACTGCCCGAATGCCTCCGCCGAAGCGACGACATGGTCGGACAAGCGATGCCCATCGTTGACCAGCAGCAGGCGCGCGCGACGCGCATGCACCCAGTCGGTCACGGCCTGCGCGGGAATCAGTTCGTCGTCCCAGCCATGAATGACCGAAACAGGTACCGGCGCGGCATCCAGCAGCGGCAGCGGACCCATGGTGATCGGCGGTGCCATCAGGAACAGGCCGCGCACCGGCACCTCCAGCGAGATGCGGCCTGCGATATAGGCGCCCAGGCTGGAACCGGCCAGTACGACCGGGCCGCGCGCTGCGGCGGCCTGCGCCAGCGTACGCAAGCGGTCCAGCCGCGCGACCACATCGCCCAGCGAACTGACGTCGCGCCGAGCGTCGAGATCGGTGTAGTCGGGGCGTTCGTGGGTCCAGCCCAGGCGCTCGGCCACGTCGGCGAGCGCGGTGACCTTGGTGGCGTCCGGGCCGCTTTCGAACCCGTGCGACAGGATGCAGTGGCCGCGCATCACAGCGCCTCCACCGGATCGCCGATGCGGAACGTGCCACCTTCGACGATCCGCGCGCATAGACCGCCATGGCCGCGCATCGCGTTGTAGCCGCCGGGGCCGAGCGCATCTTCCATCCGCGAGCACGGGTCGCACTCTTCCGTACCCTCGAACACCGCACTGCCGATGCGGAAGCGGCGCTCCTTCAGCGCGATCAGCGGAATGCCGGACACGACCACGTTACGGCGCAACAGCGAAGGCGCCAGGTCGGGGTGCTGCGCGAGCGCGGCGATGGCCGGCAGGTGCTCGGCCTGGATCAGGGTGATGCCGCGCTTGCCGCTGCCGCCCTTGTAGCGGTCACCGACCAGACCGCCGCCGGTGACGGCCTCGACGGCGCCGGTAGACACCATGACCTCATCGCGGGCCGGCCGCAGGCCGATCCATTCCACCTTGCCGGCACGCGGCAGGGTGGCCATGAGCTTGGCCAGCGGGGATTCGGGATTGAGCGGCATGGGAAACCCGCGCGACGGGAAAGACCGCCAGTTTACCGGAGCGGCCCGTGTCCAGCCCGTTCCCCGCCCCGCCTGCTAGCATCGAAGCATGCGCACTGACCTGCCCTTCACCCCCGTCATCGACCTGCTGCCCTACGAGGCCAAGCTGGAAGCCCGGCCGCTGGAGCAGATCGACCTGGTCGTCATCCACTGCACCGAGCTGCCGGACATGGCGCTGGCGCGCGAGTACGGCGAGCGCATCCTGCATGCCTCCGGCACCGGCAACAGCGGCCACTACTACATCGATCGCGACGGCACCGTGTACCTCTACGTGCGCCCGCCACGCGTCGCCCACCACGTGCGTGGCTACAACCCACGCTCGGTGGGGATCGAGCTGGTGAACACCGGTCGCTATCCCGACTGGCTCGCCGTCGGCAGCCAGTCGATGGACGAGCCTTACACCGATGCGCAGATCGAGGCACTGTCGGCGCTGCTCGCGCACCTGCGGCACGAACTGCCGGCGCTGCGCTACATCGCCGGCCACGAGGACCTCGACACCACGCGCGAGCCCGCCAGCGACGATCCGAGCGTCCTGGTGCCGCGCAAGATGGACCCGGGCCCGCTGTTCCCGTGGGACGCGGTGCTGCGCACGACCCCGCTGGAGCGGCTGGTGCCCTGACGGGCCGCGCACGGGCGGCCGGTATAATCGCCGCTCGCCAAGACTCCAGGCCCTGCCGTGCCCGCACCCGAACCCGTCGTCTCCGAGCTGATCGAACTGCTGTCGCTGGAGCGGCTGGAAGACAACCTGTTCCGCGGCCAGAGCCGCGACATCGGCACCAAGTACGTGTTCGGCGGCCAGGTGCTGGGCCAGGCGCTGTCGGCCGCGCAGGCCACGGTGGGGGGCGATGCCGACGAACGCCGCGCGCATTCGCTGCACGCCTACTTCCTCCGCGCCGGCAACATCGAAGCACCGATCGTCTACGAAGTGGACCGCACGCGCGACGGCGGCAGCTTCTCGGTGCGCCGGGTCACGGCGATCCAGCACGGCCGCGTGATCTTCTTCTGCGCGGCCTCCTTCCAGGCCGAAGAGGAAGGCGCCGAGCACCAGCTGTCGATGCCGGAAGTGCCGCAACCGGAAGACATCCCGCCCGCACCGCCGGTGCCTGCGGAGGTCATGGCCACGCTGCCGCCGAAAGTGCAGCGCTGGCTGTCGCGACGCGGCCCGTTCGAGTTCCGCCACGTCTACCCTCGCGACGAGTTGAATCCGCCCAAGCGCCCGCCGTTCCAGCAGGTCTGGTTCCGCTTGAGCGAGCCGGTCGGCGATTCGCCCGAACTGCACCGCGCCCTGCTCGCCTACGCGTCCGATTTCCAGTTGCTCGGCACGGCCACCTATCCGCACGGCATCAGCTACTACCAGCCGAACGTGCAGATGGCCTCGCTGGACCATGCGCTGTGGTTCCACCGGCCGTTCCGCGCGGACGACTGGCTGCTGTATTCGATCGACAGCCCGAGCGCGAGCAGTTCGCGCGGACTGGCGCGCGGGCAGATCTTCGACCGCCAGGGCCGGCTGGTCGCCAGCACCGCGCAGGAAGGCCTGATCCGCGTGGTGCCGGACGCCGAAGCGGCCTCGGCCGTGCCGGCGAAGGACTGAGGGCTCACGCATGCGGCAAGTCTTCTCCAGCCAGCGCATCGAGACCGTCGAGGGCGTCGCCAAGCTGCTGACCGAGGCGGGAATTCCTGTCCTGATCAGCAACGGCCGCTCCTACCACAGCAAGCGGGGCGGACAGTTCAGCTATACCGAACCGGTCAAGGCGCAGCTCCAGCCCGCCGTGTGGGTACGCCATGCCGAGGACCAGCCGCGCGCGCGCGAACTGTTGCGCGAGGCCGGCCTGATGGAAACCACGCGCCCGGGCTACGGCCCGACGCTGACGTTCCGCAGCGACCAGGACCCCGCGGCCACGCCGCAGCGTTCCTGGGCCTGGCGCATCCGCCTGATCCTGCTGGCGTTGATCGCCCTGGCCGCCGTCATCATGTGGATGCGGCGCCCGGTACCGCCGCCTGCCGCGCCGGTCCCGGTGCCGCAGGAACAACCCGCCCCGCCCGCCCCCGCGGTCGAGGCGCCCGAGGAAGAGCGCATCCGCATCCAGCCCGCCACGGGCGGCTGACTGCGCGGGCGCAGGCCAGCGGTCACATCCGTCCTCCCGGCCCGTCAGGGTCATCAGCCCACCCGATGATCCTGACGCCATGAATACCCTCGCCCTGGACCTGATGCTGCAGGCCGAACTGCCCGCCGCCACGCGCGGCAGCCAGGAGGCCTACGGCCGCATCGTCCACGCCTGCCAGAACACCGTCACCGCCATCGCGCTGGCGATCACGCGCGACGTGCAGGCCAGCGAAGACATCGCGCAGGAAGCCTTCCTCAAAGCCTGGCAGCAGCTCGACCGGCTGAAGAACAGCGCCAGCTTCCTGCCCTGGCTGCGCCAGATCACCCGCAACCTCGCCCGCGACTGGCTGCGGGCGCAGCATGGCCGGCCGATGTCCGGCGAGGCCGCGGAGATCGCGATCGGCATGGCCGCCGATCCCGGCCCGACGCCGTCGGAACACCTGCTGCAGACGGAGGAGGAAATCGTCGCCACCGAGATCATCTCGGCCCTGCCCGAGGACAGCCGCGAAGCCCTGCTGCTGTACTACCGCGAAGGCCAGAGCTCGCAGCAGGTCGCCGACCTGCTCGGCCTGAGCGACGCCGCCGTGCGCAAGCGCCTGTCGCGCGCGCGCAGCATGGTCCGCGACGAACTGATGCAGCGCTTCAGCGAGTTCGCCCGCTCCACCGCACCGGGCGCGGCCTTCACGATGATCGTGCTGGGCGGCCTGGTCGGCGCAATGCCGGCGGCGAGCGCGGCGACGGTGATCGGCACCGGCGTGCTGGGGAGCGGTATCGGCCTGGGCAAACTGGGCACGGGCGGCGTGACCACCGGCGGCATCACCGGTGGCGTGGCGGGCGGCTCGCTGGGCGTGATCTTCGAACAGATCACCCAGCATCCGGCCGCCCTGGGCGGCGCGCTGGGTGGCGTCGTTGGTGGGCTGATCGGTTACGCCCTCACCTGGTGGTACCTCGCGCGCTTCTGCCAGACCGCGCAGGAACGGCTGCAGGTACGCCGGTTCATGGCCCTCAATACCATCACCGGCTCGGCCTGGCTGTTCGGCCTGATGCTGGCCACGGTGCTCGCGCCCGGCTGGGCGGCGATCGTGACGGTGACCGTGATCGGCATGTGCGCGATCAACTACCAGTACCTCGTCACCCTGCCACGGATCATGGATCCGATCCTCGCCCATCCGTCGAACGCGAAACGCCGTCGCGGCTACGACTACGTGATCGGCCGCAAGGCCGTGATGCTCAGCAGCGCGCTGGCGATCGGCGCCATCCTGTTCGTGCTGGTCAGGACGGGGCGCCTGCCCCTGTAGTTCCGCTGCCTGCCGGGGTGGGTCACACTTCGGTTCCTCGGTCGTCGTGCCTGCATGGCCCGGAAGCACCGGGCGGAGCATGGAGACCGGATGGATACCCTGGCGATCGAACTTTCCCTGCGGGATGCCCTGCCCGCCGCGGCGCGCGGCGACCAGGCCGCTTATGGCCGCGTCGTGGCGCTCTGCCAGAACGCCGTGACCGGCATCGCCCTGGCGATCACCCGCGACGTGCAGGCCAGCGAGGACATCGCGCAGGAAGCCTTCCTGAAAGGCTGGCGGCAGCTGGCGACGCTGAAGAACCCGGACAGCTTCCTGCCGTGGCTGCGCGAGATCACCCGCAACCTGGCCCGCGACCACCTGCGCGCGCAGCGGCGGCGACCGATGACGGGCGAAACCGCCGAGATCGCCCTTACGCTCGCCGCCGACACCGCGCCCACGCCGGCGGAAACGCTGCTGCAGACCGAACAGGAAGCCGCGGCGCGCGAGGTGATCGCCGCCCTGCCGGAGGACAGTCGCGAAGTGCTGTTGCTGTATTACCGCGAGGGCCAGCGCACGCAGCAGGTCGCGTCCCTGCTCGGCATCACCGATGCCGCCGTGCGCAAGCGCCTGTCGCGTGCACGCCAGTACGTGCGCGAGGAGCTGATGGCGCGCTTCGGCGAATTCGCCCGCGCCTCAGCCCCGTCGGCGGCGTTCGCCAGTGGCGTGCTCGGCATGCTCGCGATCGCGGCGCCGCCATCGGCGGGTGCGGTGGTGCTCGGCGCTGGCGGCGCGGTGGCCGGCAAGGGATTGCTCAAGCTGATGGGCGGCGCGCTGGGTGCGACCGCCTTCGGCACGCTGGTAGGCATCGGCGCGGTCTGGTTCGGCATCCGCAAGTACCTGCGCGATCCGCTGGATGCGCGCGAGCGCCGCGACCTGCTGCGCTACGGCGCGGTCAACACGCTCGCCATCCTGCTCTTCATCGTCGGCATCAGCGCGCTGGCGCGGGTGCCGGGGTGGATGCCGCACACCGCGCTGACCCTGGCCTACATGGCCGTCATCTGCTGGACGTCGGGGCGCTGGTTGCCGCAGATCCTGCAGCGTCGGCAGGCGCGCGACCTGCTGCGCGACCCCGAAGGCGAGCGCCGCCGGATGCAGCGCCAACGCAAGTGGCGGGTCTGGGGCGTCGTCCTGGCGGTGACGCTGGCGACCGCCGGCCTGCTGACCGGCCTGGTGATGTCGGGCCGGCTGACGTTCTGAAACGAAGGGCACGTGCACCCGGGAACCGGGTGCACGTCGTTGCACTCAGCGACGGGCGGGCTTGCCCGCGGCCAGTTCGTCCTTGGACAGGAAGCCGTCCTTGTTGGTATCGAGCGCGTCGAAGCGCGCAGCCAGGCGACCGTCCTTCACCTCATCGCGCGACAGGCGGCCGTCCTTGTTGGTGTCTGCGGATGCGAAGCGCTCGTCCATGCGGGCCTGCATGCGCTGCCGCGCCTCGGCGCGACGCGCGGCGTCGGCCTGGTCGATCTCGGCGCGGGTCAGCTTGCCGTCCTTGTCGGCATCGGCCTTGGCGAACCATTCGTCGCGGTGCTGCTTGCCGCGCAACTCGCGGTCGACGCGATCGATCGCGCCGTCCTTGTTCGCATCCAATGTATCGAAGCGCTGCGCGAACGTCGGATCGGCCGCGGCTTCGGCCCGGCTGATCTTGCCGTCGCCATCGGCATCCAGCTTCTTGAAGGCGATCCCGCCACGCTCACCGCCGCCATGACGGCCGGGGCCACGCATGCCCTTGCGCTGCGGACGTTCGTCGGCACTGAGCTTGCCGTCGCCGTTCTTGTCCAGGTCGGCGAAGCGTTCCGCCAGGCGCGGATGCGCGGCGGCCTCGGCCTTGTCGATCACGCCATCGTTGTTCTTGTCCAGGTTCGCGCGCGCCGGCTTGTGCGCGTCGCCCGCCTGGGTGGCGGCCAGCGCGGAACCGGCGCCGAGGGCGGCCAGGACGGCCACGAAAAGCAGGGTCTTGCGATTCATCATGTTCTCCTGAAGACGCGGCGCGAGCTGCGCCACTGGCAGGGAAAACGCCCGCACGCGGTTCCGGTTGACGCGCTGACGGACGCGTTCAGGCAGCGGACGGTCGCGACCCACGCGACGGAGGCGCCGCAGTATGCTGCCCGCATGTCCCACGCCCTCGCCCGCGCGCTGTCCATCTCCGGCCATCCGATGCTGGTGCTGCCGCTCGCGGTGGTGGTCATCGCCCTGGTGCAGGGCGACCGCGGCGCGGCCGCGTGGGCGGCGCTGGGATTCGGCCTGTTCGCCACCCTCGTCATGGGCTTCTCGTGGTGGCAGGTGCGACGCGGCCGCTGGACCCACGTGGATGCCAGCGCGCGCCATGAGCGCGGCAGCCTGAACCGATTCCTGTTGGTGGCGCTGGTGGCCGGTGCGTTGCTCGTGGCCTGGCGTGGCACGCAACCGCTGTTCGCGCTCGGCATGGCGATGTCGGCTGCGATGATCCTGGTCGCGATGCTGACGGCGCGCTGGTGCAAGTTGTCGCTGCACATGGCCTTCGCGGTGTTCGCCGCGTGGCTGCTGCGCGAGCTCGGCATCCCATGGATGCTGGCGGCGCTCCTGTTCGCGGCCGCTATCGCGTGGTCGCGCCTGGCACTCCGCCGGCATACGCCGCGCGACCTCGTCGCCGGGGCCCTGGTCGGCTCCGCGGCGGGTGCCGCCTTCTGGCCACTGGCCGCGCAGTGGGGCTGACGATGGGCGAGAACTCCCACCCCATCGACGACCTGCGGCTTTTCCACACCGGCGAACATCCGTGCGGCTACTGGCCCGACCGGGTGGCGCGCGACCTGGTGCTGGACCCGCGCGACCCGCGCCTGCCGCAGCTGTATCCCGATGCGCTGTCGTGGGGTTTCCGTCGTTCGGGCGACATCGTCTACCGCCCGCATTGCCGGCAATGCCGCGCCTGCGTGGCGGTGCGCCTGCCGGTGGCGGACTTCGCGCCCGACCGCAGCCAGCGCCGCTGCGCCGCCCGCAACACGCGGGTGGAAACGCGCATCGTCGCGGCGCTACGCGGCGAGGAACACCTGGCGCTCTATCAGCGCTACCTGGCGGCGCGGCATCCGCTTGGCGGCATGGACGACCATGGCGCGACCGAGTTCGACCAGTTCCTCGTCGGCAGCTGGTCGCGCGGACGCTTCGTCGAACTGCGCGAAGACGGCCAGCTGCTCGCGGTGGCGGTCACCGATGTGATTCCCGGCGCACTCTCCGCCGTCTACACGTTCTACGAGCCGGGAATGGAAGCGCGCAGCCTGGGCACGCTCGCCATCCTCCGGCAGATCGAGTGGGCGAAGCGCGACGGTTATGCGCACCTCTACCTCGGCTACTGGATCGACGGCCATCGGAAGATGGATTACAAGCGGCGTTTCTCACCGCTCGAGTGCTTCGATGGACGCGCGTGGGTTCGCGCAGAAACGTGAGTCGATCGACTGATTGCGCGCACTGAATGTGAGTCGCAAATGTGAATAGCAACTTCGTGGTGAGGTACGCAGAATGTGCCGCCGACGCGCGCACGTGTCGGTGCTGGAATCAGCACATTCACTCACACGATGGGAGCTTTCATGAAGTTCAACTGCCTTGCCCTTGCGGCACTGACCACGCTGGCATTGTCGGCCTGCCTACAGCATGAAGAAACGGCCCCGGCGGCGGATGCACCGGCGGCCGAGGCTCCCGCCGACACGGCTACCGCCACCGACGCCGCCACTGACGCCACCGCGATCGCCGCGTCCGATACGGTCAACGCGGGCACCGGCGTCGCCGAGTGCGACCAGTACCTCGAGAAGGTCTACGCCTGCATCAGCGACAAGGTGCCGGAAGCGCAGCGCGACATGATGAAGCAGGGCATCGAGCAGTCGAAGGCCGGCTGGGCAGCGGTCACCGACAAGAGCGCGCTGGCTGCGCAGTGCAAGACCGCGATGGACCAGGCCAAGACCGCATACGCGGCCATGGGTTGCTCGTTCTGACGTTCCACAGGCCGACCCGTCGTTAGCCTGCGGCGCCCCGGTCTCCGGGGCGCTTTTTTTTACGACTGTCATGCCGGCATGACAGAATCCGCGCATGCGCACCCTCGCCGTCCTGTTCACCATGTCCCTCGCCGCCTGCAGCAGCTCACCCGATGCCGGCGATGCCGCCGGCCCGTCGCCGGCGCGGCTCCGCGTGGCCACCTACAACACCTCGCTGTACTCGGACGATGCCGGCGGCGTGATCCGCGAGCTGCAGGGCGACAGCGCGCACGCGCGCAAGATCGCCTCCGTGCTACAGAAGGTCCGGCCGGACCTGGTGCTGCTGAACGAGTTCGATTTCGACGAGGCGCACCACGCCGCCGATCTGTTCCAGCAGCGCTATCTCGAGGTCGCCCAGCCTGCGGGGGGCGAGCCCCTGCGCTATCCCTATCGCTATCTGGCACCGGTGAACACCGGCGTGCCGAGCGGGCTGGACCTGGACGGCAACGGTACCGTCGGTGGCAAAGGCCGCGAACGCGGCAACGATGCCTGGGGCTACGGTCTTCATCCCGGCCAGTACGGCATGCTGGTGCTGTCGAAGTACCCGATCGACGAGGCCCAGGTGCGTACGTTCCAGCTGCTGCGCTGGAGCACGCTGCCGGGCGCGACCAATCCCGTCGACCCGGCCAAGGGCCGCGGCTTCTACCCGGATGCCACCTGGGCGCAGCTGCGCCTGTCGTCGAAGTCGCATTGGGACGTGCCGGTACGCACGCCGCAGGGCACGGTGCATTTCCTGGTTTCGCATCCCACGCCACCGGTGTTCGACGGACCGGAGGATCGCAACGGGCGCCGCAACGCGGATGAGATCCGGCTGTGGCGCGAATACCTCTCGACCGGCGACAAACCCTGGCTGTGCGACGACCAGGGCCGCTGCGGCGGTCTCGCTCCGGACGCGCGCTTCGTCATCGCCGGCGACCTCAACAACGATCCGGTGGATGGCGATGGCCACCACGACGCCATCCTGGAACTGCTCGAACACCCACGCGTGATGCGGATGGCCACGCCACGCAGCGAAGGCGGCGAAGAAACCGCCCTGGCCTACGCGGCGAAAGGCCTGCAGCGTCGCGGCGCGCCTGCACACGTGACCGGCGACTTCGGTCCGCGCGCGGGCGCCATGCGCCTGGACTACGTGTTGCCCTCGACCGGCTTCGCCCTGGTCGACAGCGGCATCTTCTGGCCGAAGAAGAGCGACCCGGACGCCGCCATCGCCGATGGCAGCGACCATCACCTCGTGTGGGTGGATCTCACGCCGTAGGCGGCGCGGATGTACCGGGCGGCGGCGTCACCCGCGGCCCGAAGCCGAACAGCGATTCGCTCTGCGCGGAGACGATCATCCGGATCATGCTGCCGGGGACCATCAGTTCCACCTGCACGTCGTGGCCTTCGGCGTCCTTGCCCACCAGCGTCATCTCGGTGAAGGCACCGCCGGTGTCGATCTCCCTGCAGAAGATGTGCGGACCTTCGGGCTGGTTGGTCAGGTAGGGCTTGATCGCTTCGCCCAGGGCCTCGAGCGCCTGCGGGAAGAAGAACACCGCGTAACCACCATGGCCGTTCATCGCGTGCGCCTCACTTCAGTTCGATGGTGATGGCCGCGGCCGCGGCGCGGGCCTTGGAGCGGGCGATGTCGACATCCTCGCCGCGCGCCAGGGTCACGCCGACCCGGCGGTGACCTTCGACGCGCGGCTTGCCGAACAGGCGCAGCGCGGTGTCGGGCTCCTCCAGCGCGCCTTCCACGTTGCCGAACACCGGCACGCCGTGGCCGTGCGCCAGCATCGCGCACGACGCGGACGGGCCGCTCTGGCGGATCACCGGGATCGGCAGGCCGAGGATGGCGCGTGCATGCAGCGCGAATTCGGAAAGCTCCTGCGAGGCCAGCGTGACCAGGCCGGTGTCGTGCGGGCGCGGCGAGACTTCGCTGAACCACACCTCATCGCCCTTCACGAACAGCTCCACGCCGAACAAGCCCCATCCGCCCAGGTCGTCGGTCACCGCCTCCGCGATCTGCTGCGCGCGTTCCAGCGCGCGCGGCGACATCGGTTGCGGCTGCCAGCTCTCGCGGTAATCGCCATCCTTCTGCCAATGGCCGATGGGCGCGCAGAACGCGGTGCCATCGGCATGGCGCACGGTCAGCAGGGTGATCTCGTATTCGAAATCGATGAAGCCTTCGACGATGCAGCGGCCGGCGCCGGCACGGCCACCGGTCTGCGCGTAGTCCCATGCGGGATCGATGTCGGTCTCACTGCGCAACGTGCTCTGGCCCTTGCCGGACGAGGACATCACCGGCTTCACCACGCACGGCAGGCCGATCTCGCGCACGGCCTCGCGGTACTCCTCCACCGTGTCGACGAAGCGGTACGGCGAGGTGGGCAGGCCCAGCGTTTCGGCGGCGAGCCGGCGGATGCCTTCGCGGTCCATCGTCAGGCGTGCGGCGCGGGCGGTCGGGATCACCCGGGCCGCGCCTTCGGCTTCCAGCGCCACCAGCGTCTCGGTGTGGATCGCCTCGATCTCCGGCACGACCAGGTGCGGCCGTTCCTGCGCGATCAGCGCGCGGATCGCGGCCGGATCGAGCATGTCCAGCACGTGCGAGCGATGGGCCACCTGCATGGCCGGCGCGTCGGCGTAGCGGTCGGCGGCGATCACTTCCACGCCCAGCCGCTGCAGCTCGATGGCCACCTCCTTGCCCAACTCGCCCGACCCCAGCAGCAGGACGCGGGTCGCATGGGGGGACAGCGGGGTGCCGAGGGTGGTCATGGGGTCGTTCCGGAAAAGGGGGCGCCAGTGTACCGGTCGCCCCGACGGACGGCGGGGACCAGCCGTTGACATCTGATATCAAATTGATATCTTTTAATCCAACAACCAGCCGGGGACCGACCATGCTCCATGTGATCCATCAGATCCAGCGCCGCTGGCCCTCCCAGGCGCACAAGGTCATCCCCGCCCTGCTCATTCTCTCCGTCGCCCTGCTCGCGCTCGGTGCCGGCCTGTCGCTGCTGTGATCCCGTCCTGAGACCAAGACCATGAAAGAGAACGCCACGTCGTCGCTGCCCGGAATCCCAACCCTCCTCGGTCTGCTGGTGCTGGGCCTGGGGGTGATCGCCTTGTTCATCATGGGCGCCGCGGACAAGCAGCCCGCCTACATGGTGGTGGCCGCCCTGCTCGGCTTCGCCGTGATGTTCCTGATGGCCGGCCTGTACAAGCTGGAACCCAACCAGTCCGCCGTGCTCAGTCTGTTCGGCAAGTATGTCGGCACGGTGAAGGACAACGGCCTGCGCTGGAACAACCCCTTCTTCAGCAAGCGCAAGGTCTCGCTGCGCATCCGCAATTTCGAAAGCAGCCGCCTGAAGGTCAACGAGCTGGATGGCAGCCCGATCGAGATCGCGGCGGTGATCGTGTGGCAGGTGGTGGACTCGGCCGAGGCCGTATTCAACGTGGACGACTACGAGAGCTTCGTGCACATCCAGTCCGAAGCCGCGCTGCGCGCGATGGCGTCCAGCTACCCGTACGACCAGCACGAGGAAGGCCAGATCGCCTTGCGCAGCCATCCGCAGGAGATTTCGCAGCACCTGCAGGACCAGATCGCCGAACGCCTGGGCAAGGCCGGCGTGGACGTGATCGAAGCGCGCATCAGCCACCTCGCCTACGCACCGGAAATCGCCCAGGCCATGCTGCAGCGCCAGCAGGCCAACGCGGTGATCGCGGCCCGCACGCGGATCGTCGCCGGTGCGGTGGGCATGGTGGAAATGGCGCTGGCCGAACTGCAGAAGAACGACGTGGTGAAGCTGGACGAAGAGCGCAAGGCGCAGATGGTCAGCAACCTGCTGGTGGTGCTGTGCGGCGAGCGTGGCACGCAGCCGATCGTCAACACCGGCTCGATCTACTGACCGGCCGTTCCGCATGCACGCGCTCGCACCGCTCATCGTCGCGCTCTCCGGCCTGCCCGCGCTCTTCATCGGCGCGTGGGTAAGCCGGGCTCGCGACCCGCGTTCGCGCGGCATGGCCCTGCACTGGGTGCTGATCGGCCTGGCCATCCAGGCCGGTGCGGTTGGCCTGTACTGGGCGGGCGACGACGACCGCCTGGCCACGGGCGCCGTCATCGCGATGGTGGTACTGGTCAACGCGCTGATCGTCTCGATGGTGCTGCAGCTCCGCCGCAATGGGACGCCCCGGTGAGCGAGAAGCAGGACAAGAAGGCCTACCCGCTGCGCATCAGCGCCGACGTGCTGGCCGCCGCGCAACGGTGGGCCGACGACGAGTTGCGTTCGCTGAATGCCCAGATCGAGTACGTGCTGCGCGACGCACTGCGCAAGGCGGGCCGGCTCCCGAAGACCGGCTCCAACCCGGAAGACAGCAAGAAGGAATCGCCATGAACCACCGATGGAGCCACAAGGTCATCGAAGTCCCGTACAAGATGTTCGCGGGCAAGCTCACCGACCGCATCCAGCAGGAGTTGGACAAGATGAGTGCGCAGGGCTGGGAACTGGTCAGTACGCTTTTCATCGAGCATGAAGTCTCGGTGCGCCTGTTCTTCAAGAAGCCCGCCTGACGGCCCACACGCACGGAGCCACTGCATGCAGCATCCACAGGATTTCCCCGTCGCCCCGATGCCGACCCACGTCACCTGGTGGCTGTGGCTGCCCCTGCTGCTTGCGATCGGCGCCTGCGTCGCCGCAATGACGATGGAATCGAATACGCCACCGCTCGCGGCGTGGCTGGCGGTGCCCCTCGTCCTGCTGGTCGGCGTAGTACTGGCGCTGGCGCTGCGGCGGCGCGCGATCGTGCTGGACAATCGCGAACTCCAGGTGAAGGCGACGTTCTATACGAAGAAGCTCGCCGTCGAAGCCATCGACCTCGACAAGGCCCGCGTGTTGAGCCTGGAAGAACACACCGAACTCGCGCCGACACTGAAGACGAACGGTTTCAGCCTGCCGGGCTTCAAGGCCGGGCACTTCCGCCTGCGCAACCTGGGCAAGGCGTTCTGCCTGGTCACCGACCGCACGCGCGTACTGACGTTGCCGCTGCGCGATGGCAGCCTGGTGCTGCTCAGCCCCGCGCGCCCGGCCGACCTGCTGGCCCGGCTGCGCGAACTGGCGGCGCCCACGCCGCGTCGCTAAGCTGCGGGCATGCGCCGCCTGCCCTCCCAGCCGCTGAAGTCCACCCTGCTCAACACGTCGCGGATCGAACTGTGGCCGGCAGACCTGTTGCGCGTGCGCAGCAATGCGGATGCACGCATCCTGGCGGCCGCGCACGCGGTGCTGCGACGCAAGCACGATGGCCGCTATCTCGCCGCGGTGTCTGCGCACGGCGTGCATCCGCTGGTGCCCGGCCTGCCGCGCGAACCGGGCCTGGATGAAGCCTGGGATGCGCTGGAGTGCTTCGAGACCGCGACGCGCGGCTTCGATGCGGATGCCCAGGGCCTGCTGCCCCTGCATGCGTTGCAGGAACGCCTGCACGCACTGGGGTTGGATGATGATGCGTATGCCGAGCAGACCGGCCTGGCGCTCGTCGCCGAACCGGCGGCCCTGGCCTTCGCGGGGCGCGACCGTTATCGCCGGCCGCTGTGGCTCACGCGCGAAGCCGCACGCGCATGGCAGGCGCTGCACACCGCCGCGGCACGCGACGGCCTCGTGCTGGAGGCCATTTCCGGCTATCGCAGCCACGATTACCAACTCGGCATCTTCGAGCGCAAGCGCGCCCGTGGACAGCGTGTCGACGAGATCCTCACCGTCAACGCCGCACCGGGCTACAGCGAACACCACAGCGGCCGCGCGCTCGACATCGGCGCGCCGGGCGAACCGCCCGCCGAGGAATCCTTCGAGCGTACGCCGGCATTCGCCTGGCTCACCCGTCGCGCTGGGGACTTCGGCTTCGTCATGAGTTACCCGCGCGACAACCCGCACGGCATCGTGTACGAGCCGTGGCATTGGTACCATCTTGGCCATGACGGCGGTGGGGACCGCTGAAGCCAGGGCCGGATACGGCCGCCAAGGGGATCACATGGAGAATCCGTACCAGACGCCTGCAGCGGAAGTCATCGCTGCGCCTCCCGCACACACGGCATGGGCCTTCAAGGACCCGACCTGGCTGACATGGGCGTGCCGGGCTTGCCTGGTCGCCGGCGCTCTGGTTTCGCTGCTGATGATCGCCGTAATGGCACGGCAGTATTCGCTGTTCGAAGCGGCCGAGGCCAATGGCTTGACGGTGGACGATGTCTATGCGGAATCGGGCCTGATCTTTCTCGCCGCCGCGCTCCTGCAGTTCGTGACGATGGTGTCCTCGTTCGTGTTCATCGGCATGTGGATCTATCGTGCGGCTTGGAACGGGCGCGCCTTCGCGGGCGCACGGCAACTGGATTTCACGCCGGGCTGGTCGGTCGGTTGGTACTTCCTTCCCATTGCCAACCTGTGGAAGCCCTACCAGGCCATGAAAGAAATCTGGCGGGCCAGCGCGCGTCCGGACAAAGTCGATGCCGCCGAAGTCCCCGGCTGGCTTCCGCTCTGGTGGTTCCTCTGGCTGGCCTTCAGTTTCACCAGCAATTTCGCCAGCCGCACGTCGTGGAGAGCGCAAACTCCCGAGGCCGAGATGAACGCTGCGCTCGCCTCCATTACGTGCGATGCGATCAACGTGCCCCTGTGCTTGGTGCTGCTGGTGATCATTACACGCGTGCACCGCATGCAGTGGCAGCGCCAGACCGAGCGCCTGCAGGCACTCGCTGGCTGACGCCGGTTTCCGCGCCTAATCCTGCGACCGCTTCGTCGCCGTCTTCGCTTCCGTGCCGAAGTCGGCGATCCGCCACAGGTATTGGGCGGCGTAGGTGCGGTAAGGGCCCCACTTCTCGCCACGCGCCAGCAGCTCCTTTGGCGTGGGCATGACCTCCTGCTTGTCGACGAACTGCGCACCCTTGCGCACACCCAGGTCATCGACAGGCAGCACGTCCGGGCGGCCTAGGCGGAACATCAGCATCATCTCCACCGTCCAGCGGCCGATGCCGCGGATGGGCACCAGCGCGGCGACGATCTCGTCCTCGCTCATCACCGACATCTGCCGCAGGTTCGGGATCTCGCCCCGCTGTTCGCGTGCGGCCAGATCGCGCAACGCCAGGGTCTTGTTGCCGGAGACGCCGCACGCACGCAGCGCCACGTCATCGATGCGGCCCAGGGTGTCGAAGTGCAAACGCGTGCTGCCGATGGCGGTCTCGACGCGACCGACGATGGTGCCGGCGGCCTTGCCGCTGAGCTGCTGGTAGAGGATGGCGCGCGCCAGCGCGTCCACCGGGTCGAACGGCTTGCGCCACGTAGGCTGCGGTTCGATGTAGCCGATCCGCTTCATCCATGTGCCGAGCTTGCGGTCGCGCCGCGCCAGGTGGTCCCAGGCCTGCTCGGTATCGAAGCCGCGCGCGTGCCGGGGCATGGCGTCAGCGACGGACGGCGTCCACCGCCCACAGCACCCATCCCAGCATCAGGGTGATGCCGCCCGCGGGCGCGAGCCGTGTCGGCAGGCCCGCGAGTGCACCGCCCACCAGGCTGCCGGAGAACAGCAACGTGCCCAGCAACAGCAGGCCAAGGGCCAGCTTGCCCAGGCGACGGGTGGTGCCGGGCGACAACGCGGCGAGCGCGAGGCCGTGGCCGAAGGTGAACAGTGCCGCCGTCTGCACGTGCGATTGCGCTTCTGCCATCGCGATCCCATGCGAAGCATAGGCGGACAAGCCTACGGCGATCGCGGCGAGCAAGCCGCCACTCAGTGCGAGGAACGAGGGTTTGCGTTGGCGTCGATCGTAGTTCATCGGCTCAGGGATCCCGAAAACCGGGTGGGCATCCTGCCAGTGGAGGACCGCCTGAAGCGGACCGGCAGCCCCACAAACGCAACGCGCCGCATGAAGCGGCGCGTTGGCGTGGAGCTGACCATCCGGGACAGCGGTCCGGAAAGGCTTACTGCTTGACGGCCCAGTAGATGTCGAACTTGCCGTCGGCCTCGAACGAACCATCGACGCCGGACTTCCAGGACTCGTACGGACGATCCACGACCTCGTGGCCGGACGTCACCGCCCAGGCACGCAGCGCATTGCGCTGGTTGTCGAGTTCGGCCATGTAGCCGGTGTAGCTGGCGAAGGCGGACTTGCGGGCATCGGTATGGACGTACGTGACCGGCGCGCCGGACGGGATGGCGACCTTCAGCTCGCCCGTGGAGGCGACCGGAGCGGCCGGCGGCGGGGTCACCGGCGGCTGGCCAGCGGCGGGAGCGTCGGCCTTCGGCGCGGCACTGCCCTTGCGGACCGGCTGGACCACGTCGAATGCGTACTTCTCGGCGCCGAAATCGGTGGTGACGATGCGCAGCGGGCCGGCGGCCACCAGGCCATTGGCGTCCATCACGCGCTTGATCCACTCCTGGTTCGACTTGATCGATGCCTTGATGGCGTCGTTCGTGCGGTCGATGTTGCCGGCGTTGACGACCAGCAGGTCCTCGGCGGGCACCTCGACGATCTTCAGATCGGTCAGCGGGCTGCCTTCGGTGCGGTAGTCGAAGTTCGGCACGGTGGCCAGCATGTTGGTCAGCTTGCCGAGGCCGGCCTTGACGGCGTCGCCCACGTGGCGGCTGACGTACATGCCGGCATAGCGGCCGATCAGGTTGAAGCCGTAGGTGACCTCGTAGCTCTGGGTGACCTTGACGTTGCGGTTGTTCTTGCCGGTCGGCTCGAGCGTGAAGGTGCTGCGCTTGTCGGTGCCCATGCGCTTGTCGGTGATCGCATAAACGATCTTGCCGGGACCACCGGACGGCGCCGGGCGCTCGCTCTCGACGATTTCCCAGCTGCCCTGGCCCCAGCCGGCATTGGCGGAATTGAAGTCGACCTTGGCGCCGACGCCCGAGTCGTTCTCGCCACCGGAGTAGCTCAGCTCGTTGGCGGCGCTCGGGATCAGCGGGTTCCAGTCCTTCAGTCGGCGCACGTTGTTCAGCGTGTCGAACACGATGGTCATGCGACGGTTGGTTTCAATGCTTTCCTGCAGCTCGCGCGAGGACGGCAGAACCAGGCCGATCACCAGGAACAGCGCCAGGACCAGCGCCAACGCAATCACGAACTCGATCAAACGGGTCATTCAGGAAGTCTCCGGGGGCCGGTGCCACGGCCGTGAAAAAAATGCACCGCGCATCCTAGCAGGGTTGCCGGGCTTCGGGCAGCCCACCTGACACCGGTGGGCGGCCCTATCCAGAGGCGTATGGACGCCTCTCCGGGCCCGTGTCCGGGCACCCGCGGACGGACGGTGGCCGCCTTCACACCAGTTGCAGTTCGAAGGCCTTGAGGACCGCCCGCGTGCGGTCGCGGACACCGAGTTTCGAGAGGATGTTGGACACGTGGTTCTTGATCGTGCCCTCCGCCACGCCCAGCGAATTCGCGATTTCCTTGTTGGAGAAGCCGCTGGCCATCAGCCGCAGGATCTCGGTCTCGCGGTCCGTCAGCGGGTCGGGGCGATCCAGGCTGACGAACTCGTTGCGCATGTGCTCCAGCCCCGACAGCAGGCGCTGGGTGACCGCCGGCTGGACGAGGGAGCCACCGTCGGCCACCGTGCGGATCGCGCCGACCAGTTGCTCCAGCGAGACATCCTTCAGCAGGTAGCCCTTGGCGCCCGCTTTCAGGCCCGCAAGCACGAGCTGGTCGTCGTCGAACGTGGTCAGGATGATGGTCGGCGGCAGCTGGCCGGCCCTGGCCAGCGCCTGCAGGGCCTCCAGGCCCGACATCACCGGCATCCGCATGTCCATCAGGACCACGTCCGGCTTGACTTGCGGTACCAGCTCAACGGCCTGGCGGCCGTCCGCGGCTTCGGCGATGACCTCGATACCGTCGTCCAGCGCCAGCAGGGAGCGGATGCCCTGGCGTACCAGGGTTTGATCGTCGACCAGGCAGACACGGATCACAGGGTTCCTCCGGAGCTGAGCTCGGGTGTGGGTTCGGGTGGGGAAACGGGAAGGGGCGCCAGGGCCGCCGGGGCCTCGCTGACGGGCAAGACGATGTGCAGGCAGAAGCCCTGCCCCGGCTGCGTCTCGATACGCAGCTCGCCGCCGTACTGGGCCAGGCGCTCCCGCATGCCGGTCAGGCCGTTGCCGGCCACCACGTGCGGGCGGCCGGCGCCGTCGTCGCGGGCATCGATCAGGATCCTGGCGCCGTCCCTGCGGCAGTGCAGCCACAGGTTGCGGGCGCCGGCATGACGCACGGCATTGGTGATGATTTCCTGGGTGCACCGCAGCAACACATGGGCGCGATGCGGGTCTTCGAGGGTCAACGGCTCCTCGATGTCCATGTGGATCGCCAGCGACGGCACCTTCTCGGCCAGCGGCACCAGCGCGGCACCGAGATCGATCGCCCCGCTGTCGCGCAACTGGCTGACGGCCTCCCGGACGTCGGTCAGCAGCAGGCGGGCCAGCGTGTGGGCCTGGCGCACATGCTCCTGGGCCCGGCCCTCGGTCATGTGGCCGGCCACTTCGAGGTTCAGGCTGAGCGCGGTCAGATGGTGGCCAAGCAGGTCGTGCAGCTCGCGGGAGATGCGGGTGCGTTCATTGACGCGGGCGCTCTCGGCCAGCAGCACGCGGGTCGCGCGCAGTTCCGCGTTGAGCCGGCGCTGGTCCTCGCGGGCCTGGGCCTGCTGCCGCGCCACGTACGTGGTGATGAGCACGAAAGCGGCGAAACCCACGTAGAACATCGACTGGAACAGGGCTTCCCAGAAGTTGAAGTCGTCGCGCGCCATGAACGACGGCACCAGCAACACATGGGCGGCCAGCAGCCAGGCAACGGCAAAACGCAGCTCCAGCAACCAGGGCAGCACACCCGCCATGATCAGCAGCAGCACGGCACCCAACCCGGTCTGGGTGTAGAAACCCACGCCGATGGACGTCGCCGTCAGCACCATGGCCAGCGGCACGTTCCATGCCACCGGCAGGCTGTCCCGGCGCCCGTCCAGGGCGCGCGTCGCCAGCCAGTACACCGCGCCGAACGCGAAATAGCTCAATGCGGTCAGCGGCAGGTTCACGCCCTGCCCATCCGTGCCGCTGGACGGCGGCAGCACCCACACATTCAGGATGATGGGAATCCCCACCAGGGCCCAGGTGTAGAGGCCGGCGGCACGCAGCAGGCGGGTATGGCTGAGTCGTCCCAACATCCGGGCATATTAGGCGGAATCCCCGGCGGCCATGTCCCAACTAAAGTCATGCTGCGGCGGCACGGATGCACCAAGCGGGTTCATGCCCCGCTCACCCGCTGCCTCGCCGGGCTCGGCGCCACCATGCGATAATCCGGGCTTGGCCGCGTGCCACCCCGCAAGACCCGTACGGAGTCAGGTAATGTCGATCGTCATCCGCGACGTGCGCGAGCACGAGCTGGATTCCGTCCTAGCCCTCAACAACAATGCCGGACTGGCGATCCTGCCGCTGGATTCGGCCAAGGTTCGCCGCTTCTACGAGACGGCCGAATACTTCCGCGTCGCCGAGCGCGACGGCAACCTCGCCGGTTTCCTGGTCGGATTCGGCTCGGCCGCCGGGCACGACAGCAGCAACTTCGCCTGGTTCGGCGAACGTTATCCGCAGTTCTTCTACATCGACCGCATCGTGGTGGCGAGCCGCCGTCGCGGCGGTGGCGTGGGCCGGGCGTTCTATGCCGATGTCCAGAGCTTCGCCGAACTGCGCTACCCGCAGCTGGCCTGCGAAGTCTTCCTCGACCACGGCGCCGATCCGGCCCTGCTGTTCCATGGCAGCTTCGGCTTCCGCGAAGTCGGGCAGCACGTGATGGCCGAGGCGAACGTCCGCGCCAGCATGCTGATGAAAGAATTGTGCAGCTACCCGTGGGTGCGCGACACCTACGGCGACGCCCTGCCCGAAACCCCCTGGACCCGTACCCGCCTCGTGGCGGATGCCGGCGCGCAGCGCCCGACGGGAACATGAGCGTGACCCGGACCCACATGGACTACGAACAGGCCGGCGAACTGAAGATCGGCCAGGTCGGCATCGCCAACCTCCGCATCCGCACCCTCGACGTCGATCAACTCACCCGCGAAATGCGCGAGCGCGTGGAACGCGCGCCCAAGCTGTTCGGCCGCGCCGCGGTGATCGTCGATTTCGGCGGCCTGGCCCAGATGCCCGACGCAGCCACGGCTCAGGCGCTCATCGAGGGCCTGCGCGGCGCCGGCGTCATCCCGGTGGCGCTGGCCTACGGTTCCCGCGACACCGAGGTGCTGGCCGAGCAACTTGGCCTGCCGTTGCTGGCCAAGTTCCGCGCGCAATACGAGCCCGTCGGCGCGGCCGTCCCGGCGCCCGCCCCGCGTGCAGCCGAGCCCGCGCCTGCGAAATCCGCGGCCCCTCCGGCCCCCAAGTCCGCCGACAGCAAGCCGGGCCTGGTCCAGAAGACGCCCGTGCGCTCCGGTCAGCAGCTCTACGCCGAGAATCGCGACCTGACCGTGCTGAGCACGGTCGGCGCCGGCGCGGAAGTCATCTCCGACGGCTCCATCCACATCTACGGCGCCCTGCGCGGCCGCGCCCTCGCCGGCGCCCGCGGCAATGCCGATGCGCGCATCTTCTGCCGCGAGTTCCACGCCGAACTGGTCGCCGTCGCCGGCCACTACAAGGTGATGGAAGAAGTGCCCAAGGAGCTGCGCGGCAAGGCCGTGCAGATCTGGCTGGACCAGGACCAACTCAAGATCGTCGCGCAGGACTGAGCGCGACGCCCCGAACATAAGAACGACCAAGGAGAACACCGTTGGCTGAAATCATCGTAGTCACGTCCGGCAAGGGCGGCGTCGGCAAGACCACCACCAGCGCCAGCATCGCCTGCGGGCTGGCCCGTCGCGGCAAGAAGGTCGCGGTCATCGACTTCGACGTCGGCCTGCGCAACCTCGACCTCATCATGGGCTGCGAGCGCCGCGTGGTGTACGACTTCGTCAACGTCACCCAGGGCGAGGCCACGCTGAAGCAGGCCCTCATCAAGGACAAGCGGTTCGAGACGCTGTACGTGCTCGCCGCCTCGCAGACGCGCGACAAGGACGCGTTGACGAAGGAAGGCGTGGAGAAGGTGCTGAAGGACCTGTCCGACGACGGTTTCGACTTCATCGTCTGCGACTCGCCCGCCGGCATCGAGAAGGGCGCGTTCCTGGCGATGTACTTCGCCGACCAGGCCATCGTGGTGGTCAACCCGGAAGTGTCTTCCGTGCGCGACTCCGACCGCATCCTCGGCCTGCTGGATTCCAAGACCCGGCGCGCCGAGAACGGCGAGCCGCTGAAGGCCAACCTGCTGCTGACGCGCTACAACCCCGCGCGCGTGGAAGGCGGCGAAATGCTCAGCATCAAGGACGTGGAAGACGTGCTGGGCCTGAAGACGCTGGGCGTGGTCCCCGAGTCCGGCGACGTGCTCAACGCCTCCAACAAGGGCGAGCCGGTCATCCTCGACCTCGAATCGCCGGCTGGCCAGGCGTACGACGACACCGTCGCCCGCCTGCTGGGCGAAGACCGCCCGCTGCGCTTCATCACCCTGGAGAAGAAGGGTTTCTTCAGCAAGTTGTTCGGAGGTTGAGCATGGGCCTGTTCGATTTCCTCAAGGCGAAGAAGAACACCGCCGAGACCGCGAAGAACCGCCTGCAGATCATCATCGCGCAGGAACGCAACTCGCGCGGCGCTCCCGACTACCTGCCGCTGCTGCGCCGCGAGCTGCTGGAAGTCATCAAGAAGTACGTCAACGTCGACGTCGATGCGGTCAAGGTCGACCTGATCAAGGATGGCGACCACGACGTGCTCGACATCTCGGTGGCGCTGCCGGAAGGCAACAACTGACGCCGTAACGGGCGGAGCCCTGCTCCGCCCGCGTTTCCGATGAACGCGACGCTGACCGAAACCGAGGCCTCCGTGATGCGGGTGGGCAGCCTGTTCTTCGGGGATGCCGCCTCGCTGCTGGCCGGCTACGGCCTGCTGCTCCATCGCGTCGAGGATGGCGCGCCGATCCCCGGCAGCTACTGGGGAGAGCCCGAGGCGGGCGTGATCGCGCACAACGTCTATGTGCGCGGGGACACGCCCGTGCACTCCATGCTGCACGAGGCCTGCCACCTGATCGTGCTCCCTTCGGAGCGGCGCGCGCAGGTGCACACGGACGCCACCGATTCGGTGATCGAGGAAGACGCCACCTGCTGCCTGCAGATCATCCTGGCCGACGCCCTGCCCGGCGTTGGGCGCGCGCGCCTGATGGCCGACATGGACGCCTGGGGGTATACCTACCGGCTGGGGTCGACGCAGGCGTGGTTCGAGCAGGATGCGGATGACGCCCGCACGTTCCTGCAGGAACGCGGGCTGCCCTTCCGCTGATCTGGCGGCGACACCCGGACGCGCTGCGGCGCGCGATCTGCCGCGGCGCCCGTCATTCCAGTGGGCGCGGTTCGAGCAGGATGCGGATGACGCCCGCRCGTTCCTGCAGGAACGCGGGCTGCCCTTCCGCTGATCTGGCGGCGACACCCGGGCGCGCTGCGGCGCGCGATCTGCCGCGGCGCCCGTCATTCCAGTGGGCGCGGTTCGAGCACGACGCCGACGATGCCCGCGCGTTCCTGGAGGAACGAGGCCTGCCGCACCGCTGACGGCGCTTTCCTGCCGGGCGTCGTGACGTCGCACTTGCCGCCCTTCCCCCGTCTCACTACCCTTCGGGTTCCCGTGCCAGCCGCACCCCGAAGGACGTCCCGTGAAGCACCGTCATCTCCTGCTCGCCCTCGCCATCGGCGCCGGCATCGCCACGCTCGCCGCCTGCAAGAAGGACGAACCGGCCGCCGAGACCGCCGCCGCACCCGCTGCGCCGAAGGGCGAGACCGCCGACCAGTTCGTCGCGCGCGTCAACGACGAATTCAAGAAGATGTACCCGGAGCTCACCGCCGCGCAATGGCTCTCGAGCACGTACATCAACGATGACAGCCAGCTGCTGGCCGCCAAGGGCAACGAACGCTACCTGACCCAGCTCAACAGCTGGATCGAGCAGGCGAAGCAGTTCGAAGGGCAGAAGATGTCGCCCGAAACCGCGCGCGCCATCCAGTTGCTGAAGCTGGCCACCGCGATGCCGGCGCCGAAGGATCCGGCCAAGCTCGCGGAGCTGACCCAGATCGCCACGAAGATGGAAGGCACCTACGGTGCGGGCAGCTATTGCACCGGCGAAGGCGATGCGAAGAAATGCCGCCAGTTGGGCGAGCTCGAGGACGTGTTGCGCAGCAGCCGCGACTACGACGCGCAGCTGGATGCATGGCAGGGCTGGCACACGATCGCCCAGCCGATGCGCAAGGATTACACCCGCTTCGTCGAACTGGTGAACGAAGGCTCCAAGGAGATGGGCTTCGCCGACGCCGGCGAGATGTGGCGCAGCGGCTACGACATGACGCCCGCCGAGATCGCCGCCGAGACCGACCGCCTGTGGGGCCAGGTCAAGCCGCTGTACGAACAGTTGCACTGCTACACCCGCACCAAGCTGCAGGCGACCTATGGCGTGGAGAAGGGCCAGGTCAACGGCCTGCTGCCCGCCCACCTGATGGGCAACATGTGGCAGCAGGACTGGGGCAACCTGTGGGACATGCTGGAGCCGTACAAGGGCGCCGGCAGCCTCGACATCACCGGCGCGCTGGAGAAGCAGTACCAGGCCGACTACCAGGCGGCGCTGGCCAAGGCCGGCCCCGGCCCGGGCACGGACAAGCTGTTCCAGGCCGAGCGCGAGGCGCAGTTGCAGGTCGCCAAGCAGATGACCGAGCGCGCGCAGGACTTCTACACCAGCCTGGGCATGCCGAAGCTGCCCGAGAGCTACTGGACCAAGACCCAGTTCATCAAGCCGATGGACCGCGACGTGGTCTGCCACGCGAGCGCGTGGGACATGAACATGACCGGCGACGTGCGCACCAAGATGTGCATCAAGCCGAACGAGGAAGATTTCACCACCATCTACCACGAGCTGGGCCACGTGTATTACTACCTGGCCTACAACAAGCTGCCGCCGCTGTTCCAGACCGGCGCGCACGACGGCTTCCACGAAGCCATCGGCGACACGATGGTGCTGGCGATGACGCCGGACTACCTGAAGTCCATCGGCATGGTCGGCGACCAGCAGCAGACCAACGAAGCGCTGATCAACGCGCAGATGCGCATGGCGCTGGCCAAGGTGTCGTTCATGCCGTTCGGCCTGATGATCGATCGCTGGCGCTGGGGCGTGTTCGACGGCAGCATCAAGCCGACCGACTACAACAAGGCCTGGTGGGACCTGAAGGCGAAGTACCAGGGCGTGGCGCCGGCCACCGCGCGCAGCGAGGATTTCTTCGACCCGGGCGCGAAGTACCACGTGCCGGGCAACACGCCGTACACGCGCTACTTCCTCTCGCACGTGCTGCAGTTCCAGTTCTACAAGGGCCTCTGCGATGCGGCCGGCTACAAGGGCCCGCTGTACAACTGCAGCTTCTACGGCAACAAGGCGGCGGGCCAGAAGTTCTGGGCGATGCTCGAGAAGGGCGCCAGCCAGCCGTGGCAGGGCACGCTGAAGGAGCTCACCGGCACCGACAAGATGGACGCCGGTGCGGTGCTGGAATACTTCGCGCCGTTGCAGGACTGGCTGAAGCAGCAGAATGAAGGCCAGACCTGCGGCTGGCCGGCGACCGCACCGGTCGCCGCCGCCGCACCCGCCAAGCCCTGAACCCGCCCCGTGGGCGGGCCCGCGTCGGCCCGCCCGTTCCCGACACACGCTCCGACAAGGAGGTCCCACGAATGACACGATCCATGAGTCTGCGATGCCTGGCCAGCCTGCTGCTGGCTGCCCTGCCCTTCGCCGCCAGCGCCGCGGCCACCCAAGCGGCCGGCGAAGCCAGCCGCACGCCGGCACAGGCCGCGCCCGCCTGGAAGCTCGCGCAGTTTCCTGCACGCAGCGTCACCCGGCAGGGATACCGGGAACTGGCCATCGAACGGTTGGTGGAGCTGGAACGGAACAATGCGAGCGAACGCATCAAGGCCACCCAGATCGGTGTCGGTCGCAAGCTGCTGGGGGAAGGCGTCGAACGCGTGACGCCCGCGGTCCGTTGGGTGTCGATCCCGTCGGGCGGCGCGGTCGCCCGGCTGCAGGTGGGCTCACCGGATGCGCTCGGCTTGCGCGTGGGCCTGCAGGTGAAGGGTCTGCATCCGCACGTGGAGCTGCGCTTCGCCGGCACGGATGATCCCCAGCGGGTCGTCGCACGCGTCACTGCGGCCGAAGCCCAATCGTTGGCCGACGCCAACGGGCTGTACTGGACGCCCTCCACCGACGGTGCGGCGCAGATCATCGAGATCTATCGCCCTGCGCACGTCAAGGCGACCCAGGCACGACTGCAGGCACCGCAGGTCTCGCACTTGCTGACCAACAGCCGCAACGACTTCAAGATCGTCGAGAAGCTGGGCGAATCGGCCAGCTGCAACATCAACGCCATGTGCCGCGTCGACCAGCTGGGAGCGGCCTACGTGCGGGCGAAGAATTCCGTCGCGCACATGGTGTTCGTGAAGAGCGGCAGCAGCTACATCTGCACGGGCACGCTGCTCAACGACACCACCGCGTCCACGCAGGTGCCCTACTTCTATTCGGCCGCGCACTGCATCGCCGACCAGACCGTGGCCAACACGCTCAATACCTATTGGGGCTACGAGAATTCCGGCTGCGCGACCCTAGACGGCATGCGGACGAATCCGCTCACCGGCGGTGCCGACATCCTGTTCGTCGATGCGGCCGTGGATGCGCTGCTGCTGCGCCTGAAGAATCCCGCTCCCGCCAGCGCGACTTTTTCCGGCTGGGATGCGAGTCCGCTGGCGGCCAACGCCGAGGTGATCGCGATCCACCATCCCAAGGGCGACGCGAAGAAGTACTCGCGCGGCCAGCACGTGACCGACGCTTACGCGGAGCAGTTCACCGTGGGCTGGCTCGAGGGCACCACTGAAGGCGGCAGCAGTGGTTCCGGGCTGTTCACCCGTCATACCGACAACAGCTACCGATTGAGGGGCGGCCTGTACGGAGGGAATGCCTCCTGCGCCAATACGGGCAATCTGTCCAATACGGCGAATCGCGACCACTACTCGCGCCTGGACCTGGTCTTCCCCCAGATCAAGCAGTGGATCGCCGCGGATCCCGTCCTCGAGCGCAGCTCGCAGCCCCTCGTGCGGAGTGCAGGTGCCACCGCGGGCGCCACCGCCCAGGGCCAGGGCGCGCGCGCCACAGGGACGACGGATGTCGCTGCACCGCCGGCGTCTTCGACGACCGTCGAACGTGCGCGCCAGACCGCCCCCTTGCGCACGACCCAACGCGAACGCTGAACCCTGCACACGGGATGTCCCAGGAAAAGGCCGGCGCATGCCGGCCTTTCCTTTTGGGCACACGCGGACTTCATCGGAGCCACACGCCGCCGGTCGATGCTGGGCACCACCACGGACGATGCCCCACATGCCCACGATCCTGACCCACGCCCTGCTACCGCTCGCCGCCGGCATCGCAGCGGGACGCAGACGTCTCCCGCCGCGACTGGTCGTTGCCGGGATGATGGCCGCGATGCTGCCCGATGCCGACGTCGCGATGTTCGCGCTCGGCATCGACTACGCGCACGCCTTCGGTCATCGCGGCGCCAGCCATTCGCTGATCTTCGCGCTGGCGTGTGGCTTGCTGGCCGCCTGTTTCGCGCGAACGCTGAGGACATCGCCCATCACCGCGCTGTTTTTCGTCGCACTGTCCGCCGCCTCGCATCCCCTGCTCGACATGCTGACCGACGGTGGCCTGGGCGTCGCGCTGTACTGGCCGTGGTCCGACGCGCGCCACTTCGCGCCATGGCGAGTGATCGACGTGTCGCCTTTCGCGAACCGCTTCTTCAGTGCACGCGGCGTGGAGGTGTTGCTGTCGGAGATGCGGTGGGTGTGGTTGCCGATGATCGCGCTTGCGGGGTCCGGAGCGTGGCTACGCCATCGCCACGCTCCAATGTAGGAGCGACGTGAGTCGCGACCGCACGGCTGGATTGCTTGATTGGCCCTGGCAAGAGCAGGACAGCAGCGACGGCAACACCACCGCTCCTCTCCTTGCCGTCGACATGTCAGAGTCTGCGGTCGCGACTCACGTCGCTCCTACAGAAAGCGCCAACCATCAGTTCACGTCCGGCGCCGGTTCCGGCTTGTTCGCCTTCATCTGCTCGGCCATCTGCTGCTCGAACTGTTCCAGCGTCAGCCCCTGCGCGGCCGCCTCGATCACGGCCGTATCGCGCAGTTCATCGGAATAGACCAGGCGCACCGCATTGCCCTGCGCCTCGTGCAGGGCCGCGGCCTGCTTGATCATCGCCAGCACTTCCGCCGCGCTGTCCGAGCTACCGGCGATGCGGCCGTCCATGCCCAGCACCCACACACCGGCCTGGCGCACGATGCCGGCCAGCAGGTCGCCCTGCGGATTGCGCAGTTCGGCGTGCGGCTCGATCGCCGGTGCGTTGGCGCGCGACACGTTGCGCTCCTTGGTCGCCTTGCGCTTCTTCGCTTCGCGTCGGGCCTTGGACTGGATGGACATGGGAAATCTCGCTGTAAGTCAGAGTTGATCGGTGGGCTCGAGCGCGGCCGGCGCGCGCGGGCAGGCGGGCTGGCGGCGGCTCGCGTGCGCCTCCCACTGCCACATCAGCCAGCCGACCAGCACGAAGCCGGCCATGCCCAGCGCCAGGTGCAGGCCATGATGGCTCAGCAACGGCGAGAGCACGCCGGCGATGATGGCGTTCACCACCAGATTGCTGAAGGCCTGCAGCGACGACGCCGCGCCGCGCTGGCGCGGATACATGTCGAGGATGGCCAGGGTCAGGATCGGGAACACCAGCGCCACGCCCAACGCCGCCAGCATCATCGGCAGCACCGCCCACGGCACCCGGATGTCCGCGCCGGCCCAGGCGTTGTAGCCCACGTTCGCCACCATCGCCAGCGCCATGCAGGCATAGCCGATCCTCACCAGGCGCGCGCCTTCCATGCGGCCGGCCGCACGGCCGGACAGGAACGCGCCCAACACCATGCCGCCGATGGTGGGCAGGAACAGCCACGCGAACTGCTGCTCGTTGAGGTGCAGCAGGTCCATCACGAACGCGGGCGCGGAGGCGATGTACAGGAACAGGCCGCCGAAGCTCAGCGAGCCGGCCAGCGCCAGGCGCAGGAAGCGCCGGTTGCGCACGATGCCGACGTAGTCGCGCAGCAGGTGCCGCGGCGACACCTTCAGGCGCACCTCGGCCGGATGCGTCTCCGGCAGCCACACGGCCACCGCGACCAGCAGTACCAGCGAGAAGGCCGCCAGGAACCAGAAGATCATCGGCCAGGCGCTCCAGCCGAGGATCCAGCCGCCCACGATCGGCGCGATCGCCGGCGCGATGCCGAAGATCATCGAGACCTGGCTCATCAGCCGTTGCGCATCGTCGCCCTGGCGCGCATCGCGGATCACCGCGCGGCCGACGATGAAGCCCACGCCCGCGGACAGGCCCTGCAGCGCGCGGAACAGCAGCAGCGTGCCCATGTCGGTGGCCAGCGCGCAGCCCGCCGAGGCGAGCAGGAACAGGAACAGGCCGCCCTGGATCACCCGCTTGCGCCCGAATGCATCCGACAGCGGCCCATGCACCAGGCTCATCAGTGCGTACGTCAGCAGGTAGGCGCTGATGGTCTGCTGCATCGCCACCTTGTCCGCGCCCAGCTGCGCGCCCATGGCCGGGAAGGCAGGGAAGATGGTGTCGATCGAGAACGGGCCGAACATCGCCAACCCGCCCAGCAGCAGGGCCAGGCGGCGGTTGGAGATGGCGTGGGGGGCACTCATTGCGGGGAACGCTCCGGACGGGCGCGGCGGTCCACCATGAACAGGCCGCGCCGGGCGGCACATGGTACGCCGAAACCGCCGGCGGCCCCGCCGCCGGGCTATAATCGGCCGGCAATACCCGGTGGGAGAAGCCCGTCGCACGCGACCGGCTGCCGAAGGCGCAAACGCCCGTAATCGCTCAGGCCCGATACCACCACTGCAACAGACACTCTGGAGAGACCGGCCGCCTCGCGGCAGCGCCGGCGCCGAAGGGGCACGAAGCACGCGACCTCGTCCGCCGTGCTTCCAAACTCTCAGGCAAAAGGACAGAGGGGCATCCCACGTGCGGTTTCCGCGCGCCGGTCCTCATTGCCCTTCCCGGATGCCTGCCATGTCGAATACCCCCACCCTGCGCGAGCTCGAGCACCACGGCGCGTTCCTCGAACGCCACATCGGCCCCAACGACGCCGAGATCGCGCACATGCTCGGTGTCGTCGGCCATGCGTCGCTCGACGCGATGACCGATGCCATCGTGCCGGGCAACATCAAGTCCGCGCAGCCGCTGGCCCTGCCCGCGCCGATCAACGAGGAAGAAGCGCTGGCGAAGATCCGCGCCGTCGCCGACCGCAACCAGGTCTTCCGCAGCTTCATCGGCCAGGGCTACTACGGCACCCACACGCCGAAGGTCATCCTGCGCAACATCCTCGAGAACCCGGCCTGGTACACGGCCTACACGCCCTACCAGGCGGAGATCTCGCAAGGCCGCATGGAAGCGCTGATCAACTTCCAGACCATGGTCGCCGACCTGACCGGCATGGAGATCGCCAACGCTTCGCTGCTGGACGAAGGCACCGCCGCCGCCGAGGCGATGACGCTGGCCAAGCGCTCGGCCAAGTCGAAATCGAACACCTTCCTTGTCGCCGGCGACACCCATCCGCAGACGCTGGAAGTGCTCGCTACCCGCGCCGAACCGCTGGGCATCACCGTCGACGTCGTGCGCTCCACCGACGCCTTCCACGAGAAGCTCGCCGCCGGTGATTACTTCGGCGTGCTCGTGCAGTACCCGGCCTCCAGCGGCTGGGTCGAGGAATGGACGAAGGATGCCGAGACCATCCACGCGCACAACGCGCTGTTCGTGGTCGCCACCGACCTGCTCGCGCTGACCCTGCTGAAGTCGCCGGGCGAAATGGGCGCAGACATCGTGGTCGGCAACTCGCAGCGCTTCGGCGTGCCGTTCGGTTTCGGTGGCCCGCATGCGGGCTTCATGGCCTGCCGCGACGCGTACAAGCGCAGCATGCCGGGCCGCCTGATCGGCGTGTCGGTCGATGCCGAAGGCAAGGCCGCCTACCGCCTGACGCTGCAGACGCGCGAACAGCACATCCGCCGCGAGAAGGCGACTTCCAACATCTGTACCGCGCAGGTGCTGCTGGCCGTGATGGCCAGCATGTACGCCGTCTACCACGGCCCCGACGGCCTGAAGCGCATCGCCGGCCGCGTCGCCCGCCTCACGGCCATCCTCGCCGAAGGCCTGCGCACGCTGGGCTACCCGGCGGTGCACGCCAGCGCCTTCGACACCCTGTGCATCGAACCGGGCGATGCCCGCGATGCCATCCTCGCCCGCGCCCGCGCCGCACGCATCAACCTGCGCGTGCGCGGCAACGGCTCGCTGTGCCTGTCGCTGGACGAAACCACCACGCGCGCCGAAGTCGAAGCGCTGTGGGGCGTGTTCGCCGGCGAAGGCGCCACGCTGCCGTCGATCGACGCGCTGGATGCCGCCGCACCGTCGCTGATCCCGGCCGGCTTGCGGCGCACCAGTGCGTTCCTGACCCACCCAGTGTTCAACACGCACCACAGCGAGCACGAACTGCTGCGCTACATGCGCGCGCTGTCGGACAAGGACCTGGCGCTGGACCGCACCATGATCCCGCTGGGCAGCTGCACCATGAAGCTCAACGCCACCGCCGAGATGATCCCGGTGACGTGGCCGGAGTTCGGCAACATCCACCCGTTCGCGCCGGCCGAGCAGTCGCAGGGCTACACGCAGCTGATCGATGAACTGGAAGCGATGCTGGTCGAATGCACCGGCTACGACGCCGTCAGCCTGCAGCCGAACTCCGGCGCGCAGGGCGAGTACGCCGGCCTGCTCGCCATCCGCGCCTACCACCGCGCGCGCGGCGATGCCCATCGCGACATCTGCCTGATCCCCGAATCCGCGCACGGCACCAACCCGGCCAGCGCGCAGATGTGCGGCATGACCGTGGTGGTCACCAAGTGCGATGCCAACGGCAACGTCGACGTGGAGGACATCCGCCGCGCCGCCGAGAAGTACAGCGACCGCCTGGCCGCGATCATGATCACCTACCCGTCCACGCATGGCGTGTTCGAGGAAGACGTGGTCGCCATCTGCGACATCGTCCACCAGCACGGCGGCCAGGTGTACACCGACGGCGCCAACATGAATGCCCTCGTCGGCGTGGCCAAGCCCGGCAAGTGGGGCTCGGACGTTTCGCACCTCAACCTGCACAAGACCTTCTGCATTCCGCACGGCGGCGGCGGCCCCGGCGTCGGTCCCTGCGCGGTGAAGGCGCACCTGGCGCCGTACCTGCCGAAGAAGCTGGGCGGCGAAGGCGACGTCGGCATGGTCAGCGCGGCCAGCTTCGGCAGCGCCAGCATCCTGCCGATCAGCTGGATGTACGTCACCCTGATGGGCGCCTCCGGCCTGCGCAAGGCCACCCAGGTGGCGCTGCTCAACGCCAACTACATCGCCAAGCGCCTGGAAGCGCATTACGAGACGCTCTACACCGGCCGCAACGGGCTGGTGGCGCACGAGTGCATCCTCGACCTGCGCCCGATCAAGGACGCCACCGGCATCAGCGCCGAAGACGTCGCCAAGCGCCTGATCGACTTCGGCTTCCACGCGCCCACGCTGAGCTTCCCGGTCGCCGGCACGCTGATGGTCGAGCCGACCGAGAGCGAATCGCAGCACGAGCTGGACCGCTTCATCGACGCGATGATCGAGATCCGCGAGGAGATCCGCGCGGTCGAGGACGGCCGCCTGGACCGCGAGGACAACCCGCTGAAGAACGCGCCGCACACCGCCACGATGGTGATGGCCAGCGAGTGGACCCACGCCTATCCGCGCGAACTGGCCGCATTCCCGCTGGCCACGCTGAAGCTGCAGAAGTACTGGCCGCCGGTGGGACGCGTGGACAACGTCTACGGCGACAAGAACGTCATGTGCGCCTGCATCCCGGTGGATGCGTACAAAGACGAAGTGGACGCCTGAGTGCGGCGCCACGTATGACGAAGAAGCCCCGCCGATGCGGGGCTTTTTCTTGCGCCACCGCGACAACGTGCGTGCCTGGCCGATACCGGGCACGCTTGGATTCGAACCACGGGGAGACGCATCGATGAAGGTCGTCATCAACGGAGCCGGTATCGCGGGGACCGCGCTGGCGTACTGGCTGGGCAGGCTCGGCCACGGCGTGACGCTGGTGGAGCGCGCGCCTGCACTGCGGACGGGCGGTTTCGTGGTCAACCTCTGGGGCATCGGCTACGACGCGCTGGAGCGCATGGGCCTGCTGCCCACGTTGCTGGACATGCAGCACACCACCGACGCGTTGCGCATGGTGGACCAGGCCGGGCGCACCCGCGGCGGCTATCCGTCCAGCGTGCTGCTGAAGCTCGCACACGGACGCATGGCCACGCTGGCGAGGTCCGATATCGCCGCGACCCTCTACGGCGCCCTCGATGGCCGGGTGGACACCCGGTTCGGCGACAGCATCACGGCCATCGAGGATGACGGGGCGCGGGTGCGCGTCATGTTCGAGCAGGCGGCGCCGCAGGAAGCCGATCTCGTGATCGGCGCCGACGGTCTGCATTCGCGCGTCCGCGAATACGCGTTCGGCCCGCAGGCGCGGTTCGAGTATCCGATGGGGTGCCACGTCGCTTCGTTCGAGGTGGCCGGCTACCGGCCCCGCAACGGGAACGCCTACGTGGCCTACACCGCGCCCGGTCGCTACGTCGCGCGCTTTCCGATGCGCGACGATCGGATGCTCTTCTTCGTCCTGCTGCGCGACGAACATCTCGCAGACGGAACACCCCGCGACCTTGCCGGACGCCAGGCCGCGCTGGTCCGTGCGCTCACCGGCATCGGGTGGGAATCCACCGCCATCGTGTCGGCGGTCGAGCAGGCGGACGACATCTACTTCGACAGCATCAGCCAGATCCGCATGGACCGCTGGGTCCAGGGCAACGTGGCGTTGATCGGCGATGCCGCAGCGTGCCCGTCCCTCATCGCAGGAGAAGGCGCGGGCTTCGCGCTGGCGGAAGCCTACGTACTCGCGGGCGAACTCCACCGACACGGCGACGACACCGCCGCGGCGCTTGCGCGCTACCAGGCGCGCCTGCACGCCGTCGTCGCCCGCAAGCAGAAACACGCGGAAAGCCTGGCCGCCTCGTTCGTGCCCAGAACGGCGCTCGGCGTGCGCCTGCGCGACTACACCACGCTCCTGATGCGCCTGCCCGTCTTCCCCCGGCTCCTGATGGGGCGCTACTTCCACGACGAACTGACCCTGCCGGATTACGGGATCTGACGCGACGCGATTTCCCTACGCCGCGGCCAGCGCCACCGCATCGGCGCCGGCGGGGAATCGCAGCTGTCCACCCGTGTCGTGGACCGCCGCCCACACCGCCTGTGCGACGTCGGTTTCCAGGGTGAACGCGCTGGCATCGGCGAACCCGGCGAACACGTCCTGCGCGTAACGCGCGTAGGCATCGGGCACCAAGCCTCGCATGCGCTCCTCTCCGTTCGCGGCGAAGCGCGTAGTGGGTGCGTAGCCCGGCTCGACCAATCGCACCGCCACGTCGAACGCGCCCAACTCGTGCGCGAGCGACGCGGTGAAGCCTTCGACCGCCGTCTTGCTCGCGGTGTAGGCCGCCACCAGCGGCATCGGTGCCAGGGTGGCGCTGGACGTGACGTTGACGATGGTGCCCGCACGCCGCGCACGGAACGCGGGAATCACCGCCTGCGCCATCGCCATCGTGCCGAACGTGTTGGTGTCGAAAATCTCGCGCACGGTCGACATCGGCGTGGCCTCGAACGCGCCGAACAGGCCCAACCCGGCATTGTTGACCAGCACATCCAGCGGGCCGGCGGCCTCCAGCGCGGCCGCGATGCTGTCGGGCCGGGTGACATCCAGGGCCAGCACGCGCAAGCGTTCGTCGGTGGGCAGCAGCTCGGGGCGCGGCGTGCGCATGGTGGCGATGACGCGCCAGCCCTGGGCGTGGAAGTGGCGGGCGGTCGCCAGGCCGTAGCCGGAGGAACAGCCGGTGATGAGGACGGTCTTCATGGAAGGATTCCGGGGTCGTTGATCGGGAGGCCACGATAGGCGAGCATCACCGGACGCTCTATCGCCCTGCGTCCACATTTCTTGTTGGATCGTCCATATGTCAGACCCGCTGTCCGACGTCGTCCGCCTGCTCCGCCCGCAGGCCGCCTTCTCCAAGGGCATCACCGCCGCGGGTGCCTGGGCCGTGCGGTACAGCCGGTTCGGCGAACCGAGCTTCTGCATCGTCCAGGCCGGCCAGTGCGTGCTGGCCGTCGATGACCATGCGCCCGTGCTGCTCGAAACCGGCGATTTCGTGCTGCTGCCGGCGACACCGGGGTTCCTGTTGTCCGATGGGCGCACGCAGCTCCCCCACCACATCGATCCCGTCCGCGATCCGCCCCCCGACCAGGCGATCCGCCACGGCCGCCAGGACGGACCGCCGGACGTGCGCCTGCTCGGTGGCTGGTTCCGTTTCGACGCGGATGAACCCGGCCTGCTCGCCGCGCTGCTGCCCGCGCTGGTGCATGTGCGCGGCGTACCGCGCTTCTCGCCGTTGGTGACGCTGCTGAGCGATGAAGCCGACGACGACCGCCCGGGACGCGACGTGGTGCTGTCCCGGCTGGTGGACCTGCTGCTGGTGGAAGCCCTGCGCGCCACGCCCGCGGCCGCCGCGCCACCGGGCCTGCTGCGCGGACTCGCCGATCCACGCCTCGCACCGTCGCTGCGCGAACTGCACGCACGGCCCGCGCATGCCTGGACCGTCACCGAGCTCGCCCGGCACGCCGCGCTCTCGCGCTCGGCGTACTTCGAACGTTTCAGCCGCGCCCTCGGCATCGCCCCCATGAGCTACCTGCTGCACTGGCGGATGGCCCTGGCCCGCGAGTTGCTGCGCGAAGGTCGCGTCAGCGTGGCAGAAGCCGCCGAACAGGTCGGCTACCGCTCGCCCGCCACGTTCAGCACGGCCTTCCTGCGCCTCACCGGCCTGCCGCCGCGACGCTATGCCCGCCAGCACGCCGCGACACCGCGCGCGACCCACGGGTAACATCGCCGCCATGACCGATCTCACCGCGCTCGCCCTCGATGCCCTGATCTTCATCGGCCTGGCCTGGACGGCCTGGCGCGCGTTGGGGCGGTCGATCCCGATCGCCGTCATCCCGATCATCATCGGCCTGCTGCTGGCGGCCACCGGCGTACTGCCCGCCAGCTGGGGCGTGCCGTCGAAGCTCGGCGACCAGATCGGCTTCATCGGCGTGCTGCTGCTCGCCTTCACCGCCGGCCTGGAAACACGCCAGTCCGCGCACCTGCCCAGCGCGCCGAATGCGGCGCCGCTGCCGCGCCCGCAGGCGCTGCGTTTCATCGCCAGCGCCAGCATGGCGCTGCTGCTGCCGTTCGTCGCCGGCACGCTGGCGGCGCATTACTACTTCACCGGCCTGCCGGGTTGGGACGCACCGAAGGGCGGCGCGTGGATGGGCTCGCTCGCGATCGGCCTGTGCATCGCGGTCAGCGCGCTGCCGGTGCTGATCGGCATCATCCGCGAGCTCGGACCGCTGCACCGCCCGCTCACCCAGATCGCATTGCGCATCGCCGTGATCGACGATGCCGTGCTCTGGACCGGGCTCGCGCTGCTGCTGCTCGCGGCCGAAGGCGGCTCGCTGCTCGCCAGTGCGTCGTCGGCCACCGCGTTGGCCGTCGGCGTGCTCGTGGCGCTCGCCTTCGCAGGTCGGCTGGCGCAGCGCGCACAGGCCGCCCCGCCGGTGTGGGCGGTGTGGATCGCATTGCCGGTGTTCCTCGTCGCCGGTGCATGGGCCAGTTCGCAGCTGGGCCTGCATGCGTTGCTCGGCGCGTACTTCGGCGGCGCGATGGTGCCCTCCGCATGGTCGCGCCGCGTGCCGGTCGAACGCCTCGGCCAGTTCGCCCTGATCGGCATCGCCCCGCTGTTCTTCGGCCACAGCGGATTGAAGATCGATGGCAGCGTGCTGGGCTGGGCCTCGCTGCAGGCCTCGGTGGCGCTGCTGGTGGTGGCCGTGGCCGCCAAGCTGGCCGCCGTGATCGCCTGCCCGCCCTCGTCCACGCTGTCGCGCCGCGACGCGCTCGCGGTCGGCGCGCTGCTGCAATGCAAGGGCCTGATGGAAATCGTCGCGGCCACCATCCTGCGCGACAAGGGCCTGCTGTCCGAACACGCCTTCGCCGCGCTGGTCACCCTCGCCGTGCTGTCCACGCTGCTCACCGGCCCGTTCTTCCGTGCGCTGGTGAAGCGCCGCGCCACCGCCGACGCGCACGGCCGTCACGCCGTGTGATCGCGGCTACGCATCCAGATCACGCATCCAGGTAAGGGCGCGTCGTCTCCGTCAGCCACGCCATGAACGCCTGCACGCGCTGCGGCAGGTGGCGGCGGTGCGCGTACAGCAGCGTCACCGGCATCGGCTCGGCGGCGTACTGCGGCAGCACCTCCTCCAGCAGCCCCTGCTCCACCAGCGTGCGCAGGCCGGCGACCGGCGCCTGGATCAGGCCCAGGCCGGCGATGCACGCCGCTTCGTAGGCATCGGAACTGTTGACCGTCAGCGCGCCTTCCATCGGCACGCTGGCGTAGCGCGCGCCATCCCAGTACTCCCAGCCGTCGGGCTTGCCGCCGAACTGGCTGGCGTAGTGGATCAGCCGGTGCGTGTGCAGATCCCCCGGCGACTGCGGCACGCCATGGCGCTGCAGATACGCCGGGCTGGCGCAGGTCACCACCCGCAGCTGGCCCAGCGGCCGCGCGATCAGGCTGGTGTCGGCCAGCGTGCCCACCCGCAGCACGCAGTCGAAGCCCTCGCGCACCACGTCCACGCGGCGGTCGGTGCAGCTCAGCTCCAGCGCGAGTTGCGGATGGTCGTGCAGGAACGCCGGCAGGTGCGGCAGCACGAAGTGCCGCGCGAAGCGCGCCGGCATGTCCACCCGCAACCGGCCGCGCAGCGCCTGCGGCGAACGCGCGAACAGGTGCTGCACTTCGTCCATGTCGGCCAGCAGGTCCTGGCAGCGCTCGTAGAAGGCCTGCCCGTCCTGGGTGAGCTGCACGCGCCGGGTGGTCCGGTGCAGCAACTGGGTGCCCAGCCAGGCTTCCAGCTGCTGCACGGCGGTGGAGACGCTGGCCTTGGGCAGGCCCAGGCTGTCGGCGGCACGGGTGAAGCTGGCCATCTCGGCGACCCGGACAAAAGCCTGCATGGCATCGAGGCGGTTCATGGTGGCTCCGGCGATTGTTCGCCACAGGCGAACGGTGCAATCGGTTCAGGCCAGTTTATCCATCAGATCACGCCCAATACAGTGCTTCCACGGTGAACCCACCGCCTTCCCCGACTGGAGACCTGCCATGACCCCAACCACCTCCCCTCTCACCCTGATCACCGGCGGCAGCCGCGGCCTGGGCCGCAACATGGCGCTGGCCGTCGCCCGCCAGGGCCACGACGTGCTGATCACCTACCGTAGCCAGCAGTCCGAAGCCGAGGCCGTCGTGGCCGAGATCGAGGCCCTCGGCCAGCGCGCCGCCGCGCTGCCGCTGGACGTCGGCCAGAGCGACAGCTTCGACGCCTTCGCCGAGGCCGTGCGCGTACGGCTTGCGGCCTGGGGCCGCGAACGTGTCGATCATCTGGTCAACAACGCCGGCATGGGCGTGCACGCCGGTTTCGCCGAGACCACGCGGGCGCAGTTCGACGCGCTGGTCGACGTGCACTTCAAGGGACCGTTCTTCCTCACCCAGGCGTTGTTGCCGCTGCTCGCCGATGGCGGCCGCATCATCAACATCTCGTCCGGCCTGGCGCGCTTCGCCCTGCCCGGCTACGCCGCCTATGCGGCGATGAAGGGCGCAATGGAAGTGCTGACGCGCTACCAGGCGAAGGAACTGGGCGCGCGCGGCATCGCGGTGAACATCATTGCACCCGGTGCGATCGAAACCGACTTCGGCGGCGGCGCCGTGCGCGACAACGCCCAGCTCAATGCCTTCGTCGCCTCGCAGACCGCACTCGGCCGCGTGGGCGTACCCGACGACATCGGTGGCGTGGTCGCCTCGCTGCTCTCGCCCGCCAACCGCTGGGTCAACGCGCAGCGCATCGAAGCCTCGGGCGGGATGTTCTTGTAAGCGTGTGACGCTTCCTTCTCCCCGCAAGGCGGGGAGAAGGTGCCCGAAGGGCGGATGAGGGGCGCGCGCGAACGCGGTATTACCTCGGGGTTCGTCGTCCTGGACTTCGTTCGCCCCTCACCCGCCTTCGGCACCCTCTCCCCGCTACGCAGGGAGAGGGAACGCGCGGGGCTAGAACTCCACCTTCACCGACGGCGCACTGCGCTTGGCTTCGCCGTGGTACACCGCTTCGATGTTGTTGCCGTCCGGGTCCAGCACGAACGCGCCGTAGTAACCCGGGTGATACGCCCGCAGGCCCGGCGCTCCGTTGTCCTTGCCGCCGTGCGCCAGCGCGGTCTCGTGGAAGCGGTCCACCATCGCGCGGTCCTGCGCCTGGAACGCGATGTGGTGGCGGCCGGTGAGCTTGCCGTCCGCCGCTTCGCTGTCGGCGGTGGAGACGAACAGCTCGTCCGCCCAGAAGTAGTTGCCGCCGTCGCCGCCCATCGGAATGCCGAGCACGTCGAACACCGCGGCGTAGAACGCGCGGCTGGCGTCCAGGTCGCGCACGACCAGCTGGATGTGGTCGATCAAGCGACCGCGATGCAGTTCATGGGTTTCCATGGCAAAACCTCCGGTGGTGGTCGCGGCAGTATCCGCGCGCATTGTGGACAGCGAGTGTCCGCGAGGCGCCGTTAACGCGGCCTCGACAGCGCGTGAGGGACGCTGCCATTCCGCCAGCCATCCCGAGCGCGCCATGCCCGAGTCCATCTACGACGCCCTGCACGAAAGCCACGAGGCCCAGCGCGCGCTGTGCCGCCGCGTGCTGCGCTCCAAAGCCGGCACGCGCGAGCGGCTGGACCTGTTCACCGCGTTGCGCATCGAGCTGGCCGCGCACGCCGCCGCCGAGGAGCGCTTCCTCTACGTGCCCCTCCTGATGGACGACCGCGGATTGAATTCCTCGCGACATGCCTTGCACGAACATCACGAGATCGACGAACTCGTCGAAGACATCCAGGCCCTCGATCCGCGCCACGCCGCGTGGCTGAAGAAAGCGCGCGCGCTGTCCGAGAAAGTGCACCACCACCTGCGCGAGGAAGAGAAGAAGTTCTTCCAGGTTTCCGGCCGCATCCTCAGCGCCACCAGGAAGACGCAGCTCGCCCGCCAGTACCGGCGCGACTACGCCCGCATGCGCAAGGAACTGGAAACGGCATAGTCCGCTACGCGTTCTTTACGCCTCCGTCGCCGGAACGCATGGCGACGTTACGGGGTGCGGGCCTAACGTGGCCACACCGCACACGCTGTGCGCCACCGACCGCTCCATGTCCATCCTGATCCTGCGCGGCCCGCATGCCACGCATCCCGACACTTCCTTCCTCGACCGATCGCTGCGCGCCCGGGCGCACGCCGCCGGGCAGGCGATCCACTGCCGTGCCTTCGCGACCGCCCGCGACCTGCTCGCTGGCCTGTGCCGCGCGCGCGGCGATCGTGCCGACGTGTTGCTGCTCGATGTCGGCGACCTGACGCTGCCGGACGCAGCGCACACGCGAGCCCTGCGCGACGCGCTGGACGCATGGCCCACGCCGTACATCGAACTGCACGACGACGCCGCGCATGCGCTGGAACCGCGCCTGCAGCCACGGCACGCGCCGCTGGTCACCGTGATCCTGCGCGACGACCTGCCGCGCGCCTACACGATGGCGCTGGACATCGCGCTACGCCGCGCCGACCGCGCGCCTGTCGCGGAGCCCTTCCATGCCTGATCCGGAGCCCCTCATGTCCATCCTCGTCATCCGCGGCCCCGAACGCCGCGACACCCTCACGTCGCCACCCCCGCCCCTGCCGCCATCGGTGCTGGGTGCGCTGGTCCAGCGCGCCGGTTGCGCGGGGCAGACGCTCGCCGTGCGCAGCTGCGGCTCCACCACCGAAGTGCTCACCGCGCTGCGCCTCGCCAACGAATGGGGCGTGCGCGCCACCCTGCTCGACCCCGGCGCACTCACCGACCATCCGTTGCTGCAGCGCGCGGTGCAGGGCCTCGCTCATCCCTACGTGGAAGTGCACGACGCCCTCGATGAAGGCACCCTGCCCGCCGCCACCGGCCGTCGTCTCGCGGTGGTCGATGGTTACGGCGCACGCAGCTATGCGCTTGCATTGGAGATCGCGCTGGAACAGCTCGGCTGCGCGGCCTGCGAATGCGATGTGCATGTCGGCACCTGATGCGGACGGCGGCGCATGCCTTGGACAGTACTTCGCCGACTACGAGGTCTACGACGGCGGGCACTGCATCGCGTGGGGCCAGGTGGCCGCGCGCCTCAACGACGGAGCGAAGGCGTCGGCCGACGCCATCGTGGCGACCTTGCGCGATGACGCGGCGCGCCAGCACGGCGTGGCGCGCGGCGCGATCCGCCTGCGTTGCGTGTGCCGGCTGTGATCCCGCAAGCAAGACAGCGTATGTTCACACGCGCGTGTGATCCGGCGCGCAGTTTCGCGCGGCGTGCACGCGCGCGTTGACGCGGTCTTTGCGGATACCGCGCGACACTGCAGGCGTGGTCGGTGCCGCGTCGCGGCCAGCCGGATCCAGGTGAACAGCCACGGCGACCACAAGGGTACCGTTGTGCGAAGCCCTAGCTTCGCCCAGCTCGGCTGCATGTGCGTCCCCGTCGATAGGATCGCTGGCGCGGTACCTTCTTTCTTCCAGCGCGCTTTCTTCTGGCGCGCTTTCTTCTGGCGCGATGCATGGCATCGCATGATGGCCCCTTTTCCCGCGTGGCGGGGAGAAGGCGCCTGCGTATGTTTCATGCTTCCGTGCGGGCCTGCGCCGATGGCGCCTGGATATCGGACATCGCCTCTGCCACCCCCCGCAAGGTCTCCGGCGCGGCCGTCGCGCCCATCGCCATCACCGCAACGGCCAGCAACCCGGCCGTGGACAGCGGGGCGATGCCGGGCGTGCAGCCTTCGCATTGGCGCCTGGCGCGCACGACGCGACGGCGGCCCGCATCGGGCGAACGGCGCCTCATACGTTGGGCGGCGGCGGCAGGCGCACGCGGGGCAGCGGCTCGGCCAACGACGCCAGCGATTGCAGCTGGCAGAACGTGGCGTCGTACGCGGCCACTTCTTCCTGGTACTGGCAGAGCGCGCGGAAGGGATTGCGGGCAGAGAGCGCCTGCGCGGTGGCGCGCAGTTGGGCGCCATCGGGATGGGTTTGGACCAGCGCCGCCACCCACACGGTGAGGGCTTCCAACTGGCCGGTGGTGCGGGCATCGCTGGTTTCCAGGCGATCCAGCAGGTTATGCAGATGGGTTTGCGAGTACAGCAACATGGGGCGTGGCATCCGGTGCGTGATCACCGCGGCCTGGCCCCTGTTCCAGCGCGTTGGTTTTCCCCTGTCACGGGCCGTGCCCCGGCATCCGGCCACCGTTGGGCGGTTGGAGTCAGGTGCCGTTGGGGAAGTCGTGACCAACGGCAGGGTCGTCACCGACGGCCCTGCCCTGGCGACCGCATGCGGTCCACTCACGTCCCGGCCATGCCCGCCTTGCGCAGCAGATCCACCAGATCGAAGTCGCCCGTGACGCGTCCGAACATCGGCTTCCAGTCCGGCTTGGCGACCAGGAACGAGATCGGATCCTTCTGCAGCAGACCGATCAGCACCTCGGCCACGATCCTGCCTCCCAACGGCCCCAGGTGCTTGCCGTCGGCCAACACCGCGGCCTCGCGCAGCACGTAGAACCACAGCGGCACATCGTGGCTGGCGAAGGGCTGCAGATCGCCGCTCCAGATCTGCGCGGATGGCACCAGCGGGATGTTGACGCCCAGCCTGTTCGCCTCCGCAACCGCTTCCGCACCCGAGGGCAACTCGAAGGCGGCGGCCCGCATCAGGTTGCGCGTAGCCAGCGATCGCTGCGGATCGCCATCGGGCAGGCTGAGCACCGGCACGACGGACAGCGGAAGATTCAGCAGCGGCGCCACCAGCTTTTCGTTGATCAGCGCCGAGAACCGGGTGCCGCCGCCGCGCGGCAGGCCGGTATCGATGAAGAGATTCCAGTTGACCACTTCGCGCGCGCTCAGCGGTCCACCGCGCAGATCGCTGCGCGGCACGATGGGCGCGTTGATCACCCCGGGGAACAGGCCGGCGCCGAATCCCGGATTCACCAGGTAACCCGGCTGCACCTGACTGTGGCCGAAGCGGTACGCCGCGACCGAGAACTCCACCGGGATGAAGGCCTCCTCGGCCTTGTTGTTCGGGTCGTAGAGCTTCCGCCCGTTCTGCAGCACATCCTCCACGACGCCCGGGCCCACGGTGGCGGGCAGGAAGTGCTTGAGCACCAGCCACTGGTAGTGCCAGCGCACCAGCCGCTGCGCGCGATCGAACTTTCCTTCGTCCGCGGAAAAGCCATCGTCGCCCAGCCCGATGTCGATGTCGTCCATGACCGCGTTGTGGAAGCGCAGGAAGGCCAGGTGCAGTTGCGAGACGATCAGGTTCTCGTCGTTGCGCGGGTCTCCGATGAGCGCGACATCCTGCGCATTCCGCGGCAGATCCATGCGCTGCGCAGGATCAGCGGGATCACCGCCCTGCAACGTACCCAGCAGGAAGCGTCCCGGCCGCGTCCTGTCGTACAGGAACGGATGCGACGCGGGGCCGGCGCCATAGAGATTGTCGAGCTCCAGATTGGCCGTGCGGAAATTGCGGGTCGCCTCCGGATCGTTCTGGCGCTCCAGGCTCGAGGTCGGATCGAGCGTGATGTCGTGATCGATGAACTGACCCAGATACGTGAAGGCCGCGGGGATCGAGGGATTGTCCTGCGTACCCAATGCGCCGTCGGGCGCGGGCGTCTGGCCGTGGCTCGTACCCTGGTCCATCGGGCCGCCGCGCTTCCCGAGCGCTGCGGGATCGGGCCATGATTTTCCTACTGCTGCCTTGGGGAAGATACGTCCGAAGCGCGCTTGTGCAGGATTCTTCTCCGCGGTGTAGGAACCGCGCATTTCGTAACCGTGCGTCATCGTGGGTCTCCTGTGCCTGGGGATGCGCCCACGCGCGACACCCACCGGGTGACGGCACCCACCGGGCGCCATCACGTCTCACCGCACAGCCCCTGTTTACGCGTACAACGCCGCGGGTGGACAAACCATCCCTGCGTCCAGCACGTCAGTGCGCATCCGATCGAGTTCCATCGCTACGTGTCGCACTGATTCAGAACGCGCGCGCGCGCGCCGCACGGACGACCGCTTGTCCGAAGTAGCCACTCAATCGCGCGAGGCCAAGACCATCACGCCGTCAATGCGTAAACGCATGTAGCAGATGCAACCCCACACCGCGATGCACTCGCAAGCACTTCTGCACCACGTGCAACGCTTGTCATCCGCGCAGGTTCACCTCGGCCACCTTGTCTTCGTAGTCCTGCTTGGGGTCTACGCCGAACAGCAGCTTCATGCCGGCCCACAGGCTCTGCTCGTTGAGCCAGATCTCGGCGTGTTCGGGATCGAAGCGCAGCAGCGCGAGCTTGGGGTCGTCCTTGCCGTCTTCGTACCAGGCGGCCACGAACGGATTCCACAGGCGTTCGATCACGGCGCGGTCGTCATCGCGCACCAGCGCACCCTGCAGGCTGGCGAACAGGTCGTGGCCCATCGAGGCGAACGTGGCGATGGCGCGTTGCGGTGTCTGCGAGCGCTGCGCGAGCAGGTTGTCGGTGGCGGTGAAGATCCACAACGGGCCGCGGCCTTCGTGTTCCAGCAATGCGGTCATCGGACGGGTGTGGCCGTCTTCTGCGCCGTCCAGGCCCAGCATCAGGGTGCGGTCGGATTTCAGCGCCTTCCACAGCTTCTTCTCGAGTTCTTCGGGGGTATGCATGGGAACCTCCTCGTCGATGGATGCGCCCAACGTAGGCGCGCAGGCGTGGCGTGGATGTCAACGCGGCATGGAATCGTCATTCCGTGGTCATGTTTGTCGCGTGCGCGTCACGGCAAGCGCACTGGCGGGTGAACGCGCACGCACACCTTTCACCTCGAGTTCGCAACATCGCGCGCAGGCTGGCCCGGCGATACTCACCAGGAGAAGCGCATGAAGACCTCCCGCCTCGTGCTGTCGCTCGGCCTGCTGTCGGTGATGTCGGCCGCCGCCGCGCAAAACAGCTATTACGGCCCCGAAGACGAGGGTCGCCGCTTCAGCGACGGCAGCAAAGTGGAATGCCGCAACGTGGAAGTGCAGAAGAACACCCGCGACCCGAACCGCGTGGCCGGTACCGCCATCGGCGCCGTGGTCGGCGGCCTGCTGGGCAACCAGGTCGGCAGCGGCAACGGCAAGAAGGTCGCTACCGTGGGCGGCGCCGTCGCCGGCGGTGCGATCGGCCGCAAGGTGCAGGGCAACAGCCAGGAAACCAAGGGCGACCGCATCGTCGAACGCCGTTGCGAGCGCGTGTACCGCTAACGCACCTGCTCCCGGGACAGGTGCCCCCGGGCGCCTGCGGTGACGAGGCCGCAGGCGCCTTTCTTTTCCCGGATCGGCGGCGGTCCGGCCACGGGTTGCGAGGCCGGGGCATCGAGCGTATAACATCCGTTATAACTCCCGGAACCGCTGCGCCATGAAGCTCAAGATCACCACCATCGGCAACTCCGCCGGCGTCATCCTGCCCAAGGACCTGCTGGCCCGCCTGCGCCTGGAAAAAGGCGACGAGCTGCATGCGCTGGAGACGCCCGACGGCATCCGCCTGACCGTGTACGACCCCACCCTTGCCGAGCAGATGGAAGTGGCGGAACAGGTGATGCGCGATCGCCGGACGTTGCTCAACAAGTTGGCGCAGTAAGGGTCCCGATGATCACCTGGATCAGCAGGACGCTGGCCCTGGCCATCCACGACCGCCAGTTGGCCGAACATGGAGGTGCTACGGGCGTGCGCGATGAAGGCCTGCTCGACAGCGCACTTGCACGCCCGCAACAGTTGTTCGCATACGGTGACCCTCCGCCCGACCTGGCCGCGCTCGCGGCAAGCCTCGCGCATGGGCTTGCGCGCAACCACCCGTTCGTCGACGGTAACAAGCGCACCGCCGCCGTCGCTTGCGAAGTCTTCATCGTGCTCAACAGCGGTCGGCTGCAGGCCACGGACCCGGAGCTCTATCCGCAGTACATCGGCCTCTCCGAAGGCTCACTCAGCGAAGCCGACTTCGCCACCTGGCTGCGCGCGCACCTGGTGGTGACGCGCACGGGCAAGCTGCAGGAAACGCGCGCGGCCTATCGCCGCTAGCGAAGAGCCGATCAGCCCAGCAAGCCGTACGCGGCGACGGTGACGGCGCGTTCGGGTTGTTCTTCCACCGGGCGCGGCGGGCTGATCAGATAGCCCTGCAGGCGCGTGCAGCCCATGCCGGCGAGCAGTTGCTTCTGTTCGGGTGTTTCCACACCTTCGGCCACCACGTCCAGGCCCAGCTGCCGGCCCAGGTGCACGACCGATTGCACGATGGCGGCGTGGCGTGAACCGGGCACGAGTTGGCGCACGAACTGGCGATCGATCTTCAACTCGTGCACCGGCAGGTGCGCCAGGTACGAGAGACTGGAATAGCCGGTACCGAAGTCGTCCACCGAAATGCGCGCGCCGGCCTCGGCGAGTTCTTCCAGCACGCCGGCGGTGCGTTCGGGTTCCACCATCGCCATCGATTCGGTGATCTCCAGCGTCAGCACGCCGGGCGGCAGGCCGTGGCGGCGCATCGCGCTGCGCACCTGCGCGACCAGTTGCTCGCTGCGCACCTGCGCGGCGGACAGGTTCACCGACACGGTGGGCACGCGCGCGCCAGCGCGTTGCCAGGCGGCCCATTGGCGGCAGGCTTCGTCCAGCACCCAGGCGCCGAGTTCGACGATCAGCCCCACGCGCTCGGCCAGGGCGATGAAGCGGTCCGGCATCACCAGGCCCAGGCGCGGATGCTGCCAGCGCACCAGCGCCTCCATGCCGGCAAGACCGCTGTCGAGCGCGCGGATCTGTGGCTGGTAGTACAGCACCAGCTGGCCACGCTCCAGTGCGCGGCGCAGGTCGTAGGTCATCTGCAGCTGGCCCTGCGCGCCTTCGCTCATCGAGGGCTCGTACAGGGCCATGCCGTTGCGGCCGGATTCCTTGATGCAGTACATCGCCGCATCGGCGTGCGCCATCAGCGCGTCGGCATCTTCGCCATCGCCGGGGTACAGGGCGATGCCGATGCTGGCGGTGACCCGCACGTCGTCGTGGTCTTCCAGTTTCATCGCTTCGCCCAGGCGCGCCAGCAGGCGCTGGCCCAGCACGGTGGCCTCGTTGGCGCCGCCCACGGCCGCGGCCATGACGAACTCGTCGCCGCCCAGCCGCGCGACAGTATCGCCGGGCGCGATCATCTGCCGCAGCGTGGTGGCCACGCGCACCAGCAGCGCATCGCCCACGTGGTGGCCGAAGCTGTCGTTGACGCCCTTGAAGCCGTCCAGGTCGATGAAGAGCACAGCGAAGCGGTTGTTGTCGTCGCGCTGCGCCTGGGCGATCAACTGCTGCAGGTAGTCGACCAGTTGCAGGCGGTTGGGCAGGCCGGTGAGTGCGTCGTGCAAGGCCAGATGGGTGAGTTGCTGGTTGGCCTGCTGCAGGGACGCCGACAACCGCGCGGTGCGTTCGTGCAGCAGGCGGTCCAGCACGCTGGCGCCGATCGCGGTGCCCAGCACCGCGGCGTTGATGACCACCACCAGCCAGGCGAGCGAATCCGGCGAGAAGCCAGCGCCCAGTGCGGCGCCGCACATGGCGCCTTCGGGGAAATGGGCGGCAGCCATGCCGGTGTAGTGCATGCCCACGATGGCCACGCCCATCACGCCTGCGGCCAGGGCGCGGTGCAGGCGTTCGTGGTGCACGTCGTCGCGCAGGCGGTAAGCGATCGCCAATGCGCCGCCGGCCGCGGCGATGGCGATCAGCACGGAGGCGATGAACCATCCGGGGCGGTAGACGATCTGGGGGTCCATCCGCATGGCGGCCATGCCCACGTAGTGCATGGCGGCAATGCCCAGGCCCATCACCACGGCGCCGCTGAAGAGGCGCGCGCGGCTGACGTGGTCGCGGGTGACCAGCCACAGGGCGTAGCCGCTGGCAGCGACGGCCAGCAGCAGGGACAACAGGGTGATGCCGATGTCGTAGCCCAGGCGGATGGGCAGGCGCAGGGCCAGCATGCCGATGAAGTGCATCGACCACACGCCGATGCCCATCGCCAGGGCACCGCCGGCCAGCCACCAGCGCTTGGCCACGGCGTCGCTGGCACGCACGCGGCCGGCGGTCTTCAGTGCGGCGTACGAGGCCAGGGCGGCCACGACGAACGAGGTGACCACCAACTCCGGCACGTAGGTTGCGACCAGCCCCTTATCCATCAGGTCCTGCTTACTCCTCTTCCTGACGGCCATAAAGGCCGCCCGCCCCGAAGCATGATGGTGTATGCGTGGTTACAAGCTTTACATGCTCCGGAGTGAGGGCTGTGTCACGGAATGGGAGCGCCCCGCAGGGGCTGGCACGGGCACAGGGCCCCAAAACGGCGGCGACGGCATGGCGAGGCGGCGATGCCCTGCCTCACCCATGCCCCGCGCATCACCCCCCCAACGCCGCGCCGTTGGCCTGCCAGACGGCGTAGTTCAGCGCGGCCGCGAAGGTGATCCACAACAGGTAGGGCACCATCAGCGCGCCCGCGATGACCCGGATCTTCCAGAACGCCGTGAGGGTCCACGCGACGAGGATCCACAGCAGCACGATGTCGGCGAAGGCGAGCGCGCCCTGCTTCCCGCCGAAGAACAGCCAGCTCCATAGCGCGTTGACGAGAAGCTGGATCACGAAGGCGGTCAGCGCGGCTTTGCGACGCGCCCATCCCCCCGTGCGCCAGACGATCCAGGCGGCGAGCGCCATCATCCCGTACAGCACGGTCCACACCGGACCGAACAGCCACGCGGGGGGTGCCCAGACGGGCAACGTCAGCGACGCGTAGAACGTGCTCGCCTCCACGGACGCCAGCGCACCCACGCCCGCCGCGGCGTAACACGCCACGATCCATCCCACCAAAGCCCAAGCCTGTCGGCCACGCGTCATTTCCGGTCTCCCTGTGTGTTCAACGTTGCAACGAATTGATTGAAGCTGTCATCGCGAGTCGGCCGGCGCATCGGCGCTCCACTCCCGCGCCGCCCACAACAGACCCGGCAGCGCCATCGCCCACGCGACGGCGAGCCAGGCGACGCCTCGCCACGCGGGATCCGCGAATCGCGCCGCATCCCATCCTTTACTCGCGGCCAGGTACGCCAGCGGTCCGCCGATGCCCCCGACCAGCACGCCCAGCCAACGCCGCCGCTGCAGGCTGCGCATCGCCACGTTGAGGGTGACGGCGAGCGAGGCCCACAGCGCCAGAATCCACGCGGGCGGCAAGCCCTCGCCTCCCGGCAGGGGTGCGGCATAGCGGAGCCATCCTTGCGACGCTGCGATGCCATCCACCACGACACCGCACGCCAGCGCCGCGCCTACCAATTTCAGTTCCACGCGCGGCGCGGTCGCGGTGACTACGTGGACGCCGACGAACGCCGCGGCCGCGAGCACGCCCGGCCACGCATGGCCGTACGACGCCGCGATCACCGCCACGAACCAGACCGCCTGATTGCCCGCCACGTTGACGAGCAGTCGCGGCCATCGCACCGCGCCCGTTGGCCGGATGCGTCTTTCGTCCTCGGCCATGACCGTGCGTCGAGGGTTCAAGGCGTCGGCTCGTTGGAGTACGTCCGCACGCATGCCGTGCTGATCGGCAAGCCGGCATGGAATGCATCGACGCGACGCGTGGTCATGATCGTATGTCCTGTGATGTAAGTGCTCGCAGGCAGAACCCTCACCCGCGGCGGCGTCTGGCGGGATGCATACGCGGGGCGATACGCTTCGGATGCGCGCGTTGCGCCGGGCGCGCGCGATGCCGACGAACGGCCGTGGCGTACAGCCACGTGTAGCGCGCGTGAAGCGTTCTGAAAGTGCGCTTACGGCCGGCGAGCGATTGAATCCATCGCCACCGCGTTCGCGTACAGCACGTGCCTACAGTGGGTAGGCGAAACCCGTTCTGATGGGAGAGGCACATGCAGATCAAACTTCTTGGAGCTGCCCTGCTGATGGCCGCAGGGCCGGCATTCGCAGCGGGGCCCGAGCAGGGAAAATTCTCGATGTCCGTGTTCGGTGGCGCCGACAGGCCGATCAGCGGTGACGTCCACACGGGCGCCGTGGCACCGGTAGCGGATCTCGGCCCGTTGAATCCCGACCTGGCCGGCGTCAGCGCGGAGCTGCGGATCCGTTCGCGCAGCCACGAGCAGATCTACGGCACCGCCCGGTCGTTGGGCCTGGAAGTGGGTTATGGACTGAGTGACCGGAGCGAAGTGTTCCTTCAGGCCAAGGAGACCAGCGCCGATGACGGGCGCGTGCGCGTCGGCGCCGCCTACGTGCCGGCGCTCGAAACCGAACTCGACGTCTTCGGCCGATTCTCGCGCTACGACGCGTACACGTGGGAGGTCGGTTACCGGCACTACTTTGGCGACGGTGGCCGGGTCAGGCCGTTCGTCGCGGCGCGCCTGGGCGCGACCGAAACCGATGACATCCGGGCCACCTTCGAGATTCCCGACGCCGCGATCACGATCCCGAATGCGCCGTTCTACGAGAAGGGCTGGGCGCTCAGCGGCGGGCTCGATGCCGGCGTGCATGTGTCCTTCACCGAGCGTTTCAGCATGAGGTTCGCCGCAGGCGTGAACTACATCGACGATCTGTCCGACGACGATTCCGCGATCGCCGGGCTCGGTCTGGCGGCGATCAACGACACCGGCAGCCGCGTCTCCGTGCCACTGTCCATCACCGGCCGCTGGGACTTTTGAGAACATCCGGCGGCGGGCCCGAACCTCGCCACGTGCACTGCGGTCGCAGGTGGCGGAGAGAGCAACAAGAAAGGCCCCGCATTGCGGGGCCTTCGATTGCGTGCCGAATTCAGTTGTCGCCGCTGCCTGCGGGCTCCGGCGCGGGCGATGCGTTACGCCGGACGAAGCGGGACGCCAGTTCTCGGCGGGCTTCATCCACGCCTTTGTCCTTGCCCGCCACCTTGATGACGCCATAGACCTCCAGCGAGGCGGCCATCAGATCGCTGCCGAGGGCGAGTTCGGTGTCGGCCGTACGTTGCATGAGGTGTGCGAGCCGCGCGGCGCGCGGGCGCAGGGCGTCGAGGGCCAGGTGAGGGAGCGGCCGAACGTGTCGGGCTAATCTGCTGCGGCCCTCAATCCCTCAACACCAACGCCGGGTTCTCATCGATCGTCCCGTCCTCGTTCACCACCACGTAGCGGTCGCCGGCGCGGTTGAACAGCACGGGCACGGGGACCTTGAAGATCGGGCGGCGGACGAACTTCAGGTGCCAGTGGAAGTTTTCCATCGTGTGGATGGTGGCCTGCTGCGCCGGGGTGAGGCCGGCCAACAGCGTGGCGTCGTCGAGCTTGGGGGCGCCCTTGCGGCGCTCCGGCGTACGGGGGCCGGCGCCGGGGGCGTCCGGGGGAGAGCTGTCGCCTGGGCGGTGCGGATCCGACATCCGGTGGGGGGCTCCTGATGGCGTGGAACGGGAACGGACCTGCCGCCATGGCGGCAGGAGCCCACCTTGTATCGGCCGACTTCAAGAAAACGTGAGGGTCGCGTTGCCGCGTGGGGGATGTGTTCAGGGGGGCGGCGGGCATCGCGCTCTGCCCCTCATCGGCCCGTTGGGCACCTTCTCCCCGTGGGACGGGGAGAAGGAACAGCGGAGGGAGAAGGAACGACGGTCAGGCGCGCAGGACGAGCGTCTGGCTCTCGTCGAGGCTGCCGTCTTCCTGGATGACGACATGGCGCGTGTGGTCGCGGTCGAACAGCACCGGGATGGGCGCCTGGAACAGCGGGCGGCGCACGAAGGCCAACTTCCACTGGAAGATCTCCAGCGCTTCCAGGGTCATGACCTGCGCGGGGGTGAGGCCGGCGCGCAGCGCGTCCGCTGCCTGCATGGGTGCGGGCTTGCGGCGCTCGGGCGTGCGCGGGGCGGCCGCGGCGGGCACGGGGGTCTGCCAGGGGCCGGTGATGACAGCGGCTTGGGCGGCATTGCGGTACATGGGGGGGCAACTCCATCGACGACGGGCGACATCTGTTGTTTCTAACGGCCGGTCTTGGCCGCTATTTAGGGTCGTGATGACGATGCAAACCATGTGCCGGAATGCAGCGCACCGGCCCGCGACGCGCCGATGCGCCACGGGGCCGGGTCAACCGCGCAGCGTCAGCCCGGGCTGTTCGTCGAGGCTGCCGTCTTCGTTGATCACCACGTAGTGGGTGCCGGTTTGGTTGAACAGCACCGGGATGGCCGCGCTGTGCATGGGCCAGCGCACGAAGGCCAAGCGCCACCGGAAACTTTCCATCATGTCCAGGGTGTCGAGCTGCGCGCGCGACAGACCGGAGCGCAAGGCGATGGGGTCCTGCTCCGATGCCGGGTCGCGACGGTCGTGGACGCTGGATGCGGGCACGGTATCGTCTTCGAGGTCGTTGAGGTCGTCGCGGTACGGATCGTTGGGGTCGTGCATGGATAAGGCTCCGTCGGAAACAGGCAGGCGCGCGCGGGGACGGCACGTGGCGGCCGAACGGGCGCAATCGAGAGAAAGTGAACTGCCGGCATTGCGCCGCAGGGGGGCGCGCCAGGGACCATGGCGAAACAAAAAGCCCCGCATGTGCGGGGCTTCCTTTCACCAGGCCGTGCAATCCCTGCACACCTGGTTCTGTCGCGACGGTGTACTGCGGCAGGACGGCCGCAGTACACAACGTAGGACCTGTTACGCGAACGGGTCCTGCAACACCATGGTGTGGTCGCGATCCGGGCCGGTGCTGACGATGGCCAGCGGGCAGCCGGAGAGTTCTTCCAGCGCGCGCAGGTAGGCACGGGCGGCCGGCGGCAGCTTGTCCCACTCGGTGATGCCGTGGGTGTTCTCTTCCCAGCCCGGGAACTCCAGGTACACCGGCGTGCACTCTTCCCAACCGCCGGCGTCCAGCGGGGCGTACTCGGTGCGCTTGCCGCGGTACTCGTAGGCGATGCAGATCTTCAGCTTTTCCATGCCGTCGAGCACGTCGAGCTTGGTGATGCACAGGCCCGAGATGCCGTTGATGGCGACGGCGCGCTTCAGCGCGACGATGTCCATCCAGCCGCAGCGGCGCGGACGGCCGGTGGAGGCGCCGTATTCCTGGCCGCGATCGCGGATGCCCTGGCCGACTTCGTCGTCCAGCTCGGTCGGGAACGGGCCGCCGCCCACGCGCGTGGCGTAGGCCTTGCAGATGCCCAGCACGTAGTCGATCGCGTCCGCGCCCACGCCGGTGCCGGCGAACGCGCCGCCGACGGTGGTGTTGGAGCTGGTGACGTAGGGATAGGTGCCGTGGTCGATGTCGAGCAGCGCGCCCTGCGCGCCTTCGAACAGCACGCGCTTACCCTGCTTGCGCAGGTCGTGCAGGATGCCGGCCACGTCGGACTTCATCGGCTGCACGTAATCGCCGAAGGCGAGCGCTTCGTCGTAGGTCTTCTGGAAATCGACCGCTTCCACGCCCAGGTACTTGGTCAGCACGAAGTTGTGGTAGTCCAGCGCGGTGCGCAGCAGTTCTTCCAGCTGCTTGGGGTAATGCAGGTCGGCCACGCGGATGCCGCGGCGCGCCACCTTGTCTTCGTACGCCGGGCCGATGCCGCGGCCGGTGGTGCCGATGGCCTTGCCGCCGGCGGCCTTCTCGCGGGCCTGATCCAGGGCGATGTGGTACGGCATGATCAACGGGGTGGCCGGGGAGATCTTCAGGCGCGAACGCACTTCCACGCCGGCGGCTTCGAGCTCGGCGATTTCCTTCATCAGGGCGGCCGGCGAAAGCACCACGCCGTTGCCGATCAGGCACAGCGCGTCGGGGCGCAGGATGCCGGACGGAATCAGGTGGAGAACGGTCTTCTTGCCACCGATGACCAGGGTGTGGCCGGCATTGTGGCCGCCCTGGAAACGGACGACGGCACCGATTTCCTCGGTAAGCAGATCAACGATCTTGCCCTTGCCTTCATCGCCCCACTGGGCGCCGAGAACGACGACTGACTGACCCATGACGGGTAACTCCTCGCTTGGTGGCGGCCATCGGGGCCGCCGGGAAGGGTCGTGCTGGGCTTGGCGCCAATGATGCCGGCAGGCTCCATCGGGGAGCCGCCCGCCACGCCGGGCCCAGACACGGAAAAAGCCGGCGGTCTTCCCACGCGGGGAGCCCGTCCGGCTTTTGTGCATTATCCGGGTTTCCGGGGACGGGGGCTACCCTGCCCGGCCCGAGCGCCAGGGCGTTCAGGAACCGCGCGGAAAGCCGCCCCTCATCCGCCCTCTGGGCACCTTCTCCCCGCTAGCGGGGAGAAGGAGAAGCATGGTCCCGCTAGCGGGGAGAAGGAAAAGCATGGTCCCGCTAGCGGGGAGAAGGAAAAGCATGGTCCCGCTTGCGGGGAGAAGGCTTCGAGCGCGCGCGCTATCCCCTTCTCCCCGCTAGCGGGGAGAAGGTGCCGAAGGCGGATGAGGGGCGCCTTCCGATCCGCGACCGAGGGGCTTTCCGATAGATACAGCGTGCGCCCACATCGACGCTACCTCCTGACAGGAGGTGCCCCTTGCGAAGCAAAACGAACCACGACCTTCAGCGTCTGCTGCGCCATGGCCAGACCGAAGCAGAACGCGTGCTATGGCAGCGCCTGAGAGACCGACGCCTGCAGGGGTGGAAGTTTCGTCGCCAGTACCGGATTGGGCGTTACATCGCGGACTTCAGCTGCCTGGAGAAGCGTCTCGTCGTAGAGCTGGATGGAAGCCAACATCTCGAGGCAACCGAGCACGACGCATTGCGTACGAGGTTCCTGGAGGCGCGGGGATTTCGCGTACTGCGATTCTGGAACGATGACGTGTTACGCGAAACGGATGCTGTACTGGACACCATCTGTACAGCGCTCGCCCCTCATCCGCCCTCCGGGCACCTTCTCCCCGCTTGCGGGGAGAAGGAAAAGCATGGCCCCGCTTGCGGGGAGAAGGAAAAGCACGATCCCGCTTGCGGGGAGAAGGAAAAGCACGATCCCGCTGGCCGGGAGAACAAAAAGACGAAGCGCTGATTGCTTCCTTCTCCCGTGGCAACGGGGGGAAGGTGACGAAGGCGGATGAGGGGCGCCCTGCCATCCGCAAACGCAGGAAGCGGAACCGCAGGCGAGTTCCCACCTCAAATGAGGCGATGAAGACGCGCGCCGTTCAGCGCTTCAGCGCCCACAGGAAGGTCAGGCCGAAGATCAGGATGAAGCCGCCCACGGCGCGGACCTGGCCGTCGGACATCTGCAGGAGCTGGAGGACCGCACGCTTCCAGCCCGCCGGGATGGCGAACAGCACCAGGCCTTCCAGGATGGCGACCAGGCACAGGGCGGACCAGAGTTCGGGCATGGCGGGGTGTCCTGGCCCGCGCGGCGAGGCGGGCGACGGAAAAAAGGGGGCTGGAACGGAACCGGCCGCCCTGAGGCGGCCGGCGCGGTGACCTTAGCGGTCGCTCTTCATGTACTGGAGGAACGGGTCGTCCTTGTCCAGGACGATCACGCCCTGCCCGTCGCGGAACGACTCACGGTAGGCCTCCAGGCTGCGCTGGAAGGCGTAGAACGCCGGGTCGCGGTTCGCGGCCACGCCGTAGATGCGGGCGGCTTCGGCATCGCCTTCGCCGCGCAGCTTCTGCGCATCGCGTTCGGCTTCGGCCAGCAGCACCGCGCGGTCGCGGTCGGCCTGGGCTTCGACGATGCGGGCCTGCTCTTCACCCTGCGCACGCAGCGCGCTGGCCACCTGCTTGCGTTCGGCGCGCATGCGGTCGTAGACCTGGCCGATCACTTCGCTGTCGGTGGGCAGGTCGATCTGCTTGAAGCGGATGTCGACGATCTGCATGCCCAGCGTCTTCGCACCGGCGTTGATGCCGGGCAGCTGCTTCTCGATCAGCTCCATGCGGTTGCCCGACACCAGTTGGGTCAGCGTGCGCGAGTTGATTTCGTTGCGCAGCGATTCCTTGATGATCGGCGCCAGGCGGTCGGTGGCGACCTCGGCATTGCCGCCGGTGGCGCGGTAGAAATCCGCGGCGTTGACGATGAAGCCGATGGCGATGAAGTCGACGCTGACGTCCTTGCGCTCGGAGGTCAGCGAACGCTCCGGCGGGAACTCGTTGGCGGTGAAGCGCTGGTCGAACACGCGCGCCGATTCCACCAGCGGCAGCTTGAAATGCAGGCCGGGGCCGATCTCGCTGCGGACCACGCGGCCCAGGTTGAGCACCAGGCCCACCTGGCCTTCACGGACCACGTAGACCGAGCCCATCAGGCCCAGCAGCAGGGCCACGGCGATACCGACGATCAGGGACATCCTCATGGCTGCGCCTCCTCTCGGCCGGCCGGACGGGGGGTGCGCGCGCTCCTCGCGGCGGAGGGCGTGCTCTCGACCTGCGGCATCACCACCTCGGGCGGCACCACTGCGGGTGCGGCGGCACCGGCGGGCGCATTGCCCATCGGCACGTAGATCAGCTGGCGGCCGTCGCCACCGACGACCTTGCGGTTGTCGGCGAGCACCTGCTGCACGGTGTCGAGCCACAGGCGCTTGCGGGTGACCTCGGGCGCGTTGCGGTACTCGTCCAGCAGCAGGCTGAAGCGGGTGGCGTCACCGGTCGCGCGGGCGATGGCGGCGGTCTTGTAGCCTTCGGCGGCGGTGCGCACGCCCTGCGCCTGGCCACGGGCCTCGGGCACGATGCGGGCGGCGTAGGCGCGGGCCTGGCTGACCAGGCGCTCGTTCATCTGCTGCGCGCTGTTGACCTCGTCGAACGCGGGCTTGACCTCTTCCGGCGGACGCGCGTCCTGCAGGCTCAGCTCGGTCACGACCAGGCCGGTGCGGTAAGCCTCCAGCGAGGATTGCAGCGCGGTCAGCGCCGCGGCCGACAGCGGACCACGCGCATTGAGCGCGGCATCCAGGTTGGAACGGCCGATCACTTCGCGCACCGCGCTCTGCGCGGTCTGCTCGAGTACACGGACGGCGTCGGTGGTGCCGAACAGGAACTTCTGCGGATCGCCCACGCGGTACTGCACGTTGAACGACACGGTGATGATGTTCTCGTCGCGGGTCAGCACCGGCAGGCTGTTGCTGAAGGTACGCACGCCGGTGGTCGGGACCTTGGTGACGCTTTCGATGGGCCAGGGGAACTTGAAGTTCGGGCCGGGCTGCATAGTGCGGTTGTAGTGGCCGAAGCGCAGCACGACGCCGCGGTCCTGTTCGCCGATCAGCTGGAAGCTGGAGAACAGCACCAGGATGCCGATGCCCAGCAGCACCCAGCGCAGCGGATTGCCACCGCCACCACCACCGGCACCGCCCAACAGGCCGCGCAGGCGGTCGATGACGTCACCCAGGCCACCGCCCTGGCTCTTGCGGGGCTTCCAGTTGTTGTTCCGGTTGCCGTTGTTGCCATTGTTGCCGGATCCGCCGCTACCAGAGCCGCTTCCAGGGGTGTTCCAGGCCATGCCCACTCCATTTGAAAGGTTCGCGCGGGCCCGGGGACCGGCGCGTTCTCGATTCTACTAGATAGGGACGCCCCGGCCGGGAGGCAAGGCCGGGAGGTCATGGAGCGGGCGCCTTTGTAGGAGCGACGTCAGTCGCGACCGCGGCAATGCCGTACCAGGGGATTTTCCCCCGGGCGATTCACCCGTGCGGTCGCGACTGACGTCGCTCCTACAACAACCCTGCCCCGCCCCTACTGCCAGTCTTCCCGCTCCGCCTGCGGCAGCAGCGCTTCCAGCGGATGGCCGCCGGCCTGCGAGGCCAGGCGCTGCGCGTCGGCCAGGGCGAGGTCGACGGTGACGCGCCAGCCGTGTTCGTCGAAGTCCTCCGACAGCACGGCGCCGAGCGCATGCAGGCGCGAACGCAGGCGGGCCGAGTGCGCGGGCAGGTGCAGTTCGCCGCGCACGCGCTGGAAGCCCAGCCGCTGCGCCAGCGCGCCCTTGAGCAGGTCGATGCCCTGCCCGTCGCGCGCGGAGATCCACACGCGTTCGCGCGCGCGGCCGATGCCGACGGCGTCGCCGCCTTCTTCGCCGGCGTCCGGATCGGGCTGGTCGTGGCGCGGCTCGGCGCCTTCGATGCGGTCGATCTTGTTGAACACCAGCATCTGCGGCAAGTCGCCAGCGCCGATCTCCTGCAGCACTTCATCGACCTGGGCGATGCGCTCCTCGCGGTGCGGATCGGCGGCGTCGACGATGTGCAGCAGCAGGTCGGCTTCACGCGCTTCGCTCAGGGTGGAACGGAACGCAGCCACCAGTTCGTGCGGCAGGTCGCGCACGAAGCCGACGGTGTCGGCGAGCACCACGGCACCGCCGGGCAGATCGATGCGGCGCACGGTGGGGTCGAGCGTGGCGAACAACTGGTCGGCCGCGTAGGCCTCCGCGCCGGTCAGCACGTTGAACAGGGTGGACTTGCCGGCGTTGGTGTAGCCCACCAGCGCTACGCGCGGCAGTTCGCTGCGCACGCGGGCGCGACGCATCTGGGTGCGCTGCACTTCCACTTTCTCGAGCCGCTTCTGCAACTGCTCCACGCGCTTCTGCAGCAGGCGGCGGTCGGTTTCCAGCTGGGTTTCGCCGGGGCCGCGCAGGCCGATGGAACCGCCGCGCTGGCGCTCCAGGTGGGTCCAGCCGCGGATCAGCCGGGTGGCCATGTGGCGCAGCTGCGCCAGTTCCACCTGCAGCTTGCCTTCGTGGCTGCGTGCGCGCTGGGCGAAGATGTCCAGGATCAGCCCGGTGCGGTCGAGCACGCGGCGCTGCAGGAGTTTTTCCAGGTTGCGTTCCTGGCCCGGCGACAGCGGGAAGTTGACCAGGATCAGGTCGGCGCCGGTCGCATCGGCGGCCGCCTTCACTTCGTCCAGCTTGCCGCTGCCGATCAGGGTGGACGGATTGGGGCGGTCGATGCGCGCGGTGATCAGCGCGGCGATGCTGGCGCCCGCCGAGCGCGCCAGGTCGCTGAATTCCTCGGTGATGCCGTCGTCCAGACGGCCGCTGGCATACGGCTGGATCAGCAGCGCATGCTCGCCCTTGCGGGATCTTTCAAACAATGGGGTCGTGCCTCTTCAAACGAGGCACGCATTATCACGCGGTTTCGTCGTCGCCGCCTTCCGCGCCATCTTCACCCTGCTGCACGTAGCCGCCACCCGGGCCCACGCGCACGTTGCGCGCCGGCACCACCGTGGAAATGGCGTGCTTGTAGACCATCTGGCTGACCGTGTTGCGCAGCAGGACCACGAACTGGTCGAAGGATTCGATGGTGCCCTGCAGCTTGATGCCGTTGACCAGGTAGACCGACACCGGCACGCGCTCGCGCCGTAGTGCATTCAGGAAAGGATCCTGCAGGGATTGCCCCTTGGACATGACGTACTCCCGCCTTGCGTTCTTATAGTAGGTATGGGTGCTGACCCCGGTGCGGCAAACAGCTCCCCTGCCGACCCGGAGACCCGATGTTACACAACATCGGCCCCGGGGGGCGCCGCGAAGGCAGGCAGCCGGTCCCAGTTCCGCCATGCTGGGCCCCGGGGACTCATCCCCGTGGGAGGAACAGGTCCAGCGCCTGCGCCAGCCGCGCGTGCTCGGTGGCGGGGTCGAACCAGCGGGCATCCAGCTCGCCGCGCAGCCAGGTGAGTTGCCGCTTGGCCAACTGGCGGGTGGCCGCGATGGCGCGTTCGCGGACGTCCTGGGCATCGCCCTGCCCGTCCAGGAACTCCCACGCCTGCCGATAGCCGACGGCGCGCACCGCCGGCAGCTCCAGCGGCGCGGCCACGGCCTGCATGCCGGGCAGCGCGCGCAGCCGGCGCACTTCCTCCAGGAAGTCCTGCGCCAGCATCAGGTCGAAGCGCTGCGCGATCCGCGCATGCAGTACGGCGCGATCGGCCGGCGCCAGCACCAGCTTGAGTACGCGGAACGGCAGGCGGTCGCGCCGCGCTTCGCGCTGCCACTGGCTGATGGGCTTGCCGGTCAGCCGGAAGACTTCCAGCGCACGCTGGATGCGCTGCGGATCGGTGGCGTGGATGCGCGCGCCCGCGTCGGGATCGATGCGCGCGAGTTCGCCATGCAGCGCCGGCCAGCCGACCCGCTCCGCCTCGGCGCTGATCCGTTCGCGCAGGGCGGCGTCGGCCGGCGGCATCGCCGCCAGTCCTTCGAGCAGCGCCTGGAAATAGAGGCCGGTACCGCCTGCCAGTACCGGCAGGCGGCCGCGTGCGGCGATGTCGTCCATCGCCTTGCGCGCGTCGGCGGCGAAGTCGGCGGCGGAATACGTCTGCCACGGATCGCGGACATCGAGCAGGTGGTGCGGCACGCGCGCCTGCTCCGCTGCGGTGGGCTTGGCCGCGCCGATATCCAGGCCGCGGTAGACCAGCGCCGAATCGACGCTGACGATCTCGCCGTTGAAGCGTTCGGCCACGTCCAACGCGAACGCCGTCTTGCCCGACGCGGTCGGGCCCATGATGGCAATGGCGAGAGGACGGATATCGAACGGCATGCAGGCGGAACGTCGTGCGCGAGGGCGCCCAGCTTAACGCGCGATTCCACGATCAAACGCTTTCTGCGATGCCGGTCATGCTTGGCGATGCCGGGTCGGCAGAGAGGCTTGGCGCTCAGGTACATTCGGCCCGCGTCCACAGGGGGATGCCGAGGGACGCCGATGCGCGCGATGCCGATCATCGCGACGTCGCACACCGTGGACGTTGATGTTTCCCAGCGCGAGTCGACCGGATGCCCGTTCTTCACCTGTTTTCGCCGCGGCCCCTGCTGCCCCTGTTCGCGATGGCTGCGCTGCTCTCCGCATGCCAAGCGGACAACGCCGCGCCCGTCGACGCGACTGCCGCGCAGGCCGCAGCGACCGCATGGCCTGCGGCGGCGGCATCGCCCGTGCGGGTGACGGCAGCGGCCGTCCCGACCACCGCGGTGCCCAACCCGATCCTGTTCGTGACCCAGGTGCCGACGCAGGGCGATCCGTTCGCCAGCCGGATGTCGACCTTCGCCAACCATCTGCCCAGCATGGCGGCGCTGCCGCGCGGGGGCGATCTGATGATCCGCTACCCCGACGGCACGCTGCGCAACCTGACGAAGGAAGCAGGCTTCGGCATGGAAGGCCAGCAGGGCGCCACGGCGATCGCGGTGCGCGAACCGGCCGTGCATTGGAGCGGCACCAAGGCCATCTTCAGCATGGTGGTCGGCGGACCGCCGCAGCGCTACGTGCACCCCACCGCGAAGTGGCAATTGTTCGAAGTCACCGGACTGGGCCAGGGCCAGGCGGTCGTCGTCACGAAGGTGGCGAACCAGCCGGCGGACTACAACAACGTCTCGCCGCTCTACGACAGCCAGGACCGCATCCTGTTCACCTCGGACCGCCCGCGCGGCGGTGAGGCGCACCTGTATCCGCAGCTCGACGAATACGAGAGCACGCCCACGATCACCGGCATCTGGCAACTGGACCCGTCCAACGGCCAGCTGCGCCTGCTCAACCACGCGCCGAGCGGCGCGTTCTCGCCCAGCATCGACAGTTATGGCCGGGTGGTCTTCATCCGCTGGGACCATCTGCAACGCGACCAGCAGGCCGACGCCGGCACCTACGGTGCCTACGACGTGGCCAGCGAGGCCTCCGGGGCCGCGAGCATCGGCCTGCAGCCGGAGACCTTCCCCGAATCGCGCAGCGGCATGGGCAGTGCGTACGGCAACGTCAACGGCTTCACCTACAACCTGTTCACGCCGTGGCAGATGAACCAGGACGGCAGCGAAGAGCTCACGCTCAACCATATCGGCCGGCAGGAACTCTCGTTCGGTTACCTACCGAAATCCTTCTCGACCGATAGCGCCCTGTCGGACTATTCCAACACCGCGCTGATCGCCAACAAGAAATACATCCGCATGGATGGCGGCCTGTTCCAGCTGCGCGAGGACCCGACCGTCGCGGGCAGCTACTACGCCATCTATACCCGCGAATTCGCCACCGGCGGCACCGACCAGATCGTCCGCATTACGGGCGCGCCGAATCTCAACGCAGAGCAGATGGAGATCGTCGATGCCTCGCCGCCCGTCGACGGCAGCGGCAACCTGGCCGGCGGCCGCTTCCGCAGCCCATTGCCGATGAGCAGCGGCCACATGGTCGCCAGCTACACCAGCAGCCCGGCGTTCCAGGCCGGCGTCCCGCTGCGCCTGCACCAGTTGCAGACGAATGCCGGCGGCCTGCTGGTGGCGGGGCCGGCGCTGACCCCGGGCATCACCAAGAACCTGACGTGGTGGGATCCGGACAGCCAGCGCAGCTACAACGGCGTGTTGTGGGAGATCGACCCGGTGGAGGTTGTCGCGCGCACGCGTCCGCCGGTGACCACCACGCCGATGGCATCGCCCGAGCAGTCGGTGTTCGCCAGCGAGCAGGTCAACGAGGCCGCATTCCGCGCCTGGCTGAAAGCGAACGCACTTGCCCTGATCGTCACCCGCAACCAGACCGCCCGCGATCGCGACGACAAGCAGCAGCCCTACAACCTGCGCGTGCCCGGCGGCGTGCAGACGCTGGGAGGCAGCGGCCGGATCTACGAGATCTCGCACTACCAGATCCTGCAGGCCAACATGATCCGCGCCTACAACAATGGCTCGATCTACCAGCGTGGACGCCGGCCGATCGCGCAGCCGATGGCGGTCGCAGCGAATCCGTCCAACGCGGGAGGGCCGGCCGGCAGCGTGCGTATCGCCGCCGATGGCTCGACGGCGGCCTTCGTTCCCGCCAGCCGCGCGCTGACCTGGCAGAGCACGGACACCGCGGGTGTGCCTGTCGTGCGCGAACGTTTGTGGGTGACGCTGCAGCCCGGCGAGATCCGCACGTGTACGGGTTGCCATGGCGAGAACGTGCGCAACCAGGCCGGCGCGGCGCCGTCCACGACGCCACCGGAAGCCTTGCGGCAGTTGTTGCGGCACTGGAAGCAGCAGAACGGCGGCACTCCGATCCGGGTCAATGGCGCGCAGCCGCTGATCCCGACGCCGGCCGCAGCCACGACGCCACCGACGGCGGGCATGCGCGTTGCACCGGTGAACGACGGCGCACCGCTGACCGCGGGATGGCTGCAAACCGTGCAACCGCCTCGCGCGGACCGCTGATCACGCTGGCGAGACGCCCGCGACGTTCAACGCGAGACGTTCAACGGGAATCGAGGAACTGCTTCAGCGCGGCAATCTCTTCGTCGGTCATCACCGGATACCGATAGGCCGCCACGCCGCTCATCATGCCGGTCTTCGATCTGCCGCCGGCAGCGATCTCGCCGGTACGCATCAGCCGGGTGAACTGCTCGGACGTATAGGCCTTGGCGACCACCAGCGACGGCGCGGGATCGCCTTCCCACCCGTTGAGGTCCCAGGCGTGGCATTCCGTGCAGGAGGTGTAGGCCAGGTGCCGGCCGAGTGCGAGCGCCTGCGTCGGGGGTGCGGCCGGTGGTTCATGGCCCGGGTCGGGCACCATGTCGACCAGCCAGGGATGCGTGCCGTCGTTCGTGGATGTCGTGAGCGCGTCGGACCACTGCCCGGCAGGCAGTGTCGGGTTGTCCACGGCCGGCAGGCCACGCAGCCAGGCGGTGATGTCGCGCACTTCGCGGTCGCTCAGGTGCTGGAACATCTTGATCGGCATGCCCCACGGCACATGGTCGTCGTGCGTGCGGCCTTCGCGCAGCAGGGCGGCGAGCGCGGGATCATCGTAAAGCGCGCGACGCTGGGTGAGGTTGGGCGCGACGATGCGGCCCATGTCGGGGTTCTCCATGAACACCTTGCCGGCACCGTCAGGGCCATGGCAGCCGTTGCAGCCGACGCGGGTCGCGACGCGCAGTCCTTCGACGGGATCGCCCGGCGGCGGCGCGGGTACCGACACCACGGGCGGTGACGGCGGCGCGCGGTTGCACGCGGTCAGCAACAGACACAGCAGGACCAGCGATGCGATACGCATGGACGACTCCCCTCCCCGACGCTGATGCCAACGCGGAGGGCGCCATGCGCCGGCCAGTCAGTCGTCGTCGGGCCAGCGGATCGTCGGCGTGGCCGCGGCCTTGCGGGGTGCGGGTACGGCGGCGACGGCGTTCCAGACTTTCAACGCATCGACGGTGGCGGCGACATCGTGCACGCGCACGATCAGGGCGCCGCGCTGCACGGCGATCAGGTGCGCAGCCACCGAACCGGCGGCACGATCCGCCGGCACGTCGCGGCCGGTCAGCTCGCCGATGCTGCGCTTGCGCGACAGGCCCGCGAGCACCGGTACGCCGAGTTCGACGAAGCGTTCGAACTGCGCGAGCAGTTGCAGGTTGTGCGCAGTGTCCTTGCCGAAGCCGAAGCCCGGATCGATGACGATGCGCTTCTTCGGGATGCCCGCCATCTCGGCGGCGAAGATGCGCTCGGCCAGGAAGCGATGCACGTCACCCACCACGTCGTCGTACTGCGGCGCGGCCTGCATCGAGCGCGGCTCGCCCTGCATGTGCATCAGCACCACCGGCACGCCGAGCGCAGCCGCGGCATCGAGCGCACCCTCGCGGCGCAGGCCGTAGACATCGTTGATCAGGCCGGCGCCCGCCTGCACGGCGGCACGCATCACCTCCGGCTTGGAGGTGTCGATGCTGATCGGCACGGACACCTGCGCGGCCAGCCGTTCGATCACCGGCACCACGCGGCGGAGTTCTTCCTCCACCTCGACATCGGCGGCGCCGGGACGCGTGGACTCGCCACCGATGTCGAGCAGGTCGGCGCCCTCTTCCACCAGCTTCAGTGCATGCGCGACCGCAGCGTCGGTGGTGTCGTGCGCGCCACCGTCGGAGAACGAGTCCGGCGTGACGTTGACGATGCCCATGACCTGCGGGCGGTCGAGCCGCAGGATGCGGCCGGCGCAATCAAGCTGGGGAGAGGTGTCGAACATGATGGTCTTCCTGCGTGCTTGCGATCAGCGCAGATCGCCGAGCTGGGCGCCGTCGCTGGGATTGTTCAACCATCCGGCCACGTCCTTGCCGATGGCGTTGACGGTCCGCTCGAGCACCGCGCAGGAGCCCTTGAAGCCGGCACCGAAGCCGCCCCTCGAGTTGCGGCGCGCCACGAACTTCGCGACCTGCTGCCCGTCGCGATACAGCGATCCCTTGACGGTGACCGACTTGTGGTGACCCATCCAGGCATTGCCGGCGCTCTGCGCGTCGTGGATCTCCATCTTCACGACCTGGCCGGAGGCCGTATCCGGCGTGTCCTGGAGCTCGACGCGATGGCCTCCTTCAGCGGCGAAACGGACCAGTGCCGCAGGCAGTTGGGTCGCGATCTCGCACTCGCGCTTGATGTTGCCCGCCACGATCGAATCCTCCGCGAAGGGCACCGATCGTTGCGCCGTGAAGTCCGCCGCGTGGGCGAACGGCGCCATTGAGGACGTCCCCAGCAGGACGACGCCCATCAGGATCCCTTTCACGGCAGCTCCTTTCACGACAGCTCCTTTCATGACTCCCCCTTTCATGACGTCCCCTTGTGGTCGGCGCGACGACCCTTCGGCACCCCGCCTCCGGTATCACCGTGGCCAAGAAAAAAGGCCAGACGCAAGTCTGGCCTTTCATCGTCATGCTGGCAACGCGCTCAGGTCTGCGCGGCCGGCCCACCGATCGGCGGCAATGGGCGCGATTCGGGCTTGTCGTCCTTGTCCGACTTCGTCCAACCCAGCGGCGGCGGCACATCGCGGCCTTCCATGATGGCGTCGATCTGCGGGGCATCGATGGTTTCGTACTGCATCAGCGTATCCGCCATGACGTGCAGCTTGTCGATGTTGTCGGTGAGGATCTTGGTGGTGCGCGCGTACGCCTTGTCCAGGATGTTGCGGACGACCTCGTCGATCTTGCGCGCGGTGTCGTCGGACACGTTCTTGTGCTGGGACACCGAACGCCCCAGGAAGACTTCCTCTTCCTCTTCGGCGTAGGTGATCGGCCCCAGCTCTTCGGACAGGCCCCACTTGGTCACCATGTTGCGCGCCATCTTGGTGGCGCGTTCGATGTCGTTCGACGCACCGGTGGTGACCTTGTCGGCACCGAAGATCAGCTCTTCGGCCACGCGTCCGCCATACAGCGTGCACAGGCGGCTCTCGATACCGGTGCGGTTGATGCTGTACTTGTCGCCTTCCGGCAGGTACACGGTCACGCCCAGCGCGCGGTCGCGCGGGATGATGGTCACCTTGTAGACCGGGTCGTGCTCGGGGACCAGTCGGCCGACGATGGCGTGGCCGGACTCGTGGTAAGCCGTATTGCGCTTCTCTTCCTCGCTCATCGCCATGGAGCGACGCTCGGTGCCCATGATGATCTTGTCGCGGGCGCGATCCAGGTGGTCCATGCGGACCTCCTTGGCGTTCTCGCGGGCAGCGAACAGCGCGGCCTCGTTGCAGAGGTTGGCGAGGTCCGCGCCACTGAAGCCCGGGGTACCGCGCGCGATGACCATCGGCTCGACGTCGTCGGCCAGCGGCAGCTTGCGCATGTGCACGCGCAGGATCTGTTCGCGGCCCCTCACGTCCGGCAGGCCCACGGTCACCTGGCGGTCGAAGCGGCCCGGGCGCAGCAGCGCCGGGTCAAGCACGTCGGGGCGGTTGGTGGCAGCGATCACGATGACGCCTTCGCCGCCCTCGAAACCGTCCATCTCGACCAGCAGCTGGTTCAGGGTCTGCTCGCGCTCGTCATGACCGCCGCCCAGGCCGGCGCCACGATGGCGGCCGACGGCGTCGATTTCGTCGATGAAGATGATGCACGGCGCATGCTTCTTGGCCTGCTCGAACATGTCGCGCACGCGGCTGGCGCCGACGCCGACGAACATCTCGACGAAGTCCGAACCAGAGATGCTGAAGAACGGCACCTTGGCCTCGCCCGCGATGGCCTTGGCCAGCAGCGTCTTGCCGGTGCCGGGCTGGCCGACCATCAGCACGCCGCGCGGAATCTTGCCGCCCAGCTTCTGGAACTTGCCCGGGTCGCGCAGGAACTCGACCAGCTCGCCGACTTCTTCCTTCGCTTCGTCGCAGCCGGCGACGTCGGCGAAGGTGACCTTCACCTGGTCCTCGCCCTGCAGCTTGGCGCGCGACTTGCCGAAGGACATCGCGCCCTTCGCACCGCCGCCGCCGCCCTGCATCTGGCGCATGATGAAGATCCAGAAGCCGATGATCAGCAGCACGGGCAGGAAGTTGAACAGGATCGCCGTCAGGCTGATGCCGCTGGGCGGTTCCTTCTGGATGATCTCGACCTTCTTCGTGCGCAGGTCGTTGATCAGGTCGCGATCGAACGGCGCGTTGATCGTCTTGCTGTCGCCGTTACGGAGGGAGTAGGTGATCTCGCCGACGCCGCCGCGCGCATCGCCACCGAACTCGACGCGCTGGACGTTGCCGCTGTCGACCTGGTCGAGGAAGTCGGAATAGGTCGTGCCGCCCGCGATGGCCGCGGTGCTCGCGCCCTTCGGCGAGAAGCTCTGGAAGACGACCATCAGCACGACGGCGACGACTACCCACAGCAGCAGATTCTTGGTCAGGTCGTTCATCCTCATCGGCTCCGGCGTTCCTCTTTCGTAATACGCACTTTACGTCACCTTACTTGATCTGGGCCCGCTTGCCCTGTCCCAGGGCATACACCTCGGGCGAGCGCTTGCGGGACGCATCCGGCTTGCGGATCGCCACCTTGTCATAGCGGCGGCGAAGCTCGCGGATGTAGTCGTCGGAACCGGCGCCCTGGAACAGCTTGATCAGGAACGCCCCGCCCGGCTTCAGATGGCCGTCGGCGAACTCCATCGCCAACTCCGCCAGGTGCATCATCCGCGGCTGGTCGACCGCATCCACACCACTCTTATTGGGGGCCATATCCGACAGCACAAGGTCCACGGGCGCGCCGTCCAGCATGGCTTCCAGTTGGGATAGGACGCTGTCCTCCCTGAAATCCCCATGAAGGAAGTCCACCCCGGCCAGCGGGGGCATGTCCAGGATGTCCATGGCCACCACGCGGCCGTTGTCGCCCATCGCCTGGCGGACGAACTGCGACCAGCCACCGGGGGCGGCGCCCAGGTCGACCACCACCATGCCCGGCTTGAGCAGGCGGTCGCGCTCGAGCAGCTCCTCCAGCTTGTACGCCGCGCGCGAGCGCAGGCCCTCGGCCTGGGCCTTCTTCACATAGGGGTCGGAGAAGTGTTCCTTCAGCCAGCGCTGGCTGCTCTTGCTGCGGGTAGCCATGGGCGGCGAGGTCTCCGGGCACGCTGCGACGGGAGCCGCCGGAGCCGTTCTGGGGGGCCGCCATGATACCCTGATCCCCCTTTACGACCCGTACCGTGCCGCATGCCTGTAGCCCTGACCGCCGCCCAGACCCGTTTCCTGCGCGGCCAGGCCCATGACCTCAAGGCCCTGCTGCAGATCGGCAACAAGGGCGTCACCGCCGCGTTCATCGCGGAGCTGGATGGCGTGCTGGAGCAGCACGAGCTGGTCAAGGTGAAGGTGGCAGGCGAAGACCGCGAGGCCCGGGACGCCATGATCGACGACCTCGCCGACAAGACCGACGCAGCCCTGGTGCAGCGGATCGGCCACACCGCCGTGCTGTACCGCCCCAGCAAGGAACGCCGGCACATCGTGCTGCCGCGCGGTTGATACGCCGGCGCAGGCCCCCGCCATGCAGCTGAGCCACGAACTGCCCGACTACGCCTTCACCCTGCGGTCCGCCGACGGGCAGCACGCCCGGGTGAACGATCGCCTGTTGACCGCCAGCTTCATCCTGTCGCCACAGCAACTGACCGAGAGCTGGTCGGTCAGCGACAGCGCAGCGCTCACGCCAGAAGACATGGCCCCCCTCCTTGCCCTCCAGCCTGAAGTGATCCTGCTGGGTACCGGTGACCGCCAGGTGTTTCCGCCCGCGGCCGTGATGGCCGCATGCCTGCGCCAGGGCGTGGGGCTGGAAGTGATGACCAACGCCGCCGCCGCACGCACCTTCAACGTGCTGGCCGGCGAATCGCGACGGGTGGTCGCCGGTTTCCTGCTGTCGCCTCGCTGATCCTGCCGCGACGATGCGTCGCGCATTCCTTCTTTTCCTGACCTGCCTGACGATCCCGGCCTGCATCGCCCCGGAACCCGACGAGGCCGCGCGCTACGCGACATGGAAGACCACTTCCCATGCTGCTGGCCTGTCCGGCTACGAGCGCGTGTTGAGTGAAGGCCGGGTGGCGGACGTCGTGCCGATGCAGGCGCTGTTGCGTTCGAGCCGCCGCTGGCGCGCCTGCGATGCGGAAGAATTCGCGCTGCCGCCACCGGATCGCGCCGCAGCGATCATTCCCACGTTGCGTGTGGTGCAGCAACTCCAGGCATCGGGTTGGCTCGATGGCCATGGCATCCGTTCGGGCTACCGCTCGCCGGCGCTGAACACCTGCTCCGGTGGCAGTTCACGTAGCCGGCACCTGGATAACACGGCGCTGGACTTCGACCTGCCGAGCGATGCGCATGTCGAAGACCTGTGCCGTTTCTGGCGCGAACAAGGCCCCGCGCTGGCGATGGGCCTGGGCTTCTATACGCCGACGAAAATCCACATCGACACGTCCGGCCACCGCACATGGGGCAAGGACTATCGGCGCGAAACGTCGCTCTGCATCACCCGCACCCAGACGCCGTAATGATCTGATGGCCATGCGCCGCCGGCATCGGGCCGGTCGAGGATGATGCGCGCGTCCACGACGCGGAACGCATCGCGCTGGACGAAGACATGGTCGATGCGTTCGGGCGGATGGCCCAGGTGCGTGTTGAGCGTGCTGTGCGCGACCGCGTTGGCATCTCCAACCTCGTGAGTGCGCGCGTAGGCCTCGATGAACTTCGCGGCCAGGGGCGCCAGCTCGGGCGTATCGGAGCGCGTATTGAAGTCGCCACCGATCACCGACGGCACGTCGCCGGACGTGGCGTCGATCAGGGCAAGCACACCGGCGACCTGCTCCGCACGGATCGCACCGCCTTCTGGCGTGTGGTGCAGGTGGGTGGCGTAGACGTTCAGTGGCCGGCCGCGCACCGTCGCGCGGACCCACCCCGCATTGCGGTAGTCGTCCAACGGCGCCAGCTTCACTTCGCGGGACGCTTCGACCGTGCCCCGGACCAGGATCGCGTTCCCGTAGCGACGCGCCTGTGACGGCGCATCGACGGAAAAGAACCGGTAGTCGTAACCCAGCCGCGATGCGAGGACCTGCGCCTGGTTGGGCAGAGCGACGTCCTGCAGCACTTCCTGCACGACGATCACGTCGGGCGCGAGCGTGCGCAGTTCGGCCACGATCATGTCCTGCCGATGCCGCCAGTCCTGTTTGTCATGCCAGAGGTTCAGCGTGACCACGTCGAGCGGTGCCTCCGACCCTTTCGCGCCGCGCGCCGTCGAGGCACACCCTGCGAGCACGAAGGCGGCGGCGAGCAGCAGCGCGACGGTGAAGCGCAGGCTTCGCGCCCGGCGGGGAGTCATCGCGCCGGCAGGTACTGCAGCGGATCGACCGGTTTGCCGTTGTGGCGGATCTCGAAGTGCAGCATCTCGCGCGCGGCGCCGCTGCTGCCCATTTCGGCGATCTGCTGGCCGGCTTTCACGCTCTGCCCTTCGTTGACCAGCCGCTTGCGGTTGTGGCCATAGGCGGACAACCACTGTTCGTTGTGCTTGACGATGATGAGTTCGCCATAGCCGACGAGACCGGCGCCGGAATACACCACTACGCCATCGGCCGCTGCGCGCACGGCCTGGCCATTGCTGCCGGCGATGTCGACGCCCTGCTTGGTGGCATCGCCATTGACGAACCGGCCGATGAGGTGGCCGTCGGCCGGCCAGCGCCAGGCGAATCCACTGTTGGCGGGTGCCGGTGTCGCGGCGGGGCGCGTGATCGGTGCCGGCGGCGGCGTGGGCCGCGTGGTGGTACCGGTCGCGGGCCGTGCCGGCGTGGTGGTGGTCGCCGCAGGGCGGCTACCGGAACCCGGATAGAGCTTGAGCGACTGGCCGGGATAGATCGTGTAGGGCGGCGCGATGCCGTTCCAGGCCGCCAGGTCCTTCACGTCGACGCCGTTGCGGAACGCGATGCCGTACAGCGTGTCGCCGCGCTGCACGCGCACGGTGGCGCCAGGCTTGGCCTGCGAAGGTTTGCGGGTGGACGACGACGACGCAGGCTCGCGCACCACGGTGGTGGAGCACGCCGCGAGCGTCGCGATGGCGAAGCCGATCAGGAGGGCGCGCATCATGCGGGTGCCGGAGTGGTGCGTGGTGGTCATGCGTTCTCGTCGTTTCCTCACGGGGCGCGGCGTCGCGGCGTCAGCCGGTCAGTCGCTGGAACAGTTCGCGTACCGCCACACCGCCGCCGCCGATCAGCACGCTGAAGTAGATGATCGTCCCGATGTTCGCAAGATGGCCCAGCAGGATCGCACCGCCATCGCGCTGGATGAAGCCGATGGCGTAGAGCAGCAGGGCCAAGGCTGGCAGGGTGTTGCTGAATGGGACGAATCCGAAAGGCGCCATCAGCAGCAGGGCCGCGAGGATGAAGGCCAGGTTGTTGAACACGCCCTGCCCCGGCCCATCCACGAAGAAACGCAACCGGTGCGGCCGGCTGATCTTCTCCATGCGGCGCACCCAGACCAGCCCCGCGGTAAGACCCGGGCGCAGGCGATCTGCGGGCAACGCCTTGTGTTTCACGCGCGCCGGCAACCACAGCGGTCGATTGAACAGGCGACTGATGCCGACCAGCAGGATGGCCGCGCCGAACACCGTGCTCACGCCGGGGATCGACACCGGGATCAGGAACACCAGCGTCAGCAGGATGGTGAGCAGCAGCAGGCCTTCGTCGCTGAAGACATCCAGCAGTTCGCCCAGGCTCAGGGTGTCCGGCGGAAGGCGCTCGATGATGTCCGCGAGTTGCTGGCCCAGGGAGGCGGCCGGGTCGACGGTCCCGCTGTGTGGCGTGTCGGTCATGCGATCAGTCCAGCGTGCCCGACAGCAGCGGCACGAAGACGACCGGCGCCAGCGTGGTTTCCTCGATGCTGCCGTCCTCGCGCTTCACCAGCCGCACCAGCGATTGCGAACCGCTGCCGCCCACGGGGGCGACCAGTTGTCCGCCGACGGCGAGCTGCTCGATCAGTACCGGCACCAGCGCGGGTGCCGCGGCAGTCACGATGATGCCGTCGTAAGGGCCATGCTCGACCCAGCCGATACGGCCATCGTCGTGCTTGCTGCGCACGTTCATGCCGAGTTGGCGCAGGCGCTTGCGTGCCTGGCGCAGCAGGTCGCCGATGCGCTCGACGGTGTAGACCTCCAGCCCGAGGATCGCCAGCACCGCCGCCTGGTAGCCCGAGCCGGTACCGATCTCGAGCACTTTCTTCGGTGCGTTCTCGAGCAGCACCTCGGTCATCCGCGCGACCACCCAGGGCTGGGAAATCGTCTGGCTGTGGCCGATCGGCAACGCGGTGTCTTCGTACGCCCGCGTGGCCAGCGCCTCGTCCACGAACAAGTGGCGCGGCAGCGTGCGGATCGCATTGAGCACGCGCTCGTCGGCGATGCCCGACTCCCGGAGCCGTTCGACCAGCCGGTCGCGGACGCGCTGCGAGGTCATGCCCATGCCCACCGCTTCAGGTTGCAGGCGCAACCGCGGCGTCATGCAGACGCCTCCAGGGCGGCCGTCAGCCCGCCCACCCAACCGGCCACCTTTTCCAGCGCCTGGTAGCGGGTCAGGTCGACGTGGATCGGCGTGATCGAGATATGCCCGGTGCGGACCGCATGGAAGTCGGTGCCGGGGCCGGCGTCCTGCTCGCGCCCGGCCGGACCGATCCAGTACACCGTGTGGCCACGTGGGTCGGGTTGCGGGACGCAGGGCTCGGACCGGTGACGGTTGCCCAGGCGGGTGACTTCGAAACCGCGCACATCGGCCCAGGCGAGGTCGGGCACGTTGACGTTGAGGATGGTGTCGGCCGGCAACGGATCGGCCTTCAGCCGCGCCACGATTTCCACTGCGGCACGCGCAGCGGTCTCGTAGTGCTTCGCGTCGTGGTTCTTCGTGGCCAGCGACATCGCCACCGCCGGCAGACCGAGGAAGCGCCCTTCCATCGCGGCCGACACGGTGCCGGAATAGATGACGTCGTCGCCCAGGTTCGCGGTGTTGTTGATGCCCGACACCACGATGTCCGGCTCGAACTCCAGCATGCCCGTCAGCGCAAGGTGGACGCAGTCGGTGGGCGTGCCTGCGATGCTGCACGTGTAGTGATCGATGCGCTTGAGCCGGATCGGCAGATCGAGCGTCAGCGAGTTGCTGGCGCCGGAGCGATCGCGATCGGGTGCGACCACGTACACCTCGTGACCCGCGCTGCGCAGGCCCTCTGCCAGGATTCGGATGCCGGGGGCGTCGACGCCGTCGTCGTTGCTGACCAGTACGCGCATGGGGTTCCTCGGGGACGGCCCATGATACCGGAACAGCGCCTGCGCTTCCCGCGCTTGCGCAATCTGGCCGCGATCGGGCGATGTCGCTACGCTGGCGGCATGGTCAAGCCCCCGCCGCCCGACGATGACGATGCCGCACTGTTCCGCGATGCGATCGGCGATGTCCGCCGGTTGGATGACATCCCGCTGCCGCCCCGCAAGGCACCGCCCAAGCCCCGCGCGCGCATGGCCGAGCAGGACGAGCGCGATGCGCGCAGCGAGTTCCAACGCGGGCTGGACGCACGAGAGCTGCATGCCGCCGGCGATGTGCTCAGCCACCGGCGCGACGTGGTGCCGCCACGGGTGTTCCAGCGCCTGAAGCGCGGCCAGTTCTCCGCACAGGACGAACTGGACCTCCATGGTGCGACGGCGCTACAGGCCGAAGGGCTGCTGAGGCATTTCCTGGCGGAGGCCCATCAGCACGACCATGGCTGCGTTCGCATCATCCACGGCAAGGGAACGCGATCCGATGCCGGCGCGCCCGTCATCAAGAATGTGGTCGACAGGATCCTGCGCCAGCGCTCAGACGTGCTGGCGTTCCATTCGGCACCGCCCGCTCAGGGCGGTACGGGCGCGGTGCTCGTGCTGCTCGCCCGGAGCTGAAACCGAAGGTCAACGGGCGGCGGCAATGGTCTCCGGCGCCTTCTTCTTCGGCAGGTGGACCCACATGACGCGGGTGCCACGCAGCTTGGCGACCGTATTGACGTAGCCCACGTAGACCTCGTCCACATCCGTCTGGCGCTGCATGAGCGTCTTGTCGGAGCTGCGTGCGGTCTGGGTGCTCGCGCACGCGGAAAGCAGCACGGTGAGGAACACGGCACAGGAAAGGCAATTGAGGCGACTCATGGCGACCTCCTGGGAGCGGGAAGGATCTGCGGCCCACACGGACAGCGATGCATCACCCGCCGCCGCTGCCTCCGCTTATACGCCCGCCATTCCGCGCTGCCAGTGCTGGCGCGTGCTTTCCGACGAACGGCTCAGGCCGCCCCGGAACCTTCAGACACCTCACCCAACTCATGCAGTACGGCCGTTGCGTAGCTGCCGGGTGGTAGCGCGAACTCCACGTGCAGCGTGGACGCCTCCGGCCAGTGCCACGCCAACCCATCGGGCTTCAGGCGCAGCGCGCGACGCTCCTGGCGGAGCCCTTCCTGCTCAAGTCCGGCCTGCAACGCACGCGCGTCGTCGGCCTGCAGTGCGGCGTCCTCGCAGGCCCGCGCCGCGGCCTGGGCACGCGATTCGCCCGTGCCCCACAGTGGCCCCGTCGGATGGATGTCGAAGTCCGCCAGGCGCTGCGCGAGCGTCTCGTTCCACGGTTCGGGTCCGAATACGCTGCGGCTGCCGGCCAGCATCCACACTTCGCCTTCGATGCCCCGGTTCCAGCTCCCGTCAGCAAGCCGCGTAGCGAGCACGCGATTGAACAGTTCCGAGCGCGCCGCCGACAGGAAAATCGACCGCTGGTCGCGGCGCACCCGTCGACCGGCGAACATCGCCAGCGCCGCGGCCACGTTGCCGCCATCGCGCCCGAATCGTTGCTCGCCGAACCAGTTGGGCAAGCCGTGGGACGCGATTTCGCCGAGCCGCGCATCGATCGCATCACGCTCGCCTTCCACGTCGCGCAGCACCAGCACGAACCGGTTGCCGGCCAGCGCACCGCGCGGCAGCTTGCGCGAATGCCACGTCGCATCGATGACCTTGAAGTCGTCCGCTGCGAGACCTGCCAGATCGGGCGCGACCTTGCGCGGCAGGTGCACGCTGAAACGCTGGCGGGTGACCGCGTGGCGATCCTTCAGCCCGGCATACCCCACGCCCATCTCGGCGATGCCCGCCCAGGCCGCGATGCGCTTGGCGGCGAAGGCGGTGTTCATGCCCCGCTTTTCCACCGTGAGCAGCAGATGTTCGCCCTGACCCGACGGATCGAACCCCGGGAGTTCTTCGACGAAGAAATCTTCGGGCGTGCTGCGGAACCGCGCCGTCAACACGGGCGCGCCGAACGCGCGCGGCAGGCCTTCGCTCACGCCTTCACCAACAGCACCACGGCCTGCGCCGCGATGCCTTCGCCGCGACCGGTGAAGCCGAGCTTCTCCGTCGTGGTGGCCTTGATGCTGACGGCGTCGGTTTCGATACCGAGAGCCGTCGCGACCTGTTCACACATCGCCCAGGCATGCGGCCCGACTTTCGGTCGCTCACAGATCACGGTGATGTCGGCGTTTCCAACCCGCCAGCCGCGTTCGCGCAGCAGCTGCTCGCAGTGATGCACGAACATGATGCTGTCCGCGCCTTTCCAGCGATCATCGGAGGGCGGGAAGTGCCTACCGATGTCGCCGAGCGCGAGCGCGCCCAGCATGGCGTCGCACAGCGCGTGCAGCACCACGTCGCCATCGCTGTGCGCCAGCACGCCCCGGTCGTGCGGCACGCGCACACCGCCCAACATGACGTGGCCGCCCTCGCCGAAGGCGTGCACGTCGAAGCCCTGGCCGATGCGGATGTTCAAGGTGTCTGGCATGGCGATACCGTCGTGGATCAGACGCGGCGCGAGAGTTCGAACTCGAACCGCTCGAGGTCCGCGCGCGTGGTGATCTTGAAATTGCTTTCCGCGCCTTCCACCAGCAACGGACGCAGGCCCTGTCGCTCCATCGCCATGGCCTCGTCGGTCACTTCGATGCCATCGGTCGTCGCGGCTTCCAGTGCACGGGTCAGTTGCAGGCGGCGGAACAGCTGCGGGGTGAAGGCGCGCCACAGGCGCTCGCGCGGTTCCGTGCCATCGATACCGCCGTCATCGCCCGCCCGCTTGAGGGTGTCGCGCACGGGCGCGGCGAGGATCGCACCGACGGGATCGTTCCGACCGCGCTCCAGCAACTGCGCCAGATCTTCCCGGCCCAGGTTCGGGCGCGCCGCATCGTGCACCAGCACGAAGTCGTCGGCACGCACGCTGGCCGGCAAGGCGCGCAAACCTGCCAGCACAGACGCCGCACGCGTCGCGCCGCCGGTACACGCGATCAGCGGCCGCCCGTCGTATTCCGTCCAGCCCGGCCAATCCGGATCGTTCTCCGACAATGGCATCACCACGCCTTCGACCGCGTCATGGGCGAACAAGGCCTGCAGTGTCCAGGCGATCAGCGGGCGGTCGCGCACGGCCAGGTACTGCTTGGGCAGTTCGCTGCCGAAACGGGTACCACGACCGGCGGCCGGCACCACCGCCCAGACACCGGCCATCAGGGCGCAGCCTCTTCGTCCGTACCGGGCGCCGCGTCATCACCGTCGGCGGGCGCGGCAGGCACCGGCTCGACCACACGATAGAACTTCTCGCCCGGCTTGATCATGCCCAGTTCGCTGCGAGCGCGCTCCTCCACCGCGGATTCGCCGGACTTGAGGTCCTCGACTTCCGCGGCGAGCGCGTCGTTGCGCTCCTGCAGACCGGCGTTCTCGCGCTTCTGCACTTCGACCTGCTGCTCCAGCGCGACGACCTGGCCCGAACTGCCGACGCCGAACCAGAACTTGTACTGCAGCCAGCCCAGCAGCAGCACGAGCACCAGCAGGAGCCAGGGCGCCTTGCGCATGGATTACTTCTTCAGCGACACGAAGGCGTTGCGGCCGGCGTAGCGCGCCTTGCTGCCCAGCGCCTCTTCGATGCGCAGCAGCTGGTTGTACTTGGCCACGCGGTCGCTGCGGCACAGCGAGCCGGTCTTGATCTGGGTCGCCGTGGTGGCCACCGCGATGTCGGCGATGGTGGTGTCCTCGGTTTCGCCGGAGCGGTGCGACACGACCGCCGCGTAGTTGGCGTGGTGCGCCATCGAGATCGCTTCCAGCGTTTCGCTCAGCGTGCCGATCTGGTTGACCTTGATCAGGATCGCGTTGGCGGTGCCGGACTCGATGCCTTCCTTGAAGATCTTGGGATTGGTGACGAACAGGTCGTCGCCGACCAGCTGCACCTTCTTGCCGATCCGGTCGGTCAGCAGCTTCCAGCCCGCCCAGTCGTCTTCGGCCAGGCCGTCTTCGATGGTGATGATGGGGTACTGCGCGGCCCAGTCGGCGAGGAAATCGACGAACTGCTCGCTGGTCAGGCGCTTGTTCTCGCCCACCAGGTGGTACTTGCCGTTGTCGAAGAACTCGCTGGAGGCCACGTCCAGGCCCAGCAGCACGTCCTCGCCCGCGGTGTAGCCGGCCTTGCCGATCGCCTCGAGGATCGTGTCCAGCGCTTCCACGTTGCTGCGGAAGTCCGGGGCGAAGCCGCCTTCATCGCCTACTGCCGTGCTCAGGCCGTGGCCTTTCAGCACCGACTTCAGCGAGTGGAAGATCTCGGTGCCGGCACGCAGCGACTCGGCGAACGAATCGAAGCCGACCGGCAATACCATGAACTCCTGGAAGTCCACGTTGTTGTCGGCGTGTGCACCGCCATTGATGATGTTCATCATCGGCACCGGCAGGGTCACGTCGCCGGTGGCGAGGTACTGCCACAGCGGCTGCTGCTTCGAAGCGGCCACGGCATGCGCATTGGCCAGCGAGACGCCGAGCAGCGCATTGGCGCCCAGGCGGCCCTTGTTCTCGGTGCCGTCCAGGTCGATCAGGCGGCGGTCCAGGCCTTCCTGGTCGGCGGCATCGAAGCCCTTCAGCGCCGTGGCGATCGCCGTGTTGACGTTCTCCACCGCCTTGCGCACGCCTTTGCCCAGGTAGCGGGTCTTGTCGCCATCGCGCAGCTCCACGGCTTCCTTGGTACCGGTCGAGGCGCCGGACGGCACCATGGCGCGACCGAAGGAACCGTCTTCCAGCGTGACCTCGGCTTCGAGGGTGGGATTACCGCGGGAATCGAGGATTTCGCGGGCGTGGATCTTGGCGATCTGGGTCATCGTGTCGTGTGCTCAGCTCAGAGAGTGGATTCGAGGAAACCGTTCTTCTTGGTGATGCCGTCCAGCGCCAGCAGCGTTTCCAGCAGCGCTTCCATCTTGTCCAGCGGCCAGGCATTCGGGCCGTCGGACAATGCCTTGGCCGGATCCGGATGCGTCTCGGCGAACAGTCCGGCGACGCCGACGGCGACGGCCGCACGCGCCAGCACCGGCACGAATTCGCGCTGACCGCCCGAGCTGCTGCCCTGCCCGCCCGGCAACTGCACCGAATGCGTCGCATCGAACACCACCGGGCAGCCGGTATCGCGCATGACGCTCAACGAACGCATGTCGCTGACCAGGTTGTTGTAACCGAAGGACGCACCGCGCTCGCAGACCATGATGTCCTGGTTGCCGGTGGACTTGGCCTTGTCGACCACGGGCTTCATGTCCCACGGCGACAGGAACTGGCCTTTCTTGATGTTGACCGGCTTGCCGGCCGAGCAGACCTTCCTGATGAAGTCCGTCTGGCGCACAAGGAAGGCCGGCGTCTGCAGCACGTCGACGACGGCCGCGACTTCGTCCATCGGCGTGTACTCATGCACATCGGTGAGCACCGGCACGCCGACCTGCTTCTTCACCGCGTCCAGCACCTTCAGGCCCTCTTCCATGCCCGGGCCGCGGAAGCTGGTACCCGAGGTACGGTTGGCCTTGTCGAAGCTGGACTTGAAGATGAAGTTCATCCCCAGCTTGCCGGTGATCTCCTTCAGGCGGCCGGCGACGTCGATCTGCAACTGCATCGATTCGATCACGCACGGGCCGGCGATCAGGAACAGGGGTTGGTCCAGGCCAACGTCAAATCCACAGAGCTTCATTCACCACTCCTTCGTTGCAGGCGCCGCGGACGGCGCCGGTGCAGGACAGTTACGCGCGCGCTTCCTTCAACAGCTTCCCGCCCGCCTTCTTCTCGCGGGCGGCACGGATGAAGCCGACGAACAGCGGATGGCCGTCGCGCGGCGTGGACAGGAACTCCGGATGCGCCTGGCAGGCCAGGAACCACGGGTGCACGGCGCGCGGGAGCTCGACCATTTCCACCAGGAGATCGTCCATCGACTTGGCGGCGATCACCAGGCCGGCGTCCTCCAACTGGGTGCGGTACCGGTTGTTGAACTCGTAGCGATGGCGGTGACGCTCGGCCACCACGTCCTTGCCGTACAGGTCGCGCGCCAGCGTGCCGGGCTTGAGGCGCTGCTCCTGCAGGCCCAGGCGCATCGTGCCGCCCAGGTCGGAGCGTTCGTCGCGCTTCTCGACATCACCCGCAGCGGTACGCCATTCGGTGATCAGGCCGATCACCGGGTGCGGCGACTGCTTGTCGTTCTCGGTGCTGTTGGCGTCGTCCAGCCCGGCCACATGGCGGGCATAGTCGACGACCGCCGCCTGCATGCCGTAGCAGATGCCGAAGTAGGGCAGCTTCTGTTCGCGCGCGAAGCGCGATGTCAGCACCTTGCCTTCGAAACCGCGGTCGCCGAAACCACCCGGCACCAGGATGCCGTCCACGCCCTGCAACAGGGCCATGTCGGTACCTTCCAGTTCCTGCGCTTCGATCCACTTCAGATTGACGCGCGTGCGCTGGCGCAGACCGCCGTGCTTGAGCGCCTCGCCCACCGACTTGTACGCATCCTGGTGGTCGACGTACTTGCCGACGACCGCGATGGTCACCTCGTCCAGCGGATTGAGCGTCGCATCGACCGCGGCCTCCCACTCGGACAGGTCGGCGGACTTGGCGTTCTCGATGCGGAACTGGCGCAGGACGATCTCGTCCAGCCCCTGGCCATGCAGGCCCATCGGGATGCGATAGAGCACGTCCACGTCCGGCACGCTGATGACGGCGCGCTCGGGCACGTTGGTGAACAGCGAGATCTTGCGGCGCTCGGAGTCCGGGATCGGCTGCTCGGAACGGCACAGCAACACGTCGGGCTGGATACCGATCGAGCGCAGTTCCTTCACCGAGTGCTGGGTGGGCTTCGTCTTCAATTCGCCCGCGGCCGCCACGTAAGGCACCAGCGTCAGGTGCATGAAGAGGGCCTTTTCGGGGCCGCGCTCGGTGCGGATCTGGCGGATCGCTTCCAGGAAGGGCAACGATTCGATGTCGCCGACCGTGCCGCCGATCTCCACCAGCGCCACGTCGAAACCTTCGGTGGCCTCGTCGATGCAGCGGCGGATCTCGTCGGTGATGTGCGGGATCACCTGCACCGTGGCGCCCAGGTAGTCGCCGCGGCGCTCCTTGCGGATCACGTTCTCGTAGATCCGGCCGGTGGTGACCGAATTCTTGCGGCTCAGGCGGGTGCGCACGAAGCGCTCGTAGTGGCCCAGGTCCAGATCGGTCTCGGCGCCGTCGTCGGTGACGTACACCTCGCCGTGCTGGAACGGGCTCATGGTGCCCGGGTCGACGTTGATGTAGGGGTCCAGCTTCATCATCGTGACCTTCAGGCCACGTGCTTCAAGGATGGACGCAAGCGAAGCGGCGGCGATGCCCTTGCCTAGCGAGGACACAACGCCGCCGGTAACGAAAATCAGGGGAGTCATGGGCGGGGCTCCGGAAAGCCATAGTCTACAGGCAACGCGTGTCGCCCGAAAGCGCGACGCCCCGCCGGAGCGGGGCGTCCTGGATCGTCAGATGGACGCGAAACCCTTGCCACGCAAAGGTTTCGAAGCAGAACGGATCAGGGCTTGCGCTCTTCCTCTTCCTCGCCGGCCTTCTTCTGCTGGCCCTCGGCGGCCTTGCGCTTGGCGGCGGCCTCGTTGGCCGCGCGGCGACGCGCCTTGGCTTCCGGATCGGAAGGATCACTGGTCTGGGACTGGTCCTGCTTCGGCTTGTCGGCGTCGGCACCCGCCTTGGACTGGGCGAACGCGTGGACCGCGAACAGCGCGCCGGCGACGGCGGCGGAGAGCAGCAACAGGTTGCGCGATTTCATGGCGGAAACTCCTCGTGGATGAGCGGAATCTGGGGGTGCCGGATGGCAAACCCAAGGGCGTCCCTGTCCACGCGGCAAGCCTACTGCCCGTATGCCGGCCCCCGACTGAACACGGTAGGGCGTCCGCTGGCCCGGATTGCGGACAGGCATGTCCGCATCCTGTCGGCACCGCCGCGTCTGCCGGCCAACTGCCACTACAATTCCCCTTCCAGCGGCGCGCAGGATGCCGTGCCGCCGCAACCGAGAACCCGCAGAACCCATGAGCAGCCGCTACAACGCCGCCGACATCGAAGTCCTCTCCGGCCTGGACCCCGTCAAGCGCCGGCCCGGCATGTATACCGACACCGCGCGCCCCAACCACCTCGCGCAGGAAGTCATCGACAACGCGGTGGACGAAGCGCTGGCAGGCCACGCCGGCAGCATCGAGGTCACCCTCTTCAAGGACGGCAGCTGCGAAGTCAGCGACGATGGCCGCGGCATGCCGGTGGACATCCACCCGGAGGAGAAGATCCCCGGCGTCGAACTGATCCTCACCCGCCTGCATGCCGGCGGCAAGTTCAACAACAAGAACTACACGTTCTCCGGCGGCCTGCATGGCGTAGGCGTGAGCGTGGTGAATGCGTTGTCCACGCTGGTGGAAGTGCACATCAAGCGCGACGGCAGCGAACACCGCATCACCTTCCGCAACGGCGACCGCGCCACGCCGCTGGAAGTCGTGGGCAGCGTCGGCAAGAAGAACACCGGCACCCGCGTGCGGTTCTGGGCCGATCCGAAATACTTCGATACGCCGAAGTTCAACGTGAGGGCGCTGCGTCACCTGCTGCGCGCCAAGGCCGTATTGTGCCCCGGCCTGAACGTCACCCTGTTCGACGAGGCCACCGGCGAGCGCGATACCTGGCATTACGAAGATGGCCTGCGCGATTACCTGAAGGGCGAGATGGCCGGGCGCGAACTGCTGCCGCCGGACATCTTCGTCGGCCAGCTGAAGAAGGACAGCGAGATCGTGGACTGGGCCGTGGCCTGGGTACCGGAAGGCGAGCTGGTGCAGGAGAGTTACGTCAACCTGATCCCGACCGCGCAGCACGGCACCCACGTGAACGGCCTGCGCAGCGGCCTGACCGATGCGCTGCGCGAGTTCTGCGACTTCCGCAACCTGCTGCCGCGCGGCGTGAAGCTCGCGCCGGAAGACGTGTGGGACCGCGTGACCTTCGTGCTGTCGCTGAAGATGACCGATCCGCAGTTCAGCGGGCAGACCAAGGAGCGTCTGTCTTCGCGCCAGGCGGCGGGCTTCATCGAAGGCGCCGCGCACGACGCCTTCAGCCTGTGGTTGAACCAGCACGTGGACCTGGGCGAGAAGATCGCCCAGATCGCCATCGAGCGCGCCAGCGCCCGCCTGAAGACCGAGAAGCAGGTCGTCCGCAAGAAGGTCACCCAGGGCCCTGCCCTGCCCGGCAAGCTGGCCGACTGCATCAGCCAGGATCTGTCGCGCACCGAACTGTTCCTGGTGGAAGGCGATTCGGCGGGCGGCTCGGCCAAGCAGGCGCGCGACAAGGATTTCCAGGCGATCCTGCCGCTGCGTGGCAAGATCCTGAATACCTGGGAGGTCGCGTCCGGCAGCGTACTCGCGTCGCAGGAAGTGCACGACCTGGCCGTGGCGATCGGCTGCGACCCGGGCAAGGACGACATCAGCGGCCTGCGTTACGGCAAGGTGGTGATCCTGGCCGACGCGGACTCCGACGGCCTGCACATCGCCACGCTGCTGAGTGCGCTGTTCCTGCGCCACTTCCCCGCCCTGGTCGCGGCCGGGCACGTGTTCGTCGCGATGCCGCCGCTGTTCCGCGTCGACGTGGGCAAGCAGGTGTTCTACGCGCTCGACGAGGAAGAGAAGCGCCTGCTGCTCGAGAAAATCGAGCGCGAGAAGATCCGTGGCGCAGTGAACGTCACCCGCTTCAAGGGCCTGGGCGAGATGAATCCTTCCCAGTTGCGTGAGTCCACCATCCATCCGGACACGCGCCGGCTGGTGCAGCTGACCGTGGACGACGACCTGCAGACGCGCGGCCTGATGGACATGCTGTTGGCCAAGAAGCGTTCGGGCGATCGCAAGACGTGGCTCGAGACCAAGGGCGATCTGGCTTCGCTGGAAGCCTGATTCCGGCCCTTCGTCGCACGGGGCCGTTGCGACGGCCTCGCTATCCTCCAGCAGGTACTGTCGCGCGGTGCGGTTGAACATCGCGTTCACCCTGCCGGTGCGATAACCCGTGCATGGCATCGACATCCGGGCCCGTCCTTCACGCCTATACGTTCGGTCTCGAGGAAGAGTATTTCCTCGTGCGCCGCAACGGGCGCCGGCTGCGGCACATGCCGCGTCGGTTCTTCGCCGAATGCCGCGAAACACTGGGTGAGCGTTTCGGCAGCGAGATGCTGCAGACCCAGGTCGAAGTCCAGACCGGCGTGCATGATGGCCCAAGCGCCGCCGAAGCCGACCTGCGCACATTGCGCCGCACTGTCAGCGACATCGCGCACCGGCACGGACTCGGCATCCTGTCGGCCGGCACCCATCCGTCGGCGCAATGGCGTGGGCAACGCAGTACGGACAAGCCCCACTATGACAAGGTAATGGGCGAACTGCAGATGCTCGGCCAGCGCAACCTGCTGTGCGGCCTGCACGTGCACGTACAGCCGGCCGACCCGACACAACGCGTCGCACTGATGGCGCGCGTCCAGCCGTTCCTGCCGCTGCTGCTCGCGCTCAGCACGTCGTCGCCCTTCTGGATGGGCCATGCCACGGGCCTGATGGGTTACCGGCAGACCGCCTACCAGGAGATCCCCCGCACCGGATTGCCGCCGCTGTTCCGTGACCAGGCCGAGTACGATCACTACGTCCAGCGCATGACCGACGGCCGCGCGATCCAGGATGCGAGCTTCCTCTGGTGGGCACTGCGCCCGTCGCTCGCCTTCCCCACCCTCGAACTGCGTGTCACCGACGCCTGCACCGACGTCTGCGATGCGTTGGCCATCGCGCAGGTCTACCGCTGCCTGGTGCGGCACCTCGAACGCAGGCCCGAGCTTTACCGCGGCCTGCATGCTGGCGACCAGGCCATCGTCGCGGAGAACCTGTGGCGCGCACAGCGTCACGGATTCGATGCCGGCCTGATCGATCTGGGCAGCCACCGCCTGGTGTCGGTGCGCGAGATGCTGGAGAACACCCTGGATGCGCTGGGCGAAGACATCCGCGCGCTGGACTGCGCACGACAGGTGGAACGTGTGTGGCAGATCCTCGAGGAAGGCACCGGCGCGCACGGGCAACTGCGGCGTTACCAGGAACGCAGGGACGCTGGCGACAGCCACGCCGACGCGCTGTCGCATGTCGTGCGTTGGTTGACCGAAGCGACCGCGGCGGCCTAGCGGCACGTATTCAGCGTGGGACGGTCTTCTGCTGCGACACCACGAACACGCCCGCCATCACCAGCACCGTGCCGGCGACCTGCCACGGCCCCATCGGTTCGCCCAACAGGAACAGACTGAGGATGATGGTCGAGACCGGCCCGATCATTCCCACCTGCGCGGCCAGCGCCGAACCGATCCGCGCGACCGCCATCATCACCGCCAGCACCGGCAATACGGTGCACAGCGTGCCGTTCACCAGCGACAGCGCATACACCTGCCACGGCAGCGCCAGCGCTTCCATCGGCCGCAGCAAGACGAATTGCAGCAGGCACAGCACGCTGGCCACGCTGCTGGCGTAGGCCGTCAGGCGCACCGCACCCACCCGCGCGACCAGTTCACCGCTGCCCACCAGGTAGAGCGCATACGCCAGCGCGCTGCCGAATACGAGCAAACTTCCCAGCGCGATGTTGGCGCCTCCCACCTGCAAGTCGTGGCCGAAGGCGAGCGCCACGCCCACGTAGCTCACCAGCAGCGCCACCGCCTGGCGGCGCGAGATGCGTCGGCCGAACGCCAGCCAGCCGACCAACGCCACCAGGGTCGGGGTGAGGTAGAGGATCAGCCGTTCCAGCGTAGCGGTGATGTACGCCAGGCCCGCGAAATCCAGGAAGCTGGCGAGGTAATAGCCAAGGAACCCGAGCAACAGGATCCGCCCGCGGTCTGCGGCACTCAGGGGCGCGCTGCGCCGCGCGGCCCACGCGCCCATCGCGAGGAAGAACGGGAATGCCACCAGCATACGCAGCGCCAACAGGGTGATCGCATCGGTGCCGTAGCGGTAACCGAGCTTGACGATGATGGCCTTGCCGGAAAACGCGATGGCACCCATCGCCGCCAATGCAAGACCGGAACGACTGACGACATGCAGGGCGGGATGCGCGGATGGCGCATCCATCGCCTCGGCAGGCGCGACGTCCAACGGCTGCGCCAGTTCGTCCTCTGCGCCGGCTCGGCTCATCGGCGCGCGATCATGCCAGCGTGCTTTCCAGCAACCGTCGGATCAGCACCTGCGTGCGGCTGGCGCGTTCGGGCAGATAGGCGAAGCTGTCCTCATCCATGTAGTTCAGCTGCGCCAGTTCCAGTTGCACCGCCTGCACGCCATTCGCGGGATCGGCGTAGTGCCGGGTGATATGGCCGCCGCGGAACCGGCCGTTGACGACGAAGCTGTAGTCCGACTGCGCCGCGAGGATCGCTTCCAGCGCCTGTTGCAGCGCAGGCGAACAACTCGCCCCGGCCGCCGTGCCGAGGTTGAAATCCGGCAGTCGCCCTTCGAACAGGAAGGGCACTTCGCTGCGGATCGAATGGCCTTCCCACAACACGACACGGCCGTGCGTTTCGCGGATGCGCGCGAGCTCCTGCCGCAGCGCCTGGTGGTAGGGCCGCCAGTAGATGTCCACACGTGCAGCGATGTCGTCCGGCGTGGGGGCCTGGTCCGGCAAGTACACCGGATCGCCGCTGAAGCGCACGATGGGGCACAGGCCGGTGGTGTTCTGCCCGGGATACAGCGAGACGTCGTCTTCGGGCCGGTTGAGATCGACGACGTAGCGCGAGTACGCGGGCACGATGATCGATGCGCCCAACGAGCGCGCAAAGCCGTACAACTCGGCGACATGCCAGTCGGTGTCCGGCACGCGTCGCGCTTCCGGCGTCAGGCGCGCGGCGATGTCGTCGGGCACGCGCGTCCCGTTGTGCGGCAGGCTGATGAACAGCGGCGCGGTGCCTTGGTGCAGCGTGTAGGTGTCCATGGCGCCATTGTATCGCCGCACCCTGCCCCGCGGACTCAGCGCATCAGCACCACTTCCTCGGCGCTGGTGGGATGGATGGCCATCGTGTCATGCAGGTCCGCGAGGGTGATGCCCTTCTTCAGCGCCACCGCGAACCCCTGCAGCATTTCGTCGGCCCCTTCGCCCAGCAGGTGGATGCCGACCACCCGCTCTTCCTCACCCACGCACACCAGCTTGAACAGGCCGCGCTGCGGCGAATCGGCCAGGGCATGCAGCATGGGCCTGAAGCGCGCGGTATACGCCTTCACGCGGTCGCCATGCTCGGCACGGGCTTCGTCTTCGGTCTGCCCCACCTTGCCCGCCGGCGGGTGCGAGAAGACGACGGTCGCGATGTCGCGATAATCCAGGCGGGCATCGGACTGCCCGCCGAACACCCGATCCATCAGGCGCCGTGCGGCGGCGATGGCCACCGGCGTCAGTGCCGCCTGGCCGGTCACGTCGCCCACCGCATGGATGCCGGGCACGTTCGTGTCCTGCCACGCATCCACCTGCACGAACCCCCGCGCATCGGTCTTCACGCCCGCGACATCCAGCCCCATCCCGCCGGTGTTCGGCGTGCGACCGGTGGCGAAGATCAGACGATCGAAGCGCTCGCTGCGCGTGCCGTCTTCCGCCAGCACGATCACGCCGCCGTCGCGTGCCTCCTCAAGCGCCGCCACCGCATGGCCGAAGTGCAGGCGCACGCCGTGCTGGCGCATGTCGTCCGCCAGCTCCGCGGTGATCTGCGCGTCGAATCCATCGAGCAGCTTCTGCCCGCGCACGAACAGCTCCACCTGGCTGCCCAGCGCCTGCAGCACGCCGGCCAGCTCGACCGCCACGTAACCGCCGCCGACGATCGCGACGCGCGCCGGCGCCGCGCACAGGTTGAAGAAATCGTCCGACACCTGTCCCAACGCCGCACCCGGGATGTCCGGCCGCGAGGGCCGACCGCCGGTCGCGATCAGCAGGTGCTCCGCACGCAACGGCACGCCATCGGCGTTCACCACGGTATGCGCGTCGAGCAATCGGCCGTGGCAGGGCATCAGCACCACTCCGCTTCCGTCCAGCCGTTTGCGGTAGCTGGCGTGGATGCCGGCGATATAGCGCTGGCGATGGACGATGAACTCCTTCCAGTCGAGCACGGGCGGCGACACGTCGAATCCCAACGATGAGGCCAGCGCGATCTTCTGGGACAGTTCGGCCGCCAGCCACATCGCCTTCTTCGGCACGCAGCCGACGTTGACGCAGGTGCCCCCGAGCTCCTTCGGTTCGAGCAGGGCCACCCGTGCGCCGTGCGACGCCGCGCGGAACGCACCAGCGAGTCCACCGGAGCCGCCGCCGATCACGACAAGATCGAATGCCTGTGGCGTCATGCGAATCGCTCCGGTCGGTACGGGGTGGGATCGAAGGCCGGCGTACGGCCGGTGATCATGTCGGCCATCAACTGGCCGGTGGCGGTGCTCATGCTGATGCCCAGCATGCCGTGGCCCGCGGCGATCCAGACATGGCGTTGGCCCGGCGCGTGTCCCAGCAACGGCAGGTCGTCCCAGGTCATCGGCCGCCAGCCGCACCAGTGCTCATGCACGTCCGGGCCGACGGGCTCGCGGAGGAACTCGCGCGCACCGCGCTCCAGCGCGGCGAGGCGGGTCGGATTGAGGCTGTCGTCATGACCGGAGAACTCCATCGTACTCCCCAGCCGGAAGCCGCTTTCCCAGACCGTCACGCACACCGAACGGTCCTTCAGCACCATCGGATGGCGGGGCACCTGCGCAGGCCGCGAGTAAGTGATCGAGTAGCCCTTGCCGGGCTGGATGGGCGCGCGGATACCGAGCCGGCGTGCGAACGCGGGCGTCCAGGCGCCCAGCGCGATCACCGCATCGCGCCCTTCCCGCGGCCCCTGGTCCGTGGCCAATCGAACACCTTCGCCCGCCTGTTCGAGGCGCTCCACGCGACAGTACTCGTCGATGACGCCGCCATGGGCACGCACCACGCGCGCGAGTTCGGCTACGTAGCGATCCGGCCGCAACCGCGCATCGCCCGGAAACCGGATGGCGCCGGCCACGCCAGGCAACATCGCGGGCTCGTCGCGCTCGTAGTCGCTGCCGCCGAACACCTGCGTGGCGATGCCGAATTCGGCCAGCACGACGCTTTCGTCCACGTATTGCTGGAACTTGCGCGGATCGCGGAAGACGTAGTCCAGCCCTTCTTCTTCGAATTCGCACTGCAGGCCGTAGCGGCCGACCCAGTCGGCCAGCCGCACACGCGCGTCGTTGAGCAGCGCAGCGCGGGCCTGCGTGCTCTGTCGCCAATCGCGCGGGTTGCAGCGCGCGGCGAAGCGCAGCAGCCAGTGCCAGAGGGCCGGATCGACGCGTGGTTTCAGATAGAGCGGCGCATCGGGGGTGAACATCCAGCGCAGTGCCTGCGCCACCACGCCAGGCGCCGCGAGCGGCGGCGCGTGGCTCGGCGTGATCGTGCCGCAGTTGCCGTGCGATGCACCGCCGCCAGCGCGGCCAGCGTCGATGACGCGCACGCCTCGGCCGGCTTCCAGCAACGCCAGGGCGGTCGCCAGGCCGATGGCACCGCCACCGATGATGAGAACGTCGTCGCGGGGGGGATTCACCCCGACATTCTAGTCGCAATCACACGGTGCGAAGGCGCAGCGGCTGCCACTTCGCGTAGGTCAGCGAGCGCCAAGCCCATTCCATCGGGCCGAAACGGAAGCGCGACAGCCAGGCATGACTGAGTACCACCTGCACGCCGAAGAACACCAGTGCGAACAGCGGATGCCAGGCACGCGGCAGTTGCTCGAAATACCCCAGCCCGTAGCCGTAGAAGATCCACGTGCACACCAGCGACTGCATCAGGTAGTTGGTCAGCGCCATCCGGCCCGCCGGCGCCAGCACCGACAGGACCCGCCCGCCCACCGGCGTCTGCAAGGCCTTCAGGATCCACGCCAGGTAACCCAGGCACATCAACAGGTTGGCGGCCATCTGCAGCGCGAAAGCGGTCGCTGTCCTCAGGTTGTACGTCGCGGCATCCATCACCGGCGACAGGGCGAGCGATCCCAGCATCACCAACAAACCCAACGGCAGTGCTACCCAGCGGAGTGCAGCATAGAAGCGCGGGAACTCGAGCGGACGCGCAATGGCGCCGCTACGCACGAACCACGCTCCCAGCAGGAACAGGCCGAAGGCGATGAACCCGAACATGGTGATGTTGCTCAGTGCCATGCCTGTGCTCTTGAAGCGCTGCCATGTCGCATCGGCATAGCTGCCGCTGGCGTAGGCGGCCCGCTCGCTCTCGACCAGGGCCTGCATCTGCGCACCGATCTCGCCCATCGCCTTGTCCCAGCCCTCGGTGCCGCCGAGCAGCGAACCCATCGCGCCCATCAGGTACATGAAGCCGATCGGTATGACGTAGGCACCCAACCCGAACCACACGTACCAGCGGTACGGCAATGGCCGGAACGCCAGCAGCAGGAACGAGCACAAGGCATACATCATCAGGATGTCGCCCGCCCAGATGAAGATCGCGTGCAACAGGCCGATCGCCAGCAGCGCCAGCCCGCGCCGCCAGTACACGCCCGCGAAGGGACGGCCGGCCTGTTCCGCCCGCTGCGACATCACCGCGAACCCCATGCCGAACAGCAGCGAGAACAAGGTGTAGAACTTGCCCTGTACAAGCACGTAGATCAGCAGGTCGGCGATGCGGTCGGCGCCGCTCAGCGCCGGATCCACGCCGCTCGCCGAAGCCATCACCGGCCCCACGAAGCCCTCCAGGTTCATCAGCAGGATGCCCAGCAGCGCGAACCCGCGCAGCACGTCCATCGCGCCGATGCGCTCCGACACCCCGACAGGTGCCAGGTTCTGCGTGATCGTCGCCGTCATTCCATTCCCCCGTATCGAGGCACGATTAGAGCACGTCGCGCGCTTCGGCTCGCGCGCCAAAAGAAACGGCCCGCTTTCGCGGGCCGTTCGATCGTTGCGCAGGGCGCAAGACGCGACTCAGTGGTGGTGGCCGCCGTCGCCGTGCACGTGGCCGTGCTCGAGCTCTTCGGCGCTGGCTTCGCGCACTTCCACGATCTCCACGTCGAAATGCAGGTCCTTGCCGGCCATCGGGTGGTTGAGGTCCACATCGACCACGCTCATGCCGATCTTCTCGATGGTGACGGCGCGCGGACCGAAGTTGGTCTGCAGCACGACCTGCTGGCCGGGGATCAGACGCTGGTTGCCGAAGTGCTTCTTGGGCACGCGCTGGGTCAGGCCGTCGCGACGCTCGCCATAGGCATCGGCCGCGGCGACGTCGACGCCGAAGCTCTCGCCGGCTTCACGGTCCTGCATCGCGTTCTCGAGGCCCGGGATGATGTTGCCGTGGCCGATCAGGATCGCCAGCGGCTCGCGGTCCGTCGAGGTTTCGATCGGCTCCTGGCCGGCTTCGGACACGGTGTAGTGGAAACGGACGACGCTGTCTTTTGCGATTTTCATGCGGGACTCTGGGCGGGGCCTGCCGGCCGGCAGGACGGGAGCGGCTTGTCGGCCGCGAGGGAATGCGGCGAAGATGCGCCGCGATGAAGGCCCGACATTATCCCGGCTTGCCCCAGCCCGCGCCACTTCGGCGCTGGGTCGCGCTGTCCGTCTGCGTCGTCGTGCTGGGCCTGGCCGGCTGTGGCGGCTCCAAGCCCCAGGTCCGGAAGTCCCCGCCGCCCGCGCAACGTGCGTGGCCGGTGGTGGAGGCCGACGATCCGGCCGCCGCGACGGCGGTGCTGATGCGGGCCATCGGCCTGGTGGGCACCCCTTACCGGTACGGCGGCAACACCCCGGAGTCCGGCTTCGACTGCAGCGGCCTGGTCACCTACGTATTCCGGGACATGCTGGATGTCCGCCTGCCGCGCACCTCGCGCGAGCTGGCCAGCGTGCAGGGCCCGAAGATCGAGCCGCGCCGCCTGGCGCCGGCCGACCTTGTCTTCTTCGGCAGCTGGGGGACGGTCACCCACGTGGGCATCTATGTAGGCGAAGGCAGGTTCGTCCACGCCCCGAGCACCGGGGGCACGGTCCGGCTGGACCACCTGGACGGCCCCTACTGGCGGGACCACTACACGGGCGCGAAACGCGTCCTTCGTTAGGAATCGGTCAAGTCTGTGACAGCGGACGTTCACGCTTAACGAATAAATAACGATTTCTGAACCAAATCGGGCCGATCAGCCGGCATTATCGTGACCATCCTGTGAATCCCTTCCCGCGCGTGACGACCGACGACCTGCCGCCAGGCCTGCCAGCCGCCACCCACCGCATCCCGCGGGGGGTCACCCGAATCCTCTTCAGCCTGTCGCTCTGCGTCGCCGCCTCCACGGCCTTCGCCCAGAATGCACCTGCGCCGGCCGATGCCGCCGCGCCGGCCGCTGCCAGCGCCGACGTGGTCGAAGCGCCCGCTGCAGCCCCGGCCAAGTCGGTCACCGCCAGCGTCAAGGAAAAGGCCGCCGAGGCCGCGACCGCTACGCTCTCTGCCCTGCTCCCGCGTCTGGCAGCCAGCGACACGCTGCCGCTGGTCGATCGTTCGGCGATGGTCGCCGGCGACATCAGCAAGCTGCTGGCTGCCTACGACCTCAGCAAGGAAGGCGTGGTCGCCCAGGAACAACAGGGCGGCAAGGTCCAGGTCGTGCTCCAGCGCGCGCTCGCCCTGATGGGCACGCCCTACCGTTGGGGCGGCACCTCGCCCGACAGCGGCTTCGACTGCAGCGGCCTGGTCGGTTACGTGTTCCGCACCGCGCTCGGCATCGAACTGCCGCGCGTCTCCCGCGACATGGCCAGCAAGGCCGATGCCGAACTGATCGGCGCGCGCGAAGAGCTCCGCCAGGGCGACCTGGTGTTCTTCGGCCTGAAGGGCCGCGTGAACCATGTCGGCATCTACGTCGGCGAAGGCCGCTTCCTGCACTCGCCCAGCCGCGGCAAGGACGTGCGCGTGGACACCCTGCTGACCGGCTACTGGGCCAACCGTTACCTCAGCGGCCGCCGCGTCGCGATGTAACGCGCAGGGCAGATCCGCGACACGAAGAAGGCCGCCATATGCGGCCTTCTTCATTTGATTCGACGGTGCAGCGCAACTTGCACCGCATGGCGCATTGCCGCCATCCTCCGGCAGGCGTGCCCATAACGCGCGCCATCTGTCCACTCGCGCCGAAGGGGAGTCGTACGCGATGCAGGCTTCATTGCTGACCAACCTGCTGCTGCCGTTGGCGCTGGGCATCATCATGCTCGGGCTGGGGCTGGGACTGACGCTGGACGATTTCCGTCGCGTCGCACGCTACCCGCGCGCGGTGCTGATCGGGCTCGCGCTGCAAACGCTGGTGCTGCCGTGGGCAGCGTTCGGGCTGGCGTTGGGCTTCGGGCTGCCGGCCGAACTCGCCGTCGGACTCATGCTGCTCGCGGCGTCGCCGGGTGGTGCAACCGCCAACATCTACAGCCATCTCGCGCGCGGCGATGTGGCACTGAACATCACCCTGACCGCGATCAACAGCCTGCTCTGCCTGCTGACCTTGCCGGTGATCCTCAACCTGTCGCTGGAGTACTTCTTCGGCGCCGGCCAGTACGTGCCGCCGCCGACGAAGAAGGTGATCGAAGTCGCCGTCATCATCCTGCTGCCGGTTGCCATCGGCATGCTGCTGCGTGCGAAGGCGCCGGGCTTCGCCGCTCGTGCGGAAAAGCCGATCCGCCTGGCATCGGTGCTCGTGCTCGCCTTGCTGGTGGTCGCCGCAGTCGTCCAGGCATGGGAAACGCTGGCGACCTACTTCGCCGTCGTCGGCCTGGCCGGCCTGCTGTTCAACATGGCGAGCATGGGTGCCGGCTATGCAGCGCCCCTGGCGCTACGGCTGCCGAAGAAGCAGGCCATCGCCATCGCGATGGAGATCGGCATTCACAACGGCACGCTGGCGATCTTCATCGCGCTCAATGTGCTGGAGAGGCCCACCATTTCCGTTCCGGCCGCGGTCTACAGCCTGCTGATGTTCGTCACGGCAGGCGTGTTCGCCTGGTGGGTATCGCGCGACAAGGCGACACCGGCGTGATGGGGTGAAAGCGTTTTTCTCGTGGGAGCGACGTCAGTCGCGATCGGAGCGAACCGGGGCGCGCATCGCGACTGACGTCGCTCCCACAACCGCAAGGGCGCACGCGACTCAACCTGCGCGAGGCTCGCCCTCGTCCAGGCCGACGTTGGTCGACGCCGACTCGTAGATCTCCCGGTCCAGCAACCCGGTCTCCTTCGCCACCAGCACGGGCACCAGCATCTGCCCGGTCACGTTGGTCATCGTGCGCATCATGTCGAGGATGCGGTCGATCGCCACGAGCAAGCCGATACCTTCCAGCGGCAGGTTCGCCGCACTCAACACCAGCGTGACCATCACCGTCGCCGTACCCGGCACACCGGCTGTGCCGAAGCTGCCCAGCACCGAGGCCAGCAGGATGACGAAGTACTGGTTCACCGACAGGTCCAGACCGAAGTACTGCGCCACGAAGATCGAGGTCAGCGCCGGATAGATCGCGCCGCAGCCGTCCATCTTGATGCTGGCACCGAGCGGCACGGCGAACGCGGCGTAATCCTTGTCCACGCCCAGGTTGTGGGTGACGCTGCGCAGCGCGACCGGCATCGAGGCGAAGCTCGACGAACTGACGAACGCCACCTGCATGCCCGGCGCCGCGCCACGGAAGAACTTCCATGGGTTCAAGCCGTGCGCGAGCAGCAGGCTGCCGTACACCACCACGATGTGGAGCGCGCACGCGACGTACAACGCACCGATGTAGCTGCCCAGCGGCAGCAGCTTCTCGAAGCCATACGTGCCCACCAGCGAACCGATCAGGCCGAACGTGCCCAGCGGCGTCATCTCCAGCACGAAACGGGTGACCTGCACCATCGTGTCGCTGGCCTCGCCCGCGAGCTTGCGCAGGCCCGCGCTGCGTTCGCCGAGCTTCACGAGCGCAAAGCCGAGCAGGCCGGCGAAGAAGATCACCTGCAGGATCTTGCCCTCGGTCAGGGCCTTGAACGGATTGGCCGGCACGATGTCGAGCAATACCTGCACCGGCGTGGGCACTTCGCGCACCTGGTAGTCGGGCGCCATCATCAGCCCGGTCAGCCCCTTGCCCGGCTGCACCACCCAGCCCACCGCCAGGCCTACGCAGACGGCCAGCGCCGCCGTCGCGGCGAACCAAAGGAACGTGCGCCCGCCCAATGCCGCCACGGACTTCTGTCCGTGCAGGCTGGACACCGCATTGATCACCGCGAAGAACACCAGCGGCACCGCGATCATCTTGATCAGCGTGACGTACAGATCGCCCAGCGGCTTCAGCCAGATACCCGCCGCCGGCCCCATCAGCCAGCCCGCCAGCGCGCCCAGCACGAAGCCGGCGACGACGCGCTGCCAGAACGGGATCCTCAACCAGGCGGAGACCAGCTTCATCCAGACGACTCGCATAAATGGACGGAACACCTTATCCCAAGGCCCCGCCGGGGGCGACCTTGCGGGCGGAATGCCGGGTGTCATGAACAGGACACTGCCCGGACGGCATAATGATGCGTCCGTCTTTCTCCGGTTCGCCATGCTCCCGCGTTCTTTCGTATCGCCGCTCGCCGGCGCGATCCTGCTCAGCGTCCTGGCCGGCTGTGCCAGCACCTCGCCTTCCGTGCCCTCCTCCATCCAGGTCGATGTCGCCCCGGTGGCGCATCCCCAGGGCGAGACGCCGCAGTGGTGGTATCGCAGTGGTGCTGCGAAGGCGGCCGGCAATGGGGCCATGCAGGGACGCGCGAAGAACGTCATCGTCTTCCTCGGCGACGGCATGAGCCTGACCACGGTAGCCGCCGCGCGCATCTTCGAAGGCCAGCGCAAGGGCACGCCGGGCGAGGAGAACCTGCTGAGCTGGGAGCGCTTCCCGCATACCGCCTTCAGCAAGACCTACAACACCGATTCGCAGACGCCCGACTCCGCCGGCACGATGACCGCGGTCGCTACCGGCGTGAAGTCGCACATGGGCGCCATCGGCGTTTCCGCGGGTCGCAAGAACGATTGCGCCGACAGCCGCGGCAAGCACCTGCTCAGTTGGCTGACGCTGGGCGACAGCGCGGGCCTGGCGACGGGCATCGTCACGACGGCGCGCCTGACCCATGCGACACCCGCGGCCACGTACGCGCATGTCCCGCACCGCGACTGGGAAAACGACACCGACCTGCCCGAAGAAGCCGTCGCCGCAGGCTGCACGGACATCGCGCAGCAACTGCTCGCCTCGGCGCGCTTCGGCCATGGTCCGACGGTCGCGTTGGCCGGTGGCCGCGGCGAGTTCCTGCCGGTCGACGTACGCGACCCGGAAGAGGACGACAAGGTCGGCCAGCGTCTGGATGGCCGCAACCTGGTGGCCGAGTGGCAGCAGGCGCATCCCCAGGGAGCGTACGTGTGGAATACGCAGCAGCTGAAGGCCGCGGCCGACGCGCCGCAGCTGCTGGGCCTGTTCGAATACGACCACATGCAGTTCGAACATGACCGCCGCAAGGACGACCAGGGCGAGCCATCGCTCGCCGACCTGACCCGCGCTGCGATCCACACGCTCTCGCGCAACCCGGAAGGCTTCGTGTTGCTGGTGGAAGGGGCGCGCATCGACCACGCCAACCACTACGGAAACGCGTATCGCGCGCTCGACGAGACCGTCGCGATGTCCGATGCCGTGCAGGCCGCCCTCGAAGCGACCTCGCGCGACGACACGCTGATCCTCGTCACGGCCGATCATTCGCACACGCTGAACTTCGTCGGCTATCCCGTGCGCGGCAATCCGATCCTCGGCAAGGTGCGCGGCCAGGGTGGCGAAGACGACACGCCCGGCGACCTCGCGCGCGACCAGACCGGCATGACCTTCACCACGCTGAGCTACGCCAATGGCCCCGGCTATACCGGTGCCAGCAACCGCCAGCCTGCGGGTCCGAAGAAATTCCTGCACGCGCCCAGCAGCGTCGAGCCCGCCGAAGGCCGCCCGGACCTGAGCCATGTCGACACCGAGCATCCCGATTACCTGCAGGAAGCGTTGGTGCCGCTGAAGTCCGAATCGCACGGCGGTGAAGACGTGGGCATCTGGGCCATCGGCCCCGGCAGCGATGCCTTCCGCGGCACGCTGGAGCAGAACACGATCTACCACGTCATCGTGCAGGCCACGCCGAAGCTGCGCGCACGCCTGTGCGCCGCCGGCACCTGCGACGCGAACGGCGTGCCGGTGGAACTGCCGAAGACCGGGGATTTCGAGAAGCAACCGCGCTGAAAAGAAGCGCGGCGCTCAAGCGGGCACGGCCTGGACGTCGGCCGCCGACGCCTGCGGCCTGAGTTCCTGCGCGATCCGCCCCTGCTCCATCACCAGCACGCGGTCCGCACTGGCGATGGTCTCGGGCCGGTGGGCCACGATGACCTTGGTCAGGCTCAAGGCCCTGACCGCATCGTTGACCAGACGTTCCTTCATCACGTCCAGATGGCTGGTCGCCTCGTCGAGGAACAGCAGCTTCGGATTGCGGTACAACGCCCGCGCCAGGATCACCCGCTGCTTCTGCCCACCTGACAGCGAACTGCCCATGTCGCCGATCAGGCTGTAATAGCCCATCGGCATGGCGGCGATCTCGTCATGCACGGCGGCCAACCGCGCCGCGTGTTCGATCCGGGCCTGGTCCATTTCCGGATCGAAGAAACTGATGTTGTCGGCCACGCTGCCGGCAAACAGTTGGTCGTCCTGCATCACGGCGCCTACGATGGCGCGGACACTGCGGGGACCGATCCTGTGCAGATCGTGCCCGCCGACGCGGATGGTGCCCGCCGTGGGCGGCAGCAGGCCCAGCAGCAGTTTGACCAGCGTGGTCTTCCCGCAGCCGGACGCGCCGATGATCGCCACCGATTCGCCGGCCTCGATCGTGAAACTGCAGTCCTTCAGTACCCATTGCTCGCCCTCGCCATAGCGGAAGGCGAGGTTCTCCACCTCGATCCGTGTGCTGGCCGGGGACGGTGCCTCAGGCTGACCGGCGTGCTCCTCGGGCGGCGTCAACACGATGTCGGCCAGACGCTCGCCATGCAGGCGCAGCATGCGGAACTCGACCCACTTGTCGATCAGGGCCGCCATCCGCCCGGCAAACTGGTCCTTGTACGCCAGGTAAGCGATCAGCATGCCGACGGAGAACGCGTTCTGCAGGGCCAGCGTGGCGCCGATCCAGATCACGGCGATGCGTTCGATGCCGAACACCAGTTGGCTGGCGCTGTTGAAACCCAGCCCCATGCGCGCCAGCCGTACTTCCTGATTGACGGTGTCGTGCATCAGGTTGTCGTAGGTACTGCGGCGCTGCGACTCCTCGCCCGCCACTTTCAGGCTCTGCATCCCGCGCAACGATTCCAGCAGATGGGTCTGCTGCTTGGCGCCCGCGACCAGTTGCTGCTCGGTACGATCGCGGACGGGCCGGTACGCGATGGAGCGAATGCCCAGATAAAGGATCACGGCCAACAGTGTCACCAGCGCCAGCTTCCAGCTGTAGAACAGCATCAGGCCGAGTGTGACCATCGCCATCAGACCGTCGATGATGGCTTCGACAAAACTCGTGGTCAGCGTGCGCTGGATAGCCTGTACCGACGACATGCGCGAGGTGATGTCGCCGAGGTGGCGCTTCTCGAAGTAGTCCAGCGGCAATCTGAGCAAATGGGCGAACACGTTGCCCATCCATTGCAGTCCGAGCCGGGAAGACAGATACACCACCGACCAGCCACGCAGCAGGCCGATACCGATCTGCAGCACCAGCGCCAGCCCGAATCCCAGCCCAAGGACCGTCAGCAGATCGCGATCTGCGGATACCAGCACCTGGTCCACCACCCACTGCATGTAGAACGGCGCCAGCACCACGAACACCTGCAGTGCCACGGACAGCAACAGGATCTGGGCCAGTGCGCGCCACATTCCGCGCACCGGGCCCGTAAGCTGCCGAGCCGTCACGGAGGGCGTCGCCTTCTGCGGCTTGAACTCGGCCGTTGGCGTCAGCTCAAGCGCCACGCCGGTGAAGTGATCGGAGACCTCTGACAGCGAGAGTTTGCGCTCGCCGATGGCTGGATCAAGGATGGTGACCCTCGACCTGCCTACCTTCGCCAGTACGACGAAGTGGTTGAGATCCCAATGCAGGATGCAGGGCAGCTTGAGCTTGCCGGCATCTTCCATGTCCAGCCGCAGCGGGCGAGTGGAAAAGCCAAGCTGTTGGGCGATATGGATCAGATGATTGAGCTTGGCGCCTTTGAGGGAGAGCGGGAAACGACGGCGAAGCTCCGACAAGCCAACATGATAACCATGCGCGCTGGCCACCATCGCAAGAGAAGCGAGGCCGCACTCGGCGGCCTCGGATTGCAGCACTGTTTTCAACAATCTCAACTCCGAGAACGCCTCTTGTTATTCTTAATCTCAGTCGATAGCAAAGACCGTGCGAACGTGGCTCTATTACACGATAGCGGCAACCATCGACACGAAGCCAAAAAAATGCCGACGAGCAGCCGCCGCCCTAGCAATTAACTGGCAGCTTCGAAAACACTTATTGCACCCTGCAGGACGGACAAAAGCTCCCCCAAAGGCATCTACAGCAGCCCATGACCGGGCCGCAAGGAACGAATCGCCTGGCGAGCCACCACAGCCTTTGGCATTTAACTCGGAGCAGCAATTAGGCGGCCAACCTATTATCAGGGCTTAGATCCATTCTGTTCCCGTCCCTGCCGCCATATTATCCAAGCACATGGAATCGAAAGTACGCCGAGAAAGACATCAATTCCTGATCCAACGTCCAAACCGTGCTTAGTGACAACGATACCCATGACGATCACATACGGAATTGTTCCCCTAGCACCGCGCATTATTATTCCGAATATAGTTGATTAGGATTAGTGCCCCGCACAAGCAGCATGCGGGGCTCGGACATGATATCAAAGTCCGTCGTTAAGACCGTCCCAAACTCCCTCAAAGAAGTCAACGATGTCGTCGGCCAATTCACTCATTTCGCGGCATCTTCGGCAATCGCAATCGCCACCAGAAATGCTAAACAACTCGTGCTCACGTAGTTCGCGGACCATGAAGTCTTCCTCAAGAGTTTGCGACAACAATGGCCACTACGAGCGAGATAGCGCCAGCCCATTTGAGCGCACTCCCAATGGCGTGGCCAACCTCATATCCAGCGCCGTAGCTTTCCTCGCTCCCTCCGGAAACTACGTTGATCTGGTCCATGCTCAGTTCATACATTCAAATCACTCCTTATGTTAATCGACGCACGCCCGCGTCTTGGGGCCGGGAACACACCCGGCAATCTTGTTACCGGGCGGCAGCTCAACCATTGCCCACCTTCCCACCCAGCGAGTACAGCGGCTCAAAGATCCATTCAGCCAGCGTCCGCCGCTCACCCAGCACGTCCGCATCCACCAACATCCCCGGCTTCAATGCCTCCGGCTTACCGTAGGCCGTGATCGCCTGTCGCGCCAGCGAAACGATCACCCGATAGAACGGCTCACTAAGCGTTCAATCGAGCATTAGAGATAATGATCAACAACCAAACAACGTGGCCAAAATTACCGCTAGAAAGACATAGAAATTGTGGAAGGAATGCATCATCAAAGAATACATAAACTTCTTCTCGATGGTGTCTGACGACACAGAAAATGGGATAGCGAATAGCATGAACGGAACAAGCACAATGACAGCCCACCCCCACCAAACTAACGCATGCAAAGAAGCCAGAGCAACCGCCGCAAAGCAAGTAGAGACGAGAGAGTTGAAGAAAAATCTAGATAATGAATAGAGTATCGCCAACACCAACGTTTCGACTAAAGGGGAGAAAAAGACAAGCCCCAGAAAAAGCAAAACGTGGCCACCAGCGCTACAAGAGCCTTCAGTATCCCGCACTGGAGGATCGACCAACGCATAGAGCACCAGAGCGACTCCGACTGCGATGCAGAAACTCGCGACAGCCCTTCTTGCGCAAAGCAGCAACATTGCTTTTTGCATATCGCCATAAATCCCTAAAAAGCTGGCCCTGAATGAGGACCAGCCGAAAGCGTTGAAAGACTAACCCTGCACCGCACTTGATGCGCTCGGCTTGTCCACGATGAACTTCCGAGAATCCTGTTCTTCACCACTCGTGGCAAGATCCCAACCCACGCTTCCTGCAACCCATTTAAGGAACTCTACAACCAACTTGTTTCCGCCCGAAACCTCAGAAACCTCCAATGCAGTCAACGATCGCACAAGCGTTCTCCTCTTTTAGCGGCGCAAGCCCTGCGCCAGGGTCCAGTCAACCATTGAGCGGTCCAGATTCCATACCGACGTCCACTTCAACCTTCAGTCGTCCTTCCGACCAATGAGTACAGCGGCTCAAAGATCCATTCCACCAGCGCCCTCCGCTCTCCCAGCACATCCGCGTCCACCAACATTCCCGGCTTCAGCGACTCGGGCTTCCCATACGCGGTGATCGCCTGTCGCGCCAGCGAAACGGTCACCCGATAGAACGGCTCACCCTGCTGTGTATTGCCGATCAACGCACCCAACTCGCCTGGACTGAGCGCGCTGCGACTGATGGCCGTGATGCGCCCTTCCTGGTGACCAAACTTCTGATAGGGGAACGCCTGGTAACGCAGCAGGACGCGGTCGCCGGGCTCGATGAAACCGATCGCCCGGCTCGGTACGAGCAACTCGGCCTCCAAACGTCCATCGCCCGGCAACAGCGTCATCAGCGGCTGGCCGGCCTGCACCGACTGCCCTGGCTTGACGACCTGCGTGGCTACCACACCGGCGACCGGGGCATTGACGACCAGCGCGCTTCCAGCCTGCATCTGCACGCGCTCCTGTTCCAACTGCGCCAGCTCGCGCTGAAAGCCCGCGGCGCTTGCCTGCCCCTGCGCCGGTAGTTCGTGCACCGCCTGCTGCAGTTGCGCAATCAGGCGCCGAACACCAATCGCCTGCCGTTGCAACGCCTGCCTCTGCCCGGTGTACTCGAGCACCGTGGCTTCCTGCTGCTTGATCTGCAGCACGCTGACGTACTGGCCACCCTCCAATCGACGCAAGCGCGCCAGCGTCTCCGTGGCGATGCGGATCTGGTCCTGCCGGGTGGTGACTTCGGATTCGATCTGCGCCAGTTCGCGCTGCGCGACCGCCAGTTGCGCTGTCGTACCCAGCGCCTGGACGCGCAGCTGCGCCTGTTGTGCCTGCTGGGTGGACAGCAACCCGTCCTGTCGTTGTTGCAGCCGCTGCTCAAGTGCCACCTGCGTGTCGCCTGCAGCCAGCGTCGCGCGAGGCACGCCAACCACGGCCAGCGCGTCACCCAATGCCACACGGCTACCCTCTTCTGCCCCCAGACTGGTCACCACCCCGGTGGCGGGCGCCAGTACGGACGCCAGGCCCTGAGAGGGCACCAACTGTCCCGTGACAGTTGAGCGTCGCGTGTACGTGCCGAAGATTACGAACAGTACGATCACCGTCGCCACCAGCGCAGCCGCCAGCGTCAGCACCCACAACGACACCGGTTGCGTCAGCGATATCCCGCCGAGCCAGCTGCCGCGCTTGGCCTGCATCACTTCGGGGCGGAACAACGGTTGCGTCATGCAGCGTCCTTGACTCTTAGCGCGCACCGGCGAAGGCCCGGCAGACTCGGGCATCCCTGCGCCCTTGGGTCGATCTTGTCGCGTGGCCAATGTGTGCTTCAACCGCGATTGGGGAAACGCGTGTCAGCGCCCCTGACATTCACAATCGCATTGACGTTCTGCCTCAATCACTTACGCGCGCGTGTCAGCCAGAGTGCACAACATGGCGTCATTCTGGCTGACGCAGCAATGTGAGTTGCGTCGCGGAATTCACGCGTTTAGTTTGAGTCGTCCTCGCTCAACCACTGAATCAACTCACATGAAACTCTCGATGCGCATCCGGATTGCACGCCAACGCGCACGGATGTCCCAGGAAGCGCTCGCCCTGAACTTGGGCGTGACGCGCAGTGCCGTGGCGAACTGGGAGAGTGTCGAGGGTGTGCTGCCGGCAACGGGTCGGTTGGCCAAGCTGGCTGAGTTGACCAGCGTGAGTTTTGAGTGGCTCGCCACGGGCCGTGGTGCCGTCGAAGCAAACGCCAGCGCGAACGAAACGCCTGCGGTCGACGTAGAAATGGTCTACGACGAACTGGAACGCCAGATGCTGAGCGCATTCAGGCGGATGACACGCGATGCGCGTGTGCTGGCCATCCTTGAGCTCGAAGCGAACGCGACTGTCGGGCGATCGACCGAACGCTCGCCCCGCTGACAGGGGCGATACGTTAGAACGGCTTGGCGAGCACCAGCCACACGATCGCGATCAACGCGAACAGCGGCAGTTCGTTGAACCACTTCAATGCCGTCGGCGACGGCAGCGACTTGCCCTTCGCCACGCCCTTCAGCCAGCGGCCGGTGACGATGAAGTGCGCCAGCACCAGCGCGACCAACGTCAGCTTGGCGTGCAGCCAGCCACCGCTGATGCCGAAATAGAACCACAGCACGCCGCCGAGGATCACCGCGATGCCGAACATGCTGTGGCCGAAGCCATACAGGCGGCGACCCATCAGCAGCAGGCGCGCCTGCACCTCGGGCTGCCCGGCCGTCTCGGCCAGGTTGACCAGGATGCGCGGGAGGTAGAACACGGTCGCCATCCAGGCGATGACGAAGACGAGATGGAAGGTCTTGACCCACAGGTACATGCGGCTGGCTCCGTCTGGCTGCGCGGGATGGCGTGCGGCGCATAGGATAACGCGCCGCATCGCGTAAGCTTCCCGCCTTTCCGCACCCCGGGCACGCGCATGACCAAGCAGTACGACGCCGACTACTTCAAGCGCTGGTACCGCGACGGTGACATCGGCGGCGCGCCCCGGCTCGCGCGCAAGGTCGCACTGGCGGTGGCGGTGGCCGAATACCATCTGGAGCGACCGATCCGCACCGTGCTCGACATCGGCTGTGGCGAAGGCGCGTGGCGCGCGCCGCTGCTGAAGCTGCGTCCGAAACTGCAGTACCTGGGTTTCGACAGCAGCGAGTACGCCATCCGCCGCTTCGGGCGTACGCGCAACCTGCACTACGCACGCTTCGAGGATTTCCAGTACCTGCGCCCGTGCGCGCCCGTCGACCTGCTGGTGTGTTCGGACGTGCTGCATTACGTACCGACCCGCGACCTGAAACGCGGCCTCCCCGGGCTGGCGGAACTGTGCGGTGGGGTCGCCTTCCTCGAGACCTTCGCCAAGGAGGACGAGTTCGACGGCGACCACGAGGGCTTCCAGTCGCGCAAGGCGGCCTGGTACCGGCAGGCCTTCAATGGCGAGGGGTTCCAGTCGATCGGCAACCACTGCTGGCTGGGCCCGCGCCTGGCTGGCGACGTGGCGATACTGGAGGCTGCGGACTACCGGCCGATAACCTGAACAGGCCACGCGCGGCGCCCTCGCCTTTGGGGTATGCTGCGCCGCAGCACAACGCACCAAAAGCGGGATTCCGGACAGCCATGACCTTGTACCAACTGCACGAACTGGGACGCGCATGGATGGCGCCGCTGGCCTACATGGCCGAAGCGAACGCGCGCATCTTCTCCGCCCCGACCAGTTGGTTGTCCAACGTGCCGGGCGCCGAGCGCATCGCCGCCGGCAACGAACTGATCTACCGCATCGGCAAGGACTACGAGAAGCCGGCGTGGGAGATCCACGAGGTCGAGGTCGAAGGGCGCACCGTTCCCGTCGTGGAGCAGGAGATCGTCAAGAAATCGTTCTGCCGGCTGCTGCGCTTCAAGCGCTACACCGACGACGCCGACACGATCGTCGCGCTGAAGGACGATCCGGTCGTGCTGGTGGTGGCGCCCCTGTCCGGCCACCATGCCACCCTGCTGCGCGACACCGTGCGCACCTTGCTGCGCGACCACAAGGTCTACGTGACCGATTGGGTCGATGCCCGCATGGTGCCGGCCTCGGAAGGCGCTTTCAGCCTGGACGACTACGTGGCCTACGTGGAGGAATTCATCCGCCACATCGGCGCGGACAAACTGCACGTGATCAGCGTCTGCCAGCCCACCGTGCCGGTACTGGCCGCCGTATCGCTGATGGCGGCACGCGGCGAAGCCACGCCGCGCTCGCTGGTCATGATGGGCGGACCGATCGATGCGCGCCGCAGCCCGACCGAAGTCAACAGCCTCGCCACGCGCAACCCGCTGTCGTGGTTCGAGAACAACGTGATCCACACGGTACCGACGCCCTATCCCGGCGAAGGCCGTCGCGTGTATCCCGGTTTCCTGCAGCATGCCGGCTTCATCGCGATGAACCCCAGCCGCCACTTCATGTCGCACTGGGATTTCTACGCGGACCTGGTGAAGGGCGACCAGCAGGACGCCGAATCGCACCGCAAGTTCTACGACGAATACAACGCCGTGCTCGACATGCCGGCCGAGTATTACCTGGACACCATCCGTACCGTATTCCAGGAGTTCCTGCTGCCGCGCGGCAAGTGGAAGGTCAATGGCGAACTGGTGACGCCGTCAGCCATCAAGAAGACCGCCTTGATGAGCATCGAAGGCGAGTTGGACGACATCTCAGGCCAGGGGCAGACTGCCGCCGCGCACGACCTGTGCACCGGCATCGCGAAAGCGCACCACAAGCACCTGACCGTCGAGGGCGCCGGCCACTACGGCATCTTCAGCGGCCGCCGCTGGCGCGACAAGGTCTACCCGCAGGTGCGCGACTTCATCGCGAAGTACGCAGGCTGACGGCGCGGGCCTGGCGATTGTCCGGCGGGATGTGGGAGCGCGCGGTGATCCACTTCACTGCCGCGTCCACCGGCTCGCTGGAATCCGCGAATGCCACGTTGTGTCCCAGCCCGGGAAACACCCTGGACTCATAGGCTTTGCCTTGCGCCTTGAGCGCGTCGAGACGTTCGACCGACAACTGCACCGGCGCCTGCACGTCCACCGCGCCGTAGAGCCACAATCCCGGGATAGAGAGCGCGGCAAGCGCATCGCGCGGGTCGGTGTCGGCGAACTGATAGCGGTCCGGATCGTTGCGGATGTGGTCGCGCGCGTCGGCCTCGGTATGCGTCTTCCAGAAATCCGGCGCGCCTTGCGTGTAGAACTGGAAGCGCAATTGCTCGCGCGCGGTCACGACCGGCCCGCTGAAGATCACCATGAACTGCACGCCGGGATGTTTCTTCGCCGCAAGCGGAATGATCCATGCGGCCTGGCTGAACCCCACCAGCCCGACGGGCACGTCGCGGGAAGGAAGACGCGCCAGCAGCGCATCCACGGACGCGCCCGCATCCGCCGCCAGCAACGCGAGATTGGCGGCGTCGACATTGTTGGTGCCCACCTCGGGACCCGCGTACACGCCACCCGATGCACCGACGCCGCGCTTGTCGTACGTCAGCACCGCGATGCCGTCGCGGGCCAGGCGCGTCGCGAAGTCCTTCATGCGCTTTTCCTGGCCGGACCCATGCACGATGACGACCGCCGCGCGCGGATGCGCCGGCTGGAATAGCGTGCCGATCAGGGTGACGCCTTCGCTCTCGAAGCTGACTTCTTTCGATGCGACGACGGCCAGTTCTTCAGCCTGCGGGCGGAACGAGACCAACAGCAGCGACAGGCACAGCAGACGCCCAAGCACATGGCGCATGACGACGGCTCCTCGACTCTCTTCGTGAGAACGCCGGACCGCGAAGGCGGCCCGGCGTTCGATGACTTACACCACCGGCGTCCTTACCAGCAGGTGCTTGGCCAGCCAGCCGTGGAAGCGGCCGATGTAGCGCGCCAGGTGCAGCGTGCCGAACAGCAGCAGGAAGCCACCGATGAAACACACAGGCCACAACCATGGCCAGTCCGGCGACATGTTGATGACATCCACGTCGAACGCACCTGCATGACCCAGCAACAGTGCGACCGGTGCCGCCATCAGGCTCAGCGACAGGGTCAGCAGCGTCACCGCGATGGTGAAGTAGGCCACGCCCAGGGGCTGCATCAACACCAGGTACAGCATCGCCGTCCACGTGCGCCCATCGGTGAACAGTTCCTGCAAACGCGTCATCCACGGCTTGTCGCGCTGCGTGTACAGCGGGCGGCGCGGCATGCGTTCGCCCAGCAGCACTTCCACGATGCGGCCTTCCACCAGCGACAGCAGCCGCACCGACATCAGGAACAGCAGCAGCAGCGGGATGCCGACGATCAGGATCAGCAGACCCACCGACAGGCCCGCGCCGGTGACGACCCAGGTGAAGTAGAACGTGCCGGTCGCCACCGACAGCAGCATGTAGAACAGCGCACCGTAGGTGCGTGGATCGGCGGCGACGCCGAAGAAGCGCCCCAGCAGCGACGTGCGCTTGGGCGGTGCCGGCGGCTGCAGTGCGCGCGTCACCGTGACTTCGGTGTCGCGGTAGATGTCGGCCACTTCCTCCGGCGCGCCATAGCTGCCGGCGACGGACGCAATGACATCGGCTTCCGACGTGCCGGGGTTGGCCGCCATTTCCGCGCGCAGGTACTCCTCCGCGTCGTACAGGGCGTCCTGGACCATGGCCTTGTCGGCACCGGACAGCGCGGCGCGCAATTGCTCCAGGTAAACGGGGATGGTGGTGGGCAGGCTGCCCGGGGCGGTGGTGGTGTTCATGCAGGAATCCCCTCAAGCACGGAATCAACGGAATCGCGGGTGGCGCGCCAGGCGGCGGTCCAGGCCTGCAGGGTCTGCCGCCCTGCCTCGGTGATGCGGTAGTAACGACGCGGCGGCCCGGCGACCGAGGGCTCGACGAAGCTGTCCAGCAGCCCGCCCCCCTCCAGGTTGCGCAGCACCGGGTACAGCGCGCTCTGCTTGCCGCTGAGTACGCCTTCGCCCTCGCGCTCCAGCTGTTTGGCGATCAGGTAGCCATACAACGGCTCCCCGGCCCGGGCCAGGACGGCCAGCAACGCCAGCGACACCGTGCCGGCGCTGAGTTCTTTCTGGAACTTCTTCAGATGGATGTCGGGTTCGTTCATTGCTCCCCCTTTGCGGACCGGCCGCTAGGTTGGAGAGGATGCTATTACGAACTTTGATATAGTGAATGTGCCAGTAGTCACTGGGACCGGCGGCCTCCCTACAATCGGGTCACCTACCCGCCCGGATCCGCCATGCGCCTGACGCCCCTGCTGCTCGCCTGCCCGCTCGCCTGCCTGCTTGCCCTGCCTGCCGCGCATGCGGCCGAGGCGCCGAAGTACCTGAGCGCCAAGGAGATCGTGGACGCCTCGCCGGACGCCGACTGGCGCACGCTCGATCCGGCGAACACGCTGTACATGGACGTACCCGGCGGCCGCGTGGTGGTCGAACTGGCGCCCGCCTTCGCACCCGAGCACGCGGCCAACATCCGCACGCTGGCGCACGAGGGCTTCTGGAACGGCCTGGGCATCTATCGCTCGCAGGACAACTTCGTGGTGCAGTTCGGCGATGCTGATGCGGAAGACACCGCCAAGGCGAAATCGCTGGGCACGGCGAAGACGAAACTGCCGGCGGAGTTCGCGCGCGCGGGCAAGGGCGTGTCCTTCACCGGATTGCCGGACGTGGATGGCTGGGCGCCCGAAGTCGGCTTCGTCGATGGCTTTCCGGCGGGACGCGATCCGAAGACGAACGAGGTCTGGCTGGCGCATTGCTACGGCGCGCTGGGCGCGGGCCGCGGTGGTCCGCCCGACAGCAGCAACGGCAGCGAGCTCTACGTGGTCACCGGCCAGTCGCCGCGGCAGCTCGACCGCAACATCACCCTGGTCGGTCGGGTGGTGAAGGGCATGGAACTGCTTAGCGCGATCCCCCGCGGCCCCGAGCCGATGGGCTTCTACGAGAACGCCACCGAGCGCACGCCGATCACCGCCGTCCGCCTGGCCAGCGACGTGCCGGAAGCCGAACGCACGCCATTGCAGGTCCTGCGCACCGATTCGAAGACCTTCGCCGCCGCCACCGAGGCGCGCCGCAACCGCCGCGACGGCTGGTACGTGCGCCCGGCCGGCCATATCGACCTGTGCAACGTGCCGCTGCCGGTGCGCACGCCCCCGATCCGCTGAGCCCCGCAAGCGCCGCCCCGACGGGCGGCGCTTGACAGCCGCGCCCTGTACTTAGATATTTAGCAAATACGTTAATTATCTAAGTACATATGACGGTCGACCGCATCTTCGACGCCCTGGCCTCCCGCCCGCGTCGCGAAATCCTCGCCTACCTGTCCGCGCAGGAACTCACCGCTGGCGAGATCGCCGCGCGCTTCGACATGAGCGCGCCCGCCATCTCGCGGCACCTGTCCGTGCTGGAAGCCGCCGGCCTGGTCAGCAGCGACAAGCGCGGCCAGTTTGTTTTCTACCGGCTGGCGCCCGACAACCTAGTCAACACGCTGAGCGGTTTCGCCTTCGAGGTCTGCCCCACCGCGGGCCCGCTGAAGCGCGAAGCCAAGGCGCGCGCGCGCAAGACCGCGACACCCAAGCCCCGCTGATCCTCGAGGAGTCTTCCCATGCGCCGCCATGCCGATGTCGTCCCGGGTTTCCCCACCGCCCGCATCCGCTCTTACTCGGGCGGGCTGCCGGTGGAAGTGGTGTTGCTGGCGCAGCTGGGACCCGGCGCGGGCGATCGCCTGCATGCGGATACCAGCGCGCTGCAGCGCGCGCATCCGGGCTTCGTGGACGCGCTCGACGAACCGTCGGTACGCATCGCCGCACCGGATTTCGATGCTGGCGAACGTAGCGCCCTGTACACCTTCACCGTCGGTGCGGCGGGACATCCCTTCCATCGCCACGCGGGGCATCGCACGTTCACCGCGGTGACCGGCAGCGGTGGCGCACGCCTGCGTTTTTCCACGGCGCCGGACGAACAGCTCGCGCGCGATCCCGCGCACTTCGCCGCCGCCCTGCACCACGTCGACCTGCCTGCCGATGCGCTTTTCAGCGTGCGCTTCGGCGGCGGCACCTGGCACCAGTTCGCGCCGCTGCAGGCAGGAACCTCGCATCCGGTGCTGTTCGCACTGTCGTGCCACACGGACGAACTCGGCGGGCTACCGCCAGGCGCCCTGCAGGACGACGTCCTGGCCGGCGACGCGAACATCGCCACGCTGACCGAAACGCTGCCTCCGTCCGTGCAGGCATGGCTGGCGGCGCATCCCGCGCATGCAGAGCGCATCCCCACCGTGCGGCTGGCCCTGCATGCACCGCCTGGCAGCTGGCAGCAGCATCTCTGCGCCGGCCTGCGCGCGCGTGCCGGTCGCGTCCGCACGCGGTTGGCGGGCTGGTGCGGCGAGATCGGCTTCGTCGAAGGCCGCGCATCGCCGGTGAAAGCGCTGCCGTCTCCACCCATCGGATCACTGCTGTTGGCGCAACTGCCGGACTTCCATCACCAGGACACCTTCAGCCTGCGCCTGCAAGGCACCACGAATGCGACGGCATCGGCCTTGATGGCCGACGTGCTGGAAGGCTTCCTGCAATACCGCCCCGCCGGCGTGACCCAGCTGATGCGATTGCGGAACGTGTTGGTGCGGCCGTTGCGACTGCGCACCTCGCCGTTGGGCTGCCCGGTGTCGTCGCTGCTATCGACGAGCAACGGGCCGATGTTCGCCGGACGCTATCCGGTGCTGGCGCAACAGGTCGATGTCGACGGGCGGCGCGCGCAAGTGATCCTCGGTGCGGACGATCGCCATCTGGCGTTCCGTTCCTGCGTGGGCGTGCAGATCACCGATGCCGGCGTGGAGATCACGTTGGGGACGCGCGTGCAGTGCGCCAATGTCTTCGGACGCGCGTACATGGCCGCGATCAGCGGCGTGCATCACGCCTACATCGCGCCGGCGATGCTGCGGATGGCGGTGGAAGGCGCGGTGCAGCGGCATGCGCCACTGACGCTGGCGCAGGGTTTGTTCGCCTGACGCCCGTCAGGCAGCGCGCTGGCTGGCCGCGACGCTGCCCAGGATCAGCGCGCCCGCGGCGAGCATCGCCAGCGTGACCGACTCGCCGAGGAACGCCCACGCGAAGCCTGCGCCGAACAGCGGCACCAGGTAAGTCACCGTCGACGCACGGGCCGGACCGATGCGCTGGATCAACCGGTAATACAGCAGGAACGCGTAGCCGGTGCAGACCACGCCGATGGCGATGGCCGCCCCCCATGCACCGGGCGCGATGCTGGCCGTTGGCCAATGCGTCGCCGCGAACGGCAGCACCAGCAGCGCCGCGCAGCTCAGCGTCGCCGCCGCTGCGGCCGCTGGCGGGATGCCTGCCAGATGCTTGCGTACCAGGTTCACGCCCACGCCATACAGCAATGCTGCCGTGGAGCCGGCCACGACCGCGCCGCCCACGCTCAAGCCACCGGCCTTGCTCGTCGCCAGCACGACCACGCCGACGAAGCCCACGAGCAACGCCAGCGAACGTCGCGTACCGATCTTCTGGCCGAAGAACAGGAAGCCCACCAGCGCCGCAAACAACACGGTCATCGCGTTGCAGATCGCGCCGATCGCCGCGGGCGAACGTTGCGCCGCCCACGCGAACAGCAGGAACGGGATCGCCGAATTGATCGCGCCGATCATCGCCAGGCGCGGCCACATGCCGGCGCGGAAGTGCGCCCGCTCGCGCCACAGGAACGGCAGCAGGACCAGCGCACCCAGCGCCAGCCGTACTTCGACCAGCGCGAAGGGGCCGAACGGATTCGCCGCGATGCGCATGAAGAGGAACGAGCTGCCCCAGATCGCGCCCAGCGCCAGCAACTCCAGCGGCGTGCGCCAATCGCGCCCAACCACCTCGGGGAGCGCGTTCGCGGTTGTGTCTGCCTGCGCCATCGCTGCGCCCTCGTTCGTGCCTGGCGCCATTCTGGCGAATCCTACAGGCCCCACAAGCGCGTACGATACGGCCAAGCCACAAATCTGGTTTGTGCCTGGATCCCCCATGAGCCTGCGCCCCGCCCTGCTGCCCGCCCTCGGCGTGTTCGCCGCCGCCGCCCGCCACCAGAATTTCGCCCACGCGGCCGACGAACTGCACCTCACCGCCAGCGCCGTCAGCCACCACGTGCGCAAGCTGGAGGGGCTGCTGGGCGTGGTCCTGTTCCAGCGCCACGCGCGTGGCGTGAAGCTCACGACGGAGGGCCGCCAACTGGCGGATGCCGCCAACGCGGCGCTGGGCGATATCGATGCCGTCGCCTCGCACCTGCAGCTCGCCGGCAAGACCACCACGCTGCGCATCACCACGCTGCATTCGCTCGCCTACTGCTGGCTGTTGCCGCGGCTACCGCGGTTCTGCGCGCGCCATCCGCATGTCCGCCTGCATGTCGACACCGGCATCTCGCTGACGCGTTTCGACGACGAAGGCCCGGAATTGGGCATCCGCCATGGGCCCGGGCACTGGGCAGGCCTGACCTCGCACCATCTGATGGACGACGAACTGTTCCCGGTCGCGTCCCCCGCCCTGCCCGGCATCGAAGCGGTCAAGGAGCCGCGCCAGATCGCGCAGCTACCACTGGTGACCGACCTTGCGCTGCAAGGCTGGCGCGACTGGTTCCGTGCCGCCGGCGTGCGCGGGCTGCGCCTGCCGCCGATGCACAGCTTCAACGACAGCACCGATGCGATGCGCGCGGCCGTGTATGGCGTGGGCGCGGCACTGGCGCGCCGGCACGTCGCCCAGCCCTACCTGCAACGTTACGAACTCGTGCGGCTGCCCGGGCCTGCACTGAAAGCGCGCTTCGCCTACTACGCGGTGCATCCGGCGCACAAACCACCGAGCGCCGCCGCGCAGGCCTTCATCAACTGGCTGAAGGAAGAGGCGCGCGACGAGCGCACGCCGCTGCCGCCGATGCCGGACGACTTCCTCGGTCGCGGTGCGCCCGCCACGCCCTAGCACCACGAGCGCTGCCGGCAGCTCAGGCGCGACGTCGCCGCAGCCGACGCCATGCGACAACCAGAATCAAAAGCACGACCAGCACGGGGATCAGGAATGCCACGGCCCGGATCGTCCATGCTGTGCCGCTGGCCAAGGTCGCGAAGAAATCGGCCACGGCCTGTCGGATCTCGCCGCGACCGTTCTCCCCACCCGGCGTTTCGAAATGCAACGACACCTTCTGTGTCTGGATCCTGCGTTGGTGCTGCGCAGCCTCCTGATCGGCGGCCTCCAACTGGGCCTCCAGCCTAGAGACTTGTTGCGACAACGCGATCATGTCCGCCACCGACAGGTCGCGGCGTTGCTGGAACGCCTGCAGGCCCGACAGCTCCTTCTGCAGCCGGGAGCGCGTCAGCGCGTTGTCGCGCACCGATTCCGCCAAATCCTCAGCGCGTGTGCTGCGGTCTCCGGGGTCGGCACCCTCGCTTGCGGCCGCGATCAACGGCTCGACGCCCGCGGGCACGATCCGGACCGTCAGCATGCCGCGGGGGTGGTCGCCACCTCGCTGGCTCACCTCCAACACCGTGCAGTCGCCATGCTGCTTGCGCATGCACGCATCCTGCAGCGCCTGCACGCGCGCCGGAATCCGCTCTGCGTCCAGCCGCAGCGTGACGTTGTGCTCGTAGGCGAGGAACTCGCCTGCGGAGGATTTGAGCACCACGGCGGCGCGCGGCCGTTGACCGCTCTCCTGCTTGGCGCATCCTGCCAGCGCCACACTTGCCGCAAGCGCTACCGCAGCCATCCGAAGCGCGTTCCCGAAACTCATAGGCTGGCACCGTCGTAGGCTGCGACCTTCAGTTTCGAGAGGTCCACACCCGGCAGGCAGCGCACGTTGATGGCCGCCATCTGCGCCCCCGTCTTCGGATGCGCGGCTTCGCCGTACGGGGCGATGCCACAGACAGCGCAGAAGTGGTGCTGGATGTGGTGCTTGTTGAACGTGTAGGTCGACAGGTCTCCCTCGGGCGTCTTCAGCACCAGCGCCTCGCGGGGCGCGAACCACAACAGGCCACCGCGCCGACGGCACAGCGAGCAATTGCAATCGACCACGTCGTTGACCTCGCCTTCGACCTCGAACGCGATCCGCCCGCAGTGGCAGCTTCCCTCGTGCTTCATGGCATGGATTCCCGTTGGCTGGAGACCAAGCGTATATCGAATGGCATGGGCACCGGCATGACCTTCGGCCTATGCTGTCGCCTCCGCTCACCGCTGCAATGCAACAGGACTCCCATGCGCAAGACCCTGCTCGCCGCCGCCCTCCTGGCCTCGCTGTCCGCCTGCCAGAAGAGCGAAGCCCCCACCGCCGCCCCCGGCGCCGACACGGCGGCCACCGCCCCGGACACCGCCAAGGCCGACGCCGCCTTCGCCGATCTCTCCAAGCGCGCCCTGGAAGGCTGGCTGCAACTCTCGCCCGTCGGCGCCACCCAGATCGGCGAACACAAGTACGACGGCGAACTCGACGACCTGAGCGCCGCCGGCCGCCAGAAGGGCCTGGAGTTCAGCAAGAAGATCCTGGCCGAACTGGATGCGACCGACATCGCCGCGCTGTCGCGCGAGAACCAGGTCGATGCCGCCATCCTGCGCAACCAGCTGCAGTACGACATCTGGACCGCGGAAACGCTGCAGAGCTGGGCCTGGGATCCGCAGGTCTACAACAATGTCGCCGGCGGCGCGATCTACGGCCTGATGGCGCGCGAGTTCGCGCCGTTGCCGGATCGCCTGAAGTCCGCCACCGCGCGCATGCAGAAGATCCCCGCACTGCTCGCGCAGGCCCGCGAGAACCTGGACCCGGCACGCGTGCCGAAGGTGCATGCCGAGACCGTCGCCAAGCAGAACGCCGGCATCCTCAGCATCGTCGAAACCTTCATCGCGCCGCACCTCAAGGACCTGCCCGAGGCCGACCGTGCGCAGGCAGAAGCCGCCATCGACGGCCTGAAGAAGGCCGTGGCCGAACACCAGGCCTGGCTGGACAAGACGCTGGTACCGAACGCGAAGGGCGACTTCCGCATCGGCCAGGCGCTGTACGACCAGAAACTGCAGTTCGCCCTGCTCTCTTCGCTGTCGCGCGCCGACATCAAGCAGCGCGCCGAAGGCGAGCTCAAGCGCGTACGCGAAGAGATGTACGGCATCGCCCGCACCGTGCTGAAGGACAAGCCCGGCGCGCCCGCGCTGCCGGAAACGCCTACCGCCGACGAGCAGCAGAAGGCGATCGAGGCCGCGCTGGAGCTGGCCTACGCCGAGCGCCCGGCGCGCGACAAGGTGGTGCCGGATGCGGAAGCGGCGCTGGCGCAGGCCACCGAGTTCGTCCGCAAGCACGACCTGGTGACGCTGCCCGACGCACCGGTGGAAATCATCGAGATGCCGGAGTTCCAGCGCGGCGTGGCGGTGGCGTACTGCGATTCGCCCGGCCCGCTCGACAAGAACCTGAAGACCTTCTACGCCGTCTCGCCGATTCCGGACGAGTGGGACCAGAAGCAGGTCGATTCGTTCCTGCGCGAATACAACAGCCGGATGATCCACCTGCTGAGCATCCACGAAGGCACGCCGGGCCACTACCTGGAAGGCTGGCACTCGGCCAAGTTCCCGTCGACGCTGCGCGCCGTGTTGCGCTCAGGCATGTTCGCCGAAGGCTGGGCGGTCTACACCGAAAAGATGATGTCCGATGCCGGCTACCTCGACAACGATCCGTTGTTCCACCTGGTGCAGATGAAGTTCTACCTGCGCACGATCGCCAATGCGATCCTCGACCAGGGCGTGCAGGTCGATGGCTGGACGCGCGAACAGGCGATGGACCTGATGGTGCGCCAGACCTTCCAGCAGGAGCGCGAAGCCGCGGGCAAGTGGACACGCGCGCAGCTGACCTCGGCGCAGCTGCCGACGTACTTCGTCGGCGTGCAGGAGCACTTCGACATGCGCAAGGCCGCGGAAGCCAAGCAGGGCGCGCAGTTCAACCTGAAGGCGTACCACGACCAGGTGCTGTCGTACGGCGCACCGCCGGTGCGCTTCGTCCGCCAGCTGATGCTGGACGAACCGATCAAGTGACATCCCGGCGCGCGCGTCAGCGCGCCTTTGCCGGGATGTCACCCCCGCGCAGGCGGGGGTCCAGCGACTTCCGGGCACCCATCAACGAGGGGACAGGCAGATAGCCTGCCCTTCGTCATACGTCCGGCAACTGCGAGTCGGCAGCAACATTTCTCGGCGCCTCAGCGCGCCTTTGCCGGGATGTCACCCC
>NZ_LMGY01000018.1 GCF_001427585.1 Pseudoxanthomonas sp. Root630 | reverse complement strand
CTGGCTGTCGGTGAAGCGGGACTTCTTCATGGAACCTCCTCGGGAAAGCGTACGAGAAAATTCCACTTCTGGCGTCAGCTAATGGGCGGGGGGATTACCGACCATGGCCACCGCATTCGGGACATTTCTAAGAGGAGAGCGTCGAAGGAACGGCAGATTGCTCAATGCACTTCTCCAAACTTGGCGTGGTTGGGTCATGTTGAAATTCTCAGCACTTCATATAGGCATAGCTGGGCCAACGGAAGAATCAGGACTGGTGGCGCCATGGGAAAGGTAGCACCGGAGGGCGCCAAGGCGAACATTTCCAGATCATTTCCGTGGTGGCACCGGCCGTGCCGGGGAGCCTTGCGTTCCGCAATCAGGCCAGCTGCGGCCAGCTCACCCAAGGACTGGCAGGCGGGTGCGGGCACCATACTCCAGCGCTTTCTTGACCCTGATGTCTGCTATCGGCCAGAAGCGGACGTTGGCAATGAGAAAATCGCTAAGGCAACGTCTCCGCCGATCCGGCCTCATTGTCTTGGCGCAATGAAATAGATTCGGCCTTGGTCAAGGGCAACGCAGTCATCCACGACCATGTCTTCGCTAAGTACTCTCGCTCACAGTCGAACTTGTCACTAATAGTCGCCGAACTTCCGTTCGCTTCGTCAATGTCGAATTCGCCGGCGTAGGTGATCTCATCCGCCCTGATCTCAATGGTGAATCGCTTCTCTTCCTGAGGTTTGTGGTTCTTTCCGACTGACCAGATTGGCCCGATCGTGAGTACAGCGCCATCGATCTTCCAAGGCCCAAGTTCGTAAGTGCCAGGGGGAAGGGAAATCGCAGTGACGCTTCCCACGCGCCCACAGCCGATTTCGTAGAAGCCGTTGGGGAATCTCACCTCACGTCCTGCAAGATATCTATACTTCTCGCTAGGCCTTCCGAACTGAAAGCCCCACAGCAGGTCCTTCTTGTTCGCTTTGATCTGGGAGAACAACAGCACTCCGTTGCCGAAGGGGGACTCTCCACCATCTGGTATTCGACTGAAACGCTCGCCGGCGGCACAGGAGTCGACGAAGGATATTGCAGACAGACTCATGAGTAGCCACACGGCAACCAGGCACTTCATCAAACATCCCCGTGGCGATAGTGGCTTCAGTCCCAACGCTATCCGGTGCAAGGCCTTCCAGCAAGCAGAACACGGGGGGGGCATATGCAGCGTCATTCTGCGCATGAGCTTTGTCCGTTCTGGATCGTAAGCGGACCTCTTTACTGGCCTGCAGTCTTCGCGAGCGGGCGCGCGCCGTCGGTGACGTGAAAGATGTCCATGGAGGTACTGTGCGATAGTGACATTACCCCGTCGGGTGAATCGGACTTCATGTAAGTCGATCAAGCTTACTGCACCGACTCCAGCTGCTTCCTGCGTACATATCCGACCTGGCCATCCTCGGTACGCACCTGTACCCACCTCCCTTCATCGGACAGCACCTGGACGGTGGATCCGCTATCGATCTTAGCCACATTCCTCGAGCTCATCTTGGGACCAGACTGCAGCACGATGCGATCGCGCGAATCCACGATTCGTGCACGGGAACCGATCAAGCCAGGTGCAACTTCCGGCGCCGCGGACCGGCTTGCCGCGTCCGCTATGGACTGGGCCTGCTCCGCCGAGAGCTGCTGCCGTGCCGTCGTGCTCATGCCGATCAGGCTCTCTTCACGCGCTGCGCCCTGGGGGGCGCCCTCTTTCAAGTTGGCTTCTGGGATGGAGGTAGTCGCAGGAGAGGAACTGGGATTTCCGCCCTTGTCGGAGCACTGGCTAACGATCAGAAAAACGATCAGCAGACCGACCAGCGTGATGCAGCCTTTGAGGATGCCGCTGCATCCCAGTAGGTCATCGCCCGAGGATGTTGAGCCTGATGAGTTCGAGCCCGACGCAGATGGTTCCTTTATTTCTTTGACTGCGTTGAACTTCGTTTCGTAGTGAGGGTTTTGTGCCTTGGCACTATCTTCAGCTTGATATGGGAGGTTCGCAATGACGCGGACTTTAATCGTCTGAGGATAGCCCTTCGGTGCATGGAACTTTTTGTGCAGCTCAACCTGATAGATCTTCTCACCCATTTTGAAGTTGCCTGCTTCATGCGAGCTGACTTGGGCAGCCTCTTCCCCTGGGCGGAATCCACCTGCGCCCAATGTGCGAAGTGTACGGATTATTGTCTCCCGCGGGAGGTCCGCAAATCTTCGCCGCCGCGCTCCACGGCAAGCGTCAGGATCTGGTCGCGACGGTACTAAACCAGCCCTTGCGTTCGCCGGCTCCGCGAAGCCCCAGTCGACATTCCGCCGCGGCAAACTACCATATTAGAGGTCCGCTTCCGGCCAGGAGCGAACATCCACAGAAGTCGTTCTTCCACTTCTTCTTAGCCAGTGCGGGTAGTCCAAGCTTGCCGCGAGATCCGGTACACACGGGCAGGCGGAACATTGGCTAGAGTCTTCCCCAGGTAGCGAGCCCTTAGGCCGAGACGCTCCAGCAGGGGACGTGACACCGGGCAGCCGGGGCCGTAAGTGAATTGGTAAAGCACGCCATCACGACGAAGATGGCGGAATGCCCCCCGAAGAATCCGAGCGACCTGCAGCTCGGACATCGACAATAGTGGCAAGCCACTGATCACCGCACCAGCCAAATGCGCAGTTGGCATGCGAAGCCTCAACAGCCTCTGTGCATCGATGCGGTGTACATGCGCTTGGGAGTACTTGCGGGAAAGTTGCCGAGCGAAGTCTTCGCCAAGTTCGACCAGGACCAGTTCCGATTCAGGCACACCGCGCGCAATCAGCTGACGCGTGAAGCTGCCCGTTCCTGCACCCAACTCGATGATGGGGGCGTCTTCCGGGCCGATCTCCGAGGTGATGAGCTCTCCCAGCGCCTGACTGGAAGGAAGGACCGCGCCCACGCGCCGAGGTGCGGTGACCCATTGGCAGAGGAAGTCGAGTCGTTCGCTGTTGATCATGGGACTGCCACACCTCAATGGATCAGCTTTCGGAACGCTTCCGGCGTCTTGCCCGTCCACCCATGGAAAGACCGAAAGAACAAGTTGGGGTCCTCGAATCCGAGCAGGAAGCCGATCTCGCCTACAGACAGTTCCGTCCGCAAGAGATAGTGCTTGGCCAGGTCCTCACGCGTCTTGTTGACCAGCACCCGATAGTTGCCTCCCTCCTCTTCCAGTCGCCGCTGCAGTGTCCGCTTGCTCATGGACAAGCGTGCCGCAACGGCGTCTATGCCTGACTGACCCCCAGGCAGCAGTTCGAGCAGGGCCGAGCGAGCGCGCTGCAAGGTGCTGGCATCGGGGCTCAGTTCGCCAAGACGCTGGCGCAGTTCGGGCTCGAACATCTTCCACATCGCATCGTTGGCGGTGAGGAAGGGCCGGTTCGCATCGAGCGCAGAGAAGGTGATGCGAGGGGCATCCCCCTGTTGCGGAGCGCTTCCGAAGAACGTTGCGTAGGCCTTGGTTTGTGCGGCGGGGGGGCGGTGCTGCATGGTCACCCGCATCGCCTTGACGGGCTCCCTCGTGGCCATGCGTAACAGGCGCAGGAGGAACGCGAGTTCGCTGGCCACCACGACGAACGGCACCTCTGCCTGCGCCTCCAACCAGCACGGCGACAGGGTCAGCGCTCCATCGGGACCGACGTCGACCTGAAGGCTCATCGGTGCGATGAGTTTTTTGTACGTGGACAGGCGCTGACCCGCCTGCACCATGTTCGAGCTGCATAGGGCGGCGAAGATCGGCGGGATGAAGGATTCCGCCTGGATCGCCTCGACCAGCCTCAGCGGCAGCAAGGGGTCTCCGGCTTCCGCCTGGAGGCATTCCCAGAACCGGAAATATTCGGCCGTAGTCAGGCCGTTACCCGGTCGCGTGAAGAGTTCCTGCGGCAGACCGGCTCGCCGCAGCAGCGTGTCGCTGCGGATGCCAAGATCCTTCAGCAGAGGGCGCCAGCCGGCATCTACCGGGAAGGTCGAACTACGTGTCATGTCAGGTGAACTGGCTCATGATCAGGCGATCATAGACGCGGTCGCCGAAATATTTGCGCACGAACATCAGCGGTCGCGCCAGGTTGCCGGCCACGTAGCGCGTCTTCGGGCGCCGCGACTGCACCGCACGGGCGATTGCTTTGGCTACGACGGTTGGCTTCGACATCGGCGCCTTGGACGCGGCGATCGCATGCGCCAGTCTGCCATAAGGGCCATTCCCGGACCGATCCAGCATGGGCTTGGTCATCACATCGCCGAACTCTGTTGCGATGATCCCAGGCTCGATCACCACCACATTGATGCCGAAGGGCTTCAGTTCGATCCGCAGCGCGTCGCTCCAGCCTTCCAGCGCGTGCTTCGTCGCGTGGTACCAGGCGCCCAGCGGGGTGTAGATCTTGCCGCCCATGGAGGAGACGTTGATGATCGTCCCGCGCCTGCGCTCGCGCATTGCGGGAATCAGCTGCTGGGTCAAGCGTGCCAGGCCGAACATGTTGACCTCAAACTGCGCGCGCGCATCGTCCAGCGAGGTGTCTTCTACAGAGCCATAAATGGCATAGCCGGCGTTGTTCACCAGCACATCCAGGGCGCCATGGTCTTGGGTGATGCGCTCTACCACTCCAGCCACATCCTCCTCCTTCGTGATGTCCATGCGGAGTGGAATGGCTCCTTCTGCCACCAAGTCTTCCATGGCCTCGGTACGCCTTGCGGCCACATAGACTGTGTGTCCCTGCTGGAGCAGGTTGCGCGCAGTGGCCTTTCCAATACCGGAAGATGCGCCGGTGACGAGAATGACGCTCATGACTAGGACCTGGGGCAAAGCCCGTTTTGAATGTGGTGCCACTTTGTTCCCGAAGGGGTGCCAGGAAACTAGCAGATCACGCCAATTCTCTGGCCAATCGCGCCAATACACTGTGCCGCGGGATCCTGGCTGCTATGGCCGCTTTGGGTCGAGAGAAGACCTGACCTACCCCCGATAAACATCCCTAGTCCCCTGTCCGCTGATATCCGCTTCCGGCCAGAAGCGGACATCGCCACCCTGACGGCCGACGCAGCGAACACAGCGATCTCCGCGCGACCTGGCATTTGCACTGCGCACCGCAGACGAACCGTATTTTTACTGGTCCCCGTGCAGCAAAGTTCCTGATTCGCGACGGCGAGTATCGGCACAGACTGGTACTTCCACTGGGCGAGGCAGAACACCATGGCCACCACGTCGTTCAAAGGCGTCATCAAGCTCGATATCCGCGACTCCAAGGCAGATTGGGAACCCTTTCTTCCGCCCAGGGCACCCGAAGGCGCCCCCAATGTGCTGATCGTCCTCTATGACGACACTGGTCAGGCCGCATGGCAGCCCTATGGTGGCGCCATCAACATGCCGACCCTCCAGAAGCTGGCGGACAACGGCCTGACCTATACGCAGTGGCATACCACCGCATTGTGCTCTCCGACGCGCTCGTGCTTCCTCACGGGCCGCAATCACCACCTCAACGGAATGTCCTGCATCACCGAGGGCGCCAATGGCTTCCCCGGCTGGAGCGGGCGACTGCCGCACAACTGCATGACGATCGGGAGCGTGTTGCAGGAGAACGGCTACAGCACGTACTGGTTGGGCAAGGAGCACAACATCCCGGAGCAGGATATCTGCTCGGGCGGGCCACGTTCCGAGTGGCCGCTGCAACAGGGCTTCGACCGTTTCTACGGATTCCTCGGTGGCGAAACCAACCAGTGGTATCCGGACTTGACCGAGGACAACAAGTTCATCGAACAGCCCTACGGCCCGGAAGAGGGTTACCACCTGTCGAAGGACCTGGTGGACCAGGCCATGCAGATGATCCGCGACCAGAAGGCCTCCAATCCTTCCAAGCCATGGTTCATGTGGCTGTGTCCCGGTGCCAACCACGCACCCCACCACGCGCCGAAGGAGTATGCGGATCGCTACAAGGGCAAGTTCGACGACGGCTACGACGCCTACCGCAAATGGGTCGTGCCGCGGATGGTCCAGAAGGGCATGCTGCCAGCGGGAACCAGGCTCGAAGATTTCAATCCGATCCCCGAAGACCAGGCCAATCCGGGCGACTATGTGCGCCCGTGGGATGAGTTGAGCGCCGCGGAGCGCAAGCTGTTCTCCCGCATGGCCGAAGTGTACGCCGGCTTCTCCGAGTACACCGATGAGCAGATAGGCCGTTTGATCGACTACCTGGAACGCAGCGGCCAGCTGGACAACACCATCGTCATGTACTGCGCGGACAACGGCGCGTCCGGCGAAGGCGGCCCGAACGGCTCCGTCAACGAAAACAAGTTCTTCAACAACTATCCCGACGAACTCAGCGAGAACATGAAGTACCTCGACGTACTCGGCGGCCCGGAGACCTACAACCACTACCCCACCGGCTGGGCCGCAGCGTTCTCTGCGCCTTACAAGATGTTCAAGCGCTACTCCGAGTACGCCGGCGGCACGGCTTGCCCGATGGTGATCCACTGGCCCAAGGGCATCAAGGCGAAAGGCGAAGTCCGCAACCAGTACCACCACGCCGTGGATCTCGTGCCGACCCTGCTGGAGTGCATCGGGCTCGAGATGCCCGACACGTTCCGCGGCGTGAAGCAGCATCCGCTGTCCGGGGTCTCGATGAAGTACAGCTTCGCCGCCGACGGGGCGACGAAGAAGAAGCGGCAGTACTACGCCATGCTGGGCACCCGCGGCATGTGGATGGACGGCTGGAAGGCCGCCGCGATCCACGCTCCACTCACCAGCAAGGGCCATTTCGACAAGGACGAGTGGGAGCTGTACCACGTCGAGGAGGATCGTTCGGAATCCATCAATCTCGCGAAACAGCATCCCGACAAGTTGAAGGCGCTGATCGATGCCTGGTTCGAGGAGGCGGATGCCAACAACATTCTGCCGCTGGATGATCGCAGCGCAGCCGAGCTTCTCGGTGTCGAGCGCCCCAGCACGGAGCCGCCGCGCGAGCGCTACATCTACTACCCCGGCACGTCGCCCGTCCCCGAAGGCGTCGCGGTCAATGTGCGGGGGCGCTCCTACAAGATCATCGCCGATGTCGACATCAAGGACGCCGATGCCTCCGGCGTGCTCTTCGCCCACGGCTCCCGGTTCGGTGGCCACAGCCTCTTCATCAAGGACAGGAAGTTCCACTACGTCTACAACTTCCTCGGCATCAAACCGGAGCAGAAATTCGTCTCCACGACGGAACTCAAGCCTGGCAAGTACTCGCTCGGCATCGAGTTCGAGCGCACCGGCGCGGGCGAACACGGCGAATCGCTCGGCAGGACCAAGCTCTACGTCAACGACAAGATGGAGGCCGAGGGCGACATGAAAACCCAGCTCGGGAAGTTCACGCTCTCCGGCGATGGCCTGTGCATCGGTCGCGACAGCGGCGATGCGGTCAGCGAGAACTACACCACGCCCGGCGAGTTCAAGGGCGGCGAGATCCTGGCGGTCGGCGTGACCGTCGAGAAAACGCAATACCTGGATCTCGAAAAGCTGGCCGCTTCAGCGTTCGCAACGGATTGAAGCCGGAGTTCCGCAGCGGGCGGCGGTCCGACCGCCGCTTCCGCTCCACTCGCTTCAGATCGGAGTGGGTTGTTTCCAGATCACTTGCTTCCGAGCCCCGGGGAGATTCGCCATGAAAGAACCCGCATGCGCGCAGACAGGCAGGCATCGAGGAAGCCGGGTTTCGGCTGATCGCGTGATGTTGGCGCTGTTGATCCTTCCTTCGAGCGCGGCTGCGCAGGAATCCGATGCCGATGCGCTGGCCAAGCAGCTGTCGAATCCGGTGGCAGCGCTCATCAGTGTTCCTGTTCAGTACAACTACGACGAAACGTGGGGTGAGAAGGGGTATCGACACCAGGTCAATGTGCAGCCAGTCGTACCGATCTCCATCTCGGAACACTGGAACATGATCTCGCGAACCATCCTGCCCATCGTCTATCAGGAAGACATTGTTGCAGGCACGGATCAGGCTGGCGTCGGCGACATCACGCAAAGCCTCTTCTTCTCGCCCAAGGCATCCACGAAATCAGGGGTGGTCTGGGGCGTGGGCCCTGCTTTCCTGATTCCGGTGGGCACAGACGACCTTGGGGCTGACACCTGGGGCCTGGGTCCCACAGCCGTTGTGCTCAAACAGGATGGAACGCTGACCTACGGCGCGCTGATCAACCACATCACCGACGTGGCGGGTGGAAGTCGCCGCACCAACATCAACTCCACGTTCTTCCAGCCGTTTGTTGCCAAGGGACTGGGCCAGGGTCGAACGTTGTCTTTCAATATCGAGTCTTCGTACGACTGGGAGAATGAACAATGGACCGTGCCGGTCAATGTCGGCTACAGCAAAGTCTCCAAGCTCGGAAACCAGATGATCAGCTATCAGGGTGGCGTACGCGCCTACCTCGACAAGCCGCGCGGCGGCCCTGATTGGGGCATTCGATTTGCAGTGACGCTTCTTTTCCCGAAGTAGTTCCCTGCTGGCGACGATAGTGGCCGGGTACCGTCCGCCCTGACGATCTCGTCGCCCTGCCTTCGTCCGTTGTGCAAGTCAAAGAATGCCGATACGTGCTTCCGGGAACGGGCACCGTCCCGATCGCCGGCGCTGTCGGCATCACTCTCCCACAACCGTTGGCCGCGCGTCGGCCCCAGGTCATCGAGGAAGGGGCCGCTCGTGGCTGCACCGGATGAACGGGACGCCGCGTGTTTCCGCCGCGGTGCCGTCGGCGACGGCCACTCGCCGACTACCGAGCCCCCGCCAACCGCTCCGGAGTATCTGAACCCGCAAGGCCGCTTTCGGCGAGCGGCAAACGCCTGCGTCACATCGCCGATGCCCTGCAATGACGGTCGATGAAAGCCTGGTGCGGGGGCATCGCTCCCACACTGTTTGCGATGGACTGGTGCACCCGCGCGACGTGTTCGATCAAGGCCTGTTCGGGCATGTCGTCGACGATGGGATGGTACCCGGTCGGCACGATGCCCTGGCCAAGCATCACCTGGACCCAGCTCGGCAGCGCGAAGAACTCGTCCCCCGTGCGGAAGTACCGGCCCCCATGACGGAACATCTCGATCTTGCGCTGCAAGGTGTCGGGGATCGGCATCGTGCGGCAATAGTCCCAGAACGCGCTGTCGCTGCGACGGGTGGCGCAGTAGTGGAGGATGAGGAAATCGCGCGTGCTCTCGTATTCGAACGCAGACTCCTCGTTGAACTGTCGCTCGAGCATGGGATCGAAGTCGCGATCCGGGAACAGGCCCAGCAGGCGCTGGATGCCCGATTGCACCAGATAGATGCTGGTCGATTCCAGCGGCTCCATGAAGCCGCTGGCCAGGCCGAGCGCGACGACGTTCTTGTTCCACAGCTTCCTGCGCATGCCGGTGGTGAACCGTAGCGGGCGTGGATCGGCGAGTGCGCGGCCGTCGAGGTTCGCCAGCAGCGTGGCGGCGGCTTCGTCGTCGCTGATGTACTCGCTGGAATAGACATAGCCGTTGCCGACCCGGCTCTGCAGGGGGATGCGCCATTGCCATCCCGCCGCGCGGGCGGTGGACCGGGTGTACGGTGTCGGCGGCTCCACGGTGGCGCATGGCACGGCCATGGCGCGGTTGCAGGGCAACCAGTGGGTCCAGTCGACATAACCGGTCTTCAGCGTCTGCTCGATCAGCAGGCCGCGGAAGCCGGAGCAATCGATGAACAGGTCTCCCGTGACCTGCTCCCCGCTGTCGAGGACGACGGCTTCGATGAAGCCGTCTTCGCTCCGCTGCTGCACGCCGGTGATCTTTCCTTCGATCCGCTGGACGCCCCTGCGCTCCGACACCTCGCGCAGGAAGCCCGCATACAGCGCAGCATCGAAGTGGTAGGCGTAGGCGATGTCGGCCAGAGGCGAATCCGGCGGGGCATTGGCCGGGCTGGCCATGAACTTCCCCAGAGGGGCCGCCAGTGTCGGCAGCGAGTACTCCCCGATCGGCCGCGCACGGCCGGCCAGGAAGAGCTTGAGCCAGAACTGGTGGAAAGGCAGCGGACCGATGCCCTGGCCGATCTTGCCGAAGCCGTGGACGTAACTCTCGCCGATGCTGCCCCAGTCGTTGAACTGGATGCCGAGCTTGAAGGTTCCCTGCGTGCGTGCGACGAACTCGAACTCGTCGATACCGAGCAGGCCGCTGTTGAACTGCTTCATGTAAGGCACGCTGGCCTCACCGACCCCGACGATCCCGATCTCTTCGGACTCGACGAGGCGGATCGATGCCTGCTTGCCGAGGTAGGTCGCCAACGCGGCGGCGGTCATCCAGCCCGCGCTGCCGCCACCGACGACGACGACGGACCTGATCCGGTTGGGGTGATCCGTCATGACGGCCCGTTCTCCTTGCTTCGACAAGCGTCTGTCGGGAGGTTCTAGGACAACAATGCGTTCACTTCATCGACGCTCGGCATGGCGGCGAATGCGCCTTTGCGCGTGACGGCCAGTGCACCCACGGCGGCGGCGAAGCGGATGGCGGCGGCGACATCGTCGGGACGGGAGATGAAGCGCGCGAAACTCTCGCGGTCCATATCGGCCTTGCTGAGGTGGAAAAGCAGGCCGCCCACGAAAGCATCCCCTGCCGCCGTGGTATCCAGCGCCGTGACGCGGAAGGTGTCCACCGTGCCCTGTGCCGAAGGCGTGTGCCAGGTGATCGGCTTGTCTCCGTCCGTCACCACCAGGATCTTCGCGTGGTGTTGCCAGAGGCGTTCCATCGCCGCCTTCTCTCCGCCCAGCGGACGCGCCAGATATTCCAGCTCTTCGCGCGACAGCTTCACCAGATCGGCCTCGGCCAGCGCCTGCCACAACCGCGGCGAGGGATCTTCGCCTTGCGGCCACAACGCAGGCCGCAGGTTCAGGTCCATGCTGACGATGGCCCCGCCGGCACGTGCGCGACGCATGCCCTCGTACGTGGCCTCGGCCACGCCGGCCTCGGTCAGGCTGTTGGAGCAGACGTGGAAAACGCGGGTGCCTTCGAAACACGCCGGTGTGAAATGCGCGGCGCGGAACAGCAGGTCGGCCGCAGGCGGGCGATAGAAACTGAAGCTGCGCTCGCCGTGCTCGTCCAGCGCCACGAAAGCCAGCGCGGTCTTCGCCTCGCTCGTGCGCACGATGCAGTCCGTGGCGACACCCGCCGATGCCAGGCTGTCGAACAGGAAATCGCCGAACATGTCTTCGCCCAGCATGCCCGCGAAATGCGTGTCTGCGCCCAACCGCGCCGCTGCCACCGCGACGTTCGCCGGCGCTCCCCCTGCGTACTGCAGGAAACTGCGTGGCGCGTCGGCCGAGGCTGGCGGTTGCGCCAGCATGTCGATCAGCGCCTCGCCGAAGCAGACGATCTTGCGCGCCGGAGAATTCATGCGGCGCCCCCTCGCGGACAGGCGTGCGAAGGCGCCGTGATGTCGGCGCGGCAAGGGAGTGAGGCGTATGGAGCGATCGGATTCATGGGGATCAGGACGATGGAAAGAGGGTCGGGGCGGGTCGTCGTCGTCCAGCGTCGCGTCGCAACGACGTGGAGGCGGAAGTGGGCGGACATGGATTCATTTCAGCCGTGCTCCACTGCTCTCTCGCACGGACAACGTCACCGGCGCGATGGTCTTCTGGGGCGAGGCGCCGTCTTCCAATTGCCTGAGCACCAGGTGCGCCGCCTGCCGTCCGCGCTCGCGCGGATGGGCGGCCAGCGTGGTCAGCGGCGGGGTCGTCACGGCGGCCTCGGGAATATCGTCGAAGCCGGTGACCGCGAAGCCCTTGCCGGGCTGGATGCCGCGTGCAAGCAGGCCCAGCATCAGGCCCAGTGCGACGGTATCGTTGTAGCAGACCGCCGCGGTGGGCACCGCATGCTCGCCGAACAGCTCGCCGGTCCGCGCGGCCGCTTCGAGGCGATTGGGCGCCGATTCGATCAGCCATGCCGCATCGACCGGCAGGCCCGCCTTCTTCATCGCCAGCGCATGCCCAGCGCGCCGCTGGCGGCACGAGCTCGAGTCGGCATGGCCGCCATAGAACGCGATGCGCCGGTGCCCAAGGGAAATCAGGTGTTCGGTGGCCAGTTGCGCGCCGTTCTGGTTGTCCAATCCCAGGAAGCCCCAATCGTCCGCGCCGGAGAGTTCGCGATTGAAGAGCAGCACATTGGCGCGCGCGTCCAGCGCCTTGTGGAGCTGTGCAGCATTGCTGCCCTCGGCCGGGGAAAGGATCACGCCTGCCGGTGTGTGCTCCATCAGCGACGTGAGCACCGCCTGCTGACGCTCGGGTGATTCGCCCGTGCTGCCGAGCAGCGTCACGTAGCCTTTCTCTCCTAGCGCTTCGTCGACGCCCGCCGCGAACTCGGCGAAGAAGGGGTTCGCCAGGTCGTTGATGACCAGCGCCACGCTGGACGACGTGCGTCGGCGCAGGTTCGCCGCGCCACGGTTGTAGACGTAGCGTTGCCGCTTGAGCTCGGCCTCCACCCTCGCCCGTGTGTCCACGTGCACGAGCGGGCTGCCGCGCAGTACCAGCGACACCGTCGCGCGCGAGACGCCGATGGCATTGGCGATATCGGTGACCGTGACCACGCGCTGCGGATCGCGCTTGCGCTCGGCCTCGGCCGGCGCGCCCCCCTTGGTCCGGGATGGCGTGCCTTTCGCCTTGGGCGCAGCGGCCTTGGGGGCACGTGCGGACCCTGGCCGGGGCGGGCGTTTCTGGCTCATATGGATCGATCCATCGCGATGGTGCGCCCAGCGTAAACCATCACGTTGGCCTCCACGCCATCGCGCCGCGCAGGCTCAACGGTTCGCCCCCGCTGCCGCGGCGGCCGTGGCCGTATCGGCGGCGCACGGCGACATCGGGAGGTCTTCCGGGCGCGTGCCCCACCCTTGCGGTTGCGGCGCATCGGCCAGATCGAAGCGCAGGCGACCACCCTGGCGCAGGCGTTCCCAGTCCAGCCACACCGCCGCATGGGCGGTGCCGTCCAGCGACACGCCGGTGACGTACCGGGCCTTGCCATCGCCTGCCTGCGGCGCCTCGATGCGCAAGGTGCGCCCCGGCGCCACGTCCACATCGACACGCGGGAAGCGGGGCGCGTGCAGCACGAACTGTCCCGTGCCGGGCACCACGGGATACAGGCCCATCGCACTGAACAGATACCAGGCCGACATGGTGCCCAGGTCGTCATTGCCGGTGACGCCGTTCGGCGCATTGGTGAACAACTGTTGCGCGGCATGCAGGACCGTGGAGGTTTTCCACGGCTGGCCGATCAACGTGTACATCCAGGGCACATGCAGGTCGGGCTCGTTGTTCGGGTTGTAGCGGAACTGGTTGTAGTAGCTGTAGGGCCCCACGACCCATTCCTTGCGGGCCGCGCCGACCGGGTCTGCCAGCAACGCGTCGTAGGCGAAGAAATCGTCCAGCCGGCGCGCGGCTTCCTCCGGCCCGTGCATGGCCTGCACCAGGCCCGGCACGTCCTGCTGCGCGAGCCACTGGTACTGCCACGCGGTGCCTTCGTGGAAGCCGTGGTGCGAACGCGGGCTGTAGTGGCCATCGGAGGGGGTGTACCACGCACCGTCGCCGGTGCGCGGGCGCGGGAAACCGCTGAAACCGGCATCCTCGTCACGCACCGAGGCGTCCCACAGCGTGCGCCAGTTCCGCCCACGGCGCTTCAACACGGCCGCATCGTCGCCATGCCCCAAGGCACCCGCCATCACCGACAACGAGCAATCCGCCAATGCGTACTCCAGCGTCGCCGAGCCGCCATGGTGCGGATCCACGTCCATCCCCTTGGAAGGGAATGCACGGTCGTACTGCACGAAACCCTCCGCCAGGTAGTGCGGATTGCCGGAGCGGCCGGCATGGCGCGAATTCAGCGGTGGCATGTCGAACGCGTTCTTGCGTAGCGCGGCATACGCTTCTGCTTCACGCCCCTTCAGTGCGCCGAAGCGCCACAGATCCACCAGGAAGGGGGTGACCGGATCGCCGGTCATGATGTTGGTCTCGAAGCTGGCATAGCCCCAGCGCGGCAGCCAGCCGCCCTGCTGGTCGATGGCCAGGACCGAACGCGCGATGTCGGCGGCCCGCTGCGGACGCAACAGCGCGATCAGCTGGTTCTGCGAACGGTAGGTGTCCCACAACGAGAAGTACTCGTAGTAGGTCCACCCGTCGGCGCGATGGATGAGGTCGTCGTAGCCGCGATAGCGGCCATCGGCGTCGCTGCCGGTCAACGGCTGCAACAGGGCGTGGTACAGCGCGGTGTAGAACACCGTCCTGTCGTCGCCGGTACCTCCCTGCACGCGCACGCTCGAGAGCTCGGCATCCCATGCCTTCTGCGCGCGCGCGCGCATCGCATCGAAGCCCAGCAACGTGCCGGCCGACATGCCGTCGCTGCGCAGGTTGTTGCGCGCACCCTCGGCATCGACATGCGAGATCGCCGAGATCGCCGTGACGGAACGCTGCTTGCCCAGATCGAAGGTCAGCCACGCGCCGCTGGGCTTGCCCTCGCCTTCCATGCCATGACGCGAGCCCGGCACGCCGCCACCTTCGCCCCACGTGCCGAAGGACTTGAAGGGGCGGTCGAACTCGATGCGGAACCACGTCGTGTACTGGTGTCCGCCGCAGAAACTCTTGGTCACCAGCTTGCCTTCCACCGCACGGTCACCGACGACCGTCATCGCGCTTCCCGTCACCGCATGGCGTTCGTTGGCCTGCCCGATGTTGACCAGTACGTGGCCCTCGCCCGTCGCCGTGAAGGTGTAGCGCTCGGCCGCCGCACGGGTCAGCGCGGTGGTTTCCGCATCGATGCCGCCGTAGTCGGTCAATCGCACCTTGTAGTAGCCGGCCTGGCCGCTTTCGCCGTCGTGCCGGTAGCGCGATCCGTAACGCTTGTGGTCGAACGTCTTGGCATCGGCCGTATCGAAATCGCCACCCGGGCCGATGCGTCCGGTCACCGGCAAGACCGACACCTGACCGCCCTGCTCCCAGCACCCGGCGCCCGAGAGGAAGGAATGGCCGAAGCCACGGATCTGCGGATCGTCGTAGCGCCAGCCCGAGTAGTGCGAACCGATCGGGCTGACCTGGATCATCCCGAACGGTGCGGACGCGCCCGGGAACGTGTTGCCGTCGTCCTTGCTGCCGATGAAGGTATTGACCTCGCTGCTGGGCCCCTGCGTGGCCGCGGTCGCCGGGGCCGCCAGGATGAGCAGGAGCGGCAGCATGCGGAACAGAGGAAGGAGCGAAGTCGGTTTCATGCGTTCTGGACCTGTCTTGATGCACCGCACGCGATCGTGGACCGATCGTCGCATGCGAAGGGAAAAGTGGCCCGGCCTGAGCCGGGCCGTCGGCCCCATGCCGCCCGTTGCCGGGCGGGAGAGAAAGCATGGGGCCAAAACACGGAGCACGACCTCAGAACTTGTAGGTCAGCCCCAGGTACGCCATGCGGCCCGCATAACTATTGGTGTAGAAGCGGTCCTTGGTGTCGTTGCCCAGGTGCGAGCGCGTCTCCTCTTCGGTCAGGTTCAGCACCGAGGCGCTGATGATGAGCGCCGGGGTGATGTTGTAGGCCGCATTGAGGTCGATCTGGTAGTACGGCTCGTCGTAGACGTTCAACCCGTTGACCAGCCCCTGCACCACTTCGCCGCGACGGTTGTACGAAGCGCGCAGCAGCAGGTCCTGCGTTTCGTAGAACACGGTGAAGTTGGTCTGGTTCTTGGCGCTGCCGGGCATCGAGGTCTTGCCGACTTCGGTGCCGTCTTCCAGCGACACGGCCGCCTTGCTGGCGTCGTTGTACGTGTAGTTGAACTGGAAGCCGAGGCCGAAATCCAGCGTGTGCTGCGCATACAGCTCGACGCCCTGCGACACCGCATCCTGGCCGCCGGCCTGGGTGCTGTAGTTCTGCACGGTGACGGTTTCGCCGCCGACGACCATGTTCACGTCGGTGATCACGTTCACGGCGAAGTTCTGCACGTTCTTGCGGAACAGGCCCACGCCTGCGACCGAGCCCGGCCGGAAGTACCACTCCAGGCCCAGGTCGAACTGGGTGGCCTTGTAGGGTTCGAGCCCCTTGTTGCTGCCCGAACCGTACCAGCCCAGTTCGCCCGCACCACCCGTCAGACGCCGGTCGTCGACGTATTCCTGGCTGTAGTACTCCAGGCTGCCGGGTGACGCGATGTCGCCGTAGCTCGGGCGCGAGATCACTTTCGACGCGGCCGCGCGCAGCAGCAGGTTGTCGGTCAGATCGTAGGCCAGGTTGAAGCTCGGCAGCACGTCGGTGTAGGTGCGGTCGAGTGCGGCGACCTCGTAGGTCTCCGGGCGCGCCACATCTTCATGGAGCCTCCAGTACCCTTCGCTGCCGCAGTACGTGTCGGCGGGCGCACCGGTCGGTGTCGCCGCGCCCTGCACGCACGCCAGCGGATTGCCGTCGGCGCCGTCGAAGAAGTAGTCGTCGTAGGAGGTGATCTTGTCCGTCGAATCGGCATGCTGCTTGGTGCGCGCGATGCGCACGCCGACGTTGCCGCGCAGGCGGTCGGTACGGAAGTTGGCCTGCAGGTACGTGGAGTAGATCTTCTCGTCGACGTTGTAGACGAAGTTTTCCTCCTCGCGGGTCTGCATCGCGCCGTAGGTGCTATTCAAGTACGCGATGTAGCCCGGGAAGTTGATCGCCGGGAACGCACTGGCGTTGATGCCCCCCGCCAGGTTGCCCAACTGGGTGATGAGACTGGGCGAGAACTGGGTGGCGACGCTGTTGCAGCGGCCCGCCCAGTAGCGATTGTCGTAGTCGCTGGGATCGGTGCCCGGGCACACCCAGTAGCTGTTGCCCGTGCTGCGGTGGATGCCACCGTCGCGGCCCTTGACGCCGAACTGCAGCGATTCGAAGAAGTCGCCGTCGAAGTGCCACGTGCCGTCGACCTGCGCGTAGTTCTGCTCAGTGTCGTTGCGCGTCCACGAGGAGCCGGTCGAACCGAGGTCGACCTGCAGGATGCCGTTCTGCAGGTTGCGCATCAGCTCCGGCGAGAACGTCATCGACGGAGTTCCGATCAGGCTCCACGAACTGGCGTAGTTGCCATTCGTCCAGCTGCCGTCCGCGTTCTGGAGACGCGGCTTGATGGGAAGGGAGAACTGCAGTTTCGGACCGCCCTCGGCCCAGGTCCGGCCGGCCTTGAAGGCGATGTCCATCTTCTCGCCGTTCCACTCGCCGCCGAAATCGACCGTCTGCGACAGCGACTTCTCGATGTTGTAGCTGCCGGTGATCTGCGGTGTCGGCACGGTGCAGTCATCCGACCCCCAACCGCCCGGCGCCATGCCGGCGGCCGCGGCCTCGGCCTCGCTGCAGTAATACGGCTTGTTCGGATGCAGGCTGTAGTCGGCACCGGTGACGATCGTGCCGCTGGGGTCGAAGGTCAGCCCGTCGAGCAGGCGACCGCCGCGCCAGTTCCCGTCGCCGTAGTAGCGGGCGATGTTCCATTCCGGAACCTTGAGGGTATTGGTCTGCGAGTCCTGCGACAGGTCGAACCGGAAGTAGTTCGCGGTCAGGGTCAGGTTGTCGGTCGGCTTGAACTGGAAGGTCAGCTGGCCGCCCTTTCGCTCGCGTTCTTCTTCCTTGACGTTCAGATTGACCGAGGTCGGCATCATGAAGCCGGTGTAATAGTTGCCGTTCTGGTCCCAGAAGCCGGTACCGCCCCACCAGTTCGAATTGAAGTCGGAAGGCCTGCCGTTCACGTCGACCGCCGTGCCGCCCTCGTCCCGGCCATACCACTGCCAACTCTCGGTGCTGGCACCCATCGTGCGCGTGGTGCGCTTCTGCTGGGTGTAGCCGACGAAGACGCCGAAGCGGTCCTCCTTGTCGTGCCAGGAATAGGAGCCCGAGAACTGCCCATCGGTCTTCTTGGTCGTGTCCGCCCACGTACCCTCGACCGAGGCGAAACCGGAGTTGGGCTCCAGTTCGAGCGGACGGCGCGTGCGCAGGATCACCGTGCCGCCGATGCCGCCTTCGTCGATGCGCGCCTCCGGCGTCTTGTACAGCTCGGCGCTGCCCAGCAGGTTCGAAGGCAGCAGCGTGTAGTTGAACGAACGGGTCGGATCGCCGTTGGATTCGGCGCTGGCGATGTAGTTGCCGTTCAACTGGGTCAGGACCAGCTCCGAGGACAGGCCGCGGACGCTGACGTTCTTGCCTTCGCCGCCATCGCGGCTGATGAGCACGCCCGGCACGCGCTGCAGCGCATCGGCCACGTTCTTGTCGGGGAACTTGCCGACGTCTTCCGCCGTGATCACTTCGACGACGGCGTTCGCGTTGCGCTTCTGCTCCAGGCTCTGCTCGATCGAGTAGCGATAGCCCTTCACCGTCACCGTATCCAGGTCGGTGGCCTGGACCGGCGCCTGGTCGGAAGCAGCGGCAGGTGCAGCCTCAGCCTGTTGGGCGAGCGCATTGCCGGATGCGACGGCGGTGGACAACGCGATGGCGATACCTACGTACAACGTGCTGCGGTTGCGTGCGTGTGGCGTGCATTTCATTTCAATCACCCTCTCCCAAGATTGATCGGCTGCTGACGCGAAGATTTGTATCGATCTAAATTTGCAGGAAATAAAAAAACCGAACTGACGAAACGGCCCAGGCGCCCTCCCGGCACCCCAGAACCCTTCCATGACGCTTCCCTCTCCCTGATCCGAATTAGATCGTTCTAATCCGGCGGAACGCATAATTAGCACAGCGCTCATCCAGTTGCATGCTGCCTCGCAGCAAGTCGCCGAACGGCGGCCCTGGTCCACGGGCGGGGTTTCCCCGCCCGTCACCCGCCCCTCTTACGGTGTGGCCTGTCGGGGCACCGGTTGCAGCAGCTCGATCTCCGCGAGGGCCGCACTTGAGCCTGCCTCGAACCGCACCCGGTACTCGGTGTAGTCGCCGGGATGCGCGATGCCGAACGGGCGCAACTGTCGGGCCCACGCGAATGCCTGCGCGCGCCTCTGGTCCAGCAGCGTCCAGGCGCCCTCGCCCGAACGCCCTTCAAGCACCCACGACAGCGCCGACAAAGGCGTGTCCGCGCTGGTCAGCGTGTAATAGCTTGCGCGCTCCGCCGCAGCGAAACGGAAACCAATGCCCTCTCCCGCGGGCAGCGCGAGCGAAGTGGAGGCATCGTCATCGACGAGCGCCCTAGGCTGACGCCGCGCACCGAGGGACACGCTGACCGCCTTCGATGTGATGTCGGCCAGGCCGCTCGGCGCCTCACCCGGCGGCGTCAGCGAGGGCGGCAATGCGTCGGCACCGCTGCCCCAGGTCGAAGGGGTATCGCCCATGACGAACTCCAGCGTCCCGCCGCCGGCGATATCCGCGTGACGAAGCCATGCCCGCGTCCATGGCGCTCCATTGACCTTGAGCGACTGCACGTACACGTTGCGGGCATTGTTGTTGTGGGCGGTCACGGTAAGCGTGCGCCCACCGCCCAGATCGACCTCGGCGCGCGGGAATGCCGGTGATCCGATGACATATTCCGGGGCTCCCATCCTCAGCGGATACAGGCCGAGCATGCCGAACAAGTACCAGGCCGACATCTCGCCATTGTCCTCGTCGCCCGGATAGCCCTGGCCGATCTCGCTGCCCAGGTAGAGCCGGCGCATGATGTCGCGGGTCACGCGCTGCGTTTTCCAGGGCTGCCCCGCCGCCACGTACATCCAGGGAATGTGGTGCGAAGGCTGATTGCTGTGCGCATACATGCCCATGCGCACGTCCCGCGCCTCGGTCATCTCGTGGATGACATCGCCATAGGCGCCGGAGAATCGCTTCTCCGCCGTTTCGGGCGTGGCGAAGAACGCGTCCAACCGCTTGGCCAGTGCGTCCTCGCCCCCGTACAGCGAGGCCAGGCCCGCCCCGTCATGGGGCACCGTGAAGGCGAAGGTCCATGCATTGGCTTCGGTGTAATCGCCGCCCCACACCCTGGGATCGAACCGGGCAGCGGGCGTGTGCCAGCCGCCGCCCGCCGTCCGGCCACGGAAGAAGCTCGTCGCCGGATCGAACAGATGCGTGTAATCGGTCGCGCGCGCCTGCAAGTACGCGGCCTCTTCACGGTAGCGCTGCGCGCGCGCCGCGTCCTTCTCCTCGGCCGCCAGTGCCAGGCCCAGTTGTGCGAGCCCGAAATCGTTGAGTGCGCCTTCCAGCGTCCAGGACAGCCCTTCATGCACGCTGCTGTCGGCGTAGCCTCGGTACATCGAACGCGCCAGGCCCTTCCGCCCCACATTCGACACCGGGGGCACCACCGTGGCATTGCGCAACGCGGCCTCGTAGGCTTCGTGCGCATCGAACCCGCGGACGCCTTTGAGCCAGGCATCGGCGAAGGCGACGTCGGAACTGGTGCCCACCATCAGGTCGGCGTAGCCGGGGGAGGACCAGCGCGCGATCCAGCCACCATCCCGGTACTGCTGCAGGAAGCCGTCGATCATTTCACCCGCGCGCTCGGGTGCGAACAGCGAGTACGCCGGCCATGTGGTGCGGAACGTGTCCCAGAACCCGTTGTTGACGTAGACCCTGCCCGCACGAACGGGCGCGGACGTACGAAGCGCGTCGCCGCCCGTATTGTCCTTGGACCAGCTGTTCTGGTCGGCATGCCGCCAGTCCGGCTGTTCGGGACTGCCCACGTTCTCATGCGCGATGTTCGGGTACAGGAACAACCGGTACAGGTTGGAATAGACCGTCACCCGCTGGTCTTCGCTGGCACCGTCCACCCGCACCCGGCCAAGCAGCTCGTCCCACGCAGTCTGCGCGCGCGACCGGATGTCCTCGAATCCGGCGGTGCCGATTTCCAGGTCGAGATTGCGACGCGCCTGCTCCACCGAGATCAACGAGGTGGCGATGCGCATGGACACCTCCCCGTCGCGGCCCGGCGAAAACTTCACGTAGCCGGTGGGCCGGCCTGTCGCGATCTGCCCGCTCTCCCGCCACGGCTGATCGAACCGCGCATAGACGAACATCCGCGTCGCACCGTTGGACAACCCGCTGCGCGTGTCGGTGTAGCCGTGCAAGCTCTGCGTGGCGTCGTCCAGCGTCAGTCCGCCGCGTGCATCGACATTGTCGAACAGCAGGTTGGCATCGCCGTCCTCCGGAAACCGGAAGCGGAAGATCGCAGCGCGTTCGCTCGGCGCGATCTCGGCGCGGATACCGTTGTCGAAGTCCACGCGGTAGGTGTGGGGACGCGCCTCCTCCCGGTCATGGGTGAACGACAGCGCCCGCTTCCCGCGATCGGCCTCCGGAATGCCTGACGCGGCCGATGGCATGACCTGGAAGGTCTGGCGATCGCCCATCCATGGGCTCGGCTGGTGACTGATCGACAGCGCCTGCAGGCGCGGCCGGTTGTCGGGTCCGTTCTGTTCGTTCCATCGATACAGCCAGCTCAGCGAACCCGCATCGGTGACCGGCACCCAGAAATTGAAGCCATGCGGCATCGCCGCGGCCGGAATATTGTTCCCCCGCGAGAACGTGCTGTTGGATTGCGTGCCGCGCGTGGTGAGCACGTAGTCGCTGGGCCGTCGCTTGTCCGCCGGAGCGCTGATGTCGATGGCGATGTCGTCGATCCAGCCGGCCGACGCGCCGTGCGCCCCCGGCTCGAGTTGCAGTTCGATCGCGCGGATGCGCTTGCCCCGCAACGCGGGCACCTCGCCCACGCGGACCTGCTTGCGCGCCCACTGCTGCGGATAGAGCGTCATCGACGCTGCCTGCCCCGCGGCCGTGACGGGCGCACCGTGCTGGTCGACAACGCCCAGCGCCGACAGCCGGCGGCCGTCGTCGAAGACCAGGTCCAACGACACGCCCGTGGATGCCGCCGCGTCGCCGGCGACAATCTCCGGCAACACCATCCATGACAGCGTCGTGTCCTTCTCCACGCCGATATCGACCGCGAACAACGACACGCGCCCGGCGGCGTCGGCGCGGTAGTTCAGCGCATGGTCGCCGGTGTAGCCCTTTCCGGCCTTGGCGGCATACGGCTGCGCAGGGCCGTCGCCGACCGCGATACGCGCGGTGCCGGCCGTTGCTCCCGCCGGCACCGGCTCACCCGCTTCGAACGATGTGGCGAAGCGGGCATCGCGCGCGGACGCGACGTGCGGCAACAACAGCATCGCCAATGCGATCGGGAGGATCCTCCCGCGAACAAGGGTCGACTCAGGCATGCGCGCGCAGTACGGCCAGGACGTCATGGCAGGCTCCCATGGTGTGATAGTCGGTCTTCCCTGCGGGGCTCTTGTCGTCGTCGTACTTGCGGTTCCGCCGGTCGAGAATGCGGAACCACGCGCCATGGACATGATCGACCATGTGCGTCCACGCGTAGTCCCACAACCGGTCGTACCACTGCCAGTAGCGATCCTCGCCGGTGGCGACGGCCAGCCTGGCGGCGCATGCCAGCGACTCGGCCTGCACCCAGAAATACTTGTCGTCGTCGCAGATGAAGTGGCGCCCATCGGGAAGCAGCGGGCCTTCGATGTCCTTGCGCAGGGCTTCCGGCGCGAAGCCGTAGACCAGTCCGCCGGACTCCGCATCCCAGGAAGCCTCCATCGACCGGTCGAACAGTTCCCTGGCTTTCGGTACCAGCCAGTCTGCGGGCGTCCCGGCACGACGCAGGTGCCCATCGAGGATCAGCAGCAGTTTGGACCACTCCGTCTGATGGCCGGGCTGGAACCCCCACGGGCGGAACAGGTGCTTCGGATCGTCGCGGTGGTAATCGGTATCCACGCGCCACTGCGCATCGTAGTGCTCCCAGACCAGGCCTTCGGTCTGGGCCGTCTGGCGGCGGGTCATGTTGTCCGCCAATTGCAGGGCGCGATCGAGGTACCGCGCCTCGTGGCTGGCCTCGTAGGCAGCCAGCATCGCTTCGCACATGTGCATGTTGGCGTTCTGCCCGCGATACTCGCTGAACCGCCAGTCGCGCGTGGCCTCGTCCCGGTACAGGCCATGCTCCGGTTCCCAATAGCGGGTTTCCAGCAGTTCCCAATGCGCGTCCATCCACGGACGGCAGGCGTCGACCCCTGCTTTCAGCGCGATGGAGTACGCCAGCAGCACGAAGGCCGCGCCATAGCAATGCTGGGTGGCGTCTTCCGGCAGCCCATCGCGCAACGTCCAGAAATAGCCGCCACTCACCGGATCCCGGTGCTTGTCGCGCAGGAACGCCAGGCCGTGGTGCACCGCGTCCATGTACACCTGGCGCAGCGCGGGATTCTCGTCGCCGAACTCGAGCGCCGCCGTCGCATAGTTGAAGACGAAGCGCGTGCTGCTGACCAGATGGCGATGCGATGCGTCGTAGACGCGCCCGTCATCCTTGAAGTAATGGAAGAATCCGCCCGCCAGATCGATGCAGCGCGGGTGGTAGAAGGCCATCGTGCGGCGTATGTGGTCGCGCAGGAAGGATTCGCTGCGGAAATCATCGTGTGCGGGTACGGTCGCGCTCATGGTGTTGCGGTGCTCCGGAGAGAAGAAGGTGCGGACAAGGCGTCCGCCAGGGTGCTGACATGCAGGGCATCGCGCAGGACGTCGGGCGCGGCGGCGGAAGAGATGCGCAGCGTGACGCGCTCGCCGGGCAGCAACGTCAGCGCGTTGTCGGCGATCTCGGCGTCCAGCGCGCCGAAGTCGACCCACACGGCGCGCGCCAGCGCGTCCGCGGTGAGATCGAGCGTCGGGCCTCGACGGTCATGGCCCAATCGGGCGCTCACAGGCGATGAAGGCCACGCAATATGCTTGGCTTCGGTGAAATAGACCACCTCGCGCGAGGCCGGTTCGCCGGCCACGTTCAGGTCGAACACCGCGACCGTCCGCGCCGGGTCGGCGCCGCCGAGCAGTTCCGCGTCCGCGTAGGTGCCCAGGCGCACGACCGAGAGCGGCGGCACATCGACCGGCTTGCGCTCATCGCGCAGCACGCGGCCGTGCAGGTCCATCACCCGCAGTCGCCATTCACCCCGGCGCGAGGTGGTGCGGTCCGACACCGAGCTGACCGTCGTGCGTCCCTCCTTGCGCAGGGCGGTAACGGCCACCGGCGCGAAAAACCGTCGCGCATGGAACTGCAGCGCTTTCCATCGCCCGAACCAGTCGATGCCCGACCACGACGCGCCCGGCCAGACATCGTTGAGCTGCCAGTAGAGCGAGCCCATCGTATGGGGCCGGCTGGTGCGATGGTGCCTGGCGGCCAGCCCGATCCCTTCCGCCTGCATGACCTGGCTCAGGTACACGAAATCGCCGAAGTCCTTCGGCTCGCCGAATTCCATGCGGATGTAGTGCAACAGCCGCTCGTTGCCCTTGCCTGCCAGGAATTTCTGGTGCGCCTCGACGGGCGCAGAATCGACGCGCTGATCGCCGCGGGCGATCACGCTATCGATCGTCCTGCGTACCGGCCACGCCTGCAGACCGTACTCGGACATGAAGCGCGGCGTGATGTCGAGGTAGGCCGACGGCGGTCGCGCCGGATTGCCCCAGACCTCCCAGTAATGCATGTCTCCGGCGGCGGTCGTGTTCGCCGCCTCCGCCATGTTGTCGCTGGGCGAGCTCGGCCAGTAAGCGATGCCGCCCGCTTCTTCGACCACGACGCGACGCAGGTCGCGATCGAACAGCTGCACGTAGCCGTCCCAGACCTTGGCGGCGAACACCGGGTCGGCGTCCTTCAGTGTCTTGCCGTGGCCCCAGTATTTCCAGGCGATTTCTTCCTCGTTGTTCCCGCACCACAGCACGATGCTGGGATGGTTGCGGAGGCGCTGCACCTGGTCGTGCGCCTCGGCGACCACGTTGGCGCGGAACTCCGGATCGTATGCCGGCTGCATGCCGCCACCGAACATGAAGTCCTGCCACACCAACAGTCCAAGTTCGTCGGCGATGTCGTAGAACGCGTCGCTCTCGTAGTATCCGCCGCCCCAACTGCGCACCATGTTCATGTTGGCGTCCACCGCGGACTGCAGCACGCGCCGCAGCTGGGCTGGCGTCACCCGCGAGGGGAACATGTCGAACGGAATGGAATTCGCGCCCTTGGCGAAGACCGGAATGTCGTTGACGACGAACGCGAAGCCCTGCCCGCCCACGTCGCGCTCACGCCGCAGCTCCACGCTGCGCAGGCCGGTACGGGTGCTGCGATGGTCTGCGATCCGCTCGTCCTTCAGGACCTCGGCCTCGAAGGTGTACAGCGGCTGCGCGCCATACCCGGCGGGATACCAGCGCGTCGGCCGCGTGATGCGGAAGGTCTGCGGAACGCGACTGATGCCCGCGGGCAGCGCGAGGCGGCGGACCGTGGCGACCGTCCTGCGGCCCTCGGGCGTGGTCCGCCATACGCGAATGCCGTATTCGCCCGGGGTGGCGACATCGACCGTCGCGATCGCCGTGATTTCGGCGACATCCTCGGTCACGCGATCCTGGCGTATCTGCAGATCCTGCAGGCTCGCGAGGTCCCAGCTGGACACCTGCACGGGTCGCCAGATGCCGGCCGTGACGTAGCGCGGGCCCCAGTCCCACCCATAGTGATAACCGGGCTTGCGAACGAAGTTCGCCGTCATGGCGTCCCTGGGTTCGTCGCCGTAGGGCGAGGGATAGTTGCCGGCGATGCGGTGCGGCATCCCCTGCACCTGCGGCAGCAGGCGACCGATGGGCGATCGCAATACCACGCGCAGTTCATTGGCCCCCTCGCGCAGGCGGCCTTGCACGGGTATCCGCCAGGTACGGAACGCGTTGTCGGCTTCCAGCACCTTCTCGCCGTTGAGGAACACGTCGGCGAAGGTATCCAGGCCGTCGAGCGTCAGCTCGCTGCGCACCGCGTCGCGCATCCCGGCGCTTGACGTGAAGGTGGTGCGGTACTCCCAGTCGGCCAGGCCGATCCACTGCAGGCCGGCCTCGGGCGCGCCGACGTAGGGATCCGGGATCAGACCGTGCGCCAGCAGATCGGTATGCACGGTGCCGGGCATTGAAGCGGCACGCCATGTCGCGAATCCGTTGGCCGAAGGATTGTCGGCCTGCGCCGTCGAAGGTACCTGGCGGAATTCCCATGCCTGGTCCAGGCGATGCCGGTCCACCGCGTGCGCTGCCGCCGCATTCGCCAGCAGCACGACAAGGCAGAGGGATCGCAGCCCTTTCAGGATGCGCAGCGCACGGAATGCGGCGAACGTCGTGGGCCTTGTCTGCATGCGGGTTCCAGTGTCGACGGCCAACCAGGGAGGTCGATGCGGCGCCCTGCGCGTCGCGTCCAGCGCGCCAGTGCATCCGGGTTTTGGATCGATCCAATTCATGGCTAGATTTACCATGCCCTCCCCGATCTTGCATGCTGCTCCGCAGCAGCCGACACCGCGTGCCGGGCCAGGACGATCGAGCGCACATTCCTCCTGCAGCCGGGCCATGGGCGCTCTGTCCCTGTGCTAGCTTTCCCGGGATTCAACCGATCCAAAAGGTACGGGAATGAAGCAGCTCGGCGCGATGGCGGCAATGCTGGTGGGAATCGCGGGCGCATCCGCCCTGGTCTCGGGCGGCGCCCTGGCGGCGCCGGCCAACGTGGGAGACGCGGCCTACCAGGCGGTCGACCCCTTCATCGGCACGGGAGGCGAAGGCCATACCTACCCCGGCGCGACGGTGCCGTACGGCATGGTCCAGCTCTCGCCGGACACGCGCATCCAGCCGCGCAAGAACGGCTACGGCTGGGCAGCGGGCTACCGCTACGACGACACGACCATCGTGGGGTTCTCGCACACGCACTTCTCCGGCACCGGCCATTCCGATCTCGGTGACCTGCTGTTGATGCCCACGACAGGCGACCTGAAACTGGAACGCGGCGACCCCGACAAACCCCGCAGCGGATACACCTCGCGCTTCCGCCACGCCACCGAAACCGCACAGCCCGGCTACTACGCCGTCACGCTGGACGATCACCAGGTACGTGCCGAGCTCACCGCCAGCCTGCGCGTGGGCATGCATCGCTACACCTTTCCGAAAGGCCAGCCTGCCCATGTGGTGCTGGATCTGCGCACCAGCATGTACGACTACCCGGGCAAGGTGTCCTGGTCGCGGGTACGCGTGCGTCCTGATGGCACGGTGACCGGCTTCCGCGAAACGCGCGGCTGGGCGCCGGGCAGGCAGCTCTACTTCGCTGTGCGCTTCTCCCAGCCGCTCGCCGGCCATCAGTTGCACGACACCGAACAGGACATCCCCTACAAGGGATTCCCGCCACCGGGCGACAAGGATCCCCGGCAGCGCGCGCAGATCGAAGGGCGCCAGCTCGTCGCCGCGTTCGACATCGCACCGCCCGCCGATCGGTCCGTGCTGGTGAAGGTGGCCATCTCGCCGGTCAGCGAAGAAGGCGCGATGGCGAACCTCGACGCGGAAGCGCCCGGCTGGGACTTCGATGGCATGCGCGCCGCCGCAAGGCAGCAATGGAGCGACGCCCTCGGTGCGGTCGAGGCACAGGGCACGCCCGCCCAACGCACCAGCTTCTACACGGCGCTGTACCACACGCTGCTGGGCCCCACCCTGTTCATGGACAGCGACGGGCGCTATCGCGGTCCTGACAATGCCGTGCACCAGGCCAAGGGATGGACGAACTACTCCACCTTCTCCCTCTGGGATACCTATCGGGCCCTGCATCCGTTGACCACCCTGGTGCAGCCCGAGCAACGCACCAACGACTTCGTCAATTCCCTGCTCGCTTCGCGCCGGGAAAGCGCGTACGGCGTGCTGCCCGTGTGGTCGTTCCACGGTCTGGAGACGTGGTGCATGATCGGCTACCACGCCGTCCCGGTGATCGCCGACGCCTACATGAAGGGGATCCGCGGCTACGACGCCGACGAAGCCCTGCAGGCCATGGTGGCCAGTGCGAACCATGGGCCCTACGACGGCATCGCGGCCTATCGCGAACTGGGTTACGTGCCGATCGACGAAGAAGGCGAAGCCGCCAGCAAGACGCTGGAGTACGCCTACGACGACTGGACCATCGCACAGATGGCGCAGGCGATGGGCAAGCACGAGGTCGCGGACACGTTCAACCGGCGTGCGGCCAACTGGAAGCATGCGTTCGACCCCGCCACCGGCTTCATGCGCGCACGCAAGCGGGATGGCGCGTTCCGCGAACCGTTCGACCCCGCCGCCAGCGGCTACGGCACCGACTACACCGAAGGCAACGCCTGGCAATACTCCTGGTACGTACCCCAGGACGTCGCAGGCCTGGCCGACGCACACGGCGGCAGCGACGCGTTGCTGCAGCGGCTCGACGCGGTGTTCGACGCCAAGGTCGACCCGGCCGTGTTCGAGCACATGGAAGACATCACCGGCCTGATCGGCTGGTACGCGCACGGCAACGAACCCAGCCACCACGTCGCCTACCTGTACGCGTACGCCGGCCAGCCCTGGCGCACCCAGGCGCGGCTGAAGCAGATCATGGACACCCAGTACGCGCCGCGCCCCGATGGCCTGGCCGGCAACGATGACCTGGGCCAGATGTCGGCCTGGTATGTATTCACTTCACTCGGCTTCTATCCCGTGACGCCGGGCAGCAACCAGTACGTGCTGGGCCGTCCTTTCCTGCCCCGCGCCACGCTGCACCTGCCCAACGGCAAGCGTTTCACCGTCGTCGCCGAAGGCCTGGACAACGCGCACACCTACGTGGGCGCCATCACGCTCAATGGCAAGCCGTTGGACCGCACGTATCTCGAGCACGCGGAGATCGTCGCCGGTGGCGAGCTCCGCTTCCGCATGCAGGCGACACCCGACCGGGATGGCACGAAGGGACTGAAACTGCCGTACTCGATGTCGAGATAAGACAGCCTGTCCCGCTACGCCGGCACGCGGGCATCCAGCGCGGCGCGCAACGCGTGGACGCGCCCGGCGTCGGTCTCCGTCCAGTCGGGCGACAGCCCTTCCAGCGGAGGAGCGCGGAAGCGCATGGCGGACGCGCGTGGCGCCTTGGCGGACGCATGGAACTCGTGGGCACCGGTGGCTGCGGCGAGTGTCGCGACGTTGTCGGCCGTGATGCCCGCGCCGGGCATCACGATGATTCTCCCCGCCGCCTGCCGCACTCGGGCAGCGATATGCCCGGCGCCCTCCACCGCGGTAGTGCACCCGCCCGACGTCAGCACGCGCGTGAAGCCCGCCTCGATCACCTGTTCCAGCGCGGTCGCCGGATCCCGCACGGCATCGAATGCCCGGTGGAACGTGACCGGCAGTGTGCCGGCGGCGGAAACGAGCTGGCGGCACAACGGCTGATCGACCTGGCCGTCGGCATCCAGCGCACCGACCACCACGCCATCGCATCCCAGCCGGACGCAGTACTCGATGTCGCGGAGCATCACCTCCACGTCCTGCGCGCTGTAGAGGAAGTCGCCCGCACGGGGACGCACCAGCACGAACAGGGGAATGCGCAGGCGCTCGCGCGCAAGGGACAAGGTGGCGGACGACGGTGTCGTGCCCCCGGATTCCAGCGCTTCGCACAACTCCACGCGATCCGCACCGGCCTGCTGCGCCGTCAGCGCGGAGGCGAGCGATCCCGCCGCGATCTCGAGGACACCCCGGCCCATGGCGCTCACGCACCCTCTCCATAGATCGAATCCGAGGCGCGCAGTACGTCCTGCTTCGCGGCATCGCAAACCGCGTACACGAAGCCGCCGTGCAGCGCGAAGGCGCCGACTTCACCGTGCTTGTCGATGGCCAGGAAGCACACCTGCAACGACTTGCTCGCTTCCGGCCGTTTGCGCACCACGCGCTCGATCGCTTCACGGCACGCCTCCATCGGCGTGCGCCCCTGCCGCATCAGCTCCACCACCAGGAAGCTCGCCGCGTTGCGGATCATCTCTTCGCCCACGCCCGACGCGGTCGCGGCACCCACCTCGTTGTCCACGTAAAGCCCCGCACCGATGATGGGGCTGTCGCCCACGCGCCCATGCATCTTCCACGCCATGCCGCTGGTCGTGCATGCGCCCGCCAGGCGACCATTCCGGTCGATCGCCAGCATGCCCAGGGTGTCGTGATTGTCCTTGTCGCCGGGCCGGAGGCGGCGTTCGGCATTGATCTGCGGTCGGTACTCGGCACGTTCGCGCCATGCGTGCCACGCCTTTTCGGCCTCGGGGGTCAGCAGCCGGCGCTTCTCGAAGCCCTGCGCCACCGCGAACTGCTGCGCGCCCTCGCCGACCAGCATCACGTGCGGCGTGTCCTCCATCACCCGACGCGCCACGCTGATCGGATGCGCGATGTCCTCCAGCGCCGCTACCGCACCGCAACGGCCGTCGCCATCCATGATGCTGGCGTCCAGCGTCAGCACGCCGTCCCGGTCGGGATTGCCGCAGCGACCGACGGTGGGATTGCAAAGGTCGCCCTCGGCCCAGCGCGCGCCCTGCTCCACGGCATCCAGCGCACTGCCTCCGGCCGACAGGCGCTTCCAGGCTGCCTGGTTGGCGCCCACACCGAAGTCCCACGTGGACACCACGCGTCCGCCCTGGGCGATGCCGCCCTCCGGAGACGCGGCAGCCAGCTTGCCGGACATCGCCATCGCGCCGGCCGAAGCGGCCATCTGCCCCAGGAATCTTCGCCTGCCTTTCATGTGTGCTCCTCAAGGAAACGCCCATCCCGGGACGCCGGATGCGTCCACCCGTACATGGCCGCGCCCGCCAGCCCCAGCTGACCATGATCGATGCGCCAGACCGGCGGCGGCGTCCGTGGCATCGCGAATTTCCCGGCATAACGTTGCTGGAACGGGCCGGCATGCAGGAAGGGGGCAATGTGCGCCGTCACGCCTCCTGCCAGGTAGACCTCACGTGCGCCCAAGGTGAGCGCCAGATCGGCCACCAGACTGCCCAGCCAACCGCAGAAGACATCGAGCGTTTCCCGCGCGTCCGCATCCCCGCCCAATGCGGCATCGACGATCTCCTCCGCCTGCTCATGCCGCGAGGACGCTCCCCGCACGCGCGCCAGGCTCGCGTGGAGGTGCACCATGCCGGTGCCCGAGAGCACGCGCTCGTTGTCCACATGGGGCCAGCGCTGGGCGAGGTCACGCAGCACATCCAGCTCCACCGCATTGTTCGCCGCCAGCGCCGCATGACCGGATTCGGTCAACAGCACGTCGGAGCCCCTGCAATCGAGGCACATCGCGGCACCGAGGCCGGTCCCGGGCCCCAGCACCAACGCCGGCGCCCGCATGCCGACGTCCTGCTGCCCCGGCAACAGCGGAACAAGCGCATGCCGTTGAACGCCGGGGATCGCATGAGCGACGGCACCGAAGTCATTGATCAGCGCGAGGGATGCCAGCCCCGTGGCTTCGGTGGTCCGGGCGACCGACACCGCCCAGGGCAGGTTGGCGTTGACCAGGCGGTCGCCGTGGAGATAGCCGGCGATGGCGACGACGGCGTCGCGCACCTGCATGCCCGCGCGATTCGATGCCAGCCAATGCAGATAGTCGTTCAGGACATCGGCCAGCGAGGCGTGCTCCCTGCAGCGATACGTCGCCACGTCGCATATTTCATGCCCGTCGGGACTCCAGCCCAGCCGCGCGTTCGTGCCACCGACATCCGCGACGAGACAGCCCTGGGCGCAATTCCGCACAACATCCATCGGTGGCTCTACCCGGCAAGGGCGCTTGAAGACCGACGGGAATCATCTCATTAAATCGATCCAGTGCCGTGGCCGGCACCCCGCCAACCACGCGTCGCCTGCCCTCTTTCCGGGCGTCCGGTGCGCGTGATGTGTCGCGCCATACGCGTGATCCTGGACGGCGATACCGACAGGGATCAACGTCGATACCGGTTGGTATCACCGGAGACCGGCAGACGTATCGACGACGATATCCGCTTGCGTCAACGGTCAGGCAGCGGTGTATCGCGCGGCATACCGATGGACATGGCGAACGATACTCACCGGCATGATCGGCGATACCACAGGGTATCGCGCGACCTGCCCTCGAGCATGTCGTGCCACATCGCTGCCTATGGCGCGCCATGTCCGCATGTATGCCGCGCCATATCGCCGCATATCGAACGCCATGTCCGGACCGGTCGCGGGCGATGGGCAAGGGGGCATCAAGCGCGAGGCTGCCTGGCATGGCGCAGGCCTGCACGGCCATCGGTCGCGATACCTGCAGCCAGGCAGGGACCTACGGGCCAGCGTGGTTGCCGGATGGCCGGTGCACGCTGCGCCATCAACTCCACGCCCCCATCGATGAACACGCGGATTCCCGGATAAGCCACTGCCATTCGCGCGGATGCCCCCGGCCCTGCCTCGCCCCACGTATCTGCATTTACGTTGACCGCCCGCCCCGCAGCGTCGCGTTCAACCAGCTGACCCTTCCCGTGCGGCCACCGACCGGCGTGGGTGAGGCCTGTACATCGGGACATTGACGGGCACAGCGTCGGCAGGACCACCCTTCGGAAGGGGACTCTCATGCAGCATGCGATCGCTTCGCGCCATCGGCTCTACGGCTTGTCTCTGGTTGTCGGCGTGTTGCTCGCGGGTTGCCAGAGCACATTGGCACCCCGCGCCGAGACGGGCGACGGTGGGACCCTGTTGCCGACCTCCTTGCCACAAGACACCGAGCACCCCGGCGATGGTCCACCACAGCAGGGACCGTCGCCGGGTACCCAGGTGACTCCCGTGGATACCCGCGCAACCCAGCGGTCGCCTGCGAGGGACGTCCCGATGGTGGACACCCCGATGCCCGCGGGCCTGCCGACGGCCACGGCCGACCCCACGACGATGGTCGCCCACTTCATCGATGTCGGGCAGGGCGACGCGACGTTGCTGGAATTCTCCTGCGCGGCGGTGCTCATCGATACGGGCGGGGAAAACACCGCGCGCGTGTCCGGCCGCGATCGGCTCAGCCGGTACCTGGAAGAATTCTTCGAGCGCCGTGCGGACCTGGCGCGCACCCTGCACCTGGTGGTGCTTTCGCACCCGCACAAGGACCACACCGATGGGGTTTCCGTGCTGCTCGAGGCGGAGCCGGCGATCGTCGTGATGAACGTCGTCGACAACGGCCCTCCCGCGCCCCGCGCCTCCGGCGGCAAGGGGCAACGCGATCTGCAGTCGTATGCTGCGGAGATCGAAGGCGTCGGCTACGTGGGCCTGGCCGAGTCCGACATCAAGACAGTGTCGGGAGCGACCAGCGACATCATCGATCCGGTCAACTGCAAGCGCGGCAACACCGGCGTGGACCCGAAGATCTCCGCACTGTGGGGCCGCGTGGACCTCGACACGACCTGGGCCAACGACGCCAACAACGACAGCGTCGTGTTGCGTGTCGCATTCGGCAAGGCGGTCTTCCTGTTCACCGGCGACCTGGAGTCGCAGGGCCTCTCCGCCATGCTCGAATCCTATGCGGCGGACCTCGGCGCGTTCGACGCGGACGTCCTCAAGGTCGGCCACCACGGTTCGCACAACGCCACCACCGCCGACTTCGTCACTGCGGTGACGCCCCGGATCGCGGTCATCCAATCGGGAGAATCCTCGCCGGACGACGAGACGTTCAGCGCCTACGCCTTCGGCCACCCGAATGCGAAGGCGTTGAAACTGCTGCTGGACACGGACAGCGGCGTCTCGCTCGACCGCAAGAGCCCCAAGCTCGTCCGGGTGGGCCTCAAGGGTCGCAGCCTCAACGGCAATACCCCGCCGGACTTCACCTACTGGACGATGAAGAAGGCGATCTACGCCAACGGTTGGGACGGCAACATCGCGATCAAGGCGACCTCGGACGGCCGGCTCAGCGTGGAAACCGAGTACTGACGTGTCGCGCGCTCCCCTCTGCGTCGCAGGCCTGCCCGAGGGCCTGCTTCTGGCGAAGCGCGAGATGGTCTCGCGCTGCCATGGTGCGGAACGGCCGATCGGTGGCGCCATCGCCACGCATTACCGGATCGCCGATCTCCGTCGCCAGGCGGGTCGCCTGGTGCATGCCATCGGGATCGGCCGCAAGCTGGTCGCGGGCAAGTCCACCTCCACGCTGTCCATCAGGCTGTACGTAACGCGCAAGCTGCCACGCAGCCTGATCGGCGCCGCCGAGCTGATTCCCGCCCTCGTCGATGGCATTCCGACCGACATCATCGAAGCACCACCGGCGTTCTTCGCGGCGCCGCCCGTCTTTCCCTGCACGCTCAAGCGACTGAAGCGCCAGCGCCCCCTGCACGCCGGCACCTCGTTCGGCCACGTTACCGTCGTCGGCGGCACGCTCGGCGCGAGCGTCCGATCGCGCCTTGCAGGCGAGGAAGCGCTGCACCTCGCGCTCAGCAACAACCACGTACTGGCCGACTTCGGTGCCGTCGGGCTGGGCACCGGCGTATGCCAACCCTCCGCGGGCGACGGCGGGATGGAGGCGGACACGGTGGGAAGACTGCTGCGCTTCGCCCCCATCGTGGCAGACGGCACGACGGAGAACCGGGTCGATGCCGCCGTCGCCGCGATGGACGACGCGATACGCATCTCGCCCGGCATCTGCGGCGTCGGTACCGTGCATGGAACGGCCGCAGCGAGCCTCGGCATGGCGGTGCACAAGCACGCCAGGACGACGGGCTACTCCCAGGGCGTCATCGACGACATCGATTGCGACGTGATGCTTCCCATCGACCGCAACGCGCCCAACCGCGTTGCGCGCTTCGTCCACCAGCTGCGCATCCGTTCGAAGAACGGGACGTCCCGGTTCGCCCAGAGTGGCGACAGCGGCGCCCTGATCGTCGCGAAGGCGTCGGGCGCGGCGACGGGCCTGCTGTTCGCCTGCCCCGACCACGGCGGCTACGCCTACGCCAATCCGATCCAGGCCGTTCTCGACGAACTGCGGGTGGATCTCGCCTAGCGGGGCACCGCCTGCGGGCGGTCGTCCGGCGAACGCCAGTCCGCCGTGATTCGCGCACGCCCATACTCCAACGCCTACGCGACGCCGCAGCATCCTCGCGCTACGCTGACCCTGTCATCCAGGTCTTCCAGAGCCCGCCATGTCGCATCCGTCAGATCCCTACACGCCGATCAACTGTGAGTTCCACGACGTGCTGGAAGCCACCGCGACGCGGCGGACGGAGGCCGTCATCCGGTTCCTCGATGACGACGGAGCAACGCAGGAACGCGAAACACGCATCGTCACCCTCTCCGCCCGCGACGGCGTCGAGTACGCCGAACTCGGCACCGGCGAACGCATCCGCCTGGATCGGCTGATCGCGGTCGGCGGCAGCGTGTTGGCGGATTTCGCGCCACCGGCCTGAGTGCCGGACCGCCTGCGCCACCCGGGCCTGGTTCGCATCCCGCATGCGCCGTTCTGGAATGCCGGTGGTGTACGCGCCGTGCGCTACAGCACGATGACGACGAGGAGTGACACGCGATTGTCATGCGATCGCGCTAGCGTCCCGGCCCCATGCCCGCACGCCCAATCTCCCTGCCTGCTGCCGACGTGCTGGACGCCGCGATGCGTCCAGGCGGTCTGCGCGCGGTGTTCCAGCCGATCATCCACCTGGAAGACCTGCGGGTCGTCGCCCATGAAGGGCTGATGCGCCCTGCGCATGGCCGCTTGACCCCCCTGCAGCTGCTGGACATCGCGCGCAACGCCGGCCGGCTGGGCGAGCTGGAAACACAGGCCGCGCGCACCCTGGTGCGTGCGTTCGACTTCGACCGCGGCGGTCGCCTGCTGCTCAACCTGAGCGCGCACGCGATCCTGCAGGGCGCCTTGCGCCCCCAGCAGATCATCGAGAGCCTGCAGTCGGCGGGCCGCGACCTGAGCCGCTTCGTCATCGAGATCACCGAGCGCGACATCGTCGAAGACGTGGGCCGCCTCGCCGATGCCCTCGGCTATCTGCGCGCCGCCGGCATCCGCATCGCCCTGGACGACTTCGGCAACGGCCACTCCAACTTCGAGCTGTGGCACGAGCTGGGGCCGGAGTACGTGAAGCTCGACCGCTACCTGATCCACGAGATCGCGCAGAGCCCCGGCCGGCTCAGCATCGTGCGCGCCCTGGTGCAGGTGGCCGACAGCCTGGGCACCGACCTCATCGCCGAGGGCGTGGAGCACGTGCAGGACCTGGCGATCATCCAGGACCTGGGCATCCGCTATGCGCAGGGATACCTGCTGGGCCGCCCCGCCGAGCGCGCCACGGAGGCGGTGCCGGACGACCTGCGCCTGGCCTCGCGCGAGAAACTGCCGGTGTGGCCGCGCAGCGGTCGTCGGTCGTCGTTCCCCAAGGTCACCGCGGCCCATCTGCTGATCGAGGCGCCCTTCATCACCGACGACGCCAGCAACTTCGATGCGGAGCAGTTGTTCCGCCAGCACCCGGACCTGCAGGCGTTGCCGGTGGTCGACGGCGACCAGCGGCCACTGGGCCTGATCAACCGGCGGGTGTTCAACGAACGCATGGCCGTGCCGTTCGCGCGCGAGCTGCTCGGCCGCAAGCCCTGCATCAAGCTGATGCATGCCTCGCCGATCATGGCCGACGTGGCGCAGAACATCGACGCGATGTCGGAAATCCTGCTGGGCGAGGACCAGCGCTACCTGTCCGACGGCTTCATCATCACCCGCGACGGGCGCTACGCCGGCGTCGGCACCGGCGAGGCGCTGGTGCGGCGCGTGACCGAGCTGCGCATCGAGGCCGCCCGCTACGCCAATCCGCTGACCCTGCTGCCGGGCAACATTCCGATCGCCGAACACATCGCGCGATTGATCGAGGCGCAGCAGCCGTTCATGGCGGCGTACTGCGATCTCAACCACTTCAAGCCGTACAACGACCAGTACGGCTATTTCCGCGGCGACCGCATGATCCGGCTGGTCGCGTCGACGCTGCTGCGCCATGCCGAACCGCAGTGGGATTTCGTCGGGCACGTGGGGGGCGACGACTTCGTGGTGCTGTTCCAGAGCGACGACTGGGAGCGCCGCTGCCGCGACATGGTCGGCGAGTTCAATGCCGCGAGCCTGGCGCTGTTCGACGAGTCCGACCGTACCCGCGGCGTGCTGGAGGGCGAAGACCGCGCCGGGCGCTACGCGACGTTCCCGCTGACCACGCTGACCATCGGCGTCGCGCCGGCATCACGCGGCCGCTTCACCACCGCCGAGGAAGTCGCCTCGCAGGCCGCCGCCGCCAAACGCCAGGCCAAGCGGCTCAACGTGGGGCTGCATGTGCTGGACGCCGATCCCGGTCACTGAGCGCACGCAGCGCGGACGTGCGCAGGGTCAGGGACGCAGCCACGCCAGCAGGTCGGGATAACCGCCCGCCGGCACGGCACCGGGCGCGCTGGCCATGGCGGCCATGCCGCACCGGACCAGGCCCGCGCTTCCCGGATAGACGCCGAGCGCGAACGTGGTGATCAATGCCTCGGAGCGCCCGTGATAGCCGCCGCGATGGAAGAGCACTTCCGCCGGCAGGCCGAGCTTCATGCAGGCGGCATAGGCCCATGCGGTCGCTTCCGCCTCGCCGCCGTCGGCGTGCTCTTCGTGCGCCTCCAGCGCGTCGGACAGCGACGCCCTCGCGGACGGCGGCGTGACCGCGATATGACCGGCTTCATGCAGCAGATCGCCCGGCCACGCCAGCCGATCGCGATCGAAGACCAGCGTGCCCCGCTCGATCCTGACGCCGGGAAGAAAACTGTCCTCGGGCACGATGCCCTCGGCGACGTCGATCCCTATTTCCCGCAGGAACGCGACGATCCTGTCCGTCGGCATTCGCCTTTCTCCCAGATTGACAGCCGTATCTCCAACCGCAGTACGCGCGGTGTTTCGCGTCCCGTCAGGTCGTCGCAGTGACATCGATGCCCTTCACCAGCCGCGAAGCCAGGCGCTTGTTCTGCAAGTGTGCCAGCCACCAGTCCAGGGCGCGCCCCTGGTGATCCCCACGCCAGGCGACGTAGAGCAGGTTGGGTTCGCGCGGATCCACCATCTTCTTCTCCACCAGGTCGCCGCGCTTGAGCAGTCCGGCCACGCGATCGCGCGGCAACCAGCCCACGCCCAGGCCTTCGCATTGGGCCTGGATCTTGGCGCGCATGCTGGGCACCGCCAGCGACGGCTGCCCGCCCAGCACGCCGTAGCCGCGCACATCCACCCTGCGCGACGTATCGGCCACCACCACCGCGCGGTGCTGGAGCACGGCGGCCCGCTCGACCGGTTCGCGCACCTTGGCCAATGGATGGCGCGGCGACACCGCGAACACCCAATCCATCACGCCCAGTTCGAACCAGCGCAACCCGGGGATCACCGGGGGTTCGTTCGTCGCACCCACGACCAGGTCGGCGCGCCCATCGCGCAGCGCATCCCATGTACCGGTAAGGACTTCGTGGGTGATGCGCAGCGTCACCCCCGACTTCAAGGCATCGAAGGCGCGGATCGCCGGCAGCAGTGTCTCGAATTCGAGGATCTCGTCGGTGACGATCCACAGGCGATCCTCCCATCCGCCCGCGATCTGCCTGACCCGCTGCGTCAGGCGGGAGACGTCCAGCATCAGGCGGGCGGCTTCCTGCGCCAGCAGGTGGCCTGCCGGGGTCAGCTGGAGGCGATAACGGCGGCGGTCGAACAACAGGGCGTCGAAGCGCGCTTCCAGCTGCCGCGCCGCATGCGACACGGTGGACGGCGCCTTGCCGAGCCGGGCCGCCGCCCGGGACAGGCTGCCGCTCTCGCGGATGGCTTCCAGCAGGGCCAATTCATCGGCTGACAACATGTTCGATACCTTCGAACGAGTCCGTCGCGATTGTGGCACGGAAAGCCGCCAGCCCTGCGCCAGGATGCGCTCACAGCATTGGGCTGGCATCGAAGGACTTCACCATGAACCGCTTCAACAACAAGACCATCCTCGTGACGGGCGGCAGCAGCGGCATCGGCCTGGCCGCTGCCAAGGCATTCGCGGCGGAAGGCGCCCGCGTCGTCATCACCGGCCGCGACGCGGTGTCGCTCGAACGAGCCGGAGCCGAGATCGGAACCGACACCCTCGCGCTGGTGAACGACGCCGGCCGCCTGGCCGACGCGAAGGCGCTCGCCGCAACGCTCGCCGCCGCCGACCTGCGTCTCGACGCCGTCTTCCTCAACGCGGGCACGGCGAAGTTCGCCGCATTCCCCGAGGTGGACGAAGCGCTGTGGGACCAGATCTTCAGCACCAACACGAAGGGCCCGTACTTCCAGGTGCAGGCGCTGTTGCCCCTGCTCAATCCGGGCGCGTCGATCGTCATCAACGGCTCCATCAATGCCCATATCGGCATGCCGAACAGCTCGGTGTATGCCGCCAGCAAGGCCGCGCTGATCTCGCTGGCGAAGACCCTGTCGGCCGAACTGCTGCCGCGCGGCGCGCGTGTCAACGTGCTCAGCCCGGGCCCGGTGGCGACGCCGCTCTACGGCAAGCTCGGCCTGGATGCCGCTTCGCTGGAGACGACGGCGGCGCAGATCCAGAACCAGATCCCGCTCGGCCGTTTCGGCACGCCGGAAGAGATCGCGTCGACCGTGCTGCACCTGTCGTCGCCCGAGTCGGCGTTCATCGTCGGCACCGAGATCATCGCCGACGGCGGCATGAGCCAGCTCTAGGCGCCTCGCACCCCGTCCTGGCCGACGGCAACGCGGTCCCGCGTTGCCACCGTGTAGCCGTCGGCCTTGCGACACCCACCCCAAGGAGATCGTCATGAACAGCTTGCTGCGTTCCTTCCAGCGCGCGACCACGGCGCTGCTGGCCGTCCTCGCCCTGCACCTGCCCGCCCACGCGGCGGGCACGGCGGCCATCCACGACCGCACCGCGACCGTCAACGGCGTCACCCTGCACTACCTGCAGGCCGGCGAAGGCGACGCCTCCCCCATCGTGCTGCTGCACGGCTACGCCGAGACCAGCCACATGTGGCGCCCGCTGATGCCGAAGCTCGCCGCGCGCCACGTGGTGATCGCGCCCGACCTGCGCGGCGCCGGCGCGTCGTCCAAACCGGAGAGCGGCTACGACAAGAAGACGCTCGCGCAGGACATCCATGCGCTGGTGGCGTCATTGGGCTACCGCAAGGTCAGGATCGTCGGCCACGACATCGGCCTGATGGTGGCGTACGCGTACGCGGCGCAGTACCCGGACGAGGTGGAGCGCATCGTGCTGATGGATGCCTTCATCCCCGGCATCGGCGACTGGACCAAGGTCTGGCTGCTGCGCGACCTGTGGCATTTCCATTTCTACGGCGAAACGCCGTTGAAGCTGGTCGATGGCCGTGAGCGCGTCTACTTCGAGCACTTCTGGAACGACTTCGCCGCCGACCGCACGCGCTCGATTCCCGAGGCCGACCGCCGGTTCTACGCGAAGGAGTACGCACGCCCGGGCGGCATGCGCGCCGGCTTCGAGTACTTCCGTAATTTCGAGCAGGACGCGAAGGACTTCGCGGGCTTCGCACAGACCCGACTGACGATGCCGATGCTGGTGCTGTCGGGCGAGAAGGCCGGCGGCCAGTTCCTGATCGACCAGGGCCGGATGGTGGACGACAACGTCGAGGGCATCATCATCCAGGGCTCGGGCCACTGGCTGATGGAAGAGGCGCCCGAGCAGACGATCCCGGCACTCGTCGCCTTCCTGGACCGGTAGCATCAGGCCCCGTGCCCGTTTCGTCGCGACGGGCACGGTTTCGTCGCATCGCCCTTCCCCCGCCACGGTCCCGCGTGCAAAGCTCCCGCGGCCCTCCCTGCCCCGGACCGACATGAGACTGCTGCTGGGACTTCTGCTGACGGCGTGTGCCCTCCCTTCCTTCGCACAGACGCAGGACATCCGCATCCCGGCGGGCCTGCAAGGCCGCCATGCCGATGCGGCGATGGCCACGTTGGCGCGCGATGCGCTGGCGGTCCATCGCGACGATGACCGGATACGCGAGCTCGGAACGCGCTTCCGTCTTCAGGTCGTCACCGGCCAGTACGCGCAGGCGCTCGACAGCATCGAGGCGCTGCGAGCCCTGCGCAATGACCCGCCGTCGCAACCGCCGGTATTCCTCCAGTACGAGATCCATGCACGCGCGAAGCTGCTTCAGCGGCAGCGCCGGATCCCGTTCGCACAGGCGTGGCGACAGAGCTTCGCCGAGCGCTTCGGCGCGCTCGACGACAGCACGGCGCTGCAGGCGGAATTCTCGTTCGGCACGTCCGTTGCCAGGGTGCGCGGCGATCTCGATGCGGCGCTGGCGAAGGTGGCCGACCGATCGCGGCTGCCGCTGCCCGAGGCCATCGACCTGGTCCGTGCGTACCAGGTGCATGCCGCGTACGCCGAGTTCCAGCCGCTGTTCGCGGCGGCGTTGAAGGACGACGACGCGCGCCGCTACCGGATCGACCGCGACGTACTGGTGCGGACGCCGGAGGGCATCGGTATCGCCGCACTGGTCGTGCGTCCCGCGAACGCACCGCGCTTGCCGACGCTGCTGCAGTTCACTGTCTACGCCAACGACGACGTGGCCTGGGGCGATGCCAAGACGATGGCCGCGCATGGCTACGTGGGCGCCGTGGCCTACAGCCGCGGCAAGGGCCGCAGTCCCGACGCCAACGCACCCTTCCGGCACGACGGCGTGGATGCGGCCGCCGTCATCGGCTGGATCGCGGCGCAGCCGTGGAGCGATGGCCGCGTGGGCATGTTCGGCGGCAGCTACAACAGCTTCGCCCAGTGGTCCGCGTTGAAACAGCGGCCGCCGGCGCTGAAGGCGATCGCCACATCGGCGTCGGCCGCACCCGGCATCGACATCCCGATGGAAGGCAATGTCTTCCTCAATTTCATGTATCCGTGGCCGCTGTACACGGCCAGCAGCCGTTGGCTGGATGATGCGCGCTACGACGACCGCACGCGCTGGGCGACGCTGGACCGCGATGCCTATGCGAGCGGTCGTGCCTACCGGGAGCGCCCGTTGATCGATGGCAGCGCGAACCCGCTGTTCGCCGAATGGCTGCAGCACCCCGCCTACGACGCGTATTGGCAGGCGATGATCCCGCAAGGCCAGGAGTTCGCCGGCATCGACATCCCGGTGCTGGCCACGACGGGGTATTTCGATGGTGCACAGGCTGGCGTATTGCATTACTTCCGCGAACACCTGCGCCACCGCCCGGACGCCGACCACACGCTGGTGATCGGCCCTTACGAACACATCACGATGCAGACCGGCGTGCCGCCGACCGTGCAAGGCTATGCGCCGGATGCCGCCGCGCGGATCAACCTGCAGGCCTTGCGGCTGGCGTGGTTCGATCATGTGCTCAAGGGCGCGCCGAAGCCGGCGCTGCTGGCCGACCGCGTGAACTGGCAAGCCATGGGCGCCGACACCTGGCGCCATGCGCACACGCTGGAGACGATGGCGACACGCCGCCAATCGCTGTGCCTGGCGCCGGGCCCGGCAGCCGGCACCTACGCGCTCTCCCCGCAACCGCAGTCCGGCGTGGTCGCCACGCAGCGCGTGGATTTCAGCGATCGCCGCGACGCCGACTGGACGCCGCCGCAGAACGTGCTCAACCCGCAACTGGACCCGCACGCAGGCTTGGCCTTCACTGGCGAGGCGCTGGCGCAGGACACCGAACTGGCGGGACCGTTCGAGGGCGCGCTCGATTTCACCCTCAACAAGCGCGATGTCGATATCGCGATCGGCGTGTACGAGCTCACCGCCGAAGGCCAGTACTTCGACCTGGCCTGGTGGCTGCAGCGCGCGAGCTACGGCGCGGATCGCCGCGCGCGCCGCCTGCTCGACCCCGGCATTCCGCAACGCCTTGCCGTGAAGGACACGCGCCTGATCGGGCGCAGGTTGGCGGCCGGCAGCCGCCTGGTGGTGACGGTGGGCGTGAGCAAGCAGCCGGACCGCCAGCTCAACCTGGGTAGCGGCAAGGACCCCTCGGAGGAAACCGTGGCCGATGCCGGCGCCCCGCTCGAGATCCAGTGGCAGGGCAGCAGCTGCCTGTCGTTCGGCGTGCGCGAATGACGGGCGCGGGCGCATCGAGGCGATCGGTTCGGACCGGCTGAGCCGGCTTCCGTCGCCGACGGAGGCATTTCGTCGCGGGCCGGTTGTCGGCGGCGACGATGCGGCACGAGGATGGCGACGTACCGATGACCGGTGCCCTGCCCCTAGGAGCCTCCATGAAGACCCTCGTCGCGCTTGCCGCCTGGTGCATCCTGTTCGTGCTGTGCTGGCCGCTGGCCCTGCTGGTGCTGGTGTTGTGGCCCGTGGCCTGGTTGTTGTCGCTGCCCTTCCGGCTGGTAGGCGTGACCTTCTCCGCGCTGTTCGCGTTCCTGCATGCGCTGCTGATGTTGCCGGCGCGACTGCTCGGCGCGCGTCCGCGCACCGTGGCCACGCCGGCATGACCGCCGCGCGCGCGCCGGGGTATCACCCGATGAAGAAGCTCGTACCCGTGCTGCTCGGGCTTGGGCTGTTCGCGTTCGCCGGCCGCACGGCGGCCGCGACCCCATCGCCCGAGCGCACGCCGGAGGCGCTCTCGCAGCTCGTCGGTACGCTCGACAGCGCGGTGTTCGACGCGTTCAACCAGTGCGCCGATCCGGCGCAGCTGGCGCGCCACGCGGACTACTTCGACAGCGGCGTGGAGTTCTATCACGACAACGGTGGCGTCACCTGGACGCGCGACGAGATGATCGGCCGCACCCGCGAGAACGTCTGCGGCAAGTACCAGCGCCGGCTGGTGCCGGGTTCGCTGAAGGTGTATCCGATCCGCGGCTACGGCGCGATCGCCCAGGGCGAACACACGTTCTGTTCGACCGGGGGCGGCGATTGCGGCGGCTTGGCCGATTTCACGATGGTCTGGCGCGAACAGGACGGCCGCTGGCAGATCACCCGCGTACTGAGCTACGGCCATCGCCCCGCGCCGGCCGCGCCCTGAGCCGGCCATGCCCTCAACCGGCAACTTCGCACTCGCTTCACATAAGCCCCCTCGCCCGCCCATGCCCCGCACGGACCCTACGCCTGCACTCCTGCAGGCTCAGGGAACATGACGATGGCGAGCATGCCGCTTCCTTCCACCACGACCCGATGGATCCGCCGAATGCGCCCGCTCGCCTGGGGCGGCGCCGCGGCGTTGCTGCTGGCGCCCTGGGTGGCGATGCGGTTCACGTCCGAAGTGGCGTGGACGGGATCGGATTTCGCCGTGTTCGGCGCGATGCTGCTCGCCGGCTGCGCGGCCTTCGAACTCGCGGCACGCGCGGCGCGCACACCGGCCTATCTCGGCGCCAGCGTGATCGCGCTGGGGGCGGCCTTCCTGCTGGTGTGGGCGAACCTGGCCGTCGGGATCATCGGCGAGCCTTCTCATCCGCTCAATCTGGCGTTCATGGCCATTCCCTTGGCAGGCGTCGCAGGCGCCCTGCTCAGCCATCGGCGGGCGCGCGGCATGGCGCGCACCCTGCGGGTGATGGCAGGCCTGCAGATCGTTGCAGGCGGCCTGGCACTGCAAACCGCCACGCAGGAGCCGCGCGCGTTCCTGCTGGGCTTCACCGCTGCGTATGTCGCCGTGTGGCTGCTGTGCGCGGTGCTGTTCCGCGCGGCGGCGGACACGGCACCGCGATAGTCGGCGTATCCGGGATCAACGCGGTTTGCTGTGCCACAGCGCGTTGACGATGATCCAGCGCCCGTCGAAGCGCCCCATGTGGAAGTGATCCACAAACCACGACGTCTCCAGGCGCACGGCCGCGGTTTCGGCGGTGACGTCGAGCACGCGGCAGCTGCGGCTCCACTGCGCCTTCGGCGTCTTCAGCGCACCCTGGCGGGTCAGTTCGACCAGTTCGTCCTTCGACATGCGACGCAGGCCCAGGCGCTCGTAGGGGGTATCGCCGACCACGGCGCGCTTGGCCAGGTCAGGATGCAGCGCGCGCGATACGCGCGCCGGGTCGCCTTCGAGCTGGCCATCGATGTAGTCCAGGCAGGTGGCTTCGATCGCGGCCAGGGTGGCCGCATCGGCTGCGGGGGCGGGCGTGGTGGCAGCGGCCGCCGCCATGACCAGGGAAAGCATCGACATCGAGGACTCCTTCGCGTCTGTTCGGGGGAATGGCCTGCAGGCCTTGCCCGGTCACACGGGAATGACGCGACGGGCGGGCCATGCTGGCGCATGCGTCCGCCGCCTCCACGTGCCGGAAGTTGGCGGGCGGCCGGTGACCTTCAGGCGCCGGACATGCCGCAGTCGGGCGCCTCCTCGATGGCACGTACTTCGCACTCGATGTCCCATTCGTCCCCATGCACCTGCAGGAAGCGGCGGGTGTGGCCGACGGCCTCTTCCAGCGAATCGGCCTTGAGGATGGCGTAGCCGCCGACGACTTCCTTGGCCTCGGTGAAGGGGCCGTCGGTCACCCGGATCTCGCCGAAGCGCGAGCGGATGCGCGCGCCCTGCGCGGTGGGCATCAGCCCCGCGGTATCGAGCAGCACGCCGGCCGCGGACATCTCGCCGATGAGCGCCATCATCTCGGTCATCAGGCGTTCGCTGGGTTGCTGGCCGGTGGTCTCGTCGACCCGGATCATCGAAAGGAACCGCATGGTCTGCCTCCTGGGGCATGGGAACTGCCCCAGCGACGGATGGCGGCGGCGGGAATCGACATTCCCCAAGGGAGGCTCAGGGCAGCCAGAGCTTCTCGAGTTCGCGGAAACCCCACGTGGCCGGGGATTCCACGCTGACGATGCGCTCGCGGTCCCCGCTGGTGGCCAGGTCGATGTCGGTCATCAGCACGTGGGTGCGCGACTTGGCCGAGTAGAAAACGCGTACGCGCGGGGCCAGCAGGGTGGCCGGGTTCTGTTCCACCACCACCGCCAGGCGGTCGCTGGACAGCCGCACCAGCGCCCCGATGGGGTAAATGCCCACGCTGCGCACGAAGGCCTTCAGCAGGGTGTCGTCGAAGTGGCCCTGCCAGCCCGCCATGCGACGCAGGGATTCGGCCGGGTCCCAGCCGGCCTTGTACGGCCGGTTGGAGGTGATGGCGTCATAGACATCGCAGATCGCGCTCATGCGCGTCAGCAGCGGCAGTTCGGTACCGGACAGCCGCTGCGGATAGCCGGCACCATTGACCTTCTCGTGGTGGTGTCGGGCGATGTGGAGGATGGCCTCCTGGGTGATGCCACCGTCGCGCAGCAGGCGCTCGCCGTGCACCGGATGCTGGCGGACGATGTCGAATTCCTCGTCGGTCAGTTTGCCGGGCTTGTTGAGCACATCCTGCGGCAGCAGCGCCTTGCCCATGTCGTGCAGGAGTCCGCCGAGCGCGGCATCGCGCACCTGGTCTTCGGGCAGCTGCAACTGGCGCGCCAGCATCGCCATCAGCGCGCCCACGGCGACCGAATGCAGGTAGGTGTAGCTGTCGGCGTCCTTCAGCCGCGCCACGCTGACCAGCGCGGTGGGATGGCGGTCGACCGAACCGGTGATCTCGTCCAGCAGCGGCAGCACGTGCCCGGCATCCACGCCGCGGCCCAGCCGCACTTCGCGGAACATGGCTTCGACCGCCTCCCGGCCGTCATCGCAGATGCGGCGGGCGCGGGCCAGCTCGGCGCCCAGGCTGACGTGCCCGTCGGGGACGATGACACGGCGCCGGTCGGGTACAGGGAGGTCTTCCGGCTCGGATGCCGCGCCGGCCTCCAGCGCGGGATCGGCCGCGCCCGGGTCGTCGGCCGCGCCATCCTCGACCTCGCTGCGCGCCAGGTCCACGATCACCTGCTCCACGCCGCTGTCCTGCAATTCGGCCAGGCGCGCATCGTCCAGCAGGAAGGAGGTTCGCCAGAACGGATGCTGCATCCACGGGCCGACCAGCTTCTGCACGAACATGCCGGGGCGGAGGTCGGCGACGTCGAGGGTCCTCAGCATGCATGGCTCCGGCGGGCTGGGGTCCAGTATTCTCCCGGACGGCGACCGGAAACAGCGGGGGAACCCCTACACCCCGGAACCGATATCGGCACGGGAGGCCGCATGCTGAAGACCTATACCGGCAGCTGCCATTGCGGCGCGGTCCGCTTCGAGGCGGACATCGACCTGACCCAGCCCACCTATCGCTGCAACTGCTCGGTCTGCCGGCGCAACCGCTTCTGGCCGGCCATCGTCGCGCCGGACCGGTTCCGCCTGCTGGCCGGCGCGGACGCACTGGTCGAGTACCGGTTCAACCGCCTGCGCAACTCGCACCACTTCTGCCGGACCTGCGGGGTGCGGCCGTTCGGCATCGGGAACAACGTCCCCGACGGCGACCGGATCTACGGTATCAACCTGGGCTGCCTGGAAAACGCGACGCCCGAGGAGCTGGCCGCCGCGCCGATTACCTACGTGGACGGCGCGCACGACCGTTGGCAGGACGCGCCCGCGCTGACCGGCTATCTGTAGTACCTCTCACAACGGCCGAAAAAGCCCCCACCCGTCGCGGTAAAGCATGTCATGTGATTGCCACACTCACGCGCCCTTTTGCTAGGCTGGACGCAGTCACCCACCGGTCGCGCGCAGGGACTTTCCGTGAGCATTTCCTCCGATTACCTGGAAAACGTTTTCAGCGACCCGCACGCCGCCAGCGAGTCGCCGCTGCGCCCGCGTCCCCAGGTCGAGCTGTGCCGTCGCGGTGAAATCCGCGCGGAGAAATTCCTCGACGCGGCCACCGAAGTGTTCGCCGAGAAGGGCTACCAGCACGCGCGGCTGAGCGAGATCGTCGCCCGCGCCGGCGGATCGCTGGCCACGCTGTACCGCATCTTCGGCGACAAGGAAGGCCTGGCCAGCGCCATCCTCGAGCGCCGGCTGGACATGCATACGCACCTGCTGCGCGACCTCAACCTGACCGAGCTGCCCCCGGAACAGGCATTGCGGCGTGTGGCCATCCGCATGGCGCAGGTGATGGCGCGTACCGATTCGCAAGTGGTGTACCGCATCGTGATCGGCGAAGGCCAGTCGTTCCCGGCGCTGCGCGACTGGTTCTTCGACCATGCCGTCGCCTCCATCCGCGCCACCCTCGCCGACTACTTCGAGCAACAGGTGGCGGCCGGACGCATGCAGCTGGCCTCACCGAAAGCCGCCGCTGCACAGTTCTACATGAGCCTGTTCGGCGACCAGATCGTCCGGCTCGCCGCAGGCAGCAACCAGTTGCCCGGCGTCGATACGCTGGAAGCGCAGGCGCTGGCCGCGGTGGAGCTGTTCCTGCAAGGCACCCTGCCGCGCTGATCCGGGCGGAGGGCTGCACGCCCTCTTCACCCGGGCCTGAACATCGCGATGCCAGCATGGGGCATCGCGATGCATGGGCACGGCATGGATCTCAAGAGCGGCTACCCCTACTGGGCCGTCAAGAACGGGTTGATGCACGCCTTCCCGGCGCTGCCGTCCGACCACCGCTGCGACGTGGCGATCATCGGCGGCGGCATCACCGGCGCACTGATCGCGAACCGATTGGCGGCGGAGGGATTCGAGGTCGCCGTGCTGGAACAACGCGACATCGGCTGGGGCAGCACGGCCGCCAGTACGGCGCTGCTGCAGTACGAGATCGACACCCCCCTGGTGGAGCTGGCACGCCGATATGGCGAAGCCGACGCCGCGCTCGCCTATCGCGCCTGCGCGGACGCCATCGACCACCTGCGCGAGATCGCCGCGCCGTGGCGCGACGTGGAGTTCGCGCGTGCCGACAGCCTCTACTACGCGAGCCGCCGCCGCGACGTGACCGCGTTGAAGGACGAATACGAGGCGCGGCGGCGGCATGGGCTCGACGTAACATTCCTGGACACCCAGCGCATCCGTGACGACTACGGCTTCGACGCACCCGCCGCTCTGCTCAGCACGCAGGCTGCACGCGTGGATCCGTACCGGCTGACGCATCGTCTGCTGTCGCGTCTTCAGCGCCAGGGCGCCGGCATCTTCGACCGTACCTGCGTGGTCGAACTGAAAGCGACCTCCCGCGGCGTCGCGTTGCAGACCACCTCCGGGGCCTGCGTGCGCGCCGCGCATGTCGTTCTTGCTGCGGGCTACGCCAGCCAGCGCTGGTTGCATCGCCGGGTCGCGCGCAACCGCAGCAGCTACGCGCTGATCACCGATCCCCTGCCCGCCGATCGCTTGGGCTTCCTGCAGGACACCCTGCTGTGGGAGACCGCGCGCCCCTATCTGTATGCGCGCAGCACCTCCGACGGCCGGCTGCTGCTCGGAGGCGAGGACGATGCGATCGATGTACCCGTTCGCCGCGACGCGCGCGTGCAGAAGAAGGCCCGCACGCTGGTGAAGCGGCTGCAACGCTTGTTCCCGGGGCTGGCCGTCACGCCCGCGTTCTCGTGGGCAGGCACGTTCGCGGAAACCGCCGACGGCCTGCCGTTCTTTGGCGCGCATCCGCAATGGGGGCCGCGTGTCCACTTCGCGATGGCATACGGCGGCAATGGCATCACTTACAGCGTGCTGGGCGCCGACCTGCTGAGCGCCCGCCTGCAGCGGCGGCGCCATGCGCTGTGGCCGCTGTTCTCGTTCGAGCGACTGCGCTGACGGCGCCGCAACGTCGACATCGGCCATCGCGCGCAAAGGGCGATGAAGAAAACCACGCGCAGCGGATGACGGATATGAGAAGGCCCAGTCACGTCGGGGGTATCCCGGGTGGCTGGGCCCTCCTTGCCGATCCGCATCGAACGGGTTCTTTGCGGGCTCCGGACAATGGCTACATTACGCGCACCGACGTGTTCGCCTGGTTAAGACGGGCACACCGTTCGTCGGTCAACCGGGCCACCAGCCCCTGCCCGTCAGCGCATAGCGATCGGCGGCGCGCTCGAACGGATTGCGTACGCTGACACCGCCGCACAGCAGGTAGACCGGCAGGAACAGCGGGCCCAGCACCATGTACTGGTACACGTGCGCGCGCTCGTGGTCGCCCAGGCGGATGCGCGGATGCTGCGTGCGGCCGGCGCGATGCTCGTAGGTGATGCATTCCGACTCCAGCGTGTCGCCGGTATGCAGGATGCTGTTGCCGAAGGTGATGGCGCCGCCGGGTCCCCAGGGCCAGCGATGGAACACGAGTGCGAAATCGCGGCGACTCCATTCCGCGCGCGCGCCGAACGCCATGCCAACGACGCCGGCGAGCACGCCGAGCAGGGTATTGGGCACCGCCCACACGATGCCGAGCACGCGCGCGACCCACAGCGCGGGCGACATGGGCTCAGTCCTGCTCGGTCGGCATCAGCAGCCAGAGGATCAGGTAGACGAGGATGCCGGGGAACGCCGCCGACGCGATCGAGACGATCACGAAGATCACCCGCAGCAGCGTGGAGCTCCAGCCGTAACGGTGGGCGATGCCGCCCATCACGCCCGCGATCATGCGGTCGTTCAGCGACCTGGCAAACGGCTTGGATGCGGTACTCATCGCCAACTCCCCACGGTTGTCCGCGGCCAGTCTAGCGCGTCAGCGTGCCGGCGCGGCTGAACCGCGCAGCGCGGCCAGCGCCGCCTTGAACCAGGCGGCGGCGGGCTGAACGGGCTGTCCCGGACAACGCACCTGGTAGGCGCGCCCGCTGATGCTGCTCTTGCTGGCGGCGCGCTCGATGAACTGCTCGGCGGTGTCGGCCAGGTCGCGTTTCAGCAGGTAGTCGTACTTGCGTTGCAGGTGCTTGCGCGCCTCCTCGCGACCATGCCACGTGCCGTTGCGCTGGAACTCGCAGGACGACGCCGAAAGCGCATCCATCAGCCCCTGGATCTCGCGCTTCGCCGTTGGCGAAGGCGCCGCCGGCGCTGCGAACGGCAACAGCAGCACGCACAGCACTGTCCAGCGGCGCAACGGCGTCCTCATCGTGCGCGCTGGCCCAGCCAGTGGTGGATGGCGGCAGGCACCTCGCGCTGGGCGCGGCTGGAGACGTAGATGCCGATGTGGCCGCCCTTGAAGCTCAGCTCGGTGTAGTCGGCCGTGCCCACGACATCCTTCAACGCACGCGACGCATCCGGCGGCACCAGATGGTCCTGCTCGGCGTAGATGTTGAGCACCGGCATATCCACGAAGCCCAGGTCGACCGCTTCGCCGCCGATCCGGATGCCGCCCTTGATGAAGCCGTTGCGCTGGTAGAACTGGGTGATGAACTGCTTGAACGCCTCGCCCGCCAGGTCCGGCGAATCGAAGATCCACTTCTCCATCCGCAGGAAGTCCTCGATGGCGCGCTTGTCGTCGAGGATATCGACCAGGCCCACGTACTTCTGCAGGTTCAGCCGGAACGGCTTCAGCATCAGGTAGCAGGCATTCATCATGTCGGCGGGCACGTTGCCCAGCGCCTCGACGAACAGGTCCACGTCCAGCTCGCGCGTCCAGTGCGACAGCATGTTGTCCGGTGTGTGGAAATCCACCGGCGTCACCATGGTGATGAGGTTCTTGACCTTCTCCGGGTGCAGCGAGGCGTAGCACAAGGAGAACGCGCCTCCCTGACAGATGCCCAGCACGTTGACCGCATCGCGGCCGCTGCTGTCGCACAGGTGGTCTACCGCGCCATCGATGAAACGATTGATGTAGTCATCGAGTTCGAGGAAGCGGTCCGACCGGTCCGGATAACCCCAGTCGATCACGTAGACATCCTCGCCCTGCGCCAGCAGGCCCTTCACCAGCGAGCGGTCGTGCTGCAGGTCGACCATGTAGGGCCGGTTGACCAGCGCATAGACGATCAGCAGCGGCACCTTCGCCGTCGGCGCCTTTTCGCCGACGAAGCGGTACAGCACCACCTTGCCGTCGCGCCAGACTTCCTGCTTCTGGGTGGCGCCATAGTGGACGTCCTCCACCTCCGGCAACGTATGCAGGCCGGCGGAGAGTTTCTGCGTCAGCGTGGTGGCCTCGTGGGCCAGCGCTTCGGCGGTGAAATTGAGCGGTCCGTTCACTTGCCTTTACCCCGCTTCGCCTTCTTGACGGCCTTCGGCGCCTCGGCTGTCGCGGCACGGGTGGCATTGCGTGCCACCCAGTCCTTCATCGATACCACCGATGCCGGCTTGGTCGTCATCGACGGCGCAGGCTTGGAGCGCGCGGTCGCAACCTTCTTGGGGGATGCCTTCGTCCTGGCAACCGGCTTCTTCGACACCGCCGGGGCGGTCGCCTTCTTCGCCGCGACCTTCCGTGTGGCGGTGCGGGGCTTCGCCGGCGCGGGTTCCTGCCGTGTGGCGACCGGCGCGACGGCGGCGATGGCACGACGGGTGCGCTTCTTGGGTGTCGCTTTCTTCGCGACGGGCCGCGTCTTCTTCGGGACCTTGGACGCTGGCGCGCGGCGGGCCGGCGCGCGCTTCCTGGTGGCCTTGGGTTTCACGGGCGCGGCTGCCTTGACCGCTGACTTCGCCTCGACGGGCGCCGGGGCTTCGACGGGCGCCGCAGGACGTTGTACCGGCTCACGCCGCACGGGCGCCGTTTGCGCGCGTGCCAGCTTGCGGAGCGCGCGCTCCAGCTCAACGATCTTGCGATGCGCGGAATCGACCTCGGTGCGCGTGGGCATGCCGAACAAGCTGCACACCTGTTCGACCTCGCGCTGCACGCCCAGGCGCAGGCGCGCCTGCGCATTGGCCAATCCACCGTAGGCGTGGCGGAAATCGTCGGACATCGCGACCTTCGCGTACGCTTCTTCGGCGGCATCGATCCACAGGTCGAACAGCGCGCGCGCGCTCTGCAGCTGACGCCCGGGTTCGGCATGCTCTTCCAGCTTGTGCTCGAAGCGCACGAACGCATCCTGCGCCACCTGCAGCATCAGCTGGTCGTACTGGCCGACTTGGCGCTGATAGTCCTGGTAGGCCTGCGCGAGATGCTGCCAGCGCTCCTGGTGCTCGCGCGACAGGCCGAACGTGGGCAGGTGCATCCAGCGATCGCCGTCCCGTTGCAGGCTGTCCAGCCACGGACGCACCTGCTGCATCCAGCCGTCCATCCCATGCGCGCCACCCTGCATGCTGCGGAAGATGTCGGCGAAGGGATTGTGAGCGGGCATGGGGTCGGCCATCCCGAGCGCGGAGCGCCAGGCACGGCCGATGTCGCCAGCGTCGTGGTCGCGGCCGGTGAACTGCGCGGCGACCTGCTGCATCTGGCCGAACCACTGACTGGCCTGCCGCTGGAAGCGGCCGACGGCCTCGTCGACCTGCGGCTGGCCGCCAGGCACCAGTTTCGACCACCAATCGACCGTCTGCTGCCAGCCGGGCACGGCGCCCGGCATGGACATCGTCGGCGCTGCGCCCGCCTGCCGCAGGGCATCGCCCCACAAGCTCCAGTACTGCTGGGCCACCGATTCGAAATCGCCCGGCCACGGTGGAACGTTTGTTGCCATGTGCCCTCCCTTCCCGACCGATTCTAGCCGCGGCCGGCGGCGCGTGCATGACGCGCCTTCACCTCACGGTTCAGGGCTTCGGGATACGTAGCGTCTTGCTGATCATCAGCGTGCCCGACACCGCATACAGCAGCACCAGCGGATGCAGCAGCCAGGGGCCGAGCTTCACCGCGCCCAGCCACAGCTGCGGGCCCACGTGGCCGAGATAGGCCGCGATGGCCAGCAGCACCACGAGCAGCAGGCTGGTGGGGATCGGCGTGCCTTCGAAGTACTTCACCTTGTCCCCGCCCCCGGCCAGCGACTCGGCGGTGACGTTGTAGCGTGCCAGGCGGCTGACGCCGCAGGCGACGAAGTACGACAGCACCAGCCAGTCCCAGCCGCCCTGCATGCCGCAGGCGTACGCGAGCGCCGCCGGGGCCACGCCGAAGGAGATCACGTCGGCCAGCGAATCGAGTTCGCGCCCCAGCACCGAAGCCTGGTTGCGCCAGCGGGCGACCCGGCCATCGAGGGCGTCGAAGATGAAGGCCAGCGGGATCAGCGCCATGCCGATCATCAGGTCGCGCAGGATGCCCTCCTGCAGGAAGCGCATCGCGGCGAAGATCGCGCCGGTGCCGCAGAACGCGTTGCCCAGCGTGAACCAGTCGGCCAGCTGGAAGTCGCGGATCATCGAGAAGTGTCGGGACATGGCGGCACGCGTGTCAGGCCAGCCCCAAGAGTAAAGCCTGAAGGGTGAAGGTGTCGCAGCATTCCCTCTCCCCGCGCGCGGGGAGAGGGTGCCGAAGGCGGGTGAGGGGCGAACGGAGACCGGATGCGTGTGCACCAGGATCATTGCCGCGCTCGCCCCTCATCCGCCCTCCGGGCACCTTCTCCCCGCTGGCGGGGAGAAGGATTCCTCAGCGCGGAATCGCGAACTGGCTCGCCTCGACGCTGCCGGTCCCGCGCGGCTTGGCGTTGATCAGGGCGTTGGCCGGCAACCCGCGGCTGCCGTCCAGGGTGGCGCTGACCTGGTCCAAGGCGGCGTACACGTAAGGCAGCAAGGGCACGTAGCGCGCGCCGTAGGCGGGTAGCGCGAGGAAGCCGTCGAAGTGCTGCGCGTTCCGCACCTGCCAGTAGCGCACGTCCGGATTGGCAACGCGCGCCGCCTGCACGTAAGGCGCGCTGGAGAACGCCGGCGGCACCAGGCCGTCGTCCAGGCCGTGGACCACCACCACCGGACGGCGCGTGCGCGGGAAGCGCGCGGCGGTCTGCGCGATGCCGGCCTGCACCCGACGCGCATCGTCGGTGGTCCCGGTCTGCAGCGCGCGCAGGCACTGCAGGCCCGGCAGGGTGAAGTCCGGCGGCGCCAGTTTCGTGTCCACGATGCCCACGCCCGCGCCCGGCGGAATGCCGCTGCCGTCGGACCACCACGCAGCGCGTTCAGCGGCACTCGCCGCGCGCGCGCTGAAGTCCGGGTTCTGCGCGGAGAACGCATACCCGCACGGATGCTCGCCGACGCCATAGCGACCGTAGGCCGAGGCATAGGTGACCGCCACTGCGCGCCACAGGTCGAAGCCCACGCTCAGCGCGCCGGCCACCAGCGCCTCATCGGTCCAGCCGCTCGCCTTCAGCTGCGCATGGGCCGATGCCGCCTGCGCCTTCGCATCGGCGCCGGTGACCAGGCCCGCGGCCTTCAACGTGGCGCAACGTGCCGTCCACAGCGGCTCGACCTGCGCGCGCAGCGGCGGCTGCGGCAGCGATTCCGCCGGCAGGTCCAACAATGCGCACGGCATCAGCAGGGCGGCTTCGGTCGTGTAGTCGTACAGCGAACGCGCACCGGGCGCATCGGCCGCCAGGATGTTCGGCTCGCCCGCGACCACGGCGTCCAGCCAGCCGCCCTCTTCCTCGCTGGCGCGCAGTACCGCACCGCCGCCGTTGGAGATGCCCACGGCGATGACGCGCGTGTTGTCGAAACGGAACGGCGCCGCCTGCGGGAACGCCTGGTCCAGTGCAGCCAGCGCGAACTCGGCGGCCTGCTTCACGTGGCGGCCCCAGTCCGCTTCCGGGTTGTCCTTGGAATGCGCGTGCTTGACCGCCACGCCACTGGCGCCGACCGGCGCATCGGGCACGAAAGCCAGTGCATCGGTGCCCAGCGCGCCCGCCGTGCCGTCTTCGCGTGCGCCCTGCTGCTCGTCGAGATCGAAATAATCGGTGCCTGCCCCCTTGTCGGTGTAGGCGATCGCGCAGCCCTTCGGCAGGCCCCACGGTGCGGCCACCGCGATGGCGCCGTAGACGCCGCGCGAACCCGACGATGCGGTGACGACGATGCAGCGCTTCGTCGCATCGAAATTGTCCGGCACCTGCACCAGCACGCGATGCGGTTGCGCCGCGCCCGGGACTTTCGCCAGCGCGGAATACTCGCGGCCCGGCACGCTGGCCACGCTGCCGTAAGCCTGGCCATAGGCGCCGGTCAACGACAGATCGGCGATGCCGCGCCAGTTCGCCCAGATCGCGCGGCGACGCAGTTCGGCGGCCGTCGGGTGCGCCGGATCGGCGAACGCGGGGGCGGCCATCGCGCGCAGACCGTCGAGTCCCAGGCCCGCGGTGAGCAGGTCGTCGCTGCCGCGGTGTTCGGTGATGCGCTGGGGCTGGATCATGTGGGCCACGGCCTCGGGCTTGGGCGGCGCGCTGCTGCAGGCGGTCAGGGCCGCGCCGAGCAACAGGCCGCAGGAAATGCGCGTCTTCGCGTTCATGCGTGGAAAGCGTCCAGGGTTCCGGTCAGTGCCACGAAACTACCCTCCGCGGGAAGCGCCGTCATCGTACTTTGGTACCACGAACGAATCCTGCCTGCCTGCTACCCTAGCCCCAGCACGCAGGAGCCCCCATGCAACCCACCCACACCCTCCTCATCACCGGCGCGGCCAGCGGCATCGGCGCCGGCATCGCCGCGCAACTGGCCGAAGCCGGCCGCCATGTCATCGTCAGCGACCTCAACCTCGACGCGGCGGAAGCCGTGGCCACGCAGATCCGTGCCGACGGCGGTTCCGCCGAAGCGGTCGCGCTGGACGTCACCTCGCAGGACAGCATCGATGCCGCGCTGGCCACGATCTCGCGCCCGATCGACGTACTGGTCAATAACGCGGGCCTGCAGCATGTCTCGCCGCTGGAGGACTTCCCGATCGAGAAGTGGGATTTCCTCGTGCAGGTGATGCTGGTCGGCGTGGCCCGCCTCACCCGCGCCGTACTGCCGGGCATGCGCGAACGCGGCTTCGGCCGCATCGTCAACATCGGCAGCATCCATGCCCTGGTGGCCAGCCCGTACAAGAGCGCCTATGTGGCGGCCAAGCACGGCCTGGTCGGCTTCTCCAAGGTACTCGCGCTGGAAACCGCCGACACCGACATCACCATCAACACCGTCTGCCCCAGCTACGTGAAGACGCCGCTGGTGGACAAGCAGATCGCCGACCAGGCGCGCACCCGCGGCATCTCCGAGGCCGACGTGGTCAGCCAGGTGATGCTGAAGCCGATGCCGAAGGGCGTGTTCATCGGTTTGGACGAACTGGCCGGCATCACCGCCTTCCTCACCTCGCCGGCCGCGCGCAACATCACCGGCCAGACGATCGTGGTGGATGGCGGCTGGACGGTGCAGTAAGCAGTCCGCATGCCCAACCTGCTGATCGCCGACGACCACCCGTTGTTCCGCGCCGCGTTGCGTGGCGCGGCCGCCGATGCCGTGGCGCAATTGTCCGTGCGCGAGGCCGAATCGCTGGACGGCGTCATCGCTACGCTGGAAGCGCACGATGACATCGACCTCGTGCTGCTGGACCTGCACATGCCGGGCAACCATGGCCTGGCCGGCCTGGCGGCGATCCGCGCGCAGTTCCCCGCGGTCGCCGTCGTAGTGGTCTCTGCGAACGACGACCCACGCGTGGTGCGCCGTGCGCTGGACCATGGCGCCGCGGGCTACCTGCCCAAGAGTTCCGGCCTGGACGAGCTGCGCGATGCGATCCGCAGCGTGCTGGCCTGTGAGCAGTGGCTGCCGGCCTCACTGCGTGGCGCGGTGGCGCGCGCGCAATCGTCCGAACACGACACCGAACTGGCCGGCCGCCTGGCCAGCCTGTCGCCGCAGCAGTTCCGCGTGCTGACGCTGGTCGCGCAGGGCCTGTTGAACAAGCAGATCGCCGACCGCCTCGACGTACAGGAGCGCACCGTGAAAGCGCACCTGTCCGCCATCTTCGACCGCCTCGGCGTGCGCAACCGCACCCAGGCCGGCGTGGTGCTGCGCGAACTGGAACTGGCGGATCCGGCAAGGCAGATCGAGTAGGCCGACGCATCGCGTCTGGATACGCAGTGACAATGAATCGTCATCCCGGCGAAAGCCGGGACCCAGTGTCTTTGTTCTTCCACGCACCGCAACGACGCAAGTCGCTGGGTCCCGGCGTTCTCCGGGATGACGGTTTATCGCGTGGAACAAGCCGCCATTGCGCGACCGCTACAGGCACTGGCCATAATTTCGCCACCCATCTTGACAGCTTTGCGCCGCAACGCGTCCCGACGCTTATCCACATGTTGGTCGACAGACCATCCACATGCGGTGTGGACAACCCCGGAACCCGGCGATCACCCCCTGGTCAAAAATTCGCCACACATCTTGACAGGCCCGTGGCGCAAGGCGCCGACGCGGTTATCCACATGGTTTCCCAAGCCCGATCCACACGGGATGTGGACAAGCGTGCCCCGTGGAACCTGTCGCGACTCACGTCGCTCCCACATCCGACGTTTCAGATGCGCGAGTAATCCCACGAGACCATGCGGCCCTCGTGGTACGGCATGACGCCGTGGAAGCCGCGCGGGTCGCCGTCGAACACCAGCGGCAGGAAGTGGCGGTCGCCGTCCCACAGCGGCAATTCCATGATCTTCTCCACCGGCACCCATTCCAGCGTGCCTTCCGGATTGCGTTCGAACGGCGTGCCGCTGTACTGCGTGATGAGGAAGACGAAGCCCAGCCAGTCCTCGCCGTGCTTGCCGAAGCCCGGCCAGCTGATCGTGCCGCGCAGCGTCATCGCGTCGCAGTCGATGCCGGCCTCCTCGTGGATCTCGCGACGCATGCCCGCCACCACGTCCTCGTCCCGCTCGATCTTGCCGCCCAGGCCGTTGTACTTGCCCAGGTGTTGGTCGTCCGGGCGCGCGTTGCGATGGATCAGCAGCACCTGGGAACGATCGGGCGAGAGCACGTAGCCGAGGGTGGCGACGATGGGGGTGTAAGGCATGCGCGAACTCCAGAATCGAGGCACGAAGTCTAACGGTTGCCGTCGTGGGAGCGACGTGAGTCGCGATGAGCCCTCCGCGACCCAAAGCTCGCGACTTACGTCGCTCCCACCTCGGAGATTCGCGCCGCCAGCAACCGGTCCAGCACCGACTTCAGCGCCAGTGGCCGCACCGGCTTGGCCAGCAGCGGCAGATCGGCATCGCGCACCGCACGGCGCACGGCGTCGGTCTGGTCGGCGGTGAGGATCAGGCACGGCCGACCACCCTGCGTGGCGCGCAGGCGGGCGGCCAGCGCCACGCCGGTGTCGCCGTCATCCAGGTGGAAGTCGAACAACCACAGGTCCGCCGGCCGCGCACGCAGCGCCATTTCCGCCCCCGCGCTTCCGCTCGCGGCAGCCACGCTGCAGCCCCACCCTTCCAACACCTGCCGCAGCGCGGACAGCGCCGCCGGATCGTTGTCGACGGCCAGCACGTGGCGACCCGCCAGGCCCGGCTTGCCGGAAGACACCGGCGCAGGTGCGGGCGTCGCCACCCGCACCAGGTCCACCGCGAACACCGCGCCCTGCCCCAACCGGCTCCGCAACGACAGCGGCGCCTCCAGCAGCGCGGCGATGCGGTCGGCGATCGACAGACCCAGCCCGAGGCCCTGCCCGGGCACATCGTCGCCCCGACGGAACTCCTCGAAGATCCGCTGCTGCTCCGCTTCGGCGATGCCGGGGCCGGTGTCCCACACTTCGACGCGCAACCGCTCGCCGCGACGACGTACGCCCAGCAGAACGCCACCACGCGCCGTGTAGCGCACGGCATTGGCGAGGAAGTTCTGCAGGATGCGCCGCAGCAGCTGCGGGTCCGTATGCACCCACGCACGCGTGGGCACGATGTCGAACGACAGCCCGCGCTCGTTCGCCAGTACGCGGAATTCGGACGCCAGCGGTTCAAGCACTTCCATCAGCGGGAGGTCACGCGGTTCCGGCAGCAGCCCCCCCGCTTCCAGCCGCGACATGTCGAGCAGGCCGGTCAGCAGGTCGGTGGTGGAATCCAGCGCGCCGCGCACCTGCAGCGCGGTGTCGCGCTGGCGTGCTTCCGGCAGCTGCTGCGACAGCGCATCGGTGAACAGCTGCGCCGCGTGCAGCGGTTGCAGCAGGTCGTGGCCGATCGCGGTCAGGAAACGGCTCTTCGCATCGTTCGCGTGCTCAGCCTCGCGCTTGGCGGTTTCCAGCAGCGCGGTGCGCTCGGCCACGCGCTGCTCCAGCGTTTCGTTCGCCTGCTTGAGCTGGCGTTCGGCCTGGCGCGACGCGGTCACGTCGGTATACGTGGCGACGAATCCGCCACCCGGCATCGGGTTGCCACGGATCTCGACGATGCTGCCGTCCGGGAACACGCGCTCGGTGAGGTGCGCCGTGCCGGCGCGCATGAAGGCGAGGCGTCGCTCCAACGCGCGTTCGTCCTGGCCGCGCGCCGGCATGCGCGCCAACGCCCAGCGCGTGAGCTCGGCGATCGGTCGCCCGACCTGCAGCAGTTCCGTCGGGAACCCGAACATCTCCCGGTAGCGCCGGTTCCATGCCACCAACCGCTGCTCGCGGTCGATCACGCTGATGCCCTGGCTCATGTTCTGCAACGCGGCCTCCAGCACCTGCTGGTTGAAGCGCAGGTCCTGCGAGACCTCGCCGACGATCGCGGCCACCGTGTCCAGGTCGCCGCTCTCGCGGCGCGCCGCGTCCAGCAGCAGGCGCGCTGACGCGGAGCCGAGTACCGCGGACAGCTCGCGCTCCAGGCGCGCCTCGATCACGCCCGGCACGGGACCGGTGCGCGGGGCATCGGCCAGCAGTTCCTCGACACGTTCGCGTGGCAGGAACCGACGGCCCGCATCGCGCAGCGTCTTGCTGTCGAAACCACGGCTGTCGGCGCGACGCGGCGCGCTGCCGCGCCAGCCCATCACCAGCAGCGTCACGGCCGTTCCGCAGAACAGGCTCACGCCCACCGCGCGTCCCAAACGGCTCCAGCCGGTCAGGCCGAAGAAGCCGTCGGGCGACAGACCCGCGATACCGAACGGTCCCTCATGCAGCCAGGCAGGCGCCAGTCCGCGCGCATCCATCGTCACCGGCAGCAGCAACAGCCAGCCCCAGACCAGGAAGGCCACCACGATGCCCGCGATCACCGCGCGCGGCGGCGTTTGCGGACGCCAGATCGCGAAGCCCAGGGCGGGCGCCAGCGTGGCGAGTGCGGAGAACGACACCGCGCCGACATCGGCCAACGCATCGTTGCCGGCGACCAGCCGGCTGTACGCCCACGCCAGCAGCATCACCGCGACAATGCCGATGCGTCGCTGCGCCAGCACCGCGCCGCGCAGATCGCCCCCGGTGCCGCGCAACCAGCCACCGCGCAGCAGACCCGGCGCCAGCCAGTGATTGCCGATCATCAGGCTCAGCGTCAGCGTGCTGACCACCACCATGCCGGTCGCCGCGCTCAGGCCACCGAGGAAGGCCAGCAGCGCCAGGCCCTGGTGCCCCTGCGACAGCGGCAGCGCCAACACATAGAGGTCGGAGGGCACCGCGTCGCCGAACATCGCGCCGCCGGCGCGCGCCAGCGGCAGCAGCGGCGCGGCCATCAGCACCATGTACAGCGGGAACAGCCAGCGCGCGGTACGCACGTGGCGCTCGTCGCGGCATTCGACCACGCCCACGTGCACCTGGTGCGGCAGGGTGAACATCGCCAGCACGCCGAGCGCGACCAACGGCAGGAAGCCGTACGTGGTCGACGGTGGCGCCTGCACCGGCGGCACCGCGGGCAGTTCGGGCAGGCCCCACCAGACGAACACGCCGAGCGCCAGCATCGCCGCCAGCTTGAACAGCGATTCGAACGCCATCGCCAGCACCAGGCCGCGGTTGTGCTCCACCGCACTTGCGCGTCGCGTGCCGAACAACATGGCGAACACCGCCATCGCCAGGGCGACATACAGCGCACTGTCCTGCCATGCCGGCAATGCCTCGTTGCCGGGCGAGCGCGTCAGCAGCGCGAAGCTCATCGCCACCGCTTTCAGCTGCAGCGCGATGTAGGGAATCAGCCCCAGTGCCGCGACCAGGGTGATGGTGGCCGCCAGCCAGCCGTCCTTGCCCAGTCGCGTGGCGATCAGGTCGGCCAGCGAGGTCGCGTTGGACTCGCGCGCCATGCGGACCAGCCGCACCAACAGGAACGCGCCGAATGCATACAGCAGGATGGTGCCCACGAAGGTGGGCGGCAACGGCCAGCCGTAGCGCGCGGCCTGGGTCACCGTGCCGAAGAAGGTCCACGAGGTGCAGTACACCGCCAGCGACAGCGCATAGATGTAGGGCCACTGCACGGCGAGCACGCGCGGATGGCGTTCGGCGTACAGCGCGGAGCCGAACAGCACGCCCAGCCACAGCAGGCCCGCCAGCACGACCATGCCGACGCTCAGCATCCGTCCATCCCTCGGTGGTCACGCGCGCGCTTCGGCATCGCGGCAGCATAACGCAGCGACGGCGGGCTTTCGCCCGCCGCCGTTGCATCCCCAGGATGTAACCGGTGCGCTATCAGAAGTCGTAGCGCGCGGTCAGGCTGTACTGGCGCGGCGGACCGTAGAAGCCGGTCAGCACGCCATAGGCGGCGATGTTGTAACCGGTGGTGCGGTATTCCTCGTCGGCCAGGTTGGTGCCCTGCAACGACAGGCTCCACGCATCGTTGAGCTTCCAGATCACGCCAGCGTTGACCAGGCCGTAACCGTCCTGCTTGATCAGCGGACTCAGGTCGGTGGTCGGCCACACTTCGGACTGGTACGAGTAGCCCACGCGCGCGGACAGGTTGCCGCCGTTGGCCAGGTCGGTGCGGTACTCCACGTTGATCGCACCCGAGAATTCCGGGGCATTGGTGAAGCGCTGGCTGTCGGCCACGTTGACGCCGCTGGTGATGAACTCGTCGTACTTCGCGTCCAGCCAGGCCAGGTTGCCGCTGATCAGCCAGTTGGCGGTCGGCAGGAACTGGTACTCGACTTCCACGCCGTTCACGGTGCCCTTGCCGGCGTTGGTGAAGTCGCCGAAGAAGCTCTGCGAGCCGTTCGGCAGCGTGTACGACGTGAACACCGACAGCTGGATGTCCTCGTACTTGTTGTGGAACGCCGACAGGTTCAGGAACAGGCGCTGGTCGAGGAACGACATCTTGCTGCCGATCTCGATGCTGTCGACCGACTCGTCGTCGAACGGCTCGCCCGAGCGCGGCACCGCGGTGGTGTTGGCGCGGATGTTGTAGCCGCCCGACTTGAAGCCGCGCGAGGCCAGGCCGTAGACCATGATGTCCGGGGTGATCTGGAAGTCCAGCGACACCTTCGGCGAGACGTTCTTGAAGTTGACCGTCTTGTTGAAGTTCGCCGCCGTGCCCCAGGACGTCTCGTACTGGGTGTTGGTGTAGAACCGGTTCAGCGCGATGGCGTGCTTGTCTTCATCGGTGTAGCGCGCGCCCACGTCCAGCGTCAGGCGATCGGTCAGGTCGAAGGTCCAGTCCGCGTACAGCGCGACGCTCTTGGTGTTCACCACGCCCTGGGTGTCGCCGAACAGCGGGTTGGTCAGGCTGGTCGCCAACGTCGGGTTCCAGAAGTAGTTCAGCACCTGGCCGCCAGCGTCGCCGTTGAACCAGTACAGGCCCATCACGCCGCGGGCGCGGCCGCCGCCGTCGTAGTTGGCCTGCAGCTCCTGGCTCACCTGGCTGTCGCTGTAGAACGCGCGCACGTCCACCAGCGGACGCGGCGTGGTGTCGAAATCGATGTTGGTCTCGGTGTCCGATTCGCGCTTGGCCGCGACGTACTTGAACGCCCAGTCGTCGCTGGGACGCCAGTTGACGGTCACCGACGCGCCCTTCATCTCGGTGTCGTTGATGTTCTTCATGCCGCTGCGGATGTCGTAGCGGTCGTCGGTGGGCGGATAGGCCGGCGCCAGCGGATTCGGCGCCAGCATCTTCGCGCCGCGCACGCCGGACTGGTCGTCCATGTAGTCGAAGGCGAACTGCACGTCGAAGTCGTCTTCCGAGTACGCGCCCAGCTGCGCGCGGATCGCGTTGATTTCCTTGTCGCTGACTTCCTGGCCGGTGTAGGTGTTGGTGCCGAAGCCGTCGCGGTTCATGCTGGCGACCGCCACGCGGCCGCGCAGGCCGCTGTCCTTGCCGCCGATCTCACCGCCCAGCGCGGCCTTCACGTCCAGCTGGTTGTAGTTGCCCACGGTGACCGAGGCGAAGCCCGTGGTCTCCTGCGGCAGGCCGCGCGAGATGTACTTGATCGCGCCGCCGATGGTGTTCTTGCCATACAGCGTGCCCTGCGGGCCGCGCAGCACTTCGATGCGCTCCACGTCGAACACGTCCAGCAGCGCGCCCTGCGGACGGGCGATATAGACGTCGTCCAGGTAGATGCCCACGCCCGGATCCACGCCCCACAGCGGATCGGCCTGGCCCACGCCGCGGATATAGGCGGTGACGGTGCTGGTGGAACCGCGCGCCGCGTACACGGTCAGGTTCGGCACCTGCGCATCCAGGTCGCCCAGGTCCTTGATGTTGAGCTTGTCCAGCGTCTCCGGCGTGAACGCGGTGACGGCGACCGGCACGTCCTGCAGGGTCTCCTCGCGCTTGCGCGCGGTGACCTTGACCGAATCGAGCGTGGTGGCGTTGGTGGCTGGCGTGCTGGCGGCCGGCGCGGCGTCCTGCGCCCATGCCACCGGCACGGACGACAACAGGACACAGCCGATGGCCAGGCTCAGGTGCTTGCGCTTCATGGGTCTCCCCCTCCCGGGTATGACGTTGGCGGCGGGCGGATGCCGCCGATTGAAGCGAACACTAGGGGGTGGCCCGCGCGGAGGGCATCGTACCTTCGTACAGTGGGACGGCCGGCACGGCCCTGCCGATACTCGCCGCACTGCAACCGGCGCTGGCCGAGGAGTGTTGGATGTCGTTCCTGATCGTGCTGGCCGCGCTGTGTTTCCTGATGTTCGTGGCCTACCGCGGCTACAGCGTCATCCTGTTCGCGCCGATCGCGGCGCTGGGCGCGGTGCTGCTGACCGATCCGTCGCTGGTCGCGCCGATGTTCACCGGCCTGTTCATGGACAAGATGGTCGGCTTCCTGAAGCTGTACTTCCCGGTGTTCCTGCTGGGCGCGGTGTTCGGCAAGCTGATCGAAATCTCCGGCTTCTCCAAGGCGATCGTGAAAGCGACGATCAAGGTGGTCGGCGCGCAGCGCGCGATGCTGTCCATCGTGCTGGTGTGCGCGCTGCTCACCTACGGCGGCGTGTCGTTGTTCGTGGTGGTGTTCGCGGTGTATCCGTTCGCCGCCGAGCTGTTCCGCCAGAGCGACATCCCCAAGCGGCTGGTGCCGGGCACCATCGCGCTGGGCGCCTTCACCTTCACCATGGATGCGCTGCCGGGCACGCCGCAGATCCAGAACATCATCCCCACCTCGTTCTTCGGCACCACTGGCTGGGCGGCGCCGGTGCTGGGCACCATCGGCGGCATCTTCATCCTGATCGTCGGTATGACCTACCTGGAATGGCGTCGTCGCGTGGCCGCACGCAATGGCGAGGGCTATGCCGGCAGCGAGGAACTGCGCAACGAACCCGAGCCCTTCAAGGGCGACCGCCTGGCGCATCCGCTGGTCGCGATCCTGCCGCTGCTGCTGGTGGGCGTGGCGAACTTCCTGTTCACCCGCTGGATCCCCGGCTTCTACGGCGACAGCCAGTCCTTCATCCCCGCAGTGATCGGCAATCCCGCGCCGGTGGTGCAGGAGGTCTCGAAGGTCGCCGCGATCTGGGCCGTGCAGGGCGCGCTGCTGGTCGGCATCGTCTCGGTGATGGTGTTCGCATGGAAGCCGGTGTTCGCCAGCTTCGCCGAAGGCACCAAGAGCGCCATCGGCGGCGCCTTGCTGGCCTCGATGAACACGGCGTCGGAGTACGGCTTCGGCGCCGTCATCGCCGCCCTGCCCGGCTTCCTGGTGGTGGCCAACGCGTTGCAGGCCATCCCCAATCCGCTGGTCAATGAAGCGATCTCGGTCACGGCGCTGGCCGGCATCACCGGCTCGGCCTCGGGCGGCATGAGCATCGCCCTCGCAGCGATGGCCGACAGTTTCATCGCCAACGCGAACGCGGCGGGCATCCCGATGGACGTCCTGCATCGCGTGGCCTCGATGGCCTCCGGCGGCATGGATACGCTGCCCCACAATGGTGCGGTGATCACCCTGCTGGCCGTCACCGGCCTGAGCCACCGGCAGTCGTACAAGGACATCTTCGCCATCACGCTCATCAAGACCACGGCGGTATTCGTGGTGATCGGTGTGTTCTACGCCACAGGTCTGGTCTGAGGCCGCTTCCGGGGTGACCGGGCTGTGCGCGCGGTCGCATACGCCGCGCGTAACTTGGCCAATACTCCCGCCATTCTGGGGAATGTGGGAAACACCGCATGGCGCGCTATACCCTTCCATGGCGCCGGTTCGCTGCGCGCGGCCCGATCCGCCGGACGGCGGCCGGTCCGCTCGCCCGTCGTGAAGCGGACATCGAAACGCCTTCGCTGCGACCGGCCGCCGACCTCGGCACCCAGGTCCGCCAGCGCCTGAACCGCCTGTACGGCTGGAAAGGCGGAGAACAACCCAGCCCCAAGGACACCACGCCCGCGCCCGAGGCGCCCACCGTGGTCGAGGCCGGCGGGCGTATCGCGGCCGGCCAGAGCACGCCGCGCCTGATGACCCTGGCGCGCCCGCCGTTCGCGGTGCAGGCGCTGAACAACCTCGGCTATGGCGCCACCGCCGCCACCGTCGTCGAGTTCAACGCGCTGGGCAGCACGGACCGCCAGCGCCTGGCCAACTACGTGGACTGGCAGCTCAACTGGGATGCCATCGACGACAGCGCCGTCACCAATCGCCTGAATGCCGGCGGCTACACGACGCTCAACAAATCGCTGAGCCAGCTGTGGGCGGACCACGTGGCGGCGGACCCCGAGTACAACACCCGCATGCGCCCCGCCAACGAGGTGCAGCGCGCGGCGTTCGTGCGTGCGGTGTATTCGCGCCGGCAGCTGCGCGAAGTGCTGGTGAACTTCTGGCACGACCATTTCAACGTGCTGGGCACGGATTTCAGCGTCGGCCCGGTGTTCGTGCACTACGACCGCGACGTGATCCGCGCCAATGCCAAGGGCAACTTCCGCACGATGCTGGAAGCGGTCGCCCAGAGCACGGCGATGCTGTATTACCTGGACAACATCAGCAATTCGCGCTCGGGCCCGAACGAGAACTTCGCCCGCGAACTGCTGGAACTGCACACCTTCGGCGCCGAGAACTACCTGGGCTTCATGGACCCGTTCCAGGTGCCGCCCTGCCCCGAGGATCCTGCGTACCCGATCGGCTACACCGACATCGACGTGTACGAGACCTCGGCCGCCTTCACCGGCTGGTCGGCGAAGAATGCGCACTGGCAGTTCCCCAGCGAGAACGACGGCACCTTCGTCTATCGCCAGTCCTGGCACGATGCCGGCCCGAAGTTCCTGCTCGGCATGCTGATCTATCCGGAACAGCCCGCACTGAAGGACGGCCGCGACGTGCTGAACCGCCTGGCCAGCCATCCGCGCGTGGCCAAGTTCATCTGCAAGAAACTGATCCGCCGTTTCATCAACGACACCCCGAAGCAGGCGCTGATCGACAGCGCCGCGGCGATCTTCCGGGCCAACTGGCAGGCGCCCAACCAGATCGAACTGGTGATGCGCCACATCCTGAACTCCGACGACTTCTTCAACAGCTTCGGGCAGAAGAAGCGCCGGCCGTTCGATGCCGCGGTCGCCGCCATGCGCACCCTGGGGGGCGACTGGACGCTGCGCCTGGACCACGCCCGCAGCAACGACTTCATGTGGTTGTACGGCTTCACCGGCCATGCGCCGTACAACTGGCCTGCACCGAACGGATACCCCGACAGCGCGCTGGCGTGGTCTGGCTCCAACTCGTACGCGATGACCTGGCGCGTGCTGGGCTGGCTGACCGAAAGCAAGGACGGCGAAGTGCCGTTGCACCCGGTCGTCGACACCACGCGCACCAACGTGCCGGTCGCCAACTGGACCGCCGCCAACTTGGTGACCTGGTGGTGCACGCGCCTGCTGGGCTACCAGCCGGAGGCCGCGCGCAAGCAGGCGCTGGTGGCGTTCATGGCGCAGAACGGCGACCCCAACACCTACGTCATCACCGACACCAACACGTGGCAGGGCAGCGACCTGAAGCGGCACTACAACCACGAGCGCCTGCGCGGCCTGGTGGCGCTGATCCTGATGACTCCCGAGTTCATGAGCCGCTGAGGGCCCGCCATGCGCGATCTACGACTGACCCGACGCGAATTCGTCAAAGGCTGCGGTGGCGCCGCCATCGTCAGCGCCACCGGCGGCAGCCTGATGTTCGCCGACCCCGCGGATGCTGCGGTGAACAGCTACGACACCGTCGTGCACCTGTTCCTTCGCGGCGGCCTGGACGGCCTGAACCTCATCGTGCCCACCGGTGGCGTGGACCGCGGCTTCTACGAAGAAGCGCGCCCCAGCCTGCAGGTCGCCGCCAGCGGCGCCTACGGCGCATTGCCGCTCACGCTGTCCGGCGGTGCGGATACCGGCTTCGGCCTGCATCCCTCGGCCACCGGCCTGCGCGACCTGTGGAACGACGGCAAGCTCGCTGTCGTGCACGCCTGCGGCATGGCCACCACGGTGACGCGCAGCCACTTCGACGCGCAGCTGTACATCGACCTGGGCACGCCCGGAAAGTACGGCTCGCCCACCGGTTGGATGACGCGCGCGTGGGAAACCCGACCGAGCGGCACCGGCACCCTGACCGCGCTGGGCGTCAGCGGCACGCAGCCTGCCGGGCTGATGGGCGCGGTGGATGCGCTGACGATGAGCAGCCCGTCGGACTTCTCGCTCAACACCACCGCATGGAGCTGGCAGCGCACGCGTTCGGATTCGCCCGCCGGCCTGCGCGGCGTGTCCGAAACCGTGGCGTCGCTGTGGAATGGCCAGACCGGCCTGGAGGTCACCGGCCGCCGCGCCGACGGCGCGCTGCGCCTGATCGGCCAGCAGGGCTACGCCAGCCTGCCCGCCAGCTGGCCGACCGGCACCTTCGCGCAGCAGCTGTGGACCATCGCGCAATCCATCCGGTTCGACCTGGGCTTGCGCTACGCCACGCTCGACCTCGGCGGTTGGGACACGCACGAAGGCCAGGGCACCGCCGGCAGCGGTTACCACTACTACCAGAACAAGATCAACGAACTCTCCGCCGCGCTCGCTGCGTTCTATGCCGAACTCAACGGCACCGGCGAGATGGCGCGGGTGACGGTGGTGGTGCAGTCCGAGTTCGGCCGTCGCGTGCGCGCCAACGCCAACGGCGGCACCGACCATGGCTACGGCAATCCGATGCTGGTGTTGGGCGGTGCGGTCAACGGCCGGCGCTTCTACGGCAGCTGGCCCGGCCTGAATCCGGAAACGCTGTCGCCCACCTTCGGCGACGTGCCGGTGACCACCGACTACCGGCGCGTCCTGTCGGACATCCTGATCCGCCGCATGGGCAACGCGAACCTGAGCCAGGTGTTCCCGGGTTACGCCGGCTATGCGCCACTGGGCATCGTGCAGGGCACGGACCTGGCGCCGAAGCTCGACGACACCGCGGTCGCGGCGTCGATCCCCTCGCTGGTGGCGTCGGGGACGGCGTCCGCTGCGACCGTCGACAGCGCGCCTGCCGAACGCGTCGTGCCCGACTGGCAGCGTCGCGGTCCGGTGGACCGCATGCTGGTGCGCCGGGAACGTTGAAACCCCGCGCGCGCCGGCTGCGCGCTTGAAACCTTCGGCGTCGCTGTGGTGTGCTGGGGCCCCCAGGATGCGATGCCGACCGGATGTCCCGACGCCCCTTGTTGTTCGCTTCGATTGCCCTCGTGCTCGCCGCCGTCGGCGGCCTCGGCTGGTGGGGGGGACGCGCCAGTCACGACGCCGCTTCCAGTGATATTTCAAGCACCGACGATGCTGACGCCACCACGACCGCCGCTCGCGCCGCCGCATCGGCGCGGGCGCCCGCGCAACGTCCGCCGGACCGGCCCCTGCCGCCGCTGGACCAGCCGCTGCGCGACATCCTGCCCGAGCTGAAGCGACGCGCCGATGCCGGCGAAGCCGCGGCCTCGTGCCGGCTCGCGGCGGAACTGGATTTCTGCGCGCAGATCCGCATGCGCCTGGCCAGCACCGCCGAGATGCTTCGCGACGGCAGCGAGTCGTCGGTGCGGTTCGGGCAGATCGATCCCAACGCCACCCGGCAGGAACAACAGCGGCAATCCGAGCAGGCCCTGGTCGCGCACAGCGAACGCCTGCTGGAGGAAAGCGCGCATTGCGAAAGCGTGCCCGCGTCCACGCCCGCGCAGCGCGTGCAGTACTGGCGCAGCGCCGCGCTGGGCGGCAACCCCATGGCCCTGCGGATGTACGCCAGCGGCAACGCGTTCCGGCAGGAGAACCTGCTGGACCAACTCGAGGCGTTGCGCCTGTATCGGGGCGAAGCCGAATCGATGGCCCTGCGCGCGGCGCAATCGGGGGATCGCATGATGGTGATGGCGTTGGGCCATGCGTACTCGCCCAACAATCGGGAGCAGCGCCGCTCGCTGCTCTCGCAAGCGGTCAAGCCCGACGGCGCGCGCGCCCTCGCCTTCTATCTGCATGCGCAGGCGCAGCTGCCCGCGCCGCCGGCGACCTCGCCACGGAACGCCAACCGGCAGGCGATGCGCGACAACCGCCTGACCCGCTCGATCCGCGAACTGGAAACCCAGCTCGATCCCGCTGCGCTGGCCCAGGCGCGCCAACTGGCCGCCGACATGGCGCGCGACTACGCGCCACCGGCGATGTCCTCCTCCGGCACGACATCGCGCACGGAGATGCGGGGCATTCCGGGCGGCATCCTGCGCGCCCAGTGCAGCGACGACTGATGCGTTTTCGCGCGTGCAGACCTCAGCCTTTGCGCGCGTGCCACGCCTTCAGCAACTCGGCTTCCTTCTCGCGTGGAATGCCCGCGCCGAGCTTGGCCTGACGCTCGGCGGGCAGGCTGCGGAACCACGCCAGCAGGTCTTCCACCGTGGTCGCCAGCGGACGGAACGTCAGCCCCGCGGCGATCGCGCGCTGGTTGCCGACCGCGCCGTAGCCCGCATACGGGTTGTCCTTCGACGGCACCCAGATCGGCAGGCCGACCTGCTGCTCATCCAGGAATGCGGGCGGCACGTGCGTGAGGGTCATGCCGCCGCCGGTGACGGCCTGGCAGCCGTAGAGCATGGCGTCCATCGACAGCGAATAGTCCGGGCCGCAGGCGTTGAAGGTGCCCAGCGTGCGCGCCTCGGCCAGGCGGATCATCCACTCGCCCAGGTCGCGGCCGTCGATGATCTGGATGGGGTCGTGGCCATCGCCGGGCACCAGGATTTCGCCACCCTGCGCCACGCGATGCGGCCAGTAGGTGAAGCGATCGGTCTCGTCGCGCGGACCCACGATGTAACCGGGACGCACGATGGTGACGTTCTTGCCGAACTGCTTGTGCGCCTCGGCTTCGCTCAACGCCTTCAGCGGGCCGTAGAGGTTCTCGATGTCGGCGCGCAGCGTCTGCTGCGTTTCGGCCATCGCATCCTTGCCCTTGTACTGCGCCAGCGGCGAGGTCTCGTTGATGCCCGGCTTGCTGCCATCGGCATACACGGAGATGGTGGAGATGAAGAGGTAATGGCCCACGTTGCCCTTCAGCACCTGGCCCGCGTCGCGCACCCAGAACGGCAGGCTGGTGGGGTTGTCGATGCACACGTCCCACTTGCGACCCTTCAGCGCGGCGAGGTCGCCGGTGTTGCGGTCGCCATGCAACTGCTCGACGGCCGACGGCCATTCCGGCGACGGGCGCTTGCCGCGGTTGAACAGGGTGACCTTGTGCCCGCGCTTGAGCGCGTACTCGACCTGGAACGGCCCCGTGAAGCCGGTGCCGCCGAGGATCAGGATGTTCAGCGGCTTGGCCGCCTTGCCCACGGGCTTGGCCTCGCCGGCAGCGGAGGCGAACGACGGCAGCGCAGCCGCGGCGGCGGCCAGTGCGCCCAGCTTGAACAGGTCACGACGGGTGGTCATGCGGTGCTCCCCAGCGATGTCAGGAAAACCGACTAGATAGCACCGCCCCGGCCGGCAAACCCCTGCCGGAAGTCGTTGTGACTTCCTGTAAACCGCCGGTATGGGCAGGACGACGGTGGTCGCCCGCCTCCGGAACACCGACGCCGTGGTCCGGCGTCCGACCCGTGCAGGTTCACCCACCCCTTTCCAGGTGCCCGCGGCGAACGTCGGCCGGCCGTCGTCGAGCCTCGATGACTCGCCGGCAAGGCGCCGAATCCCACCCGTCAGCGAAAAAGACGCGCGCGTGACCTTCCGCGTTTCGCCAACGACACGAGGACTCTCGCGCACGAGCCAGATACGCTTGTCGCTTCAAGTGCCGAAGCCTCGCCACCGACATGCGGCCGGTGAAGCGCGATGCTTCGCGCCCCGCGGCCGACACTCAAGGCTTGGCGGCCGACACGTCGAGGCTTGCAGTCCGAATCGCGGACACTCGCGCGCAAGTGTGTGCGGGTCGCACGCGCGGCACAGGCGTATCAACGCTGGGAATGGGAGCATCGCCGGCAAGGCTTCGGGGCTTACGGGTCGTGCCCACGGCACGGAGCACCACCCGTGTCGCCTCATCATCCGCACTCATGCGGCCGGTGCCCGGCCTTTGGCCTACCCGGCATCCCGACGCAGATGCGTGCGGATATCGCCCAATGAACCGAAGAAAGGATTCGGTTCGAGCCGCAGGATCTCGTCGAGCGCCTCGCTCAGAGGTGCGTGATGATCGGGTGCGGCCGGTACCAGGTGATAGGTTCCGTTCCCCACGATGAACCCACCACGCGTGTTGGGGATCGTGAATTCCGGCTGGAGGGGCGACCCGTCCGACGCCCAGAACAACCAGACCGCCGCTTCCACGTCGAGTCCTTCGCAATACGCAACCGCCTCGGCTTCGCCCGGATACACCGTCAGCGCGCGTTCTTCCGTTTCGACGACGAAGATCACGTCGGACACTCCTCGATCAAGGTTCGCGACAAGGGTGCGGTGTCAGGCGCGCCCCGTCCAGCGGCGCGCCAGCCAGACGAAGCCGAGTTGCAATGCCATGGGCACGAGGCCGAAGACCACGATGCAGAACGCGATGCTGCCCAGCAGGACCAGACCGAGTTCGAAGGCCTGGACGAGCCATGAGCGGGCGGGCGCCGCGTGGCGGCCGTACTCCGATTCGAATGCCAGGACCGCGAGGACGGGCACCATGCCAAAGGCGGCACCCACCATGCCGGTGCTGATGATCGTTTGTCGGAGTTGGGCCTTGTCGATGCGCATCATGGCCACGCCAGATCAGGGGAAGGGTCGCGTGAAGCCATGCCCATCGCGCAACACAGTTCGTAGGATGGGTTGAGCCGCAGGCGATACCCATCAAGCAACAGGTGGAGGCCACGATGATGGGTATCGCCTGCGGCTCAACCCATCCTACCTACGCATGCCAGGTGTCTTCCAGATACCGCGGCCGGCAGGCCAGGTAACCGCCCACCAGCAGCACACCCACGCACACGGCCAGGAACGCCATCGGCACGGCCCAGCCATGGGTGAACTCGTGCAGCAGGCCGAAGGTCAGCGGCCCCGCACAGGACAAGGTGTAGCCCACGCCCTGCATGAAGCCGGACAGCGCCGCAGAACCCTCCGGCGTGCGCGTGCGCAGGTTGATCATCGTCAGCGACAACGGGAAGGTGCTGGGCCCCAGCCCGAGCAGCGCCACCCACACCGCGGGTGCGGCCATCGGCGCCAGCAACAGGCCAGCGAAGGCGGAGGCGTAGAAGCCCGCGCAGACCACGACCACGATGAAGGGATTGCGCATGCGCACCGCGATCAGCGGCATCGTCAGCGAAGCCACCAGACCCAGCGTGGAGAACAGCGCCACCATCGTGCCGCCCAGCGCGGGCGTGCCGCCGGCCTCGACCAGCAGCTTGGGCAGCCAGGTGAACATCGAATAGGTCACCAGCGAGGTCATGCCGAACATCAGCGCCATGCCCCAGGCCACCGGCGAGCGCCACGCGCGACCGGCGGGACGCGGCGCGGCGAGTTCGGGCGCTTCATCGTCGACGGTGACGGCGGCATCGTGCGTGCGCGCCAGCGGCGAGGTCTTGCTGCGCTCCTGCCACAACACCAGGCACCACGGCACCGCCGACGCCGCGGCGAACACCGCCCACAGGCCCAACGAGATGCGCCAGCCAGCGGCCTCCATCATCGGCACGGCAACGAGCGCCGGCAGGATGGTGCCGGCCTGCAGCACGGTGATGTACAGCGTGCTGACCGTACCCACGCGATCGGCGAAATAGCGCTTCACCAGCGGCGGCAGCACGATGTTGCCGATGCCCATGCCGGCGAGCGCGGTCAGCGAGGCGGCCATCAGTGCCGTCGTGTCGCCCGCCGCACTGCGCAGCAGCAAGCCCAGCGTGGCCAGCAACATCGCCAACAGGGCGGTGCGCTCCAGGCCGATACGATGCGCCAGCGCGGGTGTCGCCACGCCGAACAACGCGAACGCGGCGGTCGGCAGCATGCCGAACACGCCGGTCATCGTGGCGCCGAAACCGAACGTGTCGCCCAGCGTGTCCAACAACGGCGTCAGCGAGGTCACCGCCGTACGCAGGTTGAACGCGGACAGCACGATGCCGAGCAATACCAGTCCGCGGCCGGACCAGAGCGATGCTGGCGCCGTCTTGTGTGTCGTCGTGGAATCCATGGCCGCCATTATCGGCGATGACATTGCCGTTGATGGCGTGATGACGAAAACGCAGCATCCCGCGTGCTTCCTGCCGTCCATCGCAGGCGAAGGAGGCGCAAAGAAAAAGCGGGCCGAAGCCCGCTTTTCCGTATCGCGTCGCGATGTCGTGCGGCTTACTCGGCCGACACGCCCTCGCCTTCTTCCACGGCCTTGATCGACAGGCGGATGCGGCCCTGCTTGTCGACTTCCAGCACCTTGACCTTGACCACGTCGCCTTCCTTCAGCGCGTCGCTGACCTTCTCGACGCGGTCGTTGGAGATCTGCGACACGTGCACCAGACCATCCTTGCCCGGCAGGATCGTGACGAACGCACCGAAGTCCATGATCTTGGCGACCTTGCCTTCGTAGATGCGGCCCGGCTCGACGTCGGACGTGATCTGCTCGATGCGGGCCTTGGCAGCCTGGCCGGCAGCGCCGTTCACCGAAGCGATGGTGATGGTGCCGTCGTCCTGGATGTCGATCTGGGTGCCGGTTTCCTTGGTGATCGCCTGGATCACCGAACCGCCCTTGCCGATCACTTCGCGGATCTTGTCGGGGTGGATCTTGATGGTGATCAGGCGCGGCGCGAACTCGCTCAGTTCCTGGCGCGGTGCGGTCATCGCATGGGCCATTTCGCCCAGGATGTGCAGTCGGCCGGCCTTCGCCTGCGTCAGCGCCTGCTTCATGATCTCTTCGGTGATGCCTTCGATCTTGATGTCCATCTGCAGCGCGGACACGCCGTTGGCGGTACCGGCGACCTTGAAGTCCATGTCGCCCAGGTGGTCTTCGTCACCCAGGATGTCGCTCAGCACGACGAAGTCGTTGCCTTCCTTCACCAGGCCCATCGCGATGCCCGCGACCGGTGCGGTGATCGGCACGCCGGCATCCATCAGCGCCAGCGAGCTGCCGCAGACCGAGGCCATCGAGGACGAACCGTTCGACTCGGTGATTTCCGAGACCACGCGGATCGTGTACGGGAAGGATTCCATCGTCGGCATCACGGCGAGCACGCCGCGCTTGGCGAGGCGGCCGTGGCCGATTTCGCGACGCTTCGGGCCCATCATGCGACCGGCTTCGCCCACCGAGAACGGGGGGAAGTTGTAATGGAACAGGAAGTGGTCCTTCCACTCGCCGCCGACGGCGTCGATCACCTGGCCATCGCGTGCGGTACCGAGGGTGACGGCGACGATCGCCTGCGTCTCACCACGGGTGAACAGCGAGGAGCCGTGCACGCGCGGCAGCACGCTGACCTTGGAGGAGATCGGGCGGACGGTGTCGAGCGCACGGCCGTCGATGCGGACCTTGGTGGCCAGCACGGAGCCGCGCATGGTCTGGTATTCCAGCTCGCCGAATTCCTTCGACAGCGCGCCGGCGGCCCAGCCGTCGGCTTCGGCACGACCGGCCAGCTGCTGCAGGACGTCCTTCTTGATGGCCGAGATCGCGTCGCGGCGCTGCAGCTTGTCGCGCACCTGGAAGGCGCTGTCGAGCTGCGTGCCCACGGCTTCCTTCAGCGCGGAGACCAGCGCTTCGTTCTTGGCCGGTGCGGACCAGTCCCAGTTCTTCGTGCCGGCTTCGACCACCAGCTCGTTGATGATGTTGATGACCTTCTGCATTTCGCGGTGGCCGAACATCACGGCGCCCAGCATCACGTCTTCCGACAGCTCGGCGGCTTCGGATTCGACCATCAGCACGGCGTTGGAGGTACCGGCGACGACGAGCTCCAGCTTGGAGTCCTTCAGCTCGCTGACGGTCGGGTTCAGCACGTACTCGCCGTTGATGTAGCCGACCTTGGCGGCGCCGATCGGGCCGTTGAACGGCGCGCCGGTCAGGGCGACGGCGGCGGAGGCACCGATCAGGGCCGGGATGTCGCCGTCGATTTCCGGGTTCAGCGACATCACCGTGGCGATGACCTGCACTTCATTGCGGAATTCTTCCGGGAACAGCGGACGCAGCGGGCGATCGATCAGGCGGGAGATCAGCGTCTCCTTCTCGGTCGCGCGACCTTCGCGCTTGAAGAAGCCACCGGGGATGCGGCCGCCGGCGTAGAACTTCTCCTGGTAGTCGACCGTCAGGGGGAAGAAGTCCTGGCCTTCACGGGCCGACTTCGCCGCCACGGCGGTGACCAGCAGCACGGTGTCGTCGAACTTGACGATGACGGCGCCGCCGGCCTGACGGGCGATTTCGCCGGTTTCCAGGGTGACCTGGTGCTTGCCGTACTGGAAGGTTTTGGTGATTTTTGCCACGGGGGTTCCTTGAGGTGCCTTGTGCGGGTTGGACCTCACGCGACCCTTGTCGCGTGCGGCTGGCCGGAAGCGTCCGGCCGGTGGTGCTGTGAAGGGCGGGCCCGGTGCGGCCAGCGGATGCAGCGCATTCCGTTCCCTGAAATGCAAACCGCGGCGCATCTCTGCGCCGCGGTCGGGGGTATATCAGCGACGCAGACCCAACTTCTCGATCAAGGTCTTGTAGCGCTCGTTGTCTTTCTTCTTGAGGTAATCAAGCAGGCTGCGACGGCGGTTGACCAGCTGCAGCAGGCCACGACGGCTGTGGTGGTCCTTCTTGTGGGTCTTGAAGTGGCCGCTGAGGTGCTCGATGCGGGCGGTCAGCAGGGCGACCTGGACTTCCGGGGAGCCGGTGTCGTTGGTGCCGCGGGCGTTCTCGGCAATCACTTTCTGGGTATCGACGGACATGGTTTCTCTCTGTTGGATGCGTGACCTGCAGGAACGCGGGCTGTCCTCCGCGCGCACCGCCTGGTTCGCCGTTGATGAAGCTGGGGAATGAAGATGGCCGGTGAAAACCGGCGGCGAATTGTACGCCGCGGGAACCTTGCGAAACAAGGCTTTATTGGCCGCCGCGCATCGGCAGGGCGGCGTGGGCGGTCCAGGTGAACAGACGTTGCGGCGACAGGACGCCGGCGGGATCCACCGTCGCCAGCCCCAGCACGCGGCCATCGGGGCCGTGCACGGCAGCGGGGCCTTCACAGGGAGGTTGCCCCTGCAAGCGCTGGCCCTGCCCCAGCCGGCGGGCGCCTTCAGCGTCCACGTCGATCCGGGGAAACCCGGTCAGGCCGGCCTCGATCGGCAGCAAGCAGGCGTCGAGTGCGGCCTCGCCGCCCTCCGCGGCCAGGGCCTGCAAGGCCTCCAGGGTGAACATGCGCGGCTGCCTGAACGGCTCTACCCAGAGCCGGCGCAGCGCGCCGACGTGGGCGCCGCAACCGAGCGTCTCACCCAGGTCGCGGACCAGGCTGCGCACGTAGGTTCCCGAGCCGCACTCCACCCTCAGCGCGATGCGCCCCGGGGCGATCTCGAGGATGTCGAGCGCGTGCACCTCGACGTCGCGCTCGGGCGCCTCGATGGCCTCGCCCCGGCGCGCCTTGGCGTACAGCGGTTCGCCGCCCTGCTTGAGGGCCGAATAGATGGGCGCGCGCTGGCGGATGCGCCCCATCAGCGGCGCCAGCGCCGCCTGCACGGTCGCCGTATCCAGGGCGGGCAACGGGCGCTCGCGCAGCGGCGCGCCGTCGGCATCGTCGGTATCGGTGGTGGTGCCGAGCACGGCCACGGTGTCGTAGGCCTTGCGTGAACCCAGCAGCAGGCCGGCGATCTTGGTCGCCTCGCCGAAACACAGCGGCAGCAGGCCGGTCGCCAGCGGATCCAGGCTACCGGTGTGGCCGCCCTTCTCGGCGCGAAACAGGCGCCGGGCCACCTGCAAGGCGGCGTTCGAGCTCATGCCCTGCGGCTTGTCCAGCAGCAGCAGACCGTCCAGCGGGCGGAATTTGAGCTTCGGCAGCGACATCGGGGCGCGCGCATTCCTTGGTGGGGGCAGGCTTCGTGGCCCGCATGGAGTCCGTGCCCGCGATGCTGGTGCACCGACGCCCCCCATGGCCCCAGGCCAACGGCGGACGCGGGCGACGGCCTTACGCGTTGTCGTCGTCGGCCGGTGGCGGCGGCAGGTCGCGCAGCAGGTTCTCGATGCGTTCTCCACGGTCGACGGAGTCGTCGTAGTGGAAATGCAGCTCCGGCACGTGGCGCATCTTCACGCGACGCGCCAGCTCCATGCGCAGGCCCCAGGCGAGTTCCTTCAGGCCCTTCATGGCCTCGACGGAACGCTCGGGCATCAATGCGGTAACGAATACCTTGGCGTGCGCCATGTCGCGGGTGACTTCGACGTCGGACACGCTGACCGACGGCAGGCCGTGCTCGCGCACGGCCTCGTGCACCAACGTACCCAGCTCCCGGCGGAGCTGGGCGGACACGCGGTCGGTGCGATGGAACGACTTGGTCGGCATGATCAGAGCGTGCGCTGCACTTCGATGCGCTCGAAGCACTCGATCTGGTCGCCCGGCTGGACGTCGTTGTAAGCCTTCACGCCGATGCCGCACTCGGTGCCGTTGCGCACTTCGTCGACGTTCTCCTTGAAGCGGCGCAGCGATTCCAGTTCGCCCTCGAACACCACGGTGCTGGCACGCAGCACGCGGATCGGCTTGTTCCGCTTGACCACGCCTTCGACCACCATGCAGCCCGCGACCGCGCCGAACTTGGAGCTGCGGAACACGTCGCGCACTTCGGCGATGCCGATGATCTCTTCGCGGATCTCCACGCCCAGCAGGCCGGACGCCACCTGCTTCACCTGGTCGATCACGTCATAGATGATCGAGAAGTAGCGCAGGTCCACCCCATTGGCTTCGATGATGCGACGCGAGGAAGCGTCGGCACGCACGTTGAAGCCGATGACGGTGGCCTTCGAGGTGACCGCGGAGTTGGCGTCGGACTCGGTGATGCCGCCCACGCCGGAGCTGATGATGTTGATGCGGATCGATTCGTTGGACAGCGCCGTCAACGAGTGACGCAACGCCTCCACCGAACCCTGCACGTCGGCCTTGATGATCAGGTTGAGGCTGAGCTGGCCTTCGCCCTTGCCCAGCTGCGCCATGATGTCTTCCATGCGGCTGCCGGCGGACTGCACCAGGCGCGACTCGCGGCGCTTGGTGTCGCGCTGCTGCGCCACGTCCTTGGCCAGGCGCTCGTCGGCGACGACGACGAAGTCGTCGCCCGCCTCCGGCACGCCGGAGAGACCCAGCACCTGCACCGGGATCGACGGGCCCGCCGACGCCGGCTGGCCGCCGGTTTCGTCGAACAGCGCACGCACGCGGCCGTACTGGATGCCGCAGACCAGGTAGTCGCCCTTCTTCAGGGTGCCCTGCTGCACCAGCACCGTCGCGACCGGGCCGCGGCCCTTGTCCAGCGAGGACTCGATGACCACGCCGCTGGCGCGGCCGTCTTCCACGGCCTTCAATTCCAGCAGTTCGGCCTGGATCGAGATCGCGTCGAGCAGGTTGTCCACGCCCTGGCCCGTCTTGGCGGAGATTTCCACCATCTGGGTGTCGCCGCCGAAGTCTTCGGCGACCACTTCCTCGGCCAGCAGCTCGTTCTTCACGCGCAGCGGGTCGGCGTCGGACTTGTCGATCTTGTTGACCGCCACGATCAGCGGGACCTTGGCCGCCTTCGCATGCTGGATGGCTTCGCGGGTCTGCGGCATGACGCCATCGTCCGCGGCCACGACCAGCACCACGATATCGGTCAGCTTCGCGCCACGCGCGCGCATCGCCGTGAACGCGGCGTGGCCCGGGGTGTCGAGGAAGCTGATGACGCCCTTCGGCGTTTCCACGTGGTAGGCGCCGATGTGCTGGGTGATGCCGCCGGCTTCGCCGCTGGCGATCTTGGTGCGGCGGATGTAGTCCAGCAGCGAGGTCTTGCCGTGATCGACGTGGCCCATGATGGTGACCACCGGCGGACGCGCGACCTTCTCGCCCTGCTGCTCTTCGGAGTGCGCGAGCAGTTCGTTCTCGACGTCGTTGGCGTCCGCACGCACGGCCTTGTGGCCGAGCTCTTCGGTGATCAGCGCAGCGGTGTCGTGATCGATGGACTGGGTGATGGTGGCCATCACGCCCATCTTGAACAGCGCCTTCACCACGTCACCGCCCTTCAGCGCGAGCTTCTGCGCCAGGTCGGCCACGGTGATGGTCTCGCCGATCGCCACTTCGCGCACGATCGGGGCCGTCGGGCGCTCGAAACCGTGCGCACCGCCGCCGCCGCGGCTCTGCTCATGGCGGCGCGGCGGCTTGGGCTTGCCGCGCGAGGCACCACGACGGGCACGGTCGGCCGCGGACAGGTGCAGCTGGCCGGCGAAGCGGCTGGTGTTGTCGTCGTCCTCGACGCCGGCCACCATCGCGTGCGAGCCACGGGTCTTGTGCTTGGCGGCAGCGGCATTGTTGCGATCGTCGGCGCGCGGCGGATCCTTGCGCACGACCATCTTCGGCACATGGTGCCCCGGGGTGCTGGTCTTGGCCGGACGCGCGGCTTCGTCGCCATCCACGGCCACGGCACCGGCCGCCAGCGCGGCGGCCTCGGCGTCGGCCTGCGCACGCGCGGCATCGGCCTCGGCGCGGGCAGCCGCCTCTTCCTGGCGGCGGCGCTCGAGCTCTTCGGCACGCTTGGCATCTTCCTGCGCCAGGCGCTGCTGCTCATCGAGGTTGCGCTGGCGGGATTCCTCCAGCTTGCGCAGGATCTCGGCGCGCTCCGGATCGGGTTCGTTCTGCCAGTTGGTGCTGGCGGATTCGGCGTCGGTCGGCTTCGTGTAGGTGCGCTTCTGGCGCACTTCGACGTTGACCGTGGTCTTCGAGCGGCCGGCGGCGACCGTCACTTCCTGCACCTTGCGGCGGGCCAGGGTGATCTTCTTGGGCGCGGCATCATCCGCGGCGCTCTCGGTCTTGCCGTGCGAGCGCTTGAGGAAGCCGAGCAGCTTCACTTTTTCCATGCTGGTCACGACCTGGTCGGGGCCGCTGAAGCTCATGCCGGCCTCGGCCAGCTGCTCCAGCAGTTTCTCGACCGGCGTGTTGACCAGTTCGGCAAGCTTGCGGATGGTGGTTTGCTGCGACATTCGGATCCTAGGTTCTGTGTTGCGCCCCTCCAACCCAGAAGGGAACGCGGATTCTAAGCCCTGCGGGTGCCAGGGCGGTGTTCATCGCTGGCTCATGCGCCGCGTTCCAGTCGGGCGATCTCTTCGGCGCGGGCGGCCAGGATCAGCGCGGCGGCGCGCGCATCGTCCAGCCCCTCGATGCCGAACTCGACCACTTCGTCGGCCGCCAGGTCGGACAGGTCCTCGCTGGTGCGGACGCCGTGCGAGGCCAGCGCGAACGCGGTTTCCTCGTCCATGCCTTCCAGGGCCAGCAGGTCGTCGGCCGGGTGGTTCTCCTCCAGGCCTTCTTCCTCGGCCAGCGCCTCGTTCAGCAAGGCATCGCGGGCGCGCGAGCGCAGCTCTTCGACGATGTCCTCGTCGAAGCCTTCCACGGCCAGCAGTTCGCCGACCGGCACGTAGGCGATTTCCTCGACCGTACTGAAGCCTTCGGCGACCAGGATGGCGGCGATTTCGTCGTCCACTTCCAGCTTGTCCATGAACAGCTGGCGGGCGACGGTCTGCTCGGCCTCGCTCTTGGCCTGGACCTGGTCGGCGGTCATGACGTTGAGCTGCCAGCCGGTCAGGCGGCTGGCCAGGCGCACGTTCTGGCCACCCTTGCCGATCGCCTGCGCCAGGCGGTCTTCCGCCACGGCCAGGTCCATCGAGTGCTTCTCTTCATCGACGATGATCGACTGCACTTCCGCCGGCGCCATCGCGTTGATGACGAAGGTGGCCGGATTGTCGTTCCACAGCACGATGTCCACGCGCTCGCCGTTGAGCTCGTTGCTCACGGCCTGCACGCGCGAACCGCGCATGCCGATGCAGGCGCCGATCGGATCGGTGCGGGTGTCGTGCGCAAGCACGGCGATCTTGGCGCGGTCGCCCGGATCGCGCGCACAGGCCTTGATCTCGACCAGGCCCTGGCCCACTTCCGGCACTTCGAGCTTGAACAGCTCGATCATGAATTCCGGGGCGGCGCGGCTGATGAACAGCTGCGGGCCGCGCGGTTCGTAGCGCACGTCGAACAGGTAGCCACGGACGCGGTCGCCGGCGCGCAGAACGTCGCGCGGGATGCCCTTGTCCTTCGGGATGAACGCCTCGGCGTTGCCGCCCAGGTCCACGTAGATGTTGCCGCGCTCGGCGCGCTTCACCACACCGGTGACCAGCTCGCCCACGCGGTCCTTCCAGGCGTCCACCACCTGCGCGCGCTCGGCCTCGCGGACGCGCTGCACGATGACCTGCTTGGCGGCCTGCGCGGCGATGCGGCCGAAGTCGGGGTTCTCGATCTTCTCTTCGATCCAGTCGCCGACCTCGGCGCCTTCGGCCTCATCCTCGGCGTCCATCAGGCGGATCTGGCGATCGGGCGATTCCATCACCACGTCGTCGGCCACGACTTCCCAGCGGCGGAACGTTTCGTAGCTGCCGTCCTTGTGGTCGATGGTGACGCGCACCTGCACGTCCTGATCCAGGTAGCGCTTCTTGGCGGCGGACGCCAGGGCGGCTTCGATGGCATCGAAGATGACTTCGCGCGGCACGCCCTTCTCGTTGGCCACCGCGTCCACGACCAGCAACAATTCCTTACTCATTGATCACTCCGCGCGCGGCTTGCGGGCCGCCGGTTGGTTGGGTTTTTTCTTGGCTTTCTTGGCCGGCGCACGCTTGGCGTCGCCCGCCTTGGCGGGAGCCTTGCGGGCACCACCGGGTTTTTCGGGCGCCAGGCCCAGGGCGGCCCAGTCGGGAACCAGGCGACCCTTGTCGATGTTGTCGAAGGCGACCTTCAGCTCGGCGCCGTCGACGGTGAACACGATGTCGCCGCCCTCGATGCGGCTGATCACGCCCTGCAGGCGGCGACGGCCATCCTGCGGGAGCTTCATGACCACCTTGGCCGAGTCGCCGACGAAGCGCGCGTAGTGCTCCAGTTGGAACAACGGACGATCCACGCCCGGCGAGGAAACTTCCAGCGTGTAATTGCCGGTGATCGGATCCTCGACGTCCAGTTGCGCGGAGACCTCGCGGCTCACGGCTTCGCAGTCTTCGATATTGACGTGGCGCGTGGCGCGTTCGGCTTCCTGCACATCGATGTACAGGCGCACCGTGGCGCCGCCGGGCGCCGGCAGATATTCGATGCCCAGCAGTTCCACGCCCAGTGCCTGGACGGTGGGTGCCAGCAAGTTGGCGATGTCGTTGGCCTTGTCGCTCACGGGTTCGCTGCCGATGGTTCGTGGTTCTGCGTGTCGCTGAAACAAACAAGGGGCCCGATGGGCCCCTTGTCCGATACGCTGGATGTCGGTGCAACGACGGGAACATGCGTCGTTGCGTGCCCAGGCTTTTCGTCGGTCGCCTGTACCAGGCGACTTCGGATAAACATGGTAGCGGGGGCAGGATTTGAACCTGCGACCTTCGGGTTATGAGCCCGACGAGCTGCCAGACTGCTCCACCCCGCAGCAGAAGCGAAATTATGATGAATGCGCCGGTTTATTGCAAGCCTTGTCGGCTATCGGCGTGAGGGATCGCGTTCATCGCGCGTTGCCGGCCCTGGTCGGGCCGACGCTCCCCCGGTGTGACAGGCTCAGCCAGCGAACGCCAGCTTGCACCACGCCATGATCGGATTCCAGGCAATGCCCAGCACCAGCAGGCCCAGCGCGTTGACGCCGAACACCAGCGGCACCACGCGATCGGCGCGCGGCGGCGGCAATTCGCCCACCGGCTCGTCGAAGTACATCACCTTGATCACGCGCAGGTAGTAGAACGCACCGATCACCGCGCACAGCACGCCAAGGATCGCCAACCACAGGAAACCGCCATTCACCGCGGCACCCAGCACCACGAGCTTCGCCCAGAAACCCAGGAACGGCGGGATGCCGGCCAGCGAAGCCATCACGCACAACACTAGGCCGGCCTGCCAGGGGTTGCGGGCGTTCAGTCCCTTGAAGTCGTCGATCTTGTCGGCTTCGAAACCCTGGCGTGACAGCACGATGATGGCGCCGAAAGCCGCGGCAGACATGATGGCGTAGCTGATCGCATAGAACAGGGCCGCCGAGTAGCCGACTTCGCCACCACCGGCGAAGCCCACCAGCAGGAAGCCCACGTGCGACACCGTGGAGTACGCCAGCATCCGCTTGAGATTGGTCTGGGCGATCGCGATGACGTTGCCGATCACCAGCGACGCCGCGGCCAGGCCGGCCAGCAGCCACTGCCACTGGGCCGCCGCAGGACCCACGCCGTCCTGCAACAGGCGGAACGCCATGCCGAACGCCGCGAGCTTGGGAGCGGCGCTGATGAACAGCGTCACCGGCGTTGGCGCGCCCTGGTAGACGTCGGGCAGCCACATATGGAACGGGGCCGCGCCCAGCTTGAAGGCCACGCCGGCCACCATGAACACCACGCCGGTCAGCAGCAGCATGCGCTGGTCGCCGCCACCGGCGAGCGCATCGCCCGTGGCCTGGAAGATCGCGGGCAGGTGCAGAGAAGCGGTCGCGCCGTACACCAGCGACATGCCGTACAGCAGCAGGCCCGAGGCCAGCGACCCGAGGACGATGTACTTCATCGCCGCTTCGGTCGACAGTCCGTCATCGCGGTTCAGCGCGACCAGGGCGTAGGAGCACAGCGCCAGCAGTTCCAGGCCCAGGTACATCATCACCAGGCTGCCGGCGGACACCATCATCATCATGCCGGCCGTGGCGAACATCACCAGCACGGGCGCCTCGCCCGGATACAGGTTGCGCTCGCGCAGGTAGGGCCAGCCGTAGACCAGCGACAGCGCGCTGACCGCGACGATCACGACCTTGCTGACGTCGGCCAGGGTGTCGCGCACGAACATGCCGCTGAACACGCTGCCCTGCCCGCCCACGCCCGTGGCCAGCATCCAGACCACCGCGACCATCACGGCCAGCGCCAGGGCATGGGTGATCACGCGGCGGGAAGCATCCAGGAACAGGTCCAGCATCAGCAGCGCGAACGCGCCGGCGATGAGGGTCAACTCGGGCAGCAGCGGCTGCAGGTCGGCGGCGGAGATGGGCATCGGCGTCGTCATGGTTCGTCCTTACAGCTTGCTGTTGGCGAGCTGCATCGCCAGTTGCGCGATCGACGGCTCCATCAGGTCGGTCAGCGGCTTGGGGTACACGCCCAGGGCCAGCACGCACACCGCGAAGCCACCCAGCACCAGCGCTTCGCGCAGGGACACGTCCTTCAGTTCGGCCACGTGGGCATTGGCCACATCACCCAGGATCACGCGCTTCACCAGCCACAGCGTGTACGCCGCGCCGATCACCAGCGTCGCGGCGGCGAAGAATGCGATCAACGGGTGCTGCTGGAAGCTCGCCAGGATCACCATGAATTCGCCGACGAAGCCGCTCGTGCCCGGCAGGCCGGAGTTGGCCATGCCGAACAGGATGAAGAACGCACCGAACCACGGCATCGTGTTGATGACGCCGCCGTAGTCCTTGATCATGCGGGTGTGCATGCGGTCGTACAGCACGCCCACGCAGGTGAACATCGCGCCGGAGATGAAGCCGTGGCTGATCATCTGGACCATCGCGCCCTGCAGGCCCAGGCGGGCCGTATCCAGGTAGCCGAGGTCGCGCACCAGCGTGAACGCGATGAAGATGCCCAGCGTCACGAAGCCCATGTGCGAGACCGACGAATAGGCGATCAGCTTCTTCATGTCGTCCTGCACCAGCGCCACCAGGCCCACGTAGACCACGGCGATCAAGGACAGCACGATGACGAACATCGCCCATTCGTGGCCGGCATCCGGCACGATCGGAAGGCTGAAGCGCAGCAGGCCGTAGCCGCCGATCTTCAGTGCGATCGCCGCCAGGATCACGGAACCGGCGGTCGGCGCTTCCACGTGCGCGTCCGGCAACCACGTGTGCACCGGGAACATCGGGATCTTCACCGCGAACGCGATCAGGAAGGCGAAGAACAGCCAGGTCTGTTCCTTCATGCTCAGCGGCATCGCGTACAGGTCGGCCAGCTGGAAGCTGCCGCCCTTGATGTACAGGTACACCAGGCCGACCAGCATCAGCACCGAGCCCAGGAACGTGTACAGGAAGAACTTCAGCGAGGCGTAGATGCGGCGCGGACCGCCCCAGACACCGATGATGAGGAACATCGGGATCAGCATCGCCTCGAAGAACACGTAGAACAGCACGGCGTCGCTGGACGCGAAGATGCCGTTGGTCAGGCCTTCGAGGATCAGGAACGCGGCCACGTACTGGGCCACGCGCTTGTTCACCGAACCCCATGCACCCGCCAGCGTCAGCACCGTGATCAGCGTATTGAGCAGCAGCAGGGCCACGGCGATGCCGTCGGCACCCAGGTTGTAGTGGATGTCGAAGCTCGGGATCCAGGCGTGGCTCTCGACGAACTGCAGGCCCGGGTTGGCGTAGTCGAAGCCACTCAGCAAGCCCAGGCTGAACACGAAGGTCAGCACCGCCACTGCGAAGCTCAGCCAACGGGCCGCGTTCGCGCGGGCGTTGCCTAGCGCGAGCACCAGCGCGCCACCCAGGATGGGCAGCCAGATCAGAACACTAAGCAGGGGCCAGTTCGACACGTTGTGATATCCGTTGAGTTCTTCGCCAGGACGTTCCGCGAGCGGCTACGTCAGGTCGTTACTGCCAAAACTTGATGACCGCGCCCAGCAGCAGGATCAGGCCGATGATCATCGCGAACGCATAGTGGTACAGGTAGCCGGACTGGGTCTTGCGCAGCAGCTGCGCGCCCAGGTCGACCAGCTTCGCCGTCCCGTTGACCGCCGCGCCGTCGATGACATGGCTGTCGATCGCACGCGAGACCTGGCCCAGCTTCACGCCACCGCGCGCGAACCCGTTGATCCACAGGTGGTCGGCCCAGTATTTCTTGTCCAGGATGTTGGTCAGGAAGGCACCGACCGCGCTGCTGCGGATCTTGCCCGGCCACTCCGGCTTGACGAGGTAGAGCAATGTCGCCAGCAGGAAGCCCCCGAGCGCCAGCCAGAAGGGCCACGCCTTCATACCGTGGATCGCATACGCGACAGGACCGTGCCAGAACTCTTCCTTCAAGACGGCCACCGTGTCCGACGCCGGCGTGATGAAGTCGATCGCGCCCAGGAAGAACGGCGTCACCTCGTGGTGGCCCGTCCAGTCGGTACCGAACAGCATCGGGCCGATGGTGAAGAAGCCGATCACGATGGACGGGATCGCCAGCAGCACCAGCGGCAGGGTGACCACCCACGGGGATTCGTGCGGCTCATGCACACCGTGATGGCCATGCTCGTCGTGGGCATGATCGTCATGGGCATGATCGTCATGGGCATGGTCGTCATGCGCGTGGCCATGGTCGCCGTGCGCGTCGCGGAAACGTTCCTTGCCGTGGAAGGTCAGGTACAGCAGGCGGAAACTGTAGAAACTGGTGACGAACACGCCCAGCAGCACCGCCCAGTAACCGTAGTTGGCGATCCATACGCTGGGGCCGTGCACGTCCTGCGGCGCCATCATGCCAAGCTCCGCCAGCTTCCCGCCGAACTCCTGGGCCATGTGCTGGTGGCTCTTCGCGGCCTCGATGATGGTGTCCTTCGAGTAGAAGCCCGAGAAGAACGGCGTACCGACGAGCGCCAGCGTGCCGATCAGGCTGGTGATCCAGGTGATGGGCATGTACTTGCGCAAGCCACCCATCTTCCGCATGTCCTGCTCGTGGTGCATGCCGATGATGACCGAGCCGGCCGCCAGGAACAGCAGCGCCTTGAAGAAGGCGTGCGTCATCAGATGGAACACCGCCGCCGAATAGGCGGACACGCCCAGCGCGACCGTCATGTAGCCCAGCTGCGACAGCGTGGAGTACGCGACCACGCGCTTGATGTCGTTCTGCACGATGCCGATCAGGCCGGTGAACAGTGCCGTCGTCGCGCCGATGAACAACACGAAGTCCAGCGCGGTCTGCGACAGCTCGAACAGCGGCGACATGCGCGCCACCATGAAGATGCCGGCGGTCACCATCGTCGCCGCATGGATCAGCGCGGAAATCGGGGTGGGGCCTTCCATCGAGTCGGGCAGCCAGACGTGCAGCGGCACCTGCGCCGACTTGCCCATGGCGCCGATGAACAGGCAGATGCAGGTGAGCGTGGCCATCGACCAGATCACCGGCTGATCCAGCACCTGCGTCGTGTGGCCGAACACCGTGATCGCGCCCGACCAGACTGGCGCGGCCTTGCCCGCCAGCAGCGAGGCATTGGCGAACACCGTGGCGTAGTCCAGCGTACCGAACATCAGCAGCACACAGCCGATGCCCAGCAGGAAGCCGAAGTCGCCGACGCGGTTGACCAGGAACGCCTTCATGTTGGCGAAGATCGCCGTGGGGCGCTTGAACCAGAAACCGATCAGCAGGTAGGACACCAGGCCCACGGCTTCCCAGCCGAAGAACAGCTGCAGGAAGTTGTTGCTCATCACCAGCATCAGCATGCTGAAGGTGAACAGCGAGATGTAGCTGAAGAAGCGCTGGTAACCCGGATCCTCGGCCATGTAGCCGATCGTGTAGACGTGGACCAGCAGCGACACGAAGGTCACCACGACCATCATCATCGCGGTGAGCTTGTCGATCATGAAGCCGACGTGGCCGGTGTAGTTGCCGACCTCGAAGAACGTGTACAGGTTCTCGTTGAACGGCGACGCGCCCTGCACCGCCAACTGGTACAGCACCCAGCAGGACAACGCGCAGCTGACCGCCACGCCCAGGATGGTGGCCGTGTGCGCGCCGGCGCGTCCCACCAGCCGGCCGAACAGGCCGGCGATGATCGAGCCCAGCAGCGGCGCCAGCACGACCGCCAGCAGCACGTTCTTGGAGAGGAGGACTTCCATACCGGTCATCGGTGCATCAGCCTTTGAGCGTATCGACTTCGGCCACGTTGATCGTGCGCCGCGTGCGGAACAGGGTGACCAGGATCGCCAGGCCGATGGCGGCCTCGGCCGCGGCCACGGTGAGGATGAAGAAGACGAAGATCTGCCCGGCGGCGTCGCCCAGCTCGCGCGAGAACGCGACGAAGTTGATGTTGACCGACAGCAGCATCAGTTCGATCGACATCAACAGGACGATGACGTTCTTCCGGTTGAGGAAGATACCGGCCAGGCTGATGCAGAACAGCACCGCGCCCAGCGCCAGCAGGTGGCCTACGGAAATCATGCCTTGCCCTCCCCTTCCACCGGCGCGCTGGCCGGCACTTCGCGCACCGGCTTCTCGGCCGGCATCGACACCAGGCGGATGCGGTCGCTGGCCTTGACCCGCGACTGCTCTGCCGGGTCCTGCGTCTTGTTACCGGTGCGCTTGCGCAGCGTCAGCATGACGGCGGCCACGACGGCCACGGTCAGGATGACGGCGGCGAATTCGAACGGCAGCAGGAACTCGGTGAACAGCGAGCGCGCCAGCCAGGCCGTGTTCGACACATCGGCGGCGGCCGAGGCGGCGTTGTCCGGGAACGGCGTGGCGGTGCGTGCCTTGATGCCGATCAGCACCAGCATCTGGCCCAGCATCACCACGGCCACCAACAGGCCGATCGGCAGGAACTTCACCCAGCCCTCGCGGATCTTGACGATGTCGATGTCGAGCATCATCACCACGAACAGGAACAGCACCATCACCGCGCCCACGTAGACGAGGATCAGGGCGACGCCCAGGAACTCAGCGCCCACCAGCAGCCAGGTGCAGGCCACCGAGAAGAACGTCAGGATGAGGCACAGCACGGCATGCACCGGGTTGCGCACGCTGATCACCGCGCCGGCGGCGATGACCGCGACGGTGGCGAAGGCGTAGAAACTGATCAGGACCCAATCCATGCTTCGGACCTCAACGGAAGGCGGCGTCGGCGGCGCGGCGCTCGGCGATCTCGGCTTCCAGCCGGTCGCCGATCGCCAGCAGCTGCGGCTTGGTGACGATGTTCTGCCCGCGCTTGTCGAAGTGGTACTCCAGCACGTGCGTTTCCACGATCGAATCCACCGGGCAGCTCTCCTCGCAGAAGCCGCAGTAGATGCACTTGAACAGGTCGATGTCGTAGCGCGTGGTGCGGCGGGTGCCATCCTCGCGCGGAGCCGAGTCGATGGTGATCGCCAGCGCCGGGCACACGGCTTCGCACAGCTTGCAGGCGATGCAGCGCTCTTCGCCGTTCGGATAGCGGCGCAGCGCGTGCAGGCCGCGGAAGCGCGGCGACTGCGGGAACTTCTCCATCGGGTACATCAGCGTGTACTTCGGCTTGAAGGTGTACTTCAGCGTCAGCCACAGGCCCTGGAGCAGCTCCAGCAGCATCAGGCTCTTGAAGTAGTGCACAACGTTGCTCATGTCTTACACACCCTTCTCGAACACGCCGAAGAACACCAGCAACGCCGTCACCGCGATCCAGAAGATCGTGAGCGGGATGAACACCTTCCATCCCAGCCGCATGATCTGGTCGTAGCGGTAGCGCGGGAAGCTGGCGCGGAACCAGATGTAGGCACTGGCGAAGAACAGCACCTTCAGCAGCAGCCACGGCCAGCCGCCGGTCCATATCCAGTTGACCCACGGCGACACATCGGCAGTGACCAGGCCCTGCAGCGGGCTGAGCCAGCCACCGACGAAGAAGATCGAGATCAGGAAGCTGACCAGGATCATGTTGGCGTACTCGGCCAGGAAGAACAGCGCGAATGCCGCGCCGGAGTACTCCACCATGTGGCCGGCCACGATCTCCGACTCGCCTTCCACCACGTCGAACGGCGAGCGGTTGGTCTCCGCCACGCCGGACACCCAGTACACGATGAACAGCGGGAACAGCGGGAACCAGAACCACTCGAAGAAGCCGGCGTCGCCGGCCTGCGCCATCACGATGTCGGTGAGGTTCAGGCTGCCGGCGGCGATCAGCACGCCCACCAGCGCGAAGCCCATCGCGATTTCGTAGCTGACGACCTGCGCAGCGGAGCGCATCGCGCCCAGGAACGCGTACTTCGAGTTCGATGCCCAGCCGGCGATGATGATGCCGTACACGCCCAACGAGGTCATCGCCAGCAGGTACAGCAGGCCGGCGTTGGCGTTGGACAGCACCAGCTGGTAGTCGAACGGCACCACCGCCCACGCGGCGAATGCCGGCGCAAGCACGATCAGCGGCGCGATCACGTACATCGCCTTCTGCGCGCTGCTGGGCTGGATGATTTCCTTGAACAGCAGTTTGAACACGTCGGCGAAGGCCTGGAAGATGCCCATGCCCACGTACATCGGCCCGTGGCGCACGTGCATCCAGCCGATCAGCTTGCGTTCCCAGACCACGTAGAACGCGACCGAAATGATCACCGGCATGGCGACCACCAGGATCTTCAGCACGATCCACAGCACCATGCCGATGTCGCCCAGCCCGAAGAACCACTCGCGCAGGGGGCCGACAGCGTTGATCAACAGTTCGTTCATGCGCTCACCACCGTCACGCGTCCCGCGCCCAGCGGCGCGGTGGCGCCGTAGCCGCTTTCGATCCAGGCCGAACCCGCCGCGACGCGGGCATCGACCACCACCGGCAGCGCCGCGGTACCGATCCCATTGCCGACCTTCGCGACCTGGCCATCGGCCACGCCGGCGGCCTGCGCATCGGCCGGGTTGAGCACGATGCGCGCGCCGACATTCAGCGGATGCGCCTGCAGCGCTTCGGCGCGGCGGACGGTACCGTCCGTGCGATAGATCGCCGCGCTGACTGCAAGCTCCAGGCCCTGACCTTGCGCCGCGGGAGCCGCGGACTTGGCGACGGAGACCGTCTTCGGATGCGCGATTGCGTCGCGCATGCCTGCGGCATCGGCGAACTCGAAGCCGGCCAGTTGCAGTTCACCCCCCAACGCGCGCAACACCTTCCAGCCTTCACGCGCCTCGCCCGGCAGCTTGCCGACCGTCTGCGTGCGCTGGTCCTTGCCATCGAGATTGGTCAGCGTGGCCTCGATTTCGGGCAGCGCACCGATCGGCAGGATCACGTCGGCCACGTCGCGCGTGGACTTGCAGGCGAAGTGGCTGAACGCCACGACCTTCGACGAGGCCAGCGCCTTGGTGGCGGCCGGCGTATCGGCGAAATCCAGACCGGGTTCGATACCGTAGATGACATAGGCATTGCGCGGCTCGGCGAACATGCCGGCCACATCACGACCACTCGGAAGCACGCCTTGGCGCGCCAGGCCGACGGCATTGGCGCCCTGCGGAATGCGGCACAGCGAGGCGCTGGTCGCCGCGGCAAACTCGCCGGCGGCGGCGCGCAGCATCGCGGCCTGCGGATGGTTCTCGGCGATCCCGCCGACCAGCACGACGGCACGGTTGGCGTTCTTCGCGATGTCGCGCAGCGCGGCCTCATTGAGGGCGCCACCCAGCTGCGATGGCGCGACGATGCGCTTGCCGGCCACACTGAAGGCGAAATCGAAGTCGACCGGGTTGACCACGTGCACCTTGGCGCCCTTGCGGACGGCCTTGCGGATGCGCTGGTGCAGCAGCGGCAGCTCGTGGCGCACGTTGGTGCCGAACAACACGATGACGTCGGCCTGTTCGATCTCCGCCAGCGGCAGCGCGAACGGCGCGGCGACGGCACCATCGGAGAAATCGCGGTTGTTGATGCGGTGGTCCAGGTTGCCGGTGCCGAGGCCTTCGGCCAGCTTCGCCAGCAGGCCACCCTCCTCGTTCGACACGGCCGGGTGCACCAGCACGCCGAGGCTGTCGCCGCGGTTCGCGCGCAGGATCTCGGCGGCGGCGGACAGGCCTTCGGCCCAGGAGACTTCTCGCCACTCGCCGTTGACCTTCTGCAGCGGCTTCACCGCGCGGTCCTCGGCGTACAAGCCCTGGTGCGAATAGCGGTCGCGGTCGGACAACCAGCACTCGTTGACCGCCTCGTTCTCGCGCGGCACGGTGCGCAGCACCTGGCCACGGCGCGAGTGATGGAACACGTTGGAACCCATCGCGTCGTGGAAACCGACGGATTCGCGAGCGATCAGTTCCCACGGACGGGCGCGGAACTGGAACACCTTGTTGGTCAGCGCACCCACCGGACATACGTCGATGACGTTGCCGGAAATCTCGGTGGTCAGCGGCTTGCCGTCGTAGGTGCCGATCTGCAGGTTCTCGCCGCGGTACATGCCGCCCAGCTCATAGGTGCCGGCGACGTCCGCGGTGAAGCGCACGCAGCGCGTGCACTGGATGCAGCGGGTCATCTCGGTGGCGACCAGCGGACCGATGTCCTCGTCGGGCACCACGCGCTTGCGTTCCTGGAAACGGCTGACCGAACGGCCATAGCCCAGCGACAGGTCCTGCAGTTCGCACTCTCCGCCCTGGTCGCAGATCGGGCAGTCCAGCGGGTGGTTGATCAGCAGGAATTCCATCACGTTGCGCTGCGACTTCAACGCCTTGTCGCTGCGCGTGGCGATCTTCATGCCATCCATCACCGGCGTGGCGCAGGCCGGTGCCGGCTTCGGCATCTTCTCGACTTCGACCAGGCACATGCGGCAGTTGGCCGCGATCGGCAGCTTCTCGTGGTAGCAGAAGCGCGGGATCGGGATGCCGGCCTTGTCGGCCGCCTGGATGATCATCGAACCCTTCGGCGCGGCCAACTCCTGCCCGTCGATGAAGACGGTGACATGGTCCGGCGGCAGGTTGGGATTCACGGGCTGCGCACTCACGCGGCCACCTCCAGGTTGGAACGGACCACCGTGCCGTCGCGCTCGTCGTCGACGAGGAAACGCTTGTTGACGATCGCGTATTCGAATTCGTGCCAGAAGTGGCGCAGCATGCCCTGCACCGGCCACGCGGCGGCTTCGCCGAACGCGCAGATGGTGTGGCCTTCGATCTGCCCCGCGGCCGCGCGCAGCGTCTGCAGGTCTTCGATCGTGGCCTTGTGCTCGGCGACACGGGTCAGCATGCGGTACATCCAGCCGGTGCCTTCGCGGCACGGCGTGCACTGGCCGCAGCTTTCCTTGTAGTAGAAGCGCGCGATGCGCTGGCAGGCACGCACCATGCAGGTGGTGTCGTCCATCACGACCACGGCGCCGGAACCCAGGCCGGAACCGGCCTTCTGGATGGCGTCGTAATCCATCGTCAGGCCCATCATCACCTCGCCCGGCAGCACCGGCATCGAGGAACCGCCGGGGATGACGGCCTTGATCTTGCGGCCTTCGCGCATGCCGCCGCACAGCTCGAGCAGGTCGGCGAACGACGTGCCCAGGCGGATCTCGTGATTGCCGGGGCGCGCGACGTGGCCGGAGACCGAGAAGATCTTGCAGCCGCCGTTGTTGGGCTTGCCGAGGCTCATGAACCACTCGGCGCCGTTGCGCAGGATCGCCGGCACCGACGCATAGGTCTCGGTGTTGTTGATCGTGGTCGGCTTGCCGTACAGGCCGAAGTTGGCCGGGAACGGCGGCTTGAAGCGCGGCTGGCCCTTCTTGCCTTCCAGCGACTCCATCAGCGCGGTTTCTTCGCCGCAGATGTAGGCACCCGCGCCGAGCGCGTTGTACAGGTCGATGTCCACGCCCGAGCCGAGGATGTTCTTGCCCAGCCAGCCATGCTTGTAGGCCTCGGCCGTGGCTTCTTCCAGATGCTCGAAGGGCTCGTGGTGGAATTCGCCGCGCAGGTAGTTGTAGCCCACGGTCGAACCGGTGGCGTAGCAGGCGATCGCCATGCCCTCGATCACCGCGTGCGGGTTGTAGCGCAGGATGTCGCGATCCTTGGCGGTGCCCGGCTCGGATTCGTCCGAGTTGCAGAGGATGTACTTCTGCATGTCGCCCTTGGGCATGAAGCTCCACTTCAGGCCGGTCGGGAAGCCCGCGCCGCCGCGGCCGCGCAGGCCGGACTGCTTGACCATCTCGACGACGTCGGCCGGCGGGATCTTCTCTTCGATGATCTTGCGCAGCGCGGCGTAGCCGCCGGTCTTCAGGTAGTTCTCGTACGACCACGGCTTGTCGAAGTGCAGCGTGGTGTAGACGGCCTGGTGCTCCTTGGGAGCGGGACCGACCGGGCCGTAGCCTTCGGAATAGTGTGAATGGCCTGCCATTGCGCTTACTCCAGCCCGTCCAGCAGCTCGTCGACCTTCGCCGGCGTGAGATTCTCGTGGTAGTGGCCGTTGATCACGACCACCGGCGCGCCACAGCACGCGGCCACGCACTCTTCTTCGCGCTTCAGGTACACGCGGCCGTCGGCGGTGGATTCGCCGAGCTTGCAGCCCAGCTTCTTCTCGGCGTGCGCGACCAGGTCCTGGGCGCCGTTGAGCCAGCAGCTGATGTTGGTGCAGAAGGCGACGTTGTTGCGGCCGACCTTCTCGGTCTCGAACATCGAGTAGAAGCTGGCTACCTCGTAGGCCCATACCGGCGGCAGGTCGAGGTACTTGGCGACGGCGGCGATCAGCTCGTCGGTCAGCCAGCCCTCGTTCTGTTCCTGCGCGGCATGCAGGCCCTGCAGCACCGCGGACCGCTTGCGGTCCGGCGGGAACTTGGTCAGCCAATGATCGATGTGCGCGCGCGTCTCGTCGCTCAACGCCACCAGCGGATCGACGTTCTGCGCCGCTTCGAAATTACCCGTGGCCCTCATCGGTCCACCTCACCAAAGACAAGATCATAGGTACCGATCATCGCGACGACGTCGGGGAGCATGTGGCCGCGCACGATCTCGTCCATCGAGGACAGGTGCGCGAAGCCCGGCGCGCGCAGCTTCACGCGGAAGGGCTTGTTGGCGCCGTCGGACACCAGGTAGCAGCCGAACTCGCCCTTCGGCGCCTCGACCGCGGCATAGGTTTCGCCGGCCGGCACGCAATAGCCTTCGCTGAAGAGCTTGAAGTGGTGGATCAGCGCTTCCATGTCGTCCTTCATCTCCTCGCGGGAGGGCGGAGCGACCTTGAAGTTCTGCACCATGACCGGGCCAGGATTGGCCTTCAGCCACTTCACGCACTGCTGGATGATGCGGTTGGACTGGCGCATCTCGGCGACGCGGACCAGGTAGCGGTCGTAGCAGTCGCCATTGACGCCGACGGGGATGTCGAAATCGACCACGTCGTATTTCGCGTACGGCTGCTTCTTGCGCAGGTCCCAGGCGATGCCCGAGCCGCGCAGCATCGCGCCGGTCATGCCCAGCGCGCGCGCCTGTTCCGGCGAGATCACGCCGATGCCGACGGTGCGCTGCTTCCAGATGCGATTGTCGGTCAGCAGCGTCTCGTACTCGTCGACGCGCTTGGGGAACTCGTTGGTGAAGTCTTCCAGGAAGTCGAGCAGCGAACCCTCGCGCGCCTGGTTGAAGTGGGCCAGGGACTTGCCCTTGCGCCACGGCGATTCCTTGTACTTCGGCATGCGGTCCGGCAGGTCGCGGTACACGCCGCCGGGACGGTAGTACGCCGCGTGCATGCGCGCGCCGCTGACCGCCTCGTAGCAGTCCATCAGCTCTTCGCGCTCGCGGAAGGCGTACAGCATGACCGCCATCGCGCCGAGATCGAGCGCGTTGGAGCCGATCCACATCAGGTGGTTCAGGATGCGGGTGATCTCGTCGAACATCGTGCGGATGTACTGCGCGCGCTCCGGCGCCTCGATGCCCATCAGGGTCTCGATGGCGCGCACGTAGGCGTGCTCGTTGCACATCATCGACACGTAGTCGAGGCGATCCATGTAGCCGATCGACTGGTTGAACGGCTTGGACTCGGCTAGCTTCTCGGTGCCCCGGTGCAGCAGGCCCACGTGCGGGTCGGCGCGGACGATGGTCTCGCCGTCCATTTCCAGGATCAGGCGCAGCACGCCGTGCGCGGCCGGATGCTGCGGGCCGAAGTTCAGCGTGTAGTTGCGGATTTCCTGCCTGGCTTCGACAGGGTTGCTGGCGAACGCGGTGCCGGATTGCGGATTGCTCATGCCTTGCCCTCACGCGCTGCGGCTTCGCCAGCGGCGGTCTGGTAGCGCGCATCGTCGCGGATCACGCGCGGCACGCCGACGCGCGGCTCGACCGAGGTGACCGGCTCGTACACCACGCGCTTCTTTTCTTCGTCGTAACGCACTTCGACGTTGCCGATCAGCGGGAAGTCCTTGCGGAACGGATGGCCGACGAAACCGTAGTCGGTCAGGATGCGACGCAGGTCCGGATGGCCTTCGAAGATGATGCCGTACAGGTCGAACGCTTCGCGCTCGAACCAGTTCAGGCCCGGCCACACGTCGGACACCGATGCCACCACCGGCAGGCCGTCGTCGGGAGCGAAGCAGCGCACGCGGACGCGACGGTTGTGCTGGTACGACAGCAGGTGCAGGACCACGGCGAAACGGTTCGGGCGGGCGGCGTCGCGCGGACGCTGCTCCCAGCTGAAGCGACCCGGGCCGAAACCCTCCACGCCACGGCTGAAGCCCTCGGACGAGACGTCCGCGGTATCCCATTCGGCGCTGCCGTAGCCCAGGTAGTCCACGCCGCTGACGTCGACGGCCTGCTCGAAGCCGAATTCGTCGCGCAGCGCGAGCGCGACGGCGTGCCACGATGCCGACGGCACTTCCAGGGTGACTTCGCCGCGCGGCTCGGCGACGCTGACCGTCGCGTCGGCGAAACGCGCGCGCAACTGGTCGGTGAAGTTTGCAGCTTGCTCAGCCATGGGGCGTGGCGTGCTCTAGAAGGGGAACGGGGGAGAGGCGGATCAGCGCGCGATGGTCTGCGTGCGCCAGATCTTCTTCTGCAACTGCAGGATGCCGTACACCAGCGCTTCGGCCGTGGGCGGGCAACCGGGCACGTAGACATCGACAGGCACGATGCGGTCGCAACCACGGACCACCGAGTACGAGTAGTGGTAGTAGCCGCCGCCGTTGGCGCAGCTGCCCATCGAGATCACCCACTTCGGGTCGGGCATCTGGTCGTAGACCTTGCGCAGCGCCGGGGCCATCTTGTTGACCAGGGTGCCGGCGACGATCATCACGTCGGACTGGCGCGGCGACGGGCGGAACACCACGCCGTAGCGGTCAAGGTCCAGGCGCGAGGTGCCGGCATGCATCATCTCGACCGCGCAGCAGGCCAGGCCGAACGTCATCGGCCACATCGAGCCGGTACGTGCCCAGTTCATCAGCGCGTCGACGCTGGTGGTCACGTAGCCCTTTTCCAGCAGCGGATTGTCGCCCTCGGGGCGCAGGATGTCGTCCACCCGCCCTTCCGGGATCGGGTTGTTCATCAGACGGTCGACGGTCTGGATCACTCCCATTCGAGCGCTCCCTTCTTCCAAACGTAAATGAAGCCGAGGAACAGCATGCCCACGAACAGGCCCATCGTGACCAGCGCACGCGGACCGAGCTCCTGGAACACCAGCGTCCACGGAACGATGAAGATGATTTCCAGATCGAAGACGATGAACTGGATGGCGATCAGGTAGTAGCGCACGTCGAACTTCATGCGCGCGTCTTCGAAGGCCTCGAAGCCGCATTCGTACGGGGACAGCTTCTGCGCGTCCGGGCGGCGCGGGCCGAGGAACCGTCCGACCACCATCAGCGCAATGCCGATGCCGGTGGCGACGATCAGGAACAACAGGGTGGGCAGGTAATTGGCCAGCACTCGCTTGTCTCTTCTTGTCCTTTCCGCCCGACCGCATGCGACTGCGTCCGGGCCTGAACGGGGCTCGCGCCTTCAGCCGGGGCCCGGCGTTCGCCGCGGCCCTGGCCATGGGCGCAGGGGCATCGGGACTTCCGCACGGCCCGGAGCCCGACGGCACATCCACCTTGGCGTGCCGGCGCGTACCGCGCCGATCCGCCTTCCGCGGGCCCCCTTCCGCAACACGTACCGGGCGCCCGATGAATCGACGGGATTGTAACGGTTGGTGAACTTGGTAGTAAACGATTACCCGCGTGTATCGCGATGCGTGGACCAATAAAAAACCCGCCTGGCGGCGGGTTTTTCACCAGGATCGCGCTTCCGCGTCCCGTTTGCTGCTGGTGCCCAAGAGGGGACTCGAACCCCTACGACTTTCGTCGCTACCACCTCAAGGTAGTGCGTCTACCAATTCCGCCACCTGGGCTTTGAAACCTGCGCGGCTGCGAGCCGCGCCATTGTAGCCGGGCTCAGCCGCCTTGCGGCGGCGTGACCGGCGCCTGCTGCTCGCCGGCGGCCGGCGCGGGCGCAGCCTCCTGCGGAGCGGCGGGCACGGTGCCGGCGGGCGCCGGCGCCTGGATCGGCGTGCTGGGCACGGTCGACGGCTTCGGCAGTTCGCCCACGGGCGCTTCAGCCGCCGCCGGCAGCTGCGACATCACGCCGAGGTTCTGCTGCGTGGTCGGTCGCGCACTGTGGGTCGCGTACCAGGCCATGAACAGGCTGATGCCGAAGAACGCCACGGCCAGCCACTTAGTGCTCTTGGACAGGAAGTTGGACGCGCCGCGCGCGCCGAACACCGTGCCCGACGCACCCGCGCCGAAGCCCGAACCGGCCTGCGCGCCCGAGCCGCGCTGCATCAGCACCAGCGCGATGATCGCGATGGCCACCAGCACGTACACCACATTAAGGATCAACATCCACATCGGATTCAGTCTCAACCGGTTGAGTCGCCAGGCCCCCATGGGCCGGCGTTGCCGGGGTCACCCCCGGCCGGCCGCCGCTTGCGCGATGGCCAGGAAATCCCGGGCGACCAGGGAAGCGCCGCCCACCAGCCCTCCATCGACATCGGGCTGCGCAAACAGTTCCGCGGCGTTGTCGGGCTTCACGCTGCCTCCGTACAGGAGGGTCAGTGAATCGGCAATTCTAGCATCGCGCGCAGCCACTTCGCCACGGATGAACGCGTGCACTGCCTGCACCTGGTCCGGCGTGGCAGTCAGGCCGGTGCCGATCGCCCAGACCGGTTCGTAGGAAATCACCGCGCCGGCGAAGGCCTGCGGGCCGGCGAGGTCGAACACGGCCTCCAGCTGCTTGAGGATGCGGAACTCGGTCTGGCCGTCCTTGCGCTGCTGCTCGGTCTCGCCCACGCAGAGCAGCGGGATCAGGCCGGCGTGCTTGGCCGCCACGAACTTGCGGGCCACGAACTCGCTGCTCTCGTTGTGGTACTGGCGGCGCTCGGAATGGCCCACCAGGCCGTAGCGCGCACCCACGTCGACCAGCATGGAAGCCGACACCTCGCCGGTGTAGGCGCCTTTTTCGTTGCTGCTGACGTCCTGGGCGCCGAACGCGACACCCCGGTGGCCGTAGTCTTCGATCAGCTCGCCCAGGTAAGGGAGCGGCGGCAGGATCAGCAGATCCACGCCCTCCAGCGGCAGGCCGGCGACCAGCTCGTCCATCAGCGCGGTGGCGAAACCGCGGTTGCCATGGAGCTTCCAGTTGCCCGCCACGAGCTTGCGACGCATAAGACCAATTCCTGTCCAGTTCGGGTCGCGCAGTCTAACGGATGTTGGCCGGGGCACCCAGCCGGCACGGTATCGTGCGAGCGGACACGATCACGCCCCGGACCGCCGATGACCGACGCCTCCCCTCCTCCTTCCTCCAGCCGCGCCCTGGTCACCGGCGCCTCCAGCGGCATCGGCGAACAGATCGCACGCGAGTACGCGCGCCGCGGTGTGCCGCTGGTGCTGACGGCGCGGCGGGCGGATCGTCTGCAGGCGCTGGCGGACGAACTGGCGGCACAGGTGCCGGTGGACGTGATCGCCTGCGACCTCGCCGACCCCGCAGCACCGGCGGCGCTCGTCGCCGAACTCGAACGTCGCGGCATCGCCGTGCGGATCCTGGTCAACAACGCCGGCTATGGCGTGCCAGGGCGCTACCGCAGCAGCGACTGGGCCGTCCATGCGGCCTTCCTGCAGGTGATGCTTACCGCGGTCAGTGAACTGTGTTGGCGCCTGCTGCCGGCGATCCGCGCCAGCGGCCAGGGCCGCATCATCAACGTGGCCTCGTTCGCCGCCTTGATGCCTGCTGCGGAAGGCCAGACGCTGTACGCGCCGGCGAAGAGCTTCCTGCTCAAGCTGAGCGAGGCGCTCGCGCTGGAGAACGCCGACCGCGGCGTCCACGTCACCGCGCTGTGCCCGGGCTTCACCTACTCCGAATTCCACGACGTCACCGGTACCCGCGCCCGCATGCAGGTGTCGCCGACGATGTGGCTGCAGGCCGCCGAGGTCGCGCGCGCCGGCATCGACGGCAACGAGCGTGGCGATGTGCTGGTGGTGCCCGGGTGGCGCTACCGGTTGATGCACGCCATCGTGAAGCTGCTGCCGCACCGGCTGGCGCTGGGCATGATGGCGCGCAACTCGCGCAAGGTTCGCCCGCTCGATTGACGGGCCCGGACATGCACGACGCCGGCAAGCCGGCGTCGTGGAAAACAGGTGCGGCAGGAAGCGGCGCGCTTACTTCAACTTGATCTCGCGCAGGCGCTCTTCCAGGTAGCCCTGTGCGGTGATCGCTTCCGGGTAGCGCTTGGGATTCTCGGTCGTGATCGTCGAGGGCAGCACGTCGATCAGGAAGTCCGGATTCGGGTGCAGGAAGAACGGGACCGAGTAACGCGGCTGGCGAGCCTGCTCGCCCGGCGGATTGGTCACGCGGTGCGTGGTCGACGGGTACACGTGGTTGGTCAGGCGCTGCAGCATGTCGCCGATGTTGACCACGATGGTGTCGGCGTCGGAGGTGAACGGCACCCACTCGCCCTGCTTCGAACGCACTTCCAGGCCCGCGGCGCTCGCGCCGACCAGCAACGTGATCAGGTTGATGTCTTCATGCGCGCCGGCGCGCACGTTCGGGATGTCGTCGGCGGTGATCGGCGGGTAATGGATCGGGCGCAGGATCGAGTTGCCGGAGTTCGTCTTGTCGACGAAGTAGTTTTCAGGCAATCCGATGTGCAGCGCCAGCGCCGACAGTACACGCGAGCCCAGCTGGTCGAGCGCTCCGTACAGGCCGTAGCCGTGCTCCTTGAAGCCGGGCACCTCGACGGGCCACAGGTTCGGCGGCATGACGTCGCGGTACTTCGAATCCTCGGGAATCTCGCGGCCGATGTGCCAGAACTCCTTCAGGTCGAAGTGCTTGGAATCCTTCGCGGTCTCCACGCCGAACGGCGTGTAGCCGCGCGCGCCGCCGCCGCCCGGCACGTGGTACTGCTTCTTCACGTCGTCGGGCAGTGCGAAGAAACGCTTGAAGACGTCATAGGCCGCATCGATCTGCGCCTGCGGGATGCCGTGGTTGCGGATGCCGGCGAAGCCCCATTCGCGGTAGGCCGCGCCGAGCTCGGCGACGAACGCTTCGCGGTCGGTATCGAAACGGGTGATGTCCAGGGTGGGAATACGGGCACTCATGCAGGTCTGCTCCAACAGGTTTGTTGCGCGGGGAACGCCATGGGAACGTTCGCGCGCCGGTGATTCATTGATCCGGATCAAGCCGCCGCAGCGGCGCGCACGGCATCGGCCAGGGTGTCCAGCGTGCTGCGCACCAGCGCATCGTCGTCGGCCTCGACCGTCACGCGCACGACCGGCTCGGTACCGGACGGCCGCAGGAACGCGCGCCCGCGCCCCGACACCGCCGCCTGTGCCTGCGCGAGCGCCGCCTGCACGCTCGCCGCCTCGGTCGGCTTCGCGCCGTTGGCCAGCTTCACGTTGATGGTCTTCTGCGGCAGCATCGTCAGGCCGTCCAGGGCACCGCGCAATGTCTGCCGGCGGCGGCGCAATGCTTCCAACACCTGCAGCGCGGCGATGATGGCATCGCCCGTGGTGGTACGGTCCAGGCACAGCAGGTGGCCGGAGGCTTCGCCGCCGAGCACCGCATTGCCTTCGACCAGCGCCTGGTGCACGTAACGGTCGCCGACCTTGGTGCGGACGAACGGGATCTCGAGCTTGCCCAGCGCGCGCTCCAGCCCGTAGTTGGTCATCAACGTACCGACCACGGGGCCGCGCAGGCGGCCGCTGGCCTGCCAGTCGCGCGCCAGCAGGTAGATCAGCTCGTCGCCATCCACGGGCACACCGTCGGCGTCGGCCATCAGCACGCGGTCGCCGTCACCGTCGAACGCGATGCCCAGGTGGGCGCCGGTCTCGCGCACCTTGGCGGCCAGGTTCTCCACGTGCATGGAGCCCACGCCGTCGTTGATGTTGATGCCGTTCGGCTCGACGCCGATCGTGATCACGTCGGCACCCAGCTCGCGGAACAGCAGCGGCGCGATGTGGTACGTGGCGCCGTGCGCGCAGTCCAGCACCAGCTTCAGGCCCTTCAGGTCGAAGCGGCGCGGCACGCTGGCCTTGCAGAACTCCATGTAGCGGCCGACCGCGTCGCGCGTGCGGATCGCCTTGCCGAGTTTCTCGGATTCGGCGGTGAAGAATGGCGCGTCGAGCGCGGCCTCGATCGCGAGTTCGGTCGCGTCGTCCAGCTTCTCGCCTTCTGCCGAGAAGAACTTGATGCCGTTGTCGTGATGCGGGTTGTGCGAGGCGCTGATGACGATACCGGCATCGGCGCCCAGGGTGCGCGTCAGGAACGCCACGCCCGGCGTGGGCATCGGGCCCATCAGCTGCACGTCCGCGCCGGCGGCGACCAGGCCGGCCTCGAGCGCGGCTTCGAACATGTAGCCGGAGATGCGCGTGTCCTTGCCGATCACCACGACCGGGCGCGCGCCGCCGGCCTTTTCGCACAGCACCCGGCCCAGGGCGTTGCCCAGGCGGAGGACGAAATCGGCGGAGATGGGGCTGGTGCCGACGCGGCCACGGATGCCATCGGTACCGAAGTATTTGCGACTCATGCGGTCACCAGTTCGCTGTCCTGCGGCTTGGGCTGTTTCATCAGCAACGCCAGCAGGTCCGCCAGGCGGTCACGCATCTCGCGGCGGTCGCAGATCTGGTCCACCGCGCCATGCGCCAGCAGGAACTCCGAACGCTGGAAGCCTTCCGGCAGCGTCTCGCGCACGGTCTGCTCGATCACGCGCGGGCCGGCGAAGCCGATCAGCGCTTCCGGTTCGGCGAGATTGATGTCGCCCAGCATCGCGAAGCTCGCCGACACACCGCCGGTGGTCGGGTGCGTCATCACCGAGATGTACGGCAGCCCGGCCTCGCGCAGCTTGCCCAGCGCGGCCGACGTCTTGGCCATCTGCATCAGGGAGAACAGGCTCTCCTGCATGCGCGCGCCACCACTGGCGGAGAAGCACACGAACGGCGAACCGATTTCGAGCGCCTTTTCCGCGCCCAGCGAGAAGCGCTCGCCGACCACCGAGCCCATCGAGCCGCCCATGTAGGCGAAATCGAAGGCACTGGCGACCAGGTCGCGGCCCTTCAGCGTGCCCTGCAGGGTGATCAGCGCATCGCGCTCGCCGGTGCTCTTCTGCGCGGCCTTGATGCGGTCGGCGTACTTCTTCTGGTCCTTGAACTTCAGCACGTCGGTCGGGCCCAGCGCGGCGCCGATCTCGCGGGTGCTGCCCGGGTCGAACAGCGCGGCCATGCGGGCGCGGGCGCGGATCGGCATGTGGAAGCCGCACTTCGGGCAGACCTCCAGGTTTTCTTCCAGCTCCGGCCGGTACAGCACCGCGCCGCAGCGGTCGCATTTTTCCCACAGCCCCTCGGGGACGCTGCGTTTGCTCTTGCCTGCGTTGCCCTCGGTGCGGATGCCCGACGGCATCAGTTTGCTGAGCCAGCTCATGCGTGGTCTTGCTGCCTGCCCCGGGAGGGGCCCAATGGATTAGCGCGGCAGTTTAGCTCAGTCGTCCATGCCCAACCGTACGGTGGCTCAGCCGTCCAGCGCCGCCCGCAACGGCGCCAGGAAGGCGGCCGCCCGCGCAGGCGCGCCCGCACCCGCCTCGGCCAACGCGGCGACCAGGGCGCTGCCGACCACGACGCCGTCGGCATCGGCCGCCATCGCCGCGGCACTGGCCGCGTCCTTGATGCCGAACCCCGCCACCACCGGCACGCGCGATGCGTGGCGCAGCTGCTTCAGGCGCTCGCCTGCCGCTGCGATGTCGAGGCGGTCCGACGCGCCGGTCACCCCGGCGAAACTGACGTAGTACAGATAGCCCTGCGCGGTCTCGCACAGCATGGCCAGCCGTTCAGGAGACGTGGTCGGCGAGGCCAGCGCGATCAGCGCCAGACCCTCCCGGTTGAAGGCGGCGCGCGTTTCCTCCGCCTCTTCCGGTGGCAGGTCGACCAGCAGCACGCCGTCCACGCCGGCAGCGACCGCATCCTTCGCAAAGCGCTCCGCGCCGTGGATCTCCACCGGGTTCAGGTAGCCCATCAGCACGATGGGCGTGGCGTCGTCCTGCTGGCGGAACACCTCTACCGCCTCGAGCACGTAGCGCAGCCCGGCGCCACGCGCCAACGCGCGCTCGGAGCTGCGCTGGATGACCGGCCCGTCGGCCATCGGGTCGGAGAACGGCACGCCGAGTTCGATCACGTCGGCACCGGCCTCCACCAGCGCGTGCATCACCGGCACCGTGGACTCCAGCGACGGGTCGCCGGCGGTGATGAACGGCACCAATGCCTTGCGGCCTGCGGTCTTGAGTTCGGCGAACTTGCTTTCGAAGCGGCTCACAGGCTGATCCCCTCGCGTGCGGCAATGGTGTGCACGTCCTTGTCGCCACGGCCGGACAGATTGCACAGCACCAGTTGGTCCTTCGGCAGTTCGCGCGCCAGCTTGATCGCCTGGGCGACGGCGTGGCTGGATTCGAGCGCCGGCAGGATGCCTTCCGTGCGCGTCAGGCGATGGAACGCGGCAAGTGCTTCGTCATCGGTGACGCCGACGTACTCCGCGCGCCCGCTGTCCTTCAGGAACGCGTGTTCCGGCCCGACGCCCGGGTAATCCAGGCCGGCGGAGATGGAATGGGTTTCGATGATCTGCCCATCGTCGTCGCAGATCACGTAGGTGCGGTTGCCGTGCAGCACGCCGATGCGCCCCGCCGACAACGACGACGCATGGCGACCGGTGTCGATGCCGTCGCCCGCGGCTTCGGCGCCGACGATGCGCACGCCCGGATCGTTGAGGAAGGCATGGAACAGGCCGATCGCGTTGCTGCCGCCGCCGACGCAGGCGGTGATGGCATCCGGCAGGCGACCGTAGTCCGCGAGCATCTGTGCCCTCGCCTCGCGGCCGACCACGGCGTTGAAGTCGCGCACCATGCGCGGATAAGGGTCCGGGCCGGCGACGGTGCCGATGATGTAGAACGTGTCGTGCACGTTGGTCACCCAGTCGCGCATCGCCTCGTTCAGCGCATCCTTCAGCGTGGCCGAGCCGCTGGTGACCGGCACCACCGTCGCGCCCAGCAGTTTCATGCGGTAGACGTTGATCTTCTGGCGCTCGATGTCGGTGGCGCCCATGTAGACCACGCATTCCAGGCCCAGCCGGGTGGCCACGGTGGCGCTGGCCACGCCATGCTGGCCCGCGCCGGTCTCGGCGATGATCCGCTTCTTGCCCATCCGGCTGGCCAGCAGCGCCTGCCCGATGGTGTTGTTGATCTTGTGCGCGCCGGTGTGGTTCAGGTCCTCGCGCTTGAGCAGGATCTGCGCGCCACCGACTTCGCGGCTCAGGCGCTCGGCGTGGTAGATCGGGCTGGGCCGGCCGACGTAGTGCTTGAGGTCCTTGTCGAAGGCGGCGATGAAGGCCGGATCGACCCGCGCGGTGTCGTAGGCCGCGGCCAGTTCCTGCAGCGGTCCGATCAGGGTCTCGGCGACGAACCGCCCGCCGTGGCGGCCGAAGTGGCCGCGGGCGTCCGGGTAGGCGTGGAAGTCGGTGGCAGAAGACATGGTCGTGATCCGGGAAGCGATGCTTCACGTTATCGCACAGCCACCCTCCTGAATATCGACTATTCCGGCTAAACAGGTGAGTTAAACTCACGCCATGAGTCGCCCGCTGCCCTCACTGAATGCCCTCCGCGCCTTCGAGGCTGCCGCCCGCCTGGGCAGCGTCAGCCAGGCGGCGGCTGAACTGCACGTCACCCACGGCGCCGTCAGCCGCCATGTCCGCGCCCTGGAGGACGCCCTCGGCCGGCCGCTGTTCGTCCGCGACGGACGGGGCCTGGCCCTGACGACCGACGGCCATCGCCTGCGCGAGAGCGCGGGCGAAGCGTTCGGGGTGCTGCAGGCGGGGTGGACCGCCCTCCAGCGTGGTCCACGGGCGGCAGCACTGGTGCTCGGCTGTCCGGGCAGTCTGCTGGCGCGCTGGGTGATCCCGCGCCTGGAACGCCTGTCCACCGACCTGCCCGACCTGACGCTGCACCTGTCCGCCCAGGAAGGCGCCATCGACCTCGCTGCCGCCGGGCTGGATGCCGCGCTGCTGCTGGGTGAAGCGCCCTGGCCGACGGGATGGCACGTGTGGCCGCTGGCGCCGGAGCGGATCGGGCCAGTGCTCAGCCCCCGCCATGCACGGTTCGATGCGCTGCGCGAAGCATCGCCCGACGCATTGCTGGACGAGCCGCTGCTCCACACGGCATCACGGCCGCAGGCCTGGCCGCGCTGGCTGGCCGCCCGGCAACTGCCCGCGACACCACGCCTCGGCACCGGCTTCGACCACCTGACCTACCTGCTGGAGGCGGCGGCGGCCGGGCTTGGCGTCGCCATCGCACCGCGTGAACTGGTGCAGGCCGATCTCGACAGCGGCCGACTCGTCGCGCCCTGGGGATTCATCGATACCGGCGGGACCTGGGCGTTGTGCGCCGCGCGCGGAAATCCCGATACACGCATGCCCCCGCTGGCGGATTGGCTGCGCCGGGAGCTGTTGTCCGCAGGCTAGCCGCGGGTGTCGGCGATGCGGACCGCGTCGACGAAGCGTCGCATCTTCTCTGCATCCTTCTCGCCGGGTGCCGTCTCGATTCCGCTGGACACATCCACGCCCCAGGGCCGTGCCGTGCGCAGCGCCAACGCAACGTTCTCCGGCGTCAGGCCGCCTGCAAGCAGGCACGGCTTTTCGGTCGCCACCGGCATCTGCCGCCAGTCGAAGCGCTGGCCGCTGCCGCCCTGCTCGCCCGCCGCATGGCCGTCGAACAGGAAGCCGCTCGCGTTCGGATACGCCGCCAGGCTGGCGAAGGCGCCCTCGCCCTGCCCGCCCATCGCGATCGCCTTCCAGAACGGGCGACCCAGTGAGGCAGCGAACGCATCCTCTTCCGCGCCGTGGAACTGCAGCACGTCGGGCTGGAGGGTTTCGACGATCTGCTCGATCTCCTGCCGCGGGTTGTCCATCACCAGCGCGACCACGCCGATTTCCTCCGGCACCAGGTCGCGCAGCATGCGCGCCTGGCCCAACAGCAACCGGCGCGGACTGCGTGGCGCGAATACCAGGCCGATGTAGTCCACGCCCAGTTCCACCGCCAGGCGGACATCCTCGGCGCGGGTCAGCCCGCAGAACTTGATGCGTGTGTGCATGCCCGCAGGGTAACCCGCCGGCTCAGCCCACGGAGGCCGGCAGCGTCACTTCCACCGGCAATCCCCATTCGGCCGGATACAGCGGGCTGACGAAGACCAGTCCGTCCGGCGGCGCGGTGGGCCCGGCGACGGTACGGTCGCGGCCTGCGAGCAGTTCCGCGATCCAGTCCTCGGGGCGCTCGCCGCGCCCTACCACCAGCAGCGAACCCACGATGTTGCGCACCATGTGGTGCAGGAACGCATTGGCTTGGACCTCGACGATCACGCGCTCGCCCTGCCGCGCAACGGAGATCGCGTGCAGGTTGCGCATCGCGTGCGGCGACTGGCAATGCACCGTGCGAAAAGCGCCGAAGTCGTTCTCGCCCAGCAACACCTGTGCGGCGCGATGCATCGCGTCGGCGTCCAGCGGCATCCGTTCCCAGCTGAGGTACTGGCGCTCCAGCGCGGGCCGCGCGAGCCGGTTCACCAGCGTGTAGCGGTAACGTCGCGCACGCGCCGAAAACCGTGCATGGAAGTCGTCCGCCACCGGCTGGCACCAGCGCACGCAGACGGCGGGCGGCAGGCGGGCGGTGGCGCCCAGCAGCCAGCCGCGCGTCGTGCGCGCGACGTCGCTGTCGAAGTGGACTACCTGGCATTGCGCATGCACGCCGGCATCGGTGCGGCCCGCGCAGATCGTGTCGACCCGCGCATCGGCGACCGATGACAGCGCGTTCTCGAGCGCCGCCTGCACGGTGGTGTCGTCCGGGGTGCCGGACTTGGTCAGCCGCTGCCAGCCCAGGAATCCGCCGCCGTCGTATTCGACGCCCAGCGCGTAACGCATCAGTCCTTCACCCGGTCATCCGATCTCGCGCAGCAACTGCAGCGCTTCGTCGCGTGCGCCGGCATCGCTGCCCGCGGCGACTTCGTTCAGCAGGTCGCGGGCTGTCGCCACGTCGCCCAGGTCGAGGTAGGCGACCGCCAGTTCCAGACGATCGCGACCCGCTGGCAGCGTGGCAGGCGCAGGGGAAGCCGCCGGTGCTCCGCCGGAATGCCAGGTCGGGCCCGCCGCTTTCGCAGGCGCAGGCGCAGGTGCGGGCTTCGGCTTGGCCGGTGATGCGGACGGCACGATCACCGGCTCCAGCACGGGCGTCGGCTCAGGCGCCACCGGTTCGGCCGCGGGGGCCGGCATGACGGCAGCCAGTTCGGCGGCACGACTGGACGAAGGCGCGTCACCGAGCACGCTGCTGCGCGGAGCCGGTGCGAGGCGACGACGACGCTGGGCGAAGCCCCAGGCCAGCGAACCGACGAACAGCAGGCCAAACCCGGCCCAGGCCCAGACCGGTATGCCGCCCTCGCTGCCGGATGCCTGTGCCAGGCGCTGCTGCGCGGCGGCCAGGTCGCTGTCCTTCATCGCCAGCAGTTGTTCCTGCTGGGTCTTCAGCTTCTCCAACTCGGCGACCTGGGTGCGCAGCTCCTGCACTTCGGCATCGCGCGCGGCCAGGTCTTCCTTCGATTGCTGCAGTTGTTCGTTCGCCAACATCTCGCCCTCACCGCCGGCACTGACGCCGGACTGCGTTCCAGAACCCGATGCGCCTGCGGCGGCGGGTGCGATTTCCAGGCGCGCATCGGCGACAGGCGCCGTGCGCGGTGCCGACGGCGCTGCGGCGGCGGGCGCCGGCTCGACCACTGCGGCCGGCTGCGGGATCGGTGCGCGGGCACGTCGCCATTCGGCGATCTGGCTGCGGACCAGTGCGGCCGCCTCGTCCTCGAGGATCGTCTGCGCTTCGGCCGATTCCGGCACGCGCAACACCGCGCCCTGCTTCAGCAGGTTGATGTTGCCGTTGATGAAGGCCTCGGGGTTGGCGCGCAGCAGCGCGACCATCGCCTGATCCAGCGTGTAGCCCTGCTCGCGCGCCAGCGGCGCCGCGACCTGCGACAGCGATTGGCCGCGGCGCACGGGGGCCAGCGCATCGCCCGGCGCGACCTGCGGAGGCGGCGTCGCCGCGACCACCGGCGTGGGGGCAGGCGCGGGGACAGGACGCGTCGGTGCGGGCGGCGGTGCCTGCTCGGCCGGCGCGGGTTCCGGCGTCGTGGCCACGACAGGCTCGACGGGCCGCGTGATGGTGTCCGCCGGTATCGCGACCGGCGCATCGATCACCGGCTGTTCGGCGGCCGCCAGCGTGCCCGGCGTGCTCACCAGCGCGGAGTATTCGCGCACCAGCCGGCCCTGGCCCCAATCGACTTCGATCAGGAAATTGACCGCCGGCACGTCCACCGGCGTGCGGCTGGTGACGCGCACGACCGGCCGACCGGCTTCATCCAGCGCGACGCTGAAGTCCAGTTCGCTGACCAGGCCCTGCGGGCGCGGCAGGCCGACGCGCTCGAACGTCGTCGGCGACGCGAGGCGCGCACGCAGTTGCTCCAGCTCGCCCGGCTCGCTGGAAATGATCGGAATCTCGGCCAGCAGCGGCTGGCCGGGTTGCGATTTGACCTTGATCTCCCCCAGGCCGAGCGCGAGGGCGACATTGCTCAGCAATGCCAGCCCCAGCCCGATCATGCCGGCCAGGCGGAGTCTTGCCGTCCGAGGTCTGTGCATCGGTTTCACGGCCCTTCCCCATGTTTCCCGGGCACGACTATAGCCGCTCAGCCGCCGTTCGCCACCAGTTCGGCCACTTGCACGGCGTTCAGGGCCGCGCCCTTGCGGATGTTGTCGGCGACCACCCACAGGTTGAGGCCGCGCGGATGCGAGAAGTCCTCGCGGATGCGGCCGACGAACACGGGGTCGCGGCCCGAGGCATGGGTGACCGGCGTGGGATAGCCGCCCGCCTTGTGCTCGTCCACCACTTCCACGCCCGGTGCGGCGCGCAGCAGCTCGCGGGCCTGCTCCGGGGTGATCTTCTCCTTCGTCTCGATGTTGACGGCTTCGGAGTGGCCATAGAACACCGGCACGCGCACCGCGGTGGGGTTCACCTGGATGCTGTCGTCTTCGAGGATCTTGCGCGTCTCCCAGACCAGCTTCATCTCTTCCTTGGTGTAGCCGTTGGGCAGGAATTCGTCGATGTGCGGGATCAGGTTGAAGGCGATCTGCGCCTGGAACTTCTTCGGCTCGATCTCCTGGAACGCCAGCAGCTGGGCGGTCTGCCGGCCCAGTTCCTCCAGGCCGGAGCGGCCGGCGCCGGACACGGACTGGTAGGTCGCCACATTGATGCGTTCGATGCCGTACTTGCGGTGGATCGGCGCCAGCACCGGCATCAGCTGCATGGTCGAGCAGTTGGGGTTGGCGATGATGCCGCGCGGGCGGTTCTTCGCCGCATGCGGGTTGACCTCCGACACCACCAGCGGCACGTCGGCGTCGTACCGGAAGGTCGAGGAGTTGTCGATCACCACCGCACCGGCGGCGGCGAACTTCGGCGCGTATTCCTTGGACACCCCGCCACCGGCGGAGAACAGGGCGATGTCCACGCCGGTGGGGTCGAACGTTTCGAGGTCGAGCACATCGACCTTCTGGCCCTTGAACTCGACCTGCGTGCCGGCGGAACGCGCCGAGGCCAGCAGGACGAGCTTGCCGACCGGGAAGTCGCGCTCGGCGAGGATGGACAGCATGGTTTCGCCGACGGCGCCGGTGGCACCCACGACGGCGACGGTGAAGCTACGGTTCTGGTTGCTCATTGAAAGGATTCGCGAAAGAAGGGATTGAAGACAGCGGACAGGAAGGCTGTGTTCGGGGAACCTGCGGGCGTGCCTCAGGCTCCCTGTCGTTTGGCGGTGGTGATGCCGGCGGTGGTGGCGAGCGCGTCGGGATTCACCGGCGTCGGCGGACGGCCGGCCTGCGGACCTTCGCCCAGTGCAGCGATCAGGTTGTCCACCGCCAGCGCCACCATGGCGCGACGGGTGGCCAGGCTGGCGCTGGCGATATGCGGCGTGAGCACCACGTTGCGCAGGGCCAGCAATTCCGGGCGCACGGCGGGCTCGCCCTCGTAGACATCCAGGCCGGCAGCGGCGAGGCGGCCGTTGGCCAACGCGTCGGCCAACGCGACTTCATCGACGATGCCGCCGCGCGCGATGTTCACCAGCGTCGCGGTCGGCTTCATCTTCGCCAGCGCCGCGGCATCGATCAGGTGGTGGACCTGCGACGAATACGGCAGCACCAGCACCACATGGTCGGCCTGGGCGAGGAGGTCGTCGAAGCCGGTGTAGCCCGCGCCGCATTCGCGTTCGACCGTATCCGGCAGGCGGCTGCGGTTGTGGTACAGCGTACGCATGCCGAAGCCACGCGCGCGGCGGGCGATGCCCTGCCCGATCCGACCCATGCCGACGATGCCCAGCGTGCTGCCGTGCAGATCGGCACCCAGCAGCGTGCTGAACGACCATTGCTGCCATTGGCCATCGCGCAGCCAGCGCTCGGCCTCGGTGATCCGGCGTGCGGTCGCCATCAGCAGCGCGAAGCCGAAATCCGCCGTGGTCTCGGTGAGCACGTCCGGCGTGTTGGTGGCGACGATGCCGGCCGCGGTCAGCGTGGGGATGTCGAGGTTGTTGTAGCCCACGCCCACGTTGGCGATGGCACGCAGGTGCGGTGCCCTCGCGATCTGCGATGCGCCGATCTTCTCGTTCAGCGTGACCAGCGCACCGGCGCTGTCGCGCAGCGCGTCGGCGATGGCCTCCGGACTGTGTTCGGTGACGACCTCGGTCGCGTGCACGTCGAAGTGCGCCGCCAGCCGCCCGACGAGATCGTCGAACAGCGGTTGCGACACCCAGACGCGCGGCCGCGATTCAGCCATCGACGCTGCCCGGCACGTGCGGCGGCACCTCACCGACGTCGCCGCACTGCGCGCGGTGGCGCAGCGCCTGGTCCATCAACACCAGGGCCATCATCGCCTCGGCGATGGGCGTGGCGCGGATGCCCACGCAGGGGTCGTGGCGGCCGGTGGTGATGACGTCGACGGTGTTGCCGTCCACGTCCACCGTGGCACCCGGCAGGCGCAGGCTGGACGTCGGCTTCAGCACGATGGACGCGGTGACCTGCTGCCCGGTGGAGATGCCACCGAGGATGCCGCCGGCATGGTTGGACAGGAAACCGTCCGGCGTCATCAGGTCGCGATGCTCGGTGCCCTTCTGCGTGACCGCCGCGAAACCGTCGCCGATCTCCACGCCCTTGACGGCGTTGATGCTCATCAGCGCGGCGGCGAGATCGCCGTCCAGCTTGCCGTAGATCGGCTCGCCCCATCCGGCGGGCACGCCGTCGGCGACGACATTGACGCGCGCGCCGATGGAGTCGCCCGACTTGCGCAGCGCGTCCATGTAGGTTTCCAGCGCCGGTACCTGCGCAGCACACGGCCAGAAGAACGGGTTGTCCTCCACCGCGCTCCACGCGAAGCCCTCGGGCGTGATCGGCCCGAGCTGCGACAGATAACCGCGCACGCGCACGCCGTAACGCTGCTGCAGCCACTTCTTGGCGATCACACCGGCGGCCACGCGCATCGTGGTTTCGCGTGCGGACGAGCGTCCACCGCCGCGCGGATCGCGGATGCCGTACTTCTGCCAGTAGGTGTAGTCGGCATGGCCGGGACGGAACTGCCGCGCGATGTCGGCGTAGTCCTTGCTGCGCTGGTCGGTGTTGCGGATCAGCAGCGCGATCGGCGTGCCGGTGGTGCGGCCTTCGTACACGCCGCTGAGGATCTCGACCTCGTCGGCCTCGCGGCGCGCGGACGTATGCCGCGACTTGCCGGTGGCGCGGCGTTCCAGGTCGTGGCGGAATTCTTCCGGCGCGATTTCCAGCCCGGGCGGACACCCGTCCACCACGCAGCCGATCGCCGGCCCGTGCGATTCGCCGAACGTGGTGACCGTCAGGAGTTTTCCGAAACTGTTGCTGCTCAAGCGCCGCTCCGCGGATGGGAACTATCGGTGCCGGGTCTTCAAGCATCGCATACCGGCCGCCCTATTGTGCAGTGCGCCAACGTCGTCCGCGACCGTTGCAGGCGCAACCGCTGCGGGCACTGCAGGGGATTCCGGCGCTTTATTTCCGGGTGGCGGCGAGCGCGGTGATGCGCGCGCTGTGGCGGATCAGTTCGGCGCATTCGACCGCGAAAATGCCCATCTGGCCCACCTTGAATTCGATCCAGGCGAATTCGACATCCGGCAGCAGCTTCACCAGCGCGTGTTCGGACTCGCCCACTTCGCAGATCAGCAGGCCGTCCTGGCTCAGGTGCAGCGGCGCATCGCGGAGGATCTTCAGCACCAGGTCCAGACCGTCGTCGCCGGCGCGCAGGCCGAGTTCCGGCTCGAAGGAGTACTCCTTCGGCAGCGCATCGGTCTCGTCGTTGGTGACGTACGGCGGGTTGGTGACGATCAGGTCGTAGTGGCGGCCGGTCAGGCCGGCGAACAGGTCCGACTTCACGAAGTGGACATTGTCCGCATGCAGGCGCGCCTTGTTCTCGGCCGACAGCGCCAGGGCGTCGTCGCTGATGTCGGCGCCGTCGACCTGCCAATCGGGGTGGTAATGCCCCATCGCGATGGCGATGCAGCCCGAGCCGGTGCACAGGTCGAGCGCGCGATTGACCTCGCGGCCGCCCAGCCAGGGCTCGAACCCGGCCTCGATCAGCTCGGCGATCGGCGAGCGCGGCACCAGTGCGCGCGCGTCGCTCTTGAAGCTCAGGCCAGCGAACCAGGCTTCGCCCGTCAGATAGGCGACCGGCACGCGTTCGTCCACGCGGCGCTCGAACAGTGCCAGCACCTGCGCCTTCTCCGGCGTGGTGACGCGCGCCTGGCCATAGGCCGGGCCGAGGTCCGGCGGCAGGTGCAGGGTGTGCAGCACCAGGAAGGTCGCCTCGTCCAGCGCGTTGTCGTAGCTGTGGCCGAAAGTCAGGCCGGCGGCGTTGAAACGGCTGGCGCCGTAGCGGATCAGGTCGATGATGGTGTGCAGTTCGGCGGCGGCGTCGGCGGTCATGGCAAGAGCTTGTGAAGACGCCGGGACGGCGAAGGCCGCCGATTATAGGGGCTGCCCCGGTATCATGGCCCCCTTCCCGCCGCGCCCATGCGGCCCCGGCCCGCGGGCCGTGCCCTCCTTCGTGGGAATCCCCAGCGCATGTTCAACAAGAAGATCGGCCTCATCCTCGTCCTGGCGCTGGCCGCCGGCCTGGGCCTGCTGGCCGCGCAGAAGTTCTTCGGCCCGGTGACGCCGGCGACGCAATGGCCGGCCACCGAGGCGGTGACCCTGTTCCCGCAGGCGCGCCCGCTGCCGCCGTTCTCGCTGCGCCAGTCCGACGGCACCCAGCTGGCCGACGGCGAACTCAAGGGCCATTGGACGCTGGTGTTCCTGGGCTTCACCTTCTGCCCCGACGTGTGCCCCACCACGCTGGCCGAACTCGCCCAGGCGCAGGCGCAGTGGAAGGACCTGCCCGACTCCACCCGTCCGCGCGTGCTGTTCGTGTCGGTGGATCCGGAACGCGACACGCCGACCCGCATCGGCGAGTACGCGCATGCCTTCCACCCCGACACGATGGCCGCGACCGCGGACGTGCCGACGCTGGAGAACTTCGCCAAATCGCTGGGCTTCGTCTTCATGAAGGTGCCGGGCGATGGCTTCGACCAGAACCCGAACGACTACAGCATGGACCACTCCTCCGCGATCGGCGTGCTGGACCCGCAAGGGCGGCTGGCCGGCCTGATCCGTCCGCCGTTCCAGCCCAAGGCGATCGCCGCGGACATGCGCGCGCTGACCGAGGCCTCGTCGAAATGAGCCTGCTGACCTCGCTGACCTACGTCCTGCCGCATCGCTTCCTGTCGTCGCTGGCGCGCCGGCTGGCGTATTCCACCTCGCCCGCGACCAGCCGCTGGCTGATCGATACGGTGACGAAGAAGTTCAACGTCGATCTGTCCGAGGCCGCCGATCCCGATCCGCGCGCCTATCCCAGCTTCAATGCCTTCTTCACCCGCGCCCTGAAGCCTGGCGCACGCGTGGCCGATGCCGACCCGCGCGCGCTGCTGATGCCTGCCGACGGCCATATCAGCCAGTGCGGGCCGATCGAGGATGGCCGCATCTTCCAGGCCAAGGGGCAGTCGTTCACGGCCGCCGAACTGCTGGGCGATGCCGTGGCGGCCGAGCCGTTCCGGAACGGCTTGTTCGCGACGGTCTACCTGTCGCCACGCGACTACCACCGCGTGCACATGCCGTGGACCGGCACGCTGCGGGAGACCGTGCACGTGCCCGGCCGCCTCTTCAGCGTGGGCACCGACGCGGTGGCGAACGTGCCGCGCCTGTTCGCCCGCAACGAACGCCTGGTCTGCCACTTCGACACCGACTTCGGCCCGATGGTCTCGGTGATGGTCGGCGCGCTGCTCGTCTCGGGCGTGGAAACGGTGTGGAGCGGCGAGGAGATCCCCGCCTACGGCACCGCGATCACCCGCAAGGACTACCGCGGCAAGGGCATCACGCTGGAGCGTTTCGCGGAGATGGCGCGTTTCAACTACGGCTCCACGGTGATCGTGCTGCTGCCGCCCGGCGTGGCGACGCTGGCACCGGAGCTGCATGCGGAGTCGCCCGTCAGGCTGGGACAGGCGTTGGCTCGCCGCTCATAGAGCGCGCAGCACTACGTATGGCGGCACTCGCAGCTCAACGTCCCGTCTCGCGCAGGTAGCCCTGTTCTTCCAGCAGCGCGACCATCCTGTCACGGTCGTACCCCTCGAGCTTTGCGTTCGCCATCACGATGACGGGTACGCGCTTTGCATCCAGCCGCTGCAGCTCCTGGCGATGCGCCGTCGACGTATCCGCCGGGCGCTCCACGTAGTCCACGCCGAGTTCCCGCAGCAACTGCCGCGTCTTCTTGCACCCGCCACAGGATGCGAGGGAATAGAACGCAACCTGGTCCGGCCGCACGAGGTAGAGATCGTAGTCGCCCTGCGTCACGACCAGCGCACCCGCCTTCTCCAGCTTGTGGGTGCTGTAGGCGCGCCCCGCGCCAAGCCCTATCGCCAGGGCCGCGGCAACCAATACGAGCGGAAGCATCCTTCTCATGTTCATGTGCACCTCCCCACACCTTGGATGTACGTGCGTGCCTCCAACACCGCGGGGTTTCCCCCGCGGCGCCTCGCTCTCGGATCAAGGGGGATCGCAGTTGCCGCACGTGACGAATCGGCATGTGTTCAGGCTGGTGCGGCACTGGGCCGGCGTGTATTGCCCTCCCTGCATGCACGTCCTGTAGGCCTGATCGCAGGCGAGCCAACATTCCGTACAGGGATCGTCGGCTTTTGAGGTGAACGAGAATCCAAGCGCCAACGCGGCTACGCATGCGGACGAGAGCAGAAACGTTTTGATAGACATGACTATCTCCTTGTGATGGATACGCTGACGGGTCAGCGGTGCATGTGTACTCCCGCGATGGGCCAGCGAACGCGCCGGGGCGCACAGTTCACGCGCTCAGTGGCAGGTGCGCGCACGAAAGACGAGGTGCCGCTCCGGGTCGCGAAGCCTTCATCCATTTACGTACAGGTATTTACGCGATCGGACGATGTCGTGGTTGCGCTTCGCGCAGCGCAAAGACGGACGACGCAATGCAGGCTTGCGCAATCCAATACGACGCGAGCACCAACGCATTCGCATGCAGCATGGGCGCGCTGAAGCGATCGAGCGCCAGTAGCGCGTCCGACGCTACGAAGAACGCACCGCCGACCGCCGCGACACGGGTCGATGCGTCGGGGTGCTCGCGCCACACGCTTGCGGCCTGTGCCGCCATGCCGGCCAGGGCGATGACGTAGACGATCACGGGCAGCTTCAGTTCGTTCGGCAAACCGGGCCACAGCCGCGCAAGCACGCACGACGCAACGACGGCGTAGACCAAGACGGGCCAGCGCACACGCCACCATCCGCCGCGCTGGCGCAGGGCCCACAGATACGCGAGGTGGGCCAGCAGGAAACTGCCCAGGCCGAACACGAATCCGTCGAACGGCAACATCAGGAAGATATCGCCTGCCGTGGACAGCACCAGGCCGACGGCGATCCAGCGCCGGTACGGCCCGGCATCGTCCGGCCGCCGGCACGCCATCGCCAGGATCAGCAACGTCGTCAGCGGCTTGAAGACATAGTGCAGGCCGCGTAGCCCTTCGATCTCGGCGCCGAGGATCGCCAACGCCGCGCTGGCGGCGATGGCGAACGTCCAGCCGATGCGACTGCCTTCCGTGGGCGTCGCCATCGGCTATTTCTTGCAACTTTCCAGCGTGAGCTCCTGGCCCGGTCGCACGGCGTATGCCGGTGCCTTCAGGTTGTTCGCGCGTGCGAGCTTCTTCTGGTCGCACTGGAAGCGCTTGGAGATGCGCCCCAGCGTGTCGCCCTTGGCGACGCGGTACTCACGGGCCTGCTTGGCCTTGGGTTCGGCGGGCTTGGGCTCGCCGGTGGCCACCGTGGTGGGCACACCGACCACGGGCGTCACGTCGCCTACAGCGACGTTGCCGGTGAGTTGGGCGCGACGGATGGCAGCCGCGGGGTCGGCGCTGACCAGGGTGCGTGCCAGTTCGGCGCGCGGGCCATTGATGCAGTAGCGCGAGTAGAGACCCGCGATGCGCGCATTCGCCTTCAGCGTCGTGCCGGCCGGAAGCCAGGTCTCCGCCTGGTAGCGCGGATTGAGGTTGCGCAGCGTGCGCATGTAGCCCTCTCGGGTACCCCCGTTGCCCAGGCAGATGGTCAGCTCGTAGATCGAGGCGTCGCGCGCCAGTTTCAGCGGCGCGGGCTGCGCGTTGACCTTGGGGAATTCCAGCCCGTACTGCCGCGGGTGCAGGAACAGCCACGCCGCCGCGATCACCATCGGCACGTAGTCGCGCGTCTCGCCGGGGAACTGGCTGTAGACCACGTCGTCCCAGAAACCGAGGCCGCTGTTTTCGCGATAGACGCGCGCGGCACGGCCTTCTCCGCCGTTGTACGCGGCGAGCGCCAGTTCGATGTTGTTGTTCAGGCCGCGCATGCGCTCGTTGATGTACGCGGCGCTGGCCTGGCCGGACGCATAGGGGTCGTAGCGCGTATCGAAGCCGCTGGCATCGCGGCCGAGCCCGAAGCGCGCGCCGGTGTTGAACATGAACTGCATGGGCCCCGCCGCGCCGGCGCGCGAGGTCGAATGCACCTTGCCGTTGGATTCCTTGGCCATGATGCCGAACAGCAGCGCCTCCGGCAGACCGCTACGCTCCCAGGCCGGATACAGCTCGGCGCGCATGTTCTGGTAGTTCTCGTAACTGTCGATCAATGCGGGCCGCATGTCGGTGAGCCAGCGGCGGATGCCGGCCTGGATGGCCGGGTTGTACTCGACCATGCGGTCGAAGGCGTGCCGCTGGTCGTTGAGCAGCGTCGCGGTGCGGGCCGTCTCGGGCACGGCGGTGCCGGCGGGCGTCGCGTGGTCGGTACCGTCGTCCAGCGCGTCGATCGCCTCGCCCTCGTCTTCCGCCCCGGCGGACTGCCCGTCGGTGTTGTCCTTCAGCAGGCGCTTGTAGCTGGCCAGCAGCGTATGGACCTGGCAGCCGCGCTGCTTGATGCAGGCGTCCAGCACGTCCTCCATGTCCTCCAGCGCCGCGTCGCTCTCGCCCGCCCCGCGGGGATCGCTGTTGGCCACCAGCACCAGCCCGTCGCGGTAGCGTTTCTCGGCGGCGGCCATGCGCTGCTCCAGGGCTTCCACCGCGGTGCGGTCACGCGCGGAAACGCGCTGGGCATGGGAGAGGGGCGAGACCAGCAGCAGGGACAAGGTGGCCAGGACAGGCCAGTAGCGCAGGCAGGCGGGAACTGCAAAGGACATCAGGTGAGCATCCAGAGTGTGAGCCGGGAGGGTAGCCCCGCCCGCGCGCTGCGGGCAAGGTCGGGCGTCATGGAACGTTGCACCGCCGCTCATGTCCTGCCGCTAGAATCGCGCCATCATCACGCGAGGTTGAACATGGATCCGATCCTGCTGGGCAAGGGCGTCACCGACGACATTCCGGTCACGCTGCAGCCGAAGTTCGGCAACCGCCATGGGCTGGTGGCCGGCGCCACCGGCACCGGCAAGACGGTGACGCTGATGACGCTCGCGGAAGGCTTCTCGCGGATGGGCGTGCCGGTGTTCATGGCCGACGTGAAGGGCGACGTGGCCGGGCTGGCCGCCGCGGGCGACGGCAGCGAGAAGGTGCTGCAACGCGCGAAGGACATCGGCATCGCCGACTACGCGCCGGGCGCGAATCCGGTGATCTTCTGGGACCTCTACGGCAAGCTGGGCCATCCGGTCCGCACGACCGTCAGCGAGATGGGCCCCACCCTGCTCTCGCGCATCCTCGAACTCAACGACACCCAGAGCGGCGTGCTCGACATCGTGTTCAAGCTCGCCGACGACCGCGGCCTGCTGCTGCTGGACCTGGAAGACCTGCGTGCCCTGCTGGGCCTGGTCGCCGCCGAACGCAAGGACATTTCGACCAGCTACGGCCTGGTCAGCACGCAGTCGGTGGGCGCCATCCAGCGCGCGCTGCTGCGGCTGGAGCAGGAAGGTGGCGAGATGTTCTTCGGCGAGCCGGCGCTGGAACTGGCCGACCTGATGCGCACCAACACCGATGGCCGCGGCGTGATCGGCATTCTCGCCGCGGACCAGCTGATCCTGAAGCCGCGCCTGTACTCGAGCTTCCTGCTGTGGCTGCTGTCCGAGCTGTTCGAGACACTGCCGGAAGTCGGCGACCTGGACAAACCCAAGCTCGTGTTCGTCTTCGACGAAGCGCACCTGCTGTTCGACGATTCTCCGCCCGCGTTGCAGCAGCGGATCGAACAGGTCGTGCGGCTGATCCGCTCCAAGGGCGTGGGCGTCTACTTCTGCTCGCAGTTCCCCGACGACGTGCCGGACAACATCCTCGGCCAGCTGGGCAATCGCGTGCAGCATGCACTGCGTGCGTTCACGCCGCGCGACCAGAAGGCGGTGAAGACCGCCGCCGAGACCTTCGTGCCGAACCCCAAGCTCGACGTGGCCCAGGCGATTTCCAAGCTCGGCACCGGCGAAGCGCTGGTGTCGACGCTGCAGGACAAGGGCATCCCCTCGCCCGTGCAGCAGACGATGGTGTCGCCGCCGCGCTGCCGCATGGGTGCGATCAACGAAGGCGAACGCCAGCAGGTACGCAACGGCAGCCCGGTCGGCGGCAAGTACGACACCCGCGTCGACCGCGAATCCGCTGCGGAAATGCTGGCGCAGCGCGCCGAAGCCACGACGCAGGCCGCGCAGGCGCCGCCCGCCAAGACCGCACAGGACGATCCCGACGCCGGCGGCTTCGGCCAGACGGTGAAGGATGCCGTCTTCGGCACCAAGCGTCGCCAGGGCATGATCGAGACGATGGCCAAGCAGACCACGCGCACCATCGGCACCAAGCTGGGCAACCAGATCGTGCGCGGCATCCTGGGCAGTATTTTCGGCGGACGCCGCTGATCGCGCGCATGAAATGGCGCTTCGCACCATTGGCCTGCGCGCTGTCACTGGCGGCTTCCGCCGCCAATCCGACGCCACCGACGTTCGCAGGCACGTTCTTCGGCAGCCTGCCGGCCGCGTCCTGCACATCACAGGACGTGCTGCTCGAGCTGGGTGCCGACGGACGCTATGCACGGCAGGCGCACTGCCAGGACGACCTGCAGGCGGCACCGAAAAGCGCCGGCCGCTGGTCGGTGACGTGGAACGGCACCTGCGTGCAGCTCACGCCGGACGACGGTCAGCAGCCCCAGGAGTTCGCCATCCATGATGACGACCTGCTGGTGCTGACCGCGGGCAGCTGCATCGAACCGATCGAGGATCCGCGCGGGCGCACGCTGCGGCGCGCGGACACCGACGGGGATCGCTGACGTGTCGCGCTGGCGCCCGCCGGGCGAGAAAAGCACCGCCCTGATCACCCGCGAAGGCCACGACCGGCTCAAGGCGGAACTGGACGACCTGTGGCGCATGCGCCGCCCCGAGGTGGTGAAGGCCTTGGCCGCTGCCGCTGCGGAAGGCGACCGCTCCGAGAACGCGGAGTACACCTACCGCAAGAAGCAGCTCGGCGAGATCGACCGGCGCGTGCGCTACCTGAGCAAGCGCCTGGAAGTGCTGCGCGTGGTCGACACCGCACCCAGCGATCCCGACGCCGTGTTCTTCGGCGCCACCATCGAGCTGGAGAACATCGCCAGCGGCGAAACCTCGCGTTACCGCATCGTCGGTCCCGACGAGACCGAGGCGACGCGCGGTTGGATCAGCATCGATTCGCCGCTTGCGCGCGCGTTGTTGAAGAAGCGCATCGACGACGAATTCTCGGTCGAACTCCCCGGCGGGATCACCCGCTTCGTGCTGGTGGATGTCAGCTACGCGAGCTGATCCTCACACCGGTCGCGGGTAGACGCGACCTTCCCGCAACGGCCGGAAGTAGTCCTCTTGCGCATAGAACGCTGCGCCCTGTGCTGCGTGCCACCCGGGGATACCGGCCAGTGGCAGCGGACGCAGCTCTGTTGGCGCAGCGAGGATCGCGCCCGCTGAAATCGATTCGACCACGTGCTTGAGCGCGTCTGCCGGATCGCCGAGTACCACCAGGCACTTGCCGACCAGCAGGCGTCCCGGCACCAGCACCTGTTCCATCAGCGCATGCCCCACCACGGCCGCCACCGCGATGTCGCCGTTGCGCCAGCGCCCGGCGTTCGCATGGAACAGCGACGGCCAGTCGTGCCGGTCCCACAGGTCCAGCAGCGTCGCATCGCGCACCTGCACGATGACGCCGCTTTCATCGAACTGGGTCAGCGCCTGCTGCGCAGGACTGCGGTCACGCGTACCCATCCGCGCGATGTGCAGGCACTGCTGCTGGTTGAGCGCAAGCTTGAGGGCCGGGTGACGCATCCAGACCAGGGCGTTGAACAGGTCGTGCCAGTTCTCCGCCCGGGTGGCGATGCATCCTTGTGCGATCCGCGCTTCGTAGTGCAGCCCGTCGGCGAGCAGGGCCGCGTCCTGCCTCGCGAAGCGGGGCCCGGACAGCGGCATCCGCGCATTGAGGGCTTCGATCCCCGGCCAGCCCGCGGCCGTCGCCAGGTCCAGATACTCGCCGTATCCGTCGAACAAGGGATGCTGGAAACATGCGGCATCCACCTGTCCACGCAACGGGGCGGCAAAGCGACGCTGGCCGTTGCCAGCGTGGATTCCGGCCGCTGACGCGGTCACAGCACCTTGATTTCGAGCGACGTGCCCGCCGTCTCGACGATGGCATCGCCGATCAGGTCGTGCTCGTCGCTCTCGGTGATCTCCACGTCGACGAACTGGCCGACGCGCAGGCCCAGTTCGCCGCCGTTCTGGATATGCACCAGTCCATCGATCTCCGGCGCATCGGCCTTCGAGCGCGCGACGGCGATATCGTCCTCGATCAGATCCACCAGGCACTGCTGCACGGTGCCGATCTTCGCTTCGAGGCGCGCGGCGGAGATCTCCGCCTGCTTCTCCATGAAACGCGCCAGACGCTCCTGCTTCACTTCTTCTGGCACCGGATCCGGCAACAGGTTGGCCGCCGCGCCTTCGACCGGCGAGTAGGCGAACGCACCGACGCGGTCGAGTTGCGCTTCATCGAGGAACTGCAACAGCTCCTCGAATTCCTGGTCGGTCTCGCCGGGGAAGCCGACGATGAAGGTCGAGCGCAGGGTGATGTCGGGGCTGATCGAGCGCCAGCGCTTCACGCGCTCCAACGTCTTGTCGACGGCGCCCGGGCGCTTCATCAGCTTGAGGATGCGCGGGCTGGCGTGCTGGAACGGGATGTCCAGGTAGGGCAGCACCTTGCCCTCGGCCATCAGCGGGATCACGTCGTCGACGTGCGGGTACGGGTAGACATAGTGCATGCGCACCCAGGCATCGAGTTCGCCCAGGCCTTCGCACAGCGCCTTCATGCGCGTCTGGTACACCTTGCCGCGCCACTCGCGTTCGGCGTACTTCACGTCCACGCCATAGGCCGACGTGTCCTGCGAGACCACCAGCAATTCCTTCACGCCGCCGCGCACCAGGCGCTCGGCCTCGCGCAGTACGTCATCGACCGGGCGCGACACCAGGTCGCCGCGCATCGACGGGATGATGCAGAAGCTGCAGCGGTGGTTGCAGCCCTCGGAAATCTTCAGGTATGCGTAGTGGCGCGGCGTCAGCTTGACGCCGTAGTCCGGTACCAGGTCGACGAAGGGATCGTGCTTGGGCGGCAGGGCGGCGTGCAGTGCTTCCATCACGCTCTGGTAGTCCTGCGGACCGCTGATCGCCAGCACATCCGGATACTGCTCGCGGATCTGCTCCGGGCGCTTGCCCAGGCAGCCGGTGACGATGACCTTGCCGTTCTCGCTCATCGCCTCGCCGATGGCGTCGAGCGATTCGGCCACTGCGGAATCGATGAAGCCGCAGGTGTTCACCACCACCACGTCCGCCGCATCGTAGGTCGGCACGATGTCGTATCCCTCCACGCGGAGCTGGGTGAGGATGCGTTCGGAATCGACCAGGGCTTTCGGGCAGCCGAGGCTGACGAAGCCCACCTTGGGGTTCTGCAGGGACATGGGAGTACGGCGGCGGCGTGTACGGGGCCGCGGATTATAGCTCCCGCCCATCGGCAGGCCTGGCTGGACCGTTCAGCGGGCGCTTCCTGCACGCGGCCCTACCCCGCGCCGCCTACACTGTTGCGCTCCCACGACCGGATCGCACCCATGGGCCAATGGCTGCCCTTCGAGTCCCCGCATGGCCGCATCCACGCCTGGCGTGCCGATCCAGAGGGCCCGCCGCGCGGCGCGCTGGTCGTGGTGCAGGAGATCTTCGGCGTCAATCCGCACATCCGCACCGTGGCCGAAGGCTTCGCGCGGGAGGGTTACATCGCGCTCGCGCCGGCCTACTTCGACCCGATCGAATCCGGTGTGGAACTGGACTACGACGCCGACGGCATCGCGCGCGGCAAGGCCCTGATCACGGCACTGGGGCTGGAACGCGCCGCGGACATCACCCGCGCCGCCGCCGATACGCTGGCAGCCCACGGCCGGGTGGGCACCGTGGGCTATTGCTGGGGCGGCACCGTCGCCCTGCTTGCCGCACTGCGACTGGGGCTGCCTTCCGTCAGCTACTACGGGGCGCGCAACCTGCCTTTCCTGGAGGAAACCCCGCGCGCGCCGGTGATGTTCCACTTCGGCGAACGGGACACTTCCATCCCACCCGAGATGGTCCAGGCCCACCGGGACGCGCTGCCGCAGATGCAGGTCTTCAGCTATCCGGCCGGGCATGGCTTCAACTGCGACCTGCGCGCCGACTACGATCCCCTCAGTGCGCGCCTGGCGCGCGAACGCACGCTCGATTTCTTCGCACGGAACCTCGCATGACCGACTTCGTCCTCGATCCCCGCCTGGCCGCCGACAGCGCCTTCATCGCCGACGGGCCGCTGTCGCAGGTCCGGCTGATGGACGACACGCGCTTTCCCTGGCTGGTACTGGTCCCGCGTGTCAACGGAATCAGCGAATGGCTGGAACTGGACGGCGGGCAGCAACGCCTGTTGCTCGCGGAGATCAACCAGGCCGGGCAGCTGATCCGCACGCAGGCCGGCGTGGAGAAACTCAACATCGGCGCGCTCGGCAACATCGTGCGCCAGCTGCATGTGCACCTGGTGGGACGCCACGAAGGCGATGCCGCGTGGCCAGGACCGGTGTGGGGAAGCGGGAGCGCCGTTCGGCATGCTCCCGCGGCGCTCGAGGCCCGGATTGAAGCCTGGCGGCAACGCCTGGCGTGATCCCTGCCCACCTCCGGGCTAAGGTTCGGCGCCGAACCAGAAGGGGTAGTGCCGCCAGCGCCCCACCGAGCGCGCGTGCACGGGCTGGCGCACCTGCCAGCGACTGAGTGTCTGTACCGGCCGGTCCGCCGCATGGAAGTCCAGGCAACGCGGGTCCCACGGCACGCCAACGAATTCAAGCAGCCGCCGGGACTGCGTTTCCGTATGGACCACCAGGTCTTCATAGCGCATGTCGAGCACCGGCAGCGGCGACACCGCGCACCAGTGGCGCATCAGCCGCTCCTGGCCTTCCATGAAGAAGCGGATATCGTCCAGGTCGGTGGCGTGACGGGATTGCGGCGAGAAGCTTTCTCCATAGATCGACAGCGCCACGTCCCGCGGATCGCGCCTGCACCACACCACCCGCGCATCGGCGAACAGCATCGACAGCAATCCGATGTGCGGGACGTTGTAGGGCTGCTTGTCCACCAGCCACGCCACCCCGGCAGGCGCCTGCGACGCCGCATCGCGCAGGTACCGGTGCGCGCGGTCTCGCAGCCATTCGCCCGGCACCTTGCCGGCGTCCTGCGGCCAGCGCAATCCGGCCCAGGTCGCCAGCGCCTGCGCAATGGACGGGATTCCGGAGAGTTCGCCGCACCCATGCACCTGCGGATGCGCAGCCAGCACCTGCTCAACCAACGTCGTGCCGCTACGCGGTACGCCCAGGACGAAAACAGGCTTCGGTTCGTCCGGCTGCCTGCGCGTGCCCCCACGCGCGCGCAGGGTCGCCGCATCGAACGAGGCGATCGTCTGCTCGATGCTGCGGGTATAGGCCTCGCGATCGAACACGCCGTCGCTGCGTCGCCGCAGCGCATTGGCGGCACTCCAGTGCCGGGCGGCGGCGACATGGTCGCCACGCGTGTCTTCACGCTTGCCCAGCACATAGTGCAGGTACGCCTGCTCGCGGTCCGGCAAGCCGCCATCGCCCAACAGGGCTTCGGCCGTCTGGACCCACGGCCCCGGCGTGCGCTCGCGCAGCAACGCCACCAGACAGGCCACCGGGTCGCCCCAGCGCGGACGCAACGCATGGGCACGCGCGTACGCGGCCTGGGCCTGTTCCTCGTTGCCAAGATCCTCGTGAAGGCCGCCCACCTCCAGCCACAGCGCTGGCTCTGCGTCGAAACGGGCTACGCCCTGCTCCGCCACCTCCAGCGCGCCTGCGATCGCCCCCGTGCGGCGCAGGCACTGCGCGCGGCGCAAGGATAATGAGCCGTCCGCATCCCGCCCGCTTTCGATCAGCCGCTCATACAGCCCCAAGGCTTCAGCGTGCTGTTCCAGCGCAAGGTGGGTCTCCGCCAACGCACGCATGATCGTCGGCTGCCCGGGTGCCAGCGCATGGGCCCTGGCGAATGCAGGGAGCGCCTCGGCATCGCGACGGCCCTGGTACAAACTCATGCCCAACAGGTACCAGGCGTCCGGCACGTCCGGCTTCAGGCGAGCGGCCCGCGTGAATACGGACGCCGCCTCGTCCACCTGCTGCCGTGTCGCCAGCAACTGCCCAAGTTCCATGTGCAGTGCGAAGGCGTCCGGCGCCAACCCGACGGCGGTACGCAGGGCGTCGAGTGCTTCGTCGCTTCGGCCGGCGTGCTGCGCCAGCACGGCCCGGGCACGATGCAGGGCGGCCTCCGTCGGGGCCTGCTTCAGCAGTCCGTCCAACATGGCGGCGGCATCCTCCGCCCGCCCCTGACGCAGGCATTCGTAGACGCCGGCGACGTCGTTCATCGCCGACATCCCGACGGGTTGCGAGAGACGCGACGACGCCGATTCACGGGGCCAGCGACATCAGGTGCGCGGCAGCGTCACGCCGGTCTGGCCCTGGTACTTGCCGCCGCGATCCTTGTAGCTGGTTTCGCAGACGTCGTCGGCATCGGACTGGAAGAACAGCATCTGCGCGACGCCTTCGTTCGCGTAGATGCGCGCCGGCAGCGGCGTGGTGTTACTGAACTCCAGCGTCACGTGGCCTTCCCACTCCGGCTCGAGCGGAGTGACGTTGACGATGATGCCGCAGCGCGCGTAGGTGCTCTTGCCCAGGCACACCACCAGTGTGTCGCGCGGGATGCGGAAGAACTCCACCGTGCGCGCCAGCGCGAAGCTGTTGGGCGGGATGATGCACTCGTCGGCCTCGATGTCCACGAAGCTCTTCGGGTCGAAGTGCTTGGGGTCGACGATCGTGGAGTTGATGTTGGTGAACACCTTGAACTCGCGCGAGCAACGCACGTCGTAGCCGTAACTGGACGTGCCGTAGCTGACGATGCGCTCGCCATCGGCTCCGCCCTTGTTGGCGAACTTCACCTGGCCCGGCTCGAACGGCTCGATCATGCCCTGTTGCTCGGCCATGCGGCGGATCCAACGGTCGCTCTTGATGCTCATGCAAATCCTGGTCTGGTGGGGCGAAGGCCGTGCGGGCTGCGCGCGGCGGACGGGGAATTGTAGGGCGGGCCCCGGCCCGCCGTCTGCGCCGACGGGCTAGACCAGCGAGGAAACGATGGACAGCGGCGCGCGCGGGCGCTGGGCCAACGTTGCGGCCATGACCCGCGCCGTCTGCCGGTAAGCCTGCGCCACCGCCGAATCGGGGGCGGCAACCACGACCGGCTGGCCCGCGTCGCCCTGCTCGCGGATGGCGATGTCCAGCGGCAGCGAGCCCAGCAGCGGCACACCGTATTGCGCCGCCATCCGTTCACCGCCCCCCTGCCCGAACAGGTGCTCCACGTGGCCGCAGTGGGAGCAGGTGTGCACGGCCATGTTCTCGACGATGCCTAGCACCGGCACCTCGACCTTCTCGAACATCTTCAGCGCCTTCTTGGCATCCAGCGTGGCGATGTCCTGCGGGGTGGTGACGATGACGGCGCCTGCGACCGGGATCTTCTGCGCCAGCGTCAGCTGGATGTCGCCCGTGCCGGGCGGCAGGTCGATCAGCAGGTAGTCCAGGTCGCCCCAGAGGGTGTCGTTGAACAACTGCATCAGCGCCGAGGTGGCCATCGGCCCGCGCCAGATCATCGGCGTGTCCTGGTCGACCAGCAGCCCGATGGACATGGCCTCCACCCCGAACGCCCGCATCGGCTCGATCGACTTGTTGTCCGGGCTGTCCGGTCGCCCCGACAGGCCCAACATGGCCGGGATGCTGGGGCCGTACACGTCGGCATCCAGCAGCCCGACCTTGGCCCCTTCGGCCGCCAGGGCCAGGGCCAGGTTGACCGCCGTGGTCGACTTGCCTACCCCACCCTTGCCCGACCCGACGGCGATGACGTTGCGGACGCGGGGGTGCGGGGAGAGGTTGCCCTGGACGGCATGGGCGCGAGGCCGGTCGACAACATGCTTGGAATCAGTCACTTGCAGGACTCTGACGCAATAGGAAGGGCGTCATTGTCTCATCCGGTCCGTTCGATGCTCGCGCCGACACAAATCTGAACGAATCCCCTCGCCTCATGACTTTTGGTCATGCGGAGGAAAGAAGAATGTGTTATGCGGATTACATTAATTTCATGTTAACGTCGATTTCAGGACGCCCTTGTGCGGCCTGGATCACGGATTGATCCGCTTCGGGTCGCTTCTCGTTCGGATTTTTAGGGGATTCACCAACATGAACTACGGAAACGCGAAAGCGCTCCGTCGCAGCCGTCTTTGCGCGGCATTGATTGCGGCGATTGCGCTGCCGGGCGCAGGTCATGCGCTCGCTCAGAACGCTGACAGCCAGGCCCAGGCGCCCGCACAGGGAGAGGCCAGGACACTCGACAAGGTGACGGTGACGGGTTCCCGCATCGCGCGTTCGCAGGTCGAAGGTCCGTCGCCGGTCACGGTGATCAGTGCCGAGCAGATCGAAGCCGAGGGTTTCGTCAGCGTCAACGACGCACTGAAGACCCTCACCCAGAACTTCGGCACGGTACAGAACGAACTGAACTCCGCGGGTGGCTTCACGCCCAACGGCAGCCCCGTGAACCTGCGCGGCCTCGGCCCCGGTCGCACGCTGCTGCTGATCAATGGCCGTCGCGCCGCCGACTACCCCTTCCCGTACAACGGGCAGAGCAACTTCCAGAACTTCGGCAACATCCCCACCGCCGCGGTTGACCGCATCGAGCTCGTCGCGGGTGGCGCGTCCGCGATCTACGGCTCCGATGCCGTGGCAGGCGTCATCAACATCATTCTGAAGAAGAACTACGAAGGCAACGTCCTGCAGCTGCGTACCGGCACCACCACGACCGGCGGCGGCGACTATCTGGACCTGCAGTGGGTGGGCGGCAAGACCGGCGACAACTGGTCGATCACCTATGCGCTGCAGAAGTTCAACGACGAAACGGTTTACGCCAACCAGCGCGACTTCATGGACTCGCGTGCGGACAACCCGCTGCCCGACGCCGATCTCGGCCCGGTGCCGGTGTCGACGCTGCGCATCAGCCGTACGGGCACCAATACGCCGAATACTTACATCGCGCCGCCCGCGGGCGCGTGCGCGCGCTTCGGCGGCGAATACGTGGACTACACCTTCCGCACGCGCTATGTCGCACCCCACGCCCAGGCCGGACAGCTTTACACGCTGGGCAATGCGTGCGGCTACTGGGAGGACGTGGGCTACCAGTCGATCGCCAACGGCAACGACGACTACGCCGGCTACCTGTTCGCCAACTTCGACCTGTCCAACGGCATGGAGCTGTGGGCGAGCGCCCAGGCTTACTACTCGAAGTCGGACCTGACGGGTGGCCTCGAAGCGATCCTGGGCCCGCACACGGACGGCGTCGGCGTTACCCAGACCTTCTTCGCGACGAACCCGACGATCAACTCGAACGTGACGGTGCAGCGCATCCTCACGCCGCAGGAAGTGGGCGGCATCGAGGCCACGCAGCAGAAGTTCACCGAGAAGTCCCTGGACATCGCAGTGGGCGCGCGCGGCACGTTCGGCGAACGCTTCGATTGGGATTTCACCCTCGGCCGCGCGGACTACAAGGCGGACCGCACCCGTCCGCGCCTGGATGGTTCCGCCGTGACGGAATGGTTCTTCGGCCAGCGCCTCAACACCACCGGCACGCCGCGTTACCTGATCAACCTGGATCGCTGGTACACCCCGCTCACCCCGGAGCAGTACCGCAGCATGTCGTCGATCCTGAAGTACGACGCACACTCCTGGGTCAACCAGGCCAGCTTCGTGCTTTCCGGCGACCTGTTCGAACTGCCGGCCGGCCCGCTGGGCTTCGCCGCGGTCGTCGAAGGCACCAGCCAGGGCTACAAGCTGCGTTCGCCCGAGGGCATCCTGCCCACCAACCGTACCGTCTATAACCTGACGGGCACCAACGGCGGCGGCGAGCGCGACCGTTACGCGATCGGCGCGGAGTTCCGCATCCCGGTGTTCAGCATGCTCGACCTCAGCCTGTCGGGCCGTTGGGACAAGTACGACGACGTCACGAACGTCGACGACGCGAAGACCTGGGGCGCGGGCCTCGAGTTCCGTCCGCTGGACAACCTGCTGTTCCGCGGCAACTACGCCACCAGCTTCAAGGCGCCCGACATGCACTTCGTCTACAACGAAGGCAGCGGCAGCTTCTCCAACGTGCTGGATACCTACCGCTGCTTGAACGCGGGCCTGGTGGCCGGTTCTTCGGCGTGCGCCACGACGACCTACACCTACTCGGTGTTCGCGACGAGCCGCGGCGAACCGACGCTGGAAGAGGAACAGGGCAAGTCGTGGTCGGCGGGCCTGGTGTGGGACATCACGGACTCGATGTCCATCTCGGCTGACTACTACGACATCCGCCTGGAGGGCGCGGTGACGACGTTGAGCAGCACCTTCATCCTCGACGCGGAAGGCGGCTGCCGAACCGGACTTACACGTACTCGTAATCCCTACCAGTTCGCGCCCGATTCGGCGTTCTGCCAGGAGATCCTGAGCCGCGTCACGCGTACCGCCGCTCCGGGCGAACTGACCGATCGCGTCACCGGCATCCGCAGCGGCCCGGTCAACCAGGCCTACCAGCGCGTGACCGGCATCGACGCCGCGTTCAACTGGCGCCTGGACACCGACCGCCTGGGCGACTTCCGTTGGCAGGTGGCCTGGACGCACACGATCAAGAGCCAGCGCCAGACCTTTGCGACCGATCCGGTGGAAGCCGATTGGCGCGACGATCCGGGCAACTTCGACTTCCGCAGCCGCATCCGCGGTTCGGTGGGCTGGTCGCTGGATGACTGGTCGGCGAACGTGTTCGCCACGCGCTACGGCTCCTTGCCGAACTGGCAGGAAACGGGCCGCATCGCACCGTACATCGTCTGGAACGTCAATGTCGGCAAGGAAATCACGGAGAACCTGGACCTGACGCTGTTCGTCAACAACGTCTTCAACAAGTTCCATCCGGAAGACGCGGGCTACAACACCTATCCGTACTTCTGGCGCGCCTACAGCCCCATGGGCCGCGAGATTTCGGCCCAGGTGGAATACAAGTTCTAAGCATCACCCGCACGACCGCAACAGGAGCCCGGTGGCGACACCGGGCTCTTTTTTTGGGCGGATTCTCCGCCCTCTTCCGTCTCACCCAGCGTCGCGACGAGTGGATCGAGCACCAGGCCGGCGGGAGAGAAACGTGATCGACGACATGCTGCAAACCCCACAAAAGTCTTATTTTGTGACTTGCGTCACATAAATTTCTGTAATTTAAATAACATGCCAATGTGCTAGCAGCCTTCACCTCATGTTAACGTCGGGTTACGAGGACGTTCACGTGCGACCTGACTGAAGGATCAGTCCTTGGGGCCGCATCCATTGACAGCTTTAGGGGATCCACAACATGTCAGTTCGCTACACGAATGCGCTCAAGCGCAGCCGTCTCACTGCGGCGCTCGTCGCAGCGATCGTGATGCCGGTCGCCGGCACCACCTTCGCCCAGGAAACCACCACCCCGCCGCCCGCCCAGCAGACCCAGCAGGCCACCTCGACGCTGGACAAGGTCACGGTCACGGGCTCCCGCATCAAGAAGGCCGAGGTGGAAGGCCCGGCACCGGTGGTCGTCCTGACCGCCGATGACATCGAGAAGGAAGGCTTCAGCACCGTCTATGAGGCGCTGAACACCCTCAACCAGTTCACCGGCAGCGTCCAGAACGAGACCACGCAGAGCGGCTTCACGCCGAACGCCCAGTTCATCAACCTGCGCGGCCTCGGCCCGGGTTACACCCTCATCCTGATCAACGGCAAGCGTATGGCGGACTACCCGGTCCCCTACAACAGCCAGTCCAATGCCGTCAGCCTGGGCTCGATCCCCGCGGCTGCCGTGTCGCGCATCGAAGTCCTGACCGGCGGCGCCTCGGCGATCTACGGCTCGGACGCGGTCGCCGGCGTGATCAACATCATCACGAAGGAAAACTACGAGGGCGACAGCGTCCGCCTGCGTGGCGGCACCACGACCATGGGCGGTGGCGACACCGGCCTGTTCCAGTGGACCGGTGGCAAGACCGGCGACAAGTGGAGCCTGACCTACGCGGTGGAATACCTGAATCGCGAAGGCATCCTGGGCTCGCAGCGCGAAGACCGCGACTCCTATTACGACAACCCGGCGTTCAGCGGTCGCCCCGAGTTCGCGACGGCCACGTCGGGCGTGTACCTGTATCGCAACACCGGCGCCGCCTACAACTGGCTGACGCCGGGCGGCACGCTCTCGACCTCGGTCGACGCGCTCCGCTACTCCTGCTCGCGCACGTCTTCGGAATTCGAGCCCTACAACACCTCGGCCACCGTGTCGAACGCGACGCCGAACCGTTGCGGCTACTTCGGCTATCCGGCGACCTCCGCCCTGCAGAACAGCTACAACAAGACGTCGGCGTACCTGTCGGGCACCTACGACTTCGACAACGGCGTGCAGCTGTACGGCCAGTTCCTGGGCACCGATTCGCAGAACACGGGCGTGAGCTCGACGCAGTTCTGGCAGACGCCCGGCTGGGTCTACACCCCGGCCTACGGCTACATCCAGGCCCAGCGCATCATCACGCCCGAGGAAATCGGCGGCGCGCAGAAGACCGAGTACGACGAAAAGTCGTACAACTTCTTCGCCGGCGTCCGCGGCGCCTTCCTCGACAACCGCTTCGACTGGGACTTCGGCGTTTCCTACTCGCGCTTCGAGTTCGAATCCAACCGCCCGCGCTTCCTGCAGAACCGTGTCAACGAGTACTTCCTCGGCACGCAGACCGGCGTGCAGGGCAGCTATCCCCGCTACGACGGCTACAACCTGACGTACCTCAACCGCCTCTTCAGCCCGATGACGCCGGAGACCTACCGGTCCCTGTCGACCATCGTGAACAGCACCGGCGAATCCGAGAACAGCACGGCTTCGTTCTCGCTGAGCGGCGACCTGTTCGACCTGCCCGCAGGCTCGCTGGGCGCGGCGCTGGTGGTCGAAGCCGGCCATCAGGAATACACGCTCACGCCGGACCCGCGCTCCACCCCGAGCTACACCGGCGCGGACCGCATCTACAACCTGACCAGCACCGGTGGCGGCGGCGAGCGTGATCGCTACGCGCTGGGCCTCGAGTTCAGCATTCCGATCTTCGACTCGCTGAAGGCACAGTTGGCCGGCCGTTACGACACCTACGACGACGTGACCGAAGTCGATGGTGCGTTCACGTGGTCGGCGGGCCTGGAATACCGGCCGGTCGATTCGCTGTTGCTGCGCGGCAGCTATGCCACCAGCTTCCGCGCTCCGGACATGCACTACGTGTTCGCCGGCTATTCGGGTGCCTACACCTACATCACCGACGCCTACCTGTGCCGTGTCGCGGGCATCGATCCGACCTCGCCCAGCTGCGAGAACAACACGAGCTACAACTACCAGGTCTTCCGTACCTATGAAGGTCGCACCGACCTGAAGGAAGAAACCAGCAAGTCGTGGACCGCCGGTCTGGTGTGGGACATCATGGACCGCATGTCGCTGACCGTCGACTACTACAACATGAAGCTCGAGAACCAGGTCGCGGAGCTGGATAGCGACTTCCTGATGCGCCAGTACGCCGACTGCCGCCTGGGTGAAGACGTCAACGGCAATCCGGTGGACTCCACCTCGCCTTCCTGCCAGGCCTTCCTGGGCCAGGTCACCCGCGCCGGTGGCGAGCTCTCGAATGGGCAGGTGTCGCAGTACAGCTCGTACCCGATCAACCAGGCCAGCCTGGAAACCCAGGGTATCGATGCCAACTGGAAGTACTCGCTGGATACCGACCGCCTGGGTACGTTCGGCTTCGAAGTGGGCTACACCCACGTGCTGAAGCTGGATCTGGTGCGTTTCGAAGGCGATGAGCCCTTGAACATCCGCGACCACATGCAGTACTTCAACTATCGCAGCCGTGCCAACGTGCGCCTGAGCTGGTCCAACGACGACTGGTTCGTGACGACCTATGCCACCCGCATGGGCTCGCTGCCGAACTGGGGGGAGACCGGCCGCATCGCACCGTACATCCGCTACAACCTCGACGTGCAGAAGAAGATCACCGACAAGCTCACCCTGGGCTTCTCCGTGGTCAACCTGCTCAACAACCAGCAGCCCGACGACGTCACGTTCACCACGTGGCCCTACACGTGGCGCTCCCACGACGTGATCGGCCGCCAGGTGTACGCCGACGTCCGCTACACGTTCTGAGGCCGGCAGGAAGGCCCCGAAAAAGCCCGGCGAAAGCCGGGCTTTTTTTCCAGCGGGTTTCCCGGCAGACTCGGGATGGGAATCCGAGCGACGCCAGATCGATGAAGCTTCCGCGCCTGGCACATCATGGGGCGGGAGGGCATCCAGCCCGCTCCACACTCCTTGCCTGATCGCAGGACTTCAAGGACATGCCCTCCATCGAGGGCCACATAGGGGATCAAACGAAGAATGAAACCGACCACCATCGCCACCTCATGGCTGCTTGCCGTCGCGTGCGCGTTGCCCGCTGCCGCGGCGCATGCGCAATCCATCGCCGACTTCGTCAAGCACCCCACTTACAGCAGCGCCCGTATCTCGCCGGATGGCAAGTACCTGGCGCTGCGCGTCGATCGCGGCGAGCAGGACGTACTGACCGTGCTGCGCACCAGCGACCTCAAGATCGTGAACGTCAACCAGTTGCCCGAGAAGAAGAGCGTCGGCGCGTTCCACTGGACCAGCCCCGAGCGCCTCATGTTCAACGCCGTCCGCAAGATCGGTTCGTTTGAACGCCCCGTCGGCACCGGCGAATGGTTCGCGGTGAATGCCGACGGATCGCAGCCGCGCACCCTGATCGAGTACGGCACACAGAACGTCACCCAGCGCGCGAAGCAGGCCGATGGCCAGTTCTTCTCCTTGCTGGACACCCTGCCCGACGACGACGTCAACGTGATGATGGCGGCGCGCTACCAGCGCTCCAATACCGGCGCGGGCACCGAAGTCGTGATGATGGATACCGTCAGCGGACGGCGCAAATCCCTCGGCCGCGCGCCGAAGGAAGATTGCGCGATGGTCCTCAACCACGAGAAGGAACCTGCCTTCGCCGTGTGCTACAGCGACAAGGACGATGAGGCCGGGTACGACACGCACAACGAAGTGTACGCGCGGGGTGCGGATGGCAAGTGGAACCAGATCAGCTCGTCCAAGAGCGATGGGTCGCGACTGCGCGTGCTGGGATCCGCGCGGAACGGCGACATCTACGCACTGCGGGACGACGGCAAGGCGCCGGCAGGCTTCGGCACGCTGGATGCCAGCAGCGGAAAATTCACTGAACTCTTCAAGGATCCCGTCTCCGATGTGTCCGGCTACGTGGAGTCCGTGGACGGTTCCGAGCGCATTCTCGGCGTAGTGACCGAGGCCGGGGAACCGGAAGTTACCCTTGTGGAATCCAAACACGCCGACGCGCAGCTCTACACCTCTCTCGCGGCCGCCTTTCCCGGCCAGTTCGTCAGCTTCAGCAGCGCCACCCGCGATGGCCAGCTGATCGTCGTCAGCACCTACAGCGACCGGAACCCGGGAGAGCTCTACCTGTTCGACCGCAAGGCGAACAAGGCGCGCTTCCTGATGAAGAACCGCCCCTGGATCGACCCGAAGAAGATGGGCTCGATGCAGTCCATCTCGTTCACCGCGAGGGATGGCCGCAAGATCCATGGTTACCTGACCATCCCGCACGGCTCCGACGGCAAGAACCTGCCCCTGATCGTCAACGTCCACGGTGGCCCGATGGGGCCGCGCGACAACTGGGGCTACAGCACCGAGCCGCAGTTGTTCGCCAGCCGCGGATACGCCACGCTGCAGCTCAACTACCGCGGCTCTGGCGGCTTCGGCAAGGAGTTCCAGGATCAGGCATATGGCCAGTGGGCGCAGGGCATCATGAACGACATCATCGATGGAACGCGCTACGTCATCGCCCAAGGCCAAGCCGACAAGGACAAGGTCTGCATCTACGGCGGCAGCTTCGGTGGCTACGCGTCGTTGATGGCTCCGGCGCGCGATGCAGAGCTGTTCAAGTGCGCCTTCGGCTATGTCGGCCTCTACGATGCGCAGATCCAGCTCACCAAGAGCGATACCAGCCGGAGCGAAAGCGGGCGGCGCTACCTGGTGCGCGCCTTCGGCCGCACGCGCGCCGAGCAGGACGCGATGTCGCCCATCAACTACGCCAACCAGCTGAAACTGCCGATCTACCTGGCGGCAGGCGCGCGTGACGAGCGCTGCCCGCCGGAGCATACCGAGGCGATCGCCAAGGCGCTCACGGCAGCCGGCAATGCGCCGGAAGGCATGATCATCCAGTCCGGCGAGGCCCACGGCTTCTACAAGGAAGAGAACAACGAGCACCTCTACACCGAGATGCTGTCGTTCTTCGATCGCCACATCGGCGGCAAGACCAAGGCACAAGCGAGCCGCTGATCGTCCCGGCGGGCATGGCTTCCAGCACATCCCCTCGCGGGATGTGCTGGCGATCATGAAGGACTGATCGACCCACTTCACGGAAGGCCTGTATGACCGCGCGTTTCAGGAACACCCTGCCCTTCTTGCTGCTGCTCGCGTGCATGCAGCCCGATGCGTCCGCGCAACGCTCGAACAAGGCGCCTCCACCGGATCCGGCAGCCGACCCCCTGCTCCGGGCGGCGGGCTTTCTGGAAAGCCATCCCGACATCCGCTATCGACTGCTCGGCCTCGAGAAGTACGACAAGAACGAACACGACGACGCGCTGCGCTTTTTCCGCCGCGCTTCCTACTATGCGGACAAGCCGTCGCAGGGCATGGTGGCGGAGATGTACTGGACAGGACACGGCATCCCGCAGGATCGCGCGTTGGCCTATGCATGGATGGACCTGGCCGCCGAACGTGGCTACGCGGGATTCAGCGGACTGCGCGAGCGCTACTGGAGCCAGATGGACGAAGCCGAACGGGCTCGCGCACTGGACATCGGGCAGGCGGTCTATGCCGAGTACGGCGATGCGGCCGCCCAACCGCGACTCGCGAATGTCCTTCGGCGTGCGCGCCGCCAGATGACGGGGAGCCGCACCGGCTTCACCGGCAACCTGCAGATCTACATTCCCGGGCCGAGCGGCGAGATCCAGATCGACGGCAGCAAGTTCTACGACGAGCGCTACTGGGACCCGAAGCAATACCAGGCCTGGCACGACGAAGTCTGGATGAAGCCCCGCATCGGGCGGGTCTCCGTGGGCGAAGTCGAACAGGTTCCCGGCACCCCCGGCGGCTCGCGCATCCCGGCTGTCGAGCCTGCCAAGAACGCCCAGGAACCCGAGACCCCCGAAGCCGACGAAAGCGGCCTCGGCACCCGAAAGGACGGCTGAACAGGCTTCTTCCATACGCCAGCGGATGCGGTATAAATGCCGCATCCCGCCGGCGTCGCCGACGGGCCTGACCTACATCCCTGGGAGGGGAACATGCGCAAGACCCTGATGGCCATCTGCCTGGCCGCCCCGCTGATGGCCCTGTCGCTGGTGGCGTCCGCCGCCGACCCGGTGGTGGGCCGCTGGAAGACCATCGACAGCGAGACCGGCAAGCCGAAGTCCTATGTCGAGATCACCCAGGCCGCCAACGGCGCGATCAGCGGGCGCATCATCGAACTGATCAACCCGAGCAAGCCGAACCCGACCTGCGACAAGTGCAAGGACGATCGCAAGAACAAGCCGATCACCGGCATGGAGATCATCCGCGGCATGAAGTCCGAGGGCGGCGGCGAGTACGCCGGCGGCACCATCCTCAAGCCGGACGAGGGCAAGGTCTACAAGTCGAAGATGGAGTTGATCGAAGGCGGCAAGAAGCTGGAAGTCTCCGGCTGCATCGCCTTCATCTGCAAGTCGCAGACCTGGATCCGCCAGTAAGGTCCACGCTCCAACAGTTCCTGCGGGCCCGGTCATGCCGGGCCCGCTGCGTTTTGGGCGTCCGAAGGGCCGCTGCGGGTCCATGCGATAATCGCCAATCCCCGTCACGAAGCCCCTCATGAGCCGCACCGCCCTCGTCACCAATGCCCTGCCCTACGCCAACGGCCCCCTCCATCTGGGCCATCTGGTGGGCTACGTCCAGGGCGACATCTGGGTGCGCGCGCGGCGGATGCGGGGCGACACGGTGTACTTCGTCTGCGCCGACGACACGCACGGCACGCCGATCATGCTGGCGGCCGAGAAGGCCGGCGTATCGCCGGAGGTCTTCATCGCAAACATCCAGGCCGGCCACGAGCGCGACTTCGCCGCCTTCGGCGTGGCGTTCGACCACTACGACTCGACCAATTCCACCGCCAACCGCGAACTGACCGAAGCGTTCTACCAGCGCCTGGACGCCGGCGGCCACATCAGCCGCCGCACGGTGGCGCAGTTCTACGACCCGGCCAAGGGCATGTTCCTGCCCGACCGCTACATCAAGGGCATCTGTCCCAACTGCGGTTCGGCGGACCAGTACGGCGACAACTGCGAAGTCTGTGGCGCCACCTATGCGCCGACCGACCTCAAGGAACCGAAGTCCATCCTCTCGGGCAGCACGCCGGAGATCCGCGATTCGGAGCACCACTTTTTCGACGTCGGCCGCTTCGAGGCGTTCCTTCGCGACTGGCTGGCCGGCGACGTCGCGGTACCGGGCGTGAAGGCGAAGCTGCGCGAGTGGCTGGATGCGGACGGCGGCCTGCGCGCGTGGGACATCTCGCGCGACGCGCCCTACTTCGGTTTCGAGATTCCGGGTGCGCCCGGCAAGTACTTCTATGTCTGGCTCGATGCACCCATCGGCTACCTGAGCAGTTTCAAGAACCTGTGTGCCGAACGCGGCATCGATTTCGAACCGCACCTGGTGGCCGGCACCGACGTCGAGCTGCACCACTTCATCGGCAAGGACATCGTCAATTTCCATGGCCTGTTCTGGCCGGCCGTGCTGCAAGGCACCGGCCACCGTGCGCCCACGCGCCTGCACGTCAACGGCTACCTGACCGTGGATGGCGCGAAGATGTCGAAGTCGCGCGGCACCTTCATCATGGCGCGCACCTACCTGGACACCGGACTGGAACCGGAAGCCCTGCGCTACTACTACGCGGCGAAGTCCTCCGGCGGTGTGGACGACCTGGATCTGAATCTCGGCGACTTCATCGCCCGCGTGAATGCAGACCTGGTGGGCAAGTTCGTCAACCTGGCCAGCCGCTGCGCCGGCTTCATCGACAAGCGCTTCGGCGGCAAGCTGGCCGATGTCCTGCCCGATCCCGCCATGTACCAGCGCTTCGTCGACGCGCTCGGCCCGATTGCCGATGCCTACGAGCGCAACGAACCGGCTACCGCGCTGCGCCTGACCATGGCGTTGGCGGATGAAGCCAACAAGTACATCGACGAGAAAAAGCCCTGGGTCATCGCCAAGCAGGAAGGCGCCGACGCCGAACTGCAGGCGGTGTGCACGCAGGGCCTGAACCTGTTCCGCGTCCTGGCCGCCGCGCTCAAGCCGGTGCTGCCGCGCACGAGTGCGGAAGCCGAAGCCTTCCTCGGCGCGCCCGTCGAAACCTGGGCGGATGTCGCCGCGCCGTTGCAGGCGCACACCATCCAGTCTTACACGCCCCTGTTCACCCGTATCGACCCGAAACTGATCGACGCCATGACCGACGCTTCCAAGGACACTCTCGCCGCTGCACCCGCGCCTGCCGCATCCGAGAAGAAGGAGGCCAAGGCTGCGCCCGCACCGGCTGACGCGAAGGACGCGGGCGGCACCATCGGCATCGAGGATTTCGCCAGGCTCGACCTGCGCATCGGCCAGGTGCTGGAATGCGGCTTCGTGGAGGGCTCCGACAAGCTGCTGCGCTTCCTGCTGGATGCGGGTGAGCTGGGCCAGCGGCAGATCTTTTCCGGCATCCGCGGCAGCTATGGCGAGCCGGAGAAACTCGTCGGCCGCAAGGTGGTGTTCATCGCCAACCTGGCGCCGCGCAAGATGCGCTTCGGCCTGAGCGAAGGGATGATCCTGTCGGCCGGCTTCGACGGCGGCGCACTCGCGCTGCTGGACGCGGATGCCGGCGCCCTGCCCGGCATGCCGGTGCGCTGACCCATTAGGCATCGCTACGGCGATGGACGCCGCGCTCGTCGAACGCCTCGACCGCCTGCTGCCGCAGACCCAATGCGGCCAGTGCGGCTTCGATGGATGCCGGCCGTATGCCGAAGCGATGGCGCGTGGCGAGGCCGGCATCGATCATTGCCCGCCGGGCGGCGACGCCGGCGCGCGTGCGTTGGCTCACCTGTTGCAGGTACCCGCGCGTCCTTACGATCGCAGCCGCGGCGCGCACAAACCGCCCATCGTCGCGGTGGTGGTGGAAGAAGACTGCATCGGCTGCACGAAGTGCATCCAGGCCTGTCCCGTGGACGCCATCATCGGCGGCGCCAAGCACATGCACGTGGTCATCGACCTGTTGTGCACGGGATGCGAGCTGTGTGTGCCCGCATGCCCGGTGGATTGCATCGTGATGGAACCCGCGGCGCCATGACGCCGCGGAACAGTCTTCAGCGCGTGCCGGCCTGGCAGGCGGAACAGATGCGCTCCACCTTGTAACCGCGCGCGCGCAGCTTCTCGACCACACCGTCGTCGCCCAGCAGGTGCAGCGCGCCGACCACCACCAGCGCATCGTCGTCGCCGGGCTGGTCGAGGATCTGCCGGATCTTCGGCACCCAGGCGTCGTTGCGTTCCACGTTGATGCGCTTGTAGAGACGCGGGTACTGACGCTTCATGTCCGCCGCCATGCCGGTCCAGAGGCCTTCGGCATCGCCACGACGCCACGCCTGGTGCAGCCGTTCGGTTTCCACGGAGCCCTTGGCGGCCTGGTCGAGCGCTTCGATGATGAACTGGCGTTGTTCTGCGGCCTCCATGCCATCGAGCACGCCGATCTGTTCCTGCGCGAGTTCCAGCCCCGCTGTGGGCTTGCCCGCGGCCTTGGCCTTGTCCATGAAGTGGTTGTCCAGGCCCAGCTTCGGATCCAGGCCCTGACGGGTCATCTCGACGATGCTGATGGTCAGCCCGACGAACCAGGGCTCGAAGCTGTTGAACGCCACGATCGGCATACCGTTCTTGGCGGTCCACGCCTCGAGTCGCGTCCAGGTCGCTGCATCCAGTTCCTGCTGCAGCGTCTTGCCGTCGGTGCGCAGCGCCGCCTGCAGCATCAGCTGCTGCACCGCCGTGGACTGCATCTCCGACGGCGCCAGTTCGAACATCAGCCGCTCCGCATCGGCGAACGCCGCTTCCACGTCGCCCGACAAGGGGTAGTCGCTCGGCCGCAGCAGGTGGAACGATCCGAGCAGGTACACCGCGTTGTCCTTGTCCGACACCTTCCACAGCAGCGGCACGGGCGCGTCGGGTGCCTTGGCGGTGTCGGCGGCCAGCACCGAAGCACTGGCGAGCAGGCCCGTGGCAACGAGGGATTTCAGCAGCACGTGCAACTTCATCGGTTCCTTCCTCAAAGTACTTTGATCGGTTTGGCGTATGCCTTCTCGCCTGCTTCGACGAGCAGGTCAAGGCGGTTCTCCGCCGGCGGCAGCGGACAGGTGGCGTACGGGGTGAACGCGCACGGCGGGTTGTAGGCGCGGTTGAAATCCAGCACCACTTTGCCGTCGCGCGGCGCTTCGGCATCGAGGAAGCGGCCGGCCGGGTAGCTGCCGTGCCCGCTGGTGCGGTCGGCCAGCACGAAGAACAACGGACCGTCCGGCGAACCCAGCGCTTCGAGCCGGAACGTCTTGCCGTCGCGTTCGAACTCCACCGCGCCAGGATTCGGCGACTCGTTCGCCACGCCGATCACGTCGACGATGGTCAGCGTCTTCCCCGGCGGATGCGGGATGTAGCGGCCCTCGATGCGCCAGCTTTCCAGCGCGGGCCAGTAGTCCAGGCCGACGAACTGCGTGCGCGACTCCGCATCGGCGTACTTGACGCGCAGGGCATGGCGGCCGCCGCGCTCGATCACCGACAGCGCCCCCTTGCCTTCGTCGAAGCCGATCACGCCCGGCGTTGCATCACGGTCGCTCTGCAGTTCGACACGGCCCTTCAACGGCTCGCCGTTGAGCGTCAGGTCGACGCCACGTTCGGGTGTGAAGAAGATGCGACCTTCCTGCTGCGTCACCATGCCCATCTTCGGTGGGCCGACGATCAATTTGATGCCGCTCGCCGGGCCACTGCCGATGAAATGCGACTTCAGTTCGATCCAGTGCAGGCCCACCAGGCTGGTCCAGCCATCCGGTGCGACCAGCTCGTTCTTGCGCTGCTCGCGCCATGCCGTGTTGTCGGCCAGGAAGCGGGCGTCGACGACCTTGCCGGCCGCGCCGGCCTTCTCGTCCGCATCGCCACACCCCACCAGCAAACCCAGCAGCATGGCCATCCCCAGCCATCCTGTCTTCATCCCCATGTCAACGTCCTCGCAGGAACCAGCGGTCGATCTCGTTCAAGGAAAAGCGCGCCCAGGTCGGGCGGCCGTGGTTGCATTGCCCGGAGCGCTCGGTGATCTCCATCTCGCGCAGCAGGGCATTCATCTCGGGCAGCGTCAGGCGACGGTTCGCGCGCACCGCACCGTGGCACGCCATCGTCGCCAGCAGTTCGTCGCGCGCCGCCGACACGCGGCGGCTCTCGCCGTGTTCACGCAGATCGGCGAGCACGTCGCGCAGCAGCGCTTCCGGATCCGCATTGGAGAGCAGCGCCGGAATGCTGCGCACGCTGAGCGATTGCGGGCCGGCGCGGGTGATGTCGAAGCCCAGCAGGGCCAGCGTGGCGGCCTCGCGTTCGGCCACGTCGGCCTCGCGCTCGGCGACCGCCAGCACACGCGGCACCAGCAAGGGTTGCGCGCGCAGACCGATGCCATCGTGCGCCTGCTTCAGCTTCTCGTAGCCGATGCGCTCGTGCGCGGCATGCATGTCGACGACGATCAGGCCGTCGGCGTTCTCGGCGAGAATGTAGATGCCATGCAACTGGGCGATGGCGAAACCCAGCGGCGGCACGCCGTCCGGATCGTTCGCCGGCATGACCGGCATGGTGGGCGCGGGATAGTTCACCATGGCGCCCGGCGACGCGTCGGTCGCCGGCGCATACAGCGCAGCGTAGGCGGCGGGGGCTTCCGCCACCGAAAGCCCCAAGGGCGACTGCTGCGTCGGCATCCAGGCCGAGGGGATCGAACCCGCAGGGCGCGCGGCGAAGGACGATGCCACGGCATCCTGCGGCACGACACCCGCGCGCGTCTCCGCGAGCGCCTCGTGCAGCGTGCGATAGACGAAATCGTGCACCAGCCGGGTGTCGCGGAAACGGACTTCGTGCTTGGCGGGGTGCACGTTCACGTCGACGCGCGTGGGGTCGAGTTCGAGGAACAATACGTACGCGGGCTGCCGGCCGTGGAAGAGCACGTCCTGGTACGCCATCTTCACCCCGTGCGCGATGTTGCGATCGCGCACCGAGCGGCCATTGACGTAGACGTACTGCTGATCGGCGCTGGCACGCGAGTAGCTGGGTTGGGCGATCCATCCGTGCAGGCGCAGGCCGGCGGCGGCATGATCCACGCGCAGCGCGCTACGGGCGAACTCTTCGCCCAGCGTTTCGTCCAGGCGCGCGAGGGATTCGAGTTCGTCCGCCTTGTAGCGGCGCGAGGGCCGCCCGTTGTGCGAGACGCGCAGCTCGATGTCGGGACGCGCCAACGCCAGCGAGCGCAGCCATTCTTCAATATGGCTCATCTCCGTGCGTTCGGCGCGCAGGAACTTGCGCCGCGCCGGCACGTTGTAGAAAAGCTCGCGGACTTCCACCGTGGTGCCGACGGCGTGCGGCTTCGGCGACACCTCGCCCAGCTTGCCGCCGTCCACCTGCAGTGAGGCACCGTGCGCATCCTGCGGGCGCCGCGAGGTCAGCGAGAACCGGCTGACCGAGGCGATCGACGGCAGTGCTTCGCCACGGAAGCCCAGCGTCGCGACGGCCTCAAGGTCGTCCAGCGAGGCGATCTTGCTGGTGGCGTGGCGCGACACCGCCAGCGGCAGTTCTTCAGGCGCGATACCGCCGCCATCGTCGCGGATGCGGATCAGGCGGACGCCGCCCTCTTCCAGGTCGATGTCCACGCGGCGCGCACCGGCATCCAGCGCGTTCTCCACGAGTTCCTTGACGACGGACGCGGGGCGTTCGACGACTTCGCCGGCGGCGATCTGGTTGATCAGGGTGTCGGGGAGCTGGCGGATCGGCACGTGCTGGCGGCGCAGGCGCGCCGTCTCGGGGAATCAGCCGTGATGATAGCCGAGCGAACGCGCGATCAGGGCGCGCCGGCGGCCCCGCCTGCCGCAACACTGCGTGCCTCGGCCTCGGCCTGGGCGCGCGCCGCGAACAGCGTGCCCGGCGGGGGCTGGCGGGTGAAGTACGACTGGATGCCATCCAGCACCGCGCCCGCCACCTTGCGCTGATGCGCGGGGTCGAACAGGCGCTTTTCCTCGTCCGCGTTGGAGATGAAGCCCGTCTCCACCAGCATCGCCGGCATGTCGGAATTGCGCAGGACCTCGAAGTTGGCGAACTCGATCTGCGGCTTGTGGGTCTTGCCCAGGTCCTTCAGCGAGGTCAGCACGTGCCCCGCCGCGTCCTGCGAGGCTTTCATGTGGCCGCTCTGGGCCAGGTCGAGCAGCACGTTGGACAACGTGTCCTTGGTCAGGCGCACGCCGCCGACCAGGTCGGACGCGTTTTCCTTGTCGGCCAGCCAGCGCGCGTGTTGCGAGGACGCGCCGCGCAGCGACAGCACATAGACGGATGAGCCCCAGGCGCTGCGGTTTTCCGCCGCGTCGGCATGGATGGAGACGAACATGTCGGCCTTCGCCGCGCGCGCCTTGCGGGCGCGCTGCGGGCGCTCGACGTAGACGTCGGTATCGCGGACCAGATAGGCCTTCATGCCGGGCGTGGCATTGATCTGGCGCGCCAGCTCTTTGGAGATGGCCAGCACCGCATGCTTTTCGTAGCGGCCGCTCGGGCCGATGGCACCGGGATCCTGGCCGCCGTGGCCCGGATCGATGGCGATCACCAGCGGGCGCATGCCGGCGGTGACGACGGGCGACGGCACGACGACGGTCGCGTCAGGCGTGGCGGTCGCTGCCGGCGAACCCGGCATCGGGGTCGGCTGGCCGGTCGCGATCGTGTAGGTGGGCGGCGGGCTGCCCGCGTTCGGCGTGACGACCGCCGTGGTCGCCTGCCCGTTGAGGATGGCCTGCGGTGACGGCGATGCGCTCGGCGTGGTCGCGGGGGGCGACGTGGCAGGCGCCTGGCCCGCCTCTGTCACCTGTGCGGTCAGCAGCGCGGTCGCGCGCGCCGCATCGGCCTGGGCCTGCGAAGCGGAGTTCGCGGCGGGCGGCGGAGTCGTCGGAGTCGTCGTCGCTGCCGGAGGCGCGCTTGCCGCCACCTGCGTCGAAGCGGCGGGAGCCGCACCATCGCCCGGCCATTCGATCACCAGGCGCGAGGCATCGCCGGCCTGTTCCATGCGCGGATTGAGCGCGGCCACCGGCGAAGCGAGATCGAAGACGATGCGCAACGTGTTCGCATCGGGTTGCCCCGTGCGCACCGCACGGACGATGCCGGCCGGTGCCGGCAGGCGGAGACCCGCGCGGGCCTTCGAGGCCGGCAGGTCCACGACCAGTCGATCAGGGCCTTTCAGACTGATGGTCTTGTACTGGCCCGTTCCGGCCAGCTGGATCTCGGCGCGGGTACCGGTGGCGCCCTGCGCGAGGCTGACGGCAGTCACTTCGCCCGCCCAGAGCGATACCGGCAGCATGGCCAGCAGCCCTGCAAGGGCGGCGCGCAGCATGGCGGTGGTGGGCATCCCCGGGCTCATGCCGCGGATTCAAGCACCATCAGGTCACGAATGCAAGACGTTTTCCCTTAATAATCCGCAACCTGGAAGATGTTCCTAACCAGTCTGGGCAACTGAAGCCTGCAACTGAGCTTCTCCGGCCACCCGCGTCAGCCACTGCTCGCCGATGCGGGAGCCCGCCTCGCACCGGACCGATCGTCCAGCGCCCTCGACCGCCAGTGTCACCACCAGGTCCGCCTGCGGCAGGGACGCACCGCCGCGCTCGGGCCATTCCACCAGCCATAGCACGGCTGCACCTTCGTCCAGGCCGAGGAATTCCAGTTCCCCCGCATCGCCGATGCGGTAGAGGTCCAGGTGCCAGGCTTCGCCGCCTTCGACGGGATAGCGCTCGACGAGAGTGTAGGTCGGGCTGCGGATCGCGCCACCCACGCCCAGTGCACGCAACAGCGCGCGCGCCAGGGTCGACTTGCCGGCCCCCAGGTCGCCTTGCAGGTGCACCACGGCGAAGGGTGGCCGCGTGCGCGCGAGCGCCTGGCCCAGGGCTTCGGTGGCATCGCTGTCGGCAAGGAATGTGTGCATGCAACGATTCTAAGTGCTGGCGCCGAACCGCGCAGGCGCCGCTCAGGGATTGGCGAGGCGTCGCAGGTGCGGCATCAGGTCGGAAGGCAGCAGGCCGCGCTGTCCGTCCCATGCCGCTGCGTCGCCCGCGAGCGCATGCAGCAGCGCGCCAGCACTGGCCGCATCGAACGCAGGAAGGCCCTGCGCGCGCAACGCTGCGATCACGCCGGTCAGCACGTCGCCCATGCCGCCGACGGCCATGCCGGGATTGCCTGCATCGATCACCCGCAGCGCTCCGTCGGGCGCGGCAACGATCGTGCCGGCGCCCTTCAGTACGACAACGCACGCATGGCGCTGAGCGATCGCACGGACGGCGTTGAACCGGTCCGCCTGTACCTCGGCCGTCGTACATCCCAGCAGGCGCGCGGCCTCGCCGGGATGCGGCGTGAGCACCGCGTCGTGCAGCGCTTCCGGCGATACCGCCAACAGATTGAGCGCATCGGCATCGACGACCAGTGGCCGCCCGCTGCGCCAGGCCTGCTGCACCAACGCACGCGCCCATTCGCCCTGCCCCAGACCGGGTCCGATCGCGATGACGCCAGCGCGCGCGAGCATCGGCGCAAGGTCTTCCGAGGATTCGACGCCCCGCACCATGGCTTCCGGACGGCGCGCGAGGATCGCGGCGACATGCGCCGGTCGCGTCGCCACGCTGAGCAGGCCCGCACCGGCGCGCAACGCAGCCTCCGCGCACAACGCGACCGCGCCACCACTGCCCTCTTCGCCGCCGATGCACAGCACGTGCCCTGACTCGCCCTTGTGCGTGTTGCGACGGCGCGGCAGCAGCCAGCGCGCCAGCGCTTCGTGATCGAGCAATGTCGCGAGTTCTTCCACGCCCTCGAAGGCCTCGGACGGCACGTCGAGGTCGTCCAACGACAACGCGCCCGTGTATTCCAGCGCATCGCCCGTATGCAGGCCGGCGTGCCGTGCGATGAATTGCAGGGTGCGCGTCGCCACCACCGCCACGCCGGGTACGCCGCCACGGTCCGCATCGACGCCACTGGGCACGTCGAGCGAGAACACGGGCAGCGCCTGCGCGTTGAGCGCATCGATCAGCGCATGCGCACTGGCTTCGGGCGCGCGCGACAGGCCGATCCCGAACAAGGCATCCACCAGGACCTCGGCTTTCGGCAACGTGCCATCGAACAGGGTGACGCGCCCCCCCGCCGCGACGTAATCGGTGCACGCGCGCTGGGCGACGGGATTGGCCGGGACGTGTTCGGGCAGATGGACCACCTCGACCGCACGCCCCGCACGGTGCGCGTGCCGGGCCAGCACGTAACCATCGCCGCCATTGCTGCCCGGCCCGCAAATCACGACGATGCGTTGCGCCTCCGGCCAATGCATCAGCACGTACTGCCACGCCACCTGGCCGGCACGCTGCATCAGCGTGTAGGCGTCGCCCCCCAGCGCGCGCGTGGCGTTCGCATCCAGCGCCCGCGCGGCGAAGGTGGAATACAGGGGCACGGTGGCTGACATGCGCGGATTCTAGGACCGGCCCGGGTTGCGCGGAAGTGAATGCCGCCGGGCCACCTATACTTTCCGCATGCCGTCCCCCCCGTTGCCCTCGTTGCCACCCGACCCCGCGACCCTGGTCGCCCGCGTGCGTGCGCTGGCGCGCGAGTTCGGTTTCCAGCGGTGCGGCATCGCCGGCATCGAACTGGGCGAGGACGAAGACCATCTCCGCGACTGGCTCGCGCAGGGGCTGTACGGCTCGATGGCGTGGATGGCGCAGCACGGCGACAAGCGCTCGCGGCCGCAGGACCTGATCCCCGGCACCCTGCGGGTGATCTCGGTCGGCCTCGACTACGGCCGCAACGACAGCGACGACGCCTGGGACACCCTGGCGGATGGCCGACGCGCCTATGTCGCGCGTTACGCGCTGGGACGCGACTACCACAAGCTGATGCGCAACCGGCTGCAGAAGCTGGCCGAGCGCCTGCAGCGGGAATTCGGCGCGTTCGGGCATCGCGTATTCGTCGATTCGGCACCGGTGCTGGAGCGCGCACTCGCACGCAATGCGGGCCTCGGCTGGATCGGCAAGCACACCTGCCTGATCGACAAGGAGGGCGGGTCGTGGTTCTTCCTGGGCGAAATCTATGTGGACGTGCCGCTACCGGTCGATGCACCCGCGACCGCGCATTGCGGCACCTGCACGCGCTGCATCGAAATCTGCCCCACGCAGGCGATCACCGCGCCCTACCGGCTCGACGCGCGCCGCTGCATTTCCTACCTGACCATCGAACACGAAGGCGCGATCCCCGAGGACCTGCGCCCCGCCATCGGCAACCGCATCTTCGGCTGCGACGACTGCCAACTGGTGTGTCCCTGGAACAAGTTCGCCAAGCGTACGGACGAACCTGATTTCCGCGCCCGGAACGACCTGGATGTCGCCACGCTGCCCCAGCTGTTCGCATGGGACGAGGAAGATTTCCTGCGCCGCACGGAAGGATCGGCGATCCGCCGCAGCGGCCACGAGCGCTGGCTGCGCAACATCGCGGTGGCGCTGGGCAATGCACCGACGACACCCGATGTACTCGCCGCACTGGAAAGCCGGCGCGAGGATCCCTCGCCGCTGGTGCGGGAACACGTGGCATGGGCGCTGGGCAGGCACGCCCCCCTGTAGGAGCGACGTAAGTCGCGACCGGAAGGATGAAGCGTCGCCAACGGTGAATCGTGCGAATCGCCGCCGGGACGATCCGCAAGGAAGAGGTTCCCGCATGTGTTCCGTTCGCACGGTCGCGACTCACGTCGCTCCTACCGGAAGCAGGTCCACGTAGCGGCGCGCCGCTTTCACCCGCGCGCAGCGATCTCCACCAGCAGCGCGCGCGTCACCGGATCCTTCGCTTCGGTTTCACCCTTCAGTGCAGGCAGCAAGCCATTGGCCAGCTGCTTGCCCAGCTCCACGCCGAACTGGTCGAACGCATTGATGCCCCACAGCACCGACTGCGCGTAGACGCTGTGCTCGTACATCGCGATCAGGCCGCCGAGCGCTTCGGGGGTCAGTGCATCCAGCAGGATCATCGTGCTCGGCCGTCCGCCGGCATAGCTGCGATGCGGATCGTCGCTGGCCTGCCCATTCGCCAACGCTTCGCTTTGCGCGAGCAGATTGGACATCAGCGCCAGGTGGTTCTCGGAATAGGGATCGTCATTGCGCACCGTACCGACGAAATCGAGCGGCACGATCTGCGTGCCCTGATGCAGCGCCTGGAAGAAGCTGTGCTGCACATCGGTACCCGCGCCCCCCCACCACACGGGCACGGTGTCCACGCCGACCGGACTGCCGTCCAGCTTCACCGACTTGCCCAGGCTTTCCATCACCAACTGCTGCAAGTAGGCCGGCAGCAGCGCCAGGCGCTGGTCGTAGGTCATCACGCCCTGCGCGGCGTGGCCGAGTACGTTGCGGTTCCACACCGCGGTCAGCGCATGGCGCACCGCGATGTTGTCGGCCAGCGGCGCGTTGACGGCATGCGCATCGAAGGCCGAGGCGCCCGCCAGCAGGCGTTCGAAACGATCGAAGCCGATCGCCAGGGCGATCGGCAGGCCCACGGCGGACCACAGCGAATAGCGCCCGCCGACCCAGTCCCACATCGGCAGCACGCGCTCCGGCGCGATGTCGAAGGCCGCGGCGGCGCGCTCGGGATTCGCGCTGACCGCATACAGCCGCTCGCTGCTACCCAGCCAGTCGCGCAGGATGCCGCCGTTGAGCAGCGTTTCCTGGGTGCCGAAGGTCTTCGAAATCAGGATCGCCGCGGTACGCGCGGGATCCAGCGGCGCCAGCGTGCGTTGCGCCGCCGCGCCGTCGACGTTGGACAGGAAATGCACGCGGAAACGTCCCGGCAGCGGATCGCGCAGCGCATCGGCCACCAGCCTCGGGCCGAGATCGGAGCCGCCGATGCCCACGCTGACGATATCGGTGACGCCGGTCGCTTCCAACTTCGCGATCAGCGCGGCCATGCGCTGGCGGACATCCAGCGCACTGGCGTAGGCCTCGCGTGCGACGACGGCTTCGGAGTGCTGCCCGCGCAGCGCGGTATGCAGCGCCGAGCGGCCCTCGGTGACGTTGACTTCCTCGCCATCGAACAGGCGGCGGAACGCACCTGCGAGATCGGCGGCCTGCGCCTGCGCGAGCAGGGCCTGCCACGCCTGTGCATCGTAGGACTGGCGCGCGAAATTGAAGTACAGCGGACCGGTACGCAGCGTGTGCGCCGCGACACGGCCGGGCTCGCGCGCCAGTAGTTCGCTCAGCGGGGTGCCGCGCAGGCGCGCGGCGTGGGCGTTCAACGCGTCGGAGCCGATGCTCATGTCAGGCCGCCTGCTTCGGGATGCTGCGGTTGGTGTGGGTGATGCGGTTCTGGCCGTCCACGTACACCAGCGTCGGCTGGAACTGGTCGGCTTCCTGTTCGCTCATGCCGGCGAACGCAGCGATGATGATCAGGTCGCCCACCTGCACGTGGCGCGCCGCACCGCCGTTGAGGGAGATGATGCCGCTGCCTTCGTCGGCCCGGATCGCATACGTCGAGAAGCGTGCGCCGTTGGTGACGTCCCAGATGTGCACCTGTTCGAACTCGCGGATGCCGGTGGCATCCAGCAGCAGGCCGTCGATGGCGATGGAGCCTTCGTAGTTCAGCTCCGAATGGGTGACGGTCGCGCGGTGGATCTTGGTCTTGAGCAGGCTGAGGTGCATGGGGGCGCAATCTGGATCGGGGACGCGAAGTTTAGCCCCTCGCGCCCGGTGCGGCGTGCACGATCGTGCAACACCGCGTCCACCCTCGCCACCGTCAGAACTCCAGGTTGTCGATCAACCGCGTGCGTCCCAGCTTGGCCGCGATCAGCGCCACCCGTGCGGCCTGCTCGCCGTCGGCCGGCTCACTCAGGTCGTGGCGGCGGACGACGGTGTAGTCGACCACGTAGCCCACTTCGGTGAGCCTGCGCGCCGCATCGGCTTCCACCTGCGCGCGCGACTGTCCGGCCAGCAGGCCTTCGCGCATGGCGATCAGCACCTTGCGGATTTCGGCAGCGCGCGGACGCTCGTCCGCGGACAGGTACTGGTTGCGCGAGCTCATCGCCAGGCCATCGGGCTCGCGCACGATGCTGCCGGCCAGGATCTGGATGGGGAACGCCAGGTCGGTGACCAGCTGGCGGATCACGGCCAGCTGCTGATAGTCCTTCTTGCCGAAGGCCGCCACGTCGGGCTGGACCTGGTTGAACAACCGGCCCACCACCGTGCATACGCCGTCGAAGTGGCCTGGACGGTGCGCGCCTTCCAGCACGCTGCTGACGCCGGGCACGTGCACCCTGGCGGCGAGTTCGACGCCGAACGGATACATCGACTCCACCGTCGGCAGCCACAGGACATCGCAACCGGCACCTTCGAGACCGCTCATGTCCGCTTCCGGCGTACGCGGGTAGCGGGTGAAGTCCTCGTTGGGCCCGAACTGGGTCGGGTTGACGAACACGCTGGACACCACCCGGTCCGCGTATTGGCGTGCCAGCATCACCAGCGAGTAGTGCCCGGCATGCAGGTTGCCCATCGTGGGCACGAAGCCGACCCGCAGGCCCTGCTGCTTCCATTCCCTGACGCGTGCACGCAACGCGTCAAGCTCGGTAATGGTCTCGATCATCAGGGCCCCTGTGGCGTGTCGATGCGCGCGGCGCAGTCAGTAGGAATGGGCATCGTCGGGGAAAGCCCCGCTGCGCACCGCGTCGGCGTAAGCGCGCACGGCGCCCGCCACGGAACCGCCCTCAGCCAGGAAATCCTTGACGAACTTCGGCCGGCGATGGCCCGTGTCCAGACCCAGGAGGTCGTGCAGTACCAGCACCTGGCCATCGCAACCGGGACCGGCGCCGATGCCGATGGTGGGGATGGCGACGTCTGCGGTGATGGCGGCTGCCAGTGGCGAAGGGACGCATTCAAGCACCAGCAGCTGTGCACCCGCTTCCGCCACCGCGCGCGCATCCGCGCGCAGCTTCGCCGCGGCCGAATCGCCACGGCCCTGCACCTTGTAGCCGCCGAAGGTCAGCACCGACTGCGGCGTGAGACCGAGATGGCCGCAGACCGGAATGTCGCGTTCGACCAGGAAGCGGATCACGTCCAGCTTGTGGCCCGCGCCTTCCAGCTTGACCATCTCCGCACCCGCCTGCAGCAACGCGATGGCGGCATCGAGTGCGCGCTCCGGCGTGGCATCGGACTGGAACGGCAGGTCGGCGACCAGCAGCGCGCGATCGAGTCCGCGCGCGACGGCGCGGGTGTGGTAAGCGATGTCGTCCACCGTCACCGGCAGCGTGGAATCGTGGCCCTGCACCACCATGCCCAACGAATCGCCGATCAGCACCAGGTCCACGCCGTTGCGGTCCAGGACGCGGGCGAAACTGTTGTCGTAGGCCGTCAGCATCACCAGCTTGCGGCCTTCGCGCTTGGCATCGGCGAGGGCGGGAACGGTCCAGGGCTTGCTGTCGGCGTGCGTGCTCATAGCCCCGTATTATCCACTCATAACGGATGGATGTTGGACATTTCGAGCCCGGACACAGCATCCCGCGCATCGCCGTAACCCGGGATACGGGCGTTGGGCAGCACCTCGAGCAGAGGTATCAGCGCGAAGGCGCGTTCATGCAGATGCGGGTGTGGCACGTGCAGGCCCGGCTCGTCGACGACGACGTCACCGTACAGCAGCAGATCCAGGTCCAGCGTGCGCGGTCCCCAGCGCTCGCCTTCGGCGCGCTGTCGCCCGAACGCCGCTTCGACCGCGAGCAGTCGCTCGAGCAGCGCTCGCGGCGCCAGCGTCGTGTCCACGAGCGCGACGGCGTTGATGAAATCGGGCTGGTCCTCGCGCCCCCACGCGGGCGTGCGATACAGGCGCGACGTGCGCAGCACCTCGACCCCTTCGCAGCCACCAAGCGCATCGAACGCGCGTCGCAGCGTATCGGCCGCATCCCCGAGGTTGGCCCCCAGGCCGATGCAGGCCCGGACGTGCGGTGTCATTCGGCCTGTGAGGCCGCACCATGGCGGCGACGGCGACGGCGACGCTTGGACGGCGGCGCGTCTTCTCCCAGGAGGTCGTCCGTCGGGGCGCCGACGCCCAATGCGGCCGACAGTTCATCGCCGGACTGGGTCTGCGCCTCGCGCCAGAAGGCGACATCCTCGGCATGCTCGGGCGAGGCTTCCAGGCGCAGCACGAGGAAGTCGAATGCCGCACGGAAGCGCGGATGCGAGAGCAGTCGGACGACACGCTTGCGCTGGCGGTTGCCGAAGCGCGTCTGCAGCAGCCAGATTTCCTGCATCGGCAGCGAGAAGCGGCGCGGCAGCGCGACGGTGTTCAACTGGTGCAGGGTGACGCGGTCTGCCGCGCGGCGCTGCGCTTCTTCGGCATGCACGCCGGAGGCTTGCAAGCCCATCAGGGCGCGGCAGTACGCCGGCCATAGCAGCAGCGCGAACAGGAACGCCGGCGACACCGGTTCGTCGTTGGCCACGCGCTGGTCGGTGCCGGCCAGACCGGCCATGACCATGCGGCGCAGCGCACCACTGCGGTTGGAGGCGAGCGCGGCCGCGGTTTCGGGCAGCAGCACCTTCAACAGGCCGAAGCGCTCAAGTCCTTCGAAGCTCGCGACCGCGTGACCGGACAGGAACAGCTTCAGGATTTCCTCGAACAGCCGCGCCGGCGCGGCTTCCGCCAGCAGGGAGGCGAGCGGTGCGATCGGTGCTGCCGTATCGGCCTCGATCTCGAAACCCAGCTTGGCGGCGAGACGCACGGCGCGCAGCATGCGTACCGGGTCTTCGCGATAGCGCTGCTCGGGGTCGCCGATCAGCTTCAGCTGGCGCGCCATCACGTCCTCGAAGCCGCCGACATAGTCTCGCACCGAGAAATCGTCGATGGCGTAGTACAGCGCGTTGGCGGTGAAGTCGCGGCGGACGGCATCGTCCTCGATGCTGCCGTAGACGTTGTCGCGCACCAGCCGGCCGTTTTCCATTTCGCGGTCGCCGCTGCCGTCGTCGCTGTTGGCGCGGAAGGTCGCGACCTCGATGATCTCGCGGCCGAACACCACGTGCGCCAGGCGGAAGCGGCGGCCGATCAGGCGGCAGTTGCGGAACTGCTGGCGCACTTGTTCGGGCGTCGCGTCGGTGGCGACGTCGAAGTCCTTGGGATGCCCGCCGACCAGCAGGTCGCGCACCGCACCACCTACCAGATAGGCCTGGAACCCGGCATCCCGCAGGCGGTAGAGCACGCGCAGCGCATTCGGGCTGATGTCCTTGCGCGAGATGGTGTGCTGGTCGCGGGGGATGGTTCGCAGAGCGGTGGGCGGCGTAATAGCGGCGGTTCCATGCAAGGGGGTCACGCGGCGCCCGGGTGCATTGCTCTGGGCGTAGCCGCCGCATATACTAATCCGCTACGCCGGTTTCACCAAAAACGCTCCCTTCGTCTAATGGTTAGGACGTGGCCCTCTCAAGGCTAAAATAGGGGTTCGAGCCCCCTAGGGAGCGCCATCCGGCTTAGGTCGCGGGTTGAGAACCGCGGCAGGTGAACGACCAAGACCCCGCTCCGGCGGGGTTTTGCGTTTCTTGCGCCGGTCGGGGTCGCATTAAAGACGGTTTAATCGCTTCGGCCTAGCATGGGGGCCCGCCGTTCCCGAGGATGCCCCGTGCAGCGCCTGCTCCTGGTCGAAGACGATCGCATGCTGGGCGATGCGCTCGCCGCCGCGCTCGCGCAGGACGGCTGGTCCATCGACCGTGCCGAGGATGCCGCCGCCGCCCGACTGGCACTGGTGGACCATGGCTATACCGCCGTCCTGCTGGACCTGGGTCTGCCGCGCGGCTCCGGCCTCGACGTGCTGGCCGCCCTGCGCCAGCGCTACGACACCACGCCGGTCCTGATCATCACCGCCCGCGACCAACTGAGCGACCGGGTGCGCGGCCTGGACGCCGGCGCCGACGACTACATCGTCAAGCCCTTCGAAGCCGGCGAACTCGGGGCGCGACTGCGCGCCGTCGTCCGCCGCACGCAGGGGCGCGTGGCGCCGGTGCTGCGCCACGGCGACATCGTGCTGGACCCCGCCGACCGGTCCGTGCGCCAGGGCGACCGCCCGGTCCGGCTGGGCGTCCACGAGTACCGCACGCTGCTCGCGCTGATGGAGCGGCCGGGCCGCGTGATCGCGCGCGAGACGCTGGAGTCGCTGGTCTACGGCGGTGACGGCGCCATCGAGAGCAACACCATCGCGGTGTACATCCACCAGTTGCGCAAGAAGCTGGGCGACGGCGTCATCGCCACCGTGCACGGGTTCGGCTATCGGCTGGGAGATCCCGCATGAGCCATTCGCTCAAGTCCAAGCTGCTGCTCGCGGTGATGACGCCGCTCGCGCTGGGATGGGGGTGTTGGCTGGGCGGCCAGCACTTCCAGATGACGCGCCAGCAGAAGGGCCACGACGACCTCTTCCTGCAGGAAGTCAGCGAGCAGATCCTGCTCTCGATGCCGGCCAACCTCACGGCGCTGGGCGATGGCCCGCGCTTGCGGCTCCCCACGCGGCCCAGCATGGCCGGGCGGAAGTTCGACGCGCTGCGCTACCAGGTGTGGATCCTCGGCCGCGACAGGCCCGTCGTGCTGTCCGAAGGCGCGCCGACCCAGCCGCTGAAAGCGGATTTCCAACCCGGCTTCGTGGTCACCGAGGTGGCCGGCGAACCCTGGCGCGTCTACGCGGTCACCGACGCCGGCGGCCGCATCCAGGTGCAGTCCGGCATGTCGTTGTCCGCGATGCGTGCCGAGCTGGCGTACTGGGTGAAAGTCAGCGTGTGGAGCGGGATCGTCATCCTGCTCATCCTCGGGATGACCGTTGGCCTGGCCATCCACTGGAGCCTGCGCCCGATGAACCGGCTGCGTCGCGAGATGGCGCAGCGCGAAGCGCACGACCTCGCCCCCCTGCCCTCTGCCGGCCTGCCGCGCGAAATCCGGCCGCTGGTGGATTCGTTCAACCTGTTGCTGGAACGCTTGTCCGAGGCGATGCGGGGCGAGCGCCAGTTCCTCGCCGATGCCGCGCACGAACTGCGCACGCCGCTGGCGGCGCTGCTGACCCAGACCCAGGTCGCCTTGCGTGCAGGCTCGCAGGCCGACGCCCGCACCGCCCTGGAACCGCTGGTGCAGGGCATCCAGCGCACGTCGCGGCTCGCGCAGCAGTTGCTGGATTCGGCGCGCGTGGATGCCTCGCCGTTGCGCGAGGACCAGCCCACGGTGCAGCTGCCCGACGTGGTGACGATGGTCGCGCGCGAGTTCGAATCGATGGCGGCGCGGCGCGGCCAGACCATCAGCGTGCACGCCGAACCCGCCAGCGTGCGCGGCGACCTCGACGACCTGGGCATCCTCGCCCGCAACCTGATCGACAACGCGGTGCGTTACTGCGGCGAGCACGGGCGCATCGAGATCGCCTGCGGCACCGACAACGACGGCGGCACAGCGTGGCTGGCGGTGCGCGACAACGGACCGGGCGTGGCGGCTGAGGAGCGCGAACGGGTTTTCGAACGGTTCTTCCGCGGCAGCCATGGCAATGGCGAGCGCGGCAGCGGCATCGGGCTCTCGCTGGTCCAGCGCATCGCGCAGGCGCACGAAGCGACGATCGATGCCGGCGAAGGCATCGCAGGCCGCGGCTTCGGCTGCCGGGTGCGATTCACCGCCGCACCCGACAACACCTGAGCCAGCGGATTACTCGGCCCGCCACCACGGTTGCGTGCCGCCGGGCTGGTGGATCGCCAGTGGCGCACCGATGACCGGCGTGGCGATGTCCACGCCCGCATCGCGCGACAGCGAATACAGCGTTTCCATCGGCTCGCTCCAGCCGTGGAACGCCAGGTCGAACGTGCTGTTGTGGATCGGCACCAGCCAGCGTCCGCGCAGGTCAAGGTGGGCTTGCAGGGTCTGCGCCGGCAGCATGTGCACATCCTGCCAGCGGCGGTCGTAGGCACCGCATTCCAGCAGGGTCAGGTCGAACGGCCCGAAGCGGTCGCCGATGGTGCGGAAGCCGTCGAAGTAGCCGGTGTCGCCGCTGAAGAACACGCGCGTGTCGCCGGCCTGGATCACCCATGATGCCCACAGCGTCTTGTTGCGGTCGAACAGCGTGCGCCCGGAGAAGTGCTGCGAGGGCGTGGCGGTGAACTGCACGCCATCCACGTCCGAGTGCTCCCACCAGTCGAGCTGGCGGATCCGCTCGCGCGGCACGCCCCAGCGCGCGAGCCGGTCGCCCACGCCCAGTGGCGTCAGGAAGACGTCTGTCTTCGCCGCGAGCGCGAGGACGGTCTCGCGGTCCAGGTGATCGTAATGGTCGTGCGACAGCACGACGGCCGAGAGCTGCGGCAACGCATCGAGCGACAGCGGCGGCGCATGGAAACGCTTGGGGCCGGCCCATTGCACGGGCGATGCGCGCTCGGCGAAGACCGGATCGGTCAGCCAGAAGCGGCCCTGCAATTTCAGCAGCACGGTGGAGTGGCCCAGGCGATACACGGTGCCATCCGGCGCCTGCGCCAGTTGCTCCGCAGAAAGCGACTGCACCGGGATCTCGCTCGCGGGCACCGTGCCCGCCGGCTTGCCGCCCACCAGGAAATCCCACCAGAGCTTGCTGGTCTGGCGCCAGCCCAGCGGGCGCGGCTTGCGCTCGTTCTGGAAGCCGTCTTCGCCGTACTGCGGCGACTGCGGATAGGCGAGCGTGCTGCAGCCGGATGCTCCGGCGTAGGCCGCGGCCGTGGCCGACACGCACACCGCAGCGGCCATGCGCCTCCAGCGACGGCGCGGCGGCGCTTTGGTTCCGATCTGCTTACTCATCACGCAGGCTCCGCATCGACGTCGGGAACACGTACTGGATCATGGAGGCGGCCGCGACGTGCCCGGGCAGCACCAGCGCGCCCTCCTGCGCGAGCGGCACCTGCCAGCGCAGATCGATGCAGCCCAACTCATCGGCCATCGCGCGCGCCGCGTCGAACAGGGCCGAGGCGGCGCCGGAGGGTCGCGCGTCCGCAGGCACGAACAACGACTCCAGGTTGAAGTAGTACGCGCGCTCCATCATCGAGAAGCCGACGGTGCCGAACGCATAGCCCTGAGGCATGCCGTCGCATTCGGCGATCCACGCCCACGCACGCAACGGCGCTTCGAACAGGGCTTCCATCAGTTCCAGCACGCGGCCGCCCGCCGCGCGCTGGGCGCTGGCGCCCGCCGGCAGTTCCGCCATGTGGCGGTCGCAGAGCTGCATCAGCGCGGCCGCGTGGCTGCGGGTCACGCGGTTGATGCGGACGTGGGGCATCGGCGCGATGGTGCGGATCGCGGGCGCCGCGATGGCATCGCGGTGCCGGGGGGATACGGTCAATGACATGGAAGGTTCCTCATGAAGGAGGCAGGCTTCGCCTAGAAGCCGCGCGAGACACCGATGAACAGCGAGGCCGCCTGGTCCTTGCCTTCCTCCACCAGCGGGCTGTCGCGCAATGCATCCGGCAGCGCGCGGTACTCCAGGTTGCCGAGCAGGGCCCAGCGCTTGGCGAACGGGTGGACCACGGTGACGCTGGCGCGCGGCACGGTGACCGCGCCGGGACGGTAGGCCACCACGCCGCGTGCGATCTCTTCGTCGAGCGTGCCGTAGTAGTAGTCGGCCATATCGTCCGACAGGCGGACGGCACCCACCGACGGGATCACCCGGGTACGACCCAGCGACAGCGGATAGCTGTAATCCAACGCGACGGCGTAACCGTCGCTGGTCCCGGTGACGTCGCCCCGCACATCGAGCTCCAGCTTGCCGGCGGCCCCTTTCCAACTGGCCGCCATGCCCAGGTCGACGCTGTCGTCGCGGTCTTCGAGCAGGCTGCGGTCGATACCGCGCCGCGCGAGTTCGGCCACGCCGAAGTCGTCCGCATCGATGCCGTCCAGGCGGCCGGCGACGAAGGCGCGTAGTTCGAAGCGGTCATCCGCGTGGAGGCGGTAGCCGAACGCGGCGCCACGCAGGTAGAAGCGGTCGCCGTCGTAGGCGATGTTCGGGTACAGGCGCGTGCGCGTGCCTTCGCCGGCGTATTCGCTGTCGCGGTGGACGACGGCGAGGCCGGCGCTCCAGCGCGAGGACACCTCGTCCTGCGCCTTGGCATCGGTGCGCTCGACGACTTGCGCGGCGGCGGACAGGGGAAACAGCAACAACAGGGGCGTGCAGGCGCGCAGCGCACTCATGGGGGCCTCGACGTGGGGGAGCCGGGTATCCGGCCACGCCATGCTCCCGCAGGCTCTTTAAGAACTCCTTAAGCCCGCTTCAGAGATCGATGATGCCCCGGCGGACCGCGATGGTGACCGCATGCGTGCGGTCGTTGGCGTCCAGCTTCGCGAGGATGTTCTTCATGTGCGCCTTCACGGTCTCCTCGGAGATCGTGAGCAGTTGGGCAATGCGCTTGTTGCCGTTGCCGTCGGCCACCTGCCGCAGCACTTCGATCTCGCGCAACGTCAGCGCATCATCGGACGCGTGTTCGGCGATGCCGGCGGCGATCTCGGCAGGAATCCGGCGGCGGCCGGCGTGCACGCTGCGGATGGTATCGACCAGTTCGCGGCGCAGCATGCTCTTGAGCAGATAGCCCGAGGCGCCGGCCTTGAACGCACGCAATGCCTGGGCGTCGCCCTGGTAGGTGGTCAGCACGACGACCTTCGCATCGGGAAACTCGCGATGGATGGCCCCGATGGCTTCCACGCCGTTCATCTCCGGCATCTGCAGGTCCATCAGGGTCACGTCGGGGCGGCAATCCCGGAACACCTGCAGTGCCTCGGCGCCATTGGCGGCCTCGCCGACCAGTTCCATGTCGGACTGGCCCTCGATCACCGCCGCGATGCCTTCGCGCAGCAGGGGGTGGTCATCGACGGTCAGGATGCGGATCGGCATGGACGTGGTCTGGGCGGATGCCAGGCACCGGATGTCGGACCTGTTTCGCCACGATACGGGGGGCGTCGCCGCGCAGGCAACTGCACGACCGCTGTCGCGTCGCGCCCACCCCCATTCGGGGGATCGGGCACCTGCCCCGATTGGGGTTATGGATCGCGCGCGCGCGACGCACCATGGCCCACGCCTGCCCCGCCCATGCCGCGCTCGTGCCGCAGGCCCTTCCCCCACATCGCCGCTCGAGGACACCGCCGTGGATGCCTCCCCGTCCCTGTTCCCGCACGTCTCCGTTGTCGCCGCGCCACCCAGTCGCTATGTGTCCCCACCCAATCCGCCGGCCGAGAGTCGCGGCCTCAGCCCGCGTGCGCTGGCACGTGCGCTGGACTACATCGAACGCCACATCGGCGACACGATCACGCTCGCCGACATCGCCAGCGCCGCCTGCATCAGCCGTTTCCATTTCGCCCGCCTGTTCCGCGTCAGCACGGGCCGCAGCCCGATGGAATTCGTACTCGCCAAGCGCATCGCCCTGGCGAAGGAGCAACTGGCCCGCGGCCCGCAGAAGATCTCCGCCACGGCCGCCTCGCTGGGCTTCTTCGACCAGAGCCACTTCACCCGCACCTTCCGTCGGATGACCGGCTATTCCCCGCGCGAGTTCTGCCACCTGCACACGCCGGTAACCCGCACGGCGTAACCCTGCCTGTCGCCGCCGCACGGTGCGGCGGCCCTTTCCCCGGAGTCCTGCGATGGCCAAGGTCCTGATCCTCTACTACTCCGCCTACGGGCATATCGAAACCATGGCCAACGCCGTGGCCGAAGGCGTGCGCGCGGGCGGCGCGAGTGCCGACATCAAGCGCGTGCCGGAGCTGGTACCGGAAGACGTGGCGAAGAAATCGCACTTCAAGCTCGACCAGGCCGCCCCCGTGGCGACCATCGCCGAACTCGCCGACTACGACGCCATCGTCGTCGGCACCGGCACGCGCTTCGGGCGCATGTCGTCGCAGATGGCGAATTTCCTCGACCAGGCCGGCGGCCTGTGGGCCAAGGGCGCGCTGCACGGCAAGGTCGGCGCCGCGTTCACCTCCACCGCCACCCAGCATGGCGGCCAGGAAACCACGCTGTTCTCCATCATCACCAATCTGCTGCATTTCGGCATGGTGATCGTGGGGTTGGACTACGGGTTCGCCGGGCAGATGAAGCTGGACGAAGTGACCGGCGGCTCGCCCTACGGCACGACGACGATCGCCGGCGGCGATGGATCGCGGCAACCGACGCAGAACGAGCTGGACGCCGCGCGCTACCAGGGCCGTCGCGTCGCGGAAACCGCGATCAAGCTGCACGGTTGACGCCCGCCGGCAGCGCGCACGCCGATGCAAGCCGGCGTGCGCGGCGGCGCGCGACAGTGGCGCGATTCCTTCTCGATGACTGGAGCCCGACATGCCCACCGCCTCCCCCGCCGCCGGCAAGACCCTGCTCACGCCGACCGACCACACGCTGATCCTGATCGACCACCAGTCGCAGATGGCCTTCGCCACGCATTCCATCGACGTGGCGATGCTGCGCAACAACGTCGCCCTGGTCGCGAAAGGCGCCGCCGGCTTCGGCGTGTCGACCCTGTTGACGACGGTCGCCGAGAAATCCTTCTCCGGCCCGTTGTTCCCCGAGATCCCCGAGGCCTTCCCCGACGCGAAGGTGTACGACCGCACCACCATGAACTGCTGGGAAGACACGGCCGTCATCGCGGCGGTGAACGCTTCCGGAAAAGCCCGCATCGTGCTCGGCGGCCTCTGGACCAGCGTCTGCATCGTCGGGCCGGCGCTGTCGGCGCTCGACCAGGGGTTCGAGGTCTACGTGATCGCCGACGCCTGCGGCGACGTGACCGCTGAAGCCCACGAACGCGCGATGCAACGCATGATCCAGGCCGGCGTGCGCCCGCTGACCAGCGTGCAGTACCTGCTGGAGCTGCAGCGCGACTGGGCACGCAGCGCGACCTACGGCCTCACCACCGGCATCGCCAAGCTGCATGGCGGCGGCTACGGGCTCGGCATCCAGTACGCCAAGAGCATGTTCGGCGCCTCCGAAGGCGGCCACTGACGGGGCGCCGCGATGGTCGCCCACGCCGCCTCCCTCGCACGTCCGGGCACGACATCGGCTGGGCTGCTGGTGTTGCGTCTCGCCGCCGGCGGCTTCCTGCTGCCGCACGGACTGGGCAAGTTGCTCGGGTGGTTCGGCGGGCCCGGAATCGCAGGATTCGCGGCCGAACTCCAGCACTTCGGCCTGCCGTCCGGCGCACCGCTGCCGCTGTTGCTTGCCGCATTGCAGACACTGCTCGGGGCGCTGGTCGTCGCGGGCGCGTTCACGCGCATCGCCGCCCTGGGGTCCGCGGCGTTCCTCGGCGTCACCGTGCTGCTGAACCTGTCGCACGGCTGGTTCTGGATGCATGGCGGCATCGAGTACCCGCTGCTGTGGCTGCTGGCGAACCTGGCCGTGGCCCTCACCGGCCCCGGCACGCTGTCGATCGATGCCTGGCGCAACCGCACGCACGCAGGCGCCGCGCATGCCCGTTGACGACGCCCGGCGCCACCTGCTGAAGGGCGTGGCGGCCGCCGCCGCGCTTGCCGCGCTGCCTCGCGATGCCCGCCCAGGAGATTCCCGCATGGCCGACCTGATCCTGCGCAATGCGCGCATCACCACGCTCGACGCGGCCCTTCCCTCCGCCAGCGCGATCGCCTTCGCCGATGGCCGTGTAGTGGCGGTCGGCGACGACGCCCAGGTGATGGCGCATGCGACCGGCGCCACCCGCGTCATCGATGCCGGCGGGCGCCGGCTGGTGCCGGGCCTCAACGACAGCCACACCCACCTGATCCGCGGCGGGTTGAACTACAACCTCGAACTGCGCTGGGACGGCGTGCGCTCGCTCGCAGACGCGATGGCGATGCTGAAGGCGCAGGTGGCGATCACCCCGGCGCCGCAGTGGGTGCGCGTGGTGGGCGGCTTCAGCGAATCGCAGTTCGCCGAGAAACGCCTGCCGACGCTGGAGGAACTCAACAACGCCGCACCCGACACGCCGGTCTTCATCCTGCACCTGTACGACCGCGCGTTGCTCAACCGCGCCGCATTGCGCGCGGTGGGCTACACGAAAGACACGCCGAACCCGCCCGGCGGCGAGATCCAGCGCGACAAGGCCGGCAATCCCACCGGCCTGCTGCTGGCCAAGCCCAATGCCCTGATCCTGTACGCCACGCTGGCGATGGGGCCGAAACTGCCGGCGGAATACCAACGCAATTCCACGCGGCATTTCATGCGCGAACTCAATCGGCTGGGCATCACCTCGGTAATCGATGCGGGCGGCGGCTTCCAGAACTATCCGGAGGACTACCGGATCATCGAGCAACTGCATGCCGACGGGCAGCTGACCGTGCGCATCGCCTACAACCTGTTCACCCAGAAGAAGGGTGAGGAGCTGGCCGACTTCCAGCGCTGGTCCACGATGCTCACGCCCGGCCAGGGCGACGACCTGCTGCGCCACAACGGCGCGGGCGAAATGCTGGTGTTCTCGGCGGCGGACTTCGAGGATTTCCGTGAACCGCGGCCGGACCTTCCCGCCACGCTCGAAGGCGAGCTGGCCGGCGTGGTGCGCTTCCTCGCCGAACAGCGCTGGCCGTTCCGCATCCATGCCACCTACGACGAGAGCATCAGCCGCGTGCTCGACATCTACGAGCAGGTGGACCGCGAGGTGCCGTTCGATGGCCTGCACTGGATCGTCGACCATGCAGAGACCATCTCGCCGCGCAACATCGACCGCGTGCGCGCGCTCGGCGGCGGCATCGCGATCCAGCACCGCATGGCCTACCAGGGCGAGTTCTTCGCACAGCGCTACGGCAAGGACGCGTTGCGGCACACGCCGCCGGTGCGGCGCATGCTGCAGGCAGGCGTGCCGGTGGGCGCCGGTACCGACGCCACCCGCGTCGCCAGTTACAACCCGTGGGTGGCGCTGTACTGGCTGGTCAGTGGACGCACGCTCGGCGGACTGCAGATGTACGGCGACGACAACCGGCTGGAACGCGAGGAAGCGCTGCAGCTGTGGACGCACGGCAGCGCGTGGTTCTCCACCGAGCAGACGCGCAAGGGCCGGCTGGCCGTCGGACAGTTCGGCGACTGCGCGCTGCTGTCGGCCGACTTCTTCAGCGTCGCGGAAGACGATATCCCCGACATCACCAGCGTGTTGACCGTGGTGGACGGCCGCATCGTGCATGGCACCGGGCCGTTCGCGCCGCATGCGCCCGCGCTGCCCGACCCCATGCCCGACTGGTCGCCGGTCAACCGCTTCGGCGGCTACCAGGGCGGAACGCTTGCCCAGGCCAGCGCGGCATTGACGCATGCGCATGGCCCGGCCTGCCGTGTGCACGAACACGGACACGCTCATGCGGCGCACCGCACCGTGCCCACGCGCGACCTGCAAACGTTCTGGGGCACGCTCGGCTGCGCGTGCTTCGCGTTCTGACCATGTCCACGCCCGCCACGCACGGTCCCTGGTCGCCGCTGGGGCAACCCACGTTCCGCGCGCTCTGGCTCGCGATCCTGGTCGGCAACATCGGCACGTGGGTCCATGATGTCGCGGCCGCGTGGATCATGGCCGAGACGACCAACTCGCCGCTGATGGTCGCTGCCGTGCAATCGGCCACCACGCTCCCGGTGGTGGTGCTGGCCATCGTCGCCGGCACGCTGGCCGACATCGTGGACCGGCGGCGCTATCTGATCCTCGCGCAACTGTGGATGCTGCTCGTGGCCAGCACCCTGGCCGTGCTCGCCCACCTCGACCGGTTGGGGCCGTGGACCCTGGTGGCACTGACCTTCGCGCTCGGCATCGGCGCGGCGATGGCGATGCCGGCGCAGCAGGCCACCACGCCAGAGTTGGTGCCCAAGCCGATGCTGGGGCCGGCAGTGGCGCTGGGCTCGCTGAGCATGAACATCGCGCGCGCCATCGGGCCGGCATTGGGCGGCCTGATCGTCGCGCAGGCCGGGATCGCCTGGGCGTTCGCCGTCAACGCGGTGACCTTCCTCGGTGTGGCCGTGGTGCTGTGGCGCTGGCGTCGCGCGCCGACCGCATCGGTGTTGCCGCCGGAAACCTTCGGCGTCGCCCTGCGCGCCGGGCTGCGCTACGCCACGCGCGCCAGCGTGCTGCAGGCGGTGCTGGTGAAGGCCGCGTGGTTCTTCACCTTCGCCAGTGCACTGACCGCCCTGCTGCCGATCGTCGTGAAGCAGGACCTGCATGCGAGCGCAGGCACCTACGGCCTGCTGCTGGGCTGCATCGGCGCAGGCGCCATCGGCGGTGCGATGCTGCTGCCCGGCCTGCGCACACGCATGGACCCGGACCGGATGGTGCTGTACGCGACGCTGGCATATGCAGCGTGCACCCTCGCCATCGCGCTGCTGCGGTGGGTGCCCCTGCTGTATGCCATCGCGCTGCTGGCCGGCTTCGCCTGGATCGCGGTGTTGTCTTCGTTGCAGATCGCCGCGCAGACCGCGGTACCGGCCTGGGTACGCGCACGCGCGCTGTCGCTGTACATCGTGGTGTTTTCCGGCGGCATGGCGGCGGGCAGCCTGGGCTGGGGTTGGCTCGCGCAGGCCTTCGGCACCCCGCGTGCGTTGCTGGCCGCCGCCATCGGCACTGCGGTGGCGGCGCTCGTGGGTGCGCGCTTCCGGTTGGGCGAAGCCGCGCACGTCAACGTGACGCCTTCGGGCCACTGGCCGCAGCCGGTCGTCGGCCCGGATCTGCACGATGATCGCGGGCCGGTGCTCGTGACCATCGAATACCGCGTGGATCCGGCGCGTCGCCAGGACTTCCTGCAACGCCTGCAACCGCTCGGCCATGCGCGGCGCCGGAATGGCGCGCTCCAGTGGGGCGTGGCGGAAGACAGCACGCAATCCGGCGTGTACCTGGAGTACTTCGTCGATGCCTCATGGCGCGAGCACCTGCGCCAGCACGAACGCGTGACCGAAGACGAACACGTCCTGCAGGACGCCCTGCTCGAAACGCTCGTCGATCCCTCGCAACGGCCGCAGGTGCGCCATTTCATCGGCGGTGCGCCGGGCGCCACGCCGCCTGCGCCTTCGACCCATGGGGGATTGGCATGAACGGGAAATTCGTCGCCGGGCTGCTGCTCGGCTTCGCCATCGGTTTCGGCTGCCGCGCCTTCGGCGTGCCGGTGCCGGCGCCGCCGGTGCTGGTCGGTGCGCTGCTGGTCGTGGCGATGACCAGCGGCTACATGCTGGCCGACCGCGTGCTGGTCCGGCGCGAGGCGCAGCACCGTCGCGATTGCGGCGGCCCGACCGGCCAGGGCGCACGGAGCGACGCGCCATGATCACCGCCCTGGTCGGCATCGCGCTCGCCCTCGCCATCGGCATCGCCTGCCGCTGGCTCGACATCCCGGTGCCCGCGCCGCCGCGTCTGCAAGGAGCGCTGCTGGTGGTGGCGATGACGGCAGGCTTCCTCGCCGCAGACCGGCTGCTGGGCTGAGGCCGCCGGACACGAAGAAGGGTGCGACCCGCGCACCCTTCCGTTCGTCACGCCATCGTGCTTACTGCATCGGCGGCAGGTCGAACACCAGCACTTCGGCACCGATGCCGCGCTCGATGCTGACCAGCGGCTCGTCCCGGTACAGCAGCGCGTCGCCGGCCTTCAGCGCCTGGCCATTCACGGTCGCTTCGCCACGCGCGATGTGCACGTAGCCCAGGCGACCGTCGGCCAGCCGCAGTTCGCCCTTCTCGCTGCCATCGAACAGGCCCACGTACATGCGCGCGTCCTGGTGGATGCCGACCGAACCGTCGGCGCCGTCCGGGCTGACAACCAGGCGCAGGCGACCCTGCTTGTCGGTGGCGGGGAACGACTTCTCTTCATACGACGGCGTCACGCCCTGGCGGTCGGGGATGATCCAGATCTGCAGGAAATGCGTGGTGCCGGTGTCGCTGTAGTTGAACTCCGAATGCTGCACGCCGGTGCCGGCGCTCATGCGCTGCACGTCGCCGGGGACGATGCTGGAGCTGTTGCCCATCGAATCCTTGTGGCCCAGCGCGCCTTCCAGCACGTAGCTGATGATCTCCATGTCGCGATGGCCGTGTTCGCCGAACCCGCGGCCGGCGGCCACGCGGTCTTCGTTGATGACGCGCAGCGGCCCCCAATGGACGTGCTTGTCGTCGAAGTAGTTCGCGAAGGAGAAGCTGTGCCAGGAATCCAGCCAGCCGTGGTTGGCATGGCCGCGCTCGTGGGCAGGACGCAGGGTGATCATGGCGGAACTCCTTCAGTGGTGGACGTGGCGCACAGCATGAGTGACTACATAAATAGAATAAACGAGACAATTTCCAATTGATTGTTCTATTAATGAAATTATCCGCCGGGAAGCGGTACGGAGACGCCCCGCATCACCCTGCCCGTCGGATGCACGTGGCGTCGCGGATCCTGGTGCGCGCCGGGCGATCATCGAGGCCGCGTCATCGCGTCGCAGTGAAGGCGGACAACGACGCCGGAGGGGAAATCTCCCTCACCCCTGCTGGCCGCGTGCATTAAACTTGCGCGGTTTCCGTTCGAGCCCGTGTCTTCATGCCCTTCGTCGTCACCGAAAACTGCATCAAGTGCAAGTACACCGACTGCGTGGAAGTCTGCCCGGTGGACTGCTTCCACGAAGGCCCGAACTTCCTGGTGATCGACCCGGACGAATGCATCGACTGCACCCTGTGCGAGCCGGAGTGCCCGATCAACGCGATCTACCCGGAAGACGACGTGCCCGCCGGCCAGGAAGGGTATGTAGCGCTCAACGCCGAGCTCTCCAGGGCGTGGCCGGTCATCACCACGCGCAAGGACCCGCTGCCCGACGCGAAGGAATGGGAAGGCAAGCCGGACAAGCTGCCGCTGCTGGAGCGCTGAACATCCCCGATGCAATGAAAAAGGGCGCCGATGGCGCCCTTTTTCTTTCCAGCGATGTCCCTGACGGGATCAGCCGCCGAGCTTGACCTTCAGCGCGGCCAGCAACTTGACCGCCGGCGGACTGGTGGCCGGCAGGCCACGCGGATCCACCGCGGACACGTAGGCACCGGCATCCACCGCGCTCACGCGCACCAGGAAGTTGGCGCCTTCATAGCTGACGTCGTACGTGCCGAGCAGCTGCGCGCGGCTGGCGATCGTCGCGCCCTCGATACCGGCCAGCGCTTCGCCGACGCGGGTGAAGGCATCGTCGCGGCTGCCGGCCACGGTGAAGCCACCCGCCGCGTTCGTCGCGGCACCGGCAGACGAAGCGGCCGGACCGACGTTCGGCACCTGCATGGCGCCACTGGTGTTGGGCACGTTGAGATCCGGCGGCACTTCCAGCGGACGGGCTTCCGGCGCCAGCGCGTAGTCGCCCTTCGCGTCCTTCTTGAACCACGAGCAGCCGGCGACGGAGACGACCAGCAGCACCAGGGCAAGCGGACGCACGAGGGAAGACGAAAGACGCATGAAATTCTCCTGGGTTCAGGCCGCGATCGTTTCGCGGGTGGATTGTGCTTCCAGCGACTGGGCCAGCGTGGCCAGTCGGTCGGCAGTGGGGGTGTGGGTATCGGACAGCGACAGCAACGGCAGGCGCAGGCCTTGGCCGATGCCCTGGCGCTGCAGCAGCGCCTTCACCGGAATGGGGTTGGATTCGACGCCGAAGAAGGCGTAGTGCTCCTGCAGTTGCTGGTCCAGCGTGGCAACCGCGTCGGCATGCCCGCCGCGCGCCAGGTCGCAGAGGCGACGGAAGGTGCGCGGCAATGCATTGGAACCGACCGAGATCAGGCCATCGGCGCCCGCCAGCATCGCGCGTCCCGCGGTGGGGTCGTCGCCACTGAGGATGGCGAAGCCTTCGCTGCGCAATGCCAGCAGCGCGGCCATGCGCTCGGGCTCGGCGCGTGCTTCCTTGATGCCGATGATGTTCGGATGATCGACCAGCTGCGCCACGGTTTCCGGCAGCAGGTCGCAGCCGGTGCGGCCCGGCACGTTGTAGAGCACGACCGGCAGCCCGCCCTGATCGGCGACGGCACGGTAGTGCGCCACCAGGCCGGCCTGCGTCGGCCGCACGTACGGCGGCGTGACCACAAGCGCCGCGTGCGCGCCGCCCTCGGCGGCACGACGGGTGGCGGCGATGGTCTTGGCGGTGTTCATCTGGCCGGTACCGGCCAGCACCGGCAGCGTGCCGCCGAGCGTTTCCACGGCGATGCGCAGCAACGTGTCGTATTCCTCGTCGGACAGCGCAGCGGCTTCGCCCGTCGAACCGGCCACCACCACGCCCTGCGTGCCACCGTCCACCTGCTGTTTGAGCAGCGCACGCCAGGCTTGCAGGTCGAGTTCGCCCGACGCCAGGAAGGGCGTAGCCAATGCGGTGATACTGCCGGAAAGGTGCAAAGGAGGTTCTCGGTGGGAGGATCCGGGCGCCCGGCGGCGCAAGTAAGCGCGGTTATCCCGGCACGCCCGCAATGTCCGCCGCATGTTACTTGCGGGCTCAAAGGGCGGGCAAGTATGCTGCCAGCGTCGCCGGGCCCTGGCCCGGCTGCCATTCAGCCAGACCGCAATGCCGGAAGCTCCTTTGACCGATTCCACGCCCCGGCCTTCGCCGACCGAAAACCATCTCCTGATTACCGCCTATACGACGCATCCGGAGTCGCCGCTTCTGTCGGTGACGCGCCGGATCGCCGACAGCGGCTGCAATCTGGTGGACGCGCGCCTGGCGACGGTGGGCCGCGACGTTTCGGTGACGGCGCTGGCCACCGGTTCCTGGGACGCGGTGGCGAAGCTGGAAGCCATGCTGTCGCGCCTGGAGCGCGACGAGGGCCTGAAGCTGGTCTTCTACCGCACCGGCCCGAAGGTGGTGCAATCCAACCTGTTGCCGTACATCGTAGAAGTGGTCGCCGCGGACAAGCCCGGCATCCTGTTCCAGCTGGCCGACTTCTTCGACCGCCAGGGCATCACGATCGAGAACCTGCAGAGCACGCGCTACCGCGCGATGCAGACCGGCGCGGAGATGTTCTCGGCGCAGGTGACGATCGGCGTGCCCGCCAACATGCACATCGCCGCATTGCGCGACGATTTCCTTGAATTCTGCGACCACCTCAACCTGGACGCGATCATGGACCCGATGAAGTTCTGACGATGACGGCGAAAAGCGCGAACGCTCTGCCCAAGTCGACATTGAAACTGCCGCTGGCGTTGTCCGGCGGCGAACATTCCCCGTCTGCCGCGGGCGCTACCACCCTCGCCGACTACGCCGGCCAATGGCTGGTGTTGTACTTCTACCCGAAGGACAGCACGCCCGGCTGCACCACCGAGGGCCTGGACTTCAATGCGCTGCTGCCGAAGTTCAAGAAGCTCGACGCCACCGTACTGGGCGTCTCGCGCGACTCGGTGAAATCGCACGACAACTTCTGCGCCAAGCAGGGCTTCAAGTTCGCCCTGGTCAGCGATGCCGACGAAAAGCTCTGCCAGGCCTTCGACGTCATCCACGAAAAGAACATGTACGGCCGCAAGGTGCTGGGCGTGGTGCGCAGCACCTTCCTGATCTCGCCCGATGGCCGCATCGCGCAGGAATGGCGCGGCGTGAAGGTGCCCGGCCATGCCGAGGCCGTGCTGGAAGCCCTGAAGGCCCACCAAGCCCAGTGACCAAATCCTCTTCCACCCCGACCACCATCCCGCGCCGCGGCGGGTCATGGTGGCGCGCTGCTGTGCGCGTTTCCGCGGCGATCGTTGTTGCGTCATGTGTTCACACATCTTCCTCCATGAGGTTGCCTGAATGACCCGTAGCAAGCGTATCTATGTGTTGGACACCAACGTGCTGATGCACGACCCCACCGCGCTGTTCAAGTTCGAGGAGCACGATGTCTACCTGCCGATGCAGGTGATCGAGGAGCTGGACAACGGCAAGAAAGGCACGTCCGAAGCGAGCCGCAACGCGCGGCAGGTCAGCCGCTTCCTCAATGAACTCGTCGAGGCCTCCGGCCTGGACAATGTGGCTGCCGGCATCCCGCTGGTGCAGCCGAACAGCCTGCAATTGCGGGGCTCGCAGAGCGCAGGCCTGCTGCGGTTCCAGACCAGCCACTTCGAAGCCGGCAAGAGCTTCGGTGCGGTCATCCCGGACAACGCCATCCTGGGCGCCATCCTCGCGCTGAAGGAACAGGAGCCGGAGATCCCGGTGGTGTTCGTCTCCAAGGACATCAACCTGCGCATCAAGGCGGCGATCGCCGGCATCGTGTCGGAGGACTACGAGAACGATCGCGCGCTGGACGATTTCAGCCTGCTGTACACCGGCGCGGATCCGCTGCCCGAGGACTTCTGGCAGCGCTACGGCAAGGACCTGCGCTCGTGGACCGACAAGGGGCGCACCTACTACGAAGTGATGATGGAGAAGGACGCGGGCTGGTATCCCAACCAGTTCCTCTACCTGCCCGGCGACGACGAGTCCGAATTCCGCGTCAGCAAGGTGGAAGGCGACAAGGCGACGCTGCAGATCGTCGACGACTTCCGTCACAGCCAGCACGCGGTGTGGGGCATCAACGCGCGCAACCGCGAGCAGAACTTCGCGCTCAATGCGCTGATGGACCCGGAAGTCGACTTCGTCACCCTGCTCGGCACCGCCGGCACCGGCAAGACGCTGCTCGCACTGGCGGCCGGCCTGGCGCAGACGATGGACCAGCAACGCTACCGGGAAATCATCATGACCCGCGCCACCGTTAGCGTGGGCGAGGACATCGGCTTCCTGCCCGGCACGGAGGAGGAAAAGATGACGCCGTGGATGGGCGCGCTGACCGACAACCTGGAAGTGCTGACGCACAACCAGGAAGGCGGCGCATGGGGGCGTGCGGCGACCAACGACCTGCTGGCCAGCCGCATCAAGATCCGCTCGATGAACTTCATGCGCGGCCGCACGTTCCTGAGCCGCTACCTGATCCTCGATGAAGCGCAGAACCTCACGCCGAAGCAGATGAAGACGCTGATCACCCGCGCCGGCCCGGGCACCAAGATCGTCTGCCTGGGCAACGTGGAGCAGATCGACACGCCCTACCTGACGGAAACGACATCAGGCCTGACCTACGCGGTGGACCGCTTCAAGAACTGGGCGCACAGCGCGCACATCACGCTGCGGCGTGGCGAGCGCTCGCGCCTGGCGGACTACGCGTCGGAAGTGCTGTAGCCGGTCGGCGACGGCATGGGCCTCCACCTTCCCCGCTGGGTCTGGATCGGTGCGGTTGCGCTGGCCTGCGTGGCGGGGATGGTCAACGTCATCGGCTACCTGGGCTTCGAGCACCAGGCGGTCAGCCACCTGACCGGTACCACCAGCCTGCTCGGGGCAGCGCTCGCGCAGGGCAACCTGCGCGCGGTGGCGCACCTGTGGGGCATGCTGATCGCGTTCTGCCTGGGCGCCATGCTCAGCGGACTGATCATCCAGGAGCAGACGCTCAAGCTCGGGCGCCGCTACGGCGCGGCGCTCGCGCTGGAGGCACTGCTGCTATTGGTGGCGATTCCGTTGTTCAAGCAGGAGCAGATCTGGGGCGCATTGCTGGCCGCCGTCGCCTGCGGCCTGCAGAACGCGATGGTCACCACCTACAGCGGTGCGGCGGTGCGTACCACGCACCTCAGCGGGATGTTCACCGATCTCGGCATCGGCCTCGGCCACCTGCTGCGTGGCATGCCGCTGCAGGTGCGGCGGCTGACGCTCAGCGGACTGATCATCAGCGGCTTCCTTGGCGGCGGCGTGCTGGGTGCGCTGCTGTACCGGCAGTTCGGCTACGACGCCCTGCTGGCCCCCGCCCTGCTGACGGGCCTGACCGGCACGGGGTACGTGGCCTATCGGCAATGGCAACAGCGAGGATCGGTCGCCGGCACCTAGGCCAGGCACGGCAATGCGGTGGCACAATCCCCGCATGACGCTTCCCTCCGTGGTCTCCGCCCTCACCATCGCCGGTTCCGATTCCGGCGGCGGCGCCGGCATCCAGGCCGACCTGAAGACCTTCGCCGCGCACCGTGTGCACGGCCTTTCCGCGATCGCCGCACTCACCGCCCAGCACACGCGCGGCGTGACGGCGGTGAACGTGCCGCCGATGGACTTCCTGCGCGCGCAACTGGACGCGTGCTTCGACGACTTCGACATCCGCGCGGCGAAGCTGGGCATGCTCGCCACCGCGGACGTGATCGGGGTCGTCGCCGACGCCTTGCGCGACCATCGCCCCGCGACGATCGTGGTCGATCCCGTGATGGTCGCCACCAGCGGCGCCAAGCTGCTCGAAGACAGCGCGCTGCACGCACTGCGCACGCAACTGCTGCCGCTGGCGCATGTGGTGACACCCAACCTGCCCGAAGCCGAACTGCTGCTCGGCCAACCGATCCCGGACGCCGCGGCCATGCGGTCCGCCGCGCACGCGCTCCTCGCCCTGGGCGCCCATGCCGTGTTCCTGAAGGGTGGCCACCTGCCCGGAGACGGCGACGTGGTGGACCTGTACGTCGATGCCGCGGGCATGACCGAAACATCGCACCCCCGGTTGGCGGTGGAGGCGCATGGCACCGGCTGCACGCTGGCATCGGCCATCGCTGCGCGCTGCGCGCTGGGCATGCCGGTGAAGCAGGCCTGCCTGGCGGCCTCCGACTATGTGCATGCGGCGTTGCGCGGCGGCTATCGCCCCGGCCGCAGCGACATCCTCGTGCTCGACCACTTCGGAGCCGCGCCCGCCGCATGAACACGTTCGCCATCGACATCGCACCGCTGGAGATTCCGCTGCGGTCGCAGGACGGGCACGGCTATACCTTGCTCGCGCGCATTCCCGCCGCCGCCACGTCCGCGCTGCTGTGGATTCCCGCGCTGGGCGTGGCGGCGCGCCACTACCTGCCGTTCGCGGACATGCTGGCGGCACGCGGCATGGCGGTGTTCGTGCACGAATGGCGCGGCAACGGCAGCAGCACGCTGCGCGCGGGCCGCCGGCACGACTGGGGCTACCGCGAACTGCTCGGCACCGATCTGCCGCTGAGCCACGCCGACGTGCAACGGCGCCTGCCCGGCCTGCCGCACCTGATCGGCGGCCACAGCCTCGGTGGGCAACTGGCCGCCTGCCACCTCGGCGCCGAGCCGGCGGCCTTCGACCGGCTCTGGCTGGTCGGCAGCGGCACGCCGTACTGGCGTACGTTCCCCGGACTTCGCGGCCATGCGCTTCCGTTCTTCTACCAGTTCGCGCCGTGGCTGGCGCATGCGTGCGGCGCCCTGCCCGGCCGCCAACTGGGTTTCGGTGGCGACGAGGCGCGCGGGCTGATCCGCGACTGGGCCCGGGTCGGCCTCAGCGGACGTTACCGCGCGGCCGGCTGGCCACAGGATCTGGAGGACGGCATGCGCCAGGTCCGCGTTCCGGTGCACGGTGTGCTGTTCGACGACGACTGGCTGGCGCCGGAAAGCTCGCTGCGCGCCTTGATGGCGAAGATGCCGGAGGCTCCCTCACGCATCGAGGTGCTGCACCACGCCGCCCTCGGTACGCGCGCCGATCACTTCGCCTGGATGAAGCAGCCGCAGGCGGTGGTGGACGCGCTGCTCGCCTGAAGGCGCGCTCAGCAGCCCACGACGATGCAGTCGCGGCCCTGTGCCTTCGCACGATAGAGCGCACCGTCCGCGCTGTTGATCCAGTCCGACACCGATGCGATGCCCGGATGCGGCTCCGACAGGCCGATGCTGACCGTGCAGCGCAGGCCGCGCGCGGAAAAGGAGTACGCCGCCACCTGCCGGCGCAGGCGCTCCGCGGCCACGATCGCTTCTTCCCAGCGCGTGTTCGGCATGACGATGCCGAATTCGTCGCCGCCATACCGCCCCCCCGTGTCGGTATCGCGCAGGCACGCCTTCAGCAACCGCGCGAATTCCTCCACCACTTCGTCGCCGATGGTGTGCCCGTACCCGTCGTTGATGTCCTTGAAGCGGTCGATGTCGATCAGCACCAGCACGGCTGGACGCGTCAGCCGGTGGTAGCGCTGCAGCTCGCTGGTGGCCGCATGCAGCCACTGCTGGCGGTTCATCAGGCCGGTCGCGGCATCGAAGCGCGCCATCTTTTCCAGCAGGTCCTTCTGTTGCCGGGCCTTGCGCGACAACGAGTGGGTGGCCACGCTGATCGCCATCGGATAGATCGCCAGGAAAGGCAGGCACGCCAGCACGACCGGATAGCTGGTGTAGGGATCGAACGCGAATCCCCCTGCGGCGCTGGCCGCCAGGCATGTCAGCGCCATCGCACCCAGCGTGCGCTGGGCGAAGCGGCCCCCGCCGATGATGATCTTGTCCATCGTGAGCATCACCGCCAGCAGCATGCTGGGCAGCGCATCGAACTGCATGGCCGCGATCCAGAAACCGCCCATCGCCGCATCGAAGGTCAGGTTCTGGAATTCGGCCTGCAGCGGCTCGTCCCGGTGGGCATTCACCCGCAGGTAGGCGAAATGCGGCCAGAGGAACGCGTTGGCCGCCAGCAGCACCCACAGGGCCGGCGGGGCACCGTGCTCCCACAGCACGGCCGCAACGCAGAGCCCTCCCAGCCCCAACCCCAGCGCACGCATGCGGTACATGCGCAGGCCGTAGCGTGAGCGGTTCTGTTCCGCCATGTCGCGCGCGGCGTCGATGGGCAAGCGAATCCAAGGGTGACGGGGTGGCCGGATTTTCGGCCAATCACGCCCCCCGCACCAGCCTGCGACGCCAGGTCGCAGGCCGCGTTATGCCAACCCGATCACATCGTCGCGCTCAGGCGGCGGGATAGCCCTGCGGATTCAACGACTGCCAGCGCCACGCGTCCCGGCACATGGCCTCCACGCCCAGCTCGGCGCGCCAGCCCAGCATGCGGTGCGCGAGCGAGGGATCGGCGTACACCTCGGCGACATCGCCAGGGCGACGGGCGACCACCTGGTAGGGGATGTCGCGCGCGGCTGCGTCCGCGAACGCCTTCACGAGTTGCAGCACACTGATGCCGTGGCCGGTGCCCAGGTTGACGGTGAGGTTGCGCCGCTCGCGTGCGACGAAGTCCAGCGCGTCGGCATGCGCGCGGGCCAGGTCCATCACGTGGATGTAGTCGCGCACGCCGGTGCCGTCCAGCGTGGGCCAGTCGCCGCCGAACACGCTCAGGCGCTCGCGCCGGCCCACCGCCACCTGGCAGATGTAGGGCATCAGGTTGTTGGGCACGCCACCGGGGTCTTCGCCGATCAGTCCCGACGCATGCGCGCCCGCCGGATTGAAGTAGCGCAGGTTGACCGCATGGAAATCCGGATCGCTCAGGCAGAGGTCGCCGATGAGCTCCTCCATGACCAGCTTGGTGCGCCCGTACGGGTTGGTGACCTGCAGGCGCGCATCCTCGCGCACCGGCACGCTGGCGGGGTCGCCGTAGACGGTGGCGGAGGAGCTGAACACCAGGCGCCGCACGCCGGTCTGCTGCATACCGTGCAGGAGGTTGAGCGTGCCGCCGATGTTGTTGTGGAAGTAATCGAGGGGCCGCTCGCAGGATTCGCCCACCGACTTCAGCGCAGCGAAGTGCACCACGGCATCGAAGTGCTGGCGGCCGAAGAACCCGCTCACGGCCTCGCGGTCGCGCAGGTCCAGCGGCTGGAACGGCACAGGTTGTCCGGTGATCTGCTGCAGGCGGCCGAGCACGCCCGGCGAGCTGTTGCTGAAGTTGTCGGCCACGATCACCTCGTGGCCGCGCTCGACGAGCACCACGTAGGCATGCGCGCCGATGTAGCCTGCGCCACCGCACAACAGGATCCGCATCTCGACTCCCCCGGTCGTGTCGCCGTCCCTTCCCGTGGACGATCACTGGAGGGTTACGCAAGTGGCGGCGCAATCAGGCCAACGAGCGGCCGCATGTCCTGCGTTCGACGGTTTGGACGTTGATGGGCAAGACACGGGGCACGGACCCGGAACGTCTGCGACGTGCCACCGTATAGACTCTTCGACTAGCGACACCTACAGGGGATCTCCACATCGATGAACGCTCCACTGCCCACCCTGGATCAGACCAGGATCGCCGTGATTGGATTGGGGTATGTCGGCCTGCCGCTGGCAGTGGCCTTCGGCCGCAAGTACCCCACGCTGGGGTTCGACATCAACGGCAAGCGCGTGGAAGAGCTGCGCGGGCACCACGACCATACGCTGGAAGTCTCGGCCGACGAGTTGCGCGACACGCCGCAGCTTGAGTTCAGCGACGATCCGGCGGCCTTGGCCGCGTGCAATGTCTTCATCGTCACCGTGCCCACGCCGATCGACGACTACAAGCGCCCGGACCTGCGCCCGCTGGAGTCCGCGAGCCGCGCCGTAGGCCGCGCCATCGGCAAGGGCGGCGTGGCGATCTTCGAATCGACGGTGTACCCGGGCGCGACCGAAGAAGCCTGCGTGCCGATCATCGAGCGCGAATCCGGCTTTACGTTCAACCAGGACTTCTATGCCGGCTACAGCCCGGAACGGATCAACCCGGGCGACAAGCAGCATCGCCTGGAGACCATCATGAAAGTCACCTCCGGCTCCACGCCGCAGGTCGCCGACTTCGTGGACGCGCTGTACGGCAGCATCATCACCGCCGGCACGCACAAGGCCAGCAGCATCCGCGTGGCGGAAGCGGCGAAGGTCATCGAGAACACCCAGCGCGACGTCAACATCGCGCTCATCAACGAGCTGGCGCTGATCTTCCACCGCCTCGGCATCGATACGCACGAGGTGCTTGAGGCTGCGGGCACCAAGTGGAACTTCCTGCCGTTCCGTCCCGGCCTGGTCGGCGGCCACTGCATCGGCGTGGACCCGTACTACCTGACCCACAAGGCGCAGCAGATCGGCTACCACCCCGACGTGATCCTGGCCGGCCGCCGCATCAATGACGGCATGGGCAGCCACGTGGCGCGCCGGGTGGCCAAGCTGATGGCCCGCCGCAACCTGCCCACGGCCGGCGCGAAGGTGCTGGTGCTGGGCCTGGCGTTCAAGGAGAACTGCCCGGACGTGCGCAACACGCGCGTGGTGGACATCGTGGCCGAACTGCGCAGCTACAACGCGCAGGTCGACGTGCACGACCCGTGGGTCAACGCCGAAGAAGCGAAGCACGAGTACGGGCTCGACCTGGTGGCGGAGCCGCAGGCCGGCCAGTACGATGCGGTGATCCTGGCCGTCGCGCACCGGCAGTTCGGCGAGCGTGGCGCCGAGGGCATCCGCGCATTCGGCAAGCCCGGCGCGGTGGTCTTCGACGTGAAGCGCGCGCTGCCCCGCCACGCGGTCGACGACTGCCTGTAACCCCTTCCTCCCCCAGGAGTACCTGATGCGCGTACTGGTCACCGGCGCCGCCGGCTTCATCGGCTCCCACCTCAGCGAGCGCCTGCTCGCCCGCGGCGATGAAGTGCTGGGCTACGACAACCTCAACGCGTATTACGACCCCACCCTGAAGGAGGCGCGGCTCGCCAAGCTGACGCCGAAGGAGGGCTTCAGCTTCGTGCGCGCCTCGCTGGAGGACCGCGCGGCGCTGGAGGCCGCGTTCGACGACTTCAAGCCGCAGCGCGTCGTCAACCTGGCCGCGCAGGCGGGCGTCCGGTACTCGCTGGAGAATCCGCACGCTTACATCGACAGCAATATCGTCGGCTTCCTGAACATCCTCGAGGCCTGCCGCCACCGCGGCATCGAGCACCTCGTCTACGCCTCGTCCAGCTCGGTCTACGGCGCGAACCGCAAGCTGCCGTTCGCGGTCGAGGACAGCGTCGACCACCCGGTCAGCCTGTACGCCGCCAGCAAGAAGGCGAACGAGCTGATGGCGCATACCTACAGCCACCTGTTCAACCTGCCCACCACCGGCCTGCGCTTCTTCACGGTGTACGGGCCGTGGGGCCGGCCGGACATGGCGCTGTTCCTGTTCACGAAGAAGATCCTCGCGGGCGAGCCGATCGACGTCTTCAACCATGGGCACCACACCCGCGACTTCACCTACATCGACGACATCGTCGAGGGCGTGATCCGCACCCTGGACCGCGTCCCCGGTGCCGACCCCAGCTACGATCCCATGGCGCCGACCCCGGCCAGTTCGCTCGCGCCCTACCGCGTCTACAACATCGGCAACCACCAACCGGTGGCGTTGCTGCGCTACATCGAAGTGCTCGAGGAGTGCCTGGGCCGCAAGGCGGAAAAGCGGCTGCTGCCGCTGCAACCAGGCGACGTTCCCGACACCTACGCGGACGTGGAGGCACTGAGCCGCGATACCGGCTACTCACCCTCCACGCCGATCGAGACGGGCGTACGCCGTTTCGCCGATTGGTACCGCGCGTTCTACCAGGCCTGACGCCCGCGCTCCGGGCGCCCGCAGAGCGCCCTCCATTGGCCGGATTCCCCCGTTGCCCCCGTTGTAGAGGGCATCAGCAGATACAGGGGATCTTCGATGAATCGCTTCTTCACCGGCCTCGGCGCCGTCCTCCTGACCGTGTTCCTGGCGTCCTGTGCGACGTCGTCCGGCAGCGAGACCGCACCGCCCACCGCCAGCACGCTCTCCACCGACGCGTACCTGATCGGCGTGGACGACATCGTCCAGGTCTCGGTGTGGCGCAATCCGGAGCTGGGCATCACGGTGCCGGTGCGGCCTGACGGCAAGATCTCCGTGCCGTTGGTCGGCGACGTCGCGGCGGGTGGGCGCACGCCCGCGGACGTGGCCAAGGACATCCAGGAGCGCCTCGCCACGTATGTGCGCGACCCGCAGGTGGCCGTGATCCTCACGGACCTGCGCAGCCACGAGTACCTGTCGCGCGTGCGCGTCACGGGCGCCGTCCGCCAGCCCGTTTCCCTGCCCTACCGTCCCGGCATGACCGTGCTGGACGCCGTGCTGGCCGCTGGCGGCGTCACCGAGTTCGCTGCCGCCGACCGTTCCGACCTGCACCGCAAGACGCCCGAGGAAACCCGCACCTACGCCGTGCGCCTGGACCGCATCCTCAATCGTGGCGACCTGAGCACCAACTACACCGTGTCGCCCGGCGACGTCATCACGGTCCCCGAGCGTACCTTCTGATGAGCCAGAGCAACCTTCCCGCACGGCGTGGTTATTCCGCGCCGGCTGCGCCGACCACTGCGCTGTCGCCGAACGACCTGGTTCCCATCCTGCTCCGCGAGGCGCGTCGCCACCGGGTGGCCCTGGTCGGCATCTTCGCTGCCGTGGCCCTTCTCACCCTGGTGGTGGGCCTGCTGCTGCTTCCCAAGAACTACACCGCGTCCACCACGATCCTGGCGCAGGAGAGCGACATCATCCAGCCCCTGCTGGAAGGACGCGCCGTGGCCACCGAGGTCGTCGACCGCGCCGGCATCGCCCGCCAGGTGATCTACGGCCGCAAGGTGCTGGAGGATGCCTTGAAGACCGGTGGCTGGCTGGAAGACGAGCCCAGCGCCATCGAGCAGGACCGCCTGATGGAACAGATCAAGGGCCGCATCGCGATCACCAGTCCGCGCCCCAACCTGATCCAGATCACCTACCGCGACAGCGACGCCAAGCGCACCTACGACGTCACCGAACGCCTGGGCGACATGTTCATCAAGGAGAGCCTGGCCACGAAGGAGCGCGAAAGCCGCGAAGCCTACGAGTTCATCGACAAGCAGGTCCAGGACTACCACGCGAAGCTGCTGGAAGCCGAAGAACGGCTGCGCGAATACCGCTCCGCCAACACGGACGCCCAGCCCGGCAGCGCCACGGACGCCAATACCCGCATCAGTTCGTTGCGGACGACGGTCGAGCAGACCCGCATGTCGTTGCTCGAGCAGCGCTCGCGTGAAGGCGCGATCGCCTCTCAACTGTCCGGCGAATCGGCGGTCACGGCCGTACAGACGCGCGAAAGTCTTTACCGCGCGCAGCTTCTCGAGCTGCAGGGCCAACTGGACCGGCTGTTGCTGAACTACACCGAGCAGCACCCGGACGTGGTCCGCGTGCGCCACCAGATGGCCGACCTCCAGCAGGCGATGGCCAACGAACAGAACCGCCGTGCGGCAGCGCCGCAGGGCGCCAGCCCGTTCGACGAGGCGCAGATGAACCCGCTGTACCAGGAACTGCGCAGCCAGCAGGCGCAGACCCGCCGCGAAGTGGCGGCGACCGCGTCGCGCATGGCCATCGCGGAGTCGATGCTGAACGACGAGCTGAATCGCAGCCGCCGTATCGCCGATTCCGAGAGCGCGCTGGCCGAGCTGACCCGCGATTACGAAGTCAACCGCGACATCTACCAGGACCTGTTGCGCCGGCGTGAGAACGCACGCGTCTCGATGCAGCTGGACCGCGAGGAGCGGGGCCTGACCCTGCGCGTGCAGGATCCGGCCACCATGCCGCTGCGGCCTACGGGGTTGCGGTTCATGCACTTCGCCATCGGCGGGTTGCTGGTCGCCGTGGGCATCCCGCTGGGCCTGCTCTTCCTGCGCGCGCGCTTCGACCCGCGCATCCGTTCGGCGCAGCAACTGCAGCGGATCTCCGACCGCCCGCTGCTGACGGTGGTGCCGGCGTACTACTCGCCGCGCGATCGCCGCCAGGAGCTCAGCCGCAATGCCATGAGCGTCGGCATCCTGATGCTGGTCGTACTCGCGTACGGGCTGGCGTTCGGCCTCAAGCAACTTGCCGCCTGAGGCCACCGTCATGACCCAGAACGCCACCATGGAAAAGCCCGTGACCCCCGACAACGAACGACTGCACGGTGTCCCCCACCGCGCCGACACCTCGCGCTCGCTGGCGTTGATGGACGAACCCACCGCGCTGACCCCGCGCGAGCTCGAAGAGCGGCGCGTCATCCATCGCAACGACTCCGTCCGCGAACAGGCCGATGCATTCCGCGATCTGCGGACCCGCTTGCTCGCACTCGGCGGCGAGCGCAACTTCGTCACCCTGGTGGCGCCGATCAGCAACGGGTGCGGCGGCAGTTTCGTCGCCCGCAACCTGGCCGCGGCGTTCGCGTTCGACGATGCCAAGAGCGCGCTGCTCATCGACTGCGACTCATTGCATCCTTCCCAGCACACGGCCCTGCGCGTCGACGCCAGCCACGGCGGACTGATGGACTACCTCGGCGACGGCGATGCCGACCTGGGCCGGATCCTCTACCGCACCGGCGTGCCGCGCCTGCGCCTGATCCCGAGCGGCCGCCAGCGCGAAATGACGGGCGAGGCGTTCAGCTCGTTCCGCATGCGCGCCATGGTGGATTCGCTGCGCAGCCGATATTCCGATCGCTACCTGGTACTGGACAGTCCCTCCGTCCTGGGTTCGCCGGACGCGCGCATCCTGTCGGAACTCGCCGACCTCGTGGTGCTGGTGGCCGGCTATGGAAAGGTCACGCCGGACAAGCTGGAGAAGGCCATCGGCAGTTTCCCGGCCGACAAGGTGGCCGGCGTGGTGTTCAACGAAATCCCGTGAAGCGGCCAAGGAGCACCGGCATGCGAACCACCCGCCTACGCGTCTCCGCCATCACGACCGCCGTGCTGGCCACGCTCTCGGGCCATGCGCTCGCCGCCCGGGTCGACTACACGGTCGACCTTGGCATGGAGCAGAACAGCAACGTGACCATGGCGCCGACCGATCCGATCGACCAGCGCTACCTGCGCGCAGGTGTCGGCTTCAGCGTCACCGAGAACCTCTCCGCGCTGCAACTCAGCCTGGACGGGCGCGCGGAGTACCGCGACTACGAAGACGACATCTTCGCCGACACCGTCGATGGCACGCTTTCCGGCCGCCTGAACTGGGTCGCGATTCCCCAGCGCCTGTTCTTCCTGGTGGAGGACAACCTGACCGTCCAGCCGGTCGACTCCCTGGTCCCCGATGGCCCCGGCAACCGCCAGCAGGTGAACGTCTTCTCGGCGGGCCCGACCCTCCTTTTCAACATGACGTCCTCGCTGCATGGCCAGGCCGAACTGCGGTATGTCCTCAGCGACGCGGAAGTCACCGACGAGTTCAACTCGCAACGCCTGGCCGGTGCGATCCGCACGACCAAGGAACTGTCGCCGACCAGCCGCCTTTCCCTGAACCTGCAGGCGCAGCGCGTCGACTTCGACGACGACATCGTCGCGCGGGACTACAACCGCTACGACCTCTACGGACGCTACGTACGCACCCTGGCGAACTTCGAGCTGGGCGCCGACCTCGGCTACTCGCGCATCGACTATCGCCAGGGCGAATCGCGATCCGAGCCGTTGATGCGTGCCGACGCCGAATGGAACATGTCGCCCCGATCGCAGCTGCGCGTCGCGTTGTCGAGCCAGTTCTCCGATACCGCGACCGATGCGCTGACGGGCATCCAGTCGGAAGCCACCATCCCGGAGAACGTGTTGACCGGCGATGCGGTGGTGAACGCCTCGCCTTACGAGGTCCGGGGTATCGACCTGGGATATCGCTTCACCGCCACCCGGGTGAACCTCTCGGTGACGCCCTACCTGCAGAAGCGCGACTACGTGGATTCGGACGAATTCGACCAGAAGACCCGGGGTTCGCGCTTCGACCTGCACTGGCTCGTGCGGCGCGCGCTCACGATGGGGACCTACGCCACCTGGGAACGGCTGGACTACACGCAGCTGGGCCGGGAAGACAAGACATCGCGCGTGGGCGCAAGCCTGGAGTACCAGTGGGCGCCCCGCTGGACGGCGCGACTGCAGGCCGAGCGCTACAAGCGCGAAAGCACCGAGTTTGGCCAGGATGTCGCGCAGAACCTCATCTACCTGAGCGTCGCCTACTCCAATCGCTGAGGGCTCCCGCATGCGCGCCAAACCTTCCACCCTGCGGACGCACGGCATCCCGAGCGCAGTACTGCTGACCCTGGCCCTGCTCGCCGCGGCCATCGGCCATTGCGGGGCCGCGGATGCACCGGAAGCCACACCCGCGCCGCGATCGGAACAGGCCGCGACGCCCGCGACGCCCGCGCCGACTCCCTCTCCCGCGATGCCGGTGACGGCGGGCGCCGACCTGCTGAAGATCGACCTGACCTTCGTCGACCGCAAGTCGCCTGCCTACGGACGCTTCCGTGGCTGGGTGGATGCCGCCGTCGCCGGCAGCCCCGGCTATGCGTTCAACGCCAGCGATGCCGCCTTGATGTTCCTGCTCAGCGATGGCGCGAAGTATTGCGACCTCGCCACCCGCATGGTCGAGAAAGAGGTGGCGGAGGCCGAAGCGGCGATCGCGACGGGTTCGCGCCCCGCCATCTCCGGCGACTCGTATCTGGAAGTGGGCCCGCGCATCGCCGACCTGGCCATGACGATGCACGCCTGTTCCGCGAGCATCGACGCCGCACAACGGAAACGCTGGTCCGCCTATGCCGAACAGGCGGTCTGGAACGTCTGGAACCATTCGCGCGCCGAATGGGGAGGCCGTACCCACGCATGGACCGGCTGGTCCGTCGACAACCCCGGCAACAACTACTACTACAGCTTCATCGAAGCGACGATGTACTGGGCGCTGGTGAGCGGCAGCCAGACCTGGATGGACGATCTGCGCACACGGCGCCTGCCGCCCCTGAAGGCTTATTACGCCGGGCTCCCGGGCGGAGGCAGCCGCGAGGGCACCGGCTACGGCGCTGCCCAGATGCGTCTGTTCGGCCTGTATCGCCTGTGGAAGGACAGCACCGGCGAGGACCTCGCTGCCGGCAGCACGCATGCGCGCGACAGCATCCCTTACTGGGTCCATGCCACGGTTCCCACGCTGGATCGCTTTGCTCCTATCGGCGACCAGTCACGCAACTCGGTTCCCGAGCTGTTCGACTACCACCGCCGGCTGGTACTGGAAGCCCGCCAGCTGACGAGCGATCGCGAAGCGCAGGCGATGGCGTCGTGGTGGCTGGACCACATCTCGGTACCGCGGATGACGCAGGGCTTCAACAGCCGCTACGACCTGCTTCCCGCGGGTGAGGGCGGCACGCCTCCCTCGGCGCTGGTCTACCTGGCCGAGGGCGCGGGCCACCTGTTCGCACGCAGCGACTGGAGCAAGGACGCGATGTGGATGTCCTTTGTCGCCGGCCCCTACAACGAGAGCCACGCGCACCAGGAACAGGGCGGATTCACCCTGTTCGCGCGCGACTGGCTGGCCGTGACCGAGAACATCTGGAGCCACAGCGGCATCCAGCAGGGCACGCCCGTCCACAACGTGGTGCGCTTCGAGCGTGCGAACCCGGATGCCCTGCAATGCGCCGCCCCGCGGGGCGACGTGGTGGTGCATCAGTGCGAAATGCCGCAGTCGCGCTCCCGTCTGGAGGTCACCGCGCGCGCGGACGGCGGCGTGACCGCCGTCGCCGACATGACTCCGGTCTACCGCGACAACCCTGCCCTGCGGTCCTGGAAGCGACGCATCGACTTCGCTGGCCGCACGTTGCGGGTGCGCGACGACTTCAGCCTGGGCACGGGCACGCGAGCGATCTTTCAGGTCAACGTGCCCGAACGCCCCGTGATCCAGGGCAATGAGGCCATCGCCGGCCGCCTGCGCATCCGCGTGCTGGAACCGGCCAACGCCACGCTGAGCATGCATACCTGGAGCGACGACGACGCCCAGGAGTTCCGTCGAGGATGGCGAGTGGACGTAGCGGGTGGCCAGGAGGGCTATACCGTCGAACTGAGCGAAAAATGACGGCGATCACACTCCAATGCTGATCGCAGCGTGGTGTCGGGCCATCACATAGCGGTGAACTCCCCTGCTGCTGCCTGAACCAGACCGCATTTCTGTGACCCAGGGCGTCCGATTCTTCTGAAGCCTCACGTTATGATCCGCCCGCCGTTGCGCGGATCGCATGTAGCGAGGGGGCGCTGCAGCGGGTAGCCACCAGCCTTTGGGCTGTCGTCTTCCAATTCTTTCGTGCGCGGTTTTCTTGCCAGGAGAACCCCCTTGTCGCGCACGTCCGTTTCCCCCCGTACCGCACGCCGCCTGCCGCTCGCCCTGTTCCTGGGCGCGGCCTCGCTGACCACTCTTACCGCTGCCAGTGCCGCGAGCGGCCTGTTCGGCCTGCGCGCCCAGGCCTTCGCCTCCGACGCCTGGGACCAGGCAGAGGACGATTTCGCCACCCTACGCGACACAGGACGCGACAACATCGTTCGCTTCTGGACGCGAGCCACGTCCACCGCCAAAGTCGCGCGCCGGGCGCGTGAACGAGGGGGCGCCACCTCCTCCGCCGGCGTTGGCGAGGGTTCGCTCCCCACCCAGGGCACCGATCTTCTCGCGGGCGTCGATTCCAGTCCCGTCATGAGCAGCGGCGGCCGGATCAGTTCCAATTCTTCGCGTCCCCGCCGCGTCAACCTGCCCATGCCGGTGCCGCCGGTGGACAAGAGCTCGGCGGCCTACACCCGCTTCAAGGGCTGGGTCGACGCCGCCGTCGCCGGCAGTCGCGGCTACGGTTTCGCCGCATCCGAAGCCGCCCTGATGTACCAGCTGTCGCCTGAGGCCAAGTACTGCACGCTCGCCGTCCAGATGGTCGAAGAGCAGGTCACCGCCGCCGAAGCCGCCATCGCCGCCGGCGGCCGACCCGAAGTGTCGGGCGACTCGTACCTGGAAGTCGGCCCGATGATTTCGGATCTGGCGTACACCATGACGGTCTGCGGCGGCAGCATCACCGCCACCCAGCGCACCCGCTGGTCGGCCTACGCCGAACAGGCCGTGTGGAACGTCTGGAACTACAACAGCGCGACGTGGGGCGGGCGCAGCCATCCGTGGTCGGGCTGGTCGGTCAACAACCCCGGCAACAACTACTACTACAGCTTCGTCGAGGCCACGATGTACTGGGCCCTGGCCAGCGGCAACAGCACCTGGTTCAACTTCCTGCGCGACAACAAGCTGGCGGCCCTGCAGGCTTACTTCGCCCGGCTGCCCGGCGGCGGCAGCAGCGAGGGCACCGGTTACGGCACCGCGCACATGCGTCTGTTCTCGCTGTACCGCATCTGGCGCGACGCCACCGGCGTGGACCTGGCCAATGCCAACAGCCACGCAGCCGACAGCATCCCCTACTGGATCCATGCCACGGTGCCGACGCTGGATCGCTTCGCACCGATCGGCGACCAGTCGCGCAATTCGGTTCCCGAGCTCTACGACTACCATCGCCGCCTGATGCTGGAAGCGCGTTCGCTGGCCACCACGTCGGTGGCGCAGAACCAGGCGACGTGGTGGCTGAACAACATCTCCGTCACCCGCATGAGTTCGGGCTTCAACTATCGCTACGACCTGCTGCCGGCGGGTAGCACGGCCGCTGCGCCCACCGACCTGATCTACCACGCACGCGGCCCGGGTCACCTGTTCGCACGCACCGGCTGGACGCGCGATGCGATGTGGCTGGCCATCGTCGCCGGCCCCTACAACGAAAGCCACGCACACCAGGACCAGGGCTCGTTCACGCTGTTCTCCGGCGACTGGCTGGCGGTCACTGCCAACATCTGGAGCCGCAGCGGCATCAATGGGGGCACCGATGTGCACAACCTGGTGCGCTTCGTCCGCAACGGCACGGTGGCGCGCCAGTGCGAGTCCACCACCCGGGCCTCGACGCTCACGGTCAATCCCGGCAGCGGCGGCTCGTTCACCGCCGATGCGAACCTGACGCCGGCGTTCTGCAACACCGATGCGGTGACGAACTGGCAGCGCAACTTCAACTTCGCCAACCGTCGCCTGACCGTCCGCGACACCTTCAGCATCACCAGCGGCACCACGGCGACCTTCCAGGTGAACGTACCGGTCGCCCCCACCCTGGTGAACAGCCGCGAAGCCACCGCAGGCCGTTTGCGCGTGCGCGTGCTGGAGCCGGCCAACGCGACGATCAACTCGAACTTCAGCACCGGCAAGTACGTGGAAGATGGCGCCCGCTATCGCATCGACGTGCAGGGCGGCACCACCGGTTACGTGGTGGAGCTGAGCGAGATCTGATCCTTCAGAGGCAGTACTGCGTCCGCCGCCCGCGTTTGCGCAGGCGGCGGCGCATGTCCAACAGGCGTGCCGGCACATAGCTGATCGACATCAGTCCGATCCGTTCCAGGGTCGGCCGTTCGAACAGGGCCCGCACCAGCAACCGACGGGCGGGCAGCGGGCGCCGCGCGTGGATCAGGTGGCGCGCGAAATCGGTACGGATGGCGCGCAGTTTCCAGCGCACGTCGCGTTTGGGAAGCTCCAGCAAGCGCCCCAACTGTTTGGCGTTGCGGATTTCGGCCATCGCGCAACGCTCGATCCGGCTGGTGAGGCTCCCTTCCGCCGGCGTGTAATGGCCGACCAGTCCCTGGCAGGCGCGCACGCGCCAACCCGCATGCGCGATGCGCAACCACAGGTTGTAATCCTCGGCACCGATCAGCTCCGGCGACTCGAAGAAGCCGCCCAGCTGCTCGAAGATGTCCCGGCGCACGACGCTCATCGACGTGCAGATCCGGTTGCCTCGCCACAACAGGTCGAAGCCCATGTCGGCGGGCAGCGCCAGGCGGTCTTCGCGGGCGCCTCCGTGCAACAGGCCCGCGCGCGGGTCCGACGCCAGTGCGAGCTGCGCCTGCATCTTGTGCGGCAGCCAGCTGTCGTCCGCATCGAGGAAGGCGATCCACGTCCCGCCGCTGGCACGGACGCCCGCATTGCGGGCCGCGGCCGGCCCGGCATTGTCCTGCTGGAGCAGCGTCACGCGGCCGCCGTAGCCGGCGACGATGCGGGCGATGTCCTCGCGGTCGGGAGACCCGTCGTCCACGACGATCACTTCGCGTGCGGGCGCGGTCTGCGCCATCACGCTGTCGAGCGCATCCGCCAGCGTGGCGGCGGCCCGGTAGGCCGGGATCACCACGGTGTAATCGGCGACCGTCGCGGGGGAAGACGGCGTCATGGTCAGGCGGGCCTCGAAACGGGACTTCGCTTGCGCAACGCATGCGCCATGTAATGCAGCATGCACCACGCCGAACGCGGCAAGGTCAGCCCCTCGATCTGCCGGTAGATGCGCCACTGCCATCCCGCCGCGCGCAGTTTGTTCGCCGACACCGAACCGCCACGCACCAGGTAGTACGCCAGCGGCCGCGGGTCCGGCACACGCTCGGCATGGCCGGCGCGGCGTACGCGGTCGAGCCAGAACACGTAGTCTTCATGGCCCATCCGCTGGAAGGCCACCTCGCCCAGCGAGCGCGTGTAGATTCCGGTCAGGTTGCCGATGTGGTTGCTGTAGAGCATGCCCGCGTAATCCACGCGCGCCGGTGGCACCACCATGGTGAGGGCGCGACCGTCTTCGGCGACACGCTGGTAGGCGGTGTAGCACACGCGCGCGCCGGTGCGCGCCATGTGGGCGAGCTGGAGCGCGAGCTTGTCGGGGTCCCACCAGTCGTCACTGTCGAGGAAGGCGACGTGCGTACCCCGCGCTTCCTGCAGACCGCGGTTGCGTGCCGCCGCGACGCCGCCATTGGCCTGGTGCACGACGACCACGCGCGCGTCGCGCGCGGCATAGGCGTCCATGATCGTGGCGGAACCGTCACGCGACCCATCGTTCACCAGGATCAACTCGACCTGCCGATGGCTTTGCCCCAACACGGATTCGATCGACCGCACCATCGTGGCTTCCGCGTTGTACACGGGCATCACCACGCTGACCAGCGGCGCGTCGGTATCCGGCGTGGGCACGTCGGGGTTCATGCGGCGGCCTTCGCCTGCCGTCCACCGGCCCACGATGCGCGCGGCGGCGGCAGGTGGAAGTCGCGGTACTCGCCGGGATCGCCCTGCATGCCCGCCTCGGCCGCCTTGACGATGTTGTAGGCCTCGCGCGCGCTGACATAGTGCAGCACGTAGCGCAGGCCATCGTTGTAGGCCGATTCGAGGTAGTCGTGCATGGCGTCCACCGGCGGCCCCAGCAGGGTGTTCATGTCGCCCTCCTGCGTGCCATGCGTATGGATCTTCACGAACACCCACTCCGGACGTCCCTGCACATGCACGCCTGCCTGCACCCACGCATCGACGCGCTCGGGCGTCGGCGGCTGCCCTCCGCGCACGTCGGCGTTCTCGATGCGCGGCACCAGCCCCATGCGGCGGTCCTTCCAGTTCAGGCCCAGGGGGCCCTGGATGAGCATCAGGTCGCCGCTCGCCTGTCCGCCCACGCGCACCGGCACGCCGGTGTCGTGCGATTTGGGTGCATGCGCATCATCGGTGGCGTAGTAGATGCTGTTGATGGTGCGCGTCTGCGTGTCGCTGGGTGCCGACGGCAACGTGAAATCGGCGTAGCAGCCGAGCTGCCGCAGCAGGATCAGTTCGTTGTCCAGTCCGCACCAGCGACCATCGGGCCTCGAGTTGTCCAGGCACCAGTTGCCGTGGATGAAGCCGAAACGCAGTTCGCCGGTGTCGGGGTCGCGCGGCAGCGCGCCATGGCGTTCGTGCAGGATGCGACAGAACCGCGCCATACCCTCGTTGAAGTTCGCCTCGGTATCGTTGTCGTGGTGCAGGTGGACTTCGATTTCGCCGTAACCGTCGGAGCAGAGCTCCGACAGCTTGTCGAGATATTCGGGGACGTACTCTTCCTCGGGATAGAAGAAGCTGTGCTGCGGCGGCCGGCCGTCGGCATCGCGATGGCGGCCGGCGAGCGTACGGTAGTCGCGGCACCAGCGGTCCACGCGCTCCCGTTGCGTGGCTTCGTCCGCACCGTGCCACATGGGCTCGAAGTGGTCGACGAAGCAGAACATCACGTGCACGGGGCCCTGGGTCGCCGTCACCCGCGGCCGGCGCAGGTAGCTGCCGATCCAGATTTCCATGTTGCGCGAGCGGAGCAGCTTCCATACGGCAAGCGATGCCGCCGCGAGGACCGCCACTGGAACCGCCAGCCATACCAGAATATCCAAGCGTCCCCCTGCTCAATGCCGGCGTGCGCTCACGCCTCCGTCACCAACGAGAACGCGGCAACGGCGGCATACCGGCCATTCCGAAGCGTTCAGTGCAGGTGCGGCAGCGCGCGGAGCTCGAAGCCTTGCGCCTTCCAGGCAGGAATGAGTTCGCGCAACAGTGCGAGCGCGTGCTCGCTGTCGTCGTGCATCAGGATGATGTCGCCGCCACGCGGCGGATGGCGCTGGATCGTCTCCAACAGTTCCGGCACCGGGCGCCGACTGTAGTCCAGGCTGTCGTAGGACCAGTAGTCGATGCGGTGGCGACGTCGCACCAATCGCGCCAACATCGCCAGCGTCAGCACGCCCCGGGGCGGACGGAACGCATGCCGGTCACGGCCATCGATGCCCTTCAGCAAACGCTCGGTGCGCTCGATCTCCTCCAACTGCTCGCCCAGCGTCAGCGATTCGAAGCGAGGGTGCGAATAGGAGTGGTTGCCCAGCGTATGGCCTTCCGACGCGATCCGGCGCGCAAGCGCATCGTGGCGCTCCACCTCGCGCCCCACGAGGAAGAAGCTCGCCTTGACGCCATGTTCGGCCAGCAGGTCCAGCATCGCGGGCGTGTGCGCCGGGTGCGGGCCATCGTCGAAGGTGATGTAGAGACAGCGGGACGCATCCTTCGGCCCGGACGTGGTCAGCCAGCCGTTCGGCAGGAATCGCAACAATCTCAATCGGCGCGGGCGCGGATTCATGGCGATGCCGTCGGACGTATCTGGAAGTCCATCATACGCGCCCATGCACAGCCATCGCGGCGTGCAGCGGCACGCGCGGCGCCTGATAAAGACCGTGGTAACGCTCGGCCATGGTGCGGAACGATGCCTCGGCCTGGGCCCAGGCGTATCCCGCCTGCCCCATCGCCGACGCCTGATCGGCACTCCGCAGCAGCGCGATCAATGCGGTCGCGATCGCGGCGATGTCGCCCGATGGAACCAACCGTCCATTGATGCCGTGCCGTACGATCTCGCGGTTGCCGCCCACGTCGGTCGCCACGATCGGCAATCCCGACGCGCACGCTTCGAGAAGTGCGATCGAGTAGCCTTCGCTGGACGAAGACAGCGCGAACAGCTCCATGCCGGCCAGGAGCCGCGGCACGTCATGGCGGTCACCGAGGAAGCGCACCGCATCCGCCAACCCCGCCTGCACCGCCTGTGCCTCGAGCGCTCCACGCAACGGGCCGTCGCCGACGATCACGAGAACCGCTTCGGGCACCTGTACGCGGACCTTGGCGAAGGCGCGCAGCAGCAATGCGTGGTCCTTCACCGGCTGCAGGCGCCCGACGGTACCGACGATGCGACTGCCCGCGGGCAACTCGAGCTCGGCGACCAGCGCCCTGCGGGCAGAGGGATCGGCGCGGCTGAAACGCTCCAGGCGTATCCCGTTCGGCACCGACAGCAGGCCATGCCGGGGATGGACGCCGTCTTCGGCGAAGCGCCGTCGCGCTGCATCGCATACCGCGACGGTGTAGTCGGTGAAACGCATGCTCTGCCGGTACAGCCACGCGAGTCGGCCCGGACGCGGGCCGTCGCCCATGCCATGCCGTGTATTGATCATGCACCGTACCGGCAACCCGAGCGAGGCGAGCACGGCATAGTAGTGCGCCATCGCATTGTGGGTATGGACGACGGCATCGGGCGACTGCCGGATCAGCGCGCGCGCACGACGGAGCGCTCGCAGATCCAGCCCGGAGCGCTTGCCGCAGGCATCCACCCGCACGCCGCTGGCGAGCAGTTCTTTCGCCAGCAGCCCGAGCTTGAACAGACAGATCACCCGGCACTGGTGTCCCGCTTCGCGTTGGCTCGCGATGAGGTCCACCACGGTGCGCTCAAGGCCACCGCGATCCAGGTTCTCCACGAAATGCACGATCTCCACGCTTGCCTTACCCCCCCAGTTCGGACACGGTCACACGTTGCTTGCCGGTCGGCGTCAACGGAATCTCGTCCGTCAGCCGGAACTCCAGCGCCACGCTGTCGCCCACCACCTTCAGCAACTCGCCACGCACTCGCTCGATCACGGACGGATCGAAACCTTCGTCCGGCACGACCAGGATCTCGAAGGCATCCAACCGCTTCTGCACCACCTGGTAACGACGGATGCCGGTCGCGTACAGGAACGCATACACCACGTACTCGCCGGGGACGAAGCGACCATCAGGGGTGCGCAGCGCGTCCAGCTTGCGGCCATCCACCCGCGCCAGCCGCGGCAGTCCGCGTCCGCACGCGCACCGGCCGTGGCCAGGCGTGGCCAGGTCGCCATTGACGTAGCGGACCAGCGGCATGCCCAGGTTATGCAGATCGGTGACCACCAGCTCAGCGGGTCCGTCGCCGCCCGCACCCTCGCCGTGGCCGAGATCGACGACCAGATGATCGGTGTTGACGTGGAGGCCATCGCGATGCTCGCACTCCGCGGCGATGAGCATGAATTCGCGGCAGCCGTAGGTGTTGAACGTCGGAGCGCCGAAGGCTTGCTCGATGCGCTGCCGCTGCGCGTCGTGCAGCGCTTCGGCGGCACCCAGGATACGGACCGGCACATGCAGGCGGCGATCGTTGGCGATCAGCCAATCCGCCATTTCCACGATCGGCGCCACGTAAGACACGATGGTTTCGGGCCGGAACCGGTCGATCGCGTCGGCGTATTCGGCCATCCGCGCGCGATCCATCTCGAACGCGTTGAGCATGCGTCGGTTGAACGCCCCGTGGTAGAGGCGCTCCTTGCGCTTCTGCGCGCCGAGCGGCGTCCCCCACAGATACAGCGTGCGCTGCCCCAGGCGAGCCCCGGCCCAGCCATAGCCGCGCCACATGACCGCCACCCGGCGCTCGTAGCTCTCGCGGGTGTAGCCGAACTTCAACGGTTCGCCCGTGGAACCGCCCGTGGTCTTGTAAAGCAGTCCAGGACGATGCGTATCGGCGATCAGGCGTTCGAAGTTCGCCCGGATGGCGGGTTTGTCCAGCACCGGCAGCCGTGCGAAGTGCGCGCGGTCGCGGATGTCCTCCGGCGCGGAAATCCCCAGCGCCGACCAGGTGTCCCGGTAGTACGGCACGTGCTCCCAGCAATGCCGGAGCAACGCCTGCAGCTTCTGCCACTGCAAGGCATCGATCTGCTCGGGATCCCACCATTGCTGGCGCTCATAGTCGCGCAGGTACGCCAGCGTCTTGCGTCGGCGCAAGCCGGACTCGTACGCGGGGAACAGGACATGGCGGAAAAGCGGTTCGTAAAGGCTGACCATCAGGCACCCTCCCCTGCGCGCGCATGCGCCCACGCCAGCAACCGCGCACCGGCGTGCGGCCGACCGGCGGCGAAGCGGCGGTGCAACCATTGCAGGTGCTCGATGTCGTCACGGCTCCAGCAACGCAGCACCAGCGTGAACAAGGCATACGACAACACCAGCACAACGCCGCCGAGCAACACCGCAGCCCACGGCACAAGGTGTCCGCGCAGCGGCCAGGCCAGAGCGGCGGCGAGCGCGCCCGCCAGCATCACCCTGCCCAGGGCACCCCACGCGGGCTGCGCATGGCTGATCCGGCTCGCGAGCGCGACGTAGGACGTCGCATTGACCACCGCCACCGCCAGATAAGCGACCACGGCGCCGATCAGCGCGAAATGGGCGATCAGGATGGCATCCAGCGCCAGCTTCAGCACACCGCACACCACGACCAGCACAAGGATGCTGCGCTGGCGGTCTGCGCTGACCAGCAGGCTCGATGCGCCCTGGGTCATCGTCGTCAGGCACGTCGCGAACAGGCAGGCGGAAAACAGCGGGCCGGCCGCCCAGTACTCGCGCCCGTACAGCAGGTGGATCACATCGTTGCCGAACACCAGCCCGAATGCCATCAGCGGGGTCGCCAGCAGTGCCAGGTAATGGGTGGTGCCGACGAACCGGCGCGCAGCGACTTCCCTGCCCTGGCTCAGGGCGCCGGCCATCATCGGCAGGAGCAGTGCGCCGAACACGCCGGGCACCAGCGCCGCCGCGCCGACGGCCAGCTGGTAGGCCACCTTGAACTGACCCGCGTCATGGCTGTCGGCGTAGAGATTGAGGAACATCACCTCCACCTCGCTCGCCACCAGGAAGCTGACCGATACCGTCAGCGCCGTCCAGCGCATGTGATGGCTCATCCGGGTGCGCAACGCCGGGGGCAGCACCACGCCTGCGCGGCGCGGCGGCAGCAGGGGGCGAATCTGCCGCAGCGAGACCACGTAGAAGACGATGCCCGACAACGAGAACACCGCCAACAGCCACTCCACGGGCGCATCCAGCTGCCACGCGGCGATCACCAGCAGCAGGTTGATGGGGGTGGAGACCAGCGCGACGATCGCGGTGGCGCGGAAGTTCTCGAACCCCTTCGCGACGCCGATGTTGAACATGTAGGAGGAGCGCAGCACCACGCCCACCACCAGGAAGCCGAGCAAGAGCACATGGTTCATGCCCGGCGCGACGTGTTCGCCAGCGAAGATGAACAACGCCGCGCCGCAGGCCAGCACGAACAGCATGAAGACGCGTTGCGCGCGGCGCAGATAGCGCAGTACGTACGGTATCTGCTCCAGGTGGCCCGAACCGCGCAGTTCGGCGATGAACTTGATCGCGGCGCTGGCAGTACCCGAGTTGGTCGTCGCGACACCGATCGCCACCAGCCAGATCACCAGGCTGTAGGTGCCGAAGCCGTCGGGCCCCAGATGGCGGGCGATGATGATGGACGTGAGCATGCCCAACACGTACTCGGTGTACATGCCCACCGAGGAAAAGAAGGTGTTGCTGAGCGTGCGCGAGCGGTCGTTCATGCCATCGCCAACAGGACCTTGACGGTCAGGTACAACCCGATAACGCCGATTACGGCGTAAATGGGCCAGCGAATAAGGTCTTTCTCAAGGGAGAACTTCGGCAGGCTGGGATACGTGGCGCGCATCCGCGTGTAGTGCCCCACGACCAGCGCGACCAGCAGGTAGAGGATGACCACGTAGCTGCGACTGAGGAAGAACGCCGCCGTGAAGAAGCCCGTCAGCGACATCAGCAGGCACAGGCTCAATGCTTTGTCGGTCTTCCAGTCCTGCAGGGCCACCTCGTCGGGGACCTCGAGCGGCACATCGTCGATGATGTCGTCGCTGCGGTTCACGATGGCCAGCATCATGCGGAAGCAGTACCCGACGATCGCCAGCCAAACGGTGAAACCGACGATGCCGGTCTCGGCGAGTACCAGGACGAAGGAGTTGTGCGCCGTCAGTTCGTGCAGGTCCGAATAGCCACCGGCGCCGATGCCGAACACCGGGCTGCCGACGAACATCTGGATGCCTTCGTACCAGGACTCGACGCGCCCCATGGCCGAGGCCTCCGACACTTCCATTTCCTGCAGGCGCGAGGGCAGCATCATCAGCCCGCCCAGCGCGGCGACCCCCATCAGGCTCGCCATCGCCACGCCACGCGTACGCCACACGTACACGCCCAGCATGGCCACCAGTGCCAGCAGGGTGCCGCGCGAGTTCGTCAGGTAGCAGCCCCACACCAGCAGCACCGCGGCCGTCCACCAGAACAGCCGCTTGAGGCCCAGCCATCCCCCCCGGTTGCTCAGGTAGAGCGCCATCGGGAGGCACATCACGAACAGCATGCCCAGATCGTTGGGATCGTTGAAGATGCCGACGTACTGGATGCGCGTCCCCTGCGACAGCTCCACCCCTGTCCAGCCGATGCCCGTGCTGGCCTGTTCGATGCCGTGGACCGCAAGCACCGAGGCGCAGACCACGAACACACCCATGGCCACCTGCATCCGCGCGCGCGTGTCGACCGCGTTGGCCAGCAGGATGTAGGCCAGCAGCACCGGCGCGAACACGAAGAACACGAACAGTGCGCCCCCCATCCAGCCGTTCACCGCCTTGGACACCATGGCGATCAGCAGGAATGCCGGGATCAGCAGGTATTGCGGCTGGTTGAACGACTTGCGCTGGGACAGCAGCCAGAGCCCGGCCGCCAACACCAGCGCGATCGGCTGCAACGGCGGCCCGGGAGATTCCGCAACCGCGGGATAGTCCTGGGGCCGGATCAACACCAGCACCAGGTACATCAACACGAAATAGAACATGGTCCCCTGTGACTCCCCTGCCTCAACCCGTACGCAATCGCGAGGCGTAGGTGAACAATTCCGGCATCGCCATCATCGCCTGGAACCATGGCATGTCCATGTGTCGCTCCACCGGCAGCCGCGGCAGGGAGAACTGCGTGCGCGGCCCCGGATGGCCTACGCCGGCCACATAGCTGCAGGCCAGGTCGAAGCCGGCGGCGCGGACCGCCTCGACGGTGTCGTGGTTGAAGGCGTCGGGCCCGCCCACCGGATACGAAATGACGCGGGCCGGCACACCCAGCTCGCGCTCCAGCGCGCGCTTGGAATCCCGGACCTCATCCACCATGCGCGCCTGCGACAGCTTGGCCAGCATCCGGTGGTCGACCCCGTGGGAGCCGATTTCCATCCCGGCGCGCTGCATTTCGCGCAACTGGTCCCAGGTCATCGGGCGGCAGTCCGGGTGGCCCGCCGCACGCGAAATGCCCCAGTCGTTCTCCAGCCGCGCGACCAACGCCGCCTGGTCGTCGTCGTCCAGCAGCTTCACGCGATAGAGAAGGTCGGCGGCCTGGCGGCGGCGCTCGGGCAGCAGTTCCTCGATTTCCCAGTCGATGTCCAGCGCCGGCACCTGCAGCCGCTCGCCCGTCGGGGCCGAACACAGCATGTGCACCAGCCAGTCGTAGGCATAGGGGCGGCCGGAATCGATATGGCCCGTGGAAACGAAGAACATCGCCGACATGCCCAGATCGCGCAGGATCGGGAAGGCGATGCGGTAGTTGTCGTCGTACCCATCGTCGAAGGTCACGAGGGCGGCCCCCTCGGGCAGCGGTATCCCGCGCTGCAGGTGGTCCAGCACTTCGTCGAAGCGCATCGGCACGAAGTGCGCCTTCAGATGGCGCATCTGCGCCTGGAAGCCTTCCGCCGAGGCGCTGATCAGCTCGGGATCGAAACTGAAGCCCTCCGGATCGGCCGACTCCAGCACGCGGTGGTACGCCAACACGCGCACCTCCCCGCGCGCGCCTGGCCTCACGTGCTTCAGCAACGGCAGCGCACCCAACCGGTGGCACCAACGTGCCAGCAGTTGGCGGCGCCCCACGCGCGCCGCGACACTCATCGATGATCCCCTGGCCATCATCTTCCGCAGTCCGGCAACCTTGCCTGTACGGGTGAATACGCAAAAACAGGGCGCGCGCGGCCAGTGCGTCCGCTGGCCGGATCGCCCCTCCGATCACGTATTGGAGAGAAAGCGGACTACGCGCCGGGCAGGCGCCGACGGCGAAACAGGGGCGCCTCACCAATGTCGGACGACACCGACTTCGTCAGCATGTACGAAGAACTGGGGCTGGACGCCGAATGCGGCATGGCGGCGTTCAAGCAGGCCTATCGCCGACGCGTGGCAGTCCTTCACCCGGACATGCAGGGCGACGCCTCGGATCTGCCCCGCCTGCAACGCCTCAACCGGATGTATGAGGCCACCCTCGACTTCCATCGCATGCATGGCCGCCTGCCGGGTGCATCCGCACGGCTGGGCGATACGCGGTTCCCGCCACCGCCGGGCCCCGACCCCGACGACGCCGGCGGCATCGCCGACACGGAGGCGATGGAGCCTCCGCGTTCGCGCCGGCGCTATGTGCTGGCCGCGGCCCTGCTCGCCGCGCTGCTCTACTGGCTGGGCGCGCATCGCACGTCCATTCCCACCCTGGACCCTGCCGGGCCCGGCGACAGCGCCGCCGCCGCGTGGCAGCCACGCGCCAGCCAGCAGCTGGAACTGGGCATGGATACCGCGCAGGCGCGACGCATCCTTGGCGACCCCACCACCGAGCACGCCGGACGCTGGCAATACGGGCCGTCGTGGGTCGATTTCGAGTGCGGCAAGGTCACCGGCTGGTACAGCGCGCCGACCCGGCCGCTGGAGGTGGGCCGGGATTCCGCGCACCAGGCGACCGAAGGGCCGCATGGCGCGGCGACCTGCGGCTGACACGGACACGACAAGGAACGGGACCATGTGGAGCGATACCGCCAAACTGTTGAGGAAGGCCCAGCGCCGCCTGTGGATGAAGTACGCCTTGCGCGGCGTGGGCGGCAACGACAACCACGCGCGCCTGGAGCTGGCGTACCGCATGCCGGACCCCTGGAACATGGAGTCGCCGATGGAGCGCGCGCGCTTCGAGGCCACCAACCGGGTGATCGAGCAGGCCTTCGGCCGCGTCGGCTCGGTACTGGAGATCGGCTGCGGCGAAGGCCACCAGACGCAGCACCTGGCCAAGCTCAGCGACGAACAGTACGGGCTCGATGTCAGCCCCGCGGCCATCGAACGCGCGCGCCTGCGGCTGCCCCAGGCCCACTTCGCCGCCGCCGACCTGTTCCAGCAACCCTGGGGCGATGAACGCCACCGCTTCGACCTGGTCACCGCGTGCGAAGTGCTCTACTACCTGAGCGATCCCGCCGCGACGATCGCACGCATGCGCCACCTGGGCCGCGCCGGCCTGGTGACGTTCTTCGCGCCGGCCTGTGGCCGCGTGGGCCCCCACCTCGAGGCCATCCCCGGCCTGCAGAAGACCTGGATCCACCATGGCGGCACCGCCTGGCTGATCGGCTGGTGGCGCGATGAGTGATCCCTCGGCCGTCCTGCACGGGCGCGGCGTGGTGTATTTCGGCAACGACTGGAACGCGGAGAACCGTACCAGCAGCCATCACGTCGCCACCCGCCTCGCGCAGCGCATGCCCGTGCTGTACGTGGATTCGCCGGGCATGCGCGCGCCCACCAGTTCGGGGCGCGACCTCAAGCGTGCGTGGCGCAAACTGACGGCCGCGCTCAAGCCCCCCGTGCAGGTACGCGAGGGCCTCTGGCACTGCACCGTGCCGCAACTGCCGTTCCGCCGCATTCCCGGCGTCGATACGTTCAACCGGGTGTTCAGCCGCTGGGCCGTGCGCCGTGCCGTCCGCAAGGCGGGCATCAGCCGGTATCTGTCGTGGTTCGTCGTGCCGCACCCGGGATTCCTCGCCCATCGCCTGGGCGAGGATTTCTGCGTGTACTACTGCATCGACGACTACGCCGCGCATCCGGGCGTGGATGCCGACCTGATCGGCGGCCGCGACGAAACGCTGAGTCGCGAGGCCGACCAGCTGTTCGTCGCGCCCCCCGCGTTGCTGCCCGCCAAGCAAGCGCTCAACCCGACCACCACCTACGCGCCGCACGGCGTCGACCTGGACCTGTTCCTCACCGCGCGCGCGCCGGAGACGCCCGTCGCCGAAGGCGCGCGCGGGCTGGCCGGTCCCGTGATCGGCTACATCGGTTCGCTGCACGAGTGGATCGACGTCGAGCTGATCGCCTGGCTGGCGCAGGCGCGGCCGCAGTGGAGCTTCCTGCTGGTCGGCCATGCGGCCGCCGACGTGTCGACGTTGCGCGCGCTGCCCAACGTGCGCCTCGCCGGCCCGCAGCCCTATGCCACGTTGCCGACGTGGGCGAAGGCCTTCGACGCCGCGATCATCCCGTACCGGATGAACCGCCAGGTCGCCAATGCCAACCCGCTGAAGCTGCGCGAATACCTGGCCACCGGCAAACCGGTGGTGAGCACCTACAACCCCGAGATCGCGAAGTTCGCGCAGTGGGTCCGCATTGCCGAAGACCGCGAGGGCTTCCTCGCCGCGCTCGAACAGGCCCTGGCCGAAGACAGCGCCGCCGCCGCGGACGCCCGCGTGGCCGCCGTCGCCGCGCAGACCTGGGACCGCCGCGTCGACGACGTGCTGGCCACGGTCGCGCGCGCGCTCGCGGGCCGATGACACCCTATTCCATGATGATCCCTTCCCCATGACCCCACCTGCTTCCACCCGCCTGCGCGTCGCCCTCGTCGGCGCCGGCTATGTCGCCACCCACCACCTGGCCGCGCTCAAGCAACTGGATTTCGTCGACGTGATCGGCATCTGCGATCCGCAGCTGCCCGCCGCACAGGCGCTGGCCGATCGTTTCGGCGTGAAGCGCGTGGCCGCCCGCCTGGACGAACTCGCCGACCTGCAGCCGCAAGCCGTCTATGTCCTGACACCGCCGGCCTTCCATGCCGCCATCGCGTTGCAGGCGATGGAGATGGGCTGCCACGTGCTCGTCGAAAAGCCGATGGCCGATACCGTCGCCGATTGCGAGGCCATGATCGCCGCCGCGCACGCACGCAAGGTCCAGTTGGGCGTCAACCATTCCGACCTGTTCGATCCGGTGCTGATGCAGGCCGTGCAGACGGTGCGCGACGGACGCATCGGCGACGTGGTCTCGGTGGAGATCGTGCGCAATTCGGAGTACCCGCCTTACGCCGGCGGCCCGCTGCCGGGGTCGGTCACGCAGGGCTCCTACCCTTTCCGCGACCTTGGCGTGCATGGCCTCTACACGATCGAAGCCTTCCTCGGCCCGGTGCAGGACCTGCGCGTGGACTACCAGGCGCGCGGCACCGATCCGAACCTGCATTTCGACGAGTGGCAGGCGCACGTCCAGGCGCGTGACGGCGTGGGTCGCCTGCTGTTGTCGTGGAACGCGCGCCCGATGGAGAACCGCGTGTTCGTGCGCGGCACGCGCGGCACGATCGAAGTGGACCGCTTCCTGCAGACCTGCCGCATCCATCGCGTGCTGCCGGGGCCGAAGTTCATCGGCATCGTCGCCAACGCGTTCTTCAGCGCGGTGAAAGATGTGTTCCGCGTACCGTGGAATGTCGTGCGCTTCGCCACCGGCATGCTCAAGCCGTCGCCGGGCATCCGCCGCGGCGCCGTCGAATTCGCCCACGCCGCGCGCGACAACGCTCCCCCGCCGTTCACCGGCGACGACGCACTGCGCATCGCACGCCTGCTCGAACCGGCCTGCGCCGCGCCGGATGCCGAGCGCATCGCACTCCTGGAATCGCGCTATGTCGATCTGCCGCCCGCCGATGTGCTGGTGACCGGCGCCGCCGGTTTCCTGGGCAAGCGCGTGGTGGCGCGCCTGCGCGAACAGGGCAAGACCGTGCGCGTGCTGGTGCGCAGGCCGGTGGCCGCGTACACGGCCGACGCCGGCGTCCAGACCGTCGTGGGCGACCTGGGCGATCCGCGCATCGTCCGCCATGCCGTGCACGGCGTGCCGCGGGTCTACCACGTGGGCGCGGCGATGCGCGGCGGTCCGCGCGATTTCGAGGCGGGCACCGTCTGGGGCACGCGCAACATGATCGAGGCGTGCGTGGCGGCATCGACGGCGCGCCTGGTGTACGTCAGCTCGATGAGCGTGTTCGACCACGCCGGCCGCGATCCCGCTGCGGTGATGACCGAATCCTCGCCGCTGGAACCGCATCCCGAGTGGCGCGGCGCCTATACCCAGACCAAGCTCTCGGCAGAGCGCATGGTGCTGGACGCCGTCGCACAGCACGGCCTGCCCGCCGTCATCGTGCGACCGGGCCAGATCTTCGGCCCCGGTGCCGAGAAGGTCACGCCGAACGGCGTGATCGGCCTGGCCGGCCGATGGGTCGCCGTGGGCGATGGCGCGATGGCGCTGCCGCTGGTCTACGTGGACGACGTGGTCGACGCGCTGGTCTGCGCCGCCGAAGCGCCGTTGCCCACGCAGCGCGTGTTCAACGTGGTGGATACCTCGCTGGTGACGCAGCAGGACTACCTGGCACGGTGCCGCCGCAAGCTGGGCGACGAAGTCAAGGTGCTCCGCGTGCCGCGCTGGATGTTCATGCTGCTCGGCTTCGGCGTGGAGCAGCTGGGCAAGATCCTGCGTCGCGACGTACCGCTGACGCGCTATCGCGTGCGCTCGCTGCGCCCGCTCGCCAATTTCGACACCACCGCCGCGCGTACGGACCTGGGCTGGACGCCCCGGACCGGCGTGGAGAAGGGCCTGGATGCAACGTTCGGTTGAGAGCGGCACGCCGGCCGCACGTTATGACGTGCGGGTCGAGCGGCTGCCCGACATGGAGGTGCTGGAAGCACGCTGGCGGTCGCTCGAAGCGCGCAGCCGCGGCAGTTTCTTCCAGAGCTGGACCTGGATCGGCACGTGGTTGCGCACGCTGTGTCCCCGCGCGCGTGCGCGCCTGCTGACCGTCAGCCAGCACGGCGAGCCCATCGCGCTCGGCGTCGTCGTGGAGCAGCGGCGCGGTTTCGCGCTGGGCCTCAAGCACGTGCGCCTGCATGAAGTGGGCGACCGCACCCTGGACAGCATCACCATCGAATTCAACGGCCTGCTCTCCGTGGACGGCCGCGAGCACGATGCGCTTGCCGCCTGCATCACCCATTTCGACCAGCACGAACGCCACTGGCTGACGTTCTACCTGCCGGGCATCGACATGGACGACATCCCGCTGGAGCGGCTTCGTTCCCCGCGCCTGCGCCTGCAGGTGAAACGAAGCCCGTCCCCATACGTGGACCTGGCGGGCTTGCGCCACGATGGCAACGACTACGTCACCGCGGTTCCGGGCAGCCGGACGCGCGCGCACCTGCGCCGCACCGCGCGCAGGCTGATCGAAACCTGCGGGCCGCTGGCCTGCGCCGTCGCCACGGGCACCGAGGAAAGACTGGCCTTCTTCGATGCCCTGGTGCATCTCCACCAGGCCCACTGGGACGAGGACGCCGGCGAACAAGGCGCATTCGGCGATCCGCGGATCGTCGCGTTCCATCGCGCCCTGATACAGGCGTCGTCTCCGGAGGCGGGCGTGCACCTGATGCGCCTGGAAGCCGGCGACATCGTCGTGGGCTATCTCTACCACCTGGTATGGCGCGGCACCGCGTATTTCTACCAGGCCGGCATCGACTACCGGCGCATCGGCCGGACAGGCAGCCCAGGACTGTTGCTGGTCACCACTGCCATCAACGAGTTCCTCGGAAACGGCTTCGACCGTTATGAGCTGATGGCCGGCCAAGCCGAGTACAAGCGCTCGCTGGCGAGTGCGGAAGGCAGCATGGTGTGGCTGAGCGTGGATCGGGTGGGCTGGCGGGCACGCATCGTCGATCTGTACCGGCGCCGGCGCGACCGGGACGCCGCGCCGTGAGCGCGCCGCGCATCCGTCTTCGTTCGTTGGGCGAACTCGATGCGGCGGATTTCACTGCCTGGGAGGGCCTGGCGCGCGCGAGCCCGGCCGGCATCCCCGCGTTGCTGCCGGGCATGGTGCAGGCGGCGGCGCGCTGGCTGACACCTGACGCACCGCCAGCCGTCCTCACGGTGGAAGGTGGCGGCGAGCTGCTCGCACTGACCTGTCTCCAGCGTCGCGCGCCCAACCTGTTCGTCCCGCTGCCGCATTGGCGTGCGTATCGCCATCCGCACGCGTTCCAATCGGGGATCCTGCATCGCGCCGGCGAAGCCGACACGGTCGCCGATGCGATCGCCGGCCTCATGCGCCAGGGCAGCTGGCGTGAGCGCGCGATCTCCTGGCACAGCGTCGCCGCCGACAGCGAAATCTGGGGCGCGCTGCGCACCCGGCCGGGCCTCCACTGGAAGCAGACCGCATTCTCCCGTCGTCCGGTCCTGCGCCAGCATCCGGACGACGTGCCCGCGGCGGCACGGGTCCGGCCGGCGATGGCGAAGGATCTGCGGCGCAGGTTGCGCAGACTGCAGGAACGCGGCGACGTCAGCCTGCGGATCCTGCAGGGGGCGGACGCCGACGTCGCGGCGGCCGCACGCCATCTGACGCTGGAGGACGCCGGCTGGAAGGGGACCCGGCGCAGTTCGATGCAGGCCTCGCCCGCGGAGCGTGGCTTCTTCCTGGAGATGACCGCGCGGCTTGCCGGGGGCGCCCACATGGTGTTCGTCGAAACGCTCTGCGGCACCCGCGTCGTCGCCAGCAGCAGCAACCTGCGTTGCGGTCGCGTGCTGGGTGGTTTCAAGACCGGCTGGGATCCCGAGTTCGCGGCCTGCAGCCCCGGCAAACTCAACGAGTGGCATCTGCTCCAGGCGCTCGACAGCCACTGGCCGGACCTGAGCATGTTCGACAGCCAGGCCCAGGAATCCTCCTACCTGGCCGACATGCTGCCGGAAAGGCAACCCATGGTGTCCGGCATCCTGCATGCAGGCGCGCTCCATCGCGGCGCCATCACCGCTGCCCGCCCCTTACGACCCCTCGCGTACCGGCTCGGCCACGACGACTGACGCGCTCACGCCATCTGCGCGCGATGCCATGCCAGTTCTTCCGGCGTGAGCAGGATGCGCGGCGCGTCCGCCCGGAGCCCGCTGGGCGCCGGCAAACCCGCCGGGGGCGCGCTTCGCCAGAACCACCGACCGCCAAGGCGCAGGCAGCGCACGGTGCCGAAGCGCTCGAAACCGAGTGCGCGGTGGGCACGCAGCGACGGCACGTTGGAAACGCTGACGTCCGAGTAATACACCATCGGTGTCGCTTCGACGTCGATGCCGGCCCCCATCATCGCGATCAGCAACCTGCGCCCGCGTCGCTTCGGCACGACGAACGCATCGCGCAGCCACACCTGCGACGTCGAAAGGGGGATCTGCCATGCGAGTTCGTCGAAATAGCGCGGTACCCCGTGCAGTGCCCAGAACCAGGCGATCAGTTCGCCCCGCTCGTCGATGCCGAAACAGCGCATGCCGTAGTCGAACCGACGTTGCAGCCGTTCCGGCCGGCCCGACATGCCATTCGCGCGATAGGCCGCGACCAGGCGGCCGAGGTCCTCGTTGCGAAGTTCGATGAACTGTTGGCCTTCGTCCATCAGCCGCGTGCGCTCGGTCGCGGCGGGCCTGCGCAGCAGTGCGATTGCATCGAATCCGATCACGCGTCCCCCTTCCGTCGCTCGCGCATCCCTGGCAGGAATCGCGAAAGGCCCAGGGCCTCGGAGGCATCGACGACGAGGTCGCGCGCGCCTGCCCACAAGGCGCCACCATACACAATCGCACCGACGGCGATCTCCGCAGGCAGTCGCAGCGCACCCGGCAGCCGGTCGCCCGCCGCATGCCGCCATGCCAGCACCACCAGCACCATCACAGCGCATGCCAGGGCCATGCAGGCCAGCGCGCGCGCCAACCCGTCCAGGCGCAGGCCATCGCGACGACAGGCGTGCACCGTCAATCCCCACTGCAGCAACGTCGCCACCGCCACGCCGGCCGACGCGGCGACCACCCCTGCGCTCGACAGCGCCCACAGCGCCACCACCAGGGTGGATACGGCGGCGGCCTCGATCGCCATCAGGCGGTGATTGCGTGCATGCGCCGCCAGGAACGACGACAGGATGAAGCTGCCCGCCGCCGGCAGCGACGCGATCGCCAGCACGCTCAACAGCGGCGCCACCTGGCCCCACGTCGGCGGTAGCAAGGTCGCCACCAGGGTGGGTGCGCATACGGCGAGGCCGGTCGCCATCGGAAACAGGAACAGCGCGGCGAACGCCAGCGCCCGGACCATCAGGGCGGACCGGTGCTCCGGCGCCGCCCGTACGACGGCCGGCACCATCACGGCGCCGACATGCCCGCCCACGTACACCGCCGGCAGCTGCGCCAGGTTGAACGCCATGCCATAGCTGCCGGCGTCGTGCGCCCCCAGCAGCCGCAGCATCAACGGCTTGTCCCAGTAACGCGCGCCTTCGCTGAGCACGATCTCGCCGGTGACCGGCGCACCGAATCGCAGCACATCGCGGACACGTGCCGCCGTCACCCGGACCGGGCGCAGCCAGTCGCGCCACGGCACCGCCGTGATCGTCGAGAGAGCCACCACGCAGGACTGCACGATGAAGGCGACGATCATGGCGTGGCCACCCAACCGCGTGGTGCTCACCAGCGACACGGCCACGACGGCGTAGGCGACATCTCCCAGCGCAGTACCCAGCGCGATCCGGCCAAAGCGCAGCTCCCTCGCCAGCAGCTTGCCGGGAATCGCCCCCAGCCTGCGGATGCCGATGCCGAGCAACGCACCCGGCAGGTACTCGGCCACCCGCGGCGCCTGGATCCACAGGGCGAGCGAAGGTGCCGCCCACCACAGCAACGCGATCATCGCGGCGCCCGCCAGCAGGTAGACCAGGGTGGCGGTGAACACCGCTTCACGCCCCTCGCCGCCCCGGACCACGACGTACTGCCCGCATCCCCATGCCGCGATCCAGTTGCCCGTCAGCGCGATCACGGTCGCCACGGTGACTTCCGCCACGATATCCGGCGTCAGGTGGCGCGCGATCAGCAACGTGCCGACCAGGCCCACCGCGCGCCCCAACAGCCCGGCCACGATGCCGTAGGCCGCCGACGACACGATCCTGCCGAATCCTCCCGCAGCCCCCCTGTCGGCCACCGTCATCCCGTGCCGGTCCCGGTGGTTTCGTTCGGTCCATCGGTCCGGATCACCAGCCACTGCTGCCAGGGGAACGCCCATTGCAGCAGGCCCGCGAAAGGCCCCGCAAAACGCAGCGCGCGCCTTCGCTTGACCCGGTAGACCGCCAACGGCACATGCTCCTGCCCTTGCAGCCATCGCGCGATGACCCAGGGCGGGGTCGACCACGGGTGGCCCGGCGTGCGCCGCCAGTCGCCGAGGAACCGGCGCGAATGGTAGTCACGCAGGCGGAACGGACTGGGCGTCGCGAGGAACAGGTAGCCGCCCGGGCGCAGCACGCGCAACAACTCGCGGACGAACTGCTCGCGGGCTGCCGACGAGGTGATGAACTCCAGTACCGAGACGCAGGTGACCAGGTCGAACGACCCCGACGCGAACGGAAGCGGCTGGCCCGCAGGGACATGCTGGAACGACACCTTCTCCGGCTCCAGGTCGTGCCCCAGCGCGCGCACTTCGGCCGCCTCCAGCGTGGAGGCATCCGCGTCCACGCCGATCACCCGCTTGGGCGCCAGCGCGGACAACGCGAGCGCCACCGTGGTACCGCCGGTGCCGCATCCCACGTCCAACACCATCGCGGCCGTCGCGATGTGATCGGCCAGCAGCATGCACAGGCCGGCCGCGTGCATCTGCACGCGGTTCACTTCGCGCATGAGGAACGCCTCCGATGCGGGCGCCGCGGCGGCGTCGGGCGCCTGGGCCGCATCGCCCGCATCGTGGATGTCCCGGCTCGCGGAACCGCGCTGGATCAGCTGCTTGAAGCGGGTGAGATAAGGTTCCTTCATGACCGGGTCCTTTCCGGGATGGCATCGGCGTGGCGGCATCCTGTGCCGTGCAGTGACCGGCACTCGGGGTGCCGGTCGTCGTCGGGTGCGGTATTCATCGATGGGGCAGCGTCTGCATCCGCCGCGCCTTCCAGGCATCGCGTATCCACTGCATGGCCGGGCGTTCGACCACATTGTGCAGCAACGTGGCCAGGACCAACGACGCCAGCGCGGCGATGCCGCACGCCAGCCATGCGGGGATGCCGTGCCGCTCCAGGTGATGGATCACCACGAAGCCGATCGCCTGGTGCACCAGGTAGAGCGCGTAGGAAATCGCGCCCAGGAATGCGAAGAAACGGGAATCGAGGAAGCTCAGCTGCCCCCGCACGAACAGCGCGAAGACGGCGCAACACGCCAGCGCCACCGGGAAGAAGATCGGCCGTTCGCCCACCGCGATGGCCAGCAGCGCGAGCCCGATCATGGCCAGGTTGAGCCGCCGCTCCGCCGGGTACCGGTGCAGGCGGTAGAACAGGATGCCCAGCGCGAAGAACGGGATATACCGGAGGATCATCAGCTCGCGCACCCAGTACGAGAAATGCCAGTGCTGCTTCTCGCACAACCCTTCCACCGTGGCCAGCAGCAGCCAGACCCCGATGATCCAGTGGATGCGCCGCAGTTGGCCGACCATGAACCAGAACAGCATCTGCATGTAGAAGAACAGTTCGATCTGCAGGGTCCAGTAGGAACCATCGAGGTGTTCGACGCCGAGGATCTCCTGCACCATCGTGAAGTTCAACAGCCATTGATCCAGAGGCAACTGCTGGGACGGCAGGCCGACGCTGTAGACGACGGCGCTGGTGATGAGCATCGCCGCCCAGTAACCGGGGAACAGCCGCGAGAACCGCGAGACCACGAAATCCGCGGCGGCACGGGTGCGTTCCAGCGTCATGAAGATCACGAACCCGCTGATCAGGAAGAACAGGTACACGCCGTAGTTGCCGAGCCGCAGGTTCGCCGGCAGCCCCCCGACATGGCCGATCTGTTCCTGATAACGCGTTGTGAAGTGGTAACCCAGCACGGCGACCGCGGCGATACCGCGCAGGGCGTCCAGTTCGACCATCCGCGAGGGCGTAGACGATTCGTGACCCACCCTGTTCCCCTGCATCGGCTTGTTTCGGCTCCTACAACGCCAATCGCGCCGTGCTGCGGACAGCCTCGCCCCCTTCCTCCGTCCAGCCCTCCCGCATGCGCATCCTGATCGTCACCTCCCAGTTCCCGATCGCCGGGGAACCCAACCGCGGGCGCCCGGTGTACCAGACCGTCCGCGAGCTTTCGCGCATGGCGCAGGTGAAGGTCCTCAGCCCCATCGCCACCTACCCGCGCTGGGCGCAACCGCGCAGCTACCTGTACCGCGCGGCCGACCCGGCCCCCGTGGCACCGGGCTGCGACGTGGACTACCTGCCCTACCCCGCGTTGCCGGCGGTGAGCCGCCCGTTCAACGGGCACCTGTGCGCACAGGCGCTGTCCAGGCCGGTACGGGCGTTCGCGCCGGACGTGGTGCTGGCTTACTGGCTCTACCCCGACGGCTATGGGGCGATGCGCGCCGCGCGCGCGGCCGGCGTGCCCTTCGTGGCCGGCGCGCGCGGTTCGGACCTGCGCGTGCGCGACGCGATCAGCCGTCGCCTGACCCAACCGGTGGTCCGCGCCGCGCAGCGCCTGCTGGTGGTCAGCGAAGACCTGGGCCGCGTCGCCGTTACCCAGTACGGCGCGGACCCGGAGCGCATCCGGGCGATTCCCAATGGCTGCGATGCCGCGCAGTTCCATCCGGGCGACCGCCGCGCCGCGCGCGACGCGCTGGGATTGCCGCAGGACGCGGACGTCGTGCTCTACGTGGGTCGCCTGGTGCCGGAGAAGGGCCTGCGCGAACTGCTGCATGCCACGCGCCGCCTCGCCGCCACGCGGCCGCGGGCACGCGTGGTGTTCGTCGGCGACGGCCCCCTGCAGGCAGAACTTGCGGCCGCGCTGGTCGCCGAGCCCGCACTGCCCCTGCACCTGGCGGGCAGCCAGGCCCCGGCCGAGGTCGCGCAGTGGATGGTCGCGTCGGACCTGGTCACGCTGCCGAGCTATTCCGAAGGCCATCCCAACGTGCTGGTCGAAGCGCTGGCCTGCGGCCGGCCCGTCGTCGCCACGCCGGTGGGCGGCATTCCCGAGGTGGTGGACGCGGCCAGCGGCCTGCTGGTGCCGGCCCGCGATGCGGATGCACTGGCCGAGGCGCTGGCCCAGGCACTCGACCGCGACTGGGATGAGGCGGCGCTGGCGCGACGCTTTTCCCGCGACTGGCAGCAGGTGGCGCGGGAAACGCTGCTCGTCTGCGAAGAAGCGGTCGCCGGCACGCGGACAGCGCGCGCGGCATATGCGGCCGATTCGGCCTGACACGGACACGGACAGACAGGGGAAGCGGCACATGTGCGGAATCGCGGGTTTCATGGGTCCGGATGTCGTCTCGACGAGCGCGCGCGATGCGCTGGAGCGGATGATCCATCCGCTCGCGCACCGCGGCCCGGACGGCTTCGGCTTCCATGCGGCGCCCAGCATCGGCCTGGCGCATGCGCGCTTGTCGATCATCGATCTGTCCACCGGCGACCAGCCCATCCACAACCCGCGCCGCACGGTGTGGACCGTTTTCAACGGCGAGATCTTCAACTTCGTCGAACTGCGCCAGATGCTGGAGGCCAAGGGCCACCACTTCTATACGCAGTCGGACACCGAAGTGATCGTGCACCTGTACGACCGGTACGGCGAGGATTTCGTCCAGCACCTCAACGGCCAATTCGCCATCGCGCTGTGGGACGCTGAGCGCCAGCGCCTGGTGCTGGCGCGCGACCGCGCCGGCATCCGGCCGCTGTACTACACGCGCCAACGCGGCCGCCTGTGGTTCGCCTCGGAGGTGAAATCGCTGCTCGCCGTGCTGCCCGAGTGCGCGCACCTGGAAACGCAGGCGCTGATGCAGACGCTGACGTACTGGGCGCCGGTGGATCCGGAAACCCTGTACCAGGGCGTGCAGAGCCTGCCGCCGGGGCACGTGCTGACGGTCGAGCGCGATGGACGCCAGCACATGCGCAGATACTGGGACTGGACGTTCCCGGACGCGCAGGAGACCTCGCCCGCGCGCTACCCGCTGACGCTGGAACAGGCCACGGCCGAGCTGCGCGAACTGCTGGTCGATGCCGTCCGCCTGCAACTGCGCGCGGACGTCCCCGTGGGCGCCTACCTCAGCGGCGGCCTGGATTCCTCCGGCATCGTCGCCCTGATCCGTGGTTTCACCGACACGCCGGTGCGCACCTTTTCGGTGGCCTTCGAGGATGGCGAATTCGACGAGAGCGCCTACCAGCAGGCGATGGTGCGGCACCTCGGCACCGAGCACACCACGCTGACGTGCACGCGCCGCGACATCGGCGAAGCGCTGCCGCGACTGATCCGCCACACCGAGACGCCGGTCCTGCGCACCGGTCCCATCCCGCTGATGCTGCTGGCGGGCAGCGTGCGCCGGCATGGCTACAAGGTGGTGCTGACCGGTGAAGGCGCCGACGAGGTGTTCGGCGGCTACGACCTGTTCAAGGAAGCCAAGATCCGCCGCTTCTGGGCACGCCAGCCGGACTCGCGCATGCGTCCGCGCCTGCTGGAGAAGCTGTACGGTTACCTGCAGAACTCGCCCGTCAGCAACCCGGCGTTCGCGCAGTCGTTCTTCGGCCAGGGCATGGAACACCTGCACCGCCCGATCTTCGCGCACGTGCCGCGCTGGACCACCTCCCAGCGTGCGCTTGCCTTCCTGTCGCCGGAACTGCGCGCCAGCGCCACGCAGTGGGATCCGCTGGGCGCCTACGAGCAGACGCTGCCGCCGGAAGTCGCCCGCTGGAACGATCTTGCCCGCGACCAGTACGTGGAGGCGAAATCGCTGCTGGCCGGGTATCTGCTGTCCTCGCAGGGCGACCGCGTGGCGATGGCCAACTCCATCGAAGGGCGTTTCCCCTACCTGGACCACCGCGTCATCGAATTCGCCAACCGCCTGCCGCCCAGTTTCAAGATACGTGGCATGACCGAGAAGTACCTGCTCCGGCGCGCGCTGGCCGACCTGCTGCCGCCGGACATCGCGCAGCGGACCAAGCAACCCTACCGCGCCCCGGACAGCCAGAGCTTCTTCTTCGACGGCAAGCCGCTGGACTACGTGGCCGACCTGCTGTCGCCGGAGTCGATCCGCGATGCCGGGTATTTCGATGCCGCCGCGGTAGGGCGATTGGTGGAAAAATGCCGGCAGGGTCGGGCAACGGGGTTCGGCGACAACCAGGCCTTCATGGGCGTGCTGTCGACGATGCTCGTGCACCGGCAGACGGTCGAGGCACGCCTCGCACCGGCGGCCCCGGCACAGCCTTCCGGCGCGATCGCGTAATACCGGCCACGCGGCATATCGAGGGGATCAAGGCATGGATTGGCGGGTCAAGGGCATCATCCAGAAGGTTCTCGGCGCGTTGCCCGGCGGGCACACGATGCATTTCCACCTGCAGCGCCGCTTCGGCGGCCTGCGCGATTTCGATGGCGAGCTCGCGACCAAGGTCGACGACTGGGACATCATGATCGGCCACCTGCGCGGTGCGGGCGTGCAATTGCAGGGCCTGCGTTGCTTCGAGATCGGCACCGGCTGGTATCCGACGTTCCCCTTCGCCTGCTACCTGGCAGGCGCGGGTCGCGTGACGACCTACGACCTGAATCCGCACCTGCGGATGGACCTGACCCTGCAGTGCGCGGAGATCCTCGGCCGTTTCCTGCCGCGCATCGCCACCGCCGCCGACGTGCCGTTGGCGGAGGTCGAACAGCGCCACCGCGACCTGCTCGCGCGCCTGCGCGACGGCGCCGACCTGGGCACGGCCACGGGAGGCGTGATCGACTACCGCGCACCCGCCGATGCCACGCGCACGGCCCTGGCCGACGGCGAGGTGGACGTGGTGTTCTCCAACAGCGTGCTGGAGCACGTGCCGCCGGAGGTCATCGATGCGATGTACGCGGAGTCCATGCGCATCCTGGCCCCGCATGGGCTGATGTTCCATTCGGTCAATTGCGGCGATCACTACGCCTACGTGGACCGCAACCTCCACCAGCTGCACTACCTGCGGTACTCCGATCGCGAATGGGCACGCTGGAACAACGCTTTCCTCTACCAGAACCGCCTGCGCGCGCACCGCTTCGTCGATGGCGCGCGCGACCATGGGTTCGCGATCGAGCTCGACACATCGACGACGCGCCCGGAGCGCCTGCGCCAGCTGGCGGCCACGCCGGTGCATCCGCAGTTCGCGCACATCGCCGCCGAGCAGCTGTGCATCACCAGCGTCGATTTCATCGCGCGCAAGCCCGCCGCAACCGCCTGATCAGGGTGAGGTCGGCGCCACGCCCTGCCCGGTCGGCGGCGCGGGCGCCGCAGTGGGCGCGGGCGTGATGCGCAACAGCTTGCCGTCGGGCGCCGGGGCATCGACGAGCACGTAGAGCGCGCCGTCAGGCCCCTGGCGCACATCGCGGATGCGCTGGTTGCGGTCCAGCAGCAAGCGCTCCTCGTGCACCACACGGTCGCCGTCCAGCTCCAGCCGGATCAGCGCCTTCGAGGCCAGCGCCCCGAGGAACAGGTTGCCCCGCCAGCCTGGCAATGCATCCCCGGTATAGAACGCCATGCCGCTGAGACCGGGCGACTTCATCCACACGTGGTGCGGCGGTTCCATGCCGGGCGCGGCATTGCCTTGCGACCCGGGCACCGGACGCCCGCTGTAGTCCACGCCATGGGTCGCTACCGGCCATCCGTAGTTGAGGCCCGCCTTGGGCAGGTTGAGTTCGTCGCCGCCCATGGGCCCGTGCTCCGTGGCCCACAACTGGCGCGTCACCGGATGCAGGGCCGCGCCCTGCACGTTGCGGTGCCCGTACGACCAGATCTCGCCACGCGCACCGGCCTTCGCCACGAACGGGTTGTCCGCAGGCACCGTGCCATCGGGATGGATGCGCACGATCTTGCCGGACAGCTTGTCCAGTTCCTGCGCCGTAGCCGCGCCCACGCGGTTGTCGCCCTGGGTGACGAACAGGTGGCCCTGGTCGTCGAACACCAGCCGTGCGCCCACGTGCGTGCCGTGCGACAGCTTGGGTTCCTGCCGGTAGACCACGGTCGCCTCGACCAGCGCATCGCCCTGCAGCTTCCCGCGCACCACGGCGGTCCCGGCCTTGTTGCCGCGGAAGGTGGGTTCGGCGAAGGCCAGGTAGACCAGGCCGTCGCTGGCGTAGTCGGGCGACAGCGCCACATCGAGCAGGCCCGCCTGGCCATCGACGAAGATCTCCGGCAGACCCGTGATCGGTTCCGACACGTTGCCGTCGGCCGCGATGCGCCGCAGGCGGCCCGCGCGCTCGGTCACCAGCAAGCCGCCATCGGGCAGGAACGCGACCGACCAGGGATGGTCGAGCCCGACCACCTGTTCCGCCACCACGAACGCCTGCTTTTCAGAGGCGTAGGCCTTCGGCGACGGATCCTGCACCGTGCGCGGCGGCGTGGCGGGTGCCGCCACGGGCGCGTTCTGCCGGCAGCCGACCAGCACCATCAGGGCCAGCATCAGGAAGGAAGCACGCATCGTGGACTCCTGTCGGTGACGTCGGGCGGCGATGGTAGCACCGGCAATGTCCGCTCCGCCCCCCGTCCCGCTTGGCCGGTGAACGACCGAACCGCCGTTCATCTGGAGAGCAACGGAACAGGAAATGCCGGGGACCCCATGCCGCAGAAACAACAGATCAAAGAATTCATCCTGCAGAACTTCCTCTTCTCAGACGATCCCTCCGCCGTGGGCGACCAGGACTCGCTGATCCAGGGAGGCATCATCGATTCCACCGGCATCCACGAACTGGTCTTCTTCCTGGAGGACGCGTTCAAGCTGCAGATCGCAGCCGAGGAGATGACGCCGGCCAACTTCGATACGATCCAGACCGTCGACGCCTTCGTCTCGCGCAAGCTCGCTGTCGCCGTCTGAGCACCACCGCCTGACGATGGAGCGCCTGACCGCCCGCCTCGCCCTGAACGCACGCAGCGCCCCTCAGCGCGTCGCGATGATCGATGGCGCGCGGACGATCGACTACGCGGACTTCTGGCGGCAGGCGTGCGGTTTCGCACGCTACCTGCGCCTTGCCGGCCTGCTGCCGCAGGACCGCGTGGCCATCGTGCTGCCGAACCGGATCGAGGCTGCAGCCGCTGTTTACGGCACATGGCTGGCCGGCGGCGTGGTCGCTCCGCTGAACGCACAGGCGCGTTCGCGCGATTTCGGTCCCTGGTTGCGGCACTGCGGTGCGCGTTTCGTCGTGCACGAAGCCGGCCATCGCGACATGGAGCAGACGCTCGCCCAGTGGGAAGGAACTCCGCCGGCACCGCGAGCGATCGAACTCGCTTCCGAAACGGCATTGCCGCAGGTGGAAGGCGACGACGCGGATTTCATGCCTGAAGGCGACGCCGACGCAGCCCTCGCGCAGTTGCTGTACACGTCCGGCACCACGGGCGACCCGAAGGGCGTGATGTTGAGCCATGCCAACGTGGCTTCCAACACGGACGCGGTGATCGCCTATCTCGGATTGACGCCTCAGGACACGGTCGTCAGCGTGCTGCCGTTCTACTACGCCTACGGCGCTTCCGTGCTGCACACCCACCTGGCCAGCGGCGCGTGCATCGTGCTGGGACCGAGCATGGTGTTCCCGATCCAGGTGCTCGATGCGATCCAGCACCACCGGGCGACCGGCTTTTCCGGCGTGCCCTCCACCTACGTGCTGTTGATGGACATGCTGGAGCGTCGCGGCCACGACCTCGCTTCGCTGCGCTACCTGACCCAGGCCGGCGGCGCGATGGCACCGGCGGTCGCCGACCGCGTGCGCGGGCTGTTGCCGCAGGCGCGCCTGTTCCTGATGTATGGCCAGACCGAGGCGACGTCGCGGATCAGCTGGCTGCCGCCGGAGCGCCTGGACGAAAAACGCGGCTCGGTCGGCATCCCGGTGCAGGACACGCAGTGGCGCATCCTGGGCGAGGACGGCGCGAGCTCCGCGGCAGGCGAGGCAGGTGAAGTCTGCGTGCGCGGCCCGGGCATCATGCTCGGCTACTGGAACAATCCCACGGCTACCCAGGCCGTGTTGCGCGACGGTTGGCTGCATACCGGCGACCTCGGCTACGTGGATGCCGATGGCTACCTCTTCCTGCAGGGCCGTCGCAGCGACATGATCAAGACCGGCGCGCACCGCGTGCACCCCACCGACGTGGAGGAAGCCATCGCCGAACTGCCGGGCATCCGCGAGGTCGCGGTGGTCGGTATCGACGACGAAGCCCTGGGCCAGGTCATCAAGGCCTTCGTCGTCGTGGACGAAGTCCTGCCGCGCGCAGAAGACCGCATCAAGGCGCATTGCCGCGCACGCCTGGCCGCCTACAAGATCCCCCGACACATCACCTTCGTCGACGCCCTGCCACGCACCGCATCCGGCAAGGTCCGACGTGTCCAACTGACGGAGCAGACCGCAAACCCATGAGCCAGCTCGACCACCACGTCCTCGACATCGACTACCAGAGCGAAGCCGACCGCATCTGCGCGCGCCTTCGCGAGATCACCGCCCGCCAGTTGCACCGGCGTGGCCTGGTCGTCGCGATCTCCGGCGGCATCGACAGCTCGGTCAGCGCCGCACTCGCGGTCCGCGCACTGGGCCCCGACCGTGTGTTCACGCTGATCCTGCCCGAGCAGGATTCTTCCGACGACAGCGCCGCCCGCGCGCACATCCTGGCCGAACATCTCGGCGTGCGGACGGAAACCGTCGATATCGCGCCCGCGCTGGCCGCGATCGGCTGCTACCGTGCCCGCGACGAGGCGGTGCGCAACACGCTGCCGGAGTACGGCGAAGGCTGGAAGTTCAAGATCGTCATCGACGGCGGCACCGAAGGGCGCATCAACCGCTTCCGGCTGATCGCGCAGTCGCCGGACGGCGCGCTGCATGAGCGCGACCTTGCGCTGGCCGACTACCTGACCATCGTCGCCGCGACCAATTTCAAGCAGCGCATCCGCAAGACGCTGGAATACTTCCACGCCGATCGCCTCAACTACGGCGTGGTCGGTACGCCCAACCGCGTGGAGTACGACCAGGGCTTCTTCGTCAAGAACGGCGACGGCTCGGCCGACGTCAAGCCGATCGCGCATCTGTACAAGTCGCAGGTGTACGGCATGGCGCGCCACCTCGGCCTGCCCGAGCGCGTCTGCGCCGCGATCCCGACCACGGACACGTACAGCCTGAGCCAGGGACAGGACGAGTTCTACTTCGCCCTGCCCTACCAGCAGATGGACCTGGCGATCTGGGCGCTCAACCACGACCGGCCGGCCGGTGAACTGGCCATCGCGCTGGGGCTCACGCCCGAGCACGCGCAAGCCGTGTACGACGACATCCGCAACAAGCGCCGGACCACCAAGTACCTGCATATGGCGCCGGTCCTCGCCGGCGATGTCCCCCAACTGGACTGAGCGATGAACGCCATGCCCACTGCGCCGCAGTACCTCGTGGAGGCCGGCCAGCCGGCGCGCGACCGGGACACGGTGCTGGCGCTGTGGCGCGGCAACCTGGGCCAGGACGCCCGGATGACGGCGAAGTACGAATGGTTCTACCTGCGCTGCCCGCACGGCGAGCCCTTGCTGCAGTTGCTGCTCGACGTGCCGGGCCAGGCCCATGTGGGCACCGCGTCCGCCGGTCGTCGCCGCCTGTCGTGGCACGGCCAGGACCTGCGTGCCGGCGTGCTGGTGGACCTGGCGGTCCTGCCGCAGCACCGCTCGCTGGGACCCGCGCTGATGTTGCAGCAAGGGCTCATCGCCGCCGCGGACGAAGCGCTGGACGTGCTCTACGGTTTCCCGAACCCGAAGGCTGCGCCGGTGTTCAAGCGCATCGGCTATTCGCAACCGACGCACCTGGTCCGCTACGCGCGCGTGCTGCGGCATGCGGGCTACCTGCGCAACCGCATGTCGGCCTGGATGGCAGGGCCCGTCGGCTTGGCAGCCGACATCGCGATCGGCTGCCGCGACGCCTTCGCGCGCCTGCGCGGTCCTTCACTGCGCTCGGCATGGGCCGACCAGGCCGATGCACGCATCGACGCTGTGTGGACCGAATCCCCGAAGGACGATGCCGTCCTGGCGGTCCGCGACGTCGCCCATCTACGCTGGCGTTTCGACGAATCCCCGCTGGCGACCACGCGCTACCTGCTGGTGAAGCGCGCGCAGGACCGCGCCTTGCAGGCGTGGTTCGCCGTGCAACGCATCGAGGGCACCCTGCACGTGCGCGATTTCTGGTCGGTGGACGGCGCTCGTGGCATGGCAGCGACGCACGTCGGCGAACTCTTGCGCGCGGCGCGGAAACTGGGCTGCAGCGCGGTATCGGTGGAAATCTCCGCGCCGGACGCGCAGCGAGCCGGTTGGCAGGCGACCCATTTCGTCGAGCGCAGCCGTCGCCCGGTCTTCATGCGGTGGACATCGCCGGAGGCACCCTACGCGTCGGCACCGATCTTCCTGACCTCGGCGGACGAAGACGAGTAACCGCAGCACGCCGTCGAGCGAGGCAGGCGCTCAGGCCAGGCGGCGTGCCTGCCGCCGGAACAGGTACAGAGCCAACCAGTCCTCGCGGAAGCGACCGCGCGCATCCACCACCGCATCCGTCTCGAAGCCCGTGCGTCCGAGCAACCAACCCACGTCGGGCGCGGTCGGGTTCAGCACGGGCACGCTGGTGAACACGAGTTCGTACCCCGCTTCGCGCGCGCGCTGCGCGATGCCCGCATCGAACGAGCCGTGCGGGAACGACATGGATTCAGCGCTCGCATGCGCCTGGCCCAGTTGCTGCGCCAGCGACACGCGCGCGCCGGAGAGTTCCGCATCCAGGTCCGTCGCGAGTTTCATCGGCGTATGGGTCTTGCCGTGCAAGCCCAGCGCGACGCCACCGGCCTGCAGTCGCTGCAGTTCATCGACCGTGACCATGTGCCGGTGTCCGTCGTCGAGCCTGGTCATGAAAGGCGCCAGTACCTGCGTGCGCACGCTGGCCTCCAGGGCTTCGAGGCGCGCGATGACCGCACGCAGTCCGGCGATGGACTCCTCCTCCGAAGACGCCGCTGACGCCTCGCCCGACGGCAGCGCAACCGCGATCTCGCGCACTGTCACCGCGCCCCGCCGCCATGCGGCGATCAGGCGTTCCTGGAAGAAGGGCTGCCGTGTGCCGACCGCATCGGCCACGACGAACATCAGCGCCGGCAGGCCCGCGCGCTCGAGCGCCGGCAACGCGTAGTCGGCATTGTCGGCCCAGCCATCGTCGAACGTGATCAGCAGCGCGCGCTTGGGCAGCGCCGCGCCGGTACGGCGCGAGGCGAGCACCTGTTCCAGCGACACCACGTTGTAGTGCCGCCGGAAGAACGCCAGCGACTGCTCGAGCCAACCGGTGGCCAACGTGTACTCCGGGTCGCACGTGGCCCAGCGCGGATCGTCCGGACTCAAGGTACGATGGAACATCACGACGGTCAGGCTGCCCGCATTGCGCAGCCGGTGGTAGAGACCGAGCAGCCCACTGGTATAGAGCAGCTTCTTGGAGACGTCCTTCAGCATGGCGGCCCGCATCGAAGTTTCAGTGATTATACCGACGTACAACCGTCGGGACCTGTTGCCGCGCGCACTCGATTCCGTGCTCGCGCAGACACGCTCCGTCGACGAGATCATCGTGATCGACGACGGCTCGACCGACGGTACCGACGAGATGCTGCGCGCGCGCTACGGCGATCGCGTGCGCTACGTGTGGCAGCCGAACGCGGGCGTGTCCGCCGCACGCAACCACGGCCTTCGCCTCGCGCAGGGCCGCTACCTGGCGCTGCTGGACAGCGACGATCTCTGGCTGCCCACGAAGACCGAGCTCCAGGTGGCCTTCCTGGAAGCACGCCCCGACTTCGGCATGGTCGTGTGCGACGTGGAACGCATCGACGGCGACTACCGGCACATCGACGTCCTGCGTCGTCGCGACATTGTCCGAGAGGATGGCTGGGCGCTGCGCTGGATCCTGCACAACCCGGCCCTGGTGCCCGCCTCGGTGCTGCTGCGTCGGGAGGTCGTCGATCAACTCGGCGGCTTCGACGAGCAGCTGCGCACCGCCGAAGACCTCGAATTCCACCTGCGCGTGGCGAGGCACTGGAAGATCGGCGTCGTCGAGGAGGCCCTTGTCCGCGCGATGCGCGGTCATGAGGGCCTGTCGGCGGCCGACAGCACGTACGACGACTACGTGCGCGTGGTCGAGGCCGCCGTGGCCGGCGCCCGCGGCAGTGTCGACGACCACGAACTGGACGCCGCCCTGGCGGGCACTTACGTCAGGAATGCGCGGGGCATGCTGATCCGGGGCCGCTGGAAGGAGGGCATCGCGCTGGCGCGGCGCGCCTGGCACCTGACACAGGACGTGGAACTGCGCCGCCAGATCAAGTCGCTCGTCCCGTTCGGCATCAAACGCCTGCTGCGCAGCCTCGTTCCCGGCTGATGCCCGGGCCCGTCGAGGCCGCGCCCGATCAGCGAGCACCACGGCCGAACAGTACGACTTCCACGGTTTGCAACAGGATCATGAGGTCGAACACCAGCCCGTGGTTCTTGACGTAGAAGAGATCGAACTTCAGTTTCTCTTCCGCATCGCGAACGGAAGCACCGTAGGGGTAGCGCAATTGCGCCCAACCCGTCAGCCCGGGCTTCACGCTGTGGCGCACGCCGTAGTAGCGCACTTCGTCGTTGAGCATGTCGACGAAATGCGGACGTTCCGGGCGCGGCCCGACGAAGCTCATGTCGCCGCGCAGCACCGCGATCAGCTGCGGAAGCTCGTCCAGCCGCGTCTTCCGGATGACCCGCCCAACGCGCGTGCTGCGGTCGTCGTCCTTGCTCGCCCAGACCGCAACGCCGTTCTGCTCGGCATCCACGCGCATGCTGCGGAACTTGGTCAGGGTGAAGTGGCGCCCGCGCTCGCCGACGCGCGTCTGGCTGTAGAACACCGGGCCACCGGATTCCAGCCACACCGCCAGGCCCACGAGGATCATCAGCGGCCAGCTCGCCAGCAACAGCGCGCTGGCGGCGAGGAGATCGAAGAACCGCTTGCTGAGGCGCCGCGGCGTGGAGTAGTCGAAACCGCCAGAGAACACCAGCCAGGACGGATCCACCGCGTTGAGCTGGACCATCCCGGCCTCGCGCTCGAAGAAGCTCGACAGGTCGACGACCGACACGCCCCGCTGCACGCACAGCAGCATCTGCTCCATGGGCAGGCCGCCGCGACGCTCGTCGGGCGCGATCACCAGCTCATCGATCTGCAGGCGCTCCGCGAGGTCGTGCAGGCCTTCCTCCCCACGATGGATCAACAGGTCTTCCCGGACCTGCACCGGCTGTCCCGGCACGGGCATGAAACCCACAACCGTGAACGTGCGGCGGTCCGACCGGCGGCGCATGCAGCTGTTGATGAGGTCGGCATTGCGGCCCGCACCCAGGATCAGCACGCGCTGTTTCAGTACGTCGGAATGGAACAGGCGCACCCAGGCCACGCGTACCAGGACGATCCCCACCAGGCCGATCGCCAGCGAAATCGCCAGCACGCCACGCCCCAGGTAGGCCTGCGGCAGCAGGTAGTAGAGGACGACCAGCGTGATGCCGCCGAATGCGAACGACAACGCCACCCGCAGCACGAAGTCCATGCGGGTGTGCCGTACGTGCGTCTGGTACAGGCCGAACGCCGTCATCGCACCGGTGATGGCCAGCGCCACCAGCAGCGCGCGCCACGGCGTCTGCTCCATGAACTGGACCTGGTATTCCGGCTCGGTATGGAAACGGACCCAGGCGGCCGCCATGACGGCGGCGAACAGTACGACCACTTCCCCCAACCACAGGAACCTGATCACCCGGTCCTTGCGGCTTTTGTGTGTTGCCTTCATCGACATCCCCCTGATGCGGCGCAGATCCCGGCTCCCAAGCCAGATCGCGCTACGTTCGTTCCGACGCCAGTGGCCATGCCCCGTCCAGGGCTTGTGGCCACCGCGTCCCAGTACGCGTACATGTCCGACACCAGTTCCAACGCGACTTGCCGGCTCTGCCGGACAAACGGGCAAAAAAAAAGCCGCCCACGAGGGGCGGCCTTGGACGCAGGGTCGGAAGGTCAGGGCCTGACGATGCCCCGGCGATAGCGGTTCACCGGCGACTGTCTCCAGCGCGGGCGGTCCCTCGCGGGGGTCGTCGTGGTGGCGTCGGACGTCGTCAGGGCCGGCTGGGAAGCCGTCGGCGGTTGCGCCGCCGCACCGGTGGGGCGCGGCGGAATCAGCGGCTGGGAGCCATTCACCCGGATCGGATCGGCCTGCTGATCGATGTCGAACTGCTCGAACGCGCCCACGTCGATCCTGCTTTCCAGCATCAGGCGGGCATGCTCGTCGCCGATGGCGAGCTTCGCCCGCAGCGGCGGATCGAAGGCAGGAAGGAGTTGCGGCGACGGGAACGGGAACGCTGCCGGCGCAGGCGGCGTGTTGTTGCCTGCGTTGAGTAGCGGGCTACCCGCACGCGGACGCAGGTTCCGCTGGGCCAGGTCGACGAACATCGGGTCGGTGCCGCGCAGCGTTCCGGTCCACTCGGCCGGCACCATCGCGGCAGCCGTCTGGACCCAGTTGTTCGAACCCGACACCTTGCGCCCGTCAGACCAGGGCTCGCGACTCTGCGGTCCGCAGTACGGCGTATCGACGTTGCTGGCCGGGTTCTCCCGGACGATGTTGGGCGCGCTGCCTGATGCTGGCTGATACACGACGTTGTTGTGCATCTCCAGCGAACCTTGACCAAGCTGGACCAGCACGGCATTGGCCGAGCCGGAGCGGTCCAGCACGATGGTGTTGTTCACCAATCGCGTGCGGCCCTGGTTGCGGCCGTTGAGGTCGCCGCCGATGCGCAGCGCGTTGCCGGAGCGGCTGGTCGAGCGATGGATGATGACGTTGCCGACCAGTTCCGCATCTTCCCGGCGCAGATCGGCGTTCCAGCCTGACTTCTGTGTTTCGCAATCCGGCCCGATCAGCTCGACTTCGTGCAGGTCGGAACCTTCGATCCAGTTGTAGTGGATCTCGGCACGCTGGTGGCGCACGCGGACCAACACGCCACCCGTGGCGCTGTGCACGTAGTTGTAGCGCATGCGGAACACGGTATCCGGGTACGCGACCTCATCGGACTGCATATAGATGGCGTGCCGGCGATCGCCTTGGCCCGAGCGCGCGATCTCGCTGTATTCCAGGGTAAAGGCGCCGGAGTTCTGGTCGGCGCCAAGGATGCCGTGCGACGGGCAATCGTGCACATAGACATCGCGGACCGTCGCATTGTGCGCTTCGCTGAAGATACAGCTGCTGGTACCGCCCGTGACTTCGAAGCCTTCGAAGACGATGTGGTTGGATTGCTGGAACTTGATCGTATGCGCGCCACCCGAAAGCAACGGGCGCGTGGCGCCCGCGACACGGCGCCAACGGATGGTCACTGGACTGGCTTCGGTGCCGCTATCGTCGTCGCCCACCACGATGTTGCCCGCGTACGTGGCATTGCCATCCACCTCGACGATGTCGCCCGGGGCGAGGTTGACGCTGTTGAAGAACGTGGTGAGCTGCGTGTACTGGCGGCCGGGCCCGACGTTGTACGTCGCCGCTGCCGCGCTCAGCGGCACAGCGACCAGCAGCCCCAGCCCGAGCAGGGGTTTGGAAAAATGCATCAATTCGACTCCCGCGACTTGCGCGTTCTGTATCCCCTGCCCGGCCATTCTCGCGGCCCGGGCGTGAATGCGCTGCTAATCCGGGCCCCGATTCGGCAAACCGGATGAGACGCCTGCCTCAAATCAGGCACTGGATGGCCTTCGAATACGACAAGGGCACGCACGCCCGGCCTCAACACCGCGAAAAATGTGCCTGCAAAGTTATTGACGGGTGAAACTGCTTCGTGCAGAATTCCGCGTCTAACGAAACGCGCCCGTAGCTCAGCTGGATAGAGTACCTGGCTACGAACCAGGCGGTCGGGAGTTCGAATCTCTCCGGGCGCGCCATTTTCGAAACAGGCAGACTTAGGTCTGCCTGTTTTTTTTCGTCCGCGCGATGCCTCCGTGCGGGGAACACGCCTGTCAGCGACGCAAAAAAAGAAGGCCCCGCGATGCGGGGCCCTCTCTTCAAACTGGCGGGCAGTGCCCGACGAAGATGAGCACTATGAAGTCGTCATAAGCATCTGATTACAGATATGAAAGTTTAGTCTGTGCGGCGATCGGCAGCTATAGGTGCCGATCGCGCGCCTTTGGGTAGCCATGGAGGGGTTTCGGCTATCCTTTGATGTTGCGAGGATCATTTCCATGCGAGTCTGACTGTCCGATCCGGCCATCCCGG
>NZ_LMGY01000017.1:172421-440862 GCF_001427585.1 Pseudoxanthomonas sp. Root630 | reverse complement strand
GTGCAGCGCGTGACCGACATCATGGCCGAGATTTCCGCGGCTTCGCAGGAACAGTCGGCCGGCATCGAGCAGGTCAACCAGACCATCACCCAGATGGACGAGACCACCCAGCAGAACGCCGCGCTGGTGGAGGAAGCGTCTGCCGCAGCCCGCTCGATGGAAGAGCAGGCGCAGGCGCTGGCCGACGCCATGTCCACCTTCCAGTTGGGCGACGGTGGCCAGGTGGCGCGGCTGGTGCAGGAACGCGTGACCCGCATCGCGGCCAGCGCGGCACCCCGTTCCACTCCGGCCCACCCTCCCTACTGACCCGCTAAAGAAACGCCGCCCGGGGCCGATCTAGGCCGTGACAGGCCCGCCCGGGCAACCCCACCCTCTTACCGGCTGCAACAGGAGCCCGACGAATGAGCGACAAGAAGAGCCAGGCCACGGCGACCGCCGAGGAATTCCTCAGCTTCACCCTGGGAGACGAGCACTACGGCGTCGATATCCTCAAGGTGCAGGAAATCCGCGGCTACGATTCCGTCACCCGCCTGCCGGATGCGCCGGACTACATCAAGGGCGTGATCAACCTGCGCGGCACCATCGTGCCGGTGATCGACCTGCGCCTGAAGCTGCGGCTGAAGGAAGCGCGCTACGACGCCTTCACCGTGATGATCGTGCTGAACGTCGAGGACCGCGTCGTCGGCATCGTCGTGGACAGCGTCTCCGACGTGATCGCCCTGGCCGCCGAGCAGATCCGCCCCACGCCCGAGTTCGGCGCCAGCGTCGACACGCGCTTCATTTCGGGCATCGGCACGGTGGACGACCGCATGCTGATCCTGCTCGACATCGAGACGCTGATCGACAGTGCCGATTTCGGCCAGCCGCTGCCGGATCAGGCCGCCGCCTGAGCCCGCCGCACCGCTGCACCCAGGGGGACCGCGGGCCGCGAGGCCCGTGGTCCCTTTTCGTTTGCGCCGCGGCAGTGCGCCGCGCATGCGTCTTTGGTCGTAATGGCCGCAAACACCCCTGAATTTCCTGCGACCAGCGCCGCTATTGCAGGTACGGGCAATCCGCCCGCGCAGGCCACGCGCCTGACCCCCGAGATCCCGCATGAACATCAACGCCAAGCTCGCCCACGCCCTCTCCAACGTTCCGCTCAAGCGCAAGTTCTTCCTCCAGACCCTCCTGGTCGCGGTCGGCACCATCGCGCTGGCCGTCGTCGCCGCCCGCATGCAGTACCTCGATCTGACCGGCACCCGCCAGGCGGGCCTGAAGGCGCAGACGGACATGGCGCTGGGCGTGATCGAAGGCTATGCCAAACAGGTCGAAGCCGGCACGCTGGACGAGGCCGCCGCGAAAGAGGGCGCGCTGGCCACGCTCGCCACCATGCAGGCGAACCAGGGCGTGGACTACTTCTTCGTGACCGACGAAGCGCCGGTGATGCTGATGCACCCCACCCGGCCGGACCTGATCGGCAAGCCGCTGCAGGATGTGCTGAGCCCGGACGGCAAGCGCATCTTCCCCGAGTTCGTGCGCGTGGCGAAGGCCGGCGGCGGCCACGTCGATTACAGCTGGGCCAAGGCCGGTGAAGAGGATCCCGTGCCGAAAACCTCGTACGCGGCGATGTACCAGCCGTGGGGCTGGGTCATCGGTACCGGCGTGTACATCGACGACACCCAGGCGCAGGCACTGCAGTTCACCTTCATCATGACCATCGCCGGCGGTGTGCTGGTGCTGCTGAACATGCTGATCGGCTTCGTCATCGGCCAGTCCATCCTGCAGCCGGTGTCCCGCGCGCTTGCCGCGATCAAGGGCGTGTCGCGCGGCGACCTGAGCGTGCGCATCGGCCAGCACGGGCGCGACGAAGTCGGCCAGATGCTCAAGGCGACCGACGAGATGGTCCACATGCTGGAGCGCTTCTCGCTGGAAACCCGCGAGATGATCCGCCTGCATGAAGCCGAGGACATCAGCCACCGCATGCCGGAGGATTTCCCGGGCGTGTACGGCGAACTGGCCACGGGCATCAACACGATGATGTTCGAGCACCTGGATGCCTTCCGCGATGCGATCGGCATCCTGCAGCGCTACGCCAATGGCGACCTGAGCCAGGATGCGCGCCGCCTGCCCGGCACGCGCGCCTTCCTGCACCAGGCCATGGACACGGCGAAGGCCAGTCTGCTGGCCATCAATGCCGAGATCAACCGGCTGGCCCAGGCCGCGGCGGCCGGTGATTTCGGCGTGCGCGGCGACGAAGCGCACTTCCGCGACGATTTCCTGGCGATGGTGAAAGGCCTGAACGCGATGATGGCCACCAGCGACCGCAACCTGGCGCAGCTGTCCGCGCTGCTACGCGCGATCGCCGACGGCGACCTGACCGCGCGCATGGAAGGCGACTTCCATGGCGTGTTCGCCACCATGCGCGACGATGCCAATGCCACGGTCACCCAGCTGACGGAGATCGTCGGTGGCATCCAGATGGCCGCCCTCAGCATCAACACCGCCGCGGGCGAAATCGCGTCGGGCAACAACGACCTCTCGCGCCGTACCGAGCAGCAGGCYGCCAAYCTGGAAGAAACCGCCGCCTCGATGGAGGAACTGACCTCCACCGTGCGCCAGAACGCCGAGTCSGCCCGCCAGGCCAACCAGCTGGCCATCGGTGCCGCCGGTGTCGCCTCGCARGGCGGTGAAGTCGTCGGCAAGGTCGTCTCCACGATGACCGACATCGAACAGTCCTCCAAGAAGATCGCCGAGATCATCTCGGTCATCGACGGCATCGCCTTCCAGACCAACATCCTGGCCTTGAACGCYGCGGTGGAAGCCGCCCGTGCCGGYGARCAGGGCCGCGGCTTCGCCGTGGTCGCCTCGGAAGTGCGCACGCTGGCCCAGCGTTCGGCCAGTGCGGCCAAGGAGATCAAGGGCCTGATCGAGACCTCGGTGGACAAGGTCGCCCCGAGATCATCTCGGTCATCGACGGCATCGCCTTCCAGACCAACATCCTGGCCTTGAACGCCGCGGTGGAAGCCGCCCGTGCCGGTGAGCAGGGCCGCGGTTTTGCGGTGGTCGCGAGCGAAGTCCGCACGCTGGCCCAGCGYTCGGCCAGTGCGGCCAAGGAGATCAAGGGCCTGATCGAGACCTCGGTGGACAAGGTCGCCGATGGYTCGGCCCTGGTGAACCAGGCCGGCGCCACGATGGGCGAGATCGTTGCCTCGGTGCAGCGCGTGACCGACATCATGGCCGAGATTTCCGCGGCTTCGCAGGAACAGTCGGCCGGCATCGAGCAGGTCAACCAGACCATCACCCAGATGGACGGTGCAGCGCGTGACCGACATCATGGCCGAGATTTCCGCGGCTTCGCAGGAACAGTCGGCCGGCATCGAGCAGGTCAACCAGACCATCACCCAGATGGACGAGACCACCCAGCAGAACGCYGCGCTGGTGGAAGAAGCCACCGCCGCCGCGCGCAGCATGGAAGAACAGGCGCAGGCSCTGACGGCGTCGGTGTCGGTGTTCAAGCTGCAGGCGACGGTGAGCGCCCCGGTCCGTCGCGTCGTTGCCGAGGCCGCACCGAAGGCCGCCGCGCCCAAGGCTGTGGCCCGCAAGCCGGCCCCGCGCAAGCCCGAGCCCGCCTTCGCCGACGGCGACTGGCAGGAGTTCTGAGCCTCTCCGGGGTGGTCGCGGCCCGCCGTGCCACCCCGCCGTCCTGTGACCGCCTTCAAGTAACGCCCTACCCGGCCGATATGTCACCAGAAGGCACTCTTCCCTGGCCCCCGATGATCGTCGCAGTTCCCGCCACCGCCGACGCCAGCCCCCCACGCAAGGACCTGCCATGCTCCGTCGCACGCTGACGTCGCTGACATCGTTGCGCGATGGCCCCGCGGCACCTGCGGAAGCGCCGCAGGGCAGCCTGTGGCAGGTGCTCGAGCAATCGGTGGATGCCGCGTTCGTCATCGACGGGCGTCACCGCATCGTGCTGTTCAACCCGGCCGCCGAAGCGCTCTGGCGGTGCCGTCGCGAAGACGTGCACGGCACCCCCTTCATGCGCCTGCTGTCCAGCCCGCAGGTGGACGCCAACGCGGCCCCGGAGGCGACGCTGGCGCAGCTGATGGGCAGCCACCGGGATGCGGTGATCCACCGCCCCGATGGCAGCGAGGGCGCGTGTTCGGTCTCGATGTCGAAGATGGTCGTCGACCAGCAGGTCTTCCACACCGCCTTCGTCCGCGACACCAGCGACCAGCAGCGGCAGCTCGAGCGCCTGCGCCAGTTGTCCATCGTCGTCGACAAGAGCGACAACGCGATCTTCGTCAGTTCGCCGGAGCGCGAAGTCGTCTACGTCAACAGCGGCTTCACCCGCATGCTGGGTTATCGGCTTGAGGAACTGCGGGGCATCAAGCCCGCGGAACTGTTGTCCGGCCCCCATACGGACGGAACGCTGGACGAACGCATCGGCCGTGCCATGGCCGCGGGCGAAGGCCTGCAGACCGAGGTCCTGCTCTATACCAAGGCGGGCCGCCCCTTGTGGCTGTCGGCCGCGATCAATCCCGTGCACGACGAGGACGGCTCCCTGCTGGGCCTGGTGAGCGTGCTGAGCGACATCACCCAGACCAAGATGCACCAGGTGCTGCACAACAAGGTGCTGGACGCGCTGGTGCACGAATGGAGCGTCGCCGACGTGATGACGCTGATCTGCCGCGAGGTGGAGCACATCGCGCCGGAGCTGGTGGTCTCCATCATCACGGTCGACAACGAGGGCCTGATGCATGCCCTCGCCTCGCCCAGCCTGCCCGAAGCCTGGGCGCGCAAGATCGACGGCATGTCGATCGGTCCGCGCGCGGGCATCTGCGGCGCCGCTGCGTGGCGCGGGCGCACCGTGCTGGTGAAGGACATCGCCAGCGACCCGCTGTGCGCCAACACGCGCCACCTGACCACCCCGCTCGGCCTGCGCGCCTGCTGGACGCATCCGATCAAGTCCAGCAGCGGCCGCGTGCTCGGCACGCTGTCGTTCTACTACCGCGAGAACCGCGGCCCCGACGAATTGCACGAACGCCTGGCGGACACCTGCCTGCACCTGTGCTCGCTGACGCTGGAACGCGAACAGACCAACGAACGCGTGCACCAGTTGGCGTTCTACGACACGCTGACCGGGCTGCCCAACCGCATCATGTTCAGTGCCAAGGCCGAACAGGCCCTGGCCAACGTCGCCCAGGCCAATGGCACGGCGGCCGTGCTTTTCATCGACCTCGACCGCTTCAAGCGGGTGAACGATGCGCAGGGCCACTCGGCCGGCGACGGACTGCTGCGCGACATCGCGGCGCGCCTGAGCGAGGAACTCGGCGGCGTCAGCATCGTCGGCCGCCAGGCCGGCGACGAATTCGTCGCGGTGCTGCCGATGTGCAGCGCCGAACAGGCCGGCAGCGTCGCCGAGCGCCTGCTGGGCGCCGTTGCCGCACCCACCGCCGCCGGCCTGATGACCCTGCATCCCAGCGCCAGCATCGGCGTGGCGATGTTCCCCGACGACGGCCGCGACATCGACCTGCTCGTGCGCCACGCCGACATGGCGATGTACCGCGCCAAGAGCGATGGCGGCGGCGGGTTCCGCTTCTTCAGCGTGGACATGAACCGGCTGGCGCAGGAACGCGTATCGCTGGAAACCGCGCTGCGCGAGGCCCTGCGCCTGGACCAGCTGCAACTGCAGTACCAGCCGCAGGTCGGCGGCTGCGACGGCCGCCAGCTGTATGGCGTGGAAGCCTTGCTGCGCTGGCACCACCCCGACCTCGGGGTGATCCCGCCGTCGCGCTTCGTGCCGGTGGCCGAAGAGTGCGGATTGATCGCCGACCTCAGCCTGTGGGTGCTCCGCCAGGCCTGCGTGCAGATGGCGGACTGGCGCCGGCGCGGCGTGGACATTCCGCGCGTCTCGATCAACGTCTCCGCCATCAACTTCCGCGACCCGCAGCTCTCGCTGCAGATCTCCGAACTGCTGGACGAACACGGGCTCGAGCCCCATCACCTGACGCTGGAGATCACCGAAAGCGTCATGCTGGACCCGGACCCGGACGTGCTCGAGAACATCGAGGCGATCTACGTGCTGGGCGTGCGCCTGTCGCTGGACGACTTCGGCACCGGCTATTCGAGCCTCAGCCATCTGCACCGCCTGCCGATCAGCGAGCTCAAGCTCGACCAGAGCTTCGTCCGCGACATCGACACCAGCGCCATCGCGCGCACGCTCACCACGTCCGTGCTGCGCATCGGCGAAAGCCTGGGCATGAAGGTCGTCGCCGAGGGCGTGGAGACCGAATCGCAGCATCGCTTCCTGACCGAGCAACGCTTCCCGGTGCTGCAGGGCTATCTGTTCTCCCCGCCGCTCCCGCCCGGACCGCTCGAACAATGGCTGCTGGCGCAGCAGTACACCGCGGCGCGCGAGGGCACCGCCGAACCCGTCGCCGCCGCCTGAACCTGGCGCCCGCACGAAAAACGTGACGCGTTTCGCAATCGAACCCTCGCCGCCCGTATCGGGCGAAAAGCGCTCTCAAGTTTGCGCCGTGCCCGCCGATCTCAGGCCTTGAACCCTTACCTGCCTTCTGGCCCTCCGGAGACACCACCATGAAAACCGCTTCCGCCCTGACCCTGTCCCTCGTCGTCGTCGGCGCCGCCCTGCTGATGCCGGCATCCCCGGCGAACAGCCAGTCGCAGGTCGACAATGCGATCCCGGCGGACATGGCCACCCGCTTCACCGGCAAGAGCGGCACGGTGTGCGGCAAGGTCGGCAAGGCGCGCTTCGCCGAGAACACCGAAGGCACCCCGACCTTCCTGTACATGGGCGGCAACTTCCCGCGCCACACCTTCACCGCGCGCATCCCGGGCGACGCCCGCGCCAAGTTCAAGCCGGCCCCGGAAGAACTGGAAGGCAAGGACGTCTGCGTGATCGGCACGATCGAGCGCGACAGCTCGCGCGCGGAAATCGTCGTCAACTCGCCGTCCAACCTGAAGCTGGCCACGATCCGCTGATCCGCTTCGCCGACGGGGCGCACGCGCCCCGTCTTGCCCTGGTCGCACCTGAGAGAGGCGCGTCGCGCGCCCGGTAAAGGACACAATTCCCATGCAGCGGATCAAGAACTTCAAACTGACGACGAAGATGATGCTGGCGTTCGGCGTCGTGCTGGCGCTGATGCTGGTCCAGGGCATCACCGCCTTCATCGGACTGAACTCGTTGAACGGCGCGACCACGCAGGTCACCGGCAACGTCCTGCCCAGCGTGAAGGCCGCGGGCGATCTGCAAAGCATGCTGGGCGAATACCGCACCAACTCCTACCGGCAGCACGTGCGCGCGAGCGATGCGGTGAAGTCGGAAGCCAAGGCGCTCGCCGCGACCACCGAGAAGAAGATCGAGCAGTCCATCAAGGACTACGCGAAGCTGATCGCCAGCGCCGAAGAGAAGAAGGCGTTCGACGCCTTCACCAAGGAATGGAAAGCGGCGCAACAGTCCTACACGGACGTGCAGGAAATGCTCGACCTGGGCCTGCCCGACGACGCCGTCGATACCTTCATCGGCGCCACCCGCGACCAGCACCGCAAGGCGACGGCTGCGCTGAGCACCCTGATCAATGTCGTCGACCAGCAGGCCAAGGCCGCCAGCGCCGACGCCAGCAGCACCTTCACCGCCTCCAGCACGCTGATGATCGTGATGCTGCTGGCCGGCATCGTGGGTGGCCTGGCCTTGGCCTGGTTCTTCGCCCGCGCGATCGCCAATGCCGTGGGCGAGGCCGTGCGCGTGGCCAACGACGTGTCCGCCGGCAAGCTCGACGGCAAGATCGACACCAGCCGCCAGGACGAAGTGGGCCAACTGCTCACCGCGATGCAGCGCATGCAGACGCAGGTGCAGTCGGTCATTTCCGCGCAGAGCGAAATGGCCACCCGCCATGACGAAGGCCAGATCAGCTACCGCATGGACGACAGCCGCTTCCCGGGCGAGTACGGCCGCATGGTGCGCGACACCAATGCCCTGGTGGCCTCGCACCTGCAGGCCATCGGCGACGCGCTGAAGATCATGCAGCGCTACTCCGTCGGCGACCTGAGCCAGGACATGCCGAAACTGCCCGGTGAGAAGGCCAACCTCACCGAGACGATGGACGCCACCAAGGCCAACCTCTCGGCGATCAACGTCGAGATCAAGCGCCTGGCGATGGCGGCGGCGTCCGGCGACTTCACCCAGCGCGGCGACGTCGACAAGTACCAGTACGACTTCCGCGAAATGATCGACGGTCTGAACCAGCTGATGGAGACCACCGACGAGAACCTGGGCGAAGTGTCCGAACTCCTGCAGGCCATCGCCCGCGGCGACCTGACCGCGCGCATGGAAGGCGATTTCCACGGCGTGTTCGCCACCATGCGCGACGACGCCAACGCCACCGTGGCCCAGCTGACCGACATCGTCGGCCGCATCCAGGATGCCTCGACCTCGATCAATACCGCCGCCGGCGAGATCGCGTCGGGCAACTCGGATCTGTCGCGTCGCACCGAGCAGCAGGCCGCCAACCTGGAAGAAACCGCCGCCTCGATGGAGGAACTGACCTCCACCGTGCGCCAGAACGCCGAATCCGCCCGCCAGGCCAACCAGCTGGCCATCGGCGCCGCCGGTGTCGCTTCGCAGGGCGGCGAGGTGGTGGGCAAGGTCGTCACGACGATGCGCGATATCGAGCATTCGTCGAAGAAGATCTCCGACATCATCTCCGTCATCGACGGCATCGCCTTCCAGACCAACATCCTGGCGCTGAATGCCGCGGTGGAAGCCGCGCGTGCCGGCGAACAGGGCCGCGGCTTCGCCGTGGTCGCCTCGGAAGTGCGCACGCTGGCCCAGCGTTCGGCCGGTGCGGCCAAGGAGATCAAGGGCCTGATCGAGACCTCGGTGGACAAGGTCGCGGACGGCTCCAAGCTCGTGAACCAGGCCGGTGCCACGATGGGCGAGATCGGCTTCGCAGGAACAGTCGGCCGGCATCGAGCAGGTCAACCAGACCATCACCCAGATGGACGAGACCACCCAGCAGAACGCCGCGCTGGTGGAAGAAGCGTCCGCCGCCGCCCGCTCGATGGAAGAGCAGGCCCTGGTGCTGTCCGAATCCGTGTCGGTCTTCAAGCTGCACCATGCCGCGGCGCCGCTGGCGGGCAAGCCTGCTGCCGCCAGCAGGCCGGCCATCGCCGTCGTCAAGCCGGCCGCGCGCCCCGCCCAGGCGACGCTGGAACCGGCCCTGGCCGATGGCGACGACTGGCAGGAATTCTGAGGCACACCGCTTGCATCGCTTCGAGCCAGCAGTCCCGGTTTCCTGTCCCCGCGACAGGGAACCGGCCATGGACCGGCCCTAGCCCTACCGTCCCGAGAATCCGATGTCCGTCAGTACCCGCCCCTCTCCCCCGGCTGCCACGACCCGACGGACGACGACCCCGCCCCTCCGTGACGGCGACGCGCCGTCGGCCGCGCGCGACTTCGAATTCGACGACCGTGATTTCCGTCGCGTCGTCGACCTGATCCGCCAGCGCGCCGGCATCGCCCTCGCCGACGGCAAGCGCGACATGGTCTACGGCCGGCTGTCGCGGCGCCTGCGTGCCCTGGGCCTGCGCAGCTTCAAGGATTACCTGGACCAGCTGGAACGCGATGGTGGCGACGAATGGCAGGCGTTCACCAACGCACTGACCACCAACCTCACGTCGTTCTACCGCGAACCGCACCATTTCGAACGGCTGCACGAGGAACTGCAGCGGCGCGCCCACGACGGCCCGCTCAAACTGTGGTCCTGCGCGTCGTCCACCGGCGAAGAACCGTATTCGATGGCGATCACGGCCTGCGAAGCCTACGGCACGCTGACGCCGCCGGTCCGCATCCTCGCCACCGATGTCGACACCCAGGTGCTGGCGACCGGCGAACGCGGGGTCTACCCCGTCGAACGCATCGCCAGCCTCGATGCCGGCCTGAAGAAGCGCTATTTCCAGCGCGGCACCGGGCCCCATGAAGGTTTCTGTCGCGTGCATCCCGCGCTGCGCCAGCTGATCGACTTCAGGCCGCTCAACCTGCTGTCGTCGCGTTACGAAGTCGCCGGGCCGTTCACCGCGGTGTTCTGCCGCAACGTGATGATCTATTTCGACAAGCCGACCCAGCGCGCGATCCTGACGCGACTGGTGCCGCACCTGGCCGACGACGGCATGCTGTACACCGGCCATTCGGAGAACTACCTGCACGCCGCGGACATCATCCAGCCCTGCGGGCGCACGCTGTACCGTCGCGCGACGAAGGCCGCATGAGCGCCGCCGCCGCCGCGATCGCCGAAGGCAGCGTGATGCGCTATCACGATGCCCGCTTCAAGACCGAAGCCGCCAAGCTGCTGCCCACCCAGTACCTGGTGATCGACAACGACACCGCGCTGGTCACCGTGCTGGGTTCGTGCGTGGCCGCCTGCATCCGCGACCCGCTGCTGAAGCTGGGTGGCATGAACCACTTCCTGCTGCCCGACGGCAACGTCGGCGATGGCGCGCCCGCGCGCTACGGCAGCTATGCGATGGAACTGCTGATCAACGACCTGCTGAAGCGCGGCGCGGCGCGCAGCCGGCTGGAGGCCAAGGTCTTCGGTGGCGCCAACGTGCTGAAAGGCTTCACCAGCAATCCGGTGGGTACGCGCAACGCGGAGTTCGTCCGCCGCTACCTGGATGCCGAGCGTATTCCCGTCGTCGCCGAAGACCTGCGCGGGATCCATCCGCGCAAGGTCTGGTATTTCCCCAATTCCGGGCGTGCGGTCGTGCAGCGGTTGCCGCATGCCCACGATGCCGAGGTGTTGGCCGCCGAGTCGGCCGCCCGCGCCCGCCTGTCCAGGGCCCCCGTCACCGGAGGCGTGGAGCTGTTCTGATGAGTAGTGCCTCTCCCTGCCGCGTCCTGATCGTCGACGACTCGGCGGTCGTGCGCCAGATCCTGACCGAGATCCTGTCGCGCGACCCCGGCATCGAGGTCGTCGGTTCCGCCGCCGATCCGTTGCTCGCCCGCGACAAGATCAAGCGCCTCAATCCCGACGTGATGACGCTCGACGTGGAAATGCCGCGCATGGACGGCCTGGCGTTCCTCGAGAACGTCATGCGGCTGCGTCCGATGCCGGTGGTGATGATCTCCTCGCTGACCGAACGCGGCGCCGACACCACGCTGCAGGCGCTGGCCCTCGGCGCGGTGGATTTCGTCTCCAAGCCCAAGCTCGATGTGGCCAGCGGGCTGCAGGCATACGGCGAGGAGATCATCGCCAAGGTCAAGGCCGCGTCGAAGGCGCGCGTGCGTCCGCTGGCCCGCACCAGCGCGCCGCGCGTCGATCTGGAGACGACGCTGCCGGCGCCGCCCGCCCTGCGCTTCCGCACCACCGACCGCCTGATCGCGATCGGCGCCTCCGCGGGCGGCACCGAGGCGCTGCGCGTCGTGCTCGAACAGATGCCGGCCGACGCGCCCGCCATCGTGCTGACCCAACACATCCCGGCCGGCTTCAGCCGCGCCTTCGCCGAGCGGCTGGACCGGCATTCGGCGATGGCCGTGCGCGAAGCCAGCGATGGCGAAGCCGTCCTGCCCGGCCACGCCTATCTGCCGCCGGGCGGCCAGCACATGCGCATCATCCGCGACGGCGCCCGCTGGCGCTGCCGCATCGACGACGGCCCGGCGGTCAACCGCCACAAGCCCGCCGTCGACGTGCTGTTCCGTTCCGTCGCCCAAAGCGCGGGCGGCAACGCGGTCGGCGCGATCCTGACCGGCATGGGCGATGACGGCGCACGCGGCCTGCTCGAGATGAGCCAGGCCGGCGCGCCGACCCTGGTCCAGGACGAAGCCAGCAGCGTGGTCTGGGGCATGCCGGGCGCCGCCATGCGCCTGGGCGCCGCCAAGGAAGCGCTCCCGCTGGAACGCATCGCCCAACGCCTGCTCGACCTGGCGGCGCAGATCGCCTGAGCCCGTCGCTCCCCTGTAGGAGCGACGTAAGTCGCGACCGCACGCCCTGCCCCCCCCCTTGCACCCACTACCTGCACGAAGCGTGGCGTCGGAGAACCAACGAATCTCCCAGCGCTCCGGACCCGTCGCCGCCACGGTCGCGACTCACGTCGCTCCTACAGAGGTTACGCATGCACCAACGCCCATCACAGTTCCCTTACCCGCGCAAAAACGCCGGGTTTCCTGCCTAAAGAGCCGTTGGCCACGGCCGATACTCACAGTGAGCTTCATCAGAGAGCATCCATGTACTCGCGCATCCTGGTTCGTCTGGCGGCACCCCTCATCCTGACCCTGCTGTTCCCGTTGTCGGTCGGCTTCGACTGGCCCAATGCCCTGCAATGGGCCCTGTTGACGTCGCTGACGCTGGCCTGGCTGATCTTCGCCTGGCTGACGGCGGTCAACAGCCATGTCGTGTCGCCGGAACACGCCTCCGTGATCCGCGAGCAGGACGCGCTGCTCACCGAGCTGCGCCGCTTCGTGAACAACGAGATCGAAGGCTCGCGCCATGAGATCGACCGCGCCCGCGAACTGATCCGCGAAGCGGTCAACAGCCTGGGTGGCAGCTTCGACGCCATGAACCGCAAGTCGCGGGAACAGAGCACGGCGATCTCCCGCATCATCGACCGCAACGGCGACGGCGACCGCGCCGGCGTGGACGTCGCGCGCTTCGCCCAGAACGCCAGCCAGCGCATGGAGCAGCTGGTCGAGGCGCTGGAACAGGTCGCCGGCCAGAGCGGCACGACGGTGCACCACATCGACGACATGGCCCAGCACCTCGATGGCATCTTCTCGCTGCTGGAGGACGTCAAGTCGATCGCCGACCAGACCAACCTGCTGGCGCTGAACGCCGCCATCGAAGCCGCCCGTGCCGGCGAAGCCGGTCGCGGATTCGCGGTGGTCGCCGACGAAGTGCGCAACCTGTCCGAGCGCTCGACGGCCTTCAACGAGCAGATCCGCAAGCTGGCGCACAGCTCGAAGGAATCCATCGCCAAGGTGCGCGATACCGTCTCCAACATGGCCTCGCGCGACCTCGACCGTTCCCGCGAGGCACGTTCCGAAGCCGCCGGGATGCTGAACCAGGTGGCCGCGATCAACGCCTCGCTGGGCGACGGCATGCGCGAAGTCTCGATGTGCGGCCACGCCATCGATGCCAGCGTCGCCGATGCGGTCCGTTCGCTGCAGTTCGAAGACATCGCCACCCAGTCGCTGGGCAGCGCGGTAACCCACCTGGACCGCCTGACCGCGATCAACAAGGAAGCGCTGGCCCTGCAGGAGCTGCTGCACCGCTCCGGCGGCGCGACCGACAACGAGCTGCTCAGCGCGCTGCGCCTGATCGGCAACCGCCTGCGCGACCAGCGCACGGAGTGGGAGCGTCCGCCGCACAAGCCGGTGGCGCAGCAGAACATGGGCGCGGGCACGGTCGAACTGTTCTGACCCCAGCGCCACGATTCGGCTGGAACCTCCACGGGGCGATCGCGATGCGGTCGCCCCGTCTTCGTTCCGGGACCGCGGTTTCGCATGCCTGTGCGGCACGGCTGGCATACTGCGGCGACTCTCCCGTCGTTCCCGCCGATGCCCACGCCACCGCCGCCTGCGCTGCTGCTCCAGTTGTTCCGCCTGCAGGAAGCCGAGCGCGCGCGTGTCGGCCGTGCCCTGCACAACCAGGTGGGCCAGGCGCTGTCGGCGATCAAGATGGGCGCGCACCTGGTGCAGTCCGAGGACGATGCCGCGACGCGCGCCGAGGACCTGAGCGAGATCATCCGCGCCAGCGACGAGACGGTGGCGATCCTCCGCGACCTGCACGCCACCCTGCATCCGCCGCAACTGGATGCCATCGGCCTGGACGCGGCACTGCGCGCGGAGATCGAGCGCACGTTCGCGCCCGGCACGGCGTCGTTCCAGCTCGATCCGCTGCCGCGGGCGCCCGATGCCGGGATCGCACTGGTGGCCTTCCGCATCGGCCAGGCGTTGATGCGTCAACGCGGCAGCATGCACGTGACCCTGGACGATGACGGCGACGGGTTCGTGCTGACCTTGCAGGACGTGGCGGGCGATCCTGCCGATATCGCGCTGTGGCAAGCCCTGGCGACCGCTGCTGGCGGACGCCTCGACGGGGAAGGCGGCACGCGCTGGCGACTTCGCCTACCCTATGGCCCCACGTCCGTCATGCCCGCCGATCCCGCGTGAACACCGAGCACGCCCACCTGCCCCGCCTGCCGCGCCTCGGCGCCGGCGAACCCGACCTGCAGCGGATGATCGATGCGGCGAACGCGGGCGGCACGCCGTTGATGTTGCTGTACCTGGACATCGACCATTTCCGCTCGATCAACGAGAACATGGGCGTCGAGGTCGGCGACGAAGCGCTCGCCATCCTCAGCGACCGCCTGCAGCGCGCGCTCGGCCCCGAGGCACGCGCCTGGCGCCATGGCAGCGACGAATACATCGTGGCGGTGCCGCGCCAGCCGGGCGCGCTGGCGCCGGAGGCGTTCGGCGATTTCCTGCGCGAGCAGATCGAACTGCCGATGACGGTGCTGCCGTACACGCTGTTCCTGACCGGCACGCTGGGCATCGCGCTGTGCCCGGAACACGCCGACAACGCCTCCAGCCTGCTCCAGTGCGCCGAAAGCGCCATGGAACAGGCCAAGCACGAAGGCATGAACCTGGTGCGCCTGTACCGCCGCGGCGCCGCGATCACCGCGCGCAGCGACAGCATCATCGCGCGGCAGATCGTCAACGCCATCCAGCACAACGAACTGCGCCTGTTCTACCAGCCGCAGATCAACGCGCACGACGGCCGCGTGGTCGGCATGGAAACCCTGCTGCGCTGGTATTCGCCGGCGCTCGGCCTGCTGGTCCCGGAGCGCTTCATGCACGTGGCCGAGAAGCTCGGCGTGATCGTGCAGATCGGCGACTGGGTGCTGCGCAATGCCTTCAAGCAGGCGCGGGTCTGGCGCGACTGGGGTTTCGACGACTTCGAGATCGCAGTCAACGTCTCCACCCTGCAGCTGCTGCGCCCCAGCTTCGTCTCCGAAGTGCTGGAAGCGCTGCAGGAGGCCGGCATTCCCGCGCAGATGGTGGTGCTGGAAGTCCGCCAGAACGCCCTGGCCAAGGACATGAACCTGGTCCACCGGACCCTGGCCCAGCTGCATCGCGAAGGCGTGCGCCTGACCCTGGACGATTTCGGCATGGGCGATTCCAACCTGGATTCGCTGGTCCGCTTCTCGGTGGACAAGATCAAGATCGACCGCAATTTCGTGAAGGGCGTGCCCTCGGGCAACCGCGAGGTCGCCATCACCTGCGCCATCATCGCGATGGGCCACCAGCTCGGCATGAAGGTGATCGCGCACGGCGTGGAGACCGACATGCAGCTGGGCTTCCTGCGCCGCAACCAGTGCGACATGTTCCAGGGCCACCTGTTCGGCGAACCGATGACGGCCGAGGACGCGGGCGCGGTGCTGCGCCGCCGCTACCTGCGCGCGGACGCCTTCGCCGCGACCAAGCCCGACCGCACCCTGTTGCTGCTCGACGACGAAGAAAACATCCTGCGCTCGCTGGTGCGCCTGTTCCGCCGCGACGGCTACCGCATCCTGGCCGCCAGCAACGTCACCGATGCCTTCGAACTGCTTGCGACCAACGACGTGCAGGTGATCCTGTCCGACCAGCGCATGTCCGACATGAGCGGCACCGAGTTCCTCGGCCGCGTGCGCATGCTGTATCCGGACACCGTCCGCCTGGTGCTGTCGGGCTACACCGACCTGGCCACGGTCACCGAGGCGATCAACCGCGGCGAGATCTACCGCTTCCTGACCAAGCCGTGGAACGACGACGACCTGCGCGAACACATCCGCCAGGCCTTCACCACCCACGAGAACCTGCCGCACCACCGCGCCCATGCCTGAGGCGGCACCCTGGTGCCTGTACCTGCTGGAGTGCCGCAACGGCGCGTACTACGCAGGCATCACCAATCGGCTGGAAACGCGTTACGCCGCGCACGTGGCCGGCACGGGCGCAAAGTACACGCGGGCGAATCCGCCCGTGCAGGTGCTGGCCAGCCGCACGTATCCCGACCGCAGCGCGGCATCGCGCGCGGAAGCGCAACTCAAGCGATTGCCGCGGGCGAAGAAGCTCGCGTTTTTCGAGCCCGACGTTTCCCCTCTCCCTGCGAAGCGGGGAGAGGGTGCCGAAGGCGGGTGAGGGGCGAACGGAGACGATAAGCTCTGCCCGCCTACTGCTCTACGAGAAGCGCGATCACGCTCGCCCCTCATCCGCCCTCCGGGCACCTTCTCCCCGCCCCGCGGGGAGAAGGATCTCAAACCACGCGAGCCCGACGTTTCCCCTCTCCCTGCGAAGCGGGGAGAGGGTGCCGAAGGCGGGTGAGGGGCGAACGGAGACGATAAGCTCTGCCCGTCTACTGCTCTACAAGAAGCGCGATCACGCTCGCCCCTCATCCGCCCTCCGGGCACCTTCTCCCCGCCCCGCGGGGAGAAGGATCTCACGCCGCGTCGGTGGTCGGCTGGCGGATCGGCAGGGTGATGCGGAAGCACGCGCCGGCGCCGGGGATGTTGCGCGCCTCGATGCGGCCGTTGTGCTTCTTCACGATGCCGTAGGAAATCGACAGGCCCAGGCCCGTGCCGCTACCGACCGGCTTGGTGGTGAAGAACGGGTCGAAGATCTTCTGCAGGATCTCGTCCGGGATGCCGTGGCCGCTGTCCTGCACGTCGATCCACACCTCGTCGCCTTCCACGCCGGTGCTGACGGTGATGGTGCCGCGTTCGTCGATGGCGTGGCTGGCATTGAGCAGGATGTTCATGAACACCTGGTTCAACTCGGAAGGACGGCACTGCACCAGCGGCAGCTTGGCATAGTGCTTCTCCAGCGTGACCTTGTACTTGAGCTCGTTCCAGATGATGTTGATCGTGGAATCCAGGCCCGCGTGCAGGTCGGTCGATTTCCAGCTGTCGTCGCGGCCGGAATAGGAGAAGTCCTTGAGGTTGCGCACGATCGCGGTAACGCGCTCGATGCCCTCGCGCGACTCCGACATCAGCTGCGGCAGGTCGCCGGTGATGAAGTCGATGTCGTAGCGGTCCCGCATCTCCTGGATCTCGGGCAGCATCACTTTCGGGTCGGGCAGGCGCAGGGCGCGCTCGTAGACTTCGATCAGCGAGAACAGGCTGTGCAGGTACTCCTGCAGCGAGCCGAGATTGGAATGGACGTAACCGATCGGGTTGTTGATCTCGTGCGCCACGCCGGCCGCGAGCTGGCCGATGGAGGCCATCTTCTCGGACTGCACCAGCTGTTCCTGCGCGCCCGCCAACCGCACCAGCGTCTGACGCAGCTGTGCGTGACGGCGCTGCAATTCCTGCTGGCGCGCATGCGCTTCGCTGACATCGTGGAAGACGATCAGGCAATAGCCGCCGTCGCCGGTGTCGTGGCAGTACGCGCGCACCTGCAGGACCAGGCCGTCGGCCAGGGTCAGGTCGCCGTTCCAGCGACCCTCTTCGCGGGCCACGCGGATCGCCTCCGGCGGCAGCAAGGCCACCAGTGCGGCGAGCGCATCGCCCTGCTCCGGCACCAGCGCGCGGGCCGATGCATTCGCATGCATCGGACGGCCATCGCCACGGCACAACAGATAGCCGTCGTCCATCAGCTCGCCCAGGGCCATCAGGTCGGCAAAGCGCGGCGCCCGCTCAGGCGGGAAGGCGTCATCGGAAGGTTGCGGGGTCGGTGCGGTGGCCACGGTCGCGATCGGCGGCGGCGATGGGGGGCCAGTATCGTGCGGTGCCGGGGAGCCGGCAAGTTGCGGCGTCGCAGTTCGCGATGCCGGAGGTACGGTGCTCAGGCGACGGCCAGCGGACGGACCGCGGAGACCGCCGTGGTCTGGCCCTGCGCGTCGTAGGCGCCGGTGCTTTCGCTGCGGCCCAGGTGGCGCAATGCCCAGTTCACTTCGCGGCGGCGGCGCGCCAGCAGGATGCCGTTGGCATGGTTCAGTTCGGCCAGTTCGGCCAGGCGCGCCTGCAGTTCGGCGGGAAAGCCGAAGCCTGCGGCGGCGGCTTCCAGTGCACGCAGGGCATCGAGCTTCTCCTGCGTGGAGCGGACGAGCGCTTCCACGTCGTGCTCGACGATGGCGCGACGCTCCTCTTCCAGGGCCGCGGACAGTCGCTGGAGGGGCGCAGTGCTCATCCGGTTCAGCCGCCCAGTTGGTCTTCCAGGCCAAGCATGCCGTCGGCGATGGCCTCGGCATTGATCTGGTACGTGCCGGACTGCAGCGCTTCACGCACGGCCTGCACGCGGGCCTGGTCGATCGCCGGAGCGGTCGACAGTTCGCGCTGCACGGCCTGGAGGCTGGCGGCCTCGCCGGTCAGACGCAGGCTGTCGCTGCCGCCGCTGGCTTCCACCGGCTGCGAACGGTCGGCACCCGCCGGGGCGACACGGCCGCCCACGGGACCGGTGCTGCGTACGGCGGCGGGGGGAGTGCCTTCGATTTTCTGGCTCATGTTGGTTCACCTGTAACAGGGTTCATCGAGGTTATCGGCTGCGGCCACGCCAACTTTAGTGACGGATTCCACAGTTCCGCAGAAGGCCGGATTGTCGCCGGTTCTTCCACCCGGCGTCGGTATCGGCCCCCCGCCGGACAACTTGAGGGGACATGCGATTTTTTTTCATCGGCTGACCCAGACGTCGCCGCCCGGCCCCACCACGCCCTGCACGACCCGGCGGGACGACAGGTTTTCCACGGTCACCCGTTCGTTCTCGCCTGCATCTCCGAGCGCCTTGCCGACCACGCGCACTTCCACCCCGCCGCGGCGGGACACCAGGGCGACGTTGTCGCCACGGCGGATCAGGCGTTGCGCGACCAAGTCGGACGCCGACAGCACGGCACCGGCCGACAACGTGCGGCGCGCCACGCGGCCGACGGCCTGGGCGGGATCGGCCACGGCCGCACCGACGATGCGCGAAGCGTCGCGGGTTTCGGGAATGAAGGCATCGGCGGTGATCGTTTCGCCCGGCGCGATGCCACGGCTCAGCACCAGTACGGTCTGGCTGCGGCGCACGCGCACGGGTACGAACAGGCGCCAGCCGTCGGGACAGCTGACCTCCACGCTGTTGCTGCCCTGCACGCGCGCGACCAGCGACCCGCTGCAACGCGGCAGGCGCAGCGCGGGATCCAGCGTCGCTTCGGCGTCGGCGCCCGCGGGCATCGCCCCGAGCGCCGCGGCCTTGATGCTGTCGACCGGCTGGAAATCCGTCGCCAGGACGGCGCACGCGGTCAGTCCGCCGATCAGGGCGGTGGCGAGGCGCAGCAGCATGGGCGGGCTCCGTCGGTTCATCGGCGGAGGAGGTGCAAGGGGTGTGCCAGTTCACTCCCCTCTCCCCGCGTGCGGGGAGAGGGTGCCGAAGGCGGGTGAGGGGCGAGCGGAGACACGCTGCACGCGTGATCGATCACGGACAACAAGAAGGATCGCGCGCGCCCCTCATCCGCCCTTCGGGCACCTTCTCCCCGCTTGCGGGGAGAAGGAAACGATGTGCCTCCCCGCTGCGTGGAGTAAGGAAGCGATGCGCCCCCCGCCCGCTTGCAGAGAGAAGGGACGTTGCGGTGCCCTCAAGGGGTTGCCCTGGAGGCCGATATGCTGGACATGACCCAGGACCTGCTCAACCGCATCGACCAGCGCACCCGCCTGGCCGGCCACAACCGCCTCGCCCTGCTGCTGTTCCGCCTGGGCGGGCGTCAGCTTTTTGGCGTCAACGTCTTCAAGGTGCAGGAAGTCCTGCGCCGGCCCGAGCTGTTCCAGCTGCCGGGCCTGCCCACCGAATTCGTCGGCGTCGCCGATGTCCGTGGCCGCTCGGTGCCCGTGCTGGACCTCGGCCTGAGCATCCGCCACCCCGAGCGCGACCCCAGCCCCGAGAACGCCCCGAACTACCTGGTCGTCACCGAGTTCAACCGCTCCATCCAGGGCTTCCTGGTCAGCGGCGTGGAGCGCATCGTCAACATCGCGGTGGAAGACATCCATCCCCCACCGGAACTGGGCGCGGAAAACAGCTTCCTGACCGCCGTGACGCGCTTCCAGGGCGAACTGATCCAGGTGATCGACGTGGAAAGCGTGCTGGCCGACATCTGCCAGTCGCGCATGGATGCCACCCTCGCCCCCGAAATGGCACTGTCGCCGGATGCCCCGCCGATGCAGGTGCTGGTGGTCGACGATTCCCGCGTGGCACGCTCGCAGATCCGCAGCGTGCTGGAGCAATTGGGCGTCACCGCTACCCTGCTCTCCGACGGCCGCCAGGCGTTGGACCACCTCTTGCAGGTGCACGCCGCCGGTGAGAACCCGGCCGAGCGGTATGCGATGGTCATCTCCGACATCGAGATGCCGGCCATGGACGGCTACACCCTGACGACGGAAATCCGGCGCCACCCGGGCCTGGCCGGCCTGTACGTGCTGCTGCACACCTCGCTGTCGGGCGTGTTCAACAACGCCATGGTCGAGCGCGTGGGCGCCAATGCCTTCGTGGCGAAGTACAGCCCGCACGAGCTGGCCGAGCACGTGCTGTTCCGGCTGAACCAGGTGGCCGCCGCGCAGATGGCGGCGTAAAGCGCCCCTCATCCGCCCTCCGGGCACCTTCTCCCCGCACCGCAGGGAGAAGGAAGAACACGTTCTGGCACACGCCTTGCAGCATCCCCGGCAACGGTCTGCCGGAGCGGTGCCATGTCCAATCCCATCTCCAATTACCTGGGCGTCCATGCCGCGGCGCTGCCGCTGCGTGAGCAGCGCATGCAGCTGATCGCCAGCAACCTGTCCAACGCGGACACACCCAACTTCAAGGCCAAGGACCTCAACTTCCAGGCCGCCCTGGAGCAGGCCGCCGCCAAGGCCTCGCCGCTGCAGACCACCCACGAGCAGCACCTCACTCTGCTCGATGCCGGCCCACGCGTGTTCGAGCGCGCCGGCGTACAGCCCAGCCTGGACGGCAACACCGTCGATGCCGACACCGAGCGCGCCGCCTATGGCCGTGCCGCGCTGGAGTACCGCGCCTCACTGAGCTTCATCGAATCCAAGGTGCGCACGATGCTCACCGCCATCACCGGCCAGTAAGGGGACGCGCCATGAGCAACCTGCCCATCTTCGACGTCGCCGGCTCCGCGCTGCAGGCGCAGTCGGTGCGCTTGAACACGATCGCCAGCAATCTTTCCAACGCGGATTCCATCGCGTCTTCGCCGGAAGCGGTCTACAAGCCGCTCGAACCGATCTTCCAGGCCCGCCCGCTCAACGCGGACGGGTCGCTGACGTCGGTGCAGGTGAAGGAAATCACCCAGAGCGACGCACCGCCGATCAAGCGCTACGAGCCCGGCCACCCGATGGCCGACGCCGATGGCTATGTGTATGCGCCGGACGTGGATCCGGTTGCGCAGATGGTCAACCTGATCTCCGCTTCGCGCGGTTACCAGGCGGGCGTGGAAGTACTGAACACCGCCAAGGAACTCGCCCTGGCCACCCTGACCATGGGCCGCTGACGCCCCGCCGACTGAGCGAACACGCACATGACCACCGTCAACGGCGATCCCTTCGCCGCGATCAACACCAGCACCACCGGCACCGCGACCACGGCGAAGAAAGCCGACACGCTGGGCCAGGCCGACTTCATGCGGCTGATGACCCAGCAGCTGGCCAACCAGGATCCGCTGAAGCCGCTGTCCAACAGCGAGTTCGTCGCCCAGTTGGCGCAGTTCTCCACCGTGCAGGGCATCAGCGACCTCAATTCCACCGTCACCGGCTTCACCGCCGCACTCACCGGCGACCAGGTGCTCAAGGGCGCCTCGCTAGTGGGCCACTCCGTCGTGGTGCCCTCGGATTCGGTGGCCCTCCCGGCCACGGGCACGACCACCGGCCTGGTGATGGCGCCGGGCGCCGGCAAGGTGACCTTCGAGATCACCGACGCCAGCGGCGTGGTGGTGGACACCATCGAAGTCGATGCCACCGCCAAGGGCGAGACCGCGTTCTCGTGGGATGGCGTGAAGGCCAACGGTGAGCGGGCACCCGAGGGCACCTACTCGATCAAGGCCACCCACACGGCCACCGACGGCACCGCCACCGCACTCAACACCTACGTCGATGCCACCGTCGACAGCGTGACCATCGGCTCCGATGGGCTGTACCTCAACCTGCCCGGCCTGGGCACCGCCCCGCTCGACTACGTGCTGCGCATCGGCAAGTCGGCGATCTGACACCCACGCTCCCACCGTACCCCGCAAGGAGTCTTCCATGGCATTCAACAGCTCGCTGTCCGGCATGAGGGCGGCCAATGCCGACCTCAACGTCACGTCCCACAACATCGCCAACGTCAACACGACCGGCTTCAAGGAGTCGCGCGCGGAGTTCGCCGAGGTGTTCTCCACCACCGGCTACGGCCTGACGCGCAACAACATCGGTGCGGGCGTGCGCCTGTCCAACGTGGCCCAGCAGTTCTCGCAGGGCGACATCAACCAGACCGGCCGCTACCTGGACATGGCGATCGACCGCGAAGGCTTCTTCACGGTCAGCAACAACGGCACCAACGTCTACACGCGCGCAGGCAACTTCCAGCGCGACCCCAACGGCTACGTCACCACGCCGGAAGGCTACCGCCTGCAGGTGTTCCCGCCGCGCGCCGACGGCGTGGGTTTCGACACCGGCAACATGACCGACCTGCGCCTGCTGACCACCGACAGCCCGCCGTCGCCGACCACCAACGTCGAACTCGGCGTCACCCTGCCCGGCAACGCCGCGCAGCCGACGATCACGCCGTTCTCGCCGACGGACAGCGCCAGCTACAACGAGACCACCTCGGTCACCGTGTACGACTCGCTGGGCGTGGCCCACCAGCAGACCGTCTACTACGTGAAGACGCCGAACCCGAACGAATGGAACATGCACGTCTACGTGGACGGCACCTCGATGGGCGCGGCGACTCCGGTGCAGTTCGACAACAACGGCGCGCTCACCGCGCCGACCAACGGCCAGGTCGCACTGGCGCCGTTCACGCCGAGCACCGGCGCGGGCGTGCTGAACATGACGCTCGACATCAGCGGCACCACCCAGTACGGCGAGCAGTTCTCCAAGCGCATCCAAAACCAGGATGGCTACGCCACCGGCAAGCTCAACGAATTCAGCGTGTCGGAAACCGGCGTGGTCTACGCCCGCTACTCCAACGGCGTGGACCGTGCGCTGGGCCAGGTGGCGCTGGCCAACTTCTCCAATCCGCAGGGCCTGGTGTCGCAGGGCAACAACACCTGGACGCACAGCTACGCCTCGGGCGAGCCGCGCATCGGTGCGCCGGGCACCTCCGACTTCGGCCAGGTAGCCTCGGGCGCGCTCGAAGCCTCGACGGTCGACCTGACCGAGCAGCTGGTCAACATGATCGTGGCGCAGCGCAATTTCCAGGCGAACTCGCAGGCGCTGTCCACCCAGGACCAGATCACCCAGGCGGTGATCAACATCCGTTGATGACAAGGGAACGGGGAACCGGGAACCGGGAATGAAAGTTTCCGGAAGTCCTTGAGTACACCGACCCCGTAACGGTTCATTCCCCGTTCCCTGCTCCCACCCCATCACTCTTCCCGGACCCTCGCTGCCATGGACAAAGCCCTCTACGTCGCCATGACCGGCGCCCGCGCCTCACTGCAGGCGCAGGGCACCGTGTCGCACAACCTGGCCAACGTGGACACCAAGGGCTTCAAGGCCCCGCTGGCCGGCACCGAGGCGTTCAAGATCCAGGGCGAAGGATTCCCTTCACGCGTGGACGCGGTGTTGATCGATCCCGGCTTCGACGGCCGCACCGGTTCGCAGATGGTCACCGGCCGGTCGCTGGATATGTCGTTGCAGCCGAACCGCTGGCTGGCCGTGCAGGCCGCCGACGGCGGTGTGGCCTATACGCGCAACGGCGAGCTGAGCGTCACGCCGAACGGCCAGCTGGTCACGGCCGGCGGCCGCGCGGTGCTGGACGACAACGGCAATCCGATCGCGGTGCCGCCGGCGCAGTCGATCGATGTCGGCGCCGATGGCACGGTCTCGATCGTGCCGCAGGGCGAAGGCCCGCAGACGATGGCGATCGTCGGCCGCATGCGCATCGTGGAAGCCGCGCAGTCGCAACTGGCGCGTGGCGGCGATGGCCTGATGCGGCCGTCGGATCCGCAGGCACCGGCCCTGGCGCCGGCGACGGGCAACAGTCTGACGGTCGGTGTGCTGGAAGGCAGCAACGTGGATGCGGCCGGTGCGCTGGTGCAGATGATCCAGTTGCAGCGGCAGTTCGAGATGCAGGTGAAGGTGATCCGCACGGGCGACGAGATGGCGCAGTCGTCGAACCAGTTGCTGCGGTTGGGTGGTTGATCAACAAGCACCATGAGCGCGATGCGCTCATGGATTCTGAGCGCACGACGTTCGCTCGTTGGATGCGTTCAGTCGGTTCAAGCATGGTGCCGCTCGCCGCGGAGGCCGCCGCGGAGGCATTCTTTCTTTGCTTGTGCAAAGAAAGAATCAAAGAAACACACCCCAGGCGGCACGCCCTGCGCTTCGCTCCGGGTCCGCGAGCGGGCCGGGAATTTCCGTAAGGCACATCCATGTGCCATACGGAAACGCCGTCATCCATGACGGCGCCCTTCGGGTTTTACCCGCCCCACTCGCCGTGCCTCATGGGGACCCGAAGGCAACATCAACGGCAAAGACACGCGCTGATCTTTCAGTTGCGGCTCTCGGGGCCCCTGAGGTCCGGCAGTCACGGCGGGTAAAACCCGCAGGGCGGCGCACAGGACGTGCGCCGTTTTCGTATGGGGCAGGATGCCCCTTACGAAAATTCCCGCCGGGACTGCGCACCCGCCGCATGCGGCGGGCGGACCGCCGGGGTGTGTTTCTTTTGCCTACTTTTCTTTGCACAAGCAAAGAAAAGTAGGGCCCCCGCGGCCAGCGGCGCCATGCCAGCCCGCCAATAAGCTTACCGGCCCCGCCGCCCGCCATCTTTCCGCCACACAGGCCCGGCGCCTGCGCCGGACTTACGGCGCCCGTTTCGGCACAGGACTTGCCTGAGAGGGGGCGAGGAACCGTATCGCGCGGTTCCACCCCTTCACCCGCGAGGAACCACGCCATGAACCAAGCCCTCTGGGTCGCCAAGACCGGACTGGACGCGCAACAGACGCGCATGTCCGTGGTCTCCAACAACCTGGCGAACGCCAACACCAACGGCTTCAAGCGCGACCGCGCCAGCTTCGAAGACCTCCTGTACCAACAGGTCCGCCAACCCGGCGGCTCCACCTCCTCCCAGACCCAACTGCCGTCCGGCCTGCAACTCGGCACCGGCGTGCGCGTCGTATCGACCTCCAAGGACTTCCAGCAGGGCAACCCGCAACAGACCGGCCGCTCGCTGGACGTCATGGTCAACGGCCGCGGCTTCTTCGAAGTGCTGCTGCCCGACGGCTCGCCGGCCTACACCCGCGACGGCTCGTTCCAGATCAACGCCCAGGGCGAACTGGTCACCAACAGCGGCTACCCCGTGCAGCCCGGCATCCAGGTGCCCGAAGGCGCGCAGTCGATGACCATCGGCAACGACGGCACCGTCAGCGTAACGATGGCGGGCCAGGCGCAGGCGCTGGAAATCGGTTCGCTGACGCTCACCGACTTCGTCAATCCGTCCGGCCTGCAGGCCAAGGGCGAGAACCTCTACGTCGAGACCACCGCCTCCGGCCCCGCGCAGAACGGCACCCCCGGCCTCAACGGCCTGGGCAGCGTCGTGCAGGGCTCGCTGGAAGGCTCCAACGTCAACGTCGTGGAAGAGCTGGTGAGCATGATCGAAACCCAGCGCGCCTACGAAATGAACGCCAAGGCCATCTCCACCACCGACTCCATGCTCGGTTACCTCAACAACAACGTCTGATCCGCCTGACGCTCCCTTCATCGAGGCTCGCCATGAAGCGCTCCACGTCCGCCACCACCCTCGCCTGCGCCCTGGTCCTGTTGCCCGGTTGCGCGCGCTATTACGGCGACGTGCGTCCCTACGCACCGATGCAGCCCATCCAGCCGGTGGTCGCCGCGCAGGCGCCGGCCACGGGCGGTTCCATCTACCGCGCGGGTCCCGGCCTGAATCTGTACGCCGACCGTCGCGCGCGCGACGTGGGCGACCTGCTGACGATCAACCTGGTGGAGAACACCACCGCGCAGACCTCGGCCACCACCTCGGTGGACAAGCAGAGCGAAGTCAGCCTGGCCGCACCCAACATCGCCGGTGCACCGCTCACGCTCAACGGCCGCGACCTGCTCAGCGCATCGATCAATGGCGACCGCGGTTTCAGCGGCGCCGGCAACAGCGCGCAGAGCAACAAGCTGCAGGGCAGCGTGACGGTCACCGTGATCCAGCGCCTGCCCAACGGCAACCTCGTCGTGCAGGGCCAGAAGAACATGCGCCTGAACCAGGGCGACGAGCTGGTGCAGATCCAGGGCATCGTCCGCCCGGCCGACATCAATCCGGACAACAGCATCTCCTCCGGCAAGGTCGCCGACGCACGCATCGCCTACGGCGGCCGCGGCGCGATCGCGCAGTCCAACTCGATGGGCTGGCTGGGCCGCTTCTTCAACTCTCCGATCTTCCCGAACTGAGCATCGTGATGGACGCCAACGAAGCCAACCGCGCTGCACCGGCACCCGCGAAGAAGCCGCGCCGCATCGACACCTACACGCTGCTGGGCCTGCTGGCCTGGATCGGCCTGGTGCTGATCTGCCTGGCACCGGCTGCGCGCGCCGAGCGCATCAAGGATCTTGCCCAGGTCGGCGGCGTGCGCAGCAATCCGCTGGTCGGCTACGGCCTGGTCGTCGGCCTCGACGGCACCGGCGACCGCACCAGCCAGGCGCCCTTCACCGTACAGAGCCTGAAGAACATGCTGGGCGAACTGGGCGTCAACGTCCCGGCCAACGTCAATCCGCAGCTGAAGAACGTCGCGGCGGTCGCCATCCATGCCGACCTGCCCGCCTTCGCCAAGCCGGGCCAGCCGATCGACATCACCGTGTCTTCCATCGGCAACGCCACCTCGCTGCGCGGCGGCAGCCTGCTGATGGCGCCGCTGCGCGGTGCCGACGGCGAGGTCTACGCGATCGCCCAGGGCAACCTGGTGGTCGGCGGCTTCGGCGCGCAAGGCAAGGACGGCTCGCGCGTGTCGGTCAACGTGCCCAGCGTGGGCCGCATCCCGAACGGCGCCACCGTCGAGCGCGCGATCCCCAATGCGCTGGACAGCGGCGAAGGCACCATCACGCTGAACCTGCACCGCGCCGACTTCACCACGGTGTCGCGCATGGTCGCGGCGCTGGAGCAGAACTTCGGCGCCGGCAATGCCTATGCGCTGGATGCGGTCACCGTCGCCGTGCGCGCGCCCGCCGACATCTCGCGCCGGGTGAATTTCCTCGCCCAGATCGAGAACCTGGAACTCACCCCCGGCAGCGCGCCGGCCAAGGTCATCGTCAACGCGCGCACCGGCACCGTGGTGATCGGCGCGCAGGTGAAGGTGATGCCGGCGGCGGTCACGCACGGCTCGCTGACCGTGACGATCACCGAATCGGCGAACGTCAGCCAGCCGAACGAATTCTCGCGCGGCGGCACCACCGTGGTGACCCCGCAGTCCAGCGTGTCGGTCAGCCAGGAAGGCAACCGCATGTTCAAGTTCGAAGGCGGCACCTCGCTGGACGAGATCGTCCGCGCGGTGAACGAAGTCGGTGCCGCACCCGGCGACCTGATCGCGATCCTGGAAGCCCTGAAGCAGGCCGGCGCCTTGCGCGCGGAGCTCGAGGTGATCTGACATGGCCAGTGCCCCGCTCAGCGCCCTCACTCCCTCACTGCCGCTGGCCGACGCCAGCGCGAAGGCCGTCAACGCGCGCATCCACGAAGTCGCGCGCAAGCTCGAGGGCCAGTTCGCGCAGATGATGATCAAGTGCATGCGCGAGGCGGGCTTCGGCGATTCGCTGTTCCCGGGCGAGAACCAGGTCTTCCGCGACATGTACGACCAGCAGATCGCCACCGCGATGTCGCAGGGGCGTGGCCTGGGGCTCGCGCCGATGATCGCGCGCCAGCTGGGCGCCACCGATGCGGCCACGCCCGCCGTGCCCGCCACCACCGCGCTGTCGGCGTACAAGCGCCTGCTGCCCGGCACCGACGCCGATTCCATGTTCGACGCCATCGCCGGCCGCGGTATCGGCAGCAGCGCGCAGGCGTCGTCCGGCATGCCGGATACGATCACCCTCGACACCATCACCGTGCGCCCCGATGCGGCATGCGACGACGTCGAACAGGTCGCCTCGGCCGACCCGTCCCAGTACGCCCGCAATACGCCGGAACGCTTCGTCGCCGAGATCTGGGACCACGCGAAGCAGGCCGCGAAGGAACTCGGCGTCGATCCGCGCGCGCTCGTCGCGCAGGCGGCGTTGGAAACCGGCTGGGGCAAGCGCCAGATCAAGACCGGCGACGGCGACAGCGCGCACAACCTGTTCGGCATCAAGGCCACCGGCTGGAAGGGCGAGCGCGCCCGCACCGCCACCCACGAGTACACGAACGGCGTGAAGCACACCGAGACCGCGGACTTCCGCGCCTATGCCTCGCCTGCCGAGAGCTTCGCCGACTACGTGCGGATGCTGAAGAACAACCCGCGTTACCAGCAGGCGCTGTCGGCCGGCAAGGACATCGTGGGCTTCGCCCGCGGCCTGCAGCGCGCCGGCTACGCGACCGACCCGACCTACGCCAACAAGATCGCCTCCATCGCCAACGGCCCCACGCTGGGCAAGGTGCTGTCGACGATCGGCACCACGGTGGCCGGCCCGGTCGGCAATGCCGTGGGCAACGCGATCGGCAACGCGCTGCGGCGCTGACCAGGGGATAACGCATGTCGAACCTTCTCGCCACCGGCAGCAGCGCCCTGATCGCGTTCCAGCGGGCGCTGTCGACCGTCGGCCACAACGTCGCCAACATCAACACGCCGGGCTACTCGCGCCAGCGCACCGAGTTCGAAGCACGTGACGGTACGTACTTCGGATACGGCTACCAGGGCAACGGCGTGCAGATCGTCGATGTGCGCCGGATGGCCGACTCGCTGGCCACCTCGCGCCTGCTCGACAGCGGCGGCGAACTCTCGCGCCTGCAACAGCTGTCGGTGATGTCCACGCGCCTGGACCAGCTGTTCTCCGAGAAAGCCACCGGCATCAGCGCGCCGTGGTCGAGCTTCTTCGATTCGGTCAACGCGCTGTCGTCGAATGCGGCCGGCTCGGCCGACCGCGAAAGTGTGCTCGCGCAGGCGAACGCACTGGTCACCCGCTTCCGCCAGATCGACCAGCACCTCGACGGCCTGGACACCGAGGTCAACGCCGGCCTCACCGCCGCGACGGGCGAAGTGAACCGGCTGGCCAAGGAAATCGCCCAGCTCAACGGCCAGATCGGCGGCAGCAGCAGCCCCTCGGGCGACCTGCTGGACCGTCGCGACCAGCTGATCACCGAACTCGTCGCCTTCACCGGTGGCAATGCGATCACCCAGGACGGCGGGCTGGTGAACGTCTTCAGCGCGGGCGGCCAACCGCTGGTGGTCGGCACCTCCGCCAGCACGCTGGTCACCGTGGCCGATCCGTATCGCCCGGAACGCCTGCAGGTCGCGCTGGAAACCAATGGCCAGCGCGTGACGCTCGACAAGCGCGCGCTCGGCGGCCAGATCGGTGGCCTGGTCGAGTTCCGCACCACCGTGCTGGACCCGGCGATGGCCGAACTCGGCCGCGTCGCCACGTCGCTCGCGCAGACCTTCAACGAAGGCCACCGCGCGGGCATGGACCAGTACGGGCAGATGGGTGCGGACTTCTTCACCCTGCCCGCCCCGCGCATTTCGTCCAACGCCAACAACGCCGGCAACGCCACCCTGACCACCTCGGTCGGCAGCGTGGCCGGCCTCAATGCCCAGAACGTGCTGCTGCGCTTCGACGGCACCGGCTGGGTGGCGACGCATCCGGATACCGGCGCCAGCATCCCGACGACGGGCACCGGCACCGCTGCCGATCCGCTGGTGGTCAACGGCATCGAAGTCGTGCTCGCTTCCGGCACGCCGGCGACCAACGACCGCTTCCTGCTGCAGCCCACCGCCGGCGCGGCCGGCAGCCTGAGCGTGGCGATCACCGACCCCAGCCGCATCGCCGCCGCGACGCCGGTGAAGGCCACCACCGACCTGACCAACACCGGCACCGGCAAACTCAGTGGCCTGAAGGTCACCGACGCCGCGAACGCCGGCCTGCTGGCGCCGGTCGACATCGAGTTCATCGACGCCACCCAGTACACGATCAACGGCACCGGCCCGTTCGCCTACACACCGGGCCAGACCGTCGCCTACAACGGCTGGAGCGTGGTGCTCGACGGCGCGCCCGCCGCCGGCGACACCTTCAGCGTGGGCCCGACCGGCGCCAACTCCAGCGACAACGGCAACGCCAAGCTGCTGGCCAACCTGGACGACGCGCGCGTGCTCAACGGCGGCACGCTGACGCTCAACGGCGCGATCGGCGGGCTGACCACGCAGGTCGGTTCCGCAGCGCGCCAGGCGGATTACTCCGCGCAGGCGCAGCAGGTCATCCACGACCAGGCGCAGGCCGCGCGCGATGCGATTTCCGGCGTGAACCTGGACGAAGAAGCCGCCGACCTGATGCGCCTGCAGCAGGCCTACCAGGCGGCGTCGCAGATCATCGCCACCGCCGACACGCTCTTCCAATCCCTCCTGGCCGCGACCCGCCGATGAACTACCGCATCTCCACCGGCATGATGTACCAGCAGTCGATCACGACGATGCTGGCCAAGCAGGCGAAGCTGGCGCACACGCAGCAGCAATTGGCCAGCGGCCAGCGCCTGGTCACCGCGAAGGACGATCCCGTGGCCGCCGGCACGGCCGTCGGCCTGGACCGCGCCGTGGCCGAACTCGAGCGTTTCGGCTTGAACGCCAACGCCGTGCAGAACCGCCTGGGCTTGCAGGAAAACGCGCTGACCCAGGTCGGCGATGCGATGGCGCGCGTCAACGAACTCGTCATCCAGGCCAACAACGCCGCGATGGGCGAAGACAGCCGCAAGGCGATCAGCACGGAGCTGAAGGCGATCTACGCCGGCCTGCTCGACCTGGCCAACAGCACCGACGGCGCCGGGCGCTATCTGTTCGGCGGCACCAGCGACGGCAGCGCGCCGTTCGCGATTTCCGGCGGCAGCGTGATCTACAGCGGCGACCAGACCCAGCGGCAGGTGGAAGTGGCGCCGGACATGTTCGTCGCCGACACGCTGCCGGGCAGCGAGGTGTTCCTGCGCCTGCGCACGGGTGATGGCCGCATCGACGGTCAGGCCGCCGCGGGCAACACCGGTACCGGCCTCCTGATGGGCTTCAGCGTCACCGATTCCACGGCCTGGGACGGCGGCACCTACACGCTCAGCTTCGGCGCCGGCGACACTTACCAGGTACTGGACAGCGGCGGCAATCCGGTTGCCTCCGGCACCTACGCCAAGGGCGAAAGCATCGCCTTCGCCGGCGTGCAGATGAAGATCGACGGGCAACCGGCCAACGGCGACAGCTTCACCCTCGGCCCGGCCGGCTCGCGCGACATCTTCGCCACGGTGCAGGGGCTGATCACCACGCTGGAGAGCAACCCCACCACCGACGCGCAGCGCGCCGCCATGCAGAACAACCTGCAAGCCGCGATGCGCGACGTGGCCACCGCGCAGAGCAAGATGATCGACGCGCGCGCCAGCGGCGGCGCGCAGCTGTCGGCCATCGACGATGCGGCGGCGCTGCGCGAAGCGAACAACGTCACCCTGCAGGGCACGCTGTCCACCCTGCGCGACCTGGACTGGGCCGAGGCCATCGGCCGCTACCAGATGGAGAACACCGCATTGCAGGCCGCGCAGACGGTCTTCATGCAGATGCAGTCGCTGTCGCTGTTCAAGCTGATGGGCTGACGACGGCGCACGCCCCCCTTTTCAAGCAGTCCTTGCCCTCACGCCGCGATCCCTCGCGGCGATTTTTTCTTTGCTTTCTGTAGGAGCGACGTAAGTCGCGACCGTGCAGCGTCGTGGCCCGGAGTGCGTCTGCAACATGCGCTAACTGACCGTCATTGCTTACCGAGCGTGCGGTCGCGACTTACGTCGCTCCTACAGGGATTCTCCTCAGGCGGGCCGCACCCGGAACACCACACTGATCCTCGCGCCCTGCGCGCGCCGCGTCTTCGGGATCCCATGCTCGTGCGTGGTCTGCGAGGCATGGCTCATCGTGTGCTTTTCCTTCTCCCCGCATGCGGGGAGAAGGTGCCCAGAGGGCGGATGAGGGGCTAGCGCGGTACTGGATCAGGCGCAGGACCCATCATCTCTCCGCTCGCCCCTCACCCGCCTTCGNGGCTAGCGCGGTACTGGATCAGGCGCAGGACCCATCATCTCTCCGCTCGCCCCTCACCCGCCTTCGGCACCCTCTCCCCGCTGCGCAGGGAGAGGGGCGCTATCGGGCCGCACCCGGAACACAACACTGATCCTCGCACCCTGCGCGCGCCGCGTCTTCGGGATGCCATGCTCGTGCGTGGTCTGCGAGGCATGGCTCATCGTGTGCTTTTCCTTCTCCCCGCACGCGGGGAGAAGGTGCCCAGAGGGCGGATGAGGGGCTAGCGCGGTACTGGATCAGGCGCAGGACCCATCATCTCTCCGCTCGCCCCTCACCCGCCTTCGNGCTAGCGGGGAGAAGGTGCCCAGAGGGCGGATGAGGGGCTAGCGCGGTACTGGATCAGGCGCAGGACCCATCATCTCTCCGCTCGCCCCTCACCCGCCTTCGGCACCCTCTCCCCGCTGCGCAGGGAGAGGGGCTCTATCGGGCCGCACCCGGAACACCACACTGATCCTCGCGCCCTGCGCGCGCCGCGTCTTCGGGATCCCATGCTCGTGCGTGCTCTGCGAGGCATGGCTCATCGACAGCACGCTGCCCGGCGCGAGATCCACCGCCAGCGTCTCGCGACGGCCTCCACGGGCGCGGATCAGCATGCGCCGTGGCGCGCCCAGCGACACCAGGGTGATCGGATGGCCCGCCGCCACGGTATGCAGCTTGTCGCCGTGCATGGCGACGCTGTCGTGGCCGTCGCGGTACAGGTTCATGCCGATGCGCGAGTACGGCGCGGGCGCACGCGCCTGCACGCAGGCCAGCAGATGCGTCAGCGGCAGGTCGGCCGGCAGCGCATCGACGGCGTAGTTCGCCAGCAGCCGCGGCACGTCGACGATGCGGTCGTACATCGGGCGCTGCAGGTGCGTCCAGGCCGCGCCCGCGTGCAGCAGATCGAACCAGCGTCGTGCGGTCGCGGCGTCGATGGCGTCCGGCCAGTAACGGATGCCGCCTTCGGCATCGTCCACCAGCGGCACCATCGCGGGGGCGAACAGGTCGTCGGCCAGCGAGGAAAGCGCGTGCATCGTCGTCCTCAGTGGAAATCGCGCGAACTGGTCTGCAGCTCGCCCAGAAGATGACTGAAGTCGTGCAGGTCGTGGGCGATCAGGTGACGCACGCCATCGACGTGCTCCCAGCGTCCCCGCACGCCCAGCAGGCGCGCACCCAGCAGGGCCTTGCGCCGGCGTTCGGCGATGCGGGCCCAGACCACCACATTGACCACGCCATGCTCGTCTTCCAGGGTGACGAAGATGACGCCGCTGGCTGTCCCCGGCCGCTGGCGCTGGGTGACGATGCCGGCCACGTGCACACCCCGTCCGTGTGGCAGGTCCTGCAACTGGCGCGAATCGACCACGCGCTGCTGGCGCAGCCGCTCTCGCAGCAACGCCAGCGGATGCACGCCCAGCGTCAGTCCGGTAACGCGGTAATCCGACAGCACGTCTTCGACCGGGCTCGGCGCGGGGAGCACGATCTCGTCCTCGTCGGGACTTCCGGGCAACAGCGGGCGCTGGCGCTCGACGCCGGACACCGCCCAGCGCGCTGCATGGCGATGGCCGGCCAGCGCCTGCAGCGCGCCCGCTTCCGCCAGCGCATGCCGGGCCTTTTCATCCAGGTTCGCGCGCAGGCAGAGGTCGCGCACGTCGGCGAACGGCCGCTGCGCGCGGGCCGCGACGATCGCATTCGCCGTCGCCTCGGACAGGCCGTTGACCTGGCGCATGCCCAGCCGCAATGCGGCCTGCCCGCCATCGTCCTGTCGGATGCGCGCATGCCCGCCTTCCAGCGTGTTGTCCCACGCGCTGCAGGTCACATCGACCGGGCGCACTTCGATGCCGACCCGCCCGCCCTGCCCTCGACGCGCGTCCTGCACGATCTGGCTGGCCGAATAGAACCCCATCGGCTGCGCATTGAGCAGCGCGCAGACGAAAGCCGCCGGCTCGTGCCGCTTCAGCCAGCAACTGATGTAGACCAGCTTGGCGAACGAGGCCGCGTGGCTTTGCGGGAAGCCATAGGAACCGAAGCCCTTGATCTGCTCGAAGATCTGGTCGATGAAGTCGGATGAATAGCTCTTCTCTTCCATCAACCGACGGATCTTGTCGCGATGCGGCGCCATGTCGCCGCCCCTGCCCCAGGCCGCCATCGAACGGCGCAGACCGTCGGCTTCGGACGGTGTGTAGCCGGCATGGATCACCAGTTCCATCACCTGTTCCTGGAACAGCGGAATGCCGAGCGTGTTGCCGAGGATGGCCTCGATGCCCTCTGACGGATACGTCACCGGCTCCTTGCCCTGCCGTCGCCGCAGGTACGGATGCACCATGCCGCCCTGGATGGGGCCGGGGCGCACGATGGCCACTTCGATCACCAGGTCGTAGAAATTCTTCGGCTTCAGCCGCGGCAGCATGCTCATCTGCGCGCGCGACTCGATCTGGAACACGCCGACGGTGTCGGCGGCCTGGATCATGGCGTAGGTGGGGCCGTCCCCTGCAGGCGGCGCATGCGCCAGGTCGATCGTGTAACCGCGGTGCTTCGCCACCAGGTCCACGGCCTTCTGGATGCAGGTCAGCATGCCGAGGGCCAGGCAATCGACCTTGAGCAGCTTCATCGTCTCCAGGTCGTCCTTGTCCCACTGGATGATGGTGCGGTCGTCCATCGCCGCGTTTTCCACCGGCACGACCTCGGACAGCGGTCCGTCGTTGATGACGAAGCCACCGACATGCTGAGAGAGATGGCGCGGATGCCCGCGCAGCTGCGTCGTCACCGCCAGTACGCGGTGGATCAGCGGGTTCTCCGGATCGAACCCGGCTTCGCGCAGGCGCTGTTCCATCGGCGTCTCGCCATTGCCCCAGCCGAAGCATTCGGCCAGCAACGCGATCTGGTCCGGCGGCAGGCCGAATGCCTTGGCCACGTCGCGCACCGCGCTCTTGCCGCGATAGCGGATGACGGTGGCGGCCAGCGCCGCACGGCGGCGACCGTACTTGCCATAGACGTACTGCAGCACTTCCTCGCGCCGCGCGTGTTCGAAATCGACATCGATGTCCGGCGGTTCGCCGCGTTCCTCAGACAGGAAGCGCGCCATCAGCAGCCGGCTTTCGGCCGGATTCACCACGGTGATGCCCAGTGCGAAGCAGACCGCCGAATTGGCCGAGGAACCACGGCCCTGGCACAGGATGTCCTTCGACCTGGCGAAGCGGACGATGTCCTCGACCGTCAGGAAGAACGCTTCGTACTTCAACCGGGCGATGAGCGCGAGCTCCTCGTCGATCTGCGCGACGATCGCCGGTGGCACGCCGTCCTTCCAGCGTTCCCGCATACCCCGCTCGGTCAGCGCGCGCAGCCAGCTGGCCGGCGTGTGGCCGTCCGGCACCAGTTCGGCCGGATAGCGATAGCGCACTTCATCCATCGAGAACGTGCAGCGCCGCGCCAGCGCGGCCGCCCCTTCGAGCAGCGCATGCGGATGGATGTTGCCCAATGCCCGCCGCGTGCGCAGATGGCGTTCGCCGTTGCGGAACAGGTGCCCGCCGCACTCGGCCAGCGGCACCGTATGGCGGATCGCCGTCATCGTGTCCTGCAACACCCGCTGCCGGCGCACGTCCATGTGCACGTCGCCGGCGGCCACGGCCTGCATCGCCAGCCGTGCCGACAGATCAAGCAGTTGCTGAAGACGTGCGGCATCGTCCTGCTCCCGATGCAGCTCCACCGCCAAGTGCGCACGCGCGCCGAACACCTGTTGCAGCCAACGCCCCTGCGCTTCGTCCGGCATGCGCGCCGGCAGCCACAGCGCGAACAGCCCGCCCGCTTCCGGATCGCCCTCGCCCAGCACCCGCTCCACATCCTGTCGGGTCAACGCATACGTGCCCTTCGGGCTCGCGCGGCGCGCGGTGGTGATCACCTCGCACAGGCGCGCATACCCTGCGAGGGTTTCCACCAGCAGCACGCACTTCAGGCCGCACTTCAAGGTGAACTCACTGCCGACGATCAGCTTCAGCCCCGTGGCGCGCGAGGCTTCCAGTCCGCGCACGATGCCGGCCAGCGAGCATTCGTCGGTGATCGCCAGCGCGTCGTAACCGCAATGCCTGGCGCGGACGAACAGCGCCTCCGCACTGGAGGCGCCACGCAGGAAAGAGAAATCCGACAGGCAGTGCAGTTCGGCATAGGCCGGCAGGCCGTCGGCGGCGGGTGCGTCGTCGTTGGCCGCCGCATGCGCGCGCAGACGGTGCGCGGTCTCCCAGGCGCGTGGTACGTGCGCGCCCGGGTAGTCGCCGCGTTCCTCGTCGCGGCTCACGCAAACCACCCGTGCAGCATCCAGCCGGCCTGCTCGCCCGGCGGCGCGAAGGCCCAGGCGCGCTGGCCCTGCGAGGTCTCCAGCACGTAATAGTCGCGGCGCGCGTCCTCGCCGTCCCACCAGCCGCTTTCCAGCCGCTCCGGGCCGGAGACGATGCGCGGATGCGGATCGCGCAGCGGCACCGGTTGCGGCAGCAGCCAGGTCGGTCGCGGCGGACGCAGCGGCGCCTGCTCGATGCGTCCGCCATCGCCCTGCACGCGTCGCCACGCGCGTTCCGGGCGTGGATCGCCGGCCGGTGCCACGCGGTGCACCGCCTCATCGCCCAGGCGCGCACGCAGGCGTTCGCGCAACTGCGGCCACGGCAGTTGCTGCTGCGGTCGCGTATCGAACAGATCGCGCGCAGCCGGCACGAACGGCGGCAGTTCGCGCGCCAACAGGCGCACGCCCACCACCGGCTGCGCGATCTGCACGCGCTCCAGGCGGTTGCGGGTGAGTTCGAACAGCATCGCCGGCTCGCGCTCGGCGGCCAGCAGGCCCACCTCGACATCGGTGTGGCCCTCCTCGTGCTCCAGCCGCAGGACGAAGCGCTGCACGCCCCCGTCGCGGATGGACAGGTAGGTGCACAGATCGCCGATCAGGCGCCGGAGCGGAAACAGCAGCGCCATGTGGCTCTCGACTTCGTAGCCGAGTTCGATGCGCGCATCGAAGTGGTCCGGTGGCGCGTAGTACGCCAGTGCGTCGTCGGCCTGGCCGTACAGGCGATCCAGGTGGTCGAGCACCGGCAGGCCGAAGCGACGACGCAGGCTGTCGCGCGGCAGGCCGCGCAGCGTGCGCAGGTCGCGGATACCCATGCGGTGCAGGCGCTCGCCGGTGTCGTCCGGCAGGCGCGCACGGCGCACCGGCACGCGGTCCAGCATGTCCGCCATCGCCGCCGGCTGCATCACCGCCAGTCCGTCGCGCAGGCCGGCGAACACATGCGCCGCGCGCGGCGTGGGCGCGAGCGCGAGGCGATGCTGGAAACCCAGCAGCCCGAGTTCCTCGCGCAGCCGCGCCTCGATGCGCGGCCAGGGCCCCAGCAAACGAAAACTGGCGCGCACCTCCAGCACCAGGCAGCCCGGCCACTGCGCGCTGACCAGCGAGCTATGGCGATATGCCCAGGCGGCGAGGAAACGCTGCCAGCGCGCTTCGGCCGGCGGATCGTGTTCGACCATCGCGAACTCCGGCAGCAGCGCGTGCGCTGCCGTCAGCCGCATGCCGGCCCGCAGGCCCGCCTGCGCGGCAGCGGCATTCACCGCATGCAGGGTACGCAGTTGCACGGCACCGCCGACCAGCGCCAGCGGCGCATCGGGGTCAGGCAAACGCCGGAGGACGGCGTCCAGCGCCAGCTGCGGCAGCAGTACACAGGCCCAGAGCATATGCGGGCCTCAATGCGCGACCAGCGCGAACGGTTGCGCAGGCGCCGGCCCACCCCGGCATTTGCGTACCTGCCATTGCGTGCCGCCCTGCGCATCGCGCGTGGCTTCCACGCGCAGCGCGGCGGCAGAGGGATTGGCCGCGTGGCGACGGTCGCGCAACGCGAAGCCCAGGCACTCGCCGCTGTCGGCCGCCACCTGCAGCCGGCGCAGCGCAGGCCCGTCGGCGTGCGTGGGCCAGCCCAGCACGGCGGCGCAGGCACCGCTGCGCAGGCATTGCTCGAACGCCCACAACGCATCGCGTGGCGCGGCTTCGACGATCTCCAGCATCGCCAGGTCCACGCCCGCGGCCTGCCAGGCCGGCGCATACGGCACGTAGGGCGGCGCGATCACCGCCACCGCGCTGCCCGCCTGCGTCATCCGCGCCAGCGTGGGCAGCAGCAACGCCAGTTCGCCCACGCCGTCGGCGGGCAGCAGCAGTTCGGTCAGGGCGCGGCGTGGCCAGCCACCTTGCGGCAACAGTGCGTCGAGCGCGGCATGGCCGGTGGGTTCGCCATCGGCGGCGACGGCCGCACTGCGGCCCGCGTGCCACAGCGTGCGCGCGGCCAACAGCGTGTCGAGGGCGACGACGGCGCCCATCTCAGCCGCGACGCACCAGGCCGCAGTACACGCCTTCGATGGCGAAGTCCTGCCCCGGTTGCACGTCGATCGGCGCGTGCGCGGGATTGCGCGGCAGCAGGCGGATGCGCCGGCGTTCGCGTTGCAGGCGCTTGATGGTCAGCTCGCCGTCGATGCGGGCCACGACGGTCTGGCCGTCGCGTGCCTCCGGCGTGCGGTGCACGCCGACCAGATCGCCGTCGACGATGCCGTCGTCGATCATCGAATCGCCCTGCACCTTGAGCAGGTAATCGGGTTGCGGCGAAAACAGCCGGCGGTCGAGCCACAGCTGCTCGTCCAGGCCGATGTCGGCGCCGATCGGCTGGCCGGCGGCCACCCGGCCCAGCACCGGCAACGGCAGCAGATCGGCCATGCCGCCGGGCAGGCGCAGGCCGCGTTTCTGGCCCGGCGCCTGTTCCAGCAGGCCATCGGCGACCAGCGCCTGGACGTGCTTCTGCGCGGCATTGCGGGAGGCGAAACCGAAGGCCCCGGCGATGTCCGCCAGGCTGGGCGCGCGCCCGGCCGCCAGCTCCCGGCGCAGGAAGGCCAGGACGGCGGCACGTTGGGGAGGCAGGTTGACGAAGTTCATGGGTGTACATTTGTACACCCATCCGTCGCGCAAGGCGAGACTGGCGGGGGCGCCGTATATCGGCTAGCGGGCCCCTGCCAACCGCGCGGTCAGGCGGCCTGTTCCTCGGCGCGCTCGACCAGGGTTTCGGCCATCTGGCGCCCGTTGGGCAACGGGTCCAGCACGCCCAGCGACCTCACTGCACGGCACCGGATTCCGCGCCTGGAACTACTCCGATGTCCTTTGCGCTTCAAGTGTTCCGATTACTCATTCGCTATGAATATCGGGATGAGTATGGCTTTCACCGTATTACGAGGGCGCTGGGGGCTGGCTATCACGCTCTTGTTCTGGCTGGCGATGGCGCCTGCCGGCGCACAGAACCTGGTGACCAACGGCTCGATGACTGGCCCGAAGGGGCAGATCATGGTCGTCCCCGGCTGGACTGGGGTGACGGCCACGCCCGACACCAACGATGCGAACGGACCGTTGCAGACCTCGCCGGGCTACATATGGTTTGGTGGCGTCCCGGTCGCCTCGCCCGACGGAGGGACGTGGCAGAACGCATTCTCCACCGAATCCTTCTCGCAGACCGTCACGGGCCTTACCGTGGGCAGGCAGTATGTCTTCAGCTACCACTATGCCTCGCAGGGCATCTATGACCCCACCTGGGGCACCGGCCCCTTTGTGACCCCCGATGTCCCGAACGTCGTTATCACGGGCGCCACGGGTTACGTCAATCCTGGCGCCCCGAGTGCGCTGTTTGCGTGGAATACCTATACCGGCACCCTCACCGCCACCTCGACGTCCATCACCATCCTGATGCGAGGTCCTGTCAACTTCGCCGGTTACATGGCGTATGACGGGGTTGTCTTGCGCGCGGCTGTCAGCGACCTCGCGATCACCAAGACCAGCAACCTGCCCACCGTGATGTCCGGCCAGCCTGTGGAGTTCACGCTATCCGTCACCAACAACGGGCCGTTCGCGGCCAATGGTGCACGGGTGCACGATCCGGCGTTACCAGGTCTGGCGTGCACCGCATTGACGTGCCAAGCGACAGGCGGCGCCGCGTGTACGGCTTCGCCCACGATAGCCAGCCTGCAAGCCTCGCCCGGCCTTGATATACCGGTACTGCCGTCAGGTGGCGGAGTCACCCTGCAGCTCACATGCACCGTAACCGCCAGCCCTTGAGCGTAGCGAATAGCCAGGGAATACGAGCCCGGGCATAGCCGCTGGCCTTGTCTGGGCTATTCGCCGATTCAGGCGGCCTGTTCCTCGGCGCGCTCGACCAGGGTTTCGGCCATCTGGCGCCAGTTGGGCAACTGGTCCAGCACGCCCAGCGACTTCAGGTAGCCCTCGTCCACCGGCTCGTTGCTGGCCAGCGCGCCGGCCACGTGCACGGCACCGGGCACCCAGAAGCTGCGCAGGCTGGAACGCTGCGGCTGGCGGTGGAAGGCGACCGCTTCGACGATCGGCATCGGCAGGCCCCACAGGCCCAGCAGGTAGGCGCCCGCCTCGGTGTGGCCGGGACGGTCGTCGTCCTCGCTCGCCGGGGTATCGCGCTCGTCGCGCACGCCCGGCAGCAGCAGGCCGATGTCGGCCAGCAGCGCCGCGGTGGCGCCGAGTTCGGAGCTGGTGCGCGGCAGGATCTTCGCCGCCAGGCGCGAGGCCAGCAGCGCACGGTTCTGCAGCGCGGCGCGGTCGACGCTGGAGGTGGTCTTCATCGAGAACACCTCGCTGGCCAGCACCAGGTCGCGCAACGTGCCCAGGCCGAGCCGCGTCACGGCGGCGCGCAGGTCGGTGACCGAGCGGCCATTGGAGAAGTAGGCCGAGTTGCACAGCTGCAACACCTTGGCCGCGATGGCCGGGTCGCCCGCCACCAGGGTGGCGATGTCGTTGGCGGTGCCTTCGTCTTCTTCCAGCGCGCGAGTCAGCGCGAAATAGAGATGCGGCGGCGACGGCAGGTGCTCCACGCGGCCGATGGCCCGGCGCAGGCGCGGACTGTCCAGCAGGTCGCGCAGCTCTTCCAGGCTGTGGATCGATTCCAGCACCGTTTCCGACGACAACGGCAGCGGCAGGAAGCGGTGCGCCACGCCGATCAGCTTGATCGGTGCGGACAGGCTGTCGGCGCTACCTTCCAGCAATGCGATGCGGATCGTCTCCGGACGCAGCGTGCGGATCTGGCCCAGCAGCGTCGCCGGCGGCAGGTCCGGCAAGCCGGGGCCGACCATCACCACGTCGACCGGCCCGTTGGCGACCGCGAACATCGCCGATTTGCCGTCGACGACCGTCTCCACGGTCCATTCGTCCCCCATGTCGCCGATGTAGTCGGCCAGGTCGTCAGGCAGGCAGGCGGTATCGCCAACGTACAGAATGCGCAAGGCACGGCCCCTTTTTTCTTGCAGGTTCAATGCGTGCCACGCGGTCGCGGGGCACGGACGGGATGAAATCTAGCAAGGATGTCGGCCGCCCCTGCCGCTTCTTGAACGGCGATGTGGCGGACTGCGCAGCGCTTCACATTCCGCTGTCGGTGGATCCCCGACAGCGCGGCGGTTCAGAACCGCAGCTTCCCCAGCAACTGCGGTCCGCGGTTGTTGAGGTTGAGGTTGCCGTCGAAGCGGGAACGCTCGAAATCGAGGTCCACGTCGTTGTAGTTGTAGCGCAGCGAGAAGCCGAAACGCTCCCACGGGAAGTACTCCAGCTCCACCTGCGCATCCAGCGCATCGCCGGTGACGTTGCCGCTGTTCTTCCGCGTATAGGCCAGCGACGCACCCCAGCGCCAGTGGGCGGACAGCGACTGCGCGTACTCGGCGCGCAGCATCGGCGCCCAGGCGTCTTCCGACAGGTCGTTCGCATAGGCCGCCGGCGTATCGCCGACGGTGGCGGTCGCATCCAGGTCGGCGGCGATGTCGTAGCGTATCGCGCCCAGGCCGATGCCGAAGGCGCGCCTGCCGTCCTGCAGGAACATCCAGGTGTACGACACGCCGGTGATGTCCAGGTCCAGCCGGCCGGTGAACGCCGCATCGACCGGATAGGTGTTGTCGCCGATCTCCAGGTCGCGGTCCAGGAAGCGCACGCTGGCGTCTTCATAGTCGTAGCCGAACGCATCCAGCGTGTGCCGGCGCGCCTCGCCGAAACTCCCGCCGATGCTCCACGCCAGCGCGTCCTGGCGATCGACGAACCCCAGGTCGCGCTGGAAGTTGACGTGCGTGCCGAGCGAACCATCGCTGGCGTCCCATCGCGTGTCCAGGTCGTGATCGGCCCAGTAGCGCCCTGCGCCGATGTAGAAGCGATCGACCGCTGGCAGCAAGTCCTGCGCGGCAGCGGTGGACGATGAGCCTGCGAGGAGCAGGCCGAGGACAACGGGACGGTGCATGGGACGGCTCCTGTGGCAGGGCGGACAGGCAGTGCGTCTTCGTGGATTCCGACGTCGCCAGCATCCGCCCGCCTCCTTGCGGGGTCAAGGCGACGGGCAGGTAAACACGCTTCCTTGCTTCGCGACCTCGACCTCCGGCGCCGACAGGTGCATCAGCAACCGCGCCAGCGTCACCACGTCCTGGAAGTTGTGCAGCAGCACGCGTCGCAGCAGGCCGGCATCGCCACCCCGCAGGTACTGCAACCACGCGCCCGGTGCTTCCGAGCCCGGCAGATCGTCTTCGCGGACGATGCCCAGCGCATGGCGCTCGATGGTGCCCAGGCGACAGTTCTCCCACACGCCGCGATAGCGACGGCGCGTGGGGAACAGCAGGTCGAGGTGTTCGAGGCCGGCCAGCGGCGTACCCTGCCGCGCCAGCCGGTAGCGCGTGGCGAGCAATGGCGCGTCGTAGCAGCGCCCGTTGTAGCTGACCAGCCGCGTGTCTTCCGCCAGCCAGTGCGAGAATTCGCGCAGCATCGCCGGCTCGGCGGACAGGTGCGTGATCAGCAGTTGGCGCACGCGCAAGCCGCCCGGCACGAAATCCGACGCACCCACCATGAAGGCGCGCGTGCCGGTGCCGCCGGACAAGCCGGTGGTTTCGGTATCGAAGAACAGCATGCCGGCGGTCGGCAACCGGCCGGTGCGGGCGAACGTGCCGTCCACGTCCTCCGGCACCGTGTCGAACGGCAGTACGTCTTCGAGCAACAACAACCCCGGCGCGATTTCGGTGCCGGGCAGATGGCGGTCGCGCGCGGGCACAGGCGCCGCGGAACGCGCGTGTTCGCGAATACCCAGCATGCGTCGCAGCGCAGGCAACGGATCCGCGACCGCAACGGTGTCCGGTGTCGCCTTGGCGGATGCATGGCCCGCCTGCCGGCGCAGGCGTTGCAGTGCTTCCAGGCTGATGCTCATGCGGCATCCAGCAAGTGCAGCACGCGCGTGGCGAGTGCGCGCGGCGTGGTGTCGGCGTCTTCGTCGGCCGCCAGCACCGGGCCCACGCAGGCGGGGCATCCGGCCTTGCAGTCGCAACGACCCACCAGGTCCGCCGCACGGCGCACCAGTTCCTGCTGACGTCGCCACAGCGGCTCGCTCAAGCCGATGCCGCCGGGGTAGTTGTCGTACAGATAGACCGTCGGCACGAAGCGCTCGCCCGACACCGGCGACAGCACCTGGCTGTCGGTGCCGCGCAGCTGCCCCCTGCCCTGCGTATCCGGCAGCGCGAACCATGCACCATCGCCATCCCCCACGGCTTTCTGCAGGTCGCGCCCCTCGGCCATCACCGCGACCGTGGCGGCGATGTGCAATGCGTACGCCGCGCCGAGAAAGCCATCCAACGCTTCCTGCCGCGAAGCGAAAGAAGCCTCCAACACCTGCGGCGGCAGCTGCCACCACAGGCTGGTGGTGTGCATTTCCTGGTCCGGCAGGTTCACCGGCCCGTAGCCGATGTTCTCGTGCGTGTAGTAGCGGATCTTCTTGTAGCCGGCCACGCGCCGGACCACATGTACTTCACCGTGGTGGCAGGTGCCCTGCCCCGCGATGCCGCCATCGAAACGCTCCAGCACCTTCAACTTCGTGTAATCGATGGCGTCGGTGTAGTAATCCACGTGGGTGCGGGTGACGTAGGCCTTGCGGCCGTCCCAGTCCAACCGTTCCACCTGGTAAGGGGTGGACTGCACCATGTGGATCGCGCCTTCGTACAGGGTCAGCGGCGCGGCACTGTAATCCACTTCGGCGATGATCACCTGGCGTCCGTCGGTGCGGTCCACCACGACGAAATTGCCGTCCGCCACCGAACGCAGGCTGACCGCGTTGGCCGGATAGCTGTCGGCGATCCACTCGTAGCGGTCGCCCTCGCGATGGACCACGCTGTCCTCGTCCAGCAGGTGCAGGAACGGCGATGGATCGATGGGTCCATACGCCTCGCCCGCGAGGAACGGCAGTTCGAAAGCCGCACAGCGGATGTGGTCGAGCAGGATCATCGGCTGGTCCGGCGCGATGCGTGCGTGTTCCGGCGGGCTGTCGGCGAAGAACTCCGGATGCCGCACGACGTACTGGTCCAGCGGCTGCGAACTGGCCACGAGGATGCCCAGCGACGCCTGTTGGCGACGGCCGGCGCGACCGAAGCGCTGCCAGGTCGCGGCGATGGAGCCCGGATACCCGTTCAGCACCACCGCATCCAGGCTGCCGATGTCCACGCCCAGCTCCAGCGCCGAGGTGGACACGATGCCGTCCACGCGTCCGTCGCGCATCGCGCGTTCGGCCTCGCGGCGCTCGGTGGGCAGATAGCCGCCGCGATAGGCGCGGATGCGCGCCGGCTTGCGCGGATCGTGGTCGAAGACATCCTTCAGGTACTTCGTCAGCACTTCCACCATCGTGCGCGACTGCGCGAACACCAATGTCTTCAGCCCGGCCTTGATCGCCACCCGCGCGATCCGGTTGCTCTGCGACCGCGCCGACGCGCGCAGGCCGAGGTCGGGATTGACCACCGGCGGGTTCCACAGCAGCACGTGCTTGTCGCCGGTGGGCGCACCGGATTCGGTGATCGCCTCGACATCGGCCTCGATCAGCGCCTCGGCGTGCGCCTTCGGATTGCCGATGGTGGCCGAGCACAGGATGAACTGCGGGTCCGCGCCGTAGAACGCGCACACGCGCTTGAGCCGTCGCAGCACGTTGGCGACATGGCTGCCGAACACGCCACGGTAGGTGTGCACCTCGTCGATCACCACGTAGCGCAGGTTCTCGAAGAACTGCGCCCACTTGGTGTGGTGCGGCAGGATGGCCTGGTGCAGCATGTCCGGATTGCTGACCACGATGTCGCCGTGCAGGCGGATCGCCTGGCGCGCATCGCCCGGTGTATCGCCGTCGAAGGTGAAGGCCTTCAGCCCGAGGTCGCCGGCACGGCTGAGGTCGAGCAGTTCCGCCACCTGGTCCTGCGCCAGCGCCTTGGTCGGGAACAGGTACAACGCCTTGCCCTTGCGCGAGAGCGCCGACGCCACCACCGGCATCGTGTAGCACAGCGACTTGCCCGACGCGGTCGGCGTGACGATCGCGAGATGCCTGCCCGCCTGCGCGGCCGTCCACGCTTCGGCCTGGTGCGAATACAGCCGACCGATGCCGCGCGCGCGCAGCGCGGCGGCGAGTGCGGGCGGAAGGTCTTCGGGCAGGTCCGCATACCGCCCTTCACGCCCGGGAATGACGAACCGCCCCGTCACCCGGTCGTGGTACTTGCCGGCCAGGCGCTCAGCCAGCGCGTTGCCGTCGCCGGCTTCCGCAGGCAGCACGGCGGCATCGCGGGCGTAATGGCGGACCAGCGAGGTCTGGGCAGGCATGGCGTCTCTCGTTGCGGGGTGCGCGCCATGAAACGCCGCGCGCGTCTCAATCCCTGAGACTGAGCGGCGACGGGTGGATGAACCGCACCTCAGCTTTGTGATCGGCATTTGAAGGGATTTGTCACCCACGGGTAACGCGCGGCGGGTTACCACGGCATCACCCCCGCCGGAAGCGCCCGCCCATGAACCGACACCTCTATCGCGAGCAGCTCGACACCCTGCGCCAGACGCCGTTCCGTTCGCCCGACCGGGCCGACGACGCGTTCGCCGCCTTCACCGCCCACGATTACGGCCGTCGCCGCCGCCTGCATCCCGATGTGGCCTGGGAAGACGCCTGCCGCGCCTACGCCTTCGCCGCGGCCTCGCACGCGGACCATGGCGGACAGGACCTCGACCTGGATACCGAACTTGAACTCGAAGACCATTGGGAGCGACTGCGTGGAGATGCCGGTCCGGAGTGGCCTGTCGCACGCACGTTGTTGCGCGAAGCGTGGCGATGGCTCGACGAACATGAACCGACACTCGTGAGCATGCACTGACGAACGGTTGGCCGGCAGCCGTGTAGCGATGCGTGTCCCTGTATGCAGGGGCCGACAATAAAACAAGAACCGGCAGATCATGGACCGCGTACCTGTGCGGACGCGGGTGGGAGACGTTGCCACAGGGGGTCGCGCTGTCGGATGCGCGACGGGGACGGGAACGCGGCTGTCATGCCTCGGTAAGCCGTGTTTCATCCAGCGGGTCCATGCTCCGCCAGGCTTTCGCCAGGGAGTGGGACCGTATGTCATGCCTCCATCAACCGATCGCCCCGGCCTGGGCGGACGCGCACGCCCCCTGCGCCGTCATCGACATCCACGCCGAAATGGTCTTCTGGGCCGACACCTACGCCAGCCAGCCGTTCCATCGACACGGCACGCCGTTCCGCCATTACGTGCCCACGCTGAAGTTCGCCTACGACGTCTACCTGCTCTCGCACCGGCAGTCGCTGCACGAACTGTTGCCCTCGCTGCCGGCCCGGTACCACACGGGCACCGTGCGAGGCGTGCGCCTCGACTGGCCGCTCGCGCAGGCCGTCATCGAGCGCGTGTGGGAGCGCCTCAACGCGCCGCTGGAAGACGATCCACCGCTGTTCCCGCCTTCGCCCGCGGCGTTGATGGACGAGCGCGCGATCCTTGCGGCCGCCATGCGCCAGCGCTGAACTTCACGCCGCCGATGCAAAGGTGAACCAGAACGCGCCTGCACGGTTAAACACGGGTTAAAACGCCGTTGATTTCACTTAAGCATCACTCCGACGAACCAACACTCGCCGTGTCAGACCACCACACGACACGGGGATCACCATGGCCAGTCTGCATCACCGCAACGCCCACGCCACCGCGCAGATCGTCGACATCGATGCCGAGCTCGCGTACTGGAAGACGCGCTTGAACGAAGACACCTTCCAGGTGATCGGCGCCACGGTCGGTGATCTGGAGCAGTGCCTGAAGGTGGGCTACGACGCCTACCTGCTGCACCACCAGCGCGAGTTCGACGAGATCGCGCCCGCCCTGCGCGATCGCCTGCAGCGCTACTGCCCCGATACGCCGATCGGCTGGTACCGCGCGCAGCCGATCATGCGCGCGGTCTGGCAGCGGCTGAAGCCCGCCACCGTCGGCCACGTCTAAAGCCGCACGGGTGGGCAGGCCTGTCGCCGGTCAGGCGCGCAGGCCGAGGGCGTGTTCGATCGCGGTGAACAGCGACTGGATCTGCACGGGCTTGCCGACGACCGCCGCGCAGTCGTGGCGATCGTCCTGCATGCCGGGCTCGCGCAGGCGGATCACCGGCCCGTCGAAGCCGGCCTCCTGCAACACCGCCAGCACATCCGCCGCCGACAGCAGCAGGATGTCGTCGTCGAGGATGGCCAGGGCCGGCAGGCCGATGCGGGCGATCTGCTGCAACGCGATGGCGCCGTCGGGTGCCATCATCGGGTCGTAGCCCTGCGCCGCCAGCGCGTTGCCCAGCAGCGACAGCCGCGTGGCATCGCCGTCGACCAGCAGGATCCGCCGGCCTTCGCCATCGTGGAACACCGCCCCTTCCGGCGCACTCCATTCTTGCGATACCGGCGCAGGCAGCCAGAGCTCGAAGCTCGTGCCCTGGCCCAGGCTGCTCTCCACCCGGATGCGGCCCTGCACCGACTCGACGATGCGCTTGCACGACATCAGGCCCAGGCCGGTACCGCTGGTCTTGGTGGTGAAGAACGGCGTGAACAATTGGCTGCGCGTGGCCTCGTCCATGCCACTGCCTTCGTCGGCGACGCGGACCACCACGTGGTCGCGGCCGTCATCATCGGTCGCGCGCCGGGCCGACAGCGTCAGCGCGCCGCCCTGTTCGGCCATCGCCTGGATGCCGTTGAGGCACAGGTTGATCAGGCACTGCTGGAACTCGGTGTAGTTGCCTTCGATCAACAACCCCTCCTCGGGCATCTCGATCGCCAGGCGCACGCGCTTGGACAACGACCCCTGCATCAGCAGTTGGACGGCCTGGAACAGGGCCGCCACCTCGATGCGCTCGCTCGCCTTGCGCGAGCCGCGCACGAAGGACAGCATCGAGTCGGCCATCTCGTGGCCGCGCTTGCCGCTCTCCGAGATCACCGCGCCCAGGCGCAGGATCTTCGGGTCGTTGCTGTAGGTGGCCAGCAGGTCGGGCACGATCAACAGCGGCTGCAGGATGTTGCGCAGGTCGTGGCTGAGCCCGGCCGCCAGCATCGCCAGGCAATCCAACCGTTGCGAGCGCATCAGTTCGCGTTCGGCGTGTTCCCGTTCGCGCTCCAGGCGCGATTCGCGGATGGCGCGCGCCACCGCCGACGGCAGGCGCACGGGCGTGTGCTTGAGCACGTAGTCGCTGGCGCCTTCCTGCAACGCCTTGACCGCCGCTTCTTCGCCGATGGTGCCGGAGAAGAACACGAACGGCAGGCGCGTATCGCGCGACTGCAGGATCTCCAGCGCCTGGTAACCGGAGAACCCCGGCAGCTCCATGTCCGAGATCACGAGGTCGAACGTCTCACTGGCCAACGCCTTGCTCATGCTCGCCGCATCGTCGACGCGCACGAATTCAGCGTCCAGCCCTGCGTCCTGCAACTGCTCGACCAACAACTCGGCATCAAGTTCGGAATCCTCCACCAGAAGGATCCTCACCCGCCCCAGCGGTGTCCCGGTGCGCGGCACGGATCAGCCCTGCGCCGGCGTTTCGTTGATGACGGCCCAGAACGTCCCGAGCGTCTTGACCGCCTGGAAGAACTGGTCGATGTCCACCGGCTTCACCACGTAGGCGTTCACGCCGAGGTCCCAGCTGCGCGCCAGGTCGCTCTCTTCGCGCGAGGACGACAGGATCACCACCGGCAGGTGCCTGAGCTGGTCGTGGTTGCGGATGTTCTTCAGCACTTCAAGGCCGTCCATGCGCGGCATCTTGATGTCCAGCAGCAGCACCGACGGCAGGCCTTCCTCGCGATGGGCGTGCGCGCCGCGGCGCAGCAGGTAGTCCAGCGCTTCCACGCCGTCCTCGACGTGCACGATGGGATTGGCCAGGTTGGCCTCGCGCAGTGCGTCGATCGCCATTTCGGCGTCGGCCAGGCTGTCCTCGGCCAACAGGATGGTGCGGATGGCGCTCATGCGTCTTTCTCTCTGGAAGATGGCGCATCGAGCGCCGCGGGAAGGGTGAAGAAGAAGGTCGCGCCCTGGTCCGGCGCCGATTCGGCCCAGACGCGGCCGCCATGGCGCCCCAGCACGCGGCGCACGCTGGCCAGGCCGATGCCGGTACCGGCGAAATCGCTGGCCTTGTGCAGCCGCTGGAACACGCCGAACAGCTTGCCGGCATACGCCATGTCGAAGCCCGCGCCGTTGTCGCGCACGCTGAAGAGGTGGCTGCCGTCGTCCTGCAGGCGGTGTTCGACTTCAATCAGCGAGCGCTCGCGCTGGCTGCTGTACTTCACCGCGTTGCCCAGCAGGTTGCCCCATACCTGGCGCATCATGTTTTCATCGGCCAGCACGATGGGCATCGGCGAGATCCGCCAGTCCACCCGCTCGGCGCGGCCGTCGCCGGCCTCGTTGGCATCCAGCATGGCGCGCGCCTCGGCCACCAGCGACTGCATGTCCACCGCCTGCAGGCGCAGCGCGCTGCGTCCCAGGCGGGAATACACCAGCAGGTCGTCGATCAGCTGCGACATGCGACGCGCGGAATCGCCGATCACGTCCAGGTAGTGGCGGCTCTTGTCGTCGATGTCCTCGCCCAGGTGCCGGCCCAGCTTGTCCGAGAAACCGGCCACATGGCGCAGCGGTGCACGCAGATCGTGCGACACCGAATAGCTGAACGCCTCCAGCTCCCGGTTCACTTCCGACACCTGCTCCACCTTGCCTTCGAGCTGGCGGTTCAGCGCGGCGATCTCCTGCTGGGCGGTCTTCTGCAGCGACACATCGCTGACGGTCACCAGCACCGCATGGTCGTCGTTGTCCGGCAGCGGCATGCGGCGCGCATTGAGCAGCACCGTGCGGCGCAGGCCATCGGCGGTGTCCTGCTGCAGTTCGTAGTCCCACAGCTCGCGGCCGCGCGCCAGCACGTCGTCCAGGCGCTGGCGCATCACCCGGTCCTGCCAGGCGTCGCCCAATTCGTCCAGGCTGCCGACCTTGTCGCCCTTGCCGATCCCGTACAGCTCGGCGAAGGCCATGTTGTGCATCTGGATGTGCTGGTCGGCATCGAGCAGCACGATCGGCTCGCGCACGGTATCCAGCATCACCAGCGCGCGCTGGCTGGCGCGGGCCGTTTCCTTTTCCGCATTCAACCGTCGCGTCACCTGCCGGCCCAGCGACAGCAACACCAGCGACAACAGCAGCAGCTGTGCGCCCATGGCCACGAGCGCCAGCCACTCCGCCCGCTGGCGCTGCCGTTGCGCGTCGATATTGCGCTGCTCCAGCAACTGCCGTTCGTCGTTCAGGATTTCCGTCAGCAGCGCACGGATCGGGAAACGCGTCGCCAACGGGGCCACGACACTGCCGCGGTAGGCGTCCGGCGCCTCCAGCAGTTGGCCGATCACCTCCACGCGCGCATCGACCAGCTCGCGCAGGCGCCCGACGCGCACCAATTGCTCGGGGTTGTCGGCCGTCAGCCGCGCCAGGGTCTCGAAACGCGCGGGCAGTTCGCGCATGCCGCTCGCCATGCGGTCGCGCGCCAGCGGGTGGTCGGCACCCAGCGCGATCATCATGCCGGACGACTCGATCTCGCGGACGTCCAGCGCCAGCGCCATCACCGCCGCTTCGACTTCGTGGGTATGCGCCACGGCATCGGCGGCATCCAGGTTGGCGCGCGACAGGCGCTGCAGCAGGATCACCGGACCGACCACGATCATCAGGACCACCAGCCCCAACAAAGGCAGGCGCCACTTACCCCACATCATGCGGGCGCGGTCGTCGTTCATGGTCCCCTGGCATCGAATGAACGCGCGGGCCACTCCGACAGTCCCCGCGCGGAAAAGTCAGGGGATGCTAGCGCAGGATCGTGATGTTGGGAATGAAGGCGGGTCGTTCAGCTATGGCGTTCAGGAACGTGGTGCCACGCACACGCGATCGCGGCCTTCCCGCTTCGCTTCGTAGAGCGCCTGGTCCGCGCGCCGCATCTGTTCACGCAGCGATTCGCCCGCCACGTGCTCGGCGATGCCCGCGGAGAGCGTCGCGACGACGCCGTCGTGTTCCTTGCCGAATTCGCCACGCACCCGCTCGGCGAACGCAGTGGCGGACAGCGCGTCGTCGCCTTCCAGCAGCACCGCGAATTCCTCGCCGCCGATACGCGCAGCGCAGCCCTCGTCGCCACCGGTACGCGCACGCATGATCGCGCCGAGCCGCTGCAGCACCGCGTCGCCGCCGTCGTGCCCCAGGCGATCGTTGACGCGCTTGAAGTAGTCGATGTCCAGCACGACCAGCGCGACCGGCATGCCGGCGGCCGCCGCACGCGCATGCAGGGCGTCGGCGCGTTCGCTCCAGCCGTTGCGGTTGAGCAGGCCGGTGAGCGCATCGGTATGCGCCTGCTCCACCAGCCGGCGGCGCATCTGCCACGCCGACACGGCGAAGTCGGTGCGGTAGCCGGCCAGGACCAGGCCGAATCCGATGGTCGTCAGCGTGTACAGCCAGTACAGCGCACTGCCCGTGCCGGGCGCGCCGTGCAACACGATGCGCAACTGCGCCATCACCACGATCAACAGCGCGAACGCCAGCAGCGACACCGGCCGCACCATCAGCGCCATCAGCGCCAGCGGCAGCAGTTGGAACAAACCCGTGCGCAGCGCCAGCTGCCCGGTCGCGCCCGGCAGCGGCATGCTCATGAAGATGCCCGTCAGCAGCGTCGCCACCAGGGTCAGCATCAGGCGCTGCTGCCACTGGGTCAGGCGCGCCACGCCCGCAGCGCACCCCGCCACCACGCCCGCCACCAGCAACTGCAACCAGGCCGGGTAACCGATCGTGGGCGTGGCGCCCGCCAGTTCGAACGCGGCGATGATCGCCAGCAGCACCGCACCGCACAGCAGCACGCCGCTGACGATGGGCCGGGTGGCGCGCAGCTGCGCCTGAGTCAGGTCTTCGCGCTCGGACGCATCGAGACCCCGCGTGGAATCGCGCGCAAGCAGGCCCCGCAAGCTGCGCAGCATGCCGGGCGCCACCACGGGCGAATCGGGATAAGAGCGTGCGCGCATGCGCGACTCCTGGCCAACGTCACCCAGGCGGTGCAACTCCCGTGCCAGCGGGCTCGCGCCCGCCGCAGCAGGGTTTCGACGGCGCCGGCGCCTCATCGGACGCGGCTCCGCGCCGCGTCGGACTGACGCGCTACGTCGTTTTCAGGCTCCCCGTGCCCTTCCCCCATGGCGCGACCTATCCGCCGAAGGCCGCGCGCATGCGCGCTTCGTCGGGCTGCTCGATCACGCCCTTCTCGGTGACGATGGCATCGATCAGCTCGGCCGGGGTGACGTCGAACACGGGATTCCACGCCGCCACGCCCTCGGCCACGATGCGGGTGCCGCCGATGCCCAGCAGTTCGGCCGGGTCGCGTTCTTCGATGTGGATCGCATCGCCGTTCGGCGTGGCCATGTCCACCGTGGACGACGGCGCCACCACCATGAACTTCGCGCCGTGGTGGCGCGCGGCGATCGCCAGTTGATAGGTGCCGATCTTGTTGGCGGTGTCGCCGTTGGCGCAGATGCGGTCCGCGCCCACCACCACCCACTGCACCGCCCCGGTCTTCATCAGGTGCGACGCGGCCGAGTCGGCGATCAGGGTGGCCGGAATACCGTCCTGCTGCAGTTCCCACGCGGTCAGGCGCGCGCCCTGCTGCCACGGCCGGGTTTCGCCGGCGTAGACCTTGCCGATGCGGCCCTGCGCCACGCCGGCGCGGATCACGCCCAACGCGGTGCCGAAACCGGCCGTGGCCAGCGAACCCGTGTTGCAGTGGGTCAGCACGCCGCTGCCGGTCGCGATCAGCGCCGCGCCCAGCTCGCCCATGTGGCGGTTGGCCGCGAGGTCTTCCTCGGCGATGGCCAGGGCTTCCAGCTCCAGCACGCCGCGCCAGTCGCTGCCGGCGGTCTTCAGCGCCGCGCGCATGCGGGCCAGCGCCCAGGCCAGGTTCACCGCGGTGGGACGTGCGGCGTTGAGGCGTTGCAGGGCGGGTTCCAGCTTCTCCGCCGCGTCGGCCGGCGTGGCGGCCAGCACCTCGCGCGAGGCCAGCACCACGCCCCAGGCGGCGGCGATGCCGATCGCCGGTGCGCCGCGCACGGCCAGGTCATGGATGGCGGCGGCGACGTCATCGCTGGTGGTGCAGCTCAGGTACTCCACAACGAACGGGAGCTTGCGCTGGTCCAGCAGTTCCAGGGCGCCGCCGGTCCAGCGGATGGGACGGATGCGGTCGTAGCGGGCGTAGTCGATGGGGTCGGTCATGGGGCCATTGTACCGGCCCCTCCCGCGCCCCCACTCACGCCCGGGGCATCACCAGGTCCGGAAGTCGGCCCGGCAGCCGTCGGTCACCCACACCCCGCGGCCATCCTGGCCCCAGGTACGGCCCTCGATGCAGGCGGCATTGGACAGCTGGCGGACCAACTGCACGCGCCCGCGGCCTTCGATGCCACAGGTCCGCGTGCGGCCCTTCTCGGACTCGCACCGGAAGGTCTGGCCATAGCCGTTGCCATGCCCATTGTCGTAGCCGCCGTTGTTCCAGCCCCCGTTGTTCCAGCCGCCGCCACTCCAGCCGTTGCCGCGACCGTACACCTCGAACTCCGCTCGACAGCCGCGCGACACCCAGATCGCGTTGCGATCCTGGCCCCAGCTGTAGCCCTCGGTGCAGCGCGCCTTGGACAACTGGCGGACCAGGCGCACGTCGCCGCGGCCATTGATGGCACAGGTACGCGAACGCCCGTCGTTCGATTCGCAACGGATGCGCTGGGCGTTGCCCCCGCCACCGCGGCCGCTGGCGAACTCGGCGCGGCAGCCGCGGTCGACCCACACGCCATCCCGCGTGCGGCCCCAGTTGCGGCCTTCCTCGCAGCGCGTCTTGGAGATCTGCCGCACGACCTGCACGCCACCGCGCGTCTCCATGCGGCATTCGCGGTAGCGGTTGTCGGTGGATTCGCAGCGCACGACCTGCCCGTTGCCGTAATAGCGATCGTCGTACTGCGGTGCGGCCTTGACGGCCGCCGTACCGAACAACGCAACCGTGCCCAGCACCAGCGTTGCGATCAGGGAGCGTTCCATGGCGTGCGTCCTCGTGGGTGTTGGAACGCAATCTACGCAGCGATCATGAACGCGCGCCCACGTAATCGTTTGCAGCCGGAAGCGTGCGCGTGGCGTGTTTGGCTGGCTTTCAGGCGCGCGCGAAATCGAAGGCGACCACGTCCGCGATGCGCGGCGTATCGAGCATCGCCATCAACAGCCGGTCCACGCCGAGGGCGACGCCCGCGCACGCCGGCATGCCGTGCGCCAGCGCGGCAAGCAGGCCTTCGTCGGTAGCGGGCGCGGCTTCGCCCCGCGCGGTGCGGGTCGCCACGTCGCGCGCGAAGCGTGCACGCTGCTCCGCCGCATCGGTGAGCTCGTGGTAGCCGTTGGCCAGTTCCAGCGGGCCGAGGTAGAGCTCGAAGCGTTCCGCCACCGGCACGCCGTCGCGCTCCACCACCTTGGCCAGCGCGCACTGGCTGGCCGGGTAGTCGTGCACCACATGGATCTCGTCGCGGCCGAACGTCGGCTGCAGCCGGTGCGTCATCAGCAGGTCCAGCCAGTCGTCCCGGCTCAGGCCATCGCCGTCGATGGCGATGCCGGACGCCGCATTGCGCACCGTGTCCAGATCGGCGGTCATCGGATCGAAGCCCAACCGCTGCCGGTACAGGTCGCGGAAGCTCACGCGCGACACGGTCGCCTCGCGGCCGATCATCGACAACGCCGCCTGCACCAGCGCCACCGTCTCGTCGATCAGCGGTTCCAGCGTCCAGCCCACGCGATACCACTCCAGCATCGTGAACTCCGGGTTGTGCCGCCCGCCCGCCTCGCCATCGCGGAACACCCGCCCCAGTTCGAAGCAATCGCCCACGCCTGCGGCGAGCAGGCGCTTCAGCGGGAACTCCGGCGACGTGCGCAACCAGCGCGTGCGCGACGCGCCGTCCGTGCGACCGGAGAATTCCAGTGCGAACGAGGCGATGTTCGCGTCGGTGTTACCGGCGCGCGACATCATCGGCGTCTCGACCTCCAGCACGTCGCGCGCGAAGAAGAATTCGCGCACCAGCCGGTTGACCCAGGCGCGCAGGCGCAACGCGTCGCGCGAGCCGGACGGTGCCCAATCGAGGCCGGCGACCCCGTCGGTCCAGCCGGGTCCCGGTCGCCAGCGGCTCACGCGCCGCTCCCGTGCTGCGCCAGGAACGCCAGCAACTGCGCCTCGTCCCAGATCTCGATGCCCAGTTCCTGCGCCTTGGCCAGCTTGGAACCGGCGGCTTCGCCCGCCACCACCAGGTGCGTCTTCTTCGACACGCTGCCGGCGACCTTGGCGCCCAGCGCTTCGAGTTTCTCGCCGGCTTCGTCGCGGCTCATCGCGGCAAGACCTCCGGTGAGTACGACGGTCTTGCCATCAAGTGGACCCGTGGTGGTGGCGGCCTCCTCTGGCGTCACCTGCAACAGGTTTTCCAGCGCCGCGCCGCTGCGCGACAGCAGCTGCGCGTTGGCCTCGTCCTCCAGCCAGGCGGCGAAGGCATTGGCGGAATCGCTGGGCAGGCCGGCGGTGACGAAGTTGTGCACCGGCGCATCCAGCAGCGCCTGCACCGACGGGAACGCGGACGCCAGTTGCTCGGCGCGCACGCGGGTGACCTTGGGAATCTCCAGGTCCACCAGCAGCGTCGCCAGGTCCAGCGTCGCGCGCAGCTTGCCGGACGGCGGATGCGTGTCGCCGATGACGACGCCGCGCGCCAGCAGCGCGTCGATGGCCTGCTGGTTGCCGGGCTGGTCGAGGAAGTGGCCCAGCGAGCGCGCCACTTCGCCGCCGATGTCCGGCACGCGTTTGAACAGCGGCCACGGCAGCCGGCGGATCAGCTGCAGGTCGCCGAACCACAGCGCCAGCGCCTTCGCCGTGCTCTCGCCCACATGCTGGATGCCCAGCCCGAACAGGAAGCGCTCCAGCGTGGTCTGGCGGCTGCGGTCGATGGCTTCGATCAGGTTCTCGGCCCACTTCGTCGCGACCTTGCCGGCCTTCACGGTCTCGGGGGTGGTGCCGTCGCGCTCGTCCACGCGGCGTTTCATCTCGAGCAGATCGTCGACGGTCAGCTTGTAGAGGTCGGCCACGTTCTGCACGAAGTCGAGGTCGCTGAGGTCCTCGACGAAGCGCTCGCCCAGGCCCTCGATGTCCATAGCACGGCGCGAGGCGAAATGGATGATCGATTCCTTGCGCTGCGCCGGGCAGGTCAGCTCGCCGCTGCAGCGCCATACCGCCTCGCCTTCCTCGCGGACGATCTCCGAGCCGCACACGGGGCAGCGCGTCGGCATCTGCCACGACACGGTGCCGGCCGGGCGACGTTCCGGCACCACGCCGACCACTTCCGGGATCACGTCGCCGGCGCGGCGCACGATCACCGTGTCGCCGTTGCGCACGTCCAGGCGCGCGACCTGGTCGCCGTTGTGCAGGGTGGCGCGGGTGACGGTCACGCCACCGACATGCACCGGCTGCATCAGCGCCCACGGCGTCACCGCGCCGGTGCGGCCGACGTTGACCTCGATCGATTCCAGCACCGTCATCTGTTCCTGTGCCGGGAACTTGTGCGCGATCGCCCAGCGCGGCGCGCGCGAGACGAAGCCCATCTCGCGCTGGCCTTCCCCGTCGTCCAGCTTGTAGACCACGCCGTCGATGTCGAACGGCAGGCCGTCGCGCGCCTCGCCGATGCGCTGGTAGTAACCGAGCAGGCCGTCCACCCCTTCCACCACGTCACTCAGGCTGCTGACCGGGAACCCCCAGCCGCGCAGTTGCTTCAGCGTGGCGGAGTGAGAGTCCGGCAGTTCGCCGCCCTCGACCAGGCCGGTGCCGTAGGCGAAGAACGCCAGCGGCCGCTGCGCGGTGATGCGCGGGTCGAGCTGGCGCAGCGAACCGGCCGCGCCGTTGCGCGGATTGGCCAGCACCTTGCCGCCGTGCTTGCGCGCGTGTTCGTTGTACTTCTCGAAGTCCGCGCGCGGCATGTAGACCTCGCCGCGCACTTCCAGCACGGCGGGCCAGCCGGTGCCGCGCAGGGTCAGCGAGTCATCCTCATTTTTTCCGCTGCGCAAGCGCAGCGGAATGGCCTTGATGGTGCGCAGGTTGAGGGTGACGTCCTCGCCGGTGGCGCCGTCGCCGCGCGTCGCGCCCTGCACGAACACGCCGTTCTCGTAGCGCAGGCTGATGGCCAGGCCGTCGAGCTTGGGTTCGGCCGAGAAACGCAGCGCCGGGCGCTTGAGCCTGTCGGCGATGCGGCGGACGAAGTCCTGCACTTCCTCGTCGCTGAAGGCGTTGCCCAGCGACAGCATCGGGATGGCATGGCGCACCTCGGCGAACTTGCCGGCCGGCGCGTTGCCCACGCGCTGGGTGGGCGAATCGGCGGTGACCAGCTCGGGGTGTGCGGCTTCCAGTGCGTCCAACTCCCGCAGCAGGCGGTCGTACTCGGCGTCCGGGATGCTGGGCTCATCGAGCACGTGGTAGCGGTAGTTGGCGTCCTCCAGCTGGCGGCGGAGGTCGGCGATGCGGGCAGCGGGGGTCGGCGTCATATTGTGAATTCTAAAGCCGCGGGCCGTGGCGGGAGGTGCAGGCGCGGCGGGTCGAGGGCCGTCCCTGCCCTCCGACGCATCGCGTGCCTTCAGCCGTCGGACCGTCCGCAAGGCTCGGAGGGTCGTCGATGGGGCTTGGAGCGCCATCTTCGGGCAGATAGGTGAGAAATCCTGCGTCAGGGATACCGCGATGACGGTCTGTCAGTCGTGGAACAGCTACAGCACGTCCTCATCCAGGTCGCGCAGGACCTCGGGCAGCGCGGGCGTCACTTTCACCGGACGGCGTTCGCGCACGCTGACGTCCTCATCCAGCGGGCCGCGGTACTGGTGCAGCAGCAGGCCCAGTTCACGCACATGGCCGGACTGCAGCACGTCCTTGATGAAGGCCACCCATGTGGCCATCGCCTCGTCGACGCGCCGCGCCTCCGCCTCGGCATCCGCGTCCGCGTGCTCCCGCTTCTGGCCCAGCGCCCGCGCCACCTTGGTCGGACTCCAGCCCTTGAGCGCCAGCCGGCGCGCTTTCTCGTCCCAGTCGGTCGTCTGCGACGAACGTCCACGACCCAGCGGTCCGCCACAATCGCATTCGCCGAGCGTCGTCAGGAAATAGGACTCACCCGCCACCAGGTGCTGCTGGACCGACGGGCTGGCCAGGGGACGGAGCTGCCGGCCATGCGCACGCGCGATCGCATCCAGCGCAGCGATCGGCGCGGTGGCGGGCAGCGTGGCGGTGACGAAGCGGCACATGCGCGCAGTCTAGCGGAGCCGTCTCACGGCATGCCCGCGCCCACCGTCATCCGTACCGGGATGCCGGCCGGATCGAACCCGTCCAGGCAGTAGACGTTGATGCCGTAGTAGTCCGGGGTGACGCGCTTGCGGTGAAATGGGTAGATGCCGCATAGCCTGCAGAAATGGTGGTGCGCGGTGTGCGTGTGGAACTGGTAGTCGGCGAGTGCGTCGGCGCCGGCCAGCAGGCGGAAGGCGCGCTCGTGCACCTTCACCATCAGCGCGTTCTTCTTGCGGCAGATCGAGCAGTCGCATTGCGTCAGCTCGGGAAAGTCGGTGTCGATCTCGAACCGGACCGCGCCGCAGTGGCAGCTGCCGGTCCAGGTCTGCAAGGGGCGGCTCATGATGTCCCCGCGTTGACAGGCAGGAATCGCGTCACCTTCTGCTTCAACAATTGAATGAGCACGGGGTCCATGAAGTCGTAGTCGTCGGGGATGTCGAGGCAGATCACCCGCTTGCCGTTGAGATGCGCGCGGAACCGCTTCGCCAGACGGTTGCGATGGGCCTTCTCCATCACGAAGACCAGGTCCGCCCAGGCCAGCACCTCGGGCGACACCGGCGTGCCGGCTTCGTGGCCCAGCCCGGCCGACGCGGTCTCGATACCCGGCCAATCGGCGAACACCTGCTCCGCCGTCGGGCTGCGCAGGCGGTTCTGGGTACAGATGAAAAGGACGTTGCGGGGCATGGCACGCAGTGTGCGGGATCGCGAGGGGGTGGGCCAAGGCCCCCATACAGACCGTAGGCTGGGTTGGAGCGAAGCGCAAACCCAGCGATCCATCCGGAACCCTTGAGCGCTGGGTTTCCGCTGTGCTTCAACCCAACCTGTGCGCTTCTCAATCCCGAACGATTGCCATCGACAACACGCCCAGCATGAAAAGCCCCATCAGCAGCAGCCCAAGGAAATTCGCGTTGCAGAGGTACCGGTTGATCCAACGCTTCTTTTCTTCATCGCTGAGGCTTCGCCGGTACGCCCGCATCTCTTCGTGCGGCCACTTCGTCCACAGGAACGAGAACCACGGCGCGTCATCGACCACGAGCGCCTTGTCGGCGATCCGCACCTTGACGACGCAGAAGAAGAGCAACCAGAAGACGATCTGGTGCGTGAACCCGGCGATGAAGATCGTCTGCAGCAGGATGAGGAGTGTTTCCAAGACTAGGTCTCCATCACGCGGCGAAGATCAGTCTCGTGGGCTGAGTTGAAGCGAAGCATGGCTTTCAACGGCGGAGCCGGTCAACCCAGCAGGATGTCCGGATGGCCGAGGATGCTGGGTTTACGCTTCGCTTCAACCCAGCCTACGGCGGATCGGATTGTTCGGCGCCATAGGTTGGGGGGAGCGAAGCAAACCCCAACACGCGACCTCTGGCGATGCAGGAGTCGAACTCACTCCCGTGACGTTGGGCTTCGCTTCGTTCACCCCAATACATGCCACTGATGGGTATCGCCTTCGGCTCCACACATCCTACGTGCTGCTTACGTAGGCTGGGTTGAAGCGCAGCGCAAACCCAGCAGGATGTCCGGATGGCCGAGGATGCTGGGTTTACGCTTCGCTTCAACCCAGCCTACGGCGCTGGATCGCCCTACTCGTAGATCTGACCGCAGACGAGGAAATCCTTGAACTGCTCCCAGCTTATTTCTGGCATGAAGGACACTCGCCTTTCCATGGCGAGAAGAAAGACCTCAAGAGAGCGTTCGTTCGCCTCGTGCTCACTGACGAGGCGCGCGATAGCCAGATACAGCTCGCGATTCGTATCCAGCGACGACGTCATGCGAACGGCCTGGAATCGGCCGCGTGGTTCACCAACGCGGCGCCTTCGTCAGCGGCGGCGCTTCATGCTGGCGGTCGTAGGCGCGCAGTTCTTCGCGGATGTGCTGGATGCGCTGGCGGCCGAGGGTGTTGCGGCTGTCGTCGAGGACCACGCCGCCGAGCAGTTCGGCCATGCGTTCGACGTTGGGAACCAGCTTCTCCCAGGCTTCCAGTGCGGTCATCGGCGCCGGCAGCGTAAGGAAGAACGCGATGGCCGGGGTTTCCAGTTCGCGGATGTGGGCCATGTCGAAGCTGCCCGGCTGCATGATGTTGGCCATGCTGAAGACCGGGCCGCGTTCGGGGTGCCCTTCCACCAGCCGGTGGAACACGTTCATGTGGCCGAAGGTCAGGCCGGTCTTCTCGGCCGCTACGACGATGTCCTCGCCGCGCAACACGTGGCCGGCCTTGGCCGCGACGTACAGCGAGACGATCTTGTCGAAATCCTGGTTGGGCCGCTTGCCCAGGTCGCTCTCGACGCCGACGACGGGCGTGCCGCCGGCCAGGCCGAGTTGCGGCTGGCTGACGCGTTCGCCGCTGTAGTCCTGCACCTGCTCGCTGGTGTCGTCGCCGGCGATGCTGGGCTCTACGCGCGCGGTGTCGCGCTCGGTGGTTTCGATGCGGCGGCCCTGGCTGGGCTTCTTGGGACGTCCGAACAGGAAGATCGCCGCCAGCAGCAGGACGCCGGCGACGAGGATTCCGATACGAAGCATGGCCATGTCGGACACAGGGGATTCTCCGGCAGGTTGGGATCGATCAGGGTCAGGCGGCGCCAGCCAGGCGGGCGGCCTCTTCGAGGTCCACCGACACCAGGCGACTGACACCGGGTTCCCTCATGGTAACGCCACTGAGCTGGTGTGCGGCTTCCATCGTGGCCTTGTTGTGGGAGACGAACAGGAACTGCACCTTCTCGCTCATCTCCTTCACCATGTTGGTGAAGCGGCCGACGTTGGCCTCGTCCAGCGGTGCGTCCACCTCGTCCAGCAGGCAGAACGGCGCGGGGTTGAGCTGGAAGATGGCGAACACCAGCGCCACTGCGGTCATCGCCTTCTCGCCGCCGGACAGCAGCGAGATGTTGGAGACGCGCTTGCCCGGCGGGCGCGCCATGATCGACACGCCGGTATCCAGCAGGTCCTCGCCGGTCAGCTCCAGATAAGCGTGGCCGCCGCCGAACAGGCGCGGATACAGCTGCTGCACGCCGGCGTTGACGCGGTCGAAGGTGTCCTTGAAGCGGCCGCGGGTCTCGCGGTCGATCTTGCGGATGGCTTCTTCCAGCGTGTCCAGCGCCGAGGTCAGGTCGGCGTTCTGCGCCTCCAGGTACTCCGAGCGCTGGCTGGCTTCGCCGTATTCGTGGATGGCGGCCAGGTTGACCGGCTCCAGGCGGCGCATGCGGCCGTCGATCTGGGTGACGGCCTGCTCCCACTCGCGGATGTCGGCGACTTCCGGCAGCGTGTTGACGACGTCTTCCAGCACGAAGCCGCCGGCCACGACGGCGTCGGACAGCTGCTCGGCCTTCAGCGCGAGCGCCTGCTGGTCGAGCTTGCGCTGGGAGATGCGCTCGCGCTGGGCCAGGGCCTGCTCATCGCGCTGCTGGCGGGTCTGTTCGTACTGGCGCAGTTCGTTGTCGATGCCATCCAGCAGCGCGCGCGCTTCGGCCAGCTGGCGGTCGGCGGTGACGCGATGCTCCAGCGCGGCCTGGCGCTGCGCATCGAGCTCCTGTACCGGCGAATCGCCTTCGTTCAACTGCAGGGTGAGTTCTTCCAGGCGCGAGTCCAGCTGGCCACGCTGGCCGCCCATGCGGTCCAGGGCCTGGCTCAGCGAGACGATCTGGGCGCGCTGCGATTCCAGCGTCAGCGCCAGCGCATGCGCGGTGTCGCGCGAGGTGCGCGCGGCTTCGCGGGCCTGGTCGCGGGCGTCGACTCGTTCACGGCGCTCGCTTTCCAGCGCCTGGCGGGCGGACTCGAGGTCGCCCATGCGGCCGACGGCGTCTTCCAGCTTCGTGCGGGCTTCGCGGGCCTGTTCGCGGCTGGCGTCGAGGGTTTCGACGAGTTGGGCGATCTCGCCGTCGATGCGTTCAATGCGGGTGCGGGTGGCGTCCACGCGGCCCTGCTGGCTCTGCAGCTGGCCGGCCAGTTCGGACACGCCGCGGTGGGCCACGTACAGCGTGCGCTGTGCGTCTTCGCGCTGCTGCTCGGCGGCCAGCAACTGGTCGCGCAGGTGGGCCAGGCGCTCTTCGAGTTCGGCTTCACGGGCCTGCAGCGTTTCGATCTCGCCGCGCAGCGACTGGATCTCGCGCTCGCGCAGCAGTGCGCCCTGCTTGGCCGCGCCGGAGCGCAGCACGCGCACCCAGCCGTTGCCCAGGCGTTCGCCGTTGCGGGTGATGACGGAATCGCCGTCGGGCAGCTGCGCCTGCAGGCGACGCGCCTCGGCCAGGTCGTCGGCGACATGCAGGCGGGCCAGCAAGCGACGGATCGCGGCCGGGCCCTGCACTTTCGCGGCCAGCGAAGTCGGCGAGAAGGCGACGTCGCCCGCCTCGCCCGACACCAGCGCGATGCGGCCTTCGCCGAGTTCACCCAGCGCATCGACCAACGACTCCGGGGCATCGACCAGCACGCCTTCGATCAACTGGCCGAGCGCGCCTTCGACGGCATTCTCCCAACCCGGCTCGACGGTGAGCTTCTCGCCCACGCGCGCCGCGCTGTCCAGCCCGCGCGCCTGCAGCCAGCTCATGGCGGCGCCCTGCTCCTGGCCGAGCGCGGCGTGCTGCAGCGTTTCCAGCGAGGACAGGCGGCCACGGGCTTCCTGCGCGCGCTTGCGCACGTCGGACAGTTCGGTCTGCGTGCCGCGCTGCTGCTCCTGCACGTCGGCGGCGCCCTGTTTGCGCGCCTCGACCTGCTCGGTCAGCGTTTCCAGCGATTCCTTCTGGGTGTCGTGCTGCAGCTGCAGCTGTTCGAACGCGCTGGCCAGCGCGTCGAGATCCAACCCGGCGCGCTCATTGGCCAGTGCCTCGCGGCGGCGGTCGGCCTCGAAGGCCTGGCGGTCCAGGTAATCGACGCGGGTGCGTTCCACGTCGCCGGCGCGCGAGGCTTCGGCCGTCTCGCGGCTGTGGGTCTCCCAGCGCTGCTGCCAGTCGGCCAGCGCCGTCTCGGCCTCGCGCAGGGCGTCCTGGCGCATGACGTCGTCTTCGCGCAACTGCTCGAGCTGGGGTTCGGCATCGGCCACCGAATCCCGCAGGACATTGAGGCGCGTCTCGTCGCCGCTGATGTGCTGGCCGAGTTCCTGCAGCGCGTTGTGGACTTCGTCGCGCGCCTTCTTCAGGCGTTCGGCAAGCTCGCGCTGGTGCTGGATCTGCTGTTCGACGCGGGCCAGCGTGCTGCCGATCTGGTAGACCTCGCCCTGTGCCTTGTTGAGGCCGTCGGCGGCTTCCTCGCGACGCACGCGATCGGTCTCCAGCAGGCGTTCGGCTTCGCGCTGCTCGGCGATCAACTGCTGCAGCTTGGTTTCTTCCTGCCCCAGCTTCTCGCGCAGGCCCTGCAGCTTGCCGTCCAGGCCGCGGTACTCCAGCGCCTTCCACTCGGCATCCTTCACCCGGCGCTCTTCCTGCAGCGCCTTGTACTGCTCGGCCTGCTTGGCCTGGCGCTTGAGGTGTTCGAGTTGCTTGCTGATTTCCTCGCGCAGGTCGCTGAGGCGGTCCAGGTTCTCGCGGGTATGGCGGATGCGGGTCTCGGTTTCCTTGCGGCGCTCCTTGTACTTGGAGATGCCGGCGGCTTCTTCCAGGTACACGCGCAGGTCTTCCGGGCGGGCCTCGATGATCTGGCTGATCATGCCCTGCTCGATGATCGAGTAGCTGCGCGGGCCCAGGCCGGTGCCGAGGAACAGATCGGTGATGTCGCGGCGGCGGCACTTGGTGCCGTTGAGGTAATAGTTGCTCTGGCCGTCGCGACTGACCTGGCGCTTGACCGAGATTTCGTTGAACGCAGCGAACTCGCCGCTGATGGCGTGGTCGCTGTTGTCGAAGATCAGCTCGACCGTCGCCTGGCTGACCGGCTTGCGCGCCGAACTGCCGGAGAAGATCACGTCCGTCAGCGAATCGCCGCGCAGGCGGCTGGCCGAGCTTTCGCCCATGACCCAGCGCACCGCGTCGATGATGTTCGACTTGCCGCAGCCGTTCGGCCCGACCACGCCGGTCATGTTGGTCGGCAGGTGGAGCACGGTGGGATCGACGAACGATTTGAAACCGGACAGCTTGATGGTGGAAAGGCGCATGCGGCGGTGTCTTCCGGGCACCGCGACCGGACCGAGCCGACGCGCTGCCGCAAGTATGTAAAGGGATCAGCTTTGATTGCCAATCTATTGATTCATATGGCAATCCGGTACAGCCAAAGGCGCACCAACAAATGAGTATAGCGGCCCCCGCCATGCTGTGCCCGGGCCTCCGGTCGCCGTACGCCACCCCGGGCGGGAAGTACGGGAAAGGCCCGCGCCTGTTAGCATCGCAGGCCGCTCCACCCCTCCCCCCTCCCACAGCAACGGCCCACATTCCGTGTCTCTTTTTGCATCCGTCGAACTGGTGCCCGGCGACCCCATCCTGGGGCTGACCGAGGCTTTCAACGCTGATCCCCGTACCCAGAAGGTCAACCTGGGCGTCGGCATCTATTACGACGAACAGGGGCGCATCCCCCTGCTCGACTGCGTGCGCCAGGTGGAACAGGCGCTGGCCGCCGCCGCCAAACCGCGCGGTTACCTGCCGATCGACGGCCTGGCCGCGTACGACGCCGCCACCCGCGAGCTGGTCTTCGGCAAGGACTCCGCCCTGGTCGCCGCCGGCCGCGTGGCGACCACCCAGACCGTCGGCGGCAGCGGTGCGCTGCGCGTCGGCGCGGACCTGCTGAAGAAGCTGCTGCCGCATGCGACGGTGGCGATCAGCAACCCGAGCTGGGAGAACCATCGCGCGGTGTTCGGCGCGGCCGGCTTCGATATCGTCGACTACACCTACTTCGACGCCGCCACGCACGGCCTGGATTTCGCCGGCCTGCTCGCCGACCTCGGCCAGCTCAAGCCCGGTACCGTCGTGCTGCTGCACGCGTGCTGCCACAACCCCACCGGTGCCGACCTGACGGTCGACCAGTGGAAGCAGGTGGCGGGCGTGCTGAAGGAACGCGGCCTGTTCCCCTTCATCGACATGGCCTACCAGGGCTTCGACAAGGGCATCGCCGAAGATGGCGCGGCGGTGCGGATCATCGCCGATGCCGGTGTCGACAGCTTCGTCGTCGCCAATTCGTATTCGAAGTCGTTCTCGCTCTATGGCGAGCGCGTGGGTGCGCTGTCGGTGGTCGCGCCCGATGCGACCGCCGCCAAGGCAGTGCAATCGCAGGTCAAGCGCATCATCCGCACGATCTACTCCAGCCCGTCCACGCACGGCGCCGCACTGGTGGCCGGCGTGCTGGCCAGCCCCGAGCTGCGTGCGCTGTGGGAAATCGAACTGGGCAGCATGCGCGAGCGCATCCATGCGCTGCGCGCAGGACTGGTCGACAAGCTCGCCGCGCTGGGCGCACCGGAGTTCGGTTTCATCCAGCAGCAGGCGGGCATGTTCTCGTACTCCGGCCTGGGCAAGGCGCAGGTGGACCGCCTCCGCGACGAGTTCGGCATCTATGCCGTCGGCACCGGTCGCATCTGCGTGGCCGCGCTGAACCAGCAGAACCTGGACTACGTGGCGCAGGCGGTTTACACGGTGGGTCGCGGCTGACCCGCCATTATCCGCTGCAACGGAAAAGGGAGGCTTCGGCCTCCCTTTTTTCTTGCCCCTCGCCCGCCTCAGCCGAGCCGCACGCCACTGTCCGGGTCGAAGAAATGCGGCACGGCGTTCTCGAGGGTAAGCCGCAATGCGTGACCGGGTTCGGGCAGGTGCTGCGGCGGCATGCGCGCGACCAGGGCCTGGTCGGCGTAGGACATGTTGACGAAGACCTCGTTGCCCACCGGCTCGATCAGCTCCACCTGGGCTTCGAACGCCGGCTTGCCGATGCCGGCCGGCTGCAGGTGCTCGGGCCGCAGCCCCATCGCCACGCGTCGTCCCAGCCAGGCGCCGGGGACCGGCGCCGGCCCCAGCGGCACGGCCGCGCCGCTGTCGAGGACCAGGCGCACCCCATCGTCCTGCTGCAGCGTGCCATGCAGGACATTCATCGCCGGGCTGCCAAGGAAGCCGGCGACGAAGAGGTTCGCCGGCCGGTCGTACAGCGCCATCGGCGTATCGATCTGCTGGATCTCGCCGTCCTTCAGCACCACGATGCGCTGGCCCAGCGTCATGGCTTCGACCTGGTCGTGCGTCACGTAGACCATCGTCGCGCCCAGTTGGCGATGCAGCCGCCCGATCTCGGTGCGCACGGAATGGCGCAGCTTGGCATCGAGGTTGGACAGCGGCTCGTCGAGCAGGAACACCGAGGGTTCGCGCACCAGCGCACGCCCCAGCGCCACGCGCTGGCGTTGTCCGCCGGACATCTCGCGCGGCAGCTTGCCCAGCATGTGGGTCATGCCGAGCGTGTCGGCCGCGGCGTTGACCCGCCGGTCGATCTCGGCGCGCGCCACGCCACGCAGCTTCAGGCCGAAGGCGAGGTTCTCGGCCACGGTCATGTGCGGGTAGAGCGCATAGCTCTGGAACACCATCGCGATGTCGCGGTCCTTCGGCGCCACGTCGTTCACGCGACGGCCGCCGATCAGCAGGTTGCCGTCGGTGATGTCCTCGAGGCCGGCGATCATCCGCAGCAACGTCGACTTGCCGCAGCCGGACGGCCCCACCAGCACCATGAGCTCGCCGTCGGCGATCTCGAAACTGGCCCCGCGCACGGCCACCTGGCCGTTGTCGTACACCTTGCGCACGCGGTCGAGTTGGACGCTGGCCATCATTGCTCCGGTCGGGCATCGCCCGTCTGCTGGGTTGCCGCCGCCGGGCCCCTCCCGGTCGCAGCCGCCGCCCTCGCGGGCGACGTATCCGCTTCCCGTTCCGTGGGCGGGGAAGTTGCGCTATTCTGCCATGTAACCGTTTTCACAGCGCAAGCGGCCCCGGCGCCGATGTCCTGAAGTCCCCACCGCACATCCTGCCGCCCATGCGTTCTTCCTCGCCCCGCACGCTTGCCCCCGCACCGGCGTATGCCGGAATCGCGCATACGTATACGCATGTCGAATACGCGCGCGCCACGACATCCCCGCGGCGCAGGTGCGCGCTATCATGCGCCGCCCACGCGACGTGGCCACTCCACGGCAATACAGGATCGACCAGGCGAATGCAGCGGACCAGTTTCGGAAGCCACACTGCAGCGAACAGGATGTTTCCCGCATGAGCAACGCTGATCGCGTCCTCCTCGCCGATATCGGCGGCACCAATGCGCGCTTCGCGCTGGCGGACCCTCATGCCGCCGTGCCCTTGCTCGACGACAGCGTGCGCGAGTTCGTGGTGGCCGATTTCCCGTCCCTCGCCGATGCCGCGCAGCACTATCTCGACGAGACCGGCGCCACGGCCCAGAACGGCGTGTTCGCCGTCGCCGGCCGCGTCGATGGCGATGAAGCCCGCATCACCAACCATCCGTGGGTCATCTCGGTGAACCGCACGCGCCAGGCGCTCGGTTTCCAGGGCCTGAAGCTGGTCAACGATTTCGCCGCGCAGGCCATGGCCGTGTCGCTGCTAACGGCGCGCGACGTGGTCGCCATCGGCGGCGCGCGCTGGACGCCGGCACCGCTGTCGGTGCCGCGCACATACGCCGTCATCGGCCCCGGCACCGGACTGGGCGTCGCCGCGCTGGTGATCCGCGACGGCCGCGCGTATCCGCTGGAAACCGAAGGCGGCCACGTCAGTTTCCCGCCCGGTACGCCGGAGGAAATCCGCATCCTCGAAATCCTGTCCGCGCAGTTCGGCCGCGTCTCGAACGAGCGCCTGATCTGCGGCCCCGGACTGGTGAACCTGTATCGCGCGCTCAGCGAAATCGCGGGCGAGGATCCGGGCGGTCCGCTCGAACCGAAGGACGTCACCGCGCGCGCCGCCGCCGGCGATCCGCGCTGCGTGCGCACGCTGGATGTGTTCTGTGCGGTGTTCGGCGCGATCGCAGGCGACCTGGTGCTCACCACCGGCGCATGGGATGGCGTGTTCCTCACCGGCGGACTGGTGCCGAAGCTGCTGCCGTCGCTGCAGCACTCCGGCTTCCGCCAGCGCTTCGAACACAAGGGCCGGTTCTCGCCGGCGATGGGCCGCGTGCCGACGCTCGCGAACGTGCATCCGCGTCCCGGCCTGCTGGGTGCGGCGGCGTACGCGGTGGAACTGTTCGGCCCGGGACAACCCGCGCGCGCCTGAGGTTTCGCGCATTTGCGCGCTGCATCGCAGCAGGATGCGGCGCAGCGCACCAAGACTGGTCTTGCTTTGGTCACTTTCGCGCCTGCGTCAAAGGCAGTAGAAAGCAGCATGCCGTCGCCGTCTTCCTCCGTCCTGCCGCTCCGCACATGGGGCCCCGGGTGCGGCGCGCTCCTCACGACCTCTTCCGCCACGACATGCAGAATTCCCACGTCTGCAGCCTAGCCCTACGCCCATGAGCCTGCACCCCCGTATCCAGGAAGTCACCGAACGCATCCGTCAGCGCAGCGCCCCGTTGCGCCGCGCCTACCTCGACGGCATCGACGCCGCGCACCACGGAGGTCCGCAGCGCGAACGGCTGAGTTGCGGCAACCTCGCGCACGCCTTCGCTGCGTGCGGCCCGACCGACAAGGGCCGCCTGCGCGCCGATGCCACGCCCAACCTCGGCATCATCAACGCCTACAACGACATGCTGTCGGCGCACCAGCCGTTCGAGCACTACCCCGAGATCATCCGCCAGGTCGCGCGCGACCTCGGCGCGACCGCGCAGGTCGCCGGTGGCGTGCCGGCCATGTGCGACGGCGTCACCCAGGGCCGCCCGGGCATGGAACTGTCGCTGTTCTCGCGCGACGTCATCGCGCAGGCCACGGCGATCTCGCTCAGTCACGACATGTTCGACGCCGCGCTCTACCTGGGCGTGTGCGACAAGATCGTCCCCGGCCTGCTGATCGGCGCGCTGGCGTTCGGCCACCTGCCCGCGGTGTTCGTGCCGGCCGGTCCGATGACGCCCGGCATCCCGAACAAGGAAAAAGCCGCCGTGCGCGAGCGCTACGCCGCCGGCCAGGCGACGCGCGAAGAACTGCTTGAAGCCGAAGCCGCGAGTTACCACGCCGCCGGTACCTGCACGTTCTACGGCACCGCCAACTCCAACCAGGTGCTGCTGGAAGCGATGGGCCTGCAATTGCCAGGCACGTCGTTCGTCAATCCCGACCAGCCGCTGCGCGATGTGCTGACCCGCGCCGCCGCCGAGCGCGCGCTGCGCATCACCGCGCTGGGCGACGACTACCGGCCGATCGGGCGCCTCATCGACGAGCGCGCCATCGTCAACGCGATGGCGGCGCTGATGGCGACTGGCGGTTCCACCAACCACACGATCCACTGGATCGCGGTCGCGCGCTCGGCCGGCGTGGTGCTGACGTGGGACGACATGGACCTGATCGCACAGACCGTGCCGCTGCTGGCGCGCGTCTACCCCAACGGCGAAGCCGACGTGAACCGCTTCGCCGCGGCCGGCGGCACGCAGTTCGTCTTCCGCGAACTGCTCGACGCTGGGCTGATGCACGACCTGCCGACGATCGTGCCCGGCGGCATGCGCGCGTTCTGCGACGAACCGCGTTTGCAGGATGGCGGTCTCGCCTATGCACCCGGCATCGCGCAGAGCGCCGACGAGGACGTGGTGCGCCCGGTCGCGCGCGCGTTCGAAGCGCAGGGCGGCCTGCGCCTGCTGCGCGGCAACCTCGGCCGTTCGCTGATCAAGACCTCGGCCGTGAAGCCGGAGTACCGCTTCATCGAAGCGCCGGCCGTCGTCGTCGACGACCCGCGTGCACTCAACAAGCTGCACGCCGCGGGTGCGCTGCCGCAGGATTTCGTCGCCGTCGTCCGTTACCAGGGCCCGCGCGCGAACGGCATGCCGGAACTGCATTCGCTGGCGCCGCTGCTGGGCCTGCTGCAGAACCAGGGCCGCCGCGTCGCACTCGTCACCGATGGTCGCCTCTCAGGCGCGTCGGGCAAGATTCCCGCCGCCATCCACCTGACGCCGGAAGCCGCCCGCGGCGGTCCGCTCGCGAAGCTGCGCGAAGGCGACATCCTCCGTCTCGATGCGGAAGCCGGCACGCTCGAAGCGCTCGTCGACGCCACCGAATGGGCATCGCGCGAGATCGCGCCCAACACGTCGCCCGCCGCGCTGGACCTGGGCCGCAACCTGTTCGCGATCAATCGCGACGTGGTCACGCCGGCGGACCGCGGTGGCATGTCGGTGTCCTGCGGCCTGCCCTTCCACGACGGCACCTGGGAGTACGATGCGGAGTACGAGCTCGGCGATGCCGCGCATGCCGCCGACGCCCCGCACGAAGCCAAGGATGCCTGACCAACACCGTGTGGGAGCGACGTCAGTCGCGAAGCTTTCCCGCATCCGTAGTCGCGACTGACGTCGCTCCCACCACCGACCCATCGCACACCTGCACATGACCATCGAAGCCCGCCAGCAGAAAGCCGAATCCCTCCTCCGCGCCGCCGGCATCCTGCCGGTCGTCACCGTGCACACGCTGGACGAGGCGCGTCGCGTCTCCGAAGCCCTGTTGAAAGGCGGGCTGCCGGCAATCGAGCTGACGCTGCGCACGCCGGTGGCGATGGACGCGCTGGCGATGCTGAAGAAGGAACTGCCGGACATCGTGATCGGCGCGGGCACCGTGCTGACGACCGAACAGATCGCGCAGTCCATCGACGCAGGCGCGGACTTCCTCGTCACGCCCGGCACGCCGCCTGCGCTCGCCGATGCGCTCGCCGCCGCCGACATCCCGGTGGTGCCCGGCGCTGCGACCCCGACCGAACTGCTGTCGCTGATGGGTCGTGGCTTCCGCGTCTGCAAGCTGTTCCCCGCCACCGCCGTCGGCGGCCTGGCGATGCTGAAGGGCCTGGCCGGTCCGCTGTCGGAGCTGAAGATCTGCCCCACCGGCGGCATCACCGAAGACACCGCGGCGGATTACCTCTCGCAGCCGAACGTCGTCTGCATCGGCGGTTCGTGGATGGTGCCGAAGGGCTGGCTCGACAACGGCGAGTGGGACAAGGTCACCGCCAGCTCGGCCAAGGCCGCCGCCATCGTCAAGGGTGTGCGCGGCTGAGGCAGCCAAAGGGTTAGCCGTCGAGATGGAAGAGAACGCATACGAGACACTGACGTTTCGCGCTGAGATCTCACTCGATCAAAGCGCGATGTTCGGTCGACCTGGATTTGGCTCCGGTATACGTCCAAATCATCGTCTACCCGGCAGAGATTATTACGTCTTTGGGCAGATCGATTTCATCGACATCGACTGGCTAGTACCAAGCGAAACATGTGAGGCGACCTGTGTTTTCGTGGTCCCTAAGCAGGATGTCGCCACGTTCGTTTCCGGCTTCCGCTGGGAATTCTCGGAGGGTATTCGCCGCGTCGGCTTTGGCCACATCTTATGGATCGATAACACTTAGCGACCCATCATCCTTTCGGCGAAGGACTACGCTATGTATTTGCCGGCAGCGTCACAGCGACACGCTGTCGCCGCCAGCTGAAGGCCAGCACGCCATACCAGCCGATCATCAGCAGGCCGAGCCACCACTCGAAGACGTTCTCCCAACGGTCTTTCGCCGCGGGATCCGGGACGGCCAGCCCCGCCACGACATTGGCGACGCCCAGCGCCAGCATCGCCATCGCGATCCACGACATCCACGCGATGACGCTCGCTGGCAGTGCCTGCATGCGCGACGCGCGACGCATCAGCGCCAGTTGCGCGAGATAGCCGAAGCCGAAGTACACCACCACGCCGTAGCGGCGCAGGAAGCGGTAGGCCTCGCCTTCGGTGCCGAGAAAAGTGGCGTAGACCGCCAACGCAATCGCCGACATCACGCCCAGCACCAGCATCAGCCGGCCTCCGCGCAGCCAGTGCCGAGCCAGCCACCACACCAGTGCATGCAGCACGGCGCACGGGATCACCAGCAAGCGGAACAGGTGGTTGCCGTCGCCATGGCGGGCGGCGCGGCTGATCGACACGCAGCCCTCGAGATACGGCACGCAGGCCGGCACATGCCCGGCCTGGATCGACAGCAGGTAGGCCGCATGCGCCGCGACCAGGAACAGCAGCGCGATCAGCAGCGGCAGCGGCCAGAGCGGGAGGCGGGCGTCATCGGCGTTCATGGCAGCAGGCGCGGACAGGAGCCGCGCCTACTTTATCCCCATCCGCCTGCGCTCAACGCGTGCGGATGCTGACCTTCGCCGGCAACGTGGTGATGCGCAGCTCGCCATCCTTCCACGGCGCCGGCTTGCCGTTGATGCGGGCTTCACCCGGCTCGCCGGCGTACGGCCACGGCAGCACCAGCCCACCGGCCGGCAGCTTCATGCCCGCCTTCACGTCGAGCTGGAGCTGCCCGTCCGTCTTTCGCAGCCGGTAGCCGAGCGCGCCGTTCGGCGTGCGCAGCCCGTCGATGGCGATGCCCTCGCCGTCCAGCCACGTCGCCGGTACGCCCGCCGCCAGCACGAGGCTGTCGTCGGCTTCCCGTGTGTAGGCGAACATGTCCAGCGCCGAGCGCACGAAGTCCGACGCGACCCAGGCGTGCGGAAGATCGCCGACGAAGAACGGCTTGCGCGGCGTGCGCGATACCACTTCCGCCCACTGGTTCCAGGCCTGCGGCGCGCGGTCGTCGAAGAAGAAGTCCAGCACCTCCCACGCGCGCTCGCGCCATCCCAGCCGCACGAATGCGGCCACATTGCGCCACTCGTACGGCGTGTAGTCCTTCCACTCGCGCTGGCCATCGCGGCGCTGCACGAATTCGCGCCAGTAGCGCTGGAAGGTGTTGTCCAGCAGGTCGGCTGGTAGCTTGCCTTGCTCACCACCCGGGGCCAGCGCGATGGTGGTCGAGGTCGGGTCGAAGTCGCCGATCTCGGCCGCACCGGGCAGGTAGTCGATCTTGTTGCGCTCGGTGGCCGCACGCAGCGAGGCGTAGAGGTCGTCGCGGAATTGATCGCGGGAAGCGGCCATGCGCCTGGCTTCACCCGTCTCGCCCAAGGCGTCCGCCACTTCGACGGCATCCTTGTAGCCGCGCAGCGCCCAGAAGTTGTCCCAGTACGAATGCATCGGCTTGGCCGAATAGCCTTCGTGGCTGATCGAGGCCGGCATCATGCCGTAGAACGCCGCATTGATCGCGCGGTTGGCCTCGGTGCGCTCACTGAGGCGCAGCTCTTCCATGTAGGCGAATGCGCCCTGCACGTGGGGCCACATCGCCTTCAGGAACGCCTTGTCGCCCGTATAGCGGTAGTACTCGGCGATGTTGAAGACCAGTTCGCCGTGGCTGTCGTTCTCCGGCACCGGGTCGCTACCGCGGTCGTCGACGCAGCACGGCACCTTGCCGTTCTTGAACTGGTACGGCGCGTACCACTCGACGTACTCCTTCACCACTTCCGGACGACCCAGGCGCAGCAGGCCTTCGGAAATCATGGCGCCGTCGCGGATCCAACTGCGCGAGTACGAACGCGTACCCGGCTGCAGACGCGGTCCAATGCGCGAGATCAGCATGTGCGCCAGCGCGGTGCGCAGCGTATCGGCGACGGGCTGGCCTTCGGCAGGCACTTGCAGCTTCATTTCGTCGAGCTTCTTCCGCCAGACGCCCGTCATCGCCTGTTGGTCGCGTGCCGCATCGATGCGTGCCGGCAACGCACCCTCAAGCGGCGCGACCCAGTCGATGTCCCGGCTCGCACCCGGCGCCAGCGTGAAGCGGTAGAGCACGGCACCGGAGGCCAGGCCTGTCGCGTCGCCGTCGACCGATGCGGTGGTCGCCTTCGATGCGTCGCTGTCTTCGATGCGTTCGCGCACCATGCCTTCATCGAAGCGCGACGCCAGCACGGCATCCGGCGTCGCGAAGCGCAGACTGGCGCGCCCGTTCACGCTCGCCACGCCATCGCGCAGCGCGATGGCATGGATCGGACTGAAGCCGCCCGTGGTGTTGAGGAACTGGCTGGGCGGATTCACCTGCCATGGCTGCACGGCCAGCGCGAGCGCGTACTCGCGTGGCGCCGCGCCGGTGTTGGTCAGGCGATGTCGCGCGACCACGCGGGAATCGCCGGGCGCGCCGGCCGCGAAGGCCGTGGTGGACAGCGAGAAAAGCGGGTGCGTCCAGGTGACCGTGGGAATCGGCAGATAGCCATCCTGCAGCGACTGCGCCGCCCGCACGTCCGACCAGCCGACCCAGCGGCCATCGATCTGCACGAACGGCTCGACGCTGATGCCGCCCTTCGCGATCTCGATGGCGCCGTCCTCGCCGATCAGGCCCTGTTCGCGGCCGCCGTCGAGGCCAACGATGGTCCAGTACGGTTGCTCGCCACTGAATCCGCGCGGGAACCAGCCCTTCGGCGCATCGACCGCCATCGCCTTGATCACATCGTTGGGATGCGCCGCGAACGACAGCGGCTTCACCTCCAGCCCGGCGAGGGCGAACGAGGTGCCCGGGCCGTCGCCGACCGACACGCGGATGTAGCGCGCCTCGGACTCCGGCAGCGCGAGGTAGTCGCGCCCGCCATTGCCGTCCACGACGGTGCGCACGTCGCGCCAGCGCGCGCCATCGTCCGAGATCTGCACGAGGTAGTCGGATGCGTGTTGGCCCGCCTTCCAGTCGAGCACCAATCCGCCGAATTCACGCACCTTGCCCAGATCCAGCGTCAGCTGCGGGTCCTGGTTGCCATGCAGGTCCGCGGACCACGCGGTATCGGGTTTGCCATCCACCGCCAGCGATGCGGCACCGGCGGGGAACGCGACGTTCGCGCTCGCCTTGCCGGTCAGCGGTGCACCGTCATCGACGGGCAACGGCTGGAACGTCAGCTGGTCGAAGCAGACCGAGCCCTTGCCGCCGACGTTGTTGTAGATCGTGTATTCCAGCTTGACGCTCTTGCGAAGCACGCGGTCCGGATCCGGGCCCCAGGCCTTGTCGATGTGGCGGGTCTTGTAGCGCACTGGCGTCCATGCGGTCGGGAAATCGTACTTCGGCCGGTTGACCCACCACACGTTGTCACCGCTGGCATCGACGACCTTGAACTGCAGGTCGTTGCGCGGCGAATCGCCGCGGAGCTGGAAACCGAACTGGTAGTTCTGCGGATATTCGAGCACCAGGTCGCGCTGGATGCCCGCATGGCCCGATACGCCGTTGAAGTCGTAGTCCAGGCACAGGGCCTTGCCATCGACGCCGTCCACCGGCCGCAGCGCGCCGCTGACCTGGTTGGAGGTGACCACGCGCCAGGTGGACGCGTCATCGAACGCATCCAGCACGCGCACGGGATCGGCGGCATGGGCGCCGGCGCAGACTGCAGGAAGCAATACCAACCCGGCCGTCAGGCGGGCGAAAGTCGACACCATGTTGTCATCTCCGTCAGACACGGGCGGCAGGCGCGGCGGGTTCAGCCCTTCACGCTGCCCAGCAGCAAGCCCTGGATGTAGTAGCGCTGCAGCACGAGGAACAGCAGCAGCACCGGCAGGATGGTGACGACCGAGCCGGCCATCATCAGTTCGTAGTCCATCACGTGCTCGCGCGACAACGCCGCCAGCGCCACGGGAAGGGTCTGCAGCGCATCGTCGCTCAGCACGATCAACGGCCACATGAAATCGTTCCACGCGCCGAGGAAGCTGAAGATCGCCAGCGTCACCAGGATCGGCTTCAGGCCCGGCAACACGATCTGGAAAAAGATGCGGGCCTCGCTGGCGCCGTCGATGCGCGCGGCCTCGAGCAGTTCATCGGGGATCGAGCGCGCGTACTGGCGCACCAGGAAGATGCCGAAGATCGCCGCCATGCCGGGCACGATGGCGCCGGCATAGGTGTTCACCAGGCCCATCTGCTTCAGCAGCAGGAACAGCGGCATCATCGCGACCTGCGCGGGGATGACGAGCGCGGCAAGCAGCGCGCGGAACGTGCCGTCGCGCCCCTTGAAGCGCAGCTTGGCGAACGCATAGCCCGCCATCGTGTTGAACAGCAGCGACAGCAGCATCACGCTGGTCGAGACGATGAAGCTGTTGATCAGGTAACGCCCCATGCCGGCGCGCACGAACAGGTCGCGGTAGTTGTCCAGCGTGGGCGCCGCCGGCAACAGCGGCGGCGGGAAGTGCCCCGCTTCGCCGGTCTGCATGAAGGACACCGACAGCATCCACAGCAGCGGACCCAGGCTGAGGACGGCCAGCGCGACCAGCAAGCCGTTGACGACGATCGTGGCGAGGCGCTGGTTCATTCCACGCCCCGCTTGCGCGCGAACCACAGCAGGCCGCTGGTGACGGCCGTCATCAGGATGAAGAGCAGGAATGCCACCGCCGAGGCGTTACCCAGGTTCCACCACTTGAAGCCTTCTTCGTACATCAGGTACAGCACGCTCTTGGTGCTCTCCAGCGGACCGCCCTGGGTCATCACGTAGGGCTCGGCGAACAACTGGAAGTAGCCGGCCATGGTCAGGATGCCGACCAGCAGCAGCACCGGGCCCAGCTGCGGCAGGGTCACGTGGCGAAACTGCGCCCAGCGCGAGGCGCCATCGATGCGCGCGGCTTCGTAGAGGTCTTCGGGGATGCTCTGCAGGCCGGCCAGGAAGATGATCATGTTGTAGCCGAAGTTCTTCCACACGGCGAACAGGATGATGGTCGGCATGGCCCAGGTCGGATCGCCCAGCCAGTCCACCGGATCGATGCCCACCCACGACAGTCCCCAGTTCACCAGGCCGTACTTGGTATGGAAGAGATAGCGCCAGATCACCGCGACCGCGACGACCGTGGTGACCACCGGCGCGAAGAACGCGGTGCGGAAGAAGCCCTTGAAGCGCCCCAGCTTGGAATGCAGCAGCAGCGCGGCACCGAGCGACACCGCGACCGACAGCGGAACGCCGACAACGACGAAGTAGACCGTGTTGCCCAGCGATTTCCAGAACAGCGGGTTCTGCAGCAGGCCGAGGTAGTTGTCCAAGCCGACGAAGCGCAGGTTGCCGATGTCGGCCAGTGCATAGATATCGAAGTCGGTGAGGCTGAGCACGAACGCCGCCAGCACCGGCAGGCCGAAAAAGACGACGATGACGGTCAATGCCGGCGCGGCGAACAACCAGCCTGCGAGCGCGTGGGTCGACCTCATGGCGCGGCCCCTGTCTTGTCGGCGTGGTCCAGCATCCAGCGCCGCTTCTCGAGGATGCGGTCGGCGCGCCGGTCGAGCTCTTCGACCGCCTGGTCCACCGTCATGCGTCCGTTCGCGACCTGTTCGCCGACGAGCCGCATTTCGGTGGCGATGCGCTCCCACTCCGGCACCTTGGGCGTCGACACGGCCCGCTCCAGTTGCTCGCGGAAGGCTTTCGCATAAGGATCCTCAGCCAAGGCGGGCGTCAGCCACGGAGAACGACGCGGCGGAAGATCACCCGTCAATGCATGGAACTCCGCCTGTACCTGCGGCGACGACAGCCAGGCAATGAGCTTCCAGGCCGCAGCCTTGTTCGGCGAATTCCTGAACACCACGAAGCTGGTGCCGTTGGCGAGCGACGCGCCCGGCCCCGTCGGCCCCGGCAGCGGCATCGTCATCCAGTCGCTCTGCTGAGCAGCCGGCAAGCGTTCCTTGAACTTGGCGATGTTCCAGGGGCCCGAGATGTAGAACGAATAGAAGCCCTTGCCGAATTCGTCCCACACGTTCGAGATCTGGTTGTTGGTCACCACCGGTGCCCACTGCTGGTCGAACATCTCCTTGTAGAAGCCGAGCGACTGCCGGAAACCTGCACTGCGGAAATTGCCATAGCGCCCGCCATCGCGCAGCAGCGGTTCGGGCTGCTGGATGGCCAGGCTCAACAGCGGCTCGAATTCGTTGAGCGGCAACAGGATCGAGTAGTTGCCCTCGCCCGCCACCTGCTTGACCTCGCGCAGCGCGATGCGCCATTCGTCCCAGCTGGTGGGCAGCGTCTTGACGCCGGCCTTCGCGAGCACATCGCGACGGTAGAACGGCAAGCGCGTCTCGACGTACCACGGCACTGCGTATGCGCGCCCGTCGATCACGCCGGTATCCCAGACGCCCGGGAAGAAATCCGCCTGGTTGAAACCGGGCGTCGCGGCGATCTGGTCGTCCAGCGGATCCAGCGCGCCGAGCGCAGCGAACTCCGGGATCCACGTGTTGCCGATCGGGCACACGTCGGGCAGCGAATCGCCAGCGAAGGCGGTCAGCAATTTTTCGTGCGCCGACAGCCACGGCACGATCTGCAGGTCGACATGGATATCGGGGTGCTGGCGCTCGAACTCGGGCAGCAGTTTCGCCACCACTTCGCCTTCATAACCCATCACCCAGAAGCGCACCGTGGTACGCGCATCTTCCGTGCGCGTGCAGCCCGCCAGGCAGAACGTGAGGCCCAGGACCACGAGCAGGAAACAGCAGCGCACCAAGGCCGCCCTTCGAAAGAAGGAGGCCCTGATGCGTGCTGGAGAGAACGACGCTGGCACGCGCTCGACCATGCGTGCAGCTTACTCCGGCTGTTGCGGGCGCGCCGCCTCAGGCTGTGCGGCCTGGTTGGCGCGCGATTCCGCCGTGCCCAATGCACGCGCTGCGGCTGCATCGAGATCCGGCGGCGCGGTGGGTGCCGTCGGCGCGGCCTGTGCGGCCTGCTCCGTCTTCGCGTCCAGCCATCCGCCTTCGAAGCCGGCCTTCTTCAGGCCATCGCGGATATAGGGATTCTTCTTCATCACGTTCCAGACGAAATCGCTGCGGTAGTTCGCGATCATCGCGAGGATCGGGCCCTGGTCGATGCCGATGTAGTCGCTGGCCACCCAGCCCTTGCCCGGCACGACACGGCCGGTCTTCAGCGGGATGTCGTAGTCGAAACTCGGGTTGAACGAATCGAGGAAGCCGTAGCTCGAGTAGAGGTAGTCGCCGTAGCGGCGGTGCATTTCCTCGGTGGCCGGGATCACGATCTCCGGGGCGAACGGCAGCGAGGCGACCGCCGCGGTGGGCGCGATGGTGCCGTCGTCGAAGTTCTCGCGGAAGCCGGCCCCGCGCGCGGAGTAATGGCGGAACTGGCGCTGCTCGCCGCGGTACTCCTGCAGGGTCTGCTGCGGGCCGTCCGAGGCGGTCAGGCCCCAGACGTTCTCGCCGTAATCCTTCCACTTCATCGGGTTCTCGGTGGCATATGCGCGCTGGGCGTACGTCGCGCGGCGGCTGTTCTCGAAGTAGTCCATGCCGCGCTCGCGCATGTAGGCGTCCTGGATGCCGCGGAAGTCGATCCAGACATGGCTGTACTGGTGGCCGAAGTGCGGCGCGAAGGTCAGGTACTCCTGCCCCTGGAATACGCCCCACAACTCGCCGTAGCTGCGCGTCCACACTTCCCACGCGTCCTGGCCGACCGGATGGGTCGGCGACGCCATCGCCAGCACGTAGACCATCATGGCCTCGTTGTAGCCCTTCCAGTCGTGCGGAATGGTGCCGCTTTCCGGGAACCAGCCCATCGAGATCAACGGCTTGTTGTTCTGCAGGAAGGTCCAGTCCACGCGCTTGTACAGCACATCGGCGATCTCGCGGATCTCCTTTTCGCGTGCCTCGTCGCGGTCGTAGTACGACTGCGCGAACAACACGCCCATCATCAGCAACGAGGTATCCACGCTGGACAGTTCCACCCAGCTGTTGAAACGCTGGCCGGTGTCCATGTCGAGGAAGTGGTAATAGAACCCCTTGTAGCCACCCCGCCCTTCCTTCTGCGCGCCCTGCGGCACGTCGCGCAGGAACTTCAGCGTCGTCAGCGTGCGATCCACCGCCTGGGTGCGGCTGACCCAGCCGTTCTCGATGCCGATCGGATACGCCGTCAGCGCATAGCCGACCGACGCGATGCTGGCGAAAGGACGCGATGGATAGCGGTCTGGCGTCAGTCCGTTCATTTCGTTGGTCGTATCCCAGAAGAACTGGAACGTGCGGCGTTCGATGTCGCGGAACAACGGCGGCAGTTCCGGCTTGGCCGGCGGTTCGGGCTTGGCGGCAACGGCGGGCGTTGCAGGCTTGGCTTCTGGCTTGGGCGCGGGCTCCGGTGCCTTCTGGCAGGCGGCAATCGCCAGGGTGAGGAGGAACGCCGTGATGCTGCGGGTCAACGGAAAGCGGGCTTCGTTCGTGGTCATCATGCTGGGCTGTAAACGTTTACATGCGAGAGCGGAATACTGCACGCCGCGTTGGCGACAGGACCCGACGGCGGTTCAAAGAAAAAGGGGGATTCCGGTGCCTGGCGGGCAGCGGGCGGAGAAGGCACGGGCTACCGTCGCCGGATGCACCGGCGACCCTCGTCTCTGCGCCGTCGCACCTGCGTGCGACACGCGTCGGGTAAGCCACTCGTGCGTCACGTCCGCCCTCCACGGATGACATCTCACCACGGAAATGTAACCGTTTTCAGAACCCATGGCAAAAACGGCCAACTCCACCCGGTGCAGCCTGCAAGTACTTGTTTCAACAAGGGAAACAAAGCACTTCAATGCTGCACCGCAGCGTCAAAGCGACGGATGGACTCAGCCCACCGCCGGCGCACGGCAATGCCGCTCGATGAAGGCCTGGTGCTTGGGCATCGCCTGCACGCAGCGGTCGATCGTCTGCCGGACATTCGCCACGAAGGCCTCGACCTCCGCCTCCGACAGCCGATCCACCAGGGGTGAGTACGCGCTCGGCACGATGCGCTGGCCCAGCATTACCTGGATCCAGCTCTGCAGCGCGAAGAACTCCTCGCCGTCCCGGTAGAAGCGCCCGCTGTTGCGGAACAGGTCGATGTTGGCCTGCAGCGTGTCGGGGATCGGCATCTCCCGGCATTCGCGCCAGAAGGGCTCGTCGCGCTCCACCGCCTTGTAGTGCAGGATCAGGAAATCCCGGATGTGGTCGTATTCGAAGTGCGTGCGTTCGTTGTAGCGCGCCACCAGACCCGGGTCGATGCCCTGCCGCGGGAACATGTCCAGCAACCGCAGGATCGCAGTCTGGATCAGCAACAGACTGGTCGATTCCAGCGGCTCCATGAACCCGCTGGCCAATCCGACCGCCACGACGTTGCGGTTCCAGAACTGTTTGCGCTTGCCGGTGACGAAACGCAACGGCCGCGGCTCTGCCTGAGCTTCGCCATCCAGATTCGAGAGCAGCGTGTTCGCAGCTTCGTCGTCACTGAGGAAGCGACTGCAGTAGACCAGGCCGTTGCCGGTGCGGTGCTGCAGCGGAATGCGCCATTGCCAGCCCGCGGTACGCGCGGTCGAACGTGTATATGGCGTCGGGTCGCCCACGCGTGCGCATGGCACGGCCACCGCGCGATCGCACGGTAGCCAATGACTCCAATCCTCGTAACCCGTCTTGAGCGCCTGTTCGATCAGCAGGCCACGGAAGCCGGAGCAATCGATGAACAGGTCGCCTTCGACCCTGCGGCCATCGGCCATGACAACGGCCGAGACGAAGCCGTCCTCCGGGCGAAGTTCCACATCGACGACCTTGCCTTCGATCCGCTCCACGCCCTGCCCCTCTGCGAACCCGCGCAGGTAGCGTGCATAGAGCGTCGCGTCGAAATGGTAGGCGTACGCCACCGATGCCAGCGGCGATGTCGGCGGCACGTCGTTCGCGCCCGGGAGGAACCGGTCTTCGCGCGAGGCCGCCGTCTGCAACTGATAGGAACCGATGTCGCCAACGTTCTTGCCGGCGAGCAGCAAACGCAACCAATAATGATGGAAGGCGGCCGGCCCGGGGTCATGTCCCACCGTACCGAACCCATGCATGTAGCGGTCGCCGATGCGCGCCCAGTCGCGGAACTCGATGCCGAGCTTGAAGGTGCCCTGCGTGGCACGGACGAATTCCGCCTCGTCCAGCCCCAACGCCTGTGCATTGAAGGTGCGGATGTGCGGCACCGTCGCCTCACCGACACCGATGATGCCGATCTCGTCGGACTCCACCAGCCGGACCTTGCAGTTCCGGTCCAGATGCCTGACCAGTGCCGAAGCCGCCATCCAGCCGGCCGAACCACCGCCCACCACCACGACTTCGCGAATCGAGTTCCCGTCCATCTCCCCTCCCCCAAATGACGGGACCCGCTTGCGCGGGTCCCGAACATGGCCGATGACGTCGTACCCGTTACCAGGTCAGACGCGCACTGACGAACAGCGTACGCGGCGGCGTGTAGCTGGTGACGCCGTTGCCCGTGCTGACGACGCTGGTCTCAGGATCGTATACGCCACCGGAACCCCAGACCGTGCGGTACGAGCTGTAGTTCTTCGCGTTGGTGACGTTGATCATGTCCGCGCGAACTTCGAACGCCATGTCCTCGGCGATATCGAAACGCTTGGACAGCGACAGGTCCAATTGCTTCGTACCCAGCGTGCCAGGCGTGTCGGTCGAGACGATCAGCGGCGGCACGGCGGTCGCAGAGCCGTACTCCCACCAGCCGACAACGGAGTTGAGCGGCGGCGGCGTCGCCAGAGTCACCTTCGCCGAGGCGGTAACGCCCCAAGGCAGATCGTAGATGCCGGTCATCACCAGACGATGGCGCGGAACCGCCTTCAGGTCGATGAAGGGATAGGCGTCGATCGTCGGACCGTCGAAGGAGTAGTGCTCGTCGCCACCCCGATTGCCCTTCGCGCGGGAGAACGTATAGCCCGCGGTGAAGCCCCAACCGGACTCTTCGGTGTACGGCTTCTCGGCCGACAGCAGCAGCTGCGTGGTCTTGGTTTCGATACCGTTGTCACCCAGGATCAGCCCACCGAAACCCGGCGGGTTGTGCTCCCAGGGCTGAGCGATATCGTTCGCATTCCACGACGGAGCGTCGTAGAAGTTACCGTTCGGATAGCGGTTGCCCAGGGTGAAGACGAATCCTTCCTTGCTGTGCACGTAGGCCACCGTCGCCGACGTGTTCCACTCGCCGATGGTGCCGCGGATGCCCAGCGAGTACTGGTCGGAGTACGGCGTGACCAGATCGTTGTTCATCAGGTCGATTTCGCCGTTGCGACGACGCGTGTCGATCAGCGAGTACAGCTCGTCGATCCCGTTCAGGAAACGCGGATCCCAGTTCACGCAGGTGCCAGGCGCAGGCGTGCAACCCGAACTCTCGACGAAGTTGATGTCGTAGGTCGCCAGCGCGGCCTTGACCTGCTCCAGACCCAGGTAGTCATACAGGTTGCGGTCGTAGCTGCGGCCCGCACCGCCGAACAGCACCCAACGCTCGTCGCCGGTCAGGTCGTACGAGAAACCAAGGCGTGGCGCCCAGTTGTTCTTGTCGGCCTTGCGGTTGTTGCCGGTGCTGATGTAGTCCTCGATGTTGACGCCACCGGCGCGCAGCTGGTCAGCGTAGATGCCGCCCGAGTTGCTACCCGTGCCCGGACCATACAGCGCGTCCACCACTTCCTGCGGCGTACGGAAATCCACGTAGGACGGGATATCCTCGTAGTCCCAACGCAGACCGAGGTTCAACTGCAGGCGATCAGTGACATCCCAGTCGTCCTGGATATAGATGCCGTACTGTTTGGCCTTGGTCGTGACGATAGGCGATGCGCCCTCGTAGGGAGCGTTGAAGCTCACCATATAGGGAATGACGTTGGTACCCACCGGGGAGTAAGCGGTGATCGGCAGCGAACCGTCGTTGACCGAATAACGGAAGGTCGGATTGATGGCCGAGTTTTCACTCTGCGTCAGTTCAACCGACTTGAACTTAATGCCGGTCTTGACTACGTGGTCGCCCATCCACTCAAACGAGTTGAAGGTCAGGTCGTTCTGGAACGCCGGTCCCTTTTGACCCTTGCGCTGGATCGACAGGGCGCTGGTCGAGTCGGCGGTGAGCAGCACATCATTGCGGTTCGGCCCGCGGGTGTAGATCGACTGGTTGCCGATCGTGAACGCCGCCGGATTGAACAGCGAGTCCTCATAGGTCACGCGCGCTTCATTGAGGAACGTCTCGCCGTAATGCATCCAGCGCAGGTCATAGCGCTTGTCGGTATTGAAGTTGACCTTCGCGGCGCTGTCCGTGGTCGTACCGCCTGCACCGCTCACACCCTGTTCGTCGCGATATTTGGCCGACAGCTCCAGACGATCGTTGTCGCCCACATCCCAGCTCAACTTGCCAAAGTACAGGTCTTCGTTGAACGGCTGTGTGGTCGGGCCCAGCTGCGCGCGGACACCCGCAGGCAGGAAGTCCTCGAACGATTCCCACTGACGGGGTGTTGCGACGGGATCGACGTTCAGCACGAAATCCTTGGCTTCGTAGCTGAAGAAGAAGTGCATCTTGTCCTGGATGATCGGACCACCCAGCGCGAAACCGTACTCGTTCTGCTTGGTCTGGGCCTTGTCCACACCCGCAGCGTCTTCACCCACCGTCGGCTGACGCATGGAGGTATTGGTGTAACGGGTGAAGAGCTCACCCTTGAACTCGTTGGTGCCCGACTTGGTCTGGGCGATGATCGCCGCCGAGCCCACCTGGTCGAACTCGGCCTTGTAGTTCGAGGTCACGACCTTGTATTCGCCGATGGCCAGCTGCGGGAACGGATTGCCTGCGCTCTGGTCCTGGCCTGCCACACCACCGGTCAGCACGTAGTTCTTCTGGCCGACGCCATCGATGTACACGTTGATGGCGCTGCTCTTCTGGGCGCCGCCGCGCAGCTTGGACTGGCCGCTGCTCTGGTCGGTCTCGAACTGCATGCCCGGCACGGTGTCGGCGAACTCGAGGAAGTTGCGCGTCAGCTGCGGGACCGTGTTGATCTGCTTCAACGATACGTTGGTGCCGACTTCGGAGGTCTTGACCTCCTGCAGCGGCGGTGCGGACACACGGACGGTGTCCAGCGTGGTCGTATCACCCGCAGGCGCCGCTGGCGCACCGCCGACGAGATCCAGGCTGACGGACGTAGCGACCTGCAGCGTCACCGTGCGTTCGGTACCGCCTGAAGACACCGTATAGGTACCCGGCGGCAACCCGGCGAGCGAGTAGCTGCCATCCGCATTTGCCGTCACCTGGCGCTTGCTGCCGGTGGCGGTGTTGACGGCGGTGACCTGCGCGCCGGCATCGGCCTTGCCGCGCAGCGTGGCATTCGAGGACTGCGCGATGGCGTGGCCGCTGGCCACGACCAGCACGCTGGCCAGGGCACAGGTCAGCAGTTTGCGCTTGGGTTGGAATGTGGAACGGTTGCGATACTTCATTGGCTCTCTCCCTCCAAAAAGTTGTTTCATTGCTGGCCGGCTTGATGGCCGCCTGTAATCGGTTACAAGCCCGCCCAAAAAAAAGCGGGTGCCTCTCCCTCGCTACTTCTTCGCCTGGGGCACCGCTCCGATGCTCGATTCCCGCACGATCAATTCGGGGACCAGCGTCGCCGAGGGCGCCACGCGCTCGCCATCGGAATCAATCGTGTCCAGCAACCGGCTCATCGCCTGTCCACCCAACTCCGCGATACTGACCCGCATCGTGGTCAAGGTCGGGTGAACGAAGCGTGCGAGCGGAATGTCGTCGAAGCCCGCGAGCGCGATGTCCTGCGGTACGCGCACGCCGGCTTCGTTGAAGGCGTACAGGCAACCCAGCGCCGTCATGTCGTTGGCGGCGAACACCGCCTGCGGGCGCTCCTTCATCTGCGCGATGCGCTTGCCGGCTTCGTAACCGGCGGATTCGCTGAAATCGCCCGCGAACTCCAGCGGCGCCGCGCCGGGAACGAAGCGCGCAAGCGCGTCGCGGTAACCGCGCAGGCGTTCGCGTGCGTCGAAATTGCCTTCCGGGCCGCCAATGAAGGCGATGCGCCGGTGACCGGCCTGGGCCAGATGCTCGACCATCGCCACGGCTGCGCTGTAGTTGTCGATCGTCAGCGCCGGATAGGCGGCTTCCTGCACGTCGGTATTGATCAGCACCACCGGCAGCGCCGACGGCAGGTTGTCCACCAGGAAGCCAGGCTGATCGGTGTAAGGCGAGAGCACGAGCAGGCCGTCCACGCGGCCACGCATGGCACGCAGGGCTTCGCCCTGCTCTTCCGGATGACCGTGATAGCTGGATACCAGCAGATGCTGGCGGCGGGCGCGTGCGACCTGATCGATGCCGCGGATCAGTTCCGAGAAGAACTCGCCGTAGAGATCGGGCAGCACCACGCCGATGGTCTGGGTGCGACGACTGCTGAGGCTGCGGGCGGCGGCATGGGGCTGGTAACGCAGGCGGTCCGCAGTGGCCAGGACTTGCTGGCGCACGGCTTCGGCGACGTTCTCGTGACCGTTCAAGGCACGCGAAACGGTAGCCACGGATACCCGTGCCTCACGTGCGACATCCTTGATGGTGACCGAGGTTCGCGCCATTCCCCGCCCCTCCGCGGTGATGACTGCTGTAAGTGGCGCGGACTGTAACCGTTTTCACGGAAACGTGTAAAGCCCGCGTTATTCGATGCCGAAAACACCTGGAATTCATGCACTTGCGGGCACCCGCAGGTATCCGCAAGTATTTTGCGTTGCAGCATATTCACGACTACCGCAACACCCCGCCTCTACTTGGCGGCGACCTCGAAAGCGACCTCGCGTGTCTGGTCGGAGCTGCCGCCGACGAACACCGTGAACGTGCCAGGCTCGACCACGCGCTGCATGCGGTCATCCAGCATCGACAAGTCGTCGAATCCGAGTGCGAAGGTGACGACCTTCGACTCGCCCGGCTTCAACGCGACACGCTGGAACCCACGCAACTGCCTGACCGGCCGGGTGATGCTGGCGACGTCATCGCGCACGTACAGCTGCACGACTTCCTCGCCCGCCCGCTTGCCGGTGTTGGTGACCCGCACGCTGACCTGCTGCTGCAACGCGGAGGGTGCCAGCGTCTTCTTCGACACGACCGGTGCGTCGTAGCGGAACGTCGTATAGCTGAGGCCGTGGCCGAAGGCGTACAGCGGCGTCCACGGCACGTCGAGGTACTTGCTGGTGTACTTCTCTTCCTCGCGCGGCGGGCGTCCGGTGTTCTTGTGTGCGTAATAGATCGGCACCTGGCCGACGTTGTGCGGGAAGGTCACGGGGAGCTTCGCGGACGGGTTCACGTCACCGAACAGCACGTCCGCGATGGCCGGACCGCCCTCCACGCCGGGGAACCAGGCTTCGAGGATCGCGGGCACCTTGCCCTTCAATCCGCCGATCGACAGCGGCCGGCCATTGAGCAGCACCAGGGCGACCGGCTTGCCGGTCGCCGCAACGGCGAGCGCCAGTTGCTCCTGCACGCCGGGCAGATCGAGCGTGGTGCGGTTGTTGGCTTCCGCGCTCATGTCCGGGTGCTCGCCGAGGAACATCACCACGGCGTCGGCCTGCTTCGCCGCGGCGACCGCTTCGGCAAAACCGCGGGTGTCCTGGCTGTCGATGTCGGCGCCCTTCGCCACGACGATCCGCGTCTTGTCGCCGAGCGCGGCCTTCAGGCCTTCCAGCGGCGTGATCGCGTCCTCCTCACGCCCCGCGACGGCCCAGTTGCCGAGCATCGCGCGGCGATGATCGGCCAGCGGACCGATCACCGCCAGCGTGCGCACGGACTTCGACAGCGGCAACACGTTGCCCTCGTTCTCCAACAGCACCATCGACTTCTGCGCCATGCGGCGCGCCGCGGCGCGGTGCTCCGGCGTCAGCGTCAGCGCGCGTTCGCGCGCGCCGTCGGCAGTACAGGAGCGATACGGGTCGTCGAAGAGGCCGAGCCGGTACTTCGCGTTGAGCACGCGACGCACCGAGGCATCCACCTCCGCCATCGGCACCCGACCCGCCTTGACGGCAGCGGGCAGGTCCTTGACGTAGATCTGGCTGACCATGTCGACATCGACGCCGGCGCGCAGGCCGAGCACGCCGGCTTGTTCCGGATTGGCAGCCACGCCGTGCGGCATCAGCTCCATCACGCCGGTGTAGTCGCTGACGAGCAATCCGTCCCAGCCCCACTCCTTGCGCAGCAGGTCCTGGATCAGCGGCCGGTGCGCGTGCATCGGAACCCCGGCGATCTCGTTGAACGAGGCCATGATCGACTGCGCGCCCGCATCGACGGCCGCCTTGAACGGCGGCAGGTAGACCTCGTGCAATGTGCGCTCGGAGATGTCGGCCACGTTGTAGTCGCGCCCGGCTTCGGCGGCGCCATAGGCGACGAAGTGCTTGGCCGTGGCCAGCACCGCATCCGGCTTGCGCAGGTCGTCGCCCTGGAAACCGCGCACGCGGGCCGCGGCGAGCACCGAGCCCAGGTAGGGATCTTCGCCGGCGCCTTCCACGATGCGGCCCCAACGCGGGTCGCGTGCGATGTCGACCATCGGCGCGTAGGTCCAGTGGATGCCGTGGGCGGCGGCCTCGATCGCGGCGATGCGCGCAGCGTGCTGGACTTCGTCCGGATCGAAGCTGGACGACTCGCCCAGCGGCACCGGGAACACCGTCCGATGGCCGTGGATCACGTCATAGCCGAACAGCAGGGGAATCCCCAGGCGCGACTCTTCGACGGCGATCTTCTGCAGGCGGCAGGTCAGCGCAGCGCCCTGGGTGCCGAGGTAGGAACCGATCTCACCGCGGCGGATCTGGTCCTCGTTGCCGGCCATCGCGGCCGGGCCGGTGTTGTTGCCGACGCCCGGCGGCTGGTTCAGCTGGCCCAGCTTCTCCTCCACCGTCATCTTCGCCAGCAGGGCATCGACGAAGGCGGTTTCGGCGGGGGTGGCATAGACCGGCGGCTTGGCCGCGACGGGAGCGGCCAATAGAGCAGCCAGCAGGCCTACCCGCAGGGGATGAGGAGCAAGGGGGTGGTGGTTTTGGCTCATGGCGCCCTCCCGGCGATGCGAAAGGGGGCGAATGTAAACGTTTTCACAGTGCACTGCATGCCGCAGTGCCGGAAAACGCGACGCGGCTCAGCCCGCCTCGTCCGGGGTCCGGGCCTCGATGACGAGAGCGTGGATGTCGGTCTGCATCATCTCGCCCAGGGCTGCATAAACGGTCCGGTGCCGGGCCAGCGGGGCCTTGCCCGCGAAGACCGGACTGACGATCCGCACCGTGAAATGGCCACGCCCGTCGCGGGCGCCCTCGTGCCCGGCATGTTGGTGGCTGTCGTCCACCACCTCCAGCGCGGTCGGCTGCAGCGCCGCCAGCGCGTCCCGGATACGCTCGATCCGGCTCACGGCAGGACCTTGCGGAAGGGGCGCACGTCGACACGCGCGTAGACGCCCGCGGCGACGTAAGGGTCGGCGTCTGCCCAGGCCCGCGCGTCTTCCAACGCGTCGAACTCGGCGATCACGATGCTGCCGCTGAACCCCGCCGGGCCCGGATCCTCGGCATCGATGGCGGGACAAGGACCGGCCAGCAACAGGCGCCCTTCGTCGCGCAGGGCGGTCAGCCGGGCCAGGTGGGCCGCCCGGGCTTCCAGGCGCTTCGGCAGGGCATCGGCCGCATCATGGCCTTCAATGGCATACCACATGGTCTTCACTCCGGAGTCGAAGCCTGAATTGTACGTGCCCGTCCGCCGCACGGCGCTGGACACGGTCCCGGCCAACGCTTACCCTGTCTTCCATTGCACGGCCGGAAGCAGCGGCCCGTCCAGGGTAGGCACCGGCCAGACGGTCCGCCCACCCCGCCACGGGGACACCGGGACGTTCGATTCGCTGCCCCCACCCGCCCGCGCCCAACGACCTCTCGCTGTCCGCCCCCGCGGCCCCCGCGGTGTGCATTGCTGGTTGATGTAAGGGAAGCGTTCGCCCTGCGACGCATGATTTCGTTAAGGCATTGCCGGAACCGCGCCGCCCCTGCCGCGCGCCGCACGCATGCCGAGGCTGTGATTAGCACGATGGCTGTTTCTTGATGAGCCCAGAACTCGCGTCCGACGCGACTCAGACCAACCCGTCCACGCATCCGCAGCAGCAGGAAATGCCGCTGGCGGTGGTGCATGGGCAGCCGGTGCTGCAGATCCCGCAGGACCTGTACATCCCGCCGGACGCGCTGGAAGTCATCCTCGACGCCTTCGAAGGCCCGCTCGACCTGCTGCTGTACCTGATCCGCCGGCAGAACCTGGACATCCTGGACATCCCCGTCGCCGAGATCACCCGGCAGTACGTGGACTACATCAATGTCATGCAGGAGCTGAGGTTCGAGCTGGCGGCCGAGTACCTGGTGATGGCCGCCATCCTGGCCGAGATCAAGTCGCGCATGCTGTTGCCGCGACCGGTCTCCGAGGAAGGCGACGAAGGCGACCCGCGCGCCGAGCTGGTGCGCCGGCTGCAGGAGTACGAACGCTTCAAGCAGGCGGCCGAGGACCTGGACACCCTGCCCCGCCAGGATCGCGACACCACCCCGGTGAACGCGCATGTGCCCGACCGCGCGGCGGTGAAGCTGCCGCCGCCGGTGGAACTGAAGGAAATGCTGCTGGCGCTGCACGACGTGCTCAAGCGCGCCGAGCTGTTCACCGGCCACGCCATCCGGCGCGAGGCGCTCAGCGTGCGCCAGCGGATGGGCGACGTGCTGACGCGGCTGGAGGACGGCAAGTTCCACCGCTTCGAAAGCATGTTCACCGTCGAGGAAGGCAAGCTGGGCGTGCTGGTGACCTTCCTGGCCATGCTGGAACTGGCCAAGGAACAGTTGCTGGACATCGTGCAGGAAGGACCGCTTGCCCCGATCTACATCAAGTCGCTGGCGCTGAACAACACCAACGAGCCGCTGCAGTTCTCCAGCGAGTTCGACGACACCGACGCTGCCAACGACACCCCCTGACGCAGCCGGCCCCGCGCCCGCTGCCAGCCCGAACGACAGGACCGCATGGATCAATCGCTCATCAACCGCATCGTGGAAGCCGCGCTGATGGCCGCCACCCAGCCGCTGACGTTGGCGCAGCTGCACGGCCTGTTTCCGGAAGAGGAACCGGCGCCGGAAGGCAGCGTCGAGCTCGCGCTCGAACAGCTGACCGAGGCTTGCGCCGACCGCGGCGTGGAACTGGTCGAAGTGGCGTCCGGCTACCGTTACCAGGTCAAGGCCGACGTGCATGGCTGGGTCGCCCGTCTCTGGACCGAGCGCAAGACCAAGTACACGCGCGCCACGCTGGAGACCCTGGCCCTGATCGCGTACCGCCAGCCGATCACGCGCGGCGAGATCGAGCAGGTCCGCGGCGTGGCCGTGAGCAGCAACATCATCCAGGCGCTGGAAGAGCGCGAATGGATTCGCGTGGTCGGCCACCGCGACGTGCCGGGCAAGCCGGCGCTGTTCGGCACGACCAAGGGCTTCCTGGATTATTTCGGGCTCAAGCGCCTGGACGAACTGCCGCCGCTGTCCGAACTCCGGGACATCGGCGAACTGGAACCGCAGCTGCCGCTGGACGGCGCCCCGCTGCCGGTCAGCATCGCCAGCGGCGATGCCCCGGTGGACGGCCATGACGATGACGCCCGCGACGATGAGGACGGGCACACGCTCGCCGCATCGAACGACGGCGTCGACAACGAAGACAACGCATCGGCCGATACCGGCGAAGACGCCGGCGACACCGATGACTCCCACCCCCAAGATGACGACGCCGCAGCTTCCGACGAGGAAGACCGGGCACCGTCGGAGCAGAAGCAATGAGCAACACCCCGAAGAAGACCACGCTGGGCAAACTGTCCCTGAAGCGTGAGAGCGCACCCGTCGAAGCCGCGCGCCTGGAAGAACGCCTGCACAAGGTGCTGGCGCAGGCCGGGCTCGGCTCGCGTCGTGCGCTGGAACAGCGCATCGCCGATGGCCTGGTCAAGGTCAATGGCGAAACCGCGCAGACCGGTCTGTCGGTCAAGGCCGGCGACAAGATCGAACTGGACGGCAAGACCTTCGTCACCAGTGCGCTGACCGAGCCGGCCCGCGTGCTGATCTACAACAAGCCGGAAGGCGAAGTCACCACCCGCGAAGACCCCGAAGGTCGTCCGACGATCTTCGAAGCGCTGCCGGCCATGAAGGGCGCGCGCTGGATCGCGATCGGCCGCCTGGACATCAACACCACCGGCCTGCTGCTGCTGACCACGGACGGCGAACTCGCCAACGCGATGATGCACCCGTCGTACGAAGTCGAGCGCGAGTACGTCGTGCGCGTGCGTGCGCCGGAAGGCCAGGAAAGCGTGCCGGACAACGTCGTCGACCGCCTGCGCCGCGGCGTGGCGCTGGACGATGGCCCGGCCAAGTTCGACGAGATCGAACGCATCGGCGGCACCGATTCGCACGACTGGTTCCGCGTGGTCGTCAAGGAAGGCCGCAACCGCGAAGTGCGCCGCCTGTGGGAATCGCAGGGTTGCCAGGTCAGCCGCCTCAAGCGCGTGCGCTACGGCAAGGTGAGCCTGCCGCAGCCGCTGTTGCGCGGCCAGTCGCAGGAACTGGCGGACGCGCAGGTGGAAGCGCTGCGCAAGGAGCTGGGCCTGGAAGACGGCGCACCCGCCGCACTGACGCTGCAGCCGGTCATCGGCCAGCGCAAGGCCTCCAAGTCCACCGTGCATGTCGGTGGCGGCCGCAGTGGCAGCGCCTACGTCAACGGCCACAACACGGCAGACGAAGGCCGTGAGCTGCGCCGCTTCGACCACGTGCGCGAAGACCGCGGCCGTGGCCGCGGCAAGAAGCCCCACGGCGGCCTGACCGTCAGCGGCGAACAGGCGGCCAAACAATCGCAGAAGCCGTTCAAGCAACGCGCGCCGAAGGGCCCGAAGCCGTTGCCGGATGGCAATCCGGCGGCCTTCCGCAGCTGGTACGTGCCGGACGGCGTGGACACCGGTCCCGCCGGCCATCGCAACGCCGGCCCCGGTGGCCCGAAGAAGCCTTATGGCGGCAAGCCCGGCGGACGCCCCGGCGCGGGCGGCAAGCCCGGCGGTGCGGGCAAGCGCGGCCCCGGCGCAGGTGCCGGCGGCTTTGGTGGCAACCGCTTTGGCAACGACCAGGGCGGTGGCTTTGCGGGCGAGCGCGGCCCGCGTGGTGCGCAGGGCGCTGGCGCCGGCAAGCCGCAGCGTGCGGCGCGTCCCTACGGCCACCCCGGCAATGCGCCGAGCTTCCCGTCCGATCATGCGAACCCCGGATTCAATCCTTACGGCCAGCAGCCCCGTGGTCCCCGGCCGCAGGGCCGCCCTGGTGGCGGCAATCGGCCGCAGCACGCAGGTCCGCGTCCCGGCGGTCGCCCCGCCGGTGGCCGCGGCCCCGGTGGACGGCCCGGCGGTGGTGGCCAGCGTGGACCGCGCGGCGGCGGCCACGGTTGAGTGAGCGGCTGAGTGAAACGAAGGCGCCCCGTGGGGCGCCTTTTTTCTTGGGTGCATCCGACATCTCCGATGGCTTCACCGTCGCTTCATGGCGACCCCGCAGAGGCACTGCACCTTGGACGCTCCCCAGGAACGGAGCATCCACGCGCATGCAGGAAACGGACTACGACGTCATCGTGGTGGGCGCCGGCTTCGCCGGTGTCGCCTGCGCCCAGACCCTCGCGCAACACGGTGCAAGCGTCTGCGTGGTGGATCGCAAGCGCGATCTCGGCGAACGCATCCACACCACCGGCATCCTGGTGGCCGAAGCTTTGCAACATGCCTGCTTGGCGGACCTACCCGCCGCACTTCTGCGCGCGGTGCCGCACGTCCGCCTCTACGCGCCGAACCTGCGCAGCGTGCGACTCGCGGCACCGGACTATCGTTTCTATACCACCGACACGCCCGCGTTGATGCGCTGGCTCGGCGAGGGCCTGGTCGAATGCGGCATACCGCTGCGCCTGGGCACGCCTTTCCGCGACGCGCAACGCACCGGAGATCACTGGAGGTTGCCGGGCATCGGACGCGCACGCTGGCTGGTGGGGGCCGATGGCGCGACGTCACGGGTGGCGACGTGCCTCGGCTTGGGCCGCGTGGAACAGTGGCTGTATGGCGTCGAGCACGAGTTCGACGGCGTGGCCCTGCGCGAGCCCGATGCCCTGCACTGCTTCATCAGCAAGCACTACGCCCCGGGCTACATCGGCTGGGTGGCGCAGACGCCGACGGGCGTGCAGGCCGGATTGGCGCGGCGGCACGTGCCGGGATCATCGGCCGTGCCCGACATCGATGGCTTCCTCCACCACACCGCCGTCATGACGGGCCTGCCAGCCCCCCGACGCCCCGACAGTGTCCGCGCCGGACTGATCCCGTGCGGAGGACCGGTGCGTCCCCGGCAGCGGGACGGCGTGGTGCTCATCGGCGATGCGGCCGGCATGGTGTCGCCGGTCACGGCCGGCGGCATCCATGCCGGCTTGCGCCACGGTACTGCGGTCGGTCTGGCGATCGTGCACAACCTGCAGCAGGGCGACGCCAGCCTTGCCCTGCCCGCCATGGACGCGGTGCCGGCCTTCCGGGCCAAACGATTGCTGCGCCGGGCCTTCGACCATGCCCAGTTCGACGGGCTTTTCAACCTGGCCTTCAGGACCCCCTTCATGCGCTGCGTTGCCGAACAGCTGTACTTCCACCGGCGCGGCCATGCAGTCCACGCGCCGGAGGCGGACGCCTCCGCGCGAATCGATTGAGTACGATCAAGGCCGAAGCGCAGGCGTCGGCTACAATAGGCCGTTGATTCAATAGCCAAGACCCCCACATGTCCTCCGCGTTCGGCGCCGAAACGGTGCTCGATGTCCGTCACTGGACGGACGCCTACTTCAGCTTCACCACCACCCGCGACGACGGTTTCCGCTTCGAGAACGGCCAGTTCGTGATGATCGGCCTGGAAGTCGAGGGCAAGCCGCTGCTGCGCGCCTATTCGATCGCGAGCGCCAACTGGGAAGAGCAGTTGGAGTTCTTCAGCATCAAGGTGGCCAACGGCCCCCTGACCTCGCGCCTGCAGCACATCAAGCCCGGCGACCGCGTGCTGATCGGCCGCAAGCCCACCGGCACCCTGCTGATCAGCGACCTGCACCCCGGCCGCAACCTGTATCTGCTCGGCACCGGCACCGGCCTGGCGCCCTGGCTCTCGGTGATCAAGGACCCGGAGACCTACGAGCGCTTCGACAAGGTCGTCCTGACCCACGGCGTGCGCAGTGTGGAAGACCTCGCGTACCGCGACTACTTCGAGAAGGAACTGCCGCAACACGAGTTCCTCGGCGAGACCATCCGCGAGAAGCTGCTGTACTACCCGGCGGTCACCCGCGAGGACTTCCCGAACCGCGGCCGCCTAACCGACCTGATGGCCAGCGGCGAGATGATGAAGACGCTCGACATCGAGGCACTGGACCCCGAACACGACCGCGCCATGATCTGCGGCAGCCCGCAGATGCTGGCCGATTTCCGTGCGCTGCTGGACGGCCGCGGCTTCACCGCCGCGCCGCGCATCGGCACCGCGGGCCAGTACGTGTTCGAACGCGCTTTCGTCGAGAAATAGACCCGGCCCGGGACCACCGCCCGGTCGCCACAGGTGCTACGCTCGCCCGCAACGTCCTGGGGAGGACAAGCGAATGATGCGTAGCCTGTGGCTGGCGGCCCTGCTGGCCGTGACGACGTGTGCCCATGCCGCCGAACCGGTGAAGCAGCCCGGGATAGGGGAAACGCCCCCGCCCATCGGCCTGAAGGATCGCGAAGGAAACACCATCGACCTGGCCGCGTTGCAGGGCAAGGTGGTCGTGGTGACGTTCTGGGCGTCCTGGTGCGGGCCATGCCGGCGTGAGCTGCCGATGCTGGGCCGGGTCCAGGAGATCGTCGGCCGCGAGCACCTGGAAGTCATCGCGGTGAACTTCAAGGAGCCGCGCCGCGACTTCAATGCCGTGATCCGCGCGAACAAGGGCCTGAAGGTCACTTACGTGCACGACGAACGGGGCGTGGTCAGCGACCGCTATGGCGTCACCGCCCTGCCCAACATGTTCATTATCGGCCAGGATGGCGTGATCGCGCAGACCCACCGCGGCTACTCGGAGGATGTGCTGCAATCCTTCACCCAAGAGCTCCTCGATCTGCTGCCGGAAGAAGCGCTGCAACGCGAAGTCGAAAAGCCCGCTGCGCAGGGCTGACGGGCGGGACTAGCCGCCCCCGTAGCGAAGCCAGATCACGGCGGCGGCCTCGTCGCCGAAGATCTGCGCATGGAACCCGTGCTCGTTGGCCAGCAGCCCGGCGAACTCCACCTGCGGGATCTGCTGGGTGTGGCGCTCGACATAGGCGATCCGCACGGCCTCCATGCCCTGCCCCTGCATCGCCTGCACGAATTCCAGCAGCTGGCCCGGCGGCGGCGGCTCTCCCTCCATGTCGTCCACCACCAGCAGGCCCTTGGGCCGGACACGGCGGACTTCTTCGGCGATGGTGCGCCAGCATGCGAGCGTCGTATCCAGCGTTCCGTTGATGCCCGTCGCCCAGGCACGCAGGCCATAGTCCACCGTGACGAACTCGATATGGAACAACGGGCCGTCGCCAGTGCCGGGCACGGGGTTCACGCGAGCGCGGAGCGGATGTCGCCGGCAAGGGATTCCGGCGTGTCGGTCGGCGCATAACGCTTGATCACGCCGCCATCGCGACCGACCAGGAACTTGCTGAAATTCCACTTGATCGCGCCGATGCCCAGCAGCCCGCTCTTCTCCTTCTTCAACCACTTCCACAGCGGATGCGCAGCGTCGCCGTTCACGTCGATCTTGGCGAACATCGGGAACGTCACGTCGTAGTTGAGCGAACAGAAGTTGCGGATTTCCGTTTCGTCGCCCGGCTCCTGGTGACCGAACTGGTCGCAGGGAAAACCCAGCACCACGAGCCCCTGCGGGCCGAACTCGCGCCACAGCGCCTCCAGCCCGGTGTACTGGGGCGTGAAGCCGCACTTGGACGCGACATTGACGATCAACAGCGCCTTGCCCTGGTACTCCGAGAGCGAGCGCTCGTGGCCATCGATGTCCTGGGCGGAAAAGTCGTAGGCAGTGGTCATGCGCGGTCTCCGGGAAAGGCGCTATCAGACACCGCCGGCGCGCGCGGGGCAAGGCATCGTGCAGGGAGCCCGATGATCGGCTAACGTGGCTGCGCACCGGATCCAGGACGCTGCCCATGCAAGAAGCCGCCGATCCCGCCAGCCACGCCAACCTCTACATCCATGTCCGCATCCTGCTGGGCATGATCGTCGGCCTGGGACTGACCCACCTGCTGCGCCATGCGGCGCGCATCGTCGAGCGCCCGCGCGCGCATCCCGTCTACGGGGTGCACCTGGTCTGGGCGGCCTTCATGTTCGTCTACCTGCTGCATTTCTGGTGGTGGGAGTTCAGCCTGTCCCACCAGGCGCACTGGAACTTCAACCTGTACCTCTACGTCACCCTCTACGCCCTGCTGCTCTATCTGCTGTGCGCGCTGGTGTTTCCCGAATCGCTGCCGGAAGGCGCCGGGTATCGCGACTATTACTACGGGCGCAAGCACTGGTTCTTCGGCCTGCTCGCGCTGATGTTCGTCGTCGACGCCGGAGACACGCTGATCAAGGGCCCCGCGTACGCACACCAGCTGGGTACGGAATACTGGGTGCGGAATGCCATGTACATCGCCGGCAGTGCGGCGGCGATCGTCACGCGCAATCCCCGCTTCCACGGCGTCTTCGCCGTGGCCGCACTGCTGTACGAATTGAGCTGGATCTGGCGGCGCTACGAGAATCTGGCGTAGCGCCGCCGCACCGCGCCTGCACCCGCCGGGTCAGCGCGCCGGCTGTACCTTGACCGGCGCGGAGAACGGCGCGATGCCCAGCGCTTCGTGGATCTCGGCCGGGTAGTACGCCTGCCCGCCCTTGATCACCAGGGCCAGCTTGCGTACGTCGGCGATGTTCGTCGTCGGGTCGCCGTCCACCAGCACCAGGTCGGCGCGCTTGCCCGGCGTGATCGAGCCGGCATCCTCCAGCGTGCGGGTGTACTTGGCGCCGTTCCAGGTGGCCACCTGGAGCACCTGCGCCGGCGTCAGCCCGGCCTGCACATACAGTTCCAGCTCCCGCTGCAGGGTGAAGCCCGGCAGTTCGTCGGTGCCTGCGACGATCGGCACGCCGGCCCGGTACATGCGCCCGGTGAAGTCCACCAGCTTGTCGAAGCTGCGCTTGTAGCGCGCACCGGTCTCGTCGTCCTTGATGTCCATCTCGGCCGCACGCCGGCCGCGCTGGACGTCCGGCGGCAGGTGGTCGGCGACATCCGCGACGATCGGCGACAACTGCCCTTCGCGCTGGTGGATGAACTCGAACGTCGCCAAGGTCGGATCGATGACGATCTGCTTCTTCGCCAGTTCCGCGATGAAGTCCTGCACCGGCTTGCTGTCGAAATCCAGGCCATCGGTCTTGTCCGCGACCAGGTAGAAGCGCGAAAGCGTGCGCGTGTCGGTCTCCGGCGTGACGAAGAAGTTCAGCATCACCTGGTTGATGTGCTGGATCTCGTCGTAGCCCTGCTCCACCACGTCCTGCGCGCGCAGGAAGGCCGGCACGTGGCCGCTGACCCGCAGGCCTCGTTGGTGCGCGTAAGCCGTCGTGTCGCGCAGGATCTCCTTCGGAAACGAGTTGTAGATCTTGATCTGGGGATAGCCGTGGTCGGCGTACCAATCGATGGCCTGCTTCGCCCCGGCCAGGTCCTTCACGACGAATCCGCCTTGCGACGAATGCGGGCTCTGCCCCTCGATGTAGCCGGCCGGAATCACCCGCGGATGCATCAGCGTACCGGCCTTCTCTTCCGCCATGAGCTGTTGCAGCGTCGCGTTGTCGTTGCCCATGTCGCGCGCGCTGGTGACGCCTGCCGCCAGATGCAGGCCACCCTCCCAACTGCCCGCGTGCACGTGCATGTCGTACAGGCCGGGCAGCAGCACGCGGTTGGCCGCGTCCACCACGTTGTCGGCCGCGACCCTCGATTGCCCCACCGGCGACACCGACAGGATCCTGCCATCGCGCACCACGACGTCCGCCGCGGCACCGAGGACGGCCTTCTCGCTGTCGAATATGCGCGCGTTGCGGATCAGCGTGGTGCCCGGCAGGGGATGCGCCAGGCGCTGCTGCATCGCGACCAGCGCTTCGCGTTCGGCGACCTTCTGACGCGCTTCCAGCGTGTTGGCGGTGCCCTGCCAACCGTCTTCGATCAGTTGCAGGAAACCGGGATAGATGTAGGCGAACATGCGCGGCTCGGCGTCCCGCGTCACCCACACGAACGACGGCGTGAACCCGATGCCGGTCAACGCCAGCAGATCGACGGTGCGCGATCGATCGCCGCTGCGGATGTCCAGCGACGCGATCTTGCGCTGCGTCAGCGTGCCACTCGGCACCAGCGGCAGCCTGCCGTCCGGTCGCTTTGCGAGGGCCGCCAGGGTGACGGACATGGTCGCGGGCGTGCCGCCCAGCGGCGCATAGAGGGCAGTCCCGGTGAAGGTGTGGGTGCCGGCATCCGAGGTGCTCTTCCATTGTCCGCGGTCGCCGTCGCGGATGAAGGTTTCATCGACCGGTGCGCCGAACGTCGATACCCCCTTCACCTGGTAGCGCTGGAACGTGCCGTCCGCCGCGAGGCGGTACTCCTCCTTCAGTTCCGGCCCGCGTCCGTTGTCCTTGAAGATGAAGTCCACCCGCGTGACGCCGTCGTCGCCGGTGGTGACCGTCTGTTCGCCCGCCTTCTTGCCGCCATCCACCAGCGCGACGTACTTCAGGGTCTCGGCGGCCATCGCCGAAGGCGCGAGCAGCAGCGCGCAGCAGAATGCAAGGACAGGCTTCACAGGACTCTCCGTCAAGGGGCGCTCGGCGCATTCTGCCGCAGATTGAAGGGCTTTCCGGGGGCACGCCCATGCCTTTCGTCATGGGTCCGGCCTGCACCCCTGGGTTACCCTTGGATATCTACCCTGTCAGGACGTCGTGCTTCATGACCACCCGCCTCGCTATCGCGCTCGCCGCGACCCTCGGACTCGCCATGCCCGCCTACAGCCAGGCCGCCACGCCGGCCACCCAGACCGCCCAGGCCGCCAATCCCTTCTTCGCGGAAAGCACGCTGCCGCTGCACTATCCGCAGTTCGACAAGATCAAGGACAGCGACTTCGCGCCCGCCTTCGACGCCGGCATGGCCGAGCAGCTGAAGGAAATGGACGCCATCGCCAACAACCCGGCCGCGCCCACGTTCGAAAACACCATCATCGCGATGGAGAAGAGCGGCCAGGTGCTGGACCGCGCCACCACCGTGTTCTTCAACCTGGTGGGCACCGACACCAATGACGCGCGCAACAAGCTGCGCGCCGACTACTCGGCCAAGTTCGCCGCCCACGGCGATGCCATCAGCCTGAATCCGAAGCTGTTCACCCGCATCAAGGCGCTGTTCGACAAGCGCAACGACCTGGGCCTGGACGCGGAAGGCGTGCGCCTGATCGAGCGCTACCACACCAGCTTCGTGCGCTCGGGCGCCAACCTCAACGACGCCGACAAGGCGACGCTGAAGACGATGAACGGCGAACTGGCCTCGCTGGCCACCACCTTCAGCGACAACGTGCTGAAGGACGTGAACGCCTCGGCCGTGGTCGTGGATGACGTGAAGCAGCTCGACGGCCTGACCGAAGCGCAGATCGCCACCGCCGCCGAAGTCGCCAAGAAGCGCGGCCTGGAAGGCAAGTACGTCCTGACCCTGCTGAACACCACCGGCCAACCGCCGGAATCGCAGCTGACCAACCGCGCCCTGCGCCAGCGCCTGCACGAGGCCTCGGTCGCGCGCGGCAGCCATGGCGGCGAGTTCGACACCACCGCGCTGGTCTCGCGCATCATGAAGCTGCGCGCCAACCGCGCGAAGCTGCTTGGCTACCCCAACCATGCCGCCTACGGCCTGGAAGACCAGACCGCGCGCACGCCGGAAGCCGTCAACGCGATGCTGGGCAAGCTGGCACCGGCCGCCGTGGCCAATGCCAAGCGCGAAGCCGCCGACCTGCAGGCGATGATCGACCAGGAACAGAAGGCCAAGGGCCAGCCGACCTTCGCGCTCGAGCCGTGGGACTGGGCGTTCTATTCCGAGAAGGTCCGCGCCGCGAAGTACAACTTCGACGAATCGCAGCTCAAGCCGTACTTCGAGATGAAGAACGTGCTGGAGAACGGCGTGTTCTTCGCCGCCAACCAGCTGTACGGCCTGACGTTCAAGGAACGCACCGACCTGCCGAAGTACCACGCCGACACCTGGACCTACGACGTGTTCAACGCCGACGGCTCGCAGCTGGCGATCTTCATCTTCGACCCGTATGCGCGCGACTCCAAGCGCGGCGGTGCGTGGATGAACTCGTACGTGTCGCAGTCCGGCCTGAGCGGCGACAAGCCGGTCGTCGCCAACCACCTCAACGTGCCCAAGCCGCCGGCCGGCGAGCCGACGTTGATGACGTGGGACGAAGTGACCACCACGTTCCACGAGTTCGGCCACGCGCTGCACGGCATGTTCTCCGACGTGAAGTACCCGTACTTCAGCGGCACCAGCGTGCCGCGGGACTTCGTGGAGTACCCGTCGCAGGTCAACGAGATGTGGGCCGACTGGCCGTCGATCCTGGCCAACTACGCCAAGCACTACAAGACCGGCGAGCCGCTGCCGCAGGCGCTGCTGGACAAGGTGATCGCCGCTTCCAGGTTCAACGAAGGCTTCAAGACCACCGAATACCTGGGCGCGGCCATGCTGGACCAGCGCTGGCACCAGATCACCGCCGACCAGGTGCCTGACGCGGCCGGCGTGATGAAGTTCGAAGCCAACGCGCTGACCACCGACGGCATCAACTACAAGCCCGTGCCGCCGCGCTACAAGACGCCCTACTTCAGCCACATCATGGGCGGCTACTCGGCCGGTTACTACGCCTACATCTGGTCGGAAGTGCTCGACGCCAACAGCGTGGAATGGTTCAAGAGCCATGGCGGACTGAAGCGCGAGAACGGCGACCACTTCCGCAAGACCCTGCTCTCGCAGGGCGGCAGCCAGGATGCGATGAAGCTGTTCCGCGACTTCGCCGGCCACGATCCGAAGATCGAGCCGCTGCTGGAGAAGCGCGGCCTGACGGCACCGGCCGCTGCGCCGGCCGCCAAGCAGGTCAAGTAAGCGACTTCCTCGTCGCCCGCCACGCCACCTTCGGGTGGCGTGGTTTTTTTTGGGTTACGCGGCAGTCCGGTTGTCCACATCGCGTGTGGATGAGTGCTGCACGAATCTGTGGATAACCGTCGTGCGGCCTTGCAGGCCGGGGCTGTCAAGCGGGGTGGCGATTATTTCGCCACGCCAACGCGTCGCATCACTCGTCGAAGGCCTGGGCCAGTGCGGCGTACGCCTTGCGTTGCTCGTCGGTCTCCGCGCGCGGCGCGGTGATCTCCAGTTCGACGATCTGGTCGCCCGGCGGGGTTCCCGGCAGACCGCGGCCGCGCAGGCGCAGCTTGCGGCCGGAATCCGAATCCGGCGGGATCTTCAACTCGACCGCGCCTCCCAGCGTCGGCACGCTGACCGAAGCGCCGAGCGCGGCCTGCCACGGCGTCAGCGACAGCACGTGGATGATGTTGCGGCCGTCCACCTCGAACTGCGGATGCGGCGCGTACTCCACCTCCAGCAGCAGGTTGCCGCCCTGGCTGCCCTGCCCGGCCAGCCGGATCACCTGCCCCGGCTTCACGCCGGTGGGCACCCTGACATCGAGCTGGCGCCCGTTGACGTTCACCCGCACGCTGCCGCCGTCGTGGACCGCCTGCAACGGCACCGCGAGCTTGGCGCGCGAATCGCGCGGCCCCTGCGGCCCGCGCGGCGCAGCCTGCTCCGCGCGCCCGCGACGACCGAACAGGCCTTCGAAGAAATCGCTGAATCCGGCACCGCCACCGCCGCCGCCCGCACCGCCGAAGATCTCTTCGAAATCGAAATCCTGCGCGCCCGGTCCACCGCGCCCGAAGTCCGGGGGCGGACGGAATTCTTCGCCGGGACGGTAGCCGCGCGCGCGCAACTGGTCGTAGGCGGCGCGCTTCTGCGGATCGCGCAGCGCCTCGTAGGCCTCGTTCACGGCCTTGAACTGGTCCTCGGCACCGGCTTCCTTGCTGACGTCCGGGTGGTACTTGCGGGCCAGCCGCCGGTAGGCGGTCTTGATCTCGGCGTCGCCGGCCGAAGGTTCCACGCCCAGTACCGCGTAATAGTCTTTGAACTGCATGCGAACTCCGCCGTTGCCGTAAGCGGCCCGCACCGGGGCGCCACGCCGCAATTCTAATCGCCCGCAGTGCCGGCCGCGCGGAGGCCGTGGAGTCACGGCGGCATGACGCCGGCGCGCTACACTGGCCCGCATATTCCCCTACAAGGCAGTCCGATGAGCATCCAGGTTGGCGAGCGCATTCCCGAAGTGACCCTCAAGCGCATCCGCGAGGGCGTGGAGACCGTGGACACCATCGCCCTGTTCGACGGCCGCAAGGCGGTGCTGTTCGCCGTGCCCGGCGCATTCACCCCGACCTGCTCCGAGAAGCACCTGCCCAGCTACGTGCAGCACTTCGACGAGTTCCGCAAGCGCGGCATCGAGGTGTTCTGCGTATCGGTGAACGATCCCTTCGTCATGCAGGCCTGGGGCAAGACCCAGCATGTGCCCGATGGCCTGCAGATGCTCGCCGACGGCAATGCCGACCTGGCGAAGGCCCTGGGCCTGGAGATGGACGCCAGCGCATACGGCATGGGCGTCCGCGCCAAGCGCTTTGCGCTGTACGCGGAGGACGGCGTGGTGAAGCACGTCTTCGTCGAAGCTCCCGGCGAGTACAAGGTATCCGGCGCCGAGCACATGCTGGAACAGCTCGGCTGACGCATGCGCCGTCGCGACCGGTCGCATGATGCCTTCAGGACGCTGGTCGCGGCACAGGTCAGCGTACCGCGGCTTCAGATGAGCCTGCTGGTGCTGCTGACCGCGGCCACCGGCTTCCTCGCGTCCGTGGCGTTGTCCGCGATCGGCATGGACGCGCTCTGGCTGCGTTACCCGTTGTGCGTGATGTTCGCCTATGGCGCGTTTCTCTGCCTGGTCTGGGCATGGCGCCGACATCGGGAATGGGATCTGAGCGACTTGCCGGCCGGCAGCGATGGTTCTTCACCCGCCTCCACGGGACGTAGCGATTGGCAAGGGCACGGCGGCGGTTCCGGCGGCGGCGGTGCGAGCGCATCGTTCGATGCACCGGCGACGCATGCATCGCTGGCATCCTTCGATCCAATGCCGGTTCCGGTGGAATTGCCGTCGCTGGACCACGCCCTCGATGCCGACGAGTCGCTGCCCGTCATCCTGGTGATGGTGGTGCTGGGGGGCGCGCTTTTCGCGGTGGGCTGGGTGATCTGGATCGCACCCGCCCTGCTGGCGGAGCTTGCCCTGGACGCGGTTCTGTCGGCGGGACTCTACCGGCGCCTGAAACGTCCCGCCCCCGGCGCCCATTGGCTTTCCACCACGCTGCGACACACGGGAAAGCCGTTCGTCGTGGCTACGCTCTCCCTGCTTGTCGCAGGCGCCGTGATGGGCCTGCTGGTGCCGGACGCCACCTCGTTGAGCGAGTTCCTCGCCCACTACCGCTGATTTCTCAGCGCAACACCTCGAACCGTACCCGCGTCCACGCGCCGCTTCCGGCCAGCGCGGTGAGCTGGTGTTCGCCGGCTTCGTCGAACTCCCGCTGGAATGGCTGATTCCCCTGCGTTTCGGCGATCCATCGGCCATCCAGCAACCACTGGATGCGCGATTCCGTTCCCAGCGCACGCAGCTGCAAACGAACACCGTGCGGACTGCCCGGCGCGCGGGCCAGCGTGGCGCGATCGTTGAGTCCTTCGATGCGCAGTTCCTCGCTGGCATCGCGGCCGTCGGGTTGGCAATCCGGCGACAGCGCCGGCAGGCGCGACGCCGCGCGCGTCTGCGCCGGCAGCCAGGGCGAGGCGAGCGCCGGCCAGCGCGCGACTTCGGCGCTGCGCACGTCGTGCGGTCGCAAACAGTCGGCGGACAGACGCAGCCCGCTACGCGCATCGATGTCGAAACGCTCGCGACCGACACTCCACAACCGCGCATCGCGCTCGGCGAACGTGGGCGGCACGTTGCCGCCCAGCGTCCACGCTTCGCGCCTGCGCTGGCACAGCGACGGCGCATCGGCTTCCGGCGGCAGGCCCAACGGCCAGCAGATGTCGATCGCGGCGACGTCGGCGGGACGGGGCCGGGGTTCTGCGTCGCCACGCGCGCGGGGCAGGCTGTCGATCACTTCGAACATCAGCGGCAACGCGGTGACCGCCCCGTATTGCCCGGGCAACGGCGTGCCATCGGGTCGCCCCACCCACACCCCGACGGTATAGCGGCGCGTGCCGCCCAGTGCCCAGGCATCGCGGAAGCCATAGCTGGTGCCGGTCTTCCACGCGACTCGGGGACGATTGCCGGTATCCAGCACGCCGATGCCATAGCCCGGTCGCGGGTGCGCTTCCAGGATTTCACGGATGATCCATGCCGCACCGGGCGACAGCAGCCGGCGATCCGAAGACGGATCCTGTGCCGTGTAGCGCACGCGGCCCGACAGCCCTTCGCGGTTCAGCGCCGCATGCGCGCCCACCAGGTCCTCCAGGCGCGCGCCGGTGCCGCCCAGGATCAGCGACAGGTTGGGCTTCGCGCCACGCGGATAGCGCAACGCAAGGCCGTTGTTCGCCAGCCGTGCCGAGAAGCGATCCGGACCCACGCGGTCCAGCAGATCCACCGCGGGCACGTTGAGCGACAACCTCAGCGCATCCGCGGCGCTGACCGGCCCGTTGAACGCGGCATCGAAGTTGCCGGGACGATAGCCGTGGAACGATTGCGGCGCGTCCACCAGCAAGCTTTCGGAATGGATCAGGCCGTCATCCAGGGCGAGCCCGTAGAGGAAAGGCTTCAACGTCGAGCCCGGCGAACGCCACGCCTGGACCATGTCGACGTGGCCCAGCCGCTCGCGGTCGCCGAACGCGACCGATCCCACGTAAGCGCGCGCTTCCATCGTCGCGTTGTCGACCACCAGCAGCGCGGCCGATGTGCGCGGCGGCAGCGTGGAAAAGTAGCCCTGCACGCGCTCTTCCAGCGTCCGTTGCAGGCCGGCGTCGAGCGTGGACACGATCCGTGCCGCGCGCGGCTGCTGCCGCCGCAGCCGCTCCGCGAGCAGTGCTGCCTGCAAGGGGGGCTGCAACGCTCGCGCGACGACCGGCTCTATCCGTGCGTCTTCCACCTCCGCGGGCGACCAAACGCCGAGATCGGCCATGCGTTGCAGCACTTTGTCGCGCGCCGCCTGCGCCGCTTCGGGATGGCGATCGGGCCGCAACCGGCTGGGCGACTGGGGCAGCACCGCCAGCAGTGAGGCTTCGGCATGCGACAGCCGTGAGGCCGGCTTGCCGAGATAGGCCCAACTGGCGGCCTCGACGCCCTCGATGGTGCCACCGAACGGTGCACGCTCCAGGTAGAGCGTGAGGATTTCGCGCTTGGACAGGTGCGCTTCCAGCTGCACCGCCCGCAGCATCTGCTTGGCCTTGCCCCACGGCGTTCGGGAATGGCGATCCAGCATGCGCGCCACCTGCATGGTCAGCGTCGAGCCGCCGGAGACCACCCGCCCATGGCGAACGAACTGCCCGGCCGCACGCACCAGTGCCCAGGGATTGACGCCGGGATGCCGCCAGAACCAGCGGTCTTCGTAGTTCAGCAGTGCCTGCAAGTAGAGCGGCGACACCGTCTCGGGTGTCGCGGGATAGCGCCAGACGCCGTCGCGGTCGGCGAACGCACGCAGTGGCGTGCCATCGCGCGCAACGACCAGCGTGCTGGTGTCGCGCGTCTTCGGCAGCGGCGGTGGAAACGCCAAGTCCAGGGCCAGCAAGGACAACAGCACCCCCACCGTCGTCCAACGCAGCCAGGAAAGCCAGCGCAGCTGCCGACCGCCGTCATTCCAGCGCACGCTGGAATCCATTTTGCTCCTGCCCAACACCTTCATGACTGAGGATTCGCAGGATCAGGATGGGTCCCGGCGTCCGCCGGGATGACGGCCATGGATCGAACGCGTTATGGCTGCACCACCGTGATCGTCGCCGGCGAAGCCTTGCCCACGCCGCGGATATCCGGACGGTACATGTCCTCCACCAGCGACGGCGGCACGGTATAGGTGCCGGGCGTGACCGCACGCACGAGGTAGAACAGCTTCGCGGTGTCGCCACGGTCCAGCTTCAGTGCCGCCACGTAGCGGTCGTCGCGGAACTCCTCATGCTTGACGTCGGCGGCGCTGCCCCGATCACTGATCGCGATGCCGTCCACCACCACCTCGGCCCACTGCTTGGCATCGCCCAGGTTGAAGTTCTCGATCTCCAGGCCGGCCGGCAACAGGTCGGTGAACAAGGCATCGGGCATCGCTACGTTGGCGGTGATGCCCACGCGGACGATCAACGCTTCGCCTTCCTTCAGCGTGCCGCCCTTCCACTCCTGCCCGTCGGTCGTGTAGTACCGGCGCTCGACACCGATCTGGCGGCTGTCCGGCGCCGGTGCGCTGCGCGGGATGCCGGCCACGTCCAGCGAGGCGTACAGCGGTGGCGAGCCTTCGGGCACGAAGCGCACGCCACGGGCGAGCGCGGCGTGATCGACGCTCCGGCCGAACAGGCGCACTGGCGCGACGGTCTCCGCCTCGCCGCCGATGCTCCACCGGCCGGAGACCAGCTTCGCCTGGTCCACCATCAACGCCTTGCCCAGTCGGGCCAATGCCACCTGCTCCTGCGTGCTCAGCCACAGCCAGCCGCTGTTGCGGCGCGTATCCAGTTCGCGCCCCAGCGAGATCGCGCGGCGATCGTACTCGGGCTTGGCCAGCTTGCGTTCGTGCACCAGCGCGATCATCAACGCATCGTCGCGCAGCGTCGTGCCGTAGTCGCCCAGGTAGTCCGGCCGGTCGCCGGTCTTGGCGAAGCCTTCGGCGATCGCCTTGGCACCGCGGTTGCGGTCGCCCTGCAGCGTCAATGCGATGCCCAGGTGCACCAGCGGCAGGCCGGTCAGGGTCTTGCCGCGTTCGTTGTCGTACAGCGCGCGCAGGGTGCCGAGCGGTGCGCGGTTCACCCGCGCCAGCACATACCCCGCATAGGCCTGGTTGGCGAATTTCAGATGGTCGCGACGGTCGTAGCCGTAGAACTGCGCGCCACCGGCCAGCAGGTCCTCGTTGAGGCGGGTCAGCGCCTTCTGCAGCACGGCGTCCGGCACGGCGAACCCGCCTTCGCGCGCATCCAGCAGGAACTCGGCGATGTAGGGCGTCAGGCCGGGATTGACGTAGTCGTCATTGCCCCACATCGAGAAGTGGCCGTTCGCCACCTGCATCGAAGCCAGGCGGCCGAACGCGCCTTCCATGCGTTCGCGGCGCTTCTTGGCATCGAGGCCGTCGATGCCCAGCAGCTTGGCCGTCGCGTCGTCCAGCTCCAGCGCCGCATAGCCCTTGCTGGTCGTCTGTTCCGCGCAGCCGTACGGGTACTCCAGCGCGCCCTTCAACGCGCTGGCGAACGGTATCGGCGGCAATGCGCTGACCGTCATGCGCGCCGTCACCGAACCCGGCATCAACCCGTCGGCGAAGCCCGCGCCCATCTCCACCGGCGCCAGGCTGTCCAGCACCTGCGTGCGCGAGCGCAGCACGGCCGGCCAGCCCGCGCGCACGGGAACGTCGTAGCGACGGTCGACCTTGAAGCCGTTGCCCTCCACGCGCACGCGGACCTGTGCGGTGGTGTAGCCCTCGCCCGCCGTGACCGGGAACGTCAGCGTGCGCTTGGCATCGATGGCGAGATCGGTGCTGCGGTTGCCTTCGCCGATGTTGAGCGGCCCTTCGCCGTTGACCAGCACCTTGAACGCACCCGTCTTGCCGGTGAAGTTCTGCACGTCCAGGGTCACCGTGCTCTTGTCGCCGGGTGCGAGCACGCGCGGCAAACTGGCTTCGGCCACGATCGGCGCACGCACCACGGTCTCGCGGTCGCGGTTGCCGTAGCGCGTGTCGGAATAGACCAGCGCCGATACGCGCAGCGTGCCGTTGAAGTCGGGCACCTTCAGCGCGACGCGGGCATTGCCCTTGCCATCGAGCTTCACCGGCCCGGAGAACAGATCCACCGTCTGCACGCGCGCCGTGGGACGCTTGGCCTGCGGCAACGCTGCCAGCGCCATGTCGCCACCGAAGCGGATCTTGGCGCTGCCGCCTTCGAAGCTCTCGATCACGCGGCCGTAGATGTCGTACGCGTCCACGCCGAGGCGACGCTGGGCGAAGAACTGCGCGTTGGCGTCCGGCACCGGGAAGCGGGTGATGTTGAGGATGCCCACGTCCACCGCGGACACGGTGACATGCGCGGTCTGGCCCGCCAGTTCCGGCACGCTGACGCTCGCCCGCAGGTCCTGCTCCGGCCGCATCTGCTTGGGCACGGAGAGGCCGACGGCGACGCGACGGTCGCGACGGTCCATCGGCACATGCGCCACGCCCACGGCGCGGGCCGGGGTGATCTTGCTGGGCGCGGAACCGCCGCGGAACACCAGCGCGGTCACGTAGACGTCATGGCGCTCCCACTCCTTGGTCACCGGGATCGAGAAACTGCTGCCCGGCTTGGCGTCGATCGCCTGCACGTACAGCATGCGATCGGCTTCCACCATCAGCAGGCCCTTGCCTGCATGCGGCGGCGTGATGGTCACCTTCAGCGTGTCGCCAGCCTTGTAGCCGGTCTTGTCCAGCGCCAGCTTGACCTTGTCGGGACGCGCATCCAGGCCACGGTTCTGGTCGTCCCAGCTCCAGCCCGCGCGGAACGGATAGCGCGTGGTCAGGCCGGTGGCCGGATCGAACACCTCCAGCCGGTACTCGCCCCACTCCACGGGGAAATCCACCTTCGATGCACCGCTGCCGACATCCAGCGTGCGCGTGTCCTTGTTCTCGAACCGGCTCGTGAAATCGTAGTCCCAGCCGCCGTCCTCGTCGTAGTTCCAGTGGTAGTCGCGCAGTTCGCGCACCAGCGTGGCCTTCAGGCCCTTCGCGGGCTGCGGCTTGCCGGCGGCATCCACGCGCACCAGTTCGAAGGCGGCATTGGCGTTGGCGTCCGCGCCGTCCTTGTCGTCGAACAACGGACGGATGCCGACCAGCGCACCCGCCGGCCACAACACGCGCTTGAGCGTGCGGTTCACCGTGCGGCCGCCGGTTTCGTACACGCTGCCCGACACGATCGCGGCGATGGTGCTGCGTGGCTTGGCTTCAGCGGGCAGCGCGATGTCTTCCTGCAGCACGCCGTTCTCGGGCAGCGTGGCGTCGATGACGTCCTTGGCTTCCTTCGGCAGCTCCAACGTGGGATCGCCGAAGAAGTAGCCCGGCAACTGCGCCAGCGGATGCTGTTCCACCGCGACCGCCAGCTTTGCAGTGAAGCGGTTGCCGCTGGCCGGCGCGCCGTACAGGTACGCCGCAGTGGCCTTGAGCTTCAGCGGCTCGCCCGGCTTCAGCACAGGCTGCACCGCATCCAGGTCGAGCTTCATCCGTTCGGGCAGGAACTCTTCGATGCGCAGCGTCATGCCCTGCACGGCGTCCTTGCTCGCCGGGTCCGTGCGGAACTCCACCTGCCAACGACCGGTCGGCGCTTCCACCGGGATCGTCTGCTCGAAACTGAAATAGCCTTGCGCACCGGGTTGCAGGCGGGTCTCGCGGAACACCTTCCCGTCCGGTTGCTTGAGGCGCAGGAACACGGGCTGCCCACCCTGTTTCGGTGCAGGCACGGGCTTGCCGTCGTTGTCGCGCAGCAGCGCGGAGATACGCACCGTCTCACCGGGGCGATACAGATCACGACCCGACCAGGCGAACACGTCGAACCAGGCCTGCTCGCGTCCGGCCACGGCGAACTCGGACAGGTCGAGCGCCGGCTGGTTGAACGGCAGCATGGACACATCCTTGCCGCGCGTGGCGACCAGCACGTGGGCGGCGTCCAGCGTGTACTTCAGCAGCGCATTGCCGTTGCCGTCGGTCTTGCCGGCCAGCACGGCTTCACCACGCGCATCCAGCACCTTCAGCTCGACGCCGCCGATGGCCGAACCATCCTGCAGCGAAGCGGTGTGCACGAACAGCGTGTCCTTGTAGGCGCGTGTGTGCAGGCCGATGTCGCTGACGGTGAAGAAGGCGGTCTCGAACTCGCCGGCGAACTTGCCGGTGCGCTTCATCACCGCGAAGTACAGGCCCGGATCCTGGAGCTCGCGGATGTCCTGGATCGGCAGGTAGGTCAACACGCGCTCATTGGGCTTGCCGCCGAGCACGAAGCGATTGAGGTAGACGGGTTCGGCCAGGTCGCCGATCGGCGTGCTGTCGCCGTAGTCGCTGTCCAGGTCCCAGCTGCCGCGACGGCCGCCGCGCTGGTACTCGGCGAAGAACTTCGGCAGCTGCTTCCCGCTGACGCGCAGGAATTCCACGTCCACTTCCGGCACGTTGATCGACACCACCGGCAGGCCGCGGCTCTCGCGCGCCGGCAGCACGCTGCCCTGCGAGGCGAAGCCCACGGCCGGGTCCAGTTCGCCCGTATGCACCTTGCGCGTGTCGTCCTTGCCCAGGCGGGTGCCATCGGCAGCGGACAGGCCGGCTTTCAGGGTGACGTCGTAGTCCTTCGCCGCCTCGACCGACGGGAATCGCAGGATGAGGCCCTTGTCGTCCAGCACCCAGCTGCCCTTCACCGCCGCGCCGTTGGCGTCCTTCACCACCAGCAGGTCGTCGAAAGCCTGTGAGCTCACCAGCGGACGGCTGAACTCCAGGGCGATGGCGAGGTCGCCGTCGTGCTGGTCGGGATAGGCGCCGACCAGTGCGAAGCCTTCGACCTTGGCCGCCTCGGCCTTGATCGGTTCGCCGCTGGCTTCGGGCAGCTGTCCGGTTTCATTGCGCTTGCAACCGGCGACGGCCGTGGCGGCCAGCAAGGCAATAAAAAACGCGCGCACCCAGCGGCTGCGCGCGTTGTTCGTGTTCCGACGTACCGATCCCATGTGACATTCCCTGCCGTGGTCGTATCGGCAGTATAGAACGCAGGGATGAAAGCGGCGGGGTCACGCTCCGCGCGCTTTCATGCGGATCGGCGGTCAGGCCTCCGGCGGTGCCTCGGTGGCCTCCGGCGATGCCGGAACCGTCCCCGCGACGCCCTCCCCGGCCTCCTCCTCGTCCAGCGAGGCATCCAGGCGTTCCACCGCCTGCAAGGTCTCGCCGTCGGACAGGCGGATCAGGGTGACGCCCTGGGTGTTGCGACCCACCTGCGAGATTTCCGCCGCACGGGTACGCACCAGCGTGCCGCCATCGGAGATCAGCAGGACCTCATGGTGGTCGGACAACTGGATGGCGCCCACCAGGCGGCCGTTGCGCTCGGTGGTCTTCAGCGCGATCACGCCGCGCGTGCCGCGACCCTTGCGCGGATAGTCGCCCACGGGGGTGCGCTTGCCATAGCCACGTTCGCTGGCGGTCAGGATGTCGCCTTCGCCATCGACCACGACCAGGCTGACGACTTCGGAGCCCGCTTCGGGGATCGACGGCACGCCGTCCGTATCGCCGGCCTCGCCCTCGTCCTGCTCGCTCTCGACGTCCGCATCCACACCCTCGGCCAGGCGCATGCCACGCACGCCGGTCGCGGTACGGCCCATGGCGCGCACCAGCGCTTCGGAGAAGCGCACCGCGCGACCGTTGGACGCGAACAGCATGACGTCGCGCTCACCGTCGGTCAGGGCCACGCCGACCAGCGCATCGCCCTCGTCCAGGTTGATCGCGATCTTGCCGCGGGCCAGCTTGAACGCGAACTCGGTGAGCGGGGTTTTCTTGACCGTGCCGTTCCGGGTGGCGAAGAAGACGAACTTGCCTTCCTCGTAATCGCGCACGGGCACCACGGCCTGCACCTTCTCGCCGGGTTCCAGCGGGATCCAGTTGATGATCGGGCGGCCACGCGCGTTGGAACCGGCTTCCGGCAGCTGGTACACGGGCAGCCAGAACACCTTGCCGCTGCTGGTGAAGGTCAGCAGCGTGTCGTGCGTGTTGACCAGCCACAGCTGGTCGATGAAATCCTCTTCCTTGGTCGCCGCCGCGCTGCGGCCACGGCCACCGCGCTTCTGCGCGCGGTAGGCGCTGGCGGGCTGGCGCTTGGCGTAGCCGGCGTGCGACAGCGTGACCACCATGTCTTCCGGCGCGATCAGGTCGAGGATGTCGAGATCCTCTTCGCTGTGGCGGATCTCGCTGCGACGCTCGTCGCCGAACTCGGTCTTGACGTTCAGCAGCTCGTCGCGGATCACCTGCAGCAGCACGTCCGGGTTCTCGAGGATGCGGATCAGGCCGGAGATGACCTCCAGCAGCTGCCGGTATTCCTCGGTCAGCTTTTCCTGCTCCAGGCCGGTCAGGCGGTGCAGGCGCATTTCCAGGATCTGCGTGGCCTGCGCCTCGCTGAGCTGGTAGCGGCCATCGACGAAACCGATGGCGGCGGGCAGGTCTTCCGGACGCGACGCCTCGGCGCCGGCGGCGGCGAGCAGCGAACCCACCAGGCCCGGCTCCCAGGTCTTGGCGAGCATGCGCTCGCGCGCTTCCTGCGGATTGGCCGACGTCTTGATCAGCTCGATCATCTCGTCGATGTTCGCGAGCGCGACCGTCAGGCCTTCCAGGATGTGGGCGCGGTTGCGCGCCTTGCGCAGTTCGAAGATGGTCCGGCGGGTCACCACTTCGCGGCGGTGGCGGACGAAGGCTTCCAGCATCTGCTTCAGGTTGAGCAGCTGCGGACGGCCGTCGACCAAGGCGACCATGTTGATGCCGAACACCGATTCCATCGGCGTCTGCAGGTACAGGTTGTTGAGGACGACCTCGGCCGATTCGCCGCGCTTGACCTCGATGTAGATGCGCATGCCGTCCTTGTCGGACTCATCGCGCAGCTCGCTGATGCCTTCGAGCCTCTTTTCCTTCACCAGCTCGGCGATCTTCTCGATCAACCGCGCCTTGTTCACCTGGTACGGGATCTCGGTGACGATGATCGACTCGCGGCCGTTGTCGTCGTTGACCTCGATGTCGGCCTTGGCGCGCATGCGCACGCGGCCGCGGCCGGTGCGGTAGCCGGCGATGATGCCGGCGGTGCCGTTGATGATGCCGCCGGTGGGGAAATCCGGACCGGGGATGTACTGCATCAAGCCATCGACATCGAGCTCGGGATTGTCGATCAGCGCGATCAGGCCGTTGACCACTTCCGACAGGTTGTGCGGCGGGATGTTGGTGGCCATGCCCACCGCGATGCCGGCCGAACCGTTGACCAGCAGGTTCGGGAAGCGCGTCGGCAGGACCGTCGGCTCCTGTTCCTTCTCGTCGTAGTTGGGCTGGAAGTCGACGGTTTCCTTGTCGATGTCCGCCAGCAGCTCGTGGGTGAGCTTGGCCATGCGGGCTTCGGTGTAACGCATGGCGGCGGCGGAGTCGCCGTCGACCGAACCGAAGTTGCCCTGGCCATCGACCAGCATGTAGCGCAGCGAGAACGGCTGCGCCATGCGCACCAGTGTGTCGTAGACCGACTGGTCGCCGTGCGGGTGGTACTTACCGATCACGTCACCGACGATACGGGCGGACTTCACGTGCGGCTTGTTGGCGTGGTTGCCCAGTTCGTTCATCGCGAACAGGACGCGCCGGTGGACAGGCTTGAGGCCGTCGCGGACATCCGGAAGCGCGCGCCCCACGATCACGCTCATCGCGTAATCGAGATAGCTGCGACGCATCTCGTCTTCGAGGTTGACGGGGATGATTTCCTTGGCGGTATCGGCCATTCGGGTTCCGTGTTTCTCTGATTGTCTCGGGCCTGAATCCGGGCCAAAGCAGGCCTAGCCGACGAGGGTCGGCGAGGCAGCGACAGGCGGGGATTCCGGCGGGTTCTGCAACCTGCGGAGTGTATCACAACGGGCGTGCCAGACCGACCTTTTCAGCCCCAGAAACAAGCACTTATGGCGCTACGGACAGCGCATTCCAACGAATCGCCAGCAGTCGGACCGCCCGCATGCCCCGATGGCCGGGGCCGGACACGAAAAAGCCCGGCCGGGGCCGGGCTTTTCGCTGGAACTGGTGGGCGGTACAAGTTTCGAACTTGTGACCCCTGCCGTGTGAAAGCAGTGCTCTACCGCTGAGCTAACCGCCCGAATTCGTCGGGGCGCGCATGATAAACGGGGACCGGGGAGCGGGTCAACGCACCGGCCTCAGCGGTCCTTGGTGTCGCACAGGGCGCTGACCCGCCGCGGCGGCGCGAACGCGTCGCTGCGGGCATCGGCCCAGAAGTCCCGGAACACCGCATGCGCCGGCACCCGGTCCAGCAGTTCGCCCGGTTCCAGGAACCGATACAGCGACGCCAGCGACCGCACTTCGATCGGCGACACCCGGCGCAGGATGTGCTCCGGCCCCAGTTGCTGTGGGTGGTCCAGGCCCGCCGCGCACAGCATGTCGCGCAGCGCCTTCAGTGTGTTGTCGTGGAACTGCTGCACGCGCACCGACTTGTCGCCCACGTCCAGGTGCTTCCAGCGCTTCGGATCCTGGGTGGCGACGCCGGTCGGACAACGGTCGTTGTGGCAGCTCTGCGATTGGATGCAGCCCAGCGCGAACATGAACCCGCGGGCGGCGTTGCACCAGTCGGCACCCATGGCCATCGTGCGGGCGATGTCGAAGGCGCTGATGATCTTGCCGGCGGCGCCGATCCGGATACGGTCGCGCAGATTCAGGCCGACCAGCGTGTTGTGGACCAGCAACAGGGCCTCGTGCATCGGCACGCCCACATGGTCGATGAACTCCGCAGGCGCCGCGCCTGTGCCACCTTCCGCACCGTCCACCACGATGAAATCAGGCAGCAGGCCGGTCTCCTGCATGGCCTTGGCAATGCCGAACCATTCCCAGGGGTGGCCAATGGCCAGCTTGAAACCCGTCGGCTTGCCCCCCGACAGCTCGCGCAGGCGGGCGACGAACTGCAGCAACTCGATCGGCGTGGAGAAAGCGGAATGCTTCGCCGGCGACACACAGTCGTGCCCCATCGGTACGCCGCGGGTCGCGGAGATTTCGGCGCTGACCTTGGCCGCCGGCAGTACGCCGCCATGGCCAGGCTTGGCGCCCTGCGACAGCTTGAGTTCGATCATCTTCACCTGCGCCGAACCGGCGTTCTCGATGAAGCGCTCCTCGCTGAAGCGGCCCTGCTCGTCGCGGCAACCGAAGTAACCCGAGCCGATCTCCCAGACCAGGTCGCCGCCTTTCTCGCGATGGTAAGGCGAGATCGAGCCCTCCCCGGTGTCGTGGTAGAAACCACCGCGGCGCGCACCCTCGTTCAGCGCGCGCACCGCGTTCGCCGACAACGCGCCGAAGCTCATGGCGGAGATGTTGAACACGCTGGCCGAATACGGCTGCGCCGAACCCGCGCCGATCACCACGCGGAAATCATGCGAATCGACGTGGGTCGGCGCCATCGAATGGTTGATCCATTCGTAGTCCACGCTGTACACGTCCTGCTGGCTGCCGAACGGCACCACGTCCATCACGCCCTTGGCGCGCTGGTACACCAGCGAACGTTGCTGTCGCGAGAACGGCACTTCGGCCGTATCGCCTTCGATGAAGTACTGGCGGATCTCGGGACCGACGGACTCAAGCCCGTAACGGAAGTGCGCGAGCACGGGATAGTTGCGGCGCAGGGTGCTGCGTGTCTGCAGCACGTCCCACGTACCCAGCAGCGCCAGCGCACCGAAGAGCGCAACGCCCCACCAGGCCACCGGCCAGGACAACGCCAGCACCAACATGCAGGCCGTCAGCAGCACGACGACGGCATAGGCGAGGTAACGCTGCATCGGCAGTCTCCCGTGGGCCAGTGGCGATTCTAAGCCATGCCCTGCGACTGCACGCCGCAGGGGCCGCATGGCGCCACGCGCGGGTTGATCCGGATCAATGCCGGCGCCCGGATGCAGTGAGAGCGTGGCGGCACCACAACCAAGGGGAGACCGACATGCATCCGATCCTTCGCGAAATCCTGCTCGAGCCGGTGGGCTGGCTGGCCATCGGCGGCAGCATCGTCATGGTGGGCATCGCCTTCGCAGTGGCGATGTTCGTGCGCAAGAAAGTGCGCGAGGAAGAGAAGCGCCGGGGACGCTGACCGCATCGGCGAACTGGTGCCGGAGCCTCAACCGAAAGTAGCTTATATCCCATTGATTCAACTGGCATATCGTTGATTTCATGGCGGTTTTGACTCACTTTCTGACACACTTTCCGCAATGTATCCCGCCCCAGCAAGGGGCGGTCTTTCTCCACTCCTTATATATGCCTCGGCGATGGCTTCCCGGGGGCGGTTGCCAGGTTGCCCCTCTGCTGGGCATCGTTGGGCACCCGACAAGCGAGGCTCAAACGATGGATGACAAGGACAAGGACGACCAGGTCCCAGACATCGAGGAACTCTTCGAGGTTGTGCCGATTCAACCGATCGACCTCGACACCATGTTCCAGCACGTAGAGTCCAGCGTGGACTTTAGCGAGGATGAAGCTGACGAGTCGCAAATCGTCCTCGGTGAGTCGAACCTTGTAGTTTTCAAGGACTACATTAAACGGGCTCACGAGTATCGCCTTGCCTACGACAATGAGGCCGCGTGGTACTTCCTCTTACGAGCCGAAGCGATGATTCGCTTTCAGTGCGGCGTTCGCGAGGGCATCTTCAGGGCTAGCCAGCGGAAAAAGGCATCTGAGGAAGAGCTTGCTGCGAAGAAGGCAGAGGAACAGAAGAAGTTAGATGCACTTGTTGCCCACATGGAAGGCATCAAAGGAAAGTGGCACAACCGCGATGATTTCGACTTCGAACTGAAGAAACATGCTCGGTCGATCGACTTCACGCTAGGCCAGAAGAGAGAGAAGGCTGTCTACGCCGACGCTCGGATTACAGCGCTGCTGTCCAAGATATAGCCCGGGGCTTTACGGGCCCCGGGCCGATCAACCTAGTAGACACCACCCACACCGAAGGTGCGGGCTTTCGGAGGAGCCTTCATTCGGATGAAGAGATCCTCTTTGGTTAGGTAGCGAAGAGACTCTTCCAGGTACAACCACTTTTCATCGTCATCACGGGCCAGGTTGCCAAGGCCACAGCGTTCGTACGCTTCCTTCTTCTGGTTGCAGCTAAAGTATCCACCGCGACCCGCTGTGATCACCTTTTTCCAATGCTCACCAATGGCCGCAGCGATGGTGATGTCCTTGCACACCTTCTGCCCGTCCATAAGAACGGCGATGTGGATGTGGAAGCCCTTCTCCAGGCCGTACTCCATCTTCCAGACGTACCCGGTCAGTACCTTCTTGAAAGGTCCGTAACGGAGGAAGGACAACAGCTGGGCTCGATGGCCAACCGCCTCCGCGTAGGTGACATCGAGCGCATGGAACGAGCCGTCAGTGTGCGTGGACACGTAACCAACATCCAGGCGAATCGACAGGCTCTTGGACTTTGCCGATCGATGATCGCGCAGCAACTTACGCACCTGACTCCAGTTCGCCCGTTCCGTGCGGCGCATGTTGTCTAGGCGGCGCTTGAAGCCCTTGCTACGAGCCCATGCACGAACCTTGTCGACCGCTTTGTTCAACTCCTCCACGGTCTCGGAGTCCGGCCAGCCTACCCAGCCATAGAAGCGAGCAAAGTAGCGCTTGTAGAGAACGTACAGTGGATGAAAGCGATGCTTCGGGAAATGACGTTCGATCTCCCGTATGTCGTACTTCATGCACCAGCGAAGCTCCTGCCCGACTTTCGTTTCGTACGACCAGCAGAATGCCCTGTTGCCGCGGCGATAGAACAGCTTTTTGCGCGATCTGATTACTCCTCCCATCGCATGTACGATGGCTTTTTGGCAGTCCGCATACGTCTTAGCGTGCGTCACGGCCAGCTTGTTGTGACCCACAAAGATTGCTTCTAGATGATCTTGAGTTGTTACACGATTCTTCATGCTTACATTCGCTATATAACAACGTTCATTCCTAGGATCGACTGAGCAGTTGTCCCTAGCATTTGCGGGAGATCCTTGGGATTGAAGCGTTGAATTGAGGGGGTCTGGTGGGGATGGCTAGCCCCAGAATTAACACCGCCCGTCTTCACCTCCTTCCACCAAGAAGGACATGAAGAAGTCCCAACGCTCTTCGTCATAGAAGTTGCGTCCGCCCACCCGTACCACCGGGGGCATCTCCGGCTTGTAGTACTTGGAATCGGGGCGACGGTGCTCGCAGAAGGTGGAGCGCGAGACACCGTAGCGTTGCCGCGCTTCGCGCTCGGGGATGAGGCTGATTGGTCGTGTTCGTGGCCGGTCCATAGGCGGCTCCAAGTGAGTGGGAGCGCGACGCTATGGATCGATGTGCAGCCTGTCCGACGACTAATGCTTGAGTAATTCCTTACGTAAGGCAGGCTCAATAGGATCAAAGGGTTACCGAGCCCCGGAGCCAAAAATCAGCACCCCCGGAACCAAAAAAGTTGGTTCCGGGGGGGGCTTATGCAGCCCTGCTGGGCCTCAATCTGCGCCGGCCTAGCCGGGGTCGAAGGGGTTGCGGCCGCCCTTGGAGACGAGAAGGCCGAGGAGGAAGGTCACTGCGAACGCGGCCAGGTGTTCGAGTACGGATTGCTTGGGGAGGTTCACAACAGCTCCTGTTCTAGGGGCCGGATTGCCCGGCCTGGAGTCGAGAGCGGGACTGCTCTCACTGTCGTGGTATGGGTTTGAAACTCGATTGGTTCGGTACTGGGCTGCCTGGAAGTAGACATCAGGACAGGAACAACTTGATTGACTGAGGGTCGGACCCCAAAACTGCGTGAACCTACCGTCTCAGGGACTCAGAATGTCCATCCCAGTTTCCGTTTTTTCCGTCGGTACGTTTAGTGCCATGCCTGCAGGCTCACTGTTTCAGCACCACGACCAGTGGTACTTGAAGAGCAAGGTTACGGCCGCAGACATGCCCCGCACGCAGACGGCTATTGCGGTGGCCCTTACGGGCCCGAAAGCAGGCCGATGGCTACGGGAGGAATCGATTCCTAAGTTTGAGTTCCTGACAATCGAGCCGGATCGATGGCAAACCGAGATTGAGCCGAGCAGCTTCAAGCGCGGTCACCAAGCACCCCTGCTAGCCTTGGGCTTCAACAAGTCTGCTGAACCAGCAGTGCGCTGCCGCAAGGAGAGCGATTGGGGATGGGCCGGCCTCAATGGCGAAAACCACGATTCAACGATGACTGATACTGACCAAGTGCCATGGGCAGTAGAATGGAGCGTCGTTGTCGTCGACAATCAAGGAGCCGCATGGCACCTCTTTTTCGTCACCGACTCCGTGTCCGAAGTCACTAGTAGGAGTGGTTTGTGACGCGCAATCGTAGCAGCGAACTAACGTCCAAGTGCCCGTCGCCCCTGCTCGAGGGGCGCATGACGCGGCTGAGCGACCGTACTGGTCCCGCGCTGGGCGAGGGGAGCATGTGGCGCTTTGGCTGTCACATTCAAGCCAGAGGACTTCGCGAAGCGCTGTAGGGGTTGTCCTACATCGGCAATCGATTCGAAGTCGTCAGGCACCGTGTCCACTTTAATCACACGAGTGCTGAGACCCGAGGCGCTGGGCTGCAAGAGCTTGTTGTAGTCGAGCGCACTCCCCTGGCGCCTAGCAGACGGCGGCGCAGCAGCCTTGCCGTAGCGACTGCGCCATCGTGCGCACTCGTATGCTCGTGGACTATTCCTGGCATTGATCCACCGCTCGATGAACCGCTTCGCCTGGGCGACGCTTGCGGCCTTCGAGTGGAACTCCTTCTGCCACCACTTCAGCTTCGTGGTGCCGTCAGCCTTGATGGCCGCTACGCACGCGTAGTTCTGATAGAGGTTGGCTCCGCCGTCTGCGTTGTCTGACCAGCGATAGGATTGGGGAAGCGCCATGGGAGGATGTTCGGCCCATTGTTTCCCACAAGCTGAGACAGCTCGAACCGTCCGCCTAGAGCTCCCGCACCCTCAGCTCGCCCGAGAGGATGGGCCGCGCCACAATGTAATAGTCGTCCCGGTCGAATTGCCCCGAGTCGCCCTTGATCCGCCTGGCCTCGCGCAAGGATCCGGCGCTCCCTAGGTAGTTCCAATGGTCAATTACGTGGAGCTGCCTGAGCTTCCCGTCTCGCTCCTCAATCGCCACCCTGCCCTTGTAGGGCCACTTGGCGACTTCGATCCCCCTGAGCGCCGTTAGCAGGCGTTCGTCGTGGTCCCGCCCAGGCTCCTTCCCGGCGCAAGCTCCGCGGCAACGGCCGATTGAATGGCGGAAGCAGGGGCGGCCGCCCGGCGTCCGTTCTAGGCCAATGCGCGCACAACAGAGCTCGTGTTCGTCCGCCAGAGCTCTAAGCTTGTCCATGGCGGCCATCTTGCTGCCGAAAAGGCCATAGAGGTTCGTCCGGAGACGAAAGTTGGGCTCGTTGGAGAACGCGTAACGCACCCCTCCCAGATCCAGCGCTATCGAGCAAATCCGATGAGTCCGCCGCAGCTTCTTGTTGTAGAGCGGCTGCAGCGTCTTGATCTGGTGGGCCTCCAGCAGCTGGGCGCCCAGGTCACCGGCTGTTCGGACATGGGTGATACGGCGGGTCTGGGACAGCATGCGCGCCTCGCCGGGCTCTCGTAGGTGGCTGAGCACCCGTGTCCGGAGATCGACGCTCTTGCCGACGTAGAGGGGGACGGACTGCTCTTCCCCGTGGAACTGGTACACGCCAGCGGCCCTGGGCAGCTCGGCCGCCAATTCCCGCAGATGGCTGGGGTACTCGTAGGGGAACTTCTCGCGTTCTTGGCGACGAAACAACATGACGTGCGTAGCGTGTGGGGCACCGGCCAGCTGCGATCGTCTGGCGAGAACGTCGCAGCAATTGCGACGGTAGCGAAGCCTAGCCGCTCAGTGCGTCCCTCGCTATTAGTATTTCGCTGAACGGCAAGCGATCGATAGTCCGACCTTGACGGCCCATCCACGGCCGCTGAGTAACGTGTGGCTATCCACCACCACGGATCGTGACTATGGCCGCCCCCATTGACCTCCCTCCTGCATACGTCTGGCACGCTGATGAGGACGGCCAGCACACGCTTCTGCTCAAAGACTGCCCCATCGTGACGGTGGGCCCCATGGGCGCTGGCTGGCTCATCCGGGTCGTGCTGAAGGGGCACGGGATCGAACCTCTGGAATACGCCGTGCGCTCGCTGGACCGCGGGAAGGGCTGGGCACAACGCTGGGTGAAGCAGCGGGAGCGTATGGTCGCGAGGGCCTGCGGGCGGCCCGTGGAGCCGTCCCGTCCCCTCTCGTCGACTTTGGGCGGAAGACGAAAGGCGGCCTGAGATGGGACCTCCTCTCCCCCGTTCGTTCTATGCTCGCGACCCGCGAATCGTCGCCCCCGAACTGCTCAATAAGTTGATCGTAGTGGCTGACGGCCGGGCGGGACGGATCGTCGAGGTCGAGGCCTACTGCGGCTCAGAGGATCCAGCTGCCCACACCTACCGCGGCAAGACGGTCCGCAATGCCACCATGTTCGGAGAGGCAGGCCACCTGTATGTCTATTTCAGCTACGGGATCCACTGGTGTGCCAACACCGTCTGTGGCGAAGTCGGCCAAGGCTTCGGCGTGCTCTTGCGCGCCATCGAGCCTGTCAAGCGCCTGGAGGCGATTCAAGAGGCCCGCGGGCTCCCAAGACGCGCGGTCGACCTAGGAAATGGGCCAGGCAAGCTGGCGCAAGCATTGGGTATCACAGGTGAGCTCAACGGCGCGGACCTCGTCACGGTTGATCGCGGGGTATGGGTGGCGGATGACGGGGTCCCACCGCCGGCCAAGCCTGCAACGACCCCCCGGGTCGGGATATCCAAAGGCCGGGATCACCCGTGGCGCTGGCATGTGCTGGGGAACCCGTTCGTTTCCCGCGCCCCGAGGCTCCCCCCGGCGAATCTCACGCCGTGACTACGAACTGAGGTGCACAGTCAGCCCATGCTAACCGTCGAGCAAATCCGCGAACGTTTGGATGAAGCCGAGGCCGCCATTCGGGATGGTCAGGTCGGCAGCAATCCGCACGACTTCATCGAGACCCTATGGGCCCAAGTCCAGGAGGAGGCTCCACCAGAGCTGAAGGTGGAGGTATACGACCGCCTCCTTGAGCTGAGCGGCTTGCTCGGCATTCGGGATACGACTCTCGCCCAGGAGCGTCTGGGCGGCCCGCTCTGGGACATGTTCCTGGCTGCGCTGGAAGACCTTCCAGACGCAACCCAGGACGAGGCCGCCTTCTGGCGAGCCGTGGACTCAGCGAAAGCACCGTTGTTCGACGGATGCACCGAGGAGTGCGGAGCGGAGATTGAGGAAGCCGTCCAAGCCGAACTGATTCGCAGCGGGCTCGCGACCCCAGGAGAGTTTTCGCCCTAGTCGGCGCTTCGCCATGAGCCACCGGGGCCAGGAGTGCCAAAATGCCATCTCCCTCTCTTCCGAGAGCCCGATTGAACTACTCCATCGCCTCGGGACATGTTCTGTGTCTGTGACGACTCAACCAACAGATCGCCTGGACGCGGTCGCGAAACTAAACGGCGCCGGATCGGCGCATATGTAGCGCGGCATCCTACATCCTCGAGCGGTGTTTCGGACAGGAAGACAGATCATTTGCCAGAACTCGAGTAAGTTCACGTGCCCGGTCGTGGGCCTGGCTCAAATGACAGCCTAGATCGTCACAAGCAGTGGCCACCTGCTGTGCAAGGTCAGGGCGCCGGTAGAAGACGATGTAATCAATCCCGCATTCGCCCAAGCGGCAGCGCGCGCATGCTGCGGCCAGCAGTTGCAATTCGTCCATCCTACCTCGAGCCTGATTTAAGCTTCGCAGAAGGCATTCGCTTCTATGAACAGTTAGGTAGCTGATCGGCTACCGAGGGTACAGCGCACCCTCAAAATCCACGTCGTCATTGAGCACTTTGATATCTTCCTAGCGCGCATGCTCGAGAATCAATACCTCCGGTTGGGAAGAGTAGGATTAGTTGTACTCCCTCCCAACATCACTATTGAGCCGACTCGAGATCAGGCTCTACGCGGACATGTTTCTCAGCCTACAACTCACCGAAATGAATATAGCTGCAGGGACCACGCATGACACCGGCTTTCGCGATCGGAACTTCGTCCCCGGCTCTACTCGTGACGTGCAGAAACTCGAGGCCTCCTGACGTGGTCCGGAGGAACGTAAAGACTTCCGCCGTCTTTCCCGGATAGACCACCAATACCGAGAACGCACTCTCCCCAACGTTAAGGGGGAGGATGGTCGCACCGTCTCCGCGCGCCGAAATGATGTCCTTTGTTGCATCCACAAATAGCACGTCGTATTCGCCATCGGAAAGCTTTACGAGCTTGACGATACCGCCAGAGATTCGATCGGCCGACCAGCCGCTGCCCTCCTTACCGACGAGGCCAGTTTCTGGGAAATATGCATAACCCTCGGGGTCCGAGCAGGATGCAATGTCTGCAGCAAATCCGCTGGTGTTCATAAGAAGGGTAATAGCAAGTAGTGCGAGGCGCATCGAAGACCCCCACGAGCAGCCAACTTTCCTAAACCGACGCCCCCCCCCCAGTCCAAATGCCGCGACTCAGCCACGACACTCCGCCCCACCATGGGTTGGCCCCTAACGCCGTCGATCTTAGGCTCGCCGGGGCGGGTCAACAAGCGCGCGGACAAAAAAATAGCCGGAGGTCTTGGTACGATCGGCCCATCCGGGACTAGAGACGGGCCATGTGCTACTCCGCGATGATCCAGGCCGACTACGACAAATACGTGCGGCTCTATGGCGCGACGATGAGTTTGGAGGATTTCGCCGAGAACGTCTGGGCAGCGCCAGACCGGGCGAAGAAGAGACGCCGCCCTAAGGCGGTGGACGACTGGTTCCGGGGACTGAGCGACCCGAAAGCACGGGAGATCTGGCGCGAGATACAGCGCCAGCGGGCGGAACGGGAAACTGAGCTCCAGCAGGAGCTATTCAAGCAGAAGAAGCGCCAGGCGGACGCAGCGCGGGCCCTGCAGACCAAGGTCACCAAGAAGGCGCAGGAGGATCTCCGGATCTCGAGCGAGAAGATCAGCAAGCTGAAGCTGGATCTAGACGACTTGCTGCGCGCGGAACCGTTGCCCAGGGATGCTCGGTTCTTCCCTGGGAACTACGCCCCTGTGATCGCCATGGAGGGCGGCCGGAAGTTGATCAAGCCTATGCGCTACCAGTGCCGGCTGCCAGGCTGGAACGAGTACATAGAGCGCAAGTACCCCGGGACCTACAACGCCCGGCGCGACAGCATCCCCAAGACCTGGGATGCCTTATTCGGCCACAAGCATGGGATCATCATTGTCAACGCCTTCTATGAGAACGTCGAGCGCCACCTGATGGAGCATCGGGAGCTTGCCGAGGGCGAATCCACGGAGAACGTCGTCCTGGAGTTCCGGCCCAAGCCTGAGCAGGACATGATCATCGCTTGCCTGTGGAACGAGTCCCCGGACGGCGATGGACATCTCCTATCGTTCGCAGCAATCACAGACGACCCGGCTCCAGAAGTGGCAGCGGCTGGCCATGATCGAACCATCATCCAGATCAAGCCCGAGAACGTGGACCGCTGGCTGACACCTGAGGGGCGCTCAATCGAAGAACTGCAGGCCATCTTGGACGATCGGCCGGAGGCGTACTACGAGCACCAAGTAGCAAGGGCGGCTTAGATAGGTCGAGTGGCTAGGAATCTGGAATGTCGTCGAAGATTTTAGGAATGTAGGCGTTCTCCCAACCCTCTTGGCCAAGCCCCTCCGCTAGACGCTCAATCTTCGCGATTTCCTCCCGCACTTGATCCAGATAGCGGACGTAAGCCTTATGCTCTGGAGAGAGATATTGCAGATCAGGTAGAAGTGGGTGTTCCAAGTAGTGTCGAGCGTGCCACTTGATATCCGCAACCAGATGCATTAACGCCCTAATTTTGTCCTTGTATCTGTCCAGGTCTGCGAGATCAAATGAGCCTTGAGACGCATGCTTCGCTCTGATCTCTTGGTTGTGGGCAGTCAATCTCCCAAGCGCCTGCTCGACTTGTTCCACGTACTGATACAGCATCTCTAGCGACTGTCGCTGATACTTGTTGATTGCGAGCAGCGCATCCTTGTAGTGGTGTCGATAGACTTCACCTTTCAGAGGTAACGGAACACCGTTGTCCAAACCACGATTCGTCGCAATCTGCAGCGATCTGGCGAGACTGAGCCAGATACGAACTGCGCCCTGATTGAGGCCTTCAACCTCTTCTGCAAGAGTGCGACGCAGGGTTCGCCGCTGGTAAAGGAGCTTTGCAATTGCCGTAATTTGGCCTAGCAACCAGCCTGCAATTACAGATACGAGGATAGTGACCCAGGACTTTTCCACATCATATTCCCGCCTACTTGATTGCATCCACTTTAGACCATTGCGCCCTTGGGCTTGACGTCTATCCGGAATGCCCTGGAAGTCGCAAACTCTGCGACAAGGATCCGCGATGATTGGTCCGTGGACACCGACTCGACTAACGCAGACCAACGCCTGTTGGAACTTATCGCCGCCCTGGTCAACGGGGACCGCTGGCTGTGTGCGGGGGCTGGGGCGGCCTACCTCGGCCAGATGCCCAAGAAGACGTTCCTGGCCTTCGCCTGCCAGCCGGGGTTCCCGGTGGCCCTGAGGGTGGGCAAGCGGCGGATGTGGCGGAAGTCCGAGCTGGACGAGTGGGCGGAGCGGCAAAGGGCCGCCCAGAGGCGCCAGAGAGCTTAGAGCGCCACGGCGGCCACCCCGCTTAAACGGGCCAGAACATCCCCTGCCCCTCTGGGGTGAAGTAGCGCGCTCCGGCAATCCAGCGCCGCCGCCATGGGTGGAAGTCCTCAGGGATCTGCTCTACCCCGTCGAAACAGGATGGCTGAACGGCGACCAGCCCTGCCGCGCGACCTAACCGGCGCCTGGCAGTGTCTCGTCCCACCCAGATCAGATCGGCCAAGTCTCCCAGGTCCCAGTCCACCCTGGACAACAGGATTACGTAAGCGGCCGCCTGTGAGTAGCTGGCCCGCACCATCTCCATCAGCTCAGACGCTTGATCTTCGATCAGCCCGCGGACCAATGGATCATCCGACTCGGGCCCGGATAGAACCTTGGATAGCGTGGCACCAACCGTCTCCTCGGCCGGCTCATCCCAACCACGATCCAGCTTCACTGCGAACCGAACAGTTTTGTCCGCGTACTTCACGAAGCGCACGTACATGCGCGCGAGAAGACGTTCTTGGTGATCTACGTTGGAGAAGTCGAACGGCTCCTCCATTTCACCACTGATCTCAACAGCAATGACCCAAGCCTCTTGGATCAGATCATCGATCTCGAACTCGCCCTGTGTCGCGTATGCAATTCTGCGCAGGTCACCCTTACGCGCGGCGACAAAACCATCGAAACGATGCATCCAGCGCTGTCCAATCGGAGTCGCGGCAGTATGCCTTCTACGCGTTACAGAATGCTGTATTCCTTGTTCGCTCAACGCAGCGCGCTACGAATATTCCTTTAGGAATGAAAGATCATCCGGTTCGGGATAGGAGACCGTAACGCACCGTCACGAACTGATCTCACCACGCGCGACGGATGACGTACACCATCCACTCCTCACGAAGGAGGTGCTTCTATGTCAGACGAATCAATCATCCCTTGGGAACTGCGCGCGATTGGCGCTGAAGATGTAGGACTGCTCCTCGGGCTTTCGCCCAGGACCGTTCTGGAGAAGGCGGCATGTCGCCCTGACTTCCCGATGCGCCTGACGATGCGACCGGCAACGTGGGTCGCCGGTGAGGTGCTGGCCTGGCGGGACGCCAATCGGGCGGGTTTGCCCAAGGGGAGGCGCCGTGGACCGCGCTCGCCGAAGTGATCCGACTGCCTCCTCTACACGCTCCAGCCGGCTGGAGGATCTGCTAGCGCTCGCCGTGGCCCTCCTCGCCGAGGAAAGGGGCGTATCGCTGGACGACGTGCGTCAGGAGCTTTGGCCCGCCTTGCCGGCAGCGGCTGACGAAATGGCGACTGCCCTACTCCCGATAAGGGCTGTGAAGGCGCGCGTCGGCCTGAGCACGGCGACGGTCTACCGCCTCATGCAGCGGGGCACGTTCCCGCGGCCGCGCAAGGTCGGCCAGAAATCGCTCTGGCGATCGGATGAGGTCGAGGCTTGGATCCTCAGCCGAGAGCGCAGAGGCGCCGACACTGGACGCCTGCTTTGACTTCTTTATGGCAGCGACTCGCACCTCGACCCGCCCTTCAAATCCGGCATCTACGCGGTGGCGAAGCGTATGTACATACACTTACCTGCGTCCGATGGCCGAACAGGTTCGAAGCGCCCGTTGGCGGAGTTGTGCGCCCCATTCCGGGACGCAGATCCCAGGAGATGTCACATGCGAAATGTTGCCCTTGGACTTGCCGCGATCTGCTTAGGAGCTGGATGCAGCTCCAAGATCGAAACTGTGAGGCTGCAGCCGGGTACGAACAAAGCGATCGACGGCACTAGCATTCCCGGAGTCATCTACTACGACCCAATGCTCGTCAAGGTTACGTATGAATTGACGCAGCTCACCGACAAAGACAAGGGATTTCTTGGTTCATCTGACGACAATTCCTGCAAGCGTGTCGTTCAGAAGCAAGAAGTAGTGACTCTCCCTGACTACGCGAATCCCAGGGCGATTCTCCACAAGCCATCGTGGTTCTCATCCTCCGAGTTTGGGGTCACGCTCAACAACGGTCTACTGACTTCCGTGACCTCAAAGTCGACACCCCAGACTGCGCCAATTCTTGAACAGCTTGTCGCCGTGCGAGAGGCCGGTGTTCTCAACAACGGCATCCCTCCGTGCAATTCCGGCCCAGTCATTAGCCGCACCGAGCGCTACTCTATTCCCTAGCTGAACTAGCGTCGCGACTGGCGTCCCTTTGCACCACGGACTAATCGTGTATCTAGCAAACAACTCGCAACCTAAGCTCCTGACGCAGAGACAGATGTTTAGAGGCCAATGGCACGCGGGCGAGATGCTGGCGGCACGCCTGCCTCTCCAAATCGAAGGGCCAGGGGAGTAACCTTTCCAAACTAAACGAAGCAACGCCGGACCTAGGATGACCAAGGACGACCATAAGACCCCCAAGCTATTCGTCTCCTATAGCTGGACCACTCCAGAGCACGAGGAGTGGGTTATCGAACTTGCCAGCCAACTGGTCGAGAACGGGGTGGATGTCGTACTCGATAAGTGGGACCTGCGAGAAGGCGACAACGCATACTCCTTTATGGAGCGCATGGTCACTGACCCATCCATCGACAAGGTGCTGATCATCTCGGATGAGGCTTACGCGGCGAAGGCAAACAATCGAGCGGGCGGCGTCGGCACCGAGACAACAATCATCTCGGCGGAGGTTTACGGCAGCCAGAAGCAATCAAGATTCGTGGTCGTTATCCCACCAGGCTCCTCCGATGGAGCTCACCATGTTCCAACCTACTACAAGGGCCGGATTCACATCGATCTGAGTAACCCGGACATCAGGGGTACTCAATTTGAACAGTTAGTTCGCTGGATCTTCGGCAAGCCGACTCATGTTCGCCCAGAGCTTGGTGCGCCCCCCGCCTATCTAACGGAACGCCCTGAGACATCTCTAGGGACGGGTGGCCGGCTAGCTAGCGCTTTAGAGTCCCTCAAAGGAGGCCGCACGAATGCCGCGGCCATGGTTGCTGACTATCTAGATACTTTTGTTTCTGGCCTGACGCGATTTCACGTTCCTCAGGACTCAACCGGCCAAGATGCCGTCCAAGAGATTCTTGATGGAATCGAAAGGTTGGAGCCCGCGCGGAATGAGTATCTTCGGATCGCCCAGACCGCTGCTCGGTCTTTGCCGCCCGACGCATTCGGTCCAGTGTTCAGAAGGTTCTTGGAGAAGCTTCTACCTCTGACGGATGCCCAAGGCAATCGCCCTTCCTGGATGGTCGATCACCTCCGATTCTTCATTTCAGAAGTCTTTCTGATCACGATCTCATCTCTCGTGGACGAAGAGCGGTTCTCAGCCGCGAAGAGTATCGTCAACAGCCGCTACTTCCTTCCTCACAAGTCAGATCGAGGCGAGTCAAGTGGCGGATTTCTGGAGTTCCGTGGCTATCTAGACTCGACGGATGCACTCAACCGAAAGCTGAATAAGGCTAGTGCTAGGGCGCTTCTTCTCAAAGATCGTGCCGAACGAGCGGGTCAGCGTGTCGAGTCAATCGCGCAAACCGAGCTGATCCTCTTTTTGAAGGCGGCATTCACAGAGCCCTATTACACCTGGTGGCCCGACTCAATGATCTACACCAATCGCTACCGCGCGCTGGAAGTATTCTCCCGGTGCGAATCCAAGGACTACTGTGAGAGCCTGCTCCCTATCATGGGGTGCAACACGGTTGAGGGCTTCAGATTGAAGATGGAGGAAGTGCTTCAGAACCCCGACCTTCAACTGCGATTCGGATTTGAGCGACCGGACTTGCGTGTCAGCTGCGGATTGAGTGCCTTAGCTTCGTTGCCATAGCCCTGACGGCCTAGGGGCCGAGAACCCTCGTAAAGCTAGATTCGGTGTGCCGGTAGCCGACACGCTCGTAGATCGATGCGGCCTGGGGGGGCGATGTAGACAGGTGCACCATCTGGATCGCCTTGCAACCCTTCGCGCGGCAGGCTGGCTCAATGGCGGCCAGAAGCGCCTTTCCTGCGCCCTGCCCCTGCTCGTCCGGGTCGACCCACCATACGACCTCGTAGGCCGCGGTCACGTCGCCGTTGAACATGAAGGGGGCCACGAACAGACCGACCATACCGATCAGCTTATCGCCGTCGTCGGCCACCAGCATCAGGTGGTTCTCCGTCAGGTTCGATGCTAGGTCGTGCACGGTGTCGGGGTTGAAGTCTGCCCAGCCGGAGTACGTGGTGGTCGCGTAGAACTTCCGGCTCATCTCCACGATGGCCGGGACATCACTCAGGGTTGCGTTTCTGACCTGCATTTCCCGTCCTTGGGAGTAAAGAAGGCGACCGCGATCAGGCGGCCATCGTTGGCATCCACGCCAAAAGCGGCGAAGGGCCACCGGGAGTGAAACAGGGCTGACTCGTAGATCACGGCGCGGCCCATCTTCATCTCGGCAAGCGCCACTTGATCCCACCGTTCCGCTTCGTCCCAGTCGTGGCGAACGATTTCGAACAGGCCGGTATCGCCGGGATCGATGCGGCCCGCCCCGGTCGCTTTGTGCCGCCAGAACGCCGTGCCCCCCTCGCCTTCGCTCAGGTACAGCACTAGAGCGTGAGTTCCCCAGCCCAAGTCTGAGTGAATCGCCGCGTTCGGCAGCTCACCGCCGAAGTTGAGCCGGTAGCCCATACCCAGCATCTCGACCGGCCCCATGACCTGCTCGATGCGCTCCAGCAGGCCCGGAACCTCAGTCAGGCACACGCGGCGGTAGACCTCACCGTCGTAGCCTGGCCAGTCCACGAACTCGGATGCCAAGGCGTGCGCGCGAATCGCCGCAGCGTCAGGCAAAAAGTTGTCGATGATCTGCATCCGCCCTCCATGGCGTTGCTTGAATATCAAATACGGCATCTAACCCACTGATGGAGCTCGCCTGCACACATGCTGGCGGCATACCAGCGGGATGCCGGCGGTATGACTGCCTAACCGACCTCCGTTTCAATCTCCCTGAGGAGCCGACCAAGCTCGCGCAGGAATGGTCGCGTACCACCCTTCCAGGCGTTACGCGACGCCACTGCCTTTCCCTCGTCCGTTCGCGGTCCCGTGGACTGCTCCCACGGTTTCCATCGCCGGATCGCTTCTGCCTGCTTTGCCCGGCGCTCGGGCGTCCAATCGCGCGACGTTGCCACTCTTATCCTCCAAAAGTTCGACCGGCGTAATCTTGGTTTCTTCGCGCGTACTTGTCGGCATGGGCTCGCCTGCAGGCACGCCGTTGTTTACCTGCTGGTGACCATTGGCGATGTTCGCCTGTTTCACAAACGCTACTGCGCGAGGGTTCTTGATCTCAGCGAGGCTTTCGAGGGTCGTCCTGCACTGCGCCTGGGCCTTCAGGGCAAGCCTGAGGTACGTTTCCACGGTGTCCGGGTAGTGGCCGATGTTCACTGCGGCACGTCGGGCACACTCGACGTATATGGCGTTCAGTGAGGTGGCCTGGGCCGTCAGTAGCTCCTCTGCCTGGCCGATGCTCCCCGATTTGGTCCGATCAATCGACGCCTGTAGTTGCCCGCAAAGGGCGCCAAGCTCGTCTCCCTGCGACAACCCCGCCCCGGTCGAGTACATCATGGTCAGAAAGGCATTGCCGGCGATCCCGTCAGTGGCACATTTCGCCAGCAACTCCTCCTGGGTCTTGCCCTCCTCCAGCTTGATCGGCAGCACGGCAGCCTTCTTATGCGTGTCTGTCATCTATTCCTCCTTGGCCCGAGGCCAGAAACTCCTGTGCACCAGTGCTAGGATCTAGGGGCGTCCAGTGGAGAACGCCCCATGTCCCAGCAGCAGCGTTACGACGTTTCGCCCAAGTGGGCGATCATCTTCTGGCTTAGCGTCATCGGAATGGTCGGCGGGTTCGGCCTAGCGATTGCCAGCATCTTCTAGCGCGCGGGCGATCTCCCGCAGTTCCGGGTCGTCCTCTCGGTCGGCAATCGTCTTCAGGGCCTGCAGCTGAGCCGGCAGCGCACCGCGCGGCATGGCCGTCGTGTTCGCCAGCCACTTCACGAAGCGGGGATTGGTCATTGCCCGGGCGGTGAAGTTTGAAGCGATGCCGCCAACCGCAATTGCCCCTGCAGCGCCAAAATTACCCGTGACGGCTGATCCAAGCAGGCTCAGCCAGTAACCCACCGCAGTGCCAAGCCGAGCGGTTCCGGACGGGTTCGCCAGCACGCCCTTTCCGTCCTTGATCGTCTCCGCGACGCGGGCAATCCGATCCATATCCCTGCGGAACCCGGAGCCGTAGGAGTCGAACAGCGCGTTCTTCGCCTGGGGACTCACGTTGCCCCAGTTGGTCAGGAACGTGTCCACGCTGAAACGGTCACCCGCGGCGTTCTGCCTGCCAGGCTTTGCAAGGCCCATGCGACGAATCACTGCAGCCGTCAGTGCGCGCCTCCCCTCCTGGGGAAGCGAACGCATCACGGTGCGCAGGATCGTTCCGCCGTCGTAACTGCCCTGCATCACAGAGCGGTAGACCTTTTCGGGTCCGCCATTCTTGCGGATGACCGAATCCAGCAGTTTCAGCCGCTCAATGCGGGCCTTGTAGTAGGCATTCGCACGGTTCAGCGCCCGGCGTTGCTCCGGCGTGGTGGCCGCGGCTTCCATGTCCTTCGTCAGGGCGTTGTAGACCTGGGACCACTTGGAACGCGGAACGTCGCTCAGCAGGGACGACCCATCCAACTCGTTACCCACGAGGGTGCGCAGCTTCTGCACCGCCTCGTATGGCAGCTTTCCGTCCGCACGACCCGCCAGGTAGTCGTCCACCTGCTGGTCGACGTAGCTCTGTCCGAACTTCGGATCCCGATAAACAGACTCCGGCGTAACCCGGCGCGTGATCTCGTCCTCCTGCATGACCTGCCGCTCGATCTGCTGGACGGTGGGCACTTGGGCGTCGATCTCGGCCTGTGTCGGAACCTTGCGGAAGTCACGGAGGCCCAACAGCCGCATGCGCTCGTTCTCTCGGGCGATCGCCTGGGCCTCACTGGTCAGACGCTGGCGCAAGGCGTCTGCCTCTTGCGTCAGCTGCTGGCGGCGGCCATCGGCATCGGCGAGAAGCTGCTGCCGGTACTGCTGCGACTCCTGGGCGAGCTCCGCCCGGCGGTAGTTCGCTGTGTCAGTCAGGTCTCCGCGTAGGGCCTCGGCGCCGGCTCGCACATCGGGCCGCGACATTGCACCCTCGACGCCCAGTGTGTCCCGCTGCAATGCATCCTCGATGCCGGCCAACTTGCCGTTGCGGAACAGCTGGGAGAGCGTCGGGGCGCCGGGAATGCCGGCATTCAACGCCTCGAGCTCTGCCCGCACGTTGTCCACGCCGATGCGCGTGTCCTGCGGGATCTGCTCATCGAGTTTCCGATACAGGTCGTCTACACGCTTTTTCGTCTCTTCTTTGAACGACCGCACGCCCTGCACGATGCGCGTACCGGCGCGCTGTCCGCTGGCGTTGCGGTAAAGCTCCTCGGCACGGTTGCGCATTCCGGCGCCTATGTCTTCGCCCTGCTTTGCCGCGAAGCGCTCCACGACACCGGAGCTCGGCGAGAAGTTGCCAAGCAGTGCTTCGGCCTCCTGGGCCGCACGTGAACCCGATGCCTGCCCCACGCTGGGCGTTGCCCCTACCGATGCGAAGTCATCGATGGTCTGCCCCATCGCCTCACGGCGCGCAGCGATGGCAGGCCCCAAGCCCTGCGCCCGAACCTCGGCAATGCTCGGGGCGCGCACTGCTGCACGAGTCGTGGCAGCAGCAAGAGCCGGCGCAGTGGGAGCCATGCCACCCGCCAAGCCCGCCAGGACTTGCAGGCCCGTACCGCCGCCCGCCTCCCTGGTCCCGCTGGCAGCGCCCACACCGGTAACCGTTGAGGCTGTCTGCAAAGCGGGCTGCGCCGTCAGGAAGTCGCCCAACTTGCTGCGAACCGCGTTTCCAACCGTCTGCGCACCCTGGGCGCCGCGGGCCACAAGTCCACCAATGCCCATGGTCAAGCCGGTACCGGCCAGACCTTCGCCAATGTCCGCGACGACGCGCTGCGTGGCCGTCTGGGGTCGACGCATACCCCACTCGTCCGCCTGGGCTGCTGCTGCGTCACGGTAGGTTTGGTTACCGATGCCCAATTGGTCACCCCAGCCGATGGCGCGGTCCAACGGGCTCAACACGTACTCGTTCAGCGCGTCACCGCCCAGCATGCCGTACAGGCCATAAGCCGCCTGCATGGTCTCGCGTCCGCCAATCTCGCCAAGGAAACGCCCAACAGCATTCCCTTCCTTGACTTGGGGTTGTGCGGGCTGGGATCGCTTGCGCACGTCGGCCAGCGTCATGCGCTTGGGCTGCACGATGGTCTCCGTGGAATCCACCCGAGCCGTCACGCCTGAGAAGTCGGCCCGCTTGTTCCTCGCCCTAATCTCGTTCAAGGTGGGCATTTAGCGGACCTCCTCAACTTCAGGGTTGCCGTTCAAGTCGCCGCCGGTCACGCGATAGCGTCGGCCACCCTCGGTGATGATCTGGCCGACCTTGTAACGGGATGCGCCCTGCTGGGCTGCTGCCTTGCGCTGCCGGTACACGTCACCGTTGAACAGCTGCGGGTAGCTCTCCACCTGGGTGTCGATGTTCCGCTCGATCACGCGGTAAAGCTCGTCAAGCTGGGCATCGATCTGGGCACGGGTTCGCGGGTCGGTGACCGCGCTGAAACTGGTCGGGTCACGCAGTGCGTTTTCCAGCATCGGAAGCTCGCCCGGCTGCAATACGCCAGTGTTGTACAGAATGCGCAGGCTGGCACGGGCGTTGTTGTAGGCAGTGCCGAGTCGGCCCTTGGCGGCACCGTCCAACAGCAGGCGCGGGTCGTTCGGAACCTCGGCCAGCGCCGTATCGAACGCCTTGAACATGTTGAAGGCGTCTTTGGTTTCCTTGAACTGCTTACGCACCGCAGCTGCTTCACCGGCGGACAGCGGAACCACGCCACCCGTGCCCGGGCGCGCATCCGGCTTGTTCACAACGTCGATTGCACCCGTGGACAGATTGCGTTGCGCGACCGTATCCCTTGGCAATCCCGCGCGCTGCACCTCGTCCGGGGTAAGTTGCACGAACTGGTCGCGATTGTCCTGCTTACGGGGTCCGCGCACGCCCGGGATGATCGTGCTGCCGCCAGCGCCGGCCGAAGGGGCGCCGTAATACTCGGCGGGCGTGCGATCCACGCTCGGCAAGGTTGCGGATCCACCATCCGGCACCGCGTTCCACTCGCCCGGGTTCTGCAGGATGGACTCGCGCGTCTGCGGATCCAAGTCGTCGCCTATGGTGATCGGCATTCCGTCCGGGCCCTTGAACAGGGTAGATCCGCTCGGCGCTGTGACCTTCGGTTGGCCTGGTGCGGGTGCACCGTTGCTGTTGAACGTCGGCGGGGTCAGCCAATGCACGTTCCCCTCAGCGTCGGTGTATATCTGCGGCCGCGGCGGCGCGAACGGCACTTCCGCGATCACCTCGCCGTTGGGGCCGAAACGCTTGGAGCCCGGGCCGAGCGTGAACTGCTCGCCTGCTCCGCCCTCGCCGTCGTACTGCGTCAGCGCGTTGACGGTCTTTAGGATCGTGTCCTGCGTGTCCTGCGTCCAATCTGGCGCCTGCATGCCTCGTGCGCGGAGCTTGGGCAAGACGTAGTTGGTATACGCGGCCTGCTGCTGCTCGGGAGGCGCCTGCTTGATAAACCGCGCGTAGCCGATTAGCTCCTGCTGGTCCCGGTCATCCTCGGCGTTCCAGTTCTTCTGTTGCGCCTGGGCGAACTCGGGCGACAGCTTCGCAAGCTCCGACAGATGCCCCTGCCGCTGGTCCCTCGGCATGCCGTAGGCCAGTGCGGCCAATCCCTTTAGCTGCGTCTGGTCGCGCTGCTGCTTGATCTGCTGGCCGAAGTTGTAGCCGCCCTGAAGGGCGCGCAGAAAATTGCCCTGATAGTCGTCCATTACCAGCCTCCCCCTTTGCTCCAGTCCACGATGCCCGGGCGCGGCGTGCTCCACAGGTTGTCTTGGTTGTTGCCGAAGTTGTAGATGGAGCCCGGACCAGTCGCCGCCTGCTTGCCCCACAGCGTGCTTCCACCACTCCCAAGGTTTCCGAAGCTCGAAAGCCCACCTCCACCGCCACCACCCATGCCGGCGTAGGTGCTGAAGGCCGAAGCGATGGCGTTGCCGTAACCGGCCTGCGTCATCGGACCCGCTGCGGCTCGCTGGGCGTCAGCCGCGCCCTTGATACCTCGAGCCTGCGCCCAGTTCTGGGCGTAGTTCTGCCCAAGCTGTCCAAGGTACTGCGCCGTTCCCAGACCCTGATTGCTGAGGGCCATGTTCCGGTCGAAGAACTTGCCGTATTCCTGCGAAGCAAGGCCCTGATTGAAGCGCAGGATGTCCGCATCGGTTGCGCCGCCGCGGTAGTTGCCACGGGCCGCCGCCATGCGGGACAAGCCCTGCAAGCCCTGGTCCTGCTGCCACTGGTAGGAGGGGTCTTCCTGGAAGCTCGAGAAGTCGCCATTCATCAGCGCTTGGAGACGACTATTGGCCTGCTGCCCTGTCGTCAGCCAGCCAGATGCATCCTGCCGGCCCTGGTTGTAGACATCGTCGTACTTCGCCATGGCATCGGACGCGGCGTTCCCCTGCGCCCTGCCTGCCGCCTTGGCTGCGGCGCCTTGGCGGTTGGCGCTGTATGCCATGCCGGCGCCGACTGCGACGGCTGCGGTTACAGCGGCCATTGGGCCACCTCCGCCAGCAGGGACACGACAGCAGCAGCCAGGGCACCACAGAGGGCGTACAGGCGCGTGCGAATCGGTTTCGTCTCGTCACTCAGGGCACCCCAAGCGCCTACGGGGTCCGTCTCGTCGTGCGTGTCTGCGGTCGCCGCGGTGCGTGCCTTTCGGCGCGCGACGGCGTAGCCAATGCCGGCGCCAATGACGACGGCTAGGGTGGTCAGAATCATCGGGTTTCGCTTCCTTGCGTTGGGGAGTGGTCGGCGCTTCCTGCGCCTCAGTGGTGCGCGGCGATTGAAACCTCGCCGCCCGGTTGTACGGTGGCCGTGGTGTGGCCGTTGGTGAATCCGACCGTGGGCTCGCAGCTGCATTCAGCAGCGCCGGCAGGTACGCCACAGCCGGGGGCGTGCTCGATCCAGTGCGCGGCGTTGTGGCCCCACTGGAACCCGGCACGTGCAGCCCGCACCTGAGCGATGTCGACGCGCCAATATGCGGGGTCCAGCTCCTGCAGGTAGGAGAAGTCCAGGGCGGTTGCATCGCCCGTGTGGCGCGTCCAGCGCTGAAGAACTCGCAGGGCCTTGTCCTCGTTCCCGAAGCGGCGAGCCTCTGCAAAGAACACCGGGTGCCCCACGAAAGCCGCCCATTCGTCCAGGTCGCCGGCTACGTGGTACAGGGAGCGCGGACCGTCCGGCGTGCTCTCGGTACGCACGCCGTACTGGTAGAGACCGAAGTTGCGGGCCACCTGCACACCGCTGGGGTGGTCTGTCATCAGCAGAAGTCGACGGCAATCTGTCGCACAGAAGGCGAACATCACGAGGGCCTGAAACTTCAGCGCCAGGTCTACGTCGTTGGATGCGAAGGAATCGGCGATCTGGTAAACGCCATCGCCCAGCGATTCAAGCGCGGCAGCGCCGCCCGTGTCGAAGGCAAGACCGATAGACGACGGCCAAGCGTCGGTGATCGCCTCCAGGTCATCAGCGGGCCAGTGCGGCGGGGTATTCCATACGCCGGTCCCGGCAGCTACTAGGGCCTCCGGTGATTCGGCAATGCGGAAGCCCATGCCGGCCAGGTACAGGGTGGCGTTACGCTCGTCCATGTCGCGTCCTTGCGAGTGAGTGAATAGCTAGCCGCCCTACAACCCGGGGCGGCGCGGTGTCGGCGCCGAAGCGCCCACGTCGACCCGGTGCGCATGCATTCGCAGGCGGGACGCAGTGAAGGTGCCGCCCATATACCGGGACGGCTCGGTCGGCCGTTGACGAGACGGCCTGCTCGCGAGCCAGGAGGGGCAGTCGCGAGTGTTCGGGATAGCTGCCACCCATTCACCGGGATGGCGCGGCCGGCCATGCTGGAGGTGGGCATGGCCGCTACGTCAGCGGTACCGACTGACGCATGGGAAGGTCGAAGCAGGCAAAGAAAAGGGGGCGGATCGCCCGCCCCCATCTCAACCGCTCCCCAGCGTGTCCAACAAAAAGCCCCGGTGGTTGCCGGGGCTAGATGGTGGCGCGATACCTGCGCTCACCGTAGCTGAATTTTCGCTTCCCGGGTCCGGACTAAGGCAGTGCGCCGGGGTCGCTGGTTCAGAAAGGATCCTGTGCGATGCCGAACTCTCGGAAGTCGGCCAAGGGATCACCCGTATCACAAGGCAATTCCCTAGCGTTCAACCAATTATGGGTTCCCACCCCATCGGCAAAGCCCCCGGAACCCCTGTTTTCGGGGTCAAAGTGGGGTCTTTCGTAAACACTCGCTGAATCGTCCCTCTCGATGCCGTGCCACGCTGCAACTGCGGCCCGCACCAGACGCCCAAGCGTTTGTTTCCGCATGCCCAACTGCGCCGCTAGATCCTGCTGGGGCATCGCCACCGGATCGCCAGCAGCCGCCCAGTAACCGCACCGGAACGCGATCACCAGTTGCACGGCCGTGGCCCGTAGGTTGCCGCGTGCACACAGGGCCAGGAAGTGGCGCATGCGTGCCTCGTAGCTCGTGCGGTACGGCTTGCCTTCGGCGATGTGCCGCTCCCATCGTTTCGCCTCCTCGATGATGGGGGTTGTTATGACGGCCCAGCCCGTGGGGTTGTGGTCGTAGTCTTCCGGGATCTGCTCCCACGGCCGCAAGTCGTCGTTGTTGTTGTCGTCCATCTTTCCTCCCGCCCTTTCCATGGGCATTGGTGCTGCCATTGCCACACCACAGCGCCGGGGCAGCGGCCGGCATCCGTGTTCTGTCTCTGTGCATGCGTTCGCATTGCGTCCGGCTCCCGGACCGGTACGTCTGCCGTACTGGTGCGGTCACCCTTGTCTAGTAACCCCAATCCAGTAACCCCCGGCCTATCTAGTGAGTCCGGAGCGCCGCGTCGGCAGCCGCACTCACGGCCGCCATGCGTCGCCCTCCTCCACGTTCGGATAGGCCGCAGTCACGCCCGCAATGATGGTTCCCCACCCGAACGGTGCATCCTCGGCGGCGCTGTTCTCCGCATCCATCTGTTCGACCGTCAGCGGATCCACGAGGCGCCAGCGGGGCGACGTGAGCCCGTCGTGGTACTCCGGCAGCGGATGCAGCCCCAAGTGCGGGCAATCCACGTACAGGCCAGCGCGGACGCCGATGTGCTCGCCCGACCATTGCGCACCCTGCCGGCGCTGCAGCGATAGCCAGGTGTCGACCCGCACCAGCTCCCATGCGTCGTCGGTCTCGTCGCACGCGAAGTGGTACAGGCCCGGCGCCGTGGGCGCTGTTGTTGTCCAGGTTGGCGAATCCATTTGCGTATCCATTCGGCCTCCTAAGCCATTGTTTCGGTTGCGCCTGATAGGCACGAACCGTCGACGAACCGTTCCGAAACCGTTGCGACGACAGGCCGAGCTCTACTCCTCAATGCCCTGTCCGCGTGCATGACGGATCGCGGCAACTAGCTCCGGCACGACGAAGCAGGCGAGATAAGCGGCATCTGTCAGATCAGTTCGCATTACGTGCTCCGGTACGACCCCACCCCGGGACATTTGGTCGCGGTACGATTTCGACATCGCCTCGCACCGCGCGAGGTAATGGGGAGTTACCTCTATGGCGTACTCAGACGACTTGAAGCGGATGTCCATGGAGCAGATCGCACAGGCGACGTCTGGCTGGGCGGTCGGCACACGTGACCACTGGCTATGCCTGTTTGAGATCGAAAGGCGACGCAACAGGGGGCCGACAATTCGGTCATGGATCGCCATTGCGATCAGCGTCTTGGCCTTGGTCGTTTCAGTTGTGGGGGCCATCTAGATCCTCCTCGGAGTCGGTAGTACCTTTTGCCTTGAGACCTAAGACCAGAAATTGGCTTTTGGTGTCTTGAGAGTGGGTCTCGCGGCAGTGTCGTTCTTGGTTTCCGAGGGGTCTTCCCATAGAGGAGGTCTTAAGAGCCCCTATCTGAAGAGCTTTATTAAGTAGCCAGATTCTGGTTTCTGGTTCGGACAGAAATTGGTTCTTGGTCTGCATCAGCGCACGCCTCCTCGCGTCGTCACTTGGTATCGATCGACCGTGTTTCCGAGCTGACCAAATCGACCCTGCTCGACCTTCATCAGGAAGCCGGCAGCCGCAGCCAGCTTCACGTTTGCTCGGAACGTGCCCACCGACATGGTTGGCGCGAGATCCGAAGGGCTCAGGCAGACGGTTCCATCTCCGCCCTCTGCCAGTCGGCGGTAAGCCATGTTCACGATGGCTTGCGCATTGCCAGGCAGTGACCTGTAGTCGGGTGAATCGAAAACCGACAGCGGCAGCGGAAGATCGCCCTTTGGAGCCACTGAGAAGGCGTTTCGGACGATCCCGTCCACCTCCGTAGCGCAAAGGGGCGGATCGCACCGTTCCGCGTTGATTCGCTGGATCCGCTGGCATGCCTCCGGGAGCGCAAAGCCCTTGTTGACGAACCCGCGCGCCAGTTGCAGTAGCGACGTGTTGCGCTCCCCTTTCGGGATCACTTCCGCGATCCCTTCCCGCCGCTTCGTCGCATGCTGTTGAGACAGAGCCACCGGAAAGGCGGTCGTCACTTGTTCAAAGGTGTACCGAGGCAAGTCGACTAGTTCGACGATGCGGGACAGGAAAGGGGCGCCGCCGTGCTTGCGATGGAAGAAGCCTGGGAGCCTCGCCACGCGACACAGGTCATTGACGCTAGGGTCGGACCGGAAGCGCGCCGCGATGGCCTTCTGGAGCGGCTTGAATGCGTCCAGCGGGACGCCCTCAACGCACCAATAGGCGTGGTACTTCCCAGGCGACGTCTCCACTACCGCATGCGGCTGCAGGGGACCGTTTTGGACGGGCTTGAGCGGCGCACCGTCCAGGTCGGCAAACAGCGCCCTGACGTCCAGCACATCTTTGGCCTTGCGTCCCTTCCCGTTGCCCTTGTTGACCATGAAGAAGATGCCCGCCCCGTCAGCATTCAAGCTGTCGAGCCTCGCGCCGTACTGGGCCAAGCTGCCGTGTCGCTGGCATGCCAGGCGCTTCCGCTTTAGCCCCTGGTCATCGTCGAAGGTCTGGAACGTCACCGGCCCATCGCCTGCAATCAGGCGAAGGAGCCGAGTGGCTTCCATGTGGTCCGTGGTGACCATCCTTGGTCGCTCTCCTCAACCCTTCGCCCGGGGGCGTCGAGTGGTTTTCAGCCGCGGACAGGGTTTGACGTGGCGCCAGGTGCGTCCCCGTCGAGCTCCTCCCACCGTCGAGGCGTCCAACCCCAGTTCGCCCGCCCAGTCGGCGCACGTTCGGGTTTTCGCCGTCGCGCGGATTTGGACCACCAAATCGTCGGTCAGCTTTGCCCCGCTCCACGCCTCGCCGTTCTTGCGCCGACGTTGAGCGGCGCGGCGCACGTTTTGCCCCGGCGTCAGCAGCTGCAGGTTGGACGCTCGGTTGTCGCTACGCTGGTGGTTCTTGTGGTCAATCTGGCGTCCGAACGGGATAGCCCCATGGATCGACTCCCAAACGATCCTGTGTGCGTACTGCTCGCTGCCGCTCCTGTGCGACCGGCGTCCAATCCGCACGTACCCATCAGCGCAGACGCCGCCGATGGGGACTAGGCGAGCGTTGTAGACCTGGCCCGTGCGGGGGTCCGCGTAGGTGGCCGACCCGAAGTGCGGCCGCAGACGCCGGATGGTCGCCGATGTCAGGCCGGAAGCCTTACGCAGATCCGCATGGAGAGCCGCAGGATCAGCGACGACGCCATTGGGCAGCCTCACACTCGCCCGGGGTCGCGCGCCGCTCCTGCGCGCTCCTGTGCGGCTTCCGTGGGGGTCGGCTGGAGTAGCGGTTGAGCGCCGGCTCATCGGGCACCTCCCGAACGGCCGTTCACCGCGTCGGAATCAGCCTGCAGACGCTCCACCAAGGCGGCGATGTCCGAGCCCAGCCAGACCTTCAGTCCGCCCATCTGGACGGGCTTCGGGTAGATACCAGCGGCCATGCCCTTGTAGAGAGCAGCGTGCCCAATGGGGAGGATTCCGCGCGTTGCCGGCTTGTCACCCTTGGCCGGGTGATTCACCAGTTCGCGGAAGCGGATGATGGCGGGAATGGGGGCGATCACTTCGCACCCGCCTTGCTGGCGATCGCCTGCACCTCATCCCGGCGCCACACGGTGACGCCACGCGAGAGCTTCACGCCCGCTGGATAGCGCTTCGCCTTGACCCCCAGCCACCAGGTAGATGCCGAGATCGGCAGGATCCCCGGCTCTGCAGGGCGATCACCCTTTGCCGGTCGACCTACGATCTGAGCAACCCGCACAAACTCGCTCGCTGCCAGGGCCGTCATGCGGCACCTCCAGCCTTCCGCACAGCCTGCTCTGCCACCCAGGCCTTCAGCTGGTCTTCGTCAATCAGGACGCGGCTACCAACGCGCTCGATCGCATGGGCGAGCCCATTCGTCGCTGCGTTCTTTACCCACCATCTACATTGCGTTTCGGTCCACGGATGGCGCTTGGCCAGTTGACCGATCGTATGAAGATTCCTTCCCATCTTTTCTCCTCTAGCGCCGCGAGAGTCGTTAGCGGCGTGAGGGAATCGTGGAGTGGGGAAGTCATGCGAAATAGACCTTATGCGAGCATTGGCGCCCCTTGAGCCGGCATGCATACCCCGTGTGCATGCATGCCGGGTATCAGGTCACTTGATCCCTGCTTTGACGAACCAGCCCTCGATGGTCTTGAAGGCCTGGATTGGGTCAGCGCTCAAGGTGACATTTCTGGCTTTACCCCTCTCGTCGTAGAGAGTTCGAACTGCATCCATCATCCCGAGGATGCTCTGTCGGCGGCTCTTGCTCGGATTCAACGCCAGGTCACTTGCTCTACGCTTGAAGGCTTCTTGTCGGACATCTTCAAGCCACTCCCACCCTGCGGCAGCTGCGGCTTTCGCTTCCTCACGACGTTTGCTTCGCGGGGAGGCCCTTAAGAGATTGGACGCAGCGCTTGTAAGGAGGTCGAGAGCATCCCTCCAGGCCATTCCTTCCATGACTCGCTGCCTAGCATCTACAGCCTCGACGTAGGCATCCACGAGGCCCTGATAGTCCATTGCCTCGGCAAGCGTCCCGAAGTCGTATTGGTTCTCGAAGGAGTAGAACTTGCTACGCATCTCCCGTGCACGCTCATAGCTCTCTGGAGAGTGTTCCCATTCGAGGGCATCGGCGATATCAAGAGCAAGGTTGTCCATGTGTGCAACTGTTCGCTGGAGCAGTCGCAGGTTCCCGTCTCCCATATCTGGGTAGATGGTGCGGAGCTGCTTCATCTCTTCTTCTTGGCGGCTCTTGATCGAGTCAAGGCGCACCCGCTCTTCGTCAGGCGACAATGTGCCCGCCTGCTCCGCCGCTTCCCACTCTGCAATCTCTTCGTCAGACAAGGCCAAGGCATACTCGGCCAACCTTGGATTCAATCCCGGCTGGAGGGTTAGTTTCGCTGCAATCTCCTCCTGAACTGCCCTTGCGTGAGCCAGCATTTCAGGTGTGATGGGGCCGTATGGGCCCAAGTCATCGTTGTTCTCGTCGGCCATCTCTTGCGCCCTCGCGCAGTACCTAGAGTGCGCCCGCCAGGCCGGTAGGTGGCCGGCTCTTCGCTCCGTCGAGCTAGGCGGGGTGGTCGGATTGTCACTTCCTGCCGTCGCAGGTCCTGCAACACTTTGCACCATGACACCCCCGGGGACGCCAAGATTGACATTGGCGCCCGGGAGGCCTTGTGCCGTCTACGTTTCGATGTGGAACAGAACTGTGTGAAACCCTCAGCCTGCGGCGGTAAACAGCCCCCGCTGCCCCTCCTGTTGCTTGGCCCTAGGGGCACGGATCCCGTGCTTCTGGCGCCACTCCCTCAGTGCATCGGCATAGCTTCCATGCCTCTTGGTCTGGCAACACCGGCACTCGACGAAATGCCCGCCTCCGGCGCTGGGCCGGCGCATGTCCAGCATGTGGCGGGCGTGGTGGCCCCGGGCGCATCGGGGGACGGGCTGGGCTTCGGTGACTTCGCGCTGTGTCATACGTGCGTCCTCCTCGCCATGGCACGCCAGTAGACCGTCGTCCTGCGCTTGCCTCCCAGTTTCTCCCGCATGTGGCGCAGGAATCGGCGGCGGTCCCAGCGGTACAGAGCCAGGAAGCCACGCCGAAAGTCCTCCATCTGCTCGTGCTTCTCCATGGTGATAGGGCCGTGCACCGGCGAGTGGAGCATCGCCAGCGAGCCCGCCGCCATCTTCCGGGCTGCGTCTACGTCGTCCTCGCACGCCGCCAGCTGCTTTGCCCACTGCTCGGGGTACAGGGTTGGGAAGTCCAGGGAGTCGAAGAACGCGAGCGGCTTATGCGTCCAGGGGTGTTGTTTAGGCGTGCGCATGGGTGCGTCCCTCCCTCGCTTGGATCAGTTCGGCGGCGCTACGCCAGGCGCGGCGCCAGCGGTAGGCGGTGGCCCGGCACATGCCGAAGCGGTGCATTAGCTGGGCCGGCGTGGGCTCGTGTCGGAACTCCTGGGCAATGACAGCCGCCAGGAACATGCAGCCGTTCGCGTTGGGCGGGATGCTCAGCGATTCATTGCGGTAGGCGGGCTTAGGCATGGTCGCCGTCCCTCACTGCCTTACGCAGCGCGTCAAGACTCTCGTGTTTCGCTTGGCTTCTCGCCGCATCGCGTCGACGCTCGGCCGGGGTCTGGCGCGGCACCGTGCCGAATGCTTGTAGGCGGATCATGGTCGCGGCCAAGTCCGACACCACGCCACGTGCGCATTCCTCGTGGCGCATTTCCTCCTCACGGTTGCGGCTTGCCGTGCAACCGTGCGAACGCAGGCCACCGTAGCGAACCATGTAGGCCAGGGAATTGAGGGTGTCCACTGCCAGCGCAAGAGCGCCCACCATGTCGTCCGCTGCGATAGGTTCGCCAGCGTGCGCTAATGCTAGGCGGTAGTGGTCGGGCCCTTCGCCGAAGTGGTCCGTGGCGATCCCCGACATGCTCGTCTCACCGAACCATGCGAGGCTAGGACGCTCGCCGCGCGCCCAACGCTCCAGACCGCGGCTGCGCTCTGCGTCATCCTCACGCATGCGTGCGAAACAGGCCGCTAAGCCGGCGTCCAGGTCGTCCCCGACCGATTGGGTGGGCGACTTCGCGCGCGTCTTGCGGGCGCGCTTGGGTTTGGGCTCCGGTGTGCGGATGGCGAACCGGGGGAAGGCAATGACGTTACCCATGGCGCGCGCCCTCCAGGTCTTGGGCCAGCGGTGCAATGCCGGCCTCGCGGGCAGCCCACAGCAGACGGTCGAGCGCGTGGGCGTATTTGCTGGCCTCGCCCGTCACGTAGTCGTACAGGTCGGCCACGATCTGGCAGCGGATGGCGTGCTCCTCGGGGCCTGCTTTCGCCTGGGCGGTCAGCTCCTGGGGCGTCATCGTCAGGACGCGCAGGGCCGTGCGGCGCATCACGTCGCGGTTGGTGCAGGCAATCGGGCTTAGGTGGGCGCCGGCCTGCTCTTTCGTCAGCAGGGGCACGAAGGCGGGGGCGTTGTCAGTCATGGCGGACGCCCTCCAATTCCAGCGAACGGAGAACCGTTGCAGCCGCTTCGATCAAGCCTTGTGCGCGGCCAATGCGGTGCAGGCGGGAACTGGCCGGATCGTCAGCGCCGTAGTTGCACAGAATGTCCTCTGCGGCCCCAAGGCATGCGAATGCCTCTCGCGTGACATCGCTCAGGAATCGGCCCGTCTGCGGGGTTTCCGGGGCGGTTGCGTCGATGTCAGCCACGGATCACCCCCACGGCGGACAAGTCGCGGTTGATCGGGTGGCAGGGGTCGGCCTTGATCGCCGGCAGCGCCAGGACAAGGGCCAGGAGAGAAAGAACCGCGAACGTCGGGTAAAGCCTGCGCTCTGCGGACAGCCAGTGATTGGCCGATTTGATGGCGACCTGCGTTTGATACAGGGCCAAGATTGAACGATTTTTCAGGCGCGACACTGCCCGCGCCAAGCGATCACCGGTAGAATTCCGGGTTGCCATGGTCGTCTCCTAACAGACGGTTGTGGTAGGCGGGCCAGGTGTTACTAGCACCTGGTTCCGCCGCTTCTATAGCGGCTCTGCTGCGTTTTCTCTGACTCTCCTTCCCTCCTCTACGTTAGAGCCATTGGCGCGCCTCTGTGGCGCTCTCAGGCGGTTCTGGTTGCTTTCGTCTTGCGAATGGGAACGACCTTCTCCGGCGCAGTACGTAGGCCGTCGAGGTAGTCCGCCCACCCTTGCATCATCTTCTTGCGCTCCGGCAGGTGCGTGGTGCGGTTGTATGCCCTGCCCAGCGGATCCTTCACCGCGTGCGCGAGCTGGTGCTCGATGAAGTCGGGCCTGAAACCAAGCACCTCATCCAGCACAGTGCGGGCCATGGCGCGGAATCCGTGGCCGGTCATCGTGTCGCGGTCGTAGCCGAGGTAACGCAACGCTGCGTTGACTGTGTTCTCTGACATTGGGCGACCGGCCGAGCGCTCGCCTGGAAACACGTAGGGGCTGCGGCGGGTGTAAGGCTGCAGCTCCCGCAGGATCTCCACGGCCTGGGTCGATAGCGGCACGATGTGCTGAGAGTTCGTCTTGGTGACCATGTAGCGCCACTCGGCGCCATCCAGATCGATGTCGCCCCACTTCGCCTGGCGCAACTCACCAGGGCGGACGAATACCAGCGGGGCCAGCTTGAGCGCAGCGCGCACGACGACAGTGCCCTGGTAGCCATGAAGCGCCCGCAGGAGAGCCCCGATGTCGTCCGGGCTGGTGACGCTTGGGAAGTGCCTGGTCTGGACCTGCTCAAGAGCGCCCGTCAGATCCGGTGCCGGGTTGCTGATGGCGCGGCCCGTCGCGATCGCGTACTTGAAGATGCGCCCGGCCAAGGCTCGCACGCGGTGAGTCGTCTCGATGACCCCGCGGTTTTCCAATTTGCGAAGGGCGGCCAGCAGTAGGGGGGCGGTTACTTCGCTGATGGGCGTGTCGTAGATCGGCGCCAGATACTTCTCCAGCGCGCGGCGGTCCCGCTCGACCGAGTGCGGCGTCATCCCCTCGCGCTCCCGCTTGGCGATGTACTCCAAGCCAATCGCGCCGAACGTGTTGGAGTGCTTCTCGACGCTAGCGGCCCTAGCAGCGCGCTGGGCGTGCGCGGGATTCGTTCCCGCCTTGACCATCGCCCGAAGCCTGTCGCGCTCCTGACGCGCGTCCTGAAGCGTTACGGCTGGGTATTCGCCAATGGTGACCATGCTGGGCTTTTGGGCGAACCGATAGCGGTACCGCCAAACCTTCGCGCCAGTGGGCCTGATCTCGATGCAGAGGCCATTCGAATCCGCCACGCGGTAGGACGCGTCCTGCGCTTTCAGCGCTCGAAGCTTAGTGTCCGTAAGCATCCTGGCGACTCCCCTATGAGTCGGGGACGATGTGTCGCATCCCCTGACACACAGCCTGACTCACTTTTCCGTCGGATGCAATAGGATTGATTCGGACGGATTAAGACGGTCAGACAAGCGGTTTTCAGGGGTTTCGGGGTCTTGCCGGATTGCCTAGGACCCCGTCGGTCTACGTTTTGGTGCCCGGAGCCGGAATCGAACCGGCATGGCCTCGCGGCCGGCGGATTTTAAGTCCGATGCGTCTACCAATTTCGCCATCCGGGCACGGGGATAGCCTGCCTCAGTCGTGCCGCCTTGGAAAGCGGCACGCTTCCGATCGCCGGAAACAGCGAAGCCCCGCGAGCGGGGCTTCGGCGTGCTCCCCGAGGGGAGCGAATGTGGAGCGGGAAAAGGGACTCGAACCCTCGACCCCGACCTTGGCAAGGTCGTGCTCTACCAACTGAGCTATTCCCGCATGGACGATGCGCGCATCGCCGGTTCTACATTGGAGGCCTCGAGCGGAATCGAACCGCTGTAAACGGATTTGCAATCCGGTGCATCACCACTCTGCCACGAGGCCGAACTTCTTCAGCGGATCCATATTGCGCTGCAATCCACCGAATTACCACTCTGCCACCTGCCTGGCGGCGACCGCGCCAGACGGGCGCGATCAGGGCACGCCTTCCTGGCGCCCTACAACACAAAACCCCGCGAACGGGGTTTTGTGGGCCGACCCTCTCGGGACGATAAAACTGGAGCGGGAAAAGGGACTCGAACCCTCGACCCCGACCTTGGCAAGGTCGTGCTCTACCAACTGAGCTATTCCCGCGTCGTGAGAGGCGAAATTGTAGCGGGTTGTTCGGAACTGTCAACCGTCTTTTTCTCGCCCTCGCGCAGGATCGGCCACGCCGCGAGCAAATACTGGATGCCCGACCACAGGGTCAGCAGGGCCGCGATGGCCAGCAGCCAGTCGCCCAGCACGAACACCCACCGCCCCATCCAGATGTCGGACAGTTGCTGCGAACCCGGTGTGGATGCGTACAGCAGGCAGGACAGCGCCACCATCTGCACGATGGTCTTGATCTTGCCCAGCGCCGCGACTTTCACGGTGGCGCGCTGGCCCAGCTCCGCCATCCATTCGCGCAGCGCGGACACGGCGATCTCGCGCCCGACGATGACGGCCGCCCAGATCGCCATCCACATCGTGGGGGTGTCCTGCACGATGAGGAACAGCGACACGGCCACCATCAGCTTGTCGGCGACCGGGTCGAGGAAGGCCCCAAAGGCTGAATACAAGTGATACCGACGCGCGATCCAGCCATCCAGCCAATCGGTGACGGCCGCCAGGATGAAGATGAAAGCCGCCGCGAAGTTGGTCCACGTATAGGGCAGGTAGAACACCAGCACCAGCACCGGGATCAGCAAGATCCGCAGCAGCGTGAGCCAGGTGGGAACGGTCAACTTCATCGGACTTACTCGGTTCCGGCCTCGGGCGACGGCAGCCCGTGCAGGTTAGCGTAGATTCGCTCCGCGAGCGCGGCGTTCACGCCCTCGACGCGCGCGATCTCGTCCACGCCGGCCGCTTTCAACCCCGCCAGTCCACCGAAATGCTTCAGCAGGCTGGCGCGGCGGCGCGGCCCGATGCCGGGGATATCCTCCAGCTTGCTGGTCATCCGCGCTTTCTGGCGCTTGCCGCGATGCCCGGTGATCGCGAAGCGGTGGGCCTCGTCGCGCACCTGCTGGATCAGTTGCAGCGCGGGCGACGCCGCGCCCGGGCGCAGCTCGCGTCCGTCAGGCAACACCAGCGCTTCATGCCCCGCCCGGCGCTCGACCCCCTTGGCGACGCCCACCAGCGTGACGCCTGCGACGCCCAGGTCCGCCAAGGCGGCCTGCGCCTGCGCCAACTGGCCGGCACCGCCGTCGATCAGCAGCACATCGGGCATCACGCCCCCCTCCTCCACCGCGCGCCGGAAGCGCCGCTCGATGGCCTGGTGCATGGCCGCGAAATCGTCACCCGGGGTGATGCCGGTGATGTTGTAGCGGCGGTACTGCGAGCGAACCGCACCGTTGGCATCGAACACGACGCAGGACGCCACCGTCGCCTCGCCCATCGTATGGCTGATGTCGAAGCATTCGATCCGCTTGGCGACATCGGGCAGTCCCAGCAGGTCCTTCAGCGCCTCGCTGCGTGCGGTCTGCGCATTGCGGCTGGTGAGCTCGGTGGTCAGCGCGATTTCCGCATTGCGCTTGGCCAGTTCCAGGTAGCCGGCGCGCTCGGTCCGCACGTTCCACTTGAGCTGCACCTTGCGGTCGGCCGATGCGGCGAGCGCGTGTTCGATCAGTTCCGCGTCCGGAATCTCGCGATCCAGGACGATCTCCTGCGGCGCGGGCTGTTCGGCGTAGTACTGGGAAACGAAGGCGCCGAGGACTTCGTCGGCACTGTCCTCGCCATTGGTCTTCGGGAAGAACGTGCGGGTACCCAGGTTGCGGCCGTCACGGAAAGCGAGCAGCAGCACACAGGCCTGGCTGCCCTGCATCGCACAGGCCAGTACGTCGAGATCCGCGGCGTGTCCGTCCACGTACTGGCGCGCCTGCAGGGTGCGGATCGAGGCGACAAGGTCGCGCAGGCGCGCCGCGCGTTCGAACTCCAGCGCGCTACTCGCCTGCTCCATTCCCTGGGTGAGTTCCTTGGTCAGCTCATCGCTGCGGCCATCGAGGAACAGGCCGGCCTGCCGCACCGATTCCGCATAGTCCGCCTCCGCGACCAGACCGACGCAGGGTCCGCTGCAGCGCCCGATCTGGTACTGCAGGCAGGGCCGCGACCGGTTGCGGAACACGCTGTCCTCGCAGTTGCGGATGCGGAACAACTTCTGCATCAGGTTCAGCGTTTCGCGAACGGCGACCACGCTCGGATACGGCCCGAAATAGCGCCCCGGCGTTGCCCGCGCGCCGCGGTGGAACGCGATGCGCGGCCACTCCTCGCGCGTGAGCAGGACGTAGGGATAGCTCTTGTCGTCGCGCAGGAGCACGTTGTAGCGCGGCGTCAGCGACTTGATCAGCTGGTTCTCCAGCAGCAGCGCTTCGGCTTCGGTGCGGGTAACGGTCACGTCCATGCGCGCGACCTGGGTCAGCATCGACAGGATCCGCGGGGACTTGGGTGAATTGTTGAAGTAGCTCGTGACGCGCTTGCGCAGCGCGCCCGCCTTGCCGACGTACAGCAGCGCGTCGTCGGCCGCATACATGCGGTACACGCCGGGGGCCGTGCTCAGGCCGGCCGCGAAGACCTTGCCGTCGAAGGCCGGCTGGGGACTACCACTCATTCGTCGATCGGAACGTGGCTCAATTCGCCGGTGGCGATATCGTAGCGCAGGACCGCATGGGCGTCGGTCTCGGCGATCCAGACCGCACCGGCCGCGATGGAAAGGCCCGCAGGCCCGTGCAGGCTGCGTGGCAGCGCGACGGTGGTCAGCTCGCCGCCACCGAGCCTCAGCGTGCGCAGGCTGCCGTTGCCGCTGTCGGCGATCCACATGACCGGCGCGTCGGGACTCAGCGCGATCGCCTGGGGATGCTGCAGGCGCGCGCCTTCGCGCGGGCCATCCTCCGCACCGAACGTCCACGCGTTCTGCCCCACGAGCGTCTGCACGGTATCGCCGCGCAACTGCATGGAGCGCAGCGACGAACCCACGGCATCGCAGACGTACAGCGTCTGCAGCACCGCCGTCAGTCCTGCCGGCTGCGCGAACGCCGCCATGGGGCCGCTGCCGTCGCGGACATCGAGTTGCCCGGAACCCGCGCGTGCGCGGAGTTCGCGCGTGCCCAGGTCATAGCTCCAGACCCGGTTGTCCCCGGCCATGGCCAGGAATATCTGGTTGTTGTTCACCACCAGCGCCTGCGGCTGGTTCAGCGCCACGTTCCGCGCCACGTCGACCACGCCGTCGGTCGGCTCGCCGGCGCGACCGTTGCCGCACAGCGTGTCCACCGTGCTGGTGGGCAGGTTGATGCGACGCAGCGCATGGTTGCCCGTATCCGCGACGTAGAGCGACTCGCGCACCAGCGCCAGCCCCTGCGGCCGACGGAAGGCCGCGTGGTTGAGCTCGCCATCGGCGAAGTCCGCCGTGCCCATGCCGAACTGCCGGATCACCCGCCCCTGGTGATTGCACTCCAGCACGCGGTGGTGGCCGCTGTCCGCCACGAACAGGCGATCCGGCGTGGCCACCAGGCCGGTGGGGAAACACAACGGCATGCGCGGCTCGGGGTGGGACTCCCGGAAGCTCCGCAGGTCGTCGTCCGGCGGCGCGTGCAGGCCATCGCACAGGCGGGCGATCTGCCGCTCGAGATCCTGCAGGCCGTCGGCGCCGATGGCCCGGTGCCGGACCTGGCCTTCGCCATCGATCAGGAGCACCGTCGGCCAGGCGTCCACGCCGTAGCGCTGCCAGGCGACCCAGTCGGCGTCGTGCGCCAGCGGCAGCACATTGCCGTGCCGGCGCAGGCGCTTGAGGGCTTGCTGGGGGTCGCGCTCGCTGTCGAAGCGCGGCACATGGATGGCCAGTGCCTGCAGGCGGCCCAGGTACCTGGCCTGAAGCACGGCCAGGTCATTCAGGCGCTGTGCGCACCAGGCCGAGGCGCTGTTGACGAACACCAGCGCAACGATCCGGCCCCGCTGCTCGTGCAGCGTGGTCGCCGGCGCATTCAGCCACTGGAGGCCACGCGGCAGTTCGGGGGCCAAGGTCATGTCCGTCATCGTCCCTGATTATGCCCAAGTCTCAGGTGATGGAGAGCCGGGCCACGACCGCCTGTGCGGCGGAATCGACCAATTGCCAGACTCGGCGGAAGTCTTCCGGCCCGCCCGTATAAGGGTCGGGCACCTCGCCGCCGGGCTCGATCCCGGCCCAGTCCAGCAGCAGGACGGCCCGGTCGCGGCGCGCGGCCGGCGCCAGCTTGCGGACATCGCGCAGGTTGTCGGCATCGGCGCACAGGAGCCAGTCGTAGTCGTCGAAGTCGGCAGGCCGCAGTTGGCGGGCACGCTGGCCACCGATGTCCACGCCATGGCTGCGGGCGCAGGCGATGGCACGACGATCCGGGGCTTCGCCCGCGTGCCAGCCGCCGGTGCCGGCCGAATCGACCTCTACCCGCCCCGCCAATGGCGCTGCGTCCAGGCGCGCCCGCAGCGCACCCTCCGCCATCGGCGAGCGGCAGATGTTGCCCAGGCACACGACCAACAACTTCACGCGCCGCCCTGGAGCAGGACTTCGGCGCGGGCCAGGTCCTCGGGGGTGTCGACGCCGGGCGGGAACGGCGCCGGGGTCAGGGCCACGGCGATCCGATGACCCGCTTCCAGCACCCGAAGCTGTTCGAGCGATTCCACCTGTTCCAGGCGGCCTGGCGGAAGCGTGGAGAAGCGACGCAGGAAGCCCGCCCGATAGGCATAGATGCCGATGTGCCGCAGCCACTGCCCCGGCGGCAATACCTCGCGCGAATGCGCGAAGCCATCGCGGTGCCACGGAATCGGCGCCCGGCTGAAATACAGCGCGTCGCCATTGGCCGCGCGTACCAGCTTCACGGCATTCGGGTCGAACAGCGTGGCCGCGTCCTCGATGGGCACCGCCAGCGTCGCCATGGGGGCGCCGCTGCCCGCCAGCGCTTCGGCCACGGCGCGGATGCCGGCGGGCGGCGCGAAAGGCTCGTCGCCTTGCAGGTTCACCACCAGCGCTTCGTCGTCCCAGCCGGCGATGTCGGCGCATTCGGCCAAGCGATCGCTGCCCGAGGCATGGCGCTCGGATGTCATCGCCACCTGCACCTCGGTCCCGGCAAGCGCATCCCGGATGCGCGCATCGTCGGTAGCGACCCAGACCTGCTGCGCGCCGGCCGCCAGTGCCCGTCGCGCAACGTGCACCACCAGCGGCGTGCCGCCGAGCAGACGCAGCGGTTTGCCCGGCAGTCGCGAAGCGGCGTAACGGGCGGGAATGGCGACGACGAAAGGTGGCATGGCGATGGACACCGGCAACAAGGTCAGGGAGACGGACGCGGCGGTGCGCCCAGCTTGTCGAGCAGGGCGATCCAGAAGGCTTCCGGGAGCTGGGCGGCGACTGGCACGCTGTAGAACCAATCGTTGGCGAAGGCGGTGCACTTCACGGCGTCCTTCTCGGTCATCAGCACGGGGAGTTCGCTGCCGAACGCGAAATCCTCCGCGCGGTAGTCGTGGTGATCGGCGAAGGCATGCGGCACCACGCCCAGGCCCCACGCCCGCAACATGGCGAAGAAGCGCGCCGGGTGACCGATGCCCGCGACCGCATGCACCCGCTGGCCTGCGAACGAAGCGAGCGCGCGCGGGCGCCCGCCCCGCAGCGGTACCGCGACCTCGGACTGCAGTTGCATCGGCCATTCACCGAAGGCCGCCTCGGCCTCGGGAGAAGCCAGGTTGACCACGCGGAAATCGCAATCGGCCGAGCGCGCCACCGGCTCGCGCAACGGCCCCGCCGGCATCATCCGGCCGTTGCCGTATCGACGCGCGCCGTCGATGACCTCGATCTCGATGTCGCGCCGCAAACGGTAGTGCTGAAGGCCGTCGTCGCAGACGATCACGTTGCAGCCGGCCGTGGCGAGGGCGCGCGCCGCCGCCACGCGATCGCGGTCGACGCGGACGCGCGTACCGGTCTGGCGCGCGATCAGCAGGGGCTCGTCGCCCCCGTCTTCGGCGGCGGTCGCGGCATCGACCCAGCGCGGCGTCGCTTCATCGCGACGGCCATAGCCGCGGCTGGCGACGCCGGGCTTGAACCCCGCGGCGCGCAAGCGTTCCACCAGCGCGATGGTCAGCGGCGTCTTGCCGGTGCCGCCTGCGGTGATGTTGCCCACCACGATCACCGGCACGCCCACGCCCAGGCGGCGCAGGAAGCCCGCGCGATAGAGCCGCAACCGCAAGGCGATGAGTGCCGCGTAGACGCCGGACAGCATGCGGGCCCAGAGGGGCACGGGGGCGTCGCCGAACCAGTAAGCGGGGGTCTGCGCCACGCGCTTGCTCACCCCGGTTCGCCCTCGCGGAACTGCATCTGGTGCAGGTGCGCGTACAGACCGCCCTTCGCGATGAGTTCGGCGTGCGTGCCCTGCTCCACCAGCCGGCCCTGATCGAGCACGAGGACCTGGTCGGCATGTTCGATGGTGGACAGACGGTGCGCGATCACCAGCGTGGTGCGGTCGGGCATCAGCTTCTGCAGCGCGTTCTGCACCAGCCGCTCGGACTCGTTGTCCAGCGCGGCCGTCGCCTCATCGAGGATCAGGATCGGCGCGTCCTTCAGCATCGCGCGCGCGATCGCCAGGCGTTGGCGCTGGCCACCCGACAACCGTCCGCCCTTGTTGCCGATCGGCGACTGCAGGCCATCCGGCAGTTCCTGGACGAATTCCATGGCGTTGGCGCCGCGCACCGCCGCGTCCATGCCGGCCGCGTCCGCACCCTGCAGTTCGCCATACGCGACATTGGCCGCCACCGTGCCGTCGAACAGCATCACCTGCTGCCCCACGAGGGCTATCTGGCGGCGCAGGTCGGCGAGCGGGTAGTCCTGCAACGGGTGCCCGTCCAGCAGGATCTGGCCGGATTCGGCTTCGTAGAACCGCGGGATCAGTTTGATCAGCGTCGACTTGCCGCTGCCCGAGCGACCGACGATCGCGGTGACGGTGCCGGGACGCGCGGTGAAGCTGATGGCCTCCAGCGCCGGACGCGCCTGCCCCGGGTAACGCGTGGTGATGTCGCGGAACTCCAGCAGGCCTTTCGCGCGGTCGAGGCTACGCTTGCCCGAGTCCTGTTCGTCTTCCGCGTCGAGCACGGAAAACAGGCGCTGCGCAGAAGCCACTCCACGCTGGAGCATGTTCTGCACGTTGGTGAGCTGCTTGAGCGCCGGGATGATCGCCATCATCGAGATCATCAGCGTGACGAAGCCGCCTGCCGTCAACCGCCCCGCCATCGCCTCCCTGCCCGCGAAGAACAGCAGCAGCGCCAGCCCGATCGCGCCCATCAGCTGGACCATCGCCGAGGAGATGCTGCGCGTGGCTTCGACCTTCATCGCCAGCTTGAGGTTGGCGTTGGCCAGGCCTTCGTAACGCGTGAGCTCGCTGCGCTGGGCGCCGTAGACCTTCACTTCCTGCTGATTGGAGAGCGTCTGGTCGGCCGCCTGCATCATCTCCGCCCCGCTCTCCTGGATGCGGTGACTGATGCGGCGGTAGCGCTTGGCTACCTTGTCCATGATCCACGACAGCGGCGGCGCCATGATCAGGATCGCCAGCGTGACCTGCCAGCTCGTCCAGAACATCACCACCAGCGCGGCGATGATCTGCAGGATCTGCTGCAGCATCACCTTCATCGCGTCGACGGCCGCCTGGGCCATCTGGTCGGCATCCGACCCGAGGCGAACCAGCATGGCGGGCACGGGCTCGGTATCGAAGCGCAATCCCGGCAGGCGCAGGTACTTGCCCAGCACGTTGACGCGGACATCGCGCGCGATGCTGCGCGCCGCCTTGCCCATGCCCATGTCGGTGACGTAACCGGCGATGCCGCGGATCACGAACAGCCCCACGATGGCCAGCGGCAACAGCAGGCTCTTGGCACGGTCGCGATCGATGAAGGTCTCGTTGACCACCGGCTCCATCAGTTTGCTGAAGGCGCCGCCCGCAGCGGCTTCGATCAGCATGCCGAGTCCCGCCAGCAACAGCAGGCCACGGTACGGCCGGGCGAACGTCATCAGCCTCCGGTAGACCTGCCAGGGCGACTGGGTATCGCTCACTTCCGCGCCTCCGGCGCCGTGGCGATGTTGATCCGGCGGAACCCCAGCTGGCCCAGCGCATCCAGCGCGGTGACCACCGCCTGGTGGGGGGTGCGGGCATCCGCGCGCAGCAGGACAGGCCGGCTGCGATCGCTGCCCGCCACCTGCTCGAGGGTCTGCTTGAGCGCGTCGATGTCGGTGCGCAGCACTTCGTGTTCGTCCACGAAGTAACGGCCATCCGCATTCACCAGCACGCTCAGTGCCTTGACCTGCGCGGCAACGGGTTCGCCGTTCGCGCTGGGCAGCTGCAGCTGCAGCATCGAGCGCGCGTCGAAGGTGGTGGTGATCACGAAGAAGATGATCAGTACCAGGATCACGTCGATCAGCGGCACCAGGTTGAGGTCGGGCTCGTCCTGCGCGCGGTCGTCACGGATGCGCATGCGGCGGCCTCAGGAACCCGTCGCTGCCGGCGTGGCCGCCGGACGCGGCACCGCGCGCGGATGGCGGGCCTCCAGGGCATCCACCAGGGCGCTGGCTTCCTTTTCCATCTCCATCACGTAGCCGGTCACCCGGCCACGGAAGTAGCGGTGGAACAGCAGGGCCGGAATCGCGACGATCATGCCCGCCGCCGCGCACACCAGCGCCTTGCCGATGCCGCCGGCCAGCGCATTGACGTCGCCAACGCCGCTGTCCTGGATGCCCAGGAACATCTGGATCATGCCCACCACGGTACCCAGCAGGCCCAGCAGCGGGCCGGCGGACGCGATGCTGCCCAGCGCATTGAGGAACTTCTCCATGCGATGGACCAGATGGCGACCGGTGTCCTCGATGCGCTCACGGATCTGGTCGCGCGGCTTGTTCCGCACGTCCAGCGCCGCCGCCAGCAGTTCACCCAGCGGCGAGTTCCGGCGCAGGGATTCGATGTGGGCCGGCTCCAACTGGCCGCGGGCGGCCCAGGTGCGGACTTCCTCGCCCAGCCCGGGCGGCAGGATCTCCTTGCGGCGCAGCGACCAGAAGCGTTCCACCACGATGGCCAGCGCCAACACGCCGAGCAGCAGCAGCGGGATCATCGGCCAACCGCCGGCCTTCACCAGTTCCAGCACGTTCAGTCCTCCGGCGCATCGGGCCGTCCGTCTTCAGGCCGATAGGATAGCCCACCGGCCCGCTGGCGCCGCACGGCGTCCCACGGGCGCGCCCGGTCGTGACGCCGCTCACGGACCGACAGCCCGTCGCGTCCCAGCCAGATGCGCACGGCGCCGCTGGATTGCGTATCCAGCACTTCGGCGCCGGCCTCGCGCCATCGGGCGACCACGTCCTCCCGCGGGTGGCGGAACCGGTTGCCGAACCCGCTGGAGCCCACCGCCAGGCGCGCACCCGTGGCACGGACGAAGCTGCCCGCCGACGAACCGGCACTGCCGTGATGCGGCAGGACGACCACGTCACTCCGCAGCCAGGCGGCCTGCCTGCGCACCAGCCCGGCTTCGATCTGCGTGCCGATGTCGCCCGGCAGCAGCACCGCACCCTGCGTCGTACCTATCCGCAGGACGCAGCTCGCCTCGTTGCCGAAGTAGGGAAAATGCGGCGGCGGGTGGAGGAAGCGGAACTCCACGCCATCCCAACGCCAGGCCGCGCCGCCGAGGCACGGTGCGTCGCCCTCGACGGGCGATCCCGCGGGCGCCAGCGTGATCGCCACGGGCACGGATTCACGGACCGCCGGGACGCCTCCGGCGTGGTCGTTGTCGCCGTGGCTGACGACCAGCGCGTCAAGGCGGGGCACACCGAGGGCCCGCAGTGCCGGCACGACCGCCCGCTCGCCTGCGTCGAACCCTTCCTCCACCGCAGGCCCGGCGTCGTACAACAGTGCATGGTTCGCGGTCCGCACCACGACGGAAAGCCCCTGCCCGACATCGAGCACTACCAGTTCCATCTCGCCTTCGCGCGGCAACCCGCGGTCGGGCCACAGCAGCGGCAACCACAGCACGGAGGCCAGCATCTTTCCCGGCACTCCCTTCGGCAGCAGGATGAAGGCGGCGCCCATCAGCGCCAGGGGCAATGCCCACACGGAAGGCTCCGGCAACCACCACAGGGCGAAGCGGCTGTTCGCGAGCCACGTGAAGGCAGGCCAGGTCAGGTCAAAGCACGTCGCCGCCCAACGCCACGCCACGCCGCCGGCACCGGGATGGACCCATTCCCCCACCGTGCCGACCAGGGACAGCGGCACGACGACGAGGCTCCACCACGGGATCGCCACCAGGTTCGCGAGCGGGCCGGCCAGCGATGCCTGTCCGAACAGCACCGCCGTCAACGGCAACAGCCCCAGCGTTGCGACGCCCTGTGCCGGCAGGAACGCTTTCGCCCAGTGCAGCGACGCCGGCAGGCACCACGCCAGCCAGGCGACCCCGGCGAAGCTCAGCCAGAAACCGGGCGCCAGCAGCGACAGCGGATCGCATACGAGCATGGCGAGCATCGCCAGCACCAGCGCATCCACCACCCGCGCAGGACGCCGCGACGTACGCGCCAGCACCACCACCGCGATCATCAGCACGGTGCGCAACGTGGGCAGCGCGAACCCCGCCACCGCCGCGTAGCCGAGCGCCCCGGCCAACGCCAGCCACCCGATGGCCTGCGGCCGTGGCATGCGGCGCGCGAGCGCCGGGAACAGTCGCCACGCCAAGACCGCCAGCAGGGCGAAGGCACCCGCCACCAGGCCGACATGGAAACCGGAGATCGCGATCAGGTGCGTGAGCCCTGCGGCCCGCAACACCTGCCAATCGTCCTGCGACAAGCCACGCGTATCCCCGAGCGCAAGCGCGCGCACGAACCTGTTCGACGCAGCAGGCGCTCCGGCTTCGATGCGGGCGGACATCCTGGACCGCCATGCATCGAGGCCGCTGCCCGCTTCGAGCCTCATTGCGCGTTCCGGGGCGCGCACGTAGCCAGTCGCGCTGATCCGCTGCGCCATGGCGTACCGTTCGGCATCGAAGCCGCCGGGATTGGCCAGCCCACGCGGCGCCCTCACCCGCAGGTGGAAGCGCCATCGCTCGCCTGCGCCAAGCGCGCGGCGGGGGCCGATCGTCTCGGCGCCGTGCTCGTCGTACCACGCGACACGCACCGTCCGGCCCCGCAGCGGCAGCGGCTGGTCGGCACCGTCGTCGATGCGAAAGAGAAAGCGGGTACGGCGCGCCTCCGGCTCGGGCAAGCCATCGACGCGACCGGTGACGACGATCTCCCGCCCTTCCCATGCCACCGGCAGTTGCGACTGCAGGCTCCAGCCGGCATGCAGCCCCGTCCAGGCAAGACCGACCAGCGCCGCGCCGAACCAGCGCCATCGTGTGGGCGCGACCCACCACCCCAATCCCACGGCCAGACCGGTCCACAGCGCGGCCACGCCGGGCAGTTCGCTCCGCCACAAGACGCCTGCCGCGCCGATGAGCCAAGCCAACGCGCACGCCAATCCCAATGGCGGCATGGACCGGGCCGGTGTCGCCTCACCCGCCATCGGTGCGATCCAGCGGACTACGCACGGCACCCGCACCCCGGTTCAACACATGCGTGTAGATCTGGGTGGTCGAGACATCCTTGTGGCCGAGCAGTTCCTGCACGGTGCGGATGTCGCAGCCTGCTTCGATCAGGTGTGTGGCGATCAACCCGCGCGCGCCGCGCCGCGCCTGCCCCACCGCCAGCACCACACCGTCGCCGCCGTATCGCATCGCACCGCCTCCATGCCGGATAACGCGATCACGGTTGCACGCGACAGCGAGCAACGCATCGGCCAAAACCCTTGATGCTGCTGGCATTTCTCCCGATTGACGGGTAGGACGACCCCGACCCAGAATGGGGCCACACCCCACGCAGGGGTCTAATAGGCGTTAGGCACCCATGTTAGGAGTGACTTTACTCATCGTCCTCTTGGTTCTTGGCATTCGCACGTTCGTTGCGCTACGCCGAGAGTCAGCCGTGCGTTTGGAGTTCAAGCAATCTTCACAGCTCGACTGGCTGGTTCTGCTTTACCCGCTCGGCCCCATTGCCTTGCTCATTGGCCCACTGCTGGTGCCAAAAGCTATTCTGCTTGCCGCAGTCGCTGCGTTCTACGCATACATACTAATGGTCGCATCTCGACAGAGAAGCGCGCTGGAGTGCGCAGGTACTGACAGAGTTAAAGGTTCGCTCTCGGCCACATCCTATGCTTCACTTGGCGCAATCATTGGCTTGATCTACGTGGCTCTGACGGGCATCTTTGCCTTCCTCGGCCGGGCCGCTCAGTCTCCAGGGCTGGGGGCCTAACAATTCATTCAAGCCGAACCCGCTTCGCGGGTCGGCTTAACTCAGGCGTTAGGCGGCTATGCCATATCTGCGCGACTTTCAGCTTGCTCTCCGGGAGCATGATCGGGAGCTCTACAAGCAATTGCTCCCCATCTGGGACCCGATCGAGATCGAGGTACGTCGCTCTGTCCCTAGCCGATTCAGCTTCGGCGGGGTCGGAAAGATCGTCCTGGAGCTTGGCCCGCAAGTTCGACCCCTGCCGGAGTACCGAGTTCTTCTCAATGTAGGTCTGCTGCATTGGCCTGATTTTGACGTTCGCAAGCATCTCAGCCTTGCCACGCCAGAGCGCACCAACGAATCGCTTGCCATCGTTGAGACCGCGATGGCTTCCCTGGCGACGCGCTTTGATCAAGACACCCCGTGGTTAGATGCCGCGTTGGCTCGCATTCGGGGTGCGCCGCCTAACAATTCATTCAAGCCGAACCCGCTTCGCGGGTCGGCCTAATTCAGGCGTTAGGCCTCTAATGACAGATCGCAACGATCATCTCCCCGAAGCGCTCGTGGTTGTTGAACGAGACGGGGTTCATCGCATTGAGAATCGCGAGGTTCTTAGGGATGGTGATTCATGCTTCTTAGTTTTCGCCAGATCAGACGGATCGAGTGTGCGCGTACCCATAGATGGCACCAAGCTTAAGAGCACCGTGGACGGGCTGGTTCCGGCAGATTTTATCTACAACGGCGGAGCGCTCGCTGCTCCTCAGCAAGAGGTATAAATCATCATGTTCCGGGCCTTTCGAGATCTTGGTCTGAGGCCTAACAAATCATTCAAGCCGACACCGCTTCGCGGCGCGGCTTAATTCAGGCGTTAGCCAGACTTATGGCATCTAAGCTCGCCACCAAGAATACAGCGCGCTCGCTTGCCGCTATCGCGCTAGCCGGCATTGCGGCTGCGCTCATTGCATACATGCAGGGTTACAGACTGGATCTTTCCAAAGATTCCGCGCCCGCGTGGATCCAAGCCATCGGCAGCATCCTCGCAATCATCGCGGCTGCTTGGATAGCCAAGCAGCAGAACATGCACAGCCGCAAACTCGAAGAATACAAGCAAGCAAAGGCAGACAAGCAAAAGCTTGAAGTGATCATGGCGCTTATGGCCCGCTCGCATCGCTTGGCCATCGACGTATGCAAAGCCTATGAATCGAATGAACAAGAAGACATAGACCAGATATCGCCGCCACTCATGGCCGACACCCATCACGCATTGATGGCATTGCCAGTATTTGACATCCCTGAGTGGCAGCTTTCATTGGACGTACTAATGATAAGTCGGGCGCTGGCTTCTCTTCGAGAGCAGTTTCTCGCTCTGCAAGATTCTGCGTCAGAAGAAGAATTTCGCTCAAACCTTAAAGACCTGAATGAGCTTGCAAGTGAGATCAAGAAGATCAGCGAAGACGCTGTTTCGATCGCCAAAAATAAGATCAAAGAGCGAGACTTGGTTCTTGAGAGGTCTGGCTAACAATTCATTCAAGCCAACGCCGCTTCGCGGGTCGGCTTAATTCAGGCGTTAGGCGCCATAGAGACAGCATGCAATCCAAAGATGCGTACTCCATCTTGAGCAAAGAGCTAGCCGAGGCGGCAATGCCTCCACCCTCGGAGCTCTCACGGCTAGCCGACGGCGCACCGTTCTCACGCTCTATCGACCCGTCGGGTGAACCGGTAGAGATTGAGATTCACGTGCCCTGGCATGGGCCGGATCGAGCCACCGTTCTCATCTCAGCGCACGCCAGGGGTTCAAGCACCTGGCATCATCAACATTGTAAAGAGAGTTTGGTTGTGGCGTTGCGGCCTGACGTCCAATAATTCAATCAAGCCGAACCTGCTTCGAGGGGCGGCTCACTTCAGGCGCTAGGCAGCATGAAAGAACTTCTGCTCTCGTTTCTTCTTTCGGCCTCGCCCGAGTCTGGAGGCGTGGGCATGATTCCTGCCAGCGACGTGTCAATAGCCGGTGTCGCCATTGGCGATTCACCTGCTCAGGTGAGGTCAAAGCTCGGAGAGCCGAACACCACTGAAGGTATCCCAGACTACCTCCCGCTTCACTACAACTATCCAAATGTGCGCGTGTCCTTCGACGGAGATGTGGTCGCGGGACTCTTCACCCGTAGTGCGAGTGGCTGCACACCGAAGGGCCTGTGTCCAGGAGACAGTCTGGACAAGATGCGGAGGCTTTATGGCGAACCACTTAGGACGGACCGAGAAACAGGCCGCTTCTTCGAGTACTACGGCGTAGATCTGTACTGCTGGCTCCAGATTCCGGACCAAGGAGACAAGGTGCTATCCATCTATGTTGCATGCCAACCATGAAGCTTCCGCCGAATACTTCATTCAAGCCGAACCCGCTTCGCGGGTCGGCTTGGTTCAGGCATTAGCCGGCGTGGAAACATCGTTGCGAACTCAATACCTCGCCCTGCTTATCCTTCCGGTACTGGCGTCATGTTCTACCGGCGGCGCGAAAGGGCAAGACAGGATCTGCACTGAGATTGCCACGTTCGCTTCAACTATAGAAACTGGCCATAGTCGCGCCGTGGTACTGCGCGGTGGCTGGGGCGGTGATGCACCGAACACCCTCATGACGCACGATTGCCAGCACGCTGACTATGACCCCGGGAAAGCGCTTTGCGCCTATTTGGTACCCAACACTTCCTGGGAGTTTGGCAACTACAACGCAAGCAGAGTCGCCCAGTGCCTAGACTCAGCGGAGCGTCGCGCTTTCATTCGTCGCATAAACAAGCACGAATGGCCAACGGAGATGACGTCGTCATTGCGACTCCTCGCGGACAAGCGCATTCAAGTCACCGTGCGACTGGAGAAGAGCGGCACCGTACCGGGTAAGTTGTCCGATCTATCAGTGCTTACTTTGTCGGTTGAACGCGGAAACGATTAGCTTGCCTCCTAGCAGCCCATTCAACCCGAACCCACGTCGCGATTGAACTCAACCACGCGCCCCATGGATAGCCCTAGCGCCAGATTCTGGATCACCTGCGGGGCATCGCTGCTCTCGGCGATCGTATCCTCGTTGGTATTCCCGCCAGCGTTCGTACCTTGTGCGGTGCTGCTTGGGCTGGGCGGAGCTGGTTGGGTCATGTTCGCGCATGCCAGACAGGCGGGGGGCTGGGACAAGCTGTCGGCGACCAGATTTACGGTGGCGCGCTTGTTGGCACGGCAGGTGCAGCACTCTTGGCATCCGGCGCGGGTCTGTCCATGACGGTGATAGCCTTCAGCAAAGGCCTCCCTCACTGAGCTACGGGCCTGACAATTCATGCGAGCCGGATCCGCTCCGCGGCCCGGCTCATGACGTTGGAAGCCACCTGCCAGGGCGATTCACCCATGCATCCCGCCGATCCCGCAATGTCCCTGTTCGAAGTCGTCCGCTGGGGCAACGACTCGGATGCCGTCTCCACGGGAGGGCCGGATGGTCCTGACACCTGCTTCCTCGTCAGGGCCCGGTCCGTGGAGCAAGCAGCCACGCTGGTGGACCAGCAGCTCGCCCGCATGCCGGGCGACGTCGTGAACGCATGGTCGGCAGCCATCTACCTGCTGGGCACGGAATCATCCACGCAATCCGAAGAACGGATCCTTCGCGGCCCCTACATCCAACACGCTTATCGCCATGGTTGGCGGCACTGGTATCGGCAGGGTGCGGGCGAACCCTGGATGGAAACCATCCAGGCCTGACGGATCATTCCGACCGAAACGATGCTGCGACCGCCACGCGCCTGGCGTCAGCGTGGCGCGAGACAGGACAATCAGACGGCTTCAGGCGCCAGTTCGCGCAACTTGCCCTCATGGAGTTCCAGCACCCGATCCAGCCGACGCGCGAGGCGTCGGTCGTGGGTCACCAGCACCAGACTGGTCTTCTGCGCGCGATTGAGCTCGAGCATCAGATCGAACACGACTGCAGCGGTCTTCTCGTCCAGGTTGCCGGTCGGCTCGTCGCCCAGCACGCAGGCGGGTTGATTGACCAGGGCGCGGCCGACGGCGGCGCGTTGGCGTTCACCGCCCGACAGCTCGCCGGGTTTGTGCTCGAGGCGATGCCCCAGGCCCACCGACTCCAACAGCGACTTCGCACGGGCCGCGGCGTCGACCGTGGCGGCGCCGCCCAGCATCACCGGCATCATGACGTTCTCGAGTGCGGTGAACTCGGGCAGCAGGTGGTGGAACTGGTAGACGAAACCGAGCGATGTGTTGCGGAGCTGGCCGCGCGCGGCATCCGACAGCGACGACATCCTCTTGCCGGCCACATAGACCTCGCCGGAGGTCGGCGTATCGAGCCCGCCCAGCAGGTGCAGCAGCGTGCTCTTGCCTGCACCGGACGCACCGACGATGGCCACGGTCTCGCCCGGCTGCACGTTGAGCTCCAGGCCGTCGAACACCGGCGTGCGCAGCTTGCCTTCGGCGTAGGTCTTGCCCAGCGCTTCGGCATGGATGACCGCGGTACGGATGGACTCATTCATAGCGCAGCGCCTCCGCAGGCTGGGTGCGGGCGGCGCGCCACGCGGGGTACAGCGTGGCCAGGAAGCTCATCGTCAGCGCGACCGCCGCGATCACCACCACTTCGCCCGCGTCCAACTCATAGGGCAGACCGGTGATGTAGTAGACGTCCGCCGGCAGCAGGGTGACCTTGAACACCGCCTCGATGGCCGCGAGGATGTATTCGAGGTTGATCGTCAGCAGGATGCCACCGATCACGCCCAGCACGGTACCCATCACGCCGATCAGCACGCCTTGGACCATGAAGACCTGCATCACACCGCGCGGCGTAAGCCCGAGCGTGCGCAGGATGGCGATGTCGGCCTGCTTGTCGGTGACCAGCATCACCTGCGAGTTCACCAGCGAAAACGCGCCCATCAGGATGATGAAGGACAGCAGGATGCCCATCACCGTCTTCTCCATCTTCAGCGAGTGGTAGAGGTTGGCGTTCTCGCTGGTCCAGTCGCTGATCCGGTAAGGCCCTTGCAGGCGCAACGCGAGGTCGCGCGCCACGTCCCACGATTGATACATGTCGTGCAGTTTCAGGCGTACGCCGGTCACGCCCTCGCCCATGCGTAGGACACGCTGCAGATCGCCCATGTGGACGAGTGCGAGATTTCGGTCCACATCATTGTGGCCGACCGCGAAGATGCCAGTAACGGTGAAGCGCTTGATGCGCGGAGACACGGTGAACGCGGTGCTCTGCAGCTCGCTCGTGGTCACCATGACACTGTCGCCCACGCCGACGCGCAGCCACGCCGCCAGCTCCTGGCCCAGCAGGATGTGGAATTCGCCCGGCTTCAACGAATCCAGCGTGCCGGCCTTCATCTTGTCGCCGATCACGGAAACCTTCGGTTCCTCGCCCGGCAGGATGCCGGTGACCAGCGCGCCCTGCGGATCGGCGTTGCCGGTCAGCATCGCCTGCACGTGGATGAAGGGAGCCGCACCCGCCACGCGCGGATCGTCCATCGCGATCCTGGTCGCATGCGGCCAGTCGTGCATGGCCTCCCCCGCCCCCATCACCGTGGCGTGCGCGGTGGCCTGCAGCAAACGGTCGCGGATTTCGCGCTGGAAGCCGCTCATCACCGACAGCGTGGTGATCAGGATCATCACGCCCAGGGCAATGCCCACGACCGAGGCCAGCGAGATGAAGGAGATGAAACCGTTGCGGCGCTTGGCGCGGAGGTAGCGCAGGCCGATGGCGACGGGGATGGGTTTGAACATAGACCCCTATGGTGCCATCGCTCCCGTCGGTCGCCCAGCATCGCCGCCGCCCGCAGCAAGGCGCAGTTCACGCCGGGCGCGGGCCGGCAGCGTATCCGGCCACCAGGCCGCATGTTGCCAGCGCCCGCCGGGCGACTCCCGCCAGCGCAGGAACGCCAAGGGCCCCCGCCAGCGGAGGCGCATCTCGTGCAGGGGCTCGCCGTCCACGGTGGGCAGCCGGTCGTCGCCCGGGAACCAGAACGCCCGCACGGGCCGGACGCCATGGGCGTGGGCAAGCCACAGGCCGCGGGCGAGCGCCAGTGCGGCGCCCGGCCAAGCGAAGGCGCGCGGCATTTCGCATATCAGCAGGGAGGCCGCCGCCGACAGACCCAACATGACCAGACACGCCTGCAGCAGGCGCGAGGGCCGCCATTCAAGCCGGCAGTTGACGGATCCGTTCGACCAGCGCGGCGAGTTCGGCATCGGGACATTGCTCGTAGCCCATGAACCAGCGCCAGAGCTTATCGTCCTCGCAATCGAGCAGGCGTAGGAAAACAACGCGCTGCGGCTCGGATTCGGTCGCCCAACTACGGTCGAGATAACGACCGAACAGTTGGTCCAGTTCGCGCATGCCGCGTCGGCAACGCCAGCGGATCCGCTTGAGTTCCGGATCGTCGCTCATGCCGCCGCCAGTGCGAAGGCGAGTCGCACCCAGAACGCGATCAGCACCAGTGTCGCCAGCGCATAGGCGACGAAACGGGTCATGACGTGGTTGTAGGTGCAGTGGACCAGGCTGTGCACGGCACGCAACGCGACGAAGGCCCACGCCAGCGAGAGCGACACGGCATCCGAGATGCCGAGGTGCGCGGCCAGCAGCGAACCGGCGTAAAACAACACCGGAAGTTCGAACAGATTGCGGAAGTTGTCCGATGCACGGGTATCGCCCAGCAGGCGCACCGAATCCGCGGCGTTCGCCAGCGACTGCGCATGGATGCGCTTGCGGGTCATTTCACCCAGGCGAAGCTGGTACAGCCTGACCCACACGAGGAAGGTCAGGCCGGCCATCGCCACCGCGGGCCAGAGGATCGCCGTGGCAGGTGCGTCGCTCATGCGGTCAGGCGCGACGCGCCATCATCAGCTTCTTGATCTCGGCGATCGCCAGCGCCGGGTTCAGACCCTTCGGACAGGTACGCGCGCAGTTCATGATGGTGTGGCAGCGGTAGAGCTTGAACGGATCTTCCAGATCGTCCAGGCGGGCACCGGTGTCCTCGTCGCGCGAATCGATGATCCAGCGGTAAGCCTGCAGCAGGATCGCCGGGCCCAGGTAGCGCTCGCCGTTCCACCAGTAGCTCGGGCAGCTGGTCGAGCAGCAGGCGCACAGGATGCACTCGTACAGGCCGTCCAGCTTCTTGCGGTCTTCCGGCGACTGCAGGCGCTCGCGGTCCGGCGGTGCCGGGGTCTGCGTGCGGATCCAGGGCTTGATCGAGGCGTACTGCGCGTAGAAATGGGTCAGGTCGGGGACCAGATCCTTCACCACCTCCATGTGCGGCAGCGGATAGATCGGCACTTCCGCCTTGCCGCAATCGCCGATGGCCTTGGTGCAGGCCAGCGTATTGGTGCCGTCGATGTTCATCGCGCACGAGCCGCAGATACCTTCGCGGCACGAGCGGCGGAACGTCAGCGTCGGATCGATCTCGTTCTTGATCTTGATCAGCGCGTCCAGGACCATCGGGCCGCACTTGTCGAGGTCGACTTCGTACGTGTCGGTGCGCGGATTGGCGCCGTCGTCCGGGTTCCAGCGGTACACCTTGAAGGTGCGCACGTTCTTGGCGCCCTTCGCGGGGAAGTGCTTGCCCTTGGTGACGCGCGAGTTCTTCGGGAGCGAAAATTCGGCCATGTGTCAGGTCTCCCGGGCTCAGTAAACGCGTGGCTTGGGCGGCACCACATCCACGTCCTTGCTGAGCGTGTACATGTGCACGGGGCGGAAATCGAAGCTGCACTTGCCGTCTTCGGCGACATTGACCAGCGTGTGCTTCTGCCAGTTGACGTCGTCGCGCTCCGGGAAGTCCTCGTGCGCGTGCGCGCCGCGGCTCTCGTGGCGCTGTTCGGCCGAGTTGATCGTGGCGACCGCACTGAGCAGCAGGTTGTGCAGCTCGTAGGTCTCGATCAGGTCCGAGTTCCAGATCAGCGAACGGTCGCTGACCTTCACGTCCTGGAAGCTGGAGAAGATGTCGGCCATCTTGTCGCAGCCTTCCTTCAGCGTCTTGCTGGTGCGGAAGACGGCGGCGTCGGCCTGCATCGTGCGCTGCATGTTGTCGCGGATCACCGAGGTCGGCGTGTCGCCGTTGGCGTTGCGCAGCTTGTCCAGGTGCGACAGCGCCTTGTCGCAGGCATCGCCCGCGAGCGGCTTGTGCGAGGCACCGCTCTTGATGGTCTCGGCGCAGCGGTTGGCCACCGCACGGCCGAACACCACCAGGTCGAGCAGCGAGTTCGAGCCCAGGCGGTTGGCGCCGTGCACCGACACGCAGGCCGCTTCGCCGATGGCGTACAGACCGGGCACGACGGCATCCGGGTTGTCGCCGACCTTGCGCACCACTTCGCCGTGGTAGTTGGTCGGGATGCCGCCCATGTTGTAGTGCACGGTCGGAATGACCGGGATCGGCTGCTTGGTGACGTCCACGCCGGCGAAGATGTGGGCGCTCTCGGCGATGCCGGGCAGCTTCTCGTTGATGACTTCCGGGCCCAGGTGGGTCAGGTCGAGCAGGATGTGATCCTTGTGCTCGCCCACGCCGCGGCCTTCGCGGATCTCGATGGTCATCGAACGGCTGACCACGTCGCGCGACGCCAGATCCTTGTAGTGCGGTGCGTAGCGCTCCATGAAGCGCTCGCCGTTGCTGTTGCGCAGGATGCCGCCTTCGCCGCGCACGCCCTCGGTGATGAGGCAGCCCGCGCCGTAGATGCCGGTCGGGTGGAACTGCACGAACTCCATGTCCTGCATCGGCAGGCCGGCACGCATCACCATGCCGCCGCCGTCGCCGGTGCAGGTGTGCGCGGACGTCGCCGAGAAGTAGGCACGGCCGTAGCCGCCAGTGGCCAGCACCACGCCATGGGCGCGGAACAGGTGCAGCGTGCCGGTGGCCATGTCCAGGGCGAGCACGCCGCGGCAGGCGCCTTCCTCGTCGAAGATCAGGTCGAGCGCGAAGTACTCGACCATGAAGCGCGCATCGTGCGCCAGCGATTGCTGGTACAGCGTGTGCAGCATCGCGTGGCCGGTACGGTCGGCCGCGGCGCAGGTGCGCTGTGCCGGCGGACCTTCGCCGTACTTGGTCGTCATGCCACCGAACGGGCGCTGGTAGATCTTGCCCTCCTCGGTACGCGAGAACGGCACGCCGTAGTGCTCCAGCTCGATGATGGCCGGGATGGCCTCGCGGCACATGTATTCGATGGCGTCCTGGTCGCCCAGCCAGTCCGACCCCTTGATGGTGTCGTAGAAGTGGTAGCGCCAGTCGTCTTCGCCCATGTTGCCGAGCGCAGCGGAGATGCCGCCCTGCGCCGCCACGGTGTGCGAGCGGGTCGGGAAGACCTTGGTCAGACAGACGGTCTGCAGGCCCTTGGCGGCCAGGCCGAAGGTCGCGCGCAGGCCGGCGCCGCCGGCGCCCACCACGACCATGTCGTACTTGTGTTCGGTGATCTTGTAAGCGGACATTGACTCAATTCCCCAGCGCGATGCGGGCCACGGCGAAGACGCTCACGATGGCGCCCAGCACGGCGATGAACTTGACGGTGGTCTGCACCGCGAGGGCGAGCAGCGAGTTGTGGATGTAGTCTTCCAGCACGACCTGCAGGCCGAGCTGGGCGTGCCAGAACATGGCGACCAGGAAGCCCACGAGCAGCACGGCGTTCCATGGCTTGGACACGGCAGCGGTGGCGGTGACGTAATCGGCGCCGATCAGGCTCAGCACGAACACCAGGAACCAGATCGTCAACGCGACCAGCGCGGTCGCGGTCAGACGCTGATGGACGAAATGCTCGGTGCCGGTCTTCGCCGAGCCCAGGCCGCGCGCGTTCTTGATCGGAGTGCGGAAGTTGCTCATGCGCCACCTCCCAGCAACACATACGCCCAGATCAGGGCCGTGATGACCAGGCTGCCGATCACCGACAGCCAGCTGTTGCGCACGAACGTCGCGATGCGGTAGCCGATGGCGAAGTCCTGCACGATGTGGCGGATGCCGTTGCACAGGTGGTAGGCGAAGGCCCAGGTCCAGCCGAACAGGAACACCTGGCCGTACCAGGCGCGGGCCGTGTCGGTGAAGCAGTTCCAGGCTTCAGGGCCGATCATCAGCGTCAGCAGCCCCGCGGTGATCACCAGGGCACCCGCGGCGAGGACGATGCCGGTGGCGCGGTGCAGGATGGAGGTCGCCATCTGGATCTGCCAGCGGTAGACCTGCAGATGGGGGGAAAGCGGACGTTGTGGAGTCGCCATTGACGCGCTCGTTGTCTCGGCTGGGCGGTCGTGACCGCGTTGGCTCAAACGCTGCTCAGAAATCGATGCAGCGCCCGTTCTTTTCCCAATCCCCGTAACGCGTGGGTTCGGGCCCGTCGCGTCCGCCGATCTCCTTCGCCACGGCCGTTCCCCCTGCCCCGTCGCCCGCATGCGGGGTGGAGGTTTCGGGTGGCTGTGTTCCGGGATCGGTGTCGGGAGTCGGGAGTGTTTGACCTATCATGGCGGTCTCGCAACGCACAAAATTTTAATCCCCACCCCCTTGGCTGACAACCTTTCCCGTACCAGCACGCCGTTTTACGCCCTGTCCGACCATGCGCTGGTGACGCTGGAAGGGCCTGATGCGGCGGGCTTTGCGCAGGCCCAGTTCGCCAATGACGTCGCCGGACTGCCTGCCGGACAATGGCAGTGGAATGCGTGGCTGACGCCCAAGGGACGCGTGATTGCGGTGTTTGCGCTGGCGAAGCTGGCCGAGGATCGCGTGTGGCTGGTCCTGCCCGATCACCCTGCCCCCGCATTCGCCGATGCCCTCCGGCGTTTCGTGTTTAGACGAAAGTTGAAGATCGAGTCCCGTGCCGACGCGACGATCGGCGGCGCTTTCGCCGCGCCCCTGGTGGCGCATGGCGCAACGCTGTCGATGGACGCTGGCGTGCTCGAACTCGACTGGAGTGGCGCAGGCGGCCCGCGCACGCTGCGCGTGGACGTGGCCGCCCCTGCGACGGACGACGCCCGGCAGCAGGCCGCCTGGCGCGCCGCCGACCTGCGCCATGGCCTTCCACGGCTTTCCGATGCGCAGCGCGAGCAATGGACGCCGCAGCAACTGGCGCTGGACCGGCTGGCGGCCTACAGCGTCAAGAAGGGCTGCTACCCGGGGCAGGAAATCGTCGCGCGCACCCATTTCCTCGGCAAGGCCAAGCGCGCACTGCAAGGCTTCCACACCGCCGAACCCGTCGGTCCCGGCGCCATGGTGCGCGACAGCGAACGCGACATCGGCGAAGTGGTGAGCGCCGCGCCAGAAGGTCCGCAAACCCTGCTGCTGGCCGTACTGCCCCTGGACCACACGGGTGAAGGCCTGTCGGCCGATGCGCAGCCGCTGGCGCGCGTGCCGTTGCTGGACGGCCTTCGCCGCTGACCCTTCTGCGCGGGGATTGATCCACGTCAATGACGTGGAGGACTGCGGACCTAGACTGCCCTGAACCCAGGCACGAGGACACGCGCATGCACCACGACGTCATCATCATCGGCGCCGGCCCGGCAGGGCTGTGCCTGGCCAAGGCGCTATGCGACCTCGACCTCAAGGTCGCCCTCGTGGAGCGCCAGTCGCGCGCCGCCATCGCCGAACCCGCGTTCGATGGCCGCGAGATCGCGCTGACGCATGCCTCGATGCGCCTGCTGCGCGACCTGGATATCTGGCGACACCTGCCCGATGACGCCTGTTCGCCGCTGCGTGCCGCGCGGGTGATGGAAGGCGACTGCCTGCACGACATGCGCATCGACGCCGCGCTGGCCGGCAAGCAGCAACTCGGCATGCTGGTGCCCAATCATCGGATCCGCGAAGCGGCATGGAAAGCTGTCAGCGACCTGCCCGGCCTGGACTTCTTCGACAGCGCGCGCATTCATGCGGTCCACACGACCGACGACCATGCCGGCATCACCCTCGGCGACGGGCTCCGCCTGGAGGCGCCCCTGCTGGTCGCCGCGGACAGCCGCTTCTCCGACACGCGGCGCGCAATGGGCATCGGGGCCGACCAGTACGATTTCGGCAAGAGCATGCTGGTCTGCCGCATGCACCACGAGCAGCCGCACCAGGGCGTGGCGTGGGAATGGTTCGGCCACGGCCAGACGCTGGCGCTGCTTCCGCTGAAGGAGCACGAATCCTCGGTCGTCATTACCCTGCCCGATGCGGCGGCGCGACGCCTCGCCGCGTTGGACGTGGACGCCTTCGCTTGCGAGATGGAACAGCGCTACGGGCACCGGCTGGGCCACATGAAGCTGGAAAGCAGCCGGCACGTGTATCCGCTGGTGGGCGTCTACGCGCGCCGGTTCGTCGGGCGCCGGTTCGCGCTGGCCGGCGACGCGGCGGTCGGCATGCATCCGGTCACGGCGCACGGCTTCAACCTCGGCCTGGCCAGCGTCGAACGGCTGGCCGACATGGCGCGCGAAGCGCTGCAACGCAAGGGAGACCTCGGTTGTGCGGAAGGACTGGCGCGCTATGAGCGTCGCCATCGTCGCGGCACGCGGCCGCTCTACCTGGCCACGCGCGCCATCGTGGAGCTCTATACCGACGACCGTGCCCCGGCACGCCTGGTGCGCGAGGGCGTGCTGCGTGCGGGTCGCCGCCTGACGCCCTTCCGCCGCGCGCTCGCGGGTATGCTGGCCGACGAAGCCCCCACCGACCGTCGCCCACTCCAGCGCCTGCGCGATGGCCTGGCGCTATTGCGCCCGGCCTGACGGCTCAGGCCAACCAGGCCTCGAAGCGATCCAGAAACAGCTGCAGTCGCTTGCGCAGGCGCTCGTCGACGATCTCGCCCGCCGCATCGATCTGGCCTTCGCGATACTGGATCGCGATCTCGGGCTGCGGCAGCACGGCCACGTCGACCGCGGCCAGCACGTTGCGCAGGTGCTGCTGCGCCGACACCGTGCCGTGCGCGCCCGGTGACGTGCCGATGATGGCGGCGCGCTTGCCGCCGAAGGAATTGCTGCCGCCGGGACGACTGCCCACGTCGATGGCGTTCTTCAGCACACCGGGGATGGAACGGTTGTATTCCGGCGTGATGAACAGCAGCGCATCGCAGCCTTCCACCTGCTGCTTGAACTGCCGGCCCGCCGCCGGGAAATCCGCATCGTCGTCCTGGTCGTACAGCGGCAGGTCGCCGATGCCGATCTGCTCGAAGACGAAGCGATCGCCGGCCAGCCGCTGCACGGCGTGCGCGAGCTGCCGGTTGTAGGAGCCAGCGCGCAGGCTGCCGACGATGAGGCCGATGCGGGGCGTGGGCATGTCCGTTCCTCGATCAGGGAGTCGCTGCCATCATGCCAGCCGGTCGGCCGCCGCGACGATGTCCTCATCGCCCGGCAACACCAGGAAGGCCGCACCGGCCAGCGGGGTATAGGTGTCCGCGCCGACGACGCGCTGGAACGGACGCGCGCGGTAGCCGGCTTCGGCGATCGCCGTGATGACGCCCTCGCCCACGCCCGCCGCATGCCGGCCTTCGTCCACCACCAGGATGCGCTTGGCCGTCTTCGCCTGCTCCGCGATGAAGGCGTCGTTGAGCGGCACCAGCCAGCGCAGGTCGACCACGCGCACCTTCCAGCCGTGCTTGCGTTCGATGGTCCGCGCGGCCCGCAGGCTCATCGGCACGCCATTGCCGTAGGTGAAGATCACCAGGTCGTCCGCGCCTTCGCCGTACACGCGTCCTTCACCGAGGGTCATCGCCTCGTCCTGCGGCGGATACGGGAACAGCCACTGCCCGTCGCCAGCCTCGTGCAGGTCCTTGGTCATGTACAGCGCGATGGGCTCCAGGAACATGGTGACGCGCCCATCCACCTTCGCCAGCGCCGCCAGCGTGCGCAGCATGGTGGCGGCGTCATCGCCACGCGAGGGACAGCCGACGACGAGTCCCGGGATGTCGCGCAACGCCGTGATCGAATTGTCGTTGTGGAAATGCCCGCCGAATCCCCGCTGGTAGCCGAGGCCCGCGACGCGCACGACCATCGGGTTGCGGTACTGGTCGTTGCTGAAGAACTGCAGGCTGGCCGCCTCGCCACGGATCTGGTCGCAGGCGTTGTGGAAGTACGCCAGGTACTGGATTTCCGGCAGCGGCAGCATGCCCATGTTGGCGTAGCCCTGGGCCAGGCCGAGGATCATCGTCTCGTCCAGCAGCGTATTGAACACGCGGCTGCCCTTGAACGCCTTCTGCAGGCCCTTGGTGACCGTGTACACGCCCCCCTTCTGCGCCACGTCCTCACCGAACAGCAGCGTCTCGGGATACTTGCAGAACAGGTCGTGCAGTGCATTGTTGATCTGGATGGCGAGATGCCGTGGCGGCAGCTTCTCCGGCAGCTTATCCTCGCTGCCGAAGGCCGCGACACGTCGCTCGTGCGGTGCCGTGCGCGTCGCCTCCGCCGCCACCGCGTCGGGCGTGTACGGTGCCAGCGGCGCCATCACGTGCTCCAGCGTGGTGATGCGCGGGCGGCTGTCGGCATCTTCGGCGGCCGCGAAGCAGCGCTTGCGCATCGCTTCGTACAGCGCGAGCAGGGATTCCTTGGTGTAGAGACCGGACGCCAGCGCGACCGCGGCACTGCGCAGCAGCGGATCGGTCGCCTCGACCGCGCACAGTTCCTCCAGTGGCCGCCATTCGATCTCGAAGTCGGTGCCCGCGTGCCCCATGATACGGGTGGTGCGCAGGTGCAGGAAGGTCGGGCGGCGGGTGCGGCGGCAGTGCTGGACAGCGGCCTGCACTTGCCCGTAGCCCGCGGCGAGATCCAGGCCATCGGCGTGGAAGTAGTCCAGGTCGGCGCGGTCGCGGAAGTTGCGTCCGATCCAGCCGTCGGGCGTCTTCACCGAAATGCCGATGCCGTTGTCCTCGCAGACGAACAGCACCGGCGCCGGCAGCTTCTGGTAGGCGGTCCATGCGGCCGCGTTGAACGCCGTCTGTGCGGTGGCGTGGTTGGAGGAGGCGTCGCCGAACGAGCAGATCGCGATGCTGTCCTCGGGGATCGGCAGTGCATGGCCGATGCGGCGCGCCTGTTCGATCGCCACTGCGGTGCCCAACGCCTTCGGCAAGTGGGATGCGATGGTCGAAGTCTGCGGCAGCACCCACAACGGCTTGCTGCCCCACACCTTGTGCCGACCACCGGATGCGGGATCCTCCGCACTGGCCGCGAAGCTCAGCGCGGAATCCATCACCGGATCCATGCCCGGCAGCTTGCGGAAGCGTTCGGCCATGAACCCGCCGCTGCGATAGTGCAGGAACGCCGGATCGGTGTGGCGCGTCGCGCGCGCGACCATCGCATTGCCTTCGTGACCGCTGGAACCGATGGTGTAGAAGACCTTGTTCTGCACGCGCAGGACGCGCGCCATCAGGTCGAGGTGGCGGCTCACGAGCTGCGATTCGAGCAGCTCGACGAAGCCGCGCGCGTCCAGCGCACTGCCAGGCAGCACGGGCTCCGCCTGGGCCGGCGCATCGCGCACCTGACCCTCCCATTCCTTGACGAACTCGACGAAATTCTGGTCGCAGATCTCGGCCCGGTTCAGGCCCTTCATGCGTGCGGGAATTGCTTTGGCAGTCATGTGCTCGCTCGGATCAGGAGGACGCCAGGCGCGCGGCGACATCGTCGCTCACACCCGGCATGGGAACGAAACCCGGCTGGGCGCGAACGCGCGCCAGCCAGTCGGAGATATGCGGGTATGCCGCAAGATCGAAGCCGCCGTCGTCGGCGCAGTGGGTGTAGGCGAACAGCGCGATGTCGGCCACACCGTAAACATCGCCCGTGAACCACGACGCGCCCTGCAGGTGCTTCTCCATCACGACCAGCGCCTGGGCGCCGCGCTCGTGCAGGCGTGGCAGATCGGCACGACGCGGCGAATCCAGCGACGTCCAGCCCCGGATGAAGCGCGCCACCGCGATGTAGGGCTCATGGCTGTACTGTTCGAAGAACAGCCAGCTCAGCGCCTGCGCACGCTGCCAGGCATCGGTTGGCAAGTAGGCGCTGCCTTCCGCCAGCCAGCAGAGGATGGCGTTCGATTCCACGAGGATCGCGCCATCGGCACGCTCCAGCATCGGCACCTTGCCGTTCGGGTTCTTCGCCAGGTAACCGGGCGTGCGAGTGCCACCCTGGGCGCTGTCGACCTCGATCCAGGCATAGGGCCGGCCGAGTTGCTCGAGCAACAGGCGCACCTTGTGGCAGTTGCCGGACGTGGACATGCCGTGGACGGTGACGGGATCAGGCGACATGCGGATGCTCCGGCAGGACTGGAATGCGGGTGGCCTTGGCGAGGTCCTTGTCGCGACCGAAGGCGAGCAGGATGCGACGTTGTTCTGCCGGCGTCGGGAGACGCACGCCGTAACCGGCGATATCGAGGCGCACGTCGTCATGCACCTGCACAGGCTGCCATCCCGTGGCCGTCATCAGTTCCAGCCCACCCATGACTTCCACCGGCATCGGCAGGTGCACGAAGCGCGCGAACGCGGAGCGGAAGCGTGTCTCATCCGCGGGACGGTAGGCCGTATCGACATGATCGACCCACGCCTCACGCAGTTGCAGCGCGTCGCGGCGACTGCAGAGCACGTCGATGTCCTGCGGCACCACATCCGGAATGCCGGCCAGCACCATCGCCGCACTGCCGATGATCCACCAGGGATCACGGAACGTCTGCGCCATCTGCGGCAAAGCATCGTGCAGGCCTGCGTGCAGCGCGGACGTCGGGCTCACGGTTGCGCCACCCTGCCCGCCTGCCATTGCGCGCGCGTCTGGCCCCAGACTTCCACCGGCTTCTCGTGGTGGGGTTCGGGCAGGCGGTCCATCCGCAGGTAGATCGAGCCGAGTTTTGCGGCGACGGTCTTCGAGTTGGTGTTCTGCGGGTCGATGGTGTGGATCACGTCCTCCCAACCCAGGTGGTCGAACGCCCAGTCCACGCTCGCCGTCGCGGCCTCGGGCGCGTAACCGCGTCCCCAGGCTTCACGGGCGATGCTCCAGCCGACCTCGGTGCCCGGCCAGCCTTCCGGCTGCCACGGCCCTACCCGGCCAATCCAGCGGCCACTCGCTTTCTCGATCACCGAGAACATCCCGAAACCCTGCAGATGCCAACTACCCAGCGTCGCCGCCAGACTGCGCCAGGCGGGCGAGCGCGCCTGCGTGCCCCCGATGTAGCGCATGGTCTCTTCGTCGGTGGCGAACGCAGCCCACGCTTCGTAGTCCTCGCGCCGCGGCAAGCGCAGCAGCAGGCGGGGCGTTTCGAGTTGCAGGTCGGAAAGGTCCATCGGTGCCACGTCATCCCAGAACGGAAGGCAACCCCACGCGCTGAACATCCGGTCCGCGCGCGGCCTTGGTCGCACGCACGGTGCGGCGCTTCCTCAGAACGCGTTGATGCCCGTCAGTTCGCGGCCGATCACCAACTGGTGCACGGTTTCCGTGCCTTCGTAGGTGATGACCGATTCCAGGTTCAGCGCGTGGCGGATGGCGGCGTGCTCGGTGGTGATGCCGGCGCCGCCGAGCAGGTCGCGGCATTCGCGCGCGATGTCGATGGCCATGCGGCAGTTGTTCCACTTCGCCAGCGATACCTGCGAAGGCGCCATGGTGCCGGCATCCTTCAAACGACCCAGCTGCAGCGACAGCAACTGCGCCAGGGTGATCCGGCGAGCCATCTCGGCCATCTTGATCTGCGCACTCTGCGTGGCCGCCACCGGGCGGTCGAACAGGATGCGCTCCTTGGTGTAGGCCAGCACTTCGTCGAGGCAGGCGATGGCGGCGCCGATCGGACCCCAGGTGATGCCGTAGCGCGCCTGGGTCAGGCAGCCCAGCGGGCCCTTCAGTCCTTTGACGTTGGGCAGGCGGCTGCTGTCGGGCACGCGCACGTTGTCGAAGAACAGCGCGCTGGTCACCGATGCGCGCAGGCTCATCTTGTGCTTGATCTCCTGCGCGGTGAACCCGGCCATGCCCTTCTCGAGCAGGAAGCCCTGGATCCCGTCGTCGGTCTGCGCCCAGACGATCGCGATGTCGGCGAGGTTGCCGTTGGTGATCCACATCTTCGAGCCGTTGATGACCCAATCGTCGCCGTCGCGACGCGCGTGGGTCTTCATGTTGGCCGGGTCGGAGCCGCCGTGGGGCTCGGTCAGGCCGAAGCAGCCGATCACCTTGCCGGCCGCCATGTCCGGCAGCCAGCGCTCACGCTGTTCTTCGCTGCCGTAGGCGTAGATGGGGTACATGCACAGCGAGGACTGCACGCTGACGAAGCTGCGGATACCGCTGTCGCCGCGCTCGAGTTCCTGGCAGATCAGGCCGTAGCTGACCGCATTGAGGCCGGCGCAGCCGTACTTTTCCGGCAGCGAGGAACCCAGCAGGCCAAGTTCGGCGATCTCAGGCACGAGTTCCTTCGGGAAACGCCCCTGGTCGAAAGCGTCGCCGATGATCGGCCGTACACGCTCATCGGTGAAGCGGGCCACGGCGTCCTGGACGGCGCGCTCCTCTTCGCTCAGCAGGGAACGGACATCGAACAGATCGTACGGGTTCAGGGCCATCGCATTTCAACCGGCGTTTGAGGTATCCGGCGATTGTATGCGGTGGCCGTCCGGGCCGGTAAGCGCCAGTCCGCAAAGCGAAGGCCGGCGAAACGCCGGCCTTCGAGGGGTGCCACGTTGAAACGCAGGTCCCGGCCGGGACCGCGGGTTCAGCCCTGCTTGGGCGTGTCCACGCTGGCGGTCTGGGTGACGACCTGACCGTCGATCACCGGCAGGCGGGCGCCCGGCTCCTGTTCCATGCGGATCGTCTTTTCCTGGCCTTCGAAGCGGTAGGTCACGTCGTACCCGACGACCTTGTCCGTGGTGCCCAGGGCGATGCGGCTGCCCGGCTTGCTGTCCATGCGCATCGTGCCGGTGGTGCCATCCGGGTTGCGGTAGGTCACGTTGTAGCCGGTCACGCGCGAAGACTCGGACGTCGCGTTCTCGGTATGGCACTGGCGCTCGGTACGGCTGACGACCTTGCCGCCCACGTGGCGCTTGTCCACCTGGTTGCCGATGGCGCCACCGGCCACCGCGCCAGCCACCGTCGCGGCCTTCTTGCCGCTGCCGCTGCCGACCTGGTTGCCCAGCAGGCCGCCGATCACGGCACCCGCCACGGTACCGCCGACGTTGCCGTCGCGTTCCGGCGCGCGCTCCTGCACGACCACGTCCTGGCAGACTTCGCGCGGCGTGCTGCTGGTAGTCGTCTCGCGTACGGCTTCGGTACCGATCACCGTGGCGTACAGCTTTTCCGAACTCGTCACCGGGGCGGATTTGACCACCTCGGCGTACTGCAGGGTGCTGACCGGGATCTGGTTGTCGGTCGAGGCCGCATCGTCCGCGACCAGTGCACCATCCGCGGCGGTCACCAGGCCGGCATCCGCCGGGCCCTTGTCCCCGCCCTTGAGGAATGCCGCCGTGGCCACACCGCCCACCAGCAGCGCGCCGACGGCGACAAGAATGGTTGTGGTATTGCTCTTCATCGCTGCCTCCAAGTCGGGCCTTGCCCGGTTCACATTGGCCATCATTGCACCACTGCGAACCTGAACCAAGTACCCGCGAACGGCGACGAAAAACAACGGAAAATGAACGATTCCGTGACCTGCCGATCATGCTAGCGTGACGCCCATTCCAGACCGGCCGAGGTGCCACCACGATGCCTAGTCCCTTGCTGCTCCCCGTGCTCGAGTGGGCGCGCCGGCTGCGTTATCCCACGTTGTTCAAGATCACGGCGACGTTGTTCGTGATCAGCGTGCTGCTGCCTCCGGGCCTCGATCCGATACCGCTGCTCGACGAAGTGCTGTTCGGCCTCGGCACGCTGCTGCTCGCCAACTGGAAGCGCAGGAAAGACCCGCCCTCCTCGCTCGAGGCGCCCGACGCACGCCGCTGACGCCATGCTGGTCGACAGCCACAGCCACTTCGATGCGCCCGAACTGGACGCCGACCGCGACGCCGCGCTGGCGCGCGCGCGCGCAGCCGGGGTGACGCGCCAGGTGGTGCCGGCGGTAACGGCGGCTTCGTGGCCGAAACTGCGCGATGTCTGCGCGCAGGATGCGGGATTGTTCGCCGCCTACGGCCTGCACCCGATGTACCTGTCGGAGCATCGGCCCGAACACCTGGACGAACTGCGCGCCTGGATCGAACGCGAGAAACCGGTCGCGGTCGGCGAATGCGGCCTTGATTTCTTCGTGGAAGGGCTGGATGCGGAGACGCAGCAGTTGTACTTCGATGGCCAACTTCGGCTGGCGCGCGAGTTCGACCTGCCCTTGATCGTGCACGCCCGCCGCGCGGTGGATGCCGTGATCGCGTCGATCAGGCGGGTCGGCGGCCTGCGCGGCGTGGTGCACAGCTTTTCCGGCAGCCCGGAACAGGCGAAGCAACTGTGGCAGGCCGGTTTCCTGATCGGCCTGGGTGGGCCGGTGACGTACGAGCGCGCCAACCGGCTGCGCACCCTCGCTGCCACCATGCCGCTGGATTACCTGTTGCTGGAAACGGATTCGCCCGACCAGCCCGACGCCGGTATCCGCGGCCAGCGCAACGAGCCCGCGCGGCTGCCGGTGATCCGCGATGTCATCGCCGGGCTGCGCGATATCGCCGCTGACGAAGTAGCCCGCGCCACCACGCGGAATGCGGAGCGCCTGTTCGCACTGCCCGCTGTCGGGAGCTGAGCGTCAGCGCACGGCCGCAGCGCCCTCGGCCGTGCCGGGAGTCCACGCATGGTAGGCCTTGACCACGATCTTCCATGCGTCGCCCTGACGTAACAGCGTCATGTGGTCCAGCGCCTTCATGTCCGGATAGTCCAGTTCGATCACGGCCGTCGCGACGTCGCCGGTCACGGTGATCTGGCGGACATGGCGCGTGCGCTTGGCCTCGTCCGCCGGTACGCGGCCGCTCGAAGAGGCATCGATGTAATCCCGCGCAGGCCAGCGCCGATAGCGCCCGTCCTTGAACCCCAGCAGCACCGCATCATCGGCGAATGCGCGCTGGAAGTGCCGACGCTGGCCGGTCGCATGGCCGTCCAGATACGCCTGCAGCGGCAGGCGCACCGCGGCCACGTCATCGCCGCTCGCGCTTGCGACATTGTCCGCAGCGATCGCCACGACCACTTTCCCGCGGGTCGAACCGGCGCGGTTGTGCTGCTGGGCCTGGACGATCTGCGCCAACGGATACAGGCCATCGACATGGACGCGCAACTGACCGGCCGCGATCAACGGTGCCACGCCGTTGAGCCCCGCCTGCACGTCCCAAGGCGGTGTCGCGGGGCAGACGATACGCCCCTGCGTGCAGACGGCGGCGGGGGCCTGGCCGACCAGCGTGACCAGTCGCCCGCCGTCGCGCAGCACGTCGGGCGAGCGTGCCAGCGTGTCGCCGCCGACGGTATCGACCACGATGTCGACATCGCGCACAACGTCCTCGAAGCGGACGCTGCGGTAGTCGATCACATCGTCCGCGCCGAGGGCGCGCAGGTAATCGTGGTTGCGCGCCGATGCGGTCGCGATCACCTGGGCGCCGCGCGCCTTCGCGAGTTGCACGACCATCGAACCCACGCCGCCGGCGCCCCCGTGCACCAGCACGCGTTCTCCGGGCCGGACATCGGCCGCACCGACCAGGTAGCGCCACGCCGCGACGGCGACCGTCGGGTAAGCCGCGGCTTCCTGCAGCGTGAACGCGGGCGGCGCCGGCACGAGCGCCGCGACCGGTGCCGCCACATATTCGGCATAGCTGCCGGACCGCTCGCGCGGATCCACGATACCGGCGACGCGGTCGCCGCAGGCAAAGGTGGTAACGCCGGGCGCGACGGCCACCACCTCGCCGGCGAAATCGCCGCCCGGCGTGGCAGGAAAGGGCAAGCGACCCGCTTCCTGCAACTTCCAGTCGACAGGATTGATGCTTGCGTAGTGCACGCGCACCAGCACGTCACCCGCACCCAGCGTGGGTGTCGGCACGCGCTCCACGCGCAACGCCTCCGGGCCGCCGGGCGCATGGATGCGTGCGGCGCGCATGGTGTCGGGAACGACGGAACAGGCATGGGCTGCCGCGGCGCAAGGCAGCAGGCTGGCCAACATCAGCAGGAGGCGGGTGTACATGGAAAGGGAACGGTCGGGAGGGGCGCGAACTATCCCCCCACGCCATCGCCGTGCACAGACGACATGCGCCAGAACGTCGCGCTCGCGCGCCGGGGCGAGTCGCTTCGCCCTCTCAATGGCTGGCGGCGACGACCTTGCGCGGTTTGAGCAGCAGTTCCAGTGCCTTGCCCACCATGGCGAAGGCGAAAGCGCCGGTGATATGCGTCGCCGCGCCCAGGCCGACGCCGCAGTCCAGCTTCAGCGCGGCATCGGCGCCCAGTTGTGGACGCAGGCCGCACACGGTGCCGTCCGCCTGCGGATAGTTGACGTTTTCCAGCGAATAGACCGCCTGCACGCCGAAGTAGCGGTCGCGGTTCTTCGGGAAATTGAACTCCGCGCGCAACTTCTTGCGGACCAGCGCAAGCAACGCATCGTGTTCGGTGCGCGAGAGATCGCGCAGGCGGATCTGGGTGGGATCGGTGCGCCCGCCCGCCGAACCGGAGACGACGATCGGCAGCTTCCGCCGCCGGCACCAGGCGATCATCTCCACCTTCACGCGGAAACTGTCGCAGGCATCGAGCACCAGGTCGAAATCGCGATCCAGCAGCTCCTCCATATTGGAAGCCGTCAGGAATTGCGGGACGACATCGACGTCGATCAGCGGGTTGATCGCGCGGCAACGTTCGGCCATCGCCTCGGCCTTGTTGCGGCCGTAGTGACCTTCCAGCGCGGGCAACTGGCGGTTGGTGTTGGAGACGCAGATGTCGTCGGCATCGATCAACGTGAGATGACCAACGCCCGAACGTGCCAGCGCTTCCACCACCCACGATCCGACGCCGCCCATGCCGACGATGGCCACCCGCGATGCCGCATAGCGTTCCGTCGCGCCCACGCCGTACAGACGGTCGATGCCGGCGAACCGGTCCCGGAGTTCTTTCTTCATCTCACTAGTGTAAGCCGTGGCGCGAACCGTGATGGCCGTCGTACCATCGCCCGGTCACCCACATGGAGCCCGCCGCATGGCCAGCCAGCCCGAGACCAAGAAGCCTTCCGCCGCTTCGCGCTACTTCTTCCTCTTCCTGATCGGCCTGGTGGTGGGCGCCATCGGCACGGTGATGGCGATGCGTGCGCTGCAGGCGCGCCAGGACCCCTTCCCCCACAGCGTCATGCATGTGATGGGCAAGCATGCCGGCCAGTTGGCAGACAAGGTCAAGCAGAACCGCTGCGCGGCCACCGACACCATCCCGCACGTGCGCACGCTGCGCGCGATGGCCAACGACCTGGAACTCGCGTTCCCGGGGCTGGCCGACGACGCGCGCTTCAAGAGCCATACGAGCCAGTTCCGCGCCGACCTGGACGCTGCATTGAGTGCGCCTCCGACCGATTGCGCCGCCGCATCCGCACTGGTCGAGAAAGTGGGCGGGGACTGCAAGGCCTGCCACCAGGATTTCAAGGGGTGACGTCGGCGTCTCGCCCATGAATCCCACCTGACATCCGGGCCGCGCAAGCGGCCCGATTGTCATCACGTTCACGCGCGGCTGCGGAGCATGTGACGCGAGAAGACCCGGCGAACGCACGGGTTACATCGCACACAGGAGCCCCCCATGAATATGCGTCTGCTCGTCATCGGTTTGACCGCCACCGTCGCCCTCGCCGGTTGCGCCAGCACGTCACCGGGTTACGGCAACAGCGGCTATGGCGGCGGCTACAACGCCCCGGCCAGCCGCTACTGCGCCGATTGCGGCATCGTCGAGCGCATCGACGTGGTGTCCTCGGGGCGCAGTGCCCCGTCGGCGACGGGCGCCGTGCTCGGCGGCATCGTCGGCGCGGTGGCCGGCCGCCAGATCTCCGATCGTACCGGCGGCAGCGACGGCAACAAGAACGTCTCCACCGTCGCCGGTGCCGTCGCGGGCGCGGCCGCGGGCAACGCCATCCAGAAGCGCACCACCGGCGATACCTACAACGTCACCGTGCGCATGGACGACGGTCGCCGCGTGACCATCAGCCAGCACGACTTGGGCGGCATCCGCGAGAACACGTACGTGCGCGTCCAGAATGGCCGCGTGGTGCTGCGCTGATCCACGCACACGCCCCGTCAGGCAAAGAAAAAGCCCGGCATCTGCCGGGCTTTTTCTTGCGGAGCCCGCGCCAGGCGCGGTACGCGTTACGATCACTCAGACGGGTTCTACCGCATCCGCCTGCAGGCCCTTCTGGCCCTGCACGACGGTGAAGGTGACCTTCTGGCCTTCCTTCAAGCTCTTGAAACCCTGGGTCTGGATGGCGCGGAAGTGCACGAACACGTCTTCGCCATTCTCACGGCTGATAAAGCCGAAGCCCTTGGCATCGTTGAACCATTTAACGGTTCCGGTTTCACGCTCGGACATCTTGTTGCTCCTTGGAACGGGTGGTGGTTACGCCTCTCGGCGGCTGGTTGCAAGGAGGACACGAGGTACAAGCGATGCAGCGGATCATTGGATCTACCCCATCAGGCCACGGTGCACGGTGACCTTGGCAACGACAGCGGCCGCACAGTAACCCGGCATTTGGCAAAATGCAAACGCTTGAACGAGAAAGTCAACCCCCCGGCAAGCCTTTGATTCCCTAGGAGAATTGTTTGGACATCCAGTTTCTGTACTACGCCGTGGCCATCGTGCTGATCCTGGTCGGCATCGCCGGGGTCATCCTGCCCGCCCTGCCCGGCCTCCCGCTGGTGTTCGCCGGCATGCTGCTGGCGGCGTGGGCAGGCGATTTCGAACGGATCCACTGGGGCACCCTGGTGGTGCTGGGACTGCTGACGGCGCTGTCCTTCGCGGTGGACATCTTCTCCACGGCGATCGGCGCGCAGCGCGTCGGGGCCAGCCGGAAAGCCCTGCTGGGCACCGTGATCGGCACCTTCGCCGGCCTGTTCTTCATGCCCATCGGCTTGCTCGCAGGCCCCTTCATCGGCGCGCTGCTGGGCGAGTTGTGGCATGGCCGCGAGTTCCGACAGGCCACCAAGGTCGGGCTGGCCACCTGGCTGGGTATCGTCCTTGGGGTGGTCCTGAAGCTGGGCCTGGCCTTCGCGATGCTGGGGCTGTTCGTCTTCGCCTGGTTCTTCTGACCTTGGCGCGTCGGCTGGCAGAATGGCGGCGCCCCCACCGAGCGACCCCTGCATGACGCATTGCATCCGACTGCTCCCCCTCGTCATTGGAGTTACAGGCGCGCTGAGCGCCCATGCGCAGGAAAGCGCGCCGGTCGCGACATCGGCCGAAGCCTGCTTCCTGCTGGAAAACGACGCCCAGCGCCTGGCCTGCTACGACCAGGCCCTGGGGCGCACCGCCGCCGACACCCGCCGGGCGGATGAAGAAGCGGTGGCGGCGAAGGAAGCCGAGGCCGCCGCCCGCGCGAAGGCCCGGGCCGAAGCGCGCGCCGCCGCCGAAGCGCAGGACCAGGACGTAGCCCTGAGCGAGCGCACCCGCCGCCGGCTGGGGGCCTGGTTCCGCGCGGACGACCCCGCGGACGCCGACCTGATCGCCAACGCCGGGCGCGGCTCGTTGCTGGACAGCCGCTGGGAACTGGCCAAGGACTCGAAGCTGGGCGTGTTCCAGCTGCGCGGCTACAAGCCGGTGTACCTGCTGCCCGCCTTCTGGACCAGCCAGGTCAACGAGACCCCGACTTCGCCGAACCCCGACAACACGATCACCACGCCGCAGGAGTTGCAGGACATCGAGGCGAAGTTCCAGCTGAGCTTCAAGACCAAGTTCGCGGAGAACCTGTTCGGCGACAACGGCGACCTCTGGGGCGCGTACACGCAGAGCTCGCGCTGGCAGGTGTTCAACGGCGAGGAGTCGCGGCCGTTCCGAGAGACGAACTACGAGCCGGAAGTGATGCTGGTGTTCCGCAACAACTACAGCATCGCCGGCTGGAAGGGCCGCATGGCCGGCATCGGCATCAACCACCAGTCCAACGGACGCGGCGATCCGCTGTCGCGCAGCTGGAACCGCGTCATCGCCACCATCGGCCTGGACCGTGAGAACTGGGCGTTCGTCGTCCGGCCGTGGTACCGCGTCCCGGACGGCAACGACGACGACAATCCGGACATCGAGGACTACATCGGCCGTGGCGACGCGATGCTGACCTATGCGAAAGGCGGTCACGTCTTCACCGTGCTGGGCCGGCACTCGCTGCGCGGCGGCGACGATTCGCATGGCGCGCTGCAGGTGGACTACGGCTTCCCGATCAACCGCACGTTCCGCGGCCACCTGCAGGTCTTCCATGGTTACGGCGAAAGCCTGATCGACTACAACCACAAGGCCACCTATCTCGGCCTGGGCATCTCGTTGCTGGACTGGTACTGATGGACGACGTGACGATCTACCACAACCCCGCTTGCGGGACCTCGCGCAATACGCTGGGGCTGATCTGCAATGCCGGTATCGAGCCGCAGGTCGTCGAGTACCTGCAGACGCCGCCCGACCGCGCCACGCTGTTGTCGCTGATCGCGGCCATGGGCGTGCAAGTGCGCGAGGTCGTGCGCACCAAAGAGGCGCTCCATGCGGAACTCGGCCTGGCCGGGGCCGATGATGCGGCGCTCATCGACGCCATGCTGGCGCATCCGGTGCTGATCAACCGCCCGATCGTGGTCACTGCCCTGGGCACGAAGCTCTGTCGCCCATCGGAACAGGTGCTCGACATCCTCCCGCAACGGCAGCGTGGCGCCTTCACCAAGGAAGACGGCGAGCCGGTCGTGGACGCGGCCGGAAACCGCATCGCCTGACGTAAGATCGGGCGCAGGACCTGTTTCGCCTGCCAAGGAAGCCAGCCATGTCGCGCCCGCGCCGTTCGTTCTTCGCCTATGCCTCCGCCCTGCTGGGCCTGCTCAGCCTGATGGCGGTGCTGTGTTTCCACTACCCGGAACTGCTGACCAGCAAGGAGTTCCGCGCGGCCTACAACGAACAGTTCGCCCGCCACCTGCTGCTGGTCGGATTGGTCGCGGCGTTCATGCTGGGCACGGTGGCCATCCTGCGCGACCGCAACAAGCGCATTGCGCTGGTCGGCGTGGGCGGCGCCACGCTGGCGGTGTTGCTGGGCGGCACCAACGTGCAGTTCGATGCCATCGGCAAGACGCCGTATTCGCTGGGCCTGGACTGGTTCGTGATCTCGCTGTTCTTCTCGGCGCTGGTGTTCGTGCCGCTGGAGCATTACCTCGGCAAGCGCCGGATCTCGCCGTTGCGCCCCGGCTGGCGCACCGACGTGACGTACTTCTTCATGAGCCACATGCTGGTCCAGTTCATCCTGATCCTGGTGACGGCCTCCACCTCGACCATCGCCGGCCTGGCCGCGTTCCCCGCCTTGAAGGACGCCATCCAGTCGCTGCCGGTCTGGGCGCAGTTCCTGATCGCCGTATTCGTCGCCGACCTCGCGCAGGCGCTGCTGCACCGCGCGTACCACAACATTCCGTGGCTCTGGCGCTTCCACGCCGTCCACCATTCCAGCCGCGAGATGGATTGGCTGGCCGGCTCGCGCATCCACATCGTCGAGATCGTGCTGACCCGCAGCGCGGTGCTGCTGCCGCTGCTGATCCTCGGCTTCTCGACGCCGGCGGTGAATGCCTACGTGATCCTGGTCGGCCTGCAGGCCGTGCTGGCGCACGCCAACCTGGGCATCCGCTTCGGCTGGCTGGAGTACCTGCTGGTGCTGCCGCGCTATCACCACTGGCATCACGCCCGGCACAAGGACTACCTGGACGTGAACTACGCCATCCACCTGCCGCTGGTGGACATGTTGATGGGCACGTTCAAATTGCCGCCCAGGCAGGAAGCGTGGCCGGAAGAGTATGGGGTGATGAAGCTGGAAACGGTGCCGCGCGGCATCCTGCGCCAGCACCTGATGCCGTTCCAGGGCGGGCGGAAGTTCGACGAGTATGTGGACTGAGTTGCCAAGGCAATCGGTGTGGGAGCGACGTGAGTCGCGAAACTGCATGACCCAAGCGATGCGAGCCGGAGAAAAAGCTCGCGACTTACGTCGCTCCCACAAGACGCCTGTCCACTACGTCCAGTCCGTCAACCCCTCACGAGCATAGACGTCCTTGAAGCTCGGCAGCGCCTTCATGCGTTGGGCGTAGGCCTCCAGCACCGGCCAGGTGTCGGTGGGCTTCGGCATGTTGCGCGACCAGCGCATCAGCATCGTCAGCAGGAAGTCGGCCGCGGTGCGCTGCGTGCCCAACAGGTAGGGGCCATGCGCCTCCAGATGCCCGGCGACCTGTCCCCACGCCTTCTCCAATTTCGCCCGGGCGTGCTGCTGCGTGGCCTCGATGTTGGCCTCGCCGGCGATCTCGTCCGAATAGAACCACGCGCGATACGCCGGCATCAGCGTGTTGGCGCAGAACAGCATCCACCGGTAGTACTGCGCACGCTGTGCGCTCGCCACGGCAGGCGCCAGCTCGGCGCGCGGATGCGTATCGGCGAGGTGCATCAGGATCGCGGCGGTCTCGGTGATCACCTGACCGTCCATCACCAGCGTGGGCACCACGCCGGCGGGATTCAACTTCAGGTACTCGTCGGACTTCTGGTCGCGCTTGTCGAAGTCCAGCTCGCGCAGCTCATGCGGGATGCCGAGTTCGATCAACAGCCAGTGGACGACCAGGCTGGCGGTGCTGCGGGAGTAGTAGAGCGTCGTCGACATGCATGGACCTATGAAGTTTGAGCCCCTCTCCCTGCGGGAGAGGGGTTGGGGTGAGGGGCACCGAAGGTCAGGATGACTCAAGCACTCCGGCTTCGTTCGCCCCTCATCCGCCTTCGGCACCTTCTCCCGAAGGGAGAAGGGAATAGCCTCAGGCCACCACCACCGGAATCTTCCCGATCCGCGCCTGCCATTCCTTCGGGCCGGTCTGGTGCACCGAGGTGCCCTGCGAATCGACGGCGACCGTCACCGGCATGTCCTGCACGGTGAACTCGTAGATCGCTTCCATGCCCAGGTCGGCGAAACCGACGACCTTCGCCGCCTTGATCGCCTTCGAGACGAGGTACGCCGCGCCGCCGACCGCCATCAGGTAGGCCGACTGGTGCTTCTTGATGGCCTCGATCGCCGCCGGGCCGCGCTCGGCCTTGCCGACCATGCCCAGCAGGCCGGTCTGCGCGAGCACCTGTTCGGTGAATTTGTCCATGCGGGTGGCGGTGGTCGGGCCGGCCGGGCCGACGACTTCATCGCGCACGGGATCGACCGGGCCCACGTAGTAGATGAAGCGGCCCGTCAGATCGACCGGCAGCGCCTCGCCCTTGTTGAGCATGTCGACCATCCGCTTGTGCGCGGCATCGCGTCCGGTCAGCAGTTTGCCGTTGAGCAGCAGGACTTCGCCCGGCTTCCAGTTGGCGACATCCTCGCGGGTCAGCGTGTCGAGATCGACGCGACGGCCCTTCGATGCGTCGTAGGTCAGCTCCGGCCAGTCTTCCAGCGACGGCGGGTCCAGCATCACCGGGCCGCTGCCGTCGAGGGTGAAGTGCGCGTGGCGCGTGGCGGCGCAGTTCGGGATCATCGCCACCGGCAGGTTCGCCGCGTGGGTCGGGTAATCCTTGACCTTGATGTCGAGCACGGTGGTCAGGCCACCCAGGCCCTGCGCGCCGATGCCCAGCGCATTGACCTTCTCGTACAGCTCCAGGCGCAGTTCCTCGGCACGGTTGTTCGCGCCGCGGGCCTGCAGGTCGGTGATGTCGATGGGCTCCATCAGCGATTCCTTCGCCAGCAGCATCGCCTTCTCGGCGGTACCGCCGATGCCGATGCCGAGCATGCCCGGCGGGCACCAGCCGGCGCCCATCGTCGGCACGGTCTTCAGCACCCAGTCGACGATAGAGTCGGACGGGTTGAGCATCGCGAACTTCGACTTCGCTTCCGATCCGCCGCCCTTCGCGGCGACGATCACGTCGACGGTGTTGCCCGGCACGACCTTGACGTTAACCACGCCCGGCGTGTTGTCCTTCGTGTTGGTGCGCTTGCCGGCCGGGTCGGCCAGCACGCTGGCGCGCAGCTTGTTGTCGGGGTGGTTGTAGGCGCGGCGCACGCCTTCGTGGACCATGTCCTCCACGCCCATCGTGGCGTCGTCCCAGCGCACGTCCATGCCGATCTCGAGGAACACGGTGACGATGCCGGTGTCCTGGCAGATCGGGCGATGGCCCTCGGCGCACATGCGCGAATTGATCAGGATCTGCGCGATGGCGTCCTTCGCGGCCGGCGATTCTTCGCGGCCATAGGCCGACGCGAGGCTCTTGATGTAGTCGACCGGGTGGTAGTAGCTGATGTACTGCAGGCCGTCGGCGATGGACTGGATGAGGTCTTCTTGCTTGATCGAGGTCATGGGACGTAAAGCCGGGGGCTGCCGGTGGGGTAGCGGGCGGAAGCGTCCATTTTAGGCCAAAGTGGCTCCGTGCCCGGCTGTCACGCCACGTCGCCCTGCCCCGTCTTTGGTCGCATGAACGCCGAAAACACCTTCGAAACCCACCGCTCCCGTCTTTTCGGGCTCTCCTACCGCCTGCTGGGCAGCCGCAGCGACGCCGAGGATGTCGTCCAGGACACCTGGCTGCGCTGGCAGCAGACCGACAAGACCGGCATCCGCGACCCCGAGGCCTGGCTGGTCACCGCCGCCACCCGCCTGGGCATCGACCGCCTGCGCGCGGCGCGCGTGCAGCGCGAGCACTACACCGGCCCCTGGCTGCCCGCGCCCTCGGACATCGACGAGGCCCCCGGCCCGGAGCGCACCGCCGAAGTCTCGGAACAGGTCTCACTGGCCTTCCTGGCCGTGCTGGAACGGCTGGGTCCGGAGGAGCGCGCCGCCTTCCTGCTGAAGGAGGCCTTCGACTACGACTACGCGCAGATCGCGCCCCTGCTCGGCCAGAGCGAGGCCAATTGCCGGCAGATGGTCCATCGTGCGCGCGAACGCGTGCAGGCAGGGCGTCCGCGCTTCGACGTGCCGCCCGAGAACCACCGACGCCTGCTGGAGCGCTTCATGGACGCCGCGCGTCGCGGCGACCAGCCTGCGATCACCGCCCTGCTGCGCGAGGACGCGCAGTTGGTCTCCGATGGCGGCGGCAAGGCGCAGGCGGTCATCCGGCCGCTACAGGGCGCGATGCGGATCGCACGGCTGTTCTGGGCCGCCTACCGCCGGCAGGACCCGACGATCGCCTGGCGCATGGGCACGGTGAACGGCGAGCCTGCGATCCTGCGCTACCGCGACGGCGTGCTGGTCGCGGTGATGGTGGCGATGAGCGATGGCGAACGCATCAGCGAACTGTTCACCGTCGCCAATCCGGACAAGCTGGGCACGGCTGTCACGGCGCAGGACGGTGGCGCGTCCTGGTAGTGAAGGTGGCCATGACGGCCACCATTGAGGCACTGCCATGACCATGAAATTCCATCGCGTCGACTATCCGAAGTACGTTCCCGAGGCCTTCCGCGGTCTCTACGCCACCAGCACGGCCGTCCACAACGGCGTGCTGGGGAAGGAGTTCCTTGAACTCATCTTCCTGCGCGTCTCGCAGATCAACGGCTGCGCCTACTGCATGGACATGCACAGCAGCGCACTGGTCAAGGCCGGGGTGGAGTCGCGAAAGCTGCACACGCTGGCAGGCTGGCGAGACAGCCGCTTCTTCGATGCCCGCGAAGGCGCCGCGCTGGCCTGGGCGGAGCAGCTGACCACCTTGCCCTCCGGCGCACCGGCCGACAGCACCTACGAGGCGCTGAAGACGCATTTCGACGAACAGGGCATCGCCGAGCTGACCATGGCGGTGGCCACGATCAACGCCTGGAACCGCCTGGGCGTGGGGATGCAGCCGATCCTGGCCTGATCTCCGCCGCTCGCCGACCCCGTGCGCGGGCGGCACAATACGCGGATGGATACCCTGGTGCTCATCCTCGACCTGGTCGGTACGTTCGTGTTCGCGCTCAGCGGCGCCATGCTGGGCGTGCGCCGCCGCCTGGACATCTTCGGCGTGCTGGTGCTGTCGTTCATCGCCGCGACCGCCGGCGGCATCACCCGCGACCTGCTGATCGGCGCCACGCCGCCGGCGGCGCTCAGCGACTGGCGCTATCCGGTCACCTCGCTGGCGGCCGGCGTGGTGACGTTCTTCCGCGCCTCGCTGATCGAGAAGCTGCACCATCCGGTGCGGCTCTTCGATGCGATGGGCCTGGCGCTGTTCGCCGTCGCCGGCACGCAGAAAGCGCTGGAATACGGCATCGCCCCGCCGATGGCGGCGGCGATGGGCATGCTGACCGGGATCGGCGGCGGTATCGCCCGCGACCTGCTGCTGGCCCAGGTGCCGCTGGTGCTGCGCGCCGAACTGTATGCCGTGGCCGCGCTCGCCGGCGCCTCGATCGTCGCCCTGGGCTACTGGCTGGTGCTGCCGCCCCTGCCCTGCGCGCTGTTCGGCGCAGCGGTCTGCTTCGGCCTGCGCATGGCCGCCATCACCTTCGGCTGGCATCTGCCGGTGGCGCTCCAATCGGGCGGCGACGGCGAGCCGCCCGGCCCGCTGCGCTGACCTCGCGCGTCCGCGTGCGCCCAAGCGTGCACGGGGGCCGATGAGCCGTGGCGCACCGCGGGGCGCATGGCCTTAGCATGGCGGCACCTGCGTCCGTACCCGTCCACCGCCATGGCCATCGCTGCATCCCGCACCCTCGACATGCCCCGCCAGCAGGCCTTCTGGCTGCTGCACCTGGCCGGCTGGGGCGCGTATTTCGCGCAGGGCTGCCTGTATGCCGTCGCGCACGGCAAGCCTTCGGGGTACTGGGTGGTGCCGCTGACGGCGGCGATCACCGGCGCCGTGGTCACCCTGGGACTGCGCTACCTGCTGCGCGCGTGCTGGGGCCTGCCGCCGCGCCGGCTGCTGGCCGTGATGGTGCCGGCGATCCTCGTCAGTTCGGCCGTCATCGATTTCGTCACCCGCGAGGCACTGGTCGATTTCTGCGAAACCTGCCGGCCCTCCACCCAGTTGGAGTTCATCGCCTACTCGCTGGGCTATATCTACGTGGTGCTGGCCTGGGTGGGCGCCTACATGGGCATCAAGTACTACCGCCAGTTGCAGGGCGAAACCCAGCGCGCGCTCGCGGCGCGCAGCATGGCCCACCAGGCGCAGCTGAAGATGCTGCGCTACCAGCTCAACCCGCACTTCCTGTTCAACACGCTCAACGCGATCTCCACCCTCATCCTCGACCGCGACAACGCCACCGCCAACCGCATGGTGCAGGGGCTGTCGTCGTTCCTGCGCCACTCGCTGGACAACGACCCCATGCAGCGGGTGACGCTGCGCCAGGAGCTGGACGCGCTGACGCTGTACCTGGACATCGAGAAGATCCGCTTCGCCGAGCGCCTGCGCATCGAAACCGACATCGACGAGGACTGTTGGCGCGCCCTGCTGCCCAGCCTGCTGCTGCAGCCGCTGGTCGAGAACGCCATCAAGTACGCCGTCGCCAAGCAGGTGGCGGGCGGCCTGCTGCGCATCGAGGCCGAGCGCGATGGCGGGCAGCTGGTGCTGCGCGTGATCGATGACGGCCCGGGTTGCAGCAGCCTGGAAGGCAGCGAACTGCCGCCGGGCAAGGGCGTGGGCCTGCGCAACACGCGCGAGCGCCTGCACGTGCTGTACGGCGATACCGGCGGCTTCTCGGTGCGCAATCGCGAACGTGGCCTGGAGGTTTCGTTGCGCCTGCCGTTCGAAACCTCGCAGACGCTGGGGGACTGACGCCATGGACCACCCCACCCGACCGGACCCCGCCCCGCGCCTGCGCGCCCTGATCGTCGACGACGAACCGCTGGCGCGTCGTGGCCTGGAGATCCGCCTGGCCGCGCATCCCGACATCGAGATCGTCGGCCAGTACGGCGACGGCGCATCGGCCATCGCCGGCCTGCGCGAGCACCGGCCGGACCTGATGTTCCTCGATGTGCAGATGCCCGGCATGGACGGCTTCCAGACGCTGCGGGCGATCCCCGCCAGCGAAATGCCGCTGGTGGTGTTCGTCACCGCCTACGACCACTACGCGATCCGCGCGTTCGAAGCCTCCGCCACCGACTACCTGCTGAAGCCGGTGGAAGACTCGCGGTTGGCCCAGGCACTGGCCCGCGTCCGCCAGGCGCGTGCGCAGCGCGAGGCCAGCGGCCATTGCGCCCACCTGCTCGGCCTGCTGGGCGAACTCAGTGGCCGCCCGCCGCTGGACCTTGACGAAGCGCTGAAACCGGACGCGCTCGACCTGCTCCGCCGCGAGGAGAAGCTCGCCGTGCGCGACGGCGGCCGCACCGTGCGGGTGGACCTGCACAGCATCCGCTGGATCGATGCCGCCGGCGACTACATGTGCATCCATGTGGACGGCGACGAAGCGAACGGCACCACGCTGATCCTGCGCGCCACCATGCGCGAACTGGAGAAGCAGCTGGACCCGCAACGTTTCCCGCGCATCCACCGCTCCACTATCGTCAACGCGCGCCGCGTGGTGGAGATGCGCCCGCACACCAACGGCGAGAGCTTCCTGCGCCTGGACTGCGGCCAGGAACTGAAGCTGTCGCGCAGCCATCGCGACAAGCTGGCGGTGTTGCTCTAAGCGTCGCCTGCTTCTTGTGGGAGCCCTGTTTCTTGTGGGAGCGACGTCAGTCGCGATGGCCGCATCATGGCGCGTCATCGCGACTGACGTCGCTCCCACATCTTCTACGCAAAGCGGTGTAACGCGGATTCTCAACGTTCGGTTCACCGCACCGCCTCCACCGCTTACCGCAACGCCACGCCGCGCATGACTTCCGGGCCATAACGCCGCGTGTGACTGCGCGCATCGTGCGCACCGCCGACCACCACGCGGACCGCACGATGAAACTCACCGACGCCTCCCTGCGCAATCCTGCCGCCGTCGCCATCGTGGTCGCGATGGTGTGCGCATTCGGGCTGCTGAGCCTGGGCAAGTTGCCGCTGCAGCTTTTCCCGGACATCGAGCGTCCGCAGATGTCGATCCAGACCGGCTGGCGCGCTGCTTCGCCGCAGGAGATGGAATCGGAAATCGTCGAGCCGATCGAAACCGTGATGCAGGGATTGCCCGGGCTGGAGGAGATGGCCTCGAACGTCAATGCCGGCAACAGCTTCATCAACCTGACGTTCGCGGTAGGCAGCGACATGGACGCAATGCTGGTGGAAGTGCTGTCGCGGATGAACCGCCTGCAGCCGTTGCCGCGCGACGCAACGCCACCCGTGGTGCAGGCCGGCGCCGACAACGCCAACAACTCGCTGACCTTCTTCTTCGTGCAGAAGCTGCCCGGTACGCGCGGCGACATCCTCGACTACCGGCAGTTCATCGAAGACCGCATCGTGCCGCGGCTGACCTCCGTCGATGGCGTGGCCGGCGTGGAGATCAACGGCGGCGCGGAGGAGGAACTGACCATCACCCTGGACCTGTCGCGGGCCGCGGCGCTGGGCATCCAGATCCCGGAGGTCGCCGCCGTCGCTGCGCGCGCCACCGATGTCTCCGGCGGCGTGGTGGAAGCCGGCCGCCGCGAGTATGTGCTGCGCTTCGCCGGACGCTACTCGCCCGACGCGCTGGGCAACCTGATCCTCGCCTGGCGCGATGGCCGGCCGGTGCGCCTGGCCGATGTCGCCACGGTCGAGGTCAAGCGCCCCGAGCAGCGCTTCTTCGCCTACCAGAACGGCAATCCGGCGATCGGCCTGCGCATCCTGCGCGAAAGCGGCGCCAACGTGCTCGACACGCTGGACGAGGTGAAGCGTGTCGTCGCCGACGTGCGCGAACAGGAACTCAAACCGCTGGGCCTGGACATCGCGCAGAGTTTCGACGCGTCGGTCTTCATCAATCGCGCCCTCGGCCTGCTGTCGGGCAGCCTGACCGCGGGCGTTCTGCTGGCCGTGGGCTGCCTCTGGTGGTTCCTGCGCGATGTGCGCGCCACCGCGTTGATCGCGTGCGCCATCCCCATCTCGCTGCTCGCCACCTTCATCGTGCTCCAACTGACCGGGCGCAGCCTCAACGTCATCTCGCTGGCCGGCCTCGCCTTCGCGGTCGGCATGGTGATGGACGCCGCGGTCGTCGTCGCCGAGAACATCGTGCGCCTGCGCGAGCAAGGCCTGTCGGCCACGCATGCGGCGCTGGAAGGCACACGGCAGGTGGGTGGCGCGCTGGTCGCCTCCACGCTGACGACGGTGGCGGTCTTCCTGCCGGTGATTTTCATGGACGACGTCGAAGGCCAGCTGTTCGCCGACCTCGCCCTGACCATTTCCATCGCCGTAGGCATCTCGCTGCTGATCGCGGTCACCGTACTGCCCGCCGCTGCCGGCAGCTGGCTGCGCACGCGCCCCGGTGAAGCGCGCCAGCACCGGTTCTGGTCGCGGCTCAGCGACTGGGCGCTGAAGACCACCGAAGGCCGGCCGCGCCAGCTCGCCTGGGTCGGCGGCCTGGTGCTCGCGCCCGCCCTGCTCGCGGCGCTGCTGATGCCGCAGATCGACTACCTGCCGCCCGTGAAGCGCGCGGCCGTCGATGCCTTCTTCAACTTTCCGCCGGGCATGAGCCCGGAACGCGTGAACCAGGAGATCGCGCCGGTGCTGCTGGAACGCATGCGTCCCTACATGGACGGCGAGAAGGGCCCGCAGCTCAGCAATTGGTACCTCAACCTGTGGCCGGGTGGCGGCACGCTCGGCGCGCGCGTGGTGGACCCCGGCGACATCGGCGAACTGGAGCGCATCGTGCGCGACGAGATCGTGGTCGGCTTCCCCGATACGCGCGCTTTCGCCAGCGAAGGCGAATTGTTCGGCAGTTTCGGCGGTTCGGCGCGCGCCATCGCCATCCATCTGCAACACGGCGACGGCGATGCGCTGGCGCGCGCGGCAGAAACGGGGCGCAAGGCATTGTCAGAGCGTTTCGCCGGCGCCAACGTGCAGGCCTGGCCCAATGCCGACGGCGGCACCCCGGAGCTGCGCGTCAATCCCGACGACCGGCGCCTGGCCGAAGTCGGCTGGCGGCGGCCGGAATTGGGCACCGTGGTGCGCACGCTGGGCGATGGCCAATGGCTGGGCGAGCATTTCGACGGCGACCGCCGCCTGGCGATCATCCTGCGCAGCAACGGCGAGGACGACATCGCGCGCCTGGGCGATGCGCCGCTGGCCACGCCGCAAGGCGGTGTGTTGAGCCTGGCCGACCTGGCGCAGGTGGACACGGTGCTGGCGCCGAACCAGCTGCGCCGCATCGATCGCCGTCGCACGGTCACGCTCACGGTCGATCCTCCCGCGGCGATGTCGTTGGAAGAAGCGCTGGACATCGTCAACGGGGAGATCGTGCCGACCCTGCGCGACAGCCTGCCGCCGGATGCGGCCATCCGCATCTCCGGCAGCGCGGACCGGCTCGGCGAGGTGGTGCGCAGCATGGGCATCAACTTCGCGATGGCGCTGGTCGTGCTCTTCATGCTGATGGCGGCGATGTTCCGTTCGCTGCGCGACAGTGCGTTCGTCATGGCCACGCTGCCGATGGCGGTGCTCGGCGGCGTGGCCGGCCTGCGCGTGCTTGATCTCGTCGCCGGCCAGACGCTGGACCTGCTGTCGATGATCGGCTTCATCATGCTGCTGGGCATGGTGATCAACAACGCCATCCTGCTGGTGGCGCAGACGCGCGAAGCGCAGGCCGACGGTGCGTCCCTGGACGACGCGCTCAAGCAGGCCCTCGAACAGCGCCTGCGCCCGATCCTGATCGCCGCCCTCACGGGCGTGCTGGGCGCGCTGCCGATGGCGATCAATCCGGGGCCCGGTGCGGTGATCTATCGCGGACTGGCGGCCGTATCGGTCGGCGGTGTCGCCCTCAGCCTGCTGTTCACCGTGGTGCTCGTGCCTGCGCTGCTGCGCCTGGCCGGCCGCACCGCGCCCCGTGTCGTGGCAGACGACCTGCCGCTCCCCCATCCCGCTTCCTGATCCCCTGCTCCGGAGAACGACATGCGTACCCTGCACAAGTCCCTCATCGCCCTCGCGCTGGCCGGCGTCCTCGCCCTCCCCCTGCTCCGGCTGGACGCCGATGCCAGCGCCCCTCCCTCGACGCCGGAGGCGCCACCCGCGATCGTCAGCGTCGCGGCTGCCGTGCGCACCGACTTCGCGCCGCGCCACTGGTCGCCCGGCAGCATCATCAGCCGGCAGGACGCACGGGTGGCGAGCGAACTGGAAGGCCGCGTGCTGCAGGTCGCCGAGGTCGGCCAGCGTGTGCGCGCCGGACAGGCGCTGGCGGTGCTGGACGACACCGCACTGCGCCTGCGCGAGCGCGAGAGCGAAGCCGACCTCGCCCGCATCCAGGCGCAGCTTGATCTCGCCGCACGGCAGGAACAACGCTACGCCCAGCTCGCCGCGCAGCAGAACATCGCGCGCGCGCAGTACGAACAACTGCGCGCCGACCGCGACGTGCTGGCGCAGGATCGGGCACGCGTGCAGGCACAGCTCGCGCAACTCCGCCACCAACGCTCGCAGATGGTGGTGCGCGCGCCGTTCGACGGCATCGTCGCCGAACGCCACACCCAGCGCGGCGAGTACCTGGTGACCGGTGCATCAGTGGCGCGACTGGTGGACACCGCGGCGCCGGAAGTACGCGTGCGCGCGCCGGTGGACCTGGCCCGCCACCTCGAACGCGGCACCCTGGTGCGCGTGCGCAGCAGCGGCGCCGAGCACGACTATCCGGTGAGTGCACTGGTCCCGGTCGGCGATGAAGCCTCGCGCCAGCTCGAATTGCGGATCGCGGTGCGGGACCTGCAGGCCCCGGTAGGCACCGCGGTGGACGTCGGTCTGCCCAGTGCGGAAACCCGCAGCGTGGTCGCCGTCCCGCGCGATGCGGTCATCCTGCGCCGCGAAGGCGACTTCGTCCTGCGCGTGGACGCCGCAGGCAAGGCCGAGCGCCTGGCGGTGAAGACCGGCGTGGCCGTGGACGACCTGGTCGAAGTCAGCGGCGACGTGCGCGCTGGCGACCGCCTGATCGTGCGCGGCGGCGAGCGCGTCGAACCGGGCCAGGCAGTGTCGGTGCAGCCCCTCGCCATCGCTCTCGCCGCACGCTGAACCCGCTTTCAGCGTTCGAGGAGGCGGGATCCTTGTGCGCTGCCGCGACGCGGAGGCGTTCGTGCTTCATCCGTCACGCGCAGCACCGGAATCGTGGCCGCGGGCGGCGCCGGTGCGGGACGTCCGGGAATGAGCGGCTGCGAGCCGTTCATGCGGACGAGGAATCGCGCGGGATCGAGGATTTTCGCCGCATCCAGGCAATCCAGGAACGGATACTGCCCCCCCGAGGCGGCATCGTTCAGTCGCAACGGCGAAAGCTGCATGACCGCCATGCGTTGGTACGGCGTGGCCAACGGCGACGCCTGGTGCAGGGCGCCCGCGCAGGCGGCCACCATCGGTGCGGCCTGCGACGTGCCGCCGTAGGACGAGAGGCCACCGTTCAAGCCGGCCGACTGGACGAACGCCCCCGCGGCGAACAGCGCCGTGGTCGTGCTGCGGTTGCTGAAGCAGGTGGGTTGCCGCGGCGACCGCGAGGTCTCCGTGCAACCGAGGAAGGTCGTCGACCCCGCCGTCATGTCCCAGGTCGCCGCCACGCCGAGCACATTGCTCAGGCAGGCCGGCGCGGCCATCCGTTGCAGATCGCCCTGGTTGCCACTGGACGCCACCACCACGGTGCCCTGCGCATTCAGTGTGTCCACGGCGCTCTTCAGCGCCGCCAGGTAGGACGCCGATGCATCGCAGGCGCCCGCGAACAAGTCCCAGGTGCCCAGGCTGAGGTTGACCACGGCGGTGTCGGGGTGTTGCGTCGCGATCCAGTCCAGCGCGGCCACGACATCCGAGGTGCAGCAGAAGCCGTTGCCGCCATCCATCACCTTGATGGCGACGAGTTGCGCCGCCGGCAGTGCGCCACGCGGCGCGACATTGCCCGCACCGACCATGATGCCGCTGACATTGGTGCCATGGCCGTGGTCGTCCTCCGCCGCGCCCGCGCCGGACTGGGTGGCCTGCCCATTCGGACAACACCCGCCGCTGCCGGATATCCGCGAGCAGAAACACTGCTGGCCCACCACGCGTGGCGCCAGGTCCGGGTGATCGGTATCCACGCCGGTATCGACGACCGCGACCTTGATGCCGGTGCCATCGAGTCCTACACCCTGCAGCAGGTCCACCCGGTTGAGCACGGAGCTTTCGTCCGCAGCGACGGCACCGCCAGTGCCTCCCCGGTCCACGTCCACCTTGCGCACCCACACATTGCGCTCCAGCCGGCGCAGCACGTCGGCATCGGCGTCGATCACCAGCGCGGGCACGCGCGCGAAGCGGCGGTGCAGGCGATAGCCTGTCGCGGGAAGCGCGCCGAGTACCGCATCGCCCTGACGGCGCACGCGCTGCTCCTTCGCGACCGTCATGTTGCGCGGCATCCCCGCGACACCCGCCCCGACGTCATCCATCAACACCACGACGCGTGCGCGGCCCTGCTGCTGCGCGACCTGCTTCGCCTGGCCCGACACCTTGTCCGTGGCCATCGCCTGCGCGCCCGCCAGCAGCAGGCACGCCATTACGACGAGCTTCTTCATCTCGATCCCCTGTCCGTTGGGCTAGATTACCCGCAACGCGGCATCGCCGCCGGCCAGCACCACCCCCGATGCCGTCACCGCGCAATGCCCGAGCCACCGGACCCAATCTGCGCGAACGCGTCGATGCGATGCGCAACCTGGCGCCGTTCCTGCGCCAGATCTGGCAGACCAGCCGCACGCTGACCCTCGCCAGCCTCGGCCTGCGCGTGGTGCGCGCGGTGATGCCGGTGGCCGCGCTGTACATCGGCAAGCTGATCATCGACGAGGCGATCCGCCTGGTCGGGCTGGGCCTGGGGTTCGATGCACTGGGCGAGGCCTGGCGCAGCGGCCAGCTCGATACGCTGTCGGGATTGCTGGTGCTGGAGTTCGCGCTCGCCATCGTCTCCGACCTGCTGGGCCGGCTGGTGAGCTATGCCGACGCGCTGCTCTCGGAACTGTTCACCAACGCCACCAGCATCCGCCTGATGGAGCACGCGGCCCAGCTGGACCTGGAGGACTTCGAAGACCCGGACCTGCAGGACAAGCTGGACCGCGCGCGTCGGCAGACGATGGGGCGGATGAACCTGATGAGCCAGTTGTTCGGCCAGGTGCAGGACGCCATCACCGTCGCGAGTTTCGCCGCTGGCCTGCTGGTGTACGCGCCATGGCTGATCGCACTGCTGGCGCTCGCCCTGGTGCCGGCCTTCGTCGGTGAGTCGCACTTCAACGCGTTGGGCTATTCGCTCAACTTCCAGTGGACGCCCGAGCGCCGTCAGCTGGAATACCTGCGCCAGATGGGCGCCAGCGTGGAAACGGCGAAGGAGGTGAAGATCTTCAACCTCCACCGGTTCCTGATCGATCGCTACCGCGCGCTCGCGGAGAAGTTCTTCGCCGCCAACCGCGCGCTCGCCCGTCGGCGCGCACTCTGGGGCGCGCTGCTCGCGGCGCTGGGCACGCTGGGCTACTACGTGGCCTATGGCTATATCGCCTGGCGCACGGTGCGCGGCGATTTCAGCATCGGCGACCTGACCTTCCTCGCCGGCAGCTTCCTGCGCCTGCGGCAGTTGCTCGAAGGCCTGCTGATCGGTTTCTCGCAGGTCGCCGGACAGGCGCTGTACCTGGACGATCTGTTTTCGTTCTTCGAGATCGAACCCGAGATCGCCTCGCCCGCGGAGCCGCTCCCGGTGCCGCGACCGATCACCCGCGGCTTCGTGTTCGAGAACGTCGGCTTCCGCTATCCCGATGCCGAGCGCTGGGCCGTTCGGCACCTGGATTTCGAACTGCACGCTGGCGAAGTGCTGGCCCTGGTCGGCGAAAACGGCGCGGGCAAGACCACGCTGGTGAAGCTGCTGGCACGCCTGTACGACCCCGATGAGGGCCGGATCCTGCTCGATGGCCGCGACCTGCGCGATTACGACCTCGACGACCTGCGCGCCAACACCGGCGTGATCTTCCAGGACTTCGTCCGCTACCACCTGACCGCGGGCGAGAACATCGGCGTCGGCCGCATCGAGGCCATGCACGATCAGGCGCGCGTGCGCGCCGCCGCCGCACGCTCGATGGCCGACGAAGTGATCGAAGGCCTGCCACGCGGTTACGACCAGCTGATCGGCCGCCGTTTCAAGGACAGCGTGGACCTGTCGGGCGGCCAATGGCAGAAGATCGCCATCGCGCGCGCCTACATGCGCGATGCGCAAGTGATGATCCTGGATGAACCAACGGCCGCACTCGATGCACGATCGGAGTTCGAGGTCTTCCAACGCTTCAAGGAATTGTCGGACAATCGGACCGCCGTGCTGATCTCGCACCGCTTTTCCAGCGTCCGCATGGCCGACCGCATCCTGGTGCTCAACGAAGGCCGGCTGGAGGCCAGCGGCACGCACGAGCACCTCATGGCCCAGGGCGGTCGCTACGCGGAACTGTTCGAACTGCAGGCCGCCGGCTACCGCTGACCTTCCCCCACAGGAGACACGACGTTGCGCCACGTTCCCCATCGACTCGCCACCGCCCTCCTCCTCGCGTTGCCGCTGGCCGCTTGCAACTCCTCCGCCAAGAGCGACGCCGAAGCCAAGGCACCGGCGGCGGCGCAGGCCGCGCCGGCCAGCCAGTCTGCGCAGACACTCACCAGCGCCAAGGGCCAGATCCGCGTCACCCAGGTGGCCAGCGGACTGTCGCATCCGTGGTCGCTGGCCTTCCTGCCGGACGGCGCCATGCTGGTCACCGAACGCAGCGGCGCGCTGCGCCGCGTCGGCGCCGACGGCGCGGTGTCCGCCCCGATCACCGGCGTGCCGAAAGTGTTCGCCACCGGCCAGGGCGGCCTGCTCGACGTGGTGCTGGCCCCGGATTTCGCCAGCACGCAGCGCATCTATCTGAGCTACGCCGAGCCCGGCGACAACGGCACGGCCGGCACCGCGGTCGCCTACGGCACGCTGGCCGGCGACGCGCTCACCGACGTCAAGGTGATCTACCGCCAGGAACCGAAAGTCGACGGCCCGAACCATTTCGGCTCGCGCCTGGTGTTCGACGGCCAGGGCCATCTCTTCATCAGCCAGGGCGAGCGCAACAAACGCGCGATGTCGCAGGAACTCGACAAGCTGCAGGGCAAGCTCGTGCGCCTGAACCTCGACGGCAGCGTGCCGCAGGACAATCCCTTCGTCGGCAAGGCCGGCGCACGCCCGGAAATCTTCAGCTACGGCCACCGCAACATGCAGGGCATGGCGCTGGACCCGCGCACCGGCAAGCTGTGGCAGAGCGAGCACGGCCCGCGCGGCGGCGATGAGATCAACCTGCCCGAGGCCGGCAAGAATTACGGCTGGCCGATCATCACCTACGGCATCAACTACTCCGGCCAGCCCATTCCCGAGGCGGAAGGCAAGGCGAAGGACGGCATGGAGCAGCCCTTCCACCTGTGGGAGAAGTCGCCCGGCGTCTCCGGCATGGCGTTCTACACGGGCCAGCCGGACAGTCCGTGGAACGACAGCGTGTTTCTCGGTTCGCTGGCCGAACGCAACCTGATCCGCCTGACCCTGCAGGGCGATACGGTGTTGGGCGAAGAACGCCTGCTCAACGAGATCGGCGAACGCGTGCGCGATGTGCGCGTCAGCCCCGACGGCAACGTCTACGTGGTCACCGACGAGGAAGACGGCAAACTGCTGCGGATCGAACCGCCGAAGGCGCCGTGACCATGCGTCCAATGCTCCGTGCCACGGCACTGGTCTTCCTCGCGATGGCGGCGACCGCCACCGCGCAGGTGCCGTCGCCCACCGACTACACGCAGGCCAAGCAGCGCGCCGATGCCGATGAAGCGTCATTGCCTGCGGCCACCTCGCAAGCGATGCGCGATGCGCAATCGGGCGTACTCGGCGATGCGATCGCCGAATGCGCCACGCCCAACGCCGACACCGCGCCCTTCGTGATCGTGGCCGAACTGGATGCCGGCGGCGCCGTCCGCCGCACCTGGCGCGACGGCGCCACGCCGCTGGCGATCTGCGTGCAGAAACAGATCAACCGGAAGACGCTGGCCGCACCGCCGCGCGCACCGTTCTACACGTCGTTCGAACTGAGCTTCACGCCATGACCGACCCCGCCGACATCAACGCCCTGCTGCGTGCGCGCCTGCCCGCGGGCGTGCCGCTGCAGATTCCGCCGCCCTGCCTGACCGACATGCAGGGCGAGCCGGTGGAGTACGTGGAGGGCCAGTCGCTGGCGATGCGTTTCCCGGTGCTGCCGCGCTACCAGAACCCGATCGGGCACATGCAGGGCGGTTTCATCGTGGCGGCGCTGGACAACACGCTGGGGCCGTTCTCGTACCTGATCGCGCCACCCAGCGTGACGACGTCGCTCAATACGCAGTACCTGCGTCCGGTGACGCAGGAGATGCCGCACATCACCTGCCATGCGCGGTTGGTCGAACGCACGCGCAATCAGTTGTTCCTCGCAGGCGAGGTCCGCGACGACGCGGGTCGTGTGCTGGCGATGTGCCAGGCGGTGTGCCAGATCCTGCCGCAGAAGGCCGCCTGAGGCGACTGAGCCCCTCTCCCGCCGGGAGAGGGGTTGGGGTGAGGGGCAACGAAGTCAGCCCACTCCGAACCACGCGTGCCCTGGCAACAACCACCATGAGCACATCGAGCTCATGCTTTCAGTGATGGACCTTGGGGACGCCAGCATGGTGCCGCTCGCCGCGGGGGCCCTACTTTTCTTTGCTTGTGCAAAGAAAAGTAGGCAAAAGAAACACACCCCGGCGGTCCGCCCGCCGCTGCGCGGCGGGTGCGCAGTCCCGACGGGAATTTTCGGACGGGGCATCCCCGTATCAAGTACGGGGCAGGCTCTGCCCCGGCCGAAAACGGCGCACATCCTTGTGCGCCGCCCTGCGGGTTTTACCCGCCGTGACTGCCGGACCTTAAGGGGCCCCGAAAACCAACGCGGACATATCCGGTGTGCACGCCTTTGACGTGGCTCTTCAGGGTCCCCATGAGGCACGGCGAGTGGGCCGGGTAAAACCCGAAGGGCGCCGCCCCGGATGGGCGGCGTTTTCGTATGGCACATGGATGTGCCTTACGAAAATTCCTGGGCCGCTCGCGGACCCGGAGCGAAGCGCAGGGCGTGCCGCCTGGGGTGTGCTTTCTTTGGTTACTTTCTTTGCACAAGCAAAGAAAGTGACGCCTCGCGGCGAGCGCACCATGCCAGCTGTGCCAGCATGCTTTCTACCGAGCACGACATCCGAGGGCTCAGCGCAACTCGAACCGATCCGCATCCAGCATCGCCGGGAACTTCTCACGATGCGCAGACAACGCCGCCGCCGAGATCGTCGACGTCGCCACCCCCTCGCCCGCCGGCAACTCCACCACCGGCTGCCCCAGGAAATCGATCACCGCACTGTCGCCGCTGTACGCGTGCCCATTGCCATCCGTGCCCGCACGATTGACCGCCGCCACGTAGCACAGGTTCTCGATCGCCCGCGCCCGCAACAGCGTCTTCCACGCATACGCCCGCGGCGCCGGCCAGTTGGCGACGAACAACTGCAGATCGAAATCGAGTTGCCCCGGCCGCTCCACGTCGTACCGGTTGCGTGCGAACACCGGGAAGCGCAGGTCGTAGCAGACCAGCGGATTGATCCGCCAACCCTTCCACTCCAACGTCAGCCGGTCGCTGCCCGCCGCATACCGCTTGTGCTCGTTGGCGTAGCGGAACAGATGGCGCTTGTCGTAGTGCTGAAGATCGCCATCGGGCGTCGCGAACAACAGGCGGTTGAACACGCCCTCGGCGGTACGCAACTGCACGCTGCCGGTGATTGCGGCACCGAGCGTTGCCGCCTGCGCGCGGACCCACGCCACCGTGGCGCCGTCCATGCCTTCGGCCTGGTCGATGGCCTCGTTGCTGAAGCCGCTGGTGAACGTCTCCGGCAGGACGACCAGATCGGTCTGCCCCGCGAGCGGCGCGATCAACGCACCGTAGTAGTCGCGGTTGCCGGCCGGATCGTGCCAGCGGGTCTCGCCCTGGACGAGGGAAATGCGGAGGTCCTGCATGCGGCTACCGCCATCGTGGAGTGAATGCGCTCAAGTGTACTTTCGGATGAAGACGAAGTAGACCAACACGGTACAGACGACGATCAACGCCATCCGCAATCCGCGCGACGCAAGCTCCCCCAAACTGAGCACCAGATAGGCGCCCCACGAGATGCTCCACGCGGAAAAGAACAGTAGCCGCTCCCGCGTCCAGGGTCCCCGCCCGATCGCGCGCTCGTTGAACAGTCGCCCCGTGAGCAGCCGCGGCCACCACAGGGTGGCAGCCAGTCCGATCACGCCATGGAGGGCGAGCAGCATCCCGAGGGCGATGCCGCCCCAGCGAACCGATGTCCAGAACACGTCCATAGAGCCTCCTCCTTGAGCCTCCGCAGGGAGAGGCCTACAAATGCTTCAACCGCGCGATCGCCGCATCCAGCGTCGCCTCGTTCTTGGCGAAGCACAGCCGCGCCAAGCGCTGGCCGGCCGGCGGCGTTTCGTAGAACGGGGACAGCGGGATCGCGGTGACGCCATGCTCGACGGTCAACCACTTCACGAACTCGGCATCCGGCAGATCGCTGACCGCCGAATAATCGACCAATTGGAAATAGCCGCCCGGCACCGGCAGCGGCACGAACTTCGTGCCCAGCAACTGCTCGCGGAAACGGTCGCGCTTCTCCTGGTAGAACGCGCCCAACTGCTCGTAGTGCTCCGGCTCCTGCCGGATCATCGCGGCGAACGCGTGCTGCGCCGGGGCGAACGTGCAGAACACGTTGTACTGGTGGACCTTGCGGAACTCCGCGCTCAGCGCCGGCGGCGCGATGGCGTAGCCGATCTTCCAGCCGGTGCAGTGGTAGGTCTTGCCGAAGCTGGACACCACGAACGCACGCGCGGCCAGTTCCGGATAACGCAGGATCGATTCATGGCGGCGGCCATCGAACACGATGTGCTCGTAGACCTCGTCGGAAATCAGGTAGATGCCGGTACCTTCCAGCAGCGCGGCCAGCGCGCGGATGTCGGCGTCGTCGAACATCGCGCCGGACGGGTTGTGCGGGCTGTTGACGATCAGCAGGCGGGTGCGCGGGGTGATCGCGGCGCGCACGCGGTCCCAATCGACCGCGAAGGTCTGCGGGTCCAGCGGCACGTGCACGGCGCGTGCACCGGCCAGGTCGATCGCCGGCTCGTAGCTGTCGTAGGCGGGGTCCAGCACGATGACTTCTTCGCCGGGACGCACCACCGCGTGGATGGCGTTGAACAGCGCCTCGGTCGCCCCGCTGGTCACGGTGATCTCGGTATCGGGATTCACCTCGCGTCCGTAGCAGCGCAGCACTTTCTCCGCGATGGCCTGGCGCAACGGCGCCACGCCCGTCATCGGCGCGTACTGGTTGTGGCCGGCGCGCATGGCGGCATCCAGTTCGTCCACCAGCCGCTGCGGCACCGCGAAATCCGGGAAGCCCTGCCCCAGGTTGACCGCGCCGTGCTCGGCGGCGAGCTGCGACATCACGGTGAAGATGGTGGTGCCCACCTTGGGCAGCTTGGTCTGCGGCTGGAACATCCCGGTTCAGGTACTCGATGGAGGGGGGAGCACGGAGTGTACGCGCTCGACGTTACGCGCGATGATGCGGCCATGGCCGAACACAGCGTTCCTGCCGACGGCACCGCGAACGGGGAAGTCCCCGACGCTGAGCGTGCGCGGCTGGCCACTGCCTGGGCTGCTGCGCACTACTTCGTGACCATCGGCCGCAAGGAATGGCTGTTCTGCGCCGGCGTGTCCGCGCCCGAGGTCGAACGCCAGGTCATGGCGGACCGTTATCTGTTCATCACCGGCTGGAATCCCCCGCCCGGCGAGGCCTCGCGCGCCGACAACGACACCGCGCAGGCCCGGCTGGAAGCGCGCGTGCAGGCGCTGGGGCTGGCGCTGCACCCGGCGCTGGGCTGCGACAACCGGGGTGGCATGGTCGAGTACGGCTGCCTGGTGCTGGACGCGACGCTGGCGCAGGCCGACGCACTGGCCAGGGAATTCGGCCAGGGCGGCACGCTCTGGTGGAACGCGGGCGAACCCGTTCGCCTGCGGATGATGTGGCCGCGCCCGGCCGGCGCCGACGCCGACCCGCACACCGACTGGGTGGGCTAGGAACCGGACTCGCGGGGCGCGACCGTATGTCGCAGGCGGTCTGACGGGCGACACCGTTTAGAATAGGCGGCTGAGCCTCAGGACACCCCAGCCTCCCGCCCGGGAACGCCCGACCCGATGACCGACGCCGCTCCTTCCCATCCGCCGTTGCTGGCCGCCCAGGGCCTGGCGTTCTCGCGCAACGACGAGCCGGTGTTCGGTCCGCTGGATTTCGCCGTGGATGCGGGTGAGGCCCTGCTGGTGCAGGGCGGCAACGGCGTCGGCAAGACCACCCTGCTGCGCGTGCTGGCCGGGCTGCTGCGCGCCGATGCGGGCCATATCGATATCGACGGCCACCCCGCCGGCCCCGCGCGCCGCGCCCACGCCATGGCTTACCTGGGTCATCTGCCGGCGCTGAAAGCGGACCTCAACGCGCTGGAGAACCTCAACTTCCTGTGCGGCCTGCACGGGCGGCGCGCGCGCCAGATGCCCGGCAATGCGCTGGCCATGGTCGGCCTGGCCGGCTACGAGGACGCGCTGGCACGGCAGCTCTCCGCCGGGCAGAAGAAGCGCCTGTCGCTGGCCCGCCTGTGGCTGTCGCCCTCGCCGCTGTGGCTGCTGGACGAACCCTACGCCAACCTCGACCTGGACGGCATCACCCTGGTCAACCGGATGATTTCCGCGCACCTGCGCGATGGCGGTGCCGCGCTGGTCACCACCCATGGCGCGTACGCGGCCCCACCGGTGCAAACCCGCATGCTGGTGATGGAGCGTCCGGCATGAACCCGACGCCCTCCCTCCTCCAGACCGCCCGCGCCCTGGTCGTGCGCGACGTGCAGCTGTTGTGGCGCCGCCGTGGCGATGCGCTGCAGCCGGCGCTGTTCGCGCTGCTGGTCGTCGTGCTGTTCGCCCTCGGCCTCGGCACCTCGCCGCAAGCACTGTCGAAGGTCGCGCCGGCCGTCCTGTGGGTCGCCGTGCTGCTGGCCGGCCTGCTGTCGCTGGACACGCTGTTCCGCGGCGATGCCGAGGACGGTTCGCTCGAACAATGGATCCTCGCCCCCGTGCCGCTGGCCTGGCTGGTGCTGGTGCGCGTGCTGACCCACTGGGCCACCACCGCCCTGCCGCTGGTGATCGCCGCACCGCTGCTGGGCGAGATGCTGCACCTGCCGCGCAGCGACCTGCCGATGCTGCTGGCCACGCTCGCGCTGGGCACGCCGCTGCTGAGCCTGCTCGGCGCGGTGGTGGCCGCCCTGACGGTCGGCATGAGGCGCTCTGGTATCCTTGTGGCCCTGCTGGCGCTGCCGCTGTACGTGCCGGTGCTGGTGTTCGGCGCAGGCGCCGTGGCCGCCAACGCGCAAGGCCTGGATGCCTCCGGCGCCCTCCTCTGGCTGGCTGCCGGCCTGCTGCTGTCGCTGCTGCTCGCCCCGCTGGCCGCCGCCGCGGCGATCCGCATCGCCCTGACCTGAAGACCGACGCTGCGCATGAATCCACTCGTCCGCTGGTTCCACCAACTCGGCTCGCCGCCCTACTTCGACCGCTTCGCGGCGCGCTGGACGCCGTGGTGCTACCTCGCCGCCATCGTGCTGCTGGGCGTGGGCCTGTGGCAGGCGCTGTTCGTGGCCCCGGCCGACTACCAGCAGGGCGACAGCTTCCGCATCCTCTACATCCACGTGCCGAGCGCGTGGATGAGCATGTTCGTGTTCGGCCTGATGGCGTTCTACGCGGCCATCGCGCTGATCTGGCGGATCAAGCTGTGCGAGATCCTTGCGATGGCGTGCGCGCCCACCGGCGCGGCGTTCACCGTCATCACCCTGGCCACCGGCAGCATCTGGGGCAAGCCGATGTGGGGCACGTGGTGGGACTGGGACCCGCGCCTGACCACCGAACTGATCCTGCTGTTCCTCTACCTGGGCGTGATGGGCCTGTACGGCGCCATCGACGACCGCCGCAACGCCGCGCGCGCGGCCGGCCTGCTGGCCATCGTCGGCGTGGCCATCCTGCCGGTGATCCGCTATTCCGTGGTGTGGTGGAACTCGCTGCACCAGGGCCAGACCATCCGCGTGTTCGGCGATTCCAGCATGGACGACAGCATGGTCCTGCCGCTGGTGCTGATGGTGGTGGCCACCAAGTTCTGGTTCGCCGGTTCGCTGCTGGCGCGCGCACGCGCGGACAACCTGCGCCGCGAAGCCGGCAAGGACTGGGTCGCCAAACTCGCCGCCGCGAAGGGGGCTACGCCATGACCTACCTGGAATACGTCATCGGCGCCTACGCCGTGTTCGCCCTCGTGCTGGCGTGGGATTTCCTCGCGCCGCGCCTGCAGGTGCGCCGCGAACTGCGCGCCGCGCGCCTGCGCGCATCGCGCGAGACTCGTCGCAACGCCGCCCCCGCCGACCTGGAACGCTGACCGCATGAATCCCGTCCGTCGCCGCCGCCTGCTGTTCGTGCTGCTGGCCCTGCTGGTCGCCGGTGCCGCCACCGCGCTGATCGCGATGGCCCTGCAGCGCAACGTGGCCTATCTGTACACGCCGGCCGAAGTGCTGCGCGGCGACGCCAGCGAGCGCGCCCGCTTCCGCCTCGGCGGCATGGTCGAGAAGGGCTCGTTCAAGCGCGAGTCCGGTTCTCTGGTGTCGCAGTTCCGCGTCACCGATGGCGACGCGCAGCTCACCGTGCGCTACGGGAAGATCCTCCCGGACCTGTTCCGCGAGGGCCAGGCCGTGGTCGCCACCGGCACGATGCAGGATGGCGTGTTCGTCGCCGAAGACGTGCTGGCCAAGCACGACGAGACCTACATGCCCAAGGAAGTCGCCGACAAGATGGGCAAGGCGCACCAGAAGCACGACGTGCAGGCCGCACCGACGGGGCCGGCGAATTGATCCCGATACCCGCCGCGACTTCCCTTCTCCCCGCGCGCGGGGAGAAGGTGCCCGAAGGGCGGAGGAGGGGCGCTCGCGCTTCTCGGCGCGTGACCCGCGGACAAGCTTCTGGCCAGCGCATCCGGACGTCTTCCCGTCACTCCCACCTCGGCGACTCCGCTCGCCCCTCACCCGCCTTCGGCACCCTCTCCCCGCAACGCGGGGCGAGGGAATGGACGACTGATGCTGCCTGAACTCGGACAAATCGCGCTGATCCTCGCGCTGCTCATCGCCGTGCTGCAGGCGCTGCTGCCGCTGGCCGGCGCGCACCGCGGCAAAGCCGCCTGGATGGACGTCGCGCGCCCGGCCGCCTATGCGCAGCTGTGGCTGGTGATGCTCGCCTTCATCGCGCTGACGGTCGCGTTCGTGCAGCAGGACTTCTCGGTGAAGTACGTCGCCGACAACTCCAATTCGCTGCTGCCGATGGTCTACCGCTACACCGCGGTGTGGGGCTCGCACGAAGGTTCGCTGCTGCTGTGGGCGCTGGTGCTGGCGATCTGGACCGGCGCAGTGGCGCTGTTCTCGCGCGGGCTGCCGGACGTGGTGATGGCGCGCGTGCTCGGCGTGATGGGCGTGGTCGCGGTCGGCTTCCTCGCCTTCCTGATCTTCACCTCCAACCCCTTCATCCGCCTGCTGCCGTCGCCGGGCGAAGGCCGCGACCTCAACCCGCTGCTGCAGGATCCGGGGATGATCATCCATCCGCCGCTCCTGTACGTGGGCTACGTGGGCTTCGTGGTGCCGTTCGCGTTCGCGATCGCCGCGCTGCTCGATGGCCGCGTGGATGCGCGCTGGCTGCGCTGGACGCGTCCGTGGACGAACGTCGCCTGGGGCTTCCTCACCCTCGGCATCGCATTGGGCAGCTGGTGGGCGTACTACGAGTTGGGCTGGGGCGGCTGGTGGTTCTGGGATCCGGTCGAGAACGCCAGCTTCATGCCCTGGCTGGTCGGCGCCGCGCTGATCCATTCGCAGGCGGCCACCGAGAAGCGCGGCACCTTCCGCGGCTGGACGCTGCTGCTCGCCATCGCCGCGTTCTCGCTGTCGCTGCTGGGCACGTTCCTGGTGCGTTCGGGCGTGATCACCAGCGTGCACGCGTTCGCCGCCGATCCGAGTCGCGGCGTGTTCATCCTGATTTTCCTCGGCATCATGATCGGCAGCTCGCTGCTGCTGTACGCATGGCGCGCACCGCAGCTGGCCGATGACGCCTCGGAGAAGTCGTACTTCGCGGCGAACTCGCGCGAGACGCTGCTGCTGGCCAACAACCTGCTGCTGACCGCCGCCTGCGCGATGATCCTGCTGGGCACGCTGTACCCGTTGATCGCCGATGCGCTGGACCTGGGCAAGATCTCGGTGGGCCCGCCGTACTTCAGCCTGTTGTTCATCGTGCTGATGGCGCCGCTGGTGGCGCTGGTGCCGTTCGGCCCGCTCACCAAGTGGCAGCGCGACAAGGCCTCCCGCCTCGGCGCGATGCTGCTGCCGTGGGCGCTGTTGGCCATCGTGCTGGCGGTGGTCGCGTACTTCGTCGCGCCGCAGGGCAAGCTCAAGGCGGCCGCCGGCATCCTCGGCGCGATGTGGGTGGGCCTGGGCACGCTGCGCTTCATCTGGTCGCGCCTGCGCGCCAATGGCCGCTTCACCCCGGAAATGCTCGGCATGACGCTCGCGCACACCGGCATCGCGGTGTTCCTCGTCGGTGCGTTGCTGGTGGAAGCGCTCAACGTGCAGCGCGAACTGGCGGTGAAGCCGGGCCAGACCGTCGAGGTCGGCCGCTGGGGGTTCCACTTCCAGGGCGTCGATGAAACCCAGGGCCCCAACTACCTGTCCGACCGCGGCCACGTGCAGGTCCTGCGCAACGGCACGCCGGTGACGCTGCTGCACCCGGAGAAGCGCGCCTACGCCAGCGGCGGCCAGGTGATGACGGAAGCCGGCATCCGCCCGGGCGTGCTCGGCGATGTCTACGTCGCCATCGGCGAACCGCTCGGCGATGGCGCCTGGTCGCTGCGCGTCCACATCAAACCCTTCGTCCGCTGGATCTGGCTGGGCGCCGCCCTGATGGCGCTGGGCGGCTTCGTCACCGCCGCCGACCGCCGGTTCCGGAACCACAAGACATCCGAGGCGCGTCCCGCATGAACAACGCTTCCGAACTCCCGCCGTCGCCGCCGCGTTCGCGTGGCGCACTGACCTTCGCGCTGGTCATCATCGGCCTGTTCTTCGTCGGCCTGATGGGCCTGCTGTACTACGGCGTGAAGCAATCCGACCGCGCCGGCCGCGATGCGTTGCCCTCGCCGCTGATCGGCAAGCCGGCGCCCGCGTTCGACCTGCCGCTGCTGCACGAACCCACCAAGCGCGTCACCAACGCCGACCTCGCCGGCCAGCCCTATGTGATGAACGTGTGGGGCAGCTGGTGCCCGGAGTGCCGTGTCGAGCATCCGATCCTCACCCAGTTCGCATTGACCAAGCGCGTGCGCTTCATCGGCTACAACCTCAAGGACGAGCGTCCCGATGCGCTGCGCTGGCTTGAGCAGTTCGGCAACCCGTACATGATGGTCATCGCCGACGTGGAAGGCCGCGCCGCGATCGACTGGGGCATCTACGGTGCGCCGGAAACCTTCCTCGTCGACGGCAATGGCGTGATCCGCTGGAAGCATGTCGGCGCCATCGACCAGGCCACCATCGACCACCAGCTGATTCCCGCGCTGGAAAAGATTGAAGCCGGCCGATGAACGCCTCCCCCGTCCTCCTGGTGCGCGCCTTGCTGCTGGCCCTGCTGGTCGCCGTCGCCGCGCCGGTCTTCGCGCAGGTCAGCGACCCCACGCCGCTGCAGTTCCGCGACGATGCCGAGGAAGCCCGCTTCCACAGACTGACCGCCGAACTGCGCTGCGTGATGTGCCAGAACCAGTCGCTGGCCGATTCCAACGCGCAGATCGCCCACGACCTGCGCCGCGAAGTGCTCGACCTGATGCGCCAGGGCAAGGACGACGCGCAGGTGAAGCAGTTCCTGGTGGAGCGCTACGGCGAGTTCGTGCTGTACAAGCCCGACGTTGCCCCCGGCACCTACATCCTCTGGTTCGGTCCGCTGTTGCTGCTGCTCGCCGGCGGCGTCTGGGTGGGGCGCATCGTCGCGCGCCGCGCGAAGCAGCCGGCCCCGACCACCGACGACAACGACCAGGAGTGGTGATGACCACCTTCGTGATCCTCGCCATCGTGCTGTCCGCGGCGGTGCTGCTGGCGGTGCTGTGGCCACTGTGGCGCAGCGCCAAGCCGCTGGTGATCGGTGGCGTGGTGACGCTCGGCATCGCCACGTTCGCGCTGTACCGCGTCGTCGGCACGCCCGCCGCGCTGGAACCGCAGGCCACCACCCCCGGCCCGGCCACGCTGGAAGAAGCCATCGGCCAGCTCGAAGCCGAACTGAAGAAGAAGCCGAACGAACCGGAGGGTTGGCGCCTGCTCGGCAAGTCCTACGCAGCGCTGCAGCGCTACGGCGATGCGCAGAAAGCGTTCGAGCGCGCGGTGCAGCTGATGCCCGACGACGCCGACCTGCTGGTGGAAGCCGCGCAGGCCCGCCTGTTCAACAACGCCGACCGCAAGCTCGATGCGCAGGCGATGGCGCTGCTGGACCGCGCGCGCCAGATCAATCCGGGCCACCAGCGTGCCGCATGGTTCGTCGGCCTGGCCCAGCGCCAGGAAGGCAAGCCCGCCGAGGCCGCGAAGACCTGGGAGCCGTTGCTGGCCCAGGTGGATCCCAACACCGCCGCCACGCTGCGCACGCAGATCAACGAAGCCCGTGCCGAAGCCGGCCTGCCGCCACTCGCCGATCCTGCACCTGCGGCGGACGCATCACCCGCGCTGCTGACGGTCACCGTGGACCTCGCGCCCGCGCTGAAGGAGAAGCTGGCACCGGGCGATACGCTGTTCGTGTTCGCCCGCCAGGTCGGCGGCCCGCCGATGCCGGTCGCGGCCAAGCGCCTGCCGGTGGCCGCGTTCCCGATGACGGTCGCGCTGAGCGACGGCGACAGCCCCATGCCGACGCTGAAGCTCTCGCAGCTGCCGCAAGTGCAACTGGTGGCGCGCATCTCCAAGGGCGGCGCCGCCACCTCGACCGCCGGCGACCTGGAAGCCACCGCCATCACCGCCGACGTGAAGGCCGGCAACGCCTACACGCTGACGATCGACCGCGTGGTGCCGTAAAGCCTCTACGCAGTGCTTCGCACTTCCTTCTCCCCGCTTGCGGGGAGAAGGTGCCCGGAGGGCGGATGAGGGGCAGAACGCGGTCTTCCTGCGTGCGCCGAGCCACTCCCCACACCGTTCGCCCCTCACCCGCCTTCGGCACCCTCTCCCCGCTTCGCAGGGCGAGGGAAAGCGGAACGTCGTGACATCCGCACGCAGCCCCGCGATGCGCTGGCGAAATAGCATCGCCCGGCGGCATTGCCTACACTGCCCGGATGACCGAATTCATCCCCCCCGGCACCCGTTTCCATCCCCTGCCCACGCCGTTCCGCATGAAGCGCGGCGGCGAGCTGCATGGCGCACGGGTGGCGTACGAAACCTGGGGCACGTTGAACGCGCGCCGCGACAACGCGGTGCTGATCGTCACCGGGTTGTCGCCCGATGCGCATGCCGCGCGCAGTGCCGGCAATCCGGACGAAGGCTGGTGGGAGCCGATGCTGGGCCCGGGCAAGCCGATCGACACGGACCGCTGGTTCGTCGTCTGCGTGAACTCGCTCGGCAGCTGCAAGGGTTCCACCGGCCCGGCCTCGATCAATCCGGATACCGGCGCGCTGTACCGCCTCGACTTCCCCGAGCTGTCGGTGGAGGACGGCGCGAATGCGGCGTTCGACGTGGTGCGCGGGCTGGGCATCGAGCAGCTGGCCTGCATCATCGGCAATTCGATGGGCGGCATGACGGCGCTGGCCTACCTGCTGCTGCATCCGGGTGCCGCGCGCACGCACATCAACATCTCCGGCAGTGCGCAGGCGCTGCCGTTCTCCATCGCGATCCGTTCGCTGCAGCGCGAGGCGATCCGCCTGGATCCGCACTGGAACCACGGCCAGTACGACGACGACACCTATCCGGAATCCGGCATGCGCATGGCGCGCAAGCTGGGCGTGATCACCTACCGCTCGGCGCTGGAGTGGGATGGCCGCTTCGGCCGCGTGCGGTTGGAGTCGGACCGCCCGGACGAGGAGCCGTTCGGCCTGGAGTTCCAGGTGGAGAGTTACCTGGAAGGCCATGCGCGCCGCTTCGTGCGCCGGTTCGATCCCAACTGCTATCTCTACCTCAGCCGCTCGATGGACTGGTTCGACCTGGCCGACTACGCCGGTGAAGATCGGGCAGACGGCGACGTAGTGAAGGGCCTGGCGAAGATCCGCGTGCAGCGGGCGCTGGCCATCGGCGCCACCACCGACATCCTGTTCCCGCTGCAACAGCAGCAGCAGATCGCCGATGGGCTGGCGGCGGGCGGGGCGCAGACGGAGTTCCTGCCGCTGGAATCGCCCCAGGGCCACGATGCGTTCCTGGTGGACTACGACCGGTTCGGCCCGGCGGTCCGGGACTTCCTGGCCGGCCTCTGAGCCGTATTTCCTTCTCCCCGCTTGCGGGGAGAAGGTGCCGAAGGCGGATGAGGGGCGAGCGCGGTCTCGGCCCATGCACCGATGCGCCCCCACTCCGTTCGCCCCTCACCCGCCTTCGGCACCCTCTCCCCGCAAGCGGGGCGAGGGGAAAAGCGGGCTATTCCGCACCGCACGACGCCCTGCCCGGCTGGCCCGGCTAAAATGGCCCCACTTCCTGACCCGGGCCATGTCATGACCCTCGATTTCCCCGGCGCCGACAAACTGGTCGCCTCGCTGGACGCCGCCGTTGCCCTGGGCAACGACCGCGCCATCACCGATGCGCTGCGCAAGTCGCTGTGCGAACTGATCTGCGACGAGGACGTCCGCCTGCCGGCCTGCGTGCTGGAGCCGATCTCCGACCATTACGCGCGGCGCGAGCTGTACACCAGCCCGGAGCACGGTTACAGCGTCATCGCGATGACCTGGGGCCCCGGCCAGGGCACGAAGATCCACGATCATTCGGGCATGTGGTGCGTGGAAGGCGTGTGGCGCGGCCGTCTGGAGATCACCCAGTACGAGTTGGCCGAGCACGACGAGGTGCGTTACCGCTTCATCCCGGCCGGCACGATCGAGGCCGGTACCGGTTCGGCCGGCAGCCTGATCCCGCCGCACGAGTACCACACCATCCGCAACCCCAGCGACAAGGCGGTGGCGGTCAGTCTGCACGTCTACCAGCGCACGATGGTCCGCTGCGGCATCTACACGCCGGAGGAAGAAGCAGGCACCAGCGGCTGGCAGCGCCGCGGCGAGCGTCTGTTGGGCACCGACCAGGTCAATTGAGCCCTGCGCGGCCCCGCTCTGTCGGCGGGAGGCCTTGCTCGGCTATACTTCGCGTCCGCGCCGGAGTGGCGGAATGGTAGACGCAGCGGACTCAAAATCCGCCGCCCTTAAAAGCGTGTGGGTTCGAGTCCCACCTCCGGCACCAAGATCAAACCCTGGACCTCCAGGGTTTTTTCGTTTGTGGCCAGCCCATCTAGGTAGGATGGGTTGAGCGCGGCGATACCCATCGCTGGAGGGGGTGAGGGTGAGATGGACGCTATAGTCGCGCCGTGACCTACAACCCTGCCCTGGACGGAATCAGAGCGCTGGCCGTGATCGCGGTCCTGCTGTTCCACGCGAGGATTCCATGGGCGCAGGGCGGTATGGGCGGCGTGGACGTGTTCTTCGTACTGTCGGGCTACCTGATCACCCGGATACTTGCCGGCGAGGCTGCGGCCACCGGCACGATCCATCTGCGCCGCTTCTACGTGCGCCGCTTGCGCCGGCTCTACCCCGCACTGCTTGCGTTACTGGCGACGTACTTGGTTTTTGCTCCGATGGTTTTCCCGGCGGTGACCAAGGATCAGTGGCTGATCGAGCCGCTGGCCGGCTCGCTCTACCTGTCCGACTACTACCGGGCCTTCGGCCTGGAACCGAACTATCTGACCCACCTGTGGAGCTTGGCGGTCGAGGAACAGTTCTATCTGCTTTGGCCGCTGCTCCTGCTGGGAGTGACGCGACTCGAGCGAGGTGCTGCGATACGCGTGCTGGTGGTGGTTTTCATTGTGGCTACGGCGTGGCGTGCGTGGTCCGCACTGAACTGGGCGAACGACGAACAGCTTTACTACCACTTCGATATGCGCCTCTCCGGGCTGGCGCTTGGTGGCGTGCTGGGATACTCGCGCATCGAGGCGCGGCAATGGGTGGGGTGGCTGGGACTCGCGGGCACGATCGCGTGCGTCCTGATCGTCAGCAAGGACGACGCGCTCTACTACGTGGTCGGCATCACCGTGACAGAAGTCGCTGCCGCACTGCTCGTGGTCGGCGCGCCGGCCGCGCTGGGCCGCCTGTCGTGGCTCGGGAAGATGTCCTACGGACTTTACCTTTGGCATTACCCACTAGGTCGATGGGCGCGCGATCTTGGTGCCACTCCGTGGGAACAGTTCGCCTTCAGCTTGGTTGTAGGCCTTGCTCTTGCGGCCATCTCTTTTCATACGATCGAAGCCGCTTTCCGTCAGGTGTCGGGAAGGGCTTCGTTAGACGGCGTGAAACTGGACGCGTAGCCCACCAGCTACTGGGGGCAGCCTCGTAGGATGGGTTGAGCGAGGCGATACCCATCACCATGACGCCTACAAGCCGTGACTTATGTGTGTCGCTTCACCCAACCCATCCTACGTAATGCGCACGTCTAGGGGAAACTCATTAGTTAGGACAAGCTTTGCTAGCGCAACATCATTGCCGCGTGACGATACCGATGTCGGGACTCACTTCGTTGACCACAATCTATGCGATGGCGCCACCTGCACCCTACTTGCAGGATGGGCTGTTCCGGGTGGCAGGCGGAGTAAAGATCCGCTTGCGACTATCGATTGGCGAGGGCGCAAATGCAGTCGTATCAGTCAGCTGGATAGTGCACTGATTTGGCGCGCCGTCGTGTTTGTAGACTGCTGCATAGCTATGACTGGCGAGCGGGGTGAAGGTCAGGACAATACGACACTGCGCCCAAGTCAAGCCACCCTCGTATCCGATGGACTCCATGCTGAAACTCAGGGGCTTTCCGGCCGGGATCGGCACTATGCGCTCGCGCACCTTGATCAGTTCACCCGGCGAGCGCATTCCGCGACATGACTCGGACTCCTCGTAAATCGTGGCTCCCGCAAACACACCTCCCGACGCCACAAGCTTCAGCTCAGCTCGCGCACCGTCAGCGGGCGAGACATACGGAGGCGTGGCACAACCGCCAATGAAAAAACAGGCCAACACCAGACCACTGCTCTTCCAGTACTTCATGAGTTTCCTTGAGGGTGGAAATACGGGACAGAGTGCAATTACTTGCGCGCGGCACCACCATGAGCTAGCTGCTGTTGCATCAATGGCAACCTGACGGCTGATCGGAAGATCAGTTGCTGAATCAAACTGCTCCGCGAAGCGGCTTCCGCTTGAACGAATTGTTGGGTGCTACTTCTTTGGCCGCTTGATCTTAAGCAGGTCGGCGTTGAGAAATGATCTGCCTGCACACGTGAGATTGTATTCTTCTGCCGCCAGACGCTGCTTCTCTGATATTTCAGCCATTCGCAACTTGTAATCGTCGTGTCGATCGCCGATTTCGTTGTACTCTTCGATTTTTGCATTGTAAGCATCCATGCGAAAACTTTCGCCAGCCTCGATAGCCATCTTCATCTGATCGAGTTCACCGCGGATCTGCGCTTGTTGTTTGACGAGATCGTTGCTCTCCCTTACCTGCACGTTGTACGCCTTCCTCTGGCGTTCCATTTCATCGTCCAGAGACACGCACTGCCTGAGCTCGGCTTGGTTGAGTGGCGGCTTCGTTTGATTCCCCTTCGAGAGCACAGCTGGTGCGACGCTCGAGAGTGCAAGTCCTGTTGCAAGCAGCAGATAACGCATGATTTCCCCGTAGTAATGCCCAACTGCCTGATGGCCGGATCTTGGTCCGGCTATACAACCTGCCCACAGCGCACCGTAGCGCACCGTTTGGCGGGCCATCCCCTTGATGCGGTTCGATCTTAGGGTGGCTGGGCCTGGCTAACAAGCCGACGCATAACCGCACCCCGCAGCGCGCAGCATGTGCACCCTGACTGACGTCTGCCTGCCAGGGGTACGGCATTCCGAGTCGCAGCCTTCCCAGATGCGCCACTTCGTACCGCAGCAGCACCGCAGGTCAAGTCCGCGACCATCGGACTCATCGCCGCGGGAGATATCGCGTTCACCACCATAGGGAAATCGCCCCGCCAGACGTCTACCTTGATGATGGGGCGCTGTTCGCAGCCCGTGCACTGTCGAACGATGATCAAAGACCACCCGAATCCTTACCTCCAGGCCTCGCTCCGCGAGCTATCCGCCGCCCTGGATCGGTGTGCACGCCAACTGCGTGCGGCGAATGGGACCGTAGAGCGCGAGGACATAGCACACCTGCTCCTCGCCGCCGCCCAGCGCCTCGCCCCCCAGGACAAGCGCCCGGGAGAGCCGATCAATCGCGTACGCGCGGGTGCGGAGGTCCTTCCAGACTTTTGGCCACGCTACGAACGCGAGAAGCGCGCGATGCGCTGGCACCTGTTCCACCAAGCCGCCGAGGCCGCCGGACTCACGCCTGCGGACTTCGGCGAGTACCTCACGCTGACGGGGCGTCCCCTGATGGATCGCGTCCTGGAAAGCGAGGAAGGCTACCGCGAAGCCCTGGATTGGATTGAAGAGGCCCGTCGTGTAGGTGATCGGGCCTCTCGCCAAGCCGAGTAAGACCACGCAGCGACCCTGCAGACAAACAAAGGGGCCATACGGCCCCTTCGCTTTGCGAAACAGGAAACGGGGGGCAGAGTGCGATCTCGCAAGAAACGCACCTTGAGCCCCACTCCGGCGGCACAACGCGATCCCCTGCGGCTCAACCCTTGCTTCGCACTACGCGCTTTGCGCCTGGCGACTGCCGAACGCCGTACCCGTCAGACGCTCCGATTCCAGCCACAGGCGCTCGGCAACAGCGATGTCCTCGGCTTGCGCAGGTACCTTGGCGATGACCGGATGGCCGCGCGTTTCGCTCAGCTTGTCGGGACCGTAGTAACCGCCCGCCTGCGCCGTCGGCGCGGTCGCGGCGTACAGCGGAGGCAACGCGCCCTGATCGGCGGGTTGGAACAGGAACCACAGATAACGTCGGGCCAGCGCCTGCGGGCTGCGGGGGCCGGCACCGTTGGGGAGCAGGTCCGTGCGCGATATTCCGGGGTGCGCGGCCAGGCTCTGGATGCCCCACCCTTCCGTCGCACTCCGGCGCTGCAACTCGAACGCGAACAACAGGCACGCCAACTTCGACTGACTGTAGGCAGCCATCGGCACATAACGATGCCGCGATTGCAGGTCGTCGAAATCGATCGCACCGCTGCGCGCGGCGATGCTGGACAGCGACACGACCCGGGCACCGCGTCCCTCGCGCAACAAGGGCAACAGCCGGGCCTTGAGTGCGAAGTGGCCCAGATGGTTCGTGCCCAGCTGCAATTCGAAACCGTCGGCGGTTTCCTTCCGCTGCGGCGGCGTCATCACCGCCGCATTGTTGACCAGCAGGTCCAGGCTGCCATGCGACCGCAGCAGGGTGTCGGCGAAGCTCTCGATCGAGTCCAGATTGGCGAGATCGACGGCGCCGAAGCGCACGCGGGCCCTGGGCAACGACCGGCTTATCTGCTCGACGGCGGCCGCGCCCTTGGCGGCATTCCGGCCTGCCACGATGACCGTGGCGCCCGCCCGCGCCAGCGCCAGGGACACGTGGAAGCCGATGCCGCCTGTTCCGGTGACCAGAGCGGTTCGCCCTACCTGGGACGGGATATCGGATGTGGTCCAGCCTGCCATGACAGTTACCTTGATGGGGGGAAAGATAGGCGCGCAAACGCGGCGCGACGCGGGCAATGCGGCGCAGCACAGGAAGTGACGAATGTTCGCGTGGTCGTCGCGATGCAGTGTTGCGGCGCGACTTTAAGAAGCCTTTAAGGCGTGCTGGACGATCCGGAATCGCTCAACGGACGTGCGCGCGATGTTGGCAGGAAGCCGCTTGTGCGCGATATCGCAATCCGCGCACAAAAAAAAGGAGGCGCGCTGCGCCTCCTTCCATGAATCTGTATGACGCCGGGGGCGTGCGGCAAGACCCGCCGCGATGCCGACGCGCCTGTCACTTGCGGGCTGAGCGTCCGCGCTTCTTGCCGGCGTTTGCCGCCGAGTCCGCGCGGCTCTGCGCGAACTCCGGGAAGGTCTCCTCGATCGAGTCCTTGTCCGGGAGGATGTAGAACACCCCGCCCTTCTCGAACGTCGGCTGCATGATCCGCTCGTAGAACTCGGGCGCCACGTTGATGCAGCCGTGCGTGATGCGATTGTCATCGGGCGTGGGCGATGCGAGGCGTTCCACACGCTTCTCGGCCGGGACGCCGGTGGCGGTCGGATGGATGGAGACCGCGGAATCGTAGTCGACCCACAGCACGCGCCCCGCATCGATGGACGGGCCGAAACCGCCTACGAAGCGACCTGCAGGCGTCGTGCGATCGCGGCCAGGAATTTCGCGAAGCGCGAGACCGGCGACACCGGGAGCCGTGTGATCGCCAACCGCCGATCCGAAAAGTCCGGGAGCCGCGCCGCGAGGCCGGCCGTCGCCACCGAACACCAGGATCTGCGCAGCGGCCTTGTCGATGATCGCGAAGGGATAGCCCTGGCTGTCCTTGGTCGCGACGATCCAGCCTGCGAGCGCGATCACCGTGTCGGAGACGTCCTGGCCTTCCGGAAGCTGGTCGGCGGCAGCGGCCGTTTCTTGCTGGGCGTCACGCTCGGCCTTGGGCGCCGCGAAACTCGCGAACGTCAGCGTCAGCATCAGCGCGCCGGTGGCGGCACGGATTGCAGGGTGTAGGCAGGTACGAATGGCGCAGGTCCTCAAGAAAAACGGAAACAAGAGAGCCCGGTGGCCAGCCATGGCCACCGGGTCCCGGGTTCACTCTGTGCGTAACGAATCGTGCAAGCGCGATCAGCCGCGCGGCACACGGCGCGGCGCCGCTTCGAGCTGCCGCACGCGGCCTTCGATCTGATCCAGGCGCTGGTTGGCCTGCTGCGCGGACTGATTTGCAGCGTCGGCACTCTGCGCCGCGCCCTGCACCTTCGTATCGAGCTGATCGAGGCGCGAGTTGATCCCGGCGAACTCGTCGTCGTAGGTGGCACAGCCGCTGAGAGCCACGCCCGCCACCATCGCCACACCGAGCACACGCGCCGTCGTCATGAATCGCTTGTTCGTAAACATTCCAATCCTCCTTCGTCTGGGAGCAGGGAATATAGCGGCCTTTCCGGTGGGTGCCGCAACGTACCTTCAGCCTGGATTGGCGTACGTGGACGCAGCGTGAAATTGCCGGAATTTTTGCGTATTCCGGCTCCAACCCAGCGATTCAATGCGTGCCAGCGCAGGACGTGACCGACGATCACAACGTATCCGTGCCGACCATCGCAACTGGAGGTGTGGACGGCCGCACCGTTCCATTCAACAGCCGACCGATCACCGTGCGCCGAACCAGCCACTGGTAGCTGGCGAACGACACCAGCAGCGTGACGATGAGTGAAGACACAAACTTAACAATCCAGTGCAACGGCATGTCCAGCAGCCGATACTGGACCGCCAGCAATACTGGCAAGTGGACGATGTAGACCCAGTAGGCGCTGTCGGCGAGCCAACGCATCGTCGCGCTGCGCGACCTCAGCCATCGCCTTGCGGCGAGCAGGCACCAGAGTGTCATCCAGAAACCTGCGCAGGCTTCCAGCAACGCCCTCACGCCACGCGCTACGGCCGATGGCGGCGCGTCCATGAAACCATCGGTCCACCGGAACAACACGCCATACGAAATCACCGCGCCGGCCAACAGGAAAGGCGAAAGCGACCGCAGGCGATCGAGCAATGCGCCGTGGTGGAACAGTTGGTAACCGAATGCGAAATACAGCCCGAAGAAGGCCAGTGCCCATAGCGCCGGGATGAAGAACTCCGGTGCCGGCCACGGCGTTCCGACCAGCGCCAATGCAGGAGCCGTCAGGAACGGGAACAGCACGACCAGCATCGTCGCGGGCATCGCGGCGATCCGGTTGCCGATGCGACCCAGTTCCAGGGTGGACGCCACCCACACCATGAGCGTGAACAACGCGAGGTAGAACAGGAACCACAGGTGCGCCCAGCCGGGCATCGACGGCATGGCGCCGTGCTGATCGACATACGTGCGGATCCACGCCAGCGCCGGCGATGGCCGCATGACGGTGTCCGCCGCATGTTCCGTCAGCCACGCCATGCTGGCGAGCACCGGCGGCGTGAACAACGCCAACGGCAACAGCACGCGTGCGCAACGATTGCGGAACAGGCCCGCCATGCCGCGGCGCGCCACCAACAGGGCCGCGAAGTAACCCGCGAGCGCGAAGAACAGCGGCATCCGGAACATGTGCATGAACCAGGCGACCGCATCGACGGTCCTCGATCCTCCCGCGTCCGCGGCAGGCCAGACCGGATGCATCAGCGGACTGTAGGCAAGCGCCGCATGGAACACCACGCCGGCCAGCATGGCCAGCGCGCGCAGGTTGTCCATGTGATGGACGCGTTCACCGGTCTGCATCGCATTGCGCTCAGAGGAACGAGGCCTTGCGCGCATGCACCCAGCCCGCGGCGAGGATGGCGATGGCCATCACCGCGAGTTCGCCGCCGATCAGGCCCAGCACCTGCGGACTCCAGACGATGGCGTCGCCCTGCAGGTGTTCGCGGATGCCGTGCATCGTGCTGACCCAGTAGAGGAAGGGGCCGATCAGCGTCATCAGCGCCAGCATCGCGAACACGTTCCAGCCTTCGGAATCCACCGCGATCACCACGCACAGCGAGACGCAGAAATTGGCGAGCATGAACAACGCCACCACCACCAGCCACGGCACCGCGCCGTCGGCGCGCGGCGTGCCCAGCACCAACGCCAGCAGGCCGCCGCCGACCAGCAGGAACGGCACCAGGAAGATCGCGAAGTTGGCCAGCAACTTGCCCCAGAACACATCCATCGGCGTGACCGGCAGGCTCATGACGAAAGGCTGGGTCTGCTCTTTGCGCTCGGCCATCACCGAGGACTGGATGGCATAGGAACCGACCACGAGCAGCAGCACCAACAGCAGCAGCGCACCGGCCGAGGCCAGCAGCGGCGTGCCCATGCCCACCAGCCCCATCGCCAGCAGCATGCCGGCGACGAAGCCTGCGAGCTGCTTCTGGTAGACCTGCCAGTCCTTGACGATCAGCTTGCGGACCATCGCGGCATCGGATGCGAGCCAGTTCATGCGTTGTGCCCTCCGCGGACGGTGGTGACGAAGATGTCTTCCAGCGACATCGGTTCGACCGATTCGACGGCGAACCCGAGCGCTTGCAACGCGGGCAGCGTGCCGGCATCGAACGTGCCGGTCTTCACTTCGAACAGCGGCGCGCTGTCGCGGACCGAGGCCACGCCCGGCAGCCGGCGGATCGCATCCGCCCCTTCGCCGCGGCACAGGATCCGCCGCCAGCCATCGAGGAAGGATTCCTTGTCGCGCGACGCGACGACCCGGCCGCCGTGCAGGAAGGTGATGGAATCGGCGATCTGTTCGATGTCGGCGGTGTTGTGCGAGGAGAACAGGATCGAACGCTGCTCATCGCGCAGCACGTCGGCCAGCGCGTCCAGCACCTCCCCGCGTGCGACCGGGTCCAGGCCGGTGGTCGGCTCGTCCAGCAACAGCAGGCGCGGATGGCGCGCGAAGATCAGCAACAGCAGCGCCTTGACCCGCTGTCCGTGCGAAAAACCACCCAGCGCCTGCTGCGGCCGCAGGTCGAAACGCTTCAGCAGGTCCTGCGCATAGGCCTCGTCCCAGCCGGGATAGATGTTGCGGACGAAATCCATGTGCCAGCGCAGCGTCTGCCCCCGGTACAGGCGCATGTCGTCGGAGGCATAGCCGATATCGCGCTTTACCGCGACCTGCGCTTGCGGCAGTGCCTGGCCGAGCACCGCGACCTTGCCGCCATCCGCACGGACCAACCCCATCAGCATGCGCAGCAGGGTCGATTTGCCGGCGCCATTGACGCCGACGAGGCCCATCACCTGGCCCTCGGGAAGTTCGAGGTCGATGTCGTGCAGGGCGAACGCGTCGTACTGCTTGCGCACGCCTTCGAGCGCGATGGCGGGTGTCATTCGGGTTTCCTTCGGTCGGGATTCATGGGCTTCGACATGCCCGGATCGCTGGACAAGGCTTGCTCTACGCGCTCGATGATCTGTCGTCCGTCGAGCCCGAGTTTCCTGGCCGCCTCCAGCAAGCCGGCCAGTTGGGATTGGAACTCCTGCGCGGCCAGCGTCTGCGTCGCATCCAGGGTTTCGGCGACGAAGGAGCCCTTGCCTTGGCGCGTCACGATCACGCCGGCCCGTTCCAGTTCCAGATACGCGCGCTTGACCGTAATCACGCTGACCCGGCTGCCCGCCGCCAGTTCACGGATGGAAGGGAGAGGCGCGCCGGCCTTCCACGTTCCCGCCATCACCTTGGCGATCACCTGCTCCATGATCTGCGCGTACATGGGGGTGATCGAATGCGGCGACAGCAGCAGATCGGTATCCATGCAACCCTTGCGTGGTGGGATTCAGCCGCGTTGCGGAGGCTTGTCTTCGCACCGACCTGCGGCCTGAGCGCCTGACCCGCGCCCGTAGCCGGTTGTCCAGACGCACCACAGTCTGTGCATAGTCAGTATACACAGAGATTAACAGTCGTCAACGGGCCAGGCATCCAGGCGGGGGGGCCTCGGCGCCTGGATCCCGCTGCGCCAACGACCTGGCAGGCGGCTCAATGAGCAAACGGGATCAGAGCGCTGCCCGGCGTTGACCACGCATCCAGGACAGCACTCTGACCCCTGCTTCAGATGCCGCAGCGGCCCTGCGCGGACTACCAGTCGATACGCAGGTCGAGGGAGGCGTTGCGTGCCTCACCCAGCATGTCGAGGTTCCAGTACTTCCGGTTGAACACGTTGTTGAGGTTGCCGGTGAGCGTGGCGCTGCGCCCGCCGATCGTGGTGCGGTACTGGACACCGGCATCGGCCACGGTGCGGCCGGGAATCAGCACGCGGTTGGCGTCCTCGTAGTACTGGTCGCCGGAGTAGCGGACATTGCCGTGCAGGCTGAGCCCATGCAGCGCGGCAGGACGGTATTCGATGTTCGCGACGTACTGCCGCCGCGAGGAGCCTGCCGGCCGGTTGCCGATCAGCGCCGCATTCTCGGGAGACAACTCCTCGAGGCTGGCATCCATCCACAAGCCGCCGACACCGATGTCCAGCCGGTCGGTGATGCCGACGCTGGCGATCGCTTCGAAGCCGCGATACAGCGTGAGGCCGTCCTGCACCAGGTAGCGCTCGTCGCCGCGCCACTGGTCGATCTGCGCGGCGCGTTCGACCCGGAACGCCGCCGTCGTGATGCCGAAACGACCGGTCTGGTACTTGGCGCCTACCTCGTACTGCTTGCTGGTGGTGGCATCCAGCACTTCGCCTGCATTGGCATAGGGGGGCTCGCTGTCGAAGCCGACACGCCCGGCCGATTCGAGCGATTCCACGTAACTCGCATAGACCGAGACCGCATCGACGGGCTTGTAGATCAGCGCGACGGTGGGCGTGAGCGCGGAGGTCGCATAGCGCGAGTCGACGGTGGGGTCGCCGTCCAGGTCGCGCTGTTCGTAGTCGACGTAGCGCGCGCCCAGGATCGCCTGCCAGTGTTCACCGAAATGCACGGTGTCGCTGGCGAACACCGACATCTGGCGTTCGTCGCCGCTCACCGGCGCGAGGCTGAAATCCGGCACGTGGGTCGAGAGGAAATCCAGACGCTGGTACAGGTTGCCGGAGAAGTCGTTGCTCCAGTACCAGTCGTTGCCCCACTGGTCCCACGTGCGCTGGGCCGCCGCGCCCAGCACGAGGTCGTGCTCGATGCCGCCGGTGACGACCTGGCCGGTCACCAGCGCCTGGGCCACGGTGTTGCGCATCACGCCGGCGAAGTTGTAGACGCTGCCTTCGTAGTCGCCCGCCTGGTTGAGCAGGTTGGCGAACATCTTGTTCGAATAGTGCTCACGGCGGCTGCCGCCCACGGTGACGTCCACGTTCCAGCGTTCGTTGATCCGCCATTCCAGGCCGGTGGTGACGTTCGTGGTCACGGCCTTGTAGTACGAATTGCGCACGCGGACGTTTTCGTAGTCGTAGGTCGGCCTCGGCAGGCGCTCGCCTTCGTACGTGTCCCAGTAGAAGTACAGCGGCTCGTGCTTGAGCTTGTTGTCCTCGCGCAGCACTTCGGCGTGCCACAGCAGGTTGTCGCCGATCGGCTGGTCGACCGCCAATGCGATCAGGGTGCGATCGAGGCCGGCACCGTTGTAGGCATCACCGCCCTCCTTCACCACATTCACCCGGTAGCCCAGCGAATCCGGTCCGCCGATGTGGTCGCTGGCATCGACGTGCAGCGAGAACGCGCTGTCGTTGCGCCAGCCGAGCGCGGTGGAGAACAGCGGCGCGGCGGTGGGCCGCTTGGTGCGGTAGCTGATGATGCCGCCCGGCGCACCGAACCCGTACATGAAACCACCCAGGCCCTTGAGCGCCTGCACCGACTCCACGGCCTCCAGCGGGTATTCGCCGCCCCACTCCATCAGCATCGGCACGCCATCGACGTAGTGGTTGGTGACGCCGATGCCGCGGATCTGCGTGCCCCACCAGGCCGTCGTCGCCGAGGGTTCGGCGGCGTAGACCGAGGGATCGTTGATGAAGACCTGGCCCAGCGTGGTGGCGCCGCGCTTCTCGATGTCTTCCTGCTCGACCACGGTGACCGAGAACGGCGTATCCAGCAGCCGCTTGGTGCCCAGCGCGCCGGACCTGGCATCGAGATTGAGGTTGAGCCCCAGGCGTTCGCCTTTGACGTGCACGGCGTCGAGGGTCACCGCCGGGTCCGGGGTGTCCTGCGCGGTGTCGATGGCCTCCTGGGCCGTCGCGGCGAGGGGTGGGGTCAGCAGGAGGGCGAGCGAGAGGAACAGCGGCGTGCGCGCAGGCGCGCGCGGGGTGCGGATCGTGGACACGGAATCAGCCTATGGCGCGGAAGTGGCTGACTGCGTGGCGCAGCGGCTGATGGGTGCAGTTTACCAAATGCGAACGGATCGCAATTGACCCAGATCAACGGCGGAGCCCATCGCCCCCGCCCGCGGGGGGCACCCAAGCCTTATCCGGCCAGGTAGAACGCCATGGGGATGAGCTCGACGGCCCAGCCACCGGCTTCGCCCAGCGTGGCCGCCGGGTGCATGGAGGCGATACGCAGCGCTTCGTCGTGGCTGTCCGCCTCGATGATGAAGAAGCCGCCAACCACTTCCTTCGACTCGGTGTAAGGGCCGTCGCTGATCCGGGTCTTGCCGTCGACCGGACGCAGCGTCCGCCGGCCCTCCAGGTCGCCCAGCGACGCGGACACCCGCACCCGGCCGGTCGCGCGCATCTTCTCGTCCAGCGCAGGGCACTGGCTCACCAGCGCCTCGACATCCTCGGGACGCATCGCAGCGAACTTCCCGGGGGTGAAATAGGCGAGGCCGAGGTATTTCGTGGGAGCTCCTGAGGGCGGGGATATCTCGGCGACGAACCTGCGGGCGGGGAATCGACATGCGCCGACACGGCATGCGGAGGACCGCACCACGCCCAACCGCTACCGGCAGGAAGCGGATATCGGAGCATCCGGTCGCTCCAAGTAGATTTACCGACGGTCACTACGTCTTTTTGCTGTAGCTCGGGCCTGACGAGGTACGCCACGCTGCCAGGCGTCCTCAACGGTGACGACTGGGCCATGGCCACCAAGGCGAAAAATCAGAAGCCGAACATCCTGTTCATCATGGGCGACGACATCGGCTGGTTCAATGTCAGCGCCTACCATCTCGGCACCATGGGGTACGAGACGCCCAACATCGACCGCATCGGGCGCGAAGGCGCGCAGTTCACCGACTGGTACGGCCAGCAGAGTTGCACGGCCGGGCGCGCCGCGTTCATCACCGGCCAGTCGCCTATCCGCACCGGCTTGACCAAGGTCGGCCTGCCGGGGGCATCGCTGGGGCTGGGGCCGCAGGATCCATCGGTGGCGGATGTGCTCAAGGACCTCGGTTACGCCACTGGGCAGTTCGGCAAGAACCATCTGGGCGACCGCGATGAGCACCTGCCGACCATGCATGGGTTCGATGAATTCTTCGGCAACCTCTATCACCTCAATGCCGAGGAAGAGCCGTTCTACGCCGACTACCCGAAGGATCCGAAGTTCCGCGAGAAGTTCGGGCCGCGTGGCGTACTGCGCTGCAAGGCCGACGGCAAGGGTGGACAGTCCATCGAGAACACCGGTGCGCTTCCCAAGGAACGGATGGAGACGATCGACGAGGAGTTCCTGGCTGCCGCGCAGGATTTCATCAAGCGCAAGCATACCGAAGGCGTCCCCTGGTTCTGCTACTTCAATTCCACGCGGATGCATGTCTTCACGCATCTCAAGAAAGAATCGCAGGGCGTCACCGGATTGGGCCTCTATCCGGATGGCATGGTGGAACATGACGGGCACGTGGGCCGGTTGCTCGCGCTGCTCGACGAGCTTGGCGTAACGGAGAACACGGTCGTCGTCTACACCACGGACAACGGCGCCGAGGTATTCACCTTCCCGGATGGAGGCGCGACGCCATTCCGCGGCGAGAAAGCCACCAACTTCGAGGGCGGCTTCCGTGTTCCCTGCATGATTCGCTGGCCTGGCGTCATAAAGCCCGGTCAGCGGATCAATGGCATATGCGCGCACGAGGACTTCATTCCGACCTTTGCGGCAGCCGCAGGCGAACCCGACCTTGTCGACAAGGTGAGGAAGGGCCACACGCTGAATGGCCGTCCGTTCAAGGTCCATCTTGATGGCCACAACCTTCTTCCGTTCCTCAAGGGCGACGAGAAGCAATCACCTCGCGAAGGTTTCCTGTACTGGAGCGACGATGGCGACTTGCTTGCCGTCCGCGTCAACCAGTGGAAGATCGCGTTCATGGAGCAACACACCGAAGTCTCGGCGGAAATGCCCATGGGCGTATGGCAGGGGGAATTCACCAAACTGCGCGTCCCGATGCTCTACAACATCCGTTCGGACCCGTTCGAGCGCGGACCGTCGAGCTTCATGTACGGCCTGTGGAATGCCGAACACGTCTGGGTACAGGTGCCGGTTCAAGGCCTGGTCGCCAAATGGATCGAGACGTTCAAGGAATTCCCACCACGCAACAAAGCCGCGAGCTTCACCGTGGGCGACGTGATGGACAAGATCACGACGGCAAGCGCCAACCAGAACTGAGGCCGCATCGGTTACCGGAAAGTGGGCGAGCTTGAAGGTGGCAGCAACGCCCGCTTTGGTTCAAAGGTGGAGACAGACGGACAAGGACGTCCGCTTCCGGGCAGAAGCGGACATCAGCGAACCCATGAACTAGGCAGGCCCACGAATCGGGTTCGGCTTGAACAAACTGCCAGGAATCATCTAGCGACTCTTGATGGACTCCACCACATCCACGACGTACTTCTGATTGAATCCGGCCACAAACGCCCAGAAAATCAGTTTTGCGTATTCAGAAGGACCATCAGCATGCTGGAGAAAGATCGCCTCGAATCCTTCAGGACTCAATCCTTCGTCGGGAACAATTTTTGGAAAGAGCTCGCCACTGATGATGCCGGAAATGAAGAGTGTATAGAGTAGGCACGCCAGTATGCCCCCCACGAGCGACGGGATGACCAGGCCTAACCATGAGCCAGATAGCTCTTCTATCTCAGCGTCCGAGAGATTGGAAAGGTTGCGATGCATGCCAACGTAACCGCCGATGTTCCCCACGATAAACGTCAAGACGGGAACGGTGAATGGCCCTGCTTGTAGTGCCGCGATGGTAGATAAACCAAGCAAGACGATGAACAACAGCAGTAGCTTGCGCCAAACGAGCTTGAGTCCTTGTTGCCGAGTCATAACGGCCTCCGATGTCATATCCAACTGCCAAATGGCCGAATCCAAGGATCCGGTAATACGACCAGTCCACATGCCCCGCGGTACAGCGCCATCCTCTTGATACTGCTCGATCCTAGGGTTTCAACACGTCGTGCGGGCAAGGCCAAAGATCGTGTTGCATGCCCGCGTGAAGGAAGCCCGCGAGCGCTGCGCTTGGCCGCCCCGCCCCGTCCAGGGCGGGGGCAGTAGCGAGAATGCGTCCCGAGGATTGGCGGGGCCGCACATTCGATGGCGCTTTGCATCCGCGGTGAAGCAATCACTTCTTGCGCGCGCCCTGGGTGGCCTTGCGCGCATTCGTCTTCTTCCTTGCCGTCGTCTTGCCACCCGTTGTCCTGCGACCCGTTGTCTTGCTGGCTTTTGCCGGTCTCGCGGTTGTCTTCCTGGCAACTGTCCGCGTTGTTCCGGCTTGAACTGCAACGCCGGGCACAGCCACTGCCTTCTTTGCCTTCGTTGCCTTCTTCCGGGCGGCAGGCGTGGGCTTGTTGGCGACGCGTGGCGAGCGAGCTTTCGCTGTTGCCGCCGGCACGCCTGGCAGGTTGGCGTGCACCAAGGCGCGGCGCAGCCGATCCCAATGCCCCTGCTCTTCCGTTGCGGAGTCTTCCGCAAAGAAGACCGCAGCCTCGTACCAGAAACGAATATAGGCGGCGATGGAATCTCGCTGCCCTTCGGTCGCAGATAACGACATCCCGAATTGGTACAGCGCGCTGATGTGGCCTGCCTGTCTGTCGTACTCATCCTGGCTGACGTGTTTGCCGCCGGCCGGCAGCAGCGATGGCGGCGTGGCCAGCAACAATAGCTTGAGGTCCGCCAGATCGACGTCATCCCAGAATTCCACCGCCGCTTCGTCGCGTTCGAGCTTTGCCGTGCAGTGCTCCATCATGGCCGCATAGCTGGGTAGCGTTGCCCCTGCCTTGGCGCCTTTCCTACCCTTGACCGCGATCAATCCGGCGATGATGATCGCCGACAATGTCTTTTGTGCCTGCGCATCACTGGTCTCGATCACCAGTTCATCGTGAGTAGGCACATGCCCGAGTCGCTGTTCGATTCCCTTCTGCGTGGCATCCCATGCTGCTTGCGCCGCCAGCACCAATCGCGCCAATGCGGCCTGGCGGTCCGCGCGGGTGTGCTGCAGCACGAACCAGCGTCGCAGGAACGTGCTCAGATCGAACCAGAGCAAACCGCTGTTTTCCAGGTTGGCCAGCGATTCCACTTGTGCCAGCGCCTTCCTCGCGGCAGCTTGCCAGGACTGCATCTGCTTGCCAGGATGCGCTTGCGCCTGCATCGCAATGCGCAGGCAGAGACGGGCATGGATGACCCGCGTCCGCGCACTGATTGAACGTCTCGCGTTAATGCGCCCCTGGATCAGCTCCGCCGAGAACTGATATGCGCCCATGCTTTCGCAGGTGGAGATCGCCGCATCGAATACATTCTCAGACCCCAGCCAGCGCGCCGCTTCGCCGGCCAATGTCTCCAGCAACGGCGCCCGGATCGCCTCCAGTGCACTCCCTGTGAGGCCCATGCAGGCCGTGGCCCTTTCGCGCAACCAGTACTCCAGTTCGCGTGGGGTGCTGAATTGCGGCGGTCGCGAAAAACCGCTCCTGCGCAAAGCGCCATAGCTCGGATCGCCATAGCATTGGTACGCTCCCCAGGTCGGCGTGCTGTCGCTGTGACGGGCGTACGTCACCTCGCGGGCACGACGGACGGCATCAATGAAGCGATCGCCATGGCGGACCATGCATGCATAGAACGTTTCCGCGAAACGCTGTGCCGCAGTGTCTTCGACGGCCCATCCGGCGGCGACAACGGCACGGCAACCGATCTCCATGAAGCTGTTGGCGAAGCTCGAGGCCATCTTGGGTGCATTGCGCGCCACGCCTGGTTGGCGCCCCAGATGGCAGCAGTTGATGAACACCATCTCGGGAACCTGTGCTACGCACTCGCGCACGTCATCCGGGGTCAGCAGGAGCCATTGACGCTGCGCTGTTCCGTCAGCCTGCGCCGCATTGCGCTCATCGGACGCACCACGTGTGCCCGTCGATGCCGCAGAGATTCCTGCTCCCAAGGGGGCTTTGGCACTGGATTCTGCATCCGCCGCATTCACCAGCAAACTGCCGATGACCATGCCGGTACGGGGCGTGGCGCCCGCGCCACTCAGGGGTCCGAGGTAGTCCACTACGCCATGCCCAGCGAAATGGATGACACGGTAGGGGCGCCGCCCGAGCTCGTCACGTACCTGCATCGCGGTGGGCTGGTCCAGATAGGTCACTTCAAAACCAGCGGTTCTTAGCACGTCCGCAACCACCTCCGCTTCGCGACGGGCCCCCGGCAATGGCGGAAGACCCTCCACCACGGGCTCGCCGATCACTAGTGCGCTGTTGTGGCTGACGCGCTCGCGAGGCGTGTAGCGCGCACTGCGCAGCTGGCGGATCATGCCTGACTGCACAGACAATGGCAGCTTGGAGCCAGCATCAGCCAGTTCCCAGGGCAGGCTGGCCGCACTCTGGTTGAGGGTAAGCAGGACATCGTACTGCTCAAGGGCGAAGTGCTTGAGCTCAAGGGGAAGGAGTTGATTGAACAACACTCGTCCCAGCGTTCGGTCCGTACTCAGTTGTTGGTCTATCTCGCGTGAGTAGGCTTGGATTTCCGCGATGTCGATGTCGCGTTTCATGACCGGGACGGCCGCCTGGATGCCTGGCAACGAATAGCGCAGGCGCCCACCGATGGCGCGTATGTCGAGCCGCCGCACCGTGGTCGCGCCACGCCCTTCGTCACGCAGACGGCGCAAGGCATCGGCCCGCTCTTCCAAGCCGGCGGCAACACGGAACCGATCGCGGAACTCTTCGGTATCGATGAGCTTCGGCAACTCTGCGACCAGCTCAAGGGCTTTGTCTTCGTATACCTCGATCAGCTCGACTTCACCTATGCTCTGCGAGGTGTCGTTGCCATCGGCTGCCTGCTGGCGCTCGATAGCGACGGACTGCGCGTCCTGTACCCCTTGCAGTATGGCGCGGGCGCACTCGCTGACGGACATGCCGCTGACAGATGACCCAAGCAACACGATGCTGAACGCCGTACGCTCGTTCGATCTTGCTCCGCTCAACGCGGTGCCGAACCATCCCAGGATGCCCCGCCTGACCGTGCCGCGAAGCTCGCCTACAGACAACTCTCCCGGGCGACCGAGGCCTACGACGATCGCGAATGGCGAGCGCCTGTCGTGGGTATCCTGCCTGCGCTCGAACACCTGGAAACTCTCCACCGGCCCCGGATAGACGCCCAGCTCCAGCGCTGTCTGCATCTGTCCGTCGAACTGGCGGTCGATCTCCGCTTCCGATCCCTGCATGACGTCGCCCTGGTAGTGGCCCACGATCAAGGGATAGCGAGCGAAGCGCAGTCCGCCATTCACGACGCGCAACGTGATGGGGTCGGCATGGCTCGCCGTCAGCATCGCAACGTCGGGCACGGTAGCGCCCAGCAGGCTGTACAGCAGTTCCCGACGGCTTGGGCGATACGGTAGTTGCTCCTGTTCCAGGGTCTCCAGCTGCACGCCGCGCCGTGCTTCTTGCAGGCTCTTCCAGTCCTTCGGCAGCAAGTTGGTCTGGCCCCGCTCCAACAGCTCGAAATACGCGCTGAAGGCACGCCGGAACGCGGGCAGGTCACCATGCTTGGCGTTTGCGTAGTAAGTCGGAATTCCAGGGACCAAGCCACTCTCGTACGAGACGGTGCCATCGCCCGGCCCCCTCACGTAGCGCCCCTGTTGGTCAATGTCGACCACAGTGGCGTCGCGCGATTCGGGATCAACGAATCCAGCGACGTAGACGGCATGGCCCAGCGGCAACGCGGCAATGCTGTCACGCAAGGCCTGGCGACCGCGGGCGGCCAAGGTCATCGCGCCAGCGGACAGGCTCGGGCGTTCACTGGCCGGGATCCCATTCTGGTCGTACAGCTTGTCCCAGACGGACTGGTTCGCCCAGATGCGCCCCGACTGCGGCAGCAATTCGTGGAAGCCCGGAAAGGTCGCCGCCACCGTCAGGAGTTCCGTTTGCGTTTGCGGGGACATTCCGGCAATCAGCCCGATCTGCTTGTTGTCCCGCAGGAGGGCCCTGACGATGGCCATGCTGCCGGCATTGGGAGTACCCAACATCAGCAAGCGATTGCGGGCCGACAGTACGAATCGCTCGCGCAGCCTAGGGTGCCGCGCGAACAATGCACGCGCCACCAGCCCACCCATCGAATGCGCCACCAGCCGCAGTGGCCGAGGACTGCCCTCCGGCCATTCGCTGGCAAGCCGTGCGGCCAGCGCATCCGCGGCTACGTGAATCGGCTTGCGCCAGTCGTAACCTGCCGACAAGACAAGTTCGCCACGCATCTGCAGCGCTTCTTCCAGGTCGCCATAGAACTTGTCCATCGGTCCAAGTGGATACACCTCACGCGTGCCCGGACGCGGATACGGCGCGTCCTGCGATTGCGCATCCAACACAAGCTTTGGGAAACCGCCGCAGAAGAAGTCGATCAAGTCGACCCACAGGCGATTGTTGTCCTTGTAGGCCAGTTCCGTCCCCATGATCCCCGGCAAAACCACGTTAAGTGGCGCATCGGGCTTGACGGCACGGTTGGCGACCAGGCGCGGCCGCTCGGTGATCCGCGACAACAACTGCAATCTTTCATACTGCGCGTCATCGCCGATCAAACCAATCTGAACGCGCTTCAGCGATTCGCCCTGGCTGAAGTAGTGGAAATGATCCACGCGCGGAGTCTGGTGGAAGAAATAGCGGACCCCGCCGCTACGTGGCGCCCCGCCAAACATGCTGGAGGTTGGAACCACCAGATCGTGCGGCTCGCCGAAGAATCCATCGGTGATCAGCAGTTTCAGGCGCTGCACCAGTCCACTTCCCACGCAGTCGCCCGCAATCACTGTCAACCGCTGGCGCAGTTCGGGCGCTGCATCATTGAGCAGGCCCATCAAGGGACTGGTGGGGCTCATCGCCTCAATCCCAGGAAAGTGCTCGCGTTCAAGGCGCTTCTTGACTACCGTCGCAATGACGTCGAACACACAATCGGCCACGAACCGGGGCCCTTGCGGCACGGCCTGGCGCACCACATTGTAGAAAATGCTCAGCCAGCGATCCAAGCGATTGCTGGCCAGCCACGTACCCCGAATCGGGGAGCCCGCTCGCACCAGTCTTTCTACCCGCAACTCCTTGGTCCGCATCACTCGGATCAGTTCGCGCAATCTTGCGGCATCTTCGGGCTGGCGACTTTCGAACAGTTCAAGCTCGCGCGGAAGGATTCCGTCCTGGCCGAACTGGGCCCGCGACAGCAGCTCGCAGACCAAGCCTCCACGCGAATGGGCCAGCATGTGCAATCGGGCACCTTCGGGCAGGCCCTTTGCCAGAGCAAGTGCATTGGCAATCGGGTTTTCGCCCAGGGTGGCGTGATCGAAGCCATACATTGCGCCTTGGTAATGCCTGAGCAATGCGTCGCGGACCCCGCTTCCCGCCGGTTTCCACAGACCTTCGAATGCCCCACCCGTGCTGGAGAAGAAACCGTGTACGAGCACCAGCGCCTCGCCGCTCGAGGATAGCCTGGCAGGCGCTGAGAGCCGCTCCGCATACGCCGTCCGCCCATCGCACTGGTAAAGCCCCAAGCCTCCCGAGCGGCCAGCGACCGCGCGTCCGTCGGCCAGCAGCGCAGCCCTGTCTGCAATGACGCTGGATGCGTGGTTCTTGAGAGAGTCGATGCCCAGCCATGCCTCCACATCCACACCCAGGATCTTCAGGCCCTTGATGACCAGGCCGGCCGCGCCGCGCTGGGTCGGCGCATCCGAGCGCAGAACCAGTGACGTTGCGTCATCGCGCTGTCCTGGCAGATAGCTCACCTGGTTGTCGAGTTCGCCGCCTCCGGCGGTAAACAACGACAAGCCGTCCCCCAGCTCGAGTTCCACCATCTCGCCTTCGGCCGCAAGCGCCGCCAAAGCATCACCGCCACCCCGCATCTCCAGAAGATGGCTGGATTTGACGAATCGACGAACATGCTCACTCATCGCACTGTCCTCTTCGCTGGATGCCGGGATCACGACGGCGCCGTGCGCCGGTGAGCTTTACTCGTTCGAATCGCCTTCCTCGGCGGTGATGCCGTTATCCGAGGCGCCTTTTGTCTGGGGTGACTCCTCCAGTGCGCCAACATCTCCTTGCCAGCCCGTGAATTCTTCGCGGATGAATTCTTGCCCGACGCGACGACTAAGCAGCGGACGTATGCGCTCGTTCCTTGACAGCATTTCGTACAGTTCAGTGCTTTCCGCCTGTATCTCGATGTTCAGACCAGGCGCTCCGATATGCCCGCCCAGCCTGGATTCCAGCAGCTCGAGGATGCTTTGATCGTTCGCTATGTCCGCTTCGGAACTACCCAGAATGGACTCATCAATCCCTCTGCCGCGTTCGTCTATCCAAGCGGCTTTCAGCCACTTTCCGTCTACATGAAGAAGTATCGTCCGACGCTGGCTCATGACGCGCTCCATACAAGAAACCCGGATTGCTGAAGGTCGAGGCTAGAAACCGTGTACAGAAAACTCCCGGAATCTTCCGCTGATTGCGCAAGTCAGGATTGCGACCTGCGGAGAAGGAAATCTGCAATGAGACGTCATGGAGGGCCCTCGTCAGCGCTTTGAAGGCTTACGTCGCATGGAAGCCACAATGTCTCTGCGGCCAGCGCAGGGTGACGCGCACGCACCTCGGAGCCGACGGCCTTGAAGATGCATGGAGTTCTGGGGATGCAGCCCAAGAGAAGCGAGGCCGCCCCCGATGATCCTTACGACCGCATCACGCGACTACCGGCTGAAGCACTTCCCCCCCCAGCGCGGCTCCGATTGGAGCCGCCTCAGCCAAGGTCAACGACCCCTCTTCTCTTGGCAGGACAACATTCGCCAAGTAAATGCATGTATACGATGAGCGGTCGTCCCACTCGCGCACCTCAACATTCCTCGCGTGGTGCTCGCGCCAGCCGCCCAACCGTGGGGGCCGTGGAGCCTCGGCCACAGGGTCTTGCTGTGCTCGTGGTTGAAGCGATGCCAGTTGTCGCTACTGTATGGCACGCTTGGTCGTAGTGGTTGGCGACACCCGGAGTATGTCGACGGCGCCAGGCGGCCTTCAACAGTGCATCCATCGCCGGTTCGCGCGCCGAAACGCACTTCATCGACCCTCCAACGACCGCGCGCATAGGGGTCGATCATCACGGCCGGATACAGGCAGCCTTCGGCGGTACGCAGGCCGGTGATATCGGTGACCCAAGCAAGATCGTGCTGCTTGACCCTGAACCGCCGATGCAGGCGATTGAGTACGAAACATCAGCAGAGCGATATCGAAAAAATGTTGCGTCGGTCGGTCGGATCCAAGGCCGGAAGCCGACATGGGCCCAAAGCCCACTGACGTTCTGCTGCGCACCAGTGCCCTGGCTACTCCACACGCTTAGCCGTGGACCCACGCAGCATCAGGGCAAATTCCAGCGTCTGCTGATGCGGCACGTCCACACCATCGATGATGGCAAGCAACAGCTTTACGGCTCGGACGCCGATCTCGCGCATGGGCTGGCTGATGGTGGTCAGGGGCGGGTTGAGGTACCGGGACGACGCCAGATCGTCGAAGCCGACGATCGAGACGTCATGAGGCACGCGCAGGCCGAGGTCGCGACAGGCGGCCAATACGCCCAGCGCCATCTGGTCGCTGAAACAGAACGCGGCCGTTGGTGTACCGCTGCCCTGCCCCAACACTTGAGTGGCCGCCGTGTAACCGGACTCAACGGAGAAATCCCCTGGAACGAGCGTCATCTGCCGAAGGCGGCCGCGCGCCCTGGCGGCGCGCCTTGCTCCTTCCAATCGTTGTTGATGCAGGGGATTGTCGGGTGGTCCACCCACCACGACGATATGTTCGTGCCCCAAGCCGTACAGATGCTCCATCGCGGCACGCGCGGCGGCGGCGTTGTCGATATGGACGCTGGGAATGCCCAGCGCCGGATCGAATTCGCAGCCATTGACCACCGGCGCATGCGGGCCTAGCTGTTTGACGATCTCGCGTGCCGTCGGCGGCAGCCGATGTCCCAGGACGATCAAGCCATCCGCCTCGTTTCGGCGCAGCATTTGCGCGTAGCGCTCTTCACGATCCGGCTGGTGCTGCGTATCGCCCAGCAGCACGGCATAGTCGGCCGCCTGTGCCGTTTCTTCCGCGCCTTGCAGGATCTGCGCGAAGAACGGATTGGCGATGTCCGGCACGGTGACCAGAATCTTGGCGCTGCGCTGCGTCTTGAGCGTCCTGGCGATCGTGTTGGGGACATAACCCAGCGTGGCCGCCGCCTGCTCGATACGCGCGCGCGTCGCCGGAAGCACTTTTTCCGGCCGCGAGAGCGCACGCGATACCGTCCCTGCCGAGACCCCCACGTGTTTGGCGATGTCGTAGATCGTTGCCATATCAGCCCTGGCACCTCCGGTGCGCTGCACAACGCATCCTCCGATGACCCCATGCTAGGATGATGCAATCGATTGCATCAAGGCCTATTGCCGTGAAGACAGTCAAGGGTCCCGCGCTGTTCCTGGCGCAATTCATCGGTGACGAGCCTCCTTTCAATCGATTGGACACATTGGCCGAATGGGCCGCCGGACTTGGCTATTCTGGCGTACAACTGCCCACCAGCGCGCCCTCCATCTTCGATCTGGCGCAGGCGGCCCACAGCCAGGCCTATTGCGACGACATCGCCGGCACGCTGTCCCGGCACGGCATCCAGATCACCGAGCTGTCCACCCATCTGCAAGGCCAGCTGGTCGCCGTCCATCCCTCCTACGACCACCTGTTCGACGGCTTCGCCCCACCGGAAAAGCGCGGCAATCCCGCAGCGCGCCAGGCATGGGCGGTCGAACAGGTGATGATGGCGGCCCAGGCCAGCCAGCGGCTCGGACTGACGGCGCACGCGACATTCTCCGGCGCGTTGGCCTGGCCCTACTTCTATCCCTGGCCCCAGCGGCCGGCGGGGCTGGTGGAAGAAGCGTTCGCCGAGCTTGGGCGTCGCTGGCGTCCCATCCTGGATGCCTTCGACGCACGAGGGGTGGACCTCTGCTACGAAATCCATCCCGGCGAGGATCTGCATGACGGAGCGACCTTCGAGCGCTTCCTCGACGCGGTGGATCATCATCCGCGCGCCAAGATCCTCTACGACCCCAGCCATTTGCTGCTGCAGCAGATGGACTATCTCGGTTTCATCGACCGCTATCACGAGCGCATCGGCATCTTTCACGTCAAGGACGCCGAATACCGCCCCAGTGCGCGCAGCGGCGTCTATGGCGGGTATGAAAACTGGATCGATCGTCCAGGCCGCTTCCGCTCGCTGGGCGATGGCCAGATCGACTTCAAGGCGATCTTCTCCAAGATGGCGCAGTACGACTTCCCCGGCTGGGCTGTACTGGAATGGGAGTGCTGCCTGAAGCATCCGGAAGATGGCGCGCGCGAAGGGGCCGCCTTCATCCGCGACCATCTGATTCGCGTGACCGGGCGCGCCTTCGACGACTTCGCCGACAGCGGCACAAGTCCCGAAGCGCTGCGCGGCATGCTGGGGATTTGAACGAACACCGACCTGGGAGGGGAAGTCATGACGTTCGCCATGTCGCGCCTGAGCGCGATGATGTTCCTGCAGTTCTTCATCTGGGGGGCGTGGTTCGTCACCCTGGGCACGTATCTGGTGCAGGGTCCGCTGCAGGCCAGCGCAAGCCAGGTGGCGACCGCCTTCCTGAGCCAGTCCATCGGCGCCATCGTCGCGCCGTTCCTGGTCGGACTGATTGCCGACCGGTACTTCGCCGCGCAACGCATCCTGGGCGTGCTGCATCTGGCCGGGGCGGCGTTGATGTGGTTCGCGTCCACGGCGGACAGCTTCGATGCCTTCGCCGCCTACGTGATGGCTTACATGCTGTTGTTCATGCCGACGCTGGCCTTGGTCAACAGCGTGGCGATGCGGCATATGCGGTCGCCCGAGAAACAGTTTCCACCGGTGCGGGTTGCCGGCAGCATCGGCTGGATCGTGGCAGGCGTGCTGATCGGCTGGCTGGGTTGGGAGCAGGCGCACCGGCTGGAGCTCACGTTCCGCATGGCGGCGGCCGCTTCGTTGATGCTGGGGCTGTACGCGTTCACCCTGCCCCATACACCCCCGCTCGCGCAGCAGCGCAACGCCACGTTGGGCCAGGTCGTCGGACTGGACGCGCTGCGCCTGCTGAAGTCGCGCTCGTACCTGGTGTTTTTCCTGGCCTCGATCGCCATCTGCATTCCGCTGTCGTTCTACTACAACTTCACCAATCCGTATCTCAATGACCTGGGCGTGCGGGGCGCGGCCGGCTTGCAATCGCTGGGCCAGGTGTCCGAAGTGCTGCTGATGCTGGCCATGCCCTTCCTGTTCGCGCGGCTGGGGGTCAAGACGATGCTGGCGGTCGGCATGGCCGCCTGGGTGCTGCGCTACGGGATGTTCGCCTATGGCGATGCCGGCAGCGGATTCGCGCTGCTGGTCATCGGCATCGTGCTGCATGGCATCTGCTATGACTTCTTCTTCGTCACCGGCCAGATCTATACCGACGCCCACGCAGGCCCGGCAGTGCGCAGCAGCGCGCAAGGTTTCATCACGCTGGCCACCTATGGCGTGGGCATGTTGATCGGCACCTTCCTTTCGGGCGCGGTGGTCGAGCACTACACCACGCCGGCGGGCCCCGACTGGCAGAAGATCTGGCTGTTCCCGGCCGGCGTGGCCTTGGTCGTGTTGGTGGCCTTCTTGCTGTTGTTCCGCGAAGGCCCGGCGACCGCCGCTGCGCCCTCTTCTTCGTCCGCAAGCTGAGGAGCCGGGGCATGGGTAAGCTGGGGGTCGCCATCGTCGGTACCGGGATGATCGGCGCCGTGCATCGCCGCGCGGCCTTGCTCGCCGGTGCCGTCGTCCGCGGTGTCAGCGCGTCCTCACCGGAACGTGGCGAAGACGTGGCGAAGGCCTGGGACGTGCCGCGCGCCTATCGCGATATCGGGGAGGCCCTCGCCGACCCGCAGGTGCAGGTGGTGCATGTGTGCACCCCCAACCATCTGCACCGTGCGATGGCGCAGGCCGCGCTGGAAGCCGGCAAGCACGTGATCTGCGAGAAGCCGCTGGCCACGACACGGCAGGACGCACAGGCCTTGGCCGACCTGGCGGCCTCCACCGGCCTGGTAGCCACGGTGCCGTTCGTCTACCGCTATCACCCTGTCGTTCGAGAGGCGCGCGCACGCATCGCCGAAGGCGAACTGGGCCCGCTGCGACTCATCCATGGCAGCTACCTGCAGGATTGGCTGCTGGATCCAGCCAGCAACAACTGGCGCGTGGATCCAGCGCTGGGTGGCGCTTCCCGCGTGTTCGCCGACATCGGCTCGCACTGGTGCGATCTGGTGGAATGGGTCAGCGGAGAACGCTTCGTGGAGGTCACCGCTGCATTCGAAACGGTGATTGCGCAACGGGCCGCCACCACCGGGCTGAGCTTCGCCACGCCGGCGGCGGGCGGCACCCTGCAATCGGTCGCCAGCGAGGACGTGGCCGCGGCCCTGTTCAAGACCGGCAACGGCACGCTGGCCTCGTTGACGGTCAGCCAGGTGTCGGCCGGACGCCGGAACCGCTTGTGGTTCGAAATCGACGGCGCGAAGGCGAGCGTGGCGTTCGATCAGGAGGACAGCGAACGGCTCTGGATCGGCAGGCCCGACCAGCGCGAAGAGATCTTCGTGCGCGGTCCGGGTGCGGGAAGTGCCGAGCAGCGCCGGCTGTCGGTGCTGCCGCCCGGCCATGCGCAGGGCTATGGCAACTGTTTCGACGCGTTCGTCGCGGACACCTATCGCGCCATCGTCGCCGAGCGGCCTGAAGGGTTGCCGACGTTCGAAGACGGACTGCGCTCTGCGCTCATCGTCGACCGCGTCATCGCCTCGGCCAGGACGCGTGCCTGGACATCCATCCTTTGATCGACCCAGAACAGGATCGGCTCTCCGCCTTGTCCGCATCCATCCGACCGCCGAGTACACCATGACCATCACGCCATTGCGCAGAATCGCAACCGCCATGCTGCTGTTCTTCTCCTCCTTGCCCGGCTTCGCCAAGGACGCCGCTACGCCAGCCAAGCCCGTTGCGGTGCAGATGTACACGCTGCGCCATGTGGCTTCGCTCGACGAGCAATTGAAGATCGTGCACGACGCCGGCATCCGGGCAGTGGAAACCGTCGGTACGCAGGGTGTCGACGCGGCGGAGTTGAAGCGATTGCTGGACAAGTATTCGATCAGGGTCATCTCCAGCCATGTGCAACTGGCGGATCTGCGCACGAATCTGGATAGCGTGGTCGCCTTCAACGAGGCGATCGGCAACACCGTGCTGGTGGTGCCGTATCTGAGCGAGAAGGAACGGCCGACCGACGCGGCCGGCTGGACGGCCCTGGGCGAAGAACTGGCCGGCATCTCGCGACAGGTGCAGGCCAAGGGGATGACGCTGGCCTACCACAACCACGACTTCGAGCTGGTCGATTTCGCCGGCAAGACAGGGCTCGACTTGCTGTTCGAAGCGGCCGGCCCCGGGCTCAAGACCGAGCTGGATCTGGCCTGGGTGGCACGCGCCGGACTCGACCCGGCGGCGACGCTGGGCAAATTTCGCGGACGCCTGTTCGCGGTCCATGCCAAGGACAATGCAGCCCAGGGCCAAGCGCAGGACGAAGGCGGCTTCGCTGCCGTCGGCAGGGGTGTGCTGAACTGGACGTCGATCCTCTCCGCCGCCGAAGCAGCGGGCGTGCAGTGGTTCATCATCGAGCATGACCACCCGCACGATCCTGCTTCGGTCATCAAAGCCGGCGCGGACTACCTCGACGAACACCTGCCTGCGGCCGCAGTGCGCTGATACGGGAGTCACCCCATGCGGAAACTTGTCATGCTGGCCGGCCTGTCTCTCGTGATGGCGACCTTCGTCCCCGTCCTGGCGGCTTCGCAGGATGCGCCCACGGGCGCCCGGCTCTATGCCGCCCAGTGCTCGGCGTGCCACGGCGCGAATCGCGCCGGCATGCCGGGTACCTTTCCGGCCCTTACCGACGTGGGTGAGCGGCTGGACGAAAAGCAGATCAAGGAAAAGATCGTGAAAGGTGGTGGATTGATGCCGCCCTTCGCTCAGCTCTCGGAGAAGGACATCGACGACCTGATCGCCTTCCTCAAGCAGAAGTAGGCAAGAAGCGGGCAGCGGCCCACCCGCTGCCTAGAGTTCACGCACCCAGATATTGCGGAAGCTGACCTTGGCGTCGTGATCCTGCAGGACGATCGGCGCGCAGCCGTGGGGCGGGTACGAGGGGGCGCCGATGTACTCTGTCCTGCCCGACACGACAGTATCATTCTGCACCAGCACGCCGTTGTGCAGCACCGTGATGCGTGCCGGCGAAACAAGGCCGCCGCCTTCGGAGAATCGTGGTGCCTTCCAGATCACGTCGTAAACCTGCCATTGGCCCGGTGCGCGCGACGCGTTCACCAGCGGAATGGCCTGCTTGTAGATCGACGCCGCCTGCCCATTGGAGTAGGTCGGATTGTCGTAGCTGTCGAGCACCTGCAGCTCGTAGACCTCCTGCAGGAAAATGCCGCTGTTGCCACGCTGCTGCCCATCGAAACCCCGGGTTTCGGTGGGAGTACGCCATTCAACATGCAGCTGGATGTCGCAGAAGCGCTGCTTCGTGCGGATCCCCTTGCTGCCCGGCACCACGGTGAACGCACCGTCGGCGACCGCCCAGCGCGCCTCACCGCCCTGCTCCGCTTCCCAGGCTGAAAGATCCTTGCCGCCGAACAGCACCACGGCATCGGAAGGCGCGCCGTCCCTGGGGGTCGCCACCGTCGCCGGAACCGGTTTCCAGACTTCCGTCCTGGCAGGATCGCCTTGCGGCCCACCCGCGCCTTGCGCAGCCGCGGGTGCTGCGGCCAGCAGGCAGGTGGCCAGCAGGATCGGTTGTGTCATCCGGGTCATGGCGTTTCCAGTGAGGGAGTGAGGCTCAGGCGGATCGCATGGCCCGCTCATTCGGTGGCCCATGCGGGCGTGCCCGGCGTGTACGCCAGATCGCCGTCATAGCGCCCCGGCACGGCGACGTACTGCAGCGCCTCGGTTGCACCCTGGCGCGAGGTGAAGAAGCTGAAGATGGCCAGTTGCTTGAGCATCGTGAAGTAGTGCGCCTTCAATGGCCCTCGATTGCCGCCGCCGCCCCTCGCCGTGGCGGCCAGCTGCGTCCTGGCTTCGGCATCCAGCGTGCGCAGGAGCGCGGTGCGCGCCTCGTGCGTCAGCGCAAGAAAACGCCGGCCGCCGCGTCGGTCCAGATCGGCCAGACCGTCCCGGAGAATCGCCTGGTTCTCAGGCGTGTAGCAGTCGACCACGTACCGGGCGATGAAAGCCCCCGCACCCGCATCTTTGGCGCCCGGCGTCCTGGTACGCGGCAGAATGGTATCGGCCACTTCGTCCAGCAACGCGACATCGCTAGCGGAAAAGGCGCTCGCGCCGCCCGGAACAGGCCCTTGCGCGTAGGCGGACGCAGGCAGGCCGATCATGGCCGCGCCCGTGGCAGCGGCGATCATCTTCAGAAGTTCTCGACGCTCCATCACAGGTTCCCCGCCTTGAGTTCGCGCACCGCGTGGTCCGCCGCCCTTGCGGTCAGCGCCATGTACGTCAGCGACGGATTCACGCAGGCGCTGGAGGTCATGCAGGCGCCGTCGGTCACGTAGACGTTCGGCGCATCCCAGACCTGGTTGTGCATGTTCAGAACCGAATTCTTCCTGTCGCGTCCCATCCGTGCGGTTCCCATTTCATGGATGCCCATGCCAGGCGCGTAGTCGTTGTCATGCGCCTTCACATCCTTGATGCCTGCGGCCTCGAGCATTTCGGCGGCATCGCTGCCCATGTCCTTGCGCATCGCCAGTTCGTTCTCGCGCATGGACACGTCCATCGCCAGCACCGGCAGGCCCCACTTGTCCTTGCGGCCCGGATCCAGGCTGATCCGGTTGTCGTGGTACGGCAGCATCTCGCCGAATCCGGTCATGCCGATTCGCCAGTCGCCGGGCTGGGTCAGTGCGTCCTTCAACTCGGCGCCGATGTTGAGTTCGGCGATCTCGCGGGACCAGCCGGTGCGGCTGGCGCCGCCCTGATAGCCGAAGCCGCGTGCATAAGCGCGCTTGTCGCTGCCGACGTTGCGGAAGCGCGGAATGTAGAAACCGCAGGGACGACGACCGGAGTAGTACTTGTCCTCGTAACCATCGACGCGGCCCGATGCGCCCACGCGGAAATGATGGTCCATGACGTTGTGTCCCAGTTCGCCCGAGGAAGAGCCCAGGCCACCTTCCCAGACATCGGTGGCCGAGTTCATCAGCAACCACGTGGAATTGAAGGAAGAAGCATTGAGGAAGACGACCTTGGCCGTGTACTGGTAGGTCTGGCCACTTTCGGCATCGATGATCTCCACCCCCCGCGCTCGCTTGCGATCCTTGTCGTACAACACCTCCTTGACGATCGAGAACGGCCGCAGCGTCAGGTTGCCCGTCTTCATCGCAGCCGGCAGCGTGGCCGATTGGGTGGAAAAGTACGCACCGAACGGACAGCCCAGGATGCACTTGTTGCGGTACTGGCAGTTGACCCGGCCCTGTTCGGGCTTGGGCTGGGTGATGTTGGCGGTGCGCGAGTGGATCAGATGGCGCGTACCACCGAAGGCCTGCTTGATACGCAACGCCACGTCTTTCTCGACGATGTTCAGCGGAATGGGGGGAAGGAATTCGCCGTCGGGCAGCACATCCAGACCCTCACGCGTGCCGGCGATACCCGCGAACTTCTCGACGTAGTCGTACCAGGGCGCGATGTCGGCATAGCGGATCGGCCAGTCGGTAGCGACCCCCTCTTTCAGGTTCGCTTCGAAATCCAGATCCGACAAACGATAGCTCTGTCGGCCCCAGAGCAGCGATCGCCCCCCGACATGGTAGCCGCGGTACCAATCGAAACGCTTGGTTTCCGTATAAGGGCAATCCTGCTCGTTCGCCCACATGTCCAGCGTGCTCTCGCCAAGGCCGCCATCGCGCACGCGGACCGGGAACTTCGCCCGCATCTCCTGGGTGGGATGATTGCGATGGGGAAAGTCCCACGACTCCTTCATCGCGTTCACGTAGCCCTTGACGTGTTCGATGTTACGCCCGCGTTCAAGCATCAACACTTTGAGGCCTTTTTCGGTCAGTTCCTTGGCGGCCCAGCCGCCGCTGATTCCCGAGCCGACGACGATGGCGTCGTAGTGATTGTCTACCATGGGTGTTTGCCTCGGTGGATATCGGATTCAGACGTCACACAGGCGTATCGCTTCGCGCAGCGAAGAGATCGGATCGGCGGCGGCAGGCACGAATTCCTGCGCGATGTAGCCGTCGAAGCCGGTATCGCGGATAGCGCGACAGATGGCGCGATAGTTGAGCTCCTGGTCCTCGCCGATCTCATGTCGGCCAGGCACGCCCGCGGTGTGGTAATGCTTGAAGAAGGCATGGTGTTTGCGGATCGTGGCGATCACGTCGCCTTCCATGATCTGCATGTGGTAGATGTCGTAAAGCAGGCCGAAACGATCGGAGCCCAAGCGCTCGCACAGCGCCACGCCCCAGCCGGAGCGATCGCACAGGTAGTCGGGGTGATCCACCTTGGAATTCAGCAGTTCCATGACCAGCGTGACGCCGCGCTTCTCCGCATGGCCCAGGATCCGCTTCAAACCGGCTTCGGCGTTGGCCAGGCCCTCCTGCGGGTCCATGCCGTTGCGATTGCCCGAGAAGCATATGAGATTGTGGTAACCGGCGTCGGCCACCAGATCGATGTGGCGCGTATAGCGGTCGACCAGCTCATCATGGAACTGCGGCGCGGCAAAGCCCTTGTCCAGGCCAAGTTCTGCGCCGTTGCACATCGAGCTGAACACCCCATGCGTCTTCAGCGTCGGCCAGTCTTCAGGCCCGACCAGATCGATGGCGGCGAATCCGATGCCCCTGACTGCTTCGCACAACTGAACAATCGACAGTTTCGGGAAAGTCCAGCGCGCAACGGAGTGCTTCAGCCTACCCTTGAGCGGCGTCGTTTCACCGGTTCCGGCTACCAACCCGGCACTGGCCAGCCCAACGCCGCCCACCACGGCGGCGCGCAGCGCATCCCTGCGTGTGAACCCCGTGCCCTGCACGCTCACACACCGGGCCTCGGAGCGGCGACGCCTGGAATCCGTGTTCCAGACATCGCGGTCATCACGGAAGAAGATGCATCGCACGCGATGCGAAATGCCGGCCCGATCGGATAGACATACATCGATTTCCCGGCCTCCCAACCGGCACGAAGCTTCGACGTTTCGCCTCAATGCAATCGATTGCACCATAAAGCAGCCAAGTGCTCACATGCAAGACGTGGCGCACGAATTCTTATGTTGCGAGGCACAACAATCCGAGTACTGCGCGTGCGCCGCAGTGCCACTCCCGGTGTCCTTGTGCTCCTGCTTTACACCTCAGCAGGATGCCACGCGAGCTCGAACGTCAGGGCGAGCCGCTGGCCCGGTGACAGGATGTGCGGCGCCAGACTGAAGGCATCTGGCGGGCCCGTCTGCGGCTCTACGCACGTGGCGAGTGCGGCACCATCAAAGACGACCCAGTGGTCCGTATCGGCACGCAGGCAGAGGCGCTGCCTCTCCCGCTCGAGCACGATCTCTTTCCGCACGACGAAGCAGTCGTCCCAAGGCCCAGGCGTAGGCGGCACGGTGGGCAACGTTGCGATGCCCGACGCGTCGAGGGGATACATCGCCTCAGGATGGAATTCCAGGCCATCGGGCTTGCGAAACCAGGGATGCCAACCCAATGCGGCTGGCATGGCCAGGTCTTCCGCCTGCACGGACAACATCAGGTGAAGGATGTTGCCGGTGAGCGTCACGGACTGCTGTGCAACGCCGCCGAAGGGCCAATAGCCGTCGCGTGGCAGTGCCAGCGACAGGATGGCCTGCGAAGGATGCGGTGCATCGAGCCGCCATGCGCGCGAGTAGCCGACGCCATGGATGGCGTGCGAACCGAAGTTCGTCGGTACCCGGTATGCGCGCCCACCGAAGTCGAAGCGCCCTTCCCTCACCCTGCCCGCCCACGGCACCATGGGATAGCAGCCCCACCCGATCGTCGCAGGTGCTTCGTCGGGGCCGAGCAGCCAGTCCACGCCGGCGAACCTGATCTGCGCGAGACGGCCGCCGGCCTCGGGCGCCAAGGCCACTTCCAAAGGGCCGCGCCGCAACCAGTGCAACGGACCCGGAGGCATCGGCGCCAGCGCGTCATCCCATGCGTCGCGAGGCCCGTCATCCGCCATAGGGATCGATCGTGCGGATGCTTCCATCTGACTCATGATGCAGCACCGTGCACTTGGCCGTGCGCAGATGCGTGACGCCACCGGAATGCAGTGCGTCGTGATAGAACAGGTGCCACTGGCCACCGAACGCGCAGATCGAGTGATGGGTAGTCCAGCCGACGACCGGCTTCAGGATCACGCCCGCATGCCGGAAAGGCCCGTACGGGTTGTCGCTTACGGCGTAGCACAACAGATGCGTATTGCCGGTCGAGTACGACAGGTAATAGCGGCCTTCGTACTTGTGCATCCACGGCCCTTCGAAGAAGCGCCGTGCGTGATCGTCAGCGCGCAGCGGTTTCCCGATTTCGTCGAGAATCACCACCTCGCGCGTCGGTTCGGCCAGCGCCGTCATGCTGGCATCCAGTCGCGCGATACGGGGACCTAGCGCGGGCGCATCGCCGGCAGGCTCCTCGTGTGATGCGTCGTAGTGGTTCTCCCGGTATTTCTGCAGCTGTCCGCCCCAGATCCCACCGAAGTACAGGTAGTGCGTGCCGTCATCGTCCTGGAATACGGCCGGATCGATCGAGTACGCGCCGGGAATGGGCTCTCGCTCGGCTGAGAAAGGCCCCTCCGGACGATCGCTGACGGCCACGCCGATGCGGAACAGGCCGCTGTCGTCCTTGGCCGGAAAATACAGGTAGTACCTGCCATCGCGCGAGGCCGCGTCCGGCGCCCACATCTGTCGGTCGGCCCACGGCACGTCGCGCACGTGCAGGACCACGCCGCAATCGGTGACCTCCCCGTCCGGTGTATCCATCCTCAGCACGTGGTAGTCCTCCATGCCGAAATGCCCGCCTTCGTCGTCGAACGGCGCACCGCCATCGATGTCGTGCGAGGGATAGATGTAGAGCCGCCCCTCGAACACGTGGGCCGAGGGATCAGCGGTGTAGATATGGGTCACCAGCGGCCTGGAGATGGCGTGCGCCGCCAAGTGCTTGAGGCGTGCTTCATGCGTGGTGGCGTCGTCGTGGAGGAGCGTGTCGGTCATCGTCGGCATCCAGGATCAGGCCACCGCGCCGGTGGTGCGGCGACGCTGGTCGAGTTCGTGTTCGATGCGCGTCTCCATGCGCTTGTCGATTTCGTAGATGAAGAGCAGGGCCACGGCGGCCAGGAATGGAAGGGAGCAATAGAGGCTCACCGTCATGCGGATGCCGTCCACGACGGCCGCGGGCTGCTGGTCCGCGCCTGCCTGGTAGCCGTGGTGCGCCAGGATGCCGGCCACCAGCGCGCCACCCACGCTGAGCCCGATCTTCAGCCCGCACAGCATCGCGGAGAAGATGATCGCCGTGGCGCGGCGGTCGTTCTTCCATTCGGAGTAGTCGGCGACATCGGCGGTCATCGCCCACAGCAGCGGGATCGTGATGCCGTAGCAGAACCCGTGCAGCATGAAGGCGCCGAACACCATCGGTACCGCGGTCGGCGGGAAGACGTAGAACGCCAGCAGGAAAAGGGTGGATACGAACAGCGCGCCGCCGAACACGTCGCGCTTGCCGAACCGATCCGCCAGCCGGCGCGACGCCCCGATACCGAGGATCATGCAGAGGATGCCGCTGCCGTTGAACAGGCTGAAGGCGGAGGTGGCCGGATCCTCGGGCCACTGGAATCCGGCCAGGCCCGCGCTGGTCAGCGCGGCGTTGAGACCGGTGATGAGAGCATTGAACCCCGAAGCATCGAGGAACGACGCGAGCGCCGCTTCGCTCATGTAGTACTGGAAATAGTAGATGTAGGTGCCGCCCTTCAAGGCCAGGTTGACGAAGACCAGCACCGTCAGCACCAGCATGACCTGCCATGGCCGGTTGCGCAGCAGGTCGGCCAGGTCCTGCAACACGCCGGAGGACTGCGCCCTGGTCGGCACCACCCGTTCCCGGGTCGTCAGGAACGTGACCAGGAAGAAGACCGTGCCGACGATGGCGAAAACCGTCATCACCCGCTCGAACCCCTGGACGCGATCGCCATCGCCGAGGATGAGCACGAGCGGCATCAGCAGGACCTGGATGACGAACTGCGCAATCATCACGGCGACGAATCGGTACGCCGACAGGCTGTTGCGCTGGGCCATGCTGCCGGTGAGCACGCCGCTCAATGCGGAGTACGGCAGGTTGTTCGCCGCGTATACGAGCACCAGCAGGCTGTAGGTAGCCAGCGCATACGCGATCTTTCCGCGTTCGCTGAAATCCGGCGTGCTGAACGCCAGCAGCGACAGCACGCCGAACGGGATCGCCGTCCACAGGATCCAGGGCCGGAACTTGCCCCAGCGCGTCGCAGTGCGGTCGGCGGCGATGCCGATCAGTGGCGTGAAGACGAAGGCCCCCACCAGGCCGACCACGAAGATGATCGTCGCAGCGGTCGCGGGTGGCAGCCGGTAGACGTCGGTGTAGAAGAAGGCGAGGTACGTGATCAGCGTCTGGAAGATGAGATTCGCGGCCAAGTCGCCCAGGCTGTAGCCCAGCTTTTCGCGGATCGAGAGGCGGTGTTCAGCACTGGCCATGCGGCGGTTTTCCCTGGGTTGGAGAAGGTGGCAGGTCAAGCATGGGGCACGGCGTGTCACTCACGGCGCGCCTCCACGTCGAAGGTGGCGCGTGCGCGTACATCGGCGCTCGAACCGCCGACACGCAGCTCATAACGCCCCGGCTTCACCAGGTATCCCCCGGAGGCCTCGTCGTAGCGGCGCAATGCGCTCGCGGGTGCCAGCTCGAACGACACCGTGCGCCGCTCGCCTGGCGCCAGGTGGATACGCTGGAACCCGCGCAGGTCCTGCTGCGCATCGCCGGGACTGGCGTGCAGCGGACGCAGGTACAGCTGCACCACCTCCTCGCCCGCGCGCTTTCCGGTATTGGCCACGTCCACCTCGACGCGCAGGCGTCCGTCCATGGCAACCGAGCGCGCGTCGGTACGCAATCCGCGATAGTCGAACCGGGTATACGAGAGACCATGTCCGAACGGATACAGCGGCGTGCCGCGGAAGTACCGGTAGGTACGCCCTTCCATCGTGTAGTCGTCGAACGCCGGCATGGCCTGGTCGGCCCTGTAGAACGTGACCGGCAAGCGACCCGCCGGATTGATGTCGCCGAACAGCGCCTCACCCACCGCGGTGCCGCCGCGCTGTCCCGGATACCAGCCCATCAGGATCGCCGGCAGTTCCGCATCGGCCCACTCCACCGCCAGCGCGGAACCGCCGGTCAGCACCAGGACGACGGGCTTGCCGGTGGCATGGAGCGCTTCCAGCAGGGCGCGCTGCGTGGCGGGCAGGCGCAGGTCCGTGCGGTCGCCACCGGCGAATCCGGGATAGTTGACCGTCATCTCCTCGCCTTCGACATCGCCGGTCAGGCCGCCGACGAACACCACCACATCCGCCTTGCGCGCGACCTCCAGCGCCTCCTCGAACGGCGGCTTCGCTCCCGGCATCCGCCAGGCCAGGCGTACGCCCGCGTCGCGCTCGGCGTCGTAGTACTCCAGCCGCAGGTCGTACGCGCGCCCGGCCTGCAGGTCGAGCTCCACGCCGTCGCTGCGCAGGCGATCGCTGTTCGTCCAGTGGTCCAGCACGCGCTCGCCATCCACGTAGAGGCGGAGGCCGTCGTCTGCAGCTGCTTCGATCCGGTAGCGGCCTGAAACAGGCGGCAGCAGTTGCCCGCTCCAGCGGATGCTGAAGTGGTCGCCGGGAATACCCTGCCCGGGTGCCGCCTCACCCCGTGCCAGCAGGTTGTCGGTCGGCGAACCGCGGTCCCAGCGGAACCCGATCTGCGCATCGGTACGTACCAGCGCGGGCGCACCGGACAGGTCCTGGGTGCGGAAGTACTCGCCGCGCAGACCGCGCTCGGGGGAGTCGGCGGACGGCCGCAGGTACGCGGCCTCGATCAGCGGCGTCGCCGCCGGATCGTCGCGACCCTCCACCAGGTCCACGCCGCGCGCATAGGTCACGTCGACGCCCTTGGCGGCCTCGCGAATGCCCTGCAACACGGTCACCGGGGCAGCCGGCGTACCGAAGTAGTTGCCCAGCAGCGCCATCGTGTCGTCGGCGGTGGGGCCGATCACGGCGATACGCTTCAGGTCGCGCGACAGCGGCAGCAGTCCATCGTTCTTCAGCAGCACGAGCGACGAACGTGCGGCCTTCAGCGCCAGTGCGTCGTGCGCGGGCGCCTGGTTGACCGAATACGGAATGCGCGCCCAACGTACGCGCTCCGGCGGATCGAACATGCCCAGCCGCATGCGTGCGGCGAACAGCCGGGTGACCGCATCGTCGATCTCGGCCTCGCTTATCCGGCCCTGTCTCACGGCCGCGGGCAGCATGGCGTACTCCTCCCCGCATTCGAGTTCGGTACCGTTCTTCACGGCCAGCGCAGCGGCCTGCTCGCGGGTATCGACGATCTTGTGGTTCTTCCAGACGTCGACGATGGCCCAGCAGTCGGAGACGACGTAGCCCTTGAAGCCCCAGTCGCCGCGCAGCACGTCGCGCAACAGGAACCTGCTCGCGCTGGCGGATTCGCCATAGACGCGGTTATAGGCGCCCATCACCGCATCCACCCTGCCCTCCTTCACCAAGGCTTCGAACGCCGGCAGGTAGGTGTCGTACAGATCGCGTTTGCTCGGCCGCGCGTCGAAATGGTGGCGGTCGGCCTCGGGGCCGCTGTGCACGGCGAGGTGCTTCGCGGTGGCGTCCAGCTTTCGATACACGGGGTCGTCGCCCTGCAGGCCGCGCACGAAGGCGACGCCCATGCGCGCGGTCAAGTACGGATCCTCGCCGTACGTTTCCTGGCCCCTTCCCCAACGCGGGTCGCGGAAGATGTTGATGTTCGGCGACCAGAACGTCAGGCCCTGGTAACGGCCATGCTGGCCGTCGCGCAAGAATTGGTGGTGCTTGGCGCGCGCTTCGTCGCTGATGGTGGTGGCCACTTCGTCCATCAACGGCACGTCGAAGGTCGCCGCCAAGCCGATGGCTTGCGGGAACACCGTCGCCTGCCCGGCGCGTGCGACGCCGTGCAGGGCTTCGTTCCACCAGTCGTAAGCGGGAACACCCAGGCGTTCGATGGCCGGCGCAGCGTTCTGCATCTGCGCGGCTTTCTCTTCGAGCGTCATCTGCGCGACCAGCGATGCGGCACGCGCCTCGAAACTGCGGGAGGCATCGAGCCAGGGCTTCGCGTCGGCCGCCTGCGCGGACCAGGAGGTCCAGGCGGCGACACACAGGGTCAGCGCGCACAGACCGGGCGCAACGCGGCGGGCGATGGAAACGGAAGGCATCGGCATCATCATTCGCTCCTCGAAGCGCGCTCGTCGCGCGCGAACGGTCCCAACAGGGCACCGACGAAACCGCCGGCGCGATCGGTGCTCAGCACGGTGCCGTCGACCCGGTCGGCGAGCCTCTGCCAACCCCGTCCATCGCCGGCGTCGAATGCAAACCCATAGTCGCCCTCGTCGCCTTCGATCTTCAGGCGCAGCGCATGGGTCACCGCGATCTCGCGCGTGGCAAGCGTGCGCGTGGCCCCGCTGCCGTCGCGGGCGTCCAGGAAAACGGCGATGCGATCGCCGGCCAAGCGGCGGACGCCGAGGAAGTACCAGTACGCCTCGCTCTGGAACGCCGCAAGTCCCGCCGCTACGCCGGCAGCGGGCACGCTCATCGCAGTGCTCGCCTCGAAGCGCAGATGCTGCTGGCGGCGGCCGAGGAACGCCGGGTTACGCAACGTCTCAAGTCCTTCCGTCAATGGATGCACGGCGAGCGCGCCTGGGCGCGAGGTCAAGTCGGCCCATGCGGTCTTCGGCACGCGCACGCGCAGCCATTCCGCTGCCAACGCCGGGGCGTCGAATTCGTCGCGGTGGACGAAGTTGCCGGTGGCTGGTGTTTGCATGGCCTTGCCACGCATCCATGCGGGGGCACGCACGGCATACGGAATGGTCTGGCCAGCAGGCAGGATCTCGGGCCAGCCGTCGCGCCACTGCACCGGCAGCAGATAGGTTTCGCGCCCGGTGTTGTAGTGGCGCCCCTGATAATTTCGACTGGCCAGGAACACGGCCCACCATGAGCCATCCGGCCCTTCCACGAGATCGGCGTGGCCGGCATTGGTGATCGGCAATGGCCTGTCCGACGGAAGGTCGCGCTGGGTCAGGATGGGATTGCCCGCATACGGCATGTACGGTCCCCAGACTTCGCGGCTGCGGAGCACCACCTGCGAATGCTGGGGACCGGTACCCCCTTCCGCGTCGGAGAGGTAATACCAGCCCTCGCGCTTGTAGAGGTGCGGACCTTCGATCCAGATCGGATTCTTCTCCGGCTCCACGCCGCCGTCGATCAGCACCTTGCGCGGGCCAACCGGCTGGAATCGTGCCAGGTCGATCTCCTGCATCCAGATGGCGCGGTGTCCGTCATAGCGAGGTGGGCCTGGCGGCTCGTCGTTGTTGAGCAGATAGATCTTGCCGTCGTCGTCGAAGAACAGGGATGGATCGATGCCGCCGATGCCGGACAGCCAGTGCGGGTCGGACCACGGTCCGGCCGGATCGCGCGCCGTGCTGATGAAGTTGCCGCCACTGTCCGTGGCGGTGGTAACGACGTAGAACGTGCCGTCGCGATACTCGATGGTCGGCGCGAAGATGCCGCGCGACACGCTCAAGCCGTCGAAGTCCAGTTGCGTGGGGCGGTCGATGACGTTGCCTATCTGCTTCCAGTGCACCAGATCCGCGCTCTCGAAGACAGGAATGCCCGGGAAGTAGGTAAAGCTGGAGTTGACCAGGTAGAACTTGCCGTTGGCGGCCACGATGCTGGGGTCGGCGTGGAAGCCGGCCAGCACCGGATTGCGGTAGTAGCCGGCCGGCAGGGGCACATCGAAGGCGGCGTCGCGCCCGGCGTACTCGAACCAATCGAAATAGACCGGTGGCGCCTTCGCGGGCGTTTGCGCATGACTGACGGCGGCGAACAGCAGGAGCGTCGTCCACAGCACGCTTCGCCCCGTGCAGCGAGATGCGCGGCTTCCATGGGTCTGTCGATCGAGACGGTGCTGGGTGAATGGCTTCATCGCGGCGGCTCGGCCGAAGTGATGGGAAGTTCGAAGGGACCGGCCGGCAATCCCGTGGCATCGCGCAGCGTGCACACCGGGCCATCGGCCCAGCAGTAGCGCACCCGTTCGGCGTAGCCATCATGGCCACTGCGCAGGACGACCGCGCGCCCGTCGAGGGCCGCATCGGCGTACTCGCAGCGGCGTTGGGCATCGCAGAGTTCGAAGCCGATCGGGCCGTTCGCGCCGGTGGTCGCCAATGCGACCGGAACGTCGTCGAAGGCGATCCTGATCCCTTCCCGCGTGCGCGATGCGGAGCGCGCGACCGGGCCGGACGGTGGCAACGCCCGTTCGCCATAGACGACATGGCGTGCGGCGCGTGCCAGACGGCGGCCGAGCTCCTGCTTGTTGGGTGGATGGATGTCGTAGGCATCACCGATATCGACGGCGACCACCAGACCGGAGTGCGCATCCTCGCCGACCACACGCCGTTGCGCCTCGCGCACCTGCGCCCAGCCACTTTCGATGGGTGCGGTCGGCGGCATGCCATAGCCGGCCAACTGCACCACCAGCATCGGAAGATCGCGTCCGAACCGATACCGCCAGTCATCACGCAACGCGCGCAGACGCGCGGCATAACCGGCGCCCTCCCCCGTGTTGGATTCACCCTGGTACCACAGCATGCCGCGCAGGCCGTAATTACCGAGCGGCGAGATCATGCCGTTGTAGAGCGTCGATAGCCCGGTCGCCGCTTGCCACGGCGCGCGCGGTGGTTCGCCCACGCCGCGCGCAGGACGATACTGCCACGGAACATCCAGCACCACGCGCGTGCCATCGTCGAAGCGCAGCGCCTGCGCCTCGGCGGGGCCGGCCAAGCCGCCGTCGCGGTAGGTGTCCAGCACATTGACCACCACGATGTTGACGCCCGCGTGGAGCCGCCCGGCAGGAAGCGCATAGCGTCGCCCTTCGCTGGCGCCGTCATCGCTGCCGACGACGGTACCGTTCACCCAGGTCATGTCCGTCTCGTCCGCCGCGCCGAGTTCCAGCGTGGCGGCGCGGCGGGCTTGCGCGGCCGTCAGCGTCACCTGCGTGCGGTACCACATCATGCCGTTGTAGTCGGCCAGTTCGGTCACGCCCCAGCGCTCCCAGGCTCCCAGTGTGGCGGGCGCCGCTCGCCAATGCGTGCCGGGCGCATCGGCGCGCCACGGCATGTCGTCCGGGGCGACGCCCGAATGGCCGGTCCACCACTGTTCCCAGTGGCGCCCCCAGCGGGCCACGGCCGCAGAGGTATCGGTGGCATGGAGCGACAGCACATCGAGCACGCCGTCCAGGTCACCGCCGGTTCGCAGAGCGGCCACGCTGGTCCAAGCTTCGATGCGCGAACCGCCCCATGCCGCCTGGATCAACCCCATCGGCACATCCACCGTCTTGCGCAGTTCGCGCGCGAAGTACAGGCACGCTGCCGAGAAGTCGCGCACGCTGTCGGGCGACGCGGCCCGCCAGCGCACCTCACCGGCGAAGCGCGATTGCGGTGTCACGGCGCCGCCCTGCGGAACGACGAACAGGCGGATGTCCGGATCCGTGGCGGAAGCGATCTCGCTGCTCGCATCGAGCGCGCGCCACACCGGCAGTTCCATGTTCGACTGTCCGGAGCACAACCACACATCGCCCACCTGGATATCCCGGAGGACCTGCGTGGCCTGGCCCGCCTTGACTACCAGCGTGTGCGGACCACCGGCCGCCTGGGCAGGCAAGGTGGCCTTCCAGCGTCCATCCGCGCTGGCGCGCACGTGGGTCGTCTTTCCTGCGAACGTCACCGTTACGCCGCTGCCGACCTGCGCTTGGCCCCAGAGGCGGATGGGTGCCTCGCGCTGCAGCACGGCATGATCCTGGAACAGCGGATGCAGCAGCACCGTCTGCGGCGGCTCCTGCGCACGCGCCATGGACGCGCCGAGCAGCAACAGCGCAACGCCGGCCGAGCATGCGTGCAGCACGCTCATCGTCCGTCTCCCGGCGCGTAGGGGGACTGCAGCGCCTGGTAGTACGCCAGCGGGTGCGGCGGCGGCGCTTCGTCCGCCGGCAGCGCAAGACCGTTGATCGACTGGAAGTACGCCACGCTGGCATCGCGCCACCACTGCGCTTCGTCGCGCTGGATGCGCAGGAACGCCGCGACATGCTGGTGACGCGGTGCGTCCACCCTGCCGCGCAACCCGTCCCAGGTGGCCTGCATCGCTTCAACGTAGCTGACGCCGCGGGTGTAACGGTGGACCAGCTCATTCCACAAAGGCCGCCCGGAGCCCATGCGGTGTTGCCACGGCACGCGATGGAACCAGAGCAACAGGTTCTCCGGCACCTGTCCGATGTCATCGAAGGTTCGAGCGACCGGGGGCGCGTACTGGGACACGCTGCCGCTGCCGCGCGAGGTGCGGTCGAACCCGACGCCATGCCGGTTTGCACGATGGTAGTAGACCGACGTCCAGTCTGCGCGTGGTCCTCCGTCGACCCAGGGTCCTGGCCCGTAGTGGTGACCGCGCGCCATCAGGTGATGCAATCCGAGCGGCGTCATGTAGTCCACCGCCGCTTCGCGCGAGCCCATCATCATCCCGACCACGGACGCCACCACATCGGGAGCGCGGGAGAAGGTCATCGCCACCCAATCAGTCGCGATGTCGCGCGCGGACTGGTGCGGGTTCCAGGCCAGGCGACCGAACGCGTACCAGTTGGCCTGATCGAAATGCGACCCGCTCCACGTACGGTCGTCGCCGATGTTGGCCACGCCCGCGATACCGGACAGCGCATGGCCCTCCAGCGATCCCTCGATCACCCGCGCCACGGTGGAGCCGGAACCCCGCGCATGCGTATCGGCCCGCAAGACCTCTTCGTACAGGGGGCCCAGGTAAACCAGGTGGGTGGCGAAGCCCAGGTACTCCTTCGTGATCTGGAATTCCATCATCAGCGGCGTGCGCGGCATCGCACCGAACAGTGGATGGAACGGTTCGCGTGGCTGGAAATCGACCGGGCCGTTCTTGACCTGGACCAAGACGTTGTCGTGGAAGTTGCCATCCAGGCCCACGAACTCGTTATAGGCCTGTTTGGCGCGATCCTCCGGCACCTCGTGCGCGTAGACGAACGCCCGCCACATCACGACACCCCCGTGCGGTCGTACCGCGTCCGCCAGCAGGTTCGCACCTTCGGCGTGCGTGCGACCGTAGTCCTGCGGGCCGGGTTGCCCTTCCGAATTCGCCTTGACCAGGAAGCCGCCGAAATCCGGGATGAGCGCATAGATCTCGTCCGCCTTCTCGCGCCACCAGCGTTGCACGCCGGGATCGCGCGGGTCGGCGGTAGCCAGGCCGCCCAGCTCGATGGGCGCACTGAAGCGCGCGCTCAGGTAGACCCGGATACCGTATGGCCGGAACAGGTCCGCCAGCGCCACTGCCTTGCGCAGGTAGCGCGGCGAAAGACTGAGTGCGTCCGCATTGACGTTGTTGAGCACGGCGCCGTTGATGCCGATAGAGGCGTTCGCGCGTGCATAGTCCGTATACCGGGGATCCTCCCAGTCCGGCAGCGTCTGCCAGTCCCACAGCGACCTGCCCGCGTATCCCCGCTCGACGTAGCGGTCGAGGTTGTCCCAGTGATTGAGCACGCGCAGCTTGATGCGCGGCGCCTCCCTGACGTGGAGTCCATCGAGCGATGTGCCTGTCTGCAACAGGCGCAGCAGGTGGAACACGCCATACAGCACGCCGATGTCGCGATGGGCCGCGATCACCAGCGCGTCGCGGCCATCGATGCGCACCTCGCGAAGGAGGAAGCCTTCCTCGCCAAGTCCCTCGATCTCCTGCCGAAACGGCAAGATCCACGGGGACGATTCCGGCGTGCCTATCAGCAGGGCGCGTGCGGCAGGAGGCGCCACGTGCAGTCGGGGCGCTGTGCCCAGAAACCCGGTGAGGCCACGGCGCAATTCGTCGCGGGCGGCGCGCTGGGTCTGCGTGGCGTCGGGCGCGACCACATCGCCGAGACGGACGCGGTACCCGTCCAGCCGGGCCGGATCTGCGTGCACATACCGCATCCATACGTCATAGCCGTCTTCGGCCCGCGCGTCCGCTACGCACAGCAGCAACGCCAGCAGGCCAACGAGCAGCCCCCATGGAGGGTCGCTGCGTCGCGAGGTTAGCGGTAACATCCCGGGGTGCGACGGACACGGGGCCGAGAAGTGTTCCATCATCCGCTCCTGCGCCCGGCCCAGGCCGGACCGCAGCGCGGTGCCGTCAAGGTCGAAGAAGGGAACGCGTGTTGAACAAGCCGAAGAAGTCGGTCCGACGGAAGAGCAGCGGCGTGACGATCGATGAAGTGGCCGCCCTCGCGGGTGTGTCGCCCATGACGGTCTCGCGGGTCATCAATGGCCAGGGCAAGGTCCGCGACGTTACCCGCGAGCGCGTCATGCGCGCGGTGCGCGAGTTGGACTACACCCCCAACCTGGCCGCCAGCTCGCTCGCGGCGGCGCAGCACACGCGCATCGCCTTGATCTATACCAACCCCAGCGGCGCCTATCTGCGCGAACTGCTCGTGGGCCTGCTGCGCGTGGCCTCGCGCACCGCGGTGCAACTGGTCATCGACTATTGGGAAGACCTGGATGCCGACGCCGAGCGCAAGGCTGCCCGCGCGCTGGGAAGCCGGGTCGATGGCGTGATCCTGCCCCCGCCCCTGTGCGAATCCCGTGCGGCGGTGACCGAGCTGATCAAGGCCGGCATTCCCGTTGTCGCCATTGCGTCCGGGCGCTTCAGCGACGATATCTCCTGCGTGCGCATCGACGATTTCCACGCCGGCAAGGAAATGGCCGAGCACCTGCTCCAGCAGGGCCATACCCGCATTGGTTTCATCCGTGGCCGCACCGATCTCAGTGCGAGCTCGCGACGCTACGACGGCTTCGTTACGGCCCTGCACGATGCCGGCCTCGAGGTGGAGAGCGAACTCGTGCAGCAGGGCGACTACACCTACCGTTCGGGTCTGAAGGCCGCGGAGAAGTTGCTCGCGCTGCGCAAGCCACCGACTGCGATCTTCGCGAGCAACGACGACATGGGGGCGGCGGCGATCTCCGTCGCTCACCGCAGGGGGCTCGACGTACCGCGCGATCTGTCGGTGGTCGGCTTCGACGACACGTCCGCCGCAACCACCGTATGGCCCGAGCTCACGACCATCCACCAGCCCATCGCCTCCATGGCCAACGCTGCCATCGATATCCTTCTGCGCAGCGTCCGACGCAAGGCGGACAGCACGCGCGTGCTGATGGATCATGTCGTCCCCCATCGGCTGGTCACCCGCGATTCGGTGGCGCCCCCGTCCAAGCGACGCTAGCGCGATACGCGGCCTCACGACCTTGCCACCATCGCCCGCTGGGGCAGACGCTGCACCACAAACGATGTCTGCGTGGAATGGACGGGAAGAGGGCCGGTCATCGCGCTCACCCCTCCATCTGCTCCAGTTCCTTACCCCGCGTTTCGTGGACGAACCGGAGCACGAAGAAGACCGAAACAATGGCGGCCAACGTGTAGATGCCGTAGGCGCCGGCCAGGCCGATGCTGCCCAGCAGGATCGGGAAGGTCACCGTGATGGCGAAATTCGACGTCCATTGCGCCGCGCCCGCCACCGCCAGCGCCGAGCCGCGGATCTGGTTGGGGAACATCTCGCCCAGCATCACCCACATCACCGGACCCCACGACATATTGAAGAAGATGACGTAGAGGTTTGCGGCCACGAGCGCCAGCGTCCCCATGCCCTCCGGCAACTGCAGATGGCCATCGACCAGCGAGCCGCTGGCGAAGGCCCATACCACCAGCGCCAGCGACACCGCCATGCCGACCGAGCCGATCCACAGCAGCGGCTTGCGGCCGATGCGGTCGATCAGCAGCACGGTGACGATGCAGGCGCCGATGCTGAGCGCGCCGGACAATACGTTGATGGCCAGCGCATCGTTCTCGGAGAAGCCCACGGCCTGCCACAGCACTGCGCCGTAATAGAACACCACGTTGATGCCGACCAGCTGCTGGAACGTCGCCAGACCGATGCCGACCCAGACGATGGGGCGGATCTTGCCGGTCGTCTTGTTCTTCAGATCGGAGAGCTGCGGGCGATGGTGGTCGGCCGACAGCGACGCATCGATCTCGGCCAGCTTGGCCTGCGCTTCGGCTCCGCCGAACAGCCGCGTCAACACGCGCAGCGCTTCATCCTTGCGACGCTTCACCACCAGGTAGCGCGGGCTTTCCGGAATGGTCAGCAGCAGCACCAGGAAGATCACCGACGGCACCGCCTGCATCCAGAACATCCAGCTCCACGCGGCATGTCCGCCCCACAATGCTTCGGTGGAGGCGCCCGCAGCCTTGGCCAGCAGGTAGTTGCTCAGGAAGGCCGTGAACAGGCCGCTGATGATGGCGATCTGCTGTACCGTGGCGAGCCGGCCGCGATAGCGCGCCGGTGCGACCTCGGCGATGTAGGCTGGCGAGATCACACTGGCGGCACCCACCGCGAATCCACCCAGCACGCGCGCGGCGATGAAAAGCAGCGACGTGTGCGCGGCGCCAGCGCCAATGGCGGACAGCAGGAACAACACGGCCGATATGATCAGCACGCTGCGACGCCCCCACTGGTCGGCCAGGCGCCCGGCTACGAAAGCGCCGAACGCACAGCCCAGCAGCATGGAAGCCACCTCGAACCCGATCCCTGCCGAGCTGGACTGGAAGGTCTGCTTGAGACCGTCGATCGTGCCGTTGATGACGCCGCTGTCGAATCCGAACAGGAATCCACCAATCGTCGCCACGCAGCTGATCAGGATGATGAAACGGGTGTTTTCGCCATGGGCGATGTCGCCTCGCTCGAATGCAGTCGTGCTCATTCGCGTCGCCCCTCCAGGCTAGTCGACTTGAAATCCGTCCCCCGCGGATTGCCGCGGGGGCATCTTCATGCTCAGCGCAGCAGATACTGGTTGAGCAGGTTTTCGTAACGCTCCTGCTTGCCGCTGGTCTGCCTGGGTTCGCCCTGCGCGGCGGCCAGCGCCGCCAGATCGGCCAGGCCCAACGCACCGGTCTCGAAGTCCTTGCCCTTGCCGCTGTCGAAGCTGGCGTAGCGCTCCTTGCGCCATTGCTCCCACGGCGACTCGGTCAGCAGCGCGTGCGCCACTTCCAGCCCGCGCGCGAACGCGTCCATGCCGCCGATGTGGGCGATGAACAGGTCTTCCAGGTCGGTCGATTCGCGACGCACCTTGGCATCGAAGTTCAGCCCGCCCTCCAGCCCGCCCTGGCGCAGCACCACCAGCATCGCGCCGACGGTGTCGTACAAATCGGTCGGGAACTGGTCGGTGTCCCAGCCGTTCTGCGCGTTGCCGCGGTTGGCATCGATGCTGCCSAGCAGCCCGTGGTCGGAYGCCACCTGCAGGTCGTGCTCGAAGGTATGGCCCGAGAGCGTGGCGTGGTTGGCCTCGATGTTGAGCTTGAAGTCCTTCTCCAGCCCATGCTCCTTCAGGAAGCCGGCCACGGTGGCGCTGTCGAAGTCGTACTGGTGCTTCATCGGCTCCATCGGCTTGGGCTCGATCAGGAAGTTGCCCTTCAGCCCGATGCTGCGGCCGTAGTCGCGCGCCACCGTCAGGAAGCGGGCAAAGTGCGCCACTTCGCGCTTCATGTCGGTGTTGACCAGCGAGGCATAGCCCTCGCGGCCGCCCCGCCACCTGCAGGTCGTGCTCGAAGGTATGGCCCGAGAGCGTGGCGTGGTTGGCCTCGATGTTGAGCTTGAAGTCCTTCTCCAGCCCATGCTCCTTCAGGAAGCCGGCCACGGTGGCGCTGTCGAAGTCGTACTGGTGCTTCATCGGCTCCATCGGCTTGGGCTCGATCAGGAAGTTGCCCTTCAGCCCGATGCTGCGGCCGTAGTCGCGCGCCACGGTCAGGAAGCGGGCRAAGTGCGCCACTTCGCGCTTCATGTCGGTGTTGACCAGCGAGGCATAGCCCTCGCGGCCGCCCCAGAACACGTAGTGCTCGCCRCCYAGYTCGACCGTGGCTTCCAGCGCCGCCTTCACCTGCACGGCGGCACGCGCCACGACGGCGAAGTCCGGATTGGTCGAGGCGCCATTCATGTAGCGCGGATGCGAGAACAGGTTGGCCGTGCCCCACAGCAGCTTGACGCCGGTCGCCTCCTGGCGCGCCTTGGCCAGGCCCACCATGTGCTTGAGGTTCTTCTCGTACTGGCCGATGTCCTCGGCRTCCGGGGCCAGGTCGATGTCGTGGAAGCACCAGTACGGCACGCCCAGCTTGGTGAAGAACTCGAACGCCGCATCGACCTTGGCCTCGGCCGTGGCCATCGGGCTGCCCGCTTCCCACGGGAAGTGGCGCGTGCCCGGCCCGAACGGATCATGGCCGGCGTTGCAGAACGTATGCCAGTAGCAGACYGCGAAGCGCAGGTGCTCCTGCAGGGTCTTGCCGCCGATGGTCTTCTGCGCGTCGTAGACCTTGAACGCCAGCGGRTTGTCCGAGCCGCGCCCTTCGAAGGGGATGCGGCCGATGCCGGGGAAGTATTCCTGGGCGCCGATGAAGGGCTGCGTGCTCATGAGGCGGTGTTCCTGTGGTTGTGCGAGGTGTCGCGTGGGGGACGTCAGCCGCGTTGCAGCGGGGTGACGGCATCGAGATGGCGGAGGAAGCGGGCGTAGGCCGTCGCATACGCCTGCGCGCGGTCGGGATCGGGGCGTGCGGACAGCGCGGGATCGGTGGCGACATGCGTGCGGGCGATGTCGGCGATGGACGCGGCATCGCCACCAGCACGACCCACCGCCCACAGCGCCTGCAATGCCGCACCGAAC
>NZ_LMGY01000017.1:0-172351 GCF_001427585.1 Pseudoxanthomonas sp. Root630 | reverse complement strand
AATGCGCCGGGGTCATGTTGGTCGGGTCCATCCCGGCCAGCACGCCCTTGCCGTGCGGCAGGTCCGGGGTGCGCTCGCCGTTGAGGAAGGGCAGCATCACCAGCCCATCCGCRCCKGGCGGCGTGGCCTGCAGGTGGGCATCGCCCTCGCGCGTGCTGAAGCCGAACAGGGTGGCCACCTGTTCGGTCGCCACGGTGCAGTTCATCGTGCAGATCAGTGGCAGCCAGCCGCCGGTGGAGGAACAGAACGCGGCCCAGGCACCGTCAGGATCGACGACGGGCGTATCCGAGTAGGCGAACAGCGTGCCCGAGGTGCCCAGGCTCATCGCCAGGCGGCCTTCTTCCACGCAGCCGGTGCCGATGGCCGCCATCATGTTGTCGCCGCCGCCGACGGCGACCTTCACCGTGGCGGGCACCCCCAGTCGCGCCGCCGTGGCGGGATCGATGTCGAACAGCGCATCGGGCGGCGCGATCGGCGGCAGGCACGCGGCCAGGTCGCGGTCCGCATCGGTCGCGCGCAAAAGCTCCTTCGACCACGTGCGGGTGCGCACATCGAGCCAGCCCGTACCGGAGGCATCGCCCCACTCGCAGAAGCGCTCGCCGGTGAGGACGACGTTGAGGTAATCGTGCGGCAGCAGGATCGTCGCCAGCCGGGCATAGGCGTCGGGACGATGCGTCTTCGTCCACGGCAGCTTCGAGGCGGTGTAACCGGCCAGGATCGGATTGCCGGCCAGGGCGATGGTGCGTGCCGCACCGCCGACGGCGTCCATGATCTGCGCGCACTCGTGGCCGCCATCATGTTGTCGCCGCCGCCGACGGCGACCTTCACCGTGGCGGGCACCCCCAGTCGCGCCGCCGTGGCGGGATCGATGTCGAACAGCGCRTCGGGCGSCGCGATCGGCGGCAGRCACGCGGCCAGGTCGCGGTCCGCATCGGTCGCGCGCAAAAGCTCCTTCGACCACGTGCGGGTGCGCACATCGAGCCAGCCCGTRCCGGAGGCATCGCCCCACTCGCAGAAGCGCTCGCCGGTGAGGACGACGTTGAGGTARTCGTGSGGCAGCAGGATCGTCGCCAGCCGGGCATAGGCGTCGGGACGATGCGTCTTCGTCCACGGCAGCTTCGAGGCGGTGTAACCGGCCAGGATCGGATTGCCGGCCAGGGCGATGGTGCGTGCCGCACCGCCGACGGCGTCCATGATCTGCGCGCACTCRGCCGTGGTGCTGGTGTCGCACCACAGCTTGGCGGGTGCGAGAACTTCGCCAGCGGCATCCACCGGCACGAAGCCGTGCTGCTGGCCCGAGACCGCCAGCGCGGAGATGCGCTCACGCATGGCGGGATCGATACGGTCGAAGCACGTCTGCATCGCGGCGACCCAATCGCCAGGATGCTGTTCGCGGCTGCCATCGTCGCCGCTGGTCAGGCCAAGCGGCGCGCTGGCGCTGGCCACGATCGCACGCGCCGCGGCGTCGTACACCACCACTTTCACGCTCTGCGTGCCTGCATCGATGCCGGCGACAAGGTTCATGCCATTTCCTTCTTCATGCGCGCACCAGCGCGCCATTGCGCAGCCGCACCGTGGCCGACGCCCCGGCGGCGAGTTCGATGTCGAGCGCCTGGTCCGCGTGGACCAACGCGTAGCGGCCGCCCTTGTCCGAGTTCAGCGTCGCGTGCGCCAGCCGTCCTGCCTTCCAGGTGAGGTCCAGGCGTGCGGCATTGCGCACGCGCACGCCTTCGAGTGCACCGTCGCGCCATAACGACGGCAGCGCGGGCAGCAGGAAGATCGAGCCGCCCCAGCTCTGCACCAGCATCTCGACGATGCCGGCGGCGCCGCCGAAATTGCCGTCGATCTGGAACGGTGGATGCGCGTCGAACAGGTTCGGGTAGCTGCGCTGCGGCGACAGCAGCATGCGCAGGATCTTCAGGCTGTGCTCGCCATCCCACAGGCGCGCCCAGAAGTTCAGCCGCCACGCGATGCCCCAGCCGGTGGCCTCGTCGCCGCGGATTTCCAGCGTGCGTTGCGCGGCGCGCGCGAGCTCGGGTGTGTCCCGCAGGTTGATCTGCGCGCTCGGGTGCAGGCCGTAGAGATGCGAGATGTGGCGGTGGTGGATCTCGGGCGCCTGCATATCCCAGTCCTGCTGCCATTCCTGCAGCTGCCCGGCCTTGCCGATCCGGTTGGGCGGCAGCTGCGCGCTTAGCGCAGCCAGGCGCGCGGCGAAATCGGCGTCCACGCCGAGCACGCGCGCCGCTTCGATGCACTGGCCGAACAGATCGCGCAGGATCTGCGCGTCCATCGTCGGACCGGCGCAGATCGCCGCTCCGAAGGGATGTTCGTTTTCCGGCGACAGCGACGGCACGGTGACCTTGTGGCCGGTCTGCGGATCGTCCTGCAGCGTGTCGACGAAGAACTGCGCGGCGCCCTTGAACAGCGGCCAGACCTGCTTCAGGTAATCCGTATCGCGCCCGTAGTCCCAACGATCCCACAGCGCCTGCAGCAGCCACGCCCCACCGGTCGGCCACAACGCCCAGCGTGCGCCATCCGGCGGCGTGGCGGCGCGCCACAGGTCGGTGTTGTTATGGAGCATCCAGCCACCAGCGCCGTACATGTCGCGCGCGACGCCGGCGCCGGTCTGCGCCAGTTCCTCCAGCATGCGCTGCAAGGGTTCGACGCACTCGCCCAGGCCGTTCTGCTCGGCCGGCCAGTAGTTCATCTCGGTATTGATGTTGACCGTGTACTTGCTCTCCCACGGCGGATCCATCAGGTCGTTCCAGATGCCCTGCAGGTTGGCGGGCTGGCTGCCCGGCCGCGAACTGCAGACCAGCAGGTAGCGTCCGTACGCGTGGTACAGCGACACCAGCGCGGGATCGTCGCCCTGCTCGAAGGCCGCGATGCGCTCATCGGTCGGCAGGTCCGCCGCGGTGGTGCGGCCCAGGTCCAGCCGCACGCGATGGAACAACCGACGGTGCTCGGCGAGATGCTCGGCGAACACGCGATCGAACGCCTTGCCCTTCATCTGTGCCAGCTGCGTGGCGGTGATCGCGTCGGGATCGCCGCTGACATCGTCGTGCGCCACATGGCTGGTCGCCGCGACGATGCGCAGCTCCAGTTCGCGCACGCCATCGAAGGCGATCTGGTCCTGCTCCACCCGCAGCTGGCCCTCGCGGTGCGCGACCTGCACGCGGATGGCGAAGCGCAGGCGGCCTTCGATGCCGTGCTTGCCGACGTTGCGGCCGCTGACGTGCCAGCCGCCATCGACGACGCGCGTGGTCGTCGCATGTTCGTTGCCGGTGCGGATCCGGCCGATCATCGCGTCGCCGCCTTCGACGGTGTAGCGCACGACGATGCATTGGTCGACCGGCGAGACGAATACCTCGCGACGGTGTACGCCGTTGCCGACGCGGAACGTGGTGCGCGCGACGGCGGCATCGAGGTCCAGCTCGCGCCGGTAGTCGGCCACGCCGTCCAGGCGGTCGAACTGCAGCCACAGGTTGCCCAGCGGCTGGTAGGCCATCTGTTTCACCGGCCGCGAGATCAGGGTGTCGTCGGCCAGTGCGGCGGCTTCCGCGTAACGACCCGCGAAGATCAACGCGCGTACCTGCGGCAGCCCCTCGCGCGCTTTCGGATTCACCGCCGAATACGGTCCGCCCGCGTACAGCGTGTCCTCGTTGAGCTGCAGGCGCTCGTGCGCCACGCCGCCGAAGACCATCGCACCGAGCCTACCGTTGCCGACGGGCAGCGCCTCCACCCACACCCGCGCCGGCTGGCGATACCAGAGCCGCAGGTCCTGCGCCGTCGTCGCACCGGCCACGACGGCATCGGACCGGCCCGGCCATGCCGCGACCACCGCACCCGCCGCCACGCCCTTGAACAGCGTGCGGCGCGCGGGATCGCGTGGCCCGGCGTCGACGGCGACCGGCGACGTGCCCGGGCGCGGGGACTGCATCATCCGGCCCTCCCGGACAGATATTGTCTACCGGTTACCATGGTGCCGCCCGACCACGCGCCTGTCATCGTGCAGTGCGGGGAAAACGCACGACCTGCACCTTGCCGTCGTAGCGGACGGTGACGTCGCCCTGCGGCTCCAGCGCGCCGGCATCGGCGCGGGGACCGTCGATGAAGCGCACCCGCACGTCGCGCGACGCGACCATGCCGGGATAGCGGCCTTCGCGCGCGCCGATCCGCAGCTCGCCGGTCTTCTCGTTCCACGCCAACGGAATGCGGCTGGATTCGCCACGCTCGTAGCCGTAGCTGCGGCCGTTGTCCTCGTACAACGAGAACGTGCCGTCGGCGCCGGTGTAGACCTCGATGGTCAGCGGCGCATCGGGCTTCTCGTCCACGTACTGCTGCACCACGGTGCGCGGCACGATGGCACCGGCACGGACGAACAGCGGCATGCGCTGCAGCGGTGCGGCCGCTTCGATCGTCTGTCCGCCGTCGTAGCGCTTGCCGGTCTCGAAGTCGATCCAGCTCGTGCCCGCAGGCAGGTAGACCGGGCGCGTGGTCGCCTTGAACGTCGTCACCGGCGCGACCAGGAACGCGGGGCCGAACAGGTACTGGTCGGCGATGTCGCGCACCTTGGGGTCGGACGGGAAGTCCATCGCCAGCGTGCGCAGCAAGGTGCCGTCCTGGTGGTAGGTATCGCCGGCCAGCGTGTAGATGTAGGGCAGCAGCGTGTAGCGCAGCTTCAGGTAGTGGACGAAGCTGTCGTAGTGCGGCGAGCCTTCCGGTGCGATCTCCCAGATCTCGCGGTACGGGAACTGGCCGTGCAGGCGGAAGATCGGCACGAAGGCGCCGTGCTGGAACCAGCGCAGGCTCAGTTCGCGCCACTCGGCCAGGTGCGCGGGGTCCTTGTTCTCATAGCGCTTCTCCGGCGAGAAGCCGCCGATGTCGAAGCTGACGTTGGGCGCGCCCGCCATCGAGGCATTGACCAGGCCGGAGATCTGCTCGCGCAGGTCGTCCCAGCGCGGCACGATGTCGCCGCTCCAGAACGCGGCACCGGCACGCTGCTGGCCTGCGAAGAACGCACGCGACAGGATGAAGACGCGCTTGTCGGGATCCTGCTCGCGCGAGCCGCGGTAGACGCCTTCCGAATGCACCAGCGGATACGAGTTGAAGAACTCCACCGACGGACCCAGCGACGTCGGCGTGGTGCGCGCCTTGCGCTCGCCGATGTCGATGTTGCTGTGCAGGTCCGGCTCGCTGGCATCCAGCCACCACGCATCGAAGCCTTTCGCGTTGAGCTTGCCGTTGACCTGGCGCCAGAAGATGTCCTGCGCTTCCTTCGAGTACGGGTCGTAGAAGGAATTGAGGTAGCCCTTGCCGATCCAGTCCAGCTCGCCGACCTCGACGTTGCGGTGGTACATGTGGCCGGCGGCGTCGAGCTCCTTGTAGTTCGCGGTGGTCGGATAGAACTTCGGCCACACCGAGATCATGATCTGCGCATGCTGGTCGTGGACGTGGTCGACCATGCCGTCCGGGTCCGGGAAGTTCTTCGCATCGAAATCGTGCGAACCCCAGGCGTCTTCCGGCCAGTACGACCAGTCGAGCACGATGGCGTCGATCGGCAGCTTGCGCTTGCGGTACTCGTCCAGCGCGCCGGTCAGTTCGGCCTGGGTCTTGTAGCGCTCGCGGCTCTGCCAGAAGCCGTACGACCACTTCGGCAGCAGCACGGCCTTGCCGGTCAGCGTGCGGTAGCCGGCCAGCACCTGGTCGGCGTCGTCGCCGGCGACCACGTAGTAGTCGATGGCCTGCGCAGCCTCGGACCAGATCGACAGGTCCTTCGCTTCGTCGGCCGGCAGCGGATCGCGATGCAGCAGCGCGATGTAGGACGGCTCGATGCGATCCCACACCAGCTTCACCGTGTGGCGCTGGCCGGCCTTCATCTCCAGCGCGAACTCGTGGTGCCACGGGTTCCAGTTCTGGCGCCAGCGGTCGAGCACCAGCTCGCCGTCGATGTAGAGCTTGGCGTACTCGCTGTTGTACAACGAGAAGGTGTGGCGACCGTCGCTGCGCGCCGCGATCTCGCCTTCCCACACCACGTCGCTGCGACCGCCGGTGGCGAGGTTCTTTCCCTTTGCCGGGAAGTTCGCCAGGTCCTTGATGTACTGGTAATTCACTTCGCTTTCGCGACGCTCGACCACCTGCTTGCCGTTGACGGTGTAGCGCGCCGTCAGCGCGCCTGGCTTGCCCTGCGCGTCGAACAGGTCCAGCGACGCGCCCAGCGGCTGCAGGCCGCGCGGATCGCCGTAGCGGGTGATCGCGTTGCTGTCCCACAGGATGCCGTAGTGGCGCGTGGAGACGAGGTAGGGAATCGCCTTGTCGATGTTGTGCTGGAGCAGTTCGACATCGCGGCCCTTGAGGTTCATCCAGCCTTGCTGGTGCAGGCCGGTGCCGTAGAAGGCTTCGTCATCGGATGAATCGAAGCGCTGGCGGATGCTGTAGTAATCCTTGCCCTCGACCTTCGTCGGCGTAAAGCTGCGCGCACGCTCGGCCAGCAACGGCTTGCCGTCGGCGTCGAAGAAGCTGACCCGGCCCGTGCGCGCATCGACCTTCGCCGAGATGCCCTGCGTACTGACCGTCACCTGCCCGGCGGATTCGCCCACCTTCACCGCCGGCGGCGCACCGGTCTTCGCGCGCATCAGGCTGGGCGTGCGCGCGAAATCGCCATCGGGATCGGCCATCACGCGCAGGATGCCCGGCGCGACCGCTTCGACCTTCACGTCGGCGGCGGCGGCATCCGCCGGCCGCACGATCACGCCATGGTCGATCTTCTCGACGGCGCCCTGCCCTGCGGCGTTGGCGCCCGCTGCGGCCAGGGCCAGCAGCGGCACCGTCAACGTCTTCAAGTAACCCATCGCTTGCTCCTCGTTCGGGCGCGTGGGCACCCGGGTTCTGGGACCGGCACGGCCGGTCCGCGGATCGATCAGTAGGTCGCCAGCTTCACCCGCAGCAACTGCGGGACGCTGGAGAAGTTGAGGCCGTAGTCCGTCTGGTCGCCGTTCCAGCGGCGCCGGAAGACCCACTTGCCGTCGACGAACGTGCCTTCATCGACGTACTCGTAGATCTGCCGTGCGGCAACGGCCGGATCGGCGGCATTGATGTTGATGCGGGCATGCGCGCCGGCGACCAGGAACTCATCCGGCCCCAGCTGCACCACCAGCGCGCGGCCGATCGGTTCGGGATTGCCCGGCGGTTCGCCCTGGAACCAGAACTGCGGCACGCCGTAGGTGACCACCATGTTCCAGCGGTCGTCGATCTTCACCGTCTGCACGGCCTGTCCGGGCTGCTCGGCGGTGCCGCGCACCTTGTCCTCGAAGCTCGCCTGCGCGATGACGCGCGCCGCCGGCCGCACGATGGCGTAGTTCAACGCGAACGACTCCAACGCCTTCTCGTCCAGGTGCTTGGCGCCGAGCGGCCAGTTGGAATAGCGCGAGTAGTCGATGCCGAACGGCGACCAGCCGATGGCCTGTTCGCCCAAGGCGGAGAAGAAGTAGCGCGGGTATTCCTCGCGGTTGCCGGTCTCGGCGACGAACAACGGGTTGTCGGGGCGCGAGTAGCGATCGAGTACCGTCGTGTAGTGCGTGTACTCCGGCATGTAGATGTCGGGCGCGAGTACGTCGATATGCGGCGCGGCGGCCTTGTACACGTCCAGCACGTTGTCGGTGGGGCCACCGCTGGCGTACTGACCCGGCTGGCCCGGATTGAACGGCCCGCGCAGCGCTGCATTCACCAGCATCGGCAACGGATAGACCGCCTTGCCGGCCTCGGCGACCTGGTCGATGTAGTGCGCGATATGCCAGGCGTGGAAGTACTCGTCCGCGTCGGCGCCGAACACCTCGCGCCACGTACCGGGCGTCTTGCCGAGCTTCTTCAGCAACGCGTCGGGCACCGGGCCTTCGAACACCTTCTGCGCCAGCGGCGAGAAATCCCGCACGCTGCCGTAGGTGCCCGGCTCGTTCTGCGGTTGCACCATGATGACGGTGCGCTGCGGATCGGCGGCCTTCAGGTGCGTCATCAGGGCGACGAACGCCTTGCGGTCGGCGTCCAGCGTGGCCTGCGCGTGCGGCGACAGCGAGTTCAGCGTACGGCCGTCGGCGGTGATGACCCGCGGGAAGCGGCCGTTGTCCAGCTTGACCCAGGCCGGCGCGTAGTTCGGGCCGTTGTTCTTCCAGGTCGCGAACCACAGCAGCACCAGGCGCACGTCCTTCTCGCGCGCCTGCTTGAGCAGCACGTCGACGAAGGAGAAATCGAAGGTGCCTTCCTTCGCTTCGACCTGCTCCCAGGCCACCGGCACCATCACCGTGTTCGGCTTGACCACGTCGATGGCGGGCCAGACGTCGTCCAGCGCCTGCGGCCAGTTGCTGGAGTTGTTGACCTGCGCGCCGAGGATCAGGAACGGCGCGCCATCGACCATCAGGGCATGGCGGCCGTCCTTGCTGACGATCTGCGGGATCTGCGGGATCGGCGTGGCACCGGACGCATCGGCCGCGCCGTCGCCCTTCGCCGTGGCCGGCGCATCGCCTTTTCCGGAGGGTTGGCAGGCGGCCAGGCCGAGCAACGCGACAAGCGACAGGAGCAACAGGCGGTGGGGCATCATCGAAGGCATTCCGGGGTCACCACGCATCCGTGCGGAAGGGCGAGGCAGGCAGGCCCGCCGCGTTGATCAGGTCGGCATCGGCCGGGTTGTCGGACCAGCCGTAGCGCACGGCCACCGGCGTCTTCACCGCCGAGCTGCGCACCACGACACGACCATCGACAAGCGAGGCCTCGGCCGGATGGAAGACGCGATCGGCACCGGCCAGCGCGAAGCCGCGCACACGCGCGCCGCCTCCGCGCACGGCGAGGGCGCTGCCGCCACCATCGAACGCGAGGGTCGCGGTGCCGGCCGAGAACGCCGCCTGCGTGTGGACCGGCCCGTGATAGACCAGCGATTCGCCGTACGCGACGTGCCGCGCCGCCAGCGCAAGCCGCTTGCCGACGTCCTGCTTGTTAAGCGGATGGATGTCGGCCGGATTGCCGATGTCGATGGTCACCACCTGCGCGGTGGCCGGCAGCGAGAGCGTGGCCGACTGCGATTCGCGCAGTACCGCCCACGGGCTCTGGTCGCCCTGGTCGACGCCGGAGGAGAAGTTCGCCAGTTGCACCCACAGGAACGGCAGGTCGGGCGCCTGCCACTGGCGGCGCCACTGTTGGATCATCGCGGGGAACCGGGTGCGGTATTCCAGCGCATCCGCCACCGTGTTCGCATTCGATTCGCCCTGGTACCAGATCACGCCGCGAATGGCATACGGCTGCAGCGGATGGATCATCCGGTTGTAGAGCAGCGTGGGGTGCTGGTTCTTGTCGTCGATCAACGCCAGGGTGACGTTGGCCGGCCGGAACGACCAGTCCGCCAGCGGACGCGCGCCAGCACCGTCGGGCTGCACGAACACTTCGTCGGCCTGGCCATGGATGCCGCCACCGCCGCCCGTGTCCGAAACACGCACGGCGACATGGTTGACGCCTGCGCGCAAAACGGACGCCGGCACTGTGTAGCGACGCGGCAGGTTGTACTGCATGCGCGTCTGCCCGACCTGCGTGCCGTTGACCCACGTGGTGTCGGAATCGTCGATGCGGCCCACGCCCAGGGTGAGGCCGTTCTTCGCTTCCGCCGCGGTGAGGGTGAAGGTGGCGCGATACCAGCCGATGCCATCCATGCCGGTCCAGCCCGCTTTCTCCCACAGCGACGGCACGGTGATGGGCAGCCAGTCGCGGGCATCGAAGTCCGCAGCCTGCCAGCCTGTGTCGTCGGCGGGACCCGCCTTCCAGTGCGCGAGGTTGGCGCGCGTCTGCACCAGTGCGCTCTCGTCGGATGCGCGCAGGCGCTCGGCCTGCGCCTTCAGCGCGGCGGCATCCACGCCCTGCGTGGCGGCATCGGTCCAGGCCTCGATCCGGCTGCCGCCCCAGGTGCTGTCGATGATGCCGATCGGCACGCCGGTAGCCTTGCGCAGCTCGCGCGCGAAGAAATGGGCGGCAGCCGAGAATTTCGGTGCGGCCTGCGGCGACGACGCCACCCATTCGCCGCCTTCCAGTTGCGCCTGCGGTTCGCCGGCCCACGACTTGGGAATCTTGAAATGGCGGATCTGCGGGTCGGTCGCGCGCGCGGCTTCTGCCTCGGGATCGGCGGACTGCGCGATCGGCCACTCCATGTTCGACTGTCCGCTGGCCAGCCACACATCACCGACCAGCACGTCGCGCAGCACGCGCGGTTGCGTGCCATCGTCGATGCGCATCACGTGCGGACCGCCCGCCGTCTGCGCGGGCAACGCCAGCGACCAGCGTCCATCGGCTGCGGCCTGCGCCGTGGCCTCGCGGCCAGCGAAGGTCACGTGCACGCGCGCACCGGGCGCGGCCTCGCCCCAGACGCGCACCGGCTGGTCGCGCTGCACGACCATGCCGTCGGCGAAGAGGCGGGGCAGCTCAACCGCCTGCGCGGCAGGGATGGCCAACAGGCCCAGCAACAACGGGACAGCTCGAATCATTCCGGATCTCCGTACCAGATGCCGCGCCCTTCGGTGCCGAAGTAGACGCGGCCATGCAGGCGGGGATCGCCTGTCACATGGCGGATGATGCCGCCGAATCGCAGTGCGTCATCATCGATGCGCTGCCAGCGGCGCCCGCCATCGTCCGAACGGAACAGGCCACGCTGCCCGCGCACCTCGCCGTACACGAACAGCACCGGCGCATCGCCCGCCTTCGCCGGCTTGCCCAGGCCCACGGACATGACGTTGTCCACGCCGGGCACGCGCTCCAGCTTGCCGGGCGCGAGATGCAACAGTCCACGCCACGACGCGGCGATCCAGGCCTCGCCCGTCTTCTCCGGGTGCGGCCGGATCTCGGCGCGGTACCAGTCGCCGATCGCGCCTACCGGCGCGCGCACTTCCTCGAAGGCGACGCCGCCGTTGCCGCTGACGTACAGCTTGCCGCTGATCGCATCGAAGCCGTAGTAGATGCCCTCATCGACGCGGTCGGCCTCCACCACCGCGGTCTTCGGCAGGCCCTTCACCGGTTGCCAGCGCCCGCCCATGTCGGCGGTGATCCAATGGTGCTCGCCATTGCGCGGATGCCAGATCGCGCGCTTGCCATCGGCGGCGAGCGTGATCTGCCCGGCGCCTTCGCCATCGGCCGGCTCGGTCGCGAAGGCCGTCCACGTGCGGCCGCCATCCTTCGACCATGCGCCGCGCACCGCGCCTTCCGGCCGGTTATGGAAGTAGCCCGTGCGCACCATCACCTGCGGTGCGCGGCCGGCGAAGGCCAGGCTTTCGGTATTGGAGAAGCGCACGCCGGCGAAACGCTGCTGCGACACATCGAGATCGTCGTGGACGAAACCGTCCACATCGCCGAGGCCGCTCACCAGGTGCGCGCCCTGCGGCGGACTGGCCAGCGCCAGCGGCACCGTTTCCTCGAAGCCCGCCTGCTCGAAGTGCCACGTCATCTCGGCGCCTGCGTCGAAGGCCTTCGCATTGGTGGACGCCCACACGCCATAGCCGGTGACGAACAGCAGGCGGTTGGCATCGAACGGATCGATTTCGAGGTCGGCCATCCAGTGGGGCTTGGCATCCTGCGTCCAGGGCGCAGAGGCATGGTCGAAGCCGGAACGCGGGAACAGCGCCGTCCACGTGCGCCCGCCATCGAGGCTGCGATAGATATCGTCGTGCGGCTGGTAGCGGCGGAACGTGCTGGCGATGATGATGTCGGGATCCGTCGCGTCCACCGCCACGGCGCCCCAACCGAAGCCGGCATCGGCCTTCGAGCGGCGCACCGGCGTGATGTCCTCCCAGCGATCGGCGATGGGGTCGAAGCGCCAGACGGCGCCATCGGCCATGTTGTTGGGCCCGGGCTCGTCGCCGTAGCTCAGCAGCCAGCGGCCGCGCGCGTCGCGCACCATGTGGCTGGGGCGCAGCCCGACGGGTTGGCCGGGCACGGCCTGCCAGGTCGCGCCGCCATCGCGCGAGCGGTAGAGGCTGGTCTCGTTCGTCGAAACACCGGCGTAGATCGTCTTCGTCGGCGCGCCCTTCGCGCCATCGACCGGATCGAACACCACGAACGCGATGCCCACCGGCCGCAGGTCGCGCCAGCCCGCGGCCCACGCCGACCTCGCCTTGGCGATGGCAGGGAAGCCCGATGCCTCGCGCCATGTCGCGCCGGCGTCGTCGCTCCGCCACAGGCCATTGGCACGCGTGCCGAACAGCAGCACGCGGCCGTCGTTCGGATCGACCGCGAGGCGCTCGCCGTTGCCGCGCCCTTGTTCGTTGCCGCCCAGCTTGAACGGCAACGCGGCGCGCTGGAACGTCGCGCCGCGATCGGTGGAACGCAGGATCACGCCATCCTGCCCACGCTCATGCAGATAGGTGCCGACGGCGAGATAGAGGCGATCGGGATCGGACGGATCCAGCGCGAGGCTCTCCACGCCGAAACGGCCGCTGTCCTCGTGGCCCATCCAGTCCATCAGCGGCTGCCAACGCTGCTCGCGCGGCTGCCAGCGGTAGGCGCCGCCGATGTCGGTACGGGCGTACAGCAGGCCTTTCTCGTGCGGATGGAAGACCAGGCCGCTGACGAAGCCGCCGCCTCCGATGGCGACATTGCGCCAGCGGTAGCCGGAGACGTCGTCCTTCGCCGCCGCGCCGGGCACCAGCAGGAAAACGAACAGCGCGAGAGTCAGGCGAAGCGTGAGCACGGAATCTCCTGTCGGGGAACAGCGGTGCGCCGGCAGGAAGCACACCTCGGGCGCCGCACCAGGCGTGCACCGGTCCTTCGAAGGAACGGCCGGCGATACCGGCCGTCCCATGGGTGCCGCATCAGAACGTGAAGCGGAGCGTCGCGGCGTAACGGCGGTCGTTGACGTACCACGACGTGGTGCGCTTGCCGGCGCCGTTCTGGTCCATCAGCGTGCGCTGCTCGGCGTTGTTGAGGTTGTTCATCTCCAGGCCGAACTGCACGTTGTCCGAGAACTTGTAGAAGATCGACCCATCCAGCTGACCGAAGCTGTCGCTGTACACCGGCAGCTTCCACGGGATGCCGCCGTCGCCGCCGTTGTAGCCGTTCGGGCCGATCGACAACAGGTATTCGCTGCGCCAGTTGTAGGCCAGGCGAACCTGCCACGGGCCCTTTTCGTAGAACGCCGCGACGTTGTACGAGTTCTTCGACAGGCCATCGGCCGGCAGGTCGTCGAACAGCGATCCGTCGGTATCGACAGGCACCGCATTGGAGGCCGCCGGGATTCTCGTGGAGCTGTCGATGTAGGTGTAGTTGGCGGACATGCCGAGCCCGTCGAACGGCGCGGGCAGGAAATCGAAGAACTGGTTCCAGCCGATCTCCGCGCCCTGGATCTTCGCCTTGCCGACGTTCACCAGGCGGGACACGCGATAGTCGTACTCGTTGCCGTCGACGCCCGGATAGGCCAGCAGCTCGGTCTGTTGGCGGAAGTAGTCCTTGATGTCCTTGTAGAAGAAGTTCACCCAGGCCATGCCGCCGCTTTCCGGCGCGAAGTACCACTCCAGCGACAGGTCGAACTGATTGGCCTTCATGGGCGTCAGGTACGGGTTGTCGGTGGAGCTGCCGGTGAGTTCCAGGTCCTCCGGGCCAAGCTCATCGCCCGGCTGCGGGTTGACGCCGTCGCGGACGGCCACGCTGAGCACCTGGTAGGCCTGCATGTCGCTGAAGGCCGGGCGTGCGATGGCCTTCGATGCAGCGAAGCGGACGATCCAGTTTTCGGCCGGTTCCCACTTCACGTTCGCGCTGGGCAACACATCGGTGTATGAGTTCTCCGCAGAGATCGGCTCCGACTGGCCCGTGCCCAGATACGGCGCGAACGCATTGTTCGGATAGACCAGGTAGCCCTCCGCGCTGTTCTCCGTGCGTACCACGCGCACGCCGACGTTGCCGTCGATGCGCGCCTCGTCCATCGCGAAGTTCAGCATCGCGTAGGCGGCGTAGGTGCGCTCGGTCTGCACGTTGCCCCACTGCGGGTCGGCGAGGTTGCGCGGCGTGATCTGGCCGTAGCAACAGGTGTAGTACGGGATCGCCGCGCCATGGATGTCGAGGTAGCTGTTCGGGAAATTGAGCGCGGTGGACAGCACCGGCGAGTAGAACGAGCCCGGCGTCGAAGCGCCGCCACGGTAGAAGTTGTCGAAGGTGATCAGGTTGGTCAGGCTGGAATTGATCGTCCCGTTGAGGTCCAGGCCCGGTAGCGGCACACCGCCCGGCAGTGCCCACCACTGCATCCAGGGCTGGAACACCGGCTGCCAGTCGTAGCCGGTGTCGATGCTGTGCGCATCGCGGTCGGTGACACGCACGCCGACCTTGAAGGAATCGAAGAAATTGCTGTCGAAGCTGTGCTTCAGGTCCGCGCGCCAAGCGACTTCGTCGGCGGTGTTGTCGTCCTGGTGGTCCATCGTGAACCCCCAGTAGTAGTTCGCGGGGTTGGCGGTGAACTGGTTGTCGACGCCGATCCGCGGCACGCCATGGCCCAGGTCGATGTCGATGTACGGCACGTTGAGGCCGAGCGATACCGTGGAATCCAGCGCTTCGGTGTTCGCCTTGATGTACTGCAGGTCGGTGGAGAACTCGGTTCGGTCGCTGAACAGCCACTTCAGGCCGAACGAGTAGTCGGTGGTGTCGGACTTGCGGTGCGAGGCGCGGATGTCCGTGCCCATCGGGATGTCGCCGTTCGAACGCAGACGACCCGAAACGAACACGTTGCCATCGAGTTCGTACGGCTGACTGGCATCGACGCGCACCTGCAGCGGATCGTTGGAGACGAAGATCGCGTCTTCGTACCACAACTCGTCGTATCGGCTCTGGAAGGCGGTGGCGAACAGCTCCAGGTTGTCGTTCGGCCGCCATTGCAGCGCGACGTAGGCGCCCTGGCGTTCGCGCTCGTATTCCAGCGTGCGCCAGTCGGCGCCGCGCGGCAGCCACAGGCTTTCGTTGGTGCCGTCGTTGTTGAGGTCGGAGTTGGCGGTATTGAAGAACGGCCGCACGAACATGCCATCGGTGCGCGTCGCCAGTTCGGAATGGGCCAGATTGACCAGGATGCCGAACTCGCCTGCGTCGGTGTCCCAGCGGTTGCTGAAGATCACCGAGCCCGAGGGCTTCAGCTGGTCGGCGAAGTCGCCCCTGTTGGCGCTGAACGACATGCCGAACCGGCTGCCTTCGATGTCGAACGGCATGAAGGTGCGCAGGTCGACGGTGCCGCCGAGGCCACCCTCGATCATGTCGGCCTTCTGGTTCTTGTAGACGTCGACGCCGGCCATCAGTTCGGCCGGCACGTCCTGGAAGCTGAGGCTGCGGCCGCCGGACGCGGAGAAGCTGTCGCGACCGTTCAGTTCGGAGCGGACCTGGGTCAGGCCGCGCACCTGCACGCCGCCGCCTTCGGCGGAGAAATGCTCCGGATCGCCGACCGTCAGGAAGCGATCGATGGTCACGCCGGGAATGCGCGACAGCGTTTCCGTGACGCTGCGGTCGGGCAAGGCGCCGATGTCGAGCGCGGTGACCGAATCGACGAACGTGTCGGCGTCGCGCTTGATGTCCTGCGCCCGGTAGACGGAACCGCGGATGCCGGTGACGACGACCGCATCGAGTTCGGTGGTCTTCTCGCCGTCCTTCGCTTCCGATGCGGCTTCCTGCGCGAACGCAGGCGCCGACAGCAGCAGGGCGATGCCCAGGGCGAGGACGGTGGGTTGCAGGTGGCGGCCGGCGGAACGGCCCGCACGGGGGCCAGCCGCGATGCGGCGCTGACGCGTTGACATGGATGTTCCCTCCCAGGACACATGACAAACGATTGAGTTGTGGTCCTGCCCGGACGTCTTCGCGCCCCGTGGCCGGATGAAGCGGTGACGGCTGCAGCCCCCGGCTGCGGTCGTCGATGGTTCGGTCTTTCCCGTGGGGCACCGCGGCAACCGGGGCCTTGCGGCCGGTGCCTGGCGCTCACCTGGCGGCCGTGGGACCGCCTTCCTGTGACTGCGGCGGGAGCATAGGCGGCGCTGACATGCCGTACCAATGAAATATTGATCGCCAGCTATATCGAACCCGAATAGGTCTTCAGACTCAGTCGCCGCTTTCGCCTGGCGGCGGCACCGTGCCCGTCTGGGAGGGCTCCAGGTCGGTATAGAGGCGGCGGGCGGTACTGCGCAGGGCATCCAGCACGCGCTCGGCGCCCGGCGACAACAACTGGTCGCGACGGCGGACGATGCCGAAGAACTCCATACGCACGCCCAGCTCGATCGGCAGCACGCACATCTGACCGGTCTGCAGGTACGGGCCGACCGATTCGGCCGGCAGCGCGGTCAGCAGGTCGCTGTGCCGCAGCAGGTGGATGATCACGGGCAACGAGGCCGTTTCCACGATGTTCTGCGGCGGCGGCTGGCCGTGCTCGAGGAACACCGCATCCAGCCGCGAACGCAGCACGCTGGCGGCCGGCGGCATGATCCAGCCGTAGTCGGCCAGGTCGGCGTGGGTGATCCGCGGGCGCCGGGTCAGCGGATGGCCGGCGCGCACGATGACCGCATGCGGTTCGTCGGCCAGCGGCTCGAAATCCAGCTCGCCCGCGCCCTCCGGACCCATGATGCGGCCGACCACGATGTCGAGCTGGCCATCCAGCAGCTTGGCCACCAGCGGCCGGCTGTAGTCCATCTCGACCTTGATCAGGATGTCGGGGAAATCGCGCTTCACCGCCGCGATGGCCTGCGGCACCAGGGTGGTGCCGGGGTTCACCACGGTGCCGATCGCGGCCTGGCCCATGCGCCCGCTGCGCAGCGCGGCGATCTCGTCGTGGGCGCGGCCGATCTCCGACAGGGCCGAGCGCGCGCGACGGATCAGCACCTGCCCGTACCAGGTCGGCTCCACGCCGCGGGCGTGGCGCTCGAACAAGGGCACGCCGAGCAGGCTTTCCATCTCGGCCAGCAGCTTGGAGGCGGCGGGCTGGGTCATGTTGGCGGCCTCGGCGGCGCGCAGGACCGAACGCTGTTCGTACAGGTGCAGCAGCAGGGAAAGGTGGCGGGTCTTCAGGCGCGTGGCGCCGAACCAGCCGGTGGTGGGGTGGACCATGGTCGCCTCCGGGGCACGAGCTATTCGTATGCGGAATAGCCTATGACAAAAATTTCATTTGTCGTACATAGATGCCCACGCGAGGCTATGCCACGCTTCGAACGCGGGTCGGCGGCCATGCCTGACCGCCCGCGAGGGGAGGCCCCGGGGACGGCCGGCACAGGTCCGCCACGGGACATCCCCGCATCCGATCACCGCCGGGAGGAGGGCCCCATGGCGACATCGCAATCCGACGGCACGTCGCGTGCCGGCGCCAACGTCGCGTCCACGCCGGACGGGATCCGTCTCCCATGAGCGGCCGCCTGTCCGGCAAGGTCGCGCTGGTCACCGGTGCCGCCAGCGGCATCGGCGCGGCCACGGCGCAGCTGTTCGCACGCGAGGGCGCGACGGTGGTCGGCCTCGACAAGCAGACCGCGCCCACGGCCGATGACGGCGTGCAACACCGCATCGCCGACATCACCGATGCCGGCGCGGTCGACGCCGCCGTGCAGGCGGTGCTCGCCACGCACGGCCGCATCGACGTGCTCGTCAACAACGCCGGCGCGGATGTGTTTTCCGATCCGCTCACCCTGTCCGACGAGGACTGGGAGCGCTGCCTGTCGCTCAACCTCAAGGGTGCCTGGCACCTCTGCCGTGCGGTCTTGCCGGCGATGCAGGCGCAGGGCGCGGGCAGCATCGTCAACATCGCCTCGGTGCACGGGCACAAGATCATCGCCGGCTGCTTCCCGTATCCGGTGGCCAAGCACGGCCTGGTGGGCCTGACCCGTGCGCTCGGCATCGAGTACGCCGCACGCGGGATCCGGGTGAATTCGATCTCGCCGGGGCTGATCCTGGTGCCGCGGATCGAAGCGTGGTTCGCGCGCGAACCAGGCTCACGCGAAAAGCAGGCGGCACTGCTGCCGCCCAAACGCATCGGCACGCCGGAGGAAGTGGCTTACACCGCGCTGTTCCTCGCCAGCGACGAAGCGCGCTTCATCAACGCCACCGACATCGCCATCGATGGCGGTCGCTCGCAGGTCTACCACGACTGACCCGCATGGACGCGCCCGCCCTTCCCTTCGCCCTGCCGCTGATCGCGATCCTGCGCGGCATCACGCCTGCCGACGTGCCCGCGCACGTGGGCGCGCTGGTGGAGGAAGGCTATGACGCGATCGAGATCCCGACCAATTCGCCGGACTGGGCGCACAGCGTGCGCATCGCTGCGGATGCCTTCGGCGGACGCGCACTGATCGGCGCCGGCACCGTGCTGACGACCGCGGAGGTGGATGCGCTGCTCGCCGCAGGCGGACGCCTGATGGTCACGCCGAACACGCGCCCGCCCGTGATCCGGCATGCGGTCGAACGCGGCCTGCAGGTCGCCGCCGGTGTCGCCACCGCGAGCGAGGCCTTCGACGCACTCGATGCGGGCGCGCAGGTGCTCAAGCTGTTCCCCGCTTCCGTCTACGGACCGGCGATGGTGCGCGCCCTGCGCAGCGTGCTGCCGCCGGTTCCCCTATTCGCCGTCGGTGGCGTCACGCCCGACACCCTCTCCGGCTACCTCTCAGCCGGCTGTCAGGGCGCCGGCATCGGCGGCGAACTTTACAAGCCCGGCCAGCCGGTCGAGCGCACGCGCGAGCACGCGCGGCGCTTCCGCCAGGCCTACCTGGACCACGCCACATGAAGATCGTCCGCGTCAGCACTTTCCACGCCGCACCGCGCTGGCTCTTCCTCAAGGTGGAGACCGACGAGGGCGTGACCGGCTGGGGCGAGCCCGTCATCGAAGGGCGCGCCAGCACCGTCGAGGCCGCCGTGCACGAACTGGCGGACTACCTCGTCGGCCAGGACCCTGCGCGCATCAACGACCTGTGGCAGGTGCTGTATCGCGGCGGTTTCTACCGCGGCGGCGCCATCCTGATGAGCGCGATCGCCGGCATCGACCAGGCGCTGTGGGACATCAAGGGCAAGGCGCTCGGCGTGCCGGTCTACCAGCTGCTCGGCGGGCGCGTGCGCGACCGCATGAAGACCTACCGCTGGGTGGGCGGCGACCGCCCGGCCGACATCGTCGCGCAGATGCAGCGCTACCAGGCGCAGGGCTTCGATACGTTCAAGTTCAACGGTACCGAGGAACTGAAGCTGATCGACAGCCCGCGCGCGATCGACGCCGCGGTGGCCAAGGTCGCCGCGATCCGCGAAGCGATGGGCGACCGCGTCGATTTCGGCATCGACTTCCACGGCCGCGTCAGTGCGCCGATGGCGCGGGTGCTGCTGCGCGAACTGGCGCCGTTCAAACCGTTGTTCGTCGAAGAGCCGGTGCTGCCCGAACAATGGGAGTACTACCGCCCATTGTCCGACGCGACCTCGATCCCGCTCGCCGCGGGCGAACGCATGTACTCGCGCGCCGAGTTCAAGCCGGTGCTCGCGGCCGGCGGTCTGGCGATCCTGCAGCCCGACCTGTCGCATGCCGGCGGCATCACCGAGTGCGTGAAGATCGCGGCGATGGCCGAGGCGCACGACGTGGCGCTGGCGCCGCACTGCCCGCTGGGCCCGGTCGCGCTGGCCGCGTGCCTGCAGGTGGATTTCGTGTCGCACAACGCGATGCTGCAGGAGCAGAGCATCGGCATCCACTACAACACGGGTGCGGACCTGCTGGACTACGTGCTCAACAAAGAGGATTTCCGCTGCGACGACACCGGCAGCATCGCCGCGCTGCCCAAGCCCGGCCTGGGCGTGGAGATCGACGAGGAGCGCCTGGTCGAAGCGCACCGGCAGCCGCCGCGCTGGCGCAACCCGCTGTGGCGGCATGCCGATGGCAGCGTGGCCGAGTGGTGATGCCGTGACGACGGCGCTGGCGACCTTGGCCGTCGACAGCCGCTGCGCGCTGGGCGAAGGCATCCTGTGGTGCGACCGCCGGCGCGTGCTGTACTGGACCGACATCCTCGCCGCCGAACTCTGGCGGCACGATCCCGACAGCGGCCACACGCATGCGTGGTCGCTGCCCGCACCGCTCGGTTGCCTCGCGCTGGGCGAAGACGGGCGCCTGCTGCTGGGCCTGGCGAAGGGGCTGTACGCGAGCGATGTGGAAGCGCAGTTGTCCGTGCGCGACCTCGTGCTGGAGACGCTGGCCGATGTCGAGGCCGGCGACCCGATGACCCGCGTCAACGATGGCCGCGCGGATCGCCACGGCGGCTTCGTGTTCGGCACCAAGAGCGAGCACGCCGACCTGCGGCCGGCCGGGCGCTTCTACCAGTACACCGTCACGCACGGCCTGCGCGAACTGGCCTTGCCGCACGCCGCCATCCCGAACTCGATCTGCTTCGATGCCGCCGGCACGCGGATGTACTTCTGCGATTCGGTGACGCCGCGGATCCTGCATTGCCGTTACGACGCGGCGACCGCGACCGTCTCCGACATCGCGGTGTTCGTCGAGCTCGACGTGCCGGGTGCGGAACCCGACGGCTCGATCATCGATGAAGAAGGCGCGCTGTGGAACGCGCAGTGGGGCGCGGGACGCGTGGTGCGCTACCTCGCGGACGGCCGCATCGACCGGATCGTGCGCGTCCCGGCGCCGCAGCCTTCCTGCTGCGTGCTGCGCGCGGACACGCTGTACGTCACCAGCGCACGCATCGGACTCGATGCCGGCGCCCTCGCCGCTTCGCCGATGTCGGGCGGTGTGTTCGCGCATCGCACCGGGCGTGCGCTGGCGCGCGCCGTGGACCGGGTGCGCTTGCCATGATCGCCGTCGACTGGGGCACCAGCAGCCTGCGCCTGTACCGGATGGCCGACGACGGCCAGGTGCGCGAGCGCCGTCGCAGCGACCAGGGCGTAATGGCGTGCGCAGGCCGCTTCGGCGACGTGCTCGCGCAGGAAATCGCCGGCTGGGACGACACCGACATCCTGCTGTGCGGGATGGTGGGTGGACGCGGCGGCTGGCACGAGATGCCGTACCTGTCCTGCCCGGCCGGCAACCATGCGCTGGCCCTGGGCATGCAGCGCTTCCATCCGCCGGACTTCGACGGGCGCGCACTGTGGCTGGTGCCGGGCCTGCGCGACAGCGATTCGGACAGCGTGCCCGACGTGATGCGCGGCGAAGAGACGCAGCTTGCCGCGCTGCTCGACGCCCTGCCCGGCGGAACGCACGTCGTCTGCCTGCCCGGCACCCACAGCAAGTGGGTCACGGTGCGCGACGGCCAGGTGCACCGCATCGCCACCGCGATGACCGGTGAACTCTTCGCGCTGCTGCGCCAGCACAGCATCCTCGGCCGGCTGATGCCGGCCGGCGACGTGCGCTTCGATGGGTATGCGTTCGACGCCGGCCTGAAGCGCAGCGCCGACGCGGGCGGCCTGCTGCACCACTTGTTCGGCGTGCGCACGACCGGGCTGTTCCAGCAGTTCGCCGAACCGGCGCTGCCGTCGTATCTCTCCGGCCTGCTGATCGGCCATGAACTGCGCGCATCCGGTCTGCTCTCGCATGCGCCGCGCCCGGCGCAGGTGCACCTGATCGGCAACGATCGTCTGCTGGCATCCTACGCGCACGCACTGACGACGCTGGGCGTCGGCGTGCAGCGCCATCCCGAAGACCTGTCCGCACGCGGCCTGCATGCGCTGTGGGCACGGCGGACCGCGACCGCCCCCTACTAGAGGAAGACCGGATGCTGAAGCACTGCGCATGGATCCTGGCGGCGTCGTTGATGATCGGTCCCGCATGGGCAGGCGATGCGGTCTTCCGCGAAGTGCGCTACCACGGCGACGATGGCGGTCCGCCGGTGGGAACAGGCGACTACCGCAATCCGGTCGTCGCGGGTTTCTACCCGGACCCGTCCGCGATCCGCGTCGGTGACGATTTCTACCTGGTGAACTCCACGTTCGGCTACTTCCCCGGCCTGCCGGTCTTCCACAGCACCGACCTGGTGTCGTGGACCCAGGTCGGCAACGCGATCCATCGCCCCGGACAGGTCAACTACGGCGAAAAGGAAGAACTGACCCGCGGCCTGTTCGCCGCCACCCTCGCCCACCACGACGGCACCTTCTACATCGCCAACACCTGCTTCTACTGCGACCGCGGCAACTTCGTCGTCACCGCGAAGGACCCGGCCGGCCCGTGGTCGGACCCGATCTGGCTCGGCGTCAGCGGCATCGATCCTTCGCTGTTCTTCGACGACGACGGCAGCGCGTGGGTGGTCCACAACGATGTCCCGGACGGCAAGCTGCGCTACGACGGTCATCGCGCGATCTGGCTGCAGCGTTTCGACTTCGGCAAGCGCGAACGCGTCGGCAAGCGCCTCCTGCTGGTGGACGGCGGCGCCGATCCGGCGACGAACCCCGAACACGTCGAAGGCCCGCATGTCTTCAAGCACGACGGCTGGTACTACCTGACCGCCGCCGAGGGCGGCACCGGCGAGCAGCATGCGCAGATGGTATGGCGCAGCCGCGCGCTCACCGGCCCGTATCAACCCTCGCCATCGAATCCCGCGTTGACCCAGCGCGACCTCGACCCGAAGCGCGTCGATCCGGTGACGTCCACCGGCCACGCGCAGTTCGTGAAGCTCAAGGACGGCACGTGGTGGGCGGTGTTCCTCGCCACGCGTCCGTACCGGGGCAACCAGTACAACCTGGGCCGCGAAACCTTCCTGCTGCCGGTGACATGGAAGGACGGCTGGCCGGTGGTCCTGCCGCGCGGCGAACGCGTGCCGATGGTCGCGAAGCGCCCGGACCTGCCGCGCAATCCGCAACCCCTGCCGACCAGCGGACCGATGACGTGGACCGAGCGCTTCGACGCACCCGCGCTGCCGCTGTCGTGGATGACGCTGCATCCGCCGCAAAGCCGCTGGTACGCCACCGGCAAGCAAGGTCTGACGATCACCCCGGGCGCGATGCCGCTGGGCGCCTTCGGCACGGCGCCGGGCCAGCCGTCTTACATCGCCCACCGCGTGCAGCATCATGCGGCCACGCTGGAAACCACGCTCGCCTCGTTCGAACCCGCCACCGGTGAACTGGCGGGACTCGTGCTGCTGCAGAACGAGTACGGCCACTACGTGCTCGGCGTCGAACGCGACGCGCGCGGACTGGCGGTCTCGCTGTACCGGCGCAGCGGCCGCGAGGGCGCGAAGGAAGGCAATCGGCTGGCGCGCATTCCGCTGGACGAAGGGCACGGCCCCGTGTCGCTGCGTTTCCGCCTCGACGGCCCACGCCTGGAGGCGACCTATGCCGTGACGCCTGGCGACTGGAAGACCGTCGCGACCGGCCTGGACGCCAGCCTGCTGAGCGTCGAGACGGCGGGCGGTTTCATCGGCAATACGTTCGGCCTCTACGCCGTCCGTCGCTGATCGCACGATCACGGCGTCCGCATGCCAGGCACCTCGCGTCGCGCATTGTTCAAGGCCGGGCTCGCTGGCCTGGCCACGTGGCCGATGTCATCGCGCGCCTTCGCGTCCACGCCCTGCCCGCCTGCACTGCCCGCGCACGCCACCGGCGTCGAAGGCCAGCGCAAGGCGGACCTCGGCGACGGCACCTATCTCAACCCCATCGTCGCTGGCGATCGTCCCGATCCCACGATCCTCAAGGACGGCGACGACTACTACATGACGTTCTCGTCGTTCGATGCCTATCCCGGCCTGGTGATCTGGCATTCGACCGATCTCGTCAACTGGGCGCCGCTCGGCCCTGCGCTGCGCACGCACGTGGGCACGGTGTGGGCCGTCGATCTCTGCAAGCATGGCGACCGCTATTTCATCTACCTGCCGGCGCTGGCGAAAGAGCAGGCATGGAAGATCCACGCGATCTGGGCCGACGACATCCGCGGACCGTGGAGCGAACCGGTGGACCTGCACATCGATGGCTGCATCGATCCGGGCCATGCGGTCGGCGAGGACGGCCGGCGCTACCTGTTCGTCAACGGCATCCGCAAGGTGCGCCTCACCGACGATGGCCTGGCGACCGACGGCGCGCTCGAAACCGCCTACCAGCCCTGGCGCTATCCGGAAGCATGGATCACCGAGAACTTCGCGCCCGAAGGCCCCAAGCTGACGCGGCGTGGCGACTGGTTTTACCTGGTCACCGCGGTCGGCGGCACCGCGGGTCCCGTCACCGGCCACATGGTGATCGCTGCGCGCTCGCGTTCGATCCATGGGCCGTGGGAACACTGCCCGCACAATCCCCTGGTGCGCACACTGGACGATGCCGAACCCTGGTGGTCGCGCGGCCACGCGACGCTGGTCGATGGACCGGCCGGCGACAGCTGGATGGTCTACCACGGCTACGAGAACGGCTATCGCACGCTCGGCCGGCAGACGCTGCTGGAGCCGATCGAGTGGACGGACGATGGCTGGTTCCGCGCGCGCGGCGGCGATCTGTCGAAGCCGCTGCCGCTGCCCCGCGGCGGCAGGAAAAGCACCGCCGGGGTCGCGCTGTCGGACGACTTCTCGACCGACCGCCTCGGCACGCAGTGGGCCTTCCACGCGCCGCGACCGGATGAGATGCAGCGCGTGCGGTATGGCGCGAAGTCGCTCCGCCTCGCCGGCGCAGGCCGGTCGCCTGCGGATGGCAGTCCCCTCGCCTGCATCGTCGGCGACCGCGCCTACCAGGCCGAAGTCACGCTGACCCTGGTCGATGGCGGCGAAGGCGGCCTGCTGCTGTTCTACAACCCGAAGGCCTTCGTCGGCCTGGGCTTCGCGGCGGACGGACTGCGCGTCTTCCAGTACGCGGAGGAGCAGGCATGGGCCCGGCAATCGGTGCCGACCCGGCGCGTGCGCCTCCGCCTGACCTACGACCACCATGTGGTCACCTGGCACCACTCGCACGACGACGGCCGCACGTGGACGCGGCTGGACACACGGATGGAAGTGTCCGGCCTGCACCACAACGTGTTCGGCGGCTTCCTCAGCCTGCGCGTCGCGTTGTACAGCGCCGGCCCGGGCGCGGTGGAATTCAGCGACTTCCGCTACCGCGCGCTCGCCTGAGCATCACGCCATCGGCGTGTCGTGATGGAAGTGCCGCTTGAACGGCACCTCGCCGTCGCGCGGCGCGTCCAGCTCCTGCGCATACCGGTGGCCGGCGTACACGGCGTGCGCGATCAGTCCGGGCGCCAGCGCGTCGCCGATGCAGGCCACGCTGCGCACGCCCGCATCGGCCCATTCCGGCTCGCGCGACTTCAACGCCAGGTAAAGCGCATCGTCGGGCAGGCGGGCCGTGACCGCCACGACCGCATCGCAGTCGAGCGAAGAAGCCGCACCGCTCCATGCGTGCTCCAACGCAAGCGCGGTTTCCGTGTAGCCGGCGATCGTGTGCGACACGCGCTGCACGATGCCCAGTTCGGCCATGCGCCACTGGATGTGGCGGTAGTCGAGCGTGTTCGCGCTCCATGACGCCACGGTATCGTCCGGGGTGAGGTACGTGACCTCGCAACCGCGCAGGCGCAGCGCCTCGGCGACGACGCTGGCGGTATAGAAGTAGTCGTCGTCGTAGACCACCACGCGACCCTCGGGCCAGCGGCCGTCCATCAGATCGTCCGGGGTGAACACGCGCGGGTTGCCGGCGAAGTCGGCGATACCCAGCCCGTGGCTGCGGCCGAACCCGTCCCGCCGCCAGTGGCAGCCGGTGGCGATGACGACGTGGTCCGCACCGAAGTCGAGCACGTCCTGCGCGGTGAGCGCGGAGTCGAGGTAGGTGCTGACGTTCGCCAGCTTGCCGATCTGCCCGAGCCGCCAGTCGCGCACGCGCGCCCATTCGGCGAGCCCCGGCAGGCGCGCCTCGCGCGTGACCCGCCCGCCCAGTTCGCGCCGCGCGTCGGCCAGGTGCACCTCGTAGCCGCGCTGGCCCAGTGCACGTGCGGCTTCCAGGCCGGCCGGCCCGCCGCCGACGACCAGCACCCGCGCATCGCTCGCCTTCGGTGCGATCCGCTCCGGATGCCAGCCCTTGCGCCATTCCTCGCCCATGCTCGGGTTCTGCGTGCAGCGGATCGGCGAGATCGTCATGTCGCCGGAGACGCAGATGTTGCAGCCGATGCATTCGCGGATGTCGTCGACGCGGCCTTCCTCGATCTTGCGCGGCAGGTACGGGTCGGCGATCGAGGGTCGCGCCGCGCCGATCAGGTCGATCACGCCGCGGCGGATCTGCGAGACCATCGTGTCGGGCGACGTGAAGCGGCCCACGCCGACCACCGGCTTGGTCGTCGCCTTGCGGACGAAATCGATGAAGGGCTCTTGCGCGCCTTCGCGGGCGAAGCGCGAGGGCACCGAATCGTTGTACCAGGCCGCGAGGTTGACGTCCCACAGGTCGGGAAGCTCGGCCAGCATCCCGACGATGTCCTGCGCCTCGGCCAGTTCCACACCGCCCGGCCCCAGCAGTTCCTCGGTGGCGAAGCGCAGCGCGACCGCGCAGCGGTGGCCGACCGCTTCGCGGGTGTCCTGCAGCACCTCGCGCAGCAGCCGCACGCGGTTCTCCAGCGAACCGCCGTAGGCGTCGCTGCGCTGGTTGCGGCGACGTTGCAGGAAGTGCATCGGCAACGAAAGATCATGCGCGGCGTAGACATAGATGATGTCCATGCCCGCCTTCATGCCGCGCACCGCGGCTTCGCGGTGCCAGCGGCGGTATTCGGCGATGTCGTGCAGGTCCATCGCGCGCGCCTGCGCGGGATAGCCGTACTTGGACGGCTGGTGCGACGGCGCCAGCAGCACTTCGCGCGAATACAGGTTGGAGGCGGTCGGTCCGTTGTGCGACAGCTCCACCGCCGCCAGCGCACCATGCGCGTGCACCTTGTCGCACATCAGCGCGAGCGCGGGAATGTCGCGGTCGTCCCACAGGCGCGCCTCGACGTACGGCGTCAGGTCGCTGCTGGGATGGATCTCGCACTCCTCCGTGGAGATCACGCCCCATCCGCCCTCGGCCTTCACTTCGCGCATGGCGGCATGCGCCAGCGGCATCGCATGGCCCATCCCGTTGCAATGCGGCACCTGGAAGAAACGGTTCTTGGTGGTCACCGGCCCGATGCGGACCGGCTCGAACAGGATGTCGTAGCGCGGATCACGCATTCGACACCGCTTTGCCGTGGTGACGGCGCAGGAAGAAGTACAGCGGCAGGCCGGCGACCATCAGCGCCAGCGCCAGCCAGAAGGGCTGCGCGCCCATGCCGATGAAGGCGAACACCGTGTACGCCGTGCCGATGGCGGCGGCCACCAGCAGGTCGCGCCCCGCTTCGCGCTGCCCGCGCCACCAGAGCACGCCGAGCGCGAGCGAACACCCCAGGTACAGCGGCAGGTTGGCCGCGGTGACCACGGTGCTGAGGAAGGTGAAGCCCGCCACCGCGGACTCGCTGTAGTTCATCAGCACCATCGCGCTGGCGAGCAGGGCCGTCAGCACCAGCGCGCCGGTGGGTGCGCCGAAGCGGTTGGTCCGCGCGAACACCGCCGGCATCGTGCCGTTGTCGGCCATCGTGCGCATCATCTCGCCGCTCAACAACGTCCAGCCGTTCAACGCACCCAGGCCGCTGACGACGACGAACAACGCGATCCACCGCCCGGTGCCCTCGCCGGCGAAGCGCTCCATCACCAGCGCGAACGGCGCGCTGGACTGGGCGAGCTCGGCATGCGGCAGCAGCAGCAACGGCACGGCGGACACGACGAGATAGATGCCGGCGGTGATGCCGGTGCCGGTCATCGTCGCGCGCGGGATCGTCCGCCCGGGATCATCGACCTTCGCCGCGGGGATCGTCGCCGATTCGATGCCGAGCATGGCGAACAGCGCCAGCGTGGAAGCCGCCATCGCATCACCGAGGCTGATCGGTTTCGCCGGCGGATGCGCGCCGAAGGACGCGGGGGATTCGAGCAGCGTCCATGCGCCGAGCGCCGCGACGGCCAGCATCGGCACCAGTTTCATCACCGTGGTCACCACCTGCACGCGCCCACCGCTGCGCACGCCCAGCAGGTTGATGCCCACGAACAGCCACAGCACGCCCAGGCACAGCACGGCCGGCTGCACCCATGCGAGCGACGGAAAGATCGCGGCGGCATAGCCGGCCACGCCGGTGGCCAGGGCCGCGAGGGTGATCCAGTTCGATACCCAGTAAGACCACAGCACCGCATACGCCGGCAGGTCGCCCAGCGTGTGCCGCACATAACCGTAAGGACCGTCCGCGCCGGGCAGCAGGCGCGCCAGCCGCGCGAAAACGCGGGCCAGCGCCAGGCAGCCGAGCACGGTGATGCCCCAGCCCAGCAGCGCGTTGTAGCCGAACGGTGCCAGCGACGCGGGCAGCACGAAGATGCCCATGCCGATGGTGTTGCCCACCACCAGTGCGGTGCAGGTCCAGAAGCCGATCTTCCTGCGGTCGTGTGGCTGCATGGGCCGTCAGTCCCGCGCCACCGGCGTGCCGGCCTTCACCACGCCGCGCACCTGTTGCAGGCAGGCGATGTCGGCCAGCGGATCGCAGGCCAGGGCAACGAGATCGGCGAGCTTGCCCGGCGCGATCGAACCCAGCTCCTTTTCCTTGCGCAGCAGGCGCGCCGACTCGAGCGTGGCCGCGCGGATGGCCTGCAGCGGGGTCATGCCGTAGCGGACCATGTAGGCGAACTGGCGTGCATTGTCGCCATGCGGATAGACGCCGCTGTCGGTGCCGTAGGCGATATCGACGCCGGCGGCGACGGCTTTGCGGAACCCCTCGCGCTGCGCGTCGGTCGTGTCCAGGTTCTTGCGCAGGATCTCGGCGGACCAGCCATCGCGCCGGCCGACGGTATCGATGTAGTCGCCGTTGTAGATGTCGGCGACCAGGAAGGTGCCGTGCCGCTTCATCAGCGCAATGGCCTCGTCGTCCATCAGCGAGCCATGCTCGATCGAGCGGACCCCCGCACGCGCCGCGCGCTTGATGCCCTCCGCGCCGTGCGCGTGCGCGGCGACGAAGCTGCCGCGCCGCCCGGCCTCTTCCACCGCCGCCCGGATCTCGGCCTCGGTGTACTCGGATTGCCCGGGCTCCGTGCCGTCGGCGAGTACGGCGCCGGTGGCGATCAGTTTGATGAAATCGGCGCCCGCATCGAGGATCTCGTTCACCCGTCGGCGCACATCGGCTTCGTTGTCGGCAATGCCGCGACGGAAGGTCTCCGGCACCTCGGTCCCCGCAGGCAGGCCGGTGATTTCGCCGCCGCCCCCGGTGATGGTGACGTAGGTGCCGGCGACGAACATGCGCGGCCCGGGCACCAGGCCGGCATTGATCGCGTCGCGCAGCTGCACATCGGCGAAACCGCGATAGACCCCGACATCGCGCACCGTGGTGAAACCGGCCTGCAAGGTCGCGCGGGCGTTGCGCGCGCCGATGAAGGCATCGCGCGCCGCATTGCTCCTCAGCGGTGTCGCGGGATCGCCATACGGCCCCTCGTCGGCCAGGTGCGTATGCATGTCCATCAGGCCGGGCACGACGGTCAGCGCGGACCAGTCCAGCACGCGAAGGGCGGGATCCGCGCCCTTGGCGGGGGGAGCGACCGACACGATGCGTCCGTTGCGCACCAGGATGTCGCGGTCCGCCAGCATCCGTCCCGTGTCCACGTCGAGCACGTGGCCCGCGTGGATCAGCAGATCCTGCGCGCCAGCGGGCGAGGCGATGGCGACGAGCAGGAGAGCGAGCAGGAACCGGTCACGCGTCGCCATACGCCGCCCTCAACAGAGTGTGGAAATGCCAGACGCCGCTTTCGCGCTTCGGGCACAGCCGTCCCGCCTCGTAGAAGCCGGACGCCAGGCCCTGCTGCACCGCCTCGCAGATGCGGATGTCCTCGTCCTGCACTTCGTCGCTGAAGGCCTGGTCGTTGGCGATGCGGGCCAGCGCGGCATCGTCCTGCGCGTAGTAGTAGTCGAACTCCACTCGGCAGCGGTCCGGCCCCAGCGGCAGGATGCGGTTGGTCTGCAGGCGCCCCGGCATGATGTTGAGCATCACGTTCGGGTAGACGAAGTAGTAGAACGCATCGCCATCGCCGTAGATGTCCCCGCTGTTGCGCAGCGGCGAATGCTGCAGCGAATGCCAGGGGAAGAGTTCGGTGTCGTAGGCGCGGTAGTCGAGCACCTTCGACAGGCCGGGATGCACGTGCGGCAGGTGGTAGCCCTCGAGGAAGTTGTCCACGTAGACCTTCCAGTTGCACCCGATGTCGTAACTGTCGCGGCGATGGAAGCGCATCGCGGCCAGGTCGATCGGCGCGATGCGCCCGGCGATGCCGGCGTAGACCTCTTCGAACGGCGGCGCATCGTCGTGCAGGGCGACGAACACCAGCCCCTGCCATGCGTGCAACCGCAGCGGTGGCAGGTGGATGTCCTTGACGTCGAAATCCGCGGCGCCCTGCATCTCGGGTGCACTGCGCAACTGCCCTTCCAACGTGTAGCTCCAGCCGTGGTACTTGCAGTGCAGCGCGCGTGCGCCCTTGCCGTTGCACAGCGCCAGCGGGCCGGCGCGATGGCGGCACACGTTGGGGAAAGCACGCAGCACGCCGTCCTGGCCGCGCACCACCAGCACCGGTACGCCGCCGATCCGTTCCACCACATGGTCGCCCGGTTCCGCGAGTTGTCCCTGGTGGGCGACCAGCTGCCAGCTGCGCTGGAAGACGGCGGCCTGCTCCATCGCGAGCATCGCTTCACCGGCGTAGTAACGGGCGGGCAGCGCGCGGGCGCGCTCCAGGGGAAGGGGGCTGGCTGTGCTTGGCATGGCGGTCCCGTCGAGGATGGCGCGCCGTGCCCGATACCGGCGGCCGACGCCGCCCAAGCCTACGCGGAGGTGGGGGTGCGGCACAGCCCCCCTTGCACCGGGACGTTGCGCAGGCCGTCTCGGGCGCACTGACCTGGTGCGCGCCGGCATGACGAAAGTTGGATTACTTCTCACTGATTCGTTTTTCATGCGTCCGGCGTATTCCTGCCCTATCCAATCGCCCCGGTTCGCCTATAGATTGAAGGCGAGGGGCACTTCATCAGCGGGGGATCGGCTTGGAACGATCGATGGACGACCGTGGACGCACCACCGACCTGTTGCACAGGGACGGTGCATGACCGCCGCCGCTTCGCCCACCGGTAACCTCGACACCGCGCTGGACCACGCCCGCCACCTGCTGGCCACCGATCCCGCGATGGCCGCCCAGCAGGCCAGCGAGATCATCCGCGTGGTCGGGCGCCATCCGATGGCGCTGCTGATCCTGGCCGCGTCGCACCGCGTCCGCGGCCAGGCATCCCATGCGCTCGACGTGCTCGAACCGCTCGTGCGCGAACAGCCGCTGTGGGCACTCGGCCATCTCGAGCACGGGCTTGCGCTCGGCCGCGTCGGCCGCGGCGATGCCGCCGTCGCCGCCCTGCGTCGCGCGCTCGCCCTGAAGGCCGACCTGCCGCAAGCCTGGCGTGAGTTGGGCGACCATCTCGCCGCGATGGACGACGCCGACGGCGCGGCGGCCGCCTACCTGCAGCACACGCGCTATTCGACGCGCGACCCCGAACTGATGCAGGCCGCCGCCGCGCTCGCCGAGAACCGCATCCCCGAGGCCGAGGCGCTGTTGCGCGCGCGCCTGAAGCGCACGCCCACCGATGTCGCCGCGATCCGCATGCTGGCCGAAGTCGCCGCGCGCGTCGGCCGCATCGATGATGCCGACGCATTGCTCGCGCGCTGCCTGGAACTCGCGCCCGACTTCCACGCCGCGCGGCAGAACCACGCGCTGGTGCTGCACCGGGCCAACCGTCCGCAGGAAGCCTTGCAGGCCATCGATGCGCTGCTGGCGCACGCGCCCGACAACCCCGCGCACCTCAACCTCAAGGCCGTGGTCCTGTGCCGCGTCGGCGATTACGAGCCCGCGCTGGCGTTGTACGCGCGCGTGCTGGCGTCCTACCCGGACCAGGCGAAGATCTGGATGAGCTACGGCCACGCGCTGAAGACGGCCGGCCACGCTGCGCGCGCGATCGAGGCGTACCGCCGCGCGCTCGCGCTGGAGCCCGGCTTCGGTGAAGTGTGGTGGAGCCTGGCCAACCTGAAGACGTTCCGCTTCAGCGACGACGACGTCGCGGTGATGCGCACGCAGCGCGCACGCGACGACCTGGCCGACGACCATCGCCTGCACCTGGACTTCGCGCTCGGCAAGGCGCTCGAAGATGCGGGCGACTATGCTCCCTCGTTCGCGCACTATCGCGACGGCAATGCATCGCGCCGCACGCAGCTCGCCTACAGCGCCGACGACACGCATGCGCGAACCGAGCGCCTGAAGGCTGCGCACACCGCCACGTTCTTCGCGAGACGGACGGGACTCGGCTGCGAAGCACCCGACCCGATCTTCATCGTCGGCATGCCGCGCGCGGGCTCCACGCTGCTGGAGCAGATCCTGGCCAGCCACTCGGCCGTGGAAGGCACGATGGAACTGCCCGAGATCACCTCGATCACGCGCGACCTGCGGACGCAGGCGCGGGCGGACGGCGCGGAGACCTACCACGACCTGCTGGCGGGCCTGGACGGCGATGCACTGCGCGCGCTCGGCGAGCGCTACCTCGCGGCGACCCGCATCCATCGCAAGTCCGGCCGCCCGTTCTTCATCGACAAGATGCCGAACAACTTCGCCCACACCGGCCTGATCCACCTGATGCTGCCGAACGCGAAGATCATCGATGCCCGCCGCCATCCGCTGGCCTGCTGCCTGTCCGGCTACAAGCAGCATTTCGCGCGCGGCCAGGGCTTCAGCTACGGGCTGGAGGACATCGGGCGCTACTACCGCGACTACGTGGCGCTGATGGCGCACTACGACGCTGCGCTTCCCGGGCGCGTGCACCGGGTGATCTACGAACAGCTGGTGGACGACACCGAAGCCCAGGTGCGCCGCCTGCTGGACTATTGCGGGCTGCCGTTCGAGGACGGTTGCCTGCGCTTCTTCGAGAACGCGCGGCCCGTCAGGACCGCCAGTTCCGAACAGGTCCGCCAGCCGATCTATCGCGAAGGCGTGGATCACTGGCGGCACTACGAGCCGTGGCTGGAGCCGTTGAAGAACGCCTTGGGGCCTGTGTTGGGCGCCTATCCGGCGGTTCCGGACTTCACGGAGGGCAGTTCCATCCCCGATTGACCATCATCACTGGAGAGAGGTGAGCTGGATGAGTACCCGCAGCAGAAGAAAACCGGGGCGGCGCGATCCGTCGACCCTGGCAAGGTTCCCGTTGACCGCCGCGATCTACCTCGTGTTCGGCGCCACCGCGATGGCCCAGGACGCACCCGCCACGCCGTCCGCCGAGGGCGAGCGCACCGCGGCCACGCTGGACACCATCACGGTGACCGCGCAGAAGCGCGTGGAGAACCTGCAGGAAGTGCCGATCAGCATCCAGGTGCTGGGCACGGAACAGTTGAAGAACCTCAACGTCACCGACTTCGATGACTACGTGAAATACCTGCCCAGCGTGTCGTACCAGTCGGCCGGGCCGGGCTTCGCGCAGATCTACATGCGCGGCGTCGCCAGCGGCGGCGATGGCAACCACTCCGGTTCGCTGCCCAGCGTGGGCGTGTACTTGGACGAGCAGCCGGTCACCACCATCCAGGGCCCGCTGGACATCCACATCTACGACATCGACCGGGTCGAGTCGCTGGCCGGTCCGCAGGGCACGCTGTACGGCGCCAGCTCGCAGGCGGGCACGCTGCGCATCATCACCAACAAGCCCGACCCCTCCGGCTTCGCGGCCGGTTACGGGCTGGAGCTCAACAGCGTCAGCCACGGCGGCATCGGCCATGTCGCCGAAGGCTTCCTCAACCTGCCGCTGAGCGATCGCGCGGCGATCCGCCTGGTCGCCTGGAACAAGCACGACGCCGGCTACATCGACAACGTGTACGGCACGCGCACGTTCCCGTCGTGGGACGCCGACTCCGGCGGCAACGGCACCATCGACAACGCCGACCGCGCGAAGAAGGACTACAACGAGGTCGACACCACCGGCGCGCGCCTGGCGTTGAAGGTGGACCTCAACGACACCTGGTCGATCACCCCGACCATCATGGGCCAGCAGCAGAAGTCCAAGGGCGGGTTCGCGGCCGACCCGCAGGTGGGCGAACTGGCGCTGACCCATTTCTATCCGGAGAGTTCCGACGACCGCTGGTGGCAGGCCGCGCTGACGGTGGAAGGCAAGATCGGCAACTTCGACCTGACCTACGCGTTCGCACGGCTGGATCGCGACGTCGACGTGGAGCAGGACTACAACGACTACGCCTTCTGGTACGACACGCTGGCGGCGTATGGCGCGTACACCTGCTCGGATTTCGATCCCGATACGTTCACCTGCGCACCCGGCTCGCTGGTCAATCCGTCGCAGTACATCCAGGGCGTGGACGGCTACAAGAAGACCAGCCACGAATTGCGCATCGCATCGCCGACCGAGAACCGCTTCCGCTTCGTCGCCGGCGTGTTCATGCAGGACCAGGAACACGACATCGAGCAGCGCTACAGGATCGATGGGCTGTCGCCGGTGCAATCGGTCACGGGATGGCCGGGCACGATCTGGCTGACCAAGCAGCTGCGCCAGGACAAGGACAAGGCGGTGTTCGGCGAGCTCAGCTTCGACATCACCGAAGACCTGACCGCCACCGCCGGCGCCCGCTGGTTCGAGGTCGACAACAGCCTGCAGGGCTTCTTCGGCTTCGCCGACTGGGGCTGGGTATCGAGCTACGGCGAAATCGCCTGCCCGGACGGTGCGCCGACCTTCAACGGCGCGCCCTGCAGCTTCTTCGACAAGCGGGTGAAGGAGAACGGCCACATCGGCCGCTTCAACCTGACCTGGCGGATCGACGACACCAAGATGATCTACGGTACCTGGTCGGAGGGTTTCCGTCCCGGCGGCATCAACCGCCGCGGCACGCTGCCGCCCTACCTGTCGGACTACCTGACCAACTACGAGTTCGGCTGGAAGACCACCTGGCTCGACAACCGGCTCTCGTTCAACGGTTCGGTGTTCCGCCAGGACTGGGAGGACTTCCAGTTCTCCATCCTGGGCGCCAATGGCCTGACCGAGATCAAGAACGCCAACCAGGCACGCATCAACGGCGCCGAGTTCTCGCTGGCGTTCGCGGCCACCTACAACCTGCAGCTGACGGCCGGCGCCGCGTTCTACGACGCGGAACTGACCGAGAACTACTGCGGCTTCACCGACGACGACGGCAACCCGGTCACGGAGTGCGCGGACCCCGAGGCGCCGGAGGGCACGCAGCTGCCGGTCACGCCGAAGGTCAAGGGCAATCTGACCGCGCGCTACACGTTCGATGTGGCGGGCGGCGAGGCGTTCCTGCAAGGAGCGGTGGTGCATGTCGGCGACCGCAAGTCCGACCTGCGCCTGGCCGAACGCGAGATCCTCGGCGACCTGGATGCTTACACCACCGTCGATGTGTCGGCCGGCTACCGCCGCAACAACTGGAAGGTGGACGTGTACGTCAACAACCTGTTCGACGAACGCGGCGAGCTGAGCCGCTTCACCCAGTGCGCCGAAGCTGTCTGCGGCGCCGCGGGCGTGGTGCCGGAGTACCCGAACGGCCAGGTCTATACGGTGGTCTCGCAACCCCGCACGATCGGCCTGCGGTTCTCGCAGGAGTTCTGACGCGACATCCTGATTCCGGATGAAACGACCCCGGCCCCGCGCCGGGGTTTTCGTTTGCGGGGGTCAGCGCCCGCGTGACGGGTGTCGCATGTCCTGCCTTCTCGGGCTCCGCCGAATAACACGTAACGACGGCGGCTTCCCCGCCGAGTGTTTGCGGGTGGATGCGGGCATGCCGATGGATTATTGGATTTTCGTGTTCAACTGTCTGCGCGACCTGCGCGAACAGCCCTTGAGAAGTTGGGATGCCTTCCGGGAAATCCTGGACCCGATTCGCGACTCCATCGTCGAGATCACGCCGGGAATCTCGTTCGAGACATTTCCACGAGCCGTCCCGGGCTACAACGTGCACATGGTGCGTTTCAGGCGGGTGCCGGACGAAGGGCCGGAACCGCCGAAGGCGTGGGCGGAGACAGGCCTGCCGTGGTTGCTGCTCGGTGCGCGCCCCCGCCATGAAGCGCCTGCCACCCTCGCGCACTCCCAGGTGGATGTCGCACTCGGTGCGGAATTCCGCTACTGGCTGCGAAGCAACCTGCACGTGCTGCACGAACCGCTGGAATGATCTCGGGGCGCGAGCGCCCCGCGTAATCAGTCGTTCCGCGCGGCGGTGTCGCGGTCGTTCTCGCGCATCTCGTACCACATGCCGTTGAGGATGGCGAAGCTCGCCGCCAGGCCGGCGCCCAGGATCCAGCTGAAGTACCACATGCGGAGACCTCCTCAGTAGGCGTTGGGGTTGCGCCCCATCCCGTCCTGGTCGACCTTGCCACGCAGTACGCGGAAGACCCAGGCGGTATAGAGCAGGATGATGGGCAGGAAGAACGCGGTGGCCAGCAGCATGATGAACAGCGTCATGTGGCTGGACGACGCATCCCACAGCGTCAGGCTGGAGCCGGCCTGCGTGGACGACGGCAGCAGGAACGGGAACGTCGCCACGCCTTCGGTCAGGATGATGCCGATGATGCTGATCGAAGATGCCAGGAACGCCAGCCCGGCACGCCCGATGCGCAGCAGCACGGCGCTCAGCAGCGCGCCCGCCACGCCGAGGGCCGGCAGCAGCCAGGTGATCGGCCAGCGCGCGTAGTTGTCCATCCACGCGCCGGGCTGCGCCACGGCGATCTTGGCGAGCGGATTCGAGGGACCGGCGGTATCCATCGCAACCTGCAGCGCGTACCCGTCGATGCGCGCGACCCAGACGCCGCCGATCACGAACAGCACGGCCGTCGCCACCGCGGCGAGGCTGCCGTAGCGCCGCGCACGTCCGGCGATGGCGCCGGAGGTCTTCATCGCCAGCATGCCGGCGCCATGCATCACCAGCATCGCCACGCTGACCAGGCCACACAAGAGCGCGAACGGCGTGAGCAAGCCGAACAGCCCGCCTTCGTAGAACACCCGCAAGGTATCGTCGAAATGGAAGGGCACGCCAAGCAGCACGTTGCCCATCGCCACACCGAACACCAGCGCCGGCACCAGCCCACTGACGAACAGCGCCCAGTCCCACGCGGCGCGCCAGCGCGGATCGGGCACCTTGCTGCGGAACTTGAACCCGACCGGCCGCAGGATCAGCGCGAACAGGATCAGGAACATCGCGATGTAGAACCCGGAGAAACTCACCGCATACAGCGGCGGGAACGCCGCGAAGATCGCGCCGCCGCCGAGGATCAACCAGACCTGGTTGCCCTCCCATACCGGGCCGATGACGTTCAGCACGATGCGGCGTTCTTCATCGGTGCGCGCCACTGCGGGCAGCAGCGCGGCCACGCCCAGGTCGAAGCCGTCCATCACCGCGAAGCCGATCAGCAGGATGCCCAGCAGCAACCACCAGATCAGGCGCAGCGTCGCGTAGTCGAGGGGAATGGTGTCCATGCATCGTCTCCCGTCAGCCCGCGAGGGCGGGTTGTGGCGCAGGGGCGTCGGAGGCCGGCGCGGACAGGTGCTCGGGCCCCTTCAGGATCAGCTTGCGCATCAGCCAGACCTCGATGACGGCCAGCACCGTGTAGATCAGCACGAAGCCGCTGAGCGTGATGATGATCTGGTGCAGCTTCAGCCCCGACGCGGCCAGGAAGGTCGGCAGCACGCCATCGATGATCCAGGGTTGGCGGCCGTATTCGGCGATCAGCCACCCCGCCTCGATCGCCAACCACGGCAGGGGCAGGCTCCAGAACGCCACCTTGAGGAACCAGCGGTACCTGTCCAGCCGCTGCCGGCTGGCGAGGTAGAACGCGACGGCGAAGAAGGCGATGAAGTAGAAGCCCAGCCCGGCCATCAACCGGAAACTCCAGAACAGCGGCGCGACATGCGGGATGGTGTCGTGCGCGGCCTGCGCGATCTCTTCTTCGGTCGCGTTGCCGATGTCCTCGCGGTAGCGCTTGAGCAGCAACGCATGGCCGATGTCGCGCCAGTGCGCTTCGAAGATGTAGCGCGCGGTGCCGTCGTTGCGGTTGGCCCGCAGCTTCTGCAGCGCGTCGTAGCCCATCAGGCCGTTGCGGATGCGGCCCTCGGCGCGCTCCACCAGTTCCAGGATGCCCGGCATTTCGGTATTGAACGAACGCGTGCCGATCAGCCCCATCACGTAGGGGATGTGCAGGGCGTAGTGGTTGGTCTGGTTCTTCTGGTCGGGAATGGCGAAGGCATTGAAGCCGGCCGGCGCGGGTTCGGTCTCCCACATGGCCTCGATGGCGGCGAGCTTCATCTTCTGGTGCTCGCTGGTGGCGTAACCGCTCTCGTCGCCCAGCACGACGACCGACAACGCGGCGGCCAGGCCGAAGCTGGCGGCCACCGCCATCGAGCGCTTGGCGAAGTCGGCGTTGCGCCCGCGCAGCAGGTAGAACGCACTGATCGCCATCACGAACATCGCGCCGGTGACATAACCGGCCGACACGGTGTGGACGAACTTGGCCTGCGCCACCGGGTTGAAGATCACCGCCATGAAGTCGGTGATCTCCATGCGCATGGTCTCGGGATTGAAGACCGCGCCGACCGGATTCTGCATCCAGCCGTTGGCCACCAGGATCCACAGCGCCGAGAAGTTCGACCCCAGCGCGACCAGCCAGGTGACCATCAGGTGCTGCACCTTGCTCAGCTTGTCCCAGCCGAAGAAGAACAGGCCGATGAAGGTCGCTTCCAGGAAGAACGCCATCAGGCCTTCGATGGCCAGCGGCGCGCCGAAGATGTCGCCGACGTAATGGCTGTAGTAGGACCAGTTCATGCCGAACTGGAACTCCATCACGATGCCGGTGGCCACGCCCATCGCGAAATTGATGCCGAACAGCGTGCCCCAGAACAGGGTCATGCGCCGCCAGATGTCGCGCCCCGTCATGACGTAGACGCTCTCCATGATCGCGATCATGAAGGACAGCCCCAGGGTCAGGGGCACGAAGAGGAAGTGATACATTGCCGTCAGCGCGAATTGCAGACGGGACAGTTCGACGACGGTCATGTCCGGCATGGGGATGCGGCTCCCGGTGGTCTGGCGGGGATTCTAGCCCTCACCTTGTCATGGACGGGGGCGACCATCTGTCGCACCCCCCTTCGCCCTGCCCTGCGGCATCCTGCGCGCCCCCGGCCAACGGCCGGCGGGAGGGGGTTGATCCTGATCAATGCGGCCCGGCTGGCCGGGCCCGAAAATCCACCGTACCAGAATAGGAGAGGCCGCATGCAAGGCGTCCAGGGGACTTACAACGACAAGGTGGTGCGCCAGTTCACGGTGATGACCGTGGTCTGGGGCATCGTGGGGATGCTGGTGGGGGTGCTGATCGCCGCCCAGCTGTACTGGCCGGCCCTGAATTTCGACCTGCCGTGGCTGAGCTACGGCCGGCTCCGCCCGCTGCACACCAACGCGGTGATCTTCGCGTTCGGCGGCTGCGCGCTGTTCGCCACCAGCCTGCACGTGGTGCAACGGACCAGCCACGTCCGGCTGATCTCGGACAAGCTGGCGGCCTTCGTGTTCTGGGGCTGGCAGCTGGTCATCGTGGCCGCCGCGGTGTCGCTGCCGCTGGGCCTGACCCAGGGCAAGGAATACGCCGAACTGATCTGGCCGATCGACGTGCTGATCGCGGTGGTCTGGGTGTCCTACGCCGTGCTGTTCTTCGGCACCATCGCCAAGCGCGCGGTGAAGCACATCTACGTGGCGAACTGGTTCTTCGGCGCCTACATCATCGCGGTGGCGCTGCTGCACATCGTCAACAGCCTGGCCCTGCCCAGCGGCCTGCTGCATTCCTACCCGGTCTACAGCGGCGCCGTCGACGCGATGGTGCAGTGGTGGTACGGCCACAACGCGGTGGGCTTCTTCCTGACCGCCGGCTTCCTCGGGATGATGTACTACTTCGTGCCGAAGCAGGCCGGCCGCCCGATCTATTCCTACCGCCTGTCGATCGTGCATTTCTGGGCGCTGATCGCCATCTACATGTGGGCCGGCCCGCACCACCTGCACTACACGGCGCTGCCGGACTGGGCGCAGAGCCTGGGCATGGTGTTCTCGCTGATCCTGCTGGCGCCCAGCTGGGGCGGCGCGATCAACGGCGTGATGACGCTCTCCGGCGTGTGGCACAAGCTGCGCACCGACCCGATCCTGAAGTTCCTGATCGTCTCGCTGTCGTTCTACATGATGTCGACCTTCGAAGGTCCCATGATGTCGATCAAGACGGTCAACTCGCTGAGCCACTACACCGACTGGACCATCGGCCACGTGCATGCCGGGGCGCTGGGCTGGGTGGCGATGATCACCATCGGCTCGGTCTATGCGCTGCTGCCCAAGCTGCTGGGCCGCGAGCAGATGCATTCGGTCAAGGCCATCGACACGCACTTCTGGCTGCACACGCTGGGCGTGGTGTTCTACATCGCCTCGATGTGGATCGCCGGCGTCATGCAGGGCCTGATGTGGCGCGCCACCAACGCCGACGGCACGCTGACCTACAGCTTCGTCGAAGCGCTGAACGCCACCTACCCCTACTACCTGGTCCGCCTGGGCGGCGGCCTGCTGGTCTTCACCGGCATGCTGCTGATGGCCTGGAACACCTGGAAGACCTTCCAGGCAGCCAAGTCCGTCGCGCCGCAGCCGATCCTGCAGCCCGATGCCAGCCAAGCGCGCGCCTGAGGAACTGACGACATGAGCAAGAACGAGAACCCACACGAGAAAGTCGAGAAGAACGTCGGCCTGATGGCGGTGCTGATCGCGGTAGCGGTGTCCTTCGGCGGCCTGGCCGAAATCGTCCCGCTGATGTTCCAGGCCGAGGCCATCAAGCCGCTGGAAGGCGTGAAGCCCTACCCGGCGCTGCAACTGGCCGGCCGCGACGTGTACATCCGCGAGGGGTGCTACAACTGCCACTCGCAGATGGTCCGCACGCTGCGCTTCGAGTCCGAGCGCTACGGCCACTACTCGCTGGCCGGCGAATCGGTCTACGACCGCCCGTTCCAGTGGGGCAGCAAGCGCACCGGACCGGACCTGGCCCGCGTGGGCGGGCGCTACTCCGACGACTGGCACCGCGTGCACCTGCTGAACCCGCGCGACGTGGTGCCGGAATCGAACATGCCGTCCTTCCCCTGGCTGGAAAACGCCAAGGTCGACGGCGCCGAGGTCGCCCAGCGCATGAAGACGCTGCAACGCATCGGCGACCCGTACACGGACGAGGAAATCAACAACGCCGCCACCGACGTGGAAGGCAAGACAGAACTGGACGCCGTGGTCGCCTACCTGCAAGGGCTGGGCAAGGCCGCGCCGAGGGGAGGCTGAGCCATGGTATCGGGGATCGTCACGGGGGCACTGATCGTGCTCTTCATCGCCGGCTGGGTGTGGGCGTGGAGCCCGCGCCGCAAGGCGGATTTCGAGAATGCGGCGCGCATGCCGCTGGGTGAGGAAGGGGAGAACAACCCATGAGCGCAGGCTGGATCTGGTTCATCGTCGCGCTGGTCGTACTGAACATCCTGGGCTGCGTATGGCTGCTGTGGTGGACCGGACGTCGTCGTCCCGGCGACCCGGCACCGGAAGACACGTCGCATGTGTGGGATGGCGACCTGACCGAGTACAACAAGCCGCTGCCGAAGTGGTGGATCAACCTCTTCTACATCACCATCGTCTTCAGCATCGGCTACATCGCGTGGTACGGCGGCCTGGGCATCATTCCCGGCTACGCCAAGTGGTCGTCCACCGGCGAACACGACCAGGTGAAGGCGGTGCAGGACAAGAAGCTGGAGGCGACCTTCGCGCCCTTCGCCGGGCAGTCGATCGACCAGCTCGCCCAGGATCCGAAGGCGCTGGCGCTGGGGCAGTCCATCTTCAACAACACCTGCGCCACCTGCCACGGCTCCACGGGCCAGGGCGCCATCGGCTACCCCAACCTCAGCGACAACATCTGGCATTGGGGCGGCACGCCGGACCTGGTGCTGCAGACGGTGCTGGACGGTCGCGAGGGCGTGATGCCGGAATGGGGCACTGCGCTGACCAACATGGGCGGCGAGAACGCGGTCGACTACGTCGTCGCCTACGTCAACGTGCTCGGCAACCCGCAGGAAGGCATGAAGAACAACTTCATGGCCGCCCAGGGCAAGCCGCTGTACGATGGCCTCTGCGTGGCCTGCCACGGCGTGGACGGCAAGGGCAACCAGGAACTGGGCGCCCCCGACCTGACCGACGACTACTGGCTGTACGGGAACAGCAAGGAAAGCATGCGCACCACCATCACCAAGGGTCGCCATGGCGTGATGCCCGCCCACCGCGAACTGCTGGGCGAAACCCGCGCGCGCCTCGTGGCCTCGTATGTCTGGTCGCTCTCGCACAAGGAGGGTCAGGCGGCAGCCGGCGCGAAATGACCGATTTCACCGAGCCCCGTCTCGACCACCCGCCCCGGCCGCTCGCGCAGCGCGTCGGGGCGGTGCTCTGGCCCAGCTTCTTCGCCGCCGGCGTGGCGACGATGGTGTTCTTCGCCTTCGTCGATCCGCTGACGCTGCGCGACATGACCTTCCCCGACCTGGCGATCAGCCGCGAACTCGGCTACACGCTGGGTTTCTTCATGTTCTGGCTGGCCACCGCGGCCAGCAGCCTGTTCACCTGGATCCTGCTGCGCCCCGCGAGCCGCTTCAACCGCGCGCTGCCGCCCGACTGAGCAAGCGCCGCCTGCGACAAACCGTCGCTCCCTCGCGCGCCCGCGCGGCGCGAGCATGATGCCAGCCAAGACAGACACTGCCATGTCCACGCCAGCCTCGCCTCCCTCCCCTGCTCCCGACAGCAAGCGCCGCATCCCCCTGGATGTGGTCGACGCACAGGGCAACTCGTTCTACGTCAGCGAACGCAAGGTGTATCCGCGCGACGTGGCGGGCACGCTCAACCGCCTGCGCGTGGCGGCCGTCTGGTGGCTGCTGGGCATGTACTACGTGTTCCCGTGGTTGAAGTGGGACGACCGCCAGGCGGTGCTGTTCGACCTGCCCGCGCGCAAGTTCTACGTCTTCGGCCTGGTGTTCTGGCCGCAGGATTTCCTGCTGCTGGCCGTGCTGCTGATCATCGCGGCGATGGCCCTGTTCTTCTTCACCGCGCTCGCCGGCCGCCTGTGGTGCGGCTACGCCTGCCCGCAGACGGTGTGGACCGAAGTGTTCCTGTGGATGGAGCGCTGGACCGAAGGCGACCGCAGCGCGCGCATGAAGCTGGATGCGGCGCCTTGGAGCGCGAACAAGCTGCTGCGCAAGGGTGGCAAGCATGTGTTGTGGGCCGTGTTCGCGCTGTGGACGGGTTTCACCTTCGTCGGTTTCTTCACGCCCATCACCGATCTGGGCGCGCGCCTGTGGCCGTTCGCCTGGGGCGGCTGGGAAACCTTCTGGGTGTTCTTCTACGCGCTGGCCACGTGGGGGTTCGCCGGCTTCCTGCGCGAGCAGGTCTGCAAGTACATGTGCCCGTACGCGCGCTTCCAGGCGGCGATGTTCGACCGCAACACCCTGATCATCGCCTACGACCCGATGCGCGGCGAACCGCGCGGCCCGCGCAAGCGCGGCCTGGGCAGCGTGCTGGAACGCGCCCGCGGCCTGCTGGAGAACACGACCGCCTACGACTACGTGATGCGCGCCGCCGCGCATCCCAGCCTTGCCGACCAGCGCCTCGGTGCGCACGGCACCATCACCTTCGCCGGCGCCGGCGCGGTGATCGAGCCGCTGCCCAAGTTCGTCCCCGAGCAGTTGGGCGACTGCATCGACTGCACGATCTGCGTGCAGGTGTGCCCCACCGGCATCGATATCCGCAACGGCCTGCAGTACGAATGCATCGCGTGCGGCGCGTGCATCGACGCCTGCGATGACGTGATGGACAAAATGGGCTATCCGCACGGACTGATCCGCTACACCACCCAGAACGCCATCGACGGCAAGCCGTCGAAGGTGCTGCGGCCGCGCATCTTCGTCTATGGCGCCATCCTGCTGGCGCTGGTGATGGCGTGGGGCTGGGGCGTATTCAATCGCGACGTGCTGATCGCGGAAGTCCTGCGCGACCGCAACGCGCTGTATCGCGAAGTGTCGGGCGGCCACGTCGAAAACAGCTACACCCTCAAACTGGTGAACAAGGACCAGCAGGCGCATGCCTACCGGGTGACGCTGGCGTCCGGCACCGCCGGCATCGCCCTGCGCGATGGCGACCTCACCGTGAAGGCCGCACCGGAAGAGGTACTGTCGCTGGCCGTCACCGCGACCGCGACGAACGACGTGCGGGGCCGCCATCCGGTGACGTTCACCGTGCGCGACCTCGACACCGGCACCGAAAAGACCGTGGAAAGCAGCTACTTCGGACCCATCCAATGACGACGCAACCCTCCTCACCCGCCGGCGCCGGCCGCCCCTTCTGGAAAGAACCCATGGTGTGGCTGGTCTGGGGCTTGCCCTTGGCCTCCGTCGTTGCCGGCATCTGGCTGGTGGTGACCGCCGTGCGCGCCGGTGGCGCCGACCCCGTCATCGACGACGTGCAGCGCGTCTCGCAGATCCAGACCACCGACCTCGGCCCGGACGACAATGCGGCGCGGCGCAAGCTGAGCGCGATCGTGCAGGTGCGTGGCGACCACGTGGAACTGACCACGGTGACGGGCGATTTCGCCGGCACCTCGCCGCTGGTGCTGACGCTGGCCCACCCGACCGAAGCGGCGCAGGACATGAGCCTGCCGCTGGCCCGCGACACCGCCGGCTGGCGCGCGCCGGCCGAGGTCGACACCGCGCACGACTGGAACGTGCAGCTCTCGCCGCTGGACGGCAGCTGGCGCATCCGCGGCCGATTGCAGAAGGACACGCAGGCCGTCCGCCTGGCGCCGTCGCACGGGGGCGGTTGAGCGCCCGCGCATGGATATGTCGGTCGCGCGGTGCCATCACTGTGGCGAACCCGTCGCCGACGGCACGACGGCACGGATCGAAGGCGGGCATGCGTTCTGTTGCGACGGCTGCGCCGCCGCCGCCGCGTGGATCGAAGACGCCGACCTCGGCAGCTACTATCGCTTGCGCAGCGCCGCCGCCAATCGCGTGCAGGCCACGCGCAGCGATCTGGACAGTTGGGATCGCCCCGAGCTGCTCGACGAACACAGCCGCGCGATCGAGGGCGGCCGCGAGATCGTGCTGCTCACCGACGGCATGCGCTGCGCCGCCTGCGCCTGGCTGATCGACCGCGCCCTCGCCCGCGAAACCGGCGTGCTCGACACCACCGCGAACGCCGTCACCGGGCGCATCCGCATCAGCTGGGATCCCGCGCGCACGAAACTGTCCGCGCTGTTGGAGCGCCTGGCGATGCTCGGCTACCGGCCCTACCTCGCCACCGGCGACGCGCGCGAACAGGCCCGCCTGTCCGAACGCCGACGCTGGCTGCTGCGCCTGGGTGTCGCCGGCCTGGGTTCGCTGCAGGCGATGATGCTGGCCGAGGCGCTGTACCTGGACGTCAACGCGACGATGCCGCTGCCCACGCGCGACCTGTTCCGCTGGCTGACGTTCCTGGTCAGCACGCCGGTGGTGTTCTACAGCGGCTGGCCCTTCCTCGCCGGCATGGCGCGCGAACTGCGCGCCCGCCACCTCGGCATGGACACGCTGATCGCCAGCTCCACGCTGCTGGCCTATTTCGCCAGCCTCGCGGAAACGATCCGCGGCGGCACCCACGTCTGGTACGACGCGGCGGTGATGTTCGTCTTCCTGCTGCTGGCCGCGCGCATGCTGGAGCAACGCGCGCGCAACGTGGCCACCGCGCAGGTCGATGCGCTGGCGCGCGCGCAACCGGTCTTCGCCACCCGCGAACGCGCGGACGGCACGCGCGAATCCGTGCCGCCGTCCGCGTTGCGCATCGGCGACACGGTCTGCGTGGCCGCCGGCGACGGCGTGCCGGCCGACGGCGTGCTGCTGGACCAGGATGCGGACTTCGAAGAAGCCCTGCTGACCGGCGAATCGCGCCCGGTGCGGCGGCGTGTCGGCGATACCGTGTACGCCGGCACCACCTGCCGCGAGCGCCCCGCGCGGCTGCGCGCCACCGCCACGGGCACCGCCACGCGCCTGTCGCAGCTCGCCGAGCTGGTGGATCGCGCGCAGGGCCATCGCCCGCCGATGGCGCGCCTGGCCGACCGTGTCGGCCGCCATTTCGTGGTCAGCCTGCTGGTGCTCGCCGTGTGCGTCTACGCAGGCTGGCGGATGTACCAGCCCGAGCGCGCATTCGAAGTCACGCTGGCGCTGCTGGTCATCAGCTGCCCGTGCGCCCTGTCGCTGTCGGTGCCGGCCGTGCTGGCCGCGGCGCATGGCGCGCTGGCGCGCTGCGGCGTGCTGGCGACCAGGCCGGAAGCGCTCGACACGCTGGCGCGCGCCACCGACATGGTGTTCGACAAGACCGGCACGCTCAGCGACGGCCGCCCGGCGCGCGTGGCGGTCGACGTCTTCAATGGCGTGGATGCCGACGCGGCGACCCGTATCGCCGCGGCACTCGAGAAGGACAGCGGCCACCCGATCGCATCGGCGTTCGCGGACGTCGATATCCGCGCGTCGGCACAGGCGGTCGTCGCGCATCCGGGAAGCGGTGTGGAAGGCGACGTGGATGGCCGCCACTGGCGCTTCGGCCGGGCCGACTGGGCCGCCGGCCGCGCGGATGATGGCGGACTCTGGTTGGGCGACGGCACATACGGCGTGGCGCGCTTCACCTTGAACGAGCGCCCCCGCGAGGACGCGGCGGCCGCCCTCGATGCGCTCCGCGCGCAGGGGCTGCAATTGCACCTGGCCAGCGGCGACAGCGACGCCGCGGTGCAGCGCCTGGCGCATGCGCTCGGCATCGCCTCGCCGCTCGCGCGGCAGTCGCCCGAGGACAAGCTGGCGCGCGTGCGCCAGTTGCAGCAGGAAGGCCGCATCGTGGCGATGGTCGGCGACGGCCTCAACGACGCGCCGGTACTGGCCGGCGCGGACGTGTCCATCGCGATGGGCGAAGGCGCGCCGCTCGCGCAACAGGCGGCGGACCTGGTCGCCACCGGCCCCTCGCTGCTGCGCATCGCCGACGCGGTGCGCGTGGCGCGCCTGGCGCGCAAGCTGGTGAAGCAGAACCTGGCCTGGTCGGCGGGCTACAACCTGCTCGCCGTCCCGCTGGCGGCGGCCGGCCTGGTCACGCCGTGGATCGCCGCGCTGGGCATGGCGGTATCCTCGTTGGTCGTGACCGTCAATGCGCTGCGCTTGGCGCGCGACGACCGGAGACTCGCCGCATGAACATCCTGCTGATGCTGCTGCCGATCAGCCTGCTCCTGCTCGGGCTGGCGATCGCCGCGTTCGCCTGGGCCGTGCGCAAGGGCCAGTTCGACGATCTGGATACGCCGGCGCTCGACATCCTCGACGACGCACCGCCGCGCCCGACCGCTCCACCCGCCGCCGCCCCGCGTGAAGGCGACGATGGGGCCTGATGTTCCCGTCCTACTCGCCGCGCTGCTCGCGGGGCTGGTGGGCAGCACGCACTGTGCGGTGATGTGCGGCGGCATCGCCACCGGTTTCTCCGCAATGTCGTCCCGCCAGGGTTGGCGCGAAGCGTTGCAGCTGAACCTGGGTCGCGTGGCCGGCTATGCGCTGGCCGGCGCGCTCGTCGGCGCATTCGGTGGCGGCCTGCTCGCGCTCGCCCGTCATGACACCGCGGTGCTGGCGATGCGCATCGGCGTGGGCCTTGCACTCGTGGTGCTGGCGCTGCGGCTGCTCGACCAGCGCGGGCGACTGGATTTCCTCGCGCGCCCCGGCGCGAAGATCTGGCAGGTGTTGCGACCACTGCATGCACGCGTCCTGCCCGCCAACACGCTGCCGCGCCGCCTCGCCGCAGGCGCACTGTGGGGCTGGCTGCCGTGCGGGTTGAGCCTCAGCCTGCTGACGGTGGCATGGCTGCAGGCGAACGCGCGCGATGCCGCGCTGACGATGGCGGCCTTCGGCCTGGGCACGTTACCGATGATGGTGACGCTGACGTGGTCGGGCGCACGCCTGAGCCGGCGTTGGCAGCAACCGGCGTTCAGGCGCGTGGCCGCCGGCTTCGTGCTGGCTGCCGGTGTGCTGACCGTCGCATCGCCCTGGCTGATGCGGCATCCCGCGTTGCACGGCATCCTCGCCGCGCTGGGTTGCCAGCCTCTGCCGGCATGAGCGAGACCGCTACCGGCCAGACGCCGACACCGGCCGCCGCGTCACGCCTGAAGGCGTTGGGCCACGCCGCCGCGTTGCCCTTGCGGGGCGCCAGCACCTGCGCCGTGCTGGCAGGCATGCTGCTGGTGCCGCAGGCGGCGTTGATCGCGACGTGCATCCAGCGCGTCTTCGTCGACGGCGCATCGGCGGCGGCACAGGCACCGCTGCTCGTCGCGTTGCTCGCCGTGCTCGTCGCGCGTGCACTGCTGGGTTGGGCAGGCCGGCGCTGGGCCGACCATGCGGTGGAACGCATCCGTATCGCCTTGCGCGCACGCCTGGCACGCGCGGTGGTGGCACGCGGTCCGGCATGGGCGCGCATGCAGCAGAGCGGCGCGCTCGCCGAACACCTGGGCGCGCATGTCGATGCGGTCGAGGGCTACTACGGCGGTTTCGTACTGGTGCGGGCGGAAGTCATCGGTGTTCCGCTGGCGATCCTGCTGGCCGTGTTCGCGGTGGATCGCACCGTCGGACTGGTCTTGCTGCTGACGATGCCGCTGGTGCCGGTGTTCATGATGCTGGTCGGCTGGGGCGCCGAAGCTGCCAGTCGCCGCCAGTTGCAGGCGCTGGCGCGGATGGGGGGCCACTTCGCCGACCGCCTGCGCGGACTCGGGTTGATCCGCATCTACGGGCGTGGCGATGCCGAGCTGCAAGGCATCCGCGCCGCCGCCGAGGAACTGCGCGTGCGCAGCCTGCGCGTGTTGCGCATCGCCTTCCTGTCGTCGGCGGCGCTGGAATTCTTCGCCTCGCTCAGCGTGGCGATGATCGCGCTGTACCTGGGCCTGAGCTATCTCGGCATGCTCGACCTGCGTACCGCGCCGCTCACGCTGGGCGCGGGCGTGTTCTGCCTGCTGCTCGCGCCGGAGTTCTACGCGCCGCTGCGCCGGCTCGCCACGCACTACCACGACCGCGCGGGCGCACGCGCGGCCATGGACGAGCTCGGCACACTGCTCGACACGCCGGAACACTCACCTTCCGAGCGAACCCCGCACGTCAACGATGCTTCGACACCCCTGGTCGTCGCACGCGGCGTGGCGGTGCGGCACGCCGGTGCAGCGCGCGATGCATTGCACGACGCCGACATCGCCTTGCGACGCGGGCAGCGCGTGGCGCTCGCCGGTCCCAGCGGTGGCGGCAAGAGCACCCTGCTCGATGTGCTGGCCGGCCTCGTGCCGTCGACCGCGGGCGAGCTGGTCCGCATGCCTGGCCTGCGCATCGGCTACGCACCACAGCGGCCGTTCCTGTTCGCCGGCAGCCTGCGCGACAACCTGCGGATGGCCAGGCCCGAGGCGAGCGACGAGGAACTGCGCGCCGCCGCCGATGCCGCCCAGGTGCTCCGCTTCGCCGACCGGCTGCCGGACGGACTGGATACCGTGATCGGCGAGCGTGGATTCGGGCTGTCGGGAGGCGAAGCGAGGCGCGTGGCACTGGCGCGCGTGTTCCTTCGCTCACCGGACCTGCTGCTGCTCGACGAGCCCACCGCCTTTCTCGACCCCGACACCGAAGCCGCTGTGCTGCAGGCGATCGTCCGCTTCGCCGAAGGGCGCTGCGTCGTGATGGCGACGCACAGCGCGGCCGCCATGGCGGCCATGGCGACGATGTGGCGCGTGCACGACGGCCGGTTGAGCACGGCAGAGGACGGCGCTTGAACGCACAGGAGCCTCGCCTGCGTGATGTCCTGCGCGTCCATCGCCGCCTCGCGACGCTGGCCGTGGTCTTGCTGCTGCTGACGTTGCTGGCAGGCACCGCATTGCTCGCGGTGTCGGGGCATTTCCTGACGGCGGCCGCACTCGCGGGCACCGGCGCGCTCGGCTTCAACTTCTTCGGTCCGTCCGCCGGCATCCGCGCACTGACCTTCGTGCGCATCCTGTCGCGGTATGCGGAAAAGCTGGTGGGCCACGACGCCACGCTGCGCATCGCGCGCGACCTGCGGGTGTGGTTCTTCCGCCGCGCGCTGCCGCTGGCGCCGCTGGGGCTCGGGCGCCACCGCGTCGGCGAGCTGGTCACGCGATTGCTGGCCGACATCGAGGCGGTGGACGGACGGCTCGTCCGTGCCGTCGGCCCCCTGCTCGCCGTGCTGGCGTTGTGCGCGCTGGCGGTGGGCCTCGCGACCTGCGTGCTGCCCACGGCGGGTGGCGTGCTGCTGGTGACGCTGTTGCTGCTCGGCGTAGCGGCGCCCTGGTGGTCGATCCGTCGTGCCGCCGCACTCGAAGACGCCCGCGCCGGCGCGCGCACGCGACTGCGCGCGGGCGTGCAGGAAGGCATCGAGGGCCAGGTGGACCTGGCGGCGATGGAAGCGACATCCGCTTGGCTGCAAGGCCTCGACGCGCGCAGTCGCGACGTCGCGCACTGGGATGGCCTGCGCCGCCGCCGGCTCGCCGATGCCACGCTGCTGCAGGCAGTGGTGGGCGCGTGCGCACTGCCCGCGATGCTGTGGCTGCTGCTGTCGGCGGTGGACGCGGGACGACTCGATGCCGCGCTCGCAGGCGGCCTGTTCTTCATGACGGTCGCGGTGCTGGATGCCTGCAGCGCCATCGCGCCTGCCTGGCAAGCGTGGCACGCGGCGGCCATCGCCGCGCGGCGACTGGAGGACGTGGTCGAGGTTTCCGATCCGCATCGCGGTGCTGGCAATAGCGAGCCTGCAGCGCAAGGCGTGCTCGCACTGAACGCGGTGACATTCGCCTGGCCCGGCACTTCGCGCCGTGTTCTCGACCACGCGATGCTGCGCGTCGAGCCCGGCGAGCATGTGGTCATCGCCGGCGACAGCGGCGCGGGCAAGTCCTCGCTCGTGGCGCTGGTGCTCGGGCTGTGCGAACCGCAGACGGGCGAGGTCTCGTTCGCCGGTGCCGACCTGCGCATGCTGGCACCCGTGGACTGGCATGCGCGCATCGCGTGGCTGCCGCAGGACGCACCGGTCTTTTCGGGCAGCGTGCGCGAGAACCTGCAGCTCGGCGATCCGGATGCCGACGACGCGCGACTGTGGTCCGTCCTCGCCCAAGTGCGGCTGGAGGCGCACGTCCGCGGCCTGACCGATGGCCTCGATGCGTGGGTCGGCGAGAACGGCGCCACACTGTCCGCCGGCCAGGCGCGCCGTCTGGCGCTGGCGCGCGCGCTGCTGCGCGATGCCCCTCTGCTGCTGCTCGACGAACCCACCGAAGGTCTGGACCAGGACACGGCCGACGCGCTGATGCTGGATTTCGCCGATGCCGCGCGTGGACGCAGCGCGCTGATCATCAGCCATGCGGCGCTGCCGGATGGCGTGGCGGATGCGCGATACCGGTTGCGGGATGGGAGGCTGGTGCGGGAGTGAGGCGCACTGGGGTGTGGGAGCGACGTAAGTCGCGATGAAGCTCTACTGGCGGACTTTCGCGACTTACGTCGCTCCCACAAGCGGGGATCCCACGAATCCCGGGACGGACAGCCCCGCGCTTCGGCCAACGCGTCCAGGCGCGCACGGTTGAGCAGGCGCACATGGTGCGGGTCGTCGGGCGATGTTGCCTTCCTCATGCGACGCTCGGATGGCGTGGCGGAGGCGCTTATCGGTTGCGGGGTGGGAAGCGGGTGCGGGAGTGAGGCGCACTGGGGTGTGGGAGCGACGTAAGTCGCGATGAAGCTTTACTGGCGGACTTTCGCGACTTACGTCGCTCCCACAAGCGGGGATCCCACGAATCCCGGGACGGTCAGCCCCGCGCTTCGGCCAATGCGTCCAGGCGCGCGCGGTTGAGCAGGCGCACGTGGTGCGGGTCGTCGGTGGCGATGCTGCCTTCCTGGCGCAGGCGGGTGAAGCTGCGGCTGACGGTTTCCACGGTCAGGCCCAGGTAGTCGGCGATGTCGGTGCGCGTCATCGGCAGGATCACTTCGGTGTCGTCCTGGCCTTGGCGACGGCGGCGCTGCGCCATGTCGACGAGGAAGCCGGCCAGCCGCTCCATCGGGTTCAGGCGCGCGAGCGACATCAGGTTGCCGCGCGTGGCGTCCAGCTCCACGCAGGCGCGCTCGAGCAGTTCGCGCTCCAGCTCGGGATGGTCGTTGCACAAGCTGCGCATGTCGGCCATCGAGAACTCGCACAGGGTGCTGTCGGTGATCGACTCGATGGTGTGCTTGTAATGCGAGGTGCCGCTGAAGCCGATGAAATCGCCCGGCATCAGGAAGCCGGCCACCAGTCGACGGCCGTCGGCCAGCAGGCGGATCCGGCGCAAGGCGCCCTTGGTCACCGTGAACACGCCACGGCGGGGCTCGCCTTCACGCACCAGCGCTTCACCGGCCACCAGCCTCACGTCGTCGGCCAGCGATTCCATCGCGTGGGCTTTCTGCACCGGCAGTGCCGCACAGACGGCCAGGTGCCTGACCAGGCAGCCGCTGCAGCCGCGCGCGGCCTGGCAGGCCACGGCGTCGCCGGCCGTTGTACCGGGCACCGGGGCGTCGTTCTGGCGGAGGATGCGAAGGCTCATGGCGGTCGGCTACGTGGGTCTTCACGGGCCATGATACGCCCGCAAGCCCTTGATTTCCGTACTGCGACAATCGGTCGCAGCGCGCCCTTTCAGCCTGGGTTCCCCCATTCAGGCGCGGATTCGGGTACAGTGCGCGCCGCTTGCCTGCGGCCGTTCGTTTCCCCGATGGTCCGCCGGCGCAGGGAATTCCACGCGAATTCCCGCGCCCGCCCCGCTCCGACTTCTTTCGTTGCGCAAGCTCGGTAGCGCCGTTTTGGCGCCTCCGCACCCCTTCTCGCAGCGCGGTTTCAGGGAACGCTTCGAGTCACGGTCTTGCCGCATTCCGCGCGTTCCATGCCGCCGCACGCCTCTGTGCCGGCGTTGCGCGCGCGTCCGGCCGACCGGCTTTGGAGCTTAGACAATGACGTTTGAAACCTTGGGCCTGGCGCCCGCCCTGCTGCGCGCGCTGGACGAACAGGGCTACACCCAGCCCACCCCCATCCAGGAACAGGCCATCCCGCTGGCCCTGGCCGGCCACGACCTGTTGGCCGGCGCCCAGACCGGCACCGGCAAGACCGCCGCGTTCGGCCTGCCGCTGATCCAGTACCTGGCCACCACCCCGCAGGAAGTGCAGCGCGGCGGCCCGCGCAAGCCGCGCGCCCTGGTGCTGACGCCCACCCGCGAGTTGGCCGTGCAGGTGCACGACAGCCTGCGTGGCTATGGCAAGTACCTGCGCATTCCCAGCACCACCATCTACGGCGGCGTCGGCATGGGCAACCAGCTGGACGCGCTGCGCCGTGGCGTGGACCTGGTGATCGCCTGCCCGGGCCGCCTGATCGACCACCTCGAGCGCCGCAGCGTGGACCTGTCGGGCATCGAGATCCTGGTGCTGGACGAAGCCGACCGCATGCTCGACATGGGCTTCCTGCCGTCGATCAAGCGCATCCTGGCCAAGCTGCCCCGCCAGAACCGCCAGACCATGCTGTTCTCCGCGACCTTCGCCGATCCGATCCGCGAGCTGGCGCTGGAGTTCATGCACGATCCGAAGCAGATCCAGGTCACGCCGAAGAACACGGTGGCCGAAACCATCAGCCATCGCGTGCACCCGGTCGACGGCAGCCGCAAGCGCGATCTGCTGCTGCACCTGCTGGCGCAGGACAGCCGCCTGCAGACGCTGGTGTTCGCCCGCACGAAGCACGGCAGCGACAAGCTGGCGACGTTCCTGGAGAAGAGCGGCATCAAGACCGCGGCGATCCACGGCAACAAGTCGCAGGGCGCCCGCCAGCGCGCGCTCAGCGACTTCAAGGCCGGCCGGATCAACGTCCTGGTCGCCACGGATATCGCTGCGCGCGGCATCGACATCGACCAGCTGCCGCAGGTGATCAACTTCGACCTGCCGATGGTGGCCGAGGACTACGTGCACCGCATCGGCCGCACCGGCCGCAACGGTTCGACCGGCCAGGCGATCTCGCTGGTGGCGCAGGACGAAGCCAAGTACCTGCGCGCCATCGTCCGCCTGCTCAACCGCGACATGGACCTGCGCGACGTGCCGGGCTTCGAACCGCAGACGCCGATCCGCTGGGGCAACAGCGCGCCGGGCAAGGCTGACCTGCCGGGTGGCGAGCGCACCCCGCGCCGCAACGGCCCGCAAAAGCACGCGCGTCGCCCGCACGGCGATGCGCCGCGCCACGCGCACGCCGGCCCGAAGAAGCATGGCGGCCAGCGCCGCGACGGCCGCCCCGGTGGCGCCCGCCAGGGCCAGTCGCGCCCGGCCCGCTAAGCCGCACCCTGCGCGCGGCACCTTCGCCGGTGCCGCGCGCTTCCACGCTCCAGGAACCGTCGCATGGACATCTTCAAGGTCTTCACCGTCGAAGCCGCGCACCGGCTGCCGCACGTGCCGGACGGCCACAAGTGCGCGCGCCTGCATGGCCATTCGTTCCGCATCGAGCTGCACCTGTCCGGGCCGATCGACCCGCAGGCCGGGTGGGTGATGGACTTCGCCGACGTGAAAGCGGCCTTCAAGCCGATCTACGACCGGCTGGATCACCATTACCTCAACGACATCCCGGGCCTGGACAATCCCACCAGCGAGCACCTGGCCAAGTGGGTCTGGGACCAGGCCAAGCCGGTGCTGCCACTGCTGAGCGCCGTCGTGGTGCATGAAACCTGCACGTCCGGCTCCCGCTACAGCGGCGCCTGAGGGACGGGAACCGGTTTCAGGCCACCCATACAAGCGTTTGATTTTTAACGGCTCCTGACCGTTCGTCGGATTTCCATACGCCGGTTATTGCACTGCAACATGGATCCCTCTATGCTGCGTCGCAACAGATGGAAATCCCCTTTTAGGAGCACGCCATGACCACGCAATTCAACGAAAGCTTCAGCCAGTTCACGCACCAGTTCGCGGCCGCTGCGGCCCGTGCGAACCGCCTGGCCCTGGAAAGTGCCGAGACGGTGTTCGGCGTGCAGCTGAAGACCTTCGAAAAGAACGTCGACGCCACCACCGCCTTCTTCGGCGAGCTGGCCGAGACCCGTGACCTCGACGGTTACAAGACCCTGTGGCCGAAGGGCCTGCAGGTCGCCAAGGACAACGCCGAGCGCGTCGTCGCCGCCAGCCAGGAAGTGTTCGGCCTGAGCCTGAAGACCGGTGAGGCCTTCGGCCAGCTGGTGAAGACCCAGTTCGAAACCGCGACCGACAGCGTCCAGGCCTCCGTGGCCAAGGCGACCAAGGCTGCGAAGGCCAAGTAAGCCCGCTTCAACCGGTTATTGCGCGGCCCTCCCCTCCCTCCGCGCAAACCCGACCCGGCAGCCCCCACGCTGCCGGGTTTTTTATTGCCCGCGATCAGGGCAGCGAAAGGGAGCTGGCCAGCGCCCGGGCCTGCGCGCCCGGCGCATGCGGCAACCGCCCCCAGCACGGCACGGGCATGCGCGCCGAGAGCAGGGCGAAGTTTTCGTCGCGGCGCGCCATGTCGGGGTCGACTTCGTTCGCGATCCAGCCCACCAGCCGCGCGCCGTCGTCCTGGATCGCACGCGCGCTGAGCCGCGCATGGTTGATGCAACCCAGGCGCATGCCGACCACCAGCACCACCGGCAGGCGCAGCTGTTCGACCAGATGCCGCTGGTCCAGCGTGGCCGTCAACGGTGCGGCCCACCCGCCGACGCCTTCCACCAGCACCATGTCGGCCAGCGGATGCAGGCGCTCGAACGCCGAGACCAGCACACCCAGTTGCACGTCCACGCCCGCATCGCGCGCGGCGATCTCCGGTGCCAGCGGCGCAGGCAGGGCGTAGGGGTTGAGGTCGTCGTACGGCGGTACCGGATCGCTGGCCGCCTGCAGCGCCAGCGCATCGTCGTTGCGCCAGCCCTCGGGCGTGCGCTCGCAGCCGCTGGCGACCGGCTTCATGCCCACCGCACGCATTCCGCGCGCGCGGAATGCGTGCAGCAGTGCGGCGCTGGCGACGGTCTTGCCTACGCCGGTGTCGGTACCGGTGACGAACAGCCTGTCCATCGCGTCAGTCCTCCGCGCGTGCCGGCCAGCGGCGCGCGCCCCAACGCTGTCCCGCCACGTGGAGCAGGCCGGTGAACGAGAGCAGGAAGTACACGCTGCCCGGCAGCGCGACCTGCCAGGCGCGCGAATCCGCGGTCAGCAGGCTGGCGATCAGCACCGACAGCAGCCCGACCAGGACGAAATACGCATGCGAAGCGAACTCGCCCGCGGCGTTCGCGGCAGCGTCGCCATCCAATCCCAGACGCGCGCGCGCGCGCCAGGCCAGGGCGTACAGGCCGCCGATGCAGGCCGACATCGACGCGAACGCCAGCCCGTAGAAGGTGAACATGAAGGCGAGCGGACCCGGACCGTTGGCGTCGTTCAACGGCATCGGCAACCAGCCGCCGGTGATCCAGGCGAAGAACGTGCCCAGCAGCAGGCGCAACGGATAGACATAGACCAGCACGAGGAACACCAGCAGCAGGCTGAGCAACGTGGCCGGCACGCTGCCGAGGCGGTAGCGTCGGCTCCAGCGCACGTGCGCGTACCAGAACATCGCCACCATCGCGAAGCTCGCGGCGAACGCCGGCACGTTCTTCAGCGCCTGCAACAGCGCGCCGATGCTGTCCGGGATGCGGTCCACCGAAATCACGAGCAGAGTCACCGCGAACGCGAACGCCGCATCCACGAACGCTTCCAGTCGCGTCACCCCGTGGCCGCGCCATCCGGCCTCGTCATCGCCTGCCTTCATGCCCGCCTGTTCCCCGTCAGGTCCGCCGCTGGAATGCATCATATCGGGCCGCCCTGAGGGGCCGGGGGTAGAATCGACCGCATGTCATTCGCCTCCCAAACGCTCACCGGCAGCAAGCCGGAACAATACGCGCAGCTGGCCGACCAGGCCCGCGCCCTGCTGGCCGGCGAACCGGACCGGATCGCCAATGCCGCCAACCTGGCCGCACTGATCTACCACGCCCTGCCCGACTTCAACTGGGTGGGCTTCTATTTCTTCGATGGCCGGGAATTGGTGGTCGGTCCGTTCCAAGGCTTACCAGCCTGCGTGCGGATCCCGTTGGACAAGGGGGTCTGCGGAGCCGCCGCACGCAACCGCCAGACCCAGCGCGTGGACGATGTGGAGGCCTTCCCGGGCCACATCGCCTGCGATTCCGCATCGCGCTCGGAACTGGTGGTCCCGCTGGTGAAAGGGGGCGAACTCGTCGGCGTACTCGACCTGGACAGCCCCCGCCTGGCCCGGTTCGATGCGGACGACCAGGAAGGCATGGAACGCATCGCCGCCATTTTCCTGGATTCGCTGACATGACAGGCACCAAGCTGCGCAACATCGGCCCCAAGTCCGCCGCCTGGCTTCGCCAGGTCGGCCTGCGCACGCAGGAGGATCTGGAGTCGGTGGGCGCGGTGGAGGCCTTCATCCGGGTCAAGCGTGCCGGGTTCCGCCCCAGCCTCAACCTGCTGTACGCGCTGGAAGGCGCACTGCTGGACTGCCATTGGCAGCAGTTGCCCGAAGCACGCCGCGGCGAACTGCTGGTGGCGTACGATGCGGCCGCGGCCCTGCTGCCCCCGCCGCGTGGCCGCCCCGCCGCCGGCCCGGTGACGACGACCCATACCGAGCAGGAAGAGGACGCCGGTCCTTCATTGAACCTGTTCGACTCGCGCGGCGACGACTGATCGTACGCCGCGGCCGCGTGGCCTGACGGCGCCGCGACCGCTTCCCGTATACTGCGCGCGCTTTCAGGTGACCCGCGCCTCGTGCCGGGTTGAAACGGGAAGCCGGTGACCCGTCCCACGGCGGCATTCCGGCGCTGCCCCCGCAACGGTAGGCGAAGAAAGCCGCGGCATCGGCCACTGTGCGTCCACGACGCATGGGAAGGCGCCACGGCGGAGTGCCCTGCACTCGTTCGCAAGCCCGGAGACCGGCCTGGGAGTCCACTGGTTGCGATGCGGAGGGCGTCGCGGCGTGCCGCGCCGCTTCGCCTGCGCTGTCCGCTCCGCACCCCTTTCCATCGCGACTCCACGCCGAAGAATGCGCGCGGGGCGCGCGATGGAGTTGTTCCGATGCAGAGCCGTACTTTTTCCTCCCCTTCCCTGCTGGCCCTCGCGGTCGCGATGGCGCTGCCGATCGCCGCGCAGGCGCAGGACGCCACCAACCTCGACGAAATCGTCGTCTCGGGCACGCGCACCGAGGTGTCCGTCGAAGACAGCCTGGTCCCGGCGCAGGTGATCGGTCGCGAGGCGATCCAGCGCAGCCAGGCGCGTTCGCTGGGCGAACTGCTGCAGGGCCGCGCCGGCATCTCGATCGCCAACCAGGGCGGCGCAGGCAAGATCACCACGCTCAACCTGCGCGGCGCCGAATCCGATCACGTGCTGGTGCTCGTGGATGGCGTGCGCATGGGCTCGGCGACCGCCGGCCTGCCCGCGCTGCAGGACCTGCCGATCGACCAGATCGATCGTGTCGAGATCGTGCGCGGCCCACGTTCCAGCCTGTGGGGTTCCGAAGCGATCGGCGGCGTGATCCAGGTCTTCACCCGTCGCAACACCGGCAAGGTGCGGCCGAACTTCCGCATCGGCGTGGGCAGCGACAGCACGCGCGAAGCCAGTGCCGGTATCGGTGGCGGCGTCGGCCGCGGCTGGTTCGGCGCCGACGTGGCGTACGCGCGTACGGATGGCTTCAACGCCTGCCGCGGACGCGGTCCCGACCCGAGCATTCCGTTCGACTTCGGCGCAGGCTGCTTCACCGACGAGCCCGATCGCGACGGTTACCGCAACACCTCGGCCAACCTGCGCGGTGGCTACGCGTTCACCGATACGCTGACGCTGGAAGCCAACGCGCTGCGCGCCGATGGCAAGAGCGAGTTCGACGGCAGCTTCACCAACCGCTCCGAAACCGTGCAGCAGGTGCTGGGCACCAAGCTGCGTTACGCGCCGAGCGACAAGCTCGACCTGCTGCTGAGCCTGGGCCGCAACGACGACAAGTCCGACGACTTCCACGATGCCGTGCAGTCCGGCTACTTCGAGACGCGCCGCTATGTGGCGTCGGCGCAGGGCGATTTCACCCTGGCCGCCAACCAGTTGCTGACCGCGGGCATCGACTGGCAGGACGACAAGGTGGAAAGCGCCACCGCCTTCGACGTCACCCAGCGCGACAATCTGGCCGGCTTCGTGGAATACCAGGGCCGCTTCGGCGCGCACCAGCTGCAGGCGAGCGTCCGCAACGACGACAACGAGCAGTTCGGCAACCACACCACCGGCAGCCTGGGCTACGGGTTCGGCTTCGGCAACGGCCTGAAGCTGACCGCCAGCGTGGCCACCGGCTTCAAGGCACCGAGCTTCAACGACCTGTACTACCCGGGCTACAGCAATCCGCTGCTGGAGCCGGAAGAGTCCGAGAGCGTCAACCTCGGCATCGCGCAGTATGCGGATACCTGGAACTGGACGTTCAACGTCTACCAGAACAAGGTGGACCAGCTGATCTCCTACGATGCGGCGATCTTCCTGCCCAACAACATCGACGAAGCGCGCATCCGGGGCGCGGAGTTCACCGTCGACTTCGCGCTGGCCGGCTTCGACATCGCCACCCAGCTGAGCCACACCGATCCGCGCAACCGTTCGGCCGGCTTCAACTACGACAACCTGCTGGCCCGTCGTCCGCGCAACACGGCGCGTATCGACGTGGACCGCGCGTTCGGTGCGTTCCGCACCGGCGTGACGTTCAACGCCGCGGGCGAACGCTACGACAACCTGGCCAACACCGACCGCCTGGGCGGTTACAGCACGCTGGACCTGCGCCTGGAGTACGCCATCGCGCCGGCATGGACGTTGCAGGCGAAGGTGGGCAACGTGTTCGACCGCGAGTACGAAACCGTCGCCTGGTACAACCAGGCCGGCCGCACCTACGGCCTGAGCCTGCGCTACCAGCCGACCGAGTGATCCGACGGCGGCACGCAACAGGAAAAAGCCCGGCATCGCCGGGCTTTTTCTTCATGCGCCTGCGGCGGATGCCACGGGGCCCTGCTTGAGCGTCTTCATGAAGTCGCGGAAATGCGGGGCGAAATCGGCGAACAGCGGATGGCCGCGGTGCTCGAGCATGACTTCGCTGAAGAGCTTCAGCCCGACGGCCAGGGCGGTGGCGGCGTCGGGCGCCAGGTCGTTGCGCGCGCGCATGCGTTCGACGATGGCGAACACGTCGTCGTGGTTGCCCGCCTCGAAGCGCAGCGGCGCGTCGTACGCGGACGGTTCGCCCTTCGCATCGGCCAGGTGATCGAGGGTGACGCGGTAGCGATGCTGCTTCATGGCGCGGCCTCCGACGCCGCCTGCACGCGGCTGCCCGTGTCGCGTCCGATCTCCACCGCGGCGCGGTCGATGGCGGCGGCGATGCGGTGCAGCGCCTCGGTATCCGGCGTGCCGTCGGTGAAGCGCAGGCGCAGGGCGGTCTTCAGGTTTTCCATGGCCCGCTCGATCTCGGGCGCACGTCGCGCGAGCGCGTGCCGACGCCCTTCGCGCAGGCGCAGCAGCAACGCATCGAGGTGCTCGCGCCGCGATTGCAGCTGCACGCGCCCTTCCGAGGTGATGCGGTACTGCCGGCGCCCGCCGTCTTCCGCAAGGGCCTCGGCCAGGCCCATGTCTTCGAGCCAGGTGAGGGTCGGGTACACCGTGCCAGGGCTGGGGCTGTAGTCGCCGCCAGCCAGGTCGGCGATCGCGCGGATGACCTCGTAACCGTGGCTCGGTTGTGCGTCGAGCACGTGCAGGACCAGCAGCTTCAGCTGCCCCTGGTCGAACATGCGGCCCCGGCGCCCGCGGCCGGAACCGTCGCCTTCCGCGCCGGGATGACCATGGCCATGGCCGCGGCGTCCGCCGCGATCGTGGGAGGAAGTGAAAGGGGACAGGGGGATTCCTTCGATATCTTCAGACACACTCAAGATATATCTTGATAGTGTCTTTTCCAAGATCACCCCAGGGCTTCATTCAACCGGCAGCCAGCTCCGGCCCGTCGAACAGCCCTGGCTGGGTCGCCCCCTCGTCCCGGTCACGGAAGCCCGCCAGCCCCACGCCCACCAGCCGGTAGCGGGTCGAGCCCGGCAGGTCCACGCGCTCGCGCAGCGCCAGGGCGATATCGATGAACTCCCGGGCCGAGGCCGGCGGCGCTTCCGGCGTGAAGCTGCGGGTGAGCAGGCGGAACTGGGCGGTCTTCAGCTTCAGCACCACGGTGCGGCCCACGCGCTCGGTCTTGCGGCTGGCCTGCCAGGCCTTTTCCGCGATGCGGACGATGTGCGGCTCCAGTTCGGACAACAGCAGGTCGGTGGCGAAGGTGTCTTCGGACGAGATCGACTGCACCGGCTGGTCGGGTTCGACCGGCCGCTCGTCGATGCCGCGCGCGCGGCGGTACAGGCTGCCGCCGAAACTGCCGTAGCGCGCTTCCAGTTCGTGCTGCGCGTGCAGGCGCAGGTCGCCGACGGTGCGGATGCCGTCCGCGTTCAGGCGCCCCTGCATCACCTTGCCGACGCCCGGGATGCGCTCCACCGGCAGCGGCGTCAGGAAAGCCTCGACCTGGTGCGGGCGCAGGACGAACTGGCCATCCGGCTTGCGCCAGTCCGAGGCGATCTTGGCGAGGAACTTGTTCGGCGCGACACCCGCGGAGGCGGTGAGCTGCGTCTCCTCGCGGATCTGCGCGCGGATGGTCTCGGCCACCGCCGTGGCCGTCGGCAGGTCGGATTTCGGCACGGTGACATCGAGGTAGGCCTCGTCCAGCGAGAGCGGCTCGACCAGATCGGTGTGGCGCAGGAAGATCTCGCGCACCTGCCGCGACACCGCCTTGTAGCGGGTGAAATCGGGCGGTACGAACACCGCCTGCGGGCACAGGCGCTCCGCGCGCACCGCCGGCATCGCCGAGCGCACGCCGAAGACGCGCGCTTCGTACGAGGCCGCGCACACCACCGAACGCTCGCCGCGCCATGCCACCACCACCGGCCGTCCACGCAGCGAAGGATCGTCGCGCTGCTCCACCGACGCGTAGAACGCGTCCATGTCGATGTGGATGATCTTGCGCATCACACGATGATATCGGCGGCCGTACGCGATCGCATGGATGCGCGCACGCACGATACGCACGCGTGTGGAGTCGAGGGCGAAAAGCGCGAAACCCTTGCCGCAATTGCACTTCCAAGATGGTACGCCGGCGTATGGAAAAACCCGGTTGATTTGCATCAAGACAAGCGTATGCACATGTGTGCATTATTTGCGCCTTCGCAGAACGGACGATGCAATGAACGCCCCCGCTTCCTTCTCGCGCGAACAGCTGCTGGCCAGCGCGCGCGGTGAACTCTTCGGCCCCGACAGCGGCCGCCTCCCGAACGACCCGATGCTGATGTTCGACCGCATCACCGAGATCCGCCAGGACGGCGGCACGCATGGCAAGGGCATGGTGCGCGCCGAACTCGATATCCACCCGGACCTATGGTTCTTCCAGTGCCACTTCCTCGGCGACCCGGTGATGCCCGGCTGCCTGGGCCTGGATGCGATGTGGCAGCTGACCGGCTTTTTCCTGACGTGGATCGGCGCGCCCGGCCGCGGCCGCGCACTCGGTTCCGGCGAAGTGAAGTTCACCGGCCAGGTGCTGCCGACGGCCAAGCGCGTGAGCTACGAGATCGACATCAGCCGCGTGGTCAACCGCAAGCTGGTGCTGGCGGTGGCCGATGGCCGCATGCTGGTCGACGGCCGCGAGATCTACACCGCGCGCGATCTGCGCGTGGGCCTGTTCACCTCGACGGAGAGCTTCTGACCATGCGCCGTGTCGTCATCACCGGCCTGGGCATCACCTCCTGCCTGGGCAACGACGCGGATACCGTGTCGGCCGCGTTGCGCGCAGGCCGCTCCGGCATCCGCCATATCCCGCAGTACGCCGAACTCGGCTTCCGCAGCCAGGTCGGCGGCGCGCCCGAGATCGACCTCGACGCGCAGATCGACCGCAAGCAGAAGCGCTTCATGGGGGATGCCGCCGCCTATGCGCACATCGCGCTGCGCGATGCGATCGCCGACGCCGGCCTGGACGACACGCTGGTCAGCCAGCCGCGCACGGGCCTGATCGCCGGTTCCGGCGGCGGTTCTGCCGAATGGCAGATCGAAGCCGCCGACCTGCTGCGCGCGCGCGGCATCCGCAAGGTGGGGCCGTACATGGTCCCGCGCACGATGTGCTCGACGGTGTCGGCGACGCTGGCCACCGCGTTCAGGATCAAGGGCGTCAGTTATTCGATCTCCGCGGCCTGCGCGACCTCCGCGCACTGCATCGGCGCGGCGGCGGACCTGATCCGCGCCGGCCGCCAGGACATCGTCTTCGCCGGCGGCGGCGAGGAACTGCACTGGGCGCTGACGATGATGTTCGACGCCATGGGCGCACTGTCGAGCAAGCGCAACGACGACCCGACGCACGCCTCGCGTCCGTACGACGCGGACCGCGACGGCTTCGTCATCGCCGGCGGCGGCGGCATGCTGGTGCTCGAGGACTACGACCACGCGGTCAAGCGCGGCGCGCGCATCCACGCCGAACTGCTCGGCTACGGGGTGACGTCCGATGGCGCCGACATGGTCGCGCCGTCCGGCGAAGGCGCGGTGCGCTGCATGCAGATGGCGCTGGAAGGCGTCACCGCCCCGCTCGATTACCTCAACACGCATGGCACCTCGACGCCGCTCGGCGACGTGATCGAACTCGACGCGATCCGTACCGCGCTGGGCGACAACCTCCCGCCGATCTCTTCGACCAAGGCGTTGTCCGGCCACTCGCTGGGCGCAGCCAGCGTGCACGAGGCGATCTACTGCCTGCTGATGATGCGCGATGGCTTCATCGCGGGCTCGGCCAACATCGAGACGCTGGACGAAGGCGCGACCGGCTTCCCCATCGTCCAGGCCAGCCGCGAGGCGACGCTGGATACGGTGATGTCCAACAGCTTCGGCTTCGGCGGCACCAACGCGAGCCTGGTGTTCGGGCGCGTCTGACCGGTTCTCCGGGCCGGCCCGCGGTCGCCTCCGTGGCGACCGCGGCGCTCAAGCTCAAAGCGTAGTGGCCGATACAGTCTGACGGACGCCCGTCCCCGGCGTCGGCCCCTGCCTCATGTCCGGAACCTACAACGAGGTCCTCGTCCTCTTCTCGCTGCTGGTCGCCATCCTGGCGTCCTACACGGCGCTGGACATGGCCGGCCGCGTCACCACCACCCGCGGCACCGTCGCGGCACGCTGGTGGCTGGCCGGTGGCGCACTGGCGATGGGCTTGGGCATCTGGTCGATGCACTTCGTCGGCATGCTCGCCTTCGACCTGCCGATCCCCCTCGGCTACGACCTCGCCATCACGCTCTATTCGATGCTCGCGGCGCTGGGCGTCTCCGCCTTCGCCCTGTGGCTGGTGTCGCGACCGGACCTGCCCATGCGCCTGCTCTGCCTCGGCGCCGTACTGATGGGCGCGGGCATCGCGCTGATGCACTACATCGGCATGGCCGCGCTGCGCATGCAGCCCGGCATCGACTACGACCCGCTGTGGTTCAGCCTGTCCATCGTCATCGCCGTGGTCGCGTCCGGCGCCGCGCTGTGGATCGCCTTCCACCTGCGACGCGGCCACCGCCGGCACGGGATGCGCCTGACCGCTGCCGTGGTGATGGGGTTCGCCATCGTCGGCATGCACTACACCGGCATGGCGGCCGCCCGCTTCCCGGCCGACAGCTGGTGCGGCGCGGCCCGCGATGGCGGCGTGCCCACCCAGTGGCTGGCGGTGCTGGTGGTGGTGGCCACGGTGGCGATCATGGGCATCGCGCTGATCGTGTCCGTGCTGGACCGGCAGATGCACCTGCGCACGCGCCACCTGGCGATCTCGCTGGCGCGCGCCAACGAAGAACTGGTGCAGGCGGCGCTGCACGACCCGCTCACGCGGCTGCCGAACCGCGTGCTGCTGCAGGACCGCATCGAGCAGGCCATCGAGAAAGCCAAGCGCAAGCAGGAATCCCTGGCCGTGATGTTCCTGGACCTCGACGGCTTCAAGAGCGTCAACGACGCTTACGGCCACCAGACCGGCGACGTCCTGCTGGCCGATGTCGCCACGCGCGTGCGCGGCCTGCTGCGCAGCCAGGACACGCTGTCACGGCTCGGCGGCGATGAATTCGTGCTGGTCGCGCCCTCCACGGATCCGGACGATGCCGCGGTGGTCGCGCAGCGCATCCTCGATGCCGTCGCGCTGCCGATCCAGGTGCAGGGGACCGAGGTACAGGTCACGGCCAGCATCGGCATCGCCATGTATCCCTCCGACGGGACCAGCGAGCGCGACCTGATGGCGCACGCGGACGCCGCGATGTACCACACCAAGGACAACGGCCGGAACGGCTACACGTTCTTCGCGCCGTCGATGAACATCAGCGCGCACCAGCAGCTGAAGCTGCTCAACGACCTGCGTCGCGCGGTGGAGCGCAACGAACTGCTGTTGCACTACCAGCCCAAGTTCGCCGCGCCCGACTACCGCATGGCGGGCGTGGAAGCGCTGCTGCGCTGGCAGCACCCCGAGATGGGCCTGCTGGCGCCGGGCGCCTTCATCGCGGCCGCCGAACGCAGCGGACTGATCCTGAGCCTGGGCGAGTGGGTGCTGGACGACGCCTGCCGGCAGCTGCGCGCCTGGGATGACGCCGGCCACGACGTGCCCACTGTCGCGGTGAACCTGTCGCCGCTGCAGTTCTCCTCGCCCTCGCTGGTGGACACGGTGCGCGACACGCTGGCGCGGCACGCGCTGGACCCGACGCGCCTGACGCTGGAGATCACCGAGACCACCGCCATGCGCGATGCGGACGCCAGCGTCGACATCCTCGACGAACTGACCCGCATGGGCGTGCGGATCTCGATCGACGATTTCGGCACCGGCTATTCCAGCCTGCTCTACCTCAAGCGACTGCCGGCCACCGAACTGAAGATCGACCGCGCCTTCGTCCGCGAACTGGAATCCAACGCGGACGATGCGGCGATCGTCGCCTCCATCGTCGCGCTGGGCCGCACGCTGAACCTCAAGGTCGTCGCCGAAGGCGTGGAAACGCCCGGGCAGCAACAGCAGCTGCGGCAGCTGGGCTGCGACTTCTATCAGGGCTACCTGCTCGGGGAACCGGTGGCAGCGGATCAGCTGGTGCGCACGATGGAACCCCCACTGGCCGCCTGCGGCGTCGGCTGACGTCAGCGGCCGTCCACGGCACGGCGGCCCACGGCAGGATCGTCGGTGAAGAAGCCGCCGATGCCGAGCGCCAGATAGGCGCGGATCTCCTCGATCGCACCGTCGTCATGCCGCATGCGCGGATCGTCGCCGCGACGCAGTGCGCGCGGCAGGAATGCGTTCTCGGGCCGGAACGTGTAAGGCCATACCGGCAGGCCCGCCGCGCGCGCATCGCGCATCAGGTCCGTCGGTGTACCCAGCGTGCCGTCCGCTGCGTGCGGAATCAGACTGCGTGTCCACGGCCCCAGCAGGTCCGCATACGCCGCGATCTCCCGCAGTCCCTCCGGCGTCATCAGGTCCGCATAGCGACGCGCGATGCCCGCAGCAAGCGCGTCGCCTGGCGATGCCTCGGCGGGACCCAGCAGTTGCAGCAGACGGATGTTCGGATGGGTCGCGCCCAGGCGCTCCCGCAGCGCGCGCAGATTGGTCTGTTCGAACGACTGGATCACCACAGGCGCCTGGCGCGTATAGGCATGCGCCGCCAACGTCTGCAGCAGACGCTCCTCCATCGGCAGGCCGATGCGCTGGAAATGGCTGGGATGCTTGATCTCGGGAATCAGGCCGATCGTCCGGTCGCGGAGCGCGGCCTGTTCCGACGCCAGCGCGATGACCTCGTCCAGCGTCGCGACCTCGTAGTGGCCATCGTGTGCGGTGCCACGCAGCTCGGGCAGGCGCTCGCGTGCACGCAACGTCTTCAGCTCGGCCAGGGTGAAGTCTTCGGTGAACCAGCCTTCGAAGGTTTCGCCATCGATCACTTGCCGGCGTTTGCGCGCAGCGAACTCGGGGCGTTGCGCGACGTCGGTGGTGCCGCCGATCTCGTTCTCGTGGCGCGCGACCAGCACGCCATCGCGCGTGGCGACCAGGTCCGGCTCGATGTAGTCCGCGCCATCGGCGATGGCACGCGCATACGCGGCCAGCGTGTGCTCCGGCAGGAGCGCGCTGGCGCCCCGATGGCCGATGACGAGGGGCGTGACCGGCGATTCGCTCGCCAGGACGGGGGACACAGGCATCAGGGCCATGAGCAACGGCAGTACGCAGCGGAACGGCATGCAGGGGGCCTCATTGTGCCGGCACGCGGGGTGCGCGGGATCATGAAAGCACAAAGCCCGGCAGGGGCCGGGCTTTGGAGCAACGCGGGAGGAGAGAGGATCCTCGTTGCGGGACCCATTCTGTGCGTCGCCTGTTACAGCCCGGCGACAGTCGTCAACCGCCGGTCATCGCACCCGCCTTGCAGGCACATCCTGCACCACGCGCCAACCAGCGCTCGGTGATCGACATCGGGACAGTGCGCACCGTCAATGACACGTTGATCCGCACGGCCGAGGAAGTCCGCGGGATCCATCGCGAAGGCGTGGCCAAGCGAAAGCCAGGGCCTGTCGACGGGAATGCGCCACGCCACATAACGTTACCGCCGATCTCCTCGACCCAGGCGCTGTCCGGCCATTCGCTCCGGGCGGCCAGCGTGCTCCCGCCCGGTTAGACTGGTCCGCCGCGCGGATGACCGTGTCGGGATAACAGCGGATCGAAGAGAAGATGAGCGACGACGCCAATGTCACCGCCGGCCAGTCCAGGGGACTGAAGGACTGGGCATGCCGCCCTGACAAGCGGCTTCTGGCGGGAAGCATGGACGGGACGGTCGCCAGCTGATGACGACCACGCTGATCCGCAACGCGGATGTGTACGCACCCGAACCGCTGGGACGCTGCGACCTGCTGCTCGGCGGCGGCAAGGTGCTGTGGATCGGGACCGATGCGCCCGATCTGCCTGCCGCCTTCGGCGCCCAGGTGCTGAACCTGGGCGGCCGCCGGCTGCTGCCGGGCCTGGTCGACGGCCACGTCCACGTCACCGGTGGCGGCGGCGAGGCCGGCTTCGCCAGCCGGGTACCGGCGCCGATGCTGTCGCGCTACACCCGCAGCGGCGTGACCTCGGTGGTCGGCCTGCTGGGCACCGATGATGTCGCCCGCGGCACGCGCGAACTGGTGGCCCAGGTCAACGCGCTGCGCGAGGAAGGGCTGTCGGCCTGGGGATACGCCGGCGGCTACCACCTGCCGCCGGCCACCCTGACCGGCAGCGTCCGCGCGGACCTGGTCTTCATCGACTGTCTGATCGGGGTGGGCGAGCTGGCGATCAGCGACCACCGCTCCAGCCAGCCGACCCTGGACGAATTGCTGCGGATCGCTTCCGAAGCGCACGTGGCCGGGCTGATGACCGGCAAGGCCGGCATCGTCCATCTGCATCTGGGCGACGGCCCGCGCGGCCTGGACCTGGTGCGGCGCGCGCTCGATCAAAGTGAGCTGCCGCCGCGGGTGTTCAACCCGACCCACGTCAACCGGCGCAAGGCGCTGTTCGACGAAGCCATCGAGCTGGCCCGGCGCGGCTGCAGCATCGACATCACCGCCTTCCCGGTGGACGAGGGCGAGGATGCGTGGAGCGCGGCCGATGCGCTGGTCCGCTACCTCGACAGCGGCGCCCCGCGCGACCGGGTCACCATCAGTTCCGACGCCGGTGGCTGCCTGCCCTGTTTCGATGCGCAGGGCCGCGTGTGCAGCATGGATGTCGGCCACTCCGGCGCCCTGCTCGACACCCTGCGCGAGTTGCTGGCCCGCGGTATCGCCCTGCAGGACGCGCTGCCGGCCTTTACGTCCAACGTCGCCGGGCTGCTGCGCCTGCCTGGCAAGGGCCGCATCGCGGTTGGCGCCGACGCCGACCTGGTGGCGCTGGACGCCACCGGCGCGATTAGCGACGTGTTCGCTGGCGGCCGCCCGCACCTGCGCGACGGCGCGGTGCTGCGGCGTGGTACGTTCGAATCGCAAGACATCTGAAATACCGGAGCACTCGATGCCAAGCAAGCCCGTCAACGGGGAGCAACGCGGCTGGATCATCCCGATCGGCGGCGCAGAAGACAAGGAAACCAACCCGCGCATCCTGGCCCGTTTCGTCGAACTGAGCGGTGGCGGCGACGCCGACATCGTGATCATCCCGACCGCGAGTCGGCTGAAGGAATCCGGCGCCCGCTACGAGGCGCTGTTCCGTGGCATGGGTGCGCCGCGGGTCGAGGTGCTGGACTTCGACACCCGCCGCGATTGCCAGGAGGAAGGCCGGCTGGCACGACTGGCGGAGGCCAGCGGCATCTTCTTCACCGGCGGCAACCAGTTGCGCCTGTCCACCATCCTCGGCGGCACCCACGTGGCACGCAGCATCCGCCAGCGCAACGCCCAAGGGGTAACCGTGGCCGGCACCAGCGCCGGTGCCGGGTTCCTGAGCGAGCACATGATCGCGTTCGGTGCCGAGGGCTCGTCGCCGCGCGCCAGCAGCGTGCGCCTGGCGCCCGGGCTGGGCCTGACCAACCGCTTCGTGATCGACCAGCATTTCCGCCAGCGCGACCGCCTCGGCCGCCTGACCGCGGCGCTGGCCTACAACCCGTTCGCGATCGGCATCGGCCTGGACGAGGACACCGCCGCCTTCATCTCGCCCGACGATACGCTCGAAGTCGAGGGCAGCGGCGCGGTCACCGTGGTCGATGCCCACGACCTGCAGTTCTCCTCGATGGCCCAGGCCGACGAGGACGACCCGGTGTGCATCCTGGGGCTGGGCGTTCATGTATTGATCGCAGGCGCCACCTTCAACCTGCATACGCGGCGGGCCTCGGCCGGCCGCCTGGCGACCCGCAAGACCTGATCCGACAAGGGGACATCCTCCATGCGCATCCTCGAACGCTCTGTCTACGTTGGCCCATCGCAGCATGCGCACTTCCCGGTGATCCGGCTCTTGCTGGACCTGGGCGAACTGGAACAGTGGTCCACCGCGCGCCTGGGGCCCGGCTTCGTCGACGGCCTGATGGCCGCCGTGCCAAGCCTGGCCGAGCACGGCTGTTCCTACCGCGAGCCTGGCGGCTTCCTGCGCCGCATGCGCGAGGGCGAAGGCACCTGGCTGGGCCATGTGCTCGAACACGTGGCGATCGAACTCCAGAACATCGCCGGCGAGGACGTCACCTTCGGCAAGACCCGCAGCGTCGATGGCCGCCCGGGCGTCTACACGGTGGTGTACGAGTACGCCCAGCGCGAGGAAGGCATCGCCGCGGGCGAGCTGGCGCTGCGCCTGCTGTGCTCGCTGCTGCCCGAAGGCATCCGCCCCGACGGCAGCGTGCCGGGGGACTGGGACTGGGAACAGGCGCGCGACGACTTCATCCGCTACGCCCAGCGGCGCGCGCTGGGGCCGTCCACCGCCTCACTGGTGCGCGCGGCCGAGGAGCGCGGGATCCCCTGGCTGCGGCTCAACAATCAGTCGCTGGTGCAGTTTGGCCACGGCAAGTACCAGCAGCGCATCCAGGCCACCATCACCGGCAAGACCCCCCACATCTCGGTCGAACTGGCCAGCGACAAGGAGGAGACCAACAAGATCCTCGCCTCGCTCGGCCTGCCCGTGCCCCGCCAGCACCTGGTCACCAGCCAGACCGAAGCGATCAAGGCCGCGCAGCGGCTCGGCGGGCCGGTCGTGCTCAAGCCCTACAACGGCAACCACGGCCGCGGCATCACCATCAACATCAGCGGCGACGACGACATCCGCGCCGCGTTCGATGCCGCGCGCGAGCACTCTCGCTCGGTGATCGTCGAAACCTTCCAGGAGGGCGCCGACCACCGCCTGCTGGTGGTCAATGGCGAACTGATCGCGGCGACACGGCGCACGCCCGGCCACGTGGTCGGCGACGGCAGCAAGACCATCACCGAACTCGTCGAGATCGTGAACCAGGACCCGCGCCGCGGTGTCGGCCACGAGAAGGTGCTGACGCGCCTGGAACTCGACCGCGAGGCGAACCTGATGATGGAACGCGTCGGCTACAGCGCCGACTCGGTGCCGAAGGAAGGCGAGGTGGTGTTCCTGCGTTCCACCGCCAACCTGTCCACCGGCGGTACCGCGACCGACGTCACCGACGTCATCCATCCCGACAACCGCGACATGGCGGTGCGCGCGGTGCGCGCGATCGGCCTCGACGTGGGCGGCGTGGATTTCATCAGCCCCAGCATCGCCGAGAGCTACAAGAACATCGGCGGCGCGATCTGCGAGATCAACGCCGCGCCCGGCTTCCGCATGCATGTCGCGCCCAGCGAAGGCACGCCGCGCGACGCCGCCGGCCCGGTGATCGACATGCTGTTCCCGCCGGGCACGCCTTCGCGGGTGCCGATCGCGGCGATCACCGGCACCAACGGCAAGACCACCACCGCGCGCATGCTCGCCCACATCACCAAGATGGCCGGCTACACGCCGGGCCTGACCACCACCGACGGCGTGTACATCGACGGCCAGCGCACGGTGGAAGGCGACATGACCGGCCCGGTGTCGGCGCGGATGGTGCTGTCCGATCCGCACGTTGACCTGGCGGTACTGGAAACCGCGCGCGGCGGCCTGTTGCGTGCCGGCATGGGCGTACCGGAAGTGGATGTAGGCGCGGTGATCAACATCGCCGCCGACCACCTGGGCCTCAAGGGCATCGATACGCTGGAACAACTGGCGGAGATCAAGCGCATCGTGGTCGAAGTGGCCAAGGACTGCGCGGTGCTCAACGCCGACGACGTCAACGTCCTGAAGATGTCGGGCTACACCGACGCGAAGACGATCTGCTACGTCACCATGAACCCGTCGCACGCGCTGGTGCGCGAGCATATCCGCGCCGGCGGCCGCGCCTGCGCGCTGGAGGCCGGCGTCAACGGCCACATGGTCACCCTGTACGACAAGGGCAGCCACATCCCGCTGATGTGGACCCACCTGATCCCGGCCACGCTGGAAGGCCGCGCGCTGCACAACGTGCAGAACGCGATGTTCGCCGCGGCGATGGCGTTCTCGCTGGGGATCAAGCTCGACGCGATCCGCCATGGCCTGCGCACCTTCGACACCACCTTCTTCCAGGCCCCCGGCCGGATGAACGTGTACGACGAGCATCCGTTCAAGGTCGTGATGGACTACGCGCACAACGCGCACGCGGTGGGGATGATGGCCGACCTGGCCCAGCGCCTGGAGGTGACCGGGCGCCGGATCGTGGTGGTCGCCGCACCCGGCGACCGCCGCGACGAGGACATCCAGGACATCGCCCGTGCGGTGGCCGGTCGCTTCGACCACTACGTGGTCAAGCGCGACGACAGCCTGCGCGGCCGCGATGGCGACGAAGTACCGCGGATCATCGCCCGCGCGCTGCAGGCGGCGGGCGTGGCCGAGGCGGCGATCGAACAGATCCCCGACGAGCAGCAAGCCATCGACGCCGCGCTGCGCATGGGCAGGCACGGGGACCTGTTGCTGGTGTTCGCCGATGCCCTGGCCCGCTCGTGGAAGCAGATCACCAAGTTCACGCCCGAAGGCGCCGAGCCGCGCGGCGCCCGCCAGGCAGAGTTGCCGTCGCTGCAAGCGGCGCCCAGCGCCGACGAGGCGGCGGTGGCGGCGATGGAGGGCGTGATCCGCGAGGAACGCGGGCTGGTGTTCGCGCGCCACGACGAAGGCAGCGACTGAGCGGTGGCGCTCCGCACCCGCCGGATCGCGCGCTCCGGGGACGACCTGCCGCATGAGTGAACCCGCACCCCTGCCGTTCGACGACCTGCGCCGCCTGACCGGGCCGAACCTGTATTTCGCCGGACCGGGCGCGGTGCTGGAAACCATGGTCGGAGCACCGGTTCCGCCCGCACTGATCGAGGACTGGAAGCGGCGCATCGCCCGCGCGCGCGCCGCCCTGGGCTGGCCCGATGGCCCGGTGACGGTACGCGAGCACGCCAGCGGCGCCAGCCTCGCCTTCGCCGCACCCGGCGACATGCTGTACGCCGCCGCCGACGTGGACGAATGGGCGTGGCTGTCTGCCCTGGTCGCGGCCGGGAGGGCCGCCGGCGAACCCGCGCTGCAGCCGGGACATCCCTCATTCGTCGACGAAGACGCGGACCTGCGCCTGCTGCGCGCCGTCGCCGCGGCCGAATGCCTGCCGCGACTGCCCGCCCTGCGAGAGGCCGCGCGTGCACACGGCCTGCCGCTGCTGCTCGACGACGAGCACCTGTCCATCGGCATGGGCAGCGGCAGCCGCACCTGGGACAACCCCGCCCTGCCGACGCCCGATGACGTGCCGTGGCAGGACCTGCACACGATCCCGGTGGCCTTGGTCACCGGCTCCAACGGCAAGACCACGACCGTGCGCTTGCTCACCGCCATCGCCATCGCACACGGCTGGCACACCGCCAACAGCTGCACCGACGGCATCTACCTGGACGGCGGCCTGATCGAGGGCGGCGACTACTCCGGCCCCGGCGGCGCGCGCAGCCTGCTGCGCGATCGCCGGACCCAGGCCGCGATCCTGGAGACCGCGCGCGGCGGCCTGCTGCGCCGCGGCCTGGCGATCGAACGCGCCGACGTGGCCGTGGTCACCAACGTCAGCCCCGACCACTTCGGCGAATACGGCATCCACGACCTCGACGGCCTGGCCGACGTGAAGCTGACCGTGGCCCGCGCCATCGACGCCGACGGCATGCTCGCGCTCAACGCCGACAACGCACTGCTGCGCCGGCATGCCGCCCGTGTCGATGTGCCGCTGGCCTGGTTCTCCACCGACGACGACCATCCGCTGTTGCGGCAGGCGCGCGCCGAGGGTCGCCGCAGCTGTGGCCTGCGCGACGGCCACCTGCGGCTGTTCGACGGCACACGCACCCACGATCTCGGCGCGGTCGCCGACATGCCGCTGACCCTCGGCGGCCTGGCCGCGCACAACGTGCAGAACTGCGCCGCCGCCGCCCTCGCCGCCAACGGGCTGGGGATCGCCCCGGCGACGATCGCCGCCGTGCTCGCCCGCTTCGGCCGCGACAACCGCGACAATCCCGGCCGACTGCAGCGCTGGGTCCTCGGCGGCGGCGTGCAGGTCTACGTGGACTACGCGCACAACCCCGATGGCCTGGCGCAGTTTCTCGATCTGGTCCGCCAGGCGCACCGCGACGGCGGCCGCCTGCACCTGCTGCTCGGCCAGGCCGGCGACCGCAGCGACGACGCCATCGCCGACCTCGCCGCCACTGCCGCGTCGTTCCGCCCCGACCACGTGGTGCTCAAGGACATGGACGGCTACCTGCGCGGACGCGAAAGCGGCGAAGTGGGCCGCTTGCTGCGTGCAGCGCTGCTGCGCCACGGCGTGGCCGACGGCGCGATCGACGAATGCCTGGACGAACTCGAGGCCGTGCGCTCGATCCTGTCCGCCGCCCGCCCCGGCGACAGCCTCGCCCTGCCGGTGCACGGGAGCGCCGCGCGCGAACGGGTCACCGCCCTGCTCGACCACCTGCAGGCGCACGCATGGTCGGCCGGCGATCCCGTCGCCGGCGACTGACTCACTCCACCGTCACCGATTTGGCCAGGTTGCGCGGCTTGTCCACGTCGGTGCCGCGCGCCAGCGCGGTGTGGTACGCCAGCAACTGCACCGGGATGGTGTGCACGATGGGGCTGAGCACGCCGACATGGCGCGGGGTGCGGATCACGTGCACGCCCTCGGATTCGCTGAAATGGCTGTCCTGGTCGGTGAACACGAACAGCTCACCGCCGCGCGCGCGCACCTCCTGCATGTTGGATTTCACCTTTTCCAGCAGGACGTCGTTCGGTGCGATCACCACCACCGGCATGTCCGCATCCACCAGCGCCAACGGCCCGTGCTTCAACTCGCCCGCCGGGTAGGCCTCGGCGTGGATGTAGGAGATTTCCTTCAGCTTGAGCGCGCCTTCCAGCGCGATCGGGTAGTGCAGGCCACGACCGAGGAACAGCGCATCGGACTTCGGTGCGAAACGCTCTGCCCACGCGGCGATCTGCGGCTCCAGGTTCAACGCGTGCTGCACGCTGCCCGGCAGGTGGCGCAGCTGTTCCAGGTAGTCGGCTTCCTGCTCCGGCGTGACCTTGCCGCGCAACTTGCCCAGCACGACGGTCAGCTGGAACAGCGCCGCCAGCTGGGTGGTGAAGGCCTTGGTCGACGCCACGCCGATCTCGGCACCGGCGCGGGTGTAGCAGACCAGCTCGCTGGCGCGCGGGATGGCGCTCTCGGGCACGTTGCAGATCGACAGCGTGTGCTGGTGGCCCAACGACTTGGCGTACTTCAGCGCCTCCATCGTGTCCAGGGTTTCGCCGGACTGCGAAATGGTGACGATCAGGTGCTTGGGGTTCGCGTACGCGGCGCGATAGCGGTATTCGCTGGCGATCTCGACGTTGCACGGCACGCCGGCGATGGCTTCCAGCCAATAGCGCGCGGTCATGCCGGCGTAGTAGCTGGTGCCGCAGGCGAGGATCTGCACGCCCTCGATGTCCTTCAACGCCGCTTCGGCATTGGCGCCGAACAGCGCGGGTGAGAAGCCGCCATCGATGACCGCCTCGATGGTGTCGGCGATCGCGCGCGGCTGCTCGTGGATTTCCTTCTGCATGAAGTGGCGGTACGGGCCCAGCTCCAGCGATGCCAGCGACACGTCGGAGACGTGCACGTCGCGCTCGATGGGTTGGTCGTTCCCGTCGAACACGCGCACCGACTGGCGCGTGACCTCGGCGGTATCGCCTTCTTCGAGGAAGATGACGCGGCGCGTGGCCTGGATGATCGCGGACACGTCCGAGGCGATGAAGTTTTCGCCTTCGCCCAGGCCGATGAGCAGCGGGCAGCCCATGCGCGCGCAGACCATGCGCTCGGGTTCCTTGCGGCTCACCACGGCCAACGCGTAGGCGCCGGTCAGCTCCTTCACCGTGCGCTGCAGCGCGGCCAGCAGGTCGTCGCCACCCTTGAGGTGGTGATGCATGAGGTGCGCGATGACTTCGGTATCGGTCTGCGACTCGAACACGTAGCCCAGGGCGCGCAAGCGCTCGCGCTGCTCCTCGTGGTTCTCGATGATGCCGTTGTGCACCAGCGCCACGCCGTGGCTGATGTGCGGATGCGCATTGGCCTCGGTGACGCCGCCATGCGTGGCCCAGCGCGTATGGCCGATGCCCAGGCTCGCGTTGAAGCCTTCGGCGGCGGCGGCGCCCTCCATCTCGGCGACCCGTCCCGTGCGGCGCACGCGGCGGACATCCTGCTGGTCGACCACCGCGATGCCCGCGGAATCGTAGCCCCGGTATTCCAGCCGCTTCAGTCCTTCGATCAGTACCGGCACTACGTCGCGATCGGCGATCGCGCCCACAATTCCGCACATAGGCCTGCGCCTTCCTTCTGGATGAGTCGTGTGGACATTCTACGTGTCCGCCACTGGACAGGCCCTGTCCGGCGGGTGTCCGCGGACACCCGGACAGCCTGTTGCGCCGGACAACCCCCTTTTGAATCAACCACTTGCGTTTGGCACGCATCCTGCTGATACGAGCAGGTCATTCCAAAGAACGCATGCCACCGATGATTCGGGACACTTCCGCGCAAGACCGCGTACTCAGTTCCACCCAGGCCCGTCCGGCCTGGCGCCGTTGGGTATGGCCTGCGGCAGGCGGCGCCCTGCTGCTGGCCGGCATCGTGTTCGCCGCCCGCGGCTGGCTTTCCGGTACCGCCTCGGTGGATGGCGCCCGCCTGCGCTTCGCCGAAGTCACCCGCGGCGACCTGGTCCGCGACATCGCCGCCGATGGTCGCGTCATCGCCGCCAACAGCCCCACCCTGTACGCGGTGGCCGGTGGCGTGGTGACGTTGAAAGTCGTGGCCGGCGACAAGGTCGCCAAGGGCCAGCCGCTGGCCGAGATCGACAGCCCGGAACTGCGCAGCAAGCTGGCGCAGGAACAGACCACGCTGGCCGGCCTGGAAGCCGAATCCAGCCGCGCCACGCTGGACGCCAGCGTCACCCGCGCCAACGCGCAGAAGGCACTGGACCAGGCGGAGATCGAACGCCAGGCCGCCGAACGCACCCTGCAGCGCTACCAGCGCGGCTTCGAAGGCGGCGCCGTGCCGCAGGTCGATGTGCTGGAAGCCCAGGACAACCTGCGCAAGGCCGAGATCTCCCTCTCCCACGCACGCAAGGACGCCGGCCTGCAGGGCCAGGGCGCGGGCCTGGACGCACGCAACAAGCAGCTGCTGGCCGAGCGCCAGCGCGCGGTGGTGGCCGAAGTGCAGCGCCAGGTCGATGCACTGACCCTGCGCGCGCCGTTCGACGGCCAGGTTGGCCAGGTGCAGGCCGTGCAGCGCTCCAACGTGGCGATCAACGCGCCGGTGCTGAGCGTGGTGGACCTGTCCGTCTTCGAAGTCGAGATCAAGGTGCCGGAGAGCTTCGCGCGCGATCTCGCCATCGGCATGCCGGCCACGCTGACCAGCGCCGGCCAGCCGTACCCGGGCGAGATTTCCGCGGTGTCGCCGGAAGTGGTGAATGGTGAAGTCGTCACCCGCCTGCGCTTCTCCGACAAGCAGCCGCCCGGCCTGCGCCAGAACCAGCGCCTGTCCGCGCGCATCCTGATGGACACCCGCCGCAACGTGCTGATGGTCGAGCGTGGCCCGTTCGTCGAACAGAGTGGCGGCCGCTACGCCTACGTCATGGACGGCAGTTCCGCGGTGCGTCGCCCGGTGCAACTGGGCGTCAGCAGCCTGAGCAACGTCGAAGTGCTCGGCGGCCTGCAGCCCGGCGACAAGGTCGTCGTCTCCGGCAGCGACCTGTTCGGCGATGCCGAGCGCGTCTCGGTCAACTGATCCGCATCACCCGCCTTCCCCACGCGTCCTCCCCCACGTCATCCCCTCCGCACCCGAACCCGAAGAAGGAACCCGCCATGCTTGAGATGCGCCAAGTCGCCAAGGTCTACCGCACCGAACAGGTGGAAACGCATGCGCTGCGTTCGCTCGACCTGCATGTCCGCGAGGGCGAGTTCGTCGCGGTCACCGGCCCGTCGGGTTCCGGCAAGACCACCTTCCTCAACATCGCCGGCCTGCTGGAGACCTTCACCGGCGGGCAGTTCCTGCTCGACGGCCAGGACGTGAGCCACCTGGGCGACGACGCGCGTTCGCGGCTGCGCAACCAGAAGATCGGTTTCATCTTCCAGGGCTTCAACCTGATCCCCGACCTCAACCTGTTCGACAACGTCGACGTGCCGCTGCGCTACCGCGGCATGCCCGCCGCCGAGCGCAAGCAGCGCATCGAAGACGCGCTCGCCCGCGTGGGCCTGGGCTCGCGCATGAAGCACTACCCCGCCGAACTGTCGGGCGGCCAGCAGCAGCGCACGGCGATCGCGCGCGCCCTGGCCGGCAGCCCGCGCCTGCTGCTGGCGGACGAACCCACCGGCAACCTGGACTCGCAGATGGCGCGTGGCGTGATGGAACTGATGGAGGAGATCAACCGCCAGGGCACCACCATCATCATGGTCACGCACGACCCCGAACTCGCCGCGCGCGCGCAGCGCAACGTGCACATCGTGGACGGCATGGCCACCGACCTGTCGGTGGAGCCTGCGCTGATCCGTGCGGCGCACGCCGCTGAAGCCAACGCCTCCGCCTGAGGAGACCTGCCATGTTCGGCTACTACTTCACCCTCGCGCTGCGCAGCTTCAAGCGCAACAAGGCGCTGACCTTCCTGATGGTGCTGGCCATCGCACTCGGCATCGGCGCCAGCATGACCACGCTGACCGTGTTCTACGTGCTGTCGGGCGACCCGATCCCGCAGAAGAGCGACAAGCTGTTCTACCCCCGCATCGACCCGCGTTCGGCGAACGGCTTCACGCCCGGCGAAGAACCGGAGGACCAGTTCACCCGCTACGACGCCGAGCGCCTGCTGCGCGACAAGAAGGGCGACCGACAGGCCTTGATGACGGGCGGCGCTTCGTCGATCGAATCGGAAGACGGCAAGATCGAACCGTTCCGCATCGATGCGCGTTACACCACCGCCGACTTCTTCCCGATGTTCGAGGTGCCGTTCCGCTACGGCAACGGCTGGTCGGCCGCCGACGATGAGGCGCGCGCGCGCGTGGTCGTCATTTCGAAGGCGTTGAACGAGAAGCTGTTCGGCGGCGCGAACAGCGTGGGCCGCGACATCAAGGCCTCCGGCGCCACGTTCCGCGTGATCGGCGTGCTGGACGAATGGCGCCCCGCACCCAAGTTCTACGACATGACGCAGGACCGCTTCACCGAAGTGGAGCAACTGTTCGTGCCGTTCTGGACCTCGCGCACGCTGAAGATGGGCACCCAGGGCAACATGAACTGCTGGGGCGATTCCAGCGCGGAAGAGGAAGGCTCCCAAGGCCCCAACGCCCCGTGTTCCTGGCTGCAGTACTGGGTGGAGCTGGGCACGCCTGCGAAGGTCGAGGCGTACAAGCAATACCTGAAGAACTACTCCGACCAGCAGCGCGCGGCCGGCCGGTTCGAGCGGGCCGCCAACGTGGACCTGCACAACGTGATGCAGTGGCTGGACAAGCAGGGCGCCGTGCCCGGCGACGTTCGCCTGCAGGTGTGGCTGGCGTTCGGTTTCCTGGCGGTCTGCCTGCTCAACACGGTGGGCCTGCTGCTGGCGAAGTTCCTGGGCCGCGCTTCGCAGATCGGCGTGCGGCGCGCACTGGGGGCGACGCGCAAGGCCATCTTCGCGCAGTGCCTGGTGGAAGCGGGCACGGTCGGGCTGGTCGGTGGCGTGCTGGGCCTCGTGCTCGCCTGGTTGGGCCTGCTGGCCGTTCGCCAGCAGCCCGCCGGCTATGCCGACCTCGCGCACATGGACCTGAAGATGCTGCTGGCCACCTTCGCGCTGGCGATCGTCGCCAGCCTGCTCGCCGGCATGCTGCCTGCGTGGCGCGCCATGCAGGTGACGCCCGCCATCCAGCTCAAGAGCCAGTGACCCATCCATTCAAGAGGCACGTCATGGACATCCGCCCCATCCTCTCCACCCTGTCCCGCCACAAGACGGCCGCCGCACTGATCGTGCTGGAAGTGGCGCTGTCGTGCGCCATCATCTGCAACGCCGTCTTCCTCATCACCCAGCGACTGGAGCGCATCGACCGGCCCACCGGCATCGCGAACGAAGAGGTCGTGCGCATCAGCATGGGCAACCTCGGCGAGAACCCCGAAGCCGATGCGCTGGTGAAGCAGGATGTCGCCAGCCTGCGTGCGCTGCCGGGCGTCAAAGCCGCCGGCAGCATCAACCACGTGCCGTTCGACAATTCTTCGTGGAACACCTCGATCCAGTTGACGGCGGATCAGGAGCGCCCGACCGCCCAAGCCAACGTCTATCTGGGCGATGCCGTCATCGACACGCTGGGCCTGCGACTGGCGGAAGGTCGCGACTTCACGGCAGATGAGTACGTCAACTGGACCGAGATCAACAAGCAGAACGCGAAGGTCATGATGCCTGCGGTGATCCTCAGCCGGGAATTGGCGAACAAGCTTTTCCCGGGCGAGAGCGCGATCGGCAAGAACATCATTTCGTGGAATGCCGACAACGTGCCGCACCGTGTGGTCGGCGTGGTCGACCGGCTGATCCGCACCAACGACAACGGCGGGCCCGCGGAAGCCGGCTACACCATGATCCTGCCGGCGAAGGACCTCACCATGGGCACGTTCGTGCTGCGGACCACGCCGGAGCGGCGCACGGAAGTGCTGAAGGCCGCGCTCGCGACGCTGGAGAAGAACAGCGCGCGCCGGCTGGTGCTGCGCGACGGCACCTTCAGCGATATCAAGCGCGACTACTATCGCGGTGACCGCTCGATGGCCTGGCTGCTGATCACCGTGATCATCTCGTTGCTGGTCGTCACCGCCCTGGGCATCGTCGGCCTGGCCAGCTTCTGGGTGCAGCAACGCACCAAGCAGATCGGCATCCGCCGGGCGCTGGGCGCGACCAAGGGCCAGATCCTGCGCTACTTCCAGACGGAGAACTTCCTGCTGGCCACGCTGGGCATCGTCATCGGCATGATCCTGGCCTACGGCATCAACCAACTGCTGATGGGCAAGTACGAACTGCCCCGCCTGCCGCTGCTGTACCTGCCGGTCGGCGCCGTGCTGCTGTGGCTGCTGGGCCAGGTGGCGGTGTACGGTCCTGCGCGCAAGGCGGCATCGGTGCCGCCTGCGGTCGCCACGCGTACCGCCTGATCCATCGATCGACGCCCTGCCGCGCACGCCCCTCCGGCGTGCGCGGCCCGACGGGGTTCCCATGTCTTCTCCCTTCCTGCTGCTGGGACGTCACCACGCGGGCACCTGGTTGATCGCCCTGCAACTGGCGATCGGCGTGGTGCTGTGCCTGCAGGCCTGGCAGGCGGCCACCGGGCTGCAGGCCGCACGCAACGCGCCCGATGGCATCGACGATGCGGGCCTGTTGCTGGTGCCGTGGATACAGGTGGCGCCGGCTGCGGATCCCGGCGTGGGCGACGTGCTGCATCGCTTGCGCGGCGTGCCGGGCGTGCTGTCCGCCACGGCGGCCAACCAGGTGCCCTATGGAAGCAACGCCTGGAGCGTGCATGCCTGGACGCCGGACCGCCCCGCCGAGCAGAACGTGGTGTCGGTGTTCCTCACCGATGAGCAGTTCAGCGCGACGCTCGGTATCGCCATGACCCGCGGACGCGATTTCATGCCTCGCGAATTCCACGACTGGGCCGGCGACCAGGCCGACCTGCATGCGAACCTGGACCCGGCCATCATTTCTTCCGCGCTGGCCACCCGTCTGTACGGCGACGCCAATCCACTCGGCCGTACTTTGCTGACGGCACCAGGCGCGCAGCTGCGGGTGGTCGGCGTGGTCGACCGCGTACCGCCGCCGACGAGCGCGCCCGCCACGCGCGACCTGGCGATGATGCTGCCCGTGCGGATGGTGCATGCAGGCGGCGCGCAGTTCCTGGTGCGCCACACGGGCACGTCCGACGACATGGCGGCGCGCATCCGGACGGCATTGTCGACCGCCTATCCCGCCATCGTCGTCGCCGATCCCGTCGACATGGCGGCGTTGCGTGACGCATCGCTGCATGCGCCGCGCCTGCGCGCACGCTGGTCGGTGGGTGCCTGCATCGCGTGGTGGGTCTCCTCGCTCGGTCTGCTGATGCTCGGCGGCCAACGCTGGGTGCAGGACCACGCGCAGGAATTCAGCCTGCGCCGCGCCGCAGGCGCCACCGGCCGCCAACTCGCGCGCCGGTTGCGGCTCGAGTACCTCGGCCTGGCGTGCGTCGCGGCGCTGTTGGGGCTCGCATGCGGCGGGTGGATCCTGCCACGCATCGCGCCCGGCTGGCGGGTGGCCGCGCCGTCGGCGTGGGCCATGCTCGCCGCCGTCGCGTGGGCGACCCTGGCCGTGCAGCTGGCCGCCGCGTGGCCTGTCCGGCTTGCCCGGCGCATCCCGCCGCACCTCGTCAGTCGCAGCCCTTCGGTTAGGCTATAGCGCATGCCTACCATCCTCGTGATCGACGACAACCTGGCCGTCAGTACGGCGCTGGAAGTCCTGTTTTCCCTGCACGACATCGATACCCTGCACGCCGAATCGCCGGCGGCGGGCCTGACGACGCTGCGCGAGCAGCCGGTGGACCTGGTCATCCAGGACATGAACTTCAGCGAGGACACCACCTCCGGCGCGGAAGGCGAACAGCTGTTCATCGACCTGCGCGCCGAATGGCCCGACATGCCGGTGATCCTGCTCACCGCATGGACGCACCTGGAGGCCGCGGTGAACCTGGTGAAGGCCGGTGCCGCCGACTACGTGGCCAAGCCCTGGGACGACCGCAAGCTGCTGGCCACCGTCAATACGCTGCTCGAACTGACCGAAACGCGTCGCGAACTCGACCGCCGGCGCAGCCGCGAACGACGCAGCCGTCATCAGCTGGAGCAGAAGTACGACCTGCGCAACCTCGTGTTCGAAGACCCCGCCAGCGAACGCGTGATCGCGCTCGCCTGCCAGGTGGCGCGCTCCGACCTGCCGGTGCTGATCACCGGGCCGAACGGTGCCGGCAAGGAGAAGATCGCCGAGATCATCCAGGCGAACTCCAGCGTGAAGCAGGGCCCATTCGTGACCCTCAACTGCGGCGCGTTGCCGTCGGAACTGATCGAGGCCGAACTGTTCGGCGCGGACGCGGGCGCTTACACGGGGGCCAACAAGGCGCGCGAGGGCAAGTTCGAAGCCGCCGACGGCGGCACGCTGTTCCTCGACGAGATCGGCAACCTGCCGCTGACCGGACAGATGAAGTTGCTGCGCGTGCTGGAAACCGGCCGCTTCGAACGCCTGGGCTCCAACCGCGAGCGCAAGGTCACCGTGCGCGTGATCAGCGCCACCAACGCGGACCTGCCCGCGATGATCCGTGACGGCAGCTTCCGCGAAGATCTCTTCTACCGGCTCAACGCCATCGAACTTGCACTGCCGCCGCTGGCAGAACGGCCCGGCGACATCCTGCCGTTGGCCGAGCGCTTCCGTCCCGACGACAAGCCGCTGGGCGAGAGCGCGCGCGCGGCGCTGCTGCGACATGCATGGCCGGGCAACGTGCGCGAGTTGCGCAACGTCATCCAGCGCGCCGGCCTGCTGGCGATGGGTGAGCGCATCGAAGCCGCCGACCTCAACCTCCCACGGGCAGCGCCCGTGCGCACGGCGATCGTCGCCGAGCCGGAGCGCGCCGACATCGAGGCCGCGATCGCGCGTGCCGGCGGCGTGATCGCGCAGGCCGCCACCGACCTCGGCATGAGCCGGCAGGCGCTGTACCGGCGCATGGAACGCTTCGGCATCAAGGCCACATGATCCGCCGCTCACTCGCCGGCCGCGTCTTGTCCTGGCTGCTGCCATTGCTGGTGGTGGCGCTGGTGCTGCCGGTCGCGCTGTCGCACTGGCTGCAGGACGATCTGCTGGCGGTACTGCTGTCCGCGCTCGTCGTGCTGCCGTTGGCGGCGTGGGCGATCCATCGTGGCCTGCGCAGCACGCGGTCGCTGTTCCGCGCATTGTCCGGCAGCGTCAACAGCTACCGCGATGGGGAATACAACTTCGGCATCCACTGGCAGGGCAGCGACGAGCTCGCCGAACTCGTGCGCTCGCACGCCGCGCTGGGCGAGGTCCTGCGCGAGCAGCGGCAGACGCTGGTGCAACGCGAACTGCTGCTCGACACGATGGTGCAGAACACGCCGGTGGCGATGCTGCTGGTCGCCCCCGGCGGCGATGGCGTGCGCCGCGTGGTCTTCGCCAACGTCGCCGCGCGCAAGCTGCTGCACGGCGGATGGAAGCTGGAAGGCCAGGACTACGACACGTTGGTGGCCGCGTCGCCGGTGGAAATGCGTGAAGCGCTCGCGCGCAGCGGCGACAGCCTGTTCGCCATCGGCAGCGAAGAGGACGACGAGGAAGAACAGGTCTACCACCTCGCGCGCCGCAACTTCCGCCTCAACGGGCGTCCGCATGAACTGCTGCTGCTACGCCTGCTGACGAACGAGCTGCGCCGGCAGGAAGTGATGACCTGGAAGAAGGTCATCCGCGTGATCAGCCACGAGCTCAACAATTCGCTGGCGCCGGTCGCCTCGCTGGCGCACTCGGGCGCGGAGCTGGTCCGCCGCGGCAAGCATGAGCGCCTGGAAGAAGTGTTCGGCACCATCGAGGACCGCGCGCGCCACCTGGAAGGTTTCATCCGCGGTTATGCGCGCTTCGCCAAGCTGCCCCAACCGCAGTTGCATACCGTGCACTGGCGCGCCTTCATGGAAGGCCTGCGCCGCCAGATCGGCTTTGAGCTCTCGATGCAGGAAACCGACATCGATGGCCGCATCGACCTGGCGCAGATCGAGCAGGCGCTGCTGAACCTGCTGAAGAACGCGCACGAATCGGGCACCACGGCCGACGGCGTCTCCGTGCGCGTCACCCGCCTGCCGGGCTGGGTGCGCATCGAGGTGATGGATCGCGGCAGCGGCATGAACGACGCCGTCCTGCAGAACGCGCTGGTGCCGTTCTACTCCACCAAGCGCAACGGCACCGGCCTGGGCCTGGCACTGACGCGTGAGATCGTCGAAGCGCACGGCGGCCGCCTGTCGCTGCACAACCGCGATGGCGGCGGGCTGTGCGTGGCGATCCAGTTGCCCGAAAGCTGATCTTTCCGAAAGCAGAGCGGCGGCATCACCGCGTTGCACACGAAGCCGAACCCGCATGGCACCGACTCCCCCTCTCCCTCCGGGAGAGGGCACGGGGTGAGGGCGGGAGGCCGCGATCCCGCTTAAGTCGCCTTTCGCACATGGCGGGATTGAACCCGCCCTACGTCACTTCGGCTGCTTCACCGGCCGCTGCCAACCCTCGACCGTCATCTGCCGCGCGCGCGCCACCGTCAGCTTGTCGGCCGGCGCATTCTTCGAGATCACCGAGCCGGCGCCGATGGTTGCGCCATCCGCCAGCGTCACCGGCGCGACCAGCGAGGAGTTCGAGCCGACGAAGACGCGATCGCCGATCGTCGTGGTGGACTTGTTCACGCCGTCGTAGTTGCAGGTGATGGTGCCGGCGCCGATGTTGGTGCCGGTGCCGATGACGGTGTCGCCCAGGTAGGTCAGGTGGTTGGCCTTGCTGCCCACGCCGATGCGTGCGTTCTTGGTCTCGACGAAGTTGCCGACATGCACGCCATCGGCGAGCACCGTGCCCGGGCGCAGGCGCGCATAGGGGCCGATCAGCGCGGCGCCTTCGCTGGCGACGCCTTCCAGGTCGCAGTGGGCGCGCACCTGCGTGCCGGCCGCGAGCGACACATCCTTCAGCCGCGTGAACGGACCGATGACGACGCCATCGCCCAGTTCGACCTTGCCTTCCAGCACCACGTCCACATCGATCTGCACATCGCGCCCCACCGTCACCGTGCCGCGCTGGTCGAAGCGCGACGGATCGACCAGGCGCGCGCCCTGCACGCACAGCGCGCGCGCGGCGCGCAGCTGGTAGGCGCGCTCGAGCTGCGACAGCTGCCAGGGATCGTTCGCGCCTTCGGCCTCGATGGGCTCGCCGACGAGCACCATTTCGGCCGGGGTGAATTCATCCGCCGCCATCGCGAAGACGTCGGTCAGGTAGTACTCGCCCTGCGCGTTGTCGTTCGACAGGCGTGCGAGCCAGCCCTTCAGCGCGCTGCCGTCGGCGGCGATGATGCCGGTATTGATGATGCGGATGCGGCGTTGCTCTTCGTCCGCGTCCTTGTGCTCGACGATGGCGGCCACGCGGCCCGCTTCATCGCGGACGATGCGGCCATAACCGGTGGGATCGACCGGCTCGGCGACCAGTACCGCCAGCCGACCGGGCGCATCGAGCAGGCGCTGCAGCGTCTCGCTGCGGGTCAACGGCACGTCGCCGTACAGCACCAGCACGCGCGCGCCATCCGGCACCTCCGGGATCGCCTGCGCGACCGCATGGCCGGTGCCCAACTGCTGCGCCTGGTGCGCCCAGTGCAGGTCGGTCTGGTCCGCGAAGGCCGCCTGCACCTGCTCACCGCCATGGCCGTAGACCACGTGCACGCCGGACGGCGACAGCGCGCGCGCCGCCTCGATCACATGCGCCAGCATCGGGCGCCCGGCGATGGGCTGCAGCACCTTGGGCAGCGCGGACTTCATGCGCTTGCCTTCGCCGGCGGCGAGGATGACGACGTGTAGTGGCTTCATGTGGTTTCCCATTACGATGATGTCGGCCTTCGACCCTGTTGCGATGGTACCAACTCCGCCCTTCACGAGGACCCGCCCTTGACGCACAGTGCTCGCGCTTCCGTCCCTCACCATTGGAGGGCCTCCGTCGTCACCGCATTGGTGCTTGTGCTGCTGGCACTCGGTCTCCAAGGGCAGGACTCCAACTGGGACCTGCGCAACTACCATCTCTATACGCCGTCCGCGTTGCTGGACGGCCGCTTCGACGGCGACATTGCGGCGGCCCAACTCCAGACCTGGCACAACCCCACGCTCGATTTCCCTTTCGCCTTGATGGTGAGGGCCGGATTGCCGGGATGGGTTGTCGCGCTCTGGCTGGCACTGCCCGCGTTCATCGCCGTCCTGTTCGCGCTCCGCCTGCTCGACCTTCTCTGGCCGGAGCGACGCAGCGTCACGCGCACGGCACTGGCGGGCCTGACGGCGGTGGCGGGCGCTTCCGTGATGCCCAGCATCGGCACCACCTTCAACGATGCCTTCGTGGCGGCGGGCGTGATGGCGGCGCTCTGGTGGATCGTGGATTCGCAGGGGCGACGCGGCGCATGGGCGACCTGGGTGCCGGCCGGTCTCCTGGCAGGGCTTTGCGCGGGTTTGAAGCTCACGGGCGCGCTCTATTGCGTCGGCTTCATCGGCGCCGCACTGGCATGTGGACCGATGCGCGGCGCTCCCTCACGGATCCTCGCCCTGGCGTTGGGAGGCGTGGCAGGCGCCGCCTTGACGGCGGGACCATGGGCGCTCCATCTCTGGCAGGAGCATGGCAATCCGTTGTTCCCCTACTTCAACGAGTGGTTCCTGTCCCCGGACGCCATGCCCCAAGGGCACAAGGACGAACGCTTCATTCCCCGGGGGCTTGATGCCCTGCTGGTCCCCTTCCATCTCCTGACCGACAGCAGCCGCTTCTCGGAGGGAAAACTCTCGGACCCCAGGCTGCTGCTCGGCCTCGCATCGCTGGTCGTATGGTGGGTGGCCGCCTGGCGCAACCGGAGGCAGGACGCGAACTTTGCGCGCGTCGCCAATGCGCTGCTCGTGTTCGCGCTCCTCAGCCTTGCCGTCTGGGTGAAGCTCTATGGCATCTACCGCTACCTGTTTGCATTGGAAGCCCTGTGCTCCATCGCGATCATCGGCGTCCTGTCGACGTACCTGCCCGTGCGCTGGGGCCGGGCCGCGATGACGGTCGTCGCCGTGCTTCTGGTGGTGGGCGTCAATCGTCCGGGCTGGGGTCGCGACCGCTTCAGCACGCCCATGATCTCGGTGCACATGCCGCCCGTGCCCAGCAACAGCCTGGTGATGCTGGCTGACGACAACCCGATGGCCTATGCCGTTGCATATCTGCCGAAGACCGTCGCCGCGATCTCGATACAGAACAACTTCATGACACCATCGCGCTGCACCGGACTGCAGGCCGCCGCGGAACAGCGCGTGCGGCAGCAGAAGGGACCGATCTACGTGCTCAGGAAGGCGTCGAAGGACCCGGTGCCGGAAGCCCTTCGCGCATACGGCTTGGTCGGCGCCGGCGCGTGCCTGCCAGCGCGGACGAGCCTGGATGAGCTGGAACTGTGCCCGCTTGGGCGCGAGCCTACGGCGCCGATCTGCGTTGCGGCAGCACCTGGTCCGTGATCAGCCGCTGGATCTCGTTCGTACGACGATTGACGGTATCCAGGATGAGGCCCGTGGCCGCGGACACCACGCCCACCAGCGCCAGCGCCACCGCCAGCACCGCCGTCGACGCATGGGTCACCAGGCCCGTGCGGGCGAACTCATGGATGACGATGGCGCCGAACCCGAGGCTCAGCAGGATGCAGAGCGCCGCCAGCGTGCCGAAGAACAACAGGGGGCGCATGTCCTTGAAGAGGAAAAGAATCGTCTTCAACACGCGTACGCCATCGCGATACGTATTGAGCTTGGACTCGCTACCCATCGGGCGCGTGCCGTAGTCGATGGTCCGCTCCGCCAGGACGAAGCCGTTGGCCAACGCGAACACCGTCATCTCCGTCTCGATCTCGAAGCCGCGCGACAGCACCGGCATGGACTTGACGAAACGGCGGGAGAAAACCCGGTAACCCGACAGCACGTCGCGGACCGGATGGCCGAACAACGCGCTGATGCAGCTGCGCACCAGCCGGTTCCCCAGTCCATGGAAGCGCCGGAACGAGGCGTGCCCGTGCGACTCCAGGCGCGTCCCCACGACCATGTCGGCCCGTCCCTGCGCAACGTCCTCGATGAGCGTCCGGACGGCGGACGCGGGGTACGTGTCGTCGCCATCCACCATGACATAGATGTCGGCATCGACGTCACGGAACATCGCCCGCACCACGTTGCCCTTGCCCTTGGCCAGCACGTGCCGCACGTGCGCGCCGCCCTGTGCCGCCAAGCGCGCCGTATCGTCGACGCTTGCGTTGTCGAAGACCCAGACCTCGGCCTCCGGCAGTGCCTGACCGAAATCAGCGACGACCTTCTGCACGGTCAGCGCTTCGTTATGGCAGGGAATCAGGACGGCGATGCGCAAGGGGGATTACCGTGGGCGTGCGGGCGATGCGAATATTACACGGCGCGCCTCCTGCCCCCAGATGCATTGCCCCATGGACCCAGATCGTCGCCAGCGCCTCAAGGACTTCCTGCGCGAAGGCAGCAGCTTCCTCATCGTGGGGCTGGCGCAGCTGCTGCTGGACTGGCTGGTCTTCGTCGGCCTGACCGCGTTCGGCGTGCCGGCCGCACCGGGCAACCTGGCCGGTCGCGTCAGCGGCGCGCTGCTCGGCTTCTGGTTGAACGGGCGCGTGACCTTCGCGCGCGACGGCGCCGCACGCCTGGGCTGGTGGCGGTTCGCCAAGTTCCTGCTGGTGTGGGTACCGCTGACGGTGGTGAGCACGCTGGCGATGGCCTGGGTAGCCACGTCATTGGGCCTGGCGCATGCCTGTCTGGCCAAGCCGCTGGTGGAAGGCGTATTGGCCATCGTGGCCTTCTTCCTCTGGCGGCATGTGGTCTACCGCTAGCGCGAATGAAAACGCCGGCGCGAGGCCGGCGTTTCCGATGAAGCGTTCGCGCGGGGGCCTCAGTGCTTGAGGTTCTTGCGCAGGCGCTCCAGCGCGCTGAGCTGGGCGATGCTCATGGCCAGCTGGGCCTGGGCTTCTTCCACGCTCATCTTCGGATCCTTGTGGGACAGCACGCGCTCGGCTTCTTCCTTCGCCTTGCGGACCTGCGCTTCGTCGATGTCGGTCGCGCGCACGGCGGTGTCCGCCAGCACGGTGACGACCTGTGGCTGCACCTCGAGGATGCCGCCGGAGATGGCGAAGTCCAGCTGCTCGCCACTGACCAGCGTCACCACCACCTTGCCCGGCTTCAGGCGGGTGATCAGCGGCGCGTGCTTCGGCGCGATGCCGAGTTCGCCCAGCTCGCCGGTGGCGACGACCAGGGTGGCTTCACCGTGGAAGATTTCCTGCTCGGCGCTGACGATGTCGCAACGGATGGTGCTCATGGAACTCTCTTTGCCGTGTAGGGCGGACCCGGGTCCGCCACGGATTGCCGCGAAGGCGGGCCGAAGCCCGCCTCAGGTGCTTACGCCTTCTCGGCGAGCTTCTTGGCCTTCTCGACGGCTTCGTCGATGCCGCCGACCATGTAGAACGCCTGCTCCGGCAGGTGGTCGTACTCGCCGTCGCAGATCGCCTTGAAGCCGCGGATCGTGTCCTTCAGCGAGACGTACTTGCCCGGCGAGCCGGTGAACACTTCGGCCACGTGGAACGGCTGGCTGAAGAAACGCTCGATCTTGCGGGCGCGCGACACGGCCTGCTTGTCTTCTTCGGACAGCTCGTCCATGCCGAGGATGGCGATGATGTCCTTCAGTTCCTTGTACTTCTGCAGCGTCGACTGCACGCGGCGCGCGGTGTCGTAGTGCTCGTGGCCGATGACGTTCGGGTCCAGCTGGCGGCTGGTCGAGTCCAGCGGATCCACGGCCGGGTAGATACCCAGCGAGGCGATGTTGCGGCTCAGCACGACGGTCGCGTCCAAGTGGGCGAACGTGGTGGCCGGCGACGGGTCGGTCAGGTCGTCCGCGGGCACGTACACGGCCTGGATCGAGGTGATCGAACCGGTCTTGGTCGAGGTGATGCGCTCCTGCAGCACGCCCATTTCCTCGGCCAGCGTCGGCTGGTAACCCACGGCCGACGGCATGCGGCCGAGCAGCGCCGACACTTCGGTACCGGCCAGCGTGTAGCGGTAGATGTTGTCGACGAACAGCAGCACGTCCTTGCCCTTGCCGGACGCGTCCTTCTCGTCGCGGAAGTACTCGGCCATGGTCAGGCCGGTCAGCGCGACGCGCAGGCGGTTGCCCGGCGGCTCGTTCATCTGGCCGTACACCATCGCCACCTTGTCGAGGACGTTGGAGTCCTTCATCTCGTGGTAGAAGTCGTTGCCCTCGCGGGTACGCTCGCCCACGCCGGCGAACACGGACAGACCCGAGTGCGCCTTGGCGATGTTGTTGATCAGTTCCATCATGTTGACGGTCTTGCCGACGCCGGCGCCGCCGAACAGGCCGACCTTGCCGCCCTTGGCGAACGGGCACATCAGGTCGATGACCTTGATGCCGGTTTCCAGCAGGTCGTTGGCCGAGGACTGGTCCTCGTACGACGGGGCCGAACGGTGGATTTCCCAATGGTCCGACGCCTGCACCGGGCCGGCTTCGTCGATCGGGTTGCCCAGCACGTCCATGATGCGGCCCAGCGTGCCCGCGCCGACCGGCACCGAGATGGCCTTGTCGGTGTTCACGGCGATCAGGTTGCGCTTCAGCCCGTCGGTGGAACCGAGGGCGATGGTGCGCACGACGCCGTCGCCGAGCTGCTGCTGCACTTCGAGCGTGATGGCGGTGTTTTCCACCTTCAGCGCGTCGTACACCTTCGGCACTTCGTTGCGCGCGAATTCGACGTCAACCACCGCGCCGATGATCTGAACGATCTTGCCCTGACTCATTGCTGCATTCCTCTAGATGAATTCTTGTGACTACGCGCGTCAGACTGCCGCCGCGCCGCCGACGATTTCGGAGATTTCCTGGGTGATCGCCGCCTGGCGAGCCTTGTTGTAGACCAGCTGCAGGGTACCGATGAGCTTGTTGGCGTTGTCGCTGGCGGCCTTCATGGCCACCATGCGCGCCGCATGCTCGGACGCGATGTTCTCCAGCACGGCCTGGTACACCAGCGACTCGATGTAGCGCGTGATCACGTGGTCGAGCACGGTCGCGGCATCGGGTTCGTAGATGTAGTCCCAGTCGTGGTGCGCGACCTGCGTTTCCGCCGCAGGCAGCGGCAGCAGCTGGTCGAACGCGGCGCGCTGGGTCATCGTGTTGACGAAGTCGTTGTAGACGACGAACACGCGGTCCAGCGAGCCTTCGGTGTAGGCGTCCAGCATCACCTTGATCACGCCGATCAGCTGGTCCAGCTTGGGCGAATCGCCCAGGTGGGACACGCTGGCCAGCATGTTGACCTTGACCCGGCGGAAGTACACCGAGGCCTTCTGGCCGATGGTGACCACGTCGACCTCGACGCCCTTCTCGTTCCACTGGCGGATCTCGCCGAGCATCTTGCGGAACAGGTTGTTGTTCAGGCCGCCGGCCAGGCCGCGGTCGGACGAAACGATGATGAAGCCGACGCGCTTGACGTCCTTGCGCTCCACCATGAAGGGGTGCTGGTAGTCGGTGTTGGCCTGGGCCAGGTGGCCGATCACCTGCTTCATCGCGCGCGCGTACGGGCGCGAGGTCTTCATGCGGTCCTGCGCCTTGCGGATCTTGGAGGCCGAGACCATCTCGAGCGCGCGCGTCACCTTGCGGGTGTTCTGCACGCTCTTGATCTTGGTTTTGATTTCTCTTCCGCCTGCCATGTCTCGCTCGCTTTGCTCGCTTTAGGGAACGGGGATCGGGGATCGGGGAATGAGGGTGTGCAGCGAACTGCCATTCCCCGGTCCCCGTTCCCGGGCTCCCGCTCTTACCAGGTGCCGGTCTGCTTGAACTCGGAGATGCCCTTCTTGAAGGCGCCTTCGATCTCGTCGTTCCAGTTGCCGGTGCTGTTGACCGTGTCGACCAGCGCACCCTGGGTGTTGGTGAAGTGCGCGTGCAGCGCGTCTTCGAACGCCAGGATCTTGTTGACCGGCACGTCGTCCAGGTAGCCCTCGTTGACGGCGTAGATGGACAGCGCCTGCAGGGCGATGGACATCGGCGCGTACTGCTTCTGCTTCATCAGCTCGGTGACGCGCTGGCCGCGCTCGAGCTGCTTGCGGGTGGCTTCGTCCAGGTCCGAGGCGAACTGCGCGAACGCGGCCAGCTCACGGTACTGGGCGAGCGAGATGCGGATGCCGCCCGACAGCTTCTTGATGATCTTGGTCTGGGCGGCGCCACCGACGCGCGACACCGAGATACCGGCGTTCACGGCCGGGCGGATGCCGGCGTTGAACAGGTCGGTTTCCAGGAAGATCTGGCCGTCGGTGATCGAGATCACGTTGGTCGGCACGAACGCGGACACGTCGCCGGCCTGCGTTTCGATGATCGGCAGCGCGGTCAGCGAACCGGTCTTGCCGGTGACCTTGCCTTCGGTGAACTTCTCGACGTACTCCTCGGACACGCGGGCGGCGCGCTCGAGCAGGCGGGAGTGCAGGTAGAACACGTCGCCCGGGTAGGCTTCGCGGCCCGGCGGACGCTTCAGCAGCAGCGAGATCTGGCGGTAGGCCACGGCCTGCTTGGACAGGTCGTCGTACACGATCAGGGCGTCCTGGCCGCGGTCCATGAAGTACTCGCCCATGGTGCAGCCGGAGTAGGCGCTGATGTACTGCATCGCGGCCGACTCGGAGGCGGTGGCGGCGACGACCACGGTGTGGGCGAGCGCGCCGTTCTCTTCCAGCTTGCGCACGATGTTGGCCACGGTCGAGGCCTTCTGGCCGATCGCGACGTACACGCACTTGATGCCGGTGCCCTTCTGGTTGATCACGGCGTCGATGGCCATCGCGGTCTTGCCGGTCTGGCGGTCGCCGATGATCAGCTCGCGCTGGCCGCGGCCGATCGGGATCATCGCGTCGACCGACTTGTAACCGGTCTGCACCGGCTGGTCGACCGACTTGCGCCAGATCACGCCCGGGGCCACGCGCTCCACCGGCGCGGTCAGCGAGGTGCCCAGCGGGCCCTTGCCGTCGATCGGCTCGCCCAGCGCGTTCACGACGCGGCCGAGCATTTCCGGACCGACCGGCACTTCCAGGATGCGGCCGGTGGTTTTGGCCACGTCGCCTTCGCGCAGGTGCTCATAGTCGCCCAGGACCACGGCGCCGACCGAATCGCGCTCGAGGTTCAGCGCCAGCGCGTAGGTGTCGTTCGGCAGCTCGATCATCTCGCCCTGCATGACGTCGGCCAGGCCGAAGATGCGCACGATGCCGTCGGACACGCTGGTGACGGTGCCTTCGTTGCGCGACTCCGCGGCCAGCTTGACCTTCTCGATACGGGTCTTGATCAGGTCGCTGATTTCAGAGGGGTTGAGCGTGGTAGCCATGGGTAAGTCCTGTGTGCCGGCTTGCGCGCGGCGGTTCAATGGGAATTCAGTGCGTCAGCGCCGACTGCAGGCGCGCCAGCTTGCCTTTCAGCGAGCCGTCGATCACCACGCTGCCGGCATCGATCACGGCGCCGCCGATCAGCGACGCGTCGACCGCCGTCTCCACCTCGACCTCGCGGCCGAAGCGCTTCTTCAGCGCGGCCTTGATCACGTCGAGTTCGCCGGCGGGCAGGGCCGTGGCGGAGGTGACCTTCGCCTTCACGACATGCTCGGCCTCGGCGCGCAGCTCTTCGAACAGGCCGGCGATTTCCGGCAGCTGCGGCAGGCGGCGCGCATCGGCGAGGACGCCCAGGAAGCGGGTGAACGCCTCGCTGGCGCCATCGGGCGCCAACAGCGACACCGCCACCTCGGGCAGCAGCTGCGGATTCGGCAGCAGCGCGGCCACGCGCGGGTCCGCCGCGGCATGCGCAGCGAAACCCAGCGCCTGCGACCAGGCGGCGAAGTTGCCTTCGTCGCGCGCCGTCGCGAAGGCGGCGCGGGCGTAGGGGCGGGCGACAGTCAGGGCCTGGCTCATCGATCAGATCGTCCGGATCAGATTTCGGCGGCGAGTTCGTCGAGCAGCGCCTTGTGGGCGTTGGCGTCGATTTCGCGCTTCAACAGCTTCTCGGCACCGCTGACGGCCAGCGCGGACACCTGCTTGCGCAGATCTTCGCGGGCACGCGTGGCGGCGGCATCGATCTCGGCCTGCGCCAGTTCTTTCTGGCGGTTGGCTTCGGCGATCGCTTCGTTCTTGGCCGCATCGACGATCTGGTTCGCACGCGCGTGGGCCTGATCGATGATCTCGTTGGCCTTGACGCGGGCTTCCTTCAACGCCTCGTTGACCTGGTCCCCGGCCTGCTCCAGGTCGCGCTTGGCGCGGTCTGCAGCGGCGAGGCCGTCAGCGATCTTCTGCTGGCGCTCTTCGATGGCGGCCAGCAGCGGCGGCCAGATTTTGGTCGCAATGATCCAGATCAGGCCAGCGAAGGCCAGCGCCTGGGCGAACAGAGTGAGATTGATATTCATCGTAAACCTGCCGGTGAGGAAGGGCCCGCGCACAACGCGCGCGCCCAGCGACGCCTGATGGCCGACCGCGGGGGCGAACCGCCGCGGTCAGGCTTCACGCGGCTTCTCAGCCGCCAGCCAGCTTGGCCAGCTGCTCGGTGAAGATCGTGATGAACGGGCTGGCGAAGGCGAACAGCAGGCCCACGGCGACCGAGATGATGAACGCGGCGTCGATCAGGCCGGCGGTGATGAACATGCGGACCTGCAGGACCGGGATCAGCTCCGGCTGGCGGGCAGCCGATTCCAGGAACTTGCCGGCCATGATGGCCAGACCCAGACCGGCGCCCAGCGCGGCCAGGCCGATCATGATGCCGATGGCGAGGGCGGTCGAAGCCTGGACCTGGGCGAGGTTGGTGAGGATGCTTTCCATGGTGATCTCCGGAACTTAAGTGCTTGAAAGGTGGATGGTAAAAGGCGAAACGGTGAAGCGGAAACGTTAGTGGCTGTCTTCCGACAAGCTGAGGTAGACGATCGACAGCATCATGAAGATGAACGCCTGCAGCGGGATGACGAGCAGGTGGAACAGCATCCAGCCCAGGCCGAATACCGCGCCGCCGAACATGCCGACGATGCCCGCGCCGCCCAGCACCCAGATCAGCAGGAACACGATCTCGCCGCCGAACATGTTGCCGAACAGTCGCATCGCCAGGGAGATGGGCTTGCTGACCCATTCGACGATGTTGAGGATCAGGTTGAACGGCATCATCCACTTGCCGAACGGTGCCGTCAGGAACTCCTTGGCGAAGCCGCCGAAGCCCTTCGAGCGGAAGGCGAAGACGATCATCAGGAAGAACACGCTGATCGACATGCCCAGGGTGGCATTGACGTCGGCGGTGGGGACCGGCTTCCAGTAGCCCACGCCCAGCAGTTCGAGCGGCTTGGCGATGAAGTCTGCCGGGATCATCTTCAGCAGGTTCATCATCAGGATCCAGAAGAAGATGGTGATCGCGATGGGCGTCACCAGCTTGCTGGTCCCGTGGTAGGTGTCGCGGGCCTGCTTGTCGACGAACTCGAGCATGATCTCGACGAAGGCCTGCCACTTGCCCGGCACGCCGGCGGTCGCCTTGCGGGTAGCCAGCCAGAACGCGAACACGATCAGCAGCCCCATCAGCACGGCCGTCACGAACGTGTCGACGTTGATCGTCCAGAAGGGACCATCACCGCCCACCTGGGCCGTGAGGTTCTTCAGGTGGTGCTGGATGTAGGTGGTGGGAGTTAGAGCCTCGCCCGCCATGTGTCGGAAACCTTTCGTCTAGATTGGGTTTATCGCTGCTTGCCAACCGCAGCCAGCATCTGTGCCACCAGTCCGGCGACCACGCCTGCCATCAGGGGCAGCGGGGGCAGCTTGTACAGCCCCGCGCCCATCACCAGCACGCCGATCACCACGACCCACTTCACCACCATCCCCGCGACCAGCCTCAGCACCGCCGAAACGGCGCCGAGTACGCCACCGCCGAAGGCCATCCAGGCCGCCAGCAGTGCGCCAGCCACGATCGCCAACCCTCCGACGGCCGCCGCGACTGCGTGGGGCACGCCCCAGAGCAGGAACAGCAGCGCGACCAGCAGTACCGCGACCGTCTGCCAGACGGCGGCGCGCAACACTAGCCGCCGGCCCGCAGCGACGGAATTCAGCACACGAAAGCCCTACGGAATTGGCGGGGTACAAGGCGGTAAAGCGCCTCGCCGAGCCGCAAAAGTATAGCAGCGGGACAATTTCCGGGACAACCGCCAAAGGTCGAAAGCGCTGGCGACGGCGCGTTTGCCCGCCAGCCCTTGGCCTGTCTGGATGTAACCGTTTCCCCTATTCAGAATTTTCCTGCGGATTCTCCGGAACTTTGGCGAAAACCGCGTGTCAGTCCCTCCAAGGCCTGCTGCTCAACTTCCTCGTCCGATGCTCCGTCGCAGGCCTCCCGAAGCCCCGGCTGCCCCCGGGGCTTCGCCTTTTCGGGGGAAAAGGCACCGATAGCCAGACGCTATCAATCCAACTCGATCAATCCATTGGACTTGCCAATGGGCAGCCCCACAATGAGATCAATTCTCATCTTCGAGCGTCTGGTGCGGCCATGAACAAGACCCTGAGCTTCGCGATCCTGCATTTCTCGGTGGCCTTCACCCTGGGCTACCTGTTCACCGGCCGCCTGCTGGTGGGCGGCATGCTGGCGCTGATCGAGCCGGCGACCAATACGGTGGTGTTCCACTTCCACGAGAAGGTATGGAAGCGGATCGAGGCGCGGCGTGCCGCGAGGGCGATGCCCCTGCCCGCCTGACGCATTCGCCGAAAAGAGAAAGGCCGCGCATTAGCGCGGCCTTTTTCGTTGCTGCGATGCCTGGGGACGGCTTACTTCTTCTTCGGGATATACAGGTCGGTGATGGTGCCTTCGTAGACCTCGGCGGCCATCGCCACAGATTCGCTGAGCGTCGGGTGCGGATGGATGGTTGCGCCGATGTCGCCGGCTTCCGCGCCCATCTCGATCGCCAGCGCCAGTTCGCTGATCAGATCGCCCGCATGCACGCCGACGATGCCGGCACCGATGATGCGGTGGGTGTGCTCGTCGAAGATGAGCTTGGTCGAGCCTTCACCACGACCGATGCCGACGGCGCGCGCCGACGCCACCCACGGGAACTTGCCCACGCCGATCTTCAGGCCCTTGGCCTTGGCTTCGGTCTCGGTCACGCCGACCCAGGCGATTTCCGGATCGGTGTAGGCCACCGACGGGATCACCCGCGCCACCCACTCCTTCTTCTCGCCGGCGGCCACTTCCGCCGCCAGCTTGCCCTCGTGCGTCGCCTTGTGCGCCAGCATCGGCTGGCCGACCAGGTCGCCGATGGCGAAGATGTGCGGCACGTTGGTACGCATCTGCGCATCGACCGGGATGAAACCGCGGTCGGTGACCGTCACGCCGGCCTTGCCGGCATCCAGCTTGCCGCCGTTGGGCGAGCGGCCGACAGCCACCAGCACGCGGTCCCACGTGCCCGTTTCCAGGTCCGGCTTCTGGCCTTCGGTGGCGCTTTCGAAGTGCACGGTGATGCCCTTCTTCGACGCCTCGACCTTGGCGGCCTTGGTCTTCAGGTGCACGACCGCGCCCTGCTTCTTCAGGCGATCGGCCAGCGGCTTCACCAGGTCCTTGTCGGCGCCCGGCATCAGCTGGTCCATGAACTCGACCACGGTCACCTCCGCGCCCAGCGCGCGGTACACCGTCGCCATTTCCAGGCCGATGATGCCGCCACCGACCACGAGCAGCTTCTTCGGCACGTCGGCCAGCTGCAGCGCATCGGTGGAATCCATCACGCGAGGATCGTCCCACGGGAAGTTCGGCAGCTTCACCGCCTGCGAGCCGGCGGCGATGATGCATTGCTCGAAGCGCAGCAGCTGCGTCTTGCCATCGCTGCCGACGATCTCGAGCTCGTTCGGCGAGACGAACTTCGCCACGCCGGTGACGGTGCGCACCTTGCGCTGCTTGGCCATGCCGGCCAGGCCCTTGGTGAACTGGCCGACCACCTTGTCCTGCTTGAAGCCGCGCAGCTTGTCGATATCGATCTTCGGCTTGCCGAAGCTGATGCCGATGTCTTCGGAGTGCGAGGCTTCTTCGATCAGCGCCGCCGCATGCAGCAAGGCCTTCGACGGGATGCAGCCCACGTTGAGGCAGACGCCGCCGAGGGTTTCGTAACGCTCGATCAGCACGGTGTCGAGGCCGAGGTCCGCGGCGCGGAACGCGGCGGTGTAACCACCCGGGCCCGACCCGATCACGACGATGCGGCATTCGATGTCGGCGGTCTTGCCGGTGCCCAGGGCCGGCTTCGGCGCCGAGGTCGCCGGTGCAGCGGGCGCTGCCGGGGACGGCGCCACCGGGGCGGCCTTGGCGGGCGCCGCCGTGGCGCCCTCGCCTTCCAGGATCGCGACCAGGCTGCCTTCGGCCAGCGAATCGCCCAGCTTGACCTTGATTTCCTTGATGACGCCGGCAGCGGGCGACGGCACTTCCATCGTCGCCTTGTCCGACTCCAGCGTGACCAGGCCCTGGTCCTTCTTCACCGTGTCGCCGACGGCGACCAGGATCTCGATGACCGGTACGCCGTCGTAGTCGCCGATATCAGGCACCTTCGCTTCGATCAGCCCACCACCACCGGGCGCGGCGGGCGATGCGGCCGGGACAACGGGCGCAGGGGCGGCAGCCGGCGTCGGGGCCGGCGTTGCAGGTGCCGGAGGTGCGGCCGGCGCGGGCGCGGAGACGGCGGCGCCTTCGGCTTCCAGCACCGCCACGACGCTGCCTTCGGACAGCGCGTCGCCGAGCTTGACCTTGATTTCCTTCACCACGCCGGCGGCCGAGGACGGCACTTCCAGCGTGGCCTTGTCCGATTCCAGCGTGACCAGGCCCTGGTCCTTCTTCACCGCGTCGCCGACGGCAACCAGGATTTCGATGACCGGCACATCGCTGTAATCGCCGATGTCGGGGACTTTGACTTCGATCGTGTTCGCCATGGTCTCGGTCTCCTTACAGCAGCACGCGGCGCATGTCGCCCAGCAACTGGGCGAGGTAGGCGGTGAAGCGCGCCGCGGCGGCGCCGTCGATCACGCGGTGGTCGTAGCTCAGCGACAGCGGCAGCATCAGGCGCGGCTGGAACTGCTTGCCGTCCCACACCGGCTGGATCGACGACTTGGACACGCCGAGGATCGCGACTTCCGGCGCATTGACGATCGGAGTGAACGCCACGCCGCCGATGCCGCCCAGCGAGGAGATCGAGAAGCAGCCGCCGGACATCTCGGCCGGGCCGAGCTTGCCGTCGCGCGCCTTCTTGGCCAGCTCGCCGCTTTCCTGCGCGATCTCGTTGACGCCCTTCTTGTCGACGTCGCGGATCACCGGCACGACCAGGCCGTTCGGCGTGTCGGCGGCGAAACCGACGTGGAAATACTTCTTCAGCGTGAGGTTCTCGCCGCTGGCATCGAGCGAGGCGTTGAAGTCGGGGAACTTCTTCAGCGCCGAGACGCTGGCCTTCATCAGGAAGGCGAGCATGGTCAGCTTGATGCCCGCCTTCTCGTTTTCCTTGTTCAGCGCCACGCGCAGCGCTTCCAGGTCGGTGATGTCGGCGTGGTCGTGCTGGGTGACGTGCGGGATCATCGCCCAGTTGCGCGCCAGGTTGGCGCCGGAAATCTTCTTGATGCGCGACAGCGCGACGACTTCGGTCTCGCCGAACTTGCTGAAGTCGACCTTCGGCCACGGCAGCAGGTTCAGCCCGCCACCGGCCGCGGCCGGTGCGCCTGCTGCGGCGGGTGCGGACACGCCGCCGGCCAGCGCGCCCTTGACGTACTTCTGCACGTCTTCCTTGCTGATGCGGCCACCGCGCTCGCTGCCGCTGACCTGATTGAGGTCCACGCCGAGCTCGCGCGCGAACAGGCGCACGGCGGGGCTGGCGTAGGCCACCTTCTCGGGGAGCACGCGGTCGGCATTGAACTCGACCGGCGGGGTACGCGGCGGCGAGGCTTCCGGATCGATGCCCGGCTTGTCGTCCAGCACGCGCGAGGCGGCGGGCGCCACGGCGGGTGCGGCGCGCTCCTGCGCGATCTCGCGCTGGGCGATCTTGTCCGGCGTCGGCGAAACGGCGACGGGTTCGACCTTGGTACCGGTCTCGGCGGCGGGCGTGGGGGCCGGCGCGGCGGCCGGCTTGGCCTCGGCGGCGCCTTCGCTGGTTTCGATCAGCGCGACGACGGCGCCTTCGGCGATCTCGTCGCCCAGCTTGACCTTGATCTCCTTCACCACGCCGGCGAACGGCGACGGCACTTCCATCGTCGCCTTGTCCGATTCCAGCGTGACCAGGCCCTGGTCCTTCTTCACCGTGTCGCCCACGGCGACCAGGATCTCGATCACCGGTACGCCGTCGTAGTCACCGATATCGGGGACTTTGGCTTCCTTGATGTCGGACATGGCGTTACTCCGGTGCGGGCGTGAAGAGGGGAACCCCTATTGTGTCCGCAGTGGCGCGATGCGCCAACCATCCCTTGGTGTTAATTGCTGTCCCCGCCGGGACAATGCATGCCGTGATGGCCTTGCCAACGCGCACGCGACGCCATTGGTATCGCTTTGGTTCGCCGCGATGCACGCGCACGATACGCCGCCGCATTGTCAGGCAGGACGCCGCAGAAACGGGGTGATCGCGCCCCAGGCCTCCAACAAAGCGGGCAATCCCATCGCCGCGTGCGCGGGACTGGTCGAGGGCAATGCGAGCAGGGCCGGCAGTGGATCGGCCAGCGTCGGCCGGACATGCCGGCGGAACGCGTCAGCCGCCTTGCCGCCATTGAGCGCGATCGCGACGACCTCGGGATGCGCCCCAAGCCAGTCGCCGATGGCATTGGGGACTTCGCTGCCGCGCACGATGGCCGCGTCCAGGCTGCCCGGGCGCTCGCAGCGACCGATGACATCCCACACGCCGACACCGGCACGCCTCAATGCGTCGAAGCGCGCTTCGTAAGGCGCCTCCGGATCGAATCCGCACAGCGCGCCCATCACCGGCCAGAACCGATTGCGCGGATGCGCGTAGTACTGCGCGCCGCGCAATGATGCGTCGCCCGGCATGGAGCCAAGCACCAGCACGCGGCAACGCGCATCCGCGCGCGGCGGCAGGCCGACCAGCACCTCGCCCATCGCTCAGCCGCCCGTGGCCTGCCAGGGTCGGACCACCAGGGTCGCGCCGGCCACCACCAGCAGCAGGCCCACCACGCGCAGCGTGTCCACCGGCTGGCGCGCGTGCAGCACGCCGAAGTGGTCGAGCAGCACCGACCCGACCAGCTGGCCCGCGACGACCAGGCAGATCAGCGACGCCGCTCCCAGCCGCGGCACCAGCAGCGTGGCGGATGCGACGAAGACCGCACCGATCACGCCGCCGGTCCAGGCCCACCACGGCACCTTGGCCAGTGCGGCAGGCACGAACACCGGCCGCGTCAGCAACCACCACACCAGCAATACACCGGTGCCGACCATGAAAGAGGCCAGCGAGGCGAACACCGGGCCGAACGACTGCCGGCCCAGCGACGCGTTGATCAGCGCCTGGAGCGGCAGCAGCATGCCGATGAAGAGGGCCAAGGCCACGCCGGTCGCGTTCATGTCGGGTCCCGTACGAAAGGTGGCGACACGATACGCCAAGCCCCGCGGTGCGCGGGTGCGAGCGCCCTCAGGCGGGCGCCGTCGCCCGGTCGCGACGCGACACGGCGCGGTGCAGCAGCGCCATCGACACCAGCAGCATCGCCATCGGCGCCAGCAGCAGATAGAACGCGCGCGACCCGTCGAAATGCGCGAACAACTGCCCGGTGATGTACGACCCGGTGGTGCCGCCGAGTGCCGAGAACACCACGATCAAACCCGTCATCGCCGCATGCCGCGCCTTCGGCAGCGCACTCAGCACCACCGAATTGATGGCCGGGTAGATCGGCGCCATCAACAGGCCGATCAACGGGAACACGTACGCGGCCAGCGGCGCGTTCCACCACGTCATGCCCTCGCGCGGCTGCACGTTGGCGGCCAGCGGCAGCGCCACCAGCACCAGCGCCGCCATCGCGACCACGCAACCGCTCAGCAGCCAGAACCAGGGCACGCGCCGCAGCAGCACGCCGCCGCCCAGCCGGCCCAGCGCCAGCGAACCGGCGAAGATGCCGGCCGCCTGCACGCTGAGCGTGGTGGGCAGGTGCAGGATTTCGCGATTGAAGGTCGGCAGCCAGGTGTTGATCGCCTGCTCCATCAGCACGTAGAGGAAGGCCGACACCAGGAACACCGCCACCAGTGGCAGCGCCAGCAGGCGGAACATATCGACGAAGGACTCGCCCGCCGCATGGCCATCCTGCGCGGCGCGCTCATCCAGCGTGCAGGTCGCCAGCAGGACGACCACCGCCACGCACAACGCGGCGAGTACCCAGTAGACGTCCAGCCAGACCGGATCGCCCGGCACCTCGGCATTGATGAAGGCGGCGAACAGCCACGCGCTGCCCAGGATGCCGACCATGAACCAGCCCTCGACCGTGCTGGTCAATGCGGCATGCCCTTTCGCATCCTCGGTCAGCAGGCCGATGCTGGAATACACCGACACCTTCACCAGCGCGAACGACACGCCGACCGCGGTGAACAGCAGCTTCGTCGCCCAGAACGCATGCAGCAGCGGCATCGCGGCGCAGGCGAGCGCGACCAGCGACAAGCCGAGCATCATCGCGCGACGGTAGCCCAGCCTCGGCAGGAACGAGGCCACCAGGAACGACGTGACCGCGATCGGCAGGTCCTTGAACGCCTCCAGCAGGCTCGCATCGGCCTTGCTGATGCCGAAGCCCTGGATGGACTGCAGGATCACCGTGCCCACGGAGTTCAACAGCATGGCGAAGATCATGTAGGTCAGGATCATCGCCAGGATCATGCGGGTGCGCGTCATGGGCGGTACCGGTCGGTTCGGACGCATCCTAGCCGCATCGGCTGGCGTGCGCGGGAACGGCCACGCCTCGCGGCGCAGCGCGTGAGAGAGAGAACCACCGCCGCGCCGGGGAGAGACGGCACGGCGGCGGAAGACGGCCCGCGGGAACGCGGGCCGCGCTACGTCACCAGCGGTAGGCGACGGAGGCCTGGTACGACGTGCCTTCCAGCGGACGGCCCATGAACACGCCACCGCTGGTCGCATTGCCCAGCACGCGGGCGTTGCCTTCGGTCAGCGCGATCTCGTCGGTCACGTTGCGGCCCGAGAAGGTGAACTCCCAGTGGTCGCCCAGGTGCGCGCTGGCGCCGACATCCCAGGTGTCGTACTTCGGCAGCACCTGGCCATTGGCGGGATCCGAATAGCGATCGCCCACGTGGGTGTAGGTGGTGAACACCTTCAGGTCGCCCCACGGCAGCGACCAGTAGTAGCTCGGCGTCAGCCGCGCGCGGAACTTCGGCTGGCGCACCACCTGGTTGCCGTCGTAGGTGGCGAAGTCGCCGTACTTGGCGCGCAGCCAGGTCGCGTTCCAGGCCAGCTCGAACCCACCGACCGGCCGCCACGCACCCTCGAATTCCAGGCCACGCGCCTTCGAGTCGCCGATGATCACGACGTTGTTGCCGTTGTTGTCGAACGCCTGGTACCGCAGGCCGGTGAAGTCGTTGTAGAACGCGGTGAGGTACATCTCGTACGTCTCGCCGCCGGCCTTCAGGCCCAACTCGTACTGATCGATCTCGGTCTTGTTGTTGGCGCCGTCGCGCAGGTTGTCGAACTGCGGGAAGGTGAAGCCGGAGTTGACGCGGCCGAACAGGCTGACGCTGTCGTTGAGCGTGTAGTTCAGGCCCGCCGTCCAGGACACGTCGCTGTCGTTCTGGTCGATGCTGCGCGGCGTGGTCGAGACCGAGGTGTTGTTGTCGTACAGCGTGTTCGGGTTGCCATCCAGGTCGACCGTGACCGGATCCCACACCGTACCGTTGACCTCCTGCCGCTCGTAGCGCACGCCGGCATCCAGGCGGATGCGGTCGTTGACGGTCCATTCGTCGGCGATGAAGAAGGCGGTGTTCTGGCCGTCGTAGTCGCCGCGGATGTTGTAGAACGCGGTGCCCACGAAGCCATCGCGCGTGGCGACCTGCCCGTTGGACAGCGCCAGGTTCACGCGGCGCGCGTTGTCCTGCGCGGTGAGCAGCATGTTGTTGCCCAGCCACCAGCGGTCCTTGGACGAGTAGTCCGCGTAGTACACACCGAAGGTCAGCGCATTCCGCTCGGTCAGGTCGATGCTGAAGCGCAGGTCGTTCGTGAACGAGCTGATCTCCTTCTCCACCACCCAGAAGCCCGCCGTCAGCACCTGCTGGTTCGGGTCCACCGTGCCGCCGCCGTTGACGAAGGTGCCGGTGCCGGTCACGCCCGCGCCATAGGTATCGGTGATGTACGACGACAGCGTCTGCGGATTCGCGCCGGTGAACAACGCGTAGGTCGGCGCATCGCCTTTCAGGTAGTTGAACTTGTCGCTGATCGTCCAGTTGCCGACATACCAGTCCAGCGAACCGCCGAACACATCGATGTCCACGCCACGGCCATCGGCCAGGTCGCGCGTCATCGTCTGGTTGCCGACGCCGGTCGGCAGCGTCACCCGGCGGAAGTCGTCGCCGACCAGCGTGCCCGTGGTGGGATCCAGCCCCGGGAAGCCGGAGATGTCCTCGCCGTTGTTGCGCGAGACCAGCGGCACCGCAGTGTAGAAGGTGTTCTTGTCGTCGGTGTGGCGCGCGTAGAGGTTGAACTCGCCCTCGGCCCAGCGCTTGGTCAGCGTGGCGCTCAACTGGCCACCCTTCTCCACCGGGAAGCCGGTCTGGCGCACGCCGTCGGTCTCGCGGTAGAAGCCGCCCACGCTGTAGTACCAGCCGGTGTTCTCGCCCAGCGGGCCACCGCTGTAGAAGTCGAGGCGACGCAGGTCGTCGGTGCCCACGGTCAACCGCACCAGGCCCTCGGGGATGTCTTCGCCCTTCTTCTGGATGAAGTTGACGGTGACGCCGGGCTGGCCGTTCGAGTAGATGGGGCTAGGGCCGCCGCGCAGGCCTTCGACGCGCGCGATGGTGTCGTCGATGCGGAACAGCGTGGTGTTCTCGAGGAACGACAACGTCGGCGGCGGGAAGATCGGCGAGCCGTCCAGCTGCAGGGTGAAGAACGGTGCATCGCCTTCGGACGGCATGCCGCGCACGAAGACATTGGCGCCGGTACCGCCGCCGCTGGCCTCGGCCCAGACGCCCGGCACGATCTTCAGCAGGTCGGCGGTGCTGGTGGGCGCGGTTTCCTGGATCTGCTCGGGCGTGGCGGTGCTGATCGAGAAGCTGGCGTCGCGCTTGCGCAGGCCCTTGAACTTGGCCGTGCCGCTGACGACCACCGCGTCCAGCGTCTTGGCCTCCTGTTCGGCCGGCGCCGCGGGTGCGGCTTCCTGCGCGCTCGCCAGCGCCGGCGATAGCGCCAGCGCGATGGCGGCCGACAGGGCGTAGCGCATCGGGTGCTTGGTGTGTTGCATGGTCCCTCCCTCCACTTGCATTGTTGTCGTGTTGTTGGCTGGCTGCCCACCGCGGCTTCTCTGGCCACGTGCGGTCAAGGCGATACGAACGTCCTCAGGTCAAACGCGTTGATGTGCGGGATGACGGCGTCGGCATGGCGCAACGCACGCGCATCGCCGATGCCGATCGCGGCCATGCCCGCCGCATGGATGGCCTCGATACCGGCGGCGGCGTCTTCCACGCCGATGCAGCGGTGCGCCGGCACGCCGAGCGCGGCGGCGACGTCGAGGAAGATGGCCGGGTCGGGCTTGGCGCGGACGATGCGGCCGGCATCGGCGACGTAGTCGAAGCGGTCGGCGATGCCCAGCTTCTGCAGCAGCGCCGGCGCATTCCGGCTGGCCGAGGCGAGGCCCAGCTTCAGGCCCGCGGCGCGCGCGGCAGCGAGTACGTCGTGCACGCCGTCGAACAGGTCCTGCGGCCCGACACTGGCGATCTCCTGCACGTAGTAACCGTTCTTGGTGTCGGCCAGCGCGCGCTTCTCGTCGGCCGAGTAGGTACGTGTGGCGCGCTCGAGGATGATCTCCAGCGACGCCATCCGGTCCACACCCTTCAGGCGCTCGTTGACCTGCAGGTCGAACGGCACGCCGATTTCGTCGGCCAATCGCTTCCACGCCCGGTAGTGCGTGTGCGCGGTGTCGGTCAGCACGCCGTCGAGATCGAAGATCAGCGCATCGCAGGCGCGGGGCAGCGGCATCTTCGGTGGCGACGGCACGGCGAGCGGCAGCACGACTTCGCGACCTGCCTTCAGCACCACGTCGCTGCCGGCGTGACCGAAGGCCAGCGCGTCGCCCTCGTCGAGGCGATAGCGGGCGCCGCGCGCGTCCACGTCCACGCGCAGGGCGCAGCCGCGCCAGCGGAGGTTGAAGCCGTATCCCTTCCAGGCGTGCGGCAATGTGGGAGCGAACTGCAGGCGACCCGCGACGATGCGCAGTCCGCCGAAGCCCTGCACCAGCCCCAGCCAGCTGCCGGCCATCGCCGCCATGTGCACGCCGTGGTCGGTGTTGCCGTGCAGGTCGTCCAGGTCCACGCGCAGGCTGGCGTCGAAATAGTCCCAGGCCTTGTCGTCCTGGCCGACCTCGCTGGCCAGGATGCCGTACACGGGCGCCGACAGCGTGGAGTCGTGGGTGGTGACGGCGTCGTAGTAATCGAAGTCGCGGCGCTTGGTGCCCTGGTCGATGCCATCGCCGGCCAGCACCATCGCCATCACCACGTCGGCCTGCTTGCAGACCTGGTGCCGGTACAGGGTGAGCGGGTGGTAATCGAGCAACAGGGGGCGATGCGGCCCTTCGCGCTTCGGGAACGGCCAGCGCGGCTTGGCGAGGAAGTCGTCGTCCTGCGGGTGGATGCCGAGCGCGTCATCGATCGGCAGGTGCATCGCGTCGGCGGCACGCTGCCACAGCGCGACTTCGCCGACCCCGAGCCCGATGCGCGTCGCGAGGGCGCGCAGCGCGTCGGGACGATCGGCGGACAGGCGCTTCCAGGCTTCGACCGCGCGCTGCAGGTGCCGCTGCGCCATCCGGTTGGTGTACCAGTTGTTGTTGACCAGCGTGGTGTATTCGTCCGGCCCCGTGACCTCGTGGATGCAGAACGCCCCGTCGAGCCGCGGATTGAAATGGCCGGCCTGCGGCCAGATGCGCGCGGTCTCGAAAAGAATCTCGGCGCCAGCCTCGCTGAGGAAGTCGAGATCATCGCTGGCGTCGAGATAAAGCCCGATCCCGTAGGCGATGGCGGCATTGATGTGGTACGCCGCCGAGCCGCTGGGATAGTGCGCGGAACATTCGCGGCCGGCGATGGTGCGCCAGGGATACAGCGCACCGCTGGGATGGTTCATCGCACGCGCAGTGTCGCGTGCGCCGTCCAGCGTGCGGAAGCGGTACATCAGCATCGCGCGCGCCACGTCCGGCGCGGTGAACGCCATCACCGGCAGCACGAAGGCTTCGGTATCCCAGAAGCAGTGGCCTTCGTAGCCCTCGCCCGTGATGCCCTTGGCCGCCGTGCCGTTGATACCGTCGCGACCGGCCGATTGCAGCAGGTGGAACAGGTTGAAGCGCAGCGCCAGCTCCGCCGCCGGGTCGCCGTCCACCGACAGGCCGGCGCGCTGCCAGAACGCGCGCATCGCGTCGGCCTGCGTGGTGGCGATGCCGTCGAAACCCTCGCGCTGCGCGCGCGCCAGCACGGCCTCCACGCCGTCCCGCGCGTCGCCATTGCCATCGTCGTAGGCCACGTACTTTTCGACCACCACGGACGCGCCCGGCGACAGCACGGCATCGAAGCGCTGCTCCACCCGTCCTTCGTTCGCCTGCGCGCCGGCGAACACCAGGCCCGGCGACAGCCGGTGCCGTTGCGCGCACACCAGGGCGACGCCGCTGTGATGGGTCCGCTGGGTAAGTTGCGCGCCCTCGGCATCGGCGTGCTCGTCGGCGACCTGCAGGCCCTTGCCGCCATGCACGCCGATGCGCGGGTCATCGCCCTGCTCCACGGCCTGGCGTCCGGTCTCGATCGACGAGCACAGCGTCAATGGGCCCGCGTAATCGACGGACGCGACTTCGAACCGGATGGCGAGCAGCGCGCGCTCGGCCAGCGGCACCACGCGACGCGCGCGGATCTCGAGGGTATGGCCTTGCGCGGTCTTCAGGCGCAGGCGGCGGTCCAGCGCACCGGCGGCGAGATCCAGCGTGCGCTCGAAGTCCAGCCACTCGGCCTCCTGCAGGCGCAGCGGCGTGTCGCCGAGCTGCAGCCGGAGGTGCTTGCCCTCGGCCACCGGCACCCGCGTGTCGGTGCTGCGGGTGAAGCCGGGGAAGCGCTCGTGGTAGTGGATGGGGTTCTGTTCGAACACGCTCGACAGGAACGTGCCGTCGCTGGGGCTGTCGTCTTCCTCCAGCGCACCGCGTACGCCCAGCGTGCCGTTGGCGAGGGCGAACAGGGTTTCATCGCGCGCCGCGCGCTCGGCGTCGAACGCCCGCTGGGTGAGTCGCCAGGGGTCGGACCGGCCTTCGCCCGGTGCCGTGTCCCCACCCGATGTGTGCGCCTGCTTCTGTTCCACCGACATCCTCGTGCTCACCTGTTACCGGCCGTGGCGGGACCACGGGCGGGGGCACGCTAGAAGTCGTTGTTATCGATGTCAAGTTATCGATGTCAAAGAAGCCTCGCATGCGCCGAAGCACCTCGGCCGCCACGGCTTCGGCGTGGATCAAGGCCTTTCAATTCAATGAATTAGCCGGATTCCGGCGCAGGTGAGCACGACCGGATGTCCACCGGGTGGACGCTGCGATGCAGCAGCGCGCTGCGCTCAGGTCGTGCGGACGACCAGATGGGTCGGCAGGGTCTCGGAACCCGCCTGGTCGCCTTCGATCAGGGCACGCACCTTGCGGGCCAGCAGCACACCGGCATCGATGAAGTTCTGGTGCACCGAGGTCAGTGGCGGCACGTAGGTCGCGCCCAGCGGGGAGTCGTCGTAGCCGATCACCGAGACGTCCTCGGGCACCCGCCGGCCACGCTCGATCAGCGCGCGGATCGCCCCGATGGCCAACAGATCGCTGGCAGCGAACAGGGCGTCCACCTGCGGGTGCGCCTGCAGCAGCGCATGCACCGCATCCGCGCCCGCCCCAACGGTGAAGCTGGTGACGGTCGGCGCGATCGGCGTGATGCCATGCCGCGCCAGCGCGGCACCGAAGCCTTCCAGGCGCTCGGCGAACTCGCCGTGGGCAGGATCGCCGAGGAAGGCGGGACGGCTGCGGCCCAGCGCGATGAAGCGCTCGGCGGCCAAAGCACCGCCGCGGCGATTGTCGCTGCCGACCACCACCTGCGATTCGTGCCGGCTGACCGCGCCCCACACCACCATCGGCCGGCCCCAGCGCTGCACCTCGTGCATCGCATCCTCATGCGCGCCCTGGCCGAGCAGGATCACGCCGTCGGCGGCCTGCACGTTCGGCAGCGAGCCCCCCTGCAGCGAGGTCAGCAGCACGCTGTAGCCGCTGGAGGTCAGTTCCTGGGTGATGCCGCCCAGCAAGTCGAGCGGGTACGGCCCGGACATCTGCCGTTCGACGGTGGGCTTCATTTCCACCACCACCGCCACCGTCATGCTGCGGCGGAGCTTGAGGTTGCGTGCGCTGACGTTGAACGCATAGCCGTACTGCTGCGCCACCTCGCGCACGCGGGCCCGCGTCTCGGCGTTCACCAGCGGGCTGTCGCGCAACGCCCGCGACACGGTGATCGCCGATACCCCGGCCACCTTCGCCAGGTCCGCCATCGTCAGGTGGTCGCCAGGCGACGGCAGCGCCGTCGTGGCGGTGCCGGTGCGGCGCTTGCGTTTTGCAGGGGGCATGCGGGTCACGTCCGTGCGCGGCTGGCTTCGTATTGTGCAATAAGCGTGTCCACCGGCGTCGAGGCGATCACGCCGCCGATCACCCCGGGCAGCAGATCGGCCGGCTTCTTGAAGCGCAGGCAGCTCTTGCCCATGTCCAGCTTCATGCCGGCGTCCGCATAGGCGTTGCGCAGCACCACGTCCTGCGCGGAGTTCGCGTAGCACACGGTCAGGTAAAGCGCGTAGTACTGCTTCTGCGCCGCGAGCGCGACATACGGCAGCGGCTGCTTGTTGTAGGTGGTCGGATAGCGCGACAACGGCACCTCCCACGCGATCATGCCCCAGTTCATCGCCTCGACGTAGCCATCGGGGATGTGCCGATTGACCAGGTCGCGGACCGATGCGATCACCGTGCGGTGATCCTCGGGCAGTTCCGCGAGGTATTGCTCCACCGTCTTCGCCTTGCTGCTGACCATGCGCGCCTCCTCTTCGGCGCGACATTAGCGCAGCCGTGTCGCCGCGTCATGCGGTATCCGCATACGCGCAGACACCTCGCGGATGTGCCGCCATGTCGAGACACGGTGAAAAACCGATGAACCTGCGCTGCATATCGCCGATGTTGCATTCGGTTCACGTCGGAGGGCGGACGACGTTCATGCGCGGCTGGTTACGGTGCCCACGCCTTCGATGCCGCACGTGCTCCGCGTCGCGTCATCGGAGGCGATAAGAACACTACAGGAGATCCCCGCATGACTTCGATCCGCACTCTCACGATCGCCCTTGCTTCGCTGATGGCCGTTCCGGCCGCCTTCGCCCAGGACACGTCCGCCGATACCGCATCGTCCGCTTCGACCAGCGGCAAGCGCTTCGCCGTGGTCGGCGGCGCCGCCATCCTGAAGCCCGACAATGACCCGGCCCCGGGCCTGAAGGTCGACGGCGATGTCGCGCCGGTCATCAGCGCCAGCTGGTACGCCACCGACAACATCGCGGTGGAGTTGTGGGGCGCGGCCGACAAGTTCAACCATCGCGTGAAGGCCGACGGCGCCGGCAAGCTCGGCACCGTCGACCAGCAGCCGATCGCGCTGAGCGGCCAGTACCACTTCGGCACGCCGGACAAGGTGATGCGCCCGTTCGTGGGCCTGGGCTATTACGAGTCCAACTTCAGCAACGAGAGCATCGGCACCGAGGATGCGCACGTCGGCCTGGAGACCGCCAAGGGCGCCATCGCGACCGCTGGCGTGGACTTCAACATCAACCAGACCTGGTTCGCGCGTGCGGATGCGCGTTACCTGAAGGGCGACGCCGGTGTACGCGTCGCCGGCCAGGGCACCGGCGAAGAACTGACGATCGACCCGTGGGTCGTGGGTGTGGGTATCGGCGCGCGCTTCTGATCCATCGCTCCATCGCGTCGATACGGCGGCGGGCTTCCGGGCCCGCCGTCTTCTTGTTTCAGCGGCCGCCACGCCCCTGCAGGCGACGCAGGCGCGCCACGCGCCCTTTCACGCCCCACGCGTAGACCAGATAGTGGCCCAGCAGCACGCCGGCCACTGCGAGCAGGCTGCCATGGCCGCTCAACAACGCATGCGTGGGCGCCACGGCACCGGCCTGCCAGTACTGCCACATCTGCACGACACCCAGCACGATGCGACCGGCCACGATGGCCACCAGCAGCAGGGACAGCCATGCATTGGGCTGATAGAACACGCCCTGCGGTGCGACTTCCCAGCGCGTGAGCCACAGGCCGACCAGGCCGAGCAGTGCGCCCACCGCGAGCCCGACGCCCGCGCCGACCAGACTGTCCGGCCACCAGAACAGCCCCAGCGCACTCACCGCGACGAAGATCGCCACCGACACCAGCAGGCTCCACGCATTGAGCGCGAGCAACCAGTCGCGCGCCATCCGGCGCGCACGGCCGTAGCGATAGCGCTGCCACAGGGTCAGCGGCAAGGCCACCACCCACAGCGCCAGCAGCAGGAACAGGACGAGCAGGGCGAGCACGATCGGCATGGCCGCATCATGCCCGAAAAGCGCACGGCGTCAGGGATGCTCGGCTTCCACGTGCACCTTCTCGCGACGCAACAGATACAGCCCGCTGGCCACGATGATGCCCGCACCGATCCAGGTCACGCCGTCCGGCAGCACCGACCACAACGTGACATCGAGGATCACGCCCCAGACCAGCGCCGTGTATTCGAGCGGCGCGATCAACGAGGCTTCACCGCGGCGGAAGGCCTCGGTCAGCGCGACCTGTGCGAGTGAGCCCGAGACACCCACGCCGACGATGATCCAGGCATGCGCGGGCTGAAGCGGCTTCCACGCGGGCCAGGCGAGCAACGAGGCGCCGAGCGACAGCAACACGACGAACCAGAACACCAGCGCCTGCGTGCTGTCCCGTTGCGCGAGCATGCGCACGGTCACCGCGCCCAGTGCATAGCAGATCGCCGCCACCAGGATGGCCAGTCCGCCGGCGGTCAGCATGCCTTCGCCGGTCGGCCGCAGGATCACCAGCACGCCGACCAGGCCGATGACGATCGCGGTCCAGCGCCCCGCCCCCACCCGCTCCTTCAACAACGGCCCTGCCATTGCGGTGATCAGCAGCGGCGCCACGAACGTGATGGCATACGCCGTCGACAGCGGCATGGTGCGCAGGCCGTACACGAACCCGGCCATCATCGCGATGCCCAGCGCACCGCGCAGCAAGTGCAGCGGCCAGTGCACCCGCAACAGCGAGGCGGCCGGCACCGTCGCCAACACCCAGATCGCAACCAGTGGCAATGACGACAGCCCGCGCAGCGCAGCGACCTGCAGCGGCGGGTAATGCGCGGACAGCAGCTTCAGCCCCGCATCCATCAGCGCGAACAACAGCACCGCAGCCAGCATCAGCAGGATGGCGGAGGTGAGCGAGGGACGTGGGTTGACCATGCCTCATTATCGCCTTCCCTGGTCGTGTCCCGTAGCCCGTGCGCTACCCTGCGCGCACCCACCCGCGCAGGCAGGCCGATGACAGGGATCACGCCACACCGCAGCGCCCCGCCCCGCTCGCGGCGCGCCCTTCGCCTGGCCTGGGCCGGCCTGTGGTTGCTGCTCGGGATCGCCAGCATCGAGTTCCTGCTTGCCGCCTACGGCAAATACCGGCATCTCGATTCGGCCGCCTATGGCATGTTCATGACGCGGCGGGGCTGGCTGTGGATGCACTTGGCCGGCGGCCTCACCACCGTGCTGCTCGGGCCCGTGCAATTCCTGACCCAGTGGCGCCGCCGTCATCCGCGCCTGCATCGCGTCACTGGCCGCATCCACCTGTCCGGCATGCTGGTCGCCGCGACCGGCGCCATCGGCCTGATCGCCACGTCGCCCGCACCGTTCGCCATCCGTCTCGCGTTCTCCGCGACCGCCCTGGCCTGGCTGACCACCGGACTGACCGGCCTGATCGCCATCCGTCACGGCCTCGTGGACCGGCACCGCCGCTGGATGGTCCGCAACTACGCGGTGACGCTGGCGCCGATCGTCTTCCGCCTGTCGCTGCCCGTCGCGATCGCGGGCGGACTCATGCCCTCGCCGGGCCTGATCGCGACCCTGCTCTGGTGCAGCTGGACCGTTCCCCTGCTGCTATGCGAAACGGCCCGCCGTCTTGCGGGGCTGTGGCGTCCCGCAGGCGCGCCGCCACCGACGGACGCGATCCCGCTTCCCGGCGCACGGTAGAATTCCGCGCCCGGTAACAGGATTCCCCCATGCCTTCCTTCGACGTCGTCTCCGAAGTCAACGTCCACGAGCTCACCAACGCCGTGGACCAGGCCAACCGCGAACTGTCCACCCGCTTCGATTTCAAGGGCGTGGACGCCAAGTTCGTGCTGGAAGAGAAACTGATCACCCAGTCCGCGCCCAGCGATTTCCAACTCAAGCAGATGACCGACATCCTGCGTGCGCGCCTGATCGCCCGCCAGATCGACGCCCGCTGCCTGGACTTCGGCGACGTGGAAACCAACCTCGCCGGCGCGCGCCAGAAGATCACGGTCCAGCAGGGCATCGAACAGAAGCTGGCGAAGAAGATCGTCTCCACCATCAAGGACGCCAAGCTGAAGGTGGAAGCGCAGATCAACGGCGACAAGCTGCGCGTCACCGGCAAGAAGCGCGACGACCTGCAGGATGTCATCGCGCTGCTGAAGAAGACGGAGTTCGAGCTGCCGTTGCAGTTCGACAACTTCCGTGACTGAGTCGCCTGCCATTCCCGACGACGCAACCGACCCCATCGACGCCACGCGTCGCTGGGTGGAGCGCGCGGTGATCGGGCTGAACCTGTGCCCGTTCGCCAAGGCGGTGTACGTGAAACAGCAGGTGCGCTTCGTGCTGAGCGACGCCAGCACGCCGGAAGCCCTGCTGGAGGAACTGGCGGAAGAACTGGTGCTGTTGCGCGACACCGATCCCGAGCAGGTCGACACCACGCTGATCGTGCACCCGGACGTGCTGACGGACTTCCTGGACTACAACGACTTCCTCGAGAACGCCGATGCGGCCGTCGAAGCGCTCGACCTGCAGGGCGTCATCCAGGTCGCCAGCTTCCATCCGGATTACCAGTTCGCCGGCACGATGCCGGACGACATCAGCAACTACACCAACCGTTCGCCCTACCCCACCCTGCACCTGCTGCGCGAAGCCAGCATCGACCGCGCCGTGGAAGCCTTCCCGGACCCGGACGTCATCGTCGAGCGCAACGTGAAGACACTGGATGCGCTGGGGCATGCGGGATGGGCGAAGCTGTTTGGGGAGTGATCGGGCGGCGCCGGCCGGCATGGCGTGATGGTGTGGGAGCGACGTAAGTCGCGAAAGCTCTTAGTCACAGCCAGACGGCATCCCACCATGGATAGCCCCCGACACTTCGCGCCAGCCCCGCACGCAGCGGATTTGCGACGATGTATCGCGCTGTCGCCAGCATGGTGGAACCGTTGCGGAGTGCGTGATCGTGGAATCCCCTCTCCCAGACGCGCGCTGTCTCGGGATGCCGCGAGCGGACGACCCTGGCGCTGTTGGTCTTCAAGCGCTGCACCATGGCTGAAAGGCCATCCAACTCGCCCAGTTCGATCACGCCGTGCCAGTGGTCCGGCATCAGCACCCAGCACAACAACCTGGACCGATACCACAACCGCGACGAGGTCATGGCCTGGCAGGCGTCCATGGCACGCTCAGGATGTGCAAAAAGAGGGCGGCGATCTGCAGTCGTGAATGTCACCAGATAGGTTCGACCCGGCTGGGAGAAGCGTCCTTTCCTCAGATCCGAGTATCCCGACATGCGAGTGCTCCTGACAAAGAAGCGAGCATGGGCGGGTGTTGCGGGGAGCGCCGTAGGTGGAGCACCTGGCGGTACCTAGGGGTTTCGCTGAACAGCTTCGCGACTTACGTCGCTCCCACATCAGACATCCGGCTGCGTCGCCAGCTTCTGCTCCAGCAATCGACGCGCATCATCCAGCGACGGCAGGATGGTGTGGCCGAGCGAGCGCACGGCGTCGTCGGGTTCCAGCAGGTCGGGGATCTGGATGGGGTGCATGCCCGCGGCCAGCGCGGCGCGCACGCCGGTTGGCGAATCCTCCAGCACCAGGCAGTGCGCGGGATCCACGCCCAGCGAGCGCGCCGCGAGCAGGTAGACATCGGGCGCGGGCTTGGGATGTTCGACATCGCTGCTGGTGCAGACGGCGTCGAAGCGCGACAGCAGGCCGGCCGCTTCCAGCTTGCGTAGCGCCAGGGGGCGCCGGGTGGAGGTGGCGACGGCATGCGGGATGCCACGGGCGTCGAGGAAATCCAGCATCGCCAGGATCCCGGGACGGTGCGGCACGCCGGCGGCGACGACCGCGTCGTACAGCACGTGCGAGCGCTGCAGGATCCGATCGCGCTCCGCTTCGCCGACCGCTTCGTCCAGCAGGTGACGGCAGACCGACTCACTGTGGCCCACCATCGACAGCCATAGCAGCTCGGGCAGGTGATGGCCGCGCTCGCGTGCCGCCTCGGCCAGGCACCCGATGATGGCGCGCTCGCTGTCCAGCATCAGCCCGTCCATGTCGAAGATCACCGCAGCCGGCACGAAGGGCAGCGAAGGATCGCTCACGCGCCGGCCTCGAAGAGATGGCGCAGATCATCTTCGTCGAGCACGCGCCACTGTCCGGGCGCAAGATCGTCCAGCGTCAGTCCGCCGATGCGGGTTCGATGCAGTGCTTCGACATGGTTGCCGACCGCGGCGAACATGCGGCGCACCTGGTGGTAGCGGCCTTCGGTGAGCGTCAGCTGCGCATGGCGCGGATCGACGGCGTGCAGGTGGGCCGGCGCAAGCGGCGTCTGCTCCGATTCCAGCATCAGCGTGCCGCTGGCGAAGAGCGCGCCTTCATCGCCGCGCAGATCCTGCGCCAGCGTGGCGTCGTAGACCTTGGGCAGGTTGGCCTTGGGCGAAATGATCCGGTGCAGCAGGCCCCCGTCGTCGGTCAGCAGCAGCAGGCCACTCGTCTCGCGGTCCAGTCGTCCCACCGTGGACAGCACCGGCGAACGCTCGCGGAAACGGGGCGGGAACAGGTCGTAGACGATACGGCCGGTGTCCTTGGTGGAGCAGGTGTAGCCCACCGGCTTGTGCAGCAGCAGCGTCAGGCCGGGCGCGGGATCGAGCGGCTCGCCGTCCACGCGGATGTTGTCGTGGTCCACCGGATCGTCGGCATACAACACCTCGCCGGCGGCGTCGGTGATGCGGCCTTCGCGGAACATCCACTGCACGTCCTTGCGGCTGCCATAGCCGAGGTTGGCGATGTGCTTGACGATCTTCATGCGCTCACCGCCTCGCCTTCACCGCAGCGATGACCTTGAAGCCGTCGCGTTCCCCGGCCACGCGCACGTCGCCGAAGCGCTCGTTCAAGGTCTGCTCGTACGGCAGGTGGCGGTTGGCCACCAGCCACAGGCGCCCGCCCGGCTTGAGCGCGGCGGCCGCGGCAGTGATGAAGCGCTGACCGATGTCCGGACGGTCCGCACGACTTTGCGTGTGGAACGGCGGATTGCTGACGATGAAGTCGTAGCGCTGCGGCAATCCCGCGGTGACGTCGTGCCAGTGGAAATCGAGCGCCGCGGACGCGCCGGCGTCCGCCAGGTTCGCCTTCGCCAACGACAATGCCCGCGCCTCGGCTTCGTACAGGTCCAGCGCGGTGATGGCGGGATTGCGCGCCAGCAGCGACAGCGACAGGAATCCCCATCCCGCGCCCAGGTCGGCGCCGTGTCCGGCGATGTCCGTCGGCAGGCATTCGACCAGCAGCGCAGAGGCCGGATCGATCCGGTTCCAGGCGAACACGCCAGGACGGCTGAGATAGCGGCCGTTCTCGATCCGGCGCGGCGCATCCAGCGAGGACCACTGCGCGAGCAGCGCGTCATCGACGCTGTCCGCGCGCTTGCGCGTCCAGAACGTGCGGCAATGGAACTTGGTCAGCGTGCCGGCCAGGCCCGCGAGCTGCTTCAGGTCGGTTTCGCCCGACTTGGCGCCCTCGTTGTTGGTCATCGCGGCGACCACGATCCCGTCGGGCGCCGCCAGCTGCACCGCGCGCGCAAGCAGTGCGCGCGCTTCTTCGCGCTGGCGCGGCGGCAACACCAGCACCAGGGCATAGCGCGCCGCATCGGCCGCCGCATCGGCGACGACGCGCAGACCGGCGCGTTCCAGCAGTTCGGCGTCCGGGCGGAAACTCTGCTCGCATACCAGCTGCGACAGCGGGAACTGGCGCAGCGCAGCGCCATCGCGCGCGCGCAGGAACAGCACCGGCCCGGACGGCCAGGCGAGCACGCCCTGCGCGAAGGGCAGCATCAAGGCATCAAGAGCGGGATCGGAGAAAGGAGAGGCCACGATGCGACGCGCAGGCAGGGAATGAGGCGCCATTCTAACGGCAGCCACTCGCGACCGATTCCATCGCCGCCGGTCGGGCCTCGAAAATAAAATGAAAAAAGTGTTGCGCATCGCAAACAAGCGGCGTATCGTGCGCGCCCGTCGGCCACGTGGCCGTTTTTTCAGCAATCGAATTCTTCCCATGAAGCCCGCCTATTCCTTCGACAGCAAGCCCGCCCTGCAGCCATCGCGCTGCGGCCTGGCGCTGCGTGCGAACGGCTGCGACCTGCGCGATATCGAACGCGCACGGCACCTGGACTTCTGACATCCGGCTGACTCCCTGGGAGATCGGCCACCCCGATCTCCCGAGGAACGCGAACGCCCTCGGGTCGCCATACCCGGGGGCGTTTTGTTTTCAGCGTTCGCGGAGGATGCGCATGCATCGAGGTTCGTTTCTTTCCACCACGGAAATTCCTTTCCGCCCTGGGGCATCCGGGTAGCGCGCGTGCGCGCCCCGATGTAGGGGCGCGGCTGCGACTGGCGCATGTGCGCTGCGTCGTGATGCCCCGACGCGGGCTGCATGTGGAGAGAACACCAGCAAGGGCGCGTCGCGCCCGAACGGATTGCCGGTTGGCGACAGCCGGCAATGGGGGATATCGATCGAACACGCTACAGCGGTACGGGCTAGCGTCCCGTCCGGTGCGCGCGGCGTTGCCGTGGCGTATGCCGAAGCGTGGAAGACGGTGTTCCTCGAGCGGACGGAAGCTCAGAGGCAGAGCAGCGGCGTATGCCGTTGGCCACCGGTTCGAATCCGGTTCGTCCACCCCTGGATAGCTCAGATGGGTAGAGCATCGGACTACTAATCCTACGGTCGCGGGTTCGATTCCCGCTCCAACACCAGACTGTAAATCTGGAACCAGGGACGCACGTCCCACCCAGGAAACGCCCCGTGCGGCGTGTCGTTCTTCTGCGATGGATTGCGGTTAGACGACGCACGCAGCGGGGTCGAAGCCGGCACCGCGCCCTCGACGCGGAGGCGCGCGGCGTTCGATGCGATCTTCGGATCGCCTCGTCGCTGCCATGCCTCCGCCGGCAGCGCCGGTTGTCCGCATCGCCTCCGTGCAAGGGCGTTTCCACCTTCTTCCGCTGATCGCGAATCGCGATGGGCACCCTTCGTCGCGGGATTCGATCCACCGCGACGATCCGTTGGATCCGGATCGAACCACCAGAGCCAACAAGGAGAACAACGCCATGTTCTGGACCAAGAGGGTCGTGATCGGTGACGGCGAGCGCGGCCTGGTGTATCGCAACCGTCGGTTCGAGCAACGGCTCGCACCCGGCGTGTACCGTTGGTTCGACCCGATGGGTCGGATCGAGGTGCGCACCTTCAACATCGCAGCACCGGAATACGCCGGCCACGACGTCGACGCGCTGATCGCGCGCCTGGGCGAGCGGCTGGGCGACACCTTCGTGCTCGCCGACATCGGCGTGGAGGAGGTGGGCCTGGTGCTGAAGAACGGCAAGCTGGAAGACGTGCTGCCGCCCGGCACGCGGCGCCTGTACTGGATCGGCCTGGTGAAGGTCGAGGTGCAGGCGGTGACGCTCGCCACGCCGGACGTGGACGCCGCCGTCGCGCGACGCCTGCGCCAGCTGGGTGCGTTGTCGAAGCTGGCCATGGTGGCCGATGTGCCGGCGGAGTTCGCCGGCCTGGTGTTCATCGACGGCAAGCTCGAGCGCACGCTCGCCCCGGGCAGCTACGCCTTCTGGAATTTCCAGAAGAACGTGGTCGTGGACATCGTCGACCTGCGCGTGCAGGCGATCGAGGTCTCGGGCCAGGAGCTTCTGACCCGCGACAAGGTCAGCCTGCGCGTGAACCTGGCCGCCAGCACCCGCGTCACCGACGTGGTGGCGGCGCGCACCAAGGTCGCGAAGGTCGGCGACTTCGTCTACCGCGAACTGCAGTACGGCCTGCGCAAGGCAGTCTCCGCCAAGACGCTGGACGAGCTGCTGGGCGACAAGGCCTCGCTGGACGCCGACATCTTCGCCTACGTGCGCGGCCAGATGGCCGGGCTCGGCGTCGAGGTGCTGGGCGTGGGTGTGAAGGACGTGATCCTGCCGGGCGAGATGAAGGAGATCCTCAACGGGGTGGTGCAGGCGGAGAAGACGGCGCAAGCCAACGTGATCCGCCGCCGCGAGGAGGCGAACGCCACGCGTTCCCTGCTCAACACCGCGAAGCTGATCGACGAGTCGCCGGTGCTGATGCGCCTGAAGGAGCTCGAGGCGCTGGAGAAGGTCACCGAGAAGATCGACAAGCTCACCGTGTTCGGCGGCCTGGATGGCGTGCTGAAGCAGCTGGTGACATTGAAGTAGCAAACCGTGGCGGCCGCATGGACGCGGCCGTCGCGGTCCACAAGGATGAAAGGACGACACATGCGCAACGACATGTTCAAGGTCATCGTGGAGCGGCCGCGACGCGGAGGAAGTTACGCCCGCGAGCGTGCGCCGCACGCCAAGGACGAGGGCGCGCCGATGCAGGAAAGCCTGCGCTGGCGCCACCGGCGCCGGAAATGGCTCAACGAGAATCTGCGACCGCTGGAACGCTACCTGGACGGACAGGTCGGCAAGCCCTGGGACAAGGTGTATTCGGAGATCTGTGCCGGCATCGATCGGCGAAGCACCGTGCAGCAGCACATCCACCAGCACCTGGCCGATTTCGTGGCGATGCGGCTGTCGATCATCGATGGCCGGTTGCACTGGCTCAAGGGCTGGGGACGACCGACGCCGTTGGCCGACCGCTGGGCACCGAAGCTCTACGTGGATCCCGCGACGGGACTGCTGCGCCGCAATCGCGAACGCGAGCGGCTTCGTCGGCAGGAACGGGTAACGTGGTCGATGCTGGAGCAGACGCCGGACCGCATCGACCTGGGGCCGCTGCATCAGCTGCACCGCCTGCAGGGCATCTGGTACGAGGTCGAGTTGGCCTTGATCCCGCCCGCCGGTCGTGGCCGAGGCGTCACCGACGTGGTGCGAAGCTGCACCGTCGTGGCCTACGGCCATCGCGGCGCAGGGCGGCACGTCGTCCAGGGCGACCGGGCGCTCTATGGCAACGACGAGGTCTACGCGCGCCACAAGCGACAGCTCGGCACACGCGAACTGCGCGTGCATCGACTCCACAACACGCAATGAAGAAGATCCGTCCGGGGCGCAGATGCTCGCGGACGAAAGGAAAAGGAACATGAGCACTACGTTTGAACTGCTGCACGCCGAGGGCAGCACCACGCCGATCAAGGGCTGGGTGCGCGGCGTGCCCCTGGACCAGGGCGCCCACGAGCAGCTGCGGAACATCGCGGCCGTCCCGTTCGTCGGCCCGTGGGTCGCGGTGATGCCCGACGTGCACCTGGGCAAGGGCGCGACGGTGGGCTCGGTGATCCCGACGCGCGGCGCCATCATCCCGGCGGCGGTCGGCGTGGATATCGGCTGCGGCATGGCCGCGGTGCGGACCACGCTGCGCGCGAAGGACCTGCCCGACAACCTGGCGCAACTGCGTTCGAGCATCGAGCGCAGCGTGCCGGTCGGCAACGGGCGCGGTGGCGAGCACTGGAAACTGCCGGACAGCATCCGCACGCGCATCACCCAGTCGGGACTGGAACCACGCCTGGAGGCGATCAAGCAGAAGCACCGCAAGATCCGTACCGACAAGCTGGACCGCCAGATCGGCACGCTGGGCGGCGGCAACCACTTCATCGAGATCTGCCTGGACGAGGCCGATGCGGTGTGGGTGATGCTGCACAGCGGTTCGCGCGGCACCGGCAACCTGATCGGCAACTACTTCATCGAGCGGGCGCGCGAGCAACTGGCGCACCGCGTGCTGGGCTTCCACCTGCCGGACAAGGACTTGGCCTTCTTCATGGAAGGCGAGCCCTTGTTCGACGACTACGTGGAAGCGGTCTCGTGGGCGCAGGACTACGCCCGCGAGAACCGTGAAGCGATGATGTCGCGTGTACTGGCGGAGATGCGCCACCGCCTGCCGAAGTTCCAGTTGGAGAAGATGGCGGTGAACTGCCACCACAACTACGTGAAGAAGGAAACGCACGGCGGCGTGGACCTGCTGGTGACCCGCAAGGGCGCGGTGAGCGCGCGCGCAGGCGAGCTGGGGATCATCCCCGGCAGCATGGGCGCGAAGAGCTTCATCGTGCGCGGCAAGGGCAATGCGGACAGCTTCCACAGCTGCAGCCACGGGGCCGGCCGCGTGTTGAGCCGTACCGCGGCGCGCCAGCAGATCACCCTGTCGCAGCACCGCGAGGCGACGGCGCACGTCGAATGCCGCAAGGATGCCGGCGTGATCGACGAATCGCCGGCCGCTTACAAGGACATCGACGCGGTGATGTCGGCGCAGAGCGATTTGGTGGAAGTCGTCCACACGCTGCGCCAGGTGGTGTGCATCAAGGGGTGAGCTTCGGCTCGCCCCTTTTTTTATGACCGCTCTTGTGGGAGTGGTGCCGGCATTGCCGGCACCACTCCCACACCAGCCATACGCTTCAGCCCTGCAACTCGCGCAGCGTCACCGACGGTGGCGCATCCAGCACCTTGCGCGTGGCGAACAGGCCCGCGCCCAGCGCCGCCAGCATGCCCAGGCCGCCGCCGATCGCAGCGAGCTGCCAGTTGGCCTTCCACGGCAGGTCGAACACCTGGGTGGCGACCACACCGGACAAGACCGAGGCCGCGATGGCGGCGACCAGACCCGCCAACAGACCGATGGCAGCGAACTCCGAGGCCTGTGCCAGCCGCAGCTGGCGCCGGCTGCCGCCGAGCACGCGCATCACCCCGCCTTCCAGCAGCCGCTCGTCCTGGCTGGCGCTCACCGCGGCCATCAGCACCAGCAGGCCGGCCGCGAGCGAGAACCAGAACACCACCTGCACCACCTGCGAGACCTGCTCGGCCGTGCTGCGCACCTGGTTGAGCACCGCCTCCACGTCGATCACCGAGAGGTTCGGGAACTGGCCCACCAGCTCGCGCGTGAAAGCGGCATCGCCGGTCGGCACGCTGACGGCGGTGATGTAGCTGGCGGAATAGCCATCGAGCGCGCCCGGCGACGCGATGACGAAGAAGTTGGGACGGAAGCTCTCCCAGTCCACGCTGCGCAGGCTGGTGACGCGGCCTTCGAAACGCTGGCCGGCGATGTCGAACGCCACCTGGTCACCGAGTTTCCATCCCAGCGCCTCGGCGAAGTCCTCTTCCACCGACAGTTCCGGCGAGGACGGCGTGCGGTCGGTCCAGAATTCACCGGCAGTCACCTTGTTGTCGTCGCGCAGCGTCGCGGCCATCGACAGGTTGAACTCGCGCTCGGCACGGCGCTGCGTGCGCTCGTCGGCGTCCTCGTAGTCGGCACCGCTGGTGGGCTTGCCATTGAGTTCGACCAGGCGGCCGCGGATCATCGGGTAGAGATCGACCGCCGACAGTCCGCGCGCCTGCATGAAGGTCTTCACCGGATCCACCTGGTCCGGCTGCACGTTGATGATGAAGCGGTTGGGCACATTGGCCGACAGCGCCAGCTGCCAGCGATCGAGCAGGTCGGTGCGCACGAAGGTCAGCAGCAGCAACGCCATCAGGCCGAGGCCCAGCGCGGATACCTGCGCGATCGACGTGCCCGCACGCCGGCTGACATTGGCCAGCCCGTAGCGCAGGCTGCCGCGCAGCCGCGAGCGCAGGCGCCGCACCAGCAGGATCAGCAGCCACGCCAGCAGGGCAAGCACGGCGAGCGTACCGACGATGCCGACCAGCATCGCGGTGCCGAGCGTCGGCGAGCCCGCCTTCCACCACAGCAGCGCGCCCAGGCCGACGAAGCCCGTCAGCGCGACCAGCCAGGCGCTGGGCTCCGTGCGGTCGAGGTCGCGACGCAGCACGCGCAGCGCCGGCACCCGCCGCAGCGCCAGCACCGGCGGCGCGCCGAACGCGAGCAGCACGATCATGCCCACGCCATACCCCTGCAACGCGGGCAACAGGCCCGCCGGCGGAATGTCGATCTTCAGCGATTGCTGCAGCCAGCTGCCGATGCCCCACTGCAGACCGAAGGCGATCAGCACGCCCACCGTGCACGCGGCCAGGCCCAGCAGCACCAGCTCGCCGACATGGATGCCCACCAGCGTGCGTTGCTGCGCGCCGAGGCAACGCATCACCGCGGTGCCGGAAAGGTGGCGTTCGCTATGGCGGCGCGCCGCCATCGCGACCGCGACGGCGGCGAGCACCACGGAGACCAGGGCCGCCAATCCCAGGAAGCGACTGGCGCGATCGAGCGCGGAACGCACTTCCGGGCGCGCGTCCTGGATGGTTTCCATCCGCTGGCCGCGCGCGAGCTGCGGCTTGACCTTCGCGGTGAACGTTTCGACCGCGCCGGCATCGCCAGCGACCACCAGGCGATAGCGCAGGCGGCTGCCCTCCTGGACGAGGCCGGTGGAAGGCAGGTCGGCGAGGTTGAGGAAGACTTTCGGCGCGACGTTGAAGTAGTCCAGCGCCGCATCGGGCTCCTGCGTCACCAGCGCGGCCAGGGTCAGCGTGCGCGTGCCGATGCCGATCGCATCGCCCGGTTTCGCTCCCAGCGTCTCGGCGCCGGCCTGGCTGATCCACACCGTGCCCGGGGCGGGAACGCCGACGGCATCGTGCTCCGCAGCACCGGCGCGTTCGACGATGCGGAAGCTGCCACGCAGTGGAAACCCTTCGCCCAGCGCACGCAGGTCGCCGAGCGACAGCGATTCGCCGGCGCGCACCATGCTCTGCATTTCCTGCGTCTCGGTCACGCGCAGGCCGGGTGCGTGCGCCAGCGCGCGCAACGCGGCCGTCGGCGGCGTATCGCCACGCACGACCACGTCGCCGCCCAGCAGGCGGTTCGCTTCGATGGCCAGCGCGCGCTCGGCGCGATCGGTGACGAAGCCCACCGAGGTCACCGCCACGACGGCCAGCACCAGCGCGGCGAACAGGATGCGGATGTCGCCCGCCACCAGGTCGCGGCGCAACTGGCGCCAGGCCAGCGCGAGCGTCCTCATGCGGCGTCGCCCTGCAGGCGCCCGGCATCCAGGCGCAGGAGGCGCTGGCAACGCTCGGCGAGATGGTCGTCGTGGGTGACCAGGATCAGCGTGGTGCCGGCATCCGCATTCAGCGCGAACAGCAGTTCGATGATCGCCTGGCCGGTGTGCGTGTCGAGGTTGCCGGTGGGCTCGTCGGCGAACAGCAGCGAGGGACGGGTGACGAACGCGCGCGCCAGCGCCACGCGCTGCTGTTCGCCGCCGGACAGCTGGCGCGGGTAATGGCCCAGTCGCTGGCCCAGCCCGACCTTTTCCAGGATCTGCCGCGCGGGCCCGTCCACGTCCGCATCGCCGCGCAGTTCCAGCGGCAGCATGACGTTCTCCAGCGCGGTCAGCGACGGCAGCAGCTGGAAGCTCTGGAACACGAAGCCGACCTTGTCGCCACGCACGCGCGCACGACCGTCCTCGTCCATGTCGGAGATGCGTTCGCCATCCAGGGTGACGGTGCCGGCGCTGGGAACATCCAACCCTGCCAGCAACGACAACAGCGTGCTCTTGCCCGAACCCGATGCGCCGACGATCGCCACCGTATCGCCGTGACCGATGCGGAAGCCGATGTCGTCGAGTATCGTCAGTTCGCCGCCGGGCAGCGGTACATGCTTGCCCAGCCCCTGCACGTCGAGGACGGCGCGTTCGGTGGTGCGGGCTTCAGTGTGCAGTCTGCTGGCGTCGGCCATGATCGTCTCGTCGGTCATTTCGTGAATCATCGGGAGCACGGATTAAATGTTTCTTAATTCAAGCAGGTATGGGGCCGAGCGCGCGGGCATGCAATGGGTCATGGGCGTGGCCCTGCTTCTGCTCGTCGCATTATTCGCACGGCCCGGCGCAGCGCAGAATGCGCAGGCCGCACCCGCGAAGGGCGCGCGCACCATCCTGGTGATGGGGGATTCGCTGTCCGCCGCCTACGGGCTGGCGCCGGCGCAGGGCTGGGTGGCCCTCACCGCCGATCGTGTCGGCAAGACCCGGCCGGGTTGGCGCGTCGTCAACGCCAGCATCAGCGGCGAAACCACCGCGGGCGGTGCCGCCCGCATCGCAAGCGAACTGCAGCGCCATCGTCCGGCGGTGGTCGTCATCGCACTGGGTGCGAACGACGGCTTGCGCGGGCTGCCGCTGGCGCAGACCCGCGCCAACCTGGCGAAGATGATCGCGGCCGCACAGGCGGGCAAGGCCAAGGTCCTGCTGGTGGGCATGCGCATGCCGCCCAACTACGGGCCGGACTACACGCGCGGGTTCGAGCAGAACTACAGCGCACTGGCGAAGCAGTACGGCACCGCCCTGCTGCCGTTCCTGCTCGAGCCCATCGCACTGGACCGCAATGCCTACCAGGCCGACAACCTGCACCCGGTCGCCAGCGCGCAACCCACGTTGCGCGACCATGTCTGGAAGGCCCTGGACCCGTTGCTGCGCTGACTTCGCCTCGCCTTCACGCCGGCGTCTTCACGCTGGCGCGTGACTTCCTACCCACGCCCGATGCGATGAATCCCGCCACACTTGGGCGCATGTACCAGCACATCTCGGACACCGCGAACGGCTACGGACTGGCCACCTTCGTGAAGGCGCGCGCGGGTCGTCGCGAAGCGCTGGTCGGGGTGCTGACCGACATCTCCCGCCTCGTACACCAGAGCGTCGGCTGTCTCGACTACACGATCAGTCGCGTGCCGGAGAACGAGGACGCCGTCTTCATCACCGAGTACTGGAGCGGCCGCAGCGAACACCGCGCCATGCTGGAACTGCCTGGCATGTTCGAGCTGCTGGACCGGTGTGCGGAACTGATCGAACGATTCGAACAGACGACGCTGGAACCCGTCGCCTGAGGGCGGAATCTTGGCCGCGGCGTAGGATTTTTCCTACGCGAATTCGCGGCGTCCGCCGAATGTGATACCTGACACCTTCACGCACAGTAGGCCCGCCGGTTCCCTGCCCGGCGCTGCTACTGGAGTACCCCATGCCCCGCCTGCTCTTCACCATCGCCGCCGCCGCCAGTGGCTGGCAGCTCTACGAGGGTCAGTACGGCCGCAACTGGTTCGACAACCTGGGCGACGCCCGGGAGAACGCGAAGCTGCTCGCCGCCACCCTGCACCAGCACCACGGCATCCCGACCGCCGTCGTCATCGAGATGCCGAGCAACGAGGCCATCCTGCTGGCCCGGCACGGCTGATCCCGCTTACGCCGCGAGCCCCGACAGCTGCCGCAGCGCCTGTTCGAACGTCTCCGGCGGCTGTCCGCCCTGGACCAGGTGGCGCCCGTTGAAGATCACCGACGGCACCGCCTGGATGCCATGCTGCTGATAGAACCGTTCGCGCTCCCGGACCTCCGCGGCGAACCTGTCCGTCTCAACGATGCGCCGCGCCTCGTCGGCATCCAACCCCGTGCTGCCGACGATCGCGACCAGCGTATCGCGGTCGGACACGTTGCGGCCCTCGCCGTGGTACGCCTGCAGCAGCGCGCGCTTCAATGCATGTTGCTGCGTGGTGCCCAGCTCACCCGCCCAGTACAGCAAGCGGTGCGCGTCGAAGGTGTTGTAGATGCGGTCGCGCTTCTGCAGATCGAAGTGGAACCCCAGGGCCTCGCCACGCTGGCGCAAGGCTTCGCCGTTCTGCGCCAGCTGCGCAGGCGACAAGCCGTACTTGCGGCCCAGATGGTCAGCGATCGATTCGCCCTCGGGCCCCATGTCCGGGTTCAGCTCGAACGGCTCGAAATGCAGTTCCACCTGCAGGCCGTCGCCGATGCGGGTAATCGCGGTTTCGAGCGCGGCCAGGCCGATGGCGCACCAGGGGCAGGCGACGTCGGAGACGAAATCGATCTTCACGGGCTTCGACATGCGGGCGACCTCACTCGCTCGTGTTCTTGTAGACGCGGCCCTGCTTCATCACGAAGCCGACGTTTTCCAGCACGGCGACGTCCTGCAGCGGATCGCCGTCCACGGCGATCAGGTCGGCGGAATAGCCCGGCTTGAGCACGCCCACGTCCTTGTCGATGCCGAACAGGCGCGCGTTGACCACGGTCGCCGAACGGATCGCCTGCAGCGGGGTCATGCCGAACTGCACCATGCGCGAGAACTGGCGCGCATTGAGGCCGTGCGGATACACACCGCCATCGGTGCCGAAGCCCATGGTCGCGCCTGCCTGGTGCGCCTTGCGGAAATTCTCGCGCTGGGTGGCGCCCACGCGGCGCTCCTTCTCCAGCGATTCGGGCAGGAAGCCGGCTTTCTCGCCCTCGCCGAGGATGTATTCGGTGTTGTAGATGTCCATCACCAGCACGGCGCCGTTCTTCTTCGCCAGCGCGATGCCTTCGTCGTCGATGAAGCTGGCATGCTCGATGGAATCCACGCCGGCGAGCAGCGCATTGCGGATGCCGGTGGCGCCGTGCGCGTGCGAGGCGACCTTGCGGCCCAGCGCATGCGCCTCGTCGACCAGCGCCTTCAGCTCTTCCAGCGAATACTGCGGCGCGCCGACCTCGGTGCCCTTGGACAGCACGCCGCCGGTGGAGCAGGTCTTGATGAAGTCGGCACCGAACTTGACGTTCTGCCGCACCTTCTGCCGCGCGGCCCACGGACCGTCGGCCACGCCCTCGCCCACGGCCTTGTATTCGGCCGGCAGCAGGTTGTTGTCGCTGCAGTGCCCGCCGGTGATGCCGATGGACACGCCGCCCGCCAGGATGCGCGGACCTTCGACTTCGCCCGTGGCGATCGCATCGCGCAGGGCGACATCGGCGTAACCCGGCGAACCGGGCACGCGCACCGTGGTGAAGCCGGCCAGCAGCGTGGTGCGCGCATTCTTCGCGCCCTTGATGGCGGCGGCCGGCAGCGAGATCGCCAGGCGCCGGTAACCCTGCAGGTCGGCATCGCCGTGCAGGTGCACGTGCGCGTCCATCAGGCCCGGCAGCACGGTCTTGCCGGACAGGTCGTGCACGGTCGCACCGGCCGGCACGGGTGTCGTCGCGGCGGGACCGATGACGGTGATGCGCGCGTCCTCGATGACGATGGCCTGGTCGGTCAGCGTCCGACCGGATTCCACATCCAGCAGGCGTCCCGCCTTGATGTAAGTGGTGGCCGCGAACGCGGGCGCGCAGGCAACGGACAGGGCGGCGGCGAGGACACTCACCATACGAGCGTGCAGGCGCATCGGGACTCCGGACAGGAAAGGGGCCGCGCGACTCTAGCAGCCGCACGCATTCGATGACGAAGCAGGGCGGGCGATCCCGCCCTGCGCGCGGACCTCAGACCGGCGTGGGGTTGCGGTAGGCGAAGCCCGCCTGGTGCCAGTACGGATACGGCTTCGGCCGCTGGCTTGCCGCGTCCAGCTTCGCCACCTGTTCGGCCGTGAGATTCCAACCCACCGCGCCCAGGTTCTGCTTCAGCTGCTCCTCGTTGCGCGCCCCGATCACCACGGTGCTGACGGTGGGCCGCTGCAGCAGCCAGTTCAACGCGACCTGCGGGATCGACTTGCCGGTTTCCTGCGCGACCTCGTCCAGCGCATCGACCACGTCGTACAGATACTCGAGGTCGACCTGCGGCCCGGCATCGTTCGCGGTCTGCGACTGCAGGCGGCTGTTCTCGGGCAGCGGCTGGCCGCGGCGGATCTTGCCGGTCAGGCGACCCCAGCCCAGCGGACTCCACACCACCGCACCCACGCCCTGATCGGCGGCGAGCGGCATCAGCTCCCATTCGTAGTCGCGGCCGACCAGCGAGTAATACGCCTGGTGCGCCACGTAGCGCGTCCAGCCATGGCGATCGGCGGCGGCCAGCGACTTCATCAGATGCCAGCCGGAGAAGTTCGACACGCCGAGGTAGCGGATCTTGCCCGCCTTCACCAGTGTGTCGAGCGTGGACAGCACCTCTTCCACCGGCGGACGCGCGTCGAAGCCATGCAACTGGAACAGGTCGATGTAGTCGGTGCCCAGCCGCTTCAGCGCGGCATCGACGGCGTTGATCAGATGATGGCGCGAAGACCCGACCTGGTTCTCGCCCTCGCCGAAGCGGAAGGTGGCCTTGGTGGAGATGAGCAGGGAGTCGCGCGGGCGGCCCTTGATGGCCTCGCCGAGGATTTCCTCCGCGGCGCCCTTCGAATAGACGTCGGCGCTGTCGAACATGGTCAGGCCGGCGTCGAGGCAGATGTCGACCAGGCGGCGCGCTTCGGCCACGTCGGTGCTGCCCCAGGCGCTGAACAAGGCGCCCTGGCCGCCGAAAGTGCCGGTACCGAAGGACAGGACGGGGACGCGCAGGCCGGACGCGCCGAGGTAACGGTATTCCATGAGGGGGAGTTCCTGAAGCGGGGGAGTGCGCCATTGCACTCCCCCGCTCCGCCAGCGGCAACCCCTGGCGGTGGAAAACTTTGTTGCTTGCCGACGAAGACTCAGTTCGGGCTGGCGGCAGGCCGCACGATGACTTCGCTGACGTCCACGTCGTCGGGCTGGTCCACCGCGTAAGCGATGGCGCGCGCAACGGCCTCGGCGGGAATCGCGACCTGGCGGAAATCCTCGAGCCACGCCTTGATGCCGGCGTCGCTGGTGGTTTCGGCCAGTTCGCTGGTAGTCACGCCGGGCGACACCACGGTGACGCGCAGCTTGTCGTGTTCCTGGCGCAGGCCTTCGGAAATGGCCAGCACTGCATGCTTGGTGGCGCAGTACACCGACGCGCTGGGCCACACGCGATGGCCGGCCGTGGAGGCGACATTGATCACCTGGCCACCGCCCTGCGCCTGCATGACCGGCAACGCGGCGGCGATGCCATGCAGTACGCCGCGGATGTTGACGTCGATCATGGCGTTCCATTCGTCGATCTTCAGCGCGGCCAGCGGCGACAGCGGCATGACACCGGCGTTGTTGACGATCACGTCGAGCCGACCGTACTCGGCCTGGGCGAACGCCACGAACGCTTGCACGTCCCCGAGGCGGGTGACGTCGAGCGCACGGCAGCGCGCGCTGCCGCCCGCAGCGGTGATCTCGCCGACCAGCCGCTCCAGCCGATCGGTGCGGCGTGCACCGAGCACGACGTGGGCGCCGCGGCGGGCGAGTTCGCGGGCGGCCGCTTCGCCGATGCCGCTGCTGGCACCGGTGATGGCGATGACTTTTCCTTCGATTCCGGACATGGGGGTGACCTCGTTTGGGGGAAGCGCGGCACGGGCGTGCCGCAACGGGGCGCAGTCTCCGCCCGCCGGTCGCGGCGCCGATATCCGGTTCCTCCGCGATCCTTGCCTGATCCTGCCGACGCCCCGTTGGAGGCATTCCATCCCGCGGCACGCTGCGTAGACTCGCCTGCATCCCCCAAGCCCGTAGCGACGGCCCCTCCCATGACCGACACCGCTTCCGCCCATGCCGACCGCCTGCGCGAACTCGCCGGCCTGATTGAACGATCCACCGGCGGCGACGGCCTCCACGCGACCGCGATCCCGGCGCTGCAGTTCTCCCGCCTCAGTGCGCCGATGCCGCTCCCGATGCGGGGCGTGCAGGAGGCCGCGCTGTGCCTGATCGTCCAGGGCGCCAAGCGCGCCATCCTCGCCGACGAGGTGTACGAGTACGACGCCAGTCGTTTCGTCGTCGCCTCGGTCGACCTGCCGGTCACCGGCCAGGTCACCCAGGCCTCCGCCGACGCGCCTTACCTGTGCCTGATCCTGAAGCTGTCGCCGTCCACCATCGCCGAACTGGTGACCGAAGCCGAATCGGCACGGGCGCCGTTGCCGCCGCCGTCGCGCGGCCTGTTCCTGCAGCCCAGCAGCGTGGAGATGCTGGACGCCGCGATCCGCCTGGTGAAACTGCTCGACACCCCGCACGACATCCCGTTACTCGGCCCGCTGATCGAACGCGAGATCCTGTATCGCGTGCTGTGCAGCCCGCAGGGCGCGATGCTGCGCCACATCGGGATCGCCGACAGCCAGGGCCAGCGCGTGGCCAAGGCGATCCACTGGCTGCGGCAGCACTATGCGCAGCCATTGCGCATCGACCACATCGCGCGCGAAGTGCACATGAGCGCGTCGGCGCTCCACCACCACTTCAAGGCGGTCACCGCGATGAGCCCGCTGCAGTACCAGAAGCAGTTGCGCCTGCAGGAGGCCCGCCGCCTGATGCTGAGCGAAGTCATGGACGCCGCCAGCGCCGGCCATCGGGTCGGCTACGAAAGCCCGTCGCAGTTCAGCCGCGAATACAGCCGGATGTTCGGCGCGCCGCCGGTACGCGACGTGGAGCGTCTGCGCAGCCTCTGAACCGGGTGGAAACCTGCGCTGAACAGCCGTAAGCCCTGCCTGACATAGCGTTGCCGCCTTTCCCGGCGCGGGCGCACAATCGTGCTGGATACCTCCCGAGGAATGGCCATGAAAGCCCCCGCCCTGCTGCTCACCGCCCTCGTTGCGCTCGCCGCCGCGCTGCCCGGCCAGGCGCGGCAGAAGAACGTCACCGATCCGGACATCCCCCGCAACCTGCCTGCCGAAGGCGGTGCCGTCAGCGTCAGCTGGACCGATCCCGCGCAGTTCAGCGAGATCAAGTTCGGCGGCAACCGCTGGGAATCCAAACGAGGGAACTGGGTCACCGAACTGGCGAAATACCTGCGCGATGAAGCCGGACAGCGCCTCGCACGCGGCCAGACGCTGGACGTCACCATCACCGACATCGACCTTGCCGGGCAGTACGAGCCCATGGTGCGGCATGGCATGGACGACATCCGCATCGTGAAAGACATCTACCCACCGCGGATGACGCTGAATTTCGTCGTCAAGGGTGCGGATGGGCAGGTGGTCGCCGAAGGCGAGCGCAAGCTGGTCGACCACGGCTTCCTGATGGGTCCCAACCTCAACAACACCGACAACCTGCGCTACGAGAAGCGACTGATCGACGACTGGCTGCGTCGCGAGTTCAAGGGCAATGCGGCGCTGACGGCCACGCCCTGATCCACTGGCTCAAGGTGCCGGCGCCGCATCGCGCGACGCCGGTTCGTGCGGATAGACCGCCGACACCGAACACTGCACGCGGATCCCGCGGCGCGACCAGCGCCGCTCGTCGTCGGCGAACATCATCCCCGCATCGCCCGAATCGAACAGGCTGCCATCGCCGCTGTCCTGCGCGACCACGCGATCACCCGGATTGCCGCAGATGAGCCCGATGCCGACGCCGGACCGGAAGGTGATGGCGGGCGAGGAATCCAGATCCGGGCAGCCGTGCGCGAGCTCGACACGGTAATAGCGGTGCCCACCCGAGCGGCGGGGCGACAGTTCCACCAACATGCCTTCGCTGTCTTCCGACCACGCGCGCATGTACCGCGGATTGAAGCAGAAGCTCGAGGAACCGGCGAAGCCTCGCCGTTGCGGCGCCCGCACTTCCACCGTCTCCAGCGTGGTCACGCCATCTTCCGTCTGCGCCGACGCGGCACGCGCTATCGCGGCGTACTGGCGGGCGTCGATCGCCGCGATGCCGGTCACGGCGCAGGTCGCCTCGCCAATGCGCACGTATTCCTGGCCGGTCCCGCACACCCAGCCCTCGCGTGCCAGCAGGACGGCATCGGCCCGGCCGGCACCCGGACACCCTTCGGAGAGGGCGATGCGGAAGCGCTGCCCGTCGCGACCCTGCACGGCAAGCTCCGTGGACGAGGCCTGGCGAACCTCGCTCATTTGCCGGGCATCCAGGCAGCCGGGGGCCGGCGGAACACGGGGCGGCGCGTCGGGCGCCTGCGCGCGCGCCGCCTGGGACAGCGCCAGCGTCGTCAACAAAACCAGCGTCAGTCGCATCCGTGCCATCTCCTCGGGAACGCCGCGATGGTAAACCAGGGTTGTGGCACGCGGGGTGCGGCACCATATCGACGGCACCCCCTTCCGGAGCACTTCCATGACGGCCTTCGACCTCAGCCCGCCTACCGATGCGCAACGCACGGCGCTGATCGCCGGCCTGAGCGAAGACGAGCGCCGGGTGCTGCTGCAGCACGGTACCGAGGCGCCGTTCTGCGGCGTGTTCCTGGACAACAAACAGGACGGCACCTATACCTGCCGCCTGTGCGGCCTGCCGCTGTTCCGCTCCAGCGCGAAATTCGACTCCGGCACCGGGTGGCCGAGCTTCTTCCAGCCGGTGGACGAAGCGCACGTCGGCCGTATCCACGACAGCAGCTACGGCATGATCCGCACCGAAATCGTCTGCGCCCGCTGCCACAGCCACCTGGGCCATGTGTTCCCGGACGGCCCACCGCCGACCGGCGAGCGCCACTGCCTGAACTCGGTCTCCCTGGCCTTCACGCCCCAAGGCGCAGCCCTGCCCGACCCGCTGCAACGCGGGGGCGCAGAGGCGCAACCGGCCGGGTGACACCGGCCGCCTGTCACGAGACGGGCACATGACGGCGGTAGCCTGACCGTCACCCAACCGTCGCCGGGCTGTCATACATGGCCGCACTCTCCGCTGCCCACACGCCTGCGCCAACCGCTGCCGGACTGCCGGGCGCCCTATGGCTGTACCGGTTCGATGCCGATGGACGCGCGCACGCGCTCGACGATGCCGCGCGCGGCGCGGGCACGCTGCAGGACGCCGATGGCGAGGACTGGCACTGGCTGCACCTGGACCTGAGCGATGTCCGCAGCGCGCAGATCGTTGCGATGCTGCCGCTCCCCGAGGAGGCGCATGCAACGCTGTTGTCGCCCGATTCCCACGTCAACCTGCAGTTCGAGGACGAAGTGGCGCACGGCGTGTTCGTCGACTGGGTGCACCAGCGCGGCGTCGATCTCGCCGCCGAAGGCCAGCTGCGCGGCGACGACGGCATCGGCTGGCTGCATTTCGCGATGACGGACCGCCTGCTCGTCACCGCGCGGCGGCAGCCGCTGCGCTCGCTGGAGGCGGCCCGCCGGGCCGTGATCGCCGGTGCGCTGGCCGATGCGCCGGTCCGCTTGCTGGAGCTGGTGGCCGGACGCTTCGCCGATACGGTCGGGCGCAGCAGCGACGGACTCTCCGCGCGGCTGGACCGCATCGAGGACCGTGTACTGGCGGACAGCATCGGCGAGGAGCGTCGCGACCTCGCGCAATTGCGCCACCAGACCGTGCGCCTGCATCGGCCGCTCACCGCGATGCGGCGCGTGCTGAAGCCGTTCGAGCAGCGCCATGCCGGCGACACCGACCACGAACTGCTGCCCGCGGTCGCGCGGCTCAACCAGCGCTTCGACGATCTCGATGGCGACGTGGGCACGCTGCAGGAACGCGCACGCCTGCTGCAGGACGAGGTGGCCGCCAAGCTCGCCGAACGCACCAACCGCCATCTGTACGTGCTGTCGATGATCACCGCCCTGCTGCTGCCGCCCAGCCTGGTCGCCGGCCTGTTCGGCATGAACCTGCCTGGCCTGCCGTTCGCGCACAGTTCGCACGGACTGGCGTTCGCACTGCTGCTCGGCGCGGCCTCGAGCGTGGTGGTCTATCTGTTGCTGCGGCGGATGGGCGTGGCACGCTCGACCTGATCGCGACGCGGCGCCGCGTTATCCTAGCGGCCTGATGACGCTTCCTTCCCGCACCGCCACCCGCTACGTCACCCCGCTGCGCGAAGGCGGCTCCATGCCCGCCGTGGTCGAGGCCGATGACGACGGCCTGTATGTGCTGAAGTTCCGCGGCGCCGGCCAGGGGCCGAAGGCGCTGGTGGCGGAGGTGATCGCCGGCGGCCTGGCCAAGGCGCTGCAGCTGCCGATGCCGGACCTGGCCCTGATCGAACTCGACGCGGACCTCGCCCGCACCGAAGGCGATCCGGAGATCCAGGACCTCATCAAGGCCAGCGCCGGCATCAATCTGGCGATGGACTACCTGCCGGGCGCGGTGAACTTCGACCCCGTGGCCGAACAACCCGATGCGGACCTGGCGTCGCGCATCGTCTGGTTCGATGCCTTCATCAGCAATGTCGACCGCACCGCGCGCAATACCAACCTGCTGATGTGGCACCGCAGGCTGTACCTGATCGACCACGGCGCGGCGCTGTACTTCCACCATGGCTGGGACGGCGATGCGTCCGGCGCCGGCAAGCCGTTCGCGCTGATCCGCGATCACGTGCTGCTGCGCTGGGCGTCGCGCGTGGCCGACGTCGATGACGGAATGGCGGCCAGGCTGACGGAAGCGACGATCGGCGGCATCGTCGCCGACGTGCCCGATGCCTGGCTGCAGGGCCCCGATGGTTTCGGCGATCCCGCGACGCAGCGCGCCGCGTATGTCGAGTACCTCGTCCGCCGCGTGGCGCAGCGCGACGCCTTCGTGCAGGAGGCGATCCGTGCGCGCGCATGACACCTACGACTACGCGGTGATCCGCGTCGTCCCGCGCGTGGAGCGCGAGGAGTTCGTCAACGTCGGCATCATCCTGTCGTGCGAGCGCGCGGGTTTCCTCGAAGCGCGGATCGAACTGGACGAAGCGCGCCTGCGCATGCTCGACCCCACGCTGGACATCGAATCGCTGCGCCGCCACCTGGACACCATTCCCGCGATCTGCCGCGGTGGCGAGTCCGCTGCGCCGATCGGTCTGTTGCCGTCGCGCGCGCGCTTCCATTGGCTCACCGCCAAGCGCAGTTCGATCATCCAGACCTCGCCGGTGCACATGGGCCGCTGTGGCGACCTGCCGGCGACGCTGGACCACCTGATGGACCGCATGGTGCGGCCGCCGAAGGCCACCGCCCCGCGATGAGCGTCTACGTGGACGATGCCGTCACGCTCTGGCGCGGCCGTCGCTGGGCCCACATGATGGCCGACACGCTGGACGAGCTGCATGCGATGGCCGCGCGCCTGGGCATGCCGCGGCGCGCCTATCAGGACAAACGCAGCGGCGCGCACTACGACCTGACCGAAGAACTCCGCGAGCAGGCCCTGCGGTTCGGTGCCGTCGCGATCTCGCGCCACCGCGACCGCGACCAGGTCCGCGCCATCATCCGCATCGCCCGCTCGCAGTGGAGCGGGCTGCACGCGGACGGGTGAGCCCCGCTCAGAGGCGCTGGGCCTTGCCGTTGCGGATGGAGTCGTCCAGCAGGCGACCCACGTCGTGACGCATCTGCACGACGGCAGCCTCCTGGCGGCGGGCAAGGACTTCCTGCTGCCGTGCGAGCGGATCCTGCTGGCGGGCCAGCACATCCTGCTGCTTGGCCAAGGCATCCTGTTCGCGCGCCAGGGCCTCCATCTTGCGATCGAGTTCGGCCTGGCGCCCCTGTCCGCCGCGCATCGCGGCCGACGCCTGCTCGCTGGCGATGGCCGCCATCTTCTCGCCCAGTTCGCCCTGTTTTTCGCCCAGCGCACCCTGGCGTTCGCCGAGCGCGCCCTGCGCTTCGCCGAGCTTGCCCTGTTGCGCACCGAGCGCTTCCATCGGCGCATGCGCGGCCTTGAAGCGCTGCAACGTGGCGCTGTCGCGCACGACGTACTGCTTGCCGTCCTGACGCACCCACAGCACCGGCGCGTTGCCCTGCTGCAGCTTGCGGGCAGTGGTGATGTCGTCGCTGCGGCCCGCCATCGTGACGTCATTGCCTTCGATCAGGACGTAGGCATCACCGTTGCTCTCACTGTCGATGTTGATCACATGCCTGCTGCTGTGGCCAGGATGTTTCGGAGGTGCGGGAGGCGCGGGCGGCGCCACCTTGGGTACAGCCGGGACGGCCGGCGCGGGCGGCGGCGGCGGAGGCGGTGCAGGCACGGCGTACGGACTGGCAGCGGCGACGGCGCGCGGCGCGACGGCCGGGCGCGCCTGCGGCGTCGCGGTGGCGGTCGCTGCCGCGACGGGCGCGAGGGCAGCGGTCGGGGCAACGGCGGGCGTCGGTGCGACGGGCGCAACGGGGGCGCTGGCGGTGACCTGGTACGGCACGGCGCCCAGCAGGACCAGGCCGATGGTCAGGGCCAGGGCGCTGCTGCGCAGGGGCGATGCGGTGTGCTGGAGCATGAGCAGTCTCCTCTTGAGGATACGGAACGTGGGGGAGGCGCCGGCGAGCGCCGGCGACGGTGCGGTGGAAACGCCCAGCTTCACCAGCAGGCGTCCGTAGTCGTGGGGTGCGTGGCGCTCGTCGGCCAGCACGGCGGCATCGCAAGCGACTTCGCGGGCCAGGCCGTACTCGCGCGCGGCGAGATGGGCAACGGGATGGAAGAAGAACAGGTGCTGCGCCAACGCCGGCATCCATGCCCACCAGAGGTCGCGACGCTGCAGGTGCGCGAGTTCGTGATGCAGCGCCATGCGCAGGTCGTCGCCGCGCATCCGCGCCAGGCCGGCCGCGGGCAGCAGCAGCACCGGGCGCCACGGGCCGGCGAGCATCGGCGAATCGATCTCGTCGCTGACGCGCAGCGTCGGCAAGGTGGAGAGGCCGAGGTGGCGACCCAGCGCGGCGTATTCCTCGTTCGCACGCAGGTCCGTGCAGGGTCGCGCGCGCTTCAGCTGTCCGCGCAGACGAAGCGCGTGGCGAGCGGAATTCACCAGCATCACCGCCACGCCCGCGAGCCAGGCCGCGAGCAACCAGACGGACCAGGCGATCGGCGTGCCCGCGTCCTGCGCCGACACCGTATCCACGGCGTCGATCGTCGCCGGAACCGTCGTGAGGTACGTGGCTGCATCGGCGGCAGCCGGAGCGGCCTGCATGGCGGCGACGGCGGCGGGTTCCGTAGGCAGCAGCGGCAGCGCGATCGGCGCATGCCAGAGCAGGCCCACCACCAACTGCGTGGCGACCAACCACCACAGCCAGGCACGCGTGCGCGCATCCAGGCGCGGCAGGAAGCGGCACAGCGCCCAGACCAGGGCGGCGAGCAGGATGGCCTGTCCGCCGACAGCGAACAGGCGCGATGCGATCAGATCCGCGAAAGCTTCCAGGCCCATCTCAGCTCTCCTTGCGCTTGGATTGCAGATTGGCGACCAGCGCTTCGAGTTCGGCGAGTTCGTCGTCGCTCACTTCCGAGCGCTGCGACATCCACGCGACGAACGGGGACAGCGACCCCTGCAGGGTTTTCTCCACGAAACTGCCGACCGCCGTGCGCATGACGTCATCGGACTGGGCTACCGGCGCATAGCGGTACACGCCATCCACCGGCCGGCGGCGCAGGTAAGCCTTGGCCCGCAGCCGCTCCATCATCGTCAGCACGGTGGAGCGCGCCAGGCCGCGCGGTTCGCCGAACGCAGCAGCCACCTCGCCAACGCTGGCCTCGCCGTGCTCGGACAGGTGCTGCAGCAGCGCCAGTTCCTGGTCGCCAATGGACTTGCGGGCCTTGCCGGGCATGGGATCGCCTTGTGACTACAGTTGTCGTCAACATGCCCGTGACGACAACTGTAGTCAACCCTGCCGAAGGTCACTCCCGGGCCAGTCCCGACGAACGGTCGGCGCTCAAGAAACCGGTGGACGGGCCGATCCAGAGGAAACCCCACCCCTGCGTCCCGTCGCCATGCTCATCATCGTCGGCTTCATCATCGTCACCTTGAGCGTGATCGGCGGCTACCTCGGCTCGCACGGCAAGCTCGGCGCCCTGTGGCAGCCCTTCGAGCTGGTCATCATCGGCGGCGCTGCGTTGGGCGCCTTCATGGCCAGCAATCCGACCAAGGTGGTGAAGAGCACGATCTCGGCGACGCTGTCGGTCTTCAAGGGCGCGAAGTACAAGTCGTCCGACTACCTGGACGTGCTGACGCTGATCCACGAGATGCTCAACAAGGCGCGCCGCGATGGCTTCATGTCGCTGGAAGAGCACATCGAGAACCCGACCAACAGCCCGCTGTTCCAGAAGTACCCCAAGATCCTCGCCGACCACCATCTGCTCGACTTCCTGACCGAGTGCCTGCGCCTGATGGTGGGCAGCAACATCGAACCGCACGAACTGGAGCCGCTGCTCGAGCTGGAGCTGGAGAAGCACCACCACGAAGCGATGGCGCCGGCGCATGCGCTGCAGAAGGTGTCCGACGGCCTGCCTGGCTTCGGCATCGTGGCCGCGGTGCTCGGCATCATCGTGACGATGGGCTCGATCGGCGGCGACATCGCCGCGGTCGGTGCGCACGTGGCCGCCGCGCTGGTCGGCACCTTCCTCGGCATCCTGCTGGCCTACGGCTTCGTCTCGCCGCTGGCCGCCGCGATCGAGGCGCAGGTGGAACAGGACAGCCGCATGTACGAATCGGTGAAGACCGCCCTGCTCGCCTGCCTGCGCGGCTACAACCCGGCCGTCGCGCTGGAGTTCGCCCGCAAGACGCTGCCCTCGGACGTGCGCCCGCCGTTCGCCGAGTTCGAAGCGCACCTGAAGGCCAACAAGTAAGCCACGGCGATGAGCGAGCAGCGCCCCACCATCATCGTTCGCCGGGTCAAGAAGGTCGCCGGCGGCGGCCACCACGGCGGCTCGTGGAAAGTCGCCTATGCGGACTTCGTCACCGCGATGATGGCGTTCTTCCTGGTGATGTGGCTGATGGGCGCCACGACCAACAAGGATCGTGCGGCGATCTCGGAGTACTTCCGCAATCCCAGCCCGCTGAGCGGCAAGAGCTTCTCGCCCGCACCCGGCCCGGCTGGTCCAGGCGGCGCCAGCACCTCGATGATCAAGCTCGGCGGCACGATGGACCTGCCCAAGGGCGAGAGCGACAACCCGTTCGCCAAGCCGCCGGGCGATGCGCAGCAGGTGTCCGAAGAACAGCAGAAGGCGCAGGAGAAGCAGCGCCTCGAAACCCTGATGCAGGCGCTGCAGGAAGCCATCGGCAAGAGCCAGGCGCTGGAACCGTTCAAGGACCAGCTGTTGCTCGACCTGACGCCGGAAGGCCTGCGCATCCAGATCGTCGACCAGCAGAACCGGCCGATGTTCGACCTCGGCGGCACGGTGTTGAAGCCTTACACGCAGGCGATCCTGGCCGAGCTGGCGACCTTCATCAACCAGGTGCCGAACCACATCAGCATCACCGGGCACACCGATACCACGCAGTACACGACGAACCGCGGCTACACCAACTGGGAACTCAGCGCCGAGCGCGCCAATGCCGCGCGCCGCGCCCTGGTGGTCGGCGGCATGCACGAGGACAAGGTCTCGCGCGTCGTCGGCCTGTCGTCATCGGTGCTGTTCGACAAGCAGAATCCGCAGAACCCCATCAACCGCCGCATCAGCATCGTGGTGATGACCAAGGCCGCGGAAGAGGCGTTGCAGGGCGAAGGCCAGCTGCTCGCCCCCGGCGCACCGAAGCCGGACGCCGACACCGCCATGCCGGATGCGCCGGTGCAGGCGACAGCGACGCCGGCGGCCACCGCGCCCTGATCCGAAGCGGGTGCGATGTTCTTTCTGACGCTGGCACTCTTGCTGCCGCGCCTCCAAAGCGTCGAGGCGCCCCCTCACGTAAATGCGAATACTTCTCATTAGTATTGACTCACTGCAATCATAGAGCTATATCGTGTCCGCCGGGAGCGCAAACACGCGCCTCGCGCAATCTCCCCATTCCAAGGAGTAAGGATGAAGACGCTGGTGCTCCCCTTCGCAATCGCAGGATTGGTCACTCTGTTGCCCATCACGTCGTCTGGGCAAGAGAGCGACCCGTTCTACAATCATCTTCAGTACGACATCAATTCTGACATCGCGCACAAGTGCTATGCGGACTCAGTGCTGTCCGTGCGCCTGGAGAATTTCTTCCAGGACGTCACTAGCGCATGCTTGCCAGACCATAACGGTTACAGCGCCCACATCGAGCTGCAGACCTCGTCCGAGAAGAACGAGGCCCTCGATGTTGTGGCGGATTCGCCAGCGAACGAATACTTCCTCTGTAATGAACTTGTTGGCGGTTGTTTCGGTGCCCACTACCAGTAAGAGGAAGACATCATTAACCGTTGCCGCCATCTTGGCGGCATCTTTTTGCTTGTACTCCTGCATAGGCGCGGATGGGATCCTAACGAGGGCGGCAATGGAACGGCCCGAAGGAGAGGCAGAGCGCGGCACCGTCCGCTCGCCGGAACCGAGGGCACTGCCGAACAGCCACCACGCCAAGGCAACGTCCTTGGACGTCGATCTTCCTTGTGCGCAGAAGGCACAGGAACATGGCCTGGAGTCTGCCTGGACTGAACTGGCCACCATCGAGTTTCCGAAGCCGGCGGAGTGCTGCAACTACGACAGACAAGAGCTCGACGCACTTCTCGACGCATGCAGCGCATACCACGACTCCATCAACGAGCACATACGCGCCCAATCCACGTGGCCCGATCAGAAGAACTACCTGCTCATCTCCAACACATTCAACACCTGCAGGAAAGCGAGGAACACCCTCCGGGCGACAATCGGCACTTCCGAAGAAGTGGCTCGTCATCGCTCCCTGTACATGCAGGTGGTCGACGACTTCAAAGAGTCAAGGTGGAGCGCGCTGCTGGCGAAGATACAGGACGGATACCCATTGGAACTCGACGACGGAAGGGAGGAGCCGGGGTACCCTAAGAACATCATGCAACTGGCAGCGCTCTACAGTGCGCCTCCGGAGGTCATGAAGAGGATCATGGCGACCGGAGTCGCGATACCCGACTATACGATTCCGTTGGCCCTGAAGCATGGCAACGTAGCCGTGTATGAGGCATTCAACAAGAAGAACAAGAACATCAATTCCATATCGTTCCACGGAGCGCCCTATTGGGCCCCATCATTTTTCTCGGGAAAGAACGATGCTTACGGCGCAATGCTGCTCGAACGGGGCGCGGACTACTCGGTGAAGTACATGGACAACGGAGAGTACGGAGACATCCTTCACCACTTCCTGAGAAGTAGAGCGCTGGCCAATGACCCTGCATATGGGAGAGCCGCCGTGCTCTCCATGATCGCCGGTGGCGCAAAAGTGGAGAGGAGCATGCTAGACATGGAAGTGCCGATCGAAGTGCGAGATCTCCTCGTCACGCACTTTGCAAAGTGCGGGGATCAATAGCGTACCCGTGTGGGGTGAGGCATCGAACGACAACCATCGACGTACAGTGTCTTGGCGCTGGATCGGCGTCACAGAGGATTGGACATAGAGCAGATTCGATAGCGTCTGTGCCCGCTCTAGACCCAGGCGCGCTGCATGAACTGCCACAGCGGGCCCGCGCTGACCGACAATCGCTTCCACAACCTCGGCCTGCATTTCTACGGCCGGTCGAAGGAGGACCTGGGCCGCTACCGGGTGACCGGCGACCCTGCCGACAGTGGGAAATTCCGCACGCCGACGCTGCGCAACGTCGGCAAGACGGGCCCGTACATGCACAGCGGCGGCTTCATGGAGCTGCGTGGCGTGGTGAACATGTACAACGTCGGCATGCCTAGGCCGCAGCGCAAGCCGGAGCAACTCGACGATCCGTTGTTCCCGCAGGTCGATCCGTTGCTCAAGCCGCTCGACCTGCACAAGACCGAACTCGAGGCCATCACCGAATTCCTGCGGACGCTGTGACGCGTTCGCCCTAGAACGCGTCGCTGCCCGGGCGGATTTCCACGCCCATCACCGCGGCGAGCTGCTGCATGCCTTCGTCGTCGCGGCGCAGCGCCATCCAGCCGGCATAGGCGTCGCCGCCGGTATTCCAGTTCCACAGCGTGTAGCCGTGTTCGCGCAGGCGGTCGTAGGCCGTCGCCATCAGCACCGGCACCTCCGCGTCGTCCATGAAGTCCTCATCGCTGGTGTCGCCGCCCCAGTCGATCTCGATGGCATAGCGCGCGGCGAGCTGGTTGACGCAATCGACGAAGGATTCCGCATCTTTCCAGTCCACGTAGAACCCCGACGTCCAGTCGATCGCATCCTTCAGCGTCCACAGCACCTGGTCCGGTTCCATGGCTTCCTCGCCGGTGGCGTCGCGATAGGCCGCGAACTGGCGAAGCGCGGTCTCCTCATCGCCCGGGTTGATCAGGACCAACAGGTTCCACACCAGTGCCTCGGTGTCGTCCAGATCCATGTCGTCGTCATCCTCGAAGGCATGGCGGAAGTTGTCGTCGGGGTCGAAGTCGTTGTCGGGCTGCATGGCAGGTACGCAAGGCGTGGGAACGGGCGTGATGGTACGCGCTGGCGATGGCGGCGTCGTGGCCGGCGGACCAGCGGCATGCCATCCGTCCGCGAGGCGTTCTATCGTGGCCCCGCCGGCGCGGGCCGGCCTGCCGGGAGTCGCGATGTTCAACCCTCGTCCCGTGGTCAGGGCGCTGCCCATCGGCGACGGTCACGCGTGCGTCGTGATCGATGACGCGCTGGTCGGCCCCGAGCGACTGCCCGCCTTCGCCTATGCCTATCGCGAGGACTTCCAGCAGGCCCCGGCCGGCCAGTTCCCCGGGCAGCAGCTGCGCATGCCCGAGGAATTCACCCATTTGCTGGGCGATGTCTTCCGCGAGCATGCCCGGCAGGCGCTCGGCGTACGGCGCACGCAGTTCGGCGCCAGCCGGCTGGCGCTGGTCACATCAGCGCCGCAGGCGTTGGCGCCCGTCCACTGGAATCCGCAGCGCGTGCGCGCGTTCGAGCCGGAGCAGCGTGTCGTGCTTGCGGAGCTGTTCCTGTTCCACGACGAGATGCTGGGTGGCCTGCAGTTCTTCGTGCCGCGCGTGTCGCCGCAGCAGATCGAACAGATGGAGCACGATGCCGGAGCCTTGGCGCCCGACGAGTTCTCGCGCCGCCACGGCGTGGCCGCCGCCTATCCGCGGGGCGGCAGCGCCTGCTTCGCCGAGGCACTGGCCATTCCGGCGCGGTGGAACCGCCTGGTCTTCCACGACGGCGCCAGCTTCCATGCGCCCGCCATCGGCGACCCCGCGCGACTGGTGGCGGATCCGCGCGCCGGCCGCCTGAGCCTGACGGCAGCGTTCACCTGCAGCCGTCCGCGCGTGCCGTGGTGAGGCGCCGCTTCGGGTATTCTTGCGCTCCCGAAGCACGCACGACGCACCGCCATGTCCGACACGCCTCCCGACCACCTGTCCTCCGATCCGCGCAGCCCGTTCCACAACGCCGAGGCGATGGACCGTGGCGTGGGCATCCGCTTCAACGGCGTCGAACGCGACAACGTGGAGGAATACTGCATCAGCGAGGGCTGGGTGCGCGTGCCGGTGGGCAAGTCGAAGGACCGTCGCGGCAATCCGATGACGATGAAGGTCAAGGGCACCGTGGAAGCCTGGTTCCGCTCGCCCGCGGCCGAGTAAACGCAGGCGAGGCGCGTCACGTCGCCGGAACATCGGCCGCCACGCCCCCGTGGCACAATCCCGGCCTGCATGGCACGCCGGGAGGGCGCATGAAGTTCCTGCTGATGGTCTACACGGACGATTCCCTGATCGACGCGCTGCCCGAGGGCGCGTTCGACCGGATGATGCACGGTTGCATCACCCACGCCGACGAACTGAAAGCCGGCGGCACGCTGATCGAATCCCAGCAGTTGGAACATGGCAGCACCGCGCGCACGGTCCGCGTGCGCGATGGCAAGACCACGGTCGTCGACGGGCCCTTCGCCGAGACCAAGGAAATCCTCGGCGGCTACAACCTGATCGAAGCCGACAGTCTCGAAGAAGCGGTGAAGATCGCGCAGGAATTCCCCTGGATCGGCACCGGCAGCATCGAAGTGCGGCCGGTGCGCGATTTCGAGGCGGTACGCAGGCGCGTCGGCGCCTGATCCCGCCCTACTTCGCTTTCGCGCCGCCAAGGTGGCGCGAAAGGAAGCCCAACAACTGCGTGTAATAGGTGCGTCGGTTGGCTTCGGCATAGAAGCCATGGCCCTCGGTGCGCACGTACAGCGTCTCCACCGGCACGCCCGCCGCCTTCAGTGCCTTCTCCATCCGCTCCGTGTGCGCCTGCGGGGCGATCTCGTCCTTGCCCCCCGCAGCCAGGAACACCGGCACGCGGATCTTCGCCGCCAACGCGGTAGGCGAAATGTCGGCCAGCGCGGTGCGATCGTCGCCCACCCAGTCGTTCATGTAGTTGCCGATCCACTTGGCGTTGCGCGACTTCTGCCGGTGCATCAGCTCAAGGTCGTACACACCCACGTAGCCGGCCGCGCAGCGATACATCGCCGGCTCCTTGGCGACGCCCATCAGGGCCGCATAGCCGCCGTAGCTTGCTCCGTACAGGCAGACCCGCTGCGGGTCGGCGATCTTCTGCTCGATCGCCCAGCGCGTGGCATCGGTGAGGTCGTCCTGCATCGCACCACCCCACTCGCGCGCGCCGGCCTGCATGTGCGCGCGCCCGTAATTGCCTGAGCCTCGGAAATTGAGCCGCAGCACGGCGTATCCCGCGCGCGCCAGCATCTGCGCCTCGTCGTCGACCTCCCAGCGATCGAAGACGCCGATCGGTCCGCCATGCGGCATCACCACCAGCGGCAACGGACCTTGGCTGCCGCGCGGGCGCGTCAGGTAGCCGTGCAGCGGCAGGCCGTCGCGCGCCTTCAGCGAGACCGATTCGCTGGGCGCCAGGCTCGCCGGATCCAACCACTTGCGTCGGCTGAAGATCAGGTCGGCGGCATTCGTCTCGGTATTGAAGAGGTAGAAATCGCCCGGGCTGGTGTCGTTCCAGATGTGGACGATCTTCAGCTTGCCGTCGCGCGTGCCGGAGGTGATCAGGATCGAGTGGCCGGGAAACGACCGCTCCAGCTTGCGGTACAGGCGCGCCGTCTCCGACTTGTCGTCGAAGAACACCGTGCGGAGCTTGTCGTGCATGAAGAAACTGCCCACCGGCGTGCGACCGCCCGGCGCGCGGATGATCCGGTAGGGGTCGACCACCGCATCGCGCAGCAGTTGCGTGCGTTCGCCGGTCACCGTATCCAGCGCCATGATCGCGTCCGGTCCTTCGCGCTGCTCGACCTGCAGGTAGGCCGTGCGACCGTCGGGCGCGAAGCCCAACGGCACTTCGACGCGCCGCGTCGCGTTCTCGTCGTTGATCAGCGCCCAGGGCGTGTCGCTGCCCGCGCGGTGGTAGAGCTTGCTGGCATTGTCCTCGCCGGCACCGAGCGCGAAGCGGACCTGGCCCGTCGCATCCACGACGAAATCCGCACGACGCACGGGTGCAGTGGCGAGCGTATCCAGGTTGCCATTGAAGGCGTCCAGACTCATCAGCCGGGTGTTCGGCATCGACGTGTCCAGCGCATACATGCTGATCAGCACCTTGCGCGGATCGTTCGGCATCGGATCGACCAGCTCGGCCGCGCGCGGCTGCAGTTCATTGCCATCCAGGCCATAGCGGCCGAAGATCTGGCGACGCACGGTGCCGTCGACATTGGTGGCGTACAACTCGCCGGTGGCATAGGGCTGGTCGCGCGAACCATATTTCTTCGCGACCGAGACGACGACACGCTCATCGCTGACCCACCAGACGTCGTCGATGATGCTGTCGCTGCCGGCGGTGATCTTGGCGGTGATCTGCCGGTCGCTGCGCCGCTGCACGGCAAGGATCGTCTGGTCCTCCAGCGGCACGGTCAGCGCGTAGTACTCGCCGGTAGGCGAAATCTTCAGGGTTTCCAGCACGTCCTGCTTCAGGAACGGCTCCAGGTCCACCTGCGCGTGCGCCCACGGCGCCAACAGGCATCCCAGCAAGATGCCCACACTCCTTGTTCCCCATCCCATGGATGCCTCCCGTGGCATCGTTGTCCCCGTGCGGATTAAACCGCACGCCGACGGGACGCGACAAGCACGGGTTCAGCGCGCGAGCGCGGCGGGCTCTCGCTGCGGTTCCGCTGGCGGCGCGTGGACGGCCGGCCGGAGTTCCTGCAAGCGCTGCTCCCCGCCCCGCAGCCACGCCTGTCCTTGTTCGCGATGCAGGTGGTCGCGTCCGATCCGGTCGATGGCGGCGCCATCGCCCGTTGGGCCTGCGGCGGCCTCGTTTCCTGCGCCATCGCCATACTCTGGCATCCCGTGCTCAGGACAATCGATGCGATCGGCCCCATGATCGAATTCTGACCACCACCTTTGTTCTCGCGTCGCGCACTTTGGTCATCGTTTGGCCTCCTGCCAGAACGAGTCATGGATTCATCTGTATGGCACCGCGCCACACTGTGCAAGACGCGACACCCTGATGTGAGCAATGTCATGCGCTGTGTGCATTCGCATCAAGCCGCTGCTGTCGGCATTACTCGGCTGGCACGCCACTCTCGTCCATGCGCACGACTTCCCACAGATGGCCATCGAGATCTTCGAAGCCGCGCTGGTACATGAAACCGTAGTCTTTCGCCTCCATCGGCTCGCGGCCGCCGGCTGCCAGCGCCTTGGCGACCATCGCATCCACCTCGCTGCGACTCGCGACCGAGAAGCAGATCAGCACCTCGGTGTGCGTGCGCGCATCGCAAAGGGACTTGCGGGTGAAACCCTGGAAGAACGGCTCCACCAGCAGCATCACATAGATGCTGTCGCTGATGACCACGCAGGCGGCGTTCTCATCGGTGAACTGGGGGTTCGAGGCGTAACCCAGCGCGCTGAAGAAGGCCTTGGCCTTGTCCAGGTCGCGCACGGGCAGATTGACGAAGATCTGGGTGCTCATGTCCTGCGCCTCACTGCGGGTTGCGGGATTGAAGGTCGGCCGCCAGGCGCGCTTCCTGTTCGCGCAGTTCCGGCGTCAGCGCATCGCCGAAGTCGTCGGCTTCGAACACAGGGCGCAGTTCGATCTCGGCACCACCATCGAAGGGCGCGCGCTTGATCCACTCGATCGCTTCGTCCAGGTTGCGGACCTGCCACAGCCAGAAGCCGGCGATGAGCTCCTTGGTCTCGCCGAAAGGCCCGTCGATGACAGTGCGCTGCTTGCCGTCGAACCGCACCCGCGCGCTGCGCGAGGTGGGATGCAGGCCCTCGCCCGCCAGCATGATGCCGGCCCTGACCAGCGCTTCATTGAACTTGCCCATCTCGGCCAGCAACGCGGTGCTGGGCATTGCACCGGCCTCGGACTCCGGGCTGGCCTTCACGATGACCATCACTTTCATGGCGCTCTCCTGTCTTCCGGACCGGACCATCCGGCCGCTCTTGTCCATGACGACGAACGGGCCGGGCGGAGATCGACACCCGTCGGGGAAAGAATGCAGCGGGGTTACGGCAGCCGCAGCTTCAGGTCGCGGCGGCCCTGTGCCTCGTTGCCGCTGTGGTCGCGCGCGGAGACGCGCAACAGGTAATCGCCTGGCGGTAGCTCGCCCGCCTGCCAGGTACCCTCGGCCCACATGCCGTCGCGCACCGTGTTGGTCACGCTGTAGCGGAACCGGGTCACGGCGCTGCCGTGCACGGTGATGCCACTGCCGGGCGCGTAAGCGACCTGCACCGCATCATCGGAAGGCAGGCGCTGGAAATCGATGTTCATGCGCGGCGCTTCGTAGCCCGCCACCGGCGTGCCGTCGCCGTGCAACAGCTGATAGCCGAGCGCGTACAGGCCCAGGCGACGGCGCGGCAGGTTACGGTCCACCTGGTCCCAGGCCTCCACCACGATGCGCACGCCCTGCAGGTCACGCGACACCACCACGCGACCGTCCTGCTTCGCGTCGATCGGCTGGTCCAGCGTGTCGAACAACGTCACGTCATCGATGCGCGGCGCGTAGGCATCGGTGAAACCGGTGAAGCCGAGGCCGATGGCATTGCGCTCGTAACCGGATGGGCCGATCGAAAGGTGCACATGCGCCATGCGGTTCACCGTGCCCAGCGGATCGCCCGCGGCGAAGCGGGTGCCGCGACGCACACGGATGCGGCCCGGATCGCCACTGAGATCGTGCAGCAGTTGGAAGCGCGTCGGATCCAGCAGATCGCCGCGCGACGTGCGCCCCACCCGCATGTGGATGTAGTCCAGCGCACCCAGGCCCAGGCCTTCGCCCAGACCGTCGAAGCCCCATGCCGCGCTGGGGCTGCTGACCTTGCCGTCCGCGATGGCGAGCACGGTCGCGCCGACATCGCCACGGATGTCGAGCCCGCCATGCAGGTGGTGGCGACTCTCGCCTGAGTAGTCGCCACGGACTTCGCCCAGCGTACCCACGACTTCGTGCCACCCGTCCTGCGGCGCGAGTGGCCAGCGGCCGGCGGTGGCGGGCAACGGATCTTCCGGCGAAGGCCCCACGGGCGATACCGCAGGCGCCGTGCCGACCGCCAGGGGCGCAAGCCGATGCACGCGATGGCTGCCCGCATCAGTGAAGTGCACGCGCCCGGCCGCATCCACCGCCAGGCCCGCGGGGCGCGACAGGCGCTGGCCAGGCAGATGACCCGCCAGCACGTGCCAGCGGCCATCGCGCATCACCTGCATCACGCGCCCGGTGTACAGCTCGCCGACGTAGAGGTGGCCGTCGTGGGTGAGCGCGAGGGCGAGCGGGCGACGCGGCCCCATGGTCGTGTCCGTGTCGGGCCGCAATGGCAGCGTGCTGACGCCGCCGTGCGGTTCGATGCGGCGGATCGCATCGTTGCGCAGGTCCGCGACCCAGACGATGCCGGTCGCATCCACCGCCACCGCGGTAGGCGTGTCGAAGCGCGCGTCGCTGCCGGTGCCGTCGAGGAAGCCCGGCGCATCGCCACCCGCCAGGGTCGTCACCTGGCCATCGCGGTCGATCATGCGGATGCGGTCGTTGTAGGTGTCTGCAACGAAGACGCGCCCACGCCCATCCACCGCCACGCCGACCGGTCCGTTGAACTGGGCTTGCGCGCCCGGGCCGTCTCGGTACCCCGCTTGGCCGGTGCCGGCGACGGTGGTCACCACGCCTTCCGGTGTAATCCTGCGGATGGCGTGATTGCCGGTGTCGGCGACGTACAGGTTGTCGTCGAGGTCGCGCGCAAGGGCGGAAGGCGTATTGAACGCGGCAGCGCTGCCGGTGCCGTCGGCGAAGCCTTCAACGCCGCCGGCCAGCGTGCTTACCAGGCCGTCGGGTGCGATGCGGCGGATGCGATTGTTGTCGCCCGCGTCGGCGACGTAACGCGTGCCGTCCTCCATGACGACGATGCCCCAGGGGTCGTCGAAGCGCGCCTGCGCGCCCGCGCCGTCCTGCGCGCCGCGCACGCCGTCACCGGCCGCGAGCGTCCGCTCCGCCGCCCAGCCGAACGGCGTCAGCGGCGGACCGGCATCGGGGACGGGCACGGGGAATCGGGGCGTGAACAGGAAGGTGGCGGCGATCGCCACGGTGGTCATCACCACGACCACCCACATCCATGCGGTACGGCTCATCGAATCGGTGCGGCGAAGAAGGTCGCCGCACGATAGTCACTGAGCGCGGGGAAAGGAAGCGCCTCCGCGACACGCCCCGGGGGCGCGACGCGGCGTCCCGGTCAGGGCTGTCCGGTAGCGGTCACGCGGCAGGGCACCAGGAAGGTGACGGTACCGCCGGACGGCAGCGCGGGGATCGCCACGCCACTGCCCACCAGACCGGCCAGTGCGCCGGTACCCGGGCATTGCGCGCCACCGCCAGCACTGCAGGTGATCGGGTTGCCGGCCGGCGGGCAGGTCAATCCGGCCCCGGGCGCATCGGTGACGACGGCGCCATCGGCCGCCTCGGGGCCCGCGTTCGAGACCAGGACGGTGAACGTGCGCAGGTCGCCGGACACGGCGGAACCCGCACCCGTCGTCTTGCTCACCGACAGATCCACCAGGCGCGCGGTGTTGGTGATGGTGCAGACGATATCCAGGCCGGTGTGCGCGGCCGTCAGCGTCAGGGTGCTCCCACTGAGGTTGCCGCCCGTGCAGCTCCACGCGCTGGCGTTGTAGTTGCGCGCATTCCCCGCGCCCAACGTCTCGCCCAGGGTGATGACGTTGCCGGCAGCCACCGCGACCGCCGCACCGGTGTCGGTTTCGGACGCGGTGTTGGCCGTGGACGCCAGGCTGGCCGCATTGGTGCCGCCCGTCGCCGACAACGCGGCGGTATCGTTGATGGCCGCGTTCACCCAGCGCTTGGCCAGCGCCAGCGTCGACTGTCGCGTGTTGGTCAGCGTGCAGGTCAGGGTCTGGTTGGCGCGGTAGTTCGCGGTCGGGATCACCACCTGGCGCGTGGTGGCGTTGACCGTGGCCGATACCGTGGCGCCGCTCTGGTCGACGCAGGTGGCGCTGGTCAGCAGGTAGCCGGCCACCTGGGACTCGGTGAGCGTGATCGGGGCGGCGTGGTTGGCGATCGCGTAGGTGCTCGAGGCCACCGGCGTGTTCACCGCCGTCGTGGTCAGGTTGAACGTCTGCGACAGCGCATCGCTGGCGGTGAAGGCGAACGTGCCGGTGCCGCCGACGGTCTGCTTGCGCACGATCACCTTGGAGCCGTCGAAGCTCCAGCGCATCTCCAGTTCGTCGCCACCGGTCGGACCGGTGAGGTCGATGCTGAAGGTCAGGCTGGTGACGCCGGTGCCGTTGAACTGCACCGAACCGCAAGCCGTGCCGCGTGCGACCGAGTTGGCGTTGCCGGTGCGGCATTCCGCATCGGCGTCGCCCGAGAACGCACCCAATTGACGGAAGAAGCGGTTCTGCGCCGGCTGCACCATGAACTGCGCGTTCCCGCTCAGGCGGGTCATCGTGACCGAGCCGCCCTGCGACGCTGAGCCCGTCAGCGTCCAGCGCGAGCTGTTGGGATCACTGTCGATCGCGCCGCCCAGGCGGTCGATATGCAGCACCGGGTTGTCGACCGGCTTGCTGAAGGTGGCGGTGTAGGTGCGGGTACCGGTGTCGTGCAGGATCACCAGCGAGGTGCCGTTGTTGACGGTGCCGCCGTACGGATCGGTCCACCAGCTGTTGTTGGTCGCGTTGAACGTGCCGTTGGCGTAGTTCTGGTTGGCGGTGCCGGTCCAGGTCACGCTGATGCCGCTGACACTCGTCGTGGCGGAACTGGACCCGTTGGTCGTCCAGGTGCCGGTCAGCAGGGCGAACGCCGAACCGGCCGCGAACAGTCCCGCAACGACCAGCCCGGCCTGCCCCAGCAGGCGCGACAGCCGGCGTCGCGGCGGCCGGGCCGTGCGACGGATCGAGGTCATGGGAGGAGATACACACGAAGCGCCCCGCAGGCGCAGACCAGCCAAGAAATTGCGCGACATCGACGAACGGATCCCCTACGACCTTCCGGAAAGACAACGCCTTCCTGGCTGGCGCCCACCGCGGCCCGGCAGCACGCTGCGGAACCGGTCGGGTACACCCCCTGTAGTGCCGCGGGGACCGGGGCCCGGCCTGCCTGCAGCACTAATGTGATCCGTATCTTAGCTTACAGACCGGGGTTGTGAGAGTTTCGTCACATAACAATTGAGGTGTCGCGCACGGGTCGGCTCCCGGGGTACCAGCCACGGGTGAGGCGCGATCAGCCGGTGGACAGCGGCTTGAAGGGGGAATCCAGCACGACCGGGGTCATGGGGTCGTCCTGCTGCCCGGCAGCGGCAGCACATTCAGGCGACCGGGCGTCCAGCGTCCTCGGATCGGGGGACGACGCGGTGCGGGTCTCGAAGAAGAACGCCACCGGAAAGCGCAGCTGGGTCTCGATGGGATGTCCGTCCACGACTTCCGGCTGGTAGCGGATCGAGTCCACCCACGCCTCCATGGCATGCCGGAAGTCGCCCACCGACCCGCGCCGGGTCTTGACCGAGGCCAGGGATGCCCGGCCGTCCCGCCCCACCCGCACCGTGAGCTCGAAGCTGCCCTCCGCGCCGGCCCGCGCCGCCAGCGGCGGATAGGGCAGCGGGGGCAGCCGCAGGGCGTCATCGGCGTAGCCCGGCCCATTCGCCGCGTAGTCCATGCCAATGCGCATGCCCCCATCGGCCTGCGGTATCGCGCAGGCTTTCAGGCGGACATGGGTGATACCCGGCTTGGGTACCCCGTTCACGCGCGCCGGCTCGAAGCGCCATCGGGCGATCCGCTCCTCGACCGCATGGCGCACCACCGACGGCAGCTTCGGATTCGCCTGCACCTGCTGGGGCACGCCTTCGGCGTCCAGCACCACGCGGGCCGTCGCCGGGAAACGCACAGGCTCCCCGGCTTCGCCCGCCTGCAACGACGCGCTGGCCAGCAGCAGACCCATCGCGATTCCCGCCTTCATCGCAGCGCTCCTCGTGGCCATGGACACAGGGCTAACCGGTCGTCACGGGCTTGAAGGGGGAATCGAGCACCATCGGACGCGGCGGCCCTTCTTCCGTTTCCTTGCCCATCGCCGCCATGCACTCGGGAGACCGCTGCCTGGCCTCGCGCTCCTGGCGCACGTACTGGCGCATGCTGAGCGAGCCGCCGCCCATCGAGAAATCCACCGGGATCGCGACCCGGGTGGTGACCGGCGTGCCGTCGATCTCCTCAGGCACATAGCGCAGCGTGGCCACCCAGGTGCGCAACGCCTGCTCGAACAGGGGCAGTTGGCCTTCCTGGGTTTCGATCGTCTCGACCGCCGCACGTCCATCGGTGCCGATCTGCAGCACCACGCGGAACACACCCCCCTTGTTCCGCTGCGCAGCCTCGACCGGATAACGCGGCGCCGGATGGAAATAGCGTCCATCGGCGTAGCCCGGGCCATTCCAGCCGTAGTCCACCGCCAGTCGCATGTCGCCATTCGCCGCCGGGACAGCGCAGGCATCGACGAATACCGTGGTGGCGCCGGCGCGCGGCTGGTCGCCCTCCCGGGCCGGCTCGAAGCGCCATTGCGCCACGCGCTGCGCGATCGCATTGCGGATCACGGCCGGCAGCTTCTGGTCCACGTCGACCTGTTGCGGCACGCCCTGCGCATCCAGCGCGACGCGCGCATGCGCACGGAAATGGATCGGCTTGGCTGTCGGCTCTGCCGACGACGCGTTGAGGGCCACCAGCAGCAGCCCGATTCCCCACACCTTGCGCATGGCTTCGTCTCTCCCCGAGGACAGACGAAGCATAGCGCCATCCCGGCTCAGCGCGCGGGCAGCGGATCTTCCTTGTAGATCGCCACGTGCGGCACGCCATCGCTGCCGATCCAGCCGCGGTACATGCCCTCGGTGTTGAACGGGAAGGCGATCGTGCCGTCGGCGCCCAGGGCGATCGCGCCGCCGTCGCCACCCGCCTTCGGGATATCGCGGTTGATCACGCCGTCTGCGGCACGGACCAGGCCCTGTCCGGACAGGCGCACGCGCGCGCAGATTTCGTGTGCGGCGGCGGCGCGGATGTAGTACTCGCCCCAGCCGGTACCGGACACCGCGCAGCGGTCGTCAGCCCAGGTGCCCGCGCCGATGATCGGCGAATCGCCCACCCGGCCGTAGCGCTTGTTGGTCATGCCGCCGGTGGACGTGCCGGCGGCCAGCAAGCCCTTCGCGTCGAGCGCCAGCGCGCCGACCGTGCCGAAGTAGGCCTTGCCCGGCAGCTCCAGTGGCGTGTTGCTGGCCTGGGCCTGCTTCTCTTCCTTCAGCGCATTCTGCAGTTGCTGCCAGCGCTTCTCGGTACGGAAGTACGACGGATCGACCAGGGTGATGCCCTGCTCCTTGGCGAACGCCTCGGCGCCGCCGCCGACCATCATCACGTGGCGCGACTTGTCCATCACCGCGCGCGCCAGGGTGATCGGGTTCTTGACGCGATGCACACCGGCGACCGCGCCCGCCTTGCCGGTCGCGCCGTCCATGATCGAGGAATCGAGTTCATTCTTGCCATCGTGGGTGAACACCGCGCCGCGACCCGCGTTGAACTGCGGCGCATCCTCCAGCACGGTGATCGCCGCGGCGACCGCGTCCAACGCGGGCTTGCCGGCTTTCAACTGCGCGTGGCCGGCACGCAGCGCCGCTTCCAGCGCCGCACGGGCGGCGGCTTCGTCGGCCGGCGTCATGCCGGCACGCTCAACGCCCGCGCCCCCGTGGATCACCAGCACCGGCGCATCCACCGCCACCAGCACGCCGTTGCGCACGGCATAGCGGCGCTCGGCGGCAGGCTTGTCCACGCGACCGCTCGGCAGGTGCAGCACGGAATCGACACCGGCGATCACGGTATCGACGCGATCCAGGTTCATCGCTTCGTCTTCCACCTGCTTCTGCGCGAAGCCGCCCTTCACCACCGTAGCGCCCGCGCCCGGCGCCGTCGCATAGACGCGCGCGCTGCCGTCGCCTTCGACGGCCACGGCGGCGTCTTCATCCACGCCCAGGCCCAGGATCGGGCGACCGGCCATCGACTCGGCCTTGGCCACGAACGCGATCAGGCGCCCCAGGCGGTTGCGCTCGCTGAAGTGCGTGTCGGTCAGCACGCCCTTCAGCAACGCCAGTTGCAGGAAGCCGGTTTCGATCGTGTTGTCCGGGCCGAGCGGGTCGGCCAGCGCACGCGGGCTGATCTGGCTGCCGCCATCCATCGCGCCGTAGAGGTATTCGCCCTGCATGGCCAGGCCGGCGCTGGTACCGCCCAGCGGCTTGCCCGCGCGCACGTGCGCATCGAGCGCCGCACCCACCGGCGTGCCGCGCCAGTAGCGCACATAGCGCGACTGGTCGCCGCCCGCCAGGAAGATGCCGTCTGCGTGCTTCAGGCTGCGCAGCACGGCGGGGTCGCTCGCACTTTCGCGGTCGCTGAACACGTAGGTCTCCACCGAGGCGATGCCGCCGACCTCGTTGAAGAATTCCTCGCCGATCTCGCCCGCCTGCGAGGCGCGGAGCACGACGATGTGGCCGTTGCCGGCCTTCTTCATGAACCAGTGCATGGCGTCGAAGTTGCGATCGCCGCCGCCCATCAACAGCAGGCCCGGCTCGACCTTGCCCGGCGTCTTGGCCGACACGTCGCCCAGCACGTAATGGGCGGGCTTGGCCGCGAACGCCGGCAGCGCCAGCATGAGCACCAGCATGCCGAGCGCGCTGCGCCGCACTGCACCAAGGACAGACACCATGCCATTCACTCCACGTCGAAGGTCGCGGCAGGATGCCACGCACCGATGACTTGTGGAGACGAAGCGGCGGCGCGCTTCCCCCATGCAGGATCGCGCGCGCTTGGGCTAGAGTGCGGGCATGCCCACCGAACTCGATGCATGGTTCGTCCACGAGGTGCTCGTCCATGAACGGGCGCTGGCGCTGTTCCTGCAACGCCACTGGCCGCACCGCGACGAGTGGCACGATCTGCGCCAGGAGGTGTACGCGCGGGTCTACGAGGCCGCCGGGCGCGTGCGCCCGGACGCGCCCAAGGCCTTCCTGTTCACCACCGCGCGCCACCTGATGACCGACCGCCTGCGGCGCAGCCGGGTGGTGTCGATCGAGCCGGTGGGTGATTTCGAGTCCTCGAACGTCTACCTGATCGACGAGGTGTCGCCCGAGCGCTGGGCCGGGACCCGCCAGGCGCTCAAGCGCCTGGTCGAGGCCCTGGACCGACTCCCCGACCGTTGCCGCGAAGTGGTGTGGCTGCGGCGCGTGGAGGAGTTGCCGCAGAAGGCGGTCGCCGCGCGCCTGGGCATCAGCGAGAAGACCGTGGAAAAACATCTGGCCAAGGGGATGCGCCTGCTCGCCGACCATCTGTATGGCGGCGACGAGGCGTATGCGCCGGGCGGGCGCAGGAATGCCCGCCTCGTCATGGACGAGGACGACGGACATGACCGACAGCAGGCAGATTGAACAACAGGCGGCCGACTGGCTGGTCCGCCGCGACGCAGGAGACTGGACCGCGCACGACCAGCAGGTACTGGACGCGTGGCTGTCGGCGTCGGCGCGCCACAAGGTCGCCTTCCTGCGGCTGGAATCGGCATGGTCCGAAGCCGGTCGCCTGCAAGCCTTCGCCGCAGGCCTGCCGACCGGTGGCCCGCCACCGCGCGCGGCGACCGATACGCCTGCGCTGCCCGACCTGCGCAGCATCCGCTTCGCGCCGCGTCGCGTGGTCGCGCCCCGCGGCCGCTGGCGGCACGGCATCGCCGCCACGCTGGCGCTGCTGGCCGTCGGCTCCGCCGCCTGGGGCGGCTGGCAGCTGACCGGACGCGAGGAAGCGCACTACGTGAGCGCCGTCGGCCAGGTGCAGACGGTGACCCTGCCGGACGGCTCCACCGCCACGCTCAGCAGCGACAGCCAGCTCGACGTGCGGATCAGTCGGCAGGAACGCAGCATCGCGCTGGCGCGTGGCGAAGCCTTCTTCGACGTGGCCCACGACACGCGGCGTCCCTTCGTGGTGGAAGCGCAGGGCCGGCGGGTCGCCGCCGTGGGCACGCGCTTCTCCGTGCGCCGCAACACCGACGAGCTGCGCGTGGTGGTGACCGAAGGCAAGGTGCGCCTGGACAGCGGCCCGGCCGCCGATGGCCGCGCCCAGCCCGTCGCCCTGCTGCCGGCCGGCAGCGTGGCCACCGCCGGGCGCAACGGCGTGCTGGTGCGCTCGGTCCCGGTGGCCGACGCCGAGCGCTATCTCGAATGGCGCGACGGCTTCCTGACCTTCGACGATACCTCGCTGGCCGACGCGGCCGCCGAGTTCAACCGCTTCAACACGCGCAAGCTCGAGCTGGGGGACGCCACGGTGGCCGACCTGCGCGTGGGCGGCAATTTCCGCTGGTCCAATGCCGACGGCTTCGTGCGCCTGCTCGAACAGGGGTTCCCGGTGCGCGCCGAGCGGCACGAGGATCGCATCGTGCTGCACGCGCGCTAGGCCGCCGCCCGGCTGACGAAAGTCACGGGGGGATTTGTCCGGTTCGTTCGTCCTGATGTCCAGAAGGTGCCATCCCGAGCACCTCCGGGGAGAGTCGTCCATGCGGTATCCAATGCGAGTCCTGCTGTTGAGCATGGCCTGTAGCGCGGCCTTGGCTGCGCAGGCCCAGGCGGCCCCCGGCCGCATCGACCTGCCTGCGGGCGAACTGGCGACGGCGCTGAACACGCTGGCCAAGCAGTCCGGCACGCAGTTGGTATATCGCGCCGACCAGATGAAGGGCCGCCGCACCACCGGCGTGCAGGGCGCGGCAACCACCGACCAGGCGCTGGAGCGCCTGCTCAAGGGCAGCGGCTTCGAAGCCAAGCGCGATGCCTCCGGCGCGGTCCTGATCGTGCAAGCCGACGCGACGCCGCGTCGCGCACCGGCGCCGCGGCCCGCGCCTCAGGAGGCGCCTCCCGGCGGCGGCGGCGCACAGGCGGAAGCACCCGTAACCCAGCTGGAGACCCTGCAGGTCACCGGCTCGCGCATCCCGCGCGCGCAGATCGAAGGCCCCGCGCCGATCACCGTGGTGACCGCCGAGCAGATCCAGTCCGCCGGCCTGACCACCGTCGCTGAAGTGCTGCGCTCGCTGAGCCAGAACAGCGGCAGCGTGCAGGGCCAGCAGAACACCACCAGCGCGCAGTCCACGCCCGGCGCACAGGCCGTCGACCTGCGCGGCCTTGGCCCCAACCACACCCTGGTGCTGGTCAACGGCCGCCGCATCGCCGACTTCCCGCTGCCGCTCAACGGCCGCAGCAACTTCACCGACATCGGCAACATCCCGCTGGGCATGATCGACCGCATCGAAGTGCTGACCGGTAGCGCCTCGGCGGTCTACGGCTCCGACGCCATGGCCGGCGTGATCAACTTCATCCTGAAGAAGTCCACCGACGGCACCACCATCGACTACCGCTACGGCGACACCGAACGCGGCGGCGGCGAATCCCACAAGCTGACGCTGACCACCGGCTTCGAGCGCGATGCGTTCAGCGGCATCGTCGGCCTGGAACTGATCGACAAGCGCCCGCTGTGGGGCTACGAGCGCAGCAACCAGGACTCCACCCTCGACGCGCCGACCTCGCGTCGCCGCCTGCCGCGCCTGACCGCCCAGCTCTACGACTGGGACGACGACGTCAACATCGCGCCCGCCGACGGCTGCGCCGCGATGGCGAGCCTGAACGACGGCACCACCGTGCTGGCCGAGGACCGCTTCGGCGAGCCCTACTGCGGCAGCGAGCGCGCCATCGCGTACCGGACCATCCAGAACGAACGCAAGGGCTTCAACGCCTATGGTTCGTTCGAGTACCGCTTCTCCGACAACCTGTCGTGGTTCGCCGATGTCCAGCTGGGCCGCCAGGAGGTGAAGCTGCTCACCGGCACCAACGGCAACGACGTGGTGAGCGACGTCATGGGCTGGGAGTTCCACGACCCCGACTCCACCGACAACAACGACAAGGTGTTCTACAACGCCGTCACCGGCCACTACGAAACGTGGTCGCGCCAGTTCACGCCCGAGGAAATGGGCGGCCTGCGCAACCGCATGAACACCACCACCCAGAAGACGTTCGCGGTGACGACGGGCCTGCAGGGTGCGTTCGGCGACAACTGGAACTGGGAAGCGGCCTACAACCATTCGCAGTACAAGGCCGACGTGGGCATGCCCCGCATCCGCGCCGCCGCTGCGAACGAACTCTTCCTCGGTCCGCAACAGGGTTACGACGCCGACGGCTACGCGATCTACAGCCCGGATCCGGCGCGCCTGTTCACGCCGCTGACACCGGCCGAGTTCGCGACCATCGCGGCGATGTCCACCTTCCACCCGAAGGCCGACAACGACAACCTCAGCTTCACCCTCGACACACCGGCGCTGTTCACGCTGCCGGCCGGCGACGTCGGCTTCGCCGCCGCGATCGAGTACGGCCAGCAGTCGTACGAAATCAATCCCGACCCGCTCGCCCTGACCGCCGATGCCTACTACGGCCCGCGCTACGGCGACGGCAAGGGCGACCGCGACCGCTGGAGCGTGGCCGGCGAGTTCCGCCTGCCGCTGCTGTCCTCGCTGCAGGCCAGCCTGGCCGGCCGCTACGACCGCTACGAATACGGCAACAAGAACCCGGGCAAGTTCACCTACAGCGCAGGCCTGGAATGGCGCCCGGTCGACACGCTGCTGGTGCGCGGCTCCTACGGCACCGGCTTCCGCGCGCCGGACATGCATTACCTGTTCGCGGGCGACGATTACTACCGCACCCTGTCGACCGACTACTACCAGTGCCGCACCGACGAGCCGGGCTTCACCGACGGCGACTGCTACGACGACGGCACGTGGGACATCAACACGTTCGACGTCTACACCGGCAACATGGACCTGGACGTGGAGACGAGCAAGTCGTTCTCGGCGGGCTTCGTGTGGTCGCCCTTCGCCAACTTCGACCTGGCGGTGGACTACTACCGCATCCGCGTGTCGAACCAGGTGCAGTCGCAGAGCCGCGAGCAGCTGCGCATCGACGAGGCCAACTGCCGCCTTGGCGTCACCGACAGCGGCGCCACCGTGGACGTCAATTCGCCGACCTGCGTCGATGCCCTCGCCCGCGTGATCCGTGATGCCGACGGCTACATCACCAGCGTCCACTTCGCGCCGATCAACATCGCCAACGAGGAAACCTCCGGCGTCGACGTCACCGCGAACTACCGCCTGCAGACGGCGAGCGCGGGCGACTTCCGCTTCACCGGCAGCTACACCTGGACCGACAAGCACACGCGCCAGCAGTACCCGGGCGATCCGGAAGAAGACATGCTGGACGTCAGCTTCAGCGCCACCACGCTGCCGCGCCAGAAGGGCAACCTGGGCGTGAGCTGGGATCGCAATGCATGGGGCGCCAGCGTGTTCGGCAACTATCTGGGCCGCGTCGCCAACTACGACAACGACGCGTGGACGAAGGCGACCTGGCGCTTCAACGCCGGTGCACGCTACGACGTCAACGACCACCTGCGCGTGTCGCTGACCGTCAACAACCTGCTCGACGACATGCCGCCGAAGGACGCGACCTGGGCGAACTACCCGTACTACGACACCTCGTGGTTCGACTCCACCGGCCGCAGCTACTTCCTGCAGGTCACCTGGAAGCTGGGCGGCGCGCCGCTGTAACGCGAATCTCCACGGAAAGGTACAGGGCCCGCCGCAAGGCGGGCCTTTTCTTTCCGGCTACCCCGCGGGTGCAAGCTCATCAGCCATGCCGCGGGCGCAAGCACGACGGAAACTTGCCCCTCGTCGTCCCAGCGCATGCTGGGATCCATTTCGCTCCCGCTCTATTGCATGGGCGCGATGCGTTCTGGCTGCACTTCGCCGACGGTCGGCGACTCAAGCCAGAAGCAGGATCAAGATGGGTCCCAGCGTTCACTGGGACGACGGCTCTTTCGCTTCATCGCAGAGACGCGGACTCGCGACTCGCGACTCGCATCCAGGGCTTCCACGTTCGTGTGCCGGATGATCCGGCCCAAGACCTCACACCGTCCCGCGGTTCTTCCCCTGCCACGGCTGGTACCACGCGCGGATCGCGGCCATGTCGGTGTCCATGTCGCCGGTCGGGTAGTACACGTCGCCGATGCCGACGACCTTGTCGGGGTAGTGGAAGTACGCCATCAGGATCGGCACCTGCGCCTGCTGGGCGATCTTCAGGAAGCCGCCCTTCCACTTGTCCACGCGCCTGCGGGTACCTTCGGGCGTCAGCGCGAACCACATCTTCTCTGACTGGCGGATCATCCGCACCGCCTGCTCCACCGTGCCCTGCGGCGAGCTGCGGTCCACCGGGACCACGCCCAGCTTGCGCAGCAGCGGCGACAGCGGCCACCAGAACAGCTGCGCCTTGCCCAGCACGCGCACCTGGAAGCCCATCGCGATCTTCGCCGCCATGCCCCAGATGCCGTCCCAGTTGGACGAGTGCGGGGCCACGATCATCACCAGCTTCGGAATGTCCGGCAGCGTGCCGACGATCCTCCAGCCGAACACGCGCAGGAAGGTGCGGCCCATCCAGCGGGTGAAGCGGTTCGGCGGCACCTGCGGCATGTTCGGCGGGATGCGCGGGACGATGTCGTGGCTCAAACGGTTACTCCCATTGGTTCTTCTGCGAACGGCCGCGCTTGACCTGGCTGCGCTCGCGCTTGGCGTCCAGCCGGCGTGCCTTGGCGGCGCGCGAGGGCTTGGTCGCGATGCGTTTCTTCGGCACCACCAGCGCGGCGGCGATCAATGCGGCCAGGCGCTCACGCGCATCCTGACGGTTGCGGTCCTGCGTGCGGAAGCGCTGGGCGTCGATCACCAGCACGCCCTCGTCGGTGAGCCGGCGGTCGCGCTTGGCCAACAGGCGCTCGCGCAACGCATCGGGCAATGACGGCGACGCGGCCACGTCGAAGCGCAACTCCACCGCCGTGGCGACCTTGTTGACGTTCTGCCCGCCCGCGCCGCTCGCGCGCACGAACCGTTCGACGAGTTCGTCGTCCGGTATCGACAGCGTGGGCGTGATCTCGAGTGCGGTGCTCCCCATCCGCGGATTGTAGTCAGGATGTGGGTCCGTTCGCAGCGCGCTGGCGCCCCGATCGCCGCCGATTAACACCAGATTTACTCCGGGGCAGGCACCCTACGACCCCATTCCATGCCGCCACGCCGCATGCCCAAGCTCCCGTCGATCACGGCCCGCGCCCTGCTGCGCCTGCTGCTCGCCCTCGCCCTGGTGGCGTCCGCACCGACCTTCGCTGCGGAACCCACCGATGCGGACATCGACCGCCTGCTCAAGGCATCGCGCGCCGAAAGCCTGCTGGCAGGCGTGGTGCCGCAGATGGAGGCGGTGCAGCAGCAGGAGTTCGACAAGCACTTCGCCGGCCGCGAAATGACCGACGAGCAGAAAGCCGAGGTCGCCCGCATCCAGGCCAAGACCCAGGAGATCGTCCGCACGGCGCTGTCGTGGGAAGAGATGCGGCCGGTGTACCTGGACGTCTACAAGAAGACCTACACGCGCGAAGACGTGCGCGCGATCACGAAGTTCTACGAGAGTGCCGCCGGCCAGCGCATGCTCGACAAGAACCCCGCCCTGATGCAGAACATCATGTCGGCCGTGCAGCAGAAGATGGTGCCGATGCTGGAAGCCTTGCAGGCGGAGATCAGGAACATCCCGGTGACCCCGCCCCCGCCGGTGTCGCCGCCGCAGAAGCGGCGCCGCACGCGCTGAGCGAGGGCCGTGGATAACGGCACTGTGGGAGCGACCTCAGTCGCGATGGCCTGCCGGTAGCGCCTCATCGCGACTGACGTCGCTCCCACGCCACCCCCTTCAAAGCACCAACTGCTCACGCGGCGGCAGCCGCCAGTCGATCGGCGCGTGGCCGCGCTGGGCCAGATACTGGTTGGTCGCGGAGAAATGCCCGCAGCCCAGGAAGCCCCGGTGCGCCGACAGCGGCGACGGATGCGGCGCGCGCAGCACGCGATGGCGGCGCGCGTCGATCACCTTGCCCTTGGCCTGCGCGTAGCTGCCCCACAGCAGGAACACCAGGCCTTCGCGCTCGCGTGCCAGCGTTTCGATGGCGTGGTCGGTGAAGCCTTCCCACCCCTTGCCCTGGTGGGCGCCCGCGCGAGCTTCCTCGACCGTCAGCACCGCATTGAGCAGCAGCACACCCTGTCGCGCCCACGGCAGCAGGCAACCGTGGTCGGGCGGCGGGATGCCGAGGTCGGCGTTGATTTCCTTGTAGATATTGAGCAGCGACGGCGGCACCGGCACGCCCGGCAGCACCGAAAAGCACAGACCATGCGCCTGGCCGGGGCCGTGGTAGGGGTCCTGTCCCAGGATCACGACCTTCACTGCGTCGAACGGCGTGGCATCGAAGGCGGCGAAGATCTGCGGCCCCGGCGGATAGATGCGCGCGCCGGCGGCCTTGCGCTGGCGCAGGAACGCGGACAGCTCGCGCATCTCCGGCCGCTGCAGCCAGTCGCCGATGTGCGCCTTCCAGGAGGGCTCCAGCCGGATGCGGTCTTCTTCGGTCATACCGGACGCGGGCGCCTCAGACGAGGGCGCGGGATTCGTCCATGCGCGCCAGGCGCAGCTGGAACAACACCTTCGTCACCAGCAGGCGTTCCTCGATCGGCTTCAGCACAAGGTCGTTCGCACCGGCCTGCAACAGCTCCGCCTGGTTGTCGCGGTTGCTGTCGCCGGTCATCACCAGGATCGGCAGACGGCGCTTGCCATAGACGAAATCCACGCGGATCCGCTGCACGATGTCGCGGCCGCTCAGTTCGCCCTTCAGGATCACGTCGGTCAGCACCAGGTCGAACTTGTGCGTGGACAGCCCCAGCGATTCGGCAGTGAGCAGGGCGAAGGCATCCTCGGCCTTCAGCACATGCACCACCTTCAACGACTGCCGCTCCAGCATGCGCCGGGTGGTCTCGGCGACCACGCGGCTGTCCTCGATGAAGAGAACGGTCGCCCCCACCACGGGCTCGGGCTGCACGTAGCCACGGATGAACGTCGCCAGCGCCTCGTGGCCCAGCGACTTGTCGAAGTAGTCGGTCACGAACTCGGTGAAGCGCCGCTCTTCCAGGTGCTGCTGCGCATCGCCGGACACCACGATCACCGGCACATAGGCCTGCCCGGCGGCTTCGCGCACGGTCCGCGCGATCTCCAGGCCGTCACCGTCGGGCAACGCCAGCGCGGTGGTGACCAGGTGCACTTCGCCCTGCTCCAGCGCGGTGCGCGCCTCGGCGATGCTGGAACAGCCGATGACCTGCACGCCGGGCACTTCGCGCCGCAGGACGTCCGCGATCAGCTTGCGCACCAGCTTGGAGCCGTCCACCACCATCACGCGGGGGGCGTCACTGATCAGGTGCCGGAGTTCCTGGGCCATGAAGGAGACGAGTCTCAGGTTTCTGTGGGGCGAGTCTGACGCAAGAAATGCCCCGTCACCAGCCATGCGCCCAGCCAGCCGATCGCCGTCGCGGCCGCGACCACGGCGACCGCGCCCACGGCATCCAGCCCCACCAGGGCGAACGCACTGCCATAACTGCGCGCGAGCGTCGCCAGCGGGTCGCGCAGCGCCAGGGCGGCCAGGGTCAGCAGGCCGAGCGCCAGCGCACCGGCCGCCAGGCCGTACCACGCGCCGAGGTAGATGAAGGGCCGGCGGATGAAGCCGTCGCTGGCGCCGAGCAACTGGAGCACGCCGATTTCCTCGCGCCTCGACTGGATATCCAGCCGCACGGTGTTGCCCACCACCAGCAGCGCACCCAGGCCGAACAGCGCCGCCAGCACCCATGCCAGCCGGCGACCGAAGCCCATCCACCCCGCCAGGCGATCGCGCCAGGCGGCGTCGTGTTGCAGCAGGTCGGTTTCCGGCAGCGCCTGGAGGGCGGCGACCAGGCGTGCGTCGTCGCCTTCCGGCACCACGATCAGCAGGCTGGGCAAGGGGTTGCCTTCCAGCGTGTCGAGCGAGGCGCCCAACCCGCTGCGTTCGCGGAACTCGGCCATGCCCTGCTCCGGCGTGCGCAGTTCCACATCGGCCACGTCGTCGCGGCCGCGCAGCTCGAGCGCCAGCGCCTGCGCACGCGCGACCGGCGTATCGGGCTTGAGGAACAGGTCGATTTCGCGCGACTGCTGCACATCGCCGGCGAAATGGCCGACGTTCTGCAGCGCCAGCCAGAGGCCGAGCGGCAGCGCCAGCGCGATCGCCATCACGCCGATCGTCAGCAGCGTCGCCCACGGGCGACGCGCCGCACGCCCCAGGCTGGAGACGAAGCTGTAGAGATGCTGGTCCAGCCAGATGCCGATGCCGGAGCGGGCCTGCGTCCGGACGTTCTTCGCGTCGCTCATTCGGCCAGGTCCGCGGGAGAGATGTCGTCGGCCAGTTTGCCGTGGTCGAGGATCAGCACGCGCTTCTTCATACGCTTGAGCAGCGAGAGGTCGTGGCTGACCACCAGCACGCTGGTGCCGCGCTCGGGCATCGACGCGAACAGCGACATGATCTCCGCCGCCAGGGTGGGATCGAGATTGCCGGTGGGTTCGTCCGCCACCAGCAGGCGCGGCTCGGCGACGATCGCGCGGGCGATACCCACGCGCTGCTGTTCGCCCGCCGAGAGCTGGGTGGGCAGCGCGTTCTCGCGGTGGCCCAGGCCGAGTCGCGCCAGCACCTCGCGCACGCGCTTGCCGATGTCGCCGCGACGGTCGCCGCGCAGGATCAACGGCAGCGATACGTTTTCCATCACCGTGCGATCGGTCAGCAGGCGGTGGTCCTGGTAGACCGCGCCCACGTCACGGCGATGCAGCGGAATGCGACCGCCGCGCACCTTGAGCAGGTTGCGCCCGCCGAACAGCACCGCGCCCCGCGAGGGGCGCTCGCTGAGGTGGATCAGCTTCAGCAGCGTGCTCTTGCCGGCGCCGGAATGACCGGTGACGAAGAGCATCTCGCCTTCCGCCACCTCGAAGCTGACGTCGACCAGTGCCGGATGGCCGCCGGGATATTGCTTGCTGACGTTTTCGAATCGAAGGACGCTCATGTCCGTCGATTATGCCGGAGCGGCCGAGACGCTGGCGATGCCGTGCGGGCAAAAAAGAAGCCGGGACATGCCCGGCTTCTCGTCGACCCTTCTCTCGGGCGGCTCAGCCGCCGACCAGCGAACGGATCTTGCGGCCGAGGCGCGTCAGGAAGCCTGCGTTCTCGTCGGCCGCCTTGGCGGTCGCCTTCGGTGCTGCCGGCGCGGCCACGCTCGCCACGACGCCCTCGGCCCCTTCCAGCGGGCGGCCATGGCGACGGCGACGGCGCTTGCGCGGCTTGCGATCGCCTTCCGGCGCGCCGGCGCCTTCCGGACGCACGTCGTTCGCGGGCTGCGGTGCCTGGGGCTTCGCGGCGGCCTCGCCTTCCGGACGCGGCGCGCGCGGCGGGCGCGGCTTGCCGTCGGCCGAGCGCGGGCCTTCGCGGCGTCCACCCTCGCGACGACCGCCTTCGCGGCGGGCTCCGCCGGTACCGGTCTTGCGACCACCACCGCGACGCTCTTCGTCGGCCGCCTTCTGTTCGCGGGCCTCGCGGAAGATCTGGCCGATGCTCTCTTCTTCTTCGTCGCCTTCAACGGCTTCCGGCTTCGGGCGTTCCGGCCGCGGCAGCGCGGTCAGCAACTCCGCGGTGACCGGCTCGGACGGGATCTTCTGCTCGATGTAGGCCTCGATGTCCGGCAGCGACATCGCATAGCGCTCGCACGCGAAGCTGATCGCATCGCCTTCGGCGCCGAGGCGCGCGGTGCGGCCGATGCGATGCACATAGTCTTCAGCGTCGAACGGCAGGTCGTAGTTGAACACGTGCGACACGCCGTCGATGTGCAGGCCGCGTGCGGCCACGTCGGTGGCGACCAGCAATTCCAGCTGGCCCGCCTGGAAGCGCTTCAGCAACGACTCGCGCTTCTTCTGCGGCACGTCGCCGGAGAGCACGCCGACACGGTAGCCGGCGCGTTCCAGCGCGCGCGCCACGCGCTCGACGAAGGCCTTCGTGTTGACGAACACCATCGTGCGGGCGCCTTCGCTGCGCGACAGCAGGCCGATCAGCAGCGGGATCTTCTCGTCGTCGGCGGGGTAGTACAGCTTCTGCCGCACCTTCGCCGCGGTGATGAACTCGGTCTCGACGACGAGCTTCTCCGGCTCGTTCATGTGCTCGTAGGCCAGCTCCAGCACGCGATGGGACAGCGTGGCCGAGAACAGCAACGTCTGCCGCGTGGTGCGCTCCGGCATGCGGCGCAGCAGGAAGCGGATGTCCTTGATGAAGCCCAGGTCGAACATGCGGTCGGCTTCGTCCAGCACGCACATCTCGCAGGCGTGCAGGCTGACCACCTTGTGCTGCTTGACGTAGTCGATCAGGCGCCCGGGCGTGGCGATGATGACGTCCACGCCCTTCTGCAGCAGCTCGCGCTGCTTGTCGTAGTCCACGCCGCCGTAGACCAGCGCGAAGCGCAGGCCGAGGTCGGCGCCGAACTTCACCGCGTCCTTGTGGATCTGGATGGCCAGCTCGCGGGTCGGCGCGAGGATCAGCGCGCGCGGATCCTCCGGCTTGCGTTCGGCCAGCGCCGGACGGCTCAGCAGGCGGTTCATCACCGCGACCAGGAACGCCAGCGTCTTGCCGGTGCCGGTCTGCGCCTGTCCGGCGACGTCGCCGCCCGCCAGGGCGACCGGCAGCGTCATGGCCTGGATCGGCGTGCAACGGGAAAAACCCGCGCCTTCAAGGCCTGCGAGCAGGGCCGGATGCAGGTCGAACGAGGAAAAAGTAATGTCGGTTAAAGGTTTGTCGCTCATGCCATCTTCTTTGCGCCGCAGTGTTCTGCGTGCGGCTGTGTGAATGCGGGTCGCTGTGCTTGCAACGGGGGGTCCGGCGTCGCACACTGCGCCCCCTGTGCCGGGCTGCGCGGCCGCCCAGGAGCTTCTTGAAATGGCCGCGGAACGCCCCAGTTTACCCTAAACAGACGGCCGACCCGGCCCGAACCCGTCCGCGGGGCTCCGCGGACTCCGCAGGAGACCCCAGTGAGCGATAAAGTTTCCCACGTCGGCGATGCCGATTTCGATGCCGCCGTGCTGCAGTCCGGCGAGCCGGTGTTGGTGGATTTCTGGGCCGAATGGTGTGGCCCGTGCAAGATGATCTCGCCGGTGTTGGACGAGCTGGCCCAGGCCTACGACGGCAAGCTCAAGGTGGCCAAGGTGAACGTGGACGAGAACCGCGCGACCGCCATCAAGTACCACGTGCGCTCGATCCCGATGCTGCTGCTGTTCAAGGACGGCCAGATCCAGGCGACCCAGATCGGTGCCGTCGGCAAGGGTCAGCTGACCCAGATGATCGACAAGGCCCTGGGCACCCAGGCGGCCTGATCCCCTTTCGTCCCTGGCCGCCGCCGGGGGCGTTGGCTGAATCCGCTTGAACCCGCCCTGGCGGCCCGGCTTGCCGGCGCCGCAGGCCGGTGATAGTGTCGAATCCGATCCGGCGCAGGGGATGCGCCGCACCCATCTGAAGCTCCACCTCCCTTTAGTCACCCGCCGCCGCAACGCCGGCGCTCGCCACCTAGCGAGGAATCGCAACTTGTCCGACAGCAGCAACGAAACCGGCGCCCCAGCCGAGAAGCGCGTGCGCAAAGCGCGCGTCCCGAAGACCCCGACCGCCGACGCCCCCCCCGCCGCGCCCGAAGCGCCGCAGCTCCCGCTGCCGCCGGTCGCGACCGAGCGCGCGCCTGCACCGTCCCATGAGGGCGGCGGTGAAGCCCCGGCCTCCCAGGCCCAGGGCGGTCACTCGAACGACGGCCACCCGAACGAAGGCGGCGATCGCAACGAACAGCGCGACGGCAATCGCTTCGGCAACAACAATCGCCGCGACCGTTTCCGCAACCGTCGCGAGCGCAACCGCGACCGGCAGGGGAACGACGGCATGCCGCAGGATGGCAACGGCGGCGGCCAGGAAGCCTTCGTGCCGCGCCAGCAGCCGAACGTGCCGGAAGGGTTCCCGCAGTATTCGCTGGGCGACCTCAAGCGCATGCCCGCCCCGCGCCTGCTGGACATCGCTGAACAGCTGAACATCCAGGAAGGCGTGGCCCGCGCCCGCAAGCAGGACGTGATCTTCGCCCTGCTGAAGGTGCTGACCCGCCACGGCGAAGGCGTCGCCGCCGACGGCGTACTGGAAATCCTGCCGGATGGCTTCGGTTTCCTGCGCGCCGCGGAAGCCAGCTACCTGGCCGGCCCGGACGACGTCTACATCAGCCCCAGCCAGATCCGCCGCTTCAACCTGCGCACCGGCGACCATCTGGCCGGCCGCATCCGCTGGCCGAAGGACGGCGAGCGCTACTTCGCGCTGTCGACGATCGACACGATCAACGGCGAGCCGCTGGAAGCGTCGAAGAACAAGGTGCTGTTCGAGAACCTGACCCCGCTGTTCCCGCGTCGCCGCTTCACCCTGGAGCGCGGCAACGGTTCCTCGGAAGACATCGCCGGCCGCATCCTCGACCTGATGGCGCCGCAGGGCAAGGGCCAGCGCGCGCTGATCGTGTCGCCGCCCAAGGCGGGCAAGACGATCATGATGCAGCAGATCGCCACCGCGATCACGACCAACCACCCGGACGTGCACCTCATCGTGCTGCTGGTGGACGAGCGTCCGGAAGAAGTGACCGAAATGCAGCGCACCGTGCGCGGCGAAGTGGTCAGCTCGACCTTCGACGAGCCCGCCGCGCGCCACGTGCAGGTCGCTGAAATGGTGATCGAGCGCGCCAAGCGCCTGGTCGAGCACAAGAAGGACGTGGTGATCATGCTGGACTCGATCACCCGCCTCGCACGCGCCTACAACAACGTCGTGCCCAGCTCCGGCAAGGTGCTGACCGGCGGCGTGGACGCCAACGCCCTGCACCGCCCGAAGCGCTTCTTCGGCGCCGCGCGCAACGTGGAGGAAGGCGGTTCGCTGACCATCATCGCCACTGCGCTGGTCGAGACCGGCAGCAAGATGGACGAGGTGATCTACGAAGAATTCAAGGGCACCGGCAACAGCGAAGTGCACCTGAACCGTCGCATCACCGAGAAGCGCGTCTACCCGGCCATCGACATCAACCGCTCCGGCACGCGCCGCGAGGACCTGCTGATCGAACCGGAGCTGCTGCAGAAGATCTGGATCCTGCGCAAGCTGCTGCATCCGATGGACGAGATCGCGGCGATGGAGTTCCTGCTGGACAAGATGAAGAACACCAAGTCCAACGACGAGTTCTTCAGCTCGATGAAGCGCTGAGTACCGGAAACCCCGGGAAACAGTGCCCAGAGGGCCCTCCGGTTGAGCCGGGGGGCCTTTTGTCTATCAGGCGTCCGAGGCCGGGTTTGACCACCGACCTTGACCACCGCGCAGCCGAAACCCCACCACCACGGCGGGGCATATGCGCAAAACCCAGTATCTCCAGCAACTCGGGCACTCTTGGTACCTGAGGGTCAAGGTTCCCACTACCCTTCAGGGCCGCGTGGGCAGCACTCACATCCGCCGCGCGCTGGGTACCCGTGACCTTGATGAAGCCGTGCGCCGCAAGTGGGCGGCTCTGGCTCAGGTCCGCACCTATCTGGACCAGCTGCGAACCGCAGCACCCCACCTCCAAACCTCGCTCCCCACCACGTTTGCAATTAGTTGCACGCAATCGGCGGGGAACCCGGGGTAATCCCCCCGCTTTTAGCGGACAGCAGAAGTGGAGCTAGGCAGCGAGTGCCAGTTTCTGCATGGGGGTGATGCCCCCGAGCGCCATGTTGGGGCGC
>NZ_LMGY01000016.1 GCF_001427585.1 Pseudoxanthomonas sp. Root630 | reverse complement strand
TGAACTGACCCCCAAATGTTGGACGGTCGGTTTGTAGCTTACGCTGCCAAGGGCTGGGTTCGGTACTGCACCGGGCTCAGCCCTTTTAGTTTCAGCATGATGCGGTCGTTGTTGTAGTAGTGGATGTAATCGGCGACCTCCTTGCGTAGCTGGTCGACGCTGGTGAACTGCTTTAGGTGGAACAGCTCGGACTTGAGAGTCGCGAAGAAGCTCTCCATGGCTGCGTTATCCAGGCAATTGCCCTTACGGGACATGCTTTGGATGACCTGATGTTCGTCTAGCTGCCGTCGGAAGGCGCTCATCTGGTACTGCCAACCCTGATCCGAGTGAAGCACCAGCGGTCGCCGTGATCGTCGCCTCGCCCAGGCTTTATCCAGCATGGCGCGGACCATCTTGAAGGACGGCTGGACATCGAGCTGGAAGGCCACGATTTCCCGGTTGTAGAGGTCCATGACTGGCGACAGGTACAGCTTCTCGCCATTGACCTTGAACTCGGTCACGTCGGTGACCCACTTCTGTTCTGGCTCATCGGCCTTGAAGCGTCGCTCCAGGACGTTCGGCGCCACTTCCCCGACCTCCCCCCTGTACGACCTATATCGCTTGGGCCTGACCAGTGACTTGAGGCCCATGGACTGCATGAGTCGCTGAACAAGTTTGTGGTTGATGGCCTCGCCAAGCTGGCGCCGCAAGGCCGCGGTGATGCGGCGATAGCCGTACCGTCCTTTGTGGCGGTCGTAGAGCGCTTGGATGGCTGCCTTAAGACTGGCGCGCCGATCCCCCAGCGCCAGTACCTTGGCCTGGTAGTAGAAGGTGCTACGGGCCAAGCCGCTAATGGCCAACAGGTCCGGTAGAGCATGCTGCTGCCTCAGTTCAAGCACTATCCGCGCTTTGTCGGCGGGGTCGTGGACTTCGCTTGAACCAAGGCATCGAGTTTTTTTAGGTACGCCACCTCCGCACGCAAGTACGCGTTCTCCTTGAGTAACTCCTCATGGGTCGCGTTTCGGTCTGGAACTGGCGGCGGCGGCCGATTGGGCGGTTCGGACATGGCTGGCTGGCGGCCTTTGGGGCTAGGCATCAACGCCTCGATACCCCCCTCATTGTACTGACGCTCCCAGGCCGCCACGCTCGACTTGTTCCTGATGCCGTAGAGGGCCGTCACCTGGGTATAGGAGAGCTCCTCACGCACCATGCGCTGAAGGATCTCAAGCTTGAGCTCAGGGCTATAGGTCTGGCGGCGTCTCCGGCTAAGACCCGCCTCTCCGTGTTCCTTGAACAGCGCGACCCAGTGCCGCACGTGGTTGCGAGGCACGCCGTAGCGCTTTGCCAGCCTCTTGATGCCATCCCCTTGATCAGGATCTAGGTAGGCATCTACTACTTCACGCTTAAAGGCCAGGCTGTACTTGGCCATAAAAAACCCCCGAAGGTTGGATGGATGTCCAACTTCCGGGGGTCAGTTCANGGTAGGCATCTACTACTTCACGCTTAAAGGCCAGGCTGTACTTGGCCATAAAAAACCCCCGAAGGTTGGATGGATGTCCAACTTCCGGGGGTCAGTTCACGAGGGCGCCCTTTCTGTTTCGGGGCGACGGCGGCTATCAGTCGCGCGACTGCAGCTTGGCCAGCAGGCGCAGGAATTCGATGTACAGCCACACCAGCGTGACCATCAGGCCGAACGCGCCGTACCACTCCATGTACTTCGGTGCGCCGGCTTCCACGCCGGACTCGATGAAGTCGAAGTCGAGCACCAGGTTCAGCGCGGCGATCACCACCACGAACAGGCTGAAGCCGATGCCGACCAGGCCCGATTCGTGGATCAGCGGCATCTCCTTGCCGAACAGGCGCAGGCCCATCGACACCAGGTAGACCAGCGCGATGCCGCCGGTCGCGGCCACCACGCCCAGCTTGAAGTTCTCGGTGGCGCGGATCAGGCCGCTGCGGTAGGCCGCCAGCAGGGCGCCCAGCGTGCCGAATGTCAGCAGCACGGCCTGGAACACGATGCCCGGGTACTGCAGCTCGAACACCGCGGAAATCGCGCCCAGGAAGAAACCTTCGACCAGCGCATACATCGGTGCGGTGACCGCCGACCATTCCTTCTTGAACACGGTGACCAGGGCCAGCACGAAGCCGCCAATGGCGCCGCCCAGCGCGTAGATCATGATCCCGGGGGCCACGGTGGCCACGCCGTCCGGGCCGGTGACGACCGACTGCGTCCAGGCGAAGGCAGCGGTCAGCACCGACAGCAGCAACAGGATGCCGGTCTTGTTGACGGTGCCGTTGAGCGTCATCGTGCCGCCCTCGCGCGACACCACGCTGCCCGTGCCGAGGTCGAGGAAGGTGGATTCCTTCAGTGCCGGATTGCCGCTGCGTATCATGGTTCCCTCATGTGGTCGTCGGACTTCTGTCCCCAGCGGCGGAGCATATCCCAAGCCGTACTCCGTCATGTTTCGTTTGACAGCGGGCCCCCGTGTTCCGACAATACGCGGCCTCGTTGGCGTCCAGACGCCACGCCGGGACCCTCGTCGGGGTATAGCGCAGTCTGGTAGCGCATCTGCTTTGGGAGCAGAGGGTCGGGGGTTCGAATCCCTCTACCCCGACCAGCCTGATGTACTGCCTTGGCGTGACCGACAGGGTAGGGCGAGAATCCGGACCGGGCGCCCGTAGCTCAACCGGATAGAGCACCGGCCTTCTAAGCCGGCGGTTACAGGTTCGAGTCCTGTCGGGCGCGCCACTTCCGGTGTGCTGCGGCGGGAGAAAGGTTTCAGTGGTGGCTGTAGCTCAGCTGGTTAGAGTACTGGATTGTGATTCCAGATGTCGGGGGTTCGAGTCCCCTCAGCCACCCCACTGAATCAACGAATTTCCGCGCTCGCGGGGGTTCACACAAAAAGAAGATGCGGTTACACTACGCAGCCAGTTTTTCGGGGCCGTTAGCTCAGTTGGTAGAGCAGTTGACTCTTAATCAATAGGTCCAAGGTTCGAATCCTTGACGGCCCACCAAACAGAACAAGGGGTTACGCCGCAAGCGTGACCCCTTTTTCTTTGCCTCCGTAAAGATGCTCCGTAAAAATGGCCCGTCCTCAGTGTTTCACGGGCCCTCCGCAGCTACGCTGCAGCGACAGTTCAGCGGGTGGGGTAGCGATGGCTGAGATAGTGATCGACTTGCAGGGCGCCGCGCTCGACAGCTCAGTGCCCATCGCGGACCTGCTTCGGAAGGCACTGCTCGTTTCGCGCAAACTCGGTGTGCGCGACATCGAGGAGTGGCTGAATTGGGAGCTCCACCGATACCCGTCAGGCGAGCAGCTTCCGGATTACCGCAAGGTCCGGGGACGGCTCCATGCGCGTGACGAGGACGGGGATTTGATCCCCGTTCAGTTTCGGGAGCCCATGGACTACGCAGAGCGCGCCAGCGTAGTGCAGAGCGTCGCAGAGCTGGAGGAAGTCGCTGCCGCGGCTAAGGGTGGCTTCGTCAACCTGTCGCTTTCCCACACTCTGCAGAAAATCATGCGGGAGGCCACTAACCAGGGGCCGGGCGTCGAATTCATCCTCGAGATATCGGCATCGAAGTACGTACAGGTGCTGAGCGCTGTGCGCACACGAGTGTTGAACTGGGCATTGGCGCTCGAGGAGCAGGGGATATTGGGCGCTGGGATGACGTTCTCGACCAAAGAGATCACTGCCGCCCACCAAATCACTTATGACTACAGCACGCACATCGGCGCGATGCACAATTCGCAGCTACAGCAAAACTCGTCTGGCCAGCAGATCCTAATCTCGGGACCGGACCTGGTTGAACTGCGCGCCTTAATGGAAGAGGTAGTAGCTCGATCGAATGAGCTGGGGGCGAATGCGCTTGTTGCGGTGGGCGACGCTCAGACGGTTATAGCGCAACTCGATTCCGGCCAGCCTAAGGCGGTGGTTCTGCGTGAATGCCTGACATCTCTTAGGTCGATTATGGAGGGGGCGGGGGGAGCCTTCCTTGCGGCTGAAATCCTGCCGAAGCTGATTCCGATCGTTGAGTCACTCCGCAATACGCTCTTGCCCTGACTTTGATCTATGTCGCGTCAGCTGGTTTCACCAACGGCACGCTGAGGTCGTAGACGTTCATCATCGGCTCCGTCAGGCCGGCTGCGTCCTGCTTGTCGCGCTTGGTGCCCTTGGTGTCCGTGACGCCCTCGCGCTTGAGGTCGTGCAGGCTGAATCGCTGCTCCTCTGTGATCACGCCGGCTTCGATCGCCTTCAGGATTGGGCGTTGCCAGGCGCTGTCCAGCCCGTCCTTCGTGAGCGGCTCGCCGTCCTCGGATAGGAAGACGAATCGGTTCTCCGGGCGTAGCTGCTCGGGCTGGCCCCGGCGGGCGATCACCCCGCGCCTGTGCGCGAGCGCTGCGTCCCAGGCTGCACGCGGCCGCGGCGACCACTCGACGATGTTGTTGCGGCTGCCCTTGCGGCGGTCGGTCCGCAGGCCTTCCGCCTCGCTTTGGGCCTCCACCTTCAGCTGCTGAGCAGCGACAGTGGCCTCCAACTGCAGAGTTTGGCTGCTGAAGTCCAAGAGGCGCGTCCGGAGGGTGGCGGGGTCCGAGAGTGCAGCCATGGTGTCAGCGGGCCCATAGCGCCCCGTACGCCCGATCTGGGGGGAGCACGTCCTCGAACACCCACCGCTCGAACTCCTGGCCTGTCCACCCAAGTTCGGAGAGCAGTCATGCTGGCTCCCTTCGTCTTCGACCACTCCACCACGATCCGCGTCATCAACGACAGCGGCGTGCCTTTGTTCGTCGGTAAATCGCCCGGATCAGGCCGTGCGTGCCACGTGCAGATCCGCACCGGAGGTGCGCTTCCTATACGCTGCTGCTGACGTGGCTTACACCAACTCACACTGTGACAAACCCGTCCCGGGGAGTCTGAAATGTCCGTAATGAAAACTACCTTAGTAGCGCTGGTCGCCATCATCGGCGGCTTGGCAATTTGGCAGCTAATCGGCAAGCGGATGGAACACGCTAACGGCAATCAAGCCAGCAGCACCGTTGCGGCCGCCGCTGAAGGACAGGAGGACCCCGCATCCAACTTGCCGGGATTAGCGCCCCGCAAGTCCACTTCCGTCCGGGCAGATGCGTCTGCAGCATTGGCGCACGCGTTGATCAACAACGGGGCTTCGGTACGCGCCGCAATAGATCAAGCGGTGGGGCCAAGCAGGGTCGTGAACTCCCCCGAACTGGCGGCGATGCTCGGCACGGCACAGTCGGCCTGTACTGACTTCAGCGACAACAAAGCTAGCTATCTCAGTAAGGGGCAGATGGAGGATCCGACGCGCCGCTGGGCAACGGAACGACTGGCGGCGGCATGCCATGGCCTCGATTCGGCCGAGTATAAGATCGTGGCTCGCACGACAGGTATCTACACGGTCCTCAATGAGCGTGGAAAGGGACCGGCCGTCCAGGCTTCCTTGGAAGCATTGCGCTCGGAAGCCAGTCCCACGGAGCTCTACACGGCAGGCCAAGTCCTCCTGGAGAACGACCGTGCGAGGATGGCGGCAGTCCTTCCGAATGGTGGGAGGAACTACGGCGACCATGAAATCGTGCGGGCCTGGGCGCTGGCTACCACCATGGTCGCGTGTGACCAGTATGGCGGCTGTGGCCCCAACTCGGTGGAGACAGCGGCCCTTTGCGCCAACGCAGGCTGCACCCCAGGAAGCAACTTTTCGCAAGCCGTGCAGGACCGGTTGCCGCAGAGCGAGTACCAGGCTGTGACCGCCTTTTACTCCTGGGTGACGAGTCTGCGTCAGAGCTGAGTTCTAGCGAAGCTTGCTAGTCGCGCAGATGGAGAAAGGCCGCCGAAGAGGCGGCCTTTCTTCTTGTCGGCGAGTGTCGCGCGGTTCGCCGTAGGTGGCTCGAGCAGTTCAGTGTCGGGCTTAGCTCTTGTCGCGTAGTCCTCGCCATTCTTGTCGATCCAGTCACCCGCACCGGCGAGTTCGACCTGTTCCGCAGCCAGGTCGGCCCCCAGTGCCTGGTCGTCCCCTTCCCGGTAGAGCCCAATGCCGGTGGTCTGCATCCCGGCCGGCCGGCTCTCGATGTCCAGCATGAGCCGGCGGACCAGGCCCATGTCGCGCTTCATCGTGCCCCCTCGGCCATGGTCAGAAGACTTCGGCCGCGGTCAGTGGCTCTGCGCACGGGGGGAGGCTCCCCGAGCCCCAGCGCGGCGTTGACGGCGTCCACGGTGGTGAAGATGCCACCGTTTCCGTCGTGTTCGAACGGGATGCCCTGATTGCCCGCGCAACGGACGATCGTGGCTAGCCGAGCTTCGCGAGACCGGTCTTTCTTCCGGCGCCGGTCGCCGCACGGTTACAATCCCCGGGCACTGCGAAAGTGGCGGAATTGGTAGACGCACTGGATTTAGGTTCCAGCGGGTAACCCCCGTGAGGGTTCGAGTCCCTCCTTTCGCACCACCGCCCACGGGCGCCCGGGGGGCGCTCCACCTCCCAACGGGCCGCCCCGCTGGCAGCCAGCCGCGTAATCGGCGAAACTAACAAGTTCCGCCGGCCGGGCCTTGCGTCCGTGCTCCAGGCGTCCCGGATTATCAACATCGCCCCGGCAGTGCCGTGGCCGCAGGAGTCAGTGAGTATGCAAGTTTCGGTCGAATCGATCGGCAATCTCGAACGCCGCATGAGCTTCAGCCTGCCGGCTGACCGTCTGGACACCCACATCGGCGGCCGCCTGCGCGAGTTGTCGCGCACCGCCCGCATCAAGGGCTTCCGCCCGGGCAAGGTGCCCGCCAAGGTGATCGAACAGCGGTACGGCGATCAGGTGCGCGCCGAAGCGCTGGACGGTCTGTTGCGCGAGACTTTCAGCAACGCCGTGCGCGAGCAGGACCTCCAGCTCGCCGGCAACCCGCGTATCGAGAAGCAGGGGGAAGGCGAACTGGATTTCGTGGCCACCTTCGAAGTGGTGCCGGACTTCGGCGATGTCGATGTGACGAAGTTGAACGTCGTCCGCCACACCGCTGAGATTACGGATGCCGACATCGAGCAGATGGTGTCGAACCTGCGGATGCAGCGGCGCACCTTCCAGGCCGTGGAACGTCCCGCGCAGGAAGGCGATCGCGTCGGCCTGGAGACCTGGTCGCAGGCCGGTGACGAGCGCATGCCGGCCGAGGGCATCGAGAAGGGTGCCACCCTGATCGGCTCGGGCGTGATGTTCGGCGAGATCGAGCAGGCCCTGGTCGGCCTGGTCAAGGGCGACGAGAGGACCGTGTCGGTGGCGTTCCCGGCCGATTGGCGCGTGCCGCAGCTGGCGGGCAAGCAGGTCGATGTGCATGTCAAGGTCACTGAAGTGGCCGAATCGGTCGTGCCGGACGTCGATCGTGACTTCATTCGCAGCTTCGGCGTGAAGGGCGGCGACGCCGAGCAGTTCCAGGCCGATATCCGTAGCAACCTGGAGCGCGAGCTCAAGGGCGCACTGGCGACCCGACTGCGCCGCGAAGTTGGCGAACAGCTGATTGCCGCCTATTCGCATGTCGAGATGCCGCCGCGCCTGGTCGAGAACGAAGCGCGGGTGATGGTCCAGCAGGCTGCCGAGCAGGCCCGCCGCCAGGGCCAGCAGGTGCAGATCCCGGACAACGCCCACGAAGGTTTCACGGATGCTGCCCGCAAGCGCGTCCTGGTGGGCTTGCTGGTGGGCGAGGTCGCCCGCCGCAACCAGTTGCGCCTCGATCCCAAGCGCCTTAACGAAACCCTGCGCCTGATCGCCTCGACCTACGAAGAGCCGGAGCAGGTCATTGAGTTGTACCGGAACGACCCCCAACTGATGAACAGTCTGCAGGGTCGTGTGATGGAAGAGCAGGTGATCGACTGGATCGCCGAGCGCGCCCAGCACACCGAGCAGACGCTTTCCTTCCAGGAAGCCATCCGCAACTGAGCCGGGCTCCCGTCCGGGCAGGCGGTCCGGCTATCCTAGGCCGGACCCCTTCCATGAACGACAGGCGCGAGAACAGATGAGTATCGAAACCAAAGCCCTCAACCTGGTGCCGATGGTGGTCGAACAGACCAGCCGGGGCGAGCGCGCCTACGACATCTATTCCCGTCTGCTGAAGGAGCGCGTGATCTTCCTGGTCGGCGGCGTGGACGACCATGTGGCCAACGTCATCGTGGCGCAGATGCTGTTCCTCGAGGCGGAGAACCCCGAGAAGGACATCAGCCTGTACATCAACTCGCCCGGTGGCGTGGTGACGGCGGGCATGGCCATCTACGACACCATGCAGTACATCAAGCCCGACGTCAGCACCATCTGCGTGGGCCAGGCGGCCAGCATGGGCGCGCTGCTGCTGGCGGCCGGCGCGAAGGGCAAGCGTTACGCCCTGCCGAACTCCCGCGTGATGATCCACCAGCCGCTGGGCGGCTTCCAGGGCCAGGCCACGGACATCGACATCCATGCCCGCGAGATCCTGACCCTGCGTGCCCGCCTGAACGAAATCCTCGCCAAGCACACCGGCCAGGCGCTGGAGACCATCGAGCGCGATACCGAGCGCGACAACTTCAAGAGCGCGGCCGACGCCCAGGCCTATGGGCTGGTCGACCAGGTGCTGGAACGTCGCCCGGACGACTCCATCCAGTCGGCCTGACGGCCCGGATTGTCCCGGTTTCACGCGCAAAACCCCTGTTCACGGGCCCGGCTGACAAGCCGGGACCGTGTGCTATTCTCCGACCGAAAGCCCCCTGGGGCAGGTTGAGCGACCGAGTAATACCAGCATGAGCGAAGATCGTCAGGGCCGTTCCGGCGACAGCACCAAAATCCTGTACTGCTCGTTCTGCGGGAAGAGCCAGCACGAGGTCCGCAAACTGATTGCGGGCCCCAGCGTGTTCATCTGCGATGAATGCGTGGAGCTGTGCAACGACATCATCCGCGAGGAACTGGAAGAGAAGGCCCAGTCCGCGCGCAGCCACCTGCCCAAGCCGCGCGAGATCCTCGAGGTCCTGGATCAGTACGTGATCGGTCAGAACCGCGCCAAGCGCACGCTGGCCGTGGCCGTGTACAACCATTACAAGCGCATCGAGAGCCGGCAGAAGAACGACGACGTCGAACTGGCCAAGTCGAACATCCTGCTGGCCGGCCCGACCGGCTCGGGCAAGACGCTGCTGGCGGAGACGCTGGCGCGCCTGCTCAATGTGCCGTTCACCATCGCCGACGCCACCACGCTGACCGAGGCCGGCTACGTGGGCGAGGATGTCGAGAACATCATCCAGAAGCTCCTGCAGAAGTGCGACTACGACGTCGAAAAGGCGCAGCAGGGCATCGTCTACATCGACGAAATCGACAAGATCTCGCGCAAGAGCGAGAACCCGTCGATCACCCGCGACGTCTCCGGCGAAGGCGTGCAGCAGGCGCTGCTGAAGCTGATCGAAGGGACCGTGGCCAGCGTGCCGCCGCAGGGCGGGCGCAAGCATCCGCAGCAGGAATTCCTGCAGGTCGACACCAAGAACATCCTCTTCATCTGCGGTGGCGCATTCGCCGGCCTGGACAAGATCATCCAGCAGCGCAGCACGGAAGCCAGCGGCATCGGCTTCGGCGCCAAGGTGAAGAGCTCCGAGAAGAAGCCCGAAGTCGGCAAGGTCCTGTCGGAAGTCGAGCCGGAAGATCTGATCAAGTTCGGCCTGATCCCCGAGTTCGTCGGCCGCCTGCCGGTGGTCGCCACGCTGGAAGAGCTGGACGAGCCCGCACTGGTCAAGATCCTGACCGAGCCCAAGAACGCCATCACCAAGCAGTTCAAGAAGCTGTTCGAGATGGAAGGCGTGGAGATCGAGTTCCGCCCGGATGCCCTGTCCGCGATCGCGCGCAAGGCACTGAAGCGCAAGACCGGTGCCCGTGGCCTGCGTACGATCGTGGAGTCGGTGCTGCTGGACACGATGTACGACCTGCCGTCGATGGAGAACGTCAGCAAAGTGGTCGTGGACGAGTCCGTCATCGAGCACAAGTCCGAGCCTTACCTGATCTACCAGAGCCCCCCGCCGCCGAAGGTCGCTGCGGCCGAGTAAGCGGGCCGGAAACGCACCTCCTGAACAGGCGCCCCATGGGCGCCTGTTCACGTTCTGGCAGTGCGCAAGTCGCTGGTTTTCCGGGCGTTTCGCACGCGCTATTGCATCCCTGTCCGGATGGCCCCATAACGGGGCCATTGGTGTTCCGACACCCCCGCATTCGCACTTCCGCTGGAGCCCCCCATGCCCCGTCGCCCCCAGACTGAAATCCTCGACCTGCCGGTCCTGCCACTGCGCGACGTGGTGGTGTTCCCGCACATGGTCATTCCCCTGTTCGTCGGCCGCGACAAATCCATGCGCGCGCTGGAACAGGCGATGGAAGCCGACAAGCGCATCATCCTGCTCGCCCAGAAATCCGCCGAGACCGACGATCCCGCCGCGGCCGATCTGTACACGGTCGGCACGCTCGCGCAGGTGCTGCAGTTGCTGAAACTGCCCGATGGCACGATCAAGGTGCTGGTCGAAGGCACGGCGCGCGTCACCGTCAGCAACGTGGTCGAGCGCGATGGTTCGCTGTATGGGCAGGGTGAAGAGGTCGATTCCACCGACGGCCGCGAGCCGCGCGAGATCGAAGCGGTCGCCCGCTCGCTGATGAGTCTGTTCGAGCAGTACGTGAAGACCAACCGCAAGCTGCCGCCGGAGCTGCTGCAGACGCTCGCCGGCATCGACGAGCCCAGCCGCCTGGCCGACACGATCGCCGCGCACCTGGGCGTGCGCCTGAGCGACAAGCAGCGGCTGCTGGAAACCATCGAAGTGGGCGAGCGGCTGGAACTGCTCGTCGGCTTCGTCGATGGCGAGATCGATGTGCAGCAGTTGGAGAAGCGCATCCGCGGCCGCGTGAAGTCGCAGATGGAGAAGAGCCAGCGCGAGTACTACCTCAATGAGCAGATGAAGGCCATCCAGAAGGAACTGGGGGAGCTGGACGAAGCGCCGAACGAGCAGGAAGAGCTGGCGCGCAAGATCGCCGAAGCCGGCATGCCCAAGCCCGTCGAGACCAAGGCGCGCAACGAGCTCAACAAGCTCAAGCAGATGTCGCCGATGTCGGCGGAGGCGGCCGTGGTCCGCAACTACCTGGACTGGCTGCTGGGCGTGCCCTGGAACAAGCGCACCAAGGTGCGCAAAGACCTGAAAGTCGCGCAGGACACGTTGGATGCCGACCACTACGGCCTGGAGAAGGTGAAGGAGCGCATCCTCGAGTACCTCGCGGTGCAGTCGCGCGTGAAGAAGCTGCGCGGCCCGATCCTGTGCCTCGTGGGGCCGCCGGGCGTGGGCAAGACCTCGTTGGGGCAGAGCATCGCCAAGGCGACCAACCGCAAGTTCGTCCGCATGTCGCTGGGCGGCGTGCGCGACGAGGCCGAGATCCGTGGCCATCGCCGCACCTACGTCGGTTCGATGCCGGGCCGCATCGTGCAGAACCTCAACAAGACCGGCAGCAAGAACCCGCTGTTCGTGCTGGACGAGATCGACAAGATGTCGATGGACTTCCGCGGCGACCCTTCCTCGGCGTTGCTGGAGGTGCTGGATCCCGAACAGAACAATGCTTTCAACGACCATTACCTGGAGGTCGACCTCGACCTGTCCGAGGTGATGTTCGTCGCGACGTCGAACTCGTTGAACATTCCGGGTCCGTTGCTGGACCGCATGGAAGTCATTCGCATCCCCGGTTACACCGAGGAGGAGAAGGTCAACATCGCGCAGCGCTACCTGGTGCCCAAGCAGCTCAAGGCCAACGGCCTGAAGCCGGACGAGCTGAAGATCGCCGAGAGCGCGATCCGCGACCTGGTGCGCTACTACACGCGTGAGTCCGGCGTCCGCAACCTCGAGCGCGAAATCGCCAAGATCTGCCGCAAGGTGGTGAAGGAGATCGCGTTGGCCGGCGCCAAGGCGATGGCGAAGAAGAAGTCGGCCGCCATCCAGGTCAGCACGAAGAACCTGGAGAAGTACTCGGGTGTCCGTCGTTACGACTACGGCCGTGCCGAAGAGCAGAACGAGATCGGCCTGGTGACGGGCCTGGCGTGGACCGAAGTGGGCGGCGATCTGCTGCAGATCGAAGTGGCGCTGGTGCCGGGCAAGGGAGGCATGCTGTTGACGGGCCAGCTTGGCGACGTGATGAAGGAATCCGGCTCTGCCGCCCTGTCGGTGGTCCGCAGCCGTGCCGCCAGTCTCGGCGTGGATGCGGAGTTCCTGCAGAAACACGATGTGCACCTGCACGTGCCCGACGGTGCCACGCCGAAGGACGGTCCCAGTGCCGGCATCGCGATGGCGACGGCGCTGGTATCGGCGCTCACCAAGAACCCGGTACGCGCCAACGTGGCGATGACCGGTGAGATCACGCTGCGGGGACGCGTTACCGCGATCGGTGGCCTGAAGGAGAAGCTGCTCGCGGCGCTGCGCGGTGGCATCACCACCGTGATCATCCCGGACGAGAACAAGAAGGACCTCGCGGACATTCCCTCCAACGTTACCGAAGGCATGAAGATCGTGCCGGTGAAGTGGATCGACGAGGTGCTCGACCTCGCACTGGAACGTCCGCTGGCGCCGGTGCCCGCCGATGGCGGGAGCGGTACGGAACGCGCCGTGCCCGGCACCGAGAAGGAGAGCGACAAAGGGTCGCAGCAACCCGGTGTGAAGCATTGAAAGCGGTGACGAACGGTACGTGAGAAGCCCTGAAACCCGCGCCATTACTGGGTTTTCGGCTTGCGTGGCATTTTTTGCACTGGTATAACGACGTCACCCGCGCGCACGAGGCGAAGCCTCGGATCGTGTGGAAACAACGGCCGGTTCCCGAGGGGCGCGCTGCCCCGGGTTCCGGCTACTCATTCCGCGGTTGTTCCGCAAAGGGAGTTACTCAATGAACAAAACCGAATTGATTGATAGCGTCGCCGACGAAGCAGAAGTGTCCAAGGCCGAAGCCGGCCGTGCCGTCGACGCCGTCATCTCCAGCATCACGAAGGCCCTCAAGAAGGGCGACAGCGTGACGCTGGTCGGCTTCGGCACCTTCCAGGTCCGCAAGCGTGCTGCTCGTACGGGCCGTAACCCGAAGACGGGCGACACCATCAAGATCAAGGCTTCCAAGAATCCGGCGTTCAAGGCTGGCAAAGCCCTGAAGGATGCCGTAAACTAATCGACTCGCTGCCGATGGCAGGGTGCTTGATGCACCTGGGTGCTTAGCTCAGCGGTAGAGCGTCTCCCTTACACGGAGAGGGTCGGGGGTTCGAAACCCTCAGCACCCACCACCTCGGGGCGATGCGAAAGTTAAAAAATTTTGTCGGGTGGTCTAGCGGAAAGCACGCGAATCGCCTTACAATGTTCGTCTTGATGCGGAGTGGTAGTTCAGTCGGTTAGAATGCTGGCCTGTCACGCCGGAGGTCGCGGGTTCGAGTCCCGTCCACTCCGCCACTAGACCCAAGAAGCCCGCGAAAGCGGGCTTTTTGCTGTCTGCGTCTCGGAGGATGCTCCTTAACCTCGGTTGGCCCGCGAGCGCCTGGTTGCCGCCGGGCGGCGAGACGCCGGAGTTCGGGCGCGCTAAACTGCGCGGCTGAACGAATTCGGGTCCCGTCCGCATGCTGCAAAAACTCCGCGACAAAACCTCCGGCTGGATCGCCAGCCTGATCCTGGGCTTGCTGATCATCCCGTTCGCCTTCGTGGGCGTGAACGAGTACATGACCGGCGGCACGGCCGGCGACGTGGCCGTGGTCGAGGCGCCGCCGACATGGTGGGAGTCCGCGCCGCAGTGGTGGCCGGCATCGATGCTGTGGCAGCGCGAGGAGGTCACGCGGGAGGAGTTCCAGGCGGCTTTCGAGCAGGCGCGCCAGCAGGCTCGCCAGCAGCAGGGCGAAGCGTTCGATCCGCGCGAGTTCGAGAGCGCGGACAGCAAGCGCAAGGTGCTGGAGCAACTGATCGACCAGAAGGTCCTCGCGCTGGGTTCCAAGCGTGCGGGCATCGTCGTTGGCAATGCCGCGCTGCAGAAGATGATCGCCAGCGAGCCGGCGTTCCAGGTCGATGGCAAGTTCAGCCCGGAGCAGTACCAGCTGATGCTGTCTTCGCAGGTGCCGGCGCTGTCGCCGCAGAAGTTCGAAGAAGAACAGCGTGAACGCCTGCGCATGATGCTGGTGCCCATGGCGATCAACGATTCCGACTTCGCCACCGAAGGCGAGCAGGAGCGGATGTGGAAGTTGCTGGGTGAAACCCGCGACATCGGCATCGCGCTGTTGCCGCCCCTGGCCGAAGATGCCGCGCCGGTCGGCGATGCCGACATCAAGGCGTGGTACGACGGGCACAAGAGCGACTTCAAGCAGCCTGAGCAGGTGACGCTGGAGTACATCGAGATCAACGGTGCGACGCTGCCGGCCGGCGCGCCCGCCGACGAAACGGCGCTGCGCAAGCGCTACGAGGCCGAGAAGTCGCGCTTCGTTTCGCCGGAGCAGCGTGTGGTCGCGCATATCCTGATCACGGCCGATGCCGGCGCGGATGCGGCCACGCAGAAGAAGGCGGAGGAGAAAGCAGCCGCGCTCGCCAAGCAGGCGCGCGAAGGCGCCGACTTCGCCGCGCTCGCACGCGCCAACTCCGAAGACCCGGGTTCCAAGGACCTGGGTGGCGAGCTGCCGCCCTTCGCGAAGGATGGCTCGATGGTCAAGCCGTTCGAGGACGCCGCGTTCGCGATGCAGGCGGGCGAGATCCGTGGCCCGGTGAAGTCGGACTTCGGCTACCACGTGCTGCAGCTGAAGGAGATCAAGGCCGGTGCGGGTCGCAGCTTCGAGGAAGTGCGTGATGAACTGGCCGCCGAGGAAGCCGGCGCCGAGCGCGATCGCGCCTACAACGACCTGGCCGGCAAGGTGGTTAACGAGACGCTGAAGAACCAGACCGCCCTGGCGCCCGCCGCGCAGGCGGTAGGCCTGCCGCTGCAGAAGGTGGGGCCGTTCTCGCGTACTGCGCCGGAAGGCATCGCCACCGTGCCCGCCGTGTTGCGCGCCGCGTTCTCCGACACGCTGGTGCAGGACGGCATCGTCAGCGATCCGATCGAGGTCGCCCCGAACCACAGCGTGGTGATCCGCGTGGCGCAGCACACCCAGGAACAGGCGCTGCCGCTGGACAAGGCGCGCGATGCGGTCGTGGCCGCGATCCGCGCCGATCGCCGCGAGAAGGCCGCGGTCGCCGCGGCCGATGCGCTGGTTGCCCGCCTGCAGAAGGGCGAGTCGCTCGCTACCATCGCCGCCGCCGACGGCCTGCGTTTCAACGAGCTGCCCGGCATGCGCCGTGGCATGCCGATGCCGACGGCAGAAGCGAACGAGGCCATCTTCGCGACGGCCCGTCCGGCCGAAGGCAAGACGACGCCGGGCAAGGTCGCGCTGGGCAACGGCGCGTATGCGGTGTTCACCGTCAACAAGGTGACCGAGGGTGTGCTGGCGGACATGCCGCCGGAAGAGCGCGCGACGATGCTGCAGCAGATGACGCAATTGAATGGCGGCGTCGCGACGCAGGCGTATGTCGACGCGCTGCGCAAGCGCTTCAAGGTCAAGGTGTTCGAAGACCGGCTGTAACGCGGTCGCACTGCAGGACCCCGGGAATCCCGCCGCAAGGCGGGATTTCTGTTTCAGGGGGCTTCGCTCGATGTCTCGTCCAACTGGAGGACCATGCCGGGCCGTAGAACAGCATCGGGCTTCAATCCGTTCATGCGTAGCAGGCGGGCCGCCGGGATGCCATGTCGCTTGCCGATGCTCCAGGCCGATTCGCCATTCTTGACCGTGTGCGTGCGTCCCGACGGTTTCGCCGGATCGTCCTGTTGCGGAGCGGATCCCTGTTCGCCTGCTGTTGGCGTGGATGGGGCATCCGAGATGCCCTCTTCGGCGGCGATACTCGGCGCGAGCAATCGCATGGGGCGCGAGCCCCGGCTGAATCGGCCTGCCAACGCGGGGTTGAGCCGATTCAACAGGGCCGTGGACTGTCCGTGGGCGCCCGCCCACGAGGCCAGCGTGCCGCCCTCGGGCAGCGGGTATGCGGCGAGGCGGGGCACGGGACGATCGAGCTGGTCCAGCCAGGCATCGCGATCGTCGGCCTGCTGGAAGATGCACGCCAGGGCGTGCAGTTTTTCGACGTAGGCGTAGGTGATGCCGGAAAGTCCAGGCAGCTCGGCCGGACGCGCATTGCGAGCGTTCATGCCAGCGCGGCGCATCGATTGGAGCACGCGGTACTCGCCGGCGTTGTAGGCCATCACCGCAAGCCGCCAGTCGCCGCCGAACATGCCGTGCAACGTCTTGAGGTAGCGCACGGCGGCCTGCGTGGAGTCCACCGGCGACAGCCGGCCGTCATAGCCCTCCCGCATCGGCACGCCATGGTTGCGCGCGGTGATGCCGATGAACTGCCACAGTCCGGCGGGTCCGTTGGGATTGCGGGCGCCCGGCTTGTAGCCGCTTTCGACGAAGGGAATGAGCGCGAACTCGGTCGGCAGGTGCGCGTCGCGCAGGGCGTCGACGACATAGCCGAACAACGGCAGCAGATCGTCCTCGGCGCGTGCGAGCTGGCCTGGCGCGTGGCCGAACTGCTTCTTCCAGCGTCCATTGGTCGCGGCGCTGTCGCACTCGGGATCGGCGAGGCCGTCGCGGAAGCGTTCGTAGACCTCCAGGCCGCTGCGTTGATGACTGGCCGGCAGAGTGGACGACGCGGGGACATCGATCGAGGAGCGTGGTGAAGGGGTGACGTCCGCCGGCACGAGGGGCTCGGCGGCGAACACGGGCGACACCGCACCGATGAACAGCACCGTCAGTACCGCGACACGCAAGGGGGAGGGGGTCTTCATGCGCGAAAGTCGTTCTTCCACTGCCGCAACGTGGCGAACGTCTCCACGCGATTGACGGGGGCACGCCCCAACCGGTGGGCGACGGCTTCGCGCACGGGATCGGTGTCCACGCGAAGGAAGGGATTCGTGGCGATCTCGCTCGCCAGCGTGACGGGCAGCGAGGGGCGCCCCGATTGCCGCATGGCGCGGACGTCATCGATGCGACGCCGCAGGGCGGCATTGTGGGGATCCACTGCCTGGGCGAACGCGCCGTTGGCCAGTGTGTATTCGTGGCCGCAGCAGACCAGTGACTCGGCCGGCAACGAGGCCAGTCGGTCCAGAGCCTCCAGCATCTGCGCCGGGCTGCCTTCGAACAGGCGGCCGCAGCCCAGGCTGAACAAGGTGTCGCCGCAGAACAGGTGGGGAGGTCCTTCCGATCCGCCGCCATGGAATGCGATGTGGCTGCGCGTGTGGCCATGGACTTCCAGCACCGAGAGCTGCCAGTTCTTCAGGCGCACCACGTCGCCTGCACCCACACGCTCCGTGGCTTCGGGGATACGGTCGTCTTCCGGCGCGAAGACCGGCAGGGTCGGCCAACGTTCCCGCAACGCGCGGACGCCGCCGGCATGGTCCGGGTGATGGTGGGTGACCAGGATCGCCGCCGGCCACAGGCCGTTGCCGGTCGCGGCGAGCACCGGTGCGGCATCGCCCGGATCGATCACGAGCGCATCCCCGTCGTCGTCGACCAGCGCCCAGATGTAATTGTCCTCGAAGGCGGGCAGGGCGAGCAGGCGCATCGGGGGATGAACTCCGGGCTGGGACGGACGCCCGGGGGCGGCGTCCTCTACAATCCGAACATGCCTGCCTTCGCGTTTACCCGTCAACCCGATGCCCTGGCGTGGTTCGGGACCGGACGCGGCGGACCGGTGCTGGCGTCCGAGCACGCCCGCGTCAGCCAGGCCCTCACCAGCCGCACCCCCCAGCCCTGGCTCTGGATTTCACCGGAGGGTGCCGGAGACGCGTTGGCGGCCGGCCCGACCACCCGCGGCGTCCACCTGCGGGCCCGCGCGGATACCGCCCATCTGTCGGGTCAGGTCCAGTGCGCGCTGCCGCTGCCGCTGCCGACCGAGGCTGCCGGGGTCATCGTGCTCCAGCACGTGCTCGACGCCGGTGATCCCCAGCCCCTGCTGCAGGAGTGCGCCCGGGTGCTCGAGCCCGGTGGCCGGCTGTGGCTGTTCGTCCTGAACCCCATGAGTCCCTACCGGCTGCGCTGGCGCCGTTCGGGGCTGGTCCCGCGGACCCTCGTACAGTGGCGGCTGCAGCTTGCCGCAGCGGGGCTGACCGCGTCCCAGCATGTGCTCCACTACGGTCCGGTCTGGCGAAGCCTGCATGAAGCCCCCGGCACCAATCCTGCGCCCCTGCGCGCCGCCTGCCTGCTGGAGGCGGAAAAGCGCGTCGCTGGCCTGATCCCCCCGGCCCCCGTCGCGCGCGCCTGGCGCCCGGCGCCGGCCGCCTGAACCCGTTACGAGAACGCATGAAACACGTCAGCATCCATACCGATGGTTCCTGCCTGGGCAATCCTGGCCCCGGCGGTTGGGCCGCTCTCCTGCGCTATGGCGAGAAGGAGCGCGAACTGGTGGGCGGCGTAGCCCAGACCACCAACAACCGCATGGAATTGATGGCGGCCATCGCTGCCCTGGAAGTCCTGACCGAGGACTGCCAGGTGACGCTCCACATCGACTCCCAGTACGTCCGCCAGGGCATCACCGAGTGGATGCCGAGCTGGGTGCGCCGCGGCTGGAAGACAGCGGGCGGCGACCCGGTCAAGAACCGCGATCTCTGGGAGCGGCTGCATGCCGCCACCGGCCGTCACCGTATCGAGTGGAAGTGGGTGAAGGGGCACAACGGCGATCCGGACAACGAGCGCGTCGACGTGCTGGCCCGCAATGAGGCCACGCGTTTCCGCAACGGTGCCGTCGCATGAGGGCGGTGCCGCTGGCGCCCGGCACCCTCGTCGCCGAAACGCCCCGCTTGCGCCTTCGCGCGATGGCCGATGACAACCCGGAAGACGCCGCCATGATGCTGGCGCTGCTCAACGAACCCAGCTTCATCCGGAACATCGCCGATCGCGGCGTCCGCACGCTGGAGCAGGCGAGCGATTACCTGCGCCAGGGCGCGTTGCGCAGCTATGCGGAGCATGGCCTGGGCATGTACGCCATCGAACGGAAGGACACCGGCGAGTTGATCGGCAACGCCGGCCTCGTGCGGCGCGAAGGCCTGGACGGCCCCGATATCGGCTACGCGCTGTTGCCCGCGCACGTGGGCCAGGGCTACGCCGAAGAGGCCGCGCGCGCCGTGATGGCCGATGCGAACGAACGCCTGCAGGCCCGCCGGCTGCTCGCCATCGTCAATCCCGAGAATGCGGCATCGATCCGCCTGTTGCAGAAGCTGGGATTCGTCTTTGAGAGAATGGCCACGCTGCCCCGCGTCGACCACGAGGTCGGCCTGTACCACCTGCACCTTGTCCCGGAAGCCTCAACCTGATGCGCCAGATCATCCTCGATACCGAAACCACCGGCCTGGAATGGAAGAAGGGCAACCGGGTCGTCGAGATCGGCTGCGTCGAACTGCTGGAGCGCCGACCCACCGGGCGTACCTATCACCAGTACATCAATCCGCAGCGCGAGTTCGAGCAGGGTGCCGCAGAAGTCACGGGCCTGAGCCTGGAGTTCCTGTCCGACAAACCGCTCTTCGCCGACATCGCCGATGAGTTCCTGGCTTTCATCGAAGGCGCGGAACTGGTGATCCACAACGCGGCCTTCGACGTGGGGTTCCTCGACTACGAACTGTCGCGTCTCGGCGAGCAGTACGGACGGTTGGCCGATCGCGCCACCGTCGAAGACTCGTTGCTGCTCGCGCGGCAGCGCTACCCCGGCCAGCGCAACTCGCTCGATGCGTTGTGCAAGCGCCTGGGCGTGGACAACACTCATCGCCAACTCCATGGCGCGTTGCTCGACGCCCAGTTGCTGTGCGATGTCTACCTGAACCTGACCGCCGGCCAGAGCGAGATCGGCTTCGGTGGCGCCGATGAAGGTGCGAGCGGTACGCCTGCCGCCGCCATCATCCATTTCGATTCGTCGGCCGCCGGCCAGCGGCCACGCGTCGCGGTGTCTGCCGAGGAATTGGTCGCACACGAAGCCCGCCTGGAAAAGCTGCGGAAGAAGGCGGGAGGGCGGTGCCTCTGGGATCCCCCCGCACTGGAAACCAGTCCCTGAGGATCGCGTCCCCACGCACGCCTCTTCACCCTGGCGTTTCCTTGCGGTAGCGTGCCAGCGGGGAAATCGACAGGGGATGTACATGACGGGCAGTCAGGGATGGTTGCGGCGCGGGTGTGCCGGTTTCGTGGGCATGGCGTGGGTATTGGCTGGCATCGCGGCAGCCTCGGCCGTTCCGGTCGCACAGGCCCCGCCCACCATCAAGGATCCGCAGGTGTCGTACACCGCGGCGTTGCAGGCGGCCGTGCTGGCGCGCTGGCAGGTGCCCGCCAGCGTGCGCGCGGGCGACATGTGTGCGATCAAGCTGACGCTATTGCCCGGTGGCGAAGTCTTCAGTGCGACGGTCCAGCCCGGCTGCGAATTCGACGTGCAGGGCCGCGAAGCACTCCTTGCCGCTGTGCGCCAGGCGTCTCCGCTGCCTTACCGCGGACATGAAGCCGTGTTCCAGCGTGAAACCGTCGTGCGCTTCGTGCGGCCGGTCGCGCCGGCGCCCATAGCGCCGATCAAGCCGCCTGCCCAGTTCCAGGAGCACCTGCTTCAGGTGCGTGCCATCGAAGCGCAGCCGCTCGACGAGGAGGCGCGTTGCCGCGCGTATCCCGACCTGCCGGGCAGTGAATGGCCCGAAGGCGCCGGCAAGGCGCGCTGTCTTCTGCTCCGTGCGCCGATCCTGTCGCTGGACGATATCGATACGCAGTTGGGTACGTCGAAGGGGGCTGCGGACCTGGATCGCCGTTTCAGGGCGCTGATGCAGGCGCACTATGACGACCCCGCGCAGCGCGAGCAGATCTTCATCGCCTATTCGATCTTCGACGCCGACCCGAAGGCCGAGCGTGTCGCACGTCGGTGGCTGGAGCAATCGCCAGGCAGCGCGTTTGCCCGGATGGCACTTGGCGATGCGTACGCCCGCCAGGGCTGGAAGGCGCGCGGTACCCAATGGGCGTCGGAAACGCCCGATGCCCAGATGGAAAGGATGGGTAGCCTGTTCCAGCGGGCGGTTCCGCTACTGGCCGAGGCGCTGGAAAAAGAAGCGCGGTTGTCGCCGGCATGCGAGCAACTCGCCGCGATCGGGCGGATGAGTTCCGACCAGCTCCAGCGGTGGGCGATGGGCGAATGCCTGAAGGTCGACGCGCAGTCGTTCTTCGTGCTCGAGGAAGTGATGACCCAGGCCGAGCCGCGCTGGGGTGGTTCGGCCGACGCCATGCGCGCCGCGGCTGCATTGATCGCCGCCCGCGCGCAGCAGTCCCCGGTCCTGTTGACGCTGACGGCCGTGCCGATCGGCTATGAGGCGGACATGGCCGACGACTGGTCCGAGATCGTGCCGGATACCGTGGCTGCATCGCTGAAGGCGCCCAATGCGGGCTACATGGCTCGAGCTGGACGGGGGATGTATGCCCAGGGCGATCGATGGCGCGGCCTGGCCTATGTTTCGCAGGCGCTGCGCTTCCACCCGGGGGACGATGACGAGTTGGCGTTGCGCGCGGAGATCCTGTTGGAGCTGGGCGATGCGGAGTGGGCGTTGCGCGATGCGCAGCGTGCCGCTGCGGTGGCGCCCGCCAGCGGCCGTCGCCACTACCTGCTGGCCCGTGTCGCGCGTCGTGCGCTGGGCGAACGCGAAGCGCGCGCGCCGCTGCTGCAGGCGATGGAGGATGCCGATACGCGCGAGCGGGCCTACGAGTTGTACTGCCAGACATATTCGATGTTGGGCGAACTCGCCGCTGCCGAGGCCTGCACCCAGGCGTTGGTCGCCGAGTTCCCGCGCAATGCGGAGGGCTGGCGGATGATGGCGTGGGTCCGTGGCGTACAGGACGACCCGGCGCAGGCCTTGGCCGTCGAGCAGTTCATGAAGTACCAGGACCTCGACCGTTGGCCGCACCATGCGCGCGACCTGGAGCGCTATCGGCGCTTGAAGAGCGCCCAGCCATGAGGGCGACGGTGCGTGGACTGGTGTGGGTATCGGCATTGTTGCCCGTGGGGCATGCGGGAGCCGCGCATCCCATCGAGCCGGTCGCGCCGCTGCCGCTGGACGCCAAGGTCGACGGGAAGGGTTACCCCGAGCTGACGGCGGCGTGGTGGCAGTGGGCCGAAGCGTTGGACGGCCTGCCGTACCGCGACCGGGATGGTCGTGCGTGCGGCGTGGCGCAGGAGGGGCCGGTCTGGTTCCTGGCCGGCACGACGGGCCGCTTCAATGCCCGCCGCGAATGCACGGTTCCGCTCGGCAAGCACCTCCTGTTGCCGGTGATCAACATGATCCACTACACGCCAGGAGACGCGCTGCGGGGCGATCGCGTGCCCAGTTGCCGGCAGCTGCAGGCGCGGGCGGCAGTCAACAACAATCAACTCTCCAGTGCGGTGGTCCTGCTGGATGGGGTGCCGGTCAAGGATGTGTCGCGCTACCGGGTCCGCAGCAGCGGCTGTTTTCCGCTGTTTCCGGATCAGCCGCCGCGCCCCGGCCATCTGGCGCAGGTCGCGGCCAGCGATGGCTACTGGCTGTTGTTCCCGCCTCTGTCGCCAGGGCGGCATACGGTGAGCGTAGGTGCCAATTACGACGCCGAGGGCAGCGGCTATGGCCGCATGGTCCAGAGCTTCGAGTACGTGCTCTGGGTCGGAGGCGATGGCGTGGCGGCGCGCTGAGGCGGCCGCCGCAGGTTCCTCAGTGGCAACGCACCAGGATCGCGGTGACGTTGTCCGAGCCGCCGCCATCCAGGGCGGCCGCGATCAGGGTGTCCACGCACTCCTGTGCGCTGCAGTCGTCGTGTTTCAGCGTGCTGGCGATGCTGGGGTCGTCGACTTCCTCGGTGAGGCCGTCGCTGCACAGCAACAGCTGCATGCCGGGGCGCAGCTCGCCGGTCATCGTTTCCACGTTCAGATGATTCGGGTCGGTGACGCCCAGCGCCTGCGTCACGACATTGCGGTGCGGGTGCGAACGTGCCTGCTCGGCGGTCAGCGCGCCTTGGGCGATGAGTTCCTGCACGTAGCTGTGGTCCTGGCTGAGCTGGGCCAACTGGCCCTCGCGCCAGAGGTAGGCGCGGCTGTCGCCGACCCAGGCCACTTCGAAGCGGTTGCCCTGGATGCGGGCGGCCACCACCGTGGTGCCCATCGGCAGGGTGTCGTTGCGGCGGCGCGAGGTGCGGATGATTTCCTCGTCGGCGATCCGGATCGCCTGCGCCAGCGGCGTGCCGTCGCGAACCTCCCGGACGATGGTTTCGCGCGCCAGCGCGCTGGCGACCTCGCCACAGGCGTGCCCGCCCATCCCGTCGGCCACCAGCCACAGGCCCAGCTCGCTGTCGCCGTAGTAGGTGTCTTCGTTCAGCTCCCTGCGGAGGCCGACGTGGGAGATGTGGCCGAATTCGATCATGGTGTCCTGCGCTGTGGGGACGGACTTCGCCTACCCGTTCATACGCAATGATCCGGACGGACAGGACAACGGGCAAGGGCGAAGCGCGTCCGTGGGGCAGTCAGGGTTCATCGACATGCTCGCGGGGATCGGTGCGCACACGGACAGGAGTCCATCGGCTTGTCCGAAAGCGGCCCGCAACGTATCATTCACGGCCCCGGACGCGTCCGGGGCCACCGGAGAGGTGGCAGAGTGGTTGAATGTACCTGACTCGAAATCAGGCATACGTTAATAGCGTATCGAGGGTTCGAATCCCTCCCTCTCCGCCAGTTTCGCGAAAGCCCCCGCAAGGGGGCTTTTTGCGTTGTGGCCGTCGCATCGGGCGTGCGATGGATGCCGCGACGGGGCGCGCCGCCTAGAATGGCGTTCTTTGCCGGGAGCCTGTCCATGTCCGAGATCCTCGTCCCCGTGTCCTTCGGTGAGTTGCTCGACAAGATCGCCATCCTGCAGATCAAGTCCGAACGCATGAGCGATCCGGCCAAGCTGGCCCACGTGCGCGACGAACTGACCGCGCTCGAACAGGCGTGGATGGCGCACCCCGCGGCAGGGAACAACATCGTCGAGTTGCGTGCGCAACTGAAGGCCGTCAACGAGCGCTTGTGGGAGATCGAGGACGAGGTGCGCGTGAAGGAAAAGGCGCAGGCCTTCGACGATGCGTTCGTGCGCCTGGCGCGCAGCGTGTACATCGAGAACGACGAGCGCGCCCGCATCAAGAAGGCGATCAACCTGGCGCTGGGGTCGAGCTACGTCGAAGAAAAGTCGTACCAGGACTACCGGTCGGGCAACGCGTCCTGACGCGAAGGGGTGAAGCCCCGCACGAGGGCGGCGGTGATCTCCGCCGCAGGCGCGTCGCGACAGGACGGGAACTGCCGGCCCGCCCATAGCAGCGAGTAATCGTCGAGCCCCTGCGCTTCCGCGGCTTCGCGCAGCGGTGCGGAGAAGGCCGTGGCCAGCGGGAACGCGGGGACGTCCGCTGCCAACGGGCCCCAGGATCCCATCGCCCGGTTGACGATGCCGCGCGCCGGGCGGCCGGTGAAGACGTTGGTCACCGAGGTGGAGCGTGGTTCCCGCAGCGCCTGCCGGTGCACCGCGCGCGTGTCGGCTTCCGGGCACAGGAGATAGGCCGTGCCGACCTGCACGCCCGCCGCGCCCAGCGCCATTGCGTCTGCAACGCCTCGCGCATCGGCGATGCCGCCGGCGGCGATCACCGGCACGTCGACGGCCGCAAGGATCGCCGGCAGCAGCGTGGACAGGTCCGCCTGGCGGTCCAGGTCATCGGACAGGAAATGCCCACGATGCCCGCCGGCTTCCCAGCCTTGTGCGATCACCGCATCCACGCCGCGCGCTTCCAGCCAGCGCGCCTCTTCCATCGTGGTGGCGCTGGTCAGCACGCGGCAGCCCGCGGCGCGCACCCCGGCGAGCAGGTCGTCCGCGGGCAGGCCGAAATGGAAGCTCACCACCGCTGGCCGGTGCGCCTGCACCAGCGCCAGGGCATCGGCATCGAAAGGCCGGCGTCCCGGGGTGGCCACGATGCGTTCGACGTCGAGGCCGAACCGTTCGTAGTCGGGGCGCAGCACCCGTCGCCATGCCTGCTCGCGCGCGGGTTCCGATGGTGGTGGTGCGTGGCAGAAAAAATTGAGGTTCCAGGGTCGGTCCGTACCCGAGCGCAGGCGGCGGATCTCCGCATCGAGCGCGTCCGGCGCGAGCGCAGCCGCAGGCAACGCGCCCAGCCCACCCGCTTCGCACACGGCCAGTGCCAGCCGGCTGCCCTGGACGCCCGCCATCGGGGCCTGCAGCAACGGCCAGCGGATTCCGAGCAGGTCGGCCAGGTCCATGCCGCCGGCTCAGCCGTCAAGATCGGCGCGACGCCGCTCGAACGCAGCCACCGCGTCTTCCACGGTCACCAGGCCCATCACGCCCTCGTGCTCGATCTTGGTGCCCCACGGGAGCTCGGCGGCCGGCTTGCCGCGGTACTTGCGCGCGGCGGCGTCGTAGCGGTCCACGCAGTAGCGCACGGTGGAATAGGGGCCGCTGCGTTTCGGGTTGCTGGCCGCATGCAGGCCCAGCACGGCGCTGCCCATCGCATTGGCGATGTGCATCGGGCCGGAGTCCGGCGTCACCACCAGGTCGGCGCGGGCGAGCAGGGCAGGCAGATGCTTGAGGGTGTCCTTGCCGACCAGATCGAGTGCGGGCGCCTGCATGGCGGAGAGGATCGCGTCGGCCGTGCGGCGCTCCAGCTCGCTGCGCCCACCGCACAGCACCACGCGCCAGCCCTGCGTGGCCGCGTGGTCGGCGAGTGCGGCGTAGCGGTCGGCGTACCAGTTGCGGCGCTCGTGGCTGGAGCAGGGCGAGATCATCAGCGTGCGCTGGCCGTCCGCGGGCCATTGCGCCGCAGCCCATGCGTGCGCCTCCGCCGGAACCGGCAGATCCCACACCACCGCGTCCTGCTTCAGGCCGAGGGGTTCGCAGAAACTGCCGATCGCATCGAGCACGTGGATGCCCGGACGGTCCGGGATGCGCTCATTGATCACCAGCCCGTGCAGGTCCTTCGAACGGCTGCGGTCGTAGCCGATCCTGCGCCGCGCACGGATGAAGGCCGATAGCAGATTGGCGCGCAACGCTACCTGCATCTGCAGCAGCGCATCGAAGCCTTCGGCGGGCAGCTCCGCGCGCAGGGCGCGCATGCCGGCCAGCCCCGTCTTCTTGTCGTAGGTGTGGAAGGTCACGCCCTCCAGCCCCTCCAGCAGTTTGAAGCCGCCCTTGTCGATGACCCAGTGCAGGCGCGCCCGGGGCGCGTGACGCTGGAGCGTGCGTACCAGCGGCACGACATGGGTCACGTCGCCGAGCGCGGACAGGCGGAGCAGGCAGAGTGATTGGGGAATCGTGGACAAGTGTTGTTAGACTCGCTGGATGGTCGGTTTTGACGCCTCGGAATCCCTGACGCCGTTCCGCGAAGGCAGCGGATACGGTGCGATTCTGTTCGACCGCAAACACCTGCGGCAAGCGAGTGCCGACTGGTTCCTGCCGGAGAAGTGGGGCGACCGTGCCCGGCCGGTCGACAGTGGCGGTCGGGGAGGAGCCTGGTTCATCGATGCGCCCTCCAGCCAGTGCGTCCTGCGTCACTACCGGCGCGGCGGCCTGGCCTCGCGCTTCAGCCAGGACCGCTACCTGTGGCACGGCCCGGACCGCACCCGCAGTTTCGCCGAATTCCGCCTGACCCGCGCGCTCCTGGCGCGCGGCCTGCCGGTGCCACGGCCCGTGGCCGCCAGCTACGTGCGCGACGGCATGTTCTATCGCGCCGCCATCCTGGTGGAGCGGTTGATGGACGTCCGCACGTTGGCCGACATCGCCTCGCAGGACGAGAGCCGGGCGCCCTGGGAAAGCACGGGCCGGTTGGTGGCGCGCTTCCACCGCGCCGGCCTGGACCATGCGGATCTCAACGCGCAGAACATCCTGTTCGACGGCGCCGGCCACGGCTGGCTGATCGACTTCGACCGCGGGCGCCTGCGGATACCGGCCACGGCATGGCGGGAACAGAACCTGGCGCGCCTCAAACGCTCGCTGCTCAAGCTGCGGGGCGCGCGCAGCGTCGACGCGGTCGGCGTGGATTTCGCCCACCTGCGTCGCGCCTACGACCACGCCTGGTCGCGGGGCTACTGAGATGACGTGGGTGCTGCGCTTCCATGGCGTGGGCAACGCCAGTGCGGTCGAGCTGGGTTCGGCCATGGCGACTCTCGAGCGCGAAGGCAGTCCCTGGCTGACCATCGATTGCGGTGGCGAGGGCCTGACCGCCTACCACGCGCGTTACGGCGACATGCCCGACGCGATCTTCATCACTCACGTGCATCTGGACCATGTGGCCGGGATGGAACGGCTGTTCGTGGCCAGCTATTTCGATCCGGCGCGACGCGGCAAGGTCCGCCTGTACGTGCCGGCACCGCTGGTTCCGCTGCTGCACCAGCGCATCGCCAGCTATCCGAACGTGCTGGCCGAGGGCGGCGCCAACTTCTGGGATGCGTTCCAGCTGATCCCGGTGGGCGGCGCGTTCTGGCACGACGGGCAGCGCCTGGAGGTGTTTCCCGTGCGCCATCACTGGCCGGAGACGGCCTTCGGCCTGCGCCTGCGGGGCAGCGTCGTCTGGACGGGCGATACGCGCCCGATCCCGGAGATGCTGGCGCGCCATGCCGATGCCGGCGAACTGATCGCACACGACTGCGGCCTGCACGGCAATCCGTCGCACAGCGGGATCGACGACCTGGAGCGCGAGTACCCGCCAGCGCTGCTGTCCCGCTGCGTGCTCTATCACTACGCCAGCGCCGACGATGGTGAGGCGCTGAAGGCGCGCGGACACCGGATCGCGACGCCCGGCGAAGGCATTGCACTGTCCTTGCCACTGGCCGTCGAACTGCCGTGAACGCCTCGCCATTGCCGCACGACTTGCTGGGGCGTCCGCTGCACGACCTGCGGCTGTCGGTGATCGACGCGTGCAACTTCCGTTGCGGCTATTGCATGCCGGCCGACCGGGTGCCCGAGGATTACGGCACCGACGCCTCGCAACGCCTGTCCTTCGACGAGATCGACGTGCTGGTCCGCGCCTTCGTGCGGCTGGGCGTGCGCAAGTTGCGCCTGACGGGCGGCGAGCCGCTGCTGCGCAAGCGCCTGCCGGAGCTGGTCCGCCGGCTGGCCGCCATTCCCGGGCTGGAGGACATCGCGCTGACCACCAATGGCGTGTTGCTGGCGCACCAGGCGCAGGCGCTGCACGATGCAGGCCTGCGTCGCATCACCGTCAGCCTGGACGCCCTGGATCCGGAGGTATTCGCCGCGATGTCGGGTCGGCGCGGACAGATCGGCGACGTACTGGCCGGCATCGAGGCGGCGGTGTCTGCAGGCTTCTCTCGGTTGAAGATCAACGCCGTCGTGCAGCGTGGCGTCAATGAAGCGGAAGTGCTTCCGCTCGTCGAGCGTTTCCGCGGCACCGGGCATGTGGTGCGCTTCATCGAGTTCATGGATGTGGGCGACAGCAACGACTGGCGGCTGGAACGCATGGTGCCGTCGTCGGTCCTGCGCGACCGGATCGCCGAGCGCTGGCCGCTGCATCCGCTGCAGGCCGAGTATCGCGGCGAGGTGGCCGAGCGCTACGGATTCGATGATGGCGGTGGCGAAGTGGGTTTCGTCAGCTCGGTCAGCACGCCGTTCTGCGGCGATTGCCACCGGGCGCGCGTGTCGGCGGACGGACGGCTGTTCACCTGCCTGTTCGCCTCGGACGGCGTCGACCTGCGCGCGATCGTGGCGGAAGGCGAGGATGCGCTGGCGGCGCACGTGGCCCGTTTGTGGTCGGCGCGCGGCGACCGCTACAGCGAACTGCGCGGCCGCCCGGAAGTGCGCGACCGGCGCCGCGTCGAGATGTATCTTATCGGCGGTTGATTCCCCCAGGACCCGCATGCCCCGTACCGCATTGACCCACCTCGACGCCGCCGGCCGGCCTGCGATGGTGGACGTGTCCGGCAAGGCTGCCACCGCGCGCGAGGCGCAGGCGACGTGCCGCGTACGCTTTCCCGCCGATGTCGCGCGGCAATTGAAGCGCAACGGCCTGCGCAGCGCCAAGGGTGGCATCGTCGACACGGCGATCATCGCCGGCACGATGGCGGTCAAGCGCACGCACGAACTGATCCCGTTCTGCCATCCGCTTCCCATCGACGGTTGTCGGCTGTCCATCGACTGGGACGGCGAGAACGCGCTGCTGATCGAGTGCCAGGTCCGCACCGTGCACCGTACCGGCGTGGAGATGGAGGCGCTCACCGGCGCCACCGTCGCGGCGCTGACGGTGTACGACATGTGCAAGGCGCTGTCGCACGCCATCGTGCTGGGCCCGGCGAAGCTGGTCGCCAAGCGCGGCGGCAAGCGCGACGTGGGGTCGCCATGAGCGTCGCCCTGACCCTGCTGTACTTCGCCAGCCTGCGTGAGCGCACCGGCGTGGCGAGCGAAGCGGTGGATACCGAGGCGGCCGATCTGGCCGATCTCTACGGCGAAATCCAGGCTCGCCACGGCATCGCGTGGCCGCGCGAACACCTGCGCGTGGCCGTCGATGGCGAATTCGCGCGCTGGCAGGATCCGCTGCGGGCAGGCAGCGAAGTCGCCTTCATCCCGCCCGTGAGCGGAGGCTGAGGCATGCCCCGTTTCCTTCTTTCCGCGGAGCCGCTGGACGTCGCCGCGCTGGGAGCCGGCCTGCGCGATCCGCGCGCGGGTGGTCACGCGACGTTCGAAGGCTGGGTCCGCGACCACCATGCCGGTCGTGCGGTGGATGGGCTGGACTACGAAGCGTATGGCGCACTGGCCGAACGCGAGGGCGAACGGATCGTGGCCGAGGCGATGGAGCGTTTCGACGTGCTGGCGGCGTGCTGCGCGCACCGCGTCGGCGCCCTGGCGATCGGCGATCTGGCCGTGTGGGTGGGGGTGAGCGCGGCGCATCGCGGCGCCGCGTTCGACGCCTGCCGCTACATCATCGATGAAGTGAAGCAGCGCGTGCCGATCTGGAAGCGCGAGCACTACCGCGAAGGAGATGCGGACTGGCTGCATCCCGTGGTGGACGGCCCATGAGCGCGTTTCGACGGGTCGTGTCCGGTCTCTTCGTCACGCTCGCGTGCGTGGGCGCACCCTCGGCGCAGTCGGCCGAACTGCTGGTGGGCAACAAGTCGGCGGATACGGTCTGGCGCCTCTCCCTGCGCGACGGGCGCCGGATCGGCGAGCACAGGACCGGTGAGGCGCCGCATGAGATCGCCGTGGCCCCGGATGGGCGCCTGGCGGTAGTGACGAACTACGGCGGCTCGAAGTCGGGCAACACGCTTTCCGTGCTGGATCTGGTGGGTGGCAAACCGACGCGCACGATCGATCTGGGCCAGCACAGTGCGCCGCATGGCATCCGCTTCCTGGCCGACGGGCGTCGCGTGCTGGTGACCACGGAGGCCTCCGCCAGCCTGGTGGTCGTGGACGTGGCATCGGGCGATGTCGAGCGCAGCATCGATGTCGGCGGCGGTACCGGACACATGCTGGCGTTGTCGCCGGATGGGCAGGTGGCCTACCTGACCAAGATCCAGGCCGGAACGATCAGCCGGATCGACCTGGCCACCGGTACGCGCGTCGAGCGGCCCGCCGGCAAAGGCGCGGAGGGCGTGGCGATGCGGCCGGATGGCGCCGAGGTCTGGGTGACCAACCGCGAAGACGGCACGCTGACCGTGCACGACCCCCGCACGCTGGCCGTCAAGCGCCGCATGAGCAGCAAGGGCTTTCCGATCCGCGTGGCGTTCTCCGCGGATGGCGCGCTGGCCTTCGTCACCAATGCCCGTGCCGCCACGCTGGCCGTGTTCAACGCGCGCACCAAGGTGCCGGTGGCCACGGTGCCGCTATCGCGCGAGGACATGGCCTACCAGCCCACCATGCTCGGCAACGCCGCTTTACCCATTGGCGTCGTGGTGGCTGCGGACCGTCCGCGCGCCTACGTGGCCATCAGCGGCGGCGACCGTATCGCCGTGATCGACACGCAGCGCTGGCAAGTCATCGACTACTGGGTGACCGGCCGCGAGCCCGACGCGCTGGGCATCATCGCCGACTGACGTCGCGTGCGCGGCAGGGCCCGGAATTGCCATCGCAATTGCCGTGGGGAATGAAGGGTCATTGCCCGAAAAGGCGGTGGCCCCGCCGGCTGGCCTCGGCGCCCGCGTTGATCGATACCGTTGCTGCCTTCCGGCCCTGGCGGGATTTTCGACCTAGCGTCGCGAGGGGCCGACGGGGCCACCATAGAAACGAAACCGCGCCGGAGCGCGGTTCGTTGTCATCCCACAAGGCGGGATGCATCGAATCTGGCGGAGAGAGGGGGACACCCCCAAAACGCCTCAAAACCCTTATTTTCCGGGAGAAACAACCCGGTGAGAGTTTGTACCAGCTGGCGTACCAGCGTCGCCCGGCAAGTTTAGCAGCCCACAGGCGCAGCGCGGAAGCGCCTGCGCCCAGAGCCAGGGCCAAAGGCCCAGAGAGCAGGCCGCCGAAGGCGGCCAACCGGCAGCCCCCTCATGGGGGCGTCCGCCAGGCGCGTAGCGCCGCAGCGGGCCGGCGGGGGTGGTGTTGTAGGCAGCCCCTTCCCCGGCTGGGGGAGGGGCGTCCTGGTGGAACACCAGGGCCGCACGGGTGAGGGTCTCCCGCTCTTAGTGTTCTTATCTTCTTAGCAAGAAAAAACCCCATTCAAATCAAACCAATAGACCCCCTCCAACTGGCGAAATCAGTCAGTTCACCTAACGAAAATCGTCAAGTGACCTAACGAAATCCGTCAGGTCAACTAGCGAAATCCGCTAGGTCAAAGACAAATGTCGGTTTCTGCAAATGAGACTTCACCGCTCAAATGTGCCGTACCAACTCGCAGTTACTGAAAGATCAAGGGCGCAGCCATTGCCAGGTGAACTCTCAGCGATAGAAAGGTGTAAGCCTCTCAATAAGTCGCCTCATGTCCGAGCCCGCCCTTGCCGAACCCACGAAACGACGCGGCATTGTTCGCTACGAAACCAACCCGTTTACCCGCGATCTGACCATCAAGACCCGAACGAAAGCCCTGACGGTCGCCACCAGCAGCGCGATCCTGGTGGACAAGAAAGACGGCACAGAAAAGGCCGGGGAAGTCCGCTACGCGCAGTTACAGGAAGTGGATGAAACGCAGTTTGTGAAGATTTTCGGCTTGACCCTCGGGCTGTGGATGGAACTGAATAAGCCAGGGAGCGATATGTTCATCATCCTGCTGCGAGCCATCCAGAAACGCCCAATGAAAGACGCGGTCTACATGGACGCGCAAACGGCCAAAATGCTCTCGGCGGAAATCACAGGTAAGCCGCTCAGTGACGCGACCTTTTTCCGTGGCATGGCGGAACTTCGCAAGAAGGAAGTCATCGCCGACAGCGTTCACCAGAACCTGGTCTTTATCAATCCTGCCGTTGCGTTCAACGGCGACCGGGCCAGGTTCATGCTGGAACTTCGCAAGAAGTCGCCTGCACCAATCGACGAGGCGAAGGGTCACTTGCAAGCCGAAGCCGACGAGGGCTAGAACCCCGGCGGCTTCGGCTTCGGGAAAGTCGATCAGTTGTTGCTGATCTGCGCCGGCTCGAGACCCGTGTCGTCAATGACACATTTGGCCCGCTGGGGAAGCTCTACCCCCAGCGCGTTCTTCGCCTGGAATGTGAACATGACAGCAATGTTGCCGGTGGGCGCGCGGTAGACGCTGGTATTCAACAGGTCGCGGTCAAAGGTCGATGGAAAGTTGAGCTGACTTTTGACGCTATCCTCGCAAGCGGTGATCGCGGTGACATCGCTAATGGCAGCAGTCTTGGCGTTCTTGGACACGACGCCGGCGTCTGATTTCAAATCGTCTTCGCTGACGTAGAAGCGCTGGCCATTCTTGCAATCGACGTAAAAAACCGCCTGTTTTTTCGGCTTACCCCGATCCGAGAGCCCTACTATCTCCACGTAATCGCAACTGGCGGACTGGGCCACTTTCTCCGCCGCCTTCGGCATGGCGGCATTGATCCGCTTGACCCCAGCGCTGCCCCATTCGCGTCGGGTCTTGTCCCAGCCATCGCCCTCGATCAAAAACACCGCGTCTGGGCTGATCTTCTTGCTCACATCCACCTTGGCAGGTGCCGCAGGGGTGGCAGGTGCTGGCGTTGGGGTAGTGGCACTAGCTGGGGCTGGCGCAGCTTGGCCTGCCACCGTTGCGACTGGCTCGGCTGCTGACTTCGACGGCTCGGAGTTGATCACGGCAACAGCCAGACCAGCAAAGAAGCAAACAAGCCCAATGCCGATTGCTGCGCCATTGCGCGCTACCGGCGAGACGAAACGAGCGATCCAAGCCCCAGAAGGAGGAATGATCACCAACACGCCTAACGCCATGACCAGAAAGGCGATGAAAGCCCCAGTGAAAAGCGCCCCCAGAGCTGTAAACCCAAGAAACAGGCCCAACACCCAGCGAACAACTTTGAGCAGTATGTCCATGCGTTCCCCCTTGCTAGTGCCATGACTGTACCCAAAGCAGCAGCGGCGGTGAACCCTTCGGGCGGACAATCAGAACCCCGGCGGCTTCGGCTTCGGTAACACCCGCGCCCTGGGCGCGGGTTGTTGTTTTGGAGCAGGAGGCGGGGGCGCGCTGCCGCGCGCCGGGAAACTCACCAGCGGCAGGCGACGGCTGCGCCGGTAGGCCGGGGACTTCTCGCGGATCAAATCGGCCTCGGTGGCAGAAACGGCCCAGATAGGCGGGCGGCCACCCTTCCGGCTGCCCGCCCGCGTCCCGTAGAACGCCAGGCTCTCGGTCGAACGGTGGCCCATCGCCTGGGCGGCGATGTTGGCCGCCGTCTTCGGCTTGGCCGTGGCCGGGTCGGTAATCCAAGCTTTGAGGTCGCTCCCGAGGGCGTGGCGGAACGAGTAGCAGGAAAGACGATGCCGGGCCAAGGCCCGATTTAGGCTCCGGTAGTCGGCCTGGCTGGTTGCCAGGGTGAAGACTCCGCCTCGGGCTTCTGCGGCAGCCCGTAGGGCCTCCGCGGCAGGCCCGGCGGCTTCCACCAGCAGGGTGCGGGTGTGGTGGCCGCGCGCGTTGTCCACCTTCGCGCCCTTGATTTCCACCTGGAGCATGGGCCTGCCGTCGAGGTCGGTCGCCCGTATCCGGACGCCCGCCATCATTTCGGCAGGCCGCAGGCCAGTAAGCGCCAACAGGGCCAGCCGTTCGGCATGGCGGGCGGCCAGGGTGTCCCCCCGTACCGGGGGGCCGCCCTTGGTCGCCGGAAACAGCAGGGCCGCCACCGCCAGGTCAGGGGCCGGCGGCGTGTCCCGCCGCCGGCTCTTGCTGGGCGGGCGCTTGCCCTGCTTAGCCAGGGCTTGCGCCTTGGCCGCCCAGGTCAAGCGCGTGCGGGGCTGGCAGAACCAGCCATCCAGGGCCACCGCCAAGCGGTGGGCCTCGGTGGTCAGGCGTTGGGCGGCGTCCAGATCGCCCGCCTTGCGGGCGCGCTCACTGGCCGCCCGCCAGCGTCGTACATCCTCGGCCATGCAGTACCTGCATGCAGTCCGCAGCCGCTGCCAATGGGCCGGGGTGGTGGCCGCTTCCAGCGGCGACACCCCCCGCGTCCGCAGCCGGTCATAGTCGGCCCGATACTTCGCCAGGGTTTCCGCCTTGACCGATCGCGCCGGAAAATCCTCGAGGATTGCCCGCGTCTGCTTGTCGGCTTCCAGTGTCCAGGGCTTGCCTGACCCGGCGGCGGCTTGCTGGGCGGACTGCTTCGCCTCGGCCACGGGGCCGGCGTGCGCAGCCTCCCAGCCACCCGCCAGACGCGCCCGTTCATACTTGGGCGGCGCGTCCTGCGCGGTCAACTCCGTTGCCCGCGAGCGCCCTTCACTCTCGTTCCGGGCGCGGGGGGCTGCGCCCCCGTTTTGCCTTTTCGGCACTCGCTCACGCTCCTGCCTGGCAAAACTCCCCCCATTGTCGGACGCTAGCGCGCCCGACAATGGGGAGGAGCGTTTGCTCCGTTCAGGGTCGTTTTTCTCTGGCATACCCCAGGTTACGTAACGCGGGAGCGTCGGCTAGGTGGGGTCTTGGCTGTTTGCGTGTGCGGGTTCGAGGAACAGAAAACGAAACTGAACGACGCAGGCGGCGAAGGGGTCAGGGGTCGGGGCTGCTGGGTGAAGCAGGAGCAGAAACGACAGCGGCGAGGCAACGACGACGCAGGCAGGGAGCAGGTCAGCGGGTCAGCAGGCAGAAAACGGATGCGGGAACGGTGAAGCAAAACGCGGCAGGGTCGGCGCAAGCGGGGGCAGGCTAACGGGTGGCGGCGGTGTGGCTTTCAGGAGCGGTATAGAGCATGGACAACACGCACCCTATGGTGTTGGCCGCAGGTGTGAGGTTCCGCCCCTGAAAAGGGCGCAAACCCCCGCCCTGGCTGGGTTTCGCCACCTATGAGGCCCCCTATGAGGTTCTGCGCCCGAAAACGGCGCAAACCCGCGCCGCCGTTGGCTTTGCCCACCTATGAGGTGGGCGCTGCCTGCCGCCGTCCCTGCTTCGCCTGCTCCGGGGCCGCGCCAACCGCCAGCAGAGGCCGCAGGCCGTCCAGGTCAATGACCCCCGCAGCGGCCCAGTCCAGAGCCGGCAGGCAGGCGGCGGCGGTCGCTTCCAGGGACGAGCCGCCGGCCCCGTAGGTGGCCGCGTGGTCGGTGTCCAGGGTGCTGACCCCTTCGCTGGCCTCGTGGCCGACGAACCGCTCCCGCCAGCCCTGGGCGACGCCTTTCCGGGTCATCGTCTGGATGACGGTGGCCCGGAAAGAATGCAAACCCATCCGGCCCTTGCCGCGCGGGGCAATGCCCCACGCTTTCAGGGCCGTCAAAAAGGCTTTCTGGCTGGACGCGGCGGGGCCGTTCTGGGTCAGCAGGTTGCCGGGGAATAGCCGAGCCTCCCCGGCGGCCTTCCTGGCCTCTACCCGAGCCAGCAGGCCCAGGGCCAGCAGGTCAGGATGGATCGGCACCAGGCGAATGCTGGCCGCGCTCTTGGTGGTCTTGTCCTCGGCCAGGTCGTTGATGTCCAAAACCGGGATGCCCGTGTCTTCGTCGGGGCCAATATCGACCAGTTCCAACCGGGCCAACTCGTTTGACCTGGCCCCGGTGTAAAGCGCCAACACGGCCATCCAGCGGTCTTTGAGCGTCGGTAACGCCGCGAACGCCTCGGGCGCAAACATGGCCTTGAGTTGCTCCGTCTTGAACGCCTGGAAGCCGGTGCCGCGCCGGCTGGCCTTGTCCGCCCGGGTCAGGCGGATATGGCCCGCCGCCGGATTGGCCTTGTCCTCGGGGTAGTAGCCGCTGGCAATGGCCCAGGTGAAAAACCGCTTGAGGTAGGACTGGACGGATTGGGCAGACTTGCGGGACAGCCCGCCGGCCTGCAGGTGGTCATAGAAAGCGCCGCAATCGCTCCGGCCCAGGGTGTAGAGCCGGGTGCTTTGCTTCACCACGGTGGCGAAGGTCTCGCCCGTGGTCTTCAACTTGCCGTAGGTCTTGCGCCGGGTGGGCGTGGTGAAGTTCTGCCGCTCGGCATTGAGCCAGGCCGATACCGCCGCGCCCGTGCTGAACGATTTGACGCCAGGGGGCGGGCCGGGTGGCGTCGGCGTGGGCAGGGTCATGGAGGCCGGGCGCTGGCCCGGTGGGCCAAGCGGCCCGGCCCCGCCGTACAGGTTCGCAAGGAAGGCCGCCGCTTCCTGGGCGGCGATCATGTCCGCCGCCTTGTCGCCAGTGTCCGGGCCTTCCATCGACATGCCGGAGGCGGCGTGTGTGACCTTCCAGTCTTTCGGCTTGCGCCCGCCTTTCAGGCCCAACGCTTCCGCCAGTTCGTCATCCTCGTTTTTCCGCCACGCCATGCCGGTCTTCTCCACGCGAGCAATGGCCGCATGGTAGGCCAGCAACAACGCGCCTGACCATGCGTGCGCCAGGCGCGGATCATGCGTACGCAGGCTGCGCCGGATCTCGCCGCGTCCGTCGAAGTGGCGGCGCAGGTGCTTGGGGATAACCAGGCGGAAGGTGTAGCCGCTGGGACGGAGCAGCAAATACCGAGGCAGGCGCATGAATGTACCAAGTCATGTACCAGGCCGTTTCTCTCCCAAAAACGACAAAACCCCTGAAAAACAGGGGTTTTGTGTAATCTGGCGGAGAGAGGGGGATTCGAACCCCCGAAGCGCGGTTTAGACGCTTACACACTTTCCAGGCGTGCTCCTTCAACCACTCGGACACCTCTCCGGGACCTGAACGCGACCGCAGGCCGCTTTCAGGGGCGTGAATTCTAGCCTCCGGCGAGGCGGGCCACAAGCGAAGCCGGTCACCCCCTGTATCCGGTCGGGGCCGCTTGCATGCCATGGCACAATGTCGGCATGTCCTATCTTGTCCTCGCCCGCAAGTGGCGCCCCAAGCGTTTTGCCGAACTGGTGGGCCAGGAACACGTGGTCCGCGCGCTCACCAATGCGCTGGATTCCGGCCGGGTGCACCACGCTTTCCTGTTCACCGGTACCCGTGGCGTCGGCAAGACCACGATCGCGCGCATCTTCGCCAAGTCGCTGAACTGCGAGAAGGGCACCAGCGCCGATCCCTGCGGCCAGTGCGCCGCCTGCCTGGACATCGACGCCGGCCGCTACATCGACCTGCTTGAGATCGACGCCGCATCGAACACCGGCGTGGACGACGTGCGCGAGGTGATCGAGAACGCGCAATACATGCCGTCGCGCGGCAAGTTCAAGGTCTACCTGATCGACGAAGTCCACATGCTCTCGAAGGCGGCGTTCAACGCGCTGCTGAAGACGCTCGAGGAGCCCCCGGAACACGTCAAGTTCCTGCTCGCCACCACCGACCCGCAGAAGCTGCCGGTGACGGTGCTGTCGCGCTGCCTGCAGTTCAACCTCAAGCGGCTGGACGAAGAGCAGATCCGCGGCCAGATGACGAAGATCCTCGGCGCCGAGCAGATCGAAGCCGACACCGGTGCGATCGCCCAGCTCGCCCGTGCGGCGGATGGCTCGCTGCGCGATGGCCTGTCGCTGCTCGACCAGGCCATCGCCTATGCGGGCGGTGCGCTGCACGACGACGGGGTGCGGACCATGCTGGGCACGGTGGACCGCACCCAGGTCAACGCGATGCTCGCCGCGCTGGCGCAGGGCGACGGCGAAACGCTGCTGCAGGTGATCGCCGGCCTGGCGGAGTTCTCGCCGGACTGGGGTGGCGTGCTGGATGCGGTGGCCGAAGCGCTGCACCGGATCCAGGTACGCCAGCTGGTACCTTCGGCGGCCGTCGAGGCCGAGGGTGTCGACGTCGACGCGTTCGCCGGACAGCTGCGGCCGGAAGTCGTGCAGCTCTGGTACCAGATGGCGATCAATGGCCGTCGCGACCTGCACCTCGCGCCGAGCGGGCGCGCGGGCTTCGAGATGAGCCTGCTACGGATGCTGGCGTTCCGTCCCGCCCAGAACGGCGAGATGCGCGGTGAAGGCAAGGCGTCGCCGGTGTCGGTGGAGGCGGGCGGTGTGATGGCCTCGGCGGCACCTGCCAAGCCGGTGCGCATGGTGGAACCCGTCCGCCAGGAGATGCCGGCCCCGATCGCGCCGGCGCGCGCCGAGGTCGCCACCGCGCCGTCGGCGCAGGTGTTGGCTGACGCCCCGCCCTGGGTGCCGGCGTCTGCACCTGCACCGACGCTCGCGGCAAGCACCCCGATGCCCGCCGACATCGGCATCATCGACGCAGAGACCTGGTTGCACTTCGCCAGCACCTGCGGCCTGAAAGGCGTTGGCAAGCAGCTGGTCGAGAACGTCGCGTTCTCCGGCTACGCCCACGGCACGCTGACGCTGGCGCTGGACAGCGGCTTCGACTACCTGCGTTCGGAGCGCACGCTGGGCGAACTGGCGACCGCGATCGCGGACCGTTATGGCGTCGCGCCGCGGCTCGCCTTCGCGTCCTCCCACGGCACGGCCGAGGCCGAAACACTCAAGGAGCGCAGCCATCGGCAGCGCGACGAACGCCAGAGCGTGGCCGAGGAAACCTTCATGAACCATCCGGACGTACAGCGCCTGGTGCAGCAGCACGGCGCGCGGGTCGTCCCGGATTCCATCCGTCCTTACGAAGAGTGATCACGACATGCGTGGAAACATCGCCCAACTGATGCAGCAGGCGCAGAAGATGCAGGAAAACCTGCAGCGCGCCCAGGAAGAACTGGCCAAGCTGGAAGTCACCGGCAACGCCGGCGCCGGCATGGTCAGCGTCACGCTGACCGGCGCCAAGGAGTGCCGCAAGGTCCGCATCGATCCGTCCGTGCTCTCCGATGCCGAGATGCTGGAAGACCTGATCGCGGCGGCGTTCAACGACGCGGCCAACAAGGTCGATGCCGAGTCCAAGTCGCGCATGGGTGCGGCCACGGCCGGCATGCCGATGCCGCCGGGCATGAAGTTGCCGTTCTGACGCGCACCGGTCCGGCGCCCGCGGAATCGGCGGGTGTGGATCGGGGATGACGATGTCCAGTCCGCTGCTCGAACAACTCATCGAATCGCTGCGCGTGCTGCCCGGTGTCGGGCAGAAGACCGCGCAGCGGATGGCCTACCACCTGCTCGACCGTGAGCGGGACGGCGGCAAGCGCCTGGCGGCCGTGCTCGCCGATGCGCTCGAGCGCATCGGCCACTGCGCGCAGTGCCGCGACTTCACCGAGGGCACGCTCTGTGCGATCTGCGCGAGCGGCAGCCGCGACCGCCACCAGCTCTGCGTGGTGGAGTCGCCGTCGGACCGCCTGGCGATCGAGCAGGCCACGGGCTACCGCGGCGTTTATTTCGTCCTGCATGGCAGGCTCTCGCCGTTGGACGGCATCGGGCCACGCGAACTCGGACTGGATGCCTTGACCCGCCGCCTGGGGGCAGGCGAGGTGGGCGAACTGATCATCGCCACCAACCCCACCGTCGAGGGCGAGGCGACCGCGCATTACCTGGCCCAGCTGGCGCGCCAGCAAGGCGTGCGACCCAGCCGGCTGGCGCATGGCGTGCCGCTGGGCGGCGAACTGGAATACGTCGACCGCGGCACGCTGGCGCACGCGTTCGGTGGCCGCAGCGAAATGACCTGATACCGCCCACGAGGACGCGCATCCCATGACCGACACGATCTTCGCCCGCATCATCCGTCGCGAGATTCCCGCCACCATCGTCTATGAAGACGAGGACGTGCTGGGGTTCAAGGACATCGCGCCGCAGGCGCCGGTGCATGTGCTCTTCATCCCCAAGCATGACGCCATCCCGACGCTCGATGACGTGCGTCCGGAGCAGGCCGCGCTGGTCGGCAAGCTGGTGTTGGCGGCGGCGGAACATGCGCGTCGCGAAGGCTTCGCCGAGGACGGCTACCGTGTGGTGATGAACTGCCGTGAGCATGCCGGCCAGACCGTCTTCCACATCCACCTGCACCTGCTCGCCGGCGCGCCGCTGGGGCGGTTCGGCACCCCCAGCTGACACGCCCGCAAGATCCAATAAAAAAAGCCGCCCACCGGGCGGCTTTTTCGTCATGTGGCGGGCGATGTCACCACCAGCCCCAACGGCCCCAGCGCGGACCCCAGAAGGGATCGTAGTAGGGGTAGGGCCGCACCACTTCGACCTCGCGCACTTCCGGCCACAGGTAGACCACCTCGGCCGCGACGCGCGGCAGCTGGTAGTCGTAGTCGCCGATGCGCGTGCTTTCGTACCCGTCGATCTTGCCGACGAAGGTCACTTCGCGGCCTTCGGCGAACACGGCGGGGTCGTAGAAGCCGGCGCGGCACGCGATGAAGCGGCCATCGGTGGCATCCGGTGCGCTGGAAAGCGGGCGGCCCGTGCCGGACAGCGGGCGGGAGACCAGTTGGAAGCAGGTGCTGTTCTGCTCGGGCGTGGTGCTGATGATGCGGCCGCCCCAACGGACGGAAGCACCCACCTGCGGTGCGGCGACGGAGTCGCGCGGGTTGACGGGGGTGAAGCTGCCCTGCAGCGGCTTGGGCGCGGTGGCGCATGCCGACAGCAGTACAACGGCAGAAGCGGCGAGGACAGCGAAGCGAAGGTTCATGGCCAGTCTCCAGTGGGTCACGGGCGGTGCCGGCGCAGGTCTTCGATCAATGCGCGGTGATCCCCCTCATCCGGAGCGTAGCGCGCCGCGGCGAAACGCCGGCTGAGCGAAAACAGCAGGTTCGCGTTCTTCGGTCGCTGCGCCGCGACGCGACGGACCCAGTCGGTGGCGGTCTCGTGAGGTTCCCGGCCCAGCCCCAATCGCGCGTATCGGCGACCCAGCCGGCGCCAGGCGCGCAGCAGGGGATCGCGCTCGCGTTCGGCACGGGCCAACCACCAGCCCATCCAGCCCAGCGTACCGAGCGCCGCGATGCCGAAAAGCACGCCCAGGCCCGCGCCGCCGAGTCCGTTCGCACCGAGCCGCTCGAGCAACCGTGTCTGCCGGCTCGCATCAAAACCCAGGACCAGGTCGTTCCATCCGCGCCGCAGCCAGTCGCTGACGCTGCCGAAGCCCTCCAACGTCAGGCGGCCTGCGTCCACGCCTTCGCCCAGCTGATCCTCCAGCGTGTCGTAGATGCGTTCGGGGGCCACGGCGGCGGTCGGATCAACCCGCACCCAGCCGCGCTCCGGCAGCCACACTTCCGCCCAGGCATGCGCATCCATTTGCCGGATGACCCAGTAGCCGCCGAGGCGGTTGTAGACGCCGCCCGTGTAACCGGTGACGACGCGCGCGGGCACGCCCGCGGCCCGCATGAGGAAGACGAACGATGAACTGAAGTGCTCGCAGTAGCCTTGCTTCTGGTCGAACAGGAACTCGTCCACGGCGTTCCTGCCGGGCAGCGGGGTTTCCAGGGTGTAGGCGAACTCCGCGCGGATCCACGCCAGGGAACGCCGCACCAGGGCATCGTCGTCGTTGCCGGCTTGCCGCCGCCACTGCATCGCCAGCGCGCGCGTGCGCGGGTTGAAGCCATTGGGCAGCTGCAGGGCCTGTTGCCGCAGCAACGCAGGCAAGGTCGCCTCGAAACGGCCGGGGACCGACGACTGCATGCGCCAGCGTGTCAGGGCGCTCAACGGCGTGCGCACCGTCATGGCGTAGTCGTTGGCCAGGTGGGCACCTTGCGGTGCGGCCATCGGCAGGTCCAGCGCGACCAACTGGCGCCGGTCGGTGGGCTCGACCTCGAGTTGATAGTCCCATTGCACGCTGTTGCGCAGCGTGCGCGCGGGCGGAAGGCCCTGCAGCCAGGGCGCCTGGGTCCAGGTGCGACCGTCGTAATTCCATAGCACCGGCCCGCGCCAGTACATCTGCCCGGGAGCGGGTGTGGGCCCGAAGAACTGCACGCGCAACGCCGGGTCTTCGTCGGCCATCAGGTCGAGCCAGCCGCCGGGCGACATCTCGTCGCCGAGGCCGGGCTTTGCCAGCGCACGCTCGGGCACGCCCCACAGCGGGGAGGCGAAACGCGGGAAGAGCCAGAACGCCGCCAACACCAGCGGCAACCCGATCAATACCAGACGACCGACCAGGGCCAGGCGCGGCAATGCGCTGGGTGCGTCCGCCGTGGCGCGCGCCTCGACATCAGCCAAGCGTTGCAGCGCGATCAGCCCGGTGCAGATCCCCAGCAGGCCCAGCGTCATCGTCAGCGGTCCCTGGTCCAGCAGGAAAGCCGCGAATGGCGCGAAGAACGCGAAGCCCAGCAGGCTGCGGTTGTCGCGGAGGCTGAGTGTCTCGGTGGGCTTGATGGCCAGCATGGCGGCCAGCAGCGCGCAGCCGGTGTCGCGGCCGAAGCGCATTCCCGTCACGTAGAAGACGGCGGCCAGCATCGCCAGCGCCAGCATCACGCGAAGCCAGGCCGGCATCGGGCGCCGCCAGGAAGCGACGGCCAGCACGATGCCGGTGGCCCCGAGCGCGAGCGCCAGCGAGGCCGGCAGCTGCAGGAGCAAGGCCAGCAGGCACAGGGCCGCACTTCCCAGCGTCCACCACCGGCTCGTCGGGTCGGGCGTGGAAAGGTCAGGACGGGCGATCGGCATGCGGCATCAGCGCCAGGGCGCGCAGGCAGAGATGGCGGTGCAGGGTGCCGTTCGCAGGCCCCAGCGCGGGTTGGTCGGGCAGGGCGAGCCGATAGCGTCGCCCTTCGCGTTCCCCGAGTTCCACCCAGTGCGCGAGGCGACGGATGCGATCCTCGTGAGGCAGGGCGCCCAGCGCGTCCCAGTCGAGCCGCACTTCGACGCCGACCGGCTGTTCGTACTCGCGGACCAGCAGCATGTCGCGCCGCGCCGACGGCTTCCACGCGATGGTGCGTGGCGCGTCGCCGGCCCGGTAGCCGCGCAGGTGATGGACGTCGTCACCGGTCGGGTCGAGCTTCGCGCGCTGGCCGGTGCGTCCTCCTTCCGGCAGCGGCGGGCCGTGTACTTCGGGCGCCGGATACACCAGCAGCGGCGGCGGCCAGACCCACGACCATGCGCGCGCCAGGCCAAGCGGTTGCGTCGTCGATACGCGCAGCCGGCCGATGTCGTGCCAGCCACGCCGCTGCGTCGTCACCGGGAGTTCCACGACCGTGCCCTCGTCGGTCATCGCGGGCGCGAAGGTGGCGGCCTGCGCGCCATCCAGCCTGAGGCCGCGGCGCAGGCGGCCGTCCTGCGCCGAGAGTGCGATGTGCAGCGTGAGCGATTCGCCCGCGTGCACCGGATCGGCCGATACCGCATCCATGCGCAGCCCGGACAGTTGCAGGTGGGCGAAGATGAGGCTCGCCATCGCCGTCGCGCCCAGCAGCAACGCCATCAGCAACGCGGGATTGTTGTTGTAGTTCAGCGCGCCGAGCGCCATCGCCAGCACGAGCGCGGCGTAGAACAGGCCGAAGCCTGTCGGCAGTACGTACACACGTCGCCGGTCGAGCTGGACCGGCAGTGCCTCGGCCGCGCGCGGTCGCGCAAGCAGGGCCAGCCGGCGTGCCAGCGATGCGTGCAGGCCCGCCATCCTCAGTCCACCGGAACCGCGTGCAGGATGGCCTTGGCCAATGCGGCAGCGGAGGCAGCCTCGGCTTCGGGCACCAGGCGGTGGGTGGCGACCGCGGCGAACAGCGCCTGGACATCGTCCGGCAATACATGCGTGCGTCCCAGCAGCAAGGCATAGGCCTTGGCCGCCCTCAGCAGTGCGATGCCCGCACGCGGCGACAGACCCACGCGCACGCCAGGGTGCTGGCGGCTGCGCGTGAGCAGCGCTTGTACGTAGTCGATCAGGGCATCGCTGGCATGCACCTCGCCGACAGCCTGGCGCAGCGCCATCACGTCGTCGGAAGACAACAGCGGCATCGCCTGCGCGATCAGCATGCGACGGTCGGTGCCTGCCAGCAGGGCGCGTTCGGATTCCGCACTGGGATAGCCCAGCGCCAGGCGCAGCAGGAAGCGGTCCAGTTGCGAGTCCGGCAATGGATAGGTGCCGGACAGGTCAACGGGGTTCTGCGTCGCGATGACGAAGAACGGTTCGGGCAGCGCATGCGTCACGCCGTCCAGGGTGACCTGGTGTTCGGCCATCGCTTCCAGCAGCGCGCTCTGGGTACGGGGCGGCGCGCGGTTGATTTCATCGGCCAGCAGCACGTTGGTGAAGACCGGGCCCGGATGGAAGGTGAAGGCACGGGCCTGCGCGTCGTACACCGACACGCCCAGGACGTCGGCGGGCAGCAGGTCCGAGGTGAACTGCACACGCTGGAAGGTGAGGCCGAGCGTGGCCGCCAAGGCGTGGGCCAGGGTGGTCTTGCCCAGGCCCGGCAGGTCCTCGATCAACAGGTGGCCGTCGGACAGCAGCGCGACGAACGCCAGACGCACTTCATGCGCCTTGCCCAGCACCAGCGAGTTGACCTGGGCCTGTGCGCGCTTGAGGGTATCGGCCAAGCCTTCGGATAGCATAGGGCGGGTGCTGGGAATGGCGGACATCGCGCTCTCGGTTCCGATCGTGGGTTCCGGGAAGTGTAGCGAGATGGACGAAGAACAACGCGCGCGACGGTGGTTCCTCGCCGTGTGGATAACCGTGACGGTGGTCAAGATCGCGATCGCCTCGCGACTGCCCTTGTTCGTGGACGAAGCCTTCTACTGGCAGGAAGGGCAGCACCTGGCACTCGCATATTCGGACCTGCCGGGGTTGACCGCGTGGTTGACGCGCCTGGGCGTCGAACTCGGCGGCCATCATGTGTTGGCGGTGCGTGCACCGTTCCTCTTGCTGGCTGCCGCATTGCCGTGGCTGGTCGCGCGATGCGCGACGCGCGCGTCCGATGCGACAACGGGGTGGCAGGCCGCGACACTCGCTGCGTTGATGCCGCTCTCGGGCACGCTGGGCGTGCTGGCCCTGCCGGATGTGCCGATGGCGGTTGCAGCCGTGCTGTGCGCCGACGCGGGCGCGCGCCTGCTGCGCGGCGCCTCCCTGGCCGCGCTGGTCGAACTCGCGCTGGGCCTGGCGCTGGGTGCGCTCAGCCACTATCGCTTCGCAGGCGTGATCGGCGTGGGGCTGATCGCGTTGCTGTGGTTGCCGGAAGGACGGAAAGTGCTGCGCGATGCGCGTGTCTGGGGCGCGCTCGCGGTGGGCGTGCTAGCGTGGGTCCCCTTGCTGGCCTGGAACATCGAACACGCGGACGCCGGCCTCCGGTTCCAGCTACTGGACCGCCACCCATGGAGCTTCCACGCCGATGGCGCGCGCTTCCTGTTGGTGCAGGCCGCGATGGCGACGCCGCTGTTGTTCTGGGCGATGCTGGTGGTCTGCATGCGCGGCGTGCGGAGCGACGAAGGAGAGGGGGCGGCGTGGCGTTACTTCGCGCTGCTGGGCGCGATCTCCACGTTCGGCTTCTTCGTGCTCGGCTTCTTCGCCGACAACGAGCGCGTGAGCTTCCACTGGCCGTTGCCGGGCTACCTCGCGTTGCTTGCCGTCGTTCCCCTGCTCCTGCGCGAATGGTCGGCCGGCCGGCGCAGGGCGACGTGGTGTCTGGCAGGTGCCGGCGCAGTCCTGATGCTGGGCTACTACGTTGCCGTGTCGATGCCCGGAGTCCGCACTCAGCTTGCCGGCGGCAAGTACTACCCCGAGAACTTCACCGGCTGGGACACGCTGGCGGCCGAAGTGCGGGCAGCGCAGGCGGGGATGCCGCAAGGCACGGTGTTGCTGGCCGACAGTTTCAAGACGGGTGCGGAACTGGGTTTCGCGCTCGAGGATGCCGACATCCGTGTGCTCGACCATCCGTTGAACCACAAACATGGCCGCGCACCGCAGTTGGAGGTGTGGGGCTTGCGCGATGGGGGCGAGCGGGTCGCGCCGACGCTGCTGGTCGTCGGGGCGACGGACGTGAAGTTCAGTGCATTGCTCGCGCGCTACCAGCAGGTCTGCATGATGGTTGGCGGGCTGCCGCCAGCGCGCATCGTCAACATCGACCGCGGTGCCCGCCGATTCCTGCTGTTCGAGCTGCCCCCGATGCGTGACGACGGGGCCTGCATCACGCCCGCGGTGGCCCACATCGATGCGCCCGCGCCAGGCGCCGCGCTGGAGCGCCGCTTCAGCGTCAGCGGCTGGGCGGTGAAGGACGTGGCGGGGGTTGCGAAGGTGGAGATTACGCTGGAGGGGCGCGTGATCGCCGTTGCCGAGGATGCCGGCGCGAACGAGTGGCTGAGGGGCTTCCTCAAGAACGGGTCGCGAGATCCGCGGATGCCGCGCGTGCAGTTCAAAGCGGATGTCGATGCCGGCGGCCTGCCGCCCGGCCGCTACTGGCTGGGTTTGCGGATCACCGGAGGCGATGGCAGCGTCGAGGAGTGGGCGGAACAGCCTGTCGTAGTGCGCTGATCCCGCTCAGGGCAGATCGAAGCCGGCGTCCCGCAGCATCCGCGACACCGCGATCAGGGGCAGGCCGACGAGGGCCGTGGGGTCCTTCGATTCGATGGCATCGAACAGGGCGATGCCCAGGCCCTCGGACTTGAAGCTGCCCGCGCAGTCGAAGGGCTGCTCGGCGTCCACGTAACGCTCGATCTCCGCCTGGGTCAGGGCGCGGAAGTGGACCGTCGTGGTGTCGTGCGCCAGCAGGACCTCGTCGTCCCGGACCAGTGCCACCACGGTATGGAAGCGGACCTGGCGGCCCGCCATGGCCGACAATTGGGCGATGGCGGCCTCGCGATGGCCCGGCTTGCCCAGGGGCGCGCCGTCCAGTTCCGCCGCCTGGTCCGACCCCAGGACCCACGCGCCGGGGTGCTGGGTGGCGATCGCGGCGGCTTTGCCCTGGGCCAGGCGGGCCGCCATGGCGGGCACCGTCTCGCCTTCCAGCGGAGCTTCGTCCACCTCCGGGCGGGCGATATGGAAAGGCAGGCGCAGGCGCTCCAGCAGCTCGCGGCGGTAGCGGGACGTGGAGGCGAGCAGCAAAGGCATGGGCGCGAGGATCGGGAGGGGCAGGGCGGGGGAGTCTGCCCGGCGGGCGGGCCGGCGGCAAGCCATCCTGGTCGGGTGGGGTGGTTTGACAGTTCAGGGTTTCATCCTTAACATTCAGCGGCTTATGTCCGCGAATACGCCCGAACTGCTGGATGCGTGGCGCATGGTCGCGAACCGGCGCAGTTTCGAAGGTCGCCTTCCGTTGTCCGCCATGACGCGCCTGCAGGGCCTTCTGGCCGATACGGAAGGTGAAGCACGCTACACGGTGGAGTTCGACCACGATGCCCTGCGGGTTCCTTACCTGGAGCTGCAGATCGAGGCCGGCCTGCCGTTGGTGTGCCAGCGCAGCCTGCAGCGATTCGTGCTGCCGGTGACGCTGAAGCAGCGGTTGGGTCTGGTGCGCAGCGAAGAGGAAGAAGCCGCGCTGCCGCCCGATTACGAAGCGCTGCTGGTGCCCGAGGACGGGATGTTGCGCCCCGCCGACCTGGTGGAGGACGAACTGGTCCTCGCCGTGCCGGTGGTGGCGGTGAACCCGGCGTCCGACGCGGTTGAACGCGAATGGGCGGCGGATGAAGAAGAGGTGGCGAAGGTCAGTCCGTTCGCGGCGCTGGCCTCGCTGAAGAAGAACTAGCCGCTACGGCGGTCTGGCAACACGAACCGCAAGGTTCATCAACAGATACGAGAGCTGGAGCAATCCCATGGCTGTGCAGAAATCCCGCGTTACCCCGTCCCGTCGTGGCCAGCGTCGTTCGCACGACGCGCTGACCGCCAAGCAGTTGTCCACCGACCCGACCACGGGCGAGACGCACCTGCGCCACCACGTGACCGCCGACGGCTACTACCGCGGCAAGAAGGTCATCGCCACCAAGACCTCGGCGGTCGAGGAAGATTGATCCATGCAGCGCGCCCACCCTGGGCTGGGCGCGCTTTCCGCATGATCGATGACAACCTGGGCCCGCTGGCGGGCCGGCAATGGGAGCGTGCATGAGCGAGCCGGGCAACAAGGGGCGCATTTACGCGCGCATCGCCGGAACGGGCAGCTATTTGCCCGAGAAAGTGCTGACCAACGAAGACCTGTCGAAGTTGGTCGACACCAGCGATGAGTGGATCCAGTCCCGCACCGGCATCCGCGAACGCCACATCGCCGCCGAAGGCGAAACCGCCGGCGACCTGGGCTACCAGGCTGCGCTGCGCGCGCTGGAATCGGCGGGCGTGGATGTTTCCGAGATCGACCTGATCGTCGTCGGCACCACCACGCCGGACCTGATCTTCCCGTCCACCGCCTGCCTGATCCAGGCGCGCCTCGGCGCGACCGGCTGCGCGGCGATGGACGTCAACGCCGCGTGCTCGGGCTTCATCTACGCGTTGAGCGTGGCTGAGAAGTTCATCCGCTGCGGCGACGCCAAGACCGCGCTGGTCGTCGGTACCGAAACCCTCAGCCGCATCGTCGACTGGACCGAGCGCACCACCTGCGTGCTGTTCGGCGATGGCGCCGGTGCCGCCGTGCTCAAGGCCGACGACGAGACCGGCATCCTCAGCACCCATCTGCATGCCGACGGCAGCAAGAAGGAACTGCTGTGGAACCCCGTGGGCGTGTCCAAGGGGTTCAACCCGGACGAGCCGAACAATGGCATCCGCATCCACATGAAGGGCAATGACGTCTTCAAGTACGCCGTGAAGGCGCTCGACAGCGTCGTCGACGAAACGCTCGAGGCCAACGGCCTGGACAAGCACGACCTGGACTGGCTGATCCCGCACCAGGCGAACCTGCGCATCATCGAAGCCACGGCCAAGCGCCTGGACATGTCGATGGACCAGGTGATCGTGACCGTCGACAAGCACGGCAACACGTCATCCGCTTCCGTGCCGCTCGCGCTGGACGCAGCGGTGCGTTCGGGTCGCGTCGAGCGCGGCCAGCTGCTGTTGCTGGAAGCCTTCGGTGGCGGTTTCACCTGGGGCTCGGTGCTGCTGCGCTACTGAGTCACGCCCTCGAACACGCTGCATGACGAAAGGCGACGCTGCGAAGCGTCGCCTTTTGCGTTTCCTGCGACGTCATCGCCAGCGCGTTCCACGTTCTCGGACTGCGACGCGACGTCGCAGGCGCATACGCCCCGGTACAGACAATCCGGCGGGTTCGCCCGTATCATCGCCGCCTGATTTTTACTCAGGGTGTCCGAGTGGCCTCCACGCAACTCGCTTTCGTCTTCCCGGGCCAGGGCTCGCAATCGGTCGGCATGCTGGCCGAGCTCTCGGAGCTGTATCCGATCGTGCGCGAGACGTTCGCCGAAGCGTCCGAAGGCGCCGGCGTGGACCTGTGGGCGTTGTCGCAGGGCGGGCCCGAGGAAATGCTCAATCGCACCGAATACACGCAGCCCGCGCTGCTCGCCGGCGGCATCGCCGTGTGGCGCGCTTGGCAGCAGCAGGGTGGCGCGCAGCCCGCGCGTCTGGCGGGCCACAGCCTGGGCGAGTACACGGCGCTGGTCGCCGCTGGCGCGCTCTCGCTGAACGATGGCGCGCACCTGGTACGCCTGCGTGGCCAGTTGATGCAGGACGCCGCACCGGCAGGCGTTGGCGCCATGGCGGCGGTGCTGGGTGCCGAGGATGCCTTGGTGACCGAGGTCTGCGCGCTGGCATCCGACAGCAAGGTGGTCGTGCCAGCCAACTACAACTCGCCCGGTCAGATCGTGATCGGCGGCGACAGCGACGCCGTGGAGCGCGCCATCGCGCTGCTCACCGAGCGCGGCATCCGCAAGGTCGTGAAGCTGGCCGTCAGCGTTCCCTCGCATACGCCGCTGATGCGCGAAGCGGCCAACCGCCTGGCCGAGGTGATGGCGGGCCTGTCGTGGCACGTGCCGTCGCTGCCGGTGGTGCAGAACGTCGATGCGCAGGTGCACGACGGCGTGGACGCGATCCGCGACGCGCTGGTGCGTCAGCTCTACCTGCCGGTGCGCTGGACCGACTGCGTGCAGGCGCTGGCATCCAGGGGCACCACGCGTATCGCCGAATGCGGTCCGGGCAAGGTGCTGGCCGGTCTGGTGAAGCGTATCGACAAGGGTCTGGATGCGCGCGCCATCGGTGGCGTCGGCGATTTCCAGGCCGCGTTGGCCGACTGGCAATCCTGATACACGACCGCACGCGTTCCCCTATCCTGTCCGCCGCGATCGCGCGGACCCGTCCCAAGGACATCCATCATGAGCAAGCCCCTGCAGGGTGAAATCGCGCTGGTCACCGGCGCCAGCCGCGGCATCGGTGCCGCCATCGCGGACGCACTGGCCGCACTGGGCGCGACCGTCATCGGCACCGCGACCAGCGCGTCGGGCGCGCAGGCCATCGGCGAGCGACTGGCGGGCGCGGGCGGCCATGGTCGCGAACTCAACGTGACCGATGCCGGTGCCGTGGATGCGCTGGTGGATGCGATCAGCAAGGAATTCGGCGGCATCTCGATTCTCGTCAACAACGCCGGCATCACCCGCGACAACCTGCTGATGCGGATGAAGGACGAAGACTGGCAGGCCATCCTCGACACCAACCTCACCAGCGTCTACCGCACGTCGAAAGCGGTGATGCGCGGCATGATGAAGGCGCGCAAGGGTCGCATCATCAACATCGCCTCGGTGATCGGCGTGACCGGCAATGCGGGCCAGGCGAACTACGCCGCGGCCAAGGCCGGCATCATCGCGTTCTCCAAGTCGCTGGCGAAGGAGATCGGCAGCCGTGGCGTCACCGTCAATGTGGTCGCGCCGGGCTTCATCGCCACCGACATGACCAAGGACCTGCCGGAGGAGACCAAGCAGGCGCTCGCCGAGCAGATCGCGCTGGGCCGCCTGGGCGAACCCGCCGACATCGCCAACGCGGTGGCGTTCCTGGCCGGCCCGTCCGCCGCCTACATCACCGGCGAAACCCTCCACGTCAATGGCGGCATGTACATGCCGTAGTAAAAAAATAGCTGTAAGTGGTTGATTCGGGGGCGGTTGCAGGCGACTGCCCCACGCCCCCGGTTTCCACTACACTATCCCCCGGTTTGCCCTCGCGCAGCGTCGGCAGAGTCCAACAAGTCACCCAATCTCCGTCTGGAGCGAATCCATGAGCAGCATCGAAGAACGCGTCAAGAAAATCGTCGTCGAACAACTCGGCGTTAAGGAAGAAGAAGTCACCACCAGCGCATCGTTCGTCGATGACCTGGGCGCCGACTCGCTGGACACCGTTGAGCTGGTGATGGCGCTGGAAGAAGAGTTCGAGTGCGAGATTCCCGACGAGGAAGCCGAGAAGATCACTTCGGTGCAGCAGGCCATCGACTACGTCAAGGCGCACGTCAAGGCGTAAGTCCCGCGTCTGCAGCAAACCGTGTCGGGGCCGCGCATGCGGCCCCGCGCGTATCCGGCCCCCATGCGCCTGCGTAGGGCGCGGCCGCCAAGATTTACGAGGAATCCGATATGAGCCAGCGTCGTCGCGTCGTCATCACCGGCATGGGCCTGGTGTCCCCCCTGGGCAATGACATGGCCACCAGCTGGGACGGCATCGTCAACGGACGTTCGGGCCTGGGCCCGATCACGACCTTCGATACCGAGGGCTACAGCACGAAGATCGCGGGCGAGATCCGCGGTTTCGATCCCACGTCCTTCGTCTCGCCGAAGGATGTGAAGAAGATGGATTCGTTCATCCACTACGGCTTGGCCGCGTCGCTGATGGCGATGGACGATTCGGGGCTGGAAGTGACCGAGTCCAATGCCGAGCGCATCGGCGCGATCATCGGCGCCGGCATCGGCGGCATCCTCGGCATCGAGGAAACCGCGGTGAAGCTGCACGAAGGCGGCCCGCGCAAGATTTCCCCGTTCTACATCCCCAGCACCATCATCAACATGCTGCCGGGCCACCTGAGCATCATGAAGGGGCTGAAGGGGCCGGGCTATTCGGCCGTATCGGCCTGCGCCACGTCGAACCATTCGATCGGCATCGCCATGCGCACCATCCAGTACGGCGACGCCGACGTGATGGTCGCCGGCGGCGCCGAGCGCGGCTCGTCGCCGACGTCGGTGGGCGGCTTCTGCGCGATGAAGGCCATGTCCACCCGCAACGACGATCCGGCCCGGGCCTCGCGCCCGTGGGACAAGGACCGCGACGGCTTCGTGCTGGGCGACGGTGCCGGCATCCTGGTGCTGGAGGAATACGAGCACGCCAAGGCGCGTGGCGCACGCATCTATTGCGAGCTGGCCGGCTTCGGCGCCTCGCAGGACGCGTACCACATGACCGCGCCCAGCGAGAACGGCGAAGGCCCGTCGCGCTGCATGCTGTCGGCGTTGAAGGACGCCGGACTGAATGCCGACCAGGTGGAATACCTCAACGCGCACGGCACTTCCACGCCGTTGGGCGACCTCGCCGAAACGCTGGCGATGAAGCGCGCGCTGGGCGACCACGCGTACAAGATCATGGTCAGCTCCACCAAGTCGATGACCGGCCACCTGCTGGGTGCCGCGGGCGGTGCGGAAGCCATCTTCTCCGTGCTGGCCATCCACCACGGCATCATCCCGCCGACCATCAACCTGGACGAGCCGGGCGAAGGCTGCGACCTGGATTACGTGCCGCACACGGCGCGCGAGAAGAAGATCGACGTCGCCGTGTCGAACGGCTTCGGCTTCGGCGGCACCAACGGCACGCTGGTGTTCAAGCGGATCTGACGATGCTTCCTTCTCCCTTGGGGAGAAGGTGGCGCGCAGCGCCGGATGAGGGTGCGGCGGAGTCGCCGACCACTGAACCGTCGCATCTTCTCCGCACCTTCACCCCAACCCCTCTCCCGGCGGGAGAGGGGCCAGGACCATCATGATCGAAACGTGCGCACTTCCCGCCAGCACCGACCTGTTGGCCCTGCATCGCCTGGATCCGCAGCGTTATCCGGCGCTGCTGGAATCCGTGGCCTCGGGCACCGCGCAGGGGCGGTGGGACTTCCTGCTGGTCGCGGATGGCAGCGGACTGCAACTGGCGACCGATGGCGTCACCCGCACGCTGCAAGGCGACGTGGAGGCCGGCGATTTCCTCGCCGTGCTCGATCGCCACTGGCAGGCGCAGCGCACGCCGCGCGAGGAGCCGCGTTGGCCGTTCCGCGGCGGATGGGCGCTGCTGTTGGCCTATGAACTCGCGCAGCAGGTCGAACCGGTCCTGCACCTGCCGCAGGCGCCGGCGACGCAGCCCGTCGCGCTTGCGCTGCGCTGTCCCGCTGCCGTCCTGCGAGACCGCAGCACCGGCGATTGCGTGGTGGTGGCCGAAGCGGGGCAGGGCGCGTTGATCGCCCGCACGCTGGAGGACATCAGCGCCGCCACCGGTTTGCCCACGCTGCCCGCGTGGCAGCCGCCGTCCCGTATCGACGAAGACGCGCCTTCCGCCTTCACCGACGGCGTGCAGCGGATCCTCGAGTACCTGCGCGCCGGCGACATCTTCCAGGTCAATCTCTCGCGGGCGTGGCAGGCGCGTTTCGACGCGCCACTGGACCCGGCCGTGCTCTACGCGCGGTTGCGTACCGCGAACCCCGCACCCTTCGCCGGCCTGTTCGCCACGCCGCACTGGACCGTCGTCAGCTCCTCGCCCGAGCGACTGGTGTCCGTGCGGGGCGACGTGGTCGAAACCCGGCCCATCGCGGGCACGCGCCCGCGTTTCGAAGGCGATGACGATGCCGCGCGCATCCGGGAACTCGTCGGCCATCCGAAGGAGCGCGCCGAGCACGTCATGCTGATCGACCTGGAGCGCAACGACCTGGGTCGCGTCTGCACGCCCGGCAGCGTGCAGGTGGACGAGCTGATGACGGTGGAGAGCTACGCGCACGTGCACCACATCGTCAGCAACGTGCGCGGCCACCTGCGCGACGATGCCACGCCCGGCGACGTCATCCGCGCCACGTTCCCCGGCGGCACCATCACCGGCTGCCCGAAGGTGCGCTGCATGCAGATCATCGCGGAACTGGAGCAGGTACCGCGCGGCGCCTACACGGGCGCATTCGGCTGGCTCAATCGGGATGGCGACCTCGACCTGAACATCCTGATCCGCAGCGCCGAGATCGTCGCCGACGGTGCCGGCAGCGTGGCCCGCTTCCGTACCGGTGCCGGCATCGTGGCCGATTCGGTCCCGGACAAGGAGCTGGACGAAACCCGCGCCAAGGCCCGTGGCGTGCTGCGGGCGCTGGAAAGCTGACTCCGCGCCTACAGCCTGAGACGGCGACCGGGTATCCTGCACGGCCTGCTCCCATCGCCGAGGATCGCGTGGCGTCAGCTCTCAAGCGTGGTTACCGCTTCATCGTCATCGTGTTCTTCCTGCTGCTCGCCCTGGCGGTCGCAGCGGGCCTGTGGCTGTGGCAGGGGCACCGGGGCTTCGCCGACAGCCCCATCGGCGCTCCGCCGGAGGCCGCGGTCGAAGTCGCACGCGGCGACGCGTTCCCCACCGTGCTGCGCAAGTTGCGCGAACACGGGGTGACGCTCGGCTCCGACCTGCAGTGGCGCCTGCTGGCGCGCGAGACCAACACGGCCAGCCAGCTCAAGGTGGGCGAGTACGCGCTCGAACCCACGTTGACGCCGCGTGAGCTCCTGCAGCGCATGCGCGAGGGCCGCACCCTGCAGTACCGCATCACGCTGGTGGAAGGCTGGAACATCCGCCAGCTTCGCGCCGCATTGCGCAACGCCACGCCGCTGCAGCAGAAGACCGCGCAGATGAGCGATGCCGAACTGATGGCGGCGCTGGGCCATGCCGGCCAGCATCCGGAAGGTCGCTTCCTGCCCGAAACCTACGTCTACAGCCGCAGCGAATCCGACCTCGACGTGCTCAAGCGCGCCTACGCGGCGATGGAGAAGGCGCTGGCCGCGGCATGGGACGCGCGTGCGCAGGGCATCCCGCTGCAGTCTGCCGAAGAGGCGCTGATCCTGGCGTCGATCATCGAGAAGGAAACCGGCATCGCCGAGGAGCGTCCCGCGATCGCCGGCGTATTCGCGCGCCGGTTGAAGATCGGCATGCCGCTGCAGACCGATCCGACCGTCATCTATGGCATCGGCAGCAGCTACGACGGCAACATCCGCCGCCGCGACCTGACCACCGATACGCCTTACAACACCTACACCCGCAAGGGCCTGACGCCCACGCCGATCGCCATGCCGGGTGCCGACGCACTGCGTGCGGCGGTGAATCCGGCCGATGGCCAGGCGCTGTACTTCGTCGCCGTGGGCGACGGTAGCGGGCGCCACCTCTTTTCGGCCACGCTGGCCGAGCACAACGCGGCAGTGGCGCGTTACCTGGTGACCCGCCGCGAAACGCTGCGCAAGGCGGCGGCGCCATGAGCGAAGCCCTGCTGTCGCAGCCGCGCCTGATCACGCTGGAAGGCGGCGAGGGCGCCGGCAAGACCAGCGCCATCGCGGCCATCCGCGATCGCTTGCAGGCCGAGGGCCATGAGGTGGTGCTGACGCGCGAACCGGGCGGCACGCCGCTGGCCGAGCGCATCCGCGAGCTGCTGCTGAACCCGCAGGACGAAACACTGGCGCCGGAAACCGAACTGCTGCTGATGTTCGCCTCGCGCGCACAGCACGTGCGCGCGGTGGTGCGTCCGGCGCTGCGTCGCGGCGCGTTCGTCGTCAGCGATCGCTTCACCGATTCAAGCTACGCCTACCAGGGCGCGGGTCGCGGGCTGGATCCGGAATGGATCGCCGCCCTCGAGCGACGCGCCGTCGGCGTGATGCCCGGGCTGACCCTGCTGCTCGACCTGGATGTGCGCGAAGGCCGTGCGCGCACCGCCGGCCGCGACCTGTGGCCGGATCGCATCGAAAGCGAGCAGGATGATTTCTTCGAACGCGTGCGCGCCGGGTTCCGCGCCCGCGCGGCCGCGGAGCCGCAGCGCTTCCGCGTGATCGATGCCAGCCAGCCGCCTGCGGGGGTGGCGTCGTCGGTCGACACGGCGATCACTGCCTACCTGCGCACGCTGACGGACAGCGACCTGGCATGAGTGCACCGTTCTCTCCCTGGCAGCAGCGTGCGTACGACCATGCGGTCGCGGCACTGGAGGCCGGTCGCCTCGGGCACGGTCTGCTCGTCTGCGGCCCCGCCGGGCTCGGCAAGCGCGCGGTGGTGGACCGCCTGGCGCGGCGCGTGCTGGCGCAACAGCGCGATGCGCAGGGCGAACCCGCGCCGACCGACCGTAGCGCGCACCTGATCCACGCCGGCACCCATCCCGATCTGATGGTGGTCTCGTTCGCGCCCACCAAGGACGGCAGCAAGCTGCGCACCGAGATCGTCATCGACCAGGTCCGCGAGATCTCGCAGAAGCTCGCGCTGACGCCGCAGTACGGGCAGGCGCAAGTGGCCATCCTCGATCCTGCCGACGCGATCAACCGCGCCGCCTGCAATGCCCTGCTGAAGACGCTGGAAGAACCGTCTCCCGGTCGCTACCTGTGGCTGATCAGCGCGCAGCCCGCGCGGCTGCCGGCGACGATCCGCAGCCGCTGCCAGCGCATCGAGTTCCGGCTGCCGCCGCGCGACGAAGCGCTCGCATGGCTGAAGGCGCAGGGCCACGCCATGGCCGATGCCGAGCGCGCGCTGGACGCCGCCCGCGGTCATCCGGGCCTGGCGGACGACTGGCTGCGCAACGACGGCCTCGCACTGCGGCAGGCCGTCGCCCGCGACCTCGCGCGGCTGGAACAGGGCGAGATCGGCGTGGTGGAAACCGCGCAACGCTGGGCCAACGACGAACTCGCCGACGCGCGCCTGCGCCACGCAGCGGACCTTGCGCTGGAGCAGGCCGGTGCCGCCGGCTTGACCGATCCGGCCCGATTGACCAAGCTGGCCACGTGGTTCGACGCCGCCAACCGCACCCGCGACCTGTTGCGGACCACGGTGCGCGGCGATCTGACCATGGTGGAACTCTTGCTGGCCTGGGCCGGCAACGACCGTACCCGCGCTGTCGGCGCGCGGCGCGGCTGACCGACACGCACGGAGACGGGGAATGAATGCAGCAGGTGGACGGCAGGGCATCCTGTCGCTGGCAGTGAAGGACAAGGCCGCGCTGTACAACGCCTACATGCCGTTCGTGAAGGGCGGTGGCATCTTCGTGCCCACGCCCAAGCGCTACTTCCTCGGCGACGAAGTCTTCCTGCTGCTCACGCTGCCCGAATCCAGCGACCGCCTGCCGGTGGCCGGCAAGGTGGTCTGGGTGACGCCCGCGGGCGCGCAGGGCAACCGCGCGGCCGGCATCGGCGTGCAGTTCGCCGAGACCGGTGAAGGCGAAGCCATCAAGAACCGCATCGAGACGATGCTGGCCGGCAGCCTCAACGGCGAGAAGCCCACCCACACCATGTGAGGCCCGTCCGCGCGCTGCGCGGGGTGGCGGCATCAGGTCCGCCGGTTCCTCGACGTCGTCCACGCCCGTTGGCGCCGCCAGCCGCGCATCGACGCCGGTGCGCGCCCCGATGGCCCGCCGCCCGACCATCGTCACGGGGAAGTCCGCGCGCTACCATCCGCGCAGGGACGTCGGGGTCCCGATGGGGTACAGGGATGAACGGGATACAGGGAGGCCGGCGGTCGCGCATGGCGCGCGCGCTGTTCGCAATCGCGCTGCTGTGCACGCCGCTGCTCGTGCAGGCGCAGGCGTTGTCCGGAATCCGGGTGTTGCCGTCCGTGGATCGGGACTATCCGTTCCCGGGGTGGAAGCACGAGGGTCCGGTCCCCGCGTCGCTGACGGTGCCGCTGGAACTGGGCGACGAGGTCTACGGCGCGACCCTGCAATTGCAGCCTGCGCATGCCGGCGGGAAATACCGCGTACGGATGCAGTTCGAAACCAGCCTCGCCCTGGGCGCGGAAGGCCCGCACCTGGACCTCATCGACTGGAAGCATTGCGTATCGGACTGGGAACCGGCGGACGCGGTGGATGCGGTGACGTTCGTCTTGCCGAAACCGACGCCGGAACAGCAAAGCTGTTTCCCGACGTACACGCGCGCGGAACTGGACGCTGCGGTGCGCGCGCATGCGGCCGCGCAGGGCGACCCGACGATCGCCGATGGCTGGATCCCCAACATCGACAAGGGCGACGCGCCGGGCGCGGCATCGCCGTACGTGGCGATCAGCACGGTGCGCGTACGCGTGGAGGTGTTGCGCAAGGGCAAGTGGGTGGAGGTCACGACGCTGGCCTTCCAGCCGTTGATGGGGTGTTGAGGGGTACTTCTTCGCGAAGGTCGAGCCCGAGGGGTCGGCCTCGCTCAGGCACTGGAACCTGCAGGAGATCATATGCATCGCGTTCTCGTCATGGCCGTACTTACGCTGCTGCTGGCGGCATGCCAGACCACGTCGAACCCGCGTGGCACGTCGGCGGATGCGGATGGATTGACGGCGGAATCCGCCGTGCGCGTCAGCAGCGTGCAGGCCGAGCGGCAGTGGATCCAGAAGCACTATCCGGGAGCGGAAGTGGAATCCCAGGCCCTGCTGATGGGAAAGGTTCCGATGGATCTCATCACGATCCAATTGCCGTCGGGCGAGAAGGTGGATGTCTACTTCGACATCTCGGCCTTCTTCGGGAAGTGGTGATGCCGCAGGTGCGGCCTTTGTCGTGGGGACGACAGCGGTCGATGCGTATCCAGGGGGCGGTCCAACACGGGGGATGAATGCATGTGGCAAGCGATTCAGTACGTCACCACGCCGCTGACATTGCTGGCGTTCGTGGTGGCGGTGGGCGCGTACGTCTATCGGCTGCGCGCGCACAAGATCAAGGCGCTTATCGACAGTGCGCCCGAAGCGGCACGGCCGGCGCTGGTCGAGGGCGCATTGCGCGACTTCAAGACCGTCGACACCGCCAATCTCACCAAGGCGCAGCAGTACCAGATCGTGCTGCGGACACTGGCGCAGCGCGAGCGGCGCTTTCGCATCATTGGCTTGAGCGCGATCGTCGTCTTCTTCCTGCTATGTGCCGTGCTGGTGTCGTTGGCGCTGATCAATCGAGTGCCGGCGGCACCGGCCGTGACGTACGAATCGGTGAGCACCTATCCCGGCCTGCACGTGAAGAAGCCGGTCAACTGGTTCTTGGTCAACGATGGCGAGAGTCCCACCTACGCGGTCGAGAACCCGGAGGACGAGGATGTGTACATCACCGTCAGCCCGGTCGCTGCCGAGGACTACGAGGCCAACGCCGACGTCAAATGCGCGTTCCTCAGGAATGTCCAGGCAGGGTCGGCCGGTCCGGAGCCGACGGGCGTGGCCCCCTTGAAGGCATGTCGGGTGGACTTCGACGGTATCCCGCATGAAGAAGTCGTGCTGTACGTCCACGGTCGACTGACGCTGCAGGTGCGGTGCGGTTATGCACGCGACAAGGCGCGGCTGTACCGGGATATCTGCAACACGGTGGTGGGTACCACGAGGTATGCGGAAGGGCACAGGACCAGTACGTAGAACGGGGGTGAACCACTTTCGGCTCAAGCCGTCCTGCGGTGCGCCTCCTGCATCGGTCTCCCCGGACCGGCGCAACGGGGTGGGGCGCGCCTGCGCGCCGCAGCATCGGGGTGCTTGAAGGGCGGCCCGGCCGCCCCTGCTCCGTTCAACCCCATTTAGGCAACTGGTCGGCGCGCTGATCCTGAAGTGGCGCCGCCCTGGTGATCGGATGCCGGCAGTTCGTTCGCCCACCTGGCGCATGGCGTACGACGCGCGTCTCGCTGCGGTGCTCCCGATCACCCTGCTCGGACGGTGGCAGTTGGCGGAACTCCTCCTGCGTCATGTCGGAGAGCAGCATGCGAAGGTCGTTCTCCACCTCCCCCCTTCGCCGGTCGACGTGGGTCTGCAAGGCATCCAGGAGTTCCGAAAAATCCATGGCCTCAAGGCGGCCCAGCGAGAACATCGGGACGCGCTCGCAGCCGATGCGGACCCGGTCGTCCCGATCCAGCATGGCTTCCGTGGCGTACGTATGATCAACGCCACCCGGGTGCGAGACCAGCGTGTCGCGCAGCCGCCTGAAGTGCCGGTGGCGCACCTGGAGCAGGTCCGGGAGGCTCCCGACCACGTCGCCGGCCCCCCACGGCGCGACGCCTTTGCCGAAGCATCGCCCGTAACAGACCAGGGCCGCGATCCACCAGGCGTCGATGTCGCCCGTCGCCCCGGCTTCCTTTATCCGATCCACGTACGTGGCGGCAGCGAGCAGATCGTCTGCAATGCCGCTCAATACCTCCAGCCGTCGCGCCTGCTGGCCGTCCAACCGCCTGGCTCCGGACATTCCTCGCCTCCGATCCATCGAATGTGTCACCGACATTACTCGTCATGACGCCGCGCGGGCCGATTCCAGGCAACCGCACATCGGACGATGCGAGGTAAACGTATCTACCAGGCTGGCGCAGTATTGAGCTTTATCCCGTTTCCTCCCGCCCGGGCAGTCGCGGGTTCTCGCTGAGGGCGTGCGCCACCGCCATCGCCGTGGCGGCCCCCACCAGTTGCGCGAGCACGAAGCCCGCCACGTCATCCGGCCGAATGCCCGCGAACGTCTGCGTCAGCGCACGGGCGAGCGTCACCGCGGGATTGGCGAACGAGGTGCTGGCCGTGAACCAGTACGCGGCGAAGATGTAGCAGGCGACCAGGGCCGGCACGGCATGTGGTCGCTGCTTTACGCCCAGCAGGATCGTCAGCACCAGCCCGAACGTGGCGACCCCTTCGCTCACCCATTGGGCATGGCCGGTCCGGATGCGCGTGCCCGGCTGCAGCAGGGGCAGGTCGAACATCGCGTGCGCGAGCAGGACGCCCGCGATGGCGGCCACGATCTGCACGCCCATGTAGCCCAGTGCTTCATGCGTGCGCAGTTCGTTCTTCAGCCGCATCACCAGCGTCACGGCCGGGTTGAAGTGCGCGCCGGAAACGGGGCCGAACACCGCGATCAACCCATAGAGAATGCCCGCCGTAGCGCCCGCATTCGCGAGCAGTGCGATCGCATCGTTTCCGGCGGCGAGGCGCACGCCCATGATCCCGGAGCCCACCACGCAGGCGAGCAGCAGCGCGGTGCCGACGAACTCGGCCAGCAGCTTCCGGCCCAGCGACATCAGAGCGTCGCCAGCAGGGCGTGGACGCGCCGGCCGATCTCGTCGCGCACCGCGCGATACGCGTCGTCGTCCATGTGCTTCGGATCGGGCAATGCCCAGTCCTCGCGCCGCCTGGCCGGTACCCACGGACAGTTGTCGCCGCAGCCCATGGTGATGACGGCATCGAACGCGCCGGAGATGTCGTCCAGCGATGTCGAGGCGTGGGTCGTGAGGTCGTAGCCGAGTTCGGCCATGAAGCGGACCGCTTTCGGATTGATCTGGCCCGACGGCCGGGATCCGGCGCTCAGTGCCTCGACCTGATCGCCGCCATGGAGGTGGGCGAAGGCCTCGGCCATCTGGCTGCGGTTGGCATTCTCGACGCAGACGAACAGGACGCGCTTCACGATGCGGATTCCAGGGATTTGATCATGCAGGTGGCGGAGGCGGGGCAAAGCGCGCGGAATTCGGCGCTCGCGTGCACCGCCGCCGGCGCTTGGTCGCGCGCAATGGCGGCATAGCCGCGCCGGGCGAAGAAGGGCGCGGCCGTCTCGGTCAGCAACACGAGCCGGCGCAGTCCCTGCGTCGCCGCGCGCGCCTCGATCGCGGCGACCAACCGGTCGCCGATACCGAGGCCGCGCTGATCGATGCGCACCGCGAGCGAACGCAGCAGGCCGACATCGCCGAACGATTCCACGCCGACCACGCCCGCCAGCGCGTCGGCATCGACCGCGACGATGAAGTCGATGGCCGATGCATCGAGGTCGGCGACGGGCAAGCGGCTGTCCTGCAGCAGGCCACGGATCGCGGCGTGGTCGTCTCGAGTTGCGTTGCGCAGCGCCATGGCTCAGCAGCAGCCCGATGCCGGCGGGCAGCACGATGCGACGGCCGCCGGGCGCGGCGCGACCGACGCCACGTCAGGACTGCAGGCGGCGCCATCGGTGGCGCAGGCGGCCTCGCCTGCGTAGTAGGTGGTCGCTTCGCCCGTGGTGTGGAAGCTCTCCCAGCGGGTGCCCTGCGGATCTTCCGTCCACAGCTTGTCCGACTGCGCATAGCAGCAGATCGTGGCGTCCTCGGGCACGACGGTGCCGCCCGCCGCGTCGAGTCGCCGGCCGATCGCGGCCAGGCCGTCGGCGCTCTCCACCTGGAAGCCCAGGTGATCGATACCGGCCGCGCGCCCGGTGGTGGAGATGGCGAAGTTCACCCGCGGGTCGTCGAGCATCCATTTGGCGTAATCGGGCTTCACCACGGCGGGCTGGGTGGCGAACAGCGCGGAGTAGAAGCGGATGCTGGTATCGAGATCGGTGACGTTGAGATGGACGTGGAAGCGGTTCATGCGCAGGCTCCGGTGGTCTTGGGGGTGCACGCCACGGCAGGGCCGCATTCCGCGACGCCGGCGCAGCAGTTCTCGGTGAGGTAGGCGAGCAGGGCGTTCATCTGCAGGTAGTTGGCGCGTACGCGGATGACCCGTCCTTCGCGCTCGTCGTGGACGAGCGCGGCGGCACGCAGCACGTTGAGGTGGGCGCTCAGGGTGGCGGGCGGCAGGTCCAGGTGCGCGCGCAGTTCGCCGACGGCCATGCCGCCGGGACCGGCCTGGACGAGGGCGCGGAAGGCCGACAGGCGGGATTCGTGGCTGAGGGCGCTGAGCGTGGACAGGGCGGTCTTGGTTTCCATAATTCCAATATTCTGGAAATATGGAATATTGTCAACAGCCGCCGATCCGCAGCGGTGCCCGTGCCGTGCGAGGGTGCGGGCGACGCGTTGTTCGCCCTGCCGGGGACGTTCGTCCACAATGCGACCCCCTGACGAGCGCCGGAGACACCATGGATGTTGAAACCCTACTGACGGCGGCGCTGCGCGAAGCCGGTTACGGGCAGGACGCCATCGGCTCGGCGATGCCGCGGATCCTGCGCCTCCTGGAGGCCGAGGACGTGCGGATCGAGATGGGTCGCGCGCTGTCGCGCAAGGAGCGCGAGTACGTGCGCCTGCAACTGGAGCTGGGCCTGAGCGTGCGGGAAGTCGTCGCAGGCCTGAAGAAGTAGGGTGCAGCACCCCGCCGGGCGGCTCGCAAGGTTCCCGGACTCGCCGGGTTTCTCACCTGCCGATCTGCTGCCTCAGCACCCATGGCGCAAGGACCGGTCGATCCCTTAGGCGGAACACGTTTCTTTCCGGTGGGCATACCACCGTGACCGTCGAGCCTTTGGCGACGCGGGACCCGCCGGCGGGCCGGAAGTCCAGCACCTCGAAGGGCGCGAAGACTTCCCCCTGGTACTCGTATGCCAGCTTCAGCCCCGAATCCTTGGCCAACTGCACGCAAGCGGCCCATGTGCGGCACTCTCTGAAATTGGGGACCAGGACATCGCCCTCTTCGCTGATCTGGACTGGCATGGGGATGGGCAGCTGACCGAGGGGAAAGACGGTTCCTTCGGCCTGGGCGAACGTATTCGGGAACTGCGCGTCCCTGGAGTCGTTGATGGCACGGGAGGCGCATTTCGCGATCAGGTCCAGGTCGCTCTGGAAGTGGTGCGCCGCAGTGATCACCTGGCTCATGGAGCCGCCCTCGGGGATGTTGAAGCGCGCGGGGTTGTCGCGGATGAAATCCATGAGGTTGAGTTGATCCAGGATCGCACTGCGTCGCTTGGCGCAGTAGATCAGCACGTCGGTCGCTTTCTCGAGGTCGGCCGCGTTTGGTGGCTCGGCCTCGCCACGCGCGATCGTGGTGGGTGCGACCGTCACGAAATAGGGCCGGGACGATGCGTCCGGGTGGGTGCGGAAACTCTCGAGGAAGAGGTTCGCGTTGTTCAGCAGCTCGCGCGGATCGGTGGGGTCCACGATCTTGAGGTCGATGGGCCCGCCTTCGTGGTACATCTGGATGAAGCATTGTGTCTGGTGGGCTGAGGACAGCTCTTCGAACTTGGCCTTGGCATCCAGTGAAAACAGCTTGTAGGCGCCGTTGAGCGAGGAAGAGATCTGCTCGCTCTCCGTTTCGTTGCGGGTATCCACGCGGAGGACGCCGACGAAGAGGCCGCCGCGCGCCATCCCGCGGATGAAGGCGTCCCCATACCTTTCCTGGAATCGCGTCGGATTGCCCAGCGTGCCGTCGGCGTGCTCCGTGAGCACGGGGTCATCGATGCTCAGGAATCCGAGCTCGACATTGACCGACACGGAAAGAAAAAGCGAGCTCGCCTGTATCGCCGTCTTCTTCGCATAGTTGAAGCGTGCGCTGGCGCCCGCACCGAAGGAGGCGAGTCCGAAGCTGGCTTCCACATCGATGCCGAGGATGGATTCGAGCTCTTCGGTGGATTGGATCCTTTCGATCCGGATGTCCACCACGCCGCCGCTCGCGTTCTCGACGGGCGAGGCCGTGTTGCGCACCACCTGGCCCATGGGGCTTCCCGACATGCGGTCCACGCCGACACCCAGGTCATATCCGTGCAGATAGGGACGGCTGAATTGCTTGATGGCCATGATGCTTCCTTGTTCAGTGGGTTATCCCGGATGGGGAGCACGGCTGCCGCCGGCGGCCAGCGGCCGCTGCGTTGCGGTGAGCCAACCTAGGGACCGTAATGGCCGCCCGGTAGGCCGCGGCACCAGGTGAGGACACGCAGATCGCCCTCGCCGTGGGTTCCGCCATGGCCGGGCAATACGATCTGGCCGGACTCGACGTGGAAAGGCGCGGTGGTATGGACGCCGCTCTCGTTCTCGTAATCGAGCGTCATCTGGAGCGCGAGGCCCGGATGTTGCAGAGGATTCTGCACGCTGACGTATCCCATCGAGAACGCGAAGAAGTTGGCGACCTTGCAGGGGTCGTGCGTGGTGAACGGTGAGGGTGCGCCAAGCGGCAAGCCCGACACGGGCTCTGCGCGATCCACGCCACGGACCAGGGCGAGGTAGCGGGTGAAGATGCCGTGCGTTTCGTCGCGGATCACGACGATGAAATGCGCGGGTTCCACCATGTAGCCGTTCGAAAGTTCGGCGAAGAGCTGCAGGGTGAAGGAACGGGCGACGGGGCAGCCGGAGGCCTGCTGGCACAGGGGAGGGTGGCTGGGCACGCCATCGGTTGGGAGTCCGATGTTCATGACGTCCTTGTCCAGGCGTGCCATCGTCTTCCGTCCGATGATGTCGTCTATCGCGCCCGCATAGTTGAGCAGCCCCCTGGCCGACTTGTACTTCGCGACGGCCGCTGCGAACGCGACGTCGTAAGTGCCATTGACCTTGAAGGGCGCGGCGCCGATCGCGGGTTCCTGGTGGACCACGGCTTGCAGTGCAAGCTGCAGCAATCGGATGTGGGCACCGTGTGCGCCGATCGTGAAATGGCTGACCATCTCGTTCGGCACGCCGTTGGCGCAGTTTTCCAGCTTCTCGCGCGTTGTCGCGTCAGCGCCCGAGAAGAGAGGAGAGGTCAATGTGCTCATGAATCCTCGCCGTGTTCGGTTCGACGATGGGCCTGCGGCAGGGGCCGTGCGCAGGGCGTGGGTCCACTTGGCGGGTCTTGCCGGCGCGTGGACAACACCTACGGAACGGGCGCTCCTTGCCCGTACGGCCATGATCGCGCTGCATTTCCCTGCCGCTCGTCTGAAAGCGATCCGTCAGGCGTGTCGTCGGAAGGGCTGCAGGACGCCCGCGCAACGGCGTTCACACGCCGACGACATGGCGTGAGGCACGTTCACTCCACTGACTCGCATCCAGGGGGACTCGTGTCCATTTCGGCCAGTGTTCTGATCATCGAAGACAACCGTGGGCTGGCGGAAACCGTCGGCACCTATCTCGAAACGCGCGGGATGGAGGTGGACTACGCCGCCGACGGCGAAGAGGGGTATCGGCTGGCGGCGGAAAACCGCTACGACGCCATCATCCTCGACGGCCATCTACCCCGCATGGACGGACTGGACGTAGTGACCGCGCTGCGTGGCGTGGCCCGCGTGGCGACGCCGATCATCATGGTCACCGGGCGCGATGCGCTGGAGGACAAGCTGGCAGGCCTCGACCGCGGCGTCGACGATTACCTGACCAAGCCCTTCGCCACGCAGGAACTGGAGGCGCGCCTGAACGCGGTGATCCGCCGGAACCGGAAAGAAGTGGGGCGCGAGGTGCTGACGGTGGGCGAACTGTCGTTCGATCCGGCGTGCCATCGCGTGCGCCGTGGCGACAAGGAACTGGAACTCTCGCCGGTGTCGACCAAGCTGCTGAACATCCTGATGCGCGAATCCCCGCGCGTGGTGTCGCGCCGGGAGATCGAGCGCGAGATCTGGGGCGATGAGCTGCCCGAATCCGACACGCTGCGCAGCCATCTCTACAACCTGCGCAAGGCGATCGACAAGGGTTTCGATACGCCGCTGCTGCACACCGTGCAGAGCGCGGGCTACCGGATCGCGGAGATCAACCCGCCGCGCAAGGCGGCCTGACCTTAGCGCTCACGGCATCGCGCGCGTCTGATCAGAACGCGCGGTTTTCCCAGGCCGGATAGCCGGCGAGCATGATGCCGGCCACGTGCTCGTCCATGAGGACGGCACCGTTGTTGCGCATGTGGTCTTCGATGAACGTGCGGCCCGCCGTGTCGCGCGACAGGAACTGCATGTCCGGGTTGCGACCCTTCAGGTCGGCGGCGTGCGAAGCGGGTACGGCCGTGCCGGCAGGGCAGACGAAGTACCCCCCGTCTACGCGATAGAGGTGAAGTCTCATGGGCGGGACCTGTGCGGTTCCGACCGCGAAGGGCTGCAGACTGCAGCAGAGGCCCGGACACTAGCACGCACGTGACACGGCCTGTCTGAATCGTTCAGCTGGCGCCCCAGCCATTCCTGCGGGCCAGGGCGAGGGCCGCCTCTTCGGCGCTCTCGCGGGTGGCGTGGCGCGCGGTGGTGACCACGTCGACGCGCGCACGCGCGTCCGCGACACGGAACATCGCACGACCCTGCCAGTAGGTCGCGCCCAGGGTGTCGGTCTTCTCGACCGTCTGCACGGTCAGCGAATGCCCGTTGTCGGTGATCGTCCTGACGCCCATCGGTCTGCCGTCCCCGCCGTCGCATGAGACTACGCCCATCGCGAGGGGCGGCGATAGCCGTGAGGCGCTCAGGCCTGGGTGGACGCCTGCGCCGCCGCCAGCCCGGCATCGCCGGAGAGCAGGTCCTTCCACAGCAGCTCGACGCCGTTGCGGCGCCCTTTTTCCACCAGTTTCAGACCGAACGGATCGATGGTCAGGGTGTAGGCCTTGTCATCGACGGTGACTTCGCGGCGCAGGGCTTTGTCCAGGGGTGTCATGCTCGGGTCCTCGGAGCGGGGTGGTGCCCTGCACCCTGGGCGGCGGCGCGTAAACGCATCGTGAGGCGTCGCGTGCGCGGCAGGCGATGCTGCGAGAATGGGGAGGCCCGCAGGACGCGGGCGCGATGGAGATGCGCCGATGATCCGCTGCATGGCGGCCCTGCTTGCGTGGCTTTTCATGGCCGCGATGCCATCCGCGTGGGCAGCGTCGCCCGCGCCCACGGGCGAGGAGGCGACGGCGCACGTACCGCTGGAGCATCTGCCGGCGTTGAAGGGCGATTACTTTCCGCTGACGGATCGTGGCTCCGGTCGCGTGCACCACGTCTACGTGCGACTCCCCGAGGGGTACGACCCCGCCGCGTCGACGCGTTATCCGGTGGTCTACCTGCTGGATGGCGACAGCCTGTTTCCGTTGCTGGCACCGACGCATCTGTTCCTGCACTACGACGAGAAGCTGCCCGAGGCCATCGTGGTGGGCATCGCCTACGGCGGCTTCGAGCCGGCCATCAACAAGCGCGACACCGACTTCACCGCGCCCGGCGCCGATGCCACGGCCGGGCAGGGCGGTGCGCCGGGTTTCCTGGCGTTCCTGCGCGACCAGGTGATCCCCGAGGTGGAGCGCCGGCATGCCGCCGATCCCTCACGCAGGATCCTGCTGGGGCAGTCGCGCGGGGGTTACTTCGTGCTGTGGTCGGCGCGCGAGGCGCCGGATCTGTTCTGGGGCCGGATCGCCAGCAACCCGGCGCAGGGGCCCGCGCGCGAGCAATTGTTCGCGCCCGCAGCGGCGCACGCGCGGACCGATCTGAACGTGGTCGTGGTCAGCGGTACGCGCGAGAACGAGGGGCGCCGGCAACTCGCCCGCGCGTGGGTGGCGGACTGGTCGGCGCGCGCGCAGGCGCCGTGGCAGACGACTTTGTTGGAGATCGAAGGCGGCACCCACGCGGCCAGCATCGGCGAGGGCTACCGGCGCGCGATGCTGTGGTTGTTCCGGGAAGCGGACGCGCCGCCGCGTTGACGGAGCTGAACCGTAACGGCGTTCGCGGAACCGGACCGGTCGTCGGATGAACGAGTCTCGTGTAACACAAGCGGCATGTGTGGCCCTTACCCTGCGGCCATGGACACGTTGGCCGACATCCGGGCCGTCCTGGCCCTTGCAGGCGAGCGCATCGAACGCGGTGCGATGCGGGAGGACCCGCGCGTGTTCATGGATCAGCTCTGGCGCCAGGTCTACGACGCTGCGCCGGACGATCTCCAGCCCTATGTCTGGGCTCGCTTGGCCGACTTCGCTGCGCAACTGGGCACGCTGGACGACCCCGCCACCGACCGTCGACCGCTGCGCGCGCCGCCCGAGGTGCATGCGCGGCGCTGAACGTGCGGCATCGATGCGTGGCCTTTCCTGCATGCGGCGCGCGTTGTCATCGGCATGGATGGCAACAGGGACATCGCTCGCGGCATGAAGGCCGGTACCGTGGTCCGCCCCGCGCGGGCGAATGAAGCCGCCGAACTCTCGGCGATGATGCGGCGCACCTTCGTGGCCGCCAACGGCCATTGCAGCGCGCCGGAGAACGTCGCCGCCTTCCTCGATGCGGTGTACTCGCCGGAACGGCAGGCGCAGGAAATCCGCGACCCCGACACGCTCACCCTGATCGTCGAGCACGACGGCGTGTGGGCCGGCTTCGCCCAACTGCGTTGGGGCACGGTGCCGCCGGCCGAGGTGATGTTGCGCCCGACGGTGGAACTGGGCCGCATCTACCTGGACGAAGCCTTCCATGGGCAGGGCATCGCGGCGGTGCTGGTCTCGCACCTGCTGGCAGCGGCCCAGCTGCGCAAGTCGCGTTCGGTGTGGCTCAACGTCTGGCAGGAATCGGCGCAGGCCATCCGCTTCTACCGCAAGCACGGCTTCCAGATCGTGGGCCGTTCGATCTTCTACGTGGGCGACGATCCCAAGGAAGACTGGGTGATGACCCAGTCGCTGCCGGGCGGCTGATCGGCCACCCAGTGCGCCGGTATCAGGAGTCCGCGCGTTTCAGCTGCAACGTGTAGTCGCCCGGCGGCAGGCCGTCGATGTGCAGGCGTACGTTGACCGGCCGGATGCAGGCGGGCACGGGGCGGCCGGGTTCGATCGGGGCGACGTGGACGTTTACCGTCGCACTCAGCACGCTGCCTTCGCGCTTGACCTCCAGGACGTCCATCGGGTCCAGCGATTCGCGCGCGGACAGCCAGACATCCTGTTCGAAGGTGGTACGCGTGCCGTCGACCTGCGTGCGCAGGTCGGTGTTCGCGTCGCCGCTGCAACCGCCGTCGCGTTCGTGCACTTCCAACAGGCCGGACAGCGTGGCGGTTTCCGGCGTGGCGGCCGTGGGCGAGGTGCCCAGCATGAGTGCAAGCAGTAGAGACGCGAGGGTCATGATCGTGGTGCCGGATCAGACGGTGGGCGTGCGCAACGCCGGGTTGTCCCAGCCCAGACGCGGCGCGAAGCGGTCGCCGTGGCGCGCCTGCAGCGCCTTGAGCTTCTCCAGCAATGCGTCGGGGCCGACCGCCTTGACGTGCTCGATCGGGCCGCCGCGGAACGGGGCGAAGCCGGTGCCGAAGATCACGCCGGCATCGAGCAGGTCGGCATCGGCGACCACGCCGTCGTGCAGGCAGGCGACCGCTTCGTTGAGCAGCGGCAGGATCAGGCGGTCTTCCAGGTCGTCCGGCGCCTTGTAGTCGGACGGCACCTGCGGCTTCACGGCTTTGCCGTTCTCCCACTTGTAGAGGCCCTGGCCGTCCTTCTTGCCACGCTTGCCCGGTTCGACCGTCGCCAGTGCCGCGGGCAGTTGCAGGCCGAGGAACGGCGACAGTTCCGCGCCCACGCCCTGCGCGACGTCCAGGCCGACGGTGTCGATCAGTTCGATCGGGCCCATCGGCATGCCGAACTTCACCGCGGCCTTGTCGATCACCGGGCCGGGAATGCCTTCGGCGTAGGCGGTCGCTGCTTCCAGCATGTACGGGAACAGCACGCGGTTGACCAGGAAGCCCGGCGTGCCGGCGACCGGCACCGGGAACTTGTCCAGCGCCTTGCAGAACGCGGCCAGGCGTTTGACGTTGGCTTCGTGCAGCGCATCGTGCTGCACGATCTCCACGAGCGGCATCAGCGCCACCGGATTGAAGTAGTGCAGGCCGGCGAACTGCGCCGGGCGCTGGATGTGCTCGCGCAGTTCAGTCAGCGGAATCGACGAGGTATTCGTGGTCAGCAGCGCGTCGGCTTTCAGGCGCGGCTCGACGGTCTGGTAGAGATCGCGCTTGGCCTCGGGGTTCTCGATGATCGCTTCGATCACCAGGTCGGCCTGCGGCACGCCATCGCCTGCCAGGTCGCCCTTCAGCCGGGCGGCCACGGCGGGGCGCTTGCTCTCGTCCTTCACCTTCTTGGCGAACAGCTCCTGCGCACGCGAGAGCGCGCCATCGATGAAGCGTTGCTCGCGGTCCTGCAGGGTGACGTTGAAGCCCTTGTACGCGGACCACGCCGCAATGTCGCCGCCCATCACGCCGGCACCGACGACATGCACGTTCGCGATGCCGTGGTCTTTTCCACCGAGGCCCTTGAGGCGTTCAGTGAGGAAGAAGATGCGGATCAGGTTGCGCGCGGTCGGCGTGCCGGCGAGCTTCACCACCGCTTTGCGCTCGGCATCCAGGCGCGCCTGGATACTCTTGCCGCCGGCGGTCTTCCAGACATTGATCAGGGCATACGGCGCGGGGTAGTGCGCCTTCGGTGCCTTGCGCGCGACCTGCTTGAGCATCTGCGGCGCCAGCAGCTGGCGCGCCAGCCAGCTATTGCTGATCCAGCCGGTGAAGCGCTGCTTGAACGGGCGCTGCGGGCGCGAGGCGATCAGGGCCACGGCGGCGTCGATCAGCACGGCTGGTTCGACGATCTTGTCGACCAGGCCCATCGCCTTGGCCGAACCGGCCGACAGCGTGCGGCCGGTGAGCATCATGTCCATCGCCTTCGGCGCGCCGACCAGGCGCGGCAGGCGCGCGCTGCCACCCCAACCGGGGAAGATGCCGAGCTTCACTTCGGGCAGGCCGATGCGCGTGGACGGATCGCTGCTGGCCACGCGGTAATCGCAGGCCAGCGAAATTTCGGTGCCACCGCCCATGCAGAAGCCATGGATCGCGGAGACCGTGGGGCAGGGCAGTTCGGCGAGTTTCTGGAACACGGCCTGGCCACGGCGGATCGCGTCGTTGACGGTGCCCTTGCGGTCGAATGCCTGGAATTCCTTCAGGTCCGCACCGGCGATGAAGCCGGACGCTTTCGCCGAGCGCAGCACCACGCCCTTGGGCGGATCGATGGCCAGGCGCTCGATGATGTCGGCCAGTTCGATCAGTACATCCTGCGAGAATGCGTTGACGCTCGCGCCCTGGCGATCGAAGGCCAGCACCACGATGCCGTCATCGCGCAGCTCGGTCTGCCAGTGACTGAATCGCAGCCCATCGAAGTTCGCGGCCATGCAGGACCATCCGTTGACGTATGGATAAGGCCGCTATCATCCCGAGGTTGTTTAACCCACGTCAAATCCACATATCCGTTGAAACGTCGTCATGGGCGTGACCGGCGGCAGGGGGATGTTCCTGCTGCCTTGGTTAAATTCTTGATAGGACAACGGTTTGGACAAGGCGTTGAACTTTCCTCCGCTAGCGCGGTCACAGGGCACGGCCACCGCCGAGCCGACAGGAGTGCGGCCCGGCATGGCCGAAACAGATCCAACCCAGGAGCTGGACCTCGAGCTGGTCAGACGCGTGCAACGCGGCGACAGCGCGGCCTTCGACCTGTTGGTGCGCAAGTACCAGCATCGTGTGGTGGCGCTGATCGGGCGGTACGTCCATGACTGGAGCGAGTGCCAGGACGTGGCCCAGGAGACGTTCCTGCGTGCATATCGCGCGCTGGGCAACTTCCGGGGCGATTCCCAGTTCTATACGTGGCTGCACCGTATCGCCGTGAATACCGCCAAGAACCACCTGGTCGCGCACAACCGCCGCCCTCCCATGGGCGACGTGGATGCCGCCGACGCCGAGCAGTACGACATCGGCGCCCGGTTGCGCGACACCGACACGCCCGAGCGCGAGCTGATGCGCCAGGAACTGGAGACCACGGTGATGAAGGCCGTGGATGGTTTGCCGGAAGAGCTGCGTACCGCCATCACCCTGCGCGAGGTGGAAGGGCTGAGTTACGAGGAAATCGCGCAGAAGATGGATTGCCCGATCGGCACGGTGCGTTCGCGCATCTTCCGGGCGCGCGAGGCCATCGACGAACAATTGCGTCCCCTGCTGGATACCGACAGCGCAACCCGGGAGCGTGCCCGCTCATGACTGCCCGCAACGAGACTCCGACCATCGACAAGCTCGACATCCACCACCGCCAGCAGCTGTCCGCCCTGATGGACGGCGAACTGGTGGCGGACGAAGCCCGCTTCCTGCTGCGTCGCCTGCAGCACGACCAGGACCTGGCCAGCTGCTGGGAACGCTGGCAGCTGTGCGGCGATGTGCTGCGTGGCCAAGGCCGTGCACCGGCGCCCACCGGGTTCGCCGAGCGCGTGGCAAAGGCCGTCGCAGCCGAATCCGCCGCGGCGCCGGTCGCCGCGCAAGCCGCCGCCAGCCGGTCGCGCAACCTGCTGGCCCGCTGGGGTGGTGGTGCGCTCGCGGCGTCCGTCGCGTTGGTCGCGCTGTTCATGGCCCGCCAGCAGGGACCGCAGCCGGCCCCGGCCGGTGAGGAGGCCCAGGTCGCGTCGGCGCAGGCCACGCCGTCCGTGGTCCCCACTCAGAATCCGTCGGCTCCGGCACCTGATGCAGAGGCCTACGCCGCTGCCGCCGTGGTCGCCGCCGCCAGCCTGCCGCGCCGCCAGGACAACGCAACCCGTCGCAGCGCCACCCGTAGCCAGCAGGCCGGCCGGTCCGCGCAACGCGTGGCCAGTGCGGACGCGCCCCGTCGCGCGACCGGCACGCTGCCCGCCGCGGGCAATGCCACGAGCGCGCTGGCAGCAACACCCGTGCATGCCTCGGCCAACCCGTTCTCCCATCCGTCCCAGGATGCGTCCGCCGTGCCGGCACGCCCGTGGCCGCGCTCCGCGCTGTCGTCCTATCCGTCTGCGACGGGCGCCCTGACGACCGGCTACAGCAGTGAGTCCGCGGGCCGGACGTTCTATCCGTTCGAACCGCGCCTGCAACAGGTGCCGCCGGTCGAGCTGCCTGCCGACGCGCCGCGCGAGTAAATCCCCCGGGCGTCGGCCGTCGCCGGCGTCCCTCCCCGTGTTCCTTCTTCCTATCGAGGCTTGCGTTCGATGACTCCCCACGCCCGTCATGGCCTGTTGACCCTGCTGATGTTGACCACGCCACTGGCCGCTTGCGCACAACAGGCCGATGCGCCCGCGCCGGCCGTGACTACCGCGCCGGCCGTCCCCCCGTCGCCCGCCCCGCAACTGGTGACCGGGCTGCCGGACTTCACCCAGCTGGTCGAGCAGGTGGGGCCTGGCGTGGTGAACGTGGAAGCCAAGATCGGCACCCGCGCCAGCGCGCAGGCCGACGAGGGCGATATCCCGGAAATCTTCCGCCGCATGCTGCCGCCGGGCTTCGAAATGCCCGGCCCCGGGCAGGGGCCGCAGCGTCGTGGCGGCACGTCGATCGGTTCGGGCTTCATCATTTCGGCCGACGGCTATGTGCTGACCAACCACCACGTGGTGGACGGCGCCGATGAAGTGAAAGTCACGCTGCCCGACCGCCGCGAGCTCACCGCCAAGGTGGTGGGCAGCGACCAGCAGTACGACGTCGCCCTGCTGAAGGTCGACGCCAAGGGCCTGCCGACGGTGCGCATCGGCAACTCCGCGGTGCTGAAGCCTGGCCAGTGGGTGGTCGCGATCGGTTCGCCGCTGGGCCTGGACCACTCGGTCACCGCCGGCATCGTCAGCGCCGTCGGCCGCAACGCCTCGCCGGAACAGCGCTACGTGCCCTTCATCCAGACCGACGTGGCGATCAACCAGGGCAATTCGGGCGGGCCGCTCCTCAATACCCGCGGCGAAGTGGTCGGCATCAACTCGCAGATCTTCTCGGTGTCGGGCGGCTACATGGGCATCAGTTTCGCGATCCCCATCGACCTGGCGATGAGCGCCGTGGAGCAGCTGAAGTCCGGCGGCAAGGTCAGCCGGGCGATGCTGGGCGTCAGCATGCAGAACATCGGGCCGGACGAAGTGAAGGGCCTGGACCTGCCCGACGCCAATGGCGCGCTGGTGGCCACGGTGCAGCCGGGCAGTGGCGCGGAGAAGGCGGGCATCGTGCCGGGTGACGTCATCACGGCCTTCAATGGCCGCAAGATCGGCACCCGCGAGGACCTCCCGCCGCTGGTGGGCCCGCTGCCCGCCGGGAGCAAGGCGAAGGTGACGGTGATCCGCGACGGCAAGCCGCGGGATGTGCAGGTGACCTTGAGCGCGCTCGAAGAGCCCGAGGACGTGGCCGGCACGCCCCGCGCCACGCCCGCGCCGTCGGCGGCACCGGCGGGAAGCAACCCCCTGGGCCTCCAGACCCAGGCGCTGGACGCCGCGGCGCGAAAGCGGCTCGGCATCGAGACCGGAGACGGCGTACTGGTGACCCGCGTCGAGAGCGCCTCCGCGCGCGAGGCCGGCCTCGCGCCGGGCATGGCCATTCTCCAGGTGGGCAGGACCAAGGTGGACAGCCCCGCGGCGCTGGACCGCGAACTGGCCCGTGCGAAGGTGGGCGACACGGTCATGCTGCTCGTCCGGCACCCCAGTTTCGGCACGCGTTTCCTCGCCGTCACCATCGAGAAATCCTGACCCGGATCCGCTGCGGGGTGCCCCGTCCCTGCGGGGCGCCCCTGTCCGTGGCAGTGGCCCGCTCGCCGGAACGGCGAGATGGGCCGGCGGGCGTGCGATAATGTCCCGTTATTCCTGACGACGGCACAGGCCGCCGCCCCCCATGTCTTCTGATTCCATGCGGAATATCCGCAACTTCTCGATCATCGCGCACGTCGACCACGGCAAATCGACCCTGGCCGACCGCATCATCCAGCTCTGCGGCGGCCTCGAGGCCCGCGAGATGGAAGCGCAGGTGCTCGACTCCAATCCGATCGAGCGCGAGCGCGGCATCACCATCAAGGCCCAGTCCGTGTCCCTGCCGTACAAGGCGAAGGACGGGCAGGTCTACCAGCTCAATTTCATCGACACGCCTGGCCACGTCGACTTCTCTTACGAAGTCAGCCGCTCGCTGGCCGCCTGCGAAGGCGCGCTGCTGGTGGTCGATGCGGCCCAGGGCGTGGAAGCCCAGTCCGTCGCCAACTGCTACACCGCGGTGGAGCAGGGCCTGGAAGTGGTGCCGGTGCTGAACAAGATCGACCTGCCGACCGCCGATACCGAGCGGGCCAAGGCCGAGATCGAAGCCGTCATCGGCATCGACGCCGACGATGCGGTCGCCGTCAGCGCCAAGACCGGCCTCAACGTGGACCTGGTGCTGGAAGCCATCGTCCAGCGCATTCCGCCGCCGCAGCCACGGGACACCGACAAGCTGCAGGCGCTGATCATCGACTCCTGGTTCGACAACTACCTGGGTGTGGTCTCGCTGGTGCGCGTGATGCAGGGCGAGATCGGCCCGAAGAGCAAGATCCTGGTGATGTCCACCGGCCGCACCCACGAAGTGGACAAAGTCGGCGTGTTCACCCCCAAGCGCAAGGAGCTGAAGAAGCTCGGCGCCGGCGAGGTGGGCTGGATCACCGCGTCGATCAAGGACGTGCATGGTGCGCCGGTCGGCGACACCCTCACCCTGGCGGGCGATCCCGCGCCGGGTCCGCTGCCCGGTTTCCAGGAAATGCAGCCGCGCGTGTTCGCCGGCCTGTTCCCGGTGAACGCCGAGGACTACCCGGCGTTGCGCGAGGCGCTGGAGAAGTTGCGCCTGAACGACGCCGCGCTTCGCTTCGAACCGGAAAGCTCCGAAGCCATGGGCTTCGGCTTCCGTTGCGGCTTCCTCGGCATGCTGCACATGGAGATCGTGCAGGAGCGCCTGGAGCGCGAGTACGACCTCGACCTCATCAGCACGGCCCCGACGGTCGTGTATGAAGTCCTCAAGACCGATGGCACGGTACTTTCGCTGGACAACCCGGCCAAACTGCCGCAAACCAACCTGATCGAAGAGGTGCGCGAGCCCATCATCCGCGCCAACATCCTCACCCCCGAGACCTACATCGGCGCCATCATCAAGCTGTGCGAAGAGAAGCGCGGCGTGCAGATCGGCATCCAGTACCTCGCCAGCCAGGTGCAGATCAGTTATGAGCTGCCCATGGCCGAGGTGGTGCTGGACTTCTTCGACAAGCTGAAGTCGGTCAGCCGCGGATACGCGTCGCTCGACTACTCGTTCCTGCGTTTCCAGCCCGGCCCGTTCGTGCGCCTGGACACGCTGATCAACGGCGACAAGGTCGATGCGCTCAGCCTGATCGTGCACCGCAGCCACGCCGACCGGCGCGGCCGCGAACTGTGCGAGAAGATGAAGGAGCTGATCCCGCGGCAGATGTTCGACGTGGCGATCCAGGCCGCGGTCGGCTCGCAGATCATCGCGCGCAGCACGGTCAAGGCGATGCGGAAGAACGTGCTGGCCAAGTGCTATGGTGGCGACATCACCCGCAAGAAGAAGCTCCTCGAGAAGCAGAAAGAGGGCAAGAAGCGGATGAAGCAGGTGGGCCGCGTGGAAATTCCGCAGGAAGCCTTCCTGGCGGTGCTGCAGGTGGACAGCAAGTAACAGGCGACAGCGGCAAGTGGAAGCACCGGGCGTGCCCGGACGGTTCCGGTCGGCTTGTCGCTTTCCAAAGACGAATTCCGTTCCAAGGGAATAAAGATGGTCTGGTTTGAAACGATCCTCGTGGTACTGACGCTGCTGACCGGCGTGGTCTGGCTGGCGGACAAGCTGTTCCTTGCCAAGCGTCGCAAGGCCAAGGGTGGCCTGCTCGACGAGGAGCCGGTGCTGGTCGATTACTCGCGCGCCTTCTTCCCGGTGCTCGCGGTGGTGCTCGTGCTGCGCAGTTTCATCGCCGAGCCTTACAAGATCCCGTCCAGCTCGATGATGCCGAACCTGCTGATCGGCGATTTCATCCTGGTCAACAAGTTCTCCTATGGCCTGCGCCTGCCGATCACCAACCAGAAGTTCCTGGCCCTGGGTGAGCCGGCTCGTGGCGACGTGGTGGTGTTCAAGCCGCCGCACGACCCGCAGAACAACTGGATCAAGCGCGTGATCGGCCTACCCGGCGACAAGGTCGGTTTCCATGGCGATACCGTCTACCTGAACGGCCAGCCGTTGAAGTACCAGACCCTCGGGGCCTACGAAGGCACCGGCGGCAACACCGAGGCGCCGGGGGCAACCCTGCTGCGCGAGGATCTGCCGGGCCGCCCCCATACGGTCCTGGAGAACGTCGGCGTACCGCCACCGGGCGGCGGCGAGGGCGACTGGATCGTGCCGCCGGGCCGCTATTTCGTGATGGGCGACAACCGCGACAACAGTCTGGATGGCCGGTTCTGGGACTACCATTTCCTGCCGGAGGAGAATCTCCGGGGCAAGGCCTTCCTGATCTGGCTGAACTGCGAGGGCTGGGTCTGCAAGAATGGCTTCGATGCTTCGCGCATCGGCAACGGTATCGAATAGCAATCCGACATCAACGGGGCATGGGGGAATGGCAATGAAGCGCAACCAGGGTGGCATGACGTTGTTGGGGTTCCTGATGGTGCTGGTGGTGGTCGGCTTCGCAGCCTTCATCGCCATGCGGCTGTTCCCCATGTACCAGGAGTTCTACTCGGTCAAGTCCGCACTCAAGGGACTGTCCAATGAAGCGGGAGTGTCCGACATGGATCCGGCCAAGATCCAGGACCTGTTCTTCCGCAGGCTGTACATCAACTACTCCGAGAACGTGAAGCCGGCCAACGTCAAGATCGAGCGGATGGACGGGGGCTGGAAGATGAGCGTCAACTACGAAGTGCGTCGTCCGTTGCTGGGCAACCTCGACGTGGTGGGCAAGTTCGATGCCTCCCAGCCTCTGACGCGCCAGTCGCCGGAATAAGGGTTTGGCGGTTGACCGCATCGGCCATGCTTTCGCTGACCAGGGCCTGCTCGCACAGGCCCTGACGCATCGCAGCGCCGGCGCTCCCCACAACGAACGGCTGGAGTTCCTCGGCGACGGCGTGGTCAACCTGCTGGTCGCGGAAGCCCTCTTCCAGCGCTGGCCCAAGGCCGACGAAGGCGCGCTGACGCGCGCGCGCGCCGAGCTGGTGCGCGAGGCGGCGCTGGCCGTCATCTCCCGTGAGCTGCAGCTGGGCGAGCGGCTGACGATGGGCCCGGGCGAAATGAAGTCCGGTGGGCACCGCCGCGATTCGATCCTCGCGGATGCGCTGGAAGCCGTGGTCGCCGCCATCTATCTGGACGCCGGCTACGAGGGGTGTCGCCGCGTGGTGCTGCCCTGGTTCGAGGCCTCGCTGGCGGCCCTGCCGGTCGGCCGGCCGGAAAAGGACGCCAAGACGCGCCTGCAGGAGTGGTTGCAGGGGCGGCAGCGCCCGCTGCCGGTCTACGATCTGGTTTCGGAAAGCGGCGACGACCACGCCAAGCTCTTCCTGGCCCGGTGCACCACGCTGGATCCGCCGCTGATGGCGGAAGGCGAGGGCACCTCCCGCCGCAACGCCGAGCAGGTGGCCGCGGCCGCCTTGCTCGACAAGCTCGACATTTCGAAGTGAGTACACCCCGGTGAGCAGCTCCCCCACCCACCGCAGCGGCAGCGTTGCGGTCATCGGTCGACCCAACGTCGGCAAATCCACCCTGACCAACGCCCTGGTGGGCGCCAAGGTCAGCATCACCTCCAATCGTCCGCAAACCACGCGGCACCGCTTGCTCGGCATCGCGACGTTCGCCGCGGCGAAGGACCGGCCGGCCGGGCAGATCGTGCTGGTGGACACGCCCGGGCTGCACAAGCAGCAAGGCAAGTTCTCGGCCTCCGCGATGAGCCGGGTGATGAACCGCGCCGCGCGTGGCGCGCTCGAAGACGTCGATGCGGCGCTGATGGTCGTGGAGGCGGGTCGTTGGGAAGACGAGGACACGCTGGCCTACAACGTCCTGCGCGATGCCGGCATCCCGGTGGTACTGGTGGTCAACAAAGTGGACCGCATCAAGGAAAAGGCGGCGATGCTGCCGTTCCTGGCCGAGGTCGGGCAGGACCGTGAATTCGCGGCCGTGCATCCGGTGTCCGCGCTGAAGCGCAACGGCCTGGAAGCACTGGTCAAAGACGTCCTGGCATTGCTGCCGGAACAGCCGCCGATGTTCGGCGAGGACGAGATCACCGATCGCAGCGAACGCTTCCTCGCCGCAGAACTGGTGCGCGAGCAGCTGATGCGCCAACTCGGTGCGGAATTGCCCTACGCGACCACGGTGGAGATCGAGCATTTCACCACCGAGGAATCGCCCAAGGGCGAGCTGGCAAGGATCGGTGCGGTGATCTGGGTGGAACGCGAGAGCCAGAAGGCCATCGTCATCGGCAAGGGCGGCGCCCGGTTGAAAGAGATCGGCAGCAAGTCGCGCCAGCAGATGGAGCACCTGTTCGGGCGCAAGGTCTTCCTGGAAACCTGGGTGCGGGTGCGCGAGGGCTGGTCCGACGACGAGACCGCGCTCAAGGCGTTCGGGTATGAGTGAAGCGGGGAACGGGGAGCCGGGAACGGGGAGTGTGGCTTTCCCGTCGGCTCCGGTACTCCCGCTCAACGAAGGTCCCGGAGCACCGGCGACACGGAAGAAGGCATTCCCCGTTCCCGGCTCCCCGTTTCCCTGACCGCCATGCGCATCACGGGCGAAACCGCCTTCGTCCTGCACGCGCGGCCCTGGCGCGAGACCAGCCTGCTGGTCGAGGTGCTGGGCAACGAGCATGGACGCATCGGCCTGGTCGCACGGGGCGTGCAAGGGCCAAAGAAACACGTGTTGCGCGCGGCGCTGCAGCCCCTGCAGTGCATCCGCCTGGATGTCGACCTGCGTGGAGAACTGGGGCGATTGGTCGCCGCCGAAGCGCTGGATGCCGCCCCTCAGCCGGCCGGCGACGCGATGCTGGCGGCGTTCTATCTCAACGAACTGGTGCTGCGGCTGGCGCCCCGCCATGACCCGTTGCCTGCCTTGTTCGAGGCCTACGCTGACGCCCGCGAGGGCCTGCGCCAGCGCGAGGGCCTGGCCTGGACGCTGCGCCGCTTCGAGCGAGACCTGCTGGAAGCGCTGGGCGTGGGTTTTGCGCTCGACGAGGATGCCGACGGCGAAGCGATCGATCCCGCCGCGCGTTACCGGCTCGATCCCGAGCAGGGGCCGCGTCGTCTGCTCAGCGATCGCGGTCATGAGGAGCGCAGCCGCGCGGCGACCGGGCGGGCGTTGCTGGCGCTCGCTGGCGACACCCGGCCCTCGCCCGACGATCTGGTCAGCCTGCGCCTGCCGCTGCGCACGGTGCTCGCGCACCACCTGGGGCCGCGCGGCCTGAAATCATGGGAAATGATCGGCGATCTTGGACGGCTTCGCCGCGCCACGAAATCCCCGGTGGATTAATCCTGTCGGGTCACCAGCAAGCGATCGGTCGCGGCCGTGAAGGCGTCGCGCTCCGCGGTGTCGCTGGGCGATGCGTGCCACCGGGAAGCGATGCCGCCTAGCGCCCGTGCACCGGCGAAGCCGCAGCTCGCCTGCAAACGATGGAGTTGCGCGCGCAGTGCGTCGTCGTCGTTCCGCTCGAAGCTGGCGAGGCAGGCCGCGCGCGTCGCGGGCAATTCGGTGAGGAAGAGTTGCCGCAGGAGCGCCGCGTGTTCGCGATGGCCGCCCAGCGCCGCGAGCGCAGCGGCGTCGTCCCAGTCGCCTGCGTCGTCGCGCAAGGCGTCACCAAGCGCGCGCCGCACGGCGTCCTGCAGGGCCTGCACCCCCATGGGCTTGACCAGCACATCCGCGAAGCCGGCCTGCAGCAGCGTGGAGCGCATGCCCGGCGTGGCATCCGCCGTGTGCGCCAGCGCGACCGGATGCGCATGGCGTGCACCCAGGTGCTGAAGCAGGACGCCGCCGCTGCCGTCCGGCAGGTTGGCGTCGATCAGCCACAGGTCGAAGGTTCCGCTCGCGGCCAGGGCCTGCGTGCCGTCGATCGCCAGTTCGACCTCGGCCGGCAGCGACGCGAGCGCGGCGCGCATGAAGGTGGCGCTGATGGGGTCGTCCTCCACCAGCAACAGGCGGGGCGGGGCGCCGCGATTCGCGGACATGGGGGGCTTCCTGCGGGTTTTTCGCCATCTTAGCGCCGGCGGGGTGGGCCGTCGGCCATGCGACAATGCGGCCCCGCAGAAACACGCAGCCTGACGCCACGTGGCACGTTCCCGTCCCCCCCGCATCGACAAGACCCCGTTTGAAGCCCAGATCACCGACCTGACCCACGACGGGCGCGGCGTCGCGCGCCGCGACGGCAAGGCCGTCTTCGTCGCCGGTGCATTGCCAGGCGAGCGGGTGATGGCCGAACAGACCGCCAAGAACCGCCATTTCGATGAGGCGAGAGCACTGGAGGTCCTGGAAGCATCGCCGGATCGTGTGACGCCGCGCTGCCCGCATTTCGGCACCTGCGGTGGCTGCGTGCTGCAGCACCTGGACGAACATCGCCAGATCGAGGCCAAGCAGCGCGTGCTGATGGAGAACCTGGAGCGCATCGGCCACGTCACGCCGGGCACGGTGCTGCCGTCGCTGACGGGCGCCGCCTGGGGTTACCGCCGCAAGGGCCGCTTCTCGGTGCGTCGCGTCAACAAGAAGGACAAGACGCTGGTCGGCTTCCGCGAGCAGGATCCGCGCTTCGTCGCCGACCTGGCCGAGTGCCATACCGTCATCCCGGAGATCGGCGGCAAGATCGCGGCGTTCGCCCAACTGGTGGAAGGCCTCGAGGCGCGCGAGCACATCCCGCAGATCGAGTTCATCGCCGGCGACGCCACGGCCGACTTCGACGGCGTGGCGCTGGTCTTCCGCAACCTGATGGCGCTCAGCGATGCAGACCGGAGCGCGCTCGTCGCGTTCGGGCAGGCGCATCGTTTCGCCATCTACCTGCAGCCCGGCGGATTGGAGAGCGTCCATCCGCTATGGCCCGAGGCGCCGCAGCTGGCGTTCGGGCTGGCGCCATGGGATATCTCGCTCGCGTTCCGTCCGCTGGACTTCATCCAGGTCAACGCCGCGCTCAACGAGAAGATGATCGCGCACACCTTCGGCCTGCTCGACCTGCAGGCGGACGATCGCGTGCTCGACCTGTTCTGCGGCCTGGGCAACTTCACCCTGCCGATGGCGCGCCTGGTGCGCGAGGTGGTGGGCGTGGAAGGCGATGCCGGGCTCGTGGCGCGCGCCCGCGAAAACGCGGAGCGCAACGGGTTGCCCAACGCGCAGTTCCACGCGGCCGACCTGACCCGGGACCAGCGCGATGCGCCGTGGATGCGCCAGGGCTTCGACAAGCTGCTGCTGGACCCGCCGCGCTCCGGCGCGATCGACGTCCTGCAGCAACTGCCGCTCAAACAGTTCGGCCGCATCGTCTACGTCAGCTGCCACCCGGGCTCGCTGGCGCGCGATGCCGGCTATCTGGTCAATGAGCAGGGTTATTCGCTCGTTTCGGCGGGGGCCATGGATATGTTCCCGCACACGGCACACGTCGAGTCCATTGCCTTGTTCGAGAAGCGCTGATGGGCATCGAGATCGAGCGCAAGTTCCTGGTGGAGGGCGATGGCTGGCGCGCGGCCGCACGCGAGGCCGTGCCGATGGCCCAGGGCTACATCAACGACATGGGCGCGATGGATCGCGGCGAACAGAAGGCGTCGGTGCGCGTGCGCATCCAGGGCGATGCCGCCTTCCTCAACCTGAAGTCGCGTGAGCTAGGCCATACGCGCCAGGAGTTCGACTATCCGATCCCCGTCGCGGACGCGCGCGCGTTGCTGGCGCTGTGCGTGGGCGGTGTGATCGACAAACGCCGGCATTACGTGGAGCACGAAGGCCACCTGTGGGAGGTGGACGAGTTCCTGGGCGACAACGCCGGCCTGGTCGTGGCGGAAATCGAGCTGGACCATGCCGATGAAGCGTTCGTGAAACCCGCCTGGATCGGCAAGCAGGTCACCGACGCGGCGCGCTATTACAATCTGGCCTTGGCGTCGCGCCCGTTCTCGGCCTGGTCCGACGACGAACGCAGCGCCAACGACCTTTCCTGAGGATCCCCCGAAATGCTCGTCATCGGCATCGCCGGCACCGAACTCACCGCGCAGGAGCGCGACTGGCTGCAGCACGACGCCGTCGCCGGCGTCATCCTGTTCACCCGCAACTTCGCCTCGCGCGCGCAGGTGGCGGAGCTCTCGCAGGCCATCCGCGCCGCCGCGCCGCGTCCGCAACTGGTCTGCGTGGACCAGGAAGGCGGACGCGTGCAGCGCTTCCGCGAGGGTTACAGCGACCTGCCCGCGCTGGAGGGCTTCGGCAAGCTCTATGCACAGGACCCGTCGCTGGCCCTGCAGCGCGCCGAGGAACACGCCTGGCTGATGGCCAGCGAGATCATCGCCAGTGGCGTCGACCTGAGTTTCGCGCCGGTCGTGGACCTGGCCCGTGGCAATCGCGCCATCGGCAACCGGGCGTTCGACGCCGATCCGCACGTGGTCGCCGAGTTCACCCGTGCCTACGTGCGCGGCATGCACAGCGCCGGCATGGCCGCCACGCTGAAGCATTTTCCGGGCCACGGCACGGTGCTGGAAGACACCCATTTCGACGATGCCGTGGACCCGCGTTCGCTGGACGTGCTGCGTGCCGAGGACCTGGTGCCCTTCGTGGCCGGCATCGAGGCCAAGGCCGACGCGGTGATGATGGGGCACGTGAAGTATCCGGCCGTCGCTCCGGAACCGGCCGGCTATTCGCCGTTCTGGATCCAGAAGGTGCTGCGCGAGGAGATGGGCTTCCGCGGGGTCGTTTTCTCCGACGACATCGGCATGGCCGCGGCGTTCTCGGCCGGTGGCGTGAAGCAACGCATCCACGACCATCTGGACGCCGGCTGCGACGTGGTGCTGGTCTGCTCGCCGAAGTTGGTCGACGAATCGCTGAAGGCGGTGGAAGGCCGCGTGCTGAACACCGCGGCCGTGCTCGGCGTGCTGGGTCGCGGCGCGCTGGGATGGGATGGGCTGATCGCGGACGACCGCTACGGCCAGACGCAATCGCGCGTCATCGACAGTCTGAAAGGAGTGGCTTGATGGAATCGCTGGGCAATCCGCGGCCGAGGCTGGCCGATGCGCTGGCCAACGCCGACCTGTTGGTCGATCGCGCGACGATCGACCGTGCCATCGCACAGATGGCCGCACCGATCGCGCGCGACTATGCCGGCGAGGTGCCGGTGTACCTGACCATCATGCATGGCGCGCTGCCGTTCGCCGGCCAGCTGTCGCTGGAGCTGGGCGCGCTGGGGCTGGACCTGGAGTTCGACTACCTGCATGCCACCCGCTACCGCGGTGAGACCACCGGGGGCGAACTGGTGTGGAAGCACCGCCCGGCCACGGCCCTGTACGGCCGCCGCGTGCTGCTGGTGGACGACATCCTCGACGAGGGCCACACGCTGCTCGCCGTGAAGCAGTGGTGCCTGGAGCAGGGCGCCACCGACGTCCGTATCGCCGCGCTGACCACCAAGCAGCACGACCGCTGCGTGGCGGGCATCTGCGCCGACTACGTGGGCCTGGAGGTGGCGGACCGCTACGTGTTCGGCTTCGGCATGGACTACCACGAGCAGGGCCGCAACCTGCCGGGCATCTACGCGTTGAAGGACTGAACCATGGGCGACATCGCGCTTGCCGTCATCGGTGGCACCGGCGTCTACAAGTTGGCGGACCTGCAGGACGTGCAGGCGCGGGAGCTCGACACGCGCTTCGGCGCGCCGTCCGGCCCGGTCCGCGTCGGCCTGCTCGGCGGCCAGCGGGTGGCGTTCCTCGCGCGCCATGGCGAGGGCCATTCGGTGCCGCCGCACAGGATCAACTACCGCGCCAACCTGCAGGCGCTGAAGGACCTCGGCGCGACACGCGTGCTGGCGTTGAACACCGTGGGCGGCATCACCGATGCGTACGGACCCCGCGTGCTGGCGTGCCCCGACCAGGTGATCGACTACACCTGGGGCCGCATCTCGACGATCTGCGAAGAGCCGGGCAGCGACGTCCTGCACGTCGACTTCGGTGATCCCTACACGCATTTACTTCGCCAACAGATCCTCGCGGCGGCGCGTGCGACCGGCGTGGCGCTGGTGGAGGGCGGCTGCTACGGCGCCACCCAGGGCCCCCGTCTGGAGACCCGCGCGGAGATCCGCCGCCTGCGGCGCGATGGCTGCGATCTGGTCGGCATGACCGGCATGCCGGAAGCCGGTCTGGCCCGTGAAATGGGCCTGGAATACGCATGCCTGGCCATCGTCGCCAACTGGGCCGCGGGGTGCGGGACCGACGAGGAAATCACCATGGACGAGGTGCTGGCGAATGTCGCCGCGGCGTCCGCAGGCATCCCGGCCCTGGTCGAGGCGCTGGCACGCAGGTGATTGTCAACGCGCGCCGGGATTTGCATACTCGGCGCGTGTGACGTCCAGTCACACACCACCACCCGCATCCAGAAAAGGAAACGCAAGCGCTATGCCGTACGGTACCGTGAAATGGTTCAACGATGCCAAGGGCTTCGGATTCATCGCGCCAGAAGATGGCAGCGCCGATGTCTTTGCGCACCACACTGCCATCAACTCCAAGGGCTTCCGCAGCCTGCAGGAAGGTCAGCGTGTCAGCTACGAGCTGACCCAGGGCCCGAAGGGTGCACAGGCGTCCAACATCACGCCAGCAGCCTGATCCAAGACGATTTTCTTGAACCCCGCTCCGGCGGGGTTTTTTATCGCCGCGTTTCCTCCGGACCGGCTCGCGCCCGGTGGACCGACCACCCGCATCCATGACCCCTCTGCATGTCGCGATCATCGGTTATGGCACCGCCGGCCAGGCGGCTGCGCTGCTGCTGTCGCGCGACGGGCATCGCGTCGAAGTGTTCGAGCGCGCGGCGGAGCCGGGACCGGTCGGTGCCGGATTCCTGCTCCAACCCACCGGATTGCAGGTGTTGTGGGAACTGGGTCTGCTCGCGGATGCGATGGCGCACGGGCGCCGGGTGAACCGCCTGTATGGCGAGACGCCGTGCGGACGCGCCGTGATGGACATGCGTTACGACGGGCTCGACGCCCGTCTCTTCGGGCTGGGCATGCAGCGGGGCGCGTTGTTCTCGTTGCTGGACGCGGCCTGGCAGGGGCAGGGCACGCTGCATCGCGACCACGCCATCGACGCCGTCAGCGACGACACGCGCCGCATCCGCGACCAGCACGGACGCTGGCATGGTCCGTTCGATCTGGTGGTGGCGGCAGACGGCTCCGCCTCGGCGCTGCGCGCGGCGACCGGCGCGGTGAAGCGGGAGGCGCTGTATCCGTGGGGTGCGTTGTGGCGGCTGGTGCCGCAGCAGGCCTGGGCCTGGCCCGACGAACTGCGCCAGCGCTACCTGGCCGCGCGCAAGATGATCGGGTTGCTGCCGGTAGGCACCCGGCCGGGCGATCCGGTGCCGCGCCTGAGTTTCTTCTGGAGCCTGCCGGTCGCCGATTTCGACGCGTGGCGCGCGCGTGGGCTGCCGGCATGGCGCGAGGAAGTGGCCCGCCTGTGGCCCGAAGCGGAGGCCTGCCTGGCCGATACCCACGAGCCCGACCAGCTCGCACGCGCCAGTTACCGCGATGTGGCGTTGCGGCGCTGGCATCGCGGGCGCCTGGTCGTGCTGGGCGACGCGGCGCACGGGATGAGTCCGCAATTGGGGCAGGGCGTCAACATGGCGTTGATGGACGCGATGGCGCTGCGCGACCGTTTGCGCGCGCAGCGCGACGTGGAAACGGCGCTTTCCGACTACCAGCGCACGCGCCAGGCGCACGTGGGCATCTACCAGTTCTGGAGTCGTTGGCTGACCCCGATCTTCCAGTCCGATCGCGACGCCGTCGCCTGGGCGCGCGATGTCGCCTTCCTGCCGCTGGGCCGGTTGCCGGGTGGTCGCGGCCACATGCTGCGTGTGCTCAGCGGTACCCAGCATGGTCTGTTGGGCACGCTGAGGTTGGAGCCTGGCTTCCTGCGCACGATCGACGGGATCGCATCGACGCAGCCGTTTCCCGCGCCATCCATGTGACACGACCGCGGGGCATCGAACTGCGCGAGAATCGCGGCGATACCGGGAGTCGACGATGCCAGACCTGCCGCCCTTCGAAACCCATAGCGTCGACAACCAGCCGCCGGCATTCGAGCCGCGCGATCTGTGGGCCGACGATGCCGTGCTGCGCGAGGCCGTGCAGCGCGAGGGCGGCGATGCGTTCGCTAGCCGGCTTGCGGCCTACGGCGCGCTGGCCGGCGATGAGTTGTACCGGATCGGTTTCGACGCCAATCGCGATCGGCCGCGCCTGCGCACGCATGATCGCTACGGGCATCGCATCGACACCGTCGAGTTCCATCCCGCCTACCACCGGCTGATGGAGGTGGCGAAGACCCATGGCGTGGCCGGTCTTTCGTGGCACGAGCCGGTGCCGGGTGCGCACGTGGCGCGGGCGGCGCTGAGTTATCTGCACCATCAGGCGGAAGCGGGTACCAGTTGTCCGTTGACGATGACGCATGCCGCGGTGCCCGTGCTGCAACGCGTCCCGGCGCTGCGCGAATGGGCGACGAAGGCCGCGGCCCCGCACTACGATCCGCGCGATGTGCCCATCGCCGGCAAGGCCGGGATCACGCTCGGCATGGGGATGACGGAGAAGCAGGGCGGCTCCGATGTGCGCGCGAATGCCACTGTCGCCACGCCGCAGGCCGATGGCACGTATGCGCTGGTCGGCCACAAGTGGTTCTTCTCCGCACCGATGTGCGACGGCTTCCTGGTACTCGCGCAGGCGCCTGGCGGGCTCACCTGCCTGCTGATGCCGCGCCGGCGCGAGGACGGGGCGAAGAACGCCTTCCGGCTGATGCGGCTGAAGGACAAGCTCGGTGACTGGGCCAATGCGTCGAGCGAGGTCGAATTCACCGGTGCGCAGGCATGGCGCGTGGGCGAGGAGGGGCGGGGTGTGGCGACCATCATCGAGATGGTCATGTTCACGCGCCTGGACTGCATGCTCGGTTCCGCCGCCGAGATGCGGATGGCGCTCGCGCAGGCCGTGCACCACGCACGCCATCGTCGCGCGTTCGGCCAGCGACTGGTCGACCACGCCCTCATGCAGAACGTGCTGGCTGACCTCGCACTGGAGTCGGAGGCCGCCACCGCCTTTGCGCTGCGGGTGGCGCGCGCGGTGGATGCCGCGCCCCGGGATGGCGCGGAAGCGGCCTTCGCGCGCGTCGCCACCGCCGTGGGCAAGTTCTGGGTCTGCAAGCGCGCGCCGGTCTTCGTCAACGAAGCGCAGGAGTGCCTGGGCGGTGCGGGCTATGTCGAGGAATCGATCCTGCCACGGCTGTACCGGCAGGCACCGCTGAACTCCATCTGGGAAGGCAGCGGGAACGTGCAGTGCCTGGACGTACTGCGCGCGCTGTCGCGCGAGCCGTCCAGCGCGCAGGCAGTGCTGGCCGAACTCCACGCGAGCATGGGGCGCGACGCGACCTTCGATGCTTTCGTCGCGCGCCTGCAGGAAGACATGGCACAGGCCGACGAGAGCGGCGCACGCCGGTTGGTCGAGAGGCTCGCGCTGGCGCTGCAGGCCGCGGTGCTGATGCGTGCAGGCAGCCCGGTGGCGAACGTGTTCGTCCGCAATCGTCTCGGGGGCGAGCAAGGGCGCGTATTCGGTACGCTGGCGACCGATGCCGATCTTGCCGGCATGATCGCGCGGACGCTGCCGGCATGAGGGCCCGCTTCACGCGCAGGCTTACCGCCCTGCTGGTCGCGTGCGGGCTGGCGCCCGTCCACGCGCACGAGGCGGGCCGTCCCGCGCCCGCGTTGTTGCCCGTCGCCCAGCAGGCCGATGCCATCCGGGTCTACAAGGCGCAGCGTCGGCTGGACCTGCTGCGCGACGGCCGTGTCATCGCCACCTACCGCGTCGTGCTGGGCGGCGATCCGGTGGGGCACAAGCGGCAACAGGGCGACCAGCGCACGCCGGAAGGCGACTACCGCATCACGTACCGCAACGACCGCAGCCGCTTCCACCTGTCGTTGCGCATTTCCTATCCGGGCGAAGCCGATCGCCGGCAGGCCATCGCGCGCGGCGTGGATCCCGGTGGCGAGATCATGATCCACGGTGCGACGCCGCCTGGATCGCGCACGGACTGGACGGAAGGGTGCATCGCGGTCACCGATGCGGAGATGGATGCGATCTGGCAGCGCGTTCCCGTCGGAACGCCGATCCGCATCGATCCCTGACGCCGCGTCAGCGCGGTGCGGATCGGGAGGCGAGGGCGCGCGAGCCGGTGAGGATCAGGCGCACCATCTCCGACAGCTCGTCGATCAGTTCGCCGTCGCGCTCGGGCGGCAGGTCCATCGCCGTGGCGCCCATCGCGAACACCAGGCGGGTGATGGCGCGCGATACCAGCGCGGGTTCGTGCAACGGCGCTTTGTCGCGCGTGGCCAGGCGGACCAGGTCCACGTGCAACTCCTCTTCGAAGAACTGCAACTCGCGCTCGACCGCATGCTTGAAGGCGTCCGAGCCCACGTTGCCCTCGCGCAGCAGCACGTGCAGCAGCTTGTCGTCGGCGCGCAGCTGCTCGATGAAGGCTTCCACCGAGCCGCGCACGACGCTGCGGTCGGTGCTCGCCGCGCGGTGGCGTGCCTCGCCGATGATCTTGCGCAGCGAGCGGCCGGCCAGGTCGATCAGCGCCACCGCCAGTTCATCCATGTCGCGGAACTGGCGGTAGAAGCTGTTCGGCGCGATGCCGGCCTCGCGGGCCACTTCACGCAGGCTCAGCGTGGAGACGCTGCGGTGCGGCCCCACCAGCTTCAGCGCCGCGGCCAGCAGATCCTCGCGCGAAATCGTGGCCTTCCGGCCGGGGCCGTGGTCATCGTGGGGCAGCGGGTGCGGATGCAATGTCACGCGGGCGGGCCGGGCATACGGGATGGTAGGGGCATCATAGCCGGGTAAATTAATATACAACTGTATACACAAACGTCTTCACATCGGTATAGTGGTGGCCATGAACGCCCAGTTCCGCCCGTCCCCCCGCCGGCCCGGTCCCCTGAAACGCCTGATCCGGCCCCTCGTGAAGCCGGATGTCTTCGACTTCTGGGCCGCCCGTTTCCACCGCACCTGGACCTGGGAGCGCCCGCTGGCGCGCCTGGTCGCGCGCGAAGCCGCCTCGGCCGATGCCGTCACCCTGCTGTTCAAGCCGAACCGTCATTGGGCCGGCCACCGCGCCGGGCAGCACGTCAACCTGGGCGTGGACATCGACGGCGTGCGCGTCACCCGCAGCTACAGCCTGACTGCGCCGCCGCGCGCGGACGGTCTACTGCCGGTGACGGTGAAGGCCATCGAGGGTGGCAAGGTCAGCCGCCATCTCTGCCAGGCCGCCCGCATCGGCGACATCGTCGAGCTGGGCCAGGCCTTCGGCGAGATGACGTTGTCGGCGATGCCGCAAGGCGCCTACCTGTTGCTGGCGGCCGGCAGTGGCATCACGCCGATGATCGCGCTGGTGCGCGAGTTATCGGCGAAGGAGATGCCCGCCGACGCCACGCTGCTGTATTGGGTCCGCGCCCGCGAGGAAGCCTGCTTCCTGCCGGAGCTGCGCGCGCTCGCGGCGGCCCAGCCGCGCTTCCGTTTCCACCTGCTTCTGACACGCGAAGCCGCTGTCGCCGCCGACGAGGCCGAGGGCCGCATCGACGCCGCCTTGCTGGCCGCGCATGCCGGCGATGTGGCGACTTCGCAGGTGCTGGCCTGCGGTCCGGGCGGTTTCGTCGAAGCGGCGCGCGGCCTGCTGGCCGCGCAGGCGGCCTCGTTCCAGGCCGAGGCCTTCACGTCGCCCCCGGTCGCCGTGGTCGACGAGGGCGAGGTCGACATCCACCTGCAACGCAGCGGGCGCACGCTGCGGGTGGCGCGCGGCGAGTCCCTGCTGGTCGCGCTGGAGCAGCACGGCCTGAAACCGCCGTCCGGCTGCCGCATGGGCATCTGCAACACCTGCGCCTGCGGCAAGTCCGCCGGCAGCACGCGTCACCTGCCCAGTGGCGACCTGATGCATGAACCCTCCCAGGCGTTGAAGCTGTGCATCCACAGCGCCGCCACCGATCTCGAGCTCGATCTCTGATGGCTACTTCCTCTTCCCGCAACCGCAAGCTTTCCGTCGAAGAACTTGACCGCTTCGGCGAGGAACTCGACGCCCTGCGCGCACGCACGGTCGCCACCCTGGGCGCGCGCGACGCGCGCTATATCCGCAACGTGGTGAAGGCGGTGCGTTTCAGCAACCTCACCGGCCGCGTGCTGCTGTTCGCCGCCGCCATCGCCGGTGGCCTGTGGCTGGCCGACAGTGCGGTGGGTTGGCTGTTCTGGGTGCTCTGGGCGCTGGGCGCGTTCTCGCTGGGCCTGGGCAAGATCCTGGACAACATGGAGTTGGGCCACAACGTCATCCACGGCCAGTACGACTGGATGGGCGACCCGCAGCTCAACGGCAAGACCTACGACTGGGACATCGTGGCCACCAGCGACAACTGGCGGCACACCCACAACTTCCGCCATCACACCTACACCAACGTGCGTGGCCTGGACGACGACATCGGCTACGGCCTGCTGCGGATCTTTCCCGAACAGAAGTGGCGTCCGTTCTACCTGGTGCAGCCGTTCGTGGCCGTGGTATTCGCGCTGCTGTTCCAGTGGGGCATCGCCATCCAGGATCTGAAGCTGGGCCGCTGGTGGAGCGGCAAGATGACCAACAAGCAGCTGCGTCGCAAATCCGCGCCGGTGGTGCGCAAGATGGGGCGCCAGTTGGCCAAGGATTACGTGATCTACCCGGCATTGGCCGGCCCGTTCTTCCTGCCGGTGCTGCTGGGCAACATGGTCGCCAACGGCCTGCGCAACGTGTGGACCTACGTGATCATCTTCTGCGGCCACTTCACCGCCAATGCGGAGACGTTCCCGAAGGAATCCATCAAGAACGAATCGCGCGGCCATTGGTACCTGCGCCAGCTGCGTGGCTCGTCGAACCTGCGTGGCGGCTTCCTGATGAACGTCATGTCGGGCAACCTGAGCCACCAGATCGAACACCACTTCTATCCGGACATCCCCGCCAACCGCTACGCGGAGATGGCGAAGGAAGTGCGCGCCATCTGTGCGCGCTACGGCCAGCACTACAACACCGGCACGCTGCTGACCCAGTTCGGCCAGGTGTGCTGGCGGATCGTGCGCCATGCCTTCCCCAGCCGCCCGCGCCGCATGCCGGCGCTGGTGCCGGCCGACGCCGTCGCGTAACCGCTAGAACGCGTCTTCCGGCGAGGTCGCCCGCGCCGCGCGGGCGATGGCGCGCTTGAGGCGCCACTCGGCGAAGAACGACGCGGCGATCAGGCCGGTGCCCAGCAGGCCCAGCCACTGGAACCAGGGGTTCTCGAAGACGTCGTCCGCCAGGTCGTTGTCCTGCAGCTGCAGGCGCAGCAGCTTCACTTCCTTGGCGAGCGTGCTCGTGTCGGCACGGCCTTGCGGCAGCGATTCCTCCGCCTTCAATGCGATCCGGGCGATGTGCGCCTGCTCGACACGCTCGGTGTTGTCGCGACGCTCCACGGTCACGACCAGCGCGCTGGTCAGCAGGATCAGCAGCGTGCCCAGGCCGCGCAGCAGCGGTGGCAAGGAATCGGACATCGGGCGCGGCTCCCGGGGGCGATGCCCCGCATCCTAGACCACGTGCCGCGCGCTGTCGTGCGCGGCCCTCAGTCGAGGAATTGCAGGCGCGCCAGCTTCGCGTACAGGCCGTCCTGCGCCAGCAGTTCCGCGTGCGTGCCCTGGGCGACGATGCGGCCGCGGTCCATCACCACGATGCGGTCGGCCTTCAGTACGGTGGCCAGGCGGTGCGCGATCACCAGCGTGGTGCGTCCGTCCATCAGCCGCTCCAGCGCGTGTTGCACGGCGCGCTCGCTCTGCGCATCCAGCGCGCTGGTGGCTTCGTCCAGCAGCAGCACCGGTGCGTCCTTCAGCAGGGCGCGGGCGATCGCGATGCGTTGCTGCTGGCCGCCGGACAGGCGTGCGCCGCGCTCGCCCAGTGGGCTGTCGAAGCCGCCGGGCAGCTCGCGGATGAAATCGTCGGCCTCGGCGGCCTCGGCGGCGGCCTGCAACTGTGCATCGGTGGCGTCGAGCTTGCCGTAGCGGATGTTCTCGGCGGCGCTGGCCGCGAAGATCGTCGGCTGCTGCGGCACCAGCGCGATGTGTTCGCGCAGGTCGGCGGGGTCGAGGTCGCGCAGGTCCACGCCGTCCATGCGCACGCTGCCGGTCTGCGCGTCGTGGAAGCGCAGCAGCATCGAGAACACGGTGCTCTTGCCGGCGCCGGAGGGACCCACCAGGGCGACGGTTTCGCCCGGATTGACGGTCAGGTCGAAATCGTCGAGCGCGGGCAGGTCGGGGCGCGAGGGGTAGTGGAACGAGACGTTGTCGAAGCGGATCTCGCCCTTCACCGGCGCCGGCAGGGCGCGGGGCGCGGCGGGTGCGCGGATCGTCGGGGTTTCGTTGAGCAGTTCGGCGATCCGGCCCATGCCGCCGGCGGCGCGCTGCAGTTCGTTCCAGACTTCGGCCAAGGCACCCACCGAGCCGCCACCGATCAGCGCGTAGAACACGAACTGGCCGAGTTCGCCCGTCGTCATGCGCCCGCCGATCACGTCGTGGGCACCGGACCAGAGCACGAGCACCACGGCGCCGAATACCAGGGTGATGACCGTGGCGGTGACCAGGGACTGCGCACGGATGCGGTTGCGCGCGGTTTCCACGGCGACCGATACCGCATCGCCGAAGCGCTTGAGTTCATACGGCTCGCGCGCGTGCGCCTGCACGGTGCGCACGGCGCCCAGGGTTTCGCTGGCGAGCGTATTGGCATCGGCCACGCGGTCCTGGCTGGCGCGCGACGCTTTCTCCAGCCGGCGGGCGCCCAGCACGATCGGCAGGACCGCGAGCGGAATGCCGACCAGCGCGTAGGCCGCCAGTTTCGGGCTGGTGACGAACAGCATGACGATGCTGCCGATCACGGTGATGCTGCTGCGCAGGGCCACCGACATGCTGCTGCCCACGACGCTGCGCAGCAGTTCGCTGTCGGCGGAGAGGCGCGACACCAGTTCGCCGCTGCGGGTGCGGTCGTGGAACTCGGCATCCAGTCCGACCAGATGCCCATACAGTTGCCGGCGCAGGTCGGCCACCACGCGTTCGCCGAGCAGCGAGACGAAATAGAAGCGCGCTGCGCTGGCCACCGCCAGCACCAGCACGACGATGAAGACGCCCAGGAATACCCGGTCGATGTTGCCGCCGCTATGGAAGCCGCCGTCGATCATCTGCTTGAAGGCGACCGGGAAGCTCAGCGTCGCCGCGGAGGCCAGCGCCAGCGCGCACAGCCAGGCGGCGAACAGGCCCGCATGCTGGCGCACGAAGGGCCACAGCGCGCGCAGCGTGCCGAGCTTGGCCTTGGGTTTGGACGGGTCGGGGGTGTCGGCGGCGCTGTCGGTCATCGGGAAGGTCGGATCAAGGCGGCTGTGGGAGGCGTTGCGGTCCTGCTGGGACCCGCAGCGCCTCCCGCATGCGCCTCGCGCGGGGTATCAGGCCGTGGCCGGCATCACGCGCACACGATTACGGGTGGCGTCGCGCAACTGGATTTTCAAGGCATCCACCCGATCGGCAGGCAACTCGATCACGAGCCGGGCGCCGGATTCGTCGAACGATGCTTCCTGCTTCACGGCCTGGTGGGAGGCCAGCGCGCCGTGCACGGCGCCCAGATCGTCGAACGGGCAGGCCAGGACCAGGGAGGTCATCGCCACCACCGGCAGGCGCGGCGCCTGCCGCAGGCATTCCGCCGCCGCGCCGCCATAGGCGCGAACCAGGCCGCCCGCGCCGAGCTTGATGCCGCCGTACCAGCGGGTCACCACCACCATCACCCGGTCGTATCCCTGGCCGTCGATGGCGGCCAGGATCGGTCGGCCGGCGGTGCCGGCGGGTTCCCCGTCGTCGCTGGAGCGGTACTCGCCGCCGATCCGGTAGGCCCAGCAGTTATGCGTGGCCTCGGCGACCGCGACCTCGTGCAGGAAGGCGAGCGCGTCGTCCGGTGCCGCCACCGGCGCGGCGAGCGCGAGGAAACGGCTGTGCTTCACCTCCAGCAGATGGGAGGCGCGCGCCGCAAGCGTATCGGTCACGGCGTTCCCAGCAGCGGTCGCAGGTCGTCCGGCACGCGCTGGAAGGGATGCTCCTGCACGAACAGCTGCAGGCTGCGCAACGCATTGGCGTTATCGCCCAGGTCGCGGCGCAGGCGGATACGGTCCAGCCACTCGGCCGGCGTCAGGCGCGCATCTTCGTCCACCGGCACCTGCAGGTCGGTACGACGCAGTGCATTGCGCGCCACGCTGGGCGACGCGGCGCCCGCGCTGGCGGCCGGGGCGGGCGGGGGCGGAGGCGGGGCCGCAGCGGGCGCTGCCACGAAGCCATCCTGCCGCGAGATCCGTGATCCGGTGACCATGACGGCGTCGAGCGAATCGGAGGTATCGGCGGCCGCCTTGGCTTCGCTTGCGCGTCGCTCGCTTTCGCTGCGCAACTGCTGTTCGCGTTGCTGCTCCGCCGATGCGCGTTGGCGGGCCTGCTGTTGCTGGGCGCGTTCCTCGAAATCGGCGGCCGCGGCGGCGCGATCTTCGACGGCCTCAGGGAACGCCTGGGGTGTCGTCGTCTTGCGGGCAAATGCCGGTTCGGCCGGAGCGGGCAGGCCCGGCACGGCCGGAATCATCGACAGCGGGCCGCGCTTGGGGGGTGCCTCCTGGCGCGCAGCGGCTTCCGCATTCCTGCGGGCCGGGCTGGAGGGCGCCGGCGTGGCCTCGACTTTGGGCGGGGCGAGCTGCCGGATCGGCGGAGGAGGCTCGTAGGGCTCGGCGGCGGGGGCCGCAGCGGCTGCGTCCATCTCAGGTACTGCCGCTGCATCGGCGGCCTGTTCCGCGGGTGCGGACATCACGGCGGCATCGTGCTTGGCCAGCACCGGCACCTCGCTGGCGGCCAGCATCTCGTGGGTGGGCCGCAGCTGCCATGCGATGCCGGCGGCCAGCAGCACGGAGGCCGCCACGCCGAGGCCGAGCGGCCAGCGGCGGCGTACCGGCGGCACCGTCCCGCCGCGCGGTGCCGGAGATTCCTGCACGGCTGCACGGGCCGCGCCGAGGATGCGTGCATCCAGGCCGGGCGACGGGCCGCCATGCGGACCGAGCCTGGACAGGGACTGCGCCAGCGCGCGCTCTTCGGGCGTCAGGGGTTCGTGGGGCGTCTTCATTCGTTCAACCTCGACCGCAACCGGTCCATCGCATACCGCAACCGCGATTTCACGGTTTCCCGGCCCACGCCGGTGATCTCGCCGATCTCCTCCAGGGTCAGTTCCTGCTCCAGCCGCAACAGCAGCACTTCGCGCTGCTCGGGCGGCAATTCGTCCATCGCGACCTGCAACCGGCGGCGTTGTTCGAACTCGGACAGCTGCCGCTCGGGCGTATCCGGGTCCGGCACGCGCTCGGTGCGGGCTTCCGCATCCTCGGGGGTCGCCGGCCGGTGCTTCAGTGCGCGCCAGTGGTCGTTCAGCCGATTGTGCGCGATCCGGTACAGCCACGTCCCGAACGCCGCTTCCGGTTTCCAGCCCTGGCGCGCGGCGATCACGCGCTGCCACGTGTCCTGGAAGAACTCGTCCGCCATCGCCGCATCGCGCAGATGGCGCAACAGGAACCGGTACAGCGGCCCGCGATGGCGGGCATAGAGCTGTTCGAAGGCCGACGCGTCGCCGGCGGCGTAGGCCAGCATCAGGGTTTCGTCGGCGGGTTCGGCAAGGTCGTTCACCGCCACCAGCGTAAGCGGTCCATGCACGGTCGTGAAGCCGGGGCGGGGCGACACGGCCGACGCGTTCAGCCATCCGGTCGCGGATGTTCCGGGGTCGGCGAAGACGGCGATGGCGCTGGCGAAGGTCTGGCACACGCAAGGGGTGAACGCATAGCGGGTCGGGATGGGGTTGCCCGGCGGTTTCCGTTCAGGGGTCGGCAGGCGGTATGCTCGCCCGGGGGATATCCAGATACACGCACCGTCTCTGTCGGGACACGGTCATGCCTACGCCATCGGTCAGCGCAGACAATCCGGCCAGCACGCCCGCGTCGCCCGCAGAGCGGATCGCGTCGATCCTGCGTGGGCTGCTGCCGGCGGGTGCCGAGCTGGCGGTCTGCTGGCGGGACTGGGCGCTGGGCAACGGGGCCGGCGCCACGCCGGGGGCCTCCGCCATGCTGCGACGCCGTGCCGAGCATGCGCTGGCCGAGACCGTCGTCGAGCACGACGGCCCGGAGCTGCGCGTGCATGCCTGGGACAACGCCGACGGCAACGCGCGGGTCGCCCTCGCGGTGGCGTTGCCCGGTCCGCTGTCGACGGTCGAAGAAGAATCCTGGCTGCTGCTGGCCCGCACCCTGCTGGTGACCACGCTGGATGCGTCGCGCGCGCAGGCGCGCATCGTCTCGCTGGAGAAATCCAAGCGGCTGCAGCAGGCGCTGTACGAGATCGCCGACCTGGCGGGTGCCGATCTCGAGATGCCGGAAATGCTCCGCCGCATCCACGCGGTGGTGAACTCGCTGATGTATGCGGAGAACTGCTACATCGTCCTCTACGACGACCAGCGACGCACGGTCCGCTTCCTGTACTTCGCGGACCAGCGCGACCCGTACATCGCCGAGCCGGAGCGCGAGTTCGGCGAAGAGGAAATGGCCAACAGCATGACCTTCGCGCTGCTGCGCCACGGCCAGCCGCTGCGCGGTCCCTCGGCGGTGATCCGGCAGAAGCTGGGCGTCGTCCGCGATCCATCGCACGGCCCCGACAGCCTGGACTGGCTGGGCGTGCCGATGCGGCGCGACGACCGCGTCTGCGGCGCCATCGTCGTGCAGAGCTACGACACGCCCGCCAGCTATGCCGACGAAGACCGCGCGTTGCTCGGCTACGTGGCCCAGCACATCCTGACCGCGCTGGACCGCAAGCACGCCCACGTGGAGCTGGAGCACCGCGTGGCGGTGCGCACCCACGAACTGCAGCGCGCCAACCGCGAGTTGCAGGCGGAGATCATGGAGCGCAAGCGCGCCGAAAAGCTGCAGCGCGCGCTGTTCCGCATCACCGAGCTGGCGATCACCTCCGAGAGCCTGGAGCGCTTCTACGCCGACGTCCACGTGGTGGTGGACGAGCTGATCAACGCCCGCAACTTCTACATCGCGCTGATCTCGGACGATGGCGAGGAGCTGAACTTCCCGTACTCGATCGACGAACGCGACCCGATGCGCAAGGCGCGGCGGATGACCAACGGCCTGACGGAGTACGTCGTCGCCACCGGGCGTCCGCTGCTCGCCGACCGCGAGGTGATCGGGCAACTCGCCGAGGCGGGCAAGGTACTGCAGCATGGCCCGCCCGCCCACAGTTGGCTGGGCGTGCCGCTGTTCCGTGGTGAGGACGTCGTCGGCACGGTGGTGGTCCAGAGTTACTCCGATGAAGTGAAGTTCACGTCGCACGACCAGAACCTGCTGACGTTCGTCGCCCACCACATCGGCAACGGCCTGGATCGCCAGCTCACGCAGGATCGCCTGCGCAGCGCGCATGCCGACCTCGAGCGTCGGGTAGAAGAACGCACCCGCGAGCTCAACGAAGCCAACCACCAGCTGCGCGGGCAGATCAGCGAGCGCTTGCGCGCCGAACAGCAGCTCACCTACCAGGCCACGCACGATGCGTTGACCGGCCTGCCCAACCGGCCGCACCTGCTCGACCGGCTGTCGGCGGCGATCGAACGCGCGCGCCACGGCGACGGCCAGGCATTCGCGGTGCTGTTCCTCGACCTGGACCGCTTCAAGCTGGTCAACGACAGCATGGGCCACGCGGCCGGCGACGAACTGCTGGTGGAAGTCGCACGCCGCATCACCATGAGCGTGCGCGGGGACGACGTGGTCGCGCGGCTTGGCGGCGACGAGTTCGCGCTGCTGGTCGAGTACGCCGATGGCGTGGAGAACGTGCGCGATTTCGCCCAGCGCCTGCTGTCGGTGCTGGGACGGCCGATGTGGGTGGCGGGGCGCGAGCTTTTTCCGTCCGCCAGTCTCGGCATCGCCATCTGGCATCCGCGCTACCGCAACGGCGAGGAGCTGTTGCGCGACGCCGACGCGGCGATGTATCGGGCGAAGGAGCAGGGGCGCGACCGCTCCGCGCTGTTCGACGAGGCGATGCGCGAGGCGGCGATGCAGAGCCTGGATCTGGAAGCCGACCTGCGCCGCGCCATCATCAACCGCGACTTCCTGCCGTTCTACCAACCCATTCGCCGGATGGACGACGGTCGCGTGATCGGACACGAAGCGCTGCTGCGCTGGCAGCACGAGCGTCGCGGCCTGCTGCTGCCGGCGGAGTTCATCGGGCTGGGCGAGGACAGCGGGCTGATCGAACAGGTCGACTGGTTGCTTTACGAACAGGTCGTGCGGCAGATCGCGCGTGGCGTGGAGGGCTACATCTCGGTCAACGTGTCGCCGCGGCACTTCCGTTCGCCTGATTTCGCCGATCGCCTGTTGGCCATGTTCGAGACCCAGGGGGCCGACCCGTCGCAGCTGCGGCTGGAGATCACCGAGGTCGCGCTGCTGGATGACGCGCCCCGGACGTTGCGCATCCTGCGCACGCTGCGTCAGCACGGCATCCTGGCGCAGCTGGACGACTTCGGCACCGGCTTCTCGGCATTGTCCTACCTGCACCGGTTCCCGATCTCGGTGCTCAAGATCGACCGCAGTTTCGTCTCCGGGCTGGGCAACGAAGCGCGGCCAGAAAGCCTGGCATTGGTGCGCGCGATCCTCGCACTGGCCGGCACGCTGGGCATCGAAACCATCGCCGAAGGCGTGGAAACCGAAGAGCAGCGCCAGTCGCTCGTGGAGCTGGGCTGCCATCTGGGGCAGGGCTACCTGCTGGGTCGTCCGGCGGCACAGATGGCCGTGGCGACCACCGACATCGCATAAGCCTACGCTTGCGGAGACTTATCCACCGATGTGGATGGGCGTGTTGTAGCTAGGGCGCCTCAACTGTCCTGACGAACCTGGCTTTCCACCGGTCGGCTGCTCGCGCCAGTTGAGCCAGAAATCGCCCGTACACAGACGTCGTAGCGAGACGGATTTGGATTGTCCTGCAGCGACCTCGACATCGAGGAGCCTGGAGAAATAAGGCGGTACCTCCCAGGTCGGGACAGGCGTGGCGAAGTCATCGGGCGCGGGAGCAGCGAGGTCGCGATCCATGTAGAAGGTCTTCATCGTCACGGTGACCGAATAGGACCGGTTGTTGACGAGGGTGACGGCCGTTCCACAGCTTTCGGCAAACGCTGTGCCGGGAAGGGCAAGCAGTACCCCCAGCATGATCCGACCTACGCGCATGGCGCTCGCTCCGGCGGGGCCGAGCATGCGGCCCCGCCCCGCCAGACTCAATCCACCGCAATCGCCGGCGCATCCGTCTGCTGGGCGACCAGGCGATGCGCCTGGTCGATCATGCCGACGAACTCAGCTTTCAGTCCGTAGGGATCGCGCCCCGTTGAAGCACGGGCGGTGCGCGCTACGTCGTTCCATGCCCAGCCGTCGATGCGCTGTCCACCGCGCAGCAGGTCCGCATAGGCGGCCACGGCGGTAGCGAAGCGGAACGCGTCGGTAGGTTGCGTCGTCAGCGAATCGCGTGCGATCGGTGCTTCGATCAGGCGGCTGGCGTCCTGGCCGGGCAGTTTGTAGCGCAGGCGCAGGTGGGCGACCTCACCGGTGCCCGCGTCGGCCACCGCGGTCTTGCCGCCGTAACGCAGCGCCGGCAGGCGATCCACGCCGGAACCGACCGGCGTGATTTCGTACAGGGCCGTCACCTCATGCCCGGCACCGATGTCGCCGGCGTCCACCTTGTCGTTGGCGAAGTCCTCGTTCGCCAGCACGCGGTTTTCGTACCCGATCAACCGGTACTCCGCGACTACGGCCGGATTGAACTCCACCTGGATCTTCACGTCGCGCGCGATGGTCAGCAGGGTGGACTGCATTTCCTCCACCAGCACCTTGCGGCCTTCCTGCAGCGTATCGATGTAGGCATGGTTGCCATCGCCCACGTCGGCCAGCTTCTCGGCCAGGGCATCGTTGTAGTTGCCGGTGCCGAAACCCAGCGTGGTCAGCGCGATGCCCGACTTGCGCTGGTCCGCCACCATCGTTTCCAGCGCGTCCTGGCTGACAGTGCCCACGTTGAAGTCGCCATCGGTGGCCAGGATCACGCGGTTGACGCCATTCGGGACGTAGGCCTGCTTGGCCATCGCATACGCCAGGCGGATGCCGTCGCCGCCGTTGGTGCTGCCGCCGGCCTGCAGGCGATCCAGTGCGGCGAGGATCTCGTCGTGGCGGTCGCCGGGCGTGGGCGGCAGCACCAGGCCGGCGGAGCCTGCATAGACCACGATGCTGACGCGGTCCTGCGCGCGCAGCTGCGGCACCAGCTGGGCGAAGGACTGCTTCAGCAGCGGCAGTTTGTCCGGCGATTCCATCGAGCCGGACGTGTCGAGCAGGAAGACCAGATTGGACGCTGGCAGCGTCGCCTTCGGCACGTCGTAGCCCTTGATGCCGACCATCAGCACCTGGCGCTTGGCGTTCCACGGCGCGGGCGCCAGTTCGGTGGTCACGCGGAACGGGCGGCTGCGATCCGTGGGCGCGGCATGGCCGTAGCGGAAGTAGTTGATGAACTCTTCGGCGCGGACCGCATCGGCCGGCGGCCGCTGGCCGTCGCGCAGCATCCGGCGCACGTTGCTGTAGCTGCCGGTATCCACGTCGACGGAGAACGTCGAGACGGGCTCGTCCAGCGTACGCCGCACCGGATTGTCGTCGCGCTCGGCGTATTTCTCGGTGTCGGCGGGCTGCGCCTGCGGATAGGCGATTGCGTCACCGATGGCATTGCTGCGGAGATAACCCACGGACGCCGGCGCGGGCGGCGGCGGTGCGTAGGCATACGCTGGCGGGGCCGCTGCTGCGGCCTTGTCCTGCCGCGAAAGCCGCGCGCCGGTGACGACGACGCTGTCGAGTGTGCTGCGCTCGCGGCGCTCGGCGTCCGCGCTCGCGGCGGCGGCATCCGCTGCGGTGGCGGCGGCCAGCGCGGCTTCTTCGGCGGGCCCGTGTTGGGCGGTGGGACTGGACTTGCAGCCGGCCAGGATGGCGACGGCGAGCAGGGTGAAGGTCAGGCGGCGGTGCGACATGGCGTGACTCCGTGTGTGGGACGGAAGGTCGAACGCGCGGGGTTGGGGAGTGGGGTTAAGCGGGGTGAGCGCCGGCCGCCCGGCTCATCAGGTGTCTTCCGATGCGGGCGTCGTGTGCGTGGACGTGACCTGGAGCGACACATGGCCGTCGGCGATGCGCGCCGATACCCGGTCACCTGCCTGCACCTGCGCCACCGACCGCACCAGCGTCCCATCCTCCTTCGTCACCAGTGCGTAGCCGCGTGCCACGGTGGCCAGTGGGCTGACGGCTTCCAGTGAGCGGGCGAGGGCGTGCAGGCGCAGGGCGTCGCGTTGCAGCGTGCGGGCCACCAACGCCTGCGGGCGTGGCGCAAGGGCGAGCAGGCGCGCGCGCAACTGTTCGAGGCGGCGCTGCGGGGCATGCGCACGCAGGATCGCTTCGGCGTGCCGCAGGCTCGCCAGATGACCGGCCCGGCGCGCCTGCCACAGTGCATGCAGGCGTCGCACGGCGGCGTCCTGACGTTGGCCGAGCATGGCCAAGCGTGCCTGCGGGCGTTGTGCGTTCAAGCGCAGCGCCGCGCGATCGGCGCGTTGCATGGCGTTGCGCAGGCGGTGGACGTGCGTGCCCGCCAGCCGGTTGTTGAGCATGCCCACGCGTGCGAGCAGGTCGCGGCGATCCGGCACCAGCAGTTCCGCGGCGACCGATGGCGTGGGCGCGCGCAGGTCGGCGGCGAAGTCGGCCAGGCTGAAGTCGGTTTCGTGGCCGACGGCGGATACCACCGGCACCGGCGAAGCGGCGATCGCGCGCGCCAGGCGTTCGTCGTTGAACGCCCAGAGATCTTCCAGCGAACCGCCGCCGCGGGTGACCAGCAGGACGTCATAGCGGCCGCTGCGCCCCGCGCGCTGCAGCATGTCGACGATCTGCGCCGCGGCCGTTTCGCCCTGCACCTGCACGGGCAGCACGTCGACCTCCAGCAACGGGTAGCGCCGTTGCAGGACGCTCAGGACGTCACGCACGGCGGCGCCGGTCGGCGACGTGAGCACGGCAAGGCGCCGCACATGCGCGGGTAGCGGGCGCTTCCGGTCGGCGTCGAACAGGCCCTCGGCGGTGAGCTTCGCCTTCAATTCCTCGAACGCGCGCCGCAGCGCGCCTTCGCCGGCTTCTTCCATGTGGTCGACGACCAACTGATAGTCGCCGCGCGCTTCGTAAAGCGTCAGCCGTCCGCGCGCGAGCACGCGCAGGCCTTCGCGCGGCGCGAACTTCAGCCACTGGCTCTTGGGCTTGAACATGGCGCACTTCACCTGCGCGCGCGCGTCCTTGAGGGTGAAGTACAGGTGCCCCGATGCCGGCCGCGTGACGTTGCCCAGCTCGCCTTCCACCCAGATCAGCGGGAAGGTGTCCTCCAGCAGGTTGCGCGCCAGCGCGTTCAGCTGGCTGGGCGTGAGGATGTCGCGGGCGGTGTCGGTCATGCTGGAAGGATAAACGGTGGCGCCGGCCGGCGCCGCGAAGGCCTGCGACATGCGGTCGCGGTCGCCGGGACACGTTCCGTGGTGGAATGCCGGGGTCCCGATGGCCGGAGTCGTCCACATGCCCGTACCGCGCTGGTGGTTGCCCGTGTTGGCGATCGTCCTTGCCACGCTCGCCGCGTGTGAATCCGCCGACACGCCGCCTGCGGCGAACGCCGATCCGGCGCCGGTGGTGGACATGCACACCATGCCGTCGCCCGCCGGTGCGGCGCAGCCGGACCTGGCGTCCATGCCCGACGGTTCGCTGTTGCTGAGCTGGGTGGAGCCGATGGGCGAGGCCGGCCATCGCCTGCGCTTCAGTCGTCTGGCCGGGCGTGAAGGAACCTGGGCGCCGCCGCGCACCATCGCCGAAGGATCGGGCTGGTTCGTCAACTGGGCCGACACGCCGCATGTCTTCGCGTTGGCGGACGGATCGCTGTGGGCGCACTGGTTGCGCAGCACGGGGCCGTCGCGCATGGACTACGGCATCGACCTGGTGCGTTCCTCCGATGGTGGCACCACCTGGAACGCGCCGACATTGGTGCCGCCCACCGCGAAGCTGGGCGACAACGGCTTCGTGACGTTCTGGCCGCAGGGCGGCGATCGCTTGGGCATGGCCTGGCTGGACAGCCGGCAAAAGACGCCGGGCGACAGCCATGCGCACCACGATGGCCACGGAGGGGGCGCGATGATGCTGCGCGCGGCGCTGTTCGACGCCGCAGCGGTGCAGCAGGCCGAGTGGTCGCTGGACGCATCGACCTGCGATTGCTGCACCACGTCGTCTGCCGTGACGGATCGCGGCACGGTGGTGGTCTATCGGGGCCGCACTCCCGGTGAGATCCGTGATACCCGCATCGTGCGCTTCGATGGGCGCGCGTGGACATCGCCGCGCGACGTCCACGCGGACGGGTGGGAGATCGCCGGCTGTCCCGTGAACGGCCCCGTGGTCGTGGCCGACGGCGCGTCGGTCTGGGTGGCCTGGTACACCGAAGCCGGTGGCATGCCCGAACTACGCGCCGCGCATTCGCCGGATGCCGGCGACACGTTCAGCGCGCCCGTCACGCTCGCGAAGGGCCCGCAGGTGCTGGGCAGGCTGGGGCTCGCGCGAGGCGACGGGCATCTGCTGGTCAGCTGGCTGGAAGAAGCCGATGACGCCGGCCAGCGCCTTGTGCTGACGCGCTACGACGCGACGTGGGGCGACCCAAGGCGCAGCGACGTGGCCACGCTGGTGGCGCGCGGGCGGGCGAGTGGCATTCCACGCCTGCAATGGGCTCATGGCGCCGCCTGGCTGGCCTGGACCGATGTGGCCGATGGAGCTCCGCTTGTGCGCGGTGCGCGCGTGGTGTTCGCGCGCTGAGGATGGCTGCGACATCGGGTCGCAGCGGGTCCATCCGGATCACCGGCTACCATGCGGCGGTGATCCGCTCGTCTTCCTTCCTCCGCCCGATGCTGCGGTTGGCCATGCTGGCCGCGCTGCTGATGGCGTTCGCGCCGTCGGTCACGCGCTGGGTGGCCAGCGCCGGCACGCAGGTGCTCGCGGGCTGGACCGAGCTGTGCACCACCGGCGGCATGACATGGGTCGATACCCGCGCCGGATCGCCGACCGGGAGTTCGCCGATCGAGAAGGCGCCATCGCCCCCTGGCATGCCGATGGGCGCGGACTGCGCGTACTGCACGCTGGCGGCGGCCCTGCCTTTGCTGTTGCTCTGCATCGCGCTGCGGCTTCCGCGACTGCCCGCGGGCAGATGGGTGCCTCCCTCCGCACCTCCCTTCATCCGATCCACGCGCCTGCGCGGCCTGGGTGGTCAGGGACCACCGCTTTCGCTCTGAACCACAAGACTTTCCGTTGAACGTGCGGCCCGTGCGCCGCGTCCTTGTGCTTTGGAGTTTCCATGTCCCTGTCTTCCTGCGCGTCGCTGCGTGCGTCGCGCCTGTCCGTGGCGGTTGCCGCGGCCCTGTCGTTTCCCTTCCTCGCCCATGCCGCTGACAGCATCGTGCTGCCCGACGGATCGCGCGCCACCCAACTCGATACCGTCGAAGTCAAAGGCCGGAAGGCCGGGCTCGAGCAGGCCGCCGGTACCGGCACGCGACTGTCGCTCAGCGTCATGGAGACGCCCGCCTCGGTCACCGTGATCGACCGCGACACGCTGGAGGCGCGCGGCGTGCGCACCACGCAGGAAGCGCTGGCCGGCATCCCTGGCCTGACCGTGGCATCGCCGCCCGGCAACGGCAACGCGGTCACCTATCGCGGCTTTTCCGGCAGCCAGATCACCCAACTGTTCAACGGTATCGACGTGCAGTACGCCAGCATCGCCGCGCGCCCCGTGGATGCGTGGCAATACGAACGGGTGGAAGCCATCGGTGGGCCTTCGAGCTTTCTCTACGGCGCCGGCGCGGTCGGCGGCACCCTCAACTACGTCACCCGCCTGGCGAGGCTGGATCGCGATGAAGCGGCGGTGCAGGCAGCGTGGGGGTCGTTCCACGACGGCACGCTGGCCATGGGCGCCAACCTGCGCATCGGTGGCGACGATGCGCGGCAGGCGATCCGGCTGGATGCGAGCGCACGCGACGGTGAGAGCTGGGTCGACGGACAGGCGCGCGAGGCATCGACGGTGGCCGCCTCCTGGCTGGTGCAACTGGCGCCCACGCTGCGCCACACGCTGGCCGTGGAATCCCAACGGGAGGAGGATCATCGTCCTTATTGGGGTACGCCCGTGCGCCAGCCGGCGTCCGGGCGCCTGTCGGTGTTGCCGGAGACGGTCGGCCGCAACTACAACGTCGCCGACGGTCACTACGGACAGGACGTGCTATGGGCGCGTTCGCTGCTGGAGTGGACGCCGGGCGAGCGCGATACCGTGCGCAATACCGTCTACCACTACGATGCATTGCGCGACTACCGCAACGTGGAAAGCTACCGCCTGGCGCCCGGCAACGATGGCGTGATCCGTTCCGGCGCGTTGTTGCAGCGGCACGACCAGCAGCTCTACGGCAACCGGTTGGAATGGATCCATGAAGGCATGCTGTTCGGCCTGCCCACGCAATGGGCCACCGGCCTGGATGCCAGCTACAACCGGCAGACGCGCTTCCCGCTGTCGCTGTCGGCCACGGTCGATACGGTGCCGCTGGCTGCGGTGACGCCGGGGCAGTTCCTCGATGTGCCGGGTGCGTCCCTCGTGCATACGCCGGACCGCACGAACCGGCTGCACACGCAGGCGGCCTACATGGAAAGCCTCACCCGCCTGACGCCTTCGCTGTCGCTGCTGACGGGCCTGCGCCGCGACCGCATCGTGCTGGACGTGGCGAACCATCGTGCGGTGACGGCTACCAATCCCGCGCGCTTCGAGCGTACCTACACGCCCACGACGGGCCGCGCCGCATTGAACTGGGCGCTCACGCCGCAAGCCAGCGTCTACGCGCAATACAGCACCGCGGCGGATCCGCCGGCCGGCATCCTCAGTACCGCGAACTTCGCCACGCTGCGCGACTTCGACCTCACGACGGGGCGCCAGGGCGAAATCGGAACGAAGCTGCAATCGCGCGATGGGCGCAGTTTCGCCACGCTGGCGGCGTATCGCATCGTGCGCCGCAACGTGGCGATCACCGATCCCGCCAATCCCGGCCAGACGCTGCCGGTCGGCCGGCAGTCCGCTCGCGGCGTGGAGGCCTCGTTCGGCTGGCGCCCATCGGAAGCGATTACCGTCGAGGGCAATCTGGCCTGGGTCGATGCGACGCTGGACGACTTTTTCGAGAACGTTGGTGGATCGCCGGTGTCGCGCGCCGGAAACCGGCCCGCCAACACACCCTCCCGTGTCGGCAACGTGTGGGTGGACTATGCCTTCGGTCCGCGCTGGAGCGCCGGCATCGACCTGCGCGGGGTCTCGTCGCGCTACGCCAATGCCGCCAACACCTTGTCCACCGCCGGATACGCCACCTGGGGCGCGCATCTGGATTTCGCCTGGAACGACAGCACCGACCTGAGCGTGCGCGGTCGCAATCTCGGCGATCGCACCCACGTGGTGTACGCGCTGGGCAGCACGATGGTGTACCTGGGCGATCCGCGCAGCTGGGAGGTCGTGTTGCGCAAGCGATTCTGATCCTGTCGCCCGCGCATGCCGGCCGGCGTGGCCTTCGCGCCGGCCTTCCCTTCGTTGGATAGGATGGATGCCATCGCCATCCATCGAGGGAGCGCCGCATGCGGGGTCTGGATTTCAGTTCGTGGCAGGGCCTGTTGACCACGCTGGCGGGCTTGGCGCTGATCACGCTGATCGGTGTCGGTATCCGCCTGCTGGTCATGCAGACCGTGCAGGAGCGGCGTGCGCGCGAGAATCGCCAGATCAACGAACGGCTGCGCACGCTGATCGCGGCCTACAAGACACTGGGTGGTTCGTTCACCGGCGATCTGGAGGTCGATCCCACCCATTTGCGCGAGTTGCGACAGCGGATGCGCGATGAAGGCGGCGAGGACGACAACGGAAGCGATCGCGGTCGGCGCATCCGCGATGCGGTCGAAGCGGCCTTGTCGGACATCATCCTGCTGGGCACCGATGAGCAGGTACGGCTGGCGGCGCAGGCCGCCACCGATCTTGCCGCGGGGAAACCCATCCACACGGATGCGCTGGTGGTGTCGCTGCGCGACTTCATCCGCAGCGTGCTCGACCTGGAACCCGTTCCGTCCGGCCTCGCCATTCCACGGCAAGGACCGGCGCGACCGGTGGCCACCAAGGGGAAGGGCGAGGGCGGCAAAGGCGAAGATCGCCAGGGCGGCGGGGCCCGCGCCGGTGGCGGTGCGGGCGGCATGGGTGCGGGCATGGGCGCCGGCGCCGGCATGGGGCTCGGCGCAGGGCTTGCCGCAGATCCGGACCGCGATCCGCCCGGCTGACGGCTACTCGTCGACCCAGCGGCGCTCGGGCCCTGGCCGCTTGGCCAGCTTGCGCTGCAGCGAGCGGCGGTGCATGCCCAGCAGGCGTGCCGCGGCGGAGATATTGCCTTCGGTCTCGGCGAGCGCCTGCTGGATGTGTTCCCACTCCAGCCGGCTGAGCGGCGTCATGGTGTCTTCGGCCGCATCGGCGTCGTCGAGCGGCGTGGCCGGCGTTTCGAGTCCCAGCGCACGCAGGATCGTCGGCACCGTGGCGGGCTTGGGCAGGTAGTCGTCGGCGCCGCGCTTGATCGATTCCACCGCGGTGGCGACGCTGGCGTAGCCGGTGACGAGCAGGATCTGCATATCGGCGCGGATGCCGCGCAGCGGTTCGATCAGGGCCAGGCCGGAATCGCTGCCGAGCTTCAGGTCGACCAGGGCGAAATCAGGCTGGAATTCGCGCGCCCGCGCCAGCGCGCTCGGCGCGTCCAGCGCGATCTGGGTCTCGATGCCCTTGCGCGCCAGGCTGCGCTGCAGCGTGCGGGCATAGAGTTCGTCGTCGTCCACCAGCAGGCCTTTCATCCGGAACCTCGCGTCAGGGTGTTTCGTCGTGGCCTGCCACCGGCAGGCGGAATTGCACCTGCACGCCCTTGGGCGGCACGGCGCGCATGGTCATGCGCCCGCCCAGCCGCTCGATCGTGGCATGCGACAGGGCCAGGCCCACGCCCATGCCCTCGGGCTTGCTGGTGCGGAAGAGTTGTTCGGACTGGAACGGCAGCGCCTCGTGGAAACCGTTACCGTAATCGCGCACGGTGCCGACCAGCTCGTCGCCTTCGCAGCGCAGGTCCAGGTCCACGCGCTGCGAACCGGCCTGGCGGCTGGCATCGGCGGCGTTGTTCAACAAGGCCTGCAGCAGGTGGCCGGTGGAAGCGTCGGTGGCCAGCCACGGCGGGAGCGCGCCGGTACGCTGCAGTTCCACCGTCGGGCGGATCAGCTGCCAGCGCTCCACGACGCCGTCCAGGTCCACGCGCTGGTGCACGCCCATGTCCGCGGACGCGGCGAGCGCGCGCACGCGATCGCGGCACAGGTCGATCAGCTGGCGCATCGTGCCGGCGTCCTCGCGGATGTCGGGTTCGCTCGCGTGCTCGCGGATGTCCTCGGTCAGCAGCGTCATCGTCGCCAACGGTGTGTTGAGCTCGTGCGCGACCGCGGCGGCGTGCGTGGCCAGCGCGACGATGCCCTCGTTGCGCGCGAAGCGTTCGCGCAGGCGCGCCAGTTCCTGTTCGCGCAGGCGCAGCGCGGCGACCAGGCGCGTGGAGAAGTAAAGCACCACGCCCGCGGAGAGGACGAAGTTCACCGCCATGCCCCAGAGGTGCACGTTGAAATTGTCGCCATGCAGGTGCGGCAGCGGACGGCCGAACACGGCGGTCAGGATGTAGCCCAGCAGGCAGGCCACGCCGGTGGCCAGCACCCAGCGCAGCGGCAGCGCGAGCGACGAAACGGCGATCAGCAGCAGGAACATCGAGCTGAACGGGTTGCCGATGCCGCCGCTCCAGGCCACCAGCCAGGACAGCACGGCCACGTCCACCAGCATGTGGGTGAAGGCCTCGGCCGGCGTTTCCTCACCGGGCCGGTGGCTGCGCCAGGTGGCGTAGAGGTTGAACAGCGCCAGGGCCACGATGCCGCCCCAGAGCGGCCAGCGGGGCAGGGCGATGCCCAGCGGCCCCAGTGCCACCAGCACCGTCACCGCCTGGCCGACGATCGCCACCCAGCGCAGGTTGCACAGGGTGCGCAGGAACGATGGCGTGGTGGTCAGGAGGGTATTCGGCATCGGTACATGCTAGAGCAAGCGCGCGTGCGGGGCCTGCGGCATGGCGTCGCAGGGCGGCGGGGTGCCCACGCTACAATGGCGGCATGCACGACGCCGTCACCCGCCCCACGCCCCCCACCGACGCCGCGCCCTGGCCGCGCCGCATCACCCAGGCCGTCCAGATCGGCAACGCCGTCGTCGGCGGCGGCCGCCCGGTGGTGGTGCAGTCGATGACCAACACCGACACCGCCGACATCGCCGGCAGCGTGAAGCAGGTAGCCGAACTCTGGCGCGCCGGCTCGGAAATGGTCCGGCTGACCGTCAACAACCCCGAATCCGCCGCCGCCATCCCGCGCATCCGCGAAAAGCTGGAGATGATGGGCGTCTCGGTGCCGCTGATCGGCGACTTCCACTACAACGGCCACCAACTGCTGGCGGGCGAGCCGGCCTGCGCCGAAGCGCTGGCCAAGTACCGCATCAATCCGGGCAATGTCGGCTTCGGCAAGAAGAAGGACACCCAGTTCGCCCAGTTGATCGAGTTCGCGATCCGCTACGGCAAGCCGGTCCGCATCGGCGCCAACTGGGGCTCGCTGGACCAGGCGCTCGCGGCGCAGTTGATGGACGAGAACCATACGCGCGAAACGCCGTGGGACGCCGGCCGCGTGCTGCGCGAGGCGCTGATCCGCTCCGCGGTGGATTCGGCCGAACGCGCCGTCGAGATCGGCCTGCCGCGTGATCGCATCGTGCTCTCGGCCAAGGTCAGCGGCGTGCAGGAACTGATCGCCGTGTACCGCGACATGGCCAGCCGCACCGATTTCGCCCTGCACCTGGGCCTGACCGAAGCCGGCATCGGCAGCAAGGGCATCGTCGCGTCTAGCGCCGCATTGGCCGTGCTGCTGCAGGAAGGTATCGGCGACACCATCCGCATCTCGCTGACGCCGGAACCCGGCCAGTCGCGGACGCAGGAAGTGATCGTCGCGCAGGAGCTGCTGCAGACCACCGGCCTGCGCGCGTTCACGCCGATGGTCACCGCCTGCCCGGGCTGCGGCCGCACCACGTCCGAGTTCTTCCAGGAGTTGGCCAAGGTCGTGCAGGAACACGTGCGCGGCAAGATGCCGGAGTGGAAGGTGACCCATCCCGGTGCGGAGAACATGACCCTGGCGGTGATGGGCTGCGTGGTGAACGGGCCGGGCGAATCGCGCCACGCCAATATCGGCATTTCGCTGCCGGGTACCGGCGAGGCGCCGGCAGCGCCGGTGTTCGTCGATGGCGAGAAGAAGATCACCCTGCGCGGCGAGAACATCGCCCACGAGTTCGTCGCGCTGATCGACGAGTACGTCGAGGCCAAGTACGCGCGTGTCACCGGCTGACAGGCTGGCACAGGGCGGACGCTTCATCGCCAGCCTGCTGCGCGAGCATGGCGGCCGCCTGGTCCTGCTGTTCCTGTGCCTGCTGGCGCCGCTGTGGCTGTTCGTCGAACTCGCCGACGAAGTCCACGAACTGGAAGTCTTCTACTTCGACGATCCGCTGCTGTGGCGCGCGCACGCGCTCGCCGGGCCGGCGCTGGACCGCTTCTTCGTCTTCATGTCGGCGATCGGCTACCAGTGGGGCGTGGTGCCCGTCGACATCGCGCTGACGGTCGGCCTGCTGGTCGCCCGGCGCTGGCGCGAAGCCACGTTCGCCGGTGCCTCGTTCGCGGGATCGGCGCTGCTGAACCTGGCGACGAAGCAATTCTTCCAGCGCGACCGGCCCACGCTGTGGGAATCCATCGCGCCCGAACACACCTTCAGTTTCCCCAGCGGCCATGCGATGGGGTCGGCGACGCTGGCGATGGTCGTCGTGCTGCTGTGCTGGCATACGCGCGCCCGCTGGCCGGTCGCCGCGCTTGCGGTGCTGTTCGCGCTTGCCGTCGGCGCCTCGCGCATCTACCTGGGCGTGCATTACCCATCGGACATCCTCGGCGGCTGGGCCGCCGGCATCGCCTGGGTGTCTGGCGTCTACCTGGTGCTGTATCGGATCCGCGAACGGCCGTGGCAGGTCAGGTAGGCGGCTGCCAGCTGGTGTAGGAGCGACGTGAGTCGCGACCGGATCAACGAGGGGTCCCGGCCGTGCAAAGCATGGGGATCGATCCGGCGCCATAACGTGAACCGCATCGATCATGACGCTGTCGGCGTGCGGTCGCGACTTACGTCGCTCCTACAGAGGCGCAGCCCTACGGCGCGTACGCGCGCTCGCGCTCTTCCTGCAGCCGCTGCCGCAGGTACTGGTCCCGGGTGAGGCCGGCCGGAATCGACGTCATCGCCATGACCTCGCTGACGACGTGCGCCTCGCGCGCCTTGTACGCCTGGAACCGCGGATCGCGGGCTTGCTGCGCAGCGAAGGCGGCCATGCGCTGGTCGGCGTGGGTGCGATAGCGATCGGCGATGGCGGCGACTTGTTCCACCTGCTCCGCCGGGTCCTCCACGGTTGCCTTGACCAGGGCGGTGCGCAGCAGGACCGCCTCGCCGGCCGACAGCCCGCCGTCGCCTTCGTAGCGGTCGATCTGGCGCGACAACGCATCGGCACGCTCGCTGCGTTCCACCGGACGCAAGGACGACGCGCGGGCGAAGAAATCGCGGGCATCGGCTTCGAAGCGCTCTCGTTCACGGTGATCCCTCGCCTGCGGCGTGGCCTGCAGACGCAGCCACGCCGGTGACGCGGATGGCGTCGCATCCGCCGCCGTGGGCGGGGCCGGCGTGCGCGCGGCGTGCGAGTGCCACCACACGGCGGCGCCGGCCGCGGTTGCGAGGAGGACGATGGCCAATACAAGCGGGTGTTTCATGCGCTCCTCCAGGTCGCGCAGGCCGCCGCACGGCGACGGCCCGCGACGGTCCCGTCAACCCAGCAACTGGTCGACCAGCCAATACAGCAGGTTGAACGGCTTGGCCTTGTCGGCTTTGTCGTCCTGCTCGCTGGCGTCGATCACCTTGCCCTGGCCATCGAGCACGCTGTCGATGAAGTGCTTCAGCTCCAGGTTCTGCGCCTGCACGTCGGCGTTCTTGAAGTCGACGATGGTGGTGCAGTGGCTCTCGTTGAGCGCGCGGTACTGCGGGAAATAGCCGCCGAAGTTGTTCAACGTGTTCAGGCGATCGCGCAGGCGTGCCGTGTCGGTGTTCCAGCGTGCATGGATGCGCGCTTCCTTGGTCGCCTGGTCGGGCGCGTTGGCGATGTCGGGATAGAAGCGCTCGTACGAGTACGAGGAATAGTTGAGGTCCTTCCAGAAGTGCGTGTGGCCGAGGCGGTCGTTCGCGTACTTGCTGGAGAGCGCTGGGTACAGGCTGCCGAGTTCGTTGAGGTCGAACTGCGGCAGGCCGTTGGCGAGGTAGGGCAGCGGGCCGTTCGGCTGGTCCAGGCCCCAGGCGCTGCGGATCAGCGCCATCAGCGGTTGCGACGGGTAGTCCACCGGGTTGCCGTTCTTCAACGTCGGGAAGATCGGGCCGGAATCGTCGATCAGGAAGCTGCGCGTCGGTGCCAGGTCGCGCCGCAGCGGGTGATAGCTGGTCAGGCTGCCTGCGCCGCCGGCGCTGCAGCCGGTGGACAGCATCTGCGTCGGCCGTGGCAGGTTGTCCTTCAGCCAGCTGACCACCGCCCGTGTGTTGCGCGCGCCGTTGTGGTGCCAGACCAGCGGCGCGGCCTGGCCGCTGGGGTCGGCGTACACCGCGACGCGGTCGCCGCTGTAGATGTCGCCGGTGCAGTAGGGCACGTAGACCATGTTCCAACCCTGCGTCTTCACCGCATCGAACGGGCTGACGCGGGTGACGAACGGGCTGACCAGGCTGGCGCCCGGATTCAGCAGGCTCATGTAGTCGTCGGGAATGCCATTCGGATTGCGCGCGCCGCGGATGCCGCTCTGGCCGGTGCAACTGGCGTAGTCCCAGCACGCGCCGCCGCCTTCCATGTAGATGATGGTGTTGCGCGTGTCGGCCACGCGATTGACGAAGAACTTGAACGGCGAACCATCGCCGCACACCGCGCCGGTCGAGGGCGCCAGCTGGATGGTCTGCCAGGCGTCGTAGCGGCCGGGCTGGAAGCCGTCGTCGAAGCCGGACGGGTTCGACAGCAACGGATAGTGGCCGGTGCGCTGCGCAGAGGTGACCTTGTTGTCGGCCTTGGGTGGCGACACCAGGTTCACCAGGGTTTGCCAGAAGCTGTAGTCGCCTTCTTCGGCCTTCAGGGGCGCCGCGACCATCAGGGTGAGACCGGCGGTGGCCAGGACGAGAGACAGGCGTGCGGGTCGTACGGGTGCAACCATGATCGGATCCTCCGGCGAGAGTCTGTGGACGTTCAACGGGATGGACTGCCTTGGCGTGCGGCACGCGTTGGGGGGCGGCGACCGTACAGCGGCGGATGGTCGGCCCGTACGCCGGCGGAGGGATTAAGCCGGCGTGAGGGAGGCGGGTTTGGCTGCGCACGCCCCCTGCATTGGCCGGAATGCCCCCTCCGGGTGCGCTCGCCAGCCCACGCGGCCGGCCCCGGATCATGCAGCGCAGCAGAGCTGGCGCGCAGGCGGGTGGTACAGGCGTGCGCGATCCTGCCGGGCAACGGATCGTTGCAGGGCCACGCCTTGCCGATGGAGCGTGCGAGGTCGAACATGCCGACCCACGGCGCGGAAGGCGGCGTGGACTTCCCGGGGATCGCAATGCAGGAACTGATCGACCGCTACGGCGTGCTGCTGGTGTTCGCCAACGTGCTGGCGTTGTCGCTGGGTCTGCCCGTGCCCGCGATGCCCACGCTGATCCTGGTCGGCGCCGGCCTGGCGTTGCACGCCGATCCGCTGTGGCTGCCGCTGGCCGGCGTGCTCGGCGTGTCGGTGCTGGCCTCGTTGATCGGCGACAGCGTGTGGTTCTACGCCGGTCGCCGCTACGGCAACCGCACGCTGCAGTCGCTGTGCCGGTTGTCGCTGTCGCGCGACACCTGCATGAAGCGCACGGAACGTTTCTACGGTCGTTTCGGCATCCGCATTCTCTCGGTGGCGAAGTTCATTCCCGGGCTGTCGATGGTCTCCGTGCCGCTGGCCGGTGCGATGCAGGCGGGGTTGCCGCGCTTCCTGCGCTACGACGGCCTGGGTGCCGCGTTGTGGGCGGCGCTGGGATTGGGGCTGGGCGTGCTGTTCGCCGATCAGGTGGAGACCGTCATCGACGCGCTGTCGCAACTCGGTACCGGTGCCGTGGTCCTGATCGCCGCGGCGTTCGCGGCCTATGTCGGCTGGCGCTGGTGGCGCCGACGCACGCTGCTGAAGTCGCTGGAGGCCGCCCGCATCGATCCGCCGGCGCTCGACGCGCTGATGCGCGCCGGGGAGTCGCCCGTCGTGTTCGACATCCGCGCGCCCGGGTTCCGCGATGTGGACCCCTACGTCATTCCCGGGGCGATATTCGCGGACGAGCGCCGGCTCGACGGCATCCTCGCCACGTATCCGCGCGAGGGGAAGATCGTCATCTACTGCGCATGCCCGGATGAAGTGTCGGCGGCCTGGATGGCGGCGCGCCTGCGTGCGGCCGGCTTCCGCGATGTGCTGCCGCTGCGCGGTGGCATCGATGCCTGGCGTGCGGCGGGCTACGGCGTGGAGCGCCTGGGCGGCTGACGCGGCCCGCCCGTCAGGGTTCGATGCAGACCCGATTGCGGCCTTCGCTCTTGGCGCGGTACAGCGCGGCGTCGGCGGCGGCCATCATCCGGCTGCAGGTATCGCGGTCGAGCGTCAGCGAGGCGATGCCGATGCTCACGGTGATGCGCTGGGCTTCGCCGCCGGGCCGGAACACGACGGCTTCCACCGCTTCGCGCAGGCGCTCCGCGAAACCGTAGGCGGCCTCGGGCCCGCATTCGGGCAGTAGCACGGCGAATTCCTCGCCACCGATGCGCGCGGCGGCATCGTCGTTGCGCACGTGCCGGCGCACCAGCCCCGCGATCTGCTTCAGCACGTGGTCGCCGGAGATATGGCCGTAGCGGTCGTTGATCGGCTTGAACAGGTCGACGTCGATGATGCACATCGTCAACGCGCGGTGATGGCGCATCGCGCGTGCGATCTCCTTGTCCACCGTTTCGATGAAGTGCCGGCGGTTGTACATCTCCGTCAGCGCATCGTGGGTGGCCAGTTGGTAGATCTCTTCGTGGTAGTGCGCTTCCACGCTGCTGTGGCTGATGAACTTGAGGATGCTCTCGCCCAGCGTCAGGTGGTCGCCGTCGGCCAACGCGGCTTCCTGCACGGGCGCATCGTTCAGGCGCGTGGTGTTGGTGGCGCCGAGGTCGCGCACGCGGTAGGTCTCGCCATCGCGCCAGATCTCGCAGTGAAGGCGCGACACGCTGTTGTGCGGGATATGCAGGTCGGCCTCCTGGGAGCGTCCCACGACCACGCGCTGGTCGCCGACGTCGGCCCGGCGGCCCAGGCCTTCGCCCTGGATCACCACCACACAGGCGGAGCGGGGCGACAGCGGGCGCGGGCCGTCGCTGAGGACGGTCCGGAGCGTGGTATGCGGGTCTTGGGGGTCCCGGGACATGCGAGCGCGGAAGGCGGATGCGTCCGGAAGTGTACCGGATCGGCCGGTGGCGACAGGCTTCCAGTACCATGGCGTCGCCCACCGGGGATAGTGGCATGACATCGCAACCTTACGACGACCTCGCGCCCACCGAGCAGCTGGCCACGCGCCTGCAGGACGCACCGACCGCGCCCGATGGCACGCTCGCGCCGGGCGCGCGGCTGGGCCGTTACCGCATCGAGGGTCTGCTGGGGCGCGGCGGCATGGGCGAGGTCTATCGTGCCGCCCAGCTCGAACCCGTCCGTCGCGAGGTGGCGCTGAAGCTGTTGCGCGCGCAAAAGCTCCAGGCGCGCCACCTGGCCCATTTCGAGGTCGAGCGGCAGGTGCTGGCGCAGATGCGCCACCCCGCCATCGCGCAGATCTACGACGCCGGCGCCACCGAGGAAGGCTTCCCGTTCTTCGCGATGGAGCTGATCGAGGGCAGCCCGATCACGCGCTACTGCCGCGAACAGCGGTTGTCGCTGGACGAGCGCGTGGGGTTGTTCATCCGCGTCTGCGAAGGCGTGCAGCACGCCCACCACAAGGGCGTGGTCCACCGCGACCTGAAGCCGGGCAACCTGCTGGTCGACACGCTCGATGGCCGGCCCGTGCCGAAGATCATCGATTTCGGCATTGCGATGGCGGCCTCGCTGGCCGGCGATGCGGCGCTCGAGCGCGCCGGCACGCCCGAATACATGAGCCCGGAGCAGGCGCACGGCGATGCGCACCAGGTGGACACGCGCAGTGATGTCTATTCGCTCGGCGTCGTGCTGTACGAACTGATCGCCGGTGTGCGCCCGGATGCGGTCGGCGAAACCTGGGCGGCGGATACGCCCACCGCTGTGGCGCCGTCATCGCGGCTGGCCGCGTTGCCGGCCGACCAGGCGCGACAGGTCGCCGACGAACGCGGGCTTTCGCCCACGCGCATGCGCGACCGCCTGCGCGGCGATCTCGACTGGATCGTGCTGAAGGCGATGCAGCACGACCGCGAGGCGCGCTACGGCTCGGTCGCCGCACTCGCGGACGACCTGCAGCGCTATCTCGATGGTCGGGTGGTCCTCGCGGTACCGCCGAGCCGGGGCTATGCCGCACGCAAGTTCCTCCGCCGCCACCGCACGGCTGCAACCGCCGCAGCGGTGGTGCTGCTCGCGCTGCTCGGTGGATTGGGGCTTTCGCTGTATGGCCTGCAGCAGGCACGTGCGCAGCGTGCGGTCGCCGAGTCGCGCAGTGCCGAACTGGAGAAAGTGGCGGCGTTCCAGCAGTCGATGCTGGAAGGCATCGACATCGAGACCATGGGCGTTGGCCTGTCCGAAGGGCTGGTCCGCCAGGTGGCGAGCGTCGATCCGGGCGCCTCGTCCGCGTTCGGCGCGACGCTGGCGAAGGCGAGCACCGGCGACCTGGCGCGTGACCTGGTGGACCGCCAGTTGCTCGCCAACGCCGAAGAGGCCATCGCTCGCGATTTCGCCGATCAGCCCGACGTGGCCGCCAGCCTGCGCGAATCGGTCGCGCGGGTGTACGCCGCCATCGGACGCTACGACAAAGCCGCGGAGCATTTCGGCCGGGTCGCCGAGCATCGCGCGGCCACGCTGGGCGATGGCGCGCCGGAGACGCTGCGCGCGCGCAACGAACAGGTGCAGGCCCTGCTCGAGGGCGCCCACATCGACCAGGCCGAGACCGTGTTGCAGAAGGCGCTGCCGCGCGCGTTCGCGCTGCCGGTGAACGATCGCGTGCGGGTCAAGCTGGAACTGGCGCAGGCGCAGGTCATCTCGGCACGCGGCGATCGCCCGCGGGCCAAGGGCGTCGTGCAGGCGGTGCAGGAGCGCCTGCTCGCCAGTGTCGGCGAGCGCGACCCTGCCACGCTGGAAGCGACCAACAATCTCGCCGCCGTGCAGCGCAACCTGGGCGAACTGCCCGAGGCGCGCGCCAACATGGAAAAGGTGGTGGCGTTGCGCACCGCCACGCTGGGGCCGGACGACGACGAAACCCTGTCCGCGATGGGCAACCTGGCCGTCCTGCGCATCATGAACCGCGAGAAGGAAGCGGCGCTCGCGATGCAGCGCGACCTCACCGCGCGCTACACCACCAAGCTGGGCAGCGAGCATCCCACGACCTTGCAGGCGCGCAGCACGCTGGCCACGATGATGATCGATGGCGGCGACAAGAAGTCGGTGAAGGCGGCGGTTCCGGCCTTGCGTGAGGTGCTCGCCGCGCGCGAGCGCGTGCTCGGCCACGACCATCCGCAGACGGTGCGCACCCGCCTGAATCTGGCGACGGCCTACGCCAGGCTCGACGATTTCGCCGCCGCGCTGCCGCTGGAAGAGCAGGTCATCACCGCGCGCAGCCGCACCCAGGGCGCCGCGCATCCGGACACGCTGTCGATCCTGGTCAATCACGCCGGTACCTTGCTCAATGCCGGCCAACCGGAAGCGGCGCTTCGCCTGTTGGGCGATGTACAACCGCTCGCGCTGAAGACGCTGGGCGAAAAGCACCCGCAGGCGCAGATCACGATGGTCATCCGCGCCGAAGCGCTACGGGTACTCGGCCGTATTCCGGAAGCGGTGCCCGAGTACCAGCGGTTGTTCGAGATCCGTCGGCGCGTCCTGGGCGAGACCGACCTGGAAACGCGTATCGCGGCCTGGAACCTGATCGACACCTATGGCGAACTGGGACGGAAGGCGGACGCCGCGCCGCTTTACCGTCAGTACGTCGCGCCGCTGCTCGTGGCGGATCCGAAGACCTTGAGCGACGACGATGCCGATTTCGTGCGGCTCTACCGCGAAGGGAAACGGCCCGGCAAGCAGCCCCTCAAGCGGGGCTGAGCGGGCGTCGCGTCACTCGCCGGGCTTGGCCGCAGCGCTCGGCGCCTCGGAGGCGGCCCGGCGGGCGAGCACCGCTTCGCGATGGGCGATGTAGGCGTTGGCGCCGAAGATGATGCCGGCGCCGACCAGGGTCCAGGTGTCGAGCGATTCGTCGAACAGCAGCCATCCGAACAACGCGACCACCGGCAGCTGCATGAAGCTGATCGGCGTCAGCGCCGAGACTTCCCCCAGCTTCAGCGCGCGCGTCCACAGCATGTGGCCGCCAGTGCCCAGCACGCCGGCGGCGATCACCCAGACCCAGGTGATGCCCTGCGGCCATTCCCACACCGCCAGCGCCGGCAGCAGCGACATCGGCACCCACAACAGCGTGGTGTAGATGACGATGCGATCGGCGGGCTCGGTGTACGACAACTGCTTGATCTGGATGGCGACCAATGCGCTCATCACCGCCGCGAGCACGGCGATCAGCGCATCGACGGTGAACTCCGTCGTGCCCGGGCGGACGATCACCAGCACGCCGATGAAACCCAGCCCCACTGCCGTCCAGCGGCGCGCGCGCACCTGCTCGTTGAGCATCGCCGCCGCGGCCAGCGTGACGAACAGCGGCGTGGAGTAGGACAGCGACACCGCTTGCGCCAGCGGCAGGTGGCCGATCGCCCAGAAGCCGGCGAGCATCGAGCAGATGCCGATCAGGCAGCGGAACAGGTAGCGCGGGAACTGGGTGGTCTTCAGGATCCCCGGCCCGTGCCGCAGGATCAGCGGCGCCGCGGCGAGCAGGCCGAAGAAGTTGCGGAAGAACGCGATCTCGAACGTGTGCAGCGTCGCCGACGCGAGCCGGATCGACACCACCATCAGCGCGAACAGTACCGTGCTGCCCAGCATCAGCACGGCGGCGCGGAAGTGGGCGGGAACGGTGGGCATGGGGCGGTGCGGCGGCCTACCAGCGCGCGCCGATGATCTTCGGTTCGGGTTCGATGGCGACGCCGAAGCGCGCGTGCACGGCGTCCGCGATGCGCCGCGCGAGCGAGAGCAGTTGTGCGCCGGTGGCCAGGCCGTGGTTCACCAGCACCAGCGCGTGCGCGGCGGACACGCCGGCATCGCCGTCGCGATGGCCCTTCCAGCCGCAGGCTTCGATCATCCACGCCGCCGACACCTTGCGGTTGTGGAGGGCATCGCCGCGGAACACGGGCAGGGTGGGGTAGTCGACCAGCAGCGCGTCGGCCTGCGCCTGCGAAATGATCGGGTTCTTGAAGAAGCTGCCGGCATTGCCGACGACCGCGGGGTCCGGCAGTTTGCGGCGGCGGATGTTCGCGACGGCCGCGCCCACGTCGCGCGCCGTGGGCACGCTGACGCCCATCGCGCCGAGTTCTTCACGGATGCCCGCGTAGTCCAGGCGCAGTTGCGGCGTGCGCGGCAGCACGAACTCCACCGCCGTCACCAGGTAACGGTCAGCCTCGTGCTTGAACACGCTGTCGCGGTAAGCGAAGGCGCACGCCGCGCGGTCCAGCCTCACCATCGCGCCGCTGTGGCGGTCGAGCGCTTCGACCACGTCGATGAACTCGCCGACCTCGGTGCCGTACGCACCGATGTTCTGGATCGGCGACGCGCCCACGGTGCCGGGGATCAACGCCAGGTTCTCCAGGCCGCACAGGCCCTGGTCGAGCGTCCACATCACCAGCGGATGCCAGGCGACGCCGGCATCGGCGCGCACGCGCGCCTGCGCGCCATCGTCCGACAGCACGCGCAGGTCGTGGGTGGCCATCGCGATCACCGCGCCGGGCGCATCGCCGGCGAACAGCAGGTTGCTGCCGCCGCCGATCACCAGGCTCTCGGCCCCGGTGACCTGCGGCAGCGCAAGCACGTCGGGAAGCGCAGCGGTGTCGTCGACGTCGATCAGCCACGGTGCCGTGGCCGGCACGCCGAAGGTGGTGCGGCCACGCAGCGGCGCGTGCGCGGTGAGGCGGTACCCCTGGGTCATTCGGGGGCTACCGGACCACGGCTGGGAGCTTCACGGCGTCGGCGGATCGCCTCGACGCATTCGTGGACCAGCTCCGGCCCCCGGTAGACGAGGCCGGTGTAGCACTGCACCAGCGAAGCGCCGGCGGACATCTTCGCCACCGCATCGGCGCCGGACAGGATGCCGCCCACGCCGATCAGCGGGATGGTGTCGGGCAGGCGGGTGCGCATGCGGCGCAACACCAGCGTCGACTGGCCCATCAACGGCGCGCCGGAGAGGCCGCCGGTCTCGCGCGCATGCGGGTGCTCCTGCACGCTCAGGCGCGACACCGTGGTGTTGGTGGCGATCACGCCATCCACCTGCATGTCGCCAAGCACGCGCGCCACGGCGTCCATGTCGCTGTCGGACAGGTCAGGGGCGATCTTCACCAGCATCGGCACGCGCTTGCCATGCTGTGCGGCCAGATCTTCCTGCGCTTCCCGCAGGCTACCGATCAGCTGGCGCAGCGCCTGCTCTTCCTGCAGTTCGCGCAGTCCGGCGGTGTTGGGCGAAGAGATGTTGACGGTGATGTAGTCGGCCAACCGGTAGACGCGCTCGAGGCAGTACAGGTAATCGGACGCGGCACGCTCGTTGGATGTGTCCTTGTTCTTGCCGATGTTGATGCCGAGCAGGCCGCGATCGCGGCGCGCGGCTTCGACATTGCGCACCAGCGCGTCGACCCCTTCGTTGTTGAAGCCGAGCCGGTTGATGACGGCCTTGTGCTGCGGCAGACGGAACATGCGCGGCTTCGGATTGCCGGGCTGAGGCTTGGGCGTGACCGTGCCGATCTCGACGAAGCCGAAGCCCAGCCCGAACAGCGCGTCGATGTGCGCGCCATTCTTGTCCATGCCGGCGGCCAGGCCGACGGGATTGGGGAAGGTCAGGCCCATGACCTTGGTGGGCATGGGCGTGATCGGTCGCGCCACCAGCGGCGTGGTGCCGGTGCGGTAGGCGAGGTCGAGGGCCTTCAGGCCCAGGCCGTGGGCGGTTTCGGCATCCAGGCCGAACAGGAAAGGTCGGGCGAGGGGATACATGGAGGCGGGCGGGCTCAGTTCAGCGTCGCCAGCCAGGCCAGACCGCCCAGGAACATGAAGAGCACGATGATGCCCACGATCCACAACAATGCCGACAGCCAGCCCAGGATCAGGCCGCCGATGGCGAGCCCGTCGCCCTCCAGCGTGCCGCCGCTGCGCCGGATTTCGCCGCGGGCCATGTGCCCGGTGACGATGGCGACGAGCGTGCCGATGAAGGGCAGCAGCGTCCATCCAAGGATGCCGGACACGAGACTGGCGATGGCGAGGCTGCTGGTGGTGCGGGCTTGGTTCATCAGGAGCTCCGTGCAGGGGTCAGGGAGGTGCGCTGGCGCTGGATCGGGCCGGCGCAAACACGCGCGCCACCCCGGAGGGTGGCGCGATTATCCCAGAACGTGAGCCCTCGCGGGGCTGCCGGCACGCTTGCGCGCCGGCCACGACACCCTCAGAGGTCGAACTTGATGCCCTGCGCCAGCGGCAGCGAGTCGGAGTAGTTGATCGTGTTGGTCTGGCGGCGCATGTAGACCTTCCATGCATCCGAACCGGATTCGCGGCCGCCGCCGGTCTCCTTCTCGCCACCGAACGCACCGCCGATCTCGGCGCCGCTGGTGCCGATGTTGACGTTGGCGATGCCGCAGTCGCTGCCGGCCGCCGACAGGAACTGCTCGGCCGCCTTGAGGTTCTGGGTGAAGATCGACGACGACAGGCCCTGCGGCACGGCGTTCTGCATGTCGATGGCCTCGTCCAGCGTCTTGTACTTCATGACGTACAAGATCGGCGCGAAGGTCTCGTGCTGGACGACCTCATCGGAGTTCTGCAGACCGGTGACGATCGCCGGCAGCACGAAGTTGCCCGGGCGGTCGATCGCGGTGCCGCCGGTTTCGACGGTGCCGCCGCTGGCCTTGGCCTTGGCGATGGAATCCAGGAACTGCTGCACCGCGCCCTGGCTGTTGAGCGGGCCCATCAGGTTGGCGGGGTCGGTCGGGTCGCCGATCTTGCCTTCCACCTGCTTGTACGCCTTGATCAGCGTGGCGAGCACGTTGTCGTAGATGGATTCGTGCACGATCAGGCGGCGCGTGGTGGTGCAGCGCTGGCCGGCGGTGCCGACGGCGCCGAACACGATGCCCGGCACGGCCAGCTTCAGATCGGCGGTTTCGTCCAGGATGATCGCGTTGTTGCCGCCCAGCTCCAGCAGGCTGCGGCCCATGCGGCGGGCGACGCGCTCGCCGACGGTGCGGCCGACCTGGGTGGAGCCGGTGAAGCTGATCAGCGGGACGCGCTTGTCGTCGACGAACTGCTGCGCCAGCTCGACGCCGGCGTCGTTGATCAGGAAGAAGATGTCCGGGAAGCCGCCGGCCTTCAGCGCGTCGTTGCAGATCTTCATGCTGGCGATCGCGGTCAGCGGCGTCTTGTTGGAGGGCTTCCAGATGCAGATGTCGCCGCAGATGGCGGCCAGGAACGAGTTCCACGCCCACACCGCGACCGGGAAGTTGAACGCGCTGATGATGCCGACCAGGCCGAGCGGCTGGTACTGCTCGTACATGCGGTGGCCCGGGCGCTCGGAGTGCATGGTGTAGCCGTACAGCATGCGGCTCTGGCCCACGGCGAAGTCGGCGATGTCGATCATCTCCTGCACTTCGCCATCGCCCTCGGGCTTGCTCTTGCCCATTTCCAGCGCGACCAGCGAACCCAGCGCGTCCTTGTGCTTGCGCAGCGCGTCGCCGCACAGGCGCACGGCTTCGCCACGGCGCGGGGCCGGCGTGGTGCGCCAGATCTTGAACGCGGCCTGGGCACGGGCGACGACCTTCTCGTAATCGGCCTGGCTGCTGGCATGGACCTCGGCGATCACCTCGTTGGTGGTCGGGTTGATCGACTGCAGCAGGCCGGCGTCCGTGGTCGTGGACCACTCGCCACTGCCGAGGTAGGTGCCGGAGTTGGTGGTGGCGAGGCCGAGGGCCTTGAGGAGGTCAGCAGGCATGGAAGCTCCAGGTCATTGCACGGGATGCCGCCGGACCACGCACGGCATCGAAAGGGGTCCGCGATTCTACCAGAGCGGGTGGGGCAGGTCGTACGTAAGCCCCTGTTTTTCCGGAGGTTCCGGCGCGATGCGCGCTTGCGCGGAACGCCGAGGATTCAGCGCCCGGCTTTGCTCGGATTGCCGATGCGGCAACGGATCGCTCGTCGATTCGACGAGGTGCACGCAAGGGAGAGGAGATGGCGGCCCCGACACGATTCGAACGTGCGACCTTCCCCTTAGGAGGGGGACGCTCTATCCAGCTGAGCTACGGGGCCAAGACGGCGGAAGGATAGCGCATGGTCGCGATGCCTCCCAAGACGTCCACCTGCCAAACGTTCGATGGGCGCTGGGTTCCGCGGTGGCGCATCCGGTGCGTTCTGCGCTACACCTTGTCCGACGATGAAGACGGGGGGCGGTGCATGCGGGGATGGGGAGCGGTCCTGTGGGTCCTGCTGCTGGTGGGGTGTTCCCAGCGTCCCGAGGGTATCCCCGCGCCGGATCCCGGCTGGTTCGCGGGTTTCAAGGAGGGATGTCCCGACCTGAGGGGCACCTACACCTTCCAGCATGCTGGCGGAAAGCGGCAGCGGTTCCTGGGAGTGGCCATGGAGCGCGCGCTCGACAAGGTGCCGGACCACTACGGCGTGTGGAGCATCGATGCCATCGACGATCAGCAGATCGTCCTCAGCAGTTGGAGCAGTACGGAAGACACGCATGAGGCGTTCAAGGAGTGGCGTCGCGAAGAGCCCTACCAGTACGCCCTGTGGGCCGGATCGCTGGTGGCGCGCCAGGCGGTGGGCGGGCTGCGCCTGGAGCGCGACCCCCGCAAGGTGCGCGTCCCACCGCCGATGTTGAAGCAGCAGTTGACCACTTCGATCAGCAACATGGCCTATACCTGCGAGAAAGGGTGGGTGGTCTTCAGCGGTGACGAGATGCCGGACGCCGACCACATGGACCGCGCCGAAGTGAGGATGACGCGGGCCCGGGATGGTGGCCTGGTGGCGGTAACGCGCTACAAGGTCCGGCAGAGCTTCTCGATTTGGTGCGGCGACGGCTGCAAACCCGACATCGATCTGGGAGAAGGCGAGCGCGAGTACTGGTGGCATGCCGCGCCCGCGCCGGCCGCCGAGATCACCCCGATCGACTGGGCGAAGTGGGTGACCAACGACGATCGGCCGCTGGCGGCGCGTGAGATGTATCAAGACGGCGTCTTCATGCCGTACCAGACCCAGGAGCAACGGGACGCCCGCCTGCTGGCCCAGAAATACCTCAGCGGCGCCATGGATGAGGTGCCGACGCCCGCGCCGGACGCCAGCGTGGCGATGTGCGCCCCGCTGACCCGGAAACTGGGCGAGCACGTGGGCGGGCTGCCAGGCATCACCCGCGTGCAATGCACCGCGCGGCGCTGCACGCTCGAAGGCCGCGCCGACACGCGATCGCGGGTCTCCGATGCCATGCGGGCGATGGACCATGGCGGCGTCAGGGGCGTGGAACTGGCGGTGCTCGAACAGACGCGCGAGGGGCAGCACTTCGTCTTGAACGTGGATCACGACTGCGCCGAATGAGCCTGGACGCCATGGACCTCCGCCTCGACGATCTCCGCCACCCCGCTGTGATCGCGCTGCTGCAGGAGCATCTGGACTGGATGCACCGCACCTCGCCGCCCGGAAGCGTGCACGCGCTCGACCTGGATGCGCTGCGGCAGCCCGACATCAGCTTCTGGACGCTCTGGGAAGGCGAATCGCTGGCCGGATGCGGTGCGCTGCGCGCGCTGGACGCGACCCACGGCGAAGTGAAATCGATGCGGACCGCGCAGACGCACCTGCGGCGTGGTGTCGCCGCGTCGATGCTCGATCATCTCCTGGCCGAGGCGCGCCGGCGCGGGTACGTGCGCCTCAGCCTGGAGACCGGTTCGATGGCCTACTTCGCGCCGGCACGTGCCCTGTATGCGCGCGCCGGCTTCACGCCATGCGCGCCCTTTGGCGACTACGTGGAAGATCCGAACAGCGTCTTCATGAGCCGCGCGCTCTAGGTGTCGCGGATTGGTTTCATATGCATCCATATGAAATCATTGGCTTTGTTGCGTCGCAACGCTTGACAGCCCCCCGGGGGGCCGTGTTTTTCTTCCGCCATGCGCTCCCTTGCCCACGCTCCTGCGGACACGACCCCGGCCCCCATGCCGGCGTCGGCGCATGCGTGCGGTGGACGCACGACCCTGATTACGACCATTACCACCCTGACTCGTCAGGTGCGGCTGGTCGTGTTCGCGTAACTCGCAACCCACGGCCCCGCACCCGGATCAGGATGCAGGGCCACCCCGATTCCTGATGCGTGCCGGGCCTCCCAACCGAGGTTCCTGAGCCATGTCGTCCCGTAGCGCCGCAGTCGAACAACCGAAACACCGCACCGTCGTCCACAAGTTCGGCGGCACCTCCGTCGCCGATGCCGAACGCTACCGCCACGTGGCGAAGCTGCTGCTGGCGCGCGACGAGGAGGTGCAGGTCACCGTGGTATCGGCCATGAAGGGCGTCACCGATGCGTTGATCGAGTTGTGCGAGCTGGCCGCCGCCAACCGTCCCGAGTGGCACGAGAGCTGGCACGCACTGCGCGCTCGCCATCGCGGCGCGGCGGTGGCGCTGCTGGGCGAGGCGGCGGGGCCGGTGATCGAATGGGTGGACGAGCGCTTCCAGCGGCTGGAGGAGATCCTCAACGCGCTGATCGTCATCGGCGGCCTGCCCGAACTGGTGCTGCAGCGCGTGCAGGGCTTGGGCGAAGTATGTTCGGCGCGGTTGCTGGGCGAATACCTGACGCTGCAGGGCGAGGATTGCGCCGTGCTGGATGCGCGCGATGTATTGCGCGTCGACCACGGCGAACTCGGCGTGGTGGTCGACTGGGAGGACAGCGCGCAACGGCTCGCGGCGTGGCGTGCCACGCACCCGCAGCGCCGCGTGGTGGTCACCGGCTTCGTCGCACGCGATCGCGAAGGTCGTTTCACCACGCTGGGCCGCAACGGCAGCGACTACTCCGGCGCGATCTTCGCCGCCCTGTACGACGCAGCGGAACTGCATATCTGGACCGACGTGGACGGCGTGCTCTCGGCCGACCCGCGGGTGGTGCCGGAAGCCGTGCAACTGGGCGCGCTGAGCTACGACGAAGCCTGCGAACTGGCCTATTTCGGCGCCAAGGTCGTGCATCCGCAGACCATGTCCCCGGCGATGGAGCGCGGGCTGCCGATCATCATCCGCAACACGTTCCATCCGGAGCACCCCGGCACCCGCATCACCGCCGAGCGCGATGCCGTGGGCCCGGTGAAGGGCCTGACGCTGAGCGCCGACCTGGCCCTGTTGAACCTGGAGGGCACCGGTCTGATCGGCGTGCCCGGTACGGCGGAGCGCGTGTTCGCGGCGCTGCGCAACGCGCATGTGTCGGTGGTGATGATCTCGCAGGGCTCGTCCGAGCATTCGATCTGCTGCGTGGTCAAGGCCAGCGAAGCCGCGAAGGGACAAGCGGCGCTGTTGGACGCCTTCGCGCACGAACTGGATACCCGCCAGATCCAGCGCGTCCAGCGCCGCGATGGCGTCAGCGTGCTGGCGGCGGTCGGCGACGGCATGGCCGGCACGCCCGGCGTGTCGGCGCGCCTGTTCGGCGCGCTGGCCCGTGCCCAGGTGAACATCCTGGCGATCGCCCAGGGCTCGTCCGAACGGAACATTTCCGTCGCCATCGACGGCGCAGACGCCACCAAGGCGTTGCGTGCCGCGCATGCGGGTTTCTGGCTGTCGCCGCAGACCTTCGCCATCGGCGTGATCGGGCCCGGCAACGTCGGCGCGGCGTTGATCGAACAACTGCGCGCGGCGCAGCCGCCATTGCTGGCCAAGGCCAACCTCGACCTGCGCCTGCGTGCCATCGCCTCGAGCAAGCGCATGCTGCTGGACGAGCGCAGCCTGGGCGACGACTGGCGCGCGCGCTTCGACGCCAGTGCGGAGCCCGCCGACCTCGACCGCTTCACCCAGCACCTGCTGTCGGCGCACATGCCGCACGCGGTGATCGTGGACTGCAGCGCCAGCCCGGTCGTCGCCGACCGCTATGCCGACTGGCTTGCCGCCGGCATCCACGTGATCACGCCGAACAAGCAGGCCGGCGCCGGTTCGCTGGCGCGCTACCACGCCATCCGCGAGGCGGCCGCCGCCAGCGGCGCTCGCTTCCGCTACGAGGCGACCGTGGGCGCCGGCCTCCCGGTGATCTCCACGCTGCGCGACCTGCTGGATACCGGCGACGCCGTGGTCTCGGTGGAAGGCATCTTCTCGGGCACGCTGGCCTGGTTGTTCAACAAGTACGACGGCAGCGTGCCGTTCTCGCAGTTGGTGACCGAAGCGCGCGGCCTGGGATATACCGAGCCCGACCCGCGCGACGACCTGTCCGGCACGGACGTGGCGCGCAAGCTGGTGATCCTGGCGCGCGAGGCGGGCCGTGAACTGGCGTTGGAGGACGTGCAGGTGCAGAGCCTGGTCCCCGAGTCGCTGCGGCAGGCGAGCGTGGGCGATTTCATGCAGCGGTTGGGCGAGGTGGATGCCGATTTCGATGCGCGCCTGGCGAAGGCGAAGGCCGCCGGCAACGTGCTGCGCTACGTGGCCAGGCTCGATGCGGAAGGCCGCGCCAGCGTCGGGCTGGTGGAACTGCCGGTCGCGCACGCCTTCGCCAACCTGCGCCTGACCGACAACATCGTGCAGTTCACCACGCGGCGATACTGCGACAATCCGCTGATCGTGCAGGGCCCCGGTGCGGGGCCGGAAGTCACCGCGGCCGGCGTGTTCGCCGATGTGCTGCGGGTGGCGGCGGGGCAGGGAGCCAAGCTGTGAGGCGGATATCGACAAGGCCATCGGGAGCGTCGTGGGCATGAGGCAGCAGGCAAGCGCGTTTTCACCGGCGTCGGTGGGCAACGTGGGCGTGGGGTTCGACATCCTCGGCCACGTGATCGAAGGCGCGGGCGATACGGTGACGGTGCGTCGCATCGATTCGCCCGAGGTGCGCATCGCGTCCATCCGTGGCGCCACCGTCGACCTGCCGCTGGATGCGCCCGGCAACACCGCGGGCGCGGCGCTGATCTCGTTGCGCGACGCCCTCGGCTTGCCGTTCGGTTTCGAAGTCGAGATCGAGAAGGGCATTCCGCTGGGCTCGGGCATGGGCGGCTCCGCCGCGTCCTGCGTGGCGGCGCTGGTGGCGGCCAACGCCGTGCTCGATACGCCGCTCGCGCGCGAAGCCCTGTATCCGCACGCGCTGGTCGGCGAAGCGGTCGCCAGCGGCGGCAAACATGGCGACAACCTCGGGCCGATGCTGTTGGGCGGCTTGGTGCTCGCCACGGCGGAGCACCTGGTGCGCGTTCCGGTGCCGGCCGCCTGGCACAGCGTGCTGGTGCACCCGGATGCGATCCTGGAGACGCGCCGCGCGCGCGCCGCGTTGCAGGGCGCCTACGAGTTGAAGGAATTCGTTGCGCAGAGCGCCAACCTCGCCTTGGTACTGGCGGGTTGCCATGCCGGCGATGCCTCGCTGGTCCGCGCAGGGCTGCGCGACGTCCTGGTGGAACCGCGTCGCGCACCGCTGATCGTCGGTTTCGATGCCGCGAAACAGGCGGCGCTTGCGGCGGGTGCGATGGGCGCCAGCATTTCCGGCGCGGGCCCCAGCGTGTTCGCCTGGTTCGAATCGCGCGTGGAGGCCGAAGCCGCCGCGCCCGCCGTGCAGGCCGCCTTCGCTGCCGCCGGTTTCGACAGCCAGGCCTGGGTGTCGCCGATCGACGCGCCTGCCGCGCACCTGCTGCCCACGTCCTGACGCGTTTCATCGCACCTCTTTACCCACGGTCCCGATCCATGAACTTCATTTCCACCCGTCACGCCGCAGCTGCCGCCACGCTGAGCCAGGCGATCGCCGCCGGGCTCGCGCCCGATGGCGGCCTCTATGTCCCCGATGCGTTGCCGACATCGCGTGACCTCGCGCCGGGACGCGACATCGCCGATACCGCGACCACCTTGCTGGCGCCGTTCTTCGCGGGCGATGCCCTCGCGGGGGAACTGGCATCGATCTGCCGCGAGGCGTTCGACTTCCCCGCGCCGCTGCGCGCACTCGGCACGCCGGCCGACCACGTGCTGGAGTTGTTCCATGGTCCGACCGCGGCCTTCAAGGATTTCGGTGCGCGTTTCCTGGCGGCCAGCATGGCGCGCTTGCGGCGGAGCGAGGCCAAGCCGCTGACGATCCTGGTGGCCACCTCCGGCGATACGGGCGCAGCGGTCGCGGCGGCGTTCCACCGCCAGCCCGGGTTGCGCGTGATCGTGCTGTATCCCGACGGCCGCGTGTCGCCGCGGCAGGCGCACCAGTTGGGCTGCTTCGGCGACAACATCACGGCGTTGCGTGTCGCGGGTTCGTTCGACGACTGCCAGGCCCTGGTGAAGCGAGCGCTCAACGATGCCGGGCTGCAGGCGCAGGCGCCGCTGAGTTCCGCCAACAGCATCAGCCTGGGCCGGCTGCTGCCGCAGATGAGCTACTACGCGCACGCGGCGCTGGCCCACCGGGCGGCCACCGGCCGGGTGCTGAATCTTGTCGTGCCCACGGGCAATCTCGGCAATGCGCTGGCCGCGATCCTGGCGCGCGCGCTGGGCGTGCCGCTGGGGCGCATCGCGCTGGCGACGAACGCCAACCGCGTGCTGCCGGATTTCTTCGCCGGCGCCGAGTACGCGCCTTCCGCCAGCGTGGCGACGTTGGCGAATGCGATGGACGTCGGCGCGCCGAGCAATTTCGAGCGCCTGCGCTGGTTGTTCGACGGTAACGATGCGGCGCTGCGCGCGGCGTTCTCCGCTACCGAGGTCGGCGACGATGCCATCCGGGAGGTGATCGCGCGGCGTTACCGTGACCATGGCGAAGTGCATTGCCCGCATACCGCGACCGCGGTGAAGGTGCTGGAGGACCTGCGTGCGCAGGGCGAGGGCGGCGATTGGGCGGTGGCGGCCACCGCGCACCCGGCCAAGTTCGAAAGCGTGGTGGAGCCACTGATCGGTCGCGGTGTCGAGGTGCCCCCCGCGCTGGCCGATCTGCTCGCGCGTCCCGCCCATGCGACGCCGGTCCCCAACGATTACGAGGCGCTGCGCCTGGCCGTGCTTGCCGGCGTGTAAGCTGGACGCATGCCCCGCGCCCTGACCCCGCTCGCCTTCGCCTGCCTGCTGGCCTTCGCCGTGCCCGGGTGGGCACAGGCGCAGGCCGCACCCACCGCCACCGCCGTCTCCACGCCCGACGTCCGCGCGCTCAAGCCGGGCGAGTTCCTGTGGTACCCGCAGATCGCGCCCGACGGCCCCGTGGTCCTGGTGGTCAGCCTGGACGAGCAACGCGCGTACGTGTACCGCAACGGCATCGCCATCGGCGTGTCGACGATCAGTTCGGGCAAGGAAGGCAAGGAAACGCCCACGGGGGTGTTCACCATCCTGCAGAAGAACAAGGACCACCGCTCCAACCTCTACAACAACGCACCCATGCCGTACATGCAGCGGCTCACGTGGGACGGCATCGCGCTGCACGGCGGCAATCTGCCGGGCTATCCGGCCTCGCATGGCTGCGTGCGCCTGCCGCAGGCGTTCGCGGAGAAACTGTTCGGTATCACCCGCTTCGGCGATTCGGTCGTGGTCGCCAATGCGAAAGCGTCGCCGGCGAGCATCGTGCACCCCGCGGTGCTCGCGCCGGTCACGTCGGGCGGACAGGCTGCGCATCCATCGCTGTCGGCCTACGAGGTGTACTGGAACGAAGCGGCTTCGCCGGAAGGGCCCGTCAGCGTCCTCGTGAGTCTCTACGACCAACGCGTCTCGGTATTGCGCAATGGCGTGCTGATCGGTTCGGCGCCGCTGCAGATGGTCCAGGACTTCGCCCTCAACGGCACCGTGCTGCTGGTGATGACGACGGAGATGGAGGACATCCCCAGCCTGCTGGATCCGCGCCAGAAGGAGTATCGCTGGGTCGCCCACCGCGTGCTGGGCGCGGCGGATGCGCCGATGCCGCCCCTGCGCCGGCTGGGCGAGGCGTTCTGGATTCCGCAGGATTTCTCGCGCCGGCTGTACGGCATCCTGACGCCGGGCACCACCGTGCTGCTGTCGGACCTGCCGGGCATCCATGCAACGCCGGCCGAACAGGCGCCGGTCCCGGTCTTGGAATCGGACGAAGCCGGCCCCACAACGGCCGTACGCTGAGTCGCGGACGGAATCGGGAGGTCGGCGTTGTTCCCCCAGGTCCCTCTGCCATGAATCTCCGCCCGATCCCGTCCCTGCGTCGCCTCTCTTTCGCTGCCCTGTGTTCGATGGTGGTCGCCGCGCCCGCCATGGCAGCGCCGCCCGCCGACAACACCGACCGGTTGGTGGACACCCTCCATCGCGCTGCCCCGGGCCTGGACCGCAATGTGCTTTCGATGGCGACGCGTGCGATGGCGTGTTCGATCAAACGCGGTGGTCCGGTGCCGTCGCAGCGCCTGAGCGTGATCGACTATTCGCGCCCGTCCACGCAACCACGCCTGTGGGTGTTCGACCTGGAGCGCCAGCGCCTGTTGTTCGAGGAATGGGTGGCGCACGGGCGCAACACCGGCGAGAACCTGGCGAGGAAGTTCTCCAATGCCAACGGAAGTTACATGTCCAGCCTGGGCGCGTTCGTCACGCAGGAGTCCTACAGCGGGTCCAACGGCTATTCGTTGCGCCTGCAGGGGCTGGAACCCGGCTTCAACGACAACGCACGCGAGCGCGCGATCGTCATCCACGGCGCGCCGTATGTCAGCGATACGCTGATCCGTGCGCAAGGCCGTCTCGGTCGCAGCCTGGGATGCCCGGCGGTACGCACGGCCGTGGCGCGCCCGCTGATCGACACGATCCGCGGCGGCTCCTTCGTGTTCGCCTACTACCCGGATGCCGACTGGCTGAAACGCTCCTCGTTGCTGAGCGCCGACTGCGGCGAGGGTGTCGCCGCGCATCCCGCGGTGGCCGCCAGCGCGGGCGGCTGAGCGTCGCTCAGACCTTCAGCGGAATCTTCAGATAGCGGCGGCCGTTGTCTTCCGGCTCCGGCAGGCGACCGGCGCGGATGTTGACCTGCAGCGAGGGCAGCAACAGCACGGGCGCCGACAGCGTGGCATCGCGCGCTTCGCGCATGGCGACGAAGGTGGCCTCGTCTACGCCGCCACCGACGTGCACGTTGCGGGCCTTCTCGTCGGCGACGGTGGTTTCCCACGCGAACCGGTCGCGGCCGGGCGCCTTGTAGTCGTGGCACATGTACAGACGGGTGTCGTCCGGCAACGCGAGCAGCTTCTGGATCGAGCGGTACAGCGTGCGCGCATCGCCGCCGGGAAAGTCCGCGCGCGCCGTGCCGTAGTCGGGCATGAACAGCGTGTCGCCAACGAACACGGCGTCGCCGATGCGGTACGACACGCAGGCCGGGGTATGGCCGGGCGTATGCAGTACGGCGATCTGCAGTTCGCCCAGCGGGAAGGTATCGCCATCGCGGAACAGGCGGTCGAATTCGCGGCCGTCGCCACTCACGTCGTCCATGCCGAACACCGGCGCGAAAGTGCGTTGCACATCGGTGATGTGCTCGCCGATGCCGATGGGGGCGCCGGTTTTCTCCTTCAGGTACGGTGCCGCGCTGAGATGGTCGGCATGCGCATGCGTTTCCAGTACCCAGGCGACCGACAGTTCCTGGTCCGCGACGAAGCCGAGCAGCGCATCCGCCGAAAGGTACGACGCACGGCCGGCGCGATGGTCGTAGTCGAGCACCGGATCGATGATCGCGGCCTGGCGGGTGGCTGCATCCCACACCACGTAGCTGACGGTGTTGGTCGCTTCGTCGAACTGGGCGTGCACGTGGAGGCGATTCATGACGGTTTCCATGGAGTTGCTTTTAAGTTTAGTAAATACTAAATTAAGTAAAGCCTGAAGTGAAGCGTGGTCCATGCCCCTGAAACAACGCGAACTGCAACAGCTGCAAGCCAGCGCTGCCGAAGCCGCCGCGCTGATGCGCGCGCTCGGGCATGACGGCCGCCTGCTGGTCCTGTGCACGCTGGTCGCCGAGGGAGAGTGTAGTGCGGGCGCCCTGTCGCAGGCGGCGGGGCTGAGCCCGTCCGCGCTGTCGCAGCACCTGGCACGCCTGCGCGAGGACGGGCTGGTGGACAACCGGCGCGAAGCGCAGACGGTGTACTACCGCATCGCCGATCCTCGCGTGGAGCGGATCGTCGCGCTGCTCAAGGATCTCTACTGCCCCTGAGGACGCCCGATGACGATTCCCTGCCTCTCACCGCACCAAGCCCACGCATTGCGCGCCCAGGGTGCCGTGCTGGTGGACATCCGCAACCCCGACGAGTACGCCCGCGAACATATTCCCGGCGCGGTGCCGTGGCCCATCACGCAAGCGGAGCAGCCGCTCCCGGAAGGCGCGATGGCGCTGGTGTTCCATTGCCGTTCCGGTGCGCGCACGCAGGCGCACGCGGCGCACCTCGCGGCGGCGACCGCAAGCCAGGCATACCTGCTGGAGGGCGGAATCGAGGCCTGGCGTCGCGCAGGCCTGCCCGTGGAGGTGGATCGCCGGCAGCCCATCGAACTGATGCGCCAGGTGCAGATCGCAGCGGGCGCGCTGGTGTTGACGGGCGTGCTCCTGGCGACGGCCGTCTCGCCGTGGGGGCTGCTGTTGTCCGGTTTCGTGGGGGCGGGCCTGGTGTTCGCCGGCGTCAGTGGCTTCTGCGGCATGGCGCGTGTGCTGGCCTGGATGCCCTGGAATCGCCGCGCGGTGCCATGATCCCGTCCCTTGCCCCTTCTCTGTCGAATGGAGTCGTCCATGAGTGATTCCCAGCGCATCAGCCTCACCCTGGAGCAGGAGGACGACTACGCCTTCCGCATCCGCTTCGACGAAACCACCATCGCCGACCTGATGACCGACGAGCCGGCGCCGTTGGGCAAGGGCGAGGGCCCGAATCCGACGCGCCTGCTGCTGTCGGCCGTGGCCAACTGCCTGTCGGCCAGCCTGTTGTTCGCGCTGCGCAAGTTCAAGAATGCGCCGGGCAAGCTGGTGACCCACGCCACCGCGGAGCTGGTGCGCAACGAACAGGGCAGGTTGCGCGTGGGCCATATCCACGCCGACATCCGGCTCGCGGAGGCGGGCGCGGCGCATGCGTCGCTGGAACGCATCCTGGCCCAGTTCGAGAACTTCTGCGTGGTGACGGAGAGCGTCCGCCACGGCATCGATGTTTCCGTGAGCATCACGGATGCCGACGGCGTGCAACTGCACGGCACGGCCCGGACGCCCGATGCTTGAGCCGCTGTAACCGCTTCCGTCGCCGCTGCGGGGTGAAGCCCCGCCGGGGGCGTGTCATCATCGGGGCCCGTTCCGACCGTATACGAACCCGTCCGTGATCGCGCCCATCAAGGGGAAGGCCACTTCGCTGGACATCGCCCACCTGGCTGGCGTGTCCCAGCCTACCGTGTCGCGCGCGTTGCGCGGCAGCCCGATGGTCAATGAGGAAACGCGCAAGCGCATCCTGGCGATCGCCGAGCAGTTGAACTACAAGGTCGACAAGAACGCCTCCAACCTGCGCCGCCAGCACTCCGGCACGCTCGCGCTGCTGTTCTTCGAAGACCCGACCCCGGACGAATCGGCGATCAATCCGTTCTTCCTGTCGATGCTGGGCAGCATCACCCGGGCGTGCGCGCTGCGTGGCTACGACCTGCTGATCTCGTTCCAGCAGCTGTCCAACGACTGGCAGGCGGACTACGAGGACAGCAAGAAGGCCGACGGCATCATCCTACTCGGTTATGGCGACTACCTCGAATCGCGCAGTCGGCTGGAGCGGTTGGTCGAGCAGGGCACCCATTTCGTCCGCTGGGGTGCGGTACAGCCGGATACGCCGGGTGTGTCGATCGGCTGCGACAACACCCAGGGCGGCCACGACATCACGGCGCACCTGGTCGCACAGGGCCGTCGCCGCATCGCCTTCCTCGGGCATGCGTCCAACCACTACCCGGAGTTCTTCGAGCGCTATCTCGGCCACCGCCACGCGCTCGAAGTCGCGGGCCTGGCGGCGGATCCGGCGCTGCAGGTCGATGCGATCACCACCGAACAGTCCGGCCACGAGGCGGCGACCGAACTGCTGGCGCGCGGGGTGCCATTCGATGCGATCTTCGCGGCGAGCGACCTGATCGCCGTCGGCGCCATGAAGGCGCTGCTGGAGCGCGGCATGCGGGTGCCGGAAGACGTGGCCGTGGCCGGCTTCGACGATATTCCGCTGGCCAGCTTCGTCAATCCGGGCCTGTCCACCGTGCAGCAGGACACCAAGCTGGCGGGCGCGCTGCTGGTCGAGACCCTGCTGGCACTGATCAACGGCGAGCCCGCCGAGAGCCAGACGATTCCGGTGAGGCTGGCGTTGCGGGGCTCGACGGCGGCGAAGTGAGGACGCCGTTGTAGGAGCGACGTAAGTCGCGACCGGTTGCCGTCAGTCCACTTTGGCGCTGGATGTCCAAGGCGAACCCTGGCAGTGGGCAGGCCGGCACACGTTCATGGCGTGCACGGTCTGCGGTCGCGACTTACGTCGCTCCTACAAAGGGCGACCCAGGTCAATCCGCCTTCGGCGCCTTGCGCGCCATCAGCTCCGCCAGGCGAGCGCGGGTGTCGGCGCGGGTGATCGGTGCGTCCAGCAGGAACACGCGCACGCCGTGCGCGGGAACGTCGGCCTGGAGGCGGTTGCGCACCCGCTGCGTCTTGCCGGTGAACGCATCGCGCCACTGGCCCGGCTGCAGATGGTCGGAGACCGACAGCTTCGCCGGTGCATCCGCCTTGTTGAGCAGCACCAGTGCGGTCTGGGTGGTCCCTTCGTGCTGGAGCACGCGGTAGAAGATGGCCTGGTCGCCTTTCATGCGCACATTGAGCTGCAGGCCGCGCTGCAGGGCCGGCGTGTCGCGGCGCAACTGCGCGATGCGCTTCAGCGGCGCGAAGATCGGGCTCTTCGGCGCCGCGTTGATGCGCTCCTGGCCGAAGTAGTTGCGGTTGCCCGCATGTTCGGCGCGGCCGCGTTCGAAGCCGATCTCCGAGCCGTAGTAGACCACCGGGATGCCGCGGGCGGTGAACAGCCAGTTGTGCGCGTCGATGAAGCCCGCGTCGCTGGCGTTCATCCGCGCCATGTCGTGGTTGTCGTAGAAGGTCATCAGCTCGTACGGATTCGCGTACGGGCCGTCTTCCAGGTACAGCGCCTTGCCGATTTCCTCGTAGCTGGTACCCGGTTTCTCGAACACCTCGGTCAGCTTTCCCTTCAGCGGGAAGTCCAGCACGCTGTAGTTGCCGTTGCGGACCCAGGTGTGGCCGGCGATGCTCGCGGCGTCGTAGTTGAAGTTCTCGCCGAACATGAAGAAGCCCGGCTTCTTCGCGCGGATGCGGTCGGCGAATTCCTTCCAGAACGCGTGCGGCATCCAGGCGATGGTGTCCACGCGGAACGCGGCCGCGCCCTGGTCGATCCACTGCTCGTACGCGCCGACCAGGTATTCCATCACCGCGGGGTTGTTCTCGTTGAAGTCCGAGAGCTGCGCCAGCCCGCCACCGGTGTTGTAGAAGGCGTGCATGGGCTTGCGGCGCGGGTCCAGCTTGTCAGGGTCCAGGTTCTGGTGGTCGGCGATCAGCTTGCCGCCCTTGTCCCACACCTTGCCGTACTGCGGCTGCATCTTCGGCATCGAGTACGCAGGCGAGCCGTGGTTGCCGACGATGTCCAGTACCACGTCGAGCTGCTGGTCCTTCATGGCGCGGGTGAAGCCGGCGAAATCCAGTCCTTCGCTGGGCAGGTGTTCGTCGAGCTTGTAGAAATTGATGCCCCAGTAGCCGTGGTAGCCCGTCTTGCCGCGGTCGGTGAACATCCCCGCCCACTTCACTTCTTCGCCACCGGTGAAGGCTTCGTCCGGGTTGTCGATGATCGGCGTGATCCACACCGAGGTGAAACCGAGATCGCGGATGTAGCCGGCGTTGTCCAGCACGCCCTTGAAGTCACCGCCAAGGTAGCCGACGTTGTCGGTCTGGCCTTCCGGTGCGCCCGGCGTGGGACGATCGAAGGTGGCGTTCTTGCCACCCTGGTCGCGATGATCGTTCGACGGGTCGCCATTGACGAAGCGGTCGGTCAGCACGAAATACACGGCTTCCTTCGCGAAGGGCTCCGTGGTGCCGTAGAACTCATCCGCGGGCACGACGGCCAGCGCCGACGCGGGCGCCAGCAGCGCACTGAGCGCCAGAGCGAGGGAGCGGTGGGCGTGCTTCATCAATGGGCCTGCGAGGAAAGAGGAGCGGGGGCATGCGAGGGTTCGCGCACGAAGACCAGCGCCGCGGCGGCGAGCAGCAGGCTGGTGCCGCTGATGACCAGGGCGAATACGGATTCGTTGGCGAAGAAGGTGCGCAGCGACGGACCCAGCAGCGTGGCGGCCACGATCTGCGGTATCACGATGAACATGTTGAAGATGCCCATGTAGATGCCCATCTTCTCCGCCGGCACATGACTGGACAGCAGCGCGTAGGGCATCGACAGGATGCTGGCCCAGGCCACGCCGACCAGCGCGAACGAACCGATCAGCCACGCCGGGCTGGGTACGGACCACATCGACAGGAAGCCGATACCGCCCAGCACCAGCGAGCCCGCGTGCACCGCCTTGCGGTTGAGCGGCAATCGCGCGGCATAGAAGCTGAGCAACAGCGCGACCAGCATCGACGATAGCCCGTAATAGCCCATGTAAGAGCCCACCAGGTCCGCCGCGTTCTGGAACGCCGCATTGGCCGACTGGAAGGCGGCGGCCTGTGCCGGCACCGCCATGTCGAAGGCGGCAGGGTCGGGGGCGGGCGCCTTGAACACATGCTCGGTCAGGCCGGGCGTGGCCATGCTCCACATCGCGAAGAACGCCAGCCAGCTGAAGAACTGCACCAGGCCCAGGCGCAGCATCTGCGCCGGCATGTGGACGACATGGTGGACGATCTCGCCGGCGAAGTTGCCGCGCTGCTTCTGCGCGTCGCGGAACCGTTCCAGGTCGTCCGGCGGATACTCGGGCGTGGTGAGGATGGTCACCAGGATGCTGGCCATGAACACGAAGGCGCCGATCGCGAACGCCACCTTCACCGACGGCGGCACCACGCCGGGACCGGCTTCGTTCGGCACGCCGAGCTGGGTGATGAACCAGGGCAGGTTGCTGGCCACCCAGGTGCCCACGCCGATGATCAGCGTCTGCAGCACGAAGCCGAACGAGCGTTGCTCCTCGGGCAACTTGTCGGCCACCAGTGCGCGGAACGGCTCCATGCTGATGTTGATGCTGGCATCCAGCACCCACAGCAGGCCCGCCGCGATCCACAGCGTGGGCGAGTGCGGCATGAACACCAGTGCGATGGAGCTGAGGATGGCGCCGATCAGGAAGAAGGGCCGGCGACGGCCCAGGCGCGGGTGCCAGGTGCGGTCGCTGAGGTAGCCGATGATCGGCTGCACCAGCAGGCCGGTCAGCGGTGCGGCAATCCAGAGCAGCGGCAGCGCGTCCTTCTCCGCGCCCAGCGTCTGGAAGATCCGCGACATGAAGCCGCCTTGCAGCGCGAAGCCGAACTGGATGCCGAGGAAACCGAACGACATGTTCCAGATCTGCCAGAAGGACAGGCGCGGCTTGGCGGTCATGCAGGGGTTCCTGGAGCGTGGACGGAAAGACGCGCGCGAAGCTGCGGACGTGGCGGCATCTTGCAGGCAAGCGCAGGTGTTTCCATGCTGCACCGCAAACAACGCGGGTGCGGGGGCGGACGCCGCGCGATCGCGTTGCCGCGCACGCGCGCAGCCCGGAGAGCCTTGCCGCGCCTGGGTTTCGACGGCGCCTTCCGTTCTCGAAGGGGGCGATGGATGAGCAAGGCCACCCTCGAAGCGGGCGGCGCATGCATACGTATTCATGCGTGCCCATGACGCCTTGCGCTCACGCGTATCGATGGCTCGTGGAATAGTGGCGCCCGCCGTGCGCACCGGAGGGGTGCGCCATGCATGCGACCTGGTGCTGCAATGACGAAGAACAACTGGTGGCGCGGCGCGGTGATCTACCAGATCTACCCCCGCAGCTTCCTCGATACCAACGGTGATGGCGTCGGCGATCTGCCGGGCATCGTCGAGAAGCTGGATTACATCGCGGGCCTGGGCGTGGACGCCATCTGGATCTCGCCGTTCTTCAAGTCGCCGATGGCCGACTTCGGCTACGACATCGCCGACTACCGCGACGTGGACCCGCTGTTCGGCACGCTGTCCGATTTCGACCGCTTGCTGGCCAAGGCGCACTCACTGGGCATCAAGGTCATGATCGACCAGGTGCTGAGCCATTGCTCGGTGGACCATGCCTGGTTCAAGGAGAGCCGCGAGAGCCGGGACAACGCGAAGGCCGACTGGTACGTGTGGGCCGACCCGAAGGAAGACGGCACCCCGCCCAACAACTGGATGTCGCTGTTCGGCGGCGTCGCCTGGCGCTGGGAGCCGCGGCGCGAGCAGTACTACCTTCACAACTTCCTGGCCAGCCAGCCCGACCTGAACTTCCACAACCCGGCCGTGCAGGACGCCACGCTGGACAACGTGAAGTTCTGGCTCGACAAGGGCGTGGACGGCCTGCGCCTGGACGCGATCAACTTCTGCTTCCACGACGCGCACCTGCGCGACAACCCGCCGAAGCCGAAGGAGAAGCGGGTGGGGCGTGGCTTCAGTCCCGACAATCCGTACGCGTACCAGTACCACTACCACAACAATACGCAGCCGGAGAACATCGGTTTCCTGGAGCGCCTGCGCGGACTGCTGGACCAGTATCCCGACGCCGGTGCCCTGGGCGAAATCTCCTCGGAGGATTCGCTCGCCACCACCGCCGAGTACGTCACCGACCAGCGCCTGCACATGGGCTACAGCTTCGAGCTGCTGACCGACGACGGCACGGCGGCCTACATCCGCGGCACCGTGGAGCGCCTGGAAGCGGCGATGGTCGAAGGCTGGCCCTGCTGGGCGATCTCGAACCACGACGTGCAGCGCGCCGTGACACGTTGGGGACGTGGCGATGCGTCGCCGGCCCTGGCGGCGCAACTGGTGGCGCTGGTGTGCTCCTTGCGCGGCTCGGTCTGCCTGTACCAGGGCGAGGAACTGGGCCTGCCCGAAGCGGACGTGCCCTACGAAGCCCTGCAGGATCCCTACGGCAAGACGTTCTGGCCGAACTTCAAGGGCCGCGACGGATGCCGCACGCCGATGCCGTGGCAGGATGGCGAGCAGGCCGGCTTCAGCAGCGGGCATCCGTGGTTGCCCATCCCTGCCGAACACCGCGCGATCAGCGTCGCCGCGCAGGAAGCCGATGCCGGCTCGGTCCTCAACCAGGTGCGACGCTTCCTCGCATGGCGCCGCCGCCACCCCGCGCTGCGCGTGGGCAGCATTCGCTTCCTGGATGCGCCGGAACCGGTGCTCGCATTCGAACGCGAAGTGGAGGGCAGCACAATGCTGGTGGTGTTCAACCTGTCATCGACGGAAGCCGCATGGCCGTTGCCGGAAGGCATGTCGCCGCGCGTGGCAGACCATCACGGCCTGCCATCGGGCACCGTGCGGGATGGCACGCTCATGCTGCCGGCCCGGGGCGTGTACTACGCCCTCATCGACTGAGCGACGAGATACGACCATGGGCATGCGGCTGGGAACGTTCGGCGTGGCGCTGCTGTTGTTCGCCGCGGCCTTCGTCGCGCACGCGCAGGTGAAGCCGCCGTCCGTCCCCGCTGCGCAAGCGGTGACCGGGGAGGGTGTCACCGGTACGCTGCTGCGCCATGCGCAGTTCCCCTCGCGCCATGTCGCTGCGAGGAACGTGGATGTCTGGCTGCCGCCCGGCTACGACGCCGCGGCGGGTACGCGATACCCGGTGCTCTACATGCACGACGGGCAGAACGTGTTCGATCCATCGACGTCGTACACCGGCGTGGACTGGGGCGTGGACGAGGCGATGACGCGCCTGATCGCCAACGGACATGCGCGCGCCGCCATCGTTGTGGCGGTATGGAACACGCCCAGGCGTTTGCAGGAATACATGCCGCGCAAGGCGATCCAGGGTGCGACGTTCATCCCTACACCGGGCGATCCGCCGTTTCCGACGGCCGAGGTCGTCGCGGACGACTACCTCGCGTTTCTCGTCACCGAACTGAAGCCCTTCATCGATGCGCAGTACCGCACGCTGACGGGTCCCGCGGATACGTCGGTGATGGGCTCCAGCATGGGCGGCCTGATCTCCGCGTATGCGGTGCTGGAGTACCCGGGCGTGTTCGGCGGCGCAGGGTGCGTGTCCACGCACTGGCCGATCGCCGATGGCATCGTCGAGGGCTACCTGGCGCAGCATCTGCCTGCGCCGGGCGGCAACCGCTTCTACTTCGACTACGGCACCGAGGCCATCGATGCGCAATACGAGCCGTATCAGCAGCGCGTCGATGGCGTACTGCGCGCGCGTGGCTATCGTCCCGGCGTGGATCTGCTGAGCCATCGCTATCTCGGTGCGACCCACAACGAAGCTGCCTGGCGTGATCGTATCGAGGTGCCGCTGATGTTCCTGCTGCGGCCCTGAAGCGCAACGCGCGACCGCGCGTCCGATGCCTGTCTGAACGACGTTGCGGCCTCGCGCGACGCGCATACGCGTGCGTGTCCGTGCGTACGGAACGCGTGTTACGCCGCCGCGCGGAATATGCATGAATACGTATGCAGGCCGGTTTGTGCAACTGCACGCGCCACTACCATGGCCGCACGTTTCGGGGCCCCGTGTCCCGACGTGTAAGACCCGGGCGATCGCACTGCGCGACGCACCCGGTTCGTCGCATACAACGTCCTTGGAGAGGGGAACATGCAACTCAAGCGCAACCTGCTGAGCGCGGCGTTGGCGTCTGCCATCGCGCTCACCGCGACCGGCGTCAACGCCCAGACCGCCCAGCCCGCCGAACAACAGAACGAACAGGCCGAAGCCACCGAGCTGGATACGGTGGTGGTGACCGGTATCCGCCGCGGCATCGAGAGCGCGATCTCGGTCAAGCGCGATTCCACCTCCATCGTCGAAGCGGTGTCCGCCGAAGACATCGGCAAACTCCCGGATGTCAGCATCGGCGAATCCATCGGTCGCCTGCCGGGCTTGGCGGCGCAGCGCGTCGCCGGTCGTGCGCAGGTGATCAGCGTGCGTGGCCTGTCGCCCGATTTCTCCACCACGCTGCTGAACGGCCGCGAGATGGTCAGCACCGGCGATAATCGCAGTGTCGAGTTCGACCAGTATCCGTCGGAGCTGGTCGGTGGCGTGACCGTGTACAAGACGCCCGACGCCGGCCTCATCGGCCAGGGCCTGTCCGGAACGATCGATATGCAGACGGTGCGTCCGCTGAGCTTCGACGCGCCGGTGGGCACGGTGGGCGTGCGTGGCCAGCGCAACTCGCTGGGTGCGGCCGCTGATGCATCGGCCTATGGCGAACGTGTCAACGCCAGCTACATCACCCAGAATGAAGCGCGGACCTTCGGATTTTCGATCGGCTACTCGCACACCACGACGCCGATCCAGGAGAACCAGGTCGGTCTTTACGAGCCCTGGCAGGCGATCGGCGACAACTGGCGCCCGGGCGTACCGTCCGGCACGTTCTACTCCGACGGCATCAAGGCATTGCGCCGCACCGGTGAAACCAAGCGCGATGGCGTGATGGCCACCTTGCAGTTCCGTCCGTCGAATGCATGGACCAGTACGCTGGACCTGTTCCACTCGGAGGCGGAGCAGGTCGATACCGCCAACCAGTTGGAAGTTCACATCGGCGACTACAACGGGACGAACGGCGCAACCCGTCTGCAGGTCACCAATCCGTCCATCAACGGCGACAACACGTTCACGGGCGGCACCATGGGCAACGTGTACCCGTTGGTGCGCGGCATGTACAACAAGCGCGAAGACGAGATCAACGCCTTCGGCTGGAACAACGAGTTCACCGCCGGCCAGGCGCGCATCATCGCCGACATCGGTTGGTCGCGTGCCAAGCGTGACGAGCTCAACCTCGAGAACAACACGCAGATGCTGCCGTCGCCGCAGCTGGATACGCTGCAGCTTCAGATCCGCAACAACGGCTTTTCGCAGATCAACCCGGGGCGCGACTACTCGAATCCGGATTCGCTGTATCTGGCCAACACGATCTACGGCTCGGGCTATGGCAAGGTGCCGAACGTCGTCGACGAGCTGCGCACTGGCAAGCTGGCCGCCTCGTTCCCGGCGCCGGCGTTCCTGTCGTGGATGTCCGACATCGACGTCGGCCTCAACTATGCCGACCGCGAGAAGAACAAGCGTCAGCCTGAAGGCAACATCAACCTCGGTCCACAAGGTGAAACGACGATCGCTTCCGACCTGCAATACCGTCCGGTCGATCTCAGGTTCGCCGGTGTCGGCTATATCCCGTCCTGGAATGTGCCGGCCGCTGTTGCGCGATACATGATCTTCCAGCCGAACGCTGACGCGGCCTACCTGGTCGCCAAGTCGTGGGATGTCAGGGAGAAGACGAGCACCGCCTTCGTGCGCGGCAACATCGATACCGAGTGGGGCAACGTCAGCGTGCGCGGCAATGCCGGCGTGCAGGTCCAGCGCGTCGACCAGTCTTCCGATGCGATTCGGCTCAGCGGCGGCGGCGATCCGCAGCCGATCCACATGGGCAAGACCTTCACCGACGTGCTACCCAGCATGAACCTGGCTTTCGGTTTCGATAACGACCAGACGCTGCGTGTCGCGCTGGCCAAGCAGGTGGCGCGTCCCCGCGTCGATCAACTGCGCGCGTCGCTGGAAGTGACGGCGTCCGACGGCCCGGATCCGGAGAACGGCACCGGCCTGCGCAACAGCTACGCCAGCGGTGGCAATCCGCTGCTGGATCCGTGGCGTGCCTACGCGTTCGACGTGTCGTACGAGAAGTATTTCGGGACCAAGGCCTACGTGGCGGCGGCGTACTTCTACAAGGACCTGCAGACGTACATCTACACCCAGACCGATCCCTTCTATGATCTGTCTGCGTACACGCCCGACATCCCGCCGAACGCCAACAACCCGGGCGTCGACGTCAATCCGATCGGCAGCTACTCGCGGCCGGTGAACGGCGAGGGTGGCACGCTGCAGGGCCTGGAACTGACGGCGTCGCTGCCGTTCGACATGTTCAGTGACGTGCTGCAGGGCTTCGGTGCGGTAGCCAGCGCCACGTTCAACGACAGCAACATCCAGATCCGCGACCCGGAAAGCGCCTCCAGTGTCGGCGCTGGCGACATCGACCTGCCGGGCCTGTCCAAGCGTGTGTACAACCTGACGGTGTACTTCGAGAAGAACGGGTTCGAGGCACGCGTCAACCAGCGTCGCCGCTCGGACTTCATCGGCGAGATCGGCAACTTCAACGGCAACCGCACGCTGCGCTACGTGGTCGGCGAGAACATCACCGATGCGCAGGTCAGCTACACATTCCCGGATGGGCACGCACTCGGTGGCTTGAGTGTGCTGTTCCAGGCCAGCAACCTGACCGACGAGGCCTACCAGACCTACGCCGGCACCAAGGACCGTCCGCTGGAATACGTCGAATGGGGCCGCACCTACCTGCTGGGCGTCAGCTACAAGTTCTGATCCACGCGTTACCTTGCTCTCCCAGCCCGTCGGCGGCCTGCCGGCGGGCTTTTTCTTTGGACAGCCATAGATGGCGCAAAGGAAAAGGCGAGCATTCGCCTGGCCTTTCGGATGGAAGGGGGAGCCGGGGGGATCGAACTCCCGACCTCGTCATGGCGCCGGTCGCCGGGCGGCGCGTCCGGCGCTCGCGTCGGGGCGGCCCAGATGCCATCATCCCGTCGTCGACACCAACCAAGGGATGCGGAGATGGCCAAAGGCCTGGACAAGAAGAAAGAACAGAAGAAGAAGCCCGCCAAGACGCTGAAGGAAAAGCGGGCAGACAAGCAGGAGAAGAAGGGCGCGCGGTGAGGCCAGTCGAGCCGAACCCGTTTCCTGCGCAGGACCTCAGGACCATCACGTGGGTTCTGTTGCGAATGCACCCACTGCAGGATCGTTGAACGCCTGGAAACAGAAAGCCCCGCGTGAGCGGGGCTTCGTGTAAGTGGTGGAGCCAGGGAGGATCGAACTCCCGACCTCGTCATTGCGAACGACGCGCTCTCCCAGCTGAGCTATGGCCCCACAAGAGCGGCGCCATTCTAGCCCGCAGGGGCTGGCTGTGCCAAGCCTGCGCCGTCCAGCACGGGTGCCAGGACGGGCTCCAGTTCGCGTCGGCGCCAGCCGCCGAGCGCAGCCGGCCACTGGCCCGAATCCAGCAGGCCTTCCAGATAGCGGCGCGATGCCAGCACACCGTCGGGCAGGCCGAGTTCGCTGCTGCGCTGGGCCACGGCATCCTGCAGGCGCTTGAGGCGGGCCTTGTCGCCGTCGGTCGCGTTGCGTGCCACCGGCATGTCGGCTTCGTCGTCCAGTGGGGTGTCCAGCGCCTGCCAGATCGCGTCCGCCAGCTTGCGCGGGGCCTTGGGCTGGGTGTCGAAGAAGCGCAGCAGCGCCGCCTTGTCGATGGGGGGCGTACGCGCCAGCGCCACGGCCAGTTCGTTGTCGAGGATCCAGCTGCGCGGCTTGTCGCTGGCGCGCGCCTGCACCTCGCGCCAGCGCAACACACGCACCAGCCGGCGCTGCGCGTCGATGTCCAGGAACTGCGCACTCCGCATCGACAGGTGCGGCCAACGCTCGCCTTCGTCCTGCGCCGCGTTCTCCACGAAGCGCGCGCAGTCTTCCTCCAGCCAGCCGAGCCGGTCCGTGGAGGCCAATTCGGTCCGCAGCGCGTCGTGCACGGCGAACAGGTAGCGCACATCGTCGGCCGCATAGTGCAGTTGCGCGTCGCTGAGCGGCCGGCGCAACCAGTCCGAGCGGGTCTCGCCCTTCGGCAGTACGACGCCGGTGATGCGTTCCACCAGCTTCTGGTAGCCGATGCCCGCGGCGACGCCTGCCAGCGCCGCGGCGATCTGGGTATCGAACAACGGCGTCGGCAGCACGCCACAGGCCACCTTGAACGCCACCAGGTCCTCGCTGGCGCTGTGCATCACCTTGGTGATCGATGGATCGGCCAGCCAGGGCCGGAGAGCATCGGTCATGCCCGGCGCCAGCGGATCGACCAGCAGCACGTCCTCGTCGAGGGCGATCTGCACCAGCGCGAGTTGAGGCCAGAAGGTGCGCTCGCGGACGAACTCGGTATCCAGGCCGATCCGCGTCGGGCGGCGCTGAAGGTGCGCGTCCAGTGCGGCGGGGGTGTCTATCCAGTGGGGCAACGTAATCTCCGCGTGATGCGTCGTTTGCTCAGTCGGGGGACAATAACCTAAGGTCCCGGCTCTGCCGGTATGTCTGCCGGCATTCTCTCACGGGAGCCGGTCGCTCCCTTCACGGAGGATGTTTGCGCGCACTCCTTGCCGCCTTGTTGATCTTGCTGTCGTCGCTGGCCGCGTGTTCGCGCGACGACGGCGCGCCGCAGGACGGCCAGGCCGCCAGCGACAGCGTGCGCATGCCGCGCGTCACCGTCAGCGGCGACGACAGCAGCATGGACGAACTGACCTGGCGTGCGCCCGCGGTGGCGCTCACGGCCGAAGAAGCGGCCGGCGCGCGCCAACGCGCCGCGCACGCGCTGGCCGGGGGCCGCCTGTTCGATGGCCCCGACGATGCGATCCCGCTCTATCTCGCCCTGCAGCGACTGGATCCGGCCGACGCGCGTGCCAAGGCCGGCCTGGAACGCAGCCTGGATGCGTTGCTGGAGCAGGGCGCGCAGGCGTTGCGCCACGCCGAAGACCGCACCGAATCGCTGCGCCGCGCACGCCAGGTCGCTGCGGTGGCGCGCACACTGGCACCGGCCGATCCCGCCGTCATCGCGTATCTGGCGCGCGTGGACGATGCCGACCAGCTGACCCGCCTGAACATCGCCGCCGAGCGCGCACTGCGTGAGGGCCGGCTCGGCGAAGAGGGCGGCGGCGCGCTTGCGGGTTTCCGCGAGGTGCTGAAGTGGAAGCCCGGCCAGCCGCGCGCGATGCAGGGCGTCGCGGCCGTCGAGAGCGCCCTGATCCGGCGCGCCGAGGACGCGGCCCACGCCAGCGATTTCGATGCCGCCACCGGCTGGCTGGACGATGCCGCCCGTGTCCGCGAGGACGCGCAGACCGTGGCCGACGCCCGCGTGCGCGTGGAGGCCATCCGCATCGCCCGCATCATCGAACTGCGCGACGCCGGCGTGCGCGACATCGCTACGCCGCAAGGCATCAAGGACGCGCGCGTGAAGCTGGCCGACGTGCTCCGCATCGCCAGGCCCGGCGACCGGGTCGCCGCCGACCTTCGCCAGCGCATCGACCTGGCCACGTACTACGGCCTGTTCCGACCGGGTCAGGCGTTCACCGACGCGCTCCACCACGGCGGCCGCGGGCCGGAGATGGTGGTGGTGCCGCACGGGGGCTACCTGATGGGGGCGGCCGAGGACGAGGCCGATGCCGCCGATGCCGAGAAGCCCGCGCACTACGTGCGCTTCGACCGCGGTTTCGCGATGGCGCGGCATGCGGTGACCGTCGGCGAGTTCCGCCGGTTCGTCCAGGCCACCCAGTACCGGCCGCGCGCCACCCGCCGCGGCCATTCCATCATCTACGACGAACGCAGCGGCAACTTCGTGCGGCGCAGTGGCGTGGACTGGCAGTCCGACTATGCCGGCGACCCCGCCAGCGACGACATGCCCGTGCTGCACGTCAGTGTGTACGACGCCGAAGCCTACGCCGAGTGGCTGGCCGGGCAGACCGGCCACGGCTATCGCCTGCCCAGCGAGGCCGAGTACGAATACGCCTTGCGCGGCGGCCAGCAGGGCCGCTATCCGTGGGGCAACGGCCAGCCGCCGCGCGGGGTGGCCAACCTGACCGGGGGCAATGACCGCTCCCCCAGCGGCCGCAACTGGAACAACGCCTTCATCGCCTACGGCGACGGTTACTGGGGTCCGGCGCCGGTGGGGCGCTTCCGCGCCAATGCGTTCGGCCTGAAGGACCTCGAAGGCAATACCAGCGAGTGGGTCAGCGACTGCTGGCACGCCAGCTACCGGCGCGCCCCGGCGGACGGAGCCGCGTGGTTCAATCCCGGCTGCCGGTCGCGGGTGGTGCGCGGCGGCTCCTGGGCCAGTTCACCGGCGCAGGCGCGTGCCGCATGGCGTTCGTCATCGGATTCGGATATGACTAATGCGCGGGTGGGCTTCCGCGTCGTTCGCGGCATCTAGGCCGCCAGGGAGAGGGTGATGAGGCAAGATCCTTACGGGCGCTCGCAGTACGGGCAGGGTGGCGGGCGGCGGGGCGGCGGACTGGGCAACCTCCGCTGGATCATCCTGCTGGGGTTCCTGGTCTACGGCGGCTGCTACTACCTGAACAACCGCGTCGTCGATCCGTACACCGGCGAGAAGGTGTTGATCGACAACTCGATCGGCGTGGAGGAAGAGAAGGCCCTCGGCCTGCAGGCCTACGAGGAGATCCTGCAGCAGGAGCAACCGGTCGACCCCAATTCGCAGATCGCCCAGCAGGTGCGCAGCATCGCCCAGCGGCTGATCGCGAAAGTGCCCGAGGTCGAGGCCGCCATCGCGGCGGAGAAGGGCACCCAGCCCAACGGCAACTGGAAGTCCTTCGACTGGGACGTCAACGTGATCCAGTCCGACCAGGCCAACGCGTTCTGCCTGCCCGGCGGCAAGATGGCCGTCTATACCGGGCTGATCCCGGTGGCCAAGAACGCCGACGCCGTCGCCGTGGTGATGGGCCACGAGATCGCCCACGCGCTGCTGCGCCACGGCGCCCAGCGCATGTCGCAGCAGAAGCTCACCCAGATCGGGCAGATGGCGGGCGCGATGAGCGGCATGGACCCGCAACAGCAGCAGATGGTGATGGCCGCGATGGGCTACGGCTACCTGTTGCCCTACGCGCGCGAACACGAGACCCAGGCCGACGAAGTGGGCCTGATGCTGGCGGCGGCCGCCTGCTTCAACCCGGAAGAAGCCGTGCCGCTGTGGCAGCGCATGAGCGAAGCCAGTGGCGGACAGGCGCCGCCGGAATTCTCGTCGACGCACCCGAATCCCGGTACGCGCATCCAGAACCTCACCGCACTGATGCCCAAGGCCATGGCGTATCGCGCCAAGTTCTGTCCGCAGGGAGCGGCGAAGTGAAGGCGCTGGCCGGCGCCTTCCTGCTGGCCGTCGCGACCGTCGCCGGGCCAGCGCAGGCGGCGATCAAGGACGCGCAGCCGAATGGCTTCACCGTCGAGAATTCCGAATGGGTGCCCGTCGCGCCGCAGGTGGCCTACGCAGCGCTGGTGAACGACGTCGGCCGCTGGTGGCCCGCCGACCACACGTGGTGGGGCGATGCATCGAAGCTGTCCATCAGCGACAAGGTGGGCGGTTGCTTCTGCGAGATCAACGGCGCGCAGCAGGCCTGGCACATGACGGTGACCTTCACCGACCCCGGCAAGCTGATGCGCATGACCGGCGGCCTCGGCCCGCTGCAGGGCATGGGCCTGCACGGCGCGCTGGAATGGCGCTTCGTCGAAGAGAAAGGCGGCACCCGCATCACCCTGTGGTACCGCGCCGGCGGTTATACGCCGGACGACATGAGCACGTTCGCGCCCGTCGTGGACAAGGTGCAGGGCCTGCAACTGGGCGGCCTGGCCGCCTTCCTGCGCAAGGGCGCCGACGGCGCCCCGCGCTGACCTCCATCCACCCCAACGTTCGAGGAAAGGAAGACCGCATGAGCATTCGTTTGTCGGAAAAGGACAGTGGCCGCACGCTGGGCAGCATCTCGGAAGCGGACTTGCAGATGCTGGTGGACTACATGGAAGAAGAGTCGTCCAAGGACCAGGATTACTACGTCGAACATACCGCCATCGATGCGCTGGAAAGCCTGGGCGCCAGCGCCGGTTTCGTCGCGCTGCTGCGCACGGCGGTGGGCGAGTCCGAAGGTGTCGATGTGGTGTGGGCGGCGGAGTAGGGCCCTTGCAGCAAGAGCGCACTCGGCGCGCGGTGACCGATGACGTCATCATCGGCCGCGCAAAACGCGTTGCGTTCTGCGCATGGGGGGTGGCGCTCGTCTTGGGGCTCAGCTCCGGTGCTGCGAGGTATGCCGGTCGCGACATGCTTGCGGACGTGCTCTTTGCACTTGTGTGGTGCGCGGGCGGGGTTTTCGTGATCTGCTGGTTCGTACTTGCGATCTCGACGCTTATTCTCATTGCATCGCGCTTCACGCACCCCCACGACAAATGAAGCGGGAAAACCCCGTGTCCCACATCATCCCCATGCAACCCGTCCGCCACCTGCCGCGGGCGATCGCGTTCTACGAACAGCTGGGCTTCGCGGTGGAAGATCGCCGCGACGACTGGGGCTGGGCGAAGCTGCGCTGGGGCGATTGCCGGATGATGCTGGACCAGTCGATCAACGTGAACCCCGACGCGCCGCGCGGTGCGGTGCTTTATCTCTATCCGGACGACATCGACGCTTTCCATGCGCAGGCGCGCGCGAACGGCCTGGACGTGCCCGCGCTGGACACCACGTTCTACGGCATGCGCGAGTTCCGGATTGACGATCCCGACGGCAATCGGTTGTGGATCGGGCAGGCGAAGACGGCCTGACCTCTCGGCGCGAAGGATCGCGTTGGAAGAGTAGTGTTCCCCACGCGGGTACACCTCCCTTCCCACATGGAACCCCTGCCCATGCCCGTACAGCGCGACCGCCCGTATGCCGGAATGAACTTCCTCGTCGATCTCGGACTGGGTGATGGACCTGACGGGGGCGTGGCCGAGGTGTTGTTCCCCGAAGCCCGCCTGCAGGTCAATGAATACCGCAACGGCAACGACAAGACGCCGGAAGCCATCAAGCTGTCCACCCTGACCCACTACGACAACCTGGTGCTGCGCCGGGGCGTGATCGGTTCGTTGGCGTGGTACCAGTGGTGGGACGAGGCACGCAATGGCGGCGATGCGCGACGCACCGTCGCCATCACGTTGCTGGACGAGCAGGGCAACCCGGTGATGCGTTGGCGCTTCCTGCGGGCGAGACCGGCGGCGTACACGCCTTCGCCGATGGACGCGGCGCTGGGCGACACGCTGTTCGAAACGCTGGAGATCGCGTTCGAGCGTTTCGAGATGGAATGACGGTCAGGCGTCAGGGTCGTGCGGGGAGGGTTCGCGCAGGTACTCCAGCGCGAACCCGATGACCAGGCCGAGCAGCGCACAGCCCAGCGCCATGGCGGCGGACGAGGGTTCCTTGCCGGTCAAGTGGAACAGACCCAGGCCGGCCGCGACGCCGAGCAGCAGCGGGACGACCAGGCGGGGCCGGGCCCACAGGTCGCCCAACAACGAAGCGATCAGATCCATGGACAGCTCCCGACGATCGACGCCGGGAGCATAGCCCGGTGCTTCAGAGCTTGCTGAAGACGGTCGCCGCGACCAGCAGGCCGAAGCCGGCGACGACCAGCCAGAACGCGTGCGGGGCCAGCACCGGCACATAGCCGAACTTCGCGGCGATGCCGCCGCCGCCGAGCAGCAGCGCGATCAGCCAGACGCCGAAGGTGGGAGGGGTGAGTTTCATGCGGGAGCCTCGTGAGGATTCGTAAGTGTGTCGGCGTGGGACCGGGATTCCGGTCAGAAGCTCATGAACAGGCCGCCGTTGACCGGCAGGTTGGCGCCGGTGATGTAGCCGGCGTCGTCCGCGGTGAGGAAGGCGACGGCGCGTGCGATGTCGTCGGGTTGGCCGATGCGGCCGACCGGAACCGCGGCGACGGTACGCTCGCGCACCTCGCCGGGCATGGCGGCGGTCATCGGGGTTTCCACATAGCCGGGCGAGACGCTGTTGACGGTGACGCCCTTGCGGGCGACTTCGCGCGCCAGCGACATCGAGAAACCGTGCAGGCCGGCCTTGGCCGCGGCGTAGTTCACCTGGCCGAAGTTGCCGGTCTGGCCGCTCACCGAACTGATGTTGACGATGCGGCCGAAGCCGCGTGCCTGCATGCCGTCCACGGCATGGCGGCAGAGGTTGAACACGCTGTCCAGGTTCACCCCGATCACCGCATCCCATTGCGCCCTGTCCATCTTGCGCAGGGTGGCGTCGCGGGTGATGCCGGCGTTGTTGACCAGGATATCGAGCGCGCCATGTTGCGCCTCGATACCCTGCACGAAGGCGGCGCAGGCATCGAAGTCGGCCACGTCGACGGTGGCGGGCTCGATGTCCAGGCCGGCGGTTTCGGCATGGAACCGTTCGAGGCGTTCGGGAGAGGCGGGCAGGTCGGCGGCCACCACCTTGCGGCCGGCGCGCGCCAGCGCCTGGCTGATGGCCAGGCCCAGGCCGCCCAGGCCACCGGTCACCACGGCAATGCGTTGCGTCATGCGTATTTCCTGTGTCGCGGGCTAAAAAAAGGCCCGCGCAACGTGCGCGGGCCGGGTTTCACTACAGGGTGTCTCAGCGTGCGCGCGTCTTGGGCGTCTCGCGCGGTGTTTCCTTCGGCTTCACCGTCGTCGGGCGGCCCAGGCCACCGCTGAGGTTGCGCTGGAATTCCTGCCACAGCTCGAGGTTGCGCTCGGTCAGCTGGTTCATCATGGTCCACGGGGTCTGGCCCAGCAGGTTGCCCATCTGGCTGCGGAACTGCTGCTGCTGCTCCATGAACAACTGCATGCTGCGCTCCAGGTAGTTGCCCATGAAGCCCTGCAGGGAGTCGCCGTAGAACCGGATGATCTGGCTCAGCAGCTGCGTGGAGAGCACGGGCTCGCCGTCCTGCTCCTGCTCGCTGATGATCTGCAGCAGCACGGTGCGGGTCAGGTCGTTGCCGGTCTTGGCGTCGCGGACTTCGAAATCCTCGCCATCGACGATCAACTGGCGCACGTCCTCGATGGTGATGTAGCTGGAGATCTCGGTGTCGTACAGACGACGGTTGGGGTACTTCTTGATGATGCGGATCGCAGCCATTGAGCATTCACTCTAAACGCGTATGGAGCCAGCATGACGCAGCGCAACAGCCCTTGCAACAGGCCACAAGAGGGGGTTGCCCTGTTCAGCCAAGGAATAATGCTGCGCAGCATGCCGACGTGCAGGCCATGGAAGGGCGGCGCCTGCGGCGCCGCCCCGGGTGTCACCAACCCATGTGGTGGCCGCCGTTGATGTCCAGGTTGGATCCGGTGATCCAGCTGGCCTGTTCGTCCACCAGGAACGCCACGGCGTAGGCGATTTCCTCGGGCTTGCCCAGGCGGCCGGTGGGGATGTCGGCGGCGATCTTGGCGCGGACTTCCTCCGGCACCGCCATCACCATGTCGGTGGCGACGTAACCGGGCGAGACCGTGTTGACCGTGATGCCGAGCTTGGCGTTCTCGCGCGCCAGCGAAATGGTGAAGCCGTGCATGCCGGCCTTCGCCGCGGCGTAGTTGGCCTGGCCGTACTGGCCCTTCAGGCCGTTGATCGAACTGATCTGGATGATGCGGCCCCACTTGCGGTCGCGCATGCCGTCGATCACCGGGCGGGTGACGTTGAACACCGAGTTGAGGTTGGTGTTGATCACGTCGCCCCACTGCGTGGCCGACATCTTGTGGAAGGTGCCGTCGCGGGTGATGCCGGCGTTGTTGATCAGCACTTCGACCGGGCCGAGCGTCTGCTCGACTTCCTTCACCATCGCCTGCGCTTCGTCGGGCGATGTCACGTCGCCCTTGACCAGCGCGATGTCGTAGCCGTCGGCCTTCATCTGCGCCTGCCACGCGCGCGCCTTCTCTTCGTTGCGGTAGTTGGTGGCGACTTTGTGGCCCATGTCGGCCAGCTTCTTGCAGATGGCGGTACCGATACCTCCGGTGCCACCGGTGACCAGGGCGACGCGCGCTGTCATGTGGGAGATCTCCTTGGACCGTCGCAAGCCGACGGCCCTTGGATTCTAGACAGCGCCTGCGACAGGTTTGTTGTGCGCTGCAGCGAACGTCGCATGTCTCACTTTTGGCAGCGCTTCGGGACGGAAATGCCGCTGCGCAGACGCCAGCGCCCCGGCGACCGACGGGGCGTCGGCCAGCGCGGCGGCGGGTTGTCCCAAGGCCGTCCACGCAGCCCGGAGCGCTGGCAGCGGGGCATGGTCGTCGATCGGCAAGGCGGCCATCGACTTGGACAGCTTCTGACCCTCCGCATCGACGATCAGCGGCAGGTGCAGGTAGCGCGGCGTGGGCAGGCCGAGCGCGCGCTGGAGCAGGATCTGTCGCGGGGTGGAATCGAGCAGGTCCGCACCGCGCACCACGTCGGTGATGCCCTGGTCGGCGTCGTCGACCACGACCGCCAGTTGATAGGCCCAGAAGCCGTCCGCACGGCGCAGCACCACATCGCCCACCTCGCGGTCCACCGCCTGTTCGATGCGGCCCTGCAGGCCATCCACGAAGGCCACGCGGCTGTCGTCGGCCACGCGCAGGCGGATGGCGGGCGGACGCGCCGGGCCGTGGGCGACGCAGGCGCGATGGATGCCGCCAACAGCCGCCAGGTCGGTGCGGCTGCACCGGCATTCGAAGGCGGCGCCGTCGGCCAGGAGTCGGCTTAGCGCCTCTGAGTAGCGGTCATGACGCTGGCTCTGCCAGAGCAGGGGCAGGTCGGACATCAGTCCGAACGCGGCCAGCGTCGCGAGCTGCGCCTGGGCGGCGCCGGGAATCTCGCGCGGTGGATCGAGGTCTTCCACGCGGATGAGCCATTCCCCGCCGTGGTGGCGCGCCAGCAGCCAGCTGCCGAGCGCGGCCACGAGCGATCCGAAGTGCAGTCGGCCGGTGGGCGAGGGCGCGAAGCGTCCGCGATAGATGAGGTGGGGATCGGTCTCGGTCATTCGTCGGAAGAAAAGGAAAGCTGAACCACGTAGTCAGGCAGTTGCTTGAATTTGCGTGTCCGCAACCGCAGTTCTGCGTCCGTATACCTTCGCATATTCTCCTGGAGTTCCTCTCGTGTTCACGCGTGTCAGCCTTTTCCTTGCAGCCAATCTGGCAGTGCTGATCCTGGTCAGCGTTGTACTTTCGCTGCTGGGTGTGAATCCCCAACGATTGGCCGTGCTGCTACCCATGGCAGCCGTGCTCGGCTTCGGCGGCTCGCTGATCTCCCTGCTGACCTCCAAGTGGATGGCCAAGCGCGCCACCGGCGCCCAGGTGATCGAACAGCCGCGCAACGACGCCGAGCGCTGGCTGGTGGCTACCGTGCAGCGCCAGGCGCAGGCCGCGGGCATCGGCATGCCGGAGGTCGCCATCTACGACGCGCCCGAGATCAACGCCTTCGCCACCGGCGCCAACCGCAACAACGCGCTGGTCGCGGTCTCGACCGGCCTGCTGCGCTCGATGAGCCGCGATGAAGCCGAAGCGGTGCTCGGTCATGAGGTCAGCCACGTCGCCAACGGCGACATGGTCACCATGGCGCTGCTGCAGGGCGTGCTGAACACCTTCGTCATCGTGCTGGCGCGCGTGGTGGGCGGCATCGTCGACGGGTTCCTGTCCGGCAACCGCGAGGGCGGCGGCCGCGGCTTCGGCTACTACATCATCGTGATGGTGCTGGAAGTGGTGTTCGGCCTGTTCGCGACGATGATCGCCATGTGGTTCTCGCGCCGTCGCGAATTCCGCGCCGACCACGGTGGCGCGTCGTTGGCCGGCCGCCAGAAGATGATCTCCGCGCTGGAGCGTCTGTCGCAGCAGCAGCGTCCCAGCACCTTGCCGGCGCAGGTAGAGGCGTTCGGCATCGCCGGCGGCATCGGCCAGGGCATGAAGAAGCTGTTCCTGAGCCATCCGCCGCTGGAAGAACGCATCGCCGCGTTGCGTGCGCAGCAGGGCACGTTCGCCTGAGTCGTCCTGCGCATGCCGTGAACGAGAAACCCGCCTTCCGGCGGGTTTCTTTTTTTGCTCCAACGCGGGACTGCGACGGGGTCAGCCGAAGTCGTAGTTCATCATCGGCCCCGGCGTGGCCAGGAAGTTGCCCTCCACGTAGTCCACGCCCGTGGTGAACAGGAACGCCATGGTGGCCGCGTCCTGGACGTGCTCGGCGACAGTGAGGATGCCCAGCGCCTGGGCGCGTCCGGCGATCTCGCGGATCTTCTGCTGGTGTTCCGCCGTCTTGCCCAGGTCTTCGCTGAAGACGCGGTCGATCTTGAGGAAGGTCGGCTGGAAGTGCGAGAGCAACTGGAAGGAATCCAGGCCCGCACCGAAGTGCTCCAGGCCCACCTGGCAGCCGAGCTTGGCCGCAGCGGCCTGGAAGGCCTGCGCCTGGCGCAGGTGGGTGAACACCTTGGCCTCCGGCGTCTGCAGCCACAGGCGGTCGCCGGGTACGTCGAGGGCCGCGAGCTGGCGGGCGATCAGGTCGAGCAGGCGGTTGTCGGCGAACGACGCGGGGCTGACCTTGACCACCATGCGGGTGTCGTGCCCGGCGCGCTTGCGCTCGGCCAGCACCTCGATGGCACGGTTCACGACCCAGCGGTCGATGGCATCCAGCAGGCCGTTGTCTTCGGCGATACCGATGAAGGATTGCGGCAGCACCACCTCGCCGTTCGACTCCAGGCGCAGCAGCGCTTCGTACACCTCGCCGGGTTCGCCCTGCAGGCTGACCACGGGCTGGAAGTAGAGGCGGAAGCTGCCGTCCTGCAGCGCTTCCTGGACGCGCTTGACCCAGTTCTGCACGCGCTCTTCCTCGGCGCGATCCACGGCGCCGGGGTCGAAGATCTCGATGCGGTTGCCGCCGAGATTGGTGGCGGTCTGCAGCGAGTCGGTCGCGCGGGTCAGTACCTGGCCGACGCTGGCGATCTTCTCGCCGATCTGCACGCCGCCGATGCTGGCCGTCACCGACGCCGAGCGCTCGCCCACGTTGAAGACGTGGGAGGCATAGGCGGCACGCAGCTTGTCGGCCAGGGCGGCCGTGTGCGCATGGTTGCCGCGCAGCAGGACCGCGAACGTGCGTTCGCCGAAGCGCGCCGCCGTGCATTCGCCGTCCAGCTTCTCCGACAGGCGGGCGGCCAGCGCGGCGGCCAGCGCGTCGGCCGAATCGATGCCGATGTCATGCAGCAGGCGCTGGTAGTGGTCGGGCTCCAGCAGCAGCAGCGCGTACTGGTCTTCGCCACGGGCGACCTGGGCCACGGCGGTCTCCAGCTCGCGCAGGAAGGTGGCGCGGTTCATCAGGCCGGTGACCATGTCGCGCTGGCGGAGGTCCTCGACTTCGCGCGCCAGTTCCGGATCGAACTCCTCGCGCCGGCGGAACACCACTTGCACGCAGGGCTCGCCCTCGTAGGTGGCGGTGGCGAATTCCAGCGTGGCCGGGAAGCTGTCGCCGTCGATGCTGCGGGCTTCCAGTTCGAAGCGCGGCGGCGGCGGTTCGCCCTTGCTGAGCTTCTTCAGCAGGGCCTTGAAGTCGTTGACGTACTGCGGGCCGACCAGGTCGAGCAGCGACAGGCCTTCGACGTCTTCGAAGGATTCGAACCCGAACATCTCCAGGTAGGCATCGTTCGCCCGGATATGCATGCCTTCGTGGATGTAGGCGATCGGGTCGCGCGAGGACGAGATCAACGCATCGCAGCGGCGCTCGGTCTCGCGCAGCTGGCCTTCCAGGCGGCGCTGCGAGCGGCGGGCATCGAGGTCGCCCCATTCGCGGCGCAGCACGGTCAGCACGTGGTCGAAGCGGCCGCGCAGCGCGCTGGCACGGGCACCGGCGGCCTGGTCGGCCAGCACGTCGGCTTCGTTGAGGCCGTCGGCCAGCACGATCACCGGGATGTCCTTGCCGCTGGCATCGACCTGCGACAGCACGGTGGCGAGCGGGATGCCCTTGGCCGAACGCGAGGCCAGCAGCAGGTCCATCGGCTGCGAGGCGACCATCTGCGCCAGTTCGGCCGGGTCCAGCGGGCGGAGCGGACGGACGGCGATACCGCCGTTGCGCAGGGCGGAGACGATCGCCTCGGCGTCCTCGGCGCTGTCGTCCACGAGAGTCAATCGAAGGGTGGTGTCTTTGCCGATCTGCATGCAGCGGGTCCGCCAGGGGTGCGGGTTTAATACACGAAGGGGCGCGGAGCGTCCAATGCACGCGTCGCAGATGCGGCGCGCCGTCGCAGGTTGCGCCGCCTAGAGCGGGCGCTTGCCGGTGTCGCCGGGTACCTCGCGCACCAGGCGGGGCACCAGGTAGCCGGACAACCGCGCGGCGAGCGCGGCATGCAGTGCGCGCGCGCGCGCGTCATCGACTTCGAAATGCGCCACGCCCGCCACGCGATCGAGCTGGTGGAGGTAGTACGGCAGCACGCCGGCCGCGAAGCCGCGTTCGCTCAACGCCGCCAGGGCGTCCACGCTGTCGTTCACGCCCCCGAGCAGCACGGCCTGGTTGAGCAGCTGCACGCCGGCGGCGCGCAGGCGGCCGAGGGCCGCGTCCACCGTGGTGTCGAATTCGTTCGCATGGTTGGCATGGACCACCAGCGCCACCGGCCAGGGCAGCGCCGAGAGCCAGGCGAGCAGGCCGTCATCGACCCGCTCGGGCAGCACGATGGGCAGGCGGCTGTGGATGCGCAGGCGGCGCAGGTGCGGGATATCCGCCAGCGCGCGCGTCAGTTCGGCCAGCTTGCCATTCGAGAGCGACAGCGGGTCGCCCCCCGACAGCAGCACCTCTTCGATGGTGGTGTCGTCGCGGATCAACGCCACGGCTTCGCGCCAGCCTTCGCGCGCGGCGGTTTCCTCTGCGTACGGGAAGTGGCGGCGGAAGCAGTAGCGGCAGTTGATCGCGCAGCTGCCGGTGGCCACCAGCAGGGCGCGCCCACGGTACTTCTGGAGGATGCCGGTCCCGGTGCGGGCCGCGCCGTCGCCGACGGCGTCGAGGCCGTAGCCGGGCGCCGGGTTCATCTCGACGTCCAGCGGCAGCACCTGGCGCAGCAGGGGGTCGTGCGGGTCGCCATGGCGCATGCGGGACACGAAGCCCCGCGGCACGCGCAAGGGGAACTGGGCGGCGGCTTCATCCGACAGGCGTGGTGCCAGCGAGGCCAGTCCCAACAGGTCCAGCAGCTCGCGCGGATCGCGCACGGCGTCCCGCAGGGCCTGCTGCCAGCGGGCGGGCAGCAGCGCGGCAGGCTGTCGGGGGTCGGGGGCTGCGGTTATCATGTCGGGTCTGAAAACAAGCGCCCGCCGGGTCCGGCGGGCTTCCCATTCTATCCGGCCGGCCGTGTCCCGCGGCGGGTTTGTCTTACCCAAGGAGTTTACCCATGGCCAGTTACGGCATGAACGACGTCAAGAACGGGATGAAGATCCTGATCCACAACGAACCGGCGATCATCAGCGATACCGAGTACGTGAAGCCCGGCAAGGGCCAGGCGTTCACCCGCGTGAAGTACCGCCTGATCAAGAGCGGCCGCGTGCAGGAAATCACCATGAAGAGCACCGACTCGGTCGAGGCGGCGGACGTGGTGGATACCGACATGCAGTACCTGTACTCCGACGGCGAGTACTGGCACTTCATGCAGCAGGAGACCTTCGAGCAGGTGCAGGCCGACAAGGCCGGCATGGGCGGCGCCGAGAAGTGGCTGAAGGGTGAGGAAGACTGCGTGGTGACCCTGTGGAACGGCAATCCGATCCAGGTGACCCCGCCGAATTTCGTCGAGCTGCAGATCACCGAGACCGACCCGGGCGTGAAGGGTGATACCGCCGGTACCGGCGGCAAGCCGGCCACGCTGGAAACCGGCGCGGTCGTGCGCGTGCCGCTGTTCGTCGGCCAGGAAGAGATCATCAAGGTCGATACCCGCACCGGCGAATACGTCAGCCGCGTGAAGTGATGGAACAGCAGGCGCTCTATCTCTACCTCGGCATCTGGGCCATCGGTGTGCTGGTGGCCGGGCTGGGCGTGATGCTGTGCTGGAACGCAACCTTGCCGCGGCTGTTCCCCAGCGTGCCGCGGCTGGGCTATGGACGCGCCCTGGCCCTGATGCTGCTGTGCTGGCTGCTGTTCGGCGCCGGCGCCATCGGCCTGAGCTACACGCTGGGATTCTGAGCCGAGGCCCCATGAGCGATCGCACCCCTGAAGCCTGCGACCTGTTGATCGAAGCCGGTTTCGTGGTGCCGGTCGTCCCGCACGGGGTCGTGCTGGAAGACCATGCGGTCGCCGTCACCGGCGGCCGCATCGTGGCGATCGTGCCGGTGCGCGAAGCGCGGACGCGTTTCGCCCCGCGCGAAACGGTGTCGCGCCCCGATGCCGCGCTGATCCCCGGCCTGGTGAATGCCCACACGCACAACCCGATGACGCTGCTGCGCGGCGTCGCCGACGACCTGCCGCTGAAGGTCTGGCTGCAGGAGCACATCTGGCCGATCGAGGGCGCGGTGATCGGGCCCGATTTCGTGGCCGACGGCATCACCCTCGCCATCGCCGAAATGCTTCGCGGCGGCACCACCTGCGTCAACGAGAACTACTTCTTCCCGGACGTGCAGGCGGCCACCTACAAGCGATACGGGTTCCGTGCGCGCGTGGGCCTGCCGGTGATCGACTTCCCCACGGCCTGGGCGACGTCGGACGACGAATACTTCGACAAGGCCGGCGAGGTCCACGACCAGTGGCGGGACGACGCCCTGATCGCGACGGCGTTCGCCCCGCATGCGCCGTACACGGTCAACGATGCCAACTTCGAACGCGTGCGCATGCTGTCCGACCAGCTCGACGTGCCGGTGCACCTGCACCTGCACGAGACCGCGCAGGAAGTGGAGCAGTCGATCGAGAAGCACGGCCAGCGCCCGATCGCGCGCCTGGACCGGCTGGGCCTGGTCAACGACCGGCTGATCGCCATCCACATGACGCAGCTGACGGACGCCGAGATCCATCTCTGCGCCGAGCGCGGCGTCAGCGTGGTGCATTGCCCGGAATCCAACCTCAAGCTCGCCTCTGGCTTCTGCCCGGCCTGCGCGCTGGAGCGGGCCGGTGTGAACCTGGCCGTCGGCACCGACGGCTGCGCCAGCAACAACGACCTGGACATGTTCAGCGAGACGCGCACGGCCGCGCTGCTGGCCAAGGCGGTGGCCCAGGATGCCGCTGCGCTGGATGCGTTCAGCGCCCTGCGGGCCGCCACCCTGGGCGGTGCGAAGGCGATCGGGTTCGACGACCAGGTCGGTTCGATCGAGCCGGGCAAGCAGGCCGACCTGGTCTGCGTCGATCTGTCCGCACTGGAGACCCAGCCGCTTCATCATGTGGTGTCCCAACTGATCTACGCGACGGGTCGCCAGCAGGTCAGCGACGTCTGGATCGCCGGCCGGGCCAAACTGCTTCAGCGGACCCTGGTGGAGATCGACATCGACGGCGTCATCGCGAATGCGCGCCAGTGGCGCGAGCGCATCGCCGGCATCCGTCTTTCCTGAGTAAGGGGTGACGGCGTCATGGCCGGCGTCGTCTTACAATGGCGCCATGACGACCTCGACAGCGCCCCGCGACGACAATTTCAGCCAGGCCGAACTCGACAAGTTCGGCGCACTCGCCAACCGCTGGTGGGATCCGGATGGTCCCCAGAAAGCGCTGCACGCGCTCAACCCGGTCCGCGTGCAGTACGTGCGCGATCGCGCGCGACTGCCGGGCGCCACGGCGCTGGACGTCGGCTGCGGCGGTGGATTGCTGAGCGAGGCGCTGGCGCGCGAGGGCGCGCAGGTCACGGCAATTGACCTGGCGCCGGAACTGGTGAAGGTGGGGCGCCTGCACAAGCTGGAATCCGGCGTGCAGGTGGACTACCAGCTGCGTTCGGTGGAATCGCTGGCCGAAGAGCGTCCCGGCAGCTTCGACGTGGTGACGTGCATGGAGATGCTGGAGCACGTGCCCGATCCGGCCTCGATCATCCGGGCCTGCCACACGCTGTTGAAGCCGGGTGGACGGCTGTTCCTGTCCACGCTCAACCGCACGCCCGCGGCGTTCGCGCTGGCGATCGTCGGCGCGGAATACATCGCGCGCCTGCTGCCGAAGGGCACGCACCACTACCGGGAATTCATCCGTCCTTCCGAGCTCGCCGGTTGGTTGCGCGAGTCGGGCTTCCAGCTCGAGGACGTGACCGGACTGGCCTACGAACCGTGGCGCCACCGCGCACGGCTGTCGTCGCGCACCGACGTCAACTACCTGGTCAGCGCGGTGAAGGCATGACCGCGGCGGGGTTCCCGCGCGCGGCGCTGTTCGACCTGGACGGCACGCTGCTCGACAGCGCGCCGGACATGCTGGCCACGGCCAACCGCATGCGCACCGCGCGTGGCGTCGGACCGATGACGCTGGACGTGCTGCGCCCGCACGTTTCCAAGGGTGCGCGCGCGATGCTTGCCGCGGCATTCCCGGAGTTGGAGCAGGGCCCGCGCGAGGCGTTGGTTCCCGAGTTCCTGGCGATCTATCAGGAAGAACTCGGCCGACACAGCGTGCTGTTCGATGGCGTCGCCGAGATGCTGGCGGCGCTGGAAGCCGCGGGCAGCACCTGGGGCATCGTCACCAACAAGCCGGAATACCTGGCGCGCGACATCCTGCCGCAACTGGGTTGGGAGGCCCGCTGCGCCGTGCTGATCGGCGGCGATACGCTGGCCGAGAAGAAGCCGCACCCGTTGCCGCTGCAGGTGGCCGCCGAACGCATCGGCATCGCCATCGCCGATTGCGTCTACGTGGGCGACGACGAGCGCGACATCCAGTCCGCACGGGCGGCCGGCATGCCGTCGATCGCGGCGCTGTGGGGTTATCGGCAGGTCCACGAAGATCCTGCGCAATGGCAGGCGGACGTCATGGTCGAGTTGCCGGCGACGCTGATCGAGCCGTCGGCGTGGCCTGCCGCACGGCATGTTGTAGGAGCGACGTAAGTCGCGACCGCACGGCCACCGTCTTCAGTTGCCTGCGGGCACCAGCATCCCGGTCGCGACTTACGTCGCTCCTACAGGGTTTCACCGCATGTCCGACTCCGCCGCCCTCGACAGCTTCCTGGAAAAATGGCGCGTCCGCTGGCCGGAGTGGTCGGTGGCCGAGGTGTTCGTCGCGCCTGCGCGGCGTGATGTCGTCGTGGCGTGGTTCGCGCTGCTGCAGGAGTTCGATGACGTCCTGAACATCGCCGGCGATCCGCTGCCGGCGGATGCCAAGCTCGCGTGGTGGGGCGAAGAACTGCGCGGCTGGGCGGTGCAGCGCTCGCGACATCCGCTCGGCCGTCGCCTCGAACCCGTGCGTGCCGATTGGGCGCGGCTTGCCTATGCGCTGCCCACCCTCGCTCAAGCGCGCACGCAACCGATGGATCGTGAAGCAGGGTTCGCTGCGTTGGCGGTGTACGGCGATGCGGTCGCCGCCGTGGAGAACGGCGTATTGGGGCGGATGCCGGCCTCGCGCACCCTCGTCGCGCAGATACTCGCCACCCGCCTGATCGACGTCGGCGGTGCCGCAGTGCCGGCGGACCTGCGGCAGGCCGCGGATGACGCAGGCCGGATCCGCGCCTGGGCCACCTCGCTGCGTGAAGCCTGGCCACTGCGTGATGGCGCGCGCGAGCGCCGCCTGTTGTCCGCCTATGCGCACGGCCGCCTGCGCCGCTTCGCTCGCCAGGGGCAGCCCGCGCCGTTGCCGTCGCAGGCCTCGCTGCTGTTCAGCGGCTGGCGCGCCGCGCGCGGCGACTGAACACCTCGCCTATCGTCGCGATAGCCTGCGGAAGGCGTCGTAACGGACTGTTTCATCTGGTGATTCGGGGCAGGGGGTACAATGCGCGCCATCACTCCCCCGTGCACGACGATGACTTCCTCGCTCCCCGTGGCGCCCCGCGCCGACCTTCCCGACGTCGCCCATCAGCGCGTGCCGCTGGCGCGTCCGCTGGACTGGGTGGGCATGGAGAACATCGCGTTGCCGGTCCGCATTCCGGACGGGCAGGGCGGTCAGTTGCAGGTCGCCGCCAGTATCGACCTGTCGGTGAACCTGGCCAATGCCGATGCGCGTGGCATCCACATGTCGCGGCTTTACCTGGAACTGCAGGATGGCCTGGCGCGTGAAGCCATCACCCCGGCCGGTTTGCGCCACTTGCTGCAGACCAGTGTCGACTCGCAGGCCGGGCTGGCCACGCAGGCGCGCCTGCGCATCCGCTACGAAGCGCTGCTGCAACGGAAGGCGCTGGAAAGCGACTACGCCGGCTGGAAGCGCTACCCGGTCGAGATCGAGGCCACGCTCGCCGACGGCCATCTGACCCTGGCGCTGGCGTTCTCCGTCGAATACTCCAGCACATGCCCGGCGTCGGCCGCACTGTCCCGCCAGGCCAATGCCGAGCGGTTCGCCGGAGACTTCGCGGCAGCGCATCCGCTGTCGGTCAACGTCGTGCACGACTGGCTCGCCTCCGAGCGCGGGCTGGCCGCCACGCCGCATGCGCAACGCAGTCGCGCCAGCGTGCGCGTCGAGCTGCGCCCGCAGTTCGACGAGCTTCCGCTGGTGGCGCTGGTCGATGCGCTTGAAGCCGCGCTCGCCACGCCGGTACAGACGGCCGTCAAGCGCGTGGACGAACAGGCCTTCGCCCGCCTCAACGCCGAAAACCTGATGTTCTGCGAAGACGCTGCCCGTCGCGTGGCGTCGGTCCTGGCCGGCGATGCGCGCATCGCCCGCTACGACGCCACCGTGGCGCACTACGAGAGCCTGCATCCGCACGATGCGGTTGCCCGGGTCAGCGGCAGCAACGATTGAGGCTTCGGTTGCCGGATGTGGGAGCGACGTGAGTCGCGATCGCTCTCAAAGCAAAGCTTCGCGACTTACGTCGCTCCCACACCAGGCCCCTCGCTTCCCGCGTTCGAGCACCAGCAGCRGGTCGATACGCACGTCGAACCGCGCCCACTGGACCAACGGGTGTCATGGACCTTCGACGCGCCGCAGCGCGCCCAGGGAATGATTTACGGGCTGTCACTTCCCGCGTTCGAGCACCAGCAGCGGGTCGATACGCACGTCGAACCAGTTCATCCCCCAGTGCAGGTGCGGCCCCGTGGCGCGCCCGGTGGCGCCGACCGCGCCGATGACCTGGCCGGGTTCGATGCGATCCCCCACCTTCACGTCGATGCGCGACAGGTGCAGGAAGTTCGAACTGATCCCGTAGCCGTGATCGAGCAGCACCGTGCCGCCCGTCAGGTACAGGTCCGGTGCCGCGAACGTCACCACGCCGCCGGCCGGCGCCTTCACGGGGGTGCCGGTGGGCGCGGCGATGTCCATGCCCGAGTGGCCGGCACCCGGCTGGCCGTTGTAGACGCGCGCATTGCCGAAGCGGCCACTGATGCGACCCTGTACCGGCCACTGGAAGGGTTGGGCGAAATCGGTGCGCTCGTCGTCGCGGAGGCGTGCCGCCGTGACGAGCGCCTGTTCGCGTTCGATGCGTGCGGCGATCTCCGGCGGCGGGTTCACGGTCTTGGGTGGCACGCCGTTGACATGCTCGACCGGCCAGTCGCGCGGCGTCACCGCCACGCTGGCGGCTTCGATGCGACCGGAGGGCGAGGTGACCTGGAGAAGTAGCGGGCCGGTCTCGTCCCGGCCCACGCCGAACACGACGGTGCCGTAGGCCGTGGTGCGCAGGATTCGCCCGCGATACTCGACGCGACTGCCGGACGGCACCCTGCCGAACACCAGGGCGCCTTGCGAAGCGCTGGCGGGGAAAACGACGCGCTCATCCGTCGTCGACGGCAGGGCTGCGTCCTGTGCCGCCACGCGCGGCATACCGCCCATGCAGATCGCGGCCAGCAGCGCCGCGACCGCCCACTTCAACGTGCGAACTCCAGTCGCTGGCCGTTCGGTGTGCCGACCAGGTGCTCGCCGTTCCAGACCATGCGCCCGTTGACCCAGGTGGCGCCGATCCGCGAGCGGAACGTGCGGCCTTCGAAGGGCGACCAACCGACCTTGGACAGCACGTCCTCGCGCTTGACGGTGAAGGGCTCGTCGTCGATCAGGACGAGGTCGGCGAAGTAGCCTTCGCGCAGGTAGCCGCGTTCCTTCACGTCGAACAGCTGCGCGGGGGCGTGCGCGAACTTCTGCACCACGCGGGCGACGTCCATGCGCTTCTCGTGCACCAGCTCCAGCGCGGCCACCAGCGCGTACTGCACCAGCGGCAGGCCGGAAGGCGCCTGCACGTAGGGCTTTTCCTTTTCCTCAAGCGTGTGCGGGGCGTGGTCGGTGGCCAGCACGTCGATCACGTCCTCCACCAGCGCCTTGATCAGCGCCTCGCGGTCGCTGGCGTCCTTGATGGCGGGATTGCACTTGATCAGGTTGCCCAGCGCCGCGTAATCCGCGCGGTCGAAGCGCAGGAAGTGGATGCAGGTTTCCGCAGTGATGCGCTTGCGCGCGCCATCCGCGTGCACCAGCGGGCCGGGCGTGAACAGCGCCAGCTCGTCGGCGGTGGAGATGTGCAGCACGTGCAGGCGGGTGCCGTGCTTGCGCGCCAGCGACATCGCCAGGCGCGTGGACTTGATGCAGGCTTCGCGGCTGCGGATGTCCGGGTGGTGCTCGGCACTGAGCGCATCGCCGTACTTGGCCTGGAACGCCGCCAGGTTGGCGTCGATCATCGGCGTGTCTTCGCAGTGGGTGATGATCGGCGTGGGCGCCTCGCGGAAGATCGCGTCCAGGGTGTCGGGGTTGTCGACCAGCATGTTGCCGGTGGAGGCGCCCATGAACACCTTGATGCCCGGCGCGGTCTTCGGGTCGAGCGTGCGGATCGCCTCCAGGTTGTCGTTGCTGGCGCCCATGTAGAAGCCGTAGTTGCCCCAGGCGCGGCCCTTGGCCCGCTGGTACTTGTCTTCCAGCGCCGCGGCGTCCAGCGTCGGCGGGCTGGTGTTGGGCATGTCCATGAAGGTGGTCAGGCCGCCAGCGACCGCGGCGGCCGATTCGGTAGCCATGTCGCCCTTGTGCGGCATGCCCGGTTCGCGGAAATGCACCTGGTCATCGATCATCCCCGGCAGCAGCAGGCGGCCGGCCGCGTCGATCACCGTGTCTTCGCCCTGCGGACGGATCTCGGCGGCGATGCGGGCGATGCGGCCGTTCTCGATCCGCAGGTCACCCTCGGTGACGCGGCCTTCGTTGACCAGGCGGGCGTTGACGATGACGGTGGCGGGCATCAGGGATTCCTGGAGGGACGGGGAGAGGAGGCGTGGGCATGGCCGCACGCCGACGGTACAGGATCGTGGCCGCCGGGGTGGAGCGGATGGCAGCGGCCGATCCGGCGAACGGCCAGCCAGCCGCCCTTCATCGGACCGAACCGGCCGATCGCTTCCATGGCGTACTCGGAACAAGAGGGTACGAAGCGGCAGCGAGGCCCCAGCAGCGGGCTGATGAAGCGCTTGTAGCCCTTCAGCAACAGGATGAGCAGGCGGGAGAGCATGTGGCCGATCATACCGCGTCGGGTTGCCGCTGCCCTCCGGGTAGGCTATAAAAGCGCGCTTTCCCGATGCTCGGGAAGAACAAGGAAGCGCTGTTCGTGGCTGCAAAGAAACCTGCGAAGAAGGCCGCCAAGGCCGCCAAGAAACCCGCTCAGACCGTCGCCAAGAAGCCTGTCGTGAAGAAGGCGGCTGCCAAGAAACCGGCCCCCAAGCCGGCGGCGAAGAAGGCGGCTCCCAAGCCTGTCGCCAAGAAGCCCGTCGCCAAGAAGGCGGCGCCGGTGAAGAAGCCGGCTGCCAAGCCGGTGGCGAAGAAGGCCGCGCCGGTCAAGAAGGCCGCCGCCAAGCCAACCAAGCCCGCAGTCGCCAAGAAGCCAGCGCCTGCGCCGGTCGCCAAGGCGTCGCCCGCCAAGGCGGCACCGGTGAAGGCGCCGGCCAAGGCCACGAAACCCGCTCCCGCCAAGCCCGCACCGAAGCCCGCTGCAAAGCCGGCTCCGGCGAAGTCCGCCCCCACCGCGGCTGCGACCAAGTCTCCCGCCCCGGCGCCTGCCCCCAAGGCAGCTGCTGCGGCTCCGGCCCCCGCCGCCAAGGTTCCGACCCCCCCGAAGCCTGTGCCAGTCCCGAAACCCAATAGCAAACCCGCCAAAGCCCCGACCCCCGCCGCAGCTCCCGTGAGCACGCGTCCTGCCGTCACGCCTCGCCCCGTGGGCAAGGTCGCGGTGGCCGTGGCCGCCCGCCCCGCGGCGCCGGTCGTGCGCGGCAAGGTGAAAGAAGTGCCTTACAAGACCGACGAAGCCACCGGTCGCCCGATCGTGCCGACCGGCTACAAGCCCTCGCCCGAAGAGGAGTACATGAGTGCGTTGCAGCTCGAGTACTTCCGCCAGCGCCTGCTGCAGTGGCGCGCTGACCTGGTCGAGGAATCCAAGCAGACCATCGAGAACCTCAAGGACGAAGTCCGCGACATCGGCGACGAAGCCGAACGTGCGACCCGCGAGACCGAAAACTCGCTGGAACTGCGTACCCGCGACCGCTACCGCAAGCTGATCGGCAAGATCGACAGCACGCTGAAGCGCCTCGAAGGCGGCGACTATGGTTACTGCGTCGATACCGGCGAAGAGATCGGCCTGGACCGCCTCGAAGCCCGTTTGACCGCGGAGCGCACCATCGACGCCCAGGAGCGTTGGGAGCACCTGCAGAAGCAGCAGGGCGACTGAGCCCCGCGTTCCCTCCCTGCGCACGAAAAACCCCGCCTTGGCGGGGTTTTTCTTTTCCGGCCCCGGCGTTCCTGCTTACTGGAGCTCGCGCAGATCGAGGCGCCGCAGGCGTGGCGCCTTCCATGCCGTGACGCCGGCCACGGAGAGGATCGCGAAGCCGCCGATGATCACGGCGGGTACCAGCCCCAGCAGCTTGGCCATCGTGCCGGCGTAGAACGCACCGAGCTCGTTCGACGAACTGACGAAGATGCCGTTGATCGACGAGACGCGCCCGCGCATCTCGTCCGGCGTGGACAGCTGCAGGATCGTCGAGCGCACGACCACCGAAACGCCGTCGCACATGCCGTAGAACAGCAGGATGCCGGCGGACAGCCAGAAACTGCGCGACAGGCCGAACGCGATCACGCTCAGCCCGAAGCCCACCACTGCGAACAGCAGCACGCGGCCTGCATGCTTCTGCAGCGGGTGGCGTGCCAGCCACAGTCCGACACAGACCGAACCGGCCGCCGGCATCGCGCGGAGGATGCCGAGGCCCTCCGGACCATGGTGGAGGATGTCGTGGATGAAGGCCGGCAGCATCGCCACCACGCCACCGAGCAGCACCGAGAACATGTCCAGCGCCATCGCGCCCAGCATGATCTGGTTGTTCAGCACGAAGCGCGCGCCCTGCGCGATGCTGGCGAACACCGGCAGGCTCACCGCCGGTGGGCCAGGCTCTTCCACCTTCAAGCGTGCGAGCACGGTGGCGGCGAGCAGGGCGAACACAACGGCGACCGCGTACGACAGGGTCTTGCCCCCGAACCCGGCGAGCACACCGCCCAGCGCCGGTCCCGTGACCAGTGCCGTCTGGAAAACCACGCTGCCCAGGCCCGCCGCCCGCACGAAGTCCTCGCGCGGCAGCACCTTGGCGAACAACGCGTTGTAGACGGGGCTGAGGAACGACCGCGCCATGCCGGTCAGCGCGATCGCGGCATAGATCGGCCAGGTGCCTTTGACGGGCAGCCATCCCGCCGATACCGCGACGAGGATCACCGCCGTGGTCGCCAGCGCGGCGCACGCCACCATGCCGACGCGTCGCCGGGGCAGGTGGTCGACCAGATAGCCCGCAAACGGTGCTACGCAGAAGAACGGCAGCACTTCCGCCAGGCCCACCAGGCCGAGTGAGAACGTGTCGTGGGTCAGTTCGTAGATATGCCAGCCGACCGTGACCGCGACGATCTGGTACGACAGCAGTGCGCAGATACGGTACGCCAGCACCGCTGCATAGCCGCGGTTGTGCAGCAGCGAGAAGGCGGAGGGGGCCCGACTGTCGCTCACTTCGTGTTGGCGGCCGTCTCGCGGATGAAGGCCAGCAACGAAGCCAGACCGTTGCTGCGGGTGGGCGACAGGTGCTTGGCCAGGCCGATGTCGGCGATGTAGTCCGGCGTGGTCTCCAGGATCTCGGCCGCCGAACGCCCCGAATAGACGCGCAGGGCCAGGAAGATCAGGCCCGAGACGATCGCCGAGTCACTGACGGCGTGGAAATCCAGCTTCGCCGCATCGCCCTCGGGCACGATCCAGACCATCGACTGGCAACCCAGCAGGCGGTGCTCCTCGCGCTTCCAGTCGTCCGGGAAGGGGGGTAGCTTGCGACCCAGGTCGATCAGGTACTGGTAGCGTTCGGACCAGTCGCCGAAGAAGGCGAATTCGTCCTTGATCGCCGCCTGTGCGTCGGCGGCGGTCGGTTCGAGCGGGAAGATCGTGTTGGTCATGGGAGTTCCGGGAGCGCAGCGTCGCCGGCTCCCTGAGGGGGATGGATCAGGCCCGCTTCCAGCGCACGCCCTGCGGCGTGTCTTCCAGCAGGATGCCCTCGGCCGCGAGCTGGTCGCGGATCGCATCGGAGCGGGCGAATTCGCGGGATTTCTTCGCGGCCGCGCGCTCGTCGATCAGGGCCTGGATGCGCGCGTCGTCGTCGCTGGACGTACCGCGACCGAACCACTCGGCGGGGTCCTGCTGCAGCAGTCCCAGCACGCGCCCGGCGCCGACCAGCTCACCCTTGAGGCGTTGCCGGTCCTCCGTCGTCGTCGCCTTGCGGGCGTCGGCGGCGATGCGGGCGACTTCCGCCAGCGCGAGCGGGGTGTTGAGGTCGTCGTCCAGCACATCCTCGATGGCCTGCGGGGTCTCGGCGTCGGCGGTGACGTCGCCAAGGTCGCGCAGCGTGCCGTAGAGGCGGTCCAGCGTGTTCTTCGACTGTTCCACCAGCGCTTCGGACCAGTCCAGCGGCTGCCGGTAGTGGGCGGAGAGCAGGGCGTAGCGCAGCGCTTCCGGCGGATGCTGCTGCAGCAGGTCGTGGACCTTCTCGATGTTGCCCAGCGACTTGCTCATCTTGGCGCCGCCGAAGTTCAGCATGCCGTTGTGCAGCCAGAAACGCGCGAAGGTCTTGTGCGAACCGTCGGCGTGCTTGTGCGCGCATTCGCTCTGCGCCACTTCGTTCTCGTGGTGCGGGAACTGCAGGTCCACGCCGCCGGCGTGGATGTCGATGGTCTCGCCCAGGTGGGCCGCGGCCATCGCCGAGCACTCGATATGCCAGCCCGGGCGGCCGACGCCCCAGGGCGAGTCCCAGCCCGGCAGGTCCGGCGTGGAGGGCTTCCACAGCACGAAGTCGCCCGGGTCGCGCTTGTAGGGCGCGATTTCGACGCGGGCGCCGGCCAGCATTTCCTCCGGATCACGACCGGAGAGCTTGCCGTACTCGGCGAAGCTGGCCACCGCGAACAGCACGTGGCCCTCAGCGGCGTAAGCGTGGCCGCCGGCGATCAGCTGCTCGATCATCGCGATGATGTGCGGGATGTGCGCCGTGGCCGCGGGTTCGATATCCGAGGAGAACTCGCCGGTCACGCCCAGCCCGGCCATGTCCTCGCGATAGGCCGCCGCATAGCGGTCGGTGATCGCCGAGATCGCCACGCCCAGTTCCTTGGCGGCGGCGTTGATCTTGTCGTCCACGTCGGTGATGTTGCGCGCATAGCGCAGCTGGCCGAAGCGGCGGCGCAGCAGGGCCGCCAGCACCCCGAAGACCACCGGGCCGCGTGCATTGCCGATATGGACGTAGTTGTAGACGGTGGGCCCGCAGACGTACATCGTGGGGCAGGCGGGATCGAGCGGCGCGAACGGCTCGACCCGGCGCGTCAGGTTGTTGTGCAGGCGCAGGGTCATGGGCGTGGGGCAGGGGGTACGCGACGATTCTACCGCCTGCGCCCGGGCCGGGCACCCGGTGGGCTCCGTCGGGCGGATGTTCAGCCCCACTCAAGGCGCGACGCCTACACTGTGACACCGGGAAACCATTCACAGGCCACATGCACCGCTTCCGCGCCGCCCTCCTCCTGTCCTGCCTGCTGGCTTGCGCCCCCTTGATGGCGCAGGAGCGGGTGATCCCGACGGAGAACGTGCGGTTGGACTATGCCCAGGTGCTGAGCGTTGAGCCGGTGTACCAGACCCTGCGGGCCACCCGCACCGAGCAACGCTGCGATGAAGTGCCTGCGGCCAAGCCCGAGCCCGCCGCGCGCGAGGACGAAAGCCGCTGGTCGAAGGTGGTCAGTTCCGTGAAAGGCTGGTTCGGTGGCGAGGAAGCCTCTGCGCCTCCGGTAGCCCCGCCCACGGGCACCGTGCGGACCAACTGCCGTGCGGTGCCGGTGGAACGCGAGTTCCAGCGCCCCATCGCCTACGACGTGGATTACATCTACAAGGGCGTGAAGTACCGCTCCCGCCTGGCCGAGGACCCGGGCAACCGCCTGCGCATCCGGGTGTCGGTGGTGCCCTACGTGGTGCCGACGCTGCCTGCCGCCAGCACGCCCTGACGCACGGCATGCGTCCAAGGTAGCCTTGCGCTGCGCCGCAGCACATGCGAGCATTCGCGCCCATGAAGATGAACGCACACGCCCATGCTGACAGCGCGGCCCGCCAGGCCTCGAGCATGACGTCGCGTGCCCGTCGACCGGAATCCTGCATCTAGCTGGGTACCCCGGACGTCGTCGCTTGTTCACCGGAACCCAGCCAGAGGCTGGGTTTTTTCGTTTCTGAAGCCCGTTTTGCCACATTCCCGAAACCAGGATGCCGTAATGAAGCACTTCTTGAACACGCAGGACTGGAGCCGCACCGAGCTGGACGCGCTGCTGACGCAGGCCGCCCTCTACAAGCAGCACAAGCTGGGCGATGCGCTGAAAGGCAAGTCGATCGCGCTGGTGTTCTTCAACCCGTCCATGCGCACCCGCACCAGCTTCGAGCTGGGCGCGTTCCAGTTGGGCGGCCACGCCGTCGTGCTGCAGCCGGGCAAGGATGCGTGGCCCATCGAGTTCAACCTGGGCACGGTGATGGACGGCGATACCGAAGAGCACATCGCCGAGGTGGCGAAGGTGCTGGGCCGTTACGTGGACCTGATCGGTGTGCGCGCGTTCCCGAAGTTCGTCGACTGGGCCTATGACCGCGAGGACATCGTGCTGAAGTCGTTCGCGAAGTACTCGCCGGTGCCGGTGATCAACATGGAAACGATCACCCATCCCTGCCAGGAGCTGGCCCATGCGCTCGCCCTGCAGGAGCGCTTCGGCACCGCCGACCTGCGCGGCAAGAAGTACGTCCTCACCTGGACCTACCACCCCAAGCCGCTGAACACCGCGGTCGCCAACTCGGCGCTGACCATCGCCACCCGCATGGGCATGGACGTGACCCTGCTGTGCCCAACGCCCGATTACGTGCTGGATGAGCGCTACATGGGCTGGGCCGAGCAGAACGTGGCCGAGAGCGGCGGTTCGCTGCAGGTGAGCCACGACATCGAAAGCGCCTACCGCGGTGCCGACGTGGTCTATGCCAAGAGCTGGGGCGCGCTGCCGTTCTTCGGCAACTGGGAGCCCGAGAAGCCCATTCGCGACCAGTACAAGCACTTCATCGTCGACGAGGCCAAGATGGCCCTGACCAACAACGGCGTCTTCAGCCATTGCTTGCCGTTGCGCCGCAACGTGAAGGCCACCGACGGCGTGATGGATTCGCCGCAGTGCATCGCCATCGACGAAGCCGAGAACCGCCTGCATGTGCAGAAGGCCATCATGGCCGCGCTGATGCAGCAGTAACCCCACCGATTCCAGAACAGAACACGCCCCCATGAACCAGTCCAAAGACATCGTCCTCGCCTTCTCCGGCGGCCTCGACACCAGCTTCTGCGTGCCCTACCTGAAAGAGCGCGGCTGGAACGTCCACACCGTGTTCGCCGATACCGGCGGCGTGGACGCCGAAGAACGCGCCTACATCGAACAGCGCGCCGCCGACCTGGGCGTGGCCAGCCACGTCACCGTCGATGGCGGCCCGGCGATCTGGGACGGCTTCGTCAGGCCGTTCGTGTGGGCGGGCGAGGGCTACCAGGGCCAGTACCCGCTGCTGGTGTCCGACCGCTACCTGATCGTCGATGCCGCGTTGAAGCGGGCGGCCGAACTGGGCACGAATGCGATTGCGCACGGCTGCACCGGCATGGGTAACGACCAGGTGCGCTTCGACCTCGCGGTGAAGGCCAGCGGCGATTACCGCATCGTGGCGCCGATCCGCGAGATCCAGAAGGAACACACCCAGACCCGCGCCTACGAACAGGCCTACCTGGAAGAGCGCGGTTTCGGCGTGCGCGCCAAGCAGAAGAGCTACACCATCAACGAGAACCTGCTCGGCCTGACCATGTCCGGCGGCGAGATCGATACGTGGTCCGCCCCGGGCGAGGGCGCGCGTGGCTGGTGCGCACCGCGTGCCGAATGGCCGGTGGAGCCGCTGCGGGTGACGGTCGGCTTCAAGAACGGCGAAGCGGTCAGCCTGGACGGCCAGCCCGTCGGCGGTGCCGCACTGCTGGCGAAATTGAACGCCCTGTTCGCCCCGTACGGCGTGGGCCGCGGCGTGTACACCGGCGACACCGTGATCGGGCTGAAGGGCCGCATTGTGTTCGAAGCGCCTGGCCTGGTATCGCTGCTGGCGGCGCACCGCGCGCTGGAAGAGGCCGTGCTGACCAAGCAGCAGAACCGCTTCAAGCCGGAGATCGCGCGCAAGTGGGTGGAGCTGGTGTACGAAGGCTTCTACCACGACCCGCTCAAGGCCGACCTGGAGGCGTTCCTGCAGTCTTCGCAGGCCACGGTCAACGGCGAAGTGGTGCTGGAGACCCGCGGTGGCCGCGTCGATGCGGTCGCGGTGACGTCCCCGCACATCCTCAATGCCAAGGGCGCGACGTACGCGCAGTCGGCCGACTGGGGTGTCGAGGAAGCCGAGGGCTTCATCAAGTTGTTCGGCATGAGCTCGACCCTGTGGGCCGAGATCAATCGCTGATGGTGTTCCTCGCGCTGACGCCTGGTGGTTTGCAAGATGCGATCAGCATGGCCCTGCCGGGCCGTGACTACATCTGGTGCAGCGCATCCGCCATCTCAACCGCGGCGTTCCAGGAGCATCAGGGCATCGAGCTGACGCGCTTCACGGAGACAGTGTTGTTCGACAATGAAGACGATGTCGCGCACGCGAAGGACGTCATCGCCGAACACCACCCCGATCAACGCGTGTGGATCGAAGCTGCGCAGAATCGTTATGGATCAATCGCATGACTGACTTGTTGGCCAGTACTCTGCATCATCTCGAAGCCCTGGTGTCGTTCGATACCCGCAACCCGCCGCGCGACATCGGCACCGGCGGCATCTTCGATTACCTGCGCGCGCAGCTGCCGGGTTTCCAGGTCGAGGTGATCGATCACGGCGCCGGTGCGGTCACGCTGTTCGCCGTGCGCGGGCAGCCGAAGCGCGTGTTCAACGTGCATCTGGACACCGTACCGTCCTCGCCGGCATGGAGCGCCGATCCGCACGTGTTGCGCATCGAAGGCGACCGCGCCATCGGCCTGGGTGCCTGCGACATCAAGGGCGCGGCGGCGGCCCTCGTGGCTGCCGCACAGGTCACCAGCGGCGATGCGGCATTCCTGTTCACGACCGACGAAGAAGCGAACGATGCACGCTGCATCGCCGCGTTCCTCGCCCGCGACCATGGCTTCGGCGAAGCGATCATCGCCGAGCCGACGCAGTGCCAGGCGGTGCTCGCGCACCGCGGCATCAGCGCCGTCCGCATGGCGTTCACGGGACAGGCCGGGCATGCCTCCGCCGAGAACGCGTTGTCGCTGAGCGCAGTGCACAACGCGATGCGCTGGGGTACGTCGGCGCTGGACTTCGTGCAGGCCCAGCATCATCTGCGCTTCGGCGGGCTGACCGGCCTGCGTTTCAACATCGGCCGGGTCGAGGGAGGCATCAAGGCGAACATGATCGCGCCCAGCGCCGAAGTGCGCTTCGGCTTCCGTCCGCTGCCATCGCAGGACCCCGCCGAGCTGCACGCCACGTTCCGCGGCTTCGCCAATCCCGATGCGCTGGCCGAGTACGAAGAGACCTTCCGCGGGCCGTCGCTGCCTTCGGGCGATGTTGCCCGCGCGGAGGAGCGTCGCCTCGCGGCACGCGACCTCGCCGATGAGCTCGGTCTGCCGATCGGCAACGCCGTCGACTTCTGGACCGAGGCCTCGCTGTTCTCCGCCGCCGGGCTGACGGCGTTCGTTTACGGCCCGGGCGACATCGCGCAGGCGCATACCGCCGATGAGTGGGTAGCGCTGGAGCAGCTGCAACGTTATGCCGACAGCGTCGCACGCATCCTCGATCAGACGGACTGACCTGCAGGAGGGGCTTCAGCCCCGACTGCACTCTGTGGGATCACGGTCGGGGCTGGAGCCCCTCCTACAACGACAACAAGAAAACCGATGGAATCCAACAAGCAAACCCGCCAGACCATCATCCGCTTGCTGTCCAGCATGGCCAGCGCGAAGGAGATCTCGCAGTACGTCAAGCGCTTCTCGCAGCTGGACGCCAAGCGCTTCGCCGTGGTCAAGGTCGGCGGCGCCGTGCTGCGCGACGACCTGGAGTCGCTGACGTCGTCGCTGACCTTCCTGCAGGAAGTCGGCCTGACGCCCATCGTCGTGCACGGCGCGGGGCCGCAGCTGGACGAGGAAATGACGGCGGCCGGCATCACCAAGCAGACCGTCAACGGCTTGCGCGTGACCACGCCCGAAGTGCTGGCCATCGTGCGCAAGGTGTTCCTGCAGCAGAACCTCGCGCTGGTCGAAGCCTTGCAGCAGGTCGGTGCGCGCGCGACGTCCATCGTCTCGGGTGTTTTCGAAGCCGAGTACAAGGACCAGGCCACCTACGGCCTGGTCGGCGACGTCACCCGCATCAACCAGGCACCGATCGAGGCGAGCCTGAAGGCCGGTTCCATCCCGGTCATCGCCAGCATGGGCGAAACCATCGGCGGCCAGATCCTCAACATCAACGCCGACTTCGCCGCCAACGAGCTGGTGCAGGTGCTGCAGCCGTACAAGATCATCTTCCTCACCGGCACCGGCGGCTTGCTGGATGCCGAAGGGCGCGTCATCGATTCGATCAACCTGTCGACCGAGTACGACGAGTTGATGGCCCAGCCCTGGATCAACGGCGGCATGCGGGTGAAGATCGAACAGATCAAGGACCTGCTGGACCGGCTGCCGCTGACCTCGTCGGTCTCCATCACCAAGCCGGCGGAGCTGGCCAAGGAACTGTTCACGCATCGCGGCTCCGGCACGCTGGTGCGCAAGGGTGAGCGCGTACTGCGTTTCGAGGGCGGCTGGGAGGGCGTGGACCTGCCACGCCTGAAGACCCTGATCGAATCCAGCTTCGGCCGCACGCTGCTGCCCGATTACTTCGAGCGCACCACGCCGTACCGCGTCTACATCAGCGAGAACTACCGCACCGCACTGATCCTTACCCGAGAGGAAGGCTTCGCCTACCTGGACAAGTTCGCCGTGCTCGACGACGCGCAGGGCGAGGGCCTGGGTCGTGCCGTGTGGCACGTGATGCGCGAGGAGAATCCGCAGCTGTTCTGGCGGTCGCGCCACAACAACCAGGTCAATATCTTCTACTACGCCGAATCCGACGGCTGCTACAAGCAGGAGAAGTGGAAGGTGTTCTGGTACGGCATCGATGGTTTCGCCGACATCGAACGTTGCGTGGCGCATTGCCGCACGCGCCTGCCGACGTTGAAGGACTGAGATGGCCGCTTCCATCCCGACGGCATGGCGGCAGGTACCGGTCCTGACGGGCCGCCATGCGCGCCTCGAACCGATGTCGCGCGACCATGTCGAGGGTCTGCGCGCCGCCCTGGCCGGCGATGAGCTGACCGCGCTGTGGTTCACGCAGGTGCCCAGGTCCGCGGACGCGGCGGGGTATGTCGATGCGGTGCTGGCGGCGCAGGCGGACGGCCGTGTGCTGCCGTTCGTGGTGCGGGATGCGGGCGGCCGGGTTGTCGGCAGCACGCGCTTCTACGGATTGGAAGCCGATGTTCCCAAGCTCAGTATCGGCTACACCTGGTATGCACCCGATGTGCAGCGTACGGGCATCAATACCGAAACCAAGTTGCTGCTGCTCACGCATGCCTTCGAGACGCTCGGCTGCATCAGCGTGGTCTTCGAGACCAGCTGGTTCAACCATCGTTCGCGCGCGGCGATCGCACGGCTCGGCGCGAAGCAGGACGGCGTGCTGCGCAATCACAAACGCCACACCGATGGATCGCCACGCGATACCGTCGTCTTCTCGATCATCGATGGCGAATGGCCGGCGGTGAAACGCAACCTGCTGGCCAAACTGGCCCGGCACGAACAGGATTCCCCATGAGCACGACCAAGACCGTCGGCATCGTCGGCGCCCGCGGCCACACCGGTGCGGAGCTTATCCGCCTGATCGCCCGCCATCCGCACCTCGAACTGGTGTTCGTGTCGTCGCGCGAGCTCGATGGGCAGAAGGTCAGCGACCACATCCCGGAGTTCGTGGGTGAGTTGCGGTACGAGAACCTGAGCCACGACCAGGTCGGCGGCAAGGGTGCGGATGCGGTGATCCTGGCGCTGCCGAACGGCAAGGCGGCCGAGCTGGTCGCCGCTATCGACGCACAGGCGCCCGACACCGTCGTGGTCGATCTGTCCGCGGATTTCCGCTTCGATGAACCCTGGTACTACGGCCTGCCCGAACTGACCCGGCAGACGTACGCCGGCCAGAGGCGCATCAGCAATCCCGGTTGCTATGCCACCGCCATGCAACTGGCGATCGCGCCGCTGCTCGGTCGCCTGGCGGGTCCGCCGCAATGCTTCGGCGTGTCCGGCTACTCCGGTGCCGGAACCTCGCCCTCGGACAAGAACGACACCGAGCTGCTGCGCGACAACCTGATGCCATATGCGCTCACCGACCACATGCACGAGCGCGAGGTCAGCCGCCACCTGGGCCTGCCCGTCGAGTTCATGCCGCACGTCGCTCCGCACTTCCGTGGCATCACGATGACGGTCAATCTGTGGCTGCAGCAGCCGGCGAAGATCGAAGACATCCGTGCGCTCTATCGTGATCGCTACGCCGGCGAGCCGCTGATTCGCGTGCTGGACGAGGCGCCATGGGTCAGCCGCATCGCCGGCCGGCATGGGGTGGAGATCGGCGGCTTCACCCTGGCGCCCGGCGGCAAGCGCCTGGTCGTGGTCGCGACGCTCGACAACCTGCTCAAGGGTGCGGCGACGCAGGCGATGCAGAACCTCAATCTCGCGTTCGGATTCGACGAACTCGACAGCATTCCGCAGGAGACGACGGCATGAGCGACCTGTTGTGGCAGAAGCCCGGCGTGGCGGTGGACGCGGAGATCCAGCGTTTCCTGGCCGGCGACGACGTGGTGCTGGACCGCGAATTCTTCCTGCACGACATCCAGGCCAGCACGGCGCACGCCGAAGGCCTCCAGCGCATCGGCATCCTGTCCGGCGACGAGTTGGCGGGCCTCAAGCGGGAGCTGGCGCTGCTGGCCGATGATTTCCGTCGCGGCGACTTCGTCCTGGACGAGCGCTACGAAGATGGCCATTCCGCCATCGAGGCCAGGCTGACCGAGCGCCTGGGCGATGCAGGCCGCAAGATCCACACCGGCCGCAGCCGGAACGACCAGATCCTGGTCGCCACGCGCCTGTGGCTGAAGGAGAAGCTGGCGCGCGTGGCGGTGCTGTCGCGCGAAGTGGCCAAGGTGGCGCTGGATCGCGCCCGGGCCGAACGCGACCTGCCGATCCCGGGCTATACCCATATCCAGCGTGCCGTGGTGTCGTCCGCCGGCATGTGGTGGGCGGGGTGGGCCGAGGCCTTCATCGACAACACGATGCGCGCCCGCGACACGCTGAAGCTGGTGGATGCCAATCCGCTCGGCACTGCGGCGGGCTATGGCGTCAATCTCAAGCTCGACCGCGAGCACACGACGGCCGCGCTGGGCTTCTCGCGCATGCAGGTGAGCCCGATCTACGCACAGCTCTCGCGCGGGAAGTTCGAACTGGCCGCGCTGGAAGCGCTCGGTGGCGCCACCCTCGACCTGCGCCGCATCGCCTGGGACCTGTCGCTGTTCACCAGCGCGGAGTTCGGTTTCGTTGCGTTGCCTGCGCAGTACACGACGGGCAGTTCGATCATGCCGAACAAGCGCAATCCCGACGTCATCGAACTGATGCGCGCCACCCACGCCAGCGTGGCGGCGGCGCGCACGGAGATCGAGCAGTTGCTGTCGTTGCCGTCGGGGTACCACCGCGATCTGCAGGCCAGCAAGGGTGCGATCTTCCATGGTTTCGGCCGTGGCCTGCCGGCACTCGAACTGCTGCCCGCGCTGCTCGCGAACCTAGAGTGGCGCGAAGACCGCCTGCGCGCCGCGATCGATTCCGGCATGTACGCCACCGATGTCGCGGTGGAGGCGGCCGTGGCGGGCGTGCCGTTCCGCGAGGCGTACAAGGCTGCGGCTGCGTCCGCAGACACGGCCGGGCAGGGGCGCACGCCCGAAGGCAGCCTGGCGGCGCGCGTGTCCCCGGGCGCCGGTGCGGATCTCCGCCTGGAGACGCTGTCGACGCGGTGGGACGCCCTGTGAAGCGCTACCTCGTGATGGCGATGCGGCGGCCCACGTTCGACGAACGTGCCGTCGCCCCGCACCTCGCATTCCTGGACGAATTGCGCGCCAGCGGCCACCTCGAGATGACCGGGGGTTTCAGCGACAGGACCGGTGGCGCCTACGTGCTGGTCAACCTGGATTCGCTGGAGCAGGCGCAGGCGATCGCGGCACGCGATCCCCTGGCGACGCTCGGCACCTCCGACCTCACCGTCCACGAATGGAACACACGCTGAGTTGACACGATGACCCACGCCGCGCCGCCTCCGTTCGAAGAACAACCGCTGCCGGCGTGGCGCCGTGCCGTGCTCAAGATCGGCAGCAGCCTGCTGGCCGGGGGCGAAGAGGGACTGACCCCGCGCCATGCACTGAACCTGGCCCAGTTCGTGTCCTCCAGCATCGCCGCCGGCAAGGAAGTGGTGATCGTGTCGTCGGGCGCGGTCGCTGCCGGGCGTGGCCTGCTGCATCGCAAGCCGCAGGCCGGGGTGGCGATGGCGGAGCGCCAGGCGTTGGCCGCGCTCGGTCAGGCCCGACTGATCGCACTGTGGCAGCGCTTCTTCGACCGGCCGGTGGCACAGGTGCTGCTGACCCATGACGACCTGCGCAATCGCCGGCGTTACCTCAATGCGCGGGCGACGCTGCAGGAATTGCTGACGCTCGGTGCCTTGCCTGTCGTCAACGAGAACGACACCGTCTCCGTCGATGAGCTCAAGCTCGGCGACAACGACAACCTGGCCGCCGTCGTGGCGGCGCTGATCGACGCGGATGCGCTGTTCATCGCCACCGACATCGATGGCTTCTACACCGCCAACCCGCGCACGCACGCCGATGCCCAGCCGATCCTGGACGTGGAAGCGCTGACACCCGCGTTCTTCGCGATGGCCGGCGGCGCCGGCAGTGGCGTCGGTACCGGTGGCATGCACACCAAGCTCGAAGCGGCCGCGAAGGCGGCCGCCGCGGGCATCGAGACCTTCCTGTTCAACGGGACCCAGGCCGGTGCTGTCGCGGCGCTCGCACGCGGATCGCTGCTCGGCACCCGGTTCCGCCCCGCGCAGAACCGGCTTGCGGCGCGCAAGTACTGGCTGCGCAACGTGCCGGTCGAAGCCGGTGCGATCGTTGTCGACACCGGCGCCGCCGGTGCGATGACGGGCAAGGGTGCCTCGTTGTTGCCGGGCGGCGTCACCACCGCCGAAGGCGACTTCCGCCGCGGCGACATGGTCGAGGTGGTGCTGCGCGACGGCGAGGGCGACCGCACCGTCGCGCGCGGCGTCAGCCAATACTCTGCCGTGGACATCCGTCGCATCGCGCGCCGTCATTCGCGCGACATCGAAGGCATACTCGGTTACACCTACGGCGAGAACGTCGTGCATCGCGACGATCTGGTCCTCCTCTGACGCCTCCCACGGAGTCCGCATGATCGGCGCGATCACCCAGCAAGCCCTGCAGTGCCGCGATGCCGCGCACGCCATCGCCACGCTGCCGACGGACGCGAAGAATGCGTTGCTGCTGGCCATGGCCGACGCGCTTCTCGCCGACGCGTCGGCGATCCTGGCCGCCAACGCACGCGATATCGAAGCGGCGGAAGCCAAGGGTGTCGGCAGCGCGATGCTGGACCGGTTGCGGCTCGACACAAAACGCCTGCACGGCATCGCGGCAGCGGTGCGGGAAGTCGCCGGCTTGCCCGATCCGGTCGGGCAGGTCACCCGCGCGTACGACCGGCCGAACGGCATCCATGTGGAGCGCGTGCGCGTGCCGTTGGGCGTGATCGCGATGATCTACGAAGCACGTCCGAACGTGACCGCCGATGCCGCCGCGCTGTGCCTGAAGGCCGGCAACGCGGTGATCCTGCGCGGCGGATCGGAAGCCATCCACTCCAATAGCGCCATCGCGGCCGCGCTGCGCCGTGCGCTGCGCGAGGCCGGTTTGCCCGAGGCCGTGCTGACGCTGGTCGAGGATCTGCGGCGCGAGACCATCCTGGAGCTGATCCAGCTCAGCGACATCGTCGACCTGGTGATCCCGCGCGGTGGCGAAGGCCTGATCCGCTTCGTCGCCGAGCACGCGCGCGTGCCGGTCATCAAGCACTACAAGGGCGTCTGCCACCAGTATGTGGATGCCGGTGCGGACGAAGATGTCGCGCTCGGGCTGTTGCTGGACGGAAAGGTCTCGCGACCGTCGGCCTGCAATGCATTGGAGACGCTGCTGGTCCACCGCGACATCGCGCCGACCTTCCTGCCGCGCGCCGCGGAAGCCCTGCGCGCGCGTGGCGTGGAAGTGCGCGTTGACGAAGCGGGCAGGGTGTGGGTGCCCGATGCCGCCGCGGCGACCGAGGACGACTTCGCGGCCGAATACCTCGACCTGGTACTCGCCATCGGCGTGGTCGACGACCTCGAAGCCGCCATCGCCCACGTGCGCCGGCACACGTCCGACCACACCGAGGTGATCGTCACCCGCACGCCGGCTCACGCCGAGCGGTTCATCCAGGCACTCCGTTCCGCAGTGGTCATGGTCAATGCCTCCTCGCGGTTTTCGGACGGCGGTGAGCTGGGGCTGGGCGCGGAGATCGGCATCTCGACCACCCGGCTGCACAGTTACGGCCCGATGGGACTGGAAGCCCTGACGGTGGAGCGTTTCGTCGTTCGCGGGGAAGGCCAGGTGAGACACCCCGACCTGGGTGGACCGCAGGCCTCAGGCGGACTCTGAGAGTGCGGTGAATCCCTGCGGGCGGGCGTCCTCGCCCATGTGCAGCACGGTCACCTTGCCCAGTACCAGAGCGCGGGCGACCGCCGGCGGAGCGCCCAGGGCGTCGGCCACTTCCGTCAGCGTCGCGCTACGCGGCTGGCTGCGCCTGTCCGTGCGTCCGAACCGGAACCGGTTGTACTCGGCCCATGCGATCAGCAGCAATGCGCACGCGACGGCCAGTATCGGCAGCGTGAACAACAGGAACGGCTCGATGGCGTGGTCGCGCACGTAGAGTTCGAAGAACGCCGTGCGAATACCGAGCAGCCAGAGAATCAGCGTGACCAGCGGCGTCCACAGGTAGACGTACACCATCCAGAAGCCCAGTGTGACGAAGCCCCACGCCGCGCGTTGCAGGCGCGGCTGCTTCATCGGTTTGCGGATCAAGCGCGAATCGAATTTCATCGTATCCCCCGGTCGGGGCTGACCCATGTGGCGCGTCCGCGCCGGCGACGCATCAGCGTCTTCGGCACCGCCACGACGGTGGTGAACAGGCTCAGCATCCAGTACGCCATCGGGTACCAGATCATCCAGAAATAGTTGCGGCCCACCGCGGTCTCGTAGCGACGGTCGATGACGATGCTGCTGGCGAACTGCAGCATGCAGATCAGGGCCAGGATCACGCCATGCCAGGATGGCAGCAGGGTGTGCACGTACAGGCCGGGCGGCAACGGCACGAACTTGCCCAGCGCCCACAACACGATGATGAGCAGCATGGTGTACGCCCAGACCACGCTGAGCAGGTACTCCGCCAGGACCGCCCACATCCGGCGCTTGCGCCAGGTGAACATGTCCATGCTGTGGCGGATCAGCACCTCGACGCCGCCCTGCGCCCAGCGGAGGCGCTGGCGCCACAAGCCGTTGAGGGTCTCCGGCATCAGGATGAAGCACAACGCATTGGGCTCGTAGCGGATGTCCCAATGGTCGAGCTGCAGGCGCCAGCTGATGTCGATGTCCTCGGTCACCATGTCGTCGGCCCAGTAGCCGATGCGGTGCAGCGCGGTGCGGCGGAAACCGCTGATCACGCCCGACACGGTGAAGATCCGTCCATAGACGCGCTGCGCGCGCTTGATCATGCCGATGATCGAAGAGAATTCGCCCACCTGGAGGCGACCGAGCAGCGTGGAGCGGTTGCGGATCCGCGGATTACCGGTCACCGCGCCCACCCGGGGGCCCGATGTCAGGTGCCAGATCATCCAGTGGGTGGCGTACTCGTCGAGCAATGCGTCGCCGTCGATGCAGACGAGATACTCGCTGCGCGCGGCCAGCGCGCCCATGCGCAACGCGTTCGCCTTGCCCAGGTTGCGATCCAGGTGGATCACGCGCAGGCGGGGGTGCTTTGCGGCCAGCGCGTTCAGCCGGTCGCCGGTATCGTCCCGGCTGCCGTCGTTGATGGCGATCACCTCGAAGTCCGGATAGTGCTGCGCGAGCGCGCCGCCAATCGTGTCCTCGACGTTGTCGCCTTCGTTGTGGCAGGGAATCAGCAGCGTGGCGAACGGCATCACCGCCATCGGAGGCGGATCGTTGCGCGGTCGCGCATGCCGTTCGCGGCGGAAGTAGTAGTAGAGCCCGCCGGACATCCAGAAGAAGGACATCACGATCGGATACAGGAACGCGAACTGGAACAGCGCCTCGAGGTACGTGCCCATCATCGCTCCTCGTACGGGAAGCTGCGCGCGGACAGGCTGCCGCGCACGTCGGGGAGGCGCGGCTGATCGCCGATGAAGTCGTCCGGGTACCACCCGAGGTGGCGCACGCCGTCGGCCTGAAGCTGGCGGACCAGGGCCTGCAGGGTCTCGCCCGGGATCGGCTTGGCGCCGCGCCAGTCGCGCGTCTGCAGTTCGAACAGCGTCTTGTTGAACGAAGGATCGTGCTTGCGCACCGCATCGGACAGTTCGCGCATCCAGGCCGCAGGACGGCGATGCTCGCCTTCCATCCACGGCATGGCCATCAGCGCGGTGTAGTCGTAGGCCGTGAGGAAGGTGTCCAGGCGCTGCCCGAACCACTGCTGGCTCTCGGGCTCGAGCACGGTGCGTGCGTACAGGTTGCGGACCGTCAGCAGCTTGGGGCGCCAGCGCTCGGCGGAGCGTTTCAGTTCGTGGGTGAAATCGACGAGCAGCTGCGCGCGTGCGTCGGAACCGCCGAGGCGGGCAAGCTCGTCATCGCGGAGATAGGCGTCATCGTGGAACAGCAGCCCCTCGAAGTAGCTGGCGATCGCCAGGTCTTCGTAGATGTCGATGACCAGTGCGCGGGCGCGGGGATTGGAGGGGTCCAGCCGGAAGATGTCGCCCTTGCGCTCCGGCAGCGCCAGCGCCTGGCGCTGTGCCGCATCCGGCGGCTCGAAGCCGAGCACCGGCAGCCACGCCAGCACCTTCACGCCCGCGCGCGTGCGCAGCTGCCAGGCCACGCGGTTGAACAGGTCCGCGCGCACCGGCAGGTGACGGTTGGGGAAGTACAGCGCATCCGCCGAGCCATTGCCGTCGGGGTCTGCGAACGCCTGCAGGAACACATGGGTGGGGCCGATCCGCTTGACCCGCTCCAGCAGCGCGTCGAGGTTGCGGTCCAGCTGCGCGGGATCCGCGTCGTAGACGTAGTCCAGGTCGACCTGCATGGCGCGCACGCCCGCGACGTCCTCGTCATGGCGCAGCTCGTAGGCCAGGTCGCCGATGTTGGGGTTGTTGCTCAGCAGCAGGCGCGCCAGGCCGTGCAGGTCGCGGCCGACTTTCTGTTCGCGGCCCTCGAGGTCGAACGACACCGACATGCCCAGCGTTTCGGCGATGTCGTTGCTGATGCTGTTGTACGCGGCATACGGCCAGACGATGGCGCGCGGACGCACGCCCAACTCGCGCTGCAACGTGTCGGTGCTGGCCTGCAGGTCGGCACGGATGCGTGCGCGGTACTCGGCTTCGCTCTCGTAGCGGCGTGCCGTCGTGTCGTAGCGGCGGGTGATCGCGGCCGGGGTCATGTTGCCCTGCGGGTTCGATTGCACCCCGTGATGCAGGTCGTGGCTGTGCGAGGCCACTTCGACCAGGCCGCTGGCCTGCATCTCGCGCAGTTGCGCCCAGGTCAGGAAGTCGTCGTGCGTGAACATGCGCGGCCCGTAGTCGACCTGCCGGCCTGCGGGCAGTTCCACCCAGTCGGTCACCACCGCGACCAGCGCGGGATAGCCGTACGCACGCAACAACGGGAACGCATGCGTGTACACGCTGCGCAGGCCGTCGTCGAAGGTCAGCAATACCGCTTTGTCCGGCAGCGCGCGTTCCCCGCGCGAGGCCGCCAGGACCGCTGCCAGGCTCACCGGGTGGTAGCCGTGGCCGGAAAGCCAGTCCAGGTGCGCGGCGAAGTTCTGCGTACCGACCGCGTAGCCATCCGGATCGCCCTTGCGGGCGACGTCGTCGCGGATGTCGTGGTAGCTGAGCACCAGCAGACGGTCGCCGGCCACGTTCAGCGTGCTCGCGACGGGGGCGGCATCGCCCGCGGAGGCCGCCAACGGCAGCAGCGCGGACAATGACAGGCACGCCCGCAGGATCAGGTTGCCAAGGGTGCACGCCATGCTCATTCTCCCCACCGGTATTCGATATCCAGCGCCACGTGCTGCTCGCGCTGGCCGTCGTAGACGGGGCGCGACCAGGAGATGCCGTAGTCCAGCACGTGCCCCATGCCCAGCTTCAGCTCCTGCCGGTAGCTGGCGCGCGGCACCCACGCGCTGCCGTGGCCTTGTTGCCAGTAGCTGCCAGCGGTGATCTCAAGCCGCTGCCGCAGGTGGCGTTCGTAGCGGCGCCAGGCGACGTGGTCGATGCGCACGCCGCCATTGAAAGCGCGGTCCTGCGACGGGTTGTAATAAGGAGCGTCATCGCGGCTTCCGCGCGATGCATACGCGTCGCCGATCATGTCGACCAGCAGGTGTGGGCGCGTGATCCACCGGCGCTGGCCGTACACGCCCAGTTCCTGGCGTCGATTGCCGTCGTCGTAGTCCCAGTGCTTGTAGCGCGCGCCCAGTTGCCCCTGTTCCGACGGCGTCCACACCAGTCCGGCTTGCCAACTGTCGGCCCCGATCCCGCTGCGGCGCGCCTGCAGTGACGCTTCCGGATCTGCATGGAACGCGGCGGCGCTGGCGGACAGCGTGTCGCTGGCGCGCCAGCCGGCGCGGATTCCGACGGCGGTGTCGTCGAGGTAACGGTCGTCCGGGCGCGATGCCTGCGCTTCCAGGGAGAGCCGGTCGTGGGTGTAGAGCAAGCCCATGCCGGTGTGGCGGGCATGCACGCGTTCGCCCTGGAAGTCGGCCCAGGCATCGCTGGCCTGCGCGGTCAGGCGCCAGCGGTCGGCCAGCATCGGGCTCTCGATGTAAACCCCGTACTCGCCGTCGCGATTTCCGAGCGGCGACGCGGTCGTCGACGCGCCTTCGGCGTCGCTGCGACCCGCAGCCGCCCATGCGCGACCGCGCCAGCCCAGGTGCGCATCCCAGTAGCGATCCAGGCGCTGCACGTGGGTGTTGCCCGGGAACTGTTCCAGCAGACCGTCGTGGAGTACACGGGCGTCGCCCACGCGGTCGAGCGCGAGCAGGGATTCGGTCGCGCCGATGCGGGCCTCGGTGCTGCGCGGGTCGAGGGTCATCGCCATGCGCTGGCGCTCCAGCGCACGTCCGGTCCAGCCCCGCATGCTGAAGATGTTGCCCAGGCGCGACTGCAACCCCGCATTGTTGGGCGCGATGGACGCCAGCGCCTCAAGGGCCGTCTGCGCTTCCTGCAACCGGTTGCCGTAGGCGGTCACCATGGCGCGGTTGGTGTCTGCGTCGAAGCGGTGCCAGTTCTGGTGTCCACGGCGTGCACCCGGCGCTCGCGGCCAGGGCTCGTTGGCCTTGACCAGCGCATCCAGCGTGGTCAGTGCGCGCTCGTGCTGTTCCGATTCGAGATAGGCGTAAGCCAGCAGCAACTGGATGTCGAACTCGCCGGGCATCGCAGCCAGGGAGGTCTCCAGCGCGGCAGCGGCCTCTTCGGGATGGCGCGTGGCCAGCAGCGAGTCGCCGACCTTCGCCAGCGCGTAAGGCGGCACCTGCAGACCATCGGCCAGCAGCGACCGGTACGCCGCCACGACCTCGTCATGCTTTTCCAGCGTGTTGAGGATGACCAGCGAGTCCAGTCGTGGACGGTGGGCGGCGGCACGCTGTTCCGCCGTCAGGCTGGCAAGGTGCTCCACCATCAGGCGCTCGGCCTGTTTCATTTCGTCCAGCCGGGATGCGGTGTCCTGCGCGTACAGGCCGCCCCACACGATCCTGCGTGCCAGGCGGTCGTTCTGCAGGCGCTCGGCCTGGGCGGCCGAGAACACCGACGGGCGCGCGCGATACAGCTGCCAGGCGCGTTCCGCATTGCCGAGGTCCGCCAGGGTCAGGGCGCGCATCCGATAGGCATCCTCGTCGTCGGGATGCGCCGCGAGCAGGCGCTCGTAGATGGCCAATGCCGCCAGCCACTGGCGTTGGTCGCGCAGGTGCGCGGCTTCTTCCAGCCCCGATTGGCGCGACGGGGCAGCCCCCGGGAGAACAGGAGTCGCGCGGGTCGCCGGGGAGTACAGGGAAAAGCCCGAGGCACATGCCAGGGCAAGGGGGAGCAGACGAAGATTCAAGAGTCCTGCCATGCGGGGAAACGCGTGTGCGTTGTCATTCCGCGCGTTTATGCAAAAACTCTGCCAATTCTCGAAAGTACCCGCAGACAGGTCACTCCCGCTGCACTTTTGTTAATTTTACGTAAATGTAAATGAATCACGCTTGCCCGGATCGTGCCAATGCCACCGGCTGGATGCCTGCCGCCGGCTGTCTTCTTCGCCCGGTCGGTGCGGGTCGAGCGCGCCGACGGTCAATGAGTGACGTGTAACGTCATATTTATGTGACGGAAAGCACTTTTTAGTGGCCAGCCAGGACCGGTGGCATCGGGGGCGAGTGGCGGGAGGGCTGGCATCCGGCGGGCAGGCGGGTCCAGCGCCGCATGCGAGAGATCACCGGAATCCGGGCAACAAAAAACCCGGGAAACTTTCGTTTCCCGGGTTTCATGTGTTGGTCGGGGAGACAGGATTCGAACCTGCGACCTCTACGTCCCGAACGTAGCGCTCTACCAGACTGAGCTACACCCCGCGAGCCGTGCATTGTATGCAGTCGTCGCGTGGGCGGCAATAGGGTGTGGCGCTTTCCTGACGATGCGCGGCCTTCCCACTTAGAATGTGTCATTGCCGTCCGCTGGAGTTTTTCGCTTGATCAAGCCCCGTACGCCGCCCGGAGTGATGGAACTGCTTCCGCGCGAGCAGATCGCCTTCCAGCGCATGCTGGACACCATCCGCCGCAACTACGAGCGCTTCGGATTCCTGCCGGTGGAAACGCCGGTGTTCGAGCTGTCCGAGACGCTGCTGACCAAGTCCGGCGGCGAGACGGAGCGGCAGGTGTATTTCGTGCAGTCCACCGGCGCACTGGCGAAAGAAGGCGACGGCTTGCCGGAACTGGCGCTGCGCTTCGATCTGACGGTGCCGCTCGCGCGCTACGTGGCCGAACACGAGCACGAGCTGACCTTCCCGTTCCGCCGCTACCAGATCCAGCGCGTCTACCGCGGCGAACGCGCGCAGCGCGGCCGCTTCCGCGAGTTCTACCAGTGCGATATCGACGTGATCGGCAAGGATGCGCTCAGCGTGCGCTTCGACGCCGAGATCCTCGCCGTGATCCACGCGGTGTTCAGCGACCTGGGCATCGGCGATTTCACCATCCAGTTGAACAACCGCAAGCTGATGCGCGGCTTCTTCGAAGCCCAGGGCGTCACCGACGGCGAGCAGCAGGCGCTGGTCCTGCGCGAAGTCGACAAGCTGGACAAGCGCGGCGCCGACTACGTGCGCGAGACGCTGACCGGCGAAGGCTTCGGCATGTCCGCCGAAGGCGTGGACCGCATCCTCGACTTCGTCGCCATGCGCAGCAGCAGCCACGCCGATGCGCTGGCCAAGCTCGACGCGCTGGGGCAGGGCAGCGAGATCTTCGACCAGGGCATCGCCGAACTGCGCGAAGTGCTGGACCTGGTCAAGGCGCTGGGCGTACCGGAAGAGGCGTACTGCCTGAATTTCTCGATCGCCCGTGGTCTGGACTACTACACCGGCACCGTTTACGAGACCCAGCTGGACGGTTATCCGCAGATCGGGTCGATCTGCTCGGGCGGCCGCTACGAAGACCTGGCCAGCCACTACACCAAGTCGAAGCTGCCGGGCGTGGGCATCTCGATCGGGCTGACGCGCCTGTTCTGGCAGCTGCGCGAAGCCGGCCTGATCGCCGGCAGCGACGAGAGCAGCGTGCAGGCGATGGTCGCCCTGATGGACGAAGGCGAACTGGCGGAGTCGCTGGACATCGCCCGGCGCCTGCGCGCGGCGGGCATCAACACCGAGGTGCAGATGGAAGGCCGCAAGCTCGCCAAGCAGTTCCAGTACGCCTCGCGTGCGGGCATCCGCTTCGTGGTGCTGGCGGGCGAGGACGAGCGAGCGCGCGGTGCGGTGACGGTGAAGGACCTGTTGCGCGAGCAGCAGTTCGAAGTGAAGCGCGAGGAACTGGCCAGCAGCCTGAAGGTGGAGCTGGAACAGGCGCGCGCATTGGCGGGGCGCTGACATGAAACCGATCCTGTTGGATGGCAGGTCGCTGACCCGCGACAAGCTGGTCGAGATCGCGTTCGGCGCCAGCGTCGAACTGGACAAGGGCGCGCTGAAGGCCGTCGCGCGTGCGGCCGACTTCCTGGCCGAACAGGTCCGCCGCGAGGAGCCGATCTATGGCGTCTCCACTGGCTTCGGCAGCAACGCCGACAAGCTGCTGGGTGCGCACCCGGTGCGCGACGAACTGCCGGGCGCGACGAAGTCCGGGCGTTCGCTGCATGAAGAACTGCAGTACAACCTGATCGTCACGCACGCGGTGTGCGTGGGCGAGCCGATGGCGCCGGAGATCGTGCGGGCCATGCTCGGCATCCGCATCAACACGTTGCTGAAGGGGCACTCCGGCATCCGCGTGGAGACCTTGCAGGCCCTCGCCGCGATGCTCAACGCCGGCATCGTGCCGGTGGTGCCGTCGCTGGGATCGGTGGGCGCATCGGGCGACCTCGCGCCGCTCTCGCACCTCGCCATCGTCTTGCTGGGGGGCGGCGAAGCCTTCCATGAAGGCGAACGCATGCCGGGCGCCGAGGCGCTGAAGCGCGCCGGCCTCTCGCCGGTATCGCTGTCCTACAAGGAAGGCCTGGCGCTGAACAATGGCACCGCACAGATGCTTGCCATGGGCGTGCTGGCCGCGTACCGCCTTGACCAGTTGCTGGATACGGCGGATCTCGCCGCCGCGATGACGATCGATGCCTTCGCCGGTCGGCTTGGTGCGTTCGCCGAGGAAGTGCACGCGCTGCGTCCGCATCCGGGCCAGGTGCATGTCGCCGCGCGCCTGCGCGAATTGCTGGACGGCTCGACGCTGGCCGACATTCCCTACCATCTGGTGCCGCGCTTCCGCACCTGGCTGCCGGACAGCTGGGATACGCCGGAAGCGCAGGCGCTACGCTTCGACATCGGCTGGGATTGGGTGCCCACGGGGCAACGCCATGGTCGCGAGAAGTTCTACCGGCGCTTCATGCCGTTCCGCGGCGGCAAGAAGCACCAGCCGCAGGACAGTTATTCGCTGCGCTGCATCCCGCAGGTGCATGGCGCCGTGCGCGATGCGGTGGAGCAGGCCAAGCGCGTGCTGGAGATCGAGCTCAATTCGGTTACCGACAATCCACTGGTGTTCCCGGACCGGGAAGCCGAGCACGTCGAAGAGCAGGTGATCTCCGCCGGCCATTTCCATGGCATGCCGCTCGCGCTCGCGATGAGCTACGTGAAAGCCGCCATCCCGACGCTGGCGTCGATCTCGGAGCGCCGCTTGAACAAGCTGGTCGACCCCGCGACCAACGACGGTCTGCCTGCGTTCCTGATCGGTAACGAGGACGGCACCGAGTCGGGCCACATGATCGTGCAGTACAGCGCGGCCGCCATCGTCAACGACCTGGCCAGCCGCGCGCACCCGGCCAGCGTGTTCTCGGTGCCGACCAGCGCGAATGCGGAAGACCATGTGTCGATGGGCGCCAACGAAGCGCGCCACGTGCTGGCGATGACCCAGGACCTCGGCAAGGTGCTGGCGCTGGAGCTCTATACCGCCGCGCAGGCGCTCGATCTGCGCCGCGACATGATCAATGCCGCGCGTGCGCTGGCGGACCGGGCCGATGCCGAAGGCATGGCGGCAAAAGTGTCCGGCGGCCCGTCGCCAGGTGTCGAAGGCCGTGAAGGCTTCCTGGAAGAAGTGGACGCGCTGCGCGCGGCGCTCGCAGCCAGCGAAGCGTTCCATCCGGGACATGCCGTCGCGGCCGCCCACGCAGCCATCCGCGCGAAGATTCCGTTCCTCGACCGCGACCGCGCGCTCGACGGCGAAGTCGCTACCGCGGTTCGCCTGGTGGAATCGGGCGAGATCCTTTCGGCGGTGCGTAACCGCTGAGGAAGAAGCTGTAGGAGCGACGCAAGTCGCGACCGGACGAACGAACCTGCCCTGATGCCAAGGCAACCAGTGACGGTGCGGTGGTTGAGGCGATGGTTTGACACAAGTTCGGTGCGCTTACGATTCACGGTCGCGACTTGCTTCGCTCCTGCAGTAGACCCTGTCGCTTCACAACGTCCGCACGCAGTCGCGGCCCTCGGCCTTGGCGGTGTAGAGCGCCTGGTCCGCGACCTGTAGCGCGGACTCCAGGCTGTCGCGTGCTTCCAGGTCCACGCAGTGCACGCCGATGCTGGCGGACACCGCGATCTCCAGTTCGCCGCTGCGGCACGGTTGCGCACGCAGGGCCTGGCGCAGCTCCTCGGCCACCACGCTGGCTTCGCCCAGGCCCATGCCGGGCAGGGCGGCGATGAACTCCTCGCCGCCGAAGCGCGCCAGCAACGCGCCGTGCGGGCGCAGCGTCTCGGCCAGGGTGTTCGACGTGCAGCGCAGGCAGTCGTCGCCGACCAGGTGGCCGTAGGAGTCGTTGATCCGCTTGAAGTGGTCCAGGTCGATCATCAGCAGCGAGATCGGCCGCTGCGAGTTGCGCGACTGCGACAGCAGGTGCTCGAACGCTTCGCGGAAGTGCGTGCGGTTGTAGAGATCGGTCAGCCCGTCGAGGCGGCTGGATTCGCTTAGCCTGTGGTGCGCGCTTTCCAGTTCGGACATCGCCTGCCGCAGTTCGGCCGTGCGGGTGATGACCTGTTCCTCGAGCTGGTTCTTCGCATCGCGCACGATGCGCTCGTTCTCGTTGCGCAGCGCGGCGTAGCGGTAGCCCAGGGCCACCGACAGCAGCAGCATCTCCAGCGCCGAGCCGATCTGCACGCCGTACTCGGTCATGAAGGTCTTGGGCAGCAGGCCGAAGGCCAGTGCGACGAAGATGCCGGTGCCCAGCAGGAACATCGCCCAGGCCAGCAGGAACACCTTCGCCGGGCGGTAACCACTGCGCACCACCACCAGCGTGATCACCGCGATCCACAGGATGCTCGGGAATACCGCCGCCGACGCGATCGGCGTGGCCACGTGGTAAGGCAGCTGCGTGGCGGCGATGCCGAGCAGCACGAAGAACGCGATGATGCCCCTGCTGATGCGGTCGCCCAGGCGCCATCGCGTGTGCAGCCCGAGGAACGTCCGCGAGAACTGCTGCATGCCGATCTGCGCCAGGCAGACCGACAGCGGCACCGATTTGTCGGCGAGCCAGGTGGAATGCGGCCAGAAGTATTCGAAGCCCAGCCCATTGAGGGTGAACAGCACCAGGCCGAACGCGGTGATGTGGAACAGGTACCAGAAGTAGCTGCCATCGCGCAGCACCAGCCACAACACCAGGTTGTAGAAGAACAGCGCGACCAGGATGCCGTAGTAGATGCCGATGCCGAGCTGGCCGTCGCGCGAGAGTTCGGCGAAGGCGGCGGGCGTGTACAGGAACAGCGGCACCTGCATCGAGCTCTGGCTCTGCACCCGCACCAGCAGGTCCACCGGCTGGCCGGTGGGCAGGTCCAGCCAGAAGTTCGGGTGCCGGTAGCGGATGCTGCGATGCTCGAACGGGAAAGTGTCGCCGCCGGTGTGGTGCACCGTGCGTCCGTCGGGGTAGCGCGCGTAGACATCGATCCGATCGCTCAGCGCGTACTGCTGCACGAGCAGCCAGCGCTGCTCGCGGGCGTTCGCATTGGTGACCTCGACATGGAACCAGAACGCGCCGGTCTGGAACCCGAAGGAGGCGTCGCCGTTCGGCAGCGGGGCGAAGCGGCCGGTGTCGAGCAGGCGGTCGGCTTCTTCCAGCGTCGCCGCGCCACCGGCGTCGTGAAGGTAGGTCGTGTTGGGCGCGAGCGCGGCGTAACTGGCGTCGGCGCCGATGCGTGCCGGACTGGAGGCCGTGGCGGCCATGGGCCAGAGGAGCAGCACGAACAGCCAGGCCAGCCAGCGCCGATGGCGTGTTCCGTCAGTGGGTCGTCCCTGCATGCCCATCCCCCCCGGGTGGCCTGTCCGCCTTCCGGCGATGGCGCCGGGCCGGCGGTCCGGCGTCCTTGGCAGTGTACTCATCGTCCTTGCCCGCTCCAGCCCATCGTCGGTCCCCTGGTGTGGCTATGCCGGAAGTAACGGAAAAACGCCGCCATTCCAGACAAGACCCGGGTTGACGGAGCGCGCCTTAGTGAATTAATGTATTAGCACGTTAATACATTAGTGCGTTGATCCCGCCCATGAAACGCCGCCCCACCCAGGAAGAAGTCGCCGACAACGCGCCGCTGCAGGCCCTTTCCGAGGCCCTGACCGCGTTGGCGGAGGCGGGCGAGATGCGCGCGTTCCTGGAAGACCTGTGTACCCCCGCCGAGCTGGAGGCCATGGCCGACCGTTGGCGCGTGGTGCCCCTGCTGCTGAAGGGTGTCCCGTACCGGGAAATCCACGACCTCACCCAGGTCAGTGTCACCACGATTGGCCGCGTCGCTCGCACCCTCGAGCGCGGCGCAGGCGGTTATGCCGCCGCCGTCCACCGCCAGCAGGCGGCGACGGCCACTGCTTCCCACTGAGTATCCCGATGAGTCCCTCCCTGACCCCCGCGACGCGCGAGCGTCTGCGCATCGCCATACAGAAGAGCGGGCGGCTCGCCGAGCCGGCGCGCACCCTGTTGGCCGCCTGTGGCCTGAGCTGGCGAGAAAGCCGCGACAAGCTGTTCTGCTATGGCGAATCGCTGCCGGTCGACCTGTTGCTGGTGCGCGACGACGACATCCCGGGCCTGATTGCCGACGGCGTCTGCGATTTCGGCATCGTCGGCCGCAACGAACTGGACGAACAGGCCGGCGAGCGTGCCTTGATCGGTTTGCCGCAGGCCTACCGAGAACTGCGTCCTCTGGGATTCGGCAGCTGCCGCCTGATGCTGGCGATTCCCGACAGCTGGGAATGGACCGGCCCCGGACAACTGCAAGGCCTGCGCATCGCCACGAGTTACCCGTCCGTCCTGCGCCAGTGGCTGCAGGCGCGGGGCATCGATGCCGCGGTGGTCGAGCTGTCCGGTTCGGTGGAGATCGCCCCGAAGCTGGGTACCGCGGACCTGATCTGCGACCTGGTGTCCAGCGGTGCCACGCTGGCCGCGAATCAGCTCAAACCGGTGGAAACGCTGCTGGACAGCGAGGCCGTCCTGGCCGGTCCTGCGCGCTCCTTCGATGACGCACGCGCCGGTCTGGCCGACATGCTGCTCCGCCGCCTGGATGGCGTACTGAAACTCAAGGACAGCAAACTGCTGATGTTCCGTGCCGAACGCGACATCGTGCCGGCGCTGGCGCGCCTGCTGACGGACAGCGATGGCGTGGTCGCGCTGCCGGGCAACGACGAAGGTCCGGTGTCGCTGCAGGCGATGTGCCATGGCGCGGTCACCTGGCAGCGGCTGGAAGAATTGCAGCGGGCTGGTGCGCAGGGGCTGATGGTGCTGTCGGTCGAGAGGTCGCTGGCATGAGCGCGTCGCCCGCTCCCCGTTACGACTGGACCGCGCTCGACGAAGCCGCACGCGAGGCATTGCTCGCACGTCCGGTGCAGACCGTGGCGCAGCGCACGCGCGATGCGGTCGCCGGCCTGCTGGCCGATGTGCGTACGCGCGGCGACGCGGCGCTGCGCGACGTGACTGCCCGTTTCGACGGGGTGGAACTGGCCAGCTTTGCCGTCAGCGACGAGGAATTCGCCGCCGCGCACACCGCGGTGTCCACGGAACTGCGCGAGGCGATGCTGGATGCGGCCCAGCGTATCGAGGCGTTCCACAAGGCCGGCATGGCGCAGCCGTATGCGGTGGAAACCGCACCGGGCGTGGTCTGCGAACGCGTCATCCGGCCGATCCCGCGCGTCGGCCTGTACGTGCCCGCAGGCACGGCGCCGCTACCGTCCACGGCGCTGATGCTGGGCGTGCCGGCGCGGCTGGCGGGCTGCCGCGAGGTCGTGCTGTGCACGCCGCCGCGCAAGGACGGTACCGCCGACCCCGCAGTGCTGGTCGCCGCGCAACTGACCGGCGTACGGCGCGTATTCAAGCTGGGCGGCGCGCAGGCGATCGCCGCGATGGCGTTCGGCACCGAGAGCGTGCCGGCGTGCGACAAGCTGTACGGGCCCGGCAACAGCTACGTCACCGAAGCCAAGCAGCAGGTGGCGCAAAGCGGCGCCGCTGCCATCGACATGCCGGCCGGACCGTCCGAGGTAGTGGTGATCGCCGATGCCGGCGCCGATGCCGCCTTCGTCGCGGCGGACCTGCTGTCGCAGGCCGAGCACGGCCCGGATTCGCAGGTGTTGTTGCTGAGCGACGACGATGCATTGATCGCGCGCGTGCAGGACGAGCTTGCGACGCAGCTCGCAGCCCTGGATCGCGCCGACATCGCACGGCAGGCACTGTCGGCATCTCGGCTGATCCGGGTCGCGACGCTGGACGACGCCTTCGCCATCAGCAACCGCTACGCACCGGAGCACCTGATCCTGGCGCTGCGCGAGCCGCGTGCGTGGCTCGAGCGCGTTGAAGCGGCGGGCTCGGTGTTCCTCGGCGACTACACGCCGGAAGCGTTGGGCGACTATTGCAGCGGCACCAACCACGTGTTGCCGACGGCAGGTGCCGCACGGGCCTACAGCGGCGTCAGCGTGGCGAGCTTCCAGAACTTCGTCAGCGTGCAGTCGGCGAGCCGTGCCGGCATCGGCGCCATCGGTGCCTGTGCGCTGACGCTGGCGCGGGCGGAAGGCCTGGATGCGCACGCCAATGCCGTTGCGCTGCGATTGGGCAGGGTGGCCGCATGAGCGCGTTGCTCTCATTGGTGCGCCCGGACCTGCGCGACTTCGCCGGCTACAAGTCGGCGCGCAGCGAAGCGCTGCGCGGCGACGTGTGGCTCAACGCGAACGAATCGGCCTGGTCTAATCCCGCCGACGGGGAAGGGCGCAGTCGCCGGTATCCCGATCCGCAACCGCCGGCCTTGCGTGCGCGCCTCGCCGGGCTTTACGGCGTCGCGCCTGAAGCGCTGCTGGTCGGTCGTGGCAGTGACGAAGCCATCGACCTGCTCGTGCGCGCGTTGTGCGTCCCGGGACAGGACGCGGTCGTGGTTACCCCGCCTGTGTTCGGCATGTACGCGGTCTGCGCGCGCCTGCAGGGCGCGCCGCTCGTCGACGTGCCGCTCGTGGACGATGCTGCCGGTTTCACTGCCGATCTGGACGCGATCCGCGGCGCCGCGCTGGCGCAGCGTGCCAAGCTGGTCTTCCTGTGTTCGCCTTCCAATCCCGCGGGCGCTTCCATTCCGCTCGACGGCATCGCCGCGCTCGCCCGTGCGCTGGAAGGCAAGGCGCTGGTGGTGGTGGACGAGGCCTACGGCGAGTTCGCCGATGGCCCGTCGGCGACAACGCTGCTGGCCACGCAATCGAACATCGCCGTGCTGCGGACGCTGTCCAAGGCGCACGCACTGGCCGCCGCGCGCATCGGCGTGGTGATCGGCGACGAAGCACTGATCGCCGTCCTGCAACGCTGCCAGGCCCCCTATCCGGTGCCCACGCCCTGTGCCGACCTGGCGTTGGCGGGACTGTCCGACGCGGCGCTGGCGCAGACGCGCGAACGGATCGCGCTGGTGCGCAGTGAGCGCAGTCGCCTGCATGAGGCGTTGGCGCGGTCGCCGGGCGTGCGTCGCGTCTATCCGTCGCAGGGCAACTATCTGCTGGCGCGTTTCGATGACGCCGAGCGCGCATTCCGGGCGCTGTTGTCCACCGGGGTGGTGGTCCGCGATCAGCGGGCGGCACCGCAGCTGGGTGACGCCCTGCGCATCACCATCGGCTCGCCGGCCCAGAACGACCGTGTGATCGCGGCCCTCAACGCCCGGGAGCAGGCGGCATGACGCCCATCCTTTTCATCGACCGTGACGGCACTCTGATCGAGGAGCCGGAAGACTTCCAGATCGATGCCTACGAGAAGCTGCGCTTCGTCGCAGGCGTCATCCCCGCGCTGCTGAAGCTGCGCGATGCGGGCTACCAGTTCGTGATGGTCAGCAACCAGGACGGCCTGGGTTCGGACCAGTACCCGCGTGCCGCGTTCGACGGTCCGCACAATCTGATGATGCAGGTCCTCGAAAGCCAGGGGATCGCGTTTCGCGACGTGCTGATCGACGAAAGCTGGCCGCATGAGAACAAGCCCACGCGCAAGCCCGGCATCGGTCTGGTCATCCCCTACCTGCAGGACCGCAGCATCGACTGGTCGCGCTCGGCGATGGTGGGCGACCGGCCGACCGACAACCAGTTCGCCGATAATCTGAAGATCCGCGCATTCCAGTTGAAGACCGTGCAATTCGGTGGCGACTGGGATTGGGCCGGCATCGCCCACGCACTGGCCGATGCGCCGCGCCGCGCCGTCGTCCAGCGCAACACCAAGGAAACGAAGATCCGCGTCGAGGTCGACCTGGATCGCGTCGCCGAGCCGGTGGCGAAGACCGGCCTGCCGTTCTTCGACCACATGCTGGAGCAGATCGGCAAGCATGGCGGCTTTGCCCTCGACGTGCGCGCCGACGGCGACCTGCACATCGACGAGCACCACACCGTCGAAGACACCGGCCTGGCGCTGGGCCAGGCGCTGAAGGAAGCACTGGGCGACAAGCGGGGCATCGGCCGCTACGGCTTCACCTTGCCGATGGACGAGACGCTGGCCAGTGCCGCACTGGATTTCAGTGGCCGACCCTACTTCGTCTTCGACGGCGAGTTCCGGCGCGAGCGGGTCGGCGACCTGCCGACCGAACTCGTGCCGCACTTCTTCCGCTCGCTGTGCGATGCGTCCGGCCTGAACCTCAACTTGAAGGTGCAGGGCGAGAACGACCACCACAAGGTCGAAGCCAGCTTCAAGGCACTGGCGCGCGCGTTGCGCCAGGCCATCAAGCGCGAAGGCGCGGAGCTGCCATCGACCAAGGGTGCGCTCTGATGCGCGTCGTACTCGTCGATGCCGGCGGCTCCAACATCGGCTCGGTGCGTTATGCCTTGCAGCGGCTGGGCGTCGAGGCAGAGCTGACCGGCGACGCCGCGGCGATCCGCGCCGCAGACCGGGTCATCCTGCCGGGCGTGGGAGCGGCGGCGATCTGCATGGCGCGCCTGCGCGAGCTGGACCTGGTCGACACGCTGCGCACGCTGGAGCGCCCGTTGCTCGGGGTCTGCGTCGGCGTGCAGCTGTTGTTCGCGCATTCTGAAGAAGACGACACGCCATGCCTGGGCCTGTTGCCGGGCCGTGTCCGCAAGCTGCCGGTACTGCCCGGCATCCGTGTGCCGCACATGGGCTGGAACACGCTGCAACGGCGCCGCGACAGCTCGCTGGTGGAAGGCATCGGGGACGGCGACCACGCGTACTTCGTCCATAGCTATGCGGCTCCGGTCGACGACGATTGCCTGTACAGCAGCGAGCACGGGCAGCGCTTCGCGGCGGTCGTGCAGCGCGGCCAGGTCGCCGGCGCCCAGTTCCATCCCGAACGGTCGGCCGGCGTCGGCGCGAGGCTGCTCAAGAACTTCATCGAGTATGGATTGCAATGACCGGTTTCACCGTTTACCCCGCCATCGACGTCCGCGACGGTCGCGTGGTGCGCCTCGCGCAGGGCGACTACGCGCGTGAAACCCGTTACGACGGCACGCCATTGGATGTGGCTGCCCGTTACGCGGCGCAAGGTGCCGATTGGCTGCATCTCGTCGATCTGGACGCGGCGCGCGCGGGCGGATACACGCTGGAGCCGCTGCTGCAGGAGATCGCGCGCACGACGTCGCTCCGCGTGCAGACGGGCGGCGGCGTGCGAGAGCGCGACGACGTGGCGAAGTTGCTCGACGCCGGAGCGCAGCGCGTGGTGATCGGTTCGCTGGCCGTTCGTGCGCCTGACACTGTGCTGGCATGGCTCGCCGAGTTCGGCAGCGAGCGCATCACCGTGGCGCTGGATACGCGGCGCGACGAGCGCGGCGTCTGGCGTCTTCCCGTGCATGGCTGGACGGAAACCGCCGCCGAAACACTGGATGCGCTCGCCACCCGCTATGCCGACGCCGGCCTGCGCCATCTGCTGTGCACCGACATCGCCCGCGACGGCATGCTGACCGGTCCCAATCTGGACCTGTATGCGCACCTGCGGCGCGTCGTGCCTGCACTGGCCGTACAGGCCTCCGGTGGCGTGAGCGCCGTCGCGGACATCAGCGGGGCACGCGAGGCCGGCTGCGCGGGCATCGTGCTCGGCCGCGCGTTGCTTGAAGGGCGCTTCGCGCTGCCGGAAGCGCTCGCATGCTGAGCCGGCGCATCATTCCCTGCCTGGACGTGCGCGAAGGTCGCGTGGTCAAGGGCGTGAAGTTCCGCGACCACGTCGACATGGGCGACATCGCCGAACTGGCGTTGCGCTATCGCGACGAAGGCGCCGACGAGCTGGTCTTCTACGACATCAGCGCCAGTCCCGAAGGCCGGTCTGTGGACTACGCCTGGATCGAACGCGTGTCGCGTCTGCTGGACATCCCGTTCTGCGTGGCCGGCGGCATCCGCGATGTGGAAACGGCGCGGCGCGTGCTGTACAGCGGGGCCGACAAGGTGTCGGTCAACACACCGGCGCTCGAACGACCGGCGCTGATCGGCGAACTGGCGCAGGCGTTCGGCGTGCAGTGCGTCGTGGTCGGCGTGGATTCCATCCTGGAAGCCGACGGCGAATGGCGCGTGCGTCGCTACACCGGCGATCCGTCGAAGATGCAGGGCGCCGGCTTGCGCACGCTGGATTGGGTGGTGCAGGCCCAGCGTCTGGGCGCCGGTGAGATCGTGTTGAACTGCATGGACCAGGACGGCGTGCGGCGGGGTTACGATCTTGCGCAGCTGCAGGCGGTCCGTGCGATCTGCGAGGTGCCGCTCGTCGCCTCGGGGGGCGCGGGTGAGGTGGATCATTTCGCCGATGTCTTCCAACAGGCGGACGTGGACGGCGCGTTGGCCGCAAGTGTCTTCCACAGCGGGCACATCGCGATTCCGGCGTTGAAGCGGGCATTGGCAGGGCAGGGCATCGAGGTGCGACGTGGCGACTGAATTCCGTGGGCAAGCGATCGATCCTGCACGGCTGGACTGGGCGAAGGGCGACGGCTTGCTGCCTGCCATCGTGCAGGATGCGACGACGCTGCGCGTGCTGATGCTGGGTTACATGAATCGCGAAGCGCTGGACGCGACGCTGACCAGTCGCCGGGTGACGTTCTTCAGTCGCAGCAAGCAACGCTTGTGGACCAAGGGCGAAAGCTCGGGCCACGTGCTGGACCTGGTCTCGGTGGACGTGGACTGTGACGACGACAGCCTGCTGGTGCTCGCGCATCCGCGCGGGCCGACCTGCCACCTGCAGCGCGCCAGCTGTTTCCCGGAAGCGCCCGGTGCGTTCCTCGCCGAGCTCGACACGGTGATCGCGCGGCGTGAGCGCGAGCGACCCGGCAACAGCTACACCACGCGCCTGTTCGACGCCGGCGTGCGCCGCATTGCGCAGAAAGTGGGCGAAGAGGGCGTGGAGACCGCGCTGGCGGCGGTCGCGCAGGATGACGCCGCGCTTCTCGGTGAGAGCGCCGACCTGCTGTACCACCTGACGGTCCTGCTGCGCGCCCGAGGCCTGTCGCTGGCCGATGCCGTCGCCGTGCTGCGCGAGCGCCACGCATCCGCCTGACGCAGGGCTGCGCTTCTGCGCACCTGCTGCCGCCAGCCGCGTGTGGGAGCGACGTGAGTCGCGGGCGTTCTCCTCGAGACACCACCGCAACCCCTGCAGCGGCGATGACCTTCTCGACGTGCGTCTCCTCCGCGAGGGCGTCGTCACGACTGCCGGGCTGCGCCATAATCCGGCGGTCGTTCTCGCTGGAACCACCGTGCGCGCCTCGCTGATCACGCTGCTGCTGGCCTGTCTGGCCGTCCCCGCCCACGCCTTGCCGCCGCCCTGCAGCGGAGGACAGGTGTTCGAGGACCGCAACGGCAACGGGGTCCGCGATCGAGGGGAGCCGGGCTTGCCCGGCATCAAGGTATCCAATGGCATCGATATCGCGACCAGCGACGCGCAGGGCGAGTACACCCTCGACTACGTGGACGGTCGCACCCTCTTCATCATCAAGCCGCCCGGCTACGACCTCGCGGTAGGACGGGATGGTCTGCCGGCCCGCTGGCGCAACCTGCAGTACCACGCCGGCCCCGCGTTGAAGTACGGCGGCATCCCGCAGCGCCAGCCCGATTGCACCCACTTCGCGCTGAGGCCGAAGGCGGCGGAACGCCGTGAACTCGACGTGCTGCTGTTCGCCGACAGTCAGACATCTTCCGTGAAGGATGTGGACTACTACTGGCGCGACATCGTGCAACCGCTCGTGGGGTCGCATGGCGCTGCCCTGGGCCTGACGCTGGGCGACGTGACCAACGACGACCTGTCGCTGTACCCGGAGATCCTGCGTACCACGATGAGCCTGCAGGTGCCGTGGCTGTTCATTCCGGGCAATCATGACCTCGATTTCGATGCGGCCACCGATGAAGAATCGCTGCGCACGTTCCGCCATCACCTGGGGCCGGACACCTTCGCGTGGGAGGAAGAGGCCGCGACCTTCATCGGCCTGGATGACGTGATCTACCAGCCGGGCAAGTCGCCTGCCTATGCCGGCGGGTTGCGCGAGGACCAGTTCGCCTTCCTGCAGGCCTACCTGCCCACGGTGCGGAAAGACCGGCTGCTGGTGATCGGGGTCCATATTCCGTTCTACGAGCCCGGTGCGCGCGGATTCCGCGCGGAGGACCGGGAGCGCCTGTTTGCGATGCTGAAGGACTTCCCGCACGTGCTGTTGCTCAGTGGGCACACCCATACGCAACGGCACTGGTATCACGACGCCTCCACCGGCTGGCAGGGCCTCCAACCGTTGCACGAGTACAACGTTGGTGCCGCCTGTGGTGCCTACTGGTCGGGCGTCAAGGATGCCGAGGGCATTCCCGACACCACGATGGCCGACGGCACGCCCAACGGCTACGCGCGGCTGCGCGTGCGCGCCGGCGGCGACTACGCGCTGTCGTGGCATCCCGCGCGCAGCCAAGACGACAGCGGCATCGGCCTGCACGCGCCACGCGTACTGCGGAAGGGCGCTTACCCCGCGTGGGGCGTGTTCGCCAACGTCTACATGGGCGATGCCGGGACCCGCGTGGAGTATCGCGTCGATGGCGGTGCGTGGAAGCCGATGAAACGCGTGGAGCAGCCCGATCCGCGCTTGCTGGCCGAGAACATGCGCGACGATGCGGCCGCCGCGCTGCGCGGCTTCGATCGCTCGCCCGAAGCCGAAGCATCCCAGCACCTGTGGCGGGGCGCGCTGCCCACCGACCTGGCCGAGGGCGAGCATGCCATCGAGGTGCGTGCGTTCGATCGTTGGCGCGGTGAACAGTCGGCGACGACGTCCTATCGGCTACAGGTCGGGGAGTCCTGACCGTGGCCGCCACGGAACTTCACATCGAGCATTTCGCGGATGCAACCGCGTGGGAACGCTGGCTGGCGCATCATTCGGACTCAACGGGCGTGTGGTTGAAGATCGCGAAGAAAGCGTCGGGCATCACCTCGGTGAGCTATGCGGAAGCGCTCGACGTGGCGCTCTGCCACGGGTGGATCGACGGGCAGAAGAAGGGATTCGACGCGCAGTTCTTCCTGCAGCGCTTCACGCCGCGGCGTGCGCGCAGCACGTGGTCGAAGATCAACGTCGCCAAGATCGAAGGCCTGGTTGCCGCGGGGCGGATGCGGCCGGCAGGCTTGCGCGAGGTCGAATCCGCCAAGGCCGATGGCCGCTGGGAGGCCGCCTACGATGGCGCGAAGTCGATGGACGTGCCCGACGAGCTCGCGAAGGCACTGGCGAAGAACCGCAAGGCCAAGGCCTTCTTCGACGCCCTCGACAAGACCAACCGGTACGCGGTGTGCTGGCGCGTGCAGACGGCGGTGAAGCCGGAGACCCGTCGCGCGCGCATCGAGAAGCTGGTCGCCATGCTCGCGCGCGGCGAGAAGATCCACGGGGCCTGAAATGGAAGCGCCTCCCGAAGGAGGCGTCCTGGAACCTGGCGGGCGAGCGGAGGCTGGCGGGCGAGGCTGACGTGGCTGGCTGGCGAAGGCTGGCGGGCGACGTGGCGCGCAGTCTAGGCAAATCGCTCGACGCGTGTAGAAACGCGAATCGCTCTCATCGAGCGTTGCGGCTGGCCCGCACGCTGAGCCAGGCGCCGGTCAGCAGCAGGGCGATCGCCACCGCCTGGATCCAGTGCGCCTGCGCGCGACCCGAGACGACCAGCAGCAGCGTCGACAACAGGGGCGCGAGATAGGAAAGACTGCCCAGCAACGCGATGTCGCCGCGCTTGGTGCCATGGTCCCAGAGCCAGAACGCGGCGCCTACCGGACCGACTCCCATCACCACCAGCACCGCCCACTGCGTGGCATCGGGAGCGACCGTGCGCTCGAACAGCAGGTGCGCGACGCCGCCCAGGATTGAAACCCCTGCGCAGGCCACGGTGATGGCGGCGGTCGGGACGTCGGCGAAGCGTCGGTTGAGGACGGAGTAGGCCGCCCAGATCACCGCTGCACTGAGCGCGGCGAGGTACCCGGGCACATGCGCAGGATCGACCTGCAGTCCCCGGCCGCGCGTCACCAGCAGCACGGCGGCGATCAGGCCGAGCAGCGTGCCCACCCATTGCCCGCCGCGCACCGCGACGCCGCCGAGCAGCCCGGCGAACACCACGATCAGCAGCGGCCACATGTAGTTCAGCAGGTTCGCTTCGACCGCGGGCGCGCGCTTCAGTGCGATGAAGTAGAGCGCGTGGTAACCGAACAGCGCCAGCGTTGACAGCGTCAGCGCCGCCCACGGTTGGCGCAGTTCAGCCCAGCCGGCACGTCCGCGTACTGCCGCGCGCACGAGCCCGAGGAAAGCCGCCACGCCGAAGCTGATCGCCAGCACCTGGAACGGCGGCAGCGCGCCTGTCGCCGTCGTCAGCACCGCCAGCGAAGCCCACAGCAGGATGGCCGCCAGCCCGATCAGCGTGGCCGTGCGTTGCGATGCCATGAGAGGGCTCAGTGCGGAAGTTCGATCGCGTCGAACGTGGTGGCGCGCGGATGGCCGTGCGCCGCATCGCCGTCGCGCGGAGCCGGGTAGTCCTCCAGGCGATCGATCAGGCGCGTCTGCAGGCCCGCGTCTCGCGCGGCATCGAGCTCTTCGACCACATCGGACAGGAACAGGATCCTCTCCGCCGGCACGCCGATGCGCTCGGCGATCGCGCGGTAGCTGCCGGCTTCGCGCTTGCCGCCGACTTCGGTATCGAACCATCCGGAGAACAGGGGCGTCAGATCGCCTGCATCGCTGTGGCCGAAGAACAACTTCTGCGCCGGCACCGAGCCCGACGAGTACACGTACAGCGGATAGCCCTGGGCGTACCACGCGCTGAGTGCGGGCGCGGCATCCGGATAGATGTGGGCGGTGAAGTCGGCATCGCGGTAGCCCGCTTCCCAGATCAGGCCCTGCAGCGCCTTCAGCGCGGTGTGCTTGCGGTCCTGGTCGATCCAGCCCTGCAGCGTCTCCACGATGACGTCATCGCTGCAGATGCTGCCGTGCTCGGTGGCCACCGCGTCCAGCCAGCGTCGCACCTCCGGCTCATCGCCGTGTTCGCGGACGAACCCGGGCAGGGCGCGTCGCGCGTAAGGGAACAGCACGTCCTTGACGAACGAGATGCTGCTCGTGGTGCCTTCGATGTCGGTGAGGATGGCGGAAACGGGCATGGTGCTTGGTCTGGCGGTCGGTGAGCGGGGCTCAGTGGCCCTGGGTCAGGCCTTCATAGCGCGGGAATGCCTGCGCGATGGTGGTGCCGGTGAAATGGCCGACCCAGCCATCCGGCTCGGTGAAGAAGCGGATCGCGACGAAGCGTGGCTCAGGCCCCATGTCGAACCAGTGCAGCGCGCCGTCGGGTACGGCGATCAGGTCGTCCTGCACGCACTCGATCTCGTAGACCTTGCCGTCCACGTGCAGCGTGAACAGGCCCGAGCCGGCCACGAAGAAGCGCACTTCGTCTTCCTTGTGGAAGTGCTCGTCGAGGAACTTCGCGCGCATCGCCTCGCGCTGCGGGTTGTCCGGCGCGATGCTGACCACGTCGACGGTCTTGAACCCGCGCTCGGCGACCAGGCGATCGATGTCGGCGCGATAGGCGTCCATCACGTCCTCTGGCGAGGCGCCAGGTTCGACCGCCTTGTTCGCCTTCCAGCGCTCGAAGACCACGCCGATCTTCTTCAGCTCGGTGGCGATGAAGTCGGGGTCGTAACTGGCGAACTCCGGGGTGGCCGGGTCGGATTCCTTGAAGATGCGCAGGCGGCTCATGGCGATGGCGTGAGGCGGCGAGGGGGGACGCTAAGGGTAGCAAACCCGGTCCGCTTGCCTTGTTGCGGAAACGGAACGCTGCGATAACCGGCGGTTATCAGCGCCGGCAGCCGAGCTTGCGCAGCTCCAGTTCGGCGGCGAACAGGAACTCGAAGGCTTCCAGGTGCCGGCGTGCTTCGGCCATGGTGCGGCCCCAGGCGTACAGGCCGTGGCCGTCGATCAGGTAGCCCCAGAGCGGCTGCTGATCGAGCAGGGCATCGACCTGGGCGGCCAGCGTCGGCATGTCCTGGGTGTTGGCGAACACCGGCACGTCGATCGCCATCTCGTGCGTCTGGTTGCCCTGGAACGCCTTCAGCAGTTCGAAGCCTTCCAGCCGGACGTGGCCGGCGCCGGCGAACAGCCTTGAAGCGACCGTCTGCACCAGCGAGTGCGTGTGGAGCACGCAGCCGATCTCCGGGTACCGGCGATAGAGCTGGGTGTGCAGCAGGGTTTCCGCCGACGGGCGGTGGTCGCTGCCGACGGCCTTGCCCTCGAAATCCACCACCATGATGTCGCCTTCCACCAGCCGGCCCTTGTCGCGGCCGGACACGGTGATGGCGGCATGGCGCTCGTCCAGGCGTTCGGAGAAGTTGCTGCTGGTCGCGGGCGTCCAGCCGAGCTGCGACAGCTCGCGCACGTTGCTGATGATCGAGTGCGCGCGCTCGCGCAGCTGGTCGGCGTCGTAGGGCAGGGTGCTCATGCGGGCAGTTTACCGCCAGCGGCTATCCGTCGCCCATCGGGCGTGGGCGCGCGAAGGTGCGATACACCGCGAGCGCCAGCAGGGCGACGACGACGCCACCCACCAGGGTCTTCACGGGCGTGGAATACACCAGCAGGCCGCACGCCAGCAGTGCGCCGATGCCGACGACGCGATCGCTCGCCGAAGCCGGGCGCGTCGGCGTGCCCCAGGCCAGGCTCAGGGAGGCGGCGACGTAGGCCATGACCACCAGCACCACCACCATGTTGATGATGGTTTCGAACTGGCCAGCGACGGTGGGCGATAAGGTGAAGAACGCCAGCACGGTCATCGACACCGTGACGAGGAAGAGGCCCCAGCCGGCCGCGCCATTGGCGCGCAGGCGGCCGAAGACCGGGGGCAGGAACCCGCGCTGCGCCGCACGGGCGCCGGATTCGCCGGTCACCAGCATCCAGCCGCCCAGCGTGCCCGTCGCCTTGATCGCGGCCGCGGCGGCGATCACCGGGATGGCCCAGTCGCCGAACATGCGACCGGCGACCAGCGCGAACGGCGCACCGGAATCCGCCAACTCCGCAGCAGGCACGATACCCATCATCAGCACGGACGAAGTGAGATACACGGCGCCCGCGATCACGATGCCGCCGAGGGTCGCGATCGGCACGTTGCGCGCGGGGTCGCGCACGACGCCGGCCACCATCGCGCCGGTTTCCAGCCCGACAAAGGCCCAGAAGATGGGCGCCAGCGACGAAAGGACGACATGCGCATCCGAAGTGCCGGAGACATTCCAGGCGTCGCGATAGAGTGCGGTGTCGAAACTGCCCCAGCCCCAGATGAGGATGGCGGCCACCGGCAGCAGGCCGAGGACGACGCAGAGGGACTGGAAGCGCGCGATGGCGCGCGGGCCGAACAGGTTCAGGGCGAACATCAGCCAGATCAGCGCGACTTGCCCGATCACGCGCGTGGCGGCCCCGTCCTCGACAGGCAGCAGCAGCGCCAGGTAGCCGAAAGCCGCGACCGCGATGGCGTTGTTGCCGATCCAGGACGAGATCCAGTACAGCGTGGCTGCCAGGAATCCCATGTCGCGACCCAGCGCGGGGCGGACGTAGTCATCCGGGCAATCGAGCTTGGGGTAATCGCGTACCAGCCGCGCGAAGGTGGCGCCGAGCAGCACGGCCAGCAGCGTGGCGAGCAGCCAGCTCAGCGCGGTGACGCCGCCGGAGCGCGCAAGCGTGGCGGGCAGCAGGAAGAAGCCTGACCCGATCATGTTGTTGGCGACCGCGAAGGTCGCCAGGACCGGACCGATCTTGCGGGGCGTGGTGTCGGACATGGGCAGGCGAAAGAAGAGAGGTATCGGACCCTGAAACGGAGAATGGCGCGTTTCCGCGCCATTCTCGGGCTTTACCGCCGGGTACCCTGGATCAGGGGCCGGCGTTCGGGCCTTCCTGCACCAGCGGGTCGGCCTCGAGCTTGTCGCCGTGGCCGTGCAGCAGGTGCTCGTTGCCGGGCGCCAGGTGGCTGCGGCGACGCGCATAGCCGAAGTACACGATCAGGCCGACGATGGCCCACACGCAGAAGAACTTGATGGTCGGGTTCCAGCCCAGGCTGAAGAACAGCAGGGCGCTGCCGAACACCGCCAGCGGACCGACGATCCAGATCATCGGGGTCTTGAACGGACGTGCGCGGCCCGGCTCGGTCCGGCGCAGCACCATCACACCGACGGCGACGGCGGCGAAGGCGAACAGGGTGCCGGCATTGGAGATGTCCGCCAGGATGTCGACCGGAAACAGCGCGGCGAAGAACGCCACGAAGATACCGGTGATCCAGGTGATGACGTGCGGGGTCTTGTACTTCGGGTGCACCGAAGCCAGCTTGTCCGGCAGCAGGCCGTCGCGCGACATGGTGAACAGGATGCGGGTCTGGCCGAACATCATCATCAGCACGACCGACGGCAGCGCCAGGATGGCAGCGAAGCCCACGGCGTCGCCCCACCACGAATAACCGATCTCGCGTAGCACGAACGCCAGCGGCTCCTTGCTGCCGGACAGCGGGCCACCCGGTTGGGCGCCCATCGAGCCGATCGCCGTATAGGCCACCAACAGATAGATCACCGTGCAGACGGCGAGCGAACCGATCAGGCCGATCGGGATGTTGCGGTTCGGATTCTTGGTTTCCTCGGCCGCCGTGGAGACGGCATCGAAACCCACGTAGGCGAAGAAGATCGACGCCGCGGCGCCGAGCACGCCGACGCCGGACAGCGGGGTGCCCCAGCCGTTCGGCAGCATCGGTTCGAAGTTGGCGCTCTGCACCTGCGGGAAGGCCAGGGCGATGAAGGCCATCAGTGCGACGATCTTGATGGCCACCAGCACAGCGGTGACCTTCGCCGATTTGCTGGTGCCCAGCACGAGCAGCCACGTCACCAGCAGCGCCAGCAGGAAGGCGATCAGGTTGAAGCCGCCCTTGTGGGTCACGCCGTCCACCATGTGGATCACGGCGCCCTGGTCCTTGACGTGTTCGACCCAGAACGGCCCCGCTGTCAGGACATCGGGCAACCCGACCCCATGGTGGGCGAGGAAGCCGTTCGCGTAACCGGACCATCCCACGGAGACGGCGCCGGCGGCGACCGCATACTCCAGGATCAGCGCCCAGCCGACCATCCAGGCCAGGACTTCGCCCAGGACAGCGTAGGAATAGGTGTAGGCCGAGCCCGAGACCGGGACCATGGCCGCGATTTCGGAGTAGATCAGTGCCGTCAGGGCGCAGACCGCGCCGGCGATGATGAAGCTGTACATCATGCCCGGGCCGGCCTTGTTGGCCGCCACCGCAGTCAGCACGAAGATGCCGGTGCCGATCACGGCGCCGATACCCAGCATGGTCAGATCGAAGGCGCCCAATTGGCGGGAAAGCGAGCGTTTGGCGGCGGTCTGGAGAATCAGGTCAAGCGGCTTTCGGCGCTGAAACAGCATCAGGTTCGTCCCCGGGGTCTGGCGGCTGGCGGGACCGGGGCGACAACACAGCCACGGTCAATATTTCCGGAACATTACCCGCATTGGCTTCGGTGACACAAGCAACCTTCACGCGGCGATAATGCCGCTCCCCTGTTCATTATTGCAGTCGCCATGGCGCCGATTCCGGTCCGCTTTTCCTCTCTATCGGCGCAATTGCAGGCCTATCGCCAGCGCTGGCCGCATGAAACCGCCGTGGTGGACCAGTTCCTCGAACTGCTGGCGGATCCCTCCGATCCCTCCTCCCGCGACAGGCTGGAAGGCCACCTGACCGGCGGCGCCTGGCTGGTCAGCGCCGATGGGCGGCGGACCCTGCTGACGCACCATCGCAAGCTCGGGCGCTGGTTGCAGCTGGGTGGACACGCCGATGGCGACATCGACATGGCCCAGGTCGCGCTGAAGGAGGCCGAAGAGGAATCAGGCCTCGTGGATCTCAGCGTGGAGGGCGGCATCTTCGACCTGGACCGGCACTGGATCCCGGAACGCAAGGACGTCCCGGGCCACTGGCACTACGACGTGCGCTATGTCGTGCGTGCCGGCGGCAGCGAAGATTACGTCGTCAGCGAGGAATCGCTGGACCTGGCCTGGCGCGAAGTCGCGCCCATCGCCGACGAGCCCGATGAATCGCTCAGCCGCATGGCCCGCAAGTGGCTGGCGCGCGACGCGGGGTGAGCGTCAGTACAGCACGCGCACGCGCAGCGTGCCCGGGATGGCCGCCATCGCCTCGCGCAGGCTGGTGGTCTGCTCTTCGTCGGCGGTGACATCGATGACCACGTAACCGACCTTGGGGTCGGTGCGCAGGAACTGGCCGTCGATGTTGATGCCACGGTCGCGGAAGATGTCGTTGATCTGCGACAGCACGCCCGGCACGTTGCGGTGGATGTGCATGATGCGGCGGCTGCCGTCGTGGCCGGGCAGGGTGACCTCGGGGAAGTTCACCGCCGACAGCGTGCTGCCGTTGTCGCTGTAGCGGACCAGCTTGGCGGCCACTTCGATGCCGATGTTGTCCTGCGCTTCCAGCGTGGAACCGCCGACGTGCGGTGTCAGGATGACGTTGTCCAGCCCGCGCAACGGCGATTCGAACGACTCCGCGTTGCCCTTGGGCTCCACCGGGAACACGTCCACCGCCGCGCCGCCGACCTGGCCGGACTTCAGGGCGTCCGCCAACGCGTCGATGTCGACCACGGTGCCGCGCGAGGCGTTGATCAGGTGCGCGCCGCGCTTCATCTTCGCGATCTGCGCCGCACCGAACATGTCCTTGGTCGCCGCCGTTTCCGGCACGTGCAGGGTCACCACGTCGCTCAGTGCCAGCAGGTCGTCCAGGCTGATCGCAGGGCGCGCATTGCCGAGCGAGAGCTTGGTCTCGATGTCGTGGAAGAGCACGTGCATGCCCAGCGACTCGGCGAGCACGCCGACCTGGGTGCCGATATGGCCGTAGCCGATGATGCCGAGGGTCTTGCCGCGCACTTCGTGGCTGCCTGCGGCGGACTTGCTCCAGCCGCCGCGATGGCATTCGGCGTTCTTCTGCGGAATGCCGCGCATCAGCAGGATGGCCTGCGCGATGACCAGCTCGGCCACGCTGCGGGTGTTGGAGTAGGGCGCATTGAAGACCGGGATGCCGGCCAGTTCGGCGGCTTCCAGGTCGACCTGGTTGGTGCCGATGCAGAAGCAGCCCACCGCGATCAACCGGCGCGCCTGCGCCAGGACGTCTTCGGTGAGGTGGGTGCGCGAACGGATGCCGACGATGTGCGCCTCGGCGATGCGCTGCTTGAGTTCGGCTTCCGGCAGCGATTTCTCGTGGAACTCGATCTGCGAATAGCCCGCCGCGCGGAAGGTCTCCACCGCAGTCGGGCTGACCCCCTCCAGCAACAGCACGCGGATGTCCTGCTTCGGGTACGAGGTCTTCTTGTTCGACATTGCGGGAAGGTCGCAAACGGGGGAGGGAAAGGGTCGTCACTATGCCAGATGCACGCCCCCGATGCTGCAGCGCGGAATGGAATGCTCGGTTGCTGCTTTTCCGTCTTGGTTGCCCCTGAAACGAACCTTGCGTCGGCTGGACGCAGCGCAGCATCGCTGGCACCCTGAGCGCCCCCGAAGATCCACCCATGCAATGAGCGATCCGCGCCTGCAAGCCCTGCTCGACGCCGCCCCCGGGTTGCGCCTGAAGACCGATCCCGCCGACCTCGAACACTACGGCCGCGACTGGACCCGGCGCTGGACGCCCGCTCCGCTGGCCATCGCCTTGCCGGCCACTGTCGAGGAAGTGCAGGCCATCGTGCAGTGGGCCAACACGCATCGCGTCGCCGTCGTGCCCTCGGGCGGTCGCACCGGCCTGTCCGGCGGTGCTGTCGCGGCGAACGGGGAACTGGTGCTCAGCCTGGAGCGCATGAACCAGGCGCTCGATTTCAACGCCGTGGACCGCACGCTCACCGTGCAGGCCGGCATGCCGCTGGAAGCCCTGCACAACGCGGCGCGCGACCATGGCCTGGTGTATCCGGTGGATTTCGCCGCGCGTGGCTCCTGCGCCATCGGCGGCAACATCGCCACCAATGCCGGCGGCATCCGGGTGATCCGCTACGGCAACACGCGCGAATGGATCGCGGGCCTCAAAGTGGTCACCGGCGCCGGCGACGTACTGGAGCTCAACAAGGCGCTCATCAAGAATTCGAGCGGCTACGACCTGCGGCATCTGTTCATCGGATCCGAGGGCACGCTGGGCGTGGTGGTCGAAGCGACCGTCCGCCTGACCGATCCGCCACCGCCGACCAACGTCATGCTGCTGGCGCTACCGTCGTTCGAGGTGTTGATGCAGGTCTTCGCGGCGTTCCGCGAGCGCCTTCAGCTGGAAGCCTTCGAATTCTTCACCGACCGCGCGCTGGAGCACGTGCTGTCGCATGGCGCGCAGAAGCCCTTCGACGAGGTGCATCCGTACTACGTGGTCACCGAGTTCGCCATCGGCGACGACGCGAAGGAAGCTGCCGCGATGGCCGCCTTCGAGGCCTGCATGGAGCAGGGCTGGGTCAGCGATGGCGTGATCAGCCAGTCCGATGCGCAGGCCGCGCAGCTGTGGCGCCTGCGCGAAGGCATCACCGAAGCGCTGGCGCGCTACAAGCCTTACAAGAACGACGTGTCGGTGCGCATTTCCGCCATGCCGGCCTTCCTCGCCGAGACCCAGGCCTTGCTGGGCGAGGCCTATCCGCAATTCGACGTGGTCTGGTTCGGCCACATCGGCGACGGCAACCTGCACATCAACGTGCTGAAGCCCGACGATGTGGGCGATGCCGACTTCGTCACCCAGTGCGAGCAGGTGACCAAGCTGCTGGCCGCTTCGCTGCAGCGTCATCGCGGCAGTATCTCGGCCGAGCACGGCATCGGCCTGGTGAAGAAGGGCTATCTGGAAAGCACGCGCAGCCCGGAAGAAATCGCGGTGATGCGCGGCGTGAAGCGTGTGCTGGACCCCAATGGCCTGATGAATCCCGGCAAGCTGTTCGACACGCAAGAGTGATGCGGGTTCATCCTGCGTACGCCGATTGCAGGTAGGCTTTGCGCACCGCGCCGGTGACGGCGTCCCCTCCGGAAGCATCCATGTCCCGTTTCATCCTGGCCGGCGTGTTGCTGGCGCTTTCCGTTCCCGCCCTGGCTGGCAGTTTTGCCGGCAGTTCCGCGGGCGCATCGTCCGCCGGCTCGTCGGCGTCCTCCGACAGCTCGTCCGGCGACGACAAGATCGTGTTGCAGGCCCGCGAAGACGCGGCCAGCTTCGTCGCCAGCAACGGCCGCATCCGCGGCGCACAGCTCGAGGCTGCGCTGCGCCACCTGCGCGAGACCGACGAGGCCGCGCGCCGTGCCAGCGACATGCAGCTGGCCCAGGCCATCCTGGCGCGTTGATGTTCCCGCGTCGGCCATGGGGCCGGCGCATCGGCGTGGCGCTTGCCTGTGCGTTGCTGGGCCACGCGATCCCCGCCTTCGCCATCCGCGTCGATCCTGCGGGGCTCGATGCGGCGCAGGTCGCGTCCACGCAGGCGCTCGTCGACGATGTCCTCGTCCGTCTGCCGCGGACATGGCGGGAAGGATTGCCGCGAGACCTGGTCCTGGGGTGGCGCGGCGATCTACCGCACGACGTGCAGGGCCGCCGCGTCGGCCGCCGGCTGTGGCTTGATCGTGCATTGCTGGACGACCCGCACGGCCTCCCGGCGCGCAAGGCGCTCGTCCACGAACTCGCCCACGCCTACGACCGCACGCATCGCAACGTGCTGTCCGCTGATCCGCACCTGCGCGACCTGGCCGGTTGGCAGCGCAGTGTGTTCCGTGTCGCAGGCCGGCGCAGCCGTAATGATTTCACCGCCCGGAGCCCCGATACCTACGAGCTGACGCGGCCGTCCGAGTTCGTCGCCGTCAACCTCGAGCACTTCGTGCTGGACGGCAGCTACGCGTGCCGGCGTCCGGCGCTGCACCGGTATTTCGCATCGCATTTCGGCGAGCCGGCCACAGCGGCCGAGTGCGCGGCGGGACTGCCTTTTCTTGAAGCGGATGCGGCGCGCGGGGATGCGTCGCTGCTGGCCCTGGAGCCCGCACGCGTCTACGAGGTGGACTACCTGCTGGCCGAGGGCAATACCGAGGCGATGAGCCGCTGGGGCCACAGCATGTTGAGGCTGGTGGTCTGTGCACCGGGTCGTGCGCCAGGGCCTGATTGCCGGCTGGACCTCGCCCATCATCGCGTGCTGTCGTTCCGCGCTTTCGTGGGCGATGTGCAGATCTCGGGCTGGCGCGGGTTGACGGGTTCGTATCCTTCGCGGTTGTTCCTGCTGCCGCTGGACCAGGTGATCGAGGAATACACGAAGATCGAACTGCGTGGCCTGCAATCCATTCCGCTGCGGCTCCAGCGGAACGAGATCGCCTCGCTGCTGGAGCGTGCCGCGCAACTCCACTGGAGCTATGACGGACGTTACTACTTCATCAGCAACAACTGCGCCGTGGAAACGTGGAAGCTGCTGCATGATGGCGTGCCGCGGCTTGCCGGTGAGCCATTGGCGAGCATCACGCCGACAGGCCTGTTGAAGAAACTGGAGCGTGCGGGCATCGCGGACCGCCGCGTCCTCGAAGATGGCGAACAGGCGCGCCGTCTCGGCTATTACTTCGAGCCCATGAGCGCACGCTACGACACCCTGTTTGCGGTCGCGCGCGAGGCACTGGCGCTGCCGCAACGCGATGCACAGGCGTGGCTGGCGCTGGCGCCGGAGGCGCGCACGCCGTGGTTGTCGCAGGCGGATCTGAAGGCGAGCGCGGCTTTGCTCGTGCTGGAGAATGCCGCGCTGCGCAGGCAGCAGTTGCTGTTGCGCGATGAGCTGAAACGACGCTATCTCGGGCGCAATGCGCCGGAAGACGCCGCAGGCGCGGTGCAGGCGTTGAGGGCGTGGCTGGGAGACACCAGCTTCGTCAGCCGGCCCGCCGAACTCGCAGCGGAGGGCTACGGATTGCCGCAATCGGACGAGCGCGCGCGCATCGGCGTGGAGGCGCGGGCGCGTGTCGACCGGCTTCGGGGCGAGGATGCCGCCCTGCGCAAGGACCTGGAGCGCTGGCTTCCCGAAGAGCAGCGGGAAGCCCTGCGCGGGATCGAATCCAACGTGGACGCGATCGGTACGCGCCTGCGGGCGTTGGCCGCGGCAGGCGCGTCGTAACCGCGGATCAGTCCGCGCGGCCGCCGAACTCGCCGGTGGTCGTGTAGACCAGGATGCGCTCGCCGTTGGTGATGTACTCCGGCACCATGATCTCGATGCCCGTGCTGAGCTTGGCCGGCTTGGGGCGCTTGGTGGCGGTGCCGCCCTTCAGTTCCGGCGGTGTCTCCACGACTTCCAGCGTCACGTGCTGCGGCAACTGCAGCGCGACCGGCAGTTCGTCGATCACCTGCACGTAGCAACCGCTCAGGCCATCGGTGATGTAGCCGGCATCGTCGCCGATCACGTTCGCGTCCAGGGTGTAGGGCGTGTAGTCCTCGTCATCGAGGAATACGAACGCATCGCCGTCCTTGTAGGAATACGTCGCCTGGCGGCGCAGCAGCTCCACTTCGCTCAGGTTGTCGTCGGCATCGAAGCTGGCATCCAGCTTGTTGCCGCCCGGCACGCTGTACATGATGAAGCGGAAGCGCACGTTGCCGCCGCGACCCTGCGGCGAGCTGCGCTCGATGTCGCGGATCTGGTACACGCCACCGTTGTGTTCGACGACGTTGCCCTTCTTGATGTCAAAAGCCTTCATGGTTGGACCGTAGGTAGGAAAGGAAAGAGGGAGCGGGCTTACTTCGGCGCCAGTCGCACGGCGCCGTCCAGGCGGATGGTTTCGCCGTTGAGATAGGGATTGCCGAGGATGTAGGCGACCAGGTCGGCGAACTCTTCCGGCTTGCCCAGGCGGGACGGGAAGGGGATCGAAGCACTGAGCGACTGCTGCACCGCGTCCGGCATGCCATCGACCATCGGGGTCCAGAAGATGCCGGGTGCCACGGTCATCACGCGGATGCCGAAGCGCGACAACTCGCGCGCCATCGGCAGGGTCATGCCCACCACGCCGCCCTTCGACGCCGAATAGGCCGCCTGGCCGATCTGGCCTTCGTACGCGGCCACGCTTGCCGTGTTGACGATGATGCCGCGCTCGCCGTCGGCATTCGGGGTGTTGTGCTGCATCGCGTCCGCGGCCGCCTTGGCGACGTTGAAGCTGCCCACCAGGTTCACCATCACGGTGGCCTGGAACGTGGACAGCGGCATCGGTGCTTCCTTGCCGAGCACGCGACCGGCGCCAAGGATGCCGGCGCAATTGATCGCGGCGTTCAGCCCGCCCAGGAATTCCCTGGCTGCCGCGATGTTCGCGACGACACCCGCTTCGTCGGTCACGTCGGTACGGACATAGCGCGCGTTGCCTTCCCCCAGTTCGGCGACGGCGGCAGCACCCTTGTCGTCGTTGACGTCGAACAGGGCGACCTTGCCGCCATGGCGGACCAGATGGCGGGCGACGGCCAGTCCCAGGCCGGAGGCGCCGCCGGTGATGACGGCGCGGGTATCGGAAAGCTGCATGCGGCGGACCTGCTGCGGAAAAGCCGGCATTTTACGCGATGGTGGGGAGCTGGGCGCCATCGCCTCCCTGTAGGAGCGACGTAAGTCGCGACCGTGAACCAAAGCAGACAGGACTTCTTGGCGACGCCGGAACTGCGACGATCCAGGACGTGCCGCTTTGCGGAAGGGGCGCTGGAGAGGAAGGTTTCCGGTCGCGACTTACGTCGCTCCTACAGAAATCGGCCGCCTCAAGCGTGCAATGCGCGCTCCAGCGGGGTATCGGCCAGCCGGCGTGCGAACTCGTCCGGCGAGAGCCCCGGTGCGAACAGGAAGCCCTGGCCGACCGGAACGCCCAGGTTGAGCAGGAACTGGCGCTGCGCCTCGGACTCCACGCCCTCCGCCACCAGGCCCAGCCCCAGGCTGCGCGCGATCGCCGAGACCGCCTGGCAGACCGCCACGTCGGAGCGGTTGTTGGGTACGCCCTCGGTGAACAGCGGGCTGAGCTTCAGGCCGTGGATGGGCAGGCGGCGAAGGTAGTTGAGCGCGCTGTAGCCTTCGCCGAAGTCGTCGATGGTCAGCATCACGCCCAAGTGGCGCAGGTCGGCGAAGGTGCGCAGCGTGGCCGGCGCGTCCTCGATGAGAACGCGTTCGGTGAATTCCAGTTCCAGGGCAGCGCCGGGCAGGTCGAACTCGGCGAGGATCGCGCGCACCCGGTCGGCGAGGTCATCGCCGGCGAACTGGCGATACGACACGTTCACCGCGACCCGCACGATGCCCAGGCCCTGGTCGCGCCATGCGGCCACCTGGCGGCAGGCCTCGCGCAGTACCCAGCTGCCGATCCGCACGATATCGCCGGTCGTCTCCGCATGGCTGATGAACACGTCGGGACGCAATTCGCCCAGTTGATGGTTCTGCCAGCGGATCAGTGCTTCGGCGGCGATGATGTGGCCGTTGCGCAGGTCGACCTGCGGCTGGTAGACGAGCCGGAACTCCTCGTTGTCCACCGCGCGCCGGAGCTGCGTCTCGATCTGCATCCGGTCCTGCTGCCGTTGCGCCAGCTCCTGGGTGAAGCTCTGCCAGCCGTTGCGCGCGCGATGCTTGCTGTCGTACATCGCGATGTCGGCATTCTGGATCAGCTGTTGCGGGCGCAGGCCGTCGCCCGGCGCCACCGCCAGGCCGATGCTGGCGGTGATGGCGAATTCGTCCTTGCCGAAACGGAAGGAGTCGGCGAATGCCCCCAGCACCGCATGCGCCAGGTGTTCGGGCAGTTGCGGGTTATCGCCGGCATCGCAGATGACCAGGAACTCGTCGCCGCCGAAGCGGGCGATCATGCCGTCGGTACCGACCGCGCCGCGGATGCGGTCGGAGGCCTGCACGAGCAGTTCATCGCCCGCGTTGTGGCCCAGCACGTCGTTGACCATCTTGAAACGGTCGAGGTCGATGTAGAGCACCGCGACCTGCGCGCGTTCGGGGTCGCTCAGGCGCGCGCCGAGTTCGGTCAGCACGGCGTCGCGGTTCATCAGGCCGGTCAGCGGATCGGTGCGCGCCTGGATGCGCAGCGTTTCCTCCGCCTGCTTGTCCTGCGAGATGTCCTGCATGGTGCCGGTGATGCGCGACGCGCCGGGATCGCCAGGCTCGGCATCGCCGATCACGCGGATCCAGAACGGGTGACCGTCGGCCTGCGTGCCCTGCAACTCCAGGTCGAAGCCCTTGCCGCCGCCGGTGATCAGGTTCAGCGCACCGCGCAGTCGCCGACGGTCGGATTCGCGCAGGCAGGTCAGCACATCGTCCAGGGTGATCAACGGGCGCGCGGCGCCGAGGATCCGCTGCGCCTCGTCGGTCAGGTACATGCGGTCGCGCCCGATGTCCCATTCCCAGCCGCCGATGTGGGCCAGCGACTGCGCACGGTCGAACAGCGCGCTGTCGCGCTTGAGCTCGGTGACGTCGCTGAAGAGGGTCGTCACCTGCGACGGACGGCTCTCGCCCGGCGCGAACTGCGGCACCGACGTCGCGGTGACCCAGATCAGGTGTTTGCGCTCGCGGTGGTACATGCCCAGCAGCACGCTCTCCACCATCTGCCCGCTATCCAGCGCACGTTGCGCCGGCAGCTCCTGGCGTTGCATCTCGCGGCCGTGCTCGTCGACGACATGCCAGCGGTCCAGCGCGAGTTCCTGGCCGACGCGCTGGTCTTCGCGGATGCCGAAAATGCGCATGGCGGCACCGTTGCAGTACTGCACGACGAGGTCGCGGCCGTTCACCACGATCCCTTTGTCGATGGTTTCCATCAACTCGCGGTAGCGCAGCTCCGCGAGCCGGCGGCTGCTGATGTCGCGCGCGACGGCCACGATGCTCTTGCGGCCGTCGAAGTTGATGTTCGCCGAGTGCACTTCGACGGGGAACCGCGTCCCGTCGCCGCGCATGTTGGTGACTTCGATGACATAGGTCTCGCCGCGGTTCAGCGTTTCCCACACCGGCACCAGGTGGTCGCGCGGCAAATCCGGGTTGAGCACGTTGATGTTGCGCCCGACGATTTCCTCGGGCGGGCGCTTGTAAGCCGACATGCCCGCCTTGTTGAGGTCCAGCACCGTGCCGTCTTCGGCGATGATGCTGACCGGATCGGGGACGGCATCGAACAGGTTGCGGTACCGCGAACGCTCGGTGTCGGCTTCCCGCTGCTTGGCGAGCAGCGCATCGCGTGCCTGCCGCAGGAGCAGGGCGGTGGCGTCGTCGGTGCCGCGTTCGGCCACGGCGCGTTCCAGCGCGGCGACGAGTGCCGCCAGGTCGAGACCCTCGCTGGCCGCGTCGTGATTCATGCGGCCGCCGCCAATGCCTTGCCCACGCGGCTGCCGGTTTCGCGGCCGAGTCGCGCCGCCAGCCAGCGGCCGGTGTCGGCCAGCAGGTCCAGGTCCACGCCCGTACGCAGGCCCAGGCCGTGCAGCAGGTAGACCACATCTTCGCTGGCCACGTTGCCGCTGGCGCCTTTGGCGTAGGGGCAGCCGCCCGCGCCGGACACCGCGGCATCGACGACGCGCACGCCCACGTCCAGGCAGGCCAGCAGGTTCGCCAGGGCCTGGCCATAGGTATCGTGGAAATGCACCGCCAGCGCCGCCATCGGTACTTCTGCGGCGACGGCCTTCAGCATGTCCGCCGCCTTGTGCGGTGTGCCCACGCCGATGGTGTCGCCCAGCGAGATCTCATAGCAGCCCAAGGCATGCAGCTGTTTCGCTACCCGCACCACGTCCGTCAGAGGCACGTCGCCCTGGTAGGGGCAACCGAGCACGGTGGAGACATAACCGCGCACCCTGATGCCATCGTTCGCGGCGCGTGCCAGCACCGGGCGGAAACGCTCGATGGACTCGTCGATCGAGGCGTTGATGTTCTTCCGGTTGAATGCTTCCGAGGCCGCGGTGAAGACGGCCACTTCCTCCACGCCCACGGCGCGCGCGCGGTCGTAGCCGGTCTCGTTCGGGACGAGCACCGGATAGGCCGTGCCCGGTCGCCGGTGGATGGCCGAGAACACTTCGGCGGCATCGGCGAGTTGTGGAACCCATTTCGGGCTGACGAAGCTCGTCGCCTCGATGCTCAGCAGGCCGGTGCGCGTCAGGCGGTCGATCAGCTCCACCTTGTCGGCGGTCGCGACTTGCGCCTTCTCGTTCTGCAGACCATCGCGCGGACCGACTTCGACGATGCGGACGAAGTCTCCGGCGGGCGTTGGCGAGGGAGGCGTCATGTGCCCGCCTTCGCGCGTTGCATGCGCAATGTCTTGGCCTTGCCGTCGAACGCTTCGAACAGCTCCGGATACCGGCGCAACAGATCGCGCAGCCGGCGGGGGTCGCCTTCGAACAGGTAGGTGCTGGCGTCGGTCTCGCGGGCCTTGAGGCTGCCCTGTTGGACGCGCTGCATGATGGTCACCGTGTCGAGCATCGCGATCTGCAGCGTATCGTCATGGATGCGGTATTTCAGTAACGTGACGGCACCGGCCGGCATGCCCTTGGGTGTCGGGGGCGCCTCCTTGCCGGTGCCGAACAGGCCTTCCAGTTCCTTGAAGCCGAGGGCGAGGTAGCGGTCACCGTCCACCTCGAAGCCGAGCGCATCGAAGCTCGGTTCGTCGCGACGGTTGTTGTCGCGGAGGCGGACGTGGCATTGGGCATCGACGTCCGCGTAGTCGTCCTTGCCCAGCGGCACCCGGTCCTGCGGGCTGTCGGATAACGGAATCCAGCGCCCGACCAGGGCCGGATCGCAGGCCAGGGGGGCAGGGGCTTGTTCGAACATGACGCATCCACCCAGCAGGCTGGCCGCCAGGATGACGGTGGCCAACCGGCGCATCGGCGTCATGGCGGCCCTCATTCGAGCGCCACGAGGACGGTGTCGGCTTCGACGAAGTCGCCGGCCGAGGCGCGCACCTCCGCCACCACGCCGTCGCGCGGCGCCTTGACGGCAAGCTCCATTTTCATCGCTTCCATCACCAGCAACTCCTGTCCGGCCACCACCGCATCGCCGGGCCGCGCCTTCACCAGTACCACGCGCCCCGGCATCGGCGCGACGATCTTCCCGTTGCCCGACGCCTCGGCCGCATCCGCGCGCCGGTAGGCAGGCACCGTCTCCACCGTCGTCCGTCGTTCCCCATCGTGCAGCGTCAGCCGGGCGCCGTGCCGCAGGACGCGGAATCGCCGCGCCTCTCCATGAATACGCAATCCGAGCACGTCGCCGGTCAGGCGCGCGTCCTCCACCTCATGCTGACCATCGTCCAATGCGATGCGGTATCGGCCGCCGTGGCCATGCGCCCGGCCTTCCCAGGTCTCGCCCCGGTACTGGAACGCCAGCGGTCGTGCGCCCGCATGGCCCAGCCGCCAACCGTCGGTGACCGCCCAGGGCGAGCCGGGCTCGCTGCTGCGCGCGGCGCCGGCGTGCGCATCGGCTTCCTGGCGCAGCAGTTCGGCCGCGGCGATCGCGACCCGGTGCCCGCCCGGCAGTGCCGGTGCCGGCATGAACTCGTCCAGATGCCGGTCCAGGTAGCCGGTGTCGATCCGGCCCTCGGTGACGGCCGGGTGGCGCGCCAGCCGTTCCAGGAACGCGATGTTGGATTTCGGGCCTGCGATATCGCACTGGGCCAGCGCTTCGCGCAGGCGGCCGAGCGCTTCGGGCCGGTCCGCGCCGTGGACGATGAGCTTGGCGATCATGGGGTCGTAGAAGATCGTCACCGTGTCGCCTTCCACCACGCCGGCATCGATCCGCACCCCCTGCGACGGCGGCGGAAGCGCGAGCCGCTCAAGGCGGCCGGAGCCGGGCAGGAAACCCGCTTCCGGGTCCTCGGCGTAAAGGCGCACCTCGATCGCATGGCCCTGCTGGCGGATATCGTCCTGCGCCAGCGGCAACGGCTCGCCCGCCGCGACGCGCAGCTGCCACTCCACCAGGTCCAGGCCGGTGACCAGTTCGGTGACCGGATGCTCCACCTGCAGGCGCGTGTTGATCTCCATGAAGTAGAACTGCCCGTCGGGATCGACGATGAATTCCACCGTGCCTGCATTGACGTAGTCGATGGCCTGTGCGGCCTTCACCGCGGCATCGCCCATTGCGGTGCGCAGCGCGGGGGTCAGGAACGGCGAGGGCGATTCCTCGAGCACCTTCTGGTAACGGCGCTGCGCCGAACACTCGCGTTCGTTGAGGTGCAACGTGTGGCCGTGCGCATCGGCGAATACCTGGATCTCGATGTGGCGGGGCGAGGACACGTAGCGCTCCAGCAGCACGCGGTCGCGGCCGAAGGCGTTGGCGGCTTCGCGCTGGCAGCTCTCCAGTTGGGCGATGAATTCCTCCAGCCGGTGCACCACGCGCATGCCCTTGCCGCCGCCGCCGTGGGCCGCCTTGATCATCAGCGGGAAGCCGATGCGCGCCGCTTCACGCGACAGCGTGTTCGGCGACTGGTCCTCGCCGGTGTATCCCGGCACCACGGGAACGCCCGCTGCCGCCATCAACTCCTTCGCGCCCGCCTTGCTGCCCATCTTGCGCATCGATGCACCGGAGGGCCCGATGAACACCAGCCCCGCCGCCGCGACGGCCTCGGCGAAGTCCGCGTTTTCCGACAGGAAGCCGTAGCCGGGGTGGATGGCCTGCGCGCCGGAGGTTTTCGCCGCCGCGATCACCGCATCGCCGCGCAGGTAGCTGTCGGCGGGGCGCGGGCCGCCGATGAGGTAGGCCTCGTCGGCTTGGCGCACGTGCTGCGCATCGGCGTCGGCCTCGGAATAAACGGCCACGGTGGCGATGCCCAGCCTGCGGCAGGTGCGGATGACGCGGCAGGCGATTTCGCCGCGGTTGGCGATCAGGATCTTGGAGAACATCAGGCGTCGGTGTCCGCGGGCAGGTGGCAGACGGCTTCGATGTTGTGGCCGTCCGGATCGATGGCGAAGGCGCCGTAGTAGTTCGGGTGGTAATGCGGGCGCAGACCGGGCGCGCCGTTGTCGCGCGCGCCGGCGGCCAGTGCCTCGGCGTGGAAGGCGTCGACCTGCGCGCGGCTGCCTGCCGTGAACGCGATATGCGAGCCGCGGCCGGGTTCGCCGCTGCCCTTGCCGACCCAGAAGTGCGGCCGGCTGGGTGGCCCGAAACCGCAGCCTTCATAGCCACCGGTCATTTCGCGGGTGACTTCCATGACGACCCCGTAACCGAGGGTCGCAAGCACGCGGGCGTAGAACGCGCGGCTGCGCGCGTAGTCGGCGACTTCGATGCCGAGATGGTCGATCATCGCTTCACTCCTTGGCCCAACCGGGCGTGCGCTTGTCGAGGAAGGCGGACAGGCCTTCCTGTCCTTCCGGAGAGACCCGCAGGCGGGCGATCAGATCGGCGTTGTCGCTGTCGGCGCGGTCCCGGTCGGCGGTGGCCGCGATGCGTGCGACCAGCCGCTTCGCGCCGGCGGCCGCCAGCGGCCCGGCCTTCAGCAACAGGCCAATCTGTCGTTCGATGGCGGCATCGAGTGCATCCGGGTCGACGACGTCATGCAGCAGGCCGATCCGCAGCGCCGTGGCCGCATCGAAGATCTCCGCTGTTGCGAACCAGCGTCGGGCCTCGCGCGCGCCGATCGCCGCGATCACGTAAGGCGAGATCACCGCAGGCAGCAGGCCCAGCTTGCTTTCGGTCAGGCCGAATTTCGCCGCCGGCACGCCGATGGCGATATCGCAACAGGCGACCAGCCCCACGCCACCGCCGAAGGCCGCACCGTGCACGCGGGCGATCGTCGGCTTGGGCAGTTCGTCCAGCGTGCGCATGAGGCGGGCGAGGGCGAGAGCGTCCTCGCGGTTGGCGGCCTCGCTGGCCGAGGCCATGCCGCGCATCCAGTTCAGGTCGGCGCCAGCGGAGAACGAGGCGCCACCGCCTTCGAGCACGACGACGCGGATACCGGGGTCGGCGGCCACCTGTTCCAGTGCCGTGGTCAGGGCGGAGATCAGCGCGGCGTCGAAGGTGTTGTGGAGGGCGGGGCGGTCCAGCCGCAGGCGGGCGATGGCGCCGGTGCGTTCCAGCACGAGGGGGTGTTCCTGCGGGGATTCCGCCATTGCGACCGTTCCTTGCGAAGTCGCTGAATGATAACGGCACGCTGCGTTGCGGCCTTCCTGCACTGCGGCGATGCTACAATGAGAATAGTTCGCATTTGAGAGCCCGGCGTGATCCTGACAGAGCTGCCTTCGCGTACCCCCGCCATCGTCGACACCGTGGAAGACCACGGTCCCCAGGATTCGATCGCCCGTCGCCTGCGCGAACTGGGCTTCGTCAATGGCGAGGAAGTCGAAGTGGTCGCGAAGGGACCGCTGGGCGCCGAGCCGTTGCTGGTGCAGGTCGGCTTCACCCGCTTCGCGCTGCGCCGTTCCGAAGCTGCGCGCATCCGCTTGCGCAACGGAGCCGGCGCATGAGCGCGGCCGAAGCATCGACGTTGCGGCTGGCGCTGGTCGGCAATCCGAACTGCGGCAAGACCGCGCTGTTCAACCAGCTGACCGGCAGCCGCCAGAAGGTGGCCAACTATGCCGGCGTGACCGTGGAGCGCAAGGAAGGCCGCCTGCAGTCCGCGGCGTCGGGTCGCCAGTACGCCGTCCTCGATCTGCCTGGCGCGTACAGCCTGCACGCGGCGAGCCTGGACGAAGCCGTCACCCGCGATGTCTGCCGTGGCTTCTATCCGGGCGAAGCCGCGCCCGACGTGCTCGTCTGCGTCGTTGACGCCACCAACCTGCGCCTGCACCTGCGCTTCGCGCTGGAAGTGCGCGAACTCGGCAAGCCGATGATCCTCGCGGTGAACATGATGGATGCGGCGCAGCGCCGCGGCATCGCCATCGACCTCGCCGCGCTGGAGCGCGAGCTGGGCGTGCCGGTCGTCGAGACCGTGGCCGTGAAGCACAACGGCGCGCGTGCGCTGATCGAGCAGATCGACCGCACCGCGGCGCGGCCGCATGAGCCCACCGTGCGTCTCGCCGAAGGCGCGGACCTGCACGCGGAAACGCGCCGCCTGTTGTCGTTGGCAGTCAGCATGCCGACCCGCACCGCGAAGGTCGACGATGCGCTGGACCGCTGGTTGCTGCATCCGGTGTTCGGCCTGCTGGCGCTGGCGGTGGTGATGTTCCTGATCTTCCAGGCGGTGTACGCCTGGGCAACGCCGCTGATGGACCTGATCGAAGCGGGCACGGGCGCTCTGGGCGAGTGGGCAGGGGCCTTCCTGCCGGAAGGGCCGCTCAACAGCCTGCTGGTGGAGGGCATCATCGCCGGTCTCGGCGGCGTGATCGTGTTCCTGCCGCAGATCCTGATCCTGTTCGCGTTCATCCTCGCGCTCGAGGAAAGCGGGTACCTGCCACGCGCCGCGTTCCTGCTCGACCGCATGATGGCTTCCGCCGGTCTTTCGGGTCGTTCGTTCATCCCGTTGCTGTCGAGTTTCGCGTGCGCCATCCCCGGCATCATGGCCACGCGCAGCATCCAGGACCCGCGTGATCGTCTGGCGACGATCCTGGTCGCGCCGCTGATGACCTGCTCGGCTCGGCTGCCGGTCTATGCGCTGTTGATCGGCGCGTTCATCCCGCAGAAGACCGTGTGGGGCGTCTTCAACCAGCAGGGCCTGGTGCTGTTCGGCCTGTACGCCGCCGGCATCGTCAGCGCGCTGGTCGTCTCCTGGGTGATGAAGAAATGGCGTCGCGACAAGAGCGAGCATGCGTTGCTGCTGGAATTGCCTTCGTACCGCATCCCGCACCCGCGCGACCTGCTGATCGGCCTGTGGGAGCGCGCGATGATCTTCCTCAAGCGCGTCGGCGGCATCATCCTGGCGCTGACCATCCTGCTGTGGTTCCTGCTCAACTTCCCGGCACCGCCGGAGGGCGCGATCGGGCCGGCGATCGACTACAGCTTCGCTGGCCGCATCGGCCACGCCATGGCGGTGTTCTTCTCGCCGCTGGGGTTCAACTGGCAGATCTGCATCGCGCTGATCCCCGGTCTGGCGGCACGCGAAGTCGCGGTGTCTTCGCTGGCCACGATCTACGCGCTCTCGGCCGCGGATGACGACGCGGCGATCCAGGCGCTGACACCGGTCATCAGCGACGGCTGGTCGCTGGCCACCGCGCTGTCGCTGCTGGTCTGGTTCATCTATGCGCCGATGTGCATTTCCACGCTGGCGACCATCAAACGCGAGACCAACTCGTGGAAGCAGATGGGCTTCGCGACGTTCTACCTGTTCGCACTGGCCTACCTGGCCTCGCTGCTGACCTACCAGGTCGCCAGCGCCCTGGGTGGCGGCTGAGCCATGGACCCGTCGCTCGCCCTGCAGTACGCCATCATCGCCCTCCTGGTGGTGGCCAGCGTGTGGGTGGTGCTGAAGAAGCAGTTTCCCGGCCCGCTGCGCAAGGCGCGGATCGCGATGGCACTGCCGCTGCTGCGCGAGGGGCGAGCGAAATGGCAACACGCGTTGGGGCGATGGATCGCACCCGCCGGCAGCCTCGTGAACGGGCGGATCGGCGGCAAGGATTGCGGTGGTTGCGACGGGTGCGGTTGAAGGGTTTCGAATCCGATTCCTTGTAGTCCGGGCGCCAATGGCTACTGGCTGAAGAGTCGGCCTAGCTTGCCAAGGAGCAGGATCAAGAAGAGCACCCACCAGTAGTCCGCGATCTTCGTTGCCCACGTCGACTGGATCGGCTTGCGCGGGCGCGGCGGGCCTTGCCGGGCATCGTCCAGAACGTTGGCAAGATTCTCCCAACCTTTGGGCATCGATGACGCGGACGGCGAAGCGACCTCCTGCCGCCACTGCGCGCGTTCGAGGAAATCCAGGGCAGGCGCCACAGCCGGATGGCGCCGCAGCCTCGCGTCGACGCCGAAGAATTCCGTCAGCGTTTCCAGATGTCCGCGATGTGGGTCCAGCAAGCTCGCATTGTGTGCGAGCGTATCGAAGACATGCGGCATCAAAGCCCACTTGAGCTCAAGTGAGTACAGGTCCGGGTGTTCGTCCAACCAGAGGCGAAGATGCTTTGGATCGCGCTCGCGGATGTGGTCGGCCAGGGCGCTGAAGAACGGCCCGAACGGGAAGCCGTCATCGCCCGAGGAGGTCGGCTCCGAATCGGCGGACGGGACAGGCGCGGAGGGCTCCAGGGCGCGGCCCAGTTCGGGCAGCACCGTATCCGGGGTGGCCTCGGCGTATCCGGCCGGCGGCACGGGTGGGGGTTCCGTCGAAGGCGCCTGAGTCGTGCCGGGGGGCTCGACAGAACGCCGACGCGCATCGCCCATGGCCCACTCGTAAGCATCGGTCAGGAGTTGGAACCCGACGGCATCGTCTTCCGGTCGCGTGGTCTTGAGGCGCGCGGCGTATGCCCGGCGGATGGCGCGGCTGTCGACGGACTCTTCGATGCCGAGGATGTCCCATGCGCTTTCCGTCATAGGGGGCCGCGCGTCTCGTACTGATCCAACGCCTGCAGCAGCGCGTCACGCTGGCGTGCGACGAAAGCCTTGTCTTGTGTGGCGAGCGCTGCTTGGAACTCCACGATCAATCCTTGCACATGACGGCGTTCGTCGCCCAGCGATTCCACGTAGAGGCGCTCGGCCCGGGCTAGCGCCGCGATGTTCGGCTGCTCGTCGCGCGGATGCGTCTTCAGTCCCGCAAGTTCGGCAAGGCGCTTGCGCGCCTCTTCTTCGCTCAGGCCGCCGTCACCCTGCATCAGCAGCAATTCGCGCACGATGCCCGTCTTCTGCACACGCGCTTCCACCTGGAGAACACCATTGATGTCGTAGGTGAAGCGCACATCGACACCCCGTTCCTGTGTCGCGCCAGGGGGCACCGGTACTTCCAGTTCCCCTAGCGCAATGTTGTTCTCGGCCCAGGGATTCTCACCCTGGTAGACACGCAGCGTGATCGCGTTCTGCTGGTCGTGCACTGGGAAGTACTCGCGGACCCTGCTTACCGGCACAGTGCAGTTGCGTTCGATGATGGGGTCGAAATGCCCGTGGCTTCGCATGCCTTGGCCAAGCTCCATGCTGACCGCCACGCCCAGGGAGTGCGGGCACACATCGGTCAGAATGATTTCTTCGAGGGTCTCGTCGCGGGCCTTCAGCCCAGCGGCCACGCAGGCGCCATGGGCGATGGCTTCATCCGGCGCCACATGCCGCAACGGAAGCCTGCCCAGCAGACGCGCGGCCAGCTTTGACAACTGCTGCATGCGGGACGCGCCGCCGACCATGACCACCTCGGCCAGGTCCCCGCCGCGCAGGCCCGCGTCGCGCATCGCTCGCTCTATCGGAGAGCGCATGCGCGTCACCAGCGGCGCCACGATCTGCTCGAAGCCGCTCTCGTCTAAGCTCAGCGAGTAGAGTTTGCCGTCAACGTACAAAGCGACTTCTGCGGGCTGGCCCATCGCGAGGGTTCGTTTGGCGGCCTCCGCACGTTGACGCAGTTGGCTGGCTTCGTGGGGCTTCAGCGCCTCACCGCGAAGTTCATTTTCGCTCAGCCAGTGCTTCTCGATCGCCTCAGTGAAATCGTCGCCGCCGAGGTAGTTGTCGCCGGCGCTGGCATGGACCTTCACCACGCCATCGAACAGCTCCAGAATGGACACGTCGAACGTGCCGCCCCCGAGATCGAGGACCAGGACGTGGGCGTCGTCGAGCTTCTGCGCCAGGCCGTAAGCCAAAGCGGCGGCGGTGGGCTCGTTGATCAGTCGCTCCACACGCACGCCGGCCAGTTCGCCGGCCCGTCGGGTGGCGCGGCGCTGCGCATCGCTGAAGTACGCCGGCACACTGATGACCGCTTCCTGCGGTCGATGACCCAGCGCGACCTCGGCATCATCAAGCAGCGAGCGGATCACCAGCGCTGACAATTCTTCCGGGAGATAGGCGCGCTGGCCCAAGCGTGTTTCCCGCCGGGAGCCCATCCATCGCTTGAAGCTGGCGACACTGGCTTGTGGATGGCTGATGAGCCGATCCCGGGCGGCATCCCCGACCAAGATGGTCCCATCCTCCCCGACGCTGACCACCGATGGCGTCAGTAACTTGCCCAGCGCGTTCGGAATCAGTCGAGGCGCGCCGTCCTCGTAAACGCCCACCAGCGAATGCGTAGTCCCCAGATCGATACCGACGATCATCCAGCCCCCTGCTGGCATCCTTGTCGGCGTCGAGTGTAGCCGGCCGTGCTGCCGGCGGGGAGGGCTTCAGTGCCGGGTGCGGCGGGCGGCCTTGCCGGTGGCGGGATTGAGCTCCACCGACAGGACGAAGCTGCGCTGCTCGTGCGGCTGCATGGCGCCGACGCCGACCACCTGGCGGGTCACTTCCTCGCCGCGGTCGTTGCGGATGGACAGCACCACGCTGTACTCCCAGGCCGCGCCTTCCGCCGGTGGCTGCAGCGTGCCTTCGATGCGGAGCGGGGTGAGCGTGGGCGCCGCGCCGGCGCCGGAGCCCGGTTCGAAACGCAGATGGTGGCGGCAGCCGGGACAGACCGCCGCGCTCTCCAGGATGGTCGCCTTGCAGTGCGGGCAGGTGCGGGTGGCGCCGGCACTGCCAGGGCGGGGTTGGCTCATGCGGCGGCGCCGGACTCCGTACCACCGGACTTGCCGCCCTTGCTGGCGACTTCGTCCCAACCGAAATCGGCCTGGCCGCGCATCCGCGAACCCGCCGCGACGGTGAGCGAACCGGCCTTGACGTCGCCGATCAGCACGCCGGAGGCGAGCAGTTCGACGCGCGCGGCCGATTCGATGTTGCCCTCGAGCTCGCCGGCGATGGTGACCTTCTTCGCCCGCACGCCGCCATTGAGCTTGGCGCCGGTTTCGATGGTGAGGTCGCCCTGCACGTTGACGTCGCCCTTGAACTTGCCGGCGATACGGATGTGGCCGGTACCCTCGATCTTGCCTTCGATGGTCAGGTCGGAGGCGATCAGCGATTCCTTCAGCGCTTCCTGTGGGGCCCGCTCAGGCGCGCGCGTGCCCGGTGGGGCGGTCACGGTGGGCGAGAAGTCGGCGACGGCCGGCGCCTCCCGCACGGCAGCGGGCGTGGGCTCGGGAAGGGGTGGGGTGGCCTCTTTCTTCGCGGGGCCTTGGTCTTTCCAGATGGACATGCAGGGGATGCTCCGGGTGACGTGGACACCGGACTATCGCCTTCATCGCCGGATCGCGTTGTGACCGGTGCGGACAATCATGGGCGCGATACCTCGATGAACCACGCGGTTCATGGATGAGTCGGTCTTGTGCACGCGGTTGTCACGAGGCTGAAGAGGCGCCTCGTGACGGCGGTCGCGATGTGGCCGCGCTACATCCGGAACACGCCGAACTTCGCCGGCTCGATCGGCGCGTTGAGCGCGGCCGAAATGCCCAGGCCAAGCACGCGGCGCGTGTCGGCGGGGTCGATGATGCCGTCGTCCCACAGGCGCGCGGTGGCGTACCACGGGCTGCCCTGGCTTTCGTATTGCTCGCGGATCGGGGCCTTGAAGGCGTCCTCGTCCTCCGCCGACCAGGCCTTGCCCGAGCTCTCGATGCCGTCGCGCTTCACCGTGGCGAGCACGCTGGCGGCCTGTTCGCCGCCCATCACGCTGATGCGCGCGTTCGGCCACATCCACAGGAAGCGGGCGCCGTAGGCGCGGCCGCACATCGCGTAGTTGCCGGCGCCGAAGCTGCCGCCGATCACCACGGTGAACTTGGGCACGGACGAGCACGCGACTGCGGTGACCATCTTCGCCCCGTCCTTGGCGATGCCGGCGTTCTCGTACTTGCGGCCGACCATGAAGCCGGTGATGTTCTGCAGGAACACCAGCGGGATGCCGCGCTGGTTGCACAACTCGATGAAATGCGCGCCCTTGAGCGCGCTCTCGCCGAACAGGATGCCGTTGTTGGCGATGATGCCGACCGGGTAGCCGTGCAGATGGGCGAAGCCGGTCACCAGCGTCTTGCCGTAGCGCGCCTTGAACTCGTCCAGTTCGCTGCCGTCGGTGATCCGGGCGATGACCTCGCGGATGTCGAACGGCCGGCGCGTGTCCTTCGGGACGATGCCGTACAGCTCCTCGGCGGCGTACAACGGTTCGCGCGCCTCGCGCAGCGCGACGGGAATCGACTTGCGCCGGTTGAGATGGCCGACGATGCCGCGCGCGATCTCCAGCGCGTGGCGGTCGTCCTCGGCGAAATGGTCGGCCACGCCGGACACGCTGGTGTGCACGTCGGCGCCGCCGAGCGCTTCGGCGTCCACCACTTCGCCGGTGGCGGCCTTCACCAACGGGGGGCCGCCGAGGAAGATCGTGCCCTGCTCGCGGACGATGACGCTCTCGTCGCACATCGCCGGCACGTAGGCGCCGCCAGCGGTGCAACTGCCCATCACCACCGCGACCTGCGGGATGTTCTCCGCGCTGAGCCGCGCCTGGTTGTAGAAGATGCGGCCGAAATGCTCGCGGTCCGGGAAGACCTCGTCCTGCAGCGGCAGGAACGCGCCACCGGAGTCGACCAGGTAGACGCACGGCAGCCGGTTTTCGCGCGCGATCTCCTGCGCACGCAGGTGCTTCTTCACCGTCATCGGGAAGTAGGTGCCGCCCTTGACGGTGGCGTCGTTGGCCACGACGACCACTTCCAGCCCCATCACGCGGCCGATGCCGCACACCATGCCGGCGGCCGGCGCCGCGCCGTCGTACATGTCCTCGGCAGCGAGCGGCGCGATCTCGAGGAACGGCGAGCCCGGGTCGAGCAGGGCGGTGATGCGGTCGCGCGCGAGCAGCTTGCCGCGCTCGGTGTGCTTGCCGCGTGCCCTCTCGCCGCCGCCGTCGGCGGCGCGCGCCAGCCGGCGGTCCAGTTCCTGCACCAGCACCCGGTGGTAGGCCGCGTTGGCGGTGAAGTCGGGTGAGCGCGGATCGAGTTGCGAAGCGATGGCAGGCATGCGGCACGCGAATGCGGGAAAGGCGGCATCAGACCACAAAGCCCCGCATGCGCCAAACCGCAGTGCAAAAGAAAAGGCCCGCTTGCGCGGGCCTCTTCCGATTCGCGCGAAGGCGAGTCGATTACTTCTTGGCTTCTTCAGCCTTGGCTTCGGCCTTGTCGGCCACTTCAGCAGCCTTGTCGGCGGTCGCCTGGGCGGCGTCGGCGGTGGCCGAAGCAGCAGCGGCGGCAGCGTCGGTGGCGGCGGCTTCGGTCGCGGCAGCGGCGTCGCCAGCGGCGGCGGTCGCGGCAGCAGCGGCGTCGGAGGTCGCGGCAGCGGCGGCGTCGCCGGCAGCGGCAGCGGCGTCGCCAGCGGCGGAGGCAGCGTCACCGGCGGCAGCGGCAGCCTGGTCGGCGGCAGCAGCGGCGTCGGCGGCAGCGGCGTCGGTGGACTCGCTCTTCGTGCAGGCGCTCAGAGCCAGGACGGCGGCGACCAGCAGGACGGTGCTCTTGATCTTCATGTGGATCCCCAAATCGGTATGTGTGTGGAAGGTGGCGCCGGGGTGGCGACGTGTTCGTCCGTTGAGGAGGCCGAACCGGGATGCCGGACCCGGATACAGAAAAAGCCGCCAGCGAACTGGCGGCTTCTTCAGTTTAACGCTAAATCAGGCAACCGCCAGCAGATTACTGCTTGGTGGCTTCCTTGGCAGCGTCGGTCGCGGCTTCGGCGGTGTCAGCAGCCTGGGCAGCGGCGTCGGCAGCAGCGTCAGCGGCTTCGCCGGTGGTGGCGGCAGCAGCGTCGGTCGCGGCGGTCGAAGCAGCGTCGGCGGCAGCGGCAGCGGCGTCGGCCGACTGCTGGGCGGCGTCGGCGGTGGCTTCGCCAGCGGCGGCGGAGGCGTCGGCAGCGGCCTGGGCTTCGGTCGAAGCGGCAGCGGCGTCGGCGGCGGCGTCAGCAGCCTGCTCCTGGTTCGAGCACGCAGCCAGGGCGAAACCCAGAGCCAGCGCGATCAGAGCCTTGTTCATGGTCATCTTTGCATTTCCTCGTCGTTAGTTAGGCAACGCGCAATTGCGCGCCTGCAACATGATGACAAGCCCATTACCGCTGTCAAGCGGTTGGCCGGTTATCTTTGTCAATCCGTTGTTAAACCCTATGGGGCGAAGGAAAGCAAGCGCGCCTTCGCCCCGAACTGCGCAAAACCTCAGGCCACCTCGACCGCGATCGCGGTCGCTTCGCCACCGCCGATGCACAGGGTCGCGATGCCCCGCTTGAGGCCACGGACGCGCAGCGCGTTGATCAGGGTGACCACCAGGCGGGCACCGGACGCGCCGATCGGGTGGCCGAGCGCACAGGCGCCGCCGTTGACGTTGACCTTGGCGTGCGGGATGCCCAGTTCCTTGATCGGGGCCATCGCCACCACGGCGAACGCCTCGTTGACTTCGAACAGGTCCACCTGGTCCACCGTCCAGCCGACCTGCTTCAACAGCTTGTCGATGGCGGCGACCGGTGCGGTGGTGAACCATTCCGGCGCCTGGGAATAGGTGGCATGGCCGACGATCCTGGCCAGCGGCTGCAGGCCGCGCTTGGCGGCCTCGTCGGCGCTCAGCAGGACGGTGGCCGCGGCGCCGTCGGAAATGCTGGACGAGCTGGCGGCGGTGACGCTGCCGTCCTTCTTGAAGGCGGCCTTGAGGGTCGGGATCTTGGCGATATCGGACTTGCCCGGCTGCTCGTCGGTAGCCACTTCGACCTCGCCCTTGCGGGTCGCGACCTTGACCGGGACGATCTCGCCCTCGAACGCACCGGAGGCCTGCGCGGCCTGGGCGCGGGTCACCGATTCGATGGAGTAGGCATCCTGCTCCTCGCGGGTGAAGCCGAACTTGGCCACGGTGGCTTCGGCGAACACGCCCATCGGCTGGCCGTCGTACGGGCTGGTCAGGCCGTCCCACGCCATGTGGTCCACCGCCTGGAAATTGCCGTAGCGGTTGCCGGTGCGCGAGTTCGGGATCAGGTGCGGAGCATTGCTCATGGATTCCATGCCACCGGCGACCACGATGCTGGCCGAGCCGGCCTTGATCAGGTCGTGGCCCAGCATGATGGCCTTCATGCCCGAGCCGCACACCTTGTTGATGGTGGTCGCGCCCGCGGCGTCCGGGATGCCGGCCGCGCGCGAGGCCTGGCGGGCGGGCGCCTGGCCGAGGTTGGCCGGCAGCACGCAGCCCATGATGACCTCGGACACATCCGCGGCCGGGATGCCCGACTGCTCCAGCGCCGCAGCGATGGCGGCCGCGCCCAGCGTGGGGGTGGGGACGCCGTTGAACTGGCCAAGGAACGAACCGATGGCGGTGCGCTTGGCGGCGGCGATGACGATGTCGGACATGGGGGACTTCCCGCGTGGAGTGAGGGGGCGATTATCCCGCCGCGGCCCGATGGCCGGCAAATCGGCCGTTCGTACAGGGCCGCGACCCTGGCCGGCGCGGCGTATGCTCGGCCCAGAGGGGGATGCCAATGTCAGACGAACCATCGATCGAACCCGCACCACGCGCCTTCGTCGTGCCCTGCGCCACGCTGGATGCGAGCGCGCCCTGGCGCTGGCTGCGCGCCGGCTGGCGCGACCTCCGGCGGGCGCCGGGCCTGTCGCTGCTGTTCGGCGGGGTGATCGTGCTGGTAAGCGCCGGCATCTCGTGGCTGGCCTTCGTGCTGGGCCGGTTCGCGCTGCTGGCGACCCTGCTGTCGGGGTTCGTGTTCGTCGCGCCGCTGATCTGCGTGGGCCTGTATTGCGTGAGCCGCGCGCTGGAGCAGGGCCGCACCCCGCGCCTGCGCGATTCGTTCGTGCTCGCGCGTCGCGTGCTGGGGCAGGCGGGGGTGTTCGCGCTGGGGCAGGGGGTCATCATCCTGCTGTGGTCGCGCGCCGGGATGATGGTCAGCGCGTTCTTCCCGTTCGATGGCGGCGACCCGGGCGCATTCTGGGAATTCCTGGCGCTGGGCTCGGTCATCGGCGCGATCTTCGCCACGCTGACGTTCGCGGTGACCGCGTTCTCGTTGCCGATGATCGCCGACCGCGACGTCGACATGGTCACGGCCGCGGTCTCCAGCGTGCACGCGGTGATGCGCAACAAGGGCGTGATGGTGGTATGGGGCCTGGTGCTGGTCACCCTGACCGCGATCGGCTTCGCCACGGCGCTGTTGGGGCTGGCGATCCTGATGCCCTGGCTGGCCTACGCCGCGTGGCATGGTTATCGGGAAACGCTCGATGCCTCAGCCTGGCCCGACCTGGAGTAGGTGACCACCTACTGGCGAGATAGGGCGGGCTTCAGCCCGCCATCGCCATCCATGAACCAGACGGTGGGCCAAGGCCCACCCTGCGACGACGGGTGGATCAACCGCGACCGTCGAACAGCTCCCGCCCGATCAGCATGCGGCGGATTTCATTCGTCCCGGCGCCGATGGCGTAGAGCTTCGCGTCGCGAAGCAGGCGACCGGCGGGGTACTCGTTGATGTAGCCGTTGCCGCCCAGCGACTGGATCGCTTCCAGCGTCACCTGCACGGCGGCTTCCGACGCGTGCAACAGGCAGCCTGCCGCCGCGGCGCGCGAGCCCTGGCCTTCGTCGAAGCCGCGCGCCACCTGGTAGGCGAAGGCGCGGCTGGACTGCAGTGCGGTGTACATGTCCGCCAACTTGCCCTGCATCAGGCCGAAGGTGCCGATGGCCGCATCGAACTGCTTGCGCTCGCGCACGTAGGGCAGGGTGATGTCGAGCGCCGCCTGCATCAGGCCGATCGGGCCACCGCTCAGCACCAGCCGCTCGGTATTCAGGCCGCTCATCAGCACGCGCACGCCCTGGTTGACCTCGCCCAGCACGTTCTCGGCGGGAATCTCGCAGTTCTCGAACACCAGTTCGCAGGTGTTGCTGCCGCGCATGCCCAGCTTGTCCAGCTTCTGCGCGGTGGAGAAGCCCTTCATGCCGCGCTCGACGATGAAGGCCGTCATGCACTTGCTGCCCGCGTCCTTGCCGGCGGTGCGCATGTAGACCAGCAGCACGTCGGCTTCCGGCCCGTTGGTGATCCACATCTTGTTGCCGTTGGCGACCCAGACACCGTCCTTGAGTTCGGCGCGGCAGCTCATCGAACCGACCACGTCCGAGCCGGCACCCGGCTCGCTCATCGCCAGCGCGCCCTTCCATTCGCCGCTGCACAGCTTCGGCAGGTACGTCGCGCGCTGGGCGGCATTGCCGTTGAGGTAGAGGTTGGAGACGCACAGGTTGGAGTGCGCGCCGTAGCTCAGGCCGACCGAACCCGAGGCGCGCGAGATCTCCTCCATCGCGACCAGATGGGCCAGGTAGCCCATGCCGCTGCCACCGAACTCGGGATCCACGGTGATGCCCAGCAAGCCCAGTTCGCCCAGCTTGGGCCACAGGTCCTGCGGGAACGCATTGTCGTGGTCGATCTGCGCCGCACGCGGCGCGATCTCGGTCTGCGCGAACCGCTGCACGGCCTCGCGCAGCGCATCCAACTCTTCGCCCAGCGGAAACCCGCTGACGGTATCCGGTCGCATTCGGTCCTCCCTCCTCCGCGGCCCAACTTCCAGGTTTTCGGTAACGCCTTCGGTCTCAGTGCTCGCCGCGCAGGTGGCCCATGAAGCGCGGCGCGGTGCGGCCCAGCGGCAGCTTCAACTTGCCGATGGCCTTCATGCGGGCTTCCGCGATGCGATCGGCCGCGTACTGCGGCGCGATGCCTTCCTTCTCGGCCAGGTCGAAGATCTTGCCGACGGTGTGGTAGATCGTCCGCATCATGCGCATGGCGCGTTCGCGGTTGTAGCCGTCGATCTCCAGCGACACGTTCATCACGCCGCCCGCGTTCACCGCATAGTCCGGCGCGTACAGGATGCCGCGCTTGGCCGCTTCCACGCCGGTCACATGCGACATCTGGTTGTTCGCGGTGCCGCAGATCACCTTCGCCTTCAGGCGGGGCAGGGTCTGCTCGTTGATCGCGTATTCCAGCGCGCAGGGGCTGAACACATCCACCGGCAGGTCGTAGATTTCGTCCGGCTTGACGGCTTCCGCGCCGTATTCCTCCACCGCGTGCTCGACGAGCGCCGGGTTGAGGTCGGTGACGAACAGCTTGGCGCCGCGTTCCTTCAGCAGCTTCACGAACTCCATGCCGATGTGGCCCAGGCCCTGCACGGCATAGCTGTACTTGCCGATCTCCTCGTTGCCGAACTTGCGGTTCAGCGTGGCCATCAGGCCCTGCAGCGCCCCGTAGGCGGTGAACGGGGCCGGATCGCCCGAGCCGCCGTGCACCTGGTGCACGCCGACCACGTATTCGGTCTCGCGGTAGACGTTTTCCATGTCGTTGACGTCGGTGCCGACATCTTCGGCGGTGATGTAACGGCCGCCCAGCGAGTCCACGTAGCGGCCGAAGGAGCGGAACAGCACCTCGGTCTTGTCCTGGCTGCTGTCGCCGATGATCACGGCCTTGCCGCCACCGACGTTGAGGCCGGCCAGCGCGTTCTTGTAGGTCATCGTGCGGCTCAGCCGCAGCGCATCGGTCAGCGCCAGCGCGCTGTCGGCGTAGGGCCGCATGCGCACGCCGCCCAGCGCCGGGCCGAGCACGGTGCTGTGGATGGCGATGATGGCCTTCAGCCCGGCATCCGGGTTGTGGCAGAAGATGACCTGTTCGTGGCCGGAGGTGTCGAGCGTTTCGAAAATCATGGGTGGGCTCCGGTGCGCGGGTGGGGCCGGCGCGGGCTTGCCTTCACGGCTAACGGGTTGTCAGAAAAGAAAAAAGCGACGTTTCCGGATTCCGCCGTGGTCGTCGCTGGCCGGCAGTTTAATCCAATCCCCCTCCGACGAGATGACGGCCCCGCACGGGGCGGGTGACCTCTGGCCTATTGTGAGAATCGAACGACCGTGCTATTTCTGTTTCCATGAGTCCTCAAGCCGCCACCCACAAGGGCAATGCCACCCGCGAGATGATCGTCGCGCGGGCCTACGACATTGCCGCCCGGCATGGGCTGGAAGGCCTGTCGATCGGGGAGCTGGCCACGGCCGCCGGCATGTCGAAGAGCGGCGTGTTCGCCCACTTCGGCTCCCGCGAAGACCTGCAACTGACCGTGCTGGAGTGGACGGCCGAGCGTTACGCCCGTGCCGTGATCGGCCCGGCCATCAGCGAGCCGCGTGGCCTGCCGCGCCTGCGCGCCATCATGGAACACTGGTTCCAATGGGTCTGCGACAACCCGGATGGCTGCGTCATCCTGGCTGCCGCCCACGAATACGACGCCCGCCCGGGCCTGCTGCGCGACCGCATCGTCGATTGGTTGCTCCAACTGCGCCAGCAATTGGTCAAGGCGATCGGCATGTGCATCGACACCGGCGAACTGTCGCCGAAGACCGACCCGGTCCTGCTCGCGTTCGAACTGTTCGCCGTCGCCCAGGGCCTGCACGACGCCCGGCTCTACGACGCCGAACAGGCGCCATTGCTTGCCCGCCGTTCGCTGGACCGCCTGCTGGCGTCCTACGGCGCCCCCGCTGTCTCCACCCCCACCTGACGCCCCGAGGTCCACCGCCATGGCCGCTGTCACTGTCCGTCAAAATAGCACGACCGTTCGTAAGCCATTCGCACTGCGCCTGCTGAGCGCCCGTCTCGCGATCGGCAGCTGGCTCGCGCCCCGCAGCACGCTGACCCGCGCGTTCCAGCTGTTCTGCACGCCGATGCCCGGTGCCCGCACGCGGGCGCGCCAGGCCGACATCGGCGGCGCGCGCCTCGGTGAACTGGCCTTCGGCCGCGAACGCCTGACTACCTATACGTGGGGCGATCCCGCGCGCGAGCCGACCGTGCTGCTGGCCCACGGCTGGTCCAGCTTCGGCCTGCGCTTCCTGCCATGGGTGGAACCGCTGCGCCGCGCCGGCTACGCCGTGGTGACGTTCGACCAGCCCGCGCATGGCCGCAGCAGCGGGCGTCGCGCCACGCTGCCGATGTTCGCCGAAGCGATCGCCCGGGTCGCCGACCACACCGGTCCGCTGGCCGCCGTCGTCGGTCATTCGCTCGGTGGCGCCGCGAGCGCGATCGCAATGGCGCGCGGACTGAAGGCCGCGCGCGTGATCCTGCTGGCGCCCGCCGCCGATCCGTTCGATGCCGCGCGCCGCTTCGGCGGCATGGTGGGGCTGGCGCAGTTCCTCAGCCGGCGGCTGTTCGACGAATACCAGGAACTCACCGCGCACGACATCCGCGACCTGCACGCACAATCCACCGCGCCGCAGATCGCGCGGCCGGGCCTGGTCGTGCACGACCTGGAAGACACCGACGTGCCGTGGTGCGAAGGCGAGCGTTACGCGCGCTACTGGCCGCAGGCCACGCTGCTCAGCACGACGGGGCTCGGCCACCATCGCGTGACCATCGCGCCGGAAACGCTCGATGCATCCCTGCGCTTCCTGCGTGGCGAAGCCGTCGGCCAGCGCGTCGTGTCCACGCGCGAGCTGCCGTTCGGCCTGTGCTGACGCGGACGGCCTGACCGCACGCCACCGTAGGGTGCGCGTGCGGTCTCCACTGGTGTGCAATTGGTGAGGTGATCACGCGCGAGCGGCTACAATCCCGCGTCTGTCCGTCCTGCAAGTGAGCACGCGTGAGTACACCCGCCAGCCAGTTCCCCGCCACCCAGGCCGACGCCACGCCGCTGCGCTTCGTCACCGCCGCCAGCCTGTTCGACGGGCATGACGCGGCCATCAACATCATGCGCCGCCTGATCCAGGGCGAGGGCGCGGAAGTCATCCACCTGGGCCACAACCGCAGCGTCGAGGACGTCGTCCGCGCCGCCCTGCAGGAAGACGCCGACGGCATCGCGCTGTCCAGCTACCAGGGCGGGCACGTCGAATACTTCAAGTACATGGTCGACATGCTGAAGGAACGCGGTGCCGGCCACGTGCGCGTATTCGGCGGCGGTGGCGGCACCATCACGCCGGAAGAGATCGCCGAATTGCAGGCCTACGGCGTGGAGCGCATCTACCACCCGAACGACGGCATGAAGATGGGCCTGGTGGAAATGATCCAGGACGTGGTGAAGCGCGCCGAAGGCGCGCGGGAACGGGGAACGGGGAACGGGGAATGGAATACCCCCGCGACGCCCGACATCACGGACGAATCCGGCATCGGGCGCATGCTGAGCGCCATCGAGGATGGCCGTTTCACCGACGCCGAACTCGAAAAGCTGCGCAAACAGTGGGCGACGGCGAACTCTCAGTCCCCGTTCCCCGTTCCCCGTTCCCGCGCCACGCCCGTCATCGGCATCACCGGCACCGGCGGCGCCGGCAAGTCGTCGGTCACCGACGAACTGATGAACCGCTTCCTGTCCTGCTTCCCGCAGATGCATATCGCGGTGATCTCGGTCGATCCCACCCGCCGCCGCACCGGCGGCGCGCTGCTGGGCGACCGCATCCGCATGAACGCGTTGCGCAGCGACCGCATCTACATGCGCTCGATGGCCACGCGCCGCCAGCACGTGGCGACGAACGCCGTGCTGAAGGACTGCATCGCGTTCCTGAAGTCGCTGGGCTTCGACCTGGTGATCGTCGAGACCGCCGGCATCGGCCAGAGCGATTCGGAGATCGTCGACCTGGTCGACTTCCCGATGTACGTGATGACCAGCGACTACGGCGCGGCCAGCCAGCTGGAGAAGATCGACATGATCGACTTCGCCGAGCTGATCGTGCTCAACAAGTACGACAAGCGCGGCGCCGAAGACGCGCTGCGCGACGTGCGCAAGCAGTGGAAGCGCAACCGCGTGGCGTTCCAGACGCCGGACGCCGACGTGCCGGTGTATCCCACGATCGCCAGCCAGTTCAACGACCCCGGTGTCAGCTGGATGTTCGCCAACCTGTGCCGCCTGCTGCGCGAGAAGCTGCAGCTGCCCGCCGAGAAGTGGACGCCCGCGCTCGACACCGAGCTGAAGGAGCCGCGCGCCACCGTGCTGATCCCCGGCAGCCGCGTGCGCTACCTGGCCGAGATCGCCGAGCAGGGCCGCGGCATCAACCGCCGTATCGAGACGGAAGCCGAGACCGCCAGCCGCGCGCAGCATTACTGGAATGCGCTGAAGGACCTCGATGATCCCGCGCTGCCGAAGGCGCTGGAGCTGTATGCCGGCGATGTACTGCTTTCCACCTCTCCCCTCGCGGGAGAGGTCGCCGCGCCCCGCGCGGCGGGAGAGGGGGCGGGCGCGGATGCACCGTCTCCCCAACCCCTCTCCCGTGAAGGGAGAGGGGCTCCATCCATCGACCGTTCGCTGCTCACGCTCCGCCAGCGCTACAACGACGCCATCCAGTCGCTGTCGTCCGACGCGTTGAAGCTGCTGCGCGAGTGGCCTGCGCGGCACAAGGCGGTGACCGATCCGGTCAACGAGTACCAGGTGCGCGGCAAGACCATCCGCATCGAGAACTACCGCGAATCGCTCAGCCACCAGCAGATCCCGAAGATCGCGCCGCCCCCGTACCAGGGCTGGGGCGAACTGCTGACGTTCCTGCAGAAAGAAAACCTGCCCGGCAGTTATCCGTACACCGGTGGCGTGTATCCGTACCGCCGCACCGGCGAAGACCCGATCCGCATGTTCGCCGGCGAAGGCACGCCGGAGCGCACCAACCGCCGCTTCCACTACCTCTCGGTCGGCCAGCCGGCCGCGCGCCTGTCCACCGCCTTCGACAGCGTCACGCTGTACGGCGAAGACCCGGCGCCGCGCCCGGACATCTACGGCAAGATCGGCAACTCCGGCGTCAACATCCCCACGCTGGACGACATGAAGAAGCTGTACTCCGGCTTCGACCTGTGCGCGCCGACCACGTCGGTGTCGATGACGATCAACGGCCCGGCGCCGATGATCCTCGCGATGTTCATGAATACCGCCATCGACCAGCAGGTGGAGAAGTACCTGCAGGCCGACGACGCGCGCTGGGCCGAAGCGAAGAAGACCATCGATGCGTTCTTCGAAGGTCGCGCGCGGCCGCAGTACCACGGCGAGCTGCCGCCGACGAACAACGGCCTGGGCCTGGGCCTGCTGGGCATCACCGGCGACCAGTTGGTGGATGAGGAGACCTACGCCCACATCAAGACCGAGACGCTGGCCACCGTGCGCGGCACCGTGCAGGCCGACATCCTCAAGGAAGACCAGGCGCAGAACACCTGTATCTTCAGCACGGAGTTCGCCCTGCGCATGATGGGCGACATCCAGCAGTACTTCGTCGATCACGCGGTGCGCAACTTCTACTCGGTGTCGATTTCGGGCTACCACATCGCCGAAGCCGGGGCGAACCCGATCAGCCAGCTCGCTTTCACGCTGTCCAACGGCTTTACCATCGTGGAGTACTACCTGGCCCGCGGGATGAAGATCGACGACTTCGCGCCCAACCTGTCGTTCTTCTTCAGCAACGGCATGGACCCGGAGTACACCGTCATCGGCCGCGTCGCCCGCCGCATCTGGGCGCGCGCCATGCGCGAGCGCTACGGCGCCAACGAGCGCAGCCAGATGATGAAGTACCACATCCAGACCTCCGGCCGGTCGCTGCACGCGCAGGAAATCCAGTTCAACGACATCCGCACCACGCTGCAGGCGCTGTATGCGTTGTTCGACAACTGCAACAGCCTGCACACGAACGCCTACGACGAGGCGATCACCACGCCCACGGAAGAAAGCGTGCGCCGCGCGGTCGCCATCCAGATGATCATCAACAAGGAGCTGGGGCTGAACTTCAACGAGAACCCCTGGCAGGGAAGCTTCGTCGTCGATCAGCTCACCGACATCGTGGAAGAGGCGGTCTACAAGGAATTCGAAGCCATCAGCGAGCGCGGCGGCGTGCTCGGCGCGATGGATACCATGTACCAGCGCGGCAAGATCCAGGAAGAGTCGCTGTACTACGAGCACAAGAAGCACGACGGCAGCCTGCCGCTGGTGGGCGTGAACACCTTCCTGCCGCGCGAGCACGGCGGCGAGATCGCCACCGAGATCGAGCTGATCCGTTCGACCGAAGAAGAGAAGGGCCAGCAGATCGCCAATGTCCGCGCCTGGCAGGCCTCGCGCAACGGGCTGGCGCCGGAAGGCGAGACCGACCACAGCCACGCCACCGCGCTGGAAGAACACGCCGCGCCGGAAGTCCACGACGGCCACGGCCTGGCCTACCTGCAGCGCACCGCCCGCGAGCGCCGCAACGTATTCGCCGCGCTGGTCGAAGCGGTGAAGACCCACAGCCTGGGACAGATCAGCCACGCCCTGTACGACGTGGGTGGCGAGTACCGGCGGAACATGTAAGCCGCAGAGAACGAAAACCCCGCTTCGGCGGGGTTTTTCGTTGCGCACCCGAGTGCAGGATTCCGTAGGCTGGGTCGACAGACCCAGCATCCCGTGCGCGGAAACACCCGATGCTGGGTTTATCAACCCAGCCTACGGTGTCGCCCGTCTCGGGGGTTCTTCTTGCGTTAGTCCCAATTTGGGACTAACATGGATCCATGAAGGTTATCGCTGTGGGCACCTTGCGGGATTTCTGGGCGCGCCATCCGGACGCCGAACAACCCCTCAAAGCGTGGTACGACGAAGCCAAGCACGCCGTGTGGCGCACGCCCCAGGACGTTCGCCATCGTTACGCCAGCGCCAGTTTCGTCGGTCACAACCGCGTGGTGTTCAACATCAAGGGCAACGACTATCGGCTCATCGTCGCGGTGGCTTACCGATTCCAGGCCATCTACATCAAGTTCATCGGCACCCATACCGAGTACGACCGGGTAGATGCCGCCACCGTGGAGGATCCATGAACATCCATCCCATCCGCACCGAGAAGGATTACAAGGCCGCGCTGCGGGAGCTGTCGGCCTATTTCGACAACGAACCCACCCCGGGTACGGAAGAGGGGGACCGTTTCGAGATTCTGGCCACGCTCGTCGAAGCCTATGAAGCGAAGCACTTTCCTATCGAGGCTCCGGACCCCATCGAGGCGATCCGCTTCCGCATGGAGCAGGGAGGCCTGACGGTCAAGGACCTGGTCCCCTCCATCGGGCAGCCCAACCGCGTCTACGAGGTGTTGAGTCGCAAGCGCGGCCTCACCCTCGAGATGATCCGCAACCTGCACCGGAATCTCGGCATTCCGGCGGAAAGCCTGATCGGTGCATGAGACCAGGACAGCACCGTCCTGCGCCTGGTGCATCGTCGCCGCATGAAAGCCGCACTACGAGAAACCCCGCTTCGGCGGGGTTTTTCTTTGTGCACCCGAGTGCAGGCTTTTCGTAGGCTGGGTCGACAGACCCAGCATCCCGTGCGGGGAAACATCCGATGCTGGGTTTATCAACCCAGCCTACGGGTCCATCAGCGGTACGCGCCCGGCCCGCGCCAGATCAGTTCGCCGCGGCGGTAGACGCGTTCGACGGTGACCACGTCGCGGGCGTCGCCGATGCCGGCCATGGCAGGGTCGTTCGGTTCCACCAGGCGGCAGCCGCCGGAGCCGCGGCGGGCGACGATTTCCAGCGGGCAGACCATGTATTCGCGGCGGCCGGGCAGGGGGAAGGAGAGTTCGGTCATGCCGCGGGCCTGCCATTCCTGCACGCGGATCTCGTTGCGCAGGTCGTAATAGATCTGGTGGCCGTCCACGCCCATGCTGGGCGCTTCGTTGTCCTGGCCACGGCCTTGGCTGCGGCCGCTGCCGACGGTGGGGCCGCGGTTCTCGGGGGCGGTGTCCTGGGCGAGCATGCCGGGTGGTTGGCCCCACTGGGCGGAGCGGCGCCACGACGGTTGGCTCGCGGGTGGCCGGGTCTGGGGTTGGGGCAGGGCTTGTTCGGACGAGGTCGGCTGGGGTGCGGCTTCTTCTTCGGCCACGGGGTTCTCGGCCTCGGTCACGCGGGTGGCGTCGACGGGCGAGGTGACGGGGGTGGTCACCAGGGGTTTGGGCGGGCGGGGGCGTTGTTGCGGGGCCTGGACGCCGGTCGGCGGGACGGGCGGGCGCTGGTCGTCGCGGTCGGTCTCGCCCAGGAAGTCCACTTTGACGCGCGCACCCCCGCTGCTGCTGCCCTCGGGCGGGGACAGCTCCAGCTTGGAGGAGTACAGCAGGGCCAGCAGGAACAGGAGGTGCACCAACAGGCTCGCCAGAGCGGCGATCCGGCGCTCCCTCTGTTTGATGTAGACGTCTTCCCTGTCCAGCGGGCCCAACAACGCCGCGCGCAGGCGGCTGGGGGCGTCGGTCATGCGGGGGTGGGGGAGACGGGTGTGGGGGACTTCATGTGGAGGAGCGGGGGAGGTGTGGGCGTGACATTACCGGGTGCAGCTTGCAATGACCATGCTTTTATGTGGCGCCGGGTCGAGTGGATGCTTCTTTGATAAGGCATCCCTGGTCGCTATTGGTTAAGGACACTCTGCGGACCTGATCTTGGATGCGCCCAGGCACCGTGACCTGGTTCCTACAAGTTGTCCCTTGTGAATGTATCGAAATGCACGCGAAGCGCTTTTCGTGAGGGTCCCTTCCCGTTGGCGTCCACATTAAGAATCTTCCCGTCGAGATCGCGATAGGTCTTTGACGATCTGAGTCTTTCCGACAGGCATACCTGAAGCGTTTCGGGATGGATGCTCAGCATGTAGCGATCGAACAGGCTGTGAATGTCTCTCCTGAGGAGTAACCCGTTCAATGGATGGTCGGATTGTTCACCCATGTAAGCGCAGATGTGCGCTGCCTCAAGTGCTTCCTCCACGTCTGTCTGAGTGAGCATGCAATAGGGTCCGTGCATGCTTATCAGCATGCGGCGGAAGTTCACTTGTCCTGGTCGGGAGTAGGGCTCGCGCAGCTGACGTTGGCGGTGATCTGCGTCAGGCGGAATGAAATCATCGCCTTGTTCTGCACCAGGGCCTCGTTCTGCATCAGGTGGTGGCGCCGCCTGCAAGAGCACTTCGTCCTGATGTTTCTTCCAGGCATATCCGAACTGGCTAAGTCTCTTCTCTGCGATCTCTAGAAGATCATCGTCGAAGAAGCGTCTCCATTCCGTTTCGACGATGATCGCTTCGCATGTGAGCTCGACGCTGTTGGCCAGCACTAGAGTATTGAATCCCTCGGAGGGCTTTCCGCTAGCCACGATGTCTTTGACCGTTCGGAAGGCCCCTTTGCTGGCGATCATTCCGATGAATCTATTCGGGTGATAGCCCTTCTCCTTCGCCTTCAGTATCGCGTCATGAAGTACGGCCTCAAACTTCGCTTCTTCGTTCTTGTCCATGCGTTGGCTTTGACTGGAGTTGGATGTGATGGGAGAGCGGTGAAGGTGGTGGTTTGGCGGACGACGCGACTCAGCGAGTCCGCACGGCGGGCTTGAGCCCGCCCTGGGTCTGGGGTCGGTGAGCGCGCGAATCACGTAGGGTGGGCCTTGGTCCATCTTCTCCTCACACAAACGCCCTCGCCAGACCCTCCAAAGCCCCATCTTCTAACACTTACGGTATCTCTTCTCTCACTAACGGTGTCGCGATACCGGAAAACATCCAACGTTTCACCCAAAAGGTGCACGCATCGGCGGAAGAGGGTGGTTCTACTCACGCTAAGCCTGACCTATGAGGCAAAAAGCCTCGATAGCGGTCCTGCTCACACCCCCGACATCCGCGCCCTGTTCCGTAGCGACAAGCAATACGCCACCGTCACTCCGATACCCAGCAACACCGCCAGCGAGCCGCCGATCACCGCCACGTCCTTCGGCGCCGCGATCCAGAACCCCGCATAGACCAGGCCGCTGAGCGCCATCGACCAACCGGCCACGCGCTGCGCCTGCCGCGCCCGTGCACTGGGCACGAACCGCTTCGGCATCTGGTTGCCGAACCACGCCACCATCAACCCGATCGCCCCCATCACGATGCGGTCGACCATCTCGCTATCGATCACGCCCTGCTTGCGGGCGAACGTCGCGCACAGCGCCAGCACCACGATGCCGATGCCCCACGCCAGGCTGGTAACCACTTCTCTGTTCATCGCGACGACTCCTTCTTGGCCTTCGGCGCGGCCTTGCCCGTGCCGAACGAATGGACGAAGCCGAGCAGCGCGTCTTCCAGCACCGACAGCTTCAAGTGATAGATCACCGACTTGCCGACCTTTTCCGCATGCACCAGGTCGGCCTCCTTCAACACCGCGAAATGCGCCGACATCGTCGGCTTCGACACATCGAACTGATCGCTCAACTCACCCGCACTCATCGGGCCCTGGCGCAGCAACTGCAGCACCTGCCGGCGGGTGGGATCGGAAAGGGCGCGGAAGACCTGGCTCATGATGCGATAGTTAGCTAACTATCTAAATGTGTCAAGCGCCGCCGGTCGGCGAGACCCAATGATCACGCTCGCGTGCAGCCGTAGGCTGGGTTGCAAACCCAGCAGAGCGCGGACCTGTCCCGAGCGCTGGGTTTGGCAACCCAGCCTACGAGGAGCGGGGTCGCGGATCGCCTGCAACGGTCCCGTGTACAGCCGTAGGCTGGGTTGTAAACCCAGCAGAGCGCGGACCTGTCCCAAGCGCTGGGTTTGGCAACCCAGCCTACGAGGAGCGGGGCCGCGGATCGCCTGCAACGGTCCCGTGTACAGCCGTAGGCTGGGTTGTAAACCCAGCAGAGCGCAGACCAGGCCCGAGCGCTGGGTTTGGCAACCCAGCCTACGAGGCGCGGGGCCGCGGATGGCCTGCAACGGTTCCGTGTACGGCCGTAGGCTGGGTTGCAAACCCAGCTGAGCGCGGACCTGTCTTGAGCGCTGGGTTTGGCAACCCAGCCTACGAGGAGCGGGGCCTGCGGGTGGCCTGCAACGGTTCCGTGTATGGCCGTAGGCTGGGTTGTAAACCCAGCAGAGCGCGGACCTATCCCAAGCGCTGGCTTTGGCAACCCAGCCTACGGAGCGCCACCGGCGCCGTGGGATTCAACGGCGCGGGTCGTGCGCTGATGTGGGCTCAGCTATGCAGCGGTTCAAGACCGCCATCGCGCCCCGGACGATTCGGGTCCGGCGGCGGTGGTGGCGCGCTGACCGGGCACACGCGTACCAGCAGGTTGAATTCGGTCAGCGAGAAGTCGTGCACCTTGTACGGCGGTGAACGGCCCTGGTTGAATTCGGCGAGCGCCGTGTTCATGCCCGCCTGCACCTGGTCGCGCAACTGCCGCGCGATGGCCGGGCCGATGAAGCCATCGAAGAACCCGTCGCACGCCGCTTCCAGCGCCTTCGCCACCGCCGACGAACAGCCACCGGACAGGATGGCCGACGCGGTGCCGAACGACACACTCGTCCGTGCGAACCCGTAACGTGCCGCCACCCGCCCATCCACCGGGAACACCTCGAAGCCCAGCGTCATGTCGATGTCGGCGTCGAACCAGTTCGGCACATCCGCCGTCAGCGGGATGTCGACGACGAAACTGTTGATGCCGAAATCCACGCCGATCTCGCTGCCGCGCAACGTCACCTGGCCCGAGGACGGGAAGGCACGGCGCACTTCCTCGCGGATCAGGTCGCGGATCACGTCGCTGCGCTGGGGCAGTTCGAAGCACGCGCCGAAATCGATACCCAGCGTCACCTGGCCCATCATCCGCACGGCCAGCGGCGTGCGCAGCGACAGCGTGTAGGTGGTCTCGTTGTACGGCCGCGCAGGCCGCGTGCCCTGCGCCGGCACGATCTGCTCGCCTTCGCCGAACAACACCGCCTCCACGTGCACACCGGGCAGGAAGGTGGTCGGCATCGTCACGTCCCAGGCCAGCGTCGACCACCCCCACGGCGTGCGCGGATTGGGCGACGCGGCGAAGTTCACCAGCACCGCTTCGTTGAGCAACTGGATATGCCGGAAGCGTTCCGGATCGATCGGCGGCGGCAGTACTTCGCCATCGATGGCGGGATCGCCGAAGCGATTGCCAAAAGTACCGCCGGGAAAACGGGGACGGTCGGCCATGATGCGACTCCTTCGGCGACATGCCGTGCATTCCGTCCAACGCCCCGGTGATGAAGCGACGGCCAACCGTACGTCGTGCGCGCGCGATGTTCACTTCGTCGTAACAGCGGCGCGCCGTTGATCCCGATCAATGCGCCGCCGCAGCGGGCCGCTCAGGCTGGCGATACCTTCCGGAGGGCATCGTCATGAAAGCGAACGTAGGTGGCTTCGACAAAGGCGTCCGTGTGGTGGTCGGCGCGCTGCTGATCGGCTGGGCGATCGTCGGCGGACCGGTGTGGGCGTGGATCGGCGTGGTGCCGCTGGCGACGGGGTTGTTCAATTTCTGCCCGCTGTACCGCCTGCTGGGTGTCAACACCTGCAAGCGGTGAAGCGCGACACGTCCGCCACGTAGGCTGGTTTGCAAACCAAGCAGAGCGCGGTGTGATCCCGAGCGCTGGGTTTGGCAACCCAGCCTACGGAGGAGCGAGGTCGCGGCCTACAAGACCGGCCACCACATGAAGGCGATCGCCGCCGCGCTGCCGGCCGCCGTGAGCAGCGCCAGCAGCCATAGCGCGGTGCCCATCACCACCTTCACGCCCGTGCGCGGTGATCGCTCCGCGTGGAAGTACAGCGCCAGCACCGCCAGCGGCACCAGCCAGCTGCCGAAGCTGACCAGGATGAAGGGCGCGCCGGTGTAGTCGATCTTGATCCCCAGCGGCGCCAACACCAGCCCGGTCAGCATGATGCCGATGCGCAGGAACCACACCCCGTTGACCAGCAGGTACGCGCGCAGGGCATGGCGGCGGTGCGTGGCGATGTCTTTCCTTCGCGCACTGCGCCAGGCCAGCAGCGCGAAGATCACGATCAATAACCCGTTCAACGAGATCGACAGGTTGCTGGCCGGCCCCAGCTGCGAGCCGCGCACCCACACCAGATAGAAGCCGGTAAGCGTGACCACCAGCGCGACCGACAGGAAGACGCGGCCGTTCCAGCGGTGCAGCGCGGGCCAGCGCCGACGCAGCGCGGGGATCAACTGCCACGCGCCGGCAAAGGTCACCAGCCCGGCCAGCAGCGCATGGCCGACGAACTGCAGGTTGCCGACGACATCGCCGGGCACATAGCCGGTGACGTGCGGCTTGGCATTGAGGGGCGACAGATCGCCGCCCAGCACCGGCCCGCCGAAGAACAGCACGATGAACGCCACGAACGCCCATTGCCCGAACGTGGCGGCGATGAACCAAGCGGTGGCGCCGGAAGAGAGAACGCGGGGCGGGGCGGGCAGGGAACGCGGGGTGGGCATGGCGGAGGCTCCGGTGGGGACAGCCCGCACGATGCGCAGCGCCCGCCGGGGGCGTCTCGCCGATTCGGAATTCGGCCAGCCGGATCGCGCGTGGCGATTCGGCATGCGACCGCGCGGCCATGACCGATGGCGCTTGGCTGGGCGGTGCGGGTGCCGCACCCTGTGCCGGGACCCGCGAGGACGACACCATGCAAGGCTGGCAGGCAGGCGCAACCGGAGTGGCCGTCGCAGTGGCGGTGGTGTCGTTGCTGGCGCTGCTGTGGCAGCGACCGAAGCGCGATATCGATGTGATCTTCGCGGTGGTCAGCGGCTCGATGGCGCTCTCGTTGATGTCGCCGTGGATGGACGGCGCGCCGACCTGGATGCGGTGGGCGGTCGCCATCGGCGGCAGCGCGACCTGCAACGGATTCTGGCTGGTGTCGCGGGCGATGTTCCGCGGCGAGGGCGGCGTGGGCCGGGTGCATGTGCTGGTCGCGGCCGGCGTGGCCCTGCTGATCGCCGCCTACCGCGGTGCGACGCTCGGCACGCACGGCGCGGTGTCGCCGTGGGCCTCGGGCCTGGACAGCCTGCTGACGCTGGCCAGTTCCACCTTGCTGGTGCTGACCTTCCTGGAAGCGCTGCGCGGCGGCTTCGCGTCGCTACCGCAACCCGAGCGTCGGCTGCGCGTCGCATTCCTGCTTCTGTTCGCCGCCTGCGTGCTGACCACCACGCTGATGGGCGCCCTGGCCGGCACCTGGCCGTGGCTCGCCTCGGTGCGTGGCGGGGTGATCCCGGTGTGCGCGATGGCAATGATCCTGTTCACCCATGCCGCGCTGTGGCATCGCCGCCGTGTGCCGGTAGCCACGGTGGACGCGGTACCGGAGACGCGCGCGGCGCCCGGTCCGCTCAGCGATGAGGACGCGCGGCTGGCGCGTGCATTGCGGCGCCAGCTCGACACGTTGCAGGTGTACCGCGAGCCGGAGCTGAAGGTCGCCGATCTCGCCCATCGCCTCGGCACCGCCGAACACCGGCTCAGTCGCCTGCTCACCCAGGGGTTGGGCGAGAAGAACTTCAATCAGATGATCAACCGCCACCGCATCGCCCATGCCTGCGCGCGGCTGATGGACGTGGACGACGATGCGACCATCCTCGACATCAGCGGCGATGCCGGCTTCGCCTCGCTGGGCCCGTTCAATCGCGCGTTCAAGTCCGCGATGGGCTGCACACCGACGGCGTATCGCGCGATGCACCGCACGACGCCCCGCGCCTTGGAACTCTCGTAACCGGAAAGCGCTTCCGTAGGCTGGGTTGCCAAACCCAGCGTTTTCCGTCGATCGAGCGCGACGCGCGCCGAGGCGGAAGGTGTTTGGGTGTCGATTGACCTCGTGATCGTCGGGATCGCGCGATGCTGGGTTTGATGGGGCCAACCCAGCCTACGGTGTTTCATGTCGGCCATCGCACGACGTGGCGTGCATTGGAACGTCCGTAGCCGGGATGCGCCTTCGTAAGACGAGATGCGCTTCCGTAGACTGGGTTGCCAAACCCAGCGCTTTCCGTCGATCGAGCGCNGTCCGTAGCCGGGATGCGCCTTCGTAAGACGAGATGCGCTTCCGTAGGCTGGGTTGCCAAACCCAGCGCTTTCCGTCGATCGAGCGCGACGCGTGCCGAGGCGGAAGGTGTTTGGGTGTCGATTGACCTCGTGATCGTCGGGATCGCGCGATGCTGGGTTTGATGGGGCCAACCCAGCCTACGGTGTTTCATGTCGGCCATCGCACGACGTGCCGGGCATTGGAACGTCCGTAGCCGGGATGCGCCTTCGTAAGACGAGATGCGCTTCCGTAGGCTGGGTTGCCAAACCCAGCGCTTTCCGTCGATCGAGCGCGACGCGTGCCGAGGCGGAAGGTGTTTGGGTGTCGATTGACCTCGTGATCGTCGGGATCGCGCGATGCTGGGTTTGATGGGGCCAACCCAGCCTACGGTGTTTCNGCCGAGGCGGAAGGTGTTTGGGTGTCGATTGACCTCGTGATCGTCGGGATCGCGCGATGCTGGGTTTGATGGGGCCAACCCAGCCTACGGTGTTTCATGTCGGCCATCGCACGACGTGGCGTGCATTGGAACGTCCGTAGCCGGGATGCGCCTTCGTAAGACGAGATGCGCTTCCGTAGACTGGGTTGCCAAACCCAGCGCTTTCCGTCGATCGAGCGAGACGCGTGCTGAGGCGGAAGGCGCGTGGGTGTCGATTGACCTCGTGATCGTCAGGGTCGCGCGATGCTGGGTTTGATGGAGCCAACCCAGCCTACGGTGTTTCATGTCGGCCATCGCACGACGTGCCGGGCATTGGAACATCCGCAGCCGGGATGCGCCTTCGTAAGACGAGATGCGCTTCCGTAGGCTGGGTTGCCAAACCCAGCGCTTTCCGTCGATCGAGCGCGACGTTTCCTGAGGCAGAAGGTGCATGGGTGTCGATTGACCTCGTGATCGTCAGGATCGCGCGATGCTGGGTTTGATGGAGCCAACCCAGCCTACGGTGTTTCATGTCGGCCATCGCACGACGTGCCGGGCATTGGAACGTCCGTAGCCGGGATGCGCCTTTGTAAGACGAGATGCGCTTCCGTAGGCTGGGTAGCCAAACCCAGCGCTTTCCGTCGATCGAGCGCGACGCGTGCCGAGGCGGAAGGCGCGTGAGTGTCGATTGACCTCGTGATCTTAAGGATCGCGCGATGCTGGGTTTGATGGAGCCAACCCAGCCTACGGTGCTGCATGTCGCCTACCGCATCGGGCGCCCCGTTAACTGGAACTTCCGTAGACGGGATGCGCCTTCGTAAGACGAGATGCGCTTCCGTAGGCTGGGTTGCCAAACCCAGCGCTTTCCGTCGATCAAGAGCGACGCGTGCCGAGGCGGAAGGCGTCTGGGTGTCGATTGACCTCGCGATCTTAGGGATCGCGCGATGCTGGGCTCGATGGAGAAAACCAGCCTTCGGTGCGCGCATCACGCGTTGTCTGTCGGTTTTTCGTATCACATTTAACGCATGCAAACGTGACTTGAGATGGCCGCGTTTGTGAGGATGCACATGCTAGATTTTGTGCGGGAAATGATTGTTCCAGGGATTGAGGTATGGCCCCGCATCACTCGGTCGCGACGCTGGTGGCTGCGCTTCAAGGCGCGCAGAGCCCGTCTGCGTGTTGATCATGCAAGGCTTCGTCCGCTGGATGCAGGAACGGCGAACCGCCTGGTTTCCGCTCGCGTCGGGAATGCTGGGGCAGCTCTGGTGGATCCTCGTGGTGTTCGCCATCGCCGTGGGGTCGCTGGGCTTCCCCTGGTATGGCCGCTTGTTGATGTGGTGCGGCACGGCCGGTCTGGTCATCGGCGCCGCGCAAGTGCATGGACGTCGCTGGGGCCCGTGGTGGGGGCTGGCCCTGGCGCACGCATTGTTCGTCGCGGGCGCGTTCATGCAGGCGCACAACGATGAGATAGGCACGTCGGCCACGGGACTGACCGCCGCGGACATGTGCTACACGCTCGCCACCGGGATGTTCGCCTGGGCGCTGCTCGGCTTCATCCGCGACAGGAACGCGGGCGCCATCCCGTGGCGGGGCGCGCTGGACGGTGCGGTGATCCTGCTGTGCGCGGGCCTGGTGGGGTGGTGGGTGTTCGTCCAGCCCACCCTGGACCAGGCGCCGGCGATGCCGTCGCCGGAGCGCCTGCGCATGCTCTACCCGGCGGCGGACCTCGTGCTGCTGGCGCTGGCCGCGTGGCTCGCCAGCGCACCGGAGACGCGCTCGCCCTCGCTCACGCTGCTGGTCCTGGGGCTGCTGGTCCTGGGGCTGGTGTTCTGGACTGCGGGCGACGGGCTTTACCACGCCATGAGTTTCGGGGTGGAGGCGCCGGAGCAGCCGTTGTTGCTGATGTGGTTGTTCACTTACGTCTGTTGGGGCGCGGCGGCGCTGCATCCATCGCGGCATCGCCTGCTCGCGATCCGCGACGCCGCGCGCGTGCATGGCACGGCGGGCCGTCTGTCGCTGGTCGCGCTGGCATTGCTCGCCACGCCGGTGAGCCTGATGGCACCGGCGCGCCCCGATGCGGTGACCGCGACCCTGGCCGCCATGCTCATCACGAGCGTGGCGGCGCTGCTCCTGTGGTGGCGCATGCGTGGGCTGCGAGGCAGCATCGAGCGCCAGCGCGATGCGCTCGCGCTGGTGGCCGATACCGATCCACTGACCGGCCTGCCCAACCAGCGGCGGATCGCGGATGTCATCGCACAGGCACTGGATGCCCGCCTGCAGGTGGGCGTGCTGGTGATCGATGTCGACCGCTTCGGTGCCGTCAACGAGGCCTATGGGCACCACGCCGGCGATGCGGTGCTGTGCGAACTCGCGACGCGCTGGCGGGAGCTGCTGCCAGCGCGCGATGCCATCGCCCATCTCGGCGCCGACGCCTTCTGCGTGGTGATGTCGTCGATCGCCGACGAAGCGCCGGTGCTGGCGGGCGCGCGCCGGCTGCAGGATGCGTTGCGTGAGCCGTTCTGGATCGAGAGCGGCTCGCTCAGGCTGTCGGCCAGCATGGGCTTCTCGATGGGTCCGCAGGACGGCCACGACCCGTGGGAGTTGGTACAGCAGGCGACCCTCGCGATGCAGGGTGCGCGTGAGCAGCCTGGCAAGGTGGTGCGTTTCACCGCCGCGCTGCGGCGCGACGATCCACGCACGCTGCTGCTGCTCGGCGAACTGCGCGATGCGATCCCGCGGGGGCAGTTGCACCTGCAGTACCAGCCCAAGGTCAGGCTGCGCGACATGCGCGTGATCGGGGTGGAGGCGCTGTTGCGCTGGCAGCATCCGGTGGACGGGCGGGTGGCGCCGGGCGCGTTCATTCCGTTGATCGAACGCTCCGACCTGATGTCGGAGGTGACGCGGCACGTGCTGGAGATTGCGCTCGACCAATGCGCCGCGTGGCAGCGCACCGGCCTGGGGCTGACGGTCGCGGTGAACCTGTCGATGTGCAGCCTGCTGGATGCCGGACTGCTGGCCGACGTGGGACGCGCGCTGGCACGCGCCAGGGTCTCGCCGCGGAAGCTGGCGCTGGAGATCACCGAGTCCGCGGCGATGTCGGACCCGCGCACGAGCCTGGACACCCTGCGGGCGCTGTCGGCATCGGGCGTGCACCTGGCGATCGACGACTACGGCACCGGCCACAGTTCGCTGGCCTACCTGCAGGAGATGCCGGTGGAGGAGTTGAAGCTCGACAAGAGTTTCATCGGCAAGCTGGTGCGGCACGACGCCAGCGCGGCCATCGTGGGTTCGACGATCCGCCTGGCGCGCAAGCTGGGCATGCAGGTGGTGGCGGAGGGCGTGGAAGATGCCGACACGGCGGCGGCCCTGCGGCGGATGAACTGCTTCGCCGCGCAGGGCTACTGGTTCTCGCCGCCCGTGGGCGCGGGCGCGCTGCCGGACGTGATCGCCGAGATCGAGCGCCGCCCCGCGCTGCAACTTTCGTAGCCGGGATGCGCCTTCGTAGACTGGGTTGCCAAACCCAGCGCTCTTCCTCGAACGAGCGCGCCGCGCGATGAGGGAAGACGTGCAGGTGTCGCGTTGACTTCGCGATGTGTCGGATCGCGTGATGCTGGGTTTGATGAAGCCAACCCAGCCTACGGTGTTTCATGTCGGCCATCGTACGACGTGCCGGGCATTGGAACGCCCGCAGCCGGGATGCACCCTCGTAGGCTGGGTTGCCAAACCCAGCGATCTTCCTCGAACGAGCGCGCCGCGCGGTGGAGAAAGACGCGGGGGTGTAGCGTTGACTTCGCGACCTGATGGATCGCGCGATGCTGGGTTTGATGAAGCCAACCCAGCCTACGGTGTTTCATGTCGGCCATCGCACGACGTGCCGGGCATTGGAACATCCGCGGCGGGGATGCGCCCTCGTAGGCTGGGTTGCCAAACCCAGCGCTCTTCCTGGAACGAGCGTACCGCGCGATGAGGGAAGATGCGTGGGTGTAGCGCTGACTTCGCGATGTGCCGGATCGCGCGATGCTGGGTTTGATGGAGCCAACCCAGCCTACAGGAGCGCCAATCCGCTAACTGCTGTCGCCGCGCACGCGCTCGACGCGCTGGCGATAGGCGCTGACGTTGTCGCCGTCGATGCCGCTGCGCTGGGTGCCGCGGATCTCGTCGATCTTGCGGTCCGAGCCGGTGACGGGTTGGGCGACCACGTCGGTCTCGCGCTCGAAGGCGTGCGACTTGTCGGTGTTGCGGTAGTACCGGTACAGCGCCCAGTACAGCGCGCTGGCGCCCGCGGGGCCCAGCGCCAGCAGCCATAGTCCGTTGTCGTCGCTCATGCGCCCGCCCAGATGATCGCGAGGGCGACGCCCTCAAGGAACGTACCCACCGTCAGCGCCGCCAGCAGCAGCTTCCAGTGCTGCACCGGCACGCTGCCCATCGTCTCGCCGGTGCGCCCGTTGACCGCGATGTAATGCAGCATGCCGCCGTTGCGCCCCGGCTGGTGGTACGAGTACAGCCATACCGGCAGGTACATCGATACCCAGCGCGTGCCGTGCACGTCCAGGCGCTCGCGTTCCCAGCGCACGCCGCGGTCGTAGCGGTTCACCGAATCCTCGACCTGGGACCGCGCGATCGACAGCAACTGGTCTTCCAGCCGTGGCCGCAACTGCTCCACGTCGGTATCGCGCTTCTCGGAGGTGAAGCCGGACAGGTACGAAGCATTCCACTTCACCGCGTTCTTGGTGTCGAACGGCAGGATGGAGTTGATGATGTTCTGCGTATTGACGTTGGTGTCGAGGTTGCCGCGCTCGCGCGAGGATTCCAGCGGCAGGTCGTCCACGGTGAAGTCCACCTGTCGCTCGACCTGGTAGAGGTCGGCGTCGTAGTAGGTCTTCTTGTTCTTCTCGGTGCCGCGCGTGTAGCGGCGGATCAGGATCTCGCCCTTGCCCGATACCTCCGCGCTCGCGTTGCCGTCCACGATCATGTAGGGCAGGTACACGCCGACGACGTTCTCGGGCGTGAACTGTTCCTTGAATTCCTTCAGCGCGAACAGCCGACGCTTGTCGACGAACTGGCGGATGCGCGCGACGGCATCGTCCTTCCTGATATGGAAGGGCAGCACCGCATCGGGCACCGCGCCGTTGGCGATCTGCTCGTTCACGCCGAACACGTGGCGGCACCAGTGGCAGCGCGCCGTCATCGCGTTTTCGGTGTTGACGGTGACTTCCGCGCCGCAGCCGGTGCACTTGAACGTCATCAGCAGCGCGGCGTCGGCATCGATGTCCTTCGCGCCGGAGGCGATGACGGTGCCGCGCAGGTCGGCATGGCCGGTGCCGAAACCGAAGGCTTCCTCGACGCGCGCACCATCCCACTCGTTGCGGCAGTACAGGCAGACCAGCAGGTCGGTGCCGGGCTTGTGGCGGATGTCGGTGGCGCCGCATTTCGGGCAGCGGTTCTGCCCGTCGCGCAGTTCGGCCGACGCGGTATCGATGGCGACCGGGTCGGGCGCCTGCAGCTCGTCGCGGATGGCGTCGGGCAGGGTGGCGGGATCGACCGGGAACGTGCCGGGCAGCGGCGGCACGTCCTGCGGCGAGCCGGGCCCCACGGGTGGGGCCGGCGGCAGCGGCGGGGGCGCCGGACGGTTCGGGTTGGACATGGGCGGTGAGCGGATTACAGACCCAGTGCCTTCGCCTTCAGCGCGTCGTAGTCGGCCTGGGTGATCAGGCCGAGGTCGAGCATCTGCTTGGCCTTCTGCAGCTTGGCGACCGGATCTTCGGCGGCAGGCGCGGCGGGTGCGGCCGGGGTAGCCGGCTGCTGGAGCGCGCCGAGGCCACCGACCATGCCCGAGGCCATGCCCACGCCGACCAGGCCGGCGGCACCGCCGGTCTCGCCCGCGGACTGGATGCCCTGCGCCACGCTGGCCTGCAGGTTGGAATTGCCGCGCGAGCCGGACAGCGCGTCGGCGCGCTGCACGGTCTTCAGCAGTTCGCGGGTGTTGGCGTCGTACTCGATGGAGACGATGGCGGTCTTGACGATGGCCAGGCCACGGTCGGACTTCCACTGGTAACCCTGTTCCACCGCCGCCGACAGGCTCTGCGCGAAGCCCAGCGAATCCTGCTGGATCTTGGTGATGCGGTTGCCCTTGGACGGATCGTTCGTGTACAGGCTGAACGCCGGGGCCAGCGAGCCGACGACTTCGTTGAACAGCTGGCCGGCGGCCGCGTTGTCCAGGTCGGTGAAGTCGAACACCTTGCCCGGCTGCAGGTAGGTGGCCGGCACGAAGTTCTTCACGAACAGGATCGGGTCGACGATCTTCAGCGTGTACGAGCCGCGGGTGATCGCGCCGACCTGGGTGTTGAGGAAGCCGTCGTCCCAGTAGATCTCCGACTGGGTGCCGAAGCGGTTTTCCGGCAGCTCCTTCAGCGAGACGAAGAACGCCGCCTGCTGCGAGCCCGGCTGGCCGCCGAACTTGAAGCGCTCCCAGCTCTGGGTGATGAAGGTCGAGACGATGCCGTCGCCGGCGAAGATCGACTTGGAGTTGATGTCGTCCGAACGCCACTCATAACCGCCCGGCTCGGCGACGAACGCGGTGATCGCGCCGTCCTGCATCAGCAGCAGGCCGTAGCCCTCGGGCACGACGATCTTCGAGCCGTTGGTGATGATGTTGCTCGAACCACTGGTGTTGGAGCCGCGTCCGGCGTTGGTGCCCTGCGGGACCGCGGCGAACAGCGCCGCCGTCGCCGGCAAGCCTGCCGGCACCGTGTAGAAGTCCTTCCACTGGTCGCCCAGCACGCCGCCGACCGCACCCACCACCGCCTGTACAAGACCCATGACATCGCTCCGTGATTCAGAGGCGGGAAGGGGCACCCGCCATGCCGCTTCGAGTATACCGGTCCGCATGACGCCGACATGTCGCAGAGGTCATGCCCGTGCAGGCGTTTTCTGGCTACCATGCCGCGCATGTCCACCGATGACATCGCTGCGCTTCCGGACGACGACCTGCCGCTGGTCAGGCGCGAGTTCCCGTGGCCGATCCGGGTGATGTGCGTGGGCGCAGGCGCGTTCGCCGTCGTCATGCCACTGTGGGAACTGGGCCGCGGCCTGTGGCCGTTGAATTTCGCCACGCCGTTCTTCGCGATCATCGTCGGCGGCGCGGCGTATGTCGGCCTGCAGTTCATCCGCGCCGGGCTGTCCGGCTGGGGCGACCACTGGACCTATCCGCCGCGCACCGTCCTCGTCCAGCGTCGCGCCTGGGGCCGGCAGACGACCACGCGCCTGACCACGACGAACGTGGCCGCCATCGAGGTGCGCAAAAGCGAGGACGCCGACCACGACGACGCGCCTTGGCAGGTCGTCATCGTGCCCCGGCCGACGTTCTCGGGCCTCGCGGAGGCCGCCGGCGCAGGCGGCGTGTTCGACGCCGGCCGCTATGGATCGCAGGACTACGCCGGGCGGGTGCGGCGCGCCCTGCACGACCACCTGGGACTCTGAGCGCCGCGCATCTGCTGCAGCGCATGGTGCGGTGGGCGCCGGTTCGCGTATCGTGCGCAGGCAGCGCGGGGGTGCTGCCTGTCGTGCCGGTGGGGACCGGATGTCCGGTGGCCGGCGCCAGGGGGTTTTTCGACGAACAGACGATGCGGTAGGTGCGCGCCCTGTGGCGTGCGTGCTGCCGTACGCCTGCCGCGTCCGTCATCCACATCACCAGGGGAAGGGAATCATGTTCAAGCGCGTGTGCGTACTGCTGTGGGCGCTGTCGTTGCCGGGTCTGTGCTTCGCGGCCAAGCCGATCGAGTTGCCGACGCCGCTGGGCGAGCAACTGCCGGTCGAGATCATCGAAGCGCAGCAGGAGATCGGGGTGGCGGTGCCGGCGACGGCACAGAACATGGGCATGCAGTTCGGTCTGATCGGTGCGCTGATCGGCAGCGCGGTGCAGAACTCGCAGGTGAAAAAGGCGGAAGAAGCCGTGGTGCCGCTGCGCGACCTGCTGGTGGGGTATCCCTTCAACCAGAAAATGCAGGAAGCGCTGCGCGCCAAGCTGGTGTCCGACGGCATCTCGCCGAACCCGCAGGTGACGGTGATGCCCTCTGCGTGGGAGGCCCACGATGCGCAGCAGAAGGCGCAACTGCCGCCGGTGGCGCTGGTCCTGACGCCGAGCTATACGGTGGACAACCAGTTCACCCAGCTGACCGTGCTGGTGCATGCGCAGTTCGTGGAGCGCAGCGTCAAGTCGAACGGCAAGATCAAGGTGGTGCCGCGCCTCACGCGCGACTACAGCTACCAGTTCCCGATGTCCGGCGCGCGTAGTCCGGAACCGATCCAGGACTGGGTGGCGCTCGGTGCGCCGGGCCTGGCGGCGGTGGTGGACCGCGGCATCCAGCAGGCGGTCGACATGCTGGTGAACGACTTCACCGCCGAGAGCCGCGCGGCGTGGAACGCCAAGGTCAAGGCGGAGGCCGTCAACCTGTCGGGCATGCGCTATTCCGGCGTGCCGGTGCGCCAGGGCGAGGGTTGGTCGTGGCTGCGCATCGGTCGTGGCCACATGCAGACGCTGCTGGGCCTGGAACCGTTGCTGGCCGGTGCACCGCTGCCGGCGGCGTTCGCTCCGGCGGCCGCGCCGACGATGGTGGCGGCAGAGAACGTGGCGGGCGAAACGCCCGCCGAGGCGGTCGCCACCGGTGCCGCGGACGCCACGGCGCCCACGCCGACGGCCGAACCCGCACCGCAGGCGGCGCCGGACGCCGCGCCGGCGACCACGCCGGCCGACGCCGCACCCGCCAGCGCACCGGTCGGTGGCTGACATGGCGCGTGCCGCGTGGGGCGCGCTGGCGGTGGCACTGACGGCCGCGATGCTGGGCGGTTGCGTGATGAAGGTGAACCGCGTGCAGATGGATGCGTCGCGGCTGGCCGGCAAGGTGGACCGCAAGGTGGCGTGCGCGTACCGGCAGGGCGAGGTGGTGGATGCCCGCCCTTCGACCGGCCGCGCCGGCGGTCTCGGCAAGCACCTGTTCCTGGTCGATGACGCGGCCCGCATCGTGCGGGAGCGGATGACGGCGGTCGGCATCGCCCCGCAGGGCGAAGGCGAAGCGGTCGACGTGCGCGTGCTGCACATGTACATGACGCAGAACCTCGGCACCAAGGTCCCGGTCGTCGTGCTGAGCACGACCGTGGGCTCGCAGCTGGCGTTCACGCTGCGCTCGCAGAAGGCGTCGATCAACTGGAACGGCACCGAGGACGAAGCCTACGAAGGCTATGCGCGCGCGCTCGACGATGCGATGACGCAGTTGGTGGTGCGCCTGGACGCAGGCTGCCGGAAAAGCTGAGGCCACCGGCCAACGCGCGCGACGAACGCCCGGACATGCAGGAGCATGCCCGGGCGTTTCGTTTCGGTGGTCCTCACTCGGCCGGCAACGCCCGGTTCCGGCCTTCGCCCTTGGCCCGGTACAGCGCTGCATCGGCCGCGTGCAGCAGGGCGTCGGGCGTGCCGCCGTGCGCCGGGCGCAGGCTGGCCGCGCCGACGCTGACGGTGACGATGTCCGTGACGCTCGAGGCACGATGCGGCAGCGCGAGGTGCTGCACGTCCGCCACCAGTCGGCAGGCGAGGGCGAGGGCGGCGTCCGTGTCGCAGTCCGGCAGCAGGACGGCGAACTCTTCGCCACCGTAGCGCGCCGCCAGGTCCTCGCTGCTGCGCAGGCTGTCGGCCAGGCGAGTGGCGATCGTGGCCAGGGCGGTATCGCCGCCCAGGTGGCCGTAGCTGTCGTTGTAGGCCTTGAACTCGTCCACATCGACGAGCAGGACCGCCAGCGGCGCATCACGGCCGGCATGGTCGTCCCACGCGAGCTTCAGGCAACGGGTGAATTCGCGCCGGTTGGCGATGCCGGTGAGTGCATCGCTGGCGGCCAGGTGCTGCAGGCGGGCATTGGCTTCGCGCAGGGCGTCGGTGCGCTGGGCGACTTCGTGGGTCAGGGCGCGTTCGCGCGCCCGCGCGGCACGCAGGCGCAGGCGCACCAGCGCGGCCAGCAGTCCCAGCGCCACCAGCGCCGCCAGCGTGCGCAGCCACCAGGTCTGGTGCCACCGCGGCAGGAGCGTGAAGCGCAGCTGCGCGCCTTCCTTGTTCCACACGCCGTCGTTGTTGCTGGCCATCACCCGGAACACGTAATCGCCGGGCGGCAGGTTGGTGTAGTACGCGGCGCGGCCGGCGCCGGCCTCGCTCCAACTGCGGTCGAAGCCTTCCAGCTTGTAGCGGTAACGCACGGCCGAGGGGGCCACGTAGCTCATCGCCGCGAAGTGCAGTTCCAATCGCTCCACGCCCGGGCCGAGTCGTCCGGTGCGCTGCGGATCCACGTCCACGCCGTCCACGCGCAGGCGCTCGATGGAGACCGGCGGCGGCTGCGGATTGCCCTGCATGCGGGCGGGGTCGACGATGACCACGCCCTTGGCGGTACCGAACCAGAGCCGGCCATCGTCGCTGCGGGCCGCCGGTGTCTGCGACGCGCCGTTACCCTGCGCGTTGAGCATGCCGTCGCTGGTGCCGTACCAGTGGGGCGCGAGTTGCTGCACCGTGCCGCGGTCCAGCGCAGCGAAGCCGGCCTTGGCCAAGCGGCCGATACCGCGATTCGAGCTGAACCACAGATTGCCGCGACCGTCGTCGAGCAACGCGAACACCGCATCGCCGTGGAAGCCGGCGCGCTGGAGATAACGGGTGACCTTGCCGTCGCGGATACGCACGATGCCCACGCTGGTGCCCAGCCACAGGCTGCCGTCGGCGGCCGGGTGGAAGGCGAATACGCTGGTGCCGGACAGACCGTCAGTGCCGCAGGTATCCACCACGCCGCGGTACAGGCAGCGCAGGCCGCTGCGCAGGCCGATCCACAGACGGCCATCGGGGTCTTCGTACAGGGCACGCGTGTCGTCGCCGCGGGTGCCTTCCACCACCTCGACCCGGGCGCCCTCGATCCGCGCCACGCCCTGCAGCGTGCCGGTCCACATGCCGCCCTGGCGCGCTGGCGCGAAGGCGAACACGATCGTGCCGGGCAGGCCTTCCGCCAGGCCGAAGGTGCGGGCCCGGCCACCGGCATCGAAGCGGGTGACGCCTTCGGTGCCGGCCACCCACAGCTGGCGATGCTCGTCGGAGAGGATGGCGCGCACCAGTTGGCTGGGCAGCTGCCGGTTGTAGTCCGCGGCCGGTTGCAGCACCGCGCCGTCGTAGCGGGACAGGCCGGCGCCGTCGGTGCCGATCCACAACGCGCCGCCGGGTGCCTGGTGTACCGCACGCACGGCGTTGGAAACCATCTGCCCGGTCACCGTGACCAGCTTGGACGGGCTCAGCCGGTGCAGGCCGCTGGACGTGGTGCCGATCCACAGGTTGCCTTCGCGGTCCTCGAACATCGACCGGACGGTTTCGCCCTGCAGGCCGGCCAGGGTGTTGTCGCAGCTGAAGTGGCCGGCGGCCAGCCGGCACAGGCCGACATCCAGCGGCGCGAACCAGACGCTGCCGTCGCGGTCGCCGTACAGCGTGTAGATGCGCCGCCCGTCGAGCGCGGCCGCACGCGGGTCGCGCTGGAAACGGCCGTCGCGGAAGAACGCCGGGCCGGCCTGGGTACCGACCCATGCCGTGCCCGTCGCATCGATGGCCAGGCTGTACACCGCATTGCTGGGCAGGCCGTCGCGCTCGTCGTAGACCCGCGCCCGACCGTCCTGCCAGTGGACGACGCCCACGCCGTCGGCGGCGATCCAGATGCCACCGGCGCGGTCGGCGACGATGGCCCGGTAGAAGCCGCGCGGCGGAAAGCCGTCGGCATCGCCCAGCAGGCGGGGCCTTCCGTCCGCCATCCGCACCACGCCCGCATTGGTGGTCAGCCACAGGCCGCCCGCCGTGTCGCTGACGATGCCGAACACGCTTTCGATGCCACCGGGCAGGGGCACCGGGTCCAGGGTGCGGCCCTGCCGGTGATACAGCCCGCCGTTGAGCGTACCGACCCACATGCCGCCGCGGCGGTCGGCGCTGACCGCCGTGATCGCCGAGCTCTTCAGCGCCGGTGCGACGCGCGGGTCGATCGTTTCGAAGCCGTCGCCGCTATGGCGTGCCAGGCCGCCGTACGTCGCCAGCCAGATCGCACCATCGGCCTGCTGGGCGATGGACAGTACGGTGCCTTGCGGTAGCTCGTTTTCGTACCAGGCGTGGGTGAATTGACCGATCGCCCGCCGCGGCTCCAGCGCATGGGCGGGGAGCAGGACCAACGCACACAGCACAGCGGCCAGCAGGGCGCAGGCGCGCCGTACGTCAGGAAACATGCAGAATTCTAGGCATCGGTCCCCCACCGGTGTGGCTTCATGCTACCAGTTGATAGCGGCACCGATGGCGGCGAATTGAGGGCTGGACTCCCACACCGGGCCGGTTCAGCCCCGGACTGCGGCCTCGATCTTCGCGATGTCGATCTTGCGCATCTCCATCATCGCCTCGAATGCGCGCTTGGCGACGCCCTTGTCCGGGCTGGTGAAGGCGTCGGTCAGCACCCGCGGGGTGATCTGCCAGTTCAGGCCCCACTTGTCCTTGCACCAGCCGCACGCGCTCTCCGCACCGCCGTTGCCGACGATGGCATTCCACAATCGATCGGTTTCCTCCTGGTCGTCGGTGGCGATCTGGAACGAGAACGCCTCGGTCTGCTTGAACGCCTTGCCGCCGTTGAGGCCCACGCAGGGAATGCCGAGCACGGTGAACTCCACCGTGAGCACGTCGCCTTCCTTGCCGGACGGGAAGTCCGCGGGTGCGCGATGCACGGCGCCCACGGCGCTGTCGGGAAAAATCGTCGCGTAGAACGTGGCCGCACCCAGCGCGTCGGTGTCGTACCAGAGGCAGATCGTGTTCTTGGGGATCATGGGAAGCTCCAGGGTCGGAAGAGGCGCGGGGGACAAAGCATCCCGTCCGCGCGGGAAGGCAGGGTGAAGCTGCCGGGAGGGGAGGTCAGCCGTCGCTGAACGAGCCGGTGCGGACGTCGCCATCGCGTTCGTAGTGGCTGACGATCACGCCGGTCGAGGTGATGCCTGAATGCGTCAGGCGGAATGCGGTGGGCTGCGCATCGTTGTCGAACAGGCGCTTGCCGCGGCCCAGCAACACCGGATAGACCAGCAGCCGCAGTTCGTCGACGACGTCGCTGGCGAGCAACTGATGCAGCAGCGCGCTGCTGCCCTGGGTCACCAGATCGGGGCCGTCTTCGCGCTTGAGTGCACGCAATGCGCCGACCACGTCCGTGCCCAGGCCGTGGCTGTGCCGCCAGCCCAGCGTGTCGGGATGATGGGTGGCGACGTGCTTGGGCGCGGCGTTGAACGCGTCGGCGATGGCGCCGTGCGGCGCATCGCTCGGCACCTTCGGCCAGTAGCCGGCGAAAATGTCATATGTACGGCGCCCGAGCACCAGCGCGAACGGCCGCGTGAACAGGCCATCCATCGCTTCGCCGTCGCCGGCGTAGGGCCAGACCCAGCCGCCGAGCGTGAATCCGCCGCTGCGGTCTTCCCCGGGGCCGCCGGGCCCCTGGATGACGCCGTCCAGGCTGACCATGACGGCGGCGATGAGCTTGCGCATGTTCGTGTTCCTCACGGAGCGGTGTGTCCGCCTTTCCCCAGCGACGAACGGGCGGCGGCGGAATCGACACGGCGCGCGATCGTTCGGTAAGCCGCACCCGGCTTGTTAAGCTGGGGCCGGCTCCCTTCGACAGGCGGTGACATGCACAGGCGGAATTTCCTCGGAACGGCGGCGTTGGCCGCCACGACCCTGATGCTGCCGCTGGCGGCAGGATCGAACGCCTTCGCCGCGGTGCCGCGCAAGCGCTTGCTGCCGCCTGGCTTGAATCCCGGCGCTACCGTCGGCCTGGTCAGCCCGTCCGCCGCGACCGATGAGCCGCTCGACCTGCAACTGGCGCAGGAGGCGATGGAAGCGCTGGGCCTGAAGGTCAAGGTGGCGCCGCACCTGGCCGCGCGCCGTGGCCACCTGGCCGGCACCGATGCCGAGCGTGCCGGCGACCTCAACGCGATGTTCGCCGACCGCGAGGTCAAGGCGATCGTCTGCGCGCGTGGCGGTTCCGGTGCGGCGCGGCTGTTGCCGCTGCTCGATTACGCGGCGATCCGCCGCAATCCGAAGATCCTGCTGGGGTACTCCGACATCACGGCGCTGCACAACGCGTTGCTGTCGCAGGCCGGCCTGGTGAGTTTCCATGGCCCCATCGGCATCGGCAGTTGGAATGCGTTCAACGCGGACCAGTTCCGCCGGGTGTTCTTCCAGCGCGAGCAGATGGAATACCGCAACAGCGCCGACAAGGGCGATGAACTTGTCCAGCGCCGCAATCGCACCGTCACCATCACCGGCGGCAAGGCACAGGGCGACCTGGTGGGCGGCAACCTGTCGGTGCTGGTGGCGCTGGCCGGTTCGCCTTACCTGCCGAACTTCCGCGGCAAGATCCTGTTCCTCGAAGACGTCTCCGAAGCGCCTTACCGCATCGACCGCATGCTCAGCACGCTGCGCCTGATGGGCGCGCTGGAGCAGGTGGCCGGCGTGATCTTCGGCGAATGCACCGACTGCGATCCGGGCAACGGTTACGGCTCGCTGACGTTGCCGGAGATCTTCGACGACTATTTCAAGCCGTTGAAGGTGCCGGTCTACCGCGGCGCGATGATCGGCCACATCCGCCAGCAGTTCATCGTGCCGGTCGGCGGCCGGGTGGAGATGGATGCGGACGCCGGCACGTTCCGGATGCTGGAGCCGGTGTTCCAGGGGTGAGAACCCGGTAAGCTCGGCCGGTCCGCGCGGCACCGACCGCCGGCACAAGGAAAGGGGAGGCCTGCGGGTGGGACCGCAGGCCGGGTCAGCAAGAAGGGGGAGTGCATGGCAGGGCGTCTGTGGAAGCGCGGCATGGCCGCGCTGCTGGTTCTGGTGGCCGTTGTCGCAGGCGCGCCAGCGTACGCACGCGCGATCAAGCCCGGCACGGTGCCGGCGTTGAAGGCCGACGAAGGCCTGCTGGTGGTCGGCATCGACAGCAACATGCCGCTGGTGCGGGTGAAGGTGCGCAAGGACAACGCCACGTTCGGCGGCGGCGACATGAAGGACCTGCCCGAAGGTCGCAGCCTGCACCTGTATGCGCTGCCGGCCGGGCGCTACGAGTGGTCCCAGCTCAGGCCGCTGCGCTATCTGAACTACGACCTGCGCAACGAGCCCGAGTTCGAGTTCGTCATCGAGCCCGGCCGGATCAACTATGCCGGCGACCTGCAGTTCCGCGCCAAGACCGTCAACGACAGCACGTTCCATATCGCAAACCGCAGCCTCGGCGTGATCGATTGGCTGAAGAAGGAACATCCGCAGGTGTATGCGTCCTACGCGCTGACGTACACCGGGCACTATCCGGATCCCTTCCCCGCGTTCTATCGCGGCGTGGTGGAAAAGGCCGGTGCGGAGCCGGCCCGCGACCTGGCCCTGGCGCCGCCGCCCAAGCCGGGCGCATTGCCGCTGGCGGTGCGGGCGCTGTGGAAGGAGGACCGCGTGCTGCGCGCGCGCATCAATCCGGCGGGCACGCTGGCCGCCGTGCACGTGAAGGTGGCCGACAAGCGCTGGGACGTGGAACTGGTGGACCTGGTCGCCGGTAGCGCCACCCGATTGGCGACCAGCAACAGGGCGTTCGGCAGCATCGTGTGGGCCAACGATCGGGTCGTGCTGCTGCCGGTCAGCGAGGAGGGCATGGAGGAGATCCATGTCGCGCGCATGGGCGATCCGGTCGCGGGCAAGCGGGCCATCGAACAGTACACACTGCCGCGCAAGGGGTTCGTGGTCGATACGCTCCCCGGCGACGAGGACGACATCCTGTTCGGCAGCATCGGTTCGCGCGGCGAACTGCTGGTGCACCGCATGGATGTCGGCAGCGCCGCCGCGGTGAAGCGTTACCGGTTCGATGCGCGCGACCGCGTGAACCTGGGCGTCAAGAACGATGTCGGTTGGTTCACGGACGGCGAGGGTACGCTCCGCCTCGCCCTTGCGCTCAAGGAAGACACGTCGCCGCGCAAGAAAGACGAGGACGGCGAAGAGGAACGCGCGCCGCCGATGAAGCGCGTGCTGATGTATGGCGCCCACGGCGACTTCCGCGAAGTGATGGAGATCGCGCGCGATGAAGAGGACCGTTTCGATCCCGAGGGCGTGTCCGCCGACGGTGCGCTGATCTACGGCATCACCGAGAAGGATCGTGCGCAGAAGGAGCTTGTCGCCTTCGATCCGGTGACGAAAACCATCACGCGCACCCTCTTCAGCAAGCCGGGCATCGACGTGGTCACCGCCTTGTTCGACGATGCGCACCAACTGATCGGCGCGGCCTACTACCAGGGCGGACTGTTCGTCAGCGAGTACTTCGACGCGACCGCCAATGCCCAGGCCCGCCTGCTGACCGACGCGTTCCACGGCAAGACCGTGTGGGTGGGCGATCGCAGTCGCGATGGCCGCCAGTTGCTCGTGTGGGTGGAGTCGGGCGACCAGCCAGCGCAGCTCTACCACCTGGATGTGGTCAAGCGCGAGGCGGTGCTGGTCGACGAAACCAGGCCGGATCTGCCTTCCTCCGCGTTGTCCCCCAGCACGGCGTTCGCCTTCAAGGGCGCGGACGGGACGCCGCTGGAAGCCTTCATCACCCTGCCGCGTGCGCAGGGCCCGCGTCCGCTGATCGTTTTCCCGCATGGCGGCCCCATCGGCGTCAGCGACAAGCTGCACTACGACCCGGAGGTGCAGTTCCTCGCTTCGCTCGGCTATGCGGTGTTGCGGGTGAACTTCCGCGGGTCCGACGGCTACGGCAAGGCGTTCCGCGAGAAAGGCCATCGCGGTCTCGGGACCGCGATCGAGGACGATATCGATGCGGCCATCGCCGTGGCGACCGCGAAGTATCCCGTCGATGCCTCGCGGATGTGCGCGGTCGGCACCAGTTACGGCGGTTATTCGTCGATGGTCATGGCCATCCGATGGCCGCAGCGGTTCCGTTGCGCGGTGACCATCGCCGGCGTCAGCGACCGCATCCTGTTCTTCACTGCGAGCGATGGCGGCCGGGTGAAGTCGGCGCGCGCGACCATGGAGAAACTGATCGGCAATCCGCATACCGACCTTGCCGCGATGCAGGCGTCCTCGCCCATCTACCAGTACCGCGAGCTCAAGGTGCCGGTGATGATCGTGCACGGCACCGAGGACGTGCGCGTCGACCTGGAGCATGCGCGGCGGTTGCAGCGCATGCTGGAGATCGATGGCCGCCCCCCGGTGGGGCTGGTGTTCGAGAAGGAGGGCCATGGCATGGAGAAGATCGACAACATTGAAACGATGTGGACGGGCATCGCCGGCTTCCTGCAGGCGCACCTCGGGCCCTCGTCGCCTGCCGCAGCGAAGGTCGCTGCGCCCTGAGCCTTGCGGCGAGGGACGCATTCGCATCGCATGAACACCTGGGGGGTGATCCTTCGTCCTTCCGGGCAACCTCGATCGCCACCACCACCCGCAAGGAGCACCGCATGAGCCAGGCCCCGCAGGACACCAGCGACGCGTCGCGCCGCATCGATGCGCGCATCGACGAACTGCGCGATTGGCGTGGCGACGTGCTGGCGCGCGTGCGCGCATTGATCCACGACGCGGATCCGGACGTGGTGGAGGACGTGAAGTGGGTCAAGCCGACCAATCCGCATGGCGTGCCGACCTGGTCGCACGACGGGCTGGTCTGCACCGGCGAGGTCTACAAGGCCTACGTGAAGCTGACCTTTGCCCACGGCGCGAAGCTGGACGATCCGGACGATCTCTTCAATGCCAGCCTGGACGGCGGCACGCGCCGTGCGATCGATGTGCGCGAGCGCGATGTGCTGCAGTCGGCGGCGTTCAAGGCGCTGTTCCTGCGCGCGGTGACGTTCAACAGGACGAAGAAGGCCAAGGCCTGAGATGGCGGCCAAGAAAGTCGCTGCGAAGGCATCGTCTGCGCCGCGGCTGTTGTCCGGCGGCAATCCGCAGATCCCGAAGGGCGAGGGCGATGCGCCGGTACAGGCCTATCTGGCGGCGGTGCCCGGCTGGAAGCAGGCGGTGGCCCGACGGCTCGATGCGCTGGTCGAGCGCACCGTACCCGGCGTGCGCAAGGCGGTGAAGTGGAATTCCCCCTTTTATGGCGCACCCGGTATGGAGGGATGGTTCCTCTCGTTCCATTGCTTCGAGCGCTACCTCAAGGTGACCTTCTTCCGCGGCCAGTCGCTGAAGCCGGTGCCTTCGGAAGCCTCGAAGGTGGCCGAGGTCCGCTACGTCCACCTGCGCGAGCACGACGCTTTGGACGAGGCGCAACTGGTCGACTGGATCGGGCAGGCCGGCCGGTTGCCGGGCGAGAAGATGTGACCCTCCGGCGCGGTGCCCCTTGAGGGCACGCGGCGAAGCGTGTTCCAGTACAGGCCAGTCGATGCTCCGGGGGAGGAGACGCGCATGCAGGGATCGAAGCGATGGGTTGCCGGTGCAGTGCTCCTGGCGTGCATCGTGGTGGGCGGGCAGGCCGGCGCACAGGCCTGGCGCGCGCCCGACGGTACGCCGGGGCCGTCCTCCGAATCGAGGAAGGAGATCGGCGGCTTCAGCGCGATGTTGCTGGTTACGCCGGACATGGACTGGCAGGACAAGTGGGATACGCCGCCGGACGTGATCCCGCATTTCCGCGAGGCGGACCGCGTGGCGCGCGATGAGCGCCTCGCCATCCTGATCTTCTTCGCCAATCCCGCCGCCGTCGATGGCAGGGCGGATACCGTCCTGGACCTGCGGGTCGTCCAGCCGGATGGCAAGGCGCAACTCGACGTGCAGGATGTCGCCTGCTTCAGCGGTGTCCTGCAGGGCGATCCCACCAACGTACGGCTGTGCGAGACCTCGCTCGGGTACATCGCCGACCCGGACGACCTGTCCGGCCAGTGGCGCGTCGAAGTGGTGGTGAAGGACCGTCAGCGCAAGATCGAGATTCCCTTGCAGACACGTTTCCAGGTACTGGATCCGGGCGTGCGCGCGGACTGACGCTACATCAGCAGGCAATCGATCCCGTCCAGCACGATGTGGATCAGCAGGCCGATGCCGAACCAGCGGGTCTTCTTCGGCACGGTCAGGCCTGCATACACCGCGATGGCCGGCCAGGTGTGCAACAGATGGAAGCCGATGCTGCAGCGGCCGGGCGCGTAGATCGGGTCGGCCAGCAGGTGGTCGAGGTCGATCGCCCAGGCGGCGAGCATCCACAGCGCAGCGCGCTTCCATTGCGCAGGCCAGAACAGGCGCGCCACCGCCAGCGGCACGATGACGTGCAGCAGCAAGTGGAAGATCGGGCGGAACTCGAACTCCGGCATCACCGCGTCAGCGCCGGGTCGCGAGCCAACGGTCGAGTTGGTTGGCGAAGGCCTGGCGGTCGCGTGCGTTGAAGGCGGCCGGGCCACCGGTCTGTACGCCGGATCCGCGCAGTTCGTCCATGAAGTTCCGCATCGACAGGCGTTCGGCGATGTTGTCGGGCGTGAAGCGGTCGCCGCGCGGATTGATCGCCTGTGCGCCGTTGGCCAGCACGCGCGCCGCCAGCGGGATGTCCTGGGTGACGACCAGGTCGCCGGACGTCGCCCGTTCGACGATGGCATCGTCGGCCACGTCGTAGCCACCTTGCACCTGGAGCGAACGGATGAAGCGCGAGGGCGGTGTGCGCAGCCACTGGTTGGCGATCAGGGTCACCTGCACCTGTGCGCGCTCGGCGGCGCGGAAGAGGATGTCCTTGACGGGGCCGGGGCAGGCGTCGGCATCCACCCAGACCTGCGGTGGCGGTGCCGCTGCCTCGCTCATTCCGGGGTGTCGGCCGGTGCGTCCTCGGGACCGGCATCGGTCCGGGCCGCATCGCGCTCGGCGCGCTTCTTCGCGTCCTTTTCTTCTTTCTTCTTCTTCTTGGCCAGCTCGCGCTGTCGTTTCTCGAAGGAATAGTTGGGTGCGGGCATGGGAATGTCGTCCAGGTGAGGGAGGGGGACCTGCCGGAAGGCGGTCCATACCCGCACACGATAGCCGCCCGCGCGACGCATGGCGAATGGATCGGGCGCGACCGGCGTCCAGGAAGGGTTCCCGAGGGTGGCTCGCGGCCGGCCCTCACGCTGCTATACCATCGCAGCGTCGGCCGCCCCCGGGGACTGGGGCGGTCAGGACGTCCTTCCATGGGGTGAACAATGCGGCGGATCCTCTGCCTGGTGCTGGCGGCCCTGGTGCTGGCTGGCTGTTCCAAACGCGTCATCCACGAGCTGCCGCCGCCTCCACCGGCGGAAACCCCGGCGCCGCCGCCTCCACCCCCTCCGCCGCCACCTCCGCCTCCCCCTCCGCCCCCCAGCAGCGCTGCGGAAGCGGCCGCGCTCGCCGAGGCCCAGCGCCGGGCCGCTGCCGCCGAGGCCGAAGCGCGCGCCCGCCAGCAGCGGGATGAGACGGCCAGCAAAGCGGCCGAGCGCGCAGCACGTGCCCGTGAGGCCGCGCAGGCCGGCAAGGCGCCGGAGAAGGATTTCGTCAACGTCGATGTCTTCTACGCCACCAACCGGGTTCCGTCGGCAGCGTTCTCCTCGCTGCCGCCGGGCGATCGCTTCACCTCATCGCTGGCGCGGCAGCTCACCTACGGCACGGCGCGGATCAGCATCCCGAAGTCGCACGTGGCGGGCGAGCTCGAGTCGCCGCGCTGGTACCTGCTGGAATTCAAGGAAGACCCCAAGCAGCACGTCATCCTGCAGGACGTCGGACGGCTGGATAAGTCACCGTTCTTCGCGCGCCTGTATGGCCGTGTCGGCGAGTCGCGCGGCAGCAATGCCTTCGTGTTCGTGCACGGGTACAACGTCAGCTTCCGCGATGCCGCGCGGCGTACCGCGCAGCTTGCGTACGACCTGCGCTTCGACGGTGCGCCGGTGTTCTACAGCTGGCCCTCGCAAGCCGCGCTGTCGGGCTATTTCACCGACGAGCAGAGCATCGCGCGTTCGGTGCCCTACATCGAGAATTTCCTGTCGGACCTGGCCGATCGTTCGGGTGCGCAGAACCTGTACGTGATCGGCCACAGCATGGGCACGCGCGGGCTGACCCAGGCGGTGCGTAACCTGGTCACCCGCCGGCCGGAACTGCGCGGGCGCTTCCGCGGCATCATCCTGGCCGCGCCGGATATCGATGCGAAGGTGTTCCGCACCGAGCTGGCGCCCGCCCTGCAGCAGGCGAGTGGACGCGTCACGCTCTACGCCTCGTCGGAAGACCTGGCGCTGAAGGCGTCCAAGCAGGTCAACCGCGGGCCGCGCGCCGGCGATACCAGCGAGGGCGTGGTGCTGGTCTCCGGCGTGGACACCATCGACGTCTCCGGCGTGGACGAGAGCGTGCTGGCGCATTCCTACTTCATGGAATCGGACAAGGTGATGGGCGACATCCGCGAGATGTTCCGCGCCAACCAGCCGGCCGCGCAGCGCAAGCCGCTGCAGTCGGTGAAGCTGGGCGCCGGCATGTTCTGGAAGATCCTGCCGCCGCCGTGACGCGGCGGCAGGCCTGGCCGCTCAGGGCAGGGTGTAGGTGATCGAGAGCTTGGCGGTCGCGCCGCGGTCGATCCACAGGTAGTGCGTCGCGGTCGGATTCGCGCTGAAGCGCAACCGCAGTTGCGTGCGGCCGCTGCGGTTGATCGCGGCGCGCCCGTCGGTATCGAACACGGTGCTGGTCTGGTTGCCGCCGCTGAAGGCCGGCACTTGTGCACTGTTCGATGTGGTCGTGGTCGCGGCCCAGTCCGCCGCTTCGATCGTGCACGCGCCGAGGCAGCCGTTGCGCACATCGACCACCAGGGTGTTGCCGGCCGGATTGCTCCACGGATCGCCGCTGGCGCTGCGGTAAGCGACCGTCAGTGTGGCCGAGGTGACCACCGCGTTGTCCGGCAGCGATGACGTATCGAAGGACAACACCGCGCGGTTGTGGTTACCATCGGTACCGCGACCGATCGCCAGGCCGTAATACGCCTCCAGTGTGCCCACGGCCGGACTGCCGCCGGTGGCGCTGGCCTTCACGTAGCCGTCGTTCGCGTCTTCGTTGTTGAACACCACGGTGACCGGCGAGCCGCCGCCGGTGCCGCCGCTGACGGTGACGTTGACCGCGGCGGACGTGCCGGTGTTGCCGGCGAGGTCGAGCGCGCGCGCCTGCAGCACATGTGCGCCATCGCTGGCGCCGCTGCTGTTCCACGCCAGGCTGTAGGGAGCGCTGGCATCGCTGCCGAGCAGCGCACCGTCCAGCAGGAAGTCCACGCGTGCCACTCCGATGTCGTCGCTGGCGGTGGCTGCCAGCGTCACCGTGCCGGCGACCGTCGCGCCATTCGCAGGCGAGGTGAGGGCGACGGTCGGCGGTACGCCGTCCAGGTTGTCGAGGCCGAAGAAGCGGGCGATGTGGTAGCTCGAGCAGAGGTTCACGTCGAGGATGTAGGCGCCGGCCGTGCCGCATTGCGTCTCGCCGGTGCCCGGATCCACCGGTGTGCCGTGGCCCATGCCGGTGATGACGTAGGTCTCCACTTTCGCAGTGCCGGCCGCGTCCTTGTAGACCTTGTGCGGATAGCCGCTGACGGTGTCGGTGGCATCGGCCACCGTATCGATGCCGTGCACGTCGGCCCATTGGTCCAGGCTCTCGGTGAGGTTGGCGGGGCGCACGGTGTAGTCGGCATCGCCATGCCAGATCGAGACGAGAGGCCAGGGGCCGGTCCAACTGCTGGCCGCGCGCACCTTCGCCCCCCATTGCGCGGGCGTCAGGTCGCTGCCGGGATTCATGCAGCTGAAGGCGGCGGTCTGGGTGGTCGCGCACCGGTAGGGAATGCCTGCGACGATGGCGCCGCCAGCGAACACGTCGGGATACGTGGCCAGCATCACCGAGGTCATCGCCCCACCGGCGGACAGGCCCGTCACGTACACGCGCGCGGGATCGACCGCATGGTCGGCGATCATGCGGTCGACCATCTGCTTGATCGACAGCGGTTCGCCCTGGCCGCGCGTGGTGTCGGCGGTCTCGAACCAGTTGAAGCAACGGCTGCTGTTGTTGCCGGTCCGCTGTTCGGGCAACAGCAGGGCGAAGCCGAAGCGGTTGGCCAGCATTTCCCAGCCGGTTTCGGCATCGTAGTTGGAGGCTGACTGCGCGCAGCCGTGCAGCGCCACCACCAGCGGCGCATCCGCCGGCAGACCGGTGGGCACGTACTTGTGCATGCGCAGGTTGCCGGGATTGCTGCCGAAGCCGGTGACCTCGGTCAATGCCAGCGCGTGGCCGCTGGCCAGCATCAGGAAGAGGGAAGAGAGCAGCAGGCCCGCGCGACGAACACGGGAGCGGGACACGGAACGACACAACAGCGCAGCGATCGACATCGACGGCACCTCCGGTGTGAAGTGCCGGCAGTGGGCCACAGGCCTCCACCCCCGGGCATTGGCCAAAGGGGAAAGCTGCAGCGCACCATCGCGCAAGCGTGACGCGGGCCCGGTGAAGGTGCCTGCGTGCCGTCAGCCCGGGCGTCGGCGCGCCGTGGCCACGACGAACTCGCCGGGCATGCGGTAGCCCTGGCCGACGCGCCACGGCTGGATCGCCTGCAGGTAGCGCGTGCGGACCCGCCGGCGGGTCGCTTCGTCGAAGCGCGACCACGCCATTGCCACCGGACCGCCGACGAAGGCGGCATCGCAGGCGTCTTCATCATCGGCGTAGGCCAGCACCGCTTCGACGCGATGCTCTTCCGCATCGACGAAGCCGGCACGTGCGCAGAGATCGGTGAGCATGCCTTCATGACCGAGCTGGAAAAACAGCGGGCACACGTCGCTGGCGACCTCGTCGTCAACGATGGGGAATACCGGCGACCAGCCGCAGCGCGCCCGCTGGCCCCAGACCGCCACCGCGACGCGGCCGCCCGGGCGCAGCGCCGCGTGGATACCGCCCATCGCCTGGTCGGGGTCGGGCATGTACATCAGGCCCAGCGCGCAGTACGCGAGGTCGAAACCGACACCCGAGGTGTCCAGCGCCTCGCCATCCATGCGCAGGAAGCGCGCGTGGTGCAGGCCGCGCGCCCGCGCTTGGGCGTTGGCTTCGCCGACCATGCGCTCTGCGATGTCCACGCCGACCACGCGGCCGTCGGGGCCGACGGCTTCCGCCGCGGCCAACGCCATCACGCCGGTGCCGCAGGCCACGTCGAGCACGGATTCGCCCGGGGCCGCTGGCGCCAGCGCCAGCAACCGGCGGTGCGCGTCCGACAGCTGCGCCTGCCACAGCGCGTCGTAGCGGGAGGCGGCGAGGTCCCAGCCGTAGCGCTGGACCCGCCGCTGCAGTCGCGCATGGTCCTTCACCGGCGCACGACCACGATTTCGAGGTACTCGCTGGGGATGACCAGGCCGTTGCCGTTGCCGCGATCCATGCGGTCCATCAGCGCGTGCAGGTCCTGTTCGAGTTCGACCGCCTTTCCGGCAGGCAATGCCTGGAAGGCTTTCTGCACCGGCCCGTACCAGGTGCGGAACACGTCGATCATGTGGGCCGCATCGCGGTAGCGGAAATTGAACATGCGCGCGGTGACGCCGATGGCGCCGGCGCGGTCGCCGAACAGCGACTGCACGTGCGCGGTGGTGCCCCACAGCGACGGCGGCTGCACGCCGGCCGGCGGTGCGAGGTGGCGGCCGAGCACCTTGAACATCTGGCCGATGAAGCCCTCTGGCGTCCAGTTGGCCAGGCCGATGCGACCGCCCGGTCGGCAGACGCGCGCCAGTTCGCCGGCCGCGCGCGCGTGGTCGGGGGTGAACATCACGCCGAACGTGGACAGCACCACGTCGAAACTGGCATCGGTGAACGGCAGCGCTTCCGCATCGGCTTCGGCGAACGCGACCTGCAGCTGTTCGGCATCGGCGCGTGCCTGGCCCAGGTCGAGCAATGCGGGGACGTAGTCGGTGGACACCACCTGGCCACCGCGGCGTGCCGCCGCCAGCGTCGCGTTGCCGTTGCCGGCGGCGACGTCGAGTACGCGTTCGTCCCAGCGCAGGTCGACCGCTTCGGCCAGGCGTTCGCCGACGATCTGCAGGGTGGTGCCCACGACGGCGTAGTTGCCGCTGGACCAGGCGGCCTGCTGGCGCTGCTTGAGGGCGTTCAGGTCGGGCAGGGTGGGGAGGGAGACGGCAGCGGCGTTCATGCGGGGGACACTCCAGGGTTGGGAGGGGCGCAGCGTGCCGGTCGCACGGGGGTGCCGTCCTGACGGGGCGTCTGCCGGACCTGGCCGGGCGTCCGGCGACGGCAGCGCGGTTTCCCCGCCTTCCGCGATTCCTTGCCGATCGTCCGGCGGCTGGCCGCGTGCCATCCCGCGCCGCGTTGTTGCGCTCAGAATCCGCCAGCCCCTGCCGTTCGATGGAGTTCCCCGCGCCATGAGTACTTCCCACGACATCGCCCAGGCGATGCAACGCGCCGTCAGCGTGTTCACCCGCCGCCCCGACATGGGGCTGCACGACGATGTGGCGGCTCGCGCGTCGTGGCAGCACGGGGCGCGGATCGTGGCGGCGCACGCCAGCGGCACGCGCATCGAATCCGACATGCCGGTGGAACTGGGCGGCACCGGCGACCGGCCATCGCCGGGCTGGTTCTTCCGCGTCGGCATCGCGGCGTGTACCGCGACCGCGATCGCGATGGTCGCCGCCGAACAGGGCATCGTGCTCGATCATCTGGAAGTGGACGTCGGTAGTCGCTCCGATACGCGCGGCCTGCTCGGCATGCGCGACGCCGATGGCGCGCCGATCGGCGCGGGCCCGGCGTCGATGCGCGTGGAGGTGGTGCTGCATGCGCAGGACGTGCAAGCGGAACGACTGCAAGCCGTCGTGCACGAAGCGCTGCGCCGATCACCCATGCAGGGCGCGTTGCTGGGGCAACCGCCGCTGACCGTCGACGTGGCGACCACGCCCGCACGAGCCGCCTGAGCATGGATGCGTTGTCGGAAATCCTGCGCGTCGTGCAGATGTCCGGTGCGTTCTTCGTCAACGCCCGCTTCAGTGCGCCCTGGTGCTACCAGTCGCCGAAGGCCGCGCTGGCGGCGCCGTGGCTCGATCCGACGGCCGAACAGGTGGTGATCTTCCACCTGGTCACCGAAGGCGAGTGCCTGGTGGAGATGGAAGGCATGCCCCCGTTGGCCGTGCGCGAAGGCGATGTGGTGATGTTTCCCGGTGGCGCCGCGCATCGCATGGCATCCGCACCAGGTCTGCCGCCGCCACGCGGCGCGGCCGATCTCAAGAAACTGTTTTCAAGCCGTCCTCGACGGTTGGCCTACGGCGGTGGCGGCGCACCGACCCGCATCGTCTGCGGCTACCTGGCTTGCGATACCCGGCTCGCGCGCTTGCTGCTGGACGGTCTGCCGCCCGTGGTGCGGATCAGCCTGCGCGATTCCGATGCCGGCGCATGGCTCGAATCGTCCGTGCGCTATGCGCTGGCCGAAGCGCGCACGCCGCGCCCTGGCGGGGCCAGCCTGCTGTCGCGTCTGGCGGAGTTGTTGTTCATCGAAGTGCTGCGCCGCTACGTGCACCAGCACGAAGGCCACGCCGGCTGGCTGGCGGGCCTGGGCGACCGTGTCGTCGGCAAGGCGCTGAATGCGCTGCACCAGCAGCCCTGCCGCGACTGGACGCTCGCCGACCTGGCGCGCGTCGCCGGCACGTCACGGTCGGTGCTGGCCGAGCGATTCCAGCAGTTGGTGGGTACGTCGCCGATGCAGTACCTGACCCAGTGGCGGATGCTGATGGCGGCCAACCTGCTCCGCCGCAGCAATGCGCCGCTGTCGCGGGTGGCCGAAGAGGTGGGCTACCAGAACGACACGTCCTTCAGCCGCGCGTTCCGTCGCGAATACGGGCAACCGCCGGCCGCGTGGCGACGCAACCTGGCCGATGCCGGCCAGGCCGCGCACGCCTGATCGCGCGCATTGGTCATGGCCGCCGCTTGTAGGTGATCTCCATCATCTTCGTTTCCTTGCCATCCGGGCCGGGACCGAACATTTCCAGGATCTCGGTGTTCTTGTCGGTCCAGCGCGTGGTCATGCGGCTGCTCTGCGGCTTCTTGGTCACCGCGTCGTGGTGGGTGCCCGTATAGGTGCAGCTCAACTGCGCATCGCAGGCGCCCTCGCTGACCATCAGGCCGGTACTCATGCTGTCGTTCCAGGTGCCCCAGTACTTGCCGGTGACGTTGTCGAACCCGTGCAGGCCCCGGCCGCTGAAGGGTTGGCCCATCATCTGCGAGGTCACTTCCTCCAGCATCACGCGGTTGCCGAGGATCATTTTGCGCGTGGCGGTGCCGCCATCGGTGCTGGGCGGGGCGCCGGGTGCGTACCAGCTCTTCACGACCAGGTCGTAGGTGCCGGCCATCGACGCCAGCCTGCCGTGCTCGATGCCGGGCGTGCCCGCCTTCTGGTAAGCCTCCATCATGGCCTGCATCTCCGGCGTCATCGCCGGCGGCTTGTCCTGGGCAGTCGCGGAACCTGCGAGGAGCAGGGCGGAAACGGCGGAGGTCAACAGGGTGGTGCGGTGCATGGCGGCCCCTCCCGGGCATGGCGGTGGCGCCGTTGTGCGCCCAGCCGCGCTCAGCCGGCGTGAAGACCGCCGCGCCTGTGCTCAGCGGCGCAGGCCGACCACCCCGTCCAGTGCACGCTGCGCCTTGAAGCCTGCCTTTTCCAACCGCTTCGCGACTTCGCCCGGCACGTCGCGGCCGCTGGTGAGCTTGTTGGGGCTGCCCGTGTAGTGGAAGAGCTTGCCGCCGCGGCGCAGGACGCGCGCGAGCTGGTCGTAGAACGCCTGCGAATACAACTCTCCGGCGATGCCGAAGCGCGGCGGATCGTGCAGCACGGCATCGACGGACGCGTCTGCGATATCGACGATGGCGCGCGACACGTCCGCATGCGCCAGTTCGAGGCGGTCGTCGTGTTCGGGCGCCTCCGGGTCCGGCGACCACGGGTTGAGGGTGCGCAGCCACAGCACGTCTTCGTTCTTTTCGAACGAGCGGATGCGCGCCGCGCCGGCCGCCAGGCAGCAGGCGGCGAAATAGCCCAGTCCACCGCAGGTATCCAGCACCACCTTGCCGCGCGGTTCCACCAGCGCGACCTTGCGCTGCGCGTCGTCCAGTGGGGATTCCTTCGACGTCGGCAGCATCTTGATGCCGTCGATCTCGAAGGTGGGTACGCCCCATTCGGTGGGCACCAGCTTGATCAGCGAACCGGCGAAGCGCGAGATCGGCGCGAAGTCCTCGCCGTCCCAGTGGTACAGCGTGCGGTCCTTCAGGCCTTCCGGATACGGGTACGTCGCCTCCTTCCACTGCCATGCGTCCGTTCCCAGGCGGGCTTCGCCCTGCGTTCGGCCGAGGTCGAACGAACCCGGCCAGACGCCGTCGCCACGATCGCGCGCGGCACGCAGCGCGTTCGCGGCGTCGCGGGTGAGGAGGGGGCCGGTGTAGTGGGGCATGCGGGAAGGTCCGGGCGTGCCGCCTCGATGGGCGGTCTTGGATTTCGAGGGCGCTATTGGACGCGGTTGGCACGCCACTGACAACTGCTACCATCGCGACCGGACGGCACAGGGGGCACGCATGGGGATGCGTCGGTGGTGCATGGCAGCGTTGCTGCTGCTCAGCGGGGGTGGAGTTGCGCATGCGGAGGCGGTGATGCCGTCGTCCGGGTCCGTACCGGTGCCGGATCACGACCAGGCGCTCGAAGCCGTGACGAATGCGAAGGAGACGGCATACCGCGAAATGCTGGCCCGCTTCGATGCCTCCGAATCTTCGGGTGCCGCGTCGTTGGTCGCCCGGTGCCGATTCATCGGCAATTACACCGAAGAAGACTACGGCGACTGGATCGCGTCCGCCTCCGATGACCACGAGGCATGCCTCGAACGTCTCCGGCAGCGCTGGGCAGATACGCCCGAGGCGCAGTTGTTCCTCTACCAGCAGATGTGGGGCGAGGACGCGGTCGCAGAAGGGGCTGCCCTGATCGACCGTGCGACCGCATGGCCCACCCCCCCTGCGGGCCGCGCTCTACGCCAGGCAGTCCTTGTTGCTCGATAGTCTTCAGCAGGGCGAGAAGGCGGCGGAGATGGCCCTGCGGGCTGCCCGCCTCGGGGAGTCCAACAGTGTCCCGCTGGCAGTCGACGCCGTGCTGGCGAAGCGGGACGAGGCGGGTGCCGCACGCCTGCTGCGCGACTCGCCCGCCGCGACCGACGCATGGCGCGCGGACAAGCGGTTGGCGGCGGCGTTGAAGATCAAGGACGCCCGCATCGCCCTGGAGGAACTGCGGCGGTACGACGGAAAGGAGTTCGTCCTGGATGGCGCGCTGGTGGCGCGCGCGCATCTCAATGCGGGCGACCTGGCGGCAGCCCGTCGCGCGCTGGAGACGGCCGGCGAGGGCGACGATCAAGCCCGGGCGCGTTTCGACGTCGCGCTGGCGCAGGCGGATATCCCGGCGGCGATCGCGCAGATCGACATCACCGACACCGACGGGATCGCGACCCACCTGGAACGCTTCGCCGTGCTGGCGAACCAACATCCAGCCTCCGTCTTCCGACTTCCGATGCTCGGCATGGCCCTGATGTCCGGCGGGATCCTGCTGGCCCTGGCGTTGTTGCCGCTGATGCTCCTCGTTCCGGTGCATTACCGCGGGCTGGCGCGACGCGTGCAGGGCCGTGCGCCCGTCGCCTTGTTCCCGGGTATCGGGTTGCGGCACGCCTGGTGGGGCATGGCACTCATGCTGGCGTTGCCCTTCGTGATCGCCGGCGTGGTCGAGCCACGCTCGATTGCCGGCCTTTTCACCGGCGACGTTCTGCCGGACGCCGATGCGTTCGCCAGGATCAATCTCTGGAGTTCCGTCGCAAGCCCTGCGTTGCTGGCACCTGTCGCCTGGTGCCTCGGGCGCGGGGGCTTCACCGGCCGCATCACCTGGTGGCGGCAGGTGGCGTGGCTGCTTGCCGCGCTGGTGATGCTGTATGCCGTGATCTACCTGCAAGGTGCCTGGCTCCAGTGGCGTGCGGAAGACAGTCGCACTGAGCAGACGGAAGCGATCGAACGCCTCCTCCAAGGTGGGCAGTCGATCTATGGGCCCGCCCTGACGTTCCTCCTGATCGCAGTGCTGGGGCCGATCGTCGAGGAACTGGTGTTCCGAGGCATGTTGTTGGGGGGCATGGCGCGCCATATCAGCTTCGGCTGGTCCAACGTCCTCCAGGCATTGTTGTTCGCCGGCATCCACAACGACATGCCGCGCTTCTTCTTCTATTTCGCCATGGGATTGTTGGCGGGAATGCTCGTGCGAAGGACCGGTTCGCTCGTGCCGGCGATCGTGCTGCATGCCATCAACAACGGGGTCTTCTTCCTGTTGGCGACATAGCCATCGCTCGGCTGCGGGCGGATCGGGTTGTTATAGTGCGCGCCTCTTCCCGGATCCACGGCCATGCACACGATCGAACGTTTCCACCCCATCGGCACGCCGGGTACGCCTTGGGGCGCGGTGGAGAAGGCCGCATGGCGCGCGCAGCAGCGCGTGCGGCGCCGCTATGCGGATGACGTGGTGGCCTCCCTCGATCGCCTGCGCGAGCGTTTCGACGTGGAGACCTACGGCACGCTGGACTATGGTCCGGGCGAACGCTATCCGCTGTACGCGGTGCGCAGCCGCGACTGGAACGACACGCTGCCGCTGATGCTGGTCACCGGTGGCGTCCACGGTTATGAAACCAGTGGCGTGCACGGTGCGTTGCAGTTCCTGGAACAGCGCGCCGCCGATTAAGCCGGCCTCGCCAATCTGCTGGTCGTGCCCTGCGTGAGCCCGTGGGGGTATGAGCGCATCCACCGCTGGAACGCCGATGCGCTGGACCCGAACCGCTCCTTCCGCGTGGACAGCCCCGCGCAGGAATCCGCGGCCCTGATCGCGCTGGTGGCGCCGGTGAAGGATCGCGTGCTGATGCACATCGACCTGCACGAGACCACCGACAGCGACGAAACCGAGTTCCGCCCCGCGCTCGCCGCGCGCGATGGCAAGCCGTTCGAGCCCGGTGAGATTCCGGACGGCTTCTACCTGGTGGACGACAGCGAGAACCGGCAGCCGGCGTTCCAGCGGGCGGTGATCGCCGCCGTGGCGCAGGTGACCCATATCGCCCCGGCCGACGCCGAGGGCGACATCATCGGATCGCCGGTGGTGGCCGAAGGCGTGATCGAGTATCCGGTGAAGTCGCTGGGCCTGTGCACCGGCATCACCGAGGCGCGCTACACCACCATCACCGAGGTCTACCCGGACAGCCCGAAGGCCACCCCGGTGCAATGCAACGACGCGCAGGTCGCGGCCGTGGTCGCCGCGATCGACTACGCGCTGGCCCATCCGTAAGGACGGGCCAGCCCTCGCTCATTCGACGGCCGGCAACAGCTTCTCGGTCATCAGGCGGAACGTCAGCCGCGGCGCGTTCTGCACCTGGTAGTTGGTGGTGGTGACCACGACCACCAGCTTCTGTGCCGGGAATACCCGCACCGTATTGCCGCCGGTGCCGTTCATCGCATACGAATCGAACGTGCGGCCGCCGCTGGTCTCGTGGTGCAGCCACCACAGGTAACCGTAATCGATGCCGTCTTCGATGCGCGCGTGCGGGCGGACCGAATCGGCGACCCAGGCGGCGGGCACGATCTGCTTGCCGTGCCAACGTCCGCCGTTGCGGTATAACTCACCGAGCGCAAGCAGGTCCCGGCTGCGCAATCCCAATCCGCCGCCCGCCTGCGCGAGCCCCTGCGGAGAGAATTGCCAGGCGGGCGCCGCGATGCCGAGCGGATCGAACAGCGTGCGCTGCGCGAAGGTGGCCAAGGGTTCGCCGGCCGCGGCCTGGACCACCGCCCCCAGCGTGGTGACCCCGGCGGTGCAGTAGCGGAAGCTGCGGCCGTACGGCGCGTCCTTGGGCGGTGTCATCCAGGCGGCGTAGCCCTGGACAGGCAAGTCGAGGTAGAAGCCCACCCAGTCTTCGATCAGGTACATGCGCTCCTCGTTGCCGCGCGACCAAGTGTTCCAGTCGTCGCATTCCAGCGCCGAGGACATCGTCATCAGGTCTTCGACGGTGATCGCGTCCTTGCGCGGATCGGGCAGGGCGGGCGGCGGTCGTTTCAACAGCGGCAGGACCCGCGCCTGCGCGCCTTCCAGCTTGCCCTGGCCGACCGCGATGCCCGTGAGCATGCCCGCCACGGTCTTGGTGGCCGAGCGTGTATTGCGCCCCGCCTCGCGCCCGTCCTCGTCGAAGTAGCGCTCGTACACCAGCACGCCATCGCGGGCGATGAGCACGCTGGTGACCTGCTTGAATTCGCCGGCGGCGATGACGCGCTCCATCTCGGCGAGTGCCGCGGCGTCCAGGCCATGTTCGGCCGGCCGGCCCTGCGGCCAGTCCGCGGCGTCCGCGGGCGGGATGAAGAGGGTGCACGACAGCAGCAACGGGATGATCAGGCGGCGCATGGACGGGTCCTGTGAAGGGGAGAGGCGCCACGATGCCGGCGCGGGAGGTGGACGACTTGCACGCCGGCAACGTGTTCGTTCAGACAGTCGACCGGAAGGCCGTCGGCGGCATGCCGTAGGCGCGGACGAACAGGCGGTGGAAATGCGCCTGGTCGGCAAAGCCGCACTCGGCGGCGATCGTTGCCACGGTGGCGCGACCTTGCCGAAGCATGCCCGCGGCGCGCGCCACGCGCAGGCGACGCGAATACTCGGTGGGCGTGCAGCCGTGGCGACGACGGAACACCCGCGCGAGGTGCACGGGATGCACCTGGCAGGCGTGCGCCAGCGTGGCGGTGTCGGCGGGTGTGTCGTGGTGGTCGTGCAGCCAGGCCTCGGCGCGTGCCAACCAGGCGGGCCAGCCACGGAATGCCGACACGGGGCTGGCGATGGCGTCGAGCATCTCGTCGAACAGTGCTTCCGCCAGCAGGCCATCGTCGCCCCGCCAGTCCGTGCACGCCTGGGCAAGACCCTGCGCGAAGGCTTGTGCGCGGCGTTCCGCGCGCACGGCGCCCTGGTCCAGGCCATGCCGCAACCTCCCTTCCATCGTCGAAGGCAGCGCGATGGTCATGAACTCGCCCTCCAGATCATGGAAGTGGTCGCGGTGCGTGGTGGCAGGCGGTGTGTAGACCAGCGTGCCCGGCGTGCATTCCGGCAGGCCGCCTGTCGCGGAGGTCAGGTAGCGACCGCGCAGGAGCAGCACCAGGTGTGCGTCGTCGTGGGTGTGCCGTGCCAGTGCGCGGGCCGGCACCGTCGGCACGAGCCGCGCGATCTGCACGCCGTTGGCGAGGTGGCGGACGGTTCCCGCCCCGAGGCTGCCCGCGCGTCGTGTGGCATCGGCGGGCACCGCGACGACGGCGTGCGGAGTGGGCGAGCGGGAGGCGCCGGCGGCGATGGGCATGCGATCTCGTGGACGCGGGTGGGCTCCTTCGACTCTGGCAGGTAGCCCCGGCAAAGGCAGGCGCGGTGCGACGAAACCGGGAAGGAGGCGACGAAAGCCGGGCGACGCGGCCTGCCGTTCGTCTGCTTCACGCGCGGACGTGGCGAACGGTGCGATTTCCGTGGCCGTGCGCCTGAAGCCGCAGCGTCTTGTCCTGGTGGACGATTCGCTCCGGAGGATGGGCCCATGCATCAGGTCTTGCGTGCAGGATTGATCGTGGCAGTCGGCGTGCTGGTCGGCTGCAAGTTCCAGCATGTACCTCGCCGGGCCGAGCTGGTCGGACTGAGAACCGGGCACGAGTCAGGTCGCCGGGTGTAGGCTGCGCGGAAAGTGGCGTTGCGGGAGTGGGTCATGGCGACCGGATGGGCAGGCGATGGTGCGGTACAGGACCAGATCGATGCGACCGTGAAGGACGGCATCGAGCGGGCGCGTCGTGCGCTCCCCAAGGGGCCCAGCCTCAGCCACTGCGAAGAATGCGACAAGCCGATCCCACTCGCGCGCCAGAAAGCCGTGCCGGGCGTGCGCCTGTGCGTGGGCTGCCAGGAAGCGGCCGACCACGACGAGCAGGCGGCCGGCCTCTACAACCGGCGCGGCAGCAAGGACAGCCAGTTGCGCTGATGCTTTCGCGAGCGCGCCGCGCAAACCGATCTGCATGACCTTCCTGCAAGGGCGCAGCGATGTCCTCTTGAATCCTCCTCAAGTTCCGCATGGATCCGCCGCTACCGCCTTAACGGGTACGTCTGGGGGCGCGCGTGGCACTGCTGGGGGCACTGACATCGTGGTGGCAACGCGGGCGCACGCCGGTCGTCGCGCCGCGTGGTGGCTCGACAACGCGGCCGCGCGCCGCAGCGGCCGAGACCACGGCGCCCGCCGTCGACCGCAACTGGGCAGGTGCATTGCTTGAACTGGCCTACGAGGGCCAGCCAGCCTCCCTGTCGCCCGAGGCCAGTGCGTCCGTGCGGGATGCCGCCGAACAGACATTGGCCCGCTTTGCCGAAGCCCCCCAGCGGCTGCCGCGCCGGCCGCAGTTGCTGCCGCAGTTGCTGAGCACCCTCAACGACGACGATGCCTCCGGCCGCGAGATTGCCGGTGTGATCGCGCGCGATCCGGCGTTGGCGGCGCACCTGCTCCGGCTGGCCAACAGCGCGCTCTATCGCACGCAACCCGCGCCCGTGGAGAACCTGGATCGCGCGGTCGCATTGGTCGGCACGGAAGGGCTCCGCCAACTCGTGGCGATGGCGGTGATGCAGCCGGTCATGCGGATGGATGGCGGTGCCCTGGGCGCGTTGCCCGACCTGATCTGGGACCACACGCAGCGCACGGCCCTGGCCGCAGCGCAGTTCGCGAAGACGGTGGAGCGCGAAGACGCGTTCGCCGCACAACTCCTCGCGTTGTTGCAGGGGCTCGGCGCCATCCTCGTGGCGCAGGCGCTCCGCGATGCGTGTACGCAGGGCGGAATGCCGGATGCCGGGGTCGCCGCGCGCCTCCTGCAGGATGCGTCGCCTCGCCTGGGGCGTGCCGTGGCGCGGGAGTGGGGCATGTCCGAACGCCTGCTGCAGGGCCTGGATGACCAGGCGCTCGGCGACACCGTGCGCATGACGGGCCTGGGTCGCGCCCTGGCGGTCGCCGCCCCGCACGCCAGCGCCGCGATGGCGTCCGCCCGGGTCGACGCCGCCGCCTGACCACGCGGTTGCAGTGCCAGTCAGGCAGCGGGCCGTGGTTTGACGTCGCGCTCATATCCGCTGCGGTATTCCTGCATCGTCAGGGATCACGCGAGGTGTACCGATGACGCTGGCATTGCGTTGCCGCTGCGGGCAGGTGACAGGGATCGTCGCTACCGATCGCGCCTACGTGCGCGCCACGTGCTACTGCAGGGATTGCCAGGCCTACGCGCGCCATCTGGGCCAGCCCGGTCTGGTGGACGCGCATGGCGGCACCGACATCGTGGCGATGAATCCGCTCGCCGTGCGGTTCACCGCCGGCGAGGAACATATCGCCGGTCTGTGCCTGCGCAAAGGCGGGCTGTTCCGCTGGTACGCGGCATGTTGCCGTACGCCGCTCGGCAATACGCCACACGACGGCCGCGTGGCCTACGTGGGCATGGTGACGGCCTGCCTGATGCCGGTGGCGGAGGTGGATGCCGTCTTCGGACCTCCGGGCCGGATCGTGCTCAACGCGGGGTCCGCCATCGGCGAGGTCCGCGGTACCCCCATGGCGTTCGTGCTCGGCGGTGCACGGATCGCCGCCGGCATCCTGGGCGCCCGACTCCGCCAACAGGTCCCCAGCCTGTTCTTCGGCCCCTCGGGGCAGACCCTGCGCACGGCCTATCCGCTCAGCGCGGGTGAGCGCGACGCGGTGGGGGTGCAAACCGGCTGATCGGTGTCTTCCGGATTGACCCCGGATATTTGCCTGACTAAAGTCAGGTAATGGACGACACCCAGCGCCTGCGGCGTTTCAACCGCACCGTCACCCGCCGTATCGGCGTGCTGACCGACGACTACCTCGGGCACGGCCGTCCGCTGGCGGAATCGCGCCTGCTGTTCGAGGTGGGGCGCGAGGGTGCGGACGTGCGCGACCTGCGTGCGCGCCTGGCGCTGGACTCGGGCTATGCCAGCCGGCTGTTGCGCGCGCTGGAAGCGCAGGGCCTGGTCCGGGTGCAGGCGTCCCCCGCGGATGCGCGCGCCCGCCGCGTGGCGCTGACCGCCAAGGGGCGTCGCGAAGTGGACGCGCTGGACCGCGATTCGCAGGCGCTGGCCGATGCCCTGCTGGCGCCGCTGTCGGAACGGCAACGCACGCGCATGCTTGCGGCGATGGACGAAGTGGAGGCGCTGCTGCGTGCCTCCTCGGTGGAGATCCGGGTAGCGGATCCGGCCAGCGCGGAGGCGCAAGCCTGCCTCCGCGCCTACCTCGATGAGCTCGATGCCCGCTTCGAGACCGGCTTCGACGCCGCGCGCAGCGTCTCGGCCAATCCGCACGAACTCGTGCCGCCGCAGGGTGTGTTCCTGCTGGGTTGGCTGGATGGCGGGGCGATCGGATGCGGCGGATTGAAGGTGACGGGCGAGCGCACAGGTGAGATCAAGCGCATGTGGGTCGCGCCCGGGGCGCGTGGCCTGGGCGTGGCGCAGCGCCTGCTCGATGCACTGGAAGCGCAGGCGCATGCGTTCGGACTCGGGCGCGTGCGCCTGGACACCAACCGCACGCTGGTCGAAGCGCGGGCGCTCTACGTGCGCAACGGCTATCGGGAGATTCCGGCCTACAACGACAACCCTTATGCGGACCATTGGTTCGAAAAATCACTGCAGGGCTGATACGCGCTGGCCGGTGACAGGCAGGGCAAGGCACGACGCCCGTGTCCCGCTCGCCTCCGCGGGTTGCAGGTTATGGCCATCGCGCCGATGATGCGCGGCATCGTCGTCGTCCCTATGCCGTTCGCGTCATGCCCGCCACACCCGCGTCCTCCCAGCAAGGCGATCTGTTCGGCGGCCCGCAGCCGGGCCGGCTGCATCGCCTGTTCTTCGCCCTGGTGCCATCGCCGGGCGAATGCGAGTCGCTCCGGCACCGGGCCGAGGACCTCAAGGGCGCATACCCGCAGGCGCGCTGGGTACGGCCGGAACGCTACCACCTGACCCTGCATTTCCTGGGCGAAAGCGACGGGCCGCGCGAGGACATGGTGGCCGCGGCGCACGAAGCCATGCGCGACTGGCAGCCGGAACCGGTGGGCATCACCCTGGACCACCTGCTGTGCCTGGGCAACCCGAAGAACCCGGCACTGACGCTCGCGGCGCTGCAGCCCTCGCCAGCGGTCGTGGCGTTCTGGCGCAGCCTGCAGCAGCGCCTGCTGCGTGCAGGCTTCAAGCAGCACGTCGGCCGCAGTTTCGTCCCGCACCTGACCCTGGCCTATGTGCCTCCGCGTACTGCGCCGGTGGACGTCGTGCCGATGGTGCTGCATCCGCAGGCGGTGCACCTGCTGCAGAGCATCGAAGGCGAAGCGGACTATGCCCACCTGGGTGAGTGGTCCCTGGCGGAGTAGGGGAGGCGCCCGCCCCTGCGGGCAGTGAGAATCTGTAATACAGCGTTGCCCATGCGTGCGCCTGTCGGCCCGCCACGGCGATCCCCGCTTCGGGTGTCCGACTGTGCGTGCCCGGTTGCGTTCGGGAGGACACCCGGAATCCTCCGGGCAACCTTGAACGAGGACACCGACATGAGACGCTTGCCGATGCTGTGGGCGCTGTTGCTGTGCGCGCTGTCATTCCCGCTGTCTGCGCAGGACCGCAGTTACACCGAGGGGCCGGTCATGGAAGTCACGGCGGTCAAGATCAAGGACGGTCAGTTCGACAACTACATGAATCACCTGCAGACCCAGTACAAGCGCGTCATGGATGCGCAGAAGGACGCGGGCATCATCCTCGGCTACACGATCTATGCCGCCGATCCGCGGCGTCCGGAAGACCCGGACCTCTACCTGACCGTGGTCTATCCCAACATGGCGGCCTTCGATGGCCTGCGGGATCGCTCGGAAGCCGTGTCCAGCAAGGTCACGGGGCAGAACACGGCGCAGGCGAACACGGCGTTCGCCGATCGCGGCAAGATGCGCCAGATCCTCGGCAGCCAATTGATCCGCGAGTTGAAATTGAAGTAACGGTGTTGCGCGGGGCCACGCCATGGAGCAGGCCCCGCGATTTCGAATCCCCGCTCAATGCCCCTGCCTGCGCAGCGTATCCAGCTTGGCCTGGTAGAGCGCACGGGTATCGCCCTGGCTGAGTTCGCGGGCACGCGCCAACTCGCGGCTCGCACGGCGGTGGTCGCCCTGCTGGAAGTACACCCGTGCCAGGCCGAAGTGGAACCGGTGTTCGCCGTCGTACAACTGGATGGCCTTGCGGTAGTGCCCGGCCGCGCGTTCGAGGTCGCCATCGCGTTCGAAGCCGGCGGCCAGCAGGAAATGGTGGAACGGATCGCGGGCCTGTACCGCGTCGAGTCGCTTCTGCAGCGGTCGTGCCGCGTCTGTATCGCCCGCACGCTGGTAGAACGCCACCAGGTTGAACAGCGCGCCGGGATTGTCGTGATCGAGTGCGAGGGCATGCCGGTAGGCCTGCTCGGCGCGCGCTTCGTCGCCGTCGCGCAGGTACATCACGCCGGTGTTGCTCCAGGTGGTCGCGTAGTCCGGGTCCAGCGTCAGCGCGATCTCGGCATGGCGCAGGGCAGCCGCCAGCGCGCCCTGTTCCAGTAGCTGCGCCGCACGGTTGTTGTAGTAATGGGCGACCAGGCGGTCGTCGCGGATGGGTTCCGGCGGCCTGCGGGTGATGACCTCGTTCCAGGCCACATCCACGGTGAACTTTCGCTCCCGGATGCGCACGCCGGCATTGACGTGCTGGGTGCGGTAGAGCGTGTTGTGGTCCTGGCGCCACGCCAGGGTCTCGTCGACCTGCTGGGCATAGGCGTCCAGGCCGGCCTCGCGTGCCAGCGCCACCGTCAGCAGGGTGAAGCTCATGCAGTTGGCCTGGCGCGTGGCGTAGGCCTCGGCCACGGTGTGGTTGGCGTCGGGTTCGTAGCGCATGCCCAGGCCTTGTGGGCTGAACAGGAAATCGACCATCCGCTCCAGGCGCGCACTCGGTGCGCGCGCGCGTTCGAGGACCTGTTCGCGGAACTGCTGGCGCAGGGGTTCCGGTACCGCGAGCACGTCGGCGGGGGCAGGGGGCGCGACGGACTGCGCGAACGCCGACAGGGCCGACGACGCCAGCAGCAGGGTGCCGAGCCACTTCGTCCACATCGCCCACCTCCGGGTCCCGCATCGGGACGCGTCCGCGTGGCCCGAGTGTAGTCCCGCATCGCAGTGCGGCATGGACCGTCTGGCTGCGTTGACGCCGTCATGGCGGGGCGGCTAGCGTCATGGCCCTTTCGCAGGAAGCCCACCGCATGCGCACTGCCATCCCCTTGTTCCTGTTGCTGGCCGGCCTGGCGCCGACCACCCATGCGGCATCGGTACCGGAGCAGGGTCGGGACGGGGTCACCGTCGGGGCGGTGCTGTCGCCGCGGGAGCGGGTGGAGCCGGAGAACCGCATGCTCCGCGAGCGGCTCGACACGCTGCTGCCTCGCCTGATGAAGGAAGCCGACCTCGACATGTGGGTGGTGATCGCGCGGGAGTATGCGGAAGACCCGGTGTACTTCACCCTCGTCCCGCAGCCGGCGCATGCGGCGCGCCGCACGACGATGCTGGTATTCCATCGCCAACCGGATGGCAGCGTGCAGCGGCTCTCCATCAACCGCTATCCGTTCGGCGCGCCTTACGACACGACGTGGTCGGGCGGCGACCTCAAGACGCAGTGGGAGGCGTTGGGCGCGCTGATCGCCGCGCGGGACCCGCGCAGGATCGGCATCAACGTCTCCGGCGACTGGGCGATCGCCGATGGCCTGACGCATGCCTTGCATGAGCGGTTGCTATCGGTGCTGCCGGCCGCGCTGCACGATCGGCTGGTGCCGGCGGAAGCCTTGGTCGTGCGCTGGATGGAGACGCGCAGCCCTGCGGAACTCGCGGCGTATCCGCATATCGTGTCGCTCGCGCGCGGCGTGGTCGCCGAAGCCTTCTCCAGCCGGGTCATCACCCCCGGCGTCACGACGACGGACGATGTGGCGTGGTACATCCGCGAGCGCTTCGAATCGCTGGGGCTGGCGCCGTGGTTCATGCCGGACGTCAACTTCCAGCGTGCGGGAACGGTCTGTGCGGACGACGCACCGTTCTGCGGCGAGGAAGGCGTCATCCAGCCCGGCGACGTGCTGCATACCGATGTGGGCCTGTGCTACCTCAAGCTGTGTACCGATACGCAGGAAATGGCCTACGTGGCGCGCGCCGGTGAAACGGAGGCGCCCGCCGGGTTGCGCGCTGCGCTCGCCCAGGGCAACCGCTGGCAGGACGCACTGACGGGCCAGTTCGTCGCGGGTCGCACCGGCAACGAGATCCTGGCGGCGACGCAACGCGAGACGGCGCGCCAGGGCCTGCGGGCGGCGACCTATTCGCACCCGGTGGGTTTCGTCGGGCATGCGCCGGGGCCGACGATCGGCATGTGGGACAACCAGGGGCCCACCGTGGGGCAGGGGGACTGGCCGCTGCATGCCGATACCGTCTACGCCATCGAAGGCAACGTGAAGGCGCGCGTTCCGGAGTGGGATGGGCAGAACGTGCAGGTCAAGCTGGAGCAGATGGCCGTGTTCGATGGGCGCAAGGTGGTCTATCTGGCGGGGCGCCAGGTGGTCTGGCACGTCGTGCGGTGACGCGCCGGACGCACGGACGGTAGGATGCCCGCATGAGCGCCGACGCCCACCTGATCGCCTGCCCGCACTGTGCGGCGATGAACCGTGTGCCGCCGGCGCGGCTGGCGGAGGCGCCGAGCTGCGGGCGTTGCCACCATCCCTTGTTCACCGGACTGCCGCTGGCGCTGGGCGAGGCGGACTTCGACCGCCACGCGCTGCGCAGCACGCTGCCGCTGCTGGTGGATTTCTGGGCGCCCTGGTGCGGGCCTTGCCTGCAGATGGCCCCGCATTTCCAGCAGGCGGCCGGCGTGCTCGAACCGGCGATGCGCCTGGCCAAGGTCGATACCGAAGCATGCCCAGGGCTGGGCAACCGCTTCGGCATCCGCAGCATCCCCACGATGGTCCTGCTGCAGGGCGGGCGCGAGATCGCCCGGCAGAGCGGCGCGATGGCGACGGAGGCGATCGTCCGGTGGGTGCGAGGGCAAGTGGGGTGAACAAGCGCCTGTGCCCGCCCGCCGGCTCGTCTCAAGCGTCATGAGCCTGTCGTTACAGATCGAATCTCCCGCAGGCACCCTTGGCGCTCGGGCCCTAACGACACACCGGTTGTCGCTTCGACCCTTGCAGGGGTCGGATGCGCACCGTTACTGCGCGTGGTTCGGTGATGCAGAACTCATGGCGCATGCCGGCGCGCCGCTGGATCCGGAAGCGGCAGCTCGCGCCTTTCGCGCGAGCCTTGCGATGATGGAGCAGGCAGCGCCGACGGCATGGCTGTGGGTGGCGACGGAACGGGTGACGGGCGAGGAGGTCGGGCTTGTCGGGCTCGTGACCAGGGAGGGCATGCCTGAAATCGGTTCGATCATCGTCTCCCCGCAGCAAGGTAAGGGCTACGCCTACGAGGCGCTTGCGTGCATACGCGACGAGGGCTTCCGGCATCTTGGCCTTGCTGCCCAGTTCGGCTGCCAACTGCCGGTGAACCACAGGTCCATCGGCCTGATGCACAAGCTCGGGTTCGATCAGGTGCCGGGGCATCCCGACCGGATCCACTGGCACCTCAGCCGCGCTACCTGGGCCGAAGGTCTTGGGTCGAGTGTCGGGTAGCGACGATACTCTGCGTTTTCGCAGGGGGATGAAGTCGGATGAGTGATGGCACGGGGAGCCTGGCCTGCGTCGGCGTGGGGATGACGCTGGGCGCACACATCGGCCCGCGCGCGCGCGCTCACATCGAACAGGCGGATGTGGTGTTCGTCGCGGTGTCGGACCCGCTGGTGGAGCTGTGGGTGCAGGGGATGAATCCGGATGTCCGGAGCCTTCAACCGTTCTACGGCGAGGGTAAACCCAGGACCGACACCTATCGCGAGATGGTTGAGGCGATGCTGGTGGAGGTAAAGGCAGGCAAGCGGGTATGCGGAGCGTTCTACGGGCATCCGGGTGTTTTCGCGGTGGTGCCCCATCGCGCCGTCGCGCTTGCCAGGGAAGCCGGCCACGAAGCGGTGATGGAGGCCGCAGTATCGGCGGAAGACTGCCTCTATGCGGATCTCGGCATCGATCCCGGGACGGTGGGCTGCCAGCACTTCGAGGCCAGCCAGTTCATGTTCTACCGGAGGGTGATCGACACCTCCGCCTTCCTGGTGCTCTGGCAGGTGGGGGTCGCAGGGGACCCGTCCTTGAAGCGCTTCTCCCAGGACGCGGCCTTGCTGGATATCCTGGTCGACCTGCTGCAGACCCAGTACCCGGCACGACACGAGGTGATCGTGTACGAGGCCGCGACGCTGCCTCAGGCGCTCCCGCGCGTGCACAGGCTGCCCCTGGAGGCCTTGCCGGGGGCTGCGCTGACGTTGGCGTCCACATTGGTGGTACCTCCCTGCACGCCACTGATCCCCAATACGGAGGTCCAGGCCCGCGTCCTGTCCCTGGTTCGCGGAGCCTGAAGCCGGCGGGCAAGGCTCCGCCGCGGGTGGAGTCGCGTCAGGAATCAGCGTATCTTCTGTGAGTCGCAGCAGCTGAACGTCGGACCAGGGGAAGACGTCGGGCGGAGTACACAGCGGCGCGACCTGATTTCAATTCATTTCTTGGGGGACTTGTGTCGAATCTGATCCGTCTTTTGGAGACCATGGGCCAGCAGCCCATTTTTGGTGCCGAGCGTGAGAGCCGGTTCGCCGCCGCGCTGAACGCGTCCGGATTGCATGAAGAACAGAAGGCGGCCCTCATGGGGCAGGACAGCCGGATAGTGGCGGACGTCTTTGGTGTCCGCGAGAACATGATCTGCATGGTGTGGGCCCCGGAAGAATCGCCGGCCCGCGAGGACGAAGGCCAGCCGGATGCTGATCTGCCTGACGAAGGCGGCGAGGCTCCCCAGGAAGAGTAAGAAGTCCCCCCGCAGGGGACATCGTGGAGAAGATGATGGTGATCAGGAATGTCGCTGTACGTCTTTGTTGGATGCTGGCCGGTTTCTTGGCGGCAGGGAGTGCGTATGCCTCCGATGACATCCAGGCCTTGATCGACAGGGCCGAACAGACGAAAAGTGCGGATCACCAGCGGTTCCAGCGCCTGCTCGAGGAACTCAATGTTTCCCTCGAGCAGGCAACTCCACGCCAACAGGATGCGATCCGCTACCTAAACGCCTATGCGCTCGTCTTCCAGGGGAAGCATGAGCAGGCGATCCGGACCGCGCGGGACCTGCTCGGCACCTCGACCGATCCGGACGTCCAGTTCCGGGCCAGTGCCCTGATCGTCAATGCCTATGCGATCAACCGGAAATTTACCGACGGCCTGAGGCAGTTGGAACGGACCTTGAAGCTCCTCGGGTCCGTCAGCTCCAAGGAGTTGCGGCACCAGGGATTGGGCGTGGCCGCAACCATCAACAGCCAGATCGGTCAGTACGAGGAAGCGCTGCAGTTCGCCGACAAGATCCTCGTCGACGAACCCGATCCCCGCACCGAATGCCTCGCTCGGCAGGTCTACCTCGATGCGCAGCAGAACCTGTCGAAGACCGAGCCCAGGGAAGAAGCGATCGAGAAAGGCATCGCCCAGTGCCTTGGTCAGGGGGAACTCGCCGCGGCGAGCTTCATGCGCATCACGCTGGCGCGCGCGCTCGTCCTGCGTGGTGGTCGCGAGGATGCCATCAAGCTGCTCGAATCCCATCTGGCAGAGGTCGAGCGCACTCGCTACCCCCGCCTGATCGCAGACGTCAAGGCCACGTTGGCGGAACTGCTGCTGGAGAAGGGCAACATTTCGATGGCGGAGCGGTATGCGCTGGATACGCTGGTGCATAGCAAGAGCATCCAGAGTTCGCTCCCGCTGGTGAAGGCCTACCGTGCGATCTACGAGATCGCCGAACGCCGGGGTAGTCCGGAACTCGCACTGGCGGCTTACAAGAACTATGCGGATGCGGACAAGGCTTACCTCGATGAGGTGAAAACCCGCGAGCTGGCCTACCAGATCGTCCGCCAGGAGACGCTGCAGAAAACCCAGCAGATCGATCTGCTCGACCAGCAGAACCAGGTGCTGCAGCTGCAGCGCAAGGTGGACCAGCAGGCGGCGCAGAACACGCGGTTGATCGTGATCCTGCTGATCGTGCTGGTGGCCTCCATCGGCTATTGGGCGTTCAAGATCAAGCGCGTGCAGCTGTCGCTGAAGAAGATGGCCGAGACCGACGCCCTGACCGGCATCTGCAACCGCCACCACTTCACCATCCGCGCCGAACGCGCGCTGGCCGAATGCGCCCGCAATGGCGAACAGGCCGCGCTGATCATGTTCGACCTGGACCACTTCAAGAACATCAACGACCGCTTTGGCCATGGCACTGGCGACTGGGCGTTGAAGGAAGTCGCCGAGGCCAGCAAGGGCTTCTGCCGCCGCATCGACGTGATCGGCCGCCTGGGTGGCGAAGAGTTCGCCATCCTGATGTACGGCTGCGACCTGCGCGCCGCCGCCCGCGTGGCCGAGGACTGCCGCGTGCGGCTGGCCCAGATCGACACGCGCGAGACCAGCCACGTGTTCGCCATCACCGGCAGCTTCGGCGTGACCTCCAGCATGCAGTCCGGCTACAGCCTGGCCAAGCTGCTCTCGCACGCTGACAAGCAGCTGTATCGCGCCAAGCACCTGGGCCGCAACCGCGTCTGCGTCTACGAGCCCGCGCAGGAACACGCCCGCGAAGCGAGCAACGTGCTGGAACTGCCCACGCGCGAAGGCCGCGCCGAACACAACGTCGGCGCCTGACCGCCGGACCGCCCGGGCGGCGGTCCGCGCAAACACGGATGGAAGGAATGCCCTGGCGGTGCGTCAGGGCGTAACGGTGGCCGCGTGCAGCGCTTCGTGCACCGCCCACTGGTTGCGCCCGTTGCTCTTGGCGCGGTAAAGCGCGCGGTCGGCCGCTTCCAGCCACGCGCGCAGCCCGGCGGACGGGGCGTCGGCGCACGCCAGCCCCAGGCTGACCGTCGGGTGCAGGCCGGGCGCGGTCTGGAGGCGGAGGGCTTCCACGCCTTCGCGGATACGCTGCGCCACGTTCTCGGCGGCCCGCAGGTCGCTCCCGCGCAGCAGCACCGCGAACTCGTCGCCGCCCAGCCGGCCCGCGCAATCCAGCGTACGGATGCTGTGCTGGATCACGCCGGCGACCGCGCGCAGCACATCGTCGCCGGCGGCATGGCCGTGGCGGTCGTTGATGGCCTTGAAGTGATCGATGTCGATCATCATCAGCGTGGCCTGCTCGCCGGTTTCCGCGCATTGCGCCAGCAGCATCGACGCCTGTTCCTGCCAGTGGCCGCGGCTGTCCAGCCCGGTGAGGGTGTCGCGCCGGCTGAGCTCGTCCAGCAAGCGGTTCTGCCGCTTCACCTTGCGCACCAGGCGGTAGCTGGCCTGGCTCACGGCGATCGAGTGGATCAGCAGCATCGGCAGGCACGCCAGCATCACGGGCATGCTGGTCACCGGTTGCAGTTCGAAACCGGTGAGCGCACCGGCCAGCAGCGCGCCGGCCAGCATCAGCGGCAGCGACCAGTACCACAGGCGATCGATGCCGGTGCTGATCTTGTCGACGGTGGCCAGGGTCACGAGCAACACGCTCGGCAGCAGGTTGAACGCCATCAACGGCACCCACATGCCGGCCAGCATCGAGTCGAAGAGCAGGTTGCGGATTTCACCGCGGAAGGGTTCGCGGTGCTGCAGCGCGAGCCAGTAGGCCAGTTGCGGCCACAGCAGGGCGGTGAAGCCCAGCCACGCCCACGCCCCCCAGCCCGCGCCGTTTTCCAGCAGCACGGCGCCGACGGGCAGGGCGGCCAGGCCCATGCCCAGCATGCGCAGCCGGTAGATCCGGCGGGGCAGGCGCTGGGCGTGGTGGCGCGCCGGGTGGGCGCCGGATGGCGATACGTCGAACGGCATTGGCGCGTGGAGTCCCCTCGCTCGTGGCGGCCAGTCCCCCGGTGCCCCGGGAGAGGTTGGAGTGTAGGTCAAACCGTGACGGCGGGCACGCCACGGACTTCTGCCCACGACAACGGCCCGAAACCGGCGAACTTGAGCGCTGTCGGATAATCGGTTCGACACCTGCCGAGGTCCGCTCATGCCCGATGCCGCACCGACCGCTTCCACCCCGCAGGCCCGTACGATCCGGCTGACGGCGGCGCTGGCGATCACCGGGGCGATCCTGTTTCTGCTGGTGGCGGGGGCGCTGCAGATCGTCCGCCACGATCTGGCCTGGCCCCAGGCCACCCTCAGCCAATATCTGAGCGGTCCCTACGGTCTGCTGTTGCGGTCGGCCTATTGCCTGCTGGCGGCCACCATCGTGCTGCTGGCGTGGGGCCTGCGTGCCCAACTGGCACCGCAGGCGCGGAGCGGCGCTCCGGTAGTGCTGTTCGCCCTCGGCGCTGCCGCGCTCGCTGGCGTGGCGGTGGGCGATTCGTGGCTGCCCGCGATCGCGCCTGAGTTTCACGTCTGGTTCCACCACACCTGTGCGATCACGGCGTTCCTGAGCGTCACCGCGGGCATGGTGCTGCAGGCGTGGCGCTTCCGTCTCGATGCGGCGTGGCGGCCGCATTTCCCGTTGGCCGCGGCCTGGTCGCTCGCGTGCTTCGCCTTGCTGTGGGTGCACGCGCTGTGGGCGCCGGCCGGAAAGGGTTGGGTGCAGAAACTGCTGATCGCGCTGATCGTCTCCGCCATGCTGTTGGCGGGTACGTGGCTCTGGCGTGCCGCCCGCCGTGCGGGCACCGAGGCGTGGCGCTAAGCTTCAGGTAATCACACAGGAGATCCCCACATGATCCAACGGTTCGACGTAGGCGCACGCCTCTCCGAAATGGCCATCCACAACGGCGTGATCTACCTGGCGGGGCAGGTGGCGGAAGACGCCACGCAGGGCATCGCCGGGCAGACCCAGCAGGTGCTCGCCGAGATCGACGCGCTGCTGGCGCGTGCGGGCAGCGACAAGGCGAAGATCCTGCGCGCGGAGATCTTCATCAAGGACCTGCAGGATTTCGAGGCGATGAACCGGGTCTGGGATGCGTGGGTGCCGGAGGGCAACGCACCGCCGCGCGCAACCGTGCAGGCGCACCTCGCGCGGCCGGGGTGGCTGATCGAAATCGTGGTGACGGCCGCGGTCTGATCGATGGCGACGCGCAAGCCCGGCCCGTGGCAACGTCCTGCGCCGAAGCGCCGTGGCGGGGGCGTCAAGCTCACCGCGGTACAGGTGGAAGAAGCCCGCGCCCGCGCCGAAGCGGCGGGCCGGCGCTATCCCAACCTGGTCGACAACATGCATGTCGCCGCCAAGGCGCGGCGCGAAGGCCCCGCACATCAGGGTGCGACGGAAGAGTCTGAATGAGCATTCAGTGGCCTGAGGCACAGCATGCACATCCAGCCGTAAATGTCTGTAATAAAACTGCTTTCAAACGCTAACCGGACTTCAACAACGGCTCGCGTATCGTGCGTCCACGTTCCGCAGCCGCTGCGGCACGCACTTCCCGGGGTGCGCGCCGCAGCCCCTGCGGACGACCACTCAGGCGTTGCGTTGCGCCAGCCAGTCGATCACGCCGCGTGCGGCCTGGCGGCCGCTGGCGAAGCACGCCGTCAGCAGGTAGCCGCCGGTGGGTGCTTCCCAGTCGAGCATCTCGCCAGCGGCGAACACGCCGGGCAGACCGCGCAGCATCAGGCCCCGGTCCAGCGCTTCCAGCGGTACACCGCCCGCGCTGCTGATGGCCTCTTTGATCGGGCGTGCGCGCTGCAGCCGGAACGGGAACCGCTTCAGCGTGCGGGCGATCCGCGCGGGATCCGCCAGCGCCGCCTTGTCCAGCACTTCGTAGAGCAGGGCCGCACGCACGCCGCTCACGCCAGCTTCCCGGCGCAGGTGCTCGCTCAGGCTGCGCGAGCCGCGCGGTTTGGCCAGGCGACGCACGAGGTCGCGCTCCTCGCGCCCGGGCAGCAGGTCCAGCACCAGGGTGGCGTGGCCGTCGCGCGCGATGGCGTCGCGCAGCAGCGGCGAGAGTGCATAGACCAGGCTGCCTTCGATACCGGTCGCGGTGATCACGCACTCGCCCTGGCGTTGGTGCGGGGTGCCGTCGGCTGCGTGCCAGTGCGCGGTGACCGGTTTCAGCGGTTCGCCGGCGAAGCGCGTGGCCAGATGCTCGCTCCAGCCGATGTCGAAACCGCAGTTGGATGGTTGCAGCGGCGCGATGTCGACGCCACGCGCCTGCAGGGCATCGACCCAGGCGCCGTCCGAGCCCAGTTCCGGCCAGCTGCCGCCCCCCGTCGCCAACACGACGGCGTCGGGCTGCGCGCAGAGATCGCCTTCCGGCGTGGCGAAGCGCAACGCGCCGGTTTCGTCCCAGCCCTGCCAGCGATGCAGCACATGGAAGCGCACGCCCTGTTCGCGCAGGCGGCGCACCCAGCCGCGCAGCAGCGGGGCCGCTTTCAGGTCGGTGGGAAACACGCGCCCGGACGTGCCGACGAAGGTCTCCACGCCGAGCCCGCGTGCCCAGGCGCGTAGCGCATCGGCATCGAACGCCTGCAGCCATGCGCCGACTTCGTTCGCCCGTTCGCCATAGCGCGCGACGAAAACAGCGAAGGGATCGGAGTGGGTGAGGTTCATGCCGCCCTTGCCGGCGATCAGGAACTTGCGGCCCACCGAGCCCTTGGCATCGTAGAGATCGACCTGGAAGCCCGCTGCGCGCAGGGTTTCGGCTGCCATCAGGCCAGCGGGCCCGCCGCCGACGACGGCAACCGTGGGCGTGGAGGGCGGGGTGTCGGAGCTCGGTGAAGGCATCCGCATAGTATGCCGTGCGCAGCAAGGGCTCCCGACAGCCGCGCTGCGTGCGGTATCGTCGCAGGAAGCTCCTGGACGGGAATGGTGGATGTATCCGATGTCGCCTGCGGCCCTGCGCCGCGCTTTGCTGCTGCTGTTCCTGGCTGCGCCGGCCGCTTTCGCGAAAGACGCCGCGCCACCGCCCGCATTGCAGGACCTCGACGCCTACGTCGAGTCTGTGCGCCAGGCGTTCGACGTGCCCGGTATCGCGGTCGCGGTGGTGAAGGACGGCGAGGTGGTGCTGGCCAAGGGCTGGGGCGAGCGCGAGCTCGGCAAGCCGGCGAAGGTCGATGCCCACACGATGTTCGCCATCGCCTCGAATACGAAGGCCTTCACCTCGGCGTCGCTGTCGATGCTGGCCGACGAGGGCAAGCTCTCGCTGGACGACCGTGTGATCGACCACCTGCCGTGGTTCCGCATGGCCGACCCGTACGTGACCCGTGAGATGCGCATCCGCGATCTGCTGGTCCATCGCAGCGGGCTGGGGCTGGGCGCGGGCGACCTGCTGTACTGGCCCACCACCACCTACAGCAATCGCGAAGTGGCCGAGCGCCTGCGCGACGTGCCGCTGACCGGCGGTTTCCGCGAGCGCTACGCCTACGACAACATCCTCTACGGCATCGCCCAACTGGTGGTGGAGCAGGCCAGCGGGCAGTCGTACGAACAGTTCCTGCGTGCACGCATCTTCCAGCCGCTGGGTATGCGCGAGACGCGCTACAACAGCGATGCGCTGAAGGCGGGCGACAATGTCGCCACCGGCCATGCCAAGGCCGACTTCACCACGCTGCAGCCGGCCCCGCGGATGACGTGGAAGAACGTGGCCGGCGCCGGTGGTGTGTATTCCAGCGTGTCGGACATGGCGCGCTGGATGAATGCGCAACTGGCCGGCGGCACCTACCGTGATGCGAAGGGGCGGGAGCAGGCCCTGTTCACGCCCGCCCGGCAGAAGGCGATGTGGTCGCTGGTCACGCCGATCCCGATCTCCGAGCCCAAGGTGGAAGCCCTGAAGGCCGCGAAGCCGAACTTCCTCGGTTACGGCGAAGGCTGGATGGTGTCCGACTTCCAGGGCCGCAAGCTGGTGTGGCACACCGGTGGCTGGCCGGGCATGGTCTCGCGGGTGACGTTGGTGCCGGAACAGAAGCTCGGCGTGGTGGTGCTGACGAACCAGGAAGTGGGCGCCGCGTTCCACGCGATCACCCTGAAAGTGCTGGACGCCTACCTTGCCAACAGCGGCACCGACTGGCTGGCCGCCTACCAGGCGCAGGTGGCGCAAGCCAACGACAACGCCGACGAACACTGGCAGAAGCTGCAGGCCGCGCGCGATGCGACGTCGAAACCGTCGCTGCCGCTGGCGAAGTACGCCGGCACCTTGCGCGACCCGTGGTACGGCGACGTCACCGTGGCCCAGGAGGGCAAAGGGCTGGTGTTGCGCTTCAGTCGCACGCCGGAGCTGGTCGGTGACCTCCAGCCCTGGCAGCACGACACCTTCGTGGTGCGCTGGCGGGAGCGCTGGCTCAACGCCGATGCCTTCCTGACCTTCTCGCTGAAACCCGATGGCGGTATCCGCGAAGCCCGGATGGAAGCCATCTCGCCGCTGACGGATTTCAGCTTCGACTTCCACGATCTGCGACTGGCGCCGGTGGAGTAGGCAGCGCTTCTGTAGGAGCGACGCGAGTCGCGACTGCACGGCTGAAGCCACCATTTTCCGGAGCAAGGTCCAGAAGGTTTCCGTGCATTGATTGTTCGCGGTCGCGACTCACGTCGCTCCTACAGTAGCTCTCGGGCCGTCACTCGTGCGGCTTGACGTCCAGCAGTTCCACGTCGAACACCAGCGAGGCGCCGGGCGGGATCACGCCGCCTGCGCCGCTGCTGCCATAACCGAGGTCCGACGGGATCAACAGCGTGCGTTTGCCGCCCACCTTCATGCCGGCGACGCCTTCATCCCATCCGCGGATCACCTGGCCTGCGCCGAGCAGGAAGGTGAACGGTTCGCCGCGATCCACCGAGCTGTCGAACTTCATCCCGTGCTTGTCGGGCGCGTTCTCGTCGTACAGCCAACCGGTGTAGTGCACGGTGACGTCGCTGGCGCTGGTGGCCACGGCGCCGCTGCCTGCCTGGGTATCCAGGCGCTGGAGTTCGGCGACGCTGCCACCCGGCGGCGGGCCGGACGGAGCACAGGCGGCAAGGAAGGTCAGCGAGACAGCGAGCAACAGGGAGCGCATCGATCATCCTGGAAAATCGGGGAGCGTGCAGGGTAGCGCACGCGGCTGCGCCCGAAGCTGACCGGCTACACTGTGGCCATGGCGAAACTCTTCCTCAACCTGCGCAACGTACCGGCCGATGAAGCCGACGACGTGCGCGACCTGCTGCGGACGAACGCGATCGACTTCTACGAAACGCAGCCGAGCCCCTGGGGTATTTCCGCGGGCGGATTGTGGATCGAGGACGCCGACCAGCTGGCGCGCGCGAAGACCCTGATGGCCGGCTACCAGGCGCAGCGGCGCGACCACGCGCGGTCCGAGCGCGCCACCGCTGAGCGCGAAGGGCGCGCGGAGACGTTCGGCGGACTGCTTCGTGATCGCCCGCTTTACGTCGTCGGCGTCCTTGCCGCGATGCTCTTCATCGTGGCGGTGACGCTGGCCCTGCCTTGGCTGCTGCTCTGAGGCTCAGGCCGCGGCCTCGCGCGGCAGGCGTTGCGCGTAGTCGGCTTCCAGCGCCTCGTGCGTGGTCCAGAAATTGGCGGGCGCGCGGCCTTCCATGTGATCGATCAGGATGCCGATGTGCGCATGCCAGCCGGCGGAGACGCTGAGCAGCGCATCGCGATCGGGCAGGCGGCTGTGGGTGATGGTCAGCAGCACGCGGTCGCCCTGTGCCTCCAGGTCGAAGCGTACCTCTGACGACGTGCCATCCGCTTCGCCCCAGGTGTGCGCCAGCAGGCGCGGCGGCTCGCATGCGGTGATGCGGCCGGACTGATGGTGGCAACCGTCCTCCGTGCGGTAACGCTCGGGCGTGGGCACCTGCACGTCGGAGAGGTCGTCGTGGTGGAACACCAGGTTCACGTCGCCGCCGACGCGCAGGTCCATCGGGCCGCTGGCCAGCCAGCGGCCGCGCGCGTCGCTGTCGGTGAGGTAGTGCCAGACACGTTCGATGGGGCCCGGCAGCGAACGCTGCAGGCGCAAGGTGTTGGGGGCGATGAGCGTGCCGAAACCGGCGTTGATGTCGTTCATGCGAACTCCGATGTCGTAAGGGGTGTTGCGGCGGGATCAGAACAGCGCGTGCAGCGCTTCGAGCATGTGCGCCCAACCCTGTTGCGTACGTTCGGCGTAGTCCGCCCAGGCGCGCGGCAGGGCGTGGGTGAGGCGGAGTTCGCACCCGGTCGGAACGGGCGAAATCACGATGTCCACGCGGCTGCCGTCCTGGTCGGACTCGCCCGCGATGCCCCAGGTGAAAGACAGCCGATGCGGACGCTCGATCACGATGTATTCGCCGACATGGTCGATGCGCGTGCCATGACGTTCGACCAGTATCGAGAAACGACCGCCGACGCGCGGATCGACATCCAATCGCAGCACCTTCTCGTCGCGCACGCCCGGTCCGAACATCCATTGGCCCAGCAAGCGCGGCGTGAGCCAGGCATCGAACACGCGTTCCGCGGGCGCGGAAAAGTGCCGCTGCACGGTGACGTCTACCGTGTCGGGGGAGGGGCGTGCGGTCACGACTGTTTCCTCCGTCGGGTCGCGGGTGAGGCCGTCGTGTCGGTGTCGGCCTGCAGAACCGCATCGAGCGCGTCCAGGCGGTCGTTCCAGAACTGCTCGTAATGGCGCAGCCACGCCTGGCCTTCGGCGAGCGCCTGCGGTTGCAGGTGGCAGAGATGGGTGCGTCCCCGGATCTGCCGCGTCACCAGCCCGGCGCGTTCCAGCACCTTGATGTGCTTGGAGGCCGCGGCGAGCGAGATATGGAAGGGCGCCGCCAGTTCGCCCACGCTGCGCGGCTGTCCGCCGAGGCTGCGCAGCATCCGCCGGCGAGTGCCGTCGGCGAGGGCGTGGAAGACGGCGTCGAGTCGGGAGGAGTCATGTTCAACCATGTGGTTGAGTATTGAGGCGCGGCCTGGCAACTGTCAACCATCTGGTTGAATGAAGGGGCTAGGCGCCGACGGACGGTAAAATCACCGCATGGTCACCAATATCGCCGCCTACCACTTCACGCCCATCGACGCCCCCGAGGCATTCGCGGCCGAGCTCCGCGAACGCGCCGAGGCGCTGGCGCTGCGTGGCTCGGTGCTGGTGGCGGGCGAGGGGGTGAACCTGTTCCTGGCCGGGTCCGCCGACGCCATCGACGCGTTCCTCGCGCCGTTGCATGCGGACCCGCGCTTCGCCGGCTTGCGGGTCAAGTACAGCACCAGCGCGCAGGTGCCGTTTGCGCGGCTCAAGATCAAGGTGAAGCCGGAAATCATCAGTTTCCGCCGCCCCGGCACCACGCCGGAAGACGCGCGTGCGCCGACCATCGAGCCCCGCACGCTGGCCCGCTGGCTGGCGCAGGGCCACGACGACGCCGGTCGGCGCGTGGTGATGCTGGACACCCGCAACGCGCAGGAAGTGGCTTACGGCACCTTCGCTGGCGCGCTGACGCTGCCGATCGACAAGTTCACCGATCTGCCGGCCGCGCTGGATCCCCATCGCGAAGCCCTGAAGGACGCCACCGTGGTCAGCTTCTGCACCGGCGGCATCCGCTGCGAGAAGGCCGCCTTGTGGATGCAGGCCGATGGCATGGAGAACGTGCTGCAGCTGGATGACGGCATCCTCGGTTATTTCGAGCAGGTGGGCGGTTTCGGCTACGACGGTGCCTGTTTCGTCTTCGACGAGCGCGTCGCGCTGCATCCGGACCTCACGCCGCTGGTGGACGCCGCGGCCGACGCCGCGTGAGCGCGATGCACGCGCTGCGCTTCGACAACCGCTACATCGGAGAACTGCCGGGCGATCCGGAACAGTCCCCGCATCGCCGCGACGTGCGTGCCGCGCTGTGGTCGGCGGTGGCGCCGACGCCGGTCGCTGCACCCGTACTGCTGGCGCATTCGCCCGAGGTGGCGGCGCTGGTCGGCTTCGATGCCGCCGATGTCGCCTCGCCCGACTTCGCCCAGGTCTTCGGTGGCAACGCCCTGCTGCCGGGCATGCAGCCTTACGCCGGCAACTACGGCGGCCATCAGTTCGGCAGTTGGGCCGGGCAGCTGGGCGACGGGCGTGCGATCACGCTGGGCGAAGTGGTCAATGCGCGTGGTGAGCGCTGGGAACTGCAGCTCAAGGGCGCCGGACCGACGCCGTACTCGCGTACCGCCGATGGGCGTGCGGTGCTGCGCTCATCGATCCGCGAGTTCCTGTGCAGCGAGGCCATGCATCACCTGGGCGTGCCGACCACGCGCGCGCTCAGCCTGGTGGGAACCGGCGAACAGGTCGTGCGCGACATGTTCTACGACGGTCACCCCGTGGCCGAACCCGGTGCGGTGGTCTGCCGGGTGGCGCCTTCCTTCCTGCGCTTCGGTCACTACCAGTTGCCCATGTCGCGGGGTGAAACCGACGTGCTGCGCACGCTGGTGGATTTCACGATCCGGCGTGACTTCCCGCACCTGGAGGGCGAGGGCGAAGCGCTCTACGGCGCCTGGTTCGCCGAGGTCTGCGAACGCACGGCGGTGATGGTGGCGCACTGGATGCGCGTGGGCTTCGTGCATGGCGTGATGAACACCGACAACATGTCGGTGCTGGGCCTGACGATCGACTACGGTCCGTACGGCTGGATCGATGACTACGACCCGGACTGGACGCCGAATATCACCGATGCGCAGGGTCGCCGCTATCGCTTCGGCTGGCAGCCGCGCGTGGCGGGATGGAACCTGACCCGCCTGGCCCATGCGCTGTCGCCGTTGTTCGATGGTGTCGATGCCCTGCAGGACGGACTGCAACGGTTCGCCGACACCCACGCACGCGAAGAGCGCGACAACACCGTGCGCAAACTCGGGCTGGCGGCGCATCGGGACGGCGATACGGAGCACATGCTTGCGCTGCAAGCCATCCTGCAGCAAGGCGAGATCGACATGACGTTGTTCTTCCGGGCGTTGATCGGTGCCGATCTGGGCGATGCCTCGCTGTCGGCGTTCGACGCTGCCTTCTACGATGCGGCCAAGCGCGAGACGGTGGCACCCGTGCTGCGCGAGTGGCTGTCGGCGCACGCGCGACGGATCGAAGACGATCCGCTGGATCCCGCGACACGGCGCGAGCGGATGCGCCTGGCCAACCCGCGCTACGTGCTCCGCAACTATCTCGCGCAGCAGGCGATCGACGCGGCGGAAGCCGGCGACCTGTCGGCCGTGCACGAACTGCTAGACGTCATGCGCCGGCCCTACAACGACCAGCCGGGCCGCGAGCGGTTCGCGCAACGCCGGCCGGACTGGGCCCGCGACCGCGCGGGGTGTTCGATGCTGTCGTGCAGTTCCTGAGGGCCGGCGCGCGATAGCATGCCGCATCCCCACGGAGCGTCGGCATGATCACTGTCCACCACCTCAATAATTCCCGGTCCCAGCGGGTGCTCTGGCTGCTGGAGGAACTCGGGCTGGACTACACGGTGGTGCGCTACCAGCGCGACCCGCAGACGATGCTGGCACCGCCGGAGTTGAAGAAGATGCATCCGCTGGGCAAATCGCCGGTCGTGGTGGATGGCGAGCATGTGCTGGCCGAATCCGGCGCGGTCCTCGAATATCTGGTGGAGCGCTACGACGCCGCACGCCGCTTCGCGCCGTCGCCCGGCACGGCGGAGCATCTGCGCTATCGCTACTGGCTGCACTACGCCGAAGGCTCGGCGATGCCGCCGATGCTGCTGAGCCTGGTGTTCTCGCGGTTGAAGAAAGCGCCGATGCCGTTCTTCGCCCGGCCGATCGCGCGCGGCATCGCCGACAAGGCGCTGAAGACCTTCGTGGGGCCGCAGGTGAAGCTCCACCTGGGCTACATGGAAAGCGAACTCGGCAAGGCGGCGTGGTTCGCAGGCGAGCAGTTCAGCGCGGCCGACATCCAGATGAGTTTCCCGGTCGAAGCCGCCGCCGTGCGCGCCGGCCTGGAGACGTATCCGAACCTCGCCGTCTTCCTGCAGCGCATCCACGCGCGACCGGCCTACCAGCGCGCCCTGGAGCAGGGTGGCCCGTTCGATCTGCTGGGATGAGCGGGATACAGCATCCCGCCCGTTGCGGTGGAATCGCGCCGCGTGCGGCCCCATGACGATGGCATCGCCATCGCCGGTAGCCCCATGATTCCGTATTCGCTCCTCGACCTCGCCCCCGTCTGCGAGGGCAGCGACACCACGCAGGCCTTCGTCCACATGCGCGACCTGGCGCAGCACGCCGAGCGCTGGGGGTATACGCGCTACTGGCTGGCTGAGCACCACAACATGCCGGGCATCGCCAGCGCGGCGACGGCGGTGCTGATCGGCCATGTGGCGGGCGCCACGTCGACGATCCGCGTCGGTGCGGGCGGCATCATGCTGCCCAATCACTCGCCGCTGCAGGTGGCCGAGCAGTTCGGCACGCTGGCCTCGCTGTATCCGGGCCGCATCGACCTGGGCCTGGGCCGTGCGCCCGGGACCGACCAGCCCACCGCCCGCGCGTTGCGTCGCTACTTCGACAGCGCCGAACAGTTCCCGCAGGATGTGCAGGAGCTGCTGCGCTACTTCGAACCGGTGCAGGAAGGCCAGGCGGTGCGCGCCGTGCCGGGCGCAGGCCTGGATGTGCCGGTGTGGTTGCTGGGCTCCAGCCTGTTCGGCGCGCAGCTCTCGGCCGCGCTCGGCCTGCCGTATGCGTTCGCGTCGCACTTCGCGCCGGATGCGATGGACCAGGCACTGCTGCTGTACCACCGCGACTTCCGTCCGTCGAAGCGGCAGCCGAAGCCGCATGCGATGCTCGCGTTGAACGTGGTCGCGGCCGAGACCGATGCCGAAGCCAAGCATCTGTTCACCACCCAGCAACAGGCCTTCGTCAACCTGCGGCGCGGCCGCGCCGGCCTCGTGCCGCCGCCGATCGACGACATCGACACGTTCTGGGAGCCACACGAAAAAGCAGGCGTGGCGCAGGCGCTGGCCTGCGCCGTGATCGGCAGCCGCGACACCGTGCGCAAGGGCATCGCGGACTTCATCCAGCGGCACCGCCCCGACGAACTGATGTTGACCGCCAACATCTTCGATCACGCCAAGCGGCTGCGATCGTTCGAGATCGCCGCCGAGGTGATGGCCGGCGGCTGACGCTCAGAAGGTGCCGCGCTGCACGAACGGCACCTGTTCGTAGAGTCGCCGCTCCCCGCCGCGCGGGTCGTCCTGCAACCGCGAAGCGTCGTCGAAGATCATCGTCTGCCGCTGCGGCAGCGTGTACGGCGACCAGGCCGGCAGGCCGGCGTGGTTGGGGTCGCCGTGGCGGGCGAGGGCGATCAGGGCCTCGCTCATGCGCGAGGCCATCGCGTGGGCGCGCGCGTCGTCGCCGGTTTTCGATCCCTCTGCCGCGACGTTGTCGAAGACCAGCGGAATGTCCAGCGTGTGGAAGGCACGCAAGCGGCCGCCCTCGGCGGGCGAGCGCCAGTCCAGCTGGTAGACCCAGGCGGGCGCGCCCTGCAACGCACGCGCTTCGGCCTCGATGACGGCGCCGCGCCAGGAGCGGCCGGCCGTGGTGGCGGCGAAGAACACCTCCGATGGCGTGTAGTCCGGATACAGCCGGCGGTACTCCGCGATGACCACGTCCGGGGACAGATCCACGTATTGCTGTTCGCGCAGCTTCTGCGGCAGCGCGTCCCACGTCAGGGCGAAGTTCGCCTCGTCGTTGCCCAGGAATGCGCGGGTTTCGTCCCGCGTGTTACCGATGATCATCGGGATGCGGGCCGACTGCGCAGGCGCATCGGGGTAGAACGGATGCCGCGGGAGGTTGTGCGTATCCAGCACGGGGCCGAAGTAGAGCGACGTGTTCTCCACGCGCGATGGATCGCGCATGCGCGTCGCCTCCAGCAGGCGCGCCATCGGCATCGCCAGCAGCGCGTCGGTGTCGCCCGGACCCAACCCCAGCTCGGCGAGGAACAGCGCCGTGCGCTGCGCCGCGGCGCGCGGACCGGCGGCGGTGACCTGCTGGCCGCTCATCGTCATCGCTTTGTGGAACAGGCCGTCGGCCTCCGGCATCGCCATCAGGGTGGCGATCTTGGCGCCGCCGCCGGACTGGCCGAACACGGTGACGTTGCCGGCATCGCCACCGAATTCGTGTGCATGCTCGCGTACCCAGTGCAGCGCATCGATCAGGTCCAGCTGGCCCGCGTTGCCGGCATCGCGCAGGCGTTCGTCGCCGCTCTCGCCCAGGTAGAGATAGCCGAATGCGTTGAGCCGGTGGTTGACGGTAACCACGACGACATCGCCGCGACGACACAGGTTCACGCCGTCGTAGAGCGGATGCGAGCCGGAGCCGTTGTTGTAGCCACCGCCATGAATGTAGAAAAGGATCGGGCGCTTCCGCCCGTCCCGCAGTGCTGGCGTGTGGATGTTGAGGAACAGGCAGTCTTCGCTGATCGGCTGACCGTCGGCGTCACCGCGCTGCGGGGCGGAGGCGCCGTGGCGGGTCGCATCGCGCACGCCGGTCCATGCCAGCTCGCGGGAAGCGCGCTGGAAGCGGCGTGTCGAGGTATCCGCGCCGTAGGCCACGCCCCGGAACACATGGATGCCACGTTCGGTCCGACCGGCGATGCGACCGCTGCGCGTCGTGGCGACGGGAGCGCCTCGCGTCGCCCGGGTGCCGACGGGTAGCGCCGTCGCCAGGGCGACGAGCATGGACGTGCCGGCGGACTGGATCAGGAAGCGGCGGCGCGGTGGGGCGAAGTCGGAAGAACCCATGGAAACCCTGGAATGACACCGGTTTCCAAAGAGTAGCAAGGCAGGCGCGGACGGGAACGCCGCAGTGCGTCAGACCGCCATGCCGGCGGCGTAGCCCGAGGCCCAGGCCCACTGGAAGTTGTAGCCGCCCAGCCAGCCGGTGACGTCGAGCACTTCGCCAACGAAGAACAGGCCGGCCACCTGCTTCGACATCATCGTGCTGCTGGACACGCCATCGGTATCCACGCCGCCCAGCGTCACTTCCGCCGTGCGGTAGCCCTCGGTACCGCTGGCGACCAGCGGCCAGTCGGCGAGCAGCGTGGCGGCCTCCTTCAGCTGCGGCGCGTTGAACTGCTTCATCGGCCGGTTGGGCAGCCACAGTTCGCACAGGCGCTGCGCGAAGCGGCGCGGCAGCACGTCGGACAGGACCGTCTTCAGTTCGGCGTCGGGCCGCTGCTTCTGCTGTGCCAGCAGCCAGTCCAGCGCATCGTGGTCGGGCAACAGGTCCAGGCGCAGGTCGTCGCCGGGCTGCCAGTAGGAGGAAATCTGCAGGATCGACGGGCCACTGACCCCACGATGGGTCAGCAGCACGAAGTTGCGGAAGCGGGCCTTGCCGCAGCGTGCTTCCACCGGGAAGGACACGCCGCTCAGGTCGGCCAGGCGCTCCTGGTGCTTGCCGGTGAGCGTCAGCGGCACCAGCCCCGCGCGGGTGGGAAGCACGTCGTGGCCGAACCGCTTGGCCAGCTCGTAGCCGAATCCGGTGGCGCCCATGCTCGGGATCGACAACCCGCCGGTGGCGACGACCAGCGACGGTGCGGCGAAGCGGCCCAGCGAGGTGTCCACGCGGAACACGCCGTCGGCCTGTTCGATGCGTTCCACACGGCAATCCGTCTCGATGCGGACGCCGGCGGCCAGGCACTCGTCCACCAGCATCTTCACGATCAGCTTGGAAGAGACATCGCAGAACAGCTGCCCGAGTTCCTTCTCGTGGTAGGCGACTCGGTGCCGCTCGACCATCTCGATGAAATCGGCGGGCGTGTAGCGGGCGAGCGCCGACTTGCAGAAATGCGGGTTGGCGGATAGGAAGTTGGCTGGCGTGGTGCCGGTGTTGGTGAAATTGCAGCGCCCGCCGCCGGACATCAGGATCTTCTTGCCCACCTTGTTGGCGTGCTCGACCACCAGCACGCGCAGGCCGCGCTGGCCGGCGGTGAGGGCGGTCATCAGCCCGGCGGCACCGCCGCCGATGACCAGCACGTCGTGGGTGGGCAGCACGTCAGCGCCCGCGCGCGGTGCCGGCCTGGCGCACCACGGGGCGAAGATCCAGCGTCCCCTCGTCTCCCATCCAGTGCAGTTCGCCGTCCTGGATCATCACGTTGAAGCGCATGGTGCGGCCCATCCATGTTTCCAGGGTCTCGACCGCGGGAAAGGGGAGGTCGATGACGGTGAGGTGGGCGTGGCGGGCCAGGGCGCTGGCATTCTTCTCCCACCACACATCGGCCGCGCGGCCGCTGTAATTCACCACGATGACTTCGTTGGCCCGCCCGCAGGCCTTGCGGATACGGGATTCGTCGGGCTGGCCCAGGTCGATCCACTGGGTGATGTCGCCGGTGTAGTCCTTGCGCCAGAGGTCGGGTTCGTCATCGGTGCTCAGGCCGCGGCCGAATTCCAGCCGCTCATCCGCGAACAGGGCGAAGGCGACCAGGCGGACCATCAGCCGCTGGTCGGTCTCCGACGGATGCTGCGCCAGGGTGAGGGTGTGGCCGCCGTAGTAATGGCGGTCCATGTCACTGACCTGCAGTTCGGCTTTGACGACGGTGGCTTTGAGCGCCATGGCGGGGTTCGGGCAAAAGGGGCGCCATGATACGCCGCATGCCCGGCGCCGCCGGGGCGGCTGCAACCGGTTACAGGGACGGGTGCCGGCGCCCTGTTCAGGTTCGGCGTGAAAGTTATTCGCTTTTGCAACCAAACCCCGGTAGAGTGCGCGGCACTGTGCTTGCCAGGGTCACCGTGAATCGTGAGCCTGATGCGGTAGATACATCTGCTACATCTTCCCGCTTTACCAACGCCTGCAAACCCAGTCCCGTTCCAGCCAATGCTGGAATCGTGGTCCTTTCATCCATGTTTCAGGAGTTAGTAAAGATGTCTGATCGTCAGACCGGCACCGTCAAGTGGTTCAACGACGCCAAGGGCTTCGGCTTCATCACCCCGCAGAGCGGCCCCGACCTGTTCGTGCACTTCCGCTCGATCCAGGGCAATGGCTTCAAGTCGCTGAAGGAAGGCCAGCAGGTCACCTTCGTCGCCGTGCAGGGCCAGAAGGGCATGCAGGCCGACCAGGTGCAGGCGCTGTAATCCAGCCCTGAACCCTACGGTTCAAGAAAACGCCGGTGCGCAAGCGCCGGCGTTTTTGTTTGTGCGGTCTTGCTGCTGTGCGAGCGACGTCAGTCGCGACGACGCACCCGCATCGTTTCCCGACCGGTGATAGCGACTGACGTCGCTCCCACATCACCAAAGCGTCAGAGTTTGCGCACGCGGAAGCTGCGGCCCTTGATCTTGCCCGCGTTGAGCCGCGCCAGTGCCGCGCCCGCCTTGTCGCGCGCGACCGCCACATAGGTGCGGGTGGGGAAAACGTTGATCTTGCCGATGGCCGCCGCGGACAGCCCCGCGTCGCCGGTCAGCGCACCAAGCACATCGCCCGGACGCAATTTGTCGGTCTTGCCGGCGTCGATCCGCAACGTGGTCATCGCCGCCGGCGGCGCGGCATGCGCCTTGGGGGCGGTCGGCACATTGCGGTCCCACAGCAACGGCGCGCCGAGGCGCTCCTCCAGCATCGTCGCGCGCGGCAGTTCGCGCGGCGTGCAGAGACTGATCGCCAGGCCTTCGCGGCCGGCGCGGCCGGTACGGCCGATGCGGTGGATGTAGGTGTCGGCATCGCTGGGCATGTCGAAATTGACCACCAGGCCCAGGTCCTCGATGTCCAGTCCGCGCGCGGCCACGTCGCTGGCCACCAGCACGTTGCAGCTGCGGTTGGCGAAACGCACCAGCACTTCGTCGCGGTCGCGTTGCTCCATGTCGCCGTGCAGCGCGAGGGCGGAGAAGCCGAAGTGCTGCAGCGAACCGGCGACTTCGTCGACATCCTTGCGCATGTTGCAGAACACCACGCAGGTTTCCACGCGCTGCTGCGCGATCAGCCCGGCCAGCGCGATCTGCTTGCGTGCCGGTTCGACCTGCACGAAGCGTTGCTCGATCGCGGCCTGTTCCTGCGGTGCATCCACCGTCACTTCCAGAGGGTCGCGCAGCGTATTGCGGGCGATCGCGCGGATGGCGTCGGTGAAGGTGGCGGAGAACAGCAGGCTCTGTCGGTCCTTCGGGGTCTTGCCGGTGATTTCGCGGATGGGTTCTTCGAATCCCATGTCCAGCATGCGGTCCGCCTCGTCCAGCACCAGCGTGCGAATGCCGCCCAGGTGCAGCACTTTCTTCCGCAGCAGTTCCTGGATGCGGCCCGGCGTGCCGACCACCACGTGCGGGTCGTGCGCTTCCAGCGAACGGATCTGCGGTTCCAGCGGCAGCCCGCCGCACAGGGTCAGTACCTTGAGGTTCGGTAGGCCCACCGCCAGTTTGCGCACCTGTTGCGCGACCTGGTCCGCGAGTTCACGCGTCGGGCACAGCACCAGCGCCTGGGTGCGCACGGTGGCCAGGTCCAGCCGATGCAACAGGCCGATACCGAACGCGGCTGTCTTGCCGCTGCCGGTGGGGGCCTGCGCGATGACGTCGCGGCCGTCGAGGATGGCGGGCAGGCTCTGCGCCTGGATGGGGGTCGGCTGGGTGTAGCCGAGGGCGTCGACGCCCTGCTGCAGGCCGGGCGACAGCGGGAGATGGGAGAAATCGTGCATGCGCCATTTTCGCAGATCGGCGCCCGCCTCGCCGGTGGTTACTGCAGGTCCGGGAAATCCTCTTCCGGCAACGCGATGAAGGCCCAGAACGGCACCTCGTCGGCGGCCCATGCCTGGGAAGCTTCATCCAGGATGTCGAGCAGGGTGTCGAAATCGTCTTCGTTGCGCTCGCGCAGCGCATGGGCTTCCTCGAACAGCAGCACATAGCCGGGCGCGGGCAGCCAGGAGAGATCCCGCAGGCTGTCGGACAGCGCATCCCAGTTGCGACCCGAGGTATCGGGGAAGTCCAACACCGTGGCGATGCGCAGCAGCAGCGCGGCCTTGCCATCGCAGCCGGAAAGATCGACGCGGCGCGCGAGCAGGCCGGCATCGCGCCCCACGGCGGCAAGCGCGCCAAGATCGTCCTCGGTGACGAAGAACACGCCGGCGTGCGCGGGATCGGTCAGGCCGGGATCGAAGCCGGAGTCGCTCATGGGACGCTGCCCTGGCCGATTTCGAACCGGCGGAAGCTGTCGTAGTGGTCGTCGGTGTAGTAGTACTCGCTCGGCGGGTTCCCGCCGGTGACGATGCGACGCGTACCACGATGATCGAGGCCCGGCGTATCCACCGTGTACTCGTGGTAGTACCCGCGTGCCTGGCGCGGCAGGCGGCCTTCCCGGTTCTGGAAGACGGCGCCATCCTGCCGGTGCGGGAAAGGGCCACCCTGCTGGATGAGGGTCAGCGTGGCGCGCGCCTCGGGTGGGAGGAAGGCGGGCAGCGCATCCGTCGCCGGCACCGTGGCCGCACGCGCGGGTTCCGGTTCGACCGTCGGTACCTGTCCGGCGAGGCCGCCCGGCCGCGTGTCCTCGACCGGTGGCAGCGAGAGTGTTTCGTTGATCCGTTGCGGATCGCCGGCTTCCTGCGTGGCGACGACGGCCGGTGCGTCGGGTGCGTCATCGCGCTGCGACCACCACCAGGCGCCGGCACCGATCAGGAGCAGCGCGACGAAAGCGAGCAGGGGAAGGCGCAGGCCGGAAGATTGGCGGCGGCGGGAGCGTCGGCTCATCGGGGGCTCATTCGTTGAGGAAGCGGCCGCAGCCGCGATAGGTCTGTTCGCCGACAACCAGGGTCATGGAAACAGGGTATTCGGTATCGCTCATGCCGTCGCTGCAGGCCTCGCGCCGGGTGGTCAGCGATACGCTGGCCTGGTCGGCGGTCTTGCCGCGGTAGCCATCCGGAATGCGATCCAGCTGCGCCACATCGACCTCGCGCTCACCGTAATCGAGTTCCGCATGCAGCGGCGGGGTGGGGCCGCTGCCCACTTCGACCAGCCAGCCGGGCTCGGTGCCGATACCGCGGAAGACGATGCCACGCGCCTTCGCCTGATCCCAAGGGGAGCCGGTCGGCGGGACCGGGTCGCCACCGGCGCGCACCATGCGGAATTCCACCGGGGACGACGTGCCCAGCGTGACCGGCACGCGGGTATCGGTGACGAACCACAGCTTCCCTTGCGCATCGCGCAGGCCGGCATGCAGGCCGTACTGGCCGTTGGGCCGGAGCTTCGCCGGGTCGTAGGTCAGCGAGAAGGCATACGGCGAGCCGGACAGGTCGGTGAATTCCTGGCTGGCGACAACGGCCGCCGGAGTATCGGCCAACTGCGCGTCGACCAACTGCACGCTCAGGCGTGCGCCGGGCGGCGCCGCGATCCGTTCCAGGTAGGTGGCGCGGCCTTCGAGGGTGGCAGTCGGGTGCGGCGTGTCGGCCGCAGGCGTCGGTGAGCCCGGATGGGTGTTGGGGCGCGGCGTGCACGCCGCCAGCGACAGACAGGCGACGGCCAGCAGGGGACGGATCATCGAGGGCGCTCCCGCGTTCGAGGTGGCCCAGCATAGCCATCCGTCGTGTAATGGTTCGTCAATGCGGGCAGGCCGTGGGCCGCGCTACAGTGCGCCAGCCCCTCGGAAAGCCCGACATGCCGACGACCGATCCGCGCGTGGACGCCTACATCGCCAAGGCCGCCGACTTCGCCCAACCGATCCTGATGCATGCGCGCGCCGTTGTGCACGAGGCGTGCCCACAGGTGGAGGAAACGGTGAAGTGGGGCATGCCGACGTTCCAGTACGGAGGGCGCATCCTGTGCGGCATGGCGGCCTTCAAGCAGCATGCGTCGTTCGGTTTCTGGCAGCACGCGCAGGTGATGGACACCGGCGAGCGGACCGGCATGGGCAGCTTCGGCAAGATGACGACCGTCCGCGACTTTCCCGCCAAGCGCACCTTGATCGCGCTCGTCCGCAAGGCGATGGCTCTGATCGATGCGGGCGGGAAACCCGGGACGCAGCGCACCGAACGGGCGGCCCGGCCGACCCTTCGCGTGCCCGCCGACCTGCGCGATGCGCTGGCCGGCAACGCCGCTGCGAAGACGACGTTCGATGGCTTCAGCCCCAGCGCACGCCGCGACTACATCGAGTGGATCACCGAAGCCAAGCGCGCGGAGACGCGGGCGCGCCGGCTAGAACAGGCCATCGCCTGGCTGGCGGAGGGCAAGACCCGGAACTGGAAGTACGAGCGGCGCGGATGAGCCACGCCGGAGATTGAGCGCGTCCATCGCACCGATTCAGTTTTGCGATGACAGCGGCGAGCGGGGCGGCGCTACGATGCCGCGACACGACGAAACGCATCGCGCCCCGGAGACCCCGGCATGAACCGCGTCCTGCAGCCGTTCGCCCATACCCGCACGCAGACGTCCTGGCCGTATCTGCTGGCCGTGGCCGCGATCATCGCGGTCGCGCTCTGGTGCGTGGTCGGCATGTCCGCCGATCCCTCCGCGGGGGGCGTGCGGCAGGCCGTGCGAGGCGGCGCATTGTGCGCCCTGGCAACCGCGCTGGGGGCGCTGCCGGTGCTGATCGTCCGGGCGATTCCACAGCGTGTCTCCGATGGCCTGCTGGGATTCGGTGCCGGCGTAATGCTGGCCGCCACTGCATTCTCGCTGGTGCTGCCGGGCCTGGAGGCGGCCACCGGCGCGGGTTACTCGCCGTGGGGCGCCGCGGCGCTGGTCAGCGGTGGTGTGCTGCTCGGCGCGGGCGTGCTGCTGGTGATGGATCGCGTGCTGGTCGACGATCCCCTGGATGCGCAGCGGCATCTGGTGCCGTCGCGGGTCATGCTGTTCGTCCTGGCGATCGTGCTGCACAACGTGCCCGAGGGCATGGCGGTCGGTGTGCCGGCGGGCGGTCGGTTGAGTGGCGCGGAAGGACTCGCCATGGGCATCGCGTTGCAGGACGTGCCCGAAGGCCTGGTGGTGGCGCTCGTGCTGGCGACGGCCGGCATGGCGCGCAGCAAGGCGGTTTTCATCGGGGCCCTGTCTGGCGTGGCCGAACCGCTGGCGGCCGTGCCCAGCGCGTGGGCCGTGGGCCTGTCCTCGATGCTGCTGCCGTGGGGCCTGGCTTTCGCGGCAGGCGCGATGCTGATCGCGGTGGGGCATAGCGTGATCCCGGAGTCCAATCGCCACGGCCACGGCGCGATTGCCTCATGGGGCCTGGCTATCGGCTTCTGCCTGATGATGGCGCTGGACACCGCCCTGGGTTGACCCGGCTGCGGAGAGTGCGCACGCTGCGTGCGACCCCAACGGAGCAGCGACATGGCGGAAGCGCTGACGATCATCGGCAACTACATCTCGCCGTACGTGCGGAAAGTGCTGGTCTGCCTGGAGCTGAAGGGCATTGCTTACCGCATCGACCCCATCGCCCCGTTCGTGGGCGACGAGGACTTCAGCAAACTCAGCCCGCTGCGCCGCATCCCGGTGCTGATCGATGGCGATCTGGTGCTCAACGATTCGACCGTGATCTGCGAATACCTGCAGGACCGCTTCCCGTCGCCGTCGCTGTATCCGGCCGATCCGGTGGAGCGCGCGAAGGCGCGCTGGCTGGAGGAGTACGCGGATTCCTACCTCGGCGACGTGGTGATCTGGCGGATGTTCTTCCAGAAAGGCGTGCGCCGCTTCCTGTTCAACGAAGGAACGGACGAGGAGGTTTTCCGCAAGGCGCGCGAGGAAGAGTTGCCGGTCGCACTGGACTACCTGGAAGCGCGATTGCCGGAAGCGGGCTGGATCTTCGGTGACCTGTCGATCGCCGACATCAGCATCGCCAGCTTCTTCCGCAATGCCGTGTTCGTGAAATACCAGGTGGACGCGCAGCGGTGGCCGCGCGTGGCGGCCTTTCTCGATCGCGCGCTTGCGCTGCCGGCGTTCGCCAGGCTGGCCGCGTTCGAGGATCGCACGCTGCGCACGCCCTTGCCCGAGCAGCGCGCTGTACTCGCCGGAATGGGGGCGCCGCTCACCGAGACGACGTGCGGCAACGCGGCGCCGCGTTATGGGGTGATGCGGTTGGGGTGAAGTCGCGTTATCGCTCTTCTGTAGGAGCGACGTCAGTCGCGACCGCACACCTGCAGCGTCATGACGCCAACGGTCTTGCTCATTGCCACGGACATGGCATTTGTAGGGTCGCGACTGACGTCGCTCCTACAGGAAGCTGAGCGGGCTCAAGGCGCCGCATCCACCCGCAACACCGGGTACAGCTGGTAGCGCTCGTCCCAGGAAGGGTGGCGGCGGTAGAAGAACTCCAGGCGCGCAGTGGGATCGTTGGCGAAGGCCTTGTCTTCGCGCAGCCGCCGCTCGAACTCGGCCTTCACCGCAGGGTCGCGGAGCATCTCGCGCGCCACGCTCTCGGCCACGTAGTCCTCCATGTACTCCTTGCGCTCGAACGCGTTGTTGAAACGGCCCCACGCAAGCAGCGAGTCCGGGGCTTTCGGCTCCAGTAGCGCCATCACCAGGCGTGCCTTGGCTTGTGCGATCGGGACGAACAACGCACCGGTCGGCGTGGTGCGCTGTTCGCGCGTCCAGTCGCCCTCGACGGCCAGGCGCTGGTGCGTTTCCACGGAGGTGCCACCGAAGCTGCTCTTCGTCGCGCGGAACACTTGCGCGTCGCCCTGCCACGGCTTGCCGAGCAGGCGGTACGCCACGCCGTGCGTCTTCAGCACGGCCGCGACCCACGCGGCGTCCGCTGCGGGGACCAGGTAGCCGCCACGCGGCGCTTCCACGACGAGGCCGGGACGGATGTCGTCCTTCAGCGGTACTTTCCAGACCTGGGGCGTGGTCTCGTCGTAGTGCGTCATCAGCGCGCCGGACACCTCGGATTTCGTGCGCGTGTAGGCATAGCCGCGGAAGTCGACCGTGCGCGACGTCGGTGCCGCCACCCAGGCCAGCGGCTCGGCGGTACCGGCCAGCTGCGTGGCGGACGCATCGGCCTGTTTCGCCGCGGCCAGCCAGGAGGCACCGTCGCGTGCGACGTGCTCCAGCACCGAGACGACGGTGTTGCGGGTGATCCGCACGCGTACCGGATACTCCTTCCACGAGTGCGTTTCCACCAGCATGCCGATGCGGTTGCGCAGCAAGAAGTAGCCGTGCGAGAAGCGCGGCGGCGGCACGCCGTCCTCGAAGCCGGACGTGGGGTCGTCCTGCACGACGAAGGAGGGATAGTAGGGCAGCGGCAGCGAACCCTGCTTGGCGAGATCGTCGATCACGCTGCTACGCAGTGCGAGGCCCGCTTTGCGCAATCCGGCATCGCCGGCATGCACGGGTTCGACCTGGATGGAGATGTCGTGCTCGAACTGCGCGCCGTTGGTGGCATGCAGGTCCACGGCGACGATCGGGTCCCAGCGCTGCACCAGCTGCAGCATGGCCTGCATCTCCGGCGTGTCGGCCTTCACGTAGTCGCGGTTGAGGTTGTAGTTCTGCGCGGTGGTGCGCCAGCCCATTTCCCGGGGGCCGCGCTGGTTGGGCCGGTTCCAGGCGCCGAAGCGCTCGTGGCCATCGACGTTGAACACCGGCACGAACACCCAGACCAGCTTGTCGAGCGCGCCTGCGGCGGCTTTTCCTTCCAGCACCTCGCGCAGCGCGAGGAAGCCGGCATCCTTGCCATCGATCTCACCGGCGTGGATGCCGCCCTGTACCAGCACGACGGGCAACTGGCGGCGCTGCGCCTGTTCCGGCGTGAGCGCACCGCTGGTGGAGGCGACCAATGCCTTCATCGGCCGGCCCTCCGGCGTGGTGCCGAACGTGGTGCATCGCACGGCCTTGGGGTATTGCCGTGCGAAGGCATCGCAGAGGGCGATCACTTCGTCGTACCGGCCGGTGTCGATGAATCCAGAGCGTTCGGACACCGTGGTCAGGGCGGGCTGGGCGTTTGCGAGCGGCATGAGGGCCAGCAGCAGCGTGGTGCAGAACGGTCGCAGCATGGTCGTATCCTGAACAGGGCAGGGCGCATGATGCCCCGCAATCGCGGTCAGTCCCAGTCCCTGTTGCACGGGCGAAGGCAGGTCTGGAGGTTCGACCCGCCGCGGGCCAATACGGTAACCTTCCGGGACTTTTTCACCGGAAGATCGGATGAGCACGAGCGCAGAAGCCAGCCCGGGTCGCATGCCCCGCCAGATTCCCTACATCATCGGCAACGAGGCGTGCGAGCGGTTCAGCTTCTACGGGATGCGCAACATCCTGGTGCCGTTCCTGATCAGTTCGGTGCTGCTGGCCTACCTGCCGGACCAGGCGGCGCGCGAAGGCGCGGCGAAGGACCTGTTCCACAGCTTCGTGATCGGCGTGTATTTCTTTCCGCTGCTGGGCGGCTGGCTGTCGGACCGCTATTTCGGCAAGTACAACACCGTTCTGTGGTTCTCGCTGATCTACTGCGCCGGCCACGCGTGCCTGGCCATGTTCGAGAGCCATGCGACCGGCTTCTACACCGGACTGTTCCTCATCGCACTGGGCTCGGGGGGCATCAAGCCGCTGGTGGTGACTTTCTGCGGCGACCAGTTCGACCAGACGAACAAGAGCAAGGCGAAGGTCGTCTTCGATGCCTTCTACTGGATCATCAATTTCGGTTCGTTCTTCGCCTCGCTGCTCATGCCGCTGGTGCTGCGCAACTGGGGCCCGGCGTGGGCCTTCGGTATCCCGGGCATCCTGATGTTCATCGCGACGCTGATCTTCTGGGCAGGACGCAAGAAGTACGTCAACGTGCCGCCGTCGCGCGGAACCGATCCGGACTCCTTCCTCAACATCGTGCGCAGCGCGTTGCTGGGCAAAGGGGTGGGCATCGGCACGCTGGTCGCGGCCGTCGGCGTGATCGGCGCCGTGGTGATGCTGGCGCTGTGGGCGCTGAAGTTCGCCGGGGTCGCGGCATGGCCCGAGGCATGGGGATTCGTGATTACGGCGTGCCTGGCGTTGGGCGCGGTGATCGCGGGCGTCGGGTTCGGCGCGTCGCTGCAGCTCGAGCGCGCGCGCGGGCTGCATCCGGATGCTGCCATCGAAGGCGTGCGTTCGGTGCTTCGCATCCTGATCGTGTTCGCGCTGGTCACGCCGTTCTGGTCGTTGTTCGACCAGAAGGCTTCGACCTGGGTGATCCAGGGGCGTGCGATGTTCGTGCCAGGCGACGCATGGTGGTGGCCGAGCTTCCTGATCCAGCCGCCCACCGCGCTGATGGGCACCGAGGAGTACACCAAGCAGATCTCCGCGGCCGCCGCGCAGATGCAGTCGCTCAACCCGCTGATGGTCATGCTGCTGATCCCGTTCAACAACCTGGTGCTGTACCCGGCGCTGCGCCGCATGGGGTTCAACGTCACCGCGTTGCGGCGCATGGGGTGGGGCATCGCGATCTCGGCGCTGTCCTGGATCGTGGCCGGCCTGCTGCAGTTGCAGATGGACGATGGCGAGAAGGTCTCGCTCGCATGGCAGACGCTGCCCTACCTGCTGCTCACCTTCGGCGAGGTACTGGTATCCGCGACGGCGCTGGAGTTCGCGTACAGCCAGGCGCCGATGACGATGAAGGGCGTGATCATGGCGTTCTGGTACCTGACCAGCACCTTCGGCGGGCTGTGGGTGCTGTTGACCAATGCCAGCGTGCGCGACCCGGCCGTGATCGGCTGGATCCAGGGGCAAGGCTGGACGGAGAACGCCTTCCTGATGTTCTTCTTCGCCGGTTTCGCGTTCGTGGCCGCGTTGGCGTTCGCGCTCTACGCCCGTACCTATCCGATGCAGGACAACTACCGCACCGCGGCTTGAGGACACGATGAGCGCACCGATCACCCTGCTGCTGATCGCGGTCACCTGCGTGGTCAGTTTCATCGCGTTCCGCACGCCGTCGCTGCTGATGCGATTGATCCTCTGGCCACCGGCGATCGACCGCCACCGCCAGTACGACCGGCTGGTGACCTACGGGTTCATCCACGCCGATGTCTGGCACCTGCTGTTCAACATGCTCACGCTGTTCTTCTTCGGCCGGTTGATGGAACAGATCATCACCCAGCTGAGCGGTAGCCGCCTGACCTTCGTGGCGTTCTATTTCTCGGCGCTGGTGGTGTCGATCCTGCCCACCTACCTCAAGCACCAGAAGGACCCGAACTACCGCAGCCTGGGCGCGTCCGGCGCGGTGTCCGCCGTGTTGTTCGCGTACATCCTGATCGATCCGTGGGCGATGATCGGCGTGTTCTTCATCCCCATGCCGGCCATCGTGTTCGCCGTGCTCTACATCGCGTACAGCATCTGGATGGACAAGCGCGGCGGCGACAACATCAACCACGGTGCCCATCTGGCGGGAGCGGCGTACGGCATCCTGTTCCTGGTCGCGCTGGAGCCGGCCGTGCTGACCCACTTCATCGGCGCCTTGTCGCGGCCCAGCTTCGGTTAAGTCGCCATTGCGGTAGCGATCACCTGCACTGAAGGTTCTCCATGCTATTCCCGTGTCATGTCCCCACGTGGAGCAGCACATGGCAACGGCACGCAAGGCGACGGGCAAGAAGGCCGCCAGGAAGGCGGTGAAGAAAGTGGCGAAGAAAGCCACAAAGAAAGCTACGAAGAAAGCCGTGAAGAAGACGGCCGCCCGCACGACGAAGAAAGTGGCCAGCAAGGCCGCGAAGAAAGCGGTCAAGAAGACCGCAGTCCGTCAGGTCGCGAAGAAGGCGGCAGCGAAGAAGACGCCCCGGAAGAACGCGGCCGAACGCGCGCCCGCGAAGAAACCGGTAAAGAAGGTCGCACGCAAAGCCGTCGTCAAGACGGCGGCCAGGAAGGTCGCGAAGAAGGTGGTGAAGAAGACCGCCACGGCCTCGCGCGCTACGCCGGCCGTGAAGCCGCGGAAGGTCGCGACATCACCGCGCAAGGCACCGGCACGCAAACGCGTACCGAAGAAGATCACGCCCGAACAGGCGCTCGCGACAGCGAAGGCGTTGCTGGAACAGAAGCAGGAGCACGATCGCCAGCCGGCACCGTGGCAGCAATTGGACGAGGACGGCCACGGGTCGACGCAGGGTGCCGGTTTCGTGTCGTCGGAGGCCGCTGGCAAGGCGCTGGAGTTGCATGCCGCGGAGAGCCGGATGAAGGCCATCCAGGGCAGCGCCGGCACGCAGGACCGGCGCAACCAGGGCAAGCGCGATCATCGCGGCGAGTGATGCCGCGGCTTCGACGAAACGAGTGGGATGTATCAGGTGCTTCCCGCGAGGGCGGGAGGGACGGGACTCCGGCGCGGCAGTCGCACCCGAAGGCGGACCCCTGCGCCGCGCCGGAGCACCCGGTAGAAAGAAGCGTCTTCCTGCTCAGTCCATCAACGAGTGCACGGCGTGCACGCTGCCGATCTCGGCGCTGGAGTAGGCGGACATCAAGCGCTCGTACACCGCGTTGTTGAGGCGCTCGAACTCCCAGTCGCTGGTGTGGCCGGTGACGGTGAGCTGGAACAGGCCTTCAAGCAGCGTGAAGTCGCTGGCGTTGGAGACGTCGGGCAATTCTTCGATCAGGCTCATGGCGGAACTCCGAAGTGCGGGTCTATGGCCCTACACACGCAGCAATCGTGCCAACTCTCGTTTCGCGAAGTCGATCACGTTTCAGGCGCGCCCTGAATCCTTTCACAAGGATGAATGTGACGTGTTGCGTCAGTTTTGCCTCAGCCCCCGGTGGGCAGTGCGTCACAATGCCCATGAGCCCCCCGCCACGGAGATCCCATGACCGCTGACCCGCGTTCCCCGGATGTGCATCACGACCCCGATGCCCGCCGTTTCCACACCCTGCTGGACGGCTACGAGGCCGAATTGCTGTATTCGCTGCGGGACGGCCGGATGATCATCAACCACACGGGGGTGCCCGACCAGATCGGCGGGCGCGGCGTCGCCGCGACCCTGGTCAAGGCGGCGCTGGATCACGCGCGAGCGCAGGGTTGGCGCGTGGTGCCTGCTTGCTCCTATTCCGCGGCCTATGTCGAGCGTCATCCTGAATACGCTGGGCTTGTCGATGCGTGAACCTGCTGCAGGTCACGGGTGGTGCGCCCTAGAATGACGGCCATCACACGCGGAAGGAGCCCGAACGTGTCCCCCTGGAAGACCCCCCACACCCTGCGCATGGCCTGCCTGGCCCTGCTGGCGGCCGCCTCGCTGGCGGCCTGCAAGCGCGAATCCCCGTCCGGCGCGCCGGCCGACGCCCCGGCTGTTCCGGCGGCGGGGACCACCCCCGACACGACGACGGCGCCGGTCGGGTTGAAAGACGTCATCGAAACCACCGACCACTATGTGGTGGGTATCAGCTATCCCGCGTCGGTGAACCGGTATCCCGGTCTGGCGAAGGCGCTGGCCGACTACGCGGCCGCCGAGCGGGCCGAGTTGATGGAGGCGGTGGAGGCTTTCGGCAACGACAAACCCTCGGCGCCCTATGAGCTGTCGCTGGCGTTCGAGCAAGTGGTGGATACACCGCAGATCGTGGCGGTCGCCGCCGACGGCAGCCGCTACACCGGCGGCGCGCATGGCCAGCCGCTGATCGCGCGTTTCGTCTGGCTGCCGCAGCAGGACCAGCGCCTCACGTCGGCGGCCCTCGTGACGGGCGCCAAGGGCTGGCAGGCCATCAGCGATTACGTGCGCGAGCAGTTGCACACCGCCGTGGTCACGCGCGCGGACGAAGACGAACTGGCGCCGGTGGACCGTGCCGCGCTCATCAAGAGCACCTCGCGGATGATCGACGAGGGTACGGAGCCCGAGCCCCGCAACTTCAGCGAATTCGTGCCGGTGCTCGACGCTGCCGGCCACATCACCGCCCTGCGTTTCGTGTTCCCGCCTTACCAGGTGGGGCCGTACGCGGACGGCACGCAGACCGTCGACGTGCCAGCGGCGGTCCTGCTTCCGCACATCGCACCGGAGTACGCGGGGCTGTTCGCCCGCTGAGTCCGCCATGTCGCACGCCCGCTTCGAGCACAGGATGCGATCCCTGTTGGCCGAAGCGGATGTGCGGATCGATGGCGGCCGGCCATGGGACTTCCGGGTCAACGACGCCCGCGTGCATGCGCGCGTGCTCGGCCAGGGTTCGCTGGGGCTCGGTGAAAGCTACATGGACGGCTGGTGGGACGCGGACGCGCTGGACGACCTGCTGTTCCGCCTGCTGGATGCGCGCTTGGACGAGCGCATGCATGGGCCGGGCGAGATATTCGATGCGCTGCGCGCACGCCTGACCAACCTGCAGTCGCGCCGTCGTAGCGGCGAGGTCGGTCGCCGCCATTACGATCTGGGCAACGACCTGTACGCGGCCATGCTCGGTCGTCGCCTGGTCTACAGCTGCGCCTATTGGCGCGACGCCGTGGAACTGGACGCCGCCCAGGAGGCCAAGCTGGACCTGGTGTGCCGCAAGTTGCGACTGGTCCCCGGCATGCGCGTGCTCGACATCGGTTGTGGCTGGGGCGAGGCGTTGAAGTTCGCGGCCGAGCGGTACGGCGTCAGCGGCGTCGGCGTGACCATCTCGGCCGAGCAGGCCGAGTACGCGCGCGGGCTGTGCGCGGGCCTGCCGATCGAGATCCGCCTGTGGGATTACCGCGATCTCGACGAGCGCTTCGATGCGGCGTTCTCGCTGGGCATGTTCGAACACGTCGGGGTGAAGAACTACGCCACCTTCTTCGACGTCGTCCGCCGCTGCCTGCCCGCCGATGGCCTGTTCCTGCTGCACAGCATCGGCACGAACCGCTCGGTGCACCGCACCGACCCGTGGATCGCGCGCTACATCTTCCCCAACTCGATGCTGCCGTCCGCGGCGCAGATCACCCATGCGATGGAAGGGAGGTTCGTGCTGGAGGACTGGCACAGTTTCGGCGCCGACTACGACCGCACGCTGGAGGCGTGGCGGAGCAACGTGGAAGCCGCATGGGTGCATCTCGATCCGCGCTACGACACGCGTTTCCGCCGGATGTGGCGCTTCTACCTGAGCGCCTCGATGGCCACGTTCCGCAGCCGCCGCTCGCAGTTGTGGCAACTGGTGCTGTCGCCCCGCGGTGTGCGCGGCGGATACGTCGCACCGCGCTGACAGGGCCTGAAACGAGAAGAGCAGGCTCGCGCCTGCTCTTCGGTATGCAGCGAGGCCGCGGCGTCAGGTGGACGGCGGCGAGGGCAGTTCGCGCGCGTTGAAGATGCGCTCGATGACCTCGGCCAGTTCGTCTTCCGAGAACGGCTTGGTCAGGTAGGCCTTGGCGCCCTGGCGCAGGCCCCACATGCGGTCCGTGTCCTGGTCCTTGGTGGTCACCAGGATCACCGGGATGTGCTTGGTCGTGGCTTCGCGGCTGAGTGTCCGCGTGGCCTGGAACCCGTTCAGGTTGGGCATCACCACGTCCATCAGGACCATGTCGGGCAGTTCGCGCTTGGCGACTTCCACGCCCGCGGCGCCGTCTTCGGCGGTGATGGACTCGTGCCCCAGCTTTTCGACGATGCGCTGGATGCCGAGCAACTGCGACGGTGAATCGTCGACGATCAGAATCTTTGCCATGGAGTTCCCCAAGTTGTCCCCGCCGAGGATTGTAGAGCGACTTTGGGACAAGACAAATGGGGATCGCGGCCAGGGTATGACGCCTGTCGCGCCGCCACTGCCGTTCATCCCATTCGCACGAGCGTGCGGCCGAAGGACCGGCCCGCCAGCATCGTCCGGAAGACCTCGGGCAGCCCGTCCAGGGTGGTTTCCCGGGTACAGATGGTGTCCAGGTGGGCCGGCTTCCAGTCACTGCCCAAATGGGCCCAGACCGCCTCGCGAACGTCCCGTGCGGTGCCCGCGGAGGCCACGCCCAGCAGCGATACACCGCGGATGATGAAGGGCATCACCGTGGTAGGCAGGTCGTGGCTGGCCGCCAGCCCCGCGGTCGCCACGTTGCCGTAGGGCGTGGTCTGCGCAAGCAGGCTGGCGAGCATCGCGCCGCCCACGTTGTCCAGTCCGCCGCCGAAGCGCGCCGATTCCATCGGGCGTGTCGTGGCCAGGGCGTCCCGTCCGAGGACCTGGCGGGCGCCGATCGAGGTCAGGTAACCGGTGTTCTCCGGTTTGCCGCTGATCGCGTGCACCTCGAATCCGGCCTTGCTGAAGATGTCCACGGCCAGTGAGCCCACACCGCCGGTGGCGCCGGTGACGGCGAGCGGGCCCAGGTCGGGCGTCTGCCGGTTCTCGCGCATGCGGAACAGGGCCAGTGCGGCGGTGAAGCCGGCCGTGCCGAGGATCATGCTTTCGCGCAGGCTCAGGCCGGCGGGCAGGGGAATGACCCACCTGGCTTCCAGCCGTGCGTACTCGGCATAGCCGCCGTCGCGTGTCTCGCTGAGGCCGCAGCCGGTGACGAGCACGGCGTCGCCTTCCTTGAACGCGGGGTCGGTCGAGGCCACCACATGGCCCGCGACGTCGATACCGCCGACCAGCGGGAAGCGCCGCAGGATCTTGCCTTCGCCGGTACCGGCCAGCGCGTCCTTGTAGTTGACCGAGGAGTAAGCGGTCTTGACGACGACTTCACCCGGGTTCAATCCGTCGAGCGTCAGCGTCTCGATGCCGGCGCGATAACCGGCGTCATCGTTGTGGATGCGGAAGGCGTTGAAGGAAGTGGCCGACGTCATGGTGTGCTCCGTCATCCCGGCGAACGCCGGGACCCAGTGGCGTCGATTCTGCTGGCGCACGGAAGAAAAGCCAAGGCGACGCCGTACGACTTTCGTACGTTGCTTCATGCGATCTCGCCATCGAGATCACGCCAGTACGGATTCCGGTCCTCGATCAGCTCGATCTTCCACGCACGTTTCCATTCCTTCAGCGCCTTTTCGCGCGAGATCGCGGATTGCATGGTCTCATGCGCTTCGTACCAGACGAGCGTGTGGATGCGATAGCGCCGGGTGAAGCCGGGGACCTGATCGGTCTTGTGCTGCCAGACGCGCGAAGGCAGGTCGGAAGTCACGCCGATGTAGAGCGTTCCGTTGCGGCGGCTGGCGAGGATGTAGACGTAGGGGGCATGCTGGCGCACAGGGCGCTCCTTGCCCATGTCGGCGACACGCTTGATCATCGACCCGAATGCTTGTCACGTTCAAGCGCAAGTCGCTGGGTCCCGGCTTTCGCCGGGATGACGGCTGGGGAATCTGTGCTGACCGACCATATCCGTTGGTGGACCGGCACCAGGCATGACGAGCGAAGAACACATCGCCGTCATCCCGGCGAAAGCCGGGACCCAGCGACTTGTCGGCGAGCGGTCAACCGAAAAGACGCTTCCTTCGCCTGCCGACGATCCACAGCTCAACGCAACGACTTTCGCCGCTTCTCATCCATCCACTTGTCCGCCTGCGCCGGCGAATAGGCGCGCATCCAGGCGACCATCGCGTCGAGATCGTCGCCATGCCACAGGTCGTTGCGCTGTTCCGGGTGCAGGAAGCGTTCCTCGACCATGCGGTCGATCATGCCCATCAGCGGGGTGTAGAAGCCTTCCACGTCGAGGAAGGCGCAAGGCTTGTCGCCGATGCCGAGCTGGCGCCAGGTCAGCATCTCGAACATTTCGTCGAGCGTGCCGAAGCCGCCGGGCAGGGCGACGAAGGCGTCGGACAGGTCGAACATGCGCTTCTTGCGTTCGTGCATGTTGGCGACCACTTCCAGGCGGGTGACGCCCTTGTGCGCGACTTCCCAGCCTACGAGTTGCTCGGGGATCACGCCGATGACGTCGCCTCCGGCCGCGAGTACCGCATCGGCCACGATGCCCATCAGGCCGACGTTGCCACCGCCGTAGACCAGTTGCATGCCTTCCTTCGCGATGCGGTCGCCCAGCGCGATGGCGCGTTCGGTATAGGCCGGCTTGCTGCCGGCGTTGGAGCCGCAGTAGACGCAGATGCTCTTCATGGTCGGTGTCCTGTGTTGCCTGTTGTCAGAAACGCAAAACGCCAGGCTTCGCCTGGCGCATGCGGTGTCGTCTCGGTGGCCACGCGATGCGCGGCTGCCGTGCGGCCTCAGTTGGCCTTGTGGATCGAACGCTTGTGCACGGCCATCGCGGCGTCGTGGATGGCTTCCGACAAGGTCGGATGCGCATGGCAGATGCGCGCCAGGTCGTCGGCCGAGCCCTTGAATTCCATCGCGATCACACCTTCGTGCACCAGTTCTGACACGCCCACGCCCACGGCATGCAGGCCCAGGATCAGGTCGGTTTCCTCGTGGGCGATGACCTTCACCAGGCCGGCCGGTTCGCCCATCGCCACGGTGCGCGCGATGGCGGCGAACGGGAAGGTGCCGACCTTGTACGGCACGCCCTCGGCCTTGAGCTGCTGTTCGGTCTTGCCGACCCAGGCGATTTCCGGCTCGGTGTAGATCACCCACGGCACGGTGTCGAAGTTGACGTGGCCCGGCAGGCCCGCGATCAGTTCGGCCACGGCGATGCCTTCCTCGAAGCCCTTGTGCGCCAGCATCGGGCCGCGCACGCAGTCGCCGACGGCCCACACGCCGTCCACGCCGGTGTGGCAGTGGTCGTCGACTTCGATCTGGCCGCGGTCGGTCAGCTTCACGCCGGTGCCGTCGGCCAGCAGGCCCTTGCTTGCGGCCTTACGGCCCACGGCGACCAGCAGCTTGTCCACCGTCAGCGTCTTCTCGCCTTCGGCGTCGCTGTAGGTGACCACGACTTCCTTCTGCTTGCTCTTGCCGCTGCCCTTGCCAGACACGACCTCGGTCTTGCTGACCTTGGCGCCCAGGCGGATGTCGAGGCCCTGCTTCTTGAATTCCTTGGCGGCGACCTTGGCGATCTCGGTGTCGGCGGCGGCCAGGAACTCCGGCAGCGCTTCCAGGATCACGACCTCGGCGCCGAGGCGCTTCCACACGCTGCCCAGCTCCAGGCCGATCACGCCGGCACCGATCACGGCCAGGCGCTTCGGCACTTCGGTGAAGTCCAGCGCGCCGACGTTGTCGACGATGGTGTCGTTGTCGAACTTCGCGAACGGCAGCTCGATCGAATCCGAACCGGCGGCGATGATGACGTTGGTACCCTTGAGCTCGACGTCGCTGCCGTCGTGCTGCTTGACCTTGACCACGTTGCCGGGCTGCAGCTGGCCGAAGCCGTAGTACGGGGTGATCTTGTTCGCCTTGAACAGCATCGCGATGCCGCCGGTGAACTGCTTCACGATCTTGTCCTTGCGGCCGACCATCGCTTCGACGTCGATCTTCGCGTCCTTGAAGCTGATGCCGTGGTCGCCGAACAGGTGGCCCATGTTCCAGAACTGGCGCGAGGAATCCAGCAGCGCCTTGGAGGGCACGCAACCCACGCGGAGGCAGGTGCCGCCCAGCGCGGGCTTGCCGTCCTTGCCCAGCGCGGCGTCGATGCAGGCGACCTTCATGCCCAGCTGCGCGGCGCGGATGGCGGCGTGGTAGCCGGCCGGACCGGCACCGATGACGACGACGTCGAATTGTTCAGCCATTTGGAAGTCCTTTGCATTTCCCTTCTCCCGTCGGGAGAAGGTGGCGCGAAGCGCCGGATGAGGGTGCGGCGGAGTGGGGATGCTGCAGGACGCGGCGGCTGCCGGACCCTCACCCCAACCCCTCTCCCGGTGGGAGAGGGGCTCACGCCGATCACATGCCCAGGAGCATGCGGTGCGGGTTTTCCAACTGGTTCTTGATGTCGACCAGGAACAGCACCGCGTCCTTGCCGTCGATGATGCGGTGGTCGTAGGACAGGGCGATGTACATCATCGGCGCGGCGATGACCTGGCCGTTCTCGACGATGGCGCGGTCCTTGATGGCGTGCATGCCCAGGATGGCGCTCTGCGGCGGGTTGACGATCGGCGTGGACATCAGCGAACCGAAGGTGCCGCCATTGGTGATCGTGAACGTACCGCCCTGCAGGTCTTCCAGGCCCAGCTTGCCGTCGCGCGCCTTCTTGGCGTACTCGGCGATGCCCTTCTCGATGTCGCCGAAGCCCATGCGCTCGACATTGCGCAGCACCGGGGTGACCAGGCCCTTCTCGGTGGAGACGGCGATCGAGATGTCGGAGTAGCCGTGGTAGATGATGTCGTTGCCGTCGACCGACGCATTGACGATCGGGTGGCGCTGCAGCGCGTTGGCGGCGGCCTTGGCGAAGAAGCTCATGAAGCCGAGCTTGATGCCGTTGGCCTTCACGAAGTCGTCCTGCAGTTCCTTCCGCATTTCCATGACCTTGCCCAGGTTGACTTCGTTGAACGAGGTCAGCATGGCGATGGAGTTCTTGGACTGCATCAGGCGCTCGGCGATGCGGGTGCGGATGCGGGTCATCGGCACGCGCTCTTCCGGACGCGCGCCACCGGACACGCCCGCGGTCTTGCCGCTGGCGTAATTGACCAGGTCTTCCTTGGTCACGGCGCCACGGCGACCGGTGCCTTCCACGGCGGCCGGATCGATGCCCTGGGTGATGGCGGTGAAGCGTGCGCCCGGGGGCAGCGCGTCAGCGCCGCTTGCGGCGGCGGCGGCCTTGGGCAGGTCCTGAAGCTGGGTCTTGGCGGCCGGTGGTGGAGCCGCTTCGGCTTTCGGTGCTTCAGCAGCCGCGGGCGCCGGCGCGGCGGCTGCCACGGCGCCTTCCTCGATGATCGCCAGCAATTGCTGGCTGGTCACCGTGTCGCCTTCCTTGAACTTGATCTCCTTCAGCACGCCGTCGACGGGCGAGGGCACTTCCAGGACGACCTTGTCGGTTTCCAGGTCCATCAGGTTCTCGTCGCGCTTGACGGCATCGCCCACCTTCTTGTGCCAGGCGGCGATGGTGGCGTCGGAGACGGACTCGGGAAGAACCGGAACTTTGACTTCAGTGGCCATTGGATGGGGCGTCCTGGTGGTGTTGTTGTTCGTTGGAATGTGGAGACGTGCTTACTCGGCGACGTTGTCGCTGCCGAGCTTGTTGACCAGCGCATCGGCGACCAGCTTCAGCTGCTCCTCGACGTGCTCGGCGAAATGGCCGGCAGCGGGCGAGGGCGAACGCGGACGGCCCGCGTAGTGCAGCGTCTGCTTGTCGGCCAGGCAGGCCTGCAGGTGGTGCTTGATCTGGTACCAGGCGCCCTGGTTCTGGGGCTCTTCCTGGCACCAGATGAGCTCGGTGGCCTTGCCATAGCGCTTGAGCTCGGCAGCCAGCTGTTCGCGCGGGAACGGGTAGAGCTGCTCGATGCGCAGGATGGTCACGTCGTCCTGGCCGCGCTTCTGCGCATCTTCCAGCAGGTCGTAGTAGACCTTGCCCGAGCACGCGACGACGCGTTTGACCTTCTTGGCGTCGGCGGCGGCGTCCGGGATCAGGTGCTGGAACTCGCCGTTGGCCAGCTCATCCAGCGTGGACACGGCCAGCTTGTGGCGCAGCAGCGATTTCGGCGTCATGACGATCAGCGGCTTGCGCGTGGTCATGCGCATCTGCCGGCGCAGCATGTGGTACGCCTGGGCCGGCGTGGTGGGCACGCAGACCAGCATGTTCTCCAGCGCGCACAGCTGCAGGAAGCGCTCCAGGCGTGCCGAGCTGTGCTCGGGGCCCTGGCCTTCGTAACCGTGCGGCAGCAGCAGGGTCAGGCCGCTGATGCGGCCCCACTTGGCTTCGCCCGCGGCGATGAACTGGTCGATCACCACCTGCGCGCCGTTGGCGAAGTCGCCGAACTGCGCTTCCCAGATGCACAGGGTGTTGGGGTCGGTGGTGGAGAAGCCGTACTCGAACGCCATCACCGCTTCTTCGCTCAGCAGCGAGTCGATGATGGTGGCCTGCTCGGGCTGTTCCACCAGCTGGCGCAGCGGCAGGTAGTAGCTGTCGGTCTTCTGGTCGTGGAGGATCGCGTGGCGGTGGAAGAACGTGCCGCGTCCCGCGTCCTGGCCGACCAGGCGCAGGCCGTTGCCTTCGGCCAGCAGCGTGGCGTAGGCGAGGTTTTCGGCGAAGCCCCAGTCGGCGGCCTGTGCGCCAGCGGCCATCTTCACGCGGTCTTCGTAGATCTTCGCCACGCGCGGGTGCAGTGCCACGCCGGCCGGGATCGTCGTGATGATCTTCGCCAGCGAATCCAGCGACTTGCGCTTCACCTTGGTGTCGACCGGGTCGCTGAGCTTGCCGGACAGGTAGCGCGACCAGTCGATCGCCAGTTCATCGCCCTTCTGCTTGGCGAGTTCGGTGGTGTACTCACCGGAATCCAGCTTGTTGCGGTACTCGTCGGCCAGCGCCTTGCCGCCTTCGGCCGGGATGATGCCCGCGCCTTCCAGCTTGGCGGCATACATCTCGCGCGTGGTCGCGTGCTTGCGGATGGTCTGGTACATGACCGGTTGGGTCGCGGCCGGCTCATCGGCTTCGTTGTGGCCGTGGCGGCGGTAGCACACCAGGTCGATCACGACGTCTTTCTTGAACTGCTGGCGGAAGTCGTAGGCCATCTTGGCCACGAACACCACGGCTTCCGGATCGTCGCCGTTCACATGGAACACCGGCGCGCCGACCATCTTGGCCACGTCCGTGCAATACAGCGTGGAACGCGAGTCTTCCTTGTTGCTGGTGGTGAAGCCGATCTGGTTGTTGATGACGATGTGCAGCGTGCCGCCGACGGCGAAACCGCGCGCCTGCGACATCTGGAACAGCTCCATCACCACGCCCTGGCCGGCGAACGCGGCGTCGCCGTGCATGATGATCGGCAGCACGGTCTGGCGCGCGGCGTCGGTGCGGCGCTCCTGGCGCGAGCGCACGCTACCGGCTACGACCGGATCCACGATTTCCAGGTGCGACGGGTTGAACGCCAGCGCCAGGTGGACCGGGCCGCCCGGTGTGGCGATGTCGGCGGAGAAACCCATGTGGTACTTCACGTCGCCGGCATGGGCGAGGCTGTTGTCGTGCTCGAACTTGCCCTCGAACTCGTCGAACAGCTTGCGCGGGCTCTTGCCCAGCGTGTTCACCAGCACGTTGAGGCGGCCGCGGTGGGCCATGCCCACGACGATGTCCTTGACGCCGCCTTCGCCGGCACTGCGGATCATCGTGTCCAGCAGCGGGATGAGCGCATCGCCGCCTTCAAGCGAGAAGCGCTTCTGGCCGACGTACTTGGTGTGCAGGTAGCGCTCCAGGCCCTCGGCAGCGGTCAGGCGTTCGAGCGTGCGGCGCTTGGCGTCTTCGGACAGTCCGAACTGGCCGCCGGCCGTCTCCAGGCGCTGGTACAGCCACTGGCGCTGCTCGACTTCCGGGATGTGCATGAACTCCACACCGATCGGGCCGGTGTAGGCCGCCTTCAGGCGGGCCAGCAGGTCGCGCAGCTTCATCCGCGCATGGCCACCGACGTTGCCGGTGCTGAACTCGTTGTCCAGGTCCTTGTCGGACAGGTCGTGGAAGGACAGCTCCAGATCCGGCGGGTTGACCGGCGGGGTCAGGCCCAGCGGGTCGATCTGCGCCCCCAGGTGGCCACGGGAACGGTAAGCCGTGATCAGGCGGCCGACGTTGCGCTCGCGTTCGTCGCCGCCAGCGGCCACGACGTGGCCGTTGTTGGCGGCCTGGCGGGCGGCGTCGGTGATCTGCTGGATGACGACCGAATGCGGTACGTCACCGGCTTCATGGCCCTTGAAGCCATCGAAGTAGGCCTTCCACTTGGGGCCCACGCTGTCCGGGGCGACGAGGTACTGCTCGTACAGGTCTTCGACGTAGGAGGCATTGCCTCCGTTGAGCTGCGAGGATTGCGCGAACTGCTTCAGGAGATTGTCCACGATGGCGATGGCGTGCTGTGGGGTAGTCGAGGAGGCGCTTACGGTCCATGTCGCGCGATGTCCGACGGACATGGACGAAAACCCAGAAATTATACCCCCATGCCGGGAAGGGGGCGTAACCGGATTGGACTAAAGACGCAGGACACGGGCCCGCGAAGGGGCGCGCGGTGCGTTCCCTGAGGTCTCTGTCAGAGGCCGAGTGCGCGGAATTCCGTGACAGGACGCGCGCGTTCCCACATCTGGGTGAACTCGTCGCGCAGCTGGCGGGCGCGTCCTGCATGCTCCAGGCCCGCTTCGCCATCGAAGCGATGGCCGAGCGGGCGATAGTAGTAGCCATGGTCGTCGTTGGCGACGAAGGCCGCGGTATAGGGCAGGTCCACGGGGTCCTGCACGTCGCGGAAGGCGAACACGCTGGGCAGGCGCTGGCCCAGGCCGATCAGGGGCGCCAAAGCATGCTGGGGCGTCGCCGCATCCTGCAGGAGGACCTGGACCTGCACGCCGGTGCGGTGCGTGGCGAACCGGCGCAGGGCATCCAGCACGGGCGGCGCGTCCCACAGCCCCGGATCCAGCGCACGGCTGTAGATCGAGAGCGAGCGACGCGCCTGCACGATGACGGCGGTGGTGATCGCGACGGCTTCGGCCCGGTGGGCGATGGTGGCGGTGCCGCCCAGCACCCGGCGCATGCCCTGGTGCTCGATGCCGGCCTCGACGAAACGCTCGCCTTCGGGCAGGAAGCCATGTCGGGCATAGAACCGTTCGGCATCCACCTGGGCATGCAGGGACACCGTTGGCCATTGGCGCTGGCGGGCTTCCGCCAGCAGCGCGAGGAGCAGGGCCTCGCCAACGCCTCGGCCGCGCCAGGCGGAGAGCACGCCCATGCGCCCGATCCGGTGGTCCGGGGTGAGGCGGGCGGTGCCGATGGGCGCGCCGTGGGGATCGCGGGCGATCACGTGGTGGCACAGCGGGTCGAGCGCGTCCTGCTCGAGGTCGCGCGGCACCCCTTGCTCCTCGATGAAGACCACGTCGCGGACGCGCCGCAGGTCGTCCAGCGTGGCGGCGTAGTCGGCCGCCTCGATGCGGAAATCCGGGGTGGTCATGGGTCTTGGTCCTCGGAGGCCGGGTCGTCGTCGTCCAGGGCCAGCTGGTAATGGCCCTGCGCCGCGAGCGCCATCACCGCGTCGCGGCCTGCCTCACTCAAGGCGCCATAGGTCGGGCCGTCGAGGCTTTCCAGTGCGGCCAGCGCCTGCGCCTCCTTGACCGGCAGGGCGTAGTCCAGGCCGTTGCAGAACAGGGTGGCCCCCTTCTTGCGCCGGCGCCAGGCGAACCGCGAGAACGGGTGCCGCAGCAGGCGTGCGCCCTGCTGCAGGTCCCACTCCATCTCGATCCGCGAAGGCGCATCGGGCGACGGCATCACGTCGCCGGAGGCGCGATAGGTGGTGATGAAACGGCCGAACCAGTCGCCGACCAGGTCGGGATCGTTCATGCGCAGCGCGTTCAAGGCCTCGACCACGCGCTCCATGGCGCGCGGGTCGATCTCGTTGGGGTCCTGCGGGGTGGCCAGGTCTTCGTCGTGGTAGCGCACGGCCTCGTCGGCATCGGCGATCAGCGTGTCCAGGTAGTCGCCGATCAGTTCGGCCGACGACGGCGCACGCATGCCCACCGAGAACGTCAGGCAGGGGTTTTCCGCCACGCCGTGGTGCGGGACCAGCGGCGGCAGGTACAGCATGTCGCCGGGCGAGAGCACCCATTCGTGGGTGGGGTCGAACTGCCGCAGCAGTTTGATCGCCACGTCTTCCTGGAATCCGAGATCCGGTGCCGGCTTGCCCATCGCCACGCTGGCGTCGATCGCCCAGCGGCGCTCGCCCTGCGCCTGCAACAGGAACACGTCGTAATGATCCACGTGTGCGCCGACCGAGCCGCCGGTGGCCGCGAAGCTGATCATGATGTCGTCCACGCGCCACCGCGGCAGGAAGCGGAACTGGTCCAGCAGCGCGCGCACGTCGGCATCCCACTTGTCCACGTCCTGCACCAGCAGGGTCCAGTCGTGGTCGGGCAGGCCGGGGAAATCCTCTTCCTGGAACGGACCGGTACGGACATCCCACGCGCCGGTGGCGCGGTCCAGGCTGATCATCCGCGCCAGCACGCCCTCTTCGCAGGCCAGGCCGGCCAGGTCTTCCGGCTGCACCGGAGTTTCGAAACCGGGGAAGGCATTGCGGATCAGCAGGGGGCGCTTGTGCCAGTAATCGCGCAGGAAGCGCTCGGCAGGCATGCCCAGCGGATGTTCGCGCGTGGCGTCGATCTCGAATGGAAGCGAAGGGGCACGGGCGGAAGTCTTCTTGTTCATCGGGTCGTATTCACGCGGCAACGCGTCGTGCAGGGAAGGGGGAGGTCAGCGTCGCCGAAAGCGACGCGCCGGGCATTGATGCCGATCAAGGATGGGCGGGCGTCGTCATGGCGGCTTCGTCGGCCAGGCGCTTGTCGAGGCGCTGGGTGGCGGTGTTCGCATACGCACGGCAGGCACCGGTATCGGACAGCGGCGCGCGGGCGCCGGGACCCATCCGCGACCACAGCCTGCTTGCCGAGGGGTGGGGCGTGATCAGTACGTCGCAGTCGAGCGCGGCGATCCGTGCCAGCGTGTCGCGAAATGCGGCCACGTAGCCCGGGTGTGCCTGCTCGTCGCTGTAACGGTACACGTCGTCGGAGATCGCGGTCAGGCTGTCGGCATAGACCATCTGGTGGCAGACATCGCCTTCGCACGAACGCCAGGTCCAACTGGTGCCCCCGGGTGTGTGGCCGGGCGAAGCGACGGCTTGCAGGGCCAGCGGCCCGACGCGCACGACGCCGTCGTCGGTAAGGGTGACGACGCGCTCGACCGGGGCGATGGGTTCGGATACCTCGAGCTGCGGATCGCTGCGGTCCGGGGTGCCGCGCTTCAACGTGCCGACGGCGGGCGCACGTGCGTACACGGGCGCACCGGTGGCGCGCTGCAACTCGGCCAGGCTGCCGGCATGGTCGTAGTGTTCGTGCGAGAACACGATCGCGCGCACGTCCTCGGGGTTGAAGCCGAGCGTGCGGATGTTGGCCAGGATCTGCGGGCCGGCCTGCGGCGTGGCGGCATCGATCAGGATGTGGCCGGCATCGGACGTCACCAGCAATGCGCTGATCCCGCAGGTGCCGACGAACCAGGTGTTGCCGTAGACCCGCAAGGGCGTCGCGGGATCGTTCCAGCCGGCATCATCGGCGCAGGCCTTGGCGGCGGGCGCATCGGCCGCGAGCGTGGCGGACGGGAGTGCCCAGGCAAGCAGGCCGCCAAGCAGGAAGGAGCGGAACATCATGTGGCGATCTCGTCGTAGCCGCGGTTGACGAACTGCAGCAGGCACCAGCCGTGGCCCCACGGGTCGGCCAGGCGGACGATGCGGCCCCAGTTCGCGTCGCGGATCTCGGCTTCCTGCACCAGTCCGGCCCGGAGGGCGCGCTCCAGGGCAGGTTCAAGGGCGTCCACCACCACGTCCAGGTGCACGGGCGTCCAGTGGCGGGTGTAGTCGCGGCGCGCCTCGGCAGCGGCGACGGACCCGGCCGCATTCTGCAGCACATAGATCGGTGCCTGCGCCCCCAACAGCTCGACGCCGCCATCGCCGAAGCGTCGCCCGGCGGAGAGCCCGAAGGCGCGCGTGTACAGCGCTTCCGCAGCGGGAAGATCGGGGACGTCGATGTTGATCAACAGGTGCATCGCCGTTCCCGCCTCCGCAGGTCAGATGTCCCGGGCGAGGCGCTCGGCCAGGCCGGTGTAGCTGCCCGGCGTCATCTCGCGCAGGCGCTGCTTGGCGTCCGCCGGCAGGTCGAGCGACTCGATGAAGCTGCGCATCGAATCGGCGGTGATGCCCTGGCCGCGCGTCAGCGCCTTCAGCTGTTCGTACGGGTTCGGCAGGCCGTGGCGGCGCATGACGGTCTGCACGGCCTCGGCCAGCACTTCCCAGGCGGCATCGAGGTCGGCGTTCAGGCGCTGCGGGTTCACTTCCAGCTTGCCCAGGCCCTTGGCCAGCGAATCCAGCGCCACCTGCGTATGGCCGAAGGCGGTGCCTAGGGCGCGCAGCACGGTGGAATCGGTCAGGTCGCGCTGCCAGCGGCTGATCGGCAGCTTGGCGCTGAAATGCTCGAACAGCGCGTTGGCGATGCCGAAGTTGCCTTCCGCATTCTCGAAGTCGATCGGGTTGACCTTGTGCGGCATGGTGGAACTGCCCACTTCGCCTTCCTTGAGCCGCTGCTTGAAGTAGCCCAGCGAGATGTAGCCCCAGATGTCGCGGGCCAGGTCGACCAGGATGGTGTTGGCGCGGCGTGCGGCATCACCGATCTCGGCGACGTTGTCGTGCGGCTCGATCTGGGTGGTGTAGGGGTTGAACACCAGGCCCAGGCCTTCGACGAAGCGCTGCGCGAACGCCGGCCAGTCCACGTCCGGGTAGCTGGCTACATGCGCGTTGTAGTTGCCCACCGCGCCGTTGATCTTGCCGGTCAGTTCCACCGCGGCGATCTGCGCACGCTGGCGCTCGAGGCGGGCGACGACGTTGGCGATCTCCTTGCCCAGCGTGGTCGGGGAAGCGGTCTGGCCGTGCGTGCGCGACAGCATCGGCTGCGCGGCCTGCGCATGGGCGAGCGTGCGCAGCATGCCGGCGACGCCGTCCAGCGCGGGCAGCAGCACCTCGCGGCGGGCCTGTTCCAGCATCAGGCCGTAAGACAGGTTGTTGATGTCTTCGCTGGTGCAAGCGAAATGGACGAACTCCAGCGCCGGTGCGAGTTCGGCATCGTCCTTCAACTGCTCCTTGATGAAGTACTCCACCGCCTTGACGTCATGATTGGTGGTGCGCTCGATCTCTTTGACCCGGGCGGCATGGGCGACGCTGAAGCCGTCGGCCAGCGCGCGCAGGCGGGCCTTCGCGCCGTCGGAGAAGGCGGCCAGTTCGACGATGCCCGGCTCCGCGGCCAGCGCCAGCAGCCACTCGACCTCCACCTTCACGCGGGCACGGATCAGCCCGTACTCGGAAAAGATCGGGCGCAGCGCATCGACCTTGCCGGCGTAGCGGCCATCGAGCGGAGAGAGGGCGAGCAGGGACGATTCCGACATGGGGGCGGGGAGGGCTGAAAAGGATCGTTTCATTTTACCCCGGGAAGCGGCCGAACCGGCCTCGCGTATCCTGTCGGCCCCCGCCAGCCACCGGCCCTCGCCGGCGCGCAAGCCGTGAATTCCTTCCAGGAGACGGTGATGACCAGCAAGAAGACCGTGGGCCGGACCCGCGTCGAACACGACAGCATGGGCGAGCTGCAGGTGCCTGCGGAGGCTCTCTGGGGCGCGCAGACGCAGCGCGCGGTGCAGAACTTCCCGATTTCCGGCCGGCCGATGCCGCGTGGATTCATCCGCGCGCTGGGACTGGTGAAAGCGGCGGCGGCCGAGGTCAATGCGGGCCTGGGCCTGCTGCCCAAGGGCATCGCGAAGGCCGTGCAGGGCGCCGCGCTCGAGGTTGCCGAGGGCGCGCACGACGCGCATTTTCCGATCGACGTCTATCAGACCGGTTCCGGCACCTCGTCCAACATGAACGCCAACGAGGTGATCGCCAACCTCGCTTCGCGCGCGGGCAAGGCGCAGGTGCACCCGAACGATCACGTCAACCTCGGCCAGAGCTCCAACGACGTGATCCCCACGGCGATCCGCGTCGCCGCGCAGCTGGCGGCGGTGGAAGACCTGCTGCCGGCCATCAAGCACCTGCGCAGGACCATCGATGCGCGTGGCCGTGCGTTGGGGAAGGTGGTCAAGACGGGTCGCACCCATCTGATGGATGCCATGCCGCTGACCTTCGGCCAGGAGTTCTCGGCCTGGTCGGCGCAGCTGTCGTCGGCGCAGGCACGGATCGAAGACACGCTCAAGCGCGTGCGCCGCTTGCCGCTGGGCGGCACGGCGATCGGTACCGGCATCAATGCCGATCCGCGCTTCGGCACGCGGGTGGCCAAGGCACTGTCGGCCCGCACGGGTACCCGCTTCGAAAGCGCGGCCAACAAGTTCGAGGGCCTGGCGGCGCAGGACGACGCGGTCGAACTCTCGGGCCAGCTCAGTGCGCTGGCCGTCGCGCTGACCAAGATCGCCAACGACCTGCGCTGGATGAACTCCGGGCCGCTGGCCGGCCTGGGTGAAGTGGAACTGCCTGCACTGCAGCCCGGCAGTTCGATCATGCCGGGCAAGGTGAATCCCGTGATTCCCGAAGCGACCGTGATGGTCTGCGCGCAGGTCATGGGCTACCACACCGCAGTGACGGTGGCGGGCCAGACCGGCAACTTCCAGCTCAATGTCACCCTGCCGCTGATCGCGCACAACCTGCTGGATGCGATGCAGCTGCTGTCGAACGTGTCGCGACTGCTGGCCGACGATTGCATCGCGGGGTTGAAGGTGCGGGGCGATCGGGTGAAGGAAGCGCTGGACCGCAACCCCATCCTGGTCACCGCGCTGAACCCGGTGATCGGCTACGAGAAAGGCGCGGCGATCGCCAAGCAGGCCTACAAGCAGAACCGGCCGGTGCTGGAGGTGGCACGCGAGGTCACCGGCTTGCCGGAGAAGACGCTCAAGCCACTGCTGGACCCGGCCGTGCTGGCCAAGGGCGGCATCCACGGCAAGGCGGGTGGCGGCGGCGGCTGAAACCCCGTCCGCCGCTATGCGGCGGCAGACGGTCTACGGCGGAGTCAGGGCTTGGCGGGCTCCGCCGCGGCGGCATCGGCTTCAGCGGCGGCATTCTTTTCGGCGTCTGTCTCGCCCTTGATCGCCTGGCCAATGGCGCGGCCGACATCCTCGCCGGCCTCGTGGCTGTCGTTCTGGTCCGTGCGGCAGTCTTCCACGTCGCCTTCGTCCATCGTGGCGTAGGGCTGGAACGCGGGCAGGGCGGCGGCGAGTTCCTGCTGCGCCTTGTACAGGCCCGGCAGGCGGTCGCAGATCTTCATCGCTTCGTCTTCGACCTTCTTGGCCTCGGCTTCGATCTCCTTGTCGATCTGGTCCGGATTGCCGCTGAAAATGCCCTTCACCGCGGCGCCCACGGCCTTGCCGGCGAGCTTGACGCCTTCCTTGCCGGTCGCGATGCCGGCATCGGCGATGCCGCCCAGTTCACGGTGGTAGGCCACCAGCAGGGCGCGCTGTGCGTCGTTCACCTCCACCTGCTTGCCGGCGATGATGAAGTCGCCCTTGGCGGAGATTTCCGCCTTCGGCTGGCCGGTCGTGTTGAGCGTGATGCTCTGGCCCCACAACGCCCCCGAGGCTTCGATGCGGCTGCCGGTGTCGGGCGCCTTGTCCTTGCCGGAACAGGCGGCCAGGAAGACGACGGAAATCGCAAGGGCGAGCGGTGCGAATCGGGTCATGGTCGTTCCTTGGAAATCAATGGTGTTTCGGGAGATCGACGGCGCCCTTCACGCCCTCGTGGTGCACGTCGCCGCTGCCGACCGAGCGCACGGTGAGCGCGCCTGCGACATTGCGGGCTTCGACACCGCCGGAGCCGACCGACCCGACCACGACGTCGCCGCCGACATCGCGCAATTCGGCGTCGCCGGAACCGATCGAGCCGATCTCGACGTTGCCGGTGCCGCGTACGAGGGTGAAGTCGCCCGAACCGATGCTGCCGACGTGCACGGCGCCACGTACACCGCGCGCGGTGACGTCGCCGGAGCCGATGGAAATCACACGCAACGCCCCGACGTCGTCGAGTTCGATGTCGCCGGAGCCGACGGATACAGCGGCCAGGCCGCGGATGCCGCGCGCCACCACATCGCCGGAGCCGACGTCAGCGCTCAGCACCGCTGCGCCGGTCACGCTGGCGTCGCCGGAACCGACCTTGAGCTGTACCGGCAGCGTGTCGGGCAGGGTCACCGACAGCGTCTGGTACGCGTAGTTGTTGCCGAAGAACACGCCACTGAAACGGCCCTCGCGCCACGCGCGGACCACCAGCTTGTCGCCAACGCGCTCCTGGGTCAGCTTCAGGCTCGGCAACGCATCGGCCTGGGAAGCGCACGCCTTGCCTTGCAGCGAAACCGCCGCGCCCGGCGACGCGTCGACACGCAGGTCGTTGTGGCCGATGTCGAACACGACGGCCTTGGCGCCGGCGGTGTCGAGCTTCAGTTGGCGCGGGGCGGAATGCTTGCAGTGTTCGTCCTGCGCGAATGCGGGTGCCGCAAGCAGCGCGGTCGCAAGGAACAGGATCGGGGTGGCGGTCGTCATGCGCATGCGGTGGTTCTCCGTGTCGCGGAAATCAGAAGTCCCAGTCGGACTGGCTGGCGCAGTCGTCGACGTCGGCCTGGTCCATGCTGGCATAGGGCTTGAACTCGGGCACGGAGGCCGCGAGCGCCTGCTGCGCGGTGAGCAGCGCCGGCAGGCGACCGCAGAGCTGGTCGACCATCGGCTTCATCTTGGTCTTCGCTTCCGCGCCGACCTGCTTGCCGATCTCGTCGCCGGACTGTCCGGCCAGGACGCCCTTGAGCGCGCTGGCGGCGGCATCGATGCCGACCTTTGCGCCTTCCATGCCGATCGCCATGCCGTCGCCGACCACGGTGATCATGGCGCCGCGGTAGGCAAGTACCTTTTCCTTCTGCTCGGGCGTGGTCGCCACGGACTTGCCCTCGATCAGCAGCTCGCCCGCCGGGGTGATCTCCGCCTTGGGCAGGTTCTGGTTCTCGTTGCGGTTGAGCGTGAGGTTCTCGGTGGCCAGCTTCTGGCGCGCCGCGTCGATCTCGCTCTGGGCTTTCTGCAGTTCCTGGCTGGCTTCACCCAGGCCCTTGCGGGCTTCGTCCATCGCCTTGGCGGCGATGCCGGTCGGCGCGTTGTCGTTCTTGTCCGGTGCGGGCTGGCAGGCGGCCAGTGCGATCATGGCAACGAAGGGGAGCGTGCGCAGGAGGGCAGGCGTGCGGGGCATGGGTCGTCCTCTCGGGTGTCTTGGAAAGGTGGCGGCCGAAGCCGCCACCGGGGTCGGGCTTATTCGCTTTCGCGCCAGCGCCGCAGGTAGATTGCACCGACGATCAGGGCCACGCCGATGGCGGCGCCGATCCACAGGTCGGCCGAGGCGAAGGCTTGCCAGCTGCGGGTCAGGTCGATCGCGTTGGCCAGTTCGTCAGGCGTGTTGATCTCGGTGTGCGGGTTGGCGGCACCGCCCTGCAAGGTCGGGAACCAGGCGCCCGGCACCACGCTCAACAGGCCGCGGTAGACCACCGTGTACCAGACCAGGTCGTGGCGGATCTTCAGGCCCGGCAAGATGTCGGTCATGCTGATGATCACGCAGGCCAGCACCGGCACCAGCACGGCCCACAGGAACGGCTTGCTGCGTGCCCAGGCGGAGCAGAACATCAGCCAGCCGATCGCCGGCAGGGACCAGAACATGTAGACCGGCAGCGAGCTGACCACGCCGCCGATGACGCGCAGCGGATGCGAGTGGGTGAAGATCGCGCCGCCGGCGGGCAGACCGTTGATGCTGATGGTCAGCGCCGAGATCAGCCACATGCACAGTCCGATCAGGATGCCGACGCTCACGGCCAGCAGCGGCGCCAGGACCAATGCCCAGGCGAGCTTCGACAGGACCATGTGGGTGTCGGAGACCGGCAGCGACTTCCAGAACAGGACGCTGCGGTCGCGACGATCGTCGTACAGCGTGCCCAGGGCGTAGAAGAACACCACGAACGCCAGCACCACGCAGGCCAGGATCACGCCACCGAGCAGCATGCCGTCGCCGATGCCGCCGACGATCATCTCCGCTTTGCGGGGCGCTTCCTCAACGCTGAAGCCGCCGCCGTCCATGGAGCCGCGCGCGGCGATGCTCCCGATGACGGCCAGGATCAGGTTGAGCACCACGAAGATGCCGCCGGTGATCACGGGTGCCCAGAAGAAGCCGCCGCGGTTCTCCCAGAACTCGCGCTTGATCAGCCATTTGAACGCGCCCGGCTTGGAGGGTTTGCCCAACGTCGAAGTCACGGCGTTCATGCGTAGGTTCCTTTCATGATGGCGACGAACAGGTCGGCGAGGCCGGGGGTGCGGGTCTCGCCGAGCGGGGCGAGCTGCGCTTTCGGTACGCCGTCGAACAGCAACACGGTCTTGCCGAAGGGCAGGGCGCGCTCGTCGATCGGTTTCAGAGCGCGCGCCTGGTCGGCCGCGTCTCCACCACTGACGAGCACTTCGGTGTAACGCTCGGCGACTTCGTCCATCTGCGAGGTCAGGACGATCTTGCCGTCGCGGATGAACATCACGTCGGTGAGGATGTGTTCGATCTCCTCGACCTGGTGGGTGGTGACGATGATGGTCTTCTGCTCATCGAAATAGTCTTCCAGCAGGCGCTGGTAGAACTGTTTGCGGTAGAGGATGTCCAGGCCCAGCGTGGGCTCGTCCAGCACCAGCAGCCTGGCGTCGATGGCCATGACCAGCGCCAGGTGCAGCTGCACGATCATGCCCTTGGACATCTCGCGCACGCGCAGGTTGGGCTTGAGCTGGGTGTTGGCGATGAAGCGCTCGCACTTGGCGCGATCGAAGCGCGGGTGCACGCCTTCGACGAAGTCGATGGCCTCCTTGACCTTCATCCAGCGCGGCAGCACGGCGACGTCGGCGATGAAGCAGACGTCCTTCATCAGTTCGTCGCGGTCCTTGCGCGGATCCAGGCCCAGCACCTTCAGCTGGCCCTCGAACGGCGTCAGCCCGAGGATGGCCTTGAGCGCAGTGGTCTTGCCCGCGCCGTTCGGACCGATCAGGCCGATGATCTTGCCCGCTTCGATCTCGAAGCTGGTGTTGTCCAGCGCGAGCTTGTTCTTGTAGGCCTTGCGTAGACCGTGGGCATTGACCACGGTGTTGGCGATTGCGGCATTCATCACTTGTTCCCCTTGGATTGCAGCAGCTCTTCGATGGACAGGCCCAGGCGCTCGATGCGCTCGGCGACGGCCGGCCACTCTTCGGTCAGGAACCGCTCGCGCTCGGTGCCGCGCAGCTTCTTGGACGCTTCGTCGGTGACGAACATGCCCAGGCCGCGGCGCTTCTCCACCAGGGCCTCATCGGCCAGTTCCTGGTAGGCGCGCGATACGGTAATCGGATTCAGCTGGTACTCCGCCGCCACCTGGCGGACGGAGGGCAGGGCGTCGCCCGGCTTCAGGATCCCGTCCAGCATCATCGCGATCACGCGATCCTTCAGCTGGCGGTAGATGGGAGCGCCGTCGCTCCATTGGATGGACGTCATGGCTCAGCTCCTCGGACGCAGCGATTGGCCAAAGGAAAAGTAGGGCATGGCCAGCGAGGCCCGGGCGCGGCGCTTGTGCTGCCGCGTCTCCGGGTTGCGGTCATCGCCTGCGATCTCGCGGGCATCGGATTCCAGCGCGCCGACCAGCGCGGCGGATTCCACCTCGGCCGTGCGGGCACCGGTGACGGTCGCCAGCACCCCGATCGCCAGCAGCAGGCCGCCGACGGCCAGGCTGGGCAGTGTGTGGGTCAGTTTCTGGTTCATGGCATCCCCCGCTGCGTTGGGTGAGTGGTGTTGTATTCAACTATAACACCAAAACACAGGGCGTCAACTCCCTTGCAAGGTTTTGTCACCCAACTGAAGGCATACTTGTCATGTTCGTACTAGCGGAGTGGGTCATGACATCCAAGTTGCTGAAATACATTGCTTTTGTGGCGCTCCTTGGCGCCGTTTCGATCGCTTTGGCAGCCGGTCTGCTGGACGTCAGCTACCGGCCGTTGACCGGGAAGACCCCCGTGAACCTGAAGAAACAGTACGCCGGGCAGGTGCTCCTGGTGGTCAATACCGCCAGTAAGTGCGGTTACACGCCCCAGTACGAGGGCCTGGAAGCCCTGCACCAGCACTACGCGGCGAAGGGCTTCGCGGTACTCGGCTTCCCGTCGAACGACTTCAAGGGCCAGGAACCCGGCACCGAGAAGGAAATCCAGGAGTTCTGCACGCTTACCTACGGCGTGAAGTTCCCGATGTTCGAAAAGGTGTCCGTGATCGGCGATGACGCCACACCGTTGTACAAGGCGCTCACGCAGACCACCGGCACCGCGCCGGGCTGGAATTTCCACAAGTACCTGATTTCGCGCGACGGGCGCGTGGTCGCGAACTTCCCCAGCAAGATCAAGCCCGACGATCCCGCATTGGTCGCCGCCATCGAACGCGAGCTGGCGATGCCGCGCGCAAAGCGTTGACGCTGCCGCCGTGGAAGGCGGCGGGCATGCCACAATAAGAGGTTGGCGCCATCTTCCCGGCGCAGGCTCCAGGAGTGAGAAGGATGAAGCGGTCGGTCCGCGGCATTGCCGCGTTGTTGGGAATCTCGTTTTCGATGCTGGGAGGCAGCGTGTCTGCACAGGAAAAAACCGCGCTGGTGACCGAGCGCGACAAGGTCAGCTACGCCATCGGCGTGGACGTCGGCAGCTCGCTGCAGCCCGTGGGTGCGTTCCTCGACACCGCAGCCTTTGAGCGCGCGATCGTCAACACGTTCGCGGGCAAGCCCCCGCTGATCACCGAACAGGAAGCGCAGGCCACCGACCAGTTGCTGCGCGTGAATCTCGCCGTGGCCGATGGCCAGCCGATTCCCGGCATGCCGCCGGGCAGCGCACCGCCGCCGGTCGACAAGACCAAGGTAGGCCTGTTCCTCGGTACGTACGTTGTCGGTCCTTCGCTGTTGCCGTTCAAGGACGAAGTCGATCCGGCCGTGCTTGCACAGGCCGTGCGCGCCGTCGCCGGCAAGAGTGGGACACCGTTGCTGACCCTCGAGCAGGCGCAGGCCGAGATGAAGGCCTACCTGACCAAGCGTCAGGCGGGCGTCGCCCAGCGCAACCGTGACGAGGGCGCGAAATTCCTCGCCGAGAACAAGAGCAAGCCGGGCGTGATCACCACGCCGTCGGGCCTGCAGTACATGGTGCTGCGCCAGGGCAACGGCCAGCGCCCGATGCCGACGAGCCGCGTGCGCGTCAACTACGAAGGCAAGCTGTTGAGCGGCGACGTCTTCGATAGTTCGTACGAGCGTGGCCAGGCGGCCGAATTCCCGCTCAATGGCGTGATCGCGGGCTGGACCGAAGGCGTCTCGCTGATGCCGGTCGGCGCCAAGTACCGCTTCTGGATTCCCTCCGGCCTGGCTTACGGCGCGAGCGGCGCACCCGGCGGCAAGATCGGCCCGGACGCGACCCTCACGTTTGACGTGGAGCTGATGGGCATCCTGCAATAGTCGTCGGTTGCAATAGCCGCGACGGGGTCCAGGAGGCCGCAGCATGCGAGTAGCCATTTTCGGCACGGGTTACGTTGGGTTGGTGACAGGCACGTGCCTGTCGGACGTCGGGCATGACGTGGTCTGTGTCGACATCGACCCGGCCAAGGTCGACGGCCTGAACCAGGGCATCGTGCCGATCTACGAGCCCGGCCTGTCGCCGATGGTGAAGGCCAACCACGCCGCGGGCCGGTTGCGCTTCACGACCGAGGCGGCCGCGGCGATCGCGCATGGCGACGTGCTCTTCATCGCGGTGGGCACCCCGCCGGACGAGGACGGCAGCGCCGACCTGCAATACGTGCTGGCCGTGGCCAGGACGATTGGTCGCCACATCGAGCGGCCCTGCACGGTGGTGAACAAATCCACCGTGCCGGTGGGTACCGCGGACAAGGTCAAGGCGACGATCGAGGCCGAACTGGCATCGCGTGGCGTCGAGGTGGCGTTTGACGTGGTGTCCAACCCGGAATTCCTGAAAGAAGGCGATGCGGTCAACGACTGCATGCGGCCGGACCGCATCATCATCGGTGCGGCGCGCCCGCAGGCGGTGGACAAGCTGCGCCGGCTGTACGCGCCGTTCAACCGCAACCACGAGCGCATCGTGGTGATGGATGTGCGCTCGGCCGAGCTGACCAAGTACGCCGCCAACGCGATGCTGGCGACGAAGATCAGCTTCATGAACGAGATCGCCAACATCGCCGAGCGCGTGGGTGCGGACGTCGAGCAGGTGCGCCAGGGCATCGGGTCGGACCCGCGCATCGGCTGGCACTTCATCTACCCCGGCGCCGGCTACGGGGGCTCGTGCTTTCCCAAGGACGTGCAGGCGCTGGCCAAGACCGCGCAGCAACACGGCTACGCACCCGAACTGCTGCAGGCCGTGGAAGGCGTCAACGAACGCCAGAAGGGCCACCTGTTCGAACTGATCCAGCGCCACTACGACCGTGGCGAGGATGAGGGCGTGCGTGGCAAGACCTTCGCCGTCTGGGGCCTGGCGTTCAAGCCCAATACCGACGACATGCGCGAAGCGAGCAGCCGCCGGCTGCTGGCCGAGTTGTGGGAGGCGGGTGCGAACGTGCGGGCCTACGACCCGGAAGCCCGCGAGGAGGCCGGCCGCGTCTTCGGCGAGCGCGGGGACCTGGTGCTGTGCACCGATGCGCGCGCGGCGCTGGAGGGTGCCGATGCGCTGGTGGTAGTGACCGAGTGGAAGCAGTTCCGCAGCCCGGATTTCGCCCGCCTGCGCGAGACCTTGGCCGATGCCGTGGTGTTCGATGGCCGCAACCTTTACGATCCCGCCGAGGTCGAGGCCGCCGGCATCGCCTATTACGGCATCGGACGAGGGAGATCGATACATGCAGGCTGACCTGCCACTCCAGCGCGACGCGCTGGAGCAGCGCCTGGTAGAGCTGGAAACGCGCCTCGCGTTCCAGGAGCACGCGCTGGGCGAACTGAGCGAAGCGCTCGCCGACGCGCGCGTCGAGAACCAGCGTACCGCGTTGTTGCTGCGACACATGGTGGAAGAGCTGGGCAAGGTGCGGTCCTCGTTGTTCGAGGACCCCGCCAACGAGCCGCCGCCGCCCCATTATTGATACGCTGTGGGGACAGTACGTTCTCCCCCCGATAGACCGATGAGCGATTCCCTCCGAGACCAGTTGTTGGGCCTGGGCTTCAAGCCGGCGCCCAAGCCCGAGCGCAAGCCCGACACGCGCAAGCCCGATGCGCGCAAACCCGGCCAGAAGCCGCCCGGGAAGGGCGCCGCGCCGCCGCGTCCAGCCCACGCCGGCAAGCCGCGTCCTCCGCAAGGCCAATCGCGCAAGCCGAGGTCGCAGGAAGACATCGACCTGGCCAAGGCCTACGCCATCCGTGCGCAGCGCGAGAAGGATGAGCGGATCGAGGCCGAACGGGTGAAGCAGGAAGAAGCGCGCCTGCGTCGCGAAGCCAAGGCGAAACTGGAGGACTTCCTCAAGGACAAGGCGCTGAACGATGCCGAAGCCGACATCGCCCGCCATTTCCCCTACGGCGGCAAGATCAAGCGCATCTACGTCAATGCCGACCAGCTGAAGGCGCTCAATGCCGGCGAACTCGGCGTGGTGCAGCAGAACGGGCGCTACCTGCTGGTCTCGTCCGCCGTGCTGGCCGAGGCCGAAGCGATCTTTGCGCCTGCCGTCGCCCTGAAGGTCGATCCGAATGCGCCGGCGGGGGACGATCCCTACGCCGATCCGCAATACCAGGTGCCCGACGACCTGGTGTGGTGAGGGCGTCAGCCGCCGCTTGAGCCCGGGTGCGTATCCGTGCGGACCAGCCACCGCCACACGATCGCCGCGGCGAGCAGGGCGATACCGGACGACGCCATGAAGGCGGTTTCGCCACCGAAGCGCCACAGCTGCCCGGCGAGCAGTGCGCCGCAGACACCGCCGACGCCGGACGACAGACCGTAGAACACGCCCTGGCCATGGCCATTGAGGCGGCCGGGGAAGAAGCGCACCAGCAATTGCATGGCCGCGGCGAAGAAGGCGCCGAAGTTGAGCGCGTGGGTCAGCTGCGCCAGCACCATCACCGGCATGTTGTCGGGAAACATTGCCGTCACCAGCCAGCGCACCGAGGCGCTCAGCAGCGCCAGCATCAGCACGCGCGACGCGTCCCAGCGCCGGAAGATGCGGCTGGACAGGAAGAACACCACGATCTCCGCCAGCACGCCCACGGTCCAGAGCACGCCTTGCGTGGCCGTGGTGTAGCCGTGCTCGGAAAGATAGATCGAGAAGAACGTGTAGAAAGGGCCGAACGAGATCTGGGTCAGGAAGGCGGCGACGAAGAAGGCGATCACCCGGGGCTGCCGCAGGCGCGCGCGGAAGCCGTCGCCTGCTGCCGCAGGCGGGGCTTCCGGCTCGTGCGCGTAACGGTTGAGCAGCGCGGAGCCCAGCACGGCCGCCAGCACCGGCAACATCAGCCAGGGCAGGGCGCCGATGCCCAGCCGACGCGCATCGATCAGCCAACCGAACGACGCCACCACCACGATGAAGCCGATCGACCCCCAGACGCGGATCAGGCCGTAGCGATCGCTGCGCGTCGCCAGGTGCGACATCGTGATCGACTCGAACTGCGGCATCACCGCGTTGTAGGTGAAGCAGAACGCCGTCATCACGGCGAACAGGCCCACGTAACGCCATGGCAGCAGGAACAGGGCGAAGCTGCCCACGGCCAGCGCGCACCCCAGGTGCAGCCAGCGGATCGGGCGCGGCGAGCGCGCGGCGAGCGTGGTCCACAGCGTCGGCGAGACGATGCGGGTGGCGTACCACAGGCTCATCAGCACGCTGATGGCGGTGACGCCGAGCCCGCGCGACTCCAGGTACAGGCTCCAGTAGGGTGTGAACGCACCCAGCACGGCGTAGTAGAAGAAGTAGAAGCTGGACAGCTTCGCCGCGGGATAGCCCGATGGGTCCTTGGCGGCCTTCATCGCGCGCGCCGGGTCGCGCCCGCGACAGGCGTCACCAGGCTTGGGCAGGCGGGAAGGAGCGACGGCATGATGCGGTGGCCACGGGGAGGGTGGCGCATTCTAGCCGGGAGCACCCGGCTTCACTCCGGATCGTAGTCCAGGTTAGAGGCCAGCCAGCGCTCGACCTGCGCGATCTCCACGCCCTTGCGCTTCGCATAGTCCGCCACCTGTTCCTTCGACACCCGCCCGACCACGAAATACTGGCTCTGCGGGTGGCTGAAGTAGTAGCCGGAAACGGCCGCCGTCGGCAGCATCGCGAAACTCTCCGTCAGCGACATGCCGGCGTTCGCTCCGGCATCGAGCAGGCGGAACAGCGCGCCCTTCTCGCTATGCTCGGGGCAGGCGGGGTAACCGGGCGCCGGGCGGATGCCGACATATTTCTCCGCGATCAACGCGTCGTTGTCGAGCGCTTCGTCGGCGACGTAGCCCCAGAAGTGCGTGCGTACACGCAGGTGCAGTCGTTCGGCCAGCGCTTCGGCCAGACGGTCGGCCAGCGCCTTCAGCAGGATCGCGTTGTAGTCGTCGTGGTCGGCTTCGAAGCGCGCGACATGCGCGTCGATACCGATGCCGGCGGTGACCGCGAACGCGCCGATCCAGTCCTGCCGGCCGGAGTCCTTCGGTGCGATGAAATCGGCCAGGCAGAAGTCTGGACGGTCCGCGGGCTTGTCCACCTGCTGGCGCAGGAAGTGCAGGCGCTCGGTGCGGCCGTCGTGGGTCAGTTCCACATCATCGCCCACGCTGTTCGCCGGCCACAGGCCGAACACGGCCTTCGCGGTCAGCCATTTCTCCGAGACGATCCGGTCCAGCATCGCGCGCGCGTCGCGGTACAACTCGCTGGCTTGGGTGCCGACGATGTCGTCGGTCAGGATCGCCGGGAACTTGCCGGCCAGCTCCCAGGCCTGGAAGAACGGGGTCCAGTCGATGCAATCGACCAGTTCCGTCAGCGGATAGTCGTCGAACACGTGCAGGCCCGGCTGGCGCGGCGCGGGCGGCACGTAGTCGGCCCAGCCGCCTTCGAACTTCTGCCCTCGCGCTTTCTCCAGCGACACCAGGCGCTTCGCATCGCCGCGGTTCTTGTGGCGCTCGCGGATTTCGGCGTAGTCGGCATCGTTGGCGGCCACGAAGGCCGTGCGCATGTCGCGCGAGATCAGTGATTGCGCCACGCCGACGGCGCGGGAGGCATCCTTCACCCACACGGTGGGGGCTTTGTAATGCGGGTCGATCTTCAGCGCCGTATGCGCGCGCGACGTGGTCGCGCCGCCGATCAGCAGCGGCGTTTCGAAACCCTGCCGCTGCATCTCGCGCGCCACGTGGGTCATTTCCTCCAGCGATGGCGTGATCAGGCCGGACAGGCCGATCAGGTCGGCGTTCTCGGCGCGCGCGGTGTCGAGGATCTTCTGCGTGGGCACCATCACGCCCAGATCGACCACGTCGAAGTTGTTGCAGGCCAGGACCACGCCGACGATGTTCTTGCCGATATCGTGCACGTCGCCCTTGACCGTGGCCATGACGATCTTGCCGTTGGACTTGCCGGCATCGCCGGTACGCAGTTTCTCGGCTTCGATATAGGGCAGCAGGTAGGCCACGGCCTTCTTCATCACGCGCGCGGACTTCACCACCTGCGGCAGGAACATCTTGCCGGCGCCGAACAGGTCGCCGACCACGTTCATGCCGTCCATCAGGGCGCCTTCGATCACATCCAGGGGACGCGAAGCCTGTTGCCGGGCTTCTTCGGTATCCTCTTCGACGAAGGCATCGATGCCGTGCACCAGGGCGTGCGCCAGGCGCTCGCGGACCGGCTTCTCGCGCCAGGCGAGATTCTCCACCGGGGCTTCGCCTTTCTTCCCCTTGTAGCGGTCGGCGATTTCCAGCAGCCGTTCGGTGGCGTCCTTGCGGCGGTTGAGCACCACGTCTTCCACGCGCTCGCGCAGCTCTGCGTCCAGGTCGTCGTAAACCGGAAGACCGCCGGCGTTGACGATCCCCATGTCCATGCCGGCCTGGATGGCGTGGTACAGGAACACCGAGTGGATCGCCGCGCGTACCGGCTCGTTGCCGCGGAAGGAGAACGACACGTTCGACACGCCGCCGGACACATGGCAGTGGGGTAGGGTCTGCTTGATGATCCGCGTGGCTTCGATGAAGTCCACCGCGTAGTTGTCGTGCTCCTCGATACCGGTGGCGACGGCGAAGATGTTGGGGTCGAAGATGATGTCTTCCGGCGGGAAGCCCACGTCATCGACCAGGATGCGGTAAGCACGCGTGCAGATCTCGACCTTGCGCGCGCAGGTGTCCGCCTGTCCGGTCTCGTCGAACGCCATGACGACCGCGGCGGCGCCGTAGCGCAGCACCTTGCGGGCATGGTCGATGAAGGCTTCTTCGCCTTCCTTCAACGAAATCGAGTTGACGACGCCCTTGCCCTGCAGGCACTTGAGGCCCGCCTCGATCACGCTCCACTTGGACGAGTCCACCATCACCGGAATGCGCGCGATGTCGGGTTCGGAGGCGATCAGGCTGAGGAACCGGACCATCGCCTTCTCGGAATCGATGAGGCCCTCGTCCATGTTCACGTCGAGGATCTGCGCACCGCTCGCCACCTGCTGTCGCGCGACCTCGACGGCCTCCTCGTAACGCTCTTCCTTCACCAGCTTGCGGAACTGGGCGCTGCCGGTGACGTTGGTGCGTTCGCCCACGTTGACGAACAGCAGGTCCGGCGTGATGACCAGCGGCTCCAGGCCGGACAGGCGCGTGTGGCGCGCGGCGGTGCTCATGCGGCCTGCTCCAGGGCAGCGCGCAGGCGGCGGGGCGGCAAGCCGGCAACGACGTCGGCGATCGCCTTGATGTGGGCCGGCGTGGTGCCACAGCAGCCGCCCACGAGGTTGAGCAGGCCCGACTCGGCGAACTCCTTCAGCGTCGCCGCCATCTCTTCGGGCGTCTCGTCGTACTCGCCGAAGGCATTGGGCAGCCCGGCGTTCGGATGCGCACTGACATAGGCGTCGGCGACGGTGGCCAGCGTATCGACATGCTCGCGGAGATCCTTCGCGCCCAGCGCGCAGTTCAGTCCGACCGACAGGGGACGGCTGTGCGCGATGGAGGTGTAGAAGGCTTCCGCGGTCTGGCCGGACAGCGTGCGGCCGGATGCGTCGGTAATCGTGCCGGAGATCATGACGGGCAGGCGTCCGCCGCGCGCATCGAACACTTCCTCGATGGCATACAGCGCGGCCTTTGCGTTCAACGTGTCGAAGATGGTCTCCACCATCAGCGTATCGGCGCCGCCGTCGATCAGGCCTTCGATGGCTTCGCGGTAGGTGCCGCGCAATTCATCGAAGCTGGTGTTGCGGAAGCCGGGGTCGTTGACGTCGGGGCTGATCGAGGCCGTGCGGCTGGTCGGGCCGAGCACGCCGATCACGAAACGCGGTTTGTCCGGCGTCCTGGCCTCGGCGGCGTCGCAGCATGCGCGCGCGACGCGGGCGCCGGCCTTGTTCAATTCGTAGACCAGGTGCTCGAGATGGTAGTCGGCCTGGCTGACCGAGGTCGCGTTGAAGGTATTGGTCTCGACCAGGTCCGCGCCCGCATCGAGGTAGGCGGTGTGCACGCCGGCGATCACCTCCGGCTTGGTCAGCAGCAGCAGGTCGTTGTTGCCCTTCAGGTCGTGGTCGCAGCCTGGGCCGTGTTCGTGCGCGTGCTGTGCGTCGCAGCCATCCGCGAAGCGTTCGCCGCGGTAGTCGGCTTCCTGCAGGCCGTGGCGCTGGATCATCGTGCCCATGGCGCCGTCGATGATCAGGATGCGCTCTTCCAGCGCCTTGAGCAGCAGTGCTGCGCGAGTGGGATGCAACCAGGGCAGTGTTTTCATGGCTTCAGGGCAGTCAGCGACAGCACTTCGAAATGGGGCGGGCGGCGTTCACGGGTGACGGTTTCGGCGTTGGCGATCTCCAGCCCGGCCTTCTCGGCGAACTTGCGCAGTTCCTTCTCCGAGAAACCCAGGTTGACGTGGCTGTAAGCCTCGACCACGGAGCGATGCTCGTGCTTCGCCAGGCTGCTGAGCAGCAGGCGACCGCCCCGTCGAAGCACCCGCGCGGCTTCCGCCACGGCCTGCGCCGGCTTGGTGGAGTAGGTGAGCGCATGCATCAGCACGACCAGGTCGAAACTGGCGTCCTTGAACGGCAAGGCATGCATGTCCCCTTCACGCACTTCCACGTTGGGGAAACGGCGTAAACGTTCGCCAGCGGCCGCCACCACGCGGGCGCTGGTGTCGATGCAGATGTAGCGGTTGGAATGCGGGGAGAGCAGCTCCGCCAGCACGCCATCGCCCGAGGCGATGTCGAGCACGTCGCCGGTCTCGAGCAGCGGCAGCGCGGTGCGGGCCAGGGCCTCCCAGGTGCGGCCGGGCGAATAATGGCGCTCCATGTCGCCGGCGACGCTGTCGGCCCAGTTCTGGTCGGCGGCCCGGTTGGCGAGCACGCTGGCGACGCGCTCGGCGTCCTGGCGAAGCAGCGGGTCGTCGCTGCCGTCGCGCAGGCTGCGCCAGAGTTCGCGCTGGACGGTGTCCAGATTGTCTTCGTCGAAGCGGTAGTAGGCGGACACGCCGGCGCGGCGGTCGCGCACCAGGCCGGCTTCCTTGAGCTTCGCGAGGTGGGTGGACACGCGCGGCTGCGCCAACTGGGTGATGGCGGACAGCTCCGCGACGGTCAGTTCCTCGCGGGCCAGCAGGGCCAGCAGACGGACACGGGTGGCGTCGGCGAAGACCTTCAGCCGGATCGACCAGGCTTCCAGATCCATAAATATCTTCCTATCGCGATATAGAGATATTTTGACGGTCCGGCCCGGGCCGGGTCAACCCTTGGCATACGGCCGCGGATGGTCCGCGGGTTACAATTGGTATTCAAAGTTTGCTTGCCGAGGGGTAGCCGTGGATTTCGCGTTTAACGAAGAGCAGTTGATGATCCAGGACGTGGCGCGCCGGATCGCCCAGGAGAAGATCGGCCCCAGCGCCGAGCACCACGACAAGACCGGCGAGTTCCCGCTGGAGAACATCCGCCTGCTCGGCGAGAACGGCCTGATGGGCATCGAAGTGCCTGCCGAGTACGGCGGCGCTGGCATGGACCCGATCGCCTACGTGCTGGCCATGGTCGAGATCGCCGCCGGCGATGCCGCGCATTCGACCATCGTGTCGGTCAACAACTCGCTGTTCTGCAACGGCATCCTGACCTTCGGTACCGAGGAACAGAAGCAGAAGTACGTGCGTGCGATCGCCGAAGGCCGCGAGATCGGTGCGTTCGCGCTCACCGAGCCGCAGTCCGGTTCCGATGCCACGGCGATGCGCTGTCGCGCCGTCAAGCAGGCCGATGGCAGCTTCGTCGTCAACGGCAAGAAGAGCTGGATCACCTCGGGCCCCGTGGCGAAGTACATCGTGCTGTTCGCGATGAGCGAGCCCGACAAGGGCGCGCGCGGCATCAGTGCGTTCATGATCGACACCTCCCAGCCGGGCTTCCACCGGGGCAAGACGGAGCCGAAGCTGGGCATCCGCGCTTCCGCCACCTGCGAGATCGAGTTCACCGACTACGTGGTGCGTCCGGAAGACGTGCTGGGCAAGGAAGGCGAGGGCTTCAAGATCGCCATGAGCGTGCTGGATGCCGGCCGCATCGGCATCGCCAGCCAGGCCATCGGCATCGCGCGTGCCGCATACGAGGCGACGATCGCGTACGTGAAGGAGCGCAAGGCGTTCGGCGCACCGATCGGCACCTTCCAGATGACCCAGGCGAAGATCGCCGACATGAAGTGCAAGCTGGACGCCGCCACGCTGCTGACGCTGCGCGCGGCCTGGGTGAAGGGGCAGGGCCAGCGTTTCAGCAACGAGGCCGCCATCGCCAAGCTGACCGCGTCCGAAGCGGCCATGTGGATCACCCACCAGGCGCTTCAGATCCACGGCGGCATGGGCTATTCGAAGGAAATGCCGATCGAGCGGTACTTCCGCGACGCCAAGATCACCGAGATCTACGAGGGCACCTCGGAGATCCAGCGCCTGGTGATCGCGCGCAACGAGACCGGGCTGCGCTGAGTTCCACTGCCATCCCGCTGAAGGAGAGCGCCGCCGCGAGGCGGCGTTTTCCGTTCCGGGAGACGGGTATCGGCGACCCCCGTCTTTGGTCATGGGACCACGGGGCCGGCCGTCCGCTAGAGTGACCTGATGCGGGGGTGCGTCCCCCGTTTTCCTCCTGGAGACCCCGATGCGCAAAACCCTGATCGTCTGTGCCATGACCCTGGCCCTCGCCGCCTGCGACAAGGGCAATGCCCCGGCCGCTGGCGCCGCCGATGCCGCGGCCCCGGTGGCATCCGCCGCCGACATCGCCGCCGAGAGCAAGCGGCTGAACGAGTGGTTCGACAAGAAGTACGAAGAGCAGCTGAAGTTCAGCCCCATCCAGCTGACCTTCCAGGGTCGCAAGGATCTGTACGACCAGGTGGACGACATGTCCGAACAGGCGTCGCGCGACCAGGTCGCGTGGCAGAAGGCCAGCGTCGAGGAGATGGAGAAAACCTTCGCCTACGCCAAGCTCGACGACGAAGCGAAGCTGTCCTACGACCTGTGGAAGCTGCAGTACGAAAACGCCCGTGACGGCCTGCCCTTCATGGTGGACGGTTACGCGTTCGACCAGATGAACGGCGCGCAGGGCTTCTGGCCGACGTTCCTGATCAGCTTCCACAAGGTGGAGGAGGAATCCGACTACACCGCCTACATCGCACGCATCAGCGCGACCGGACGCGCCTTCGACCAGCTGCTGGAGCGCGCGCGCGCCTCGGCGACGCAGGGCATCCGTCCGCCCAAGTTCGCCTATGAGGGCGTCATCGACCAGGCGAAGAAGGTCATCACCGGCGCACCGTTCTCGGCCGGCGCGGACGCGGCGATCTGGGCCGATGCCCAGGCCAAGGCCGATGGGCTGGTGAAGGCCAGCAAGATCGACGCCGCCCGCGCCACCGCGTTGAAGGACGAGGCCCGCAAGGCGCTGCTGGAGCAGTTCAAGCCGGCATACGACCGCGTGATCGCGTGGAGCGGGGAAGAGCTGCCGAAGGCTGCGGTGAATGCCACCGGCGTGGGCAGCACGCACCCGAACGGCAAGGCGTACTACGAGTACCAGCTGCGCCAGATGACGACCACCGGCATGAGCGCCGAAGAGATCCATGCGCTGGGCCTGAAGGAAGTCGAGCGCATCAAGGGCGAGATGACGGCGCTGAAGGACAAGGTGGGCTTCAAGGGCGACCTGGATGCTTTCTTCTCGTTCATCGATACCGACAAGCAGTTCAAGTATCCCAATACCGACGCGGGCCGCCAGGCGTACATCGACGACGCCACGCGTGCCATCGACAACATCAAGAAGGTGCTGCCGCAGTATTTCGGCCTGCAGCCGAAGGCGGACCTGGTGGTCAAGCGCGTCGAGGCGTTCCGCGAGCAGGACGGCGCCGCGCAGCACTACTACCCCGGCACGCCGGATGGTTCGCGCCCGGGCGTGTACTACGCGCACCTGTCCGACATGAACGCGATGCCGAAGCCGGAGCTGGAAGTCATCGCGTACCACGAGGGCATCCCGGGCCACCACATGCAGATCTCCATCGCGCAGGAACTGACCGGCGTGCCGAAATTCCGCACCCAGTACAACACCACGGCCTACGCCGAGGGCTGGGGTCTGTATGCGGAATGGCTGGCCAAGGAGATGCCGGGCACCTACCAGGATCCGTATTCGGAGTTCGGACGCCTGAGCTCGGAAATGTGGCGCGCGATCCGCCTGGTGGTGGACACGGGCCTGCACGCCAAGGGCTGGACGGAACAGCAGGCCGTGGAGTACTTCGATGCCAACAGCGCGGTACCGCGCGCGGCGATCGAATCCGAGGTGAAGCGCTACCTGATCATGCCGGGCCAGGCCACCGGCTACAAAGTGGGCATGATCAAGATCCAGGAACTGCGCCGGAAGGCCGAGGCCGAACTGGGCGACAAGTTCGACATCAAGGGATTCCACGACACCGTGCTGGGCGGCGGCGCACTGCCGCTGACGCTGCTGGAGCGGCGCGTGGACCAGTGGATCGCCAGGGAGAAGGCCAAGCAGGCCTGAGGCATTCCTCGCGCAGCAAGAAAAGAACCCCGGCTCAGGCCGGGGTTCTTGTTCCAGGGATCAGTGCGGTTTGGTCAGCAGGTCGAGGTGCGCGGGAAGCCACGCGTCGAACGCCGACGGCGCATGGCCGGTAAGTGCAGCGAAATCATCCGTCACTTCGCCCAGGTCGCCCGCCGCCGTCGCCACATCGAACGACGTGAACACATCGGCCAGCACCGGCGGGAAACCATGCCCGCGCAGCCCTTCGGCCAGTTGCTCGGGGGTGACGCCGACGACGGACAGCGGCTTGCCCGTGGCTGCGGCGACCTTCGCCGCGATATCGCCGGCGGACAGCGCCTGCGTGCCGGTCAGGGTGAAGGTGCGGTTCTCGGTGCTGTCGGCGGCGAGCGCGACAGCCGCGGCGCGCGCCAGGTCTTCGCGGGCGATGTAGGCGACGCCGCCATTGCCCGCGGCAGTGACCCATTCGCCCGATGCGAGCGCGGACGGCAGCGAGTACGCCAGGTTCTCGGCGTACCACGCGTTGCGAAGCACCGTCCAGCCGAGGCCGCTGGCCGCCAGCGCCTGTTCGGTGCCCAGATGGTCGGGTGCGAACGACACGTGCGAGGTGGCCGGCGAGGGCAGCGAGGTGTAGACGACATGCTTCACGCCCGCCTCGGCGGCCGCCTGGACGGCGGCGCGGTGCTGCGCCAGGCGCTTGCCCGGCTCCAGCAGGGCGTCGGTGCTGACCAGCAGCACCCGGTCCGCGCCTGCGAAGGCGGCGGCCAGCGTGGCGGGCGCATCGAAGTCCGCGGCCCGCACGGTCACGCCGGCGGTGGCGAGGTCGGCGAGTGCCTCCGGCTTGCGACTGGTGGCGATGATGCTGGCCGCGGGAACCTTCAGGGTTTCAAGCAGGTGGCGCACCACGGTGCGGCCGAGATGGCCGGACGCGCCGGTGACGAGCAGGGTAGGGGAAGACATGGCGGCTCCTGGGTTTGGTAACGGAAAGGATATTGGTTACCCTATGGTAGTAATGGCGAGCGACCGTACAAGCAGGGCGTTCGAAGTAACCCGGTTACCGCGCGGTAACCGATCCCGGAGATCCTCATGACGCTACACCGCCAATCCCTGATCCTTGTCGAAAATTGCCCGATCCGGGATGTGCTGGACCGCCTTGGCGACCGCTGGACGGTGCTCGTGCTGCACGAGCTGGCGATGGGCACGCTGCGTTTCTCCGAGGTCCGCAAACGCGTGGCCGACATCTCGCCGCGCATGCTCGCGCAGACGCTGCGGCACCTGGAACAGGATGGCCTGGTCAGCCGCGTCGTGTTCCCCACGGTGCCGCCCCGCGTCGACTATGCGCTGACCCCGTTGGGCGAATCGTTCTTCGAACGCGTGGAGATGCTGGCGCAGTGGGCGTCGGAGCACCACGACGAAGTCCGGGCCGCGCGCAAGGCCTACGTGGCGCCAGCGGCGAACGCGCCCAAATGAAAAAGCCCCGGCACTGCCGGGGCTTTTTGGTTCTGCACTACATCGTTGGATCAATGTCCGCCTGCAGGCTCCGCGGGCAGCGCTCCGTCGGCGTCCTGCGCCTGCTCGCGATCGCGGTCGTGCGCATGGTCGCGTGCCAGGTACAGGTAGAACGCCGGCAGCACGAACAGGGTGAACATCGTACCGATCGTCATGCCCGAGGCGATCACCACGCCCATCGAGAAGCGCGACGCCGCACCCGGGCCGCTGGCGATCAGCAGCGGGATCATCGCGAACACCAGCGCCGCGGTGGTCATCAGCACCGGGCGCAGGCGGATGGCCGCTGCTTCCTCGATGGCCTCGCGCTTGGACAGCCCGCGCTCGACCTGCAGCTTGTTGGCGAATTCCACGATCAGGATGCCGTGCTTGGAGATCACGCCGACCAGCGTCACCAGGCCTACCTGCGTGTAGATGTTGATGCTCATGCCGGCCATCTCGGGAACGGGAAGCGATGATCCCGAGATCGCGTTGATCATCTGGATGATGCCCGGGACCAATGCCAACGCGTTCACCGTCAACAGCGCACCGCTGATCGCCATCGGCACCGTCAACAGCATGATCAAGGCATCGCGGAAGCTCTCGAACTGCGCCGACAGCACCAGGAAGATCACGATCAGCGCCAGTCCCAGCGTCACCAGCATCGCCGCACCTTCCTGCTTGAACTGACGCGATTCGCCTGCGTAATCCACCGAGTAGCCCTGCGGCAGGACCTCTTTGGCCGCCTGATCGAGGATGGCCAAGGCTTGGCCTTTGGTCACGCCGGGACGCGGCATGAAGGTGATCGCCACCGCATTCAACTGCTGGAAGCGCTTGAGCGATTGCGGCTGCGCGCTTTCCTTCAGCGTCACGATGGTGGACAGCGGGATCAGTGCGCCGTCGCGGGTGCGCGTGTAGTAGTTCTCCAGGTCGCTGGCGTTGAGGCGATCGCTGCGCTGCACCTGCGGGATCACCAGGTACGAGCGGTTCTGCATCGCAAAGCGGTTCGTGTAACCGCCGGACAGCATCGCCGCCATGTCGGCCGCCAGCGTGCGCATGTCGATGCCCAGGCCGGCCGCTTTGTCGCGGTCGATGTTGACCTCGATGCGCGGCTTGTCGATCTTCAGGTCCTTGTCGAGGAAGATGAAGCGCTTGCTCTCCATCGCCTTCATCAGGATCTGGTCGGCGAGTTCGGCCAACTGGCTCAGTTCGCCCACGCCGCCGATGACGAATTCGCCGCCGCCACCGTCGCCGCCCGCGCTCGGGAGTGAGGGGGGCACCAGCGCGAAGATGTTCAGGCCGCTGACCTGGCTCATCTTCGGTTGCAGCTCCTGCTGGAGCACGGCATTGGTCGAACGGTCGCGCTCGCTCCACGGCTTCAGCACGAAACCGGCCATCGCCATCGGGCTGGCGCCACCGCCGCTGCCGCCGAAGCCGCCGTTGAACAGGAAGTAGTCCTGCACTTCCGGCACGCCCTTGGCGATCGAGGTGACTTCCTCGGTGTAGCGCTCCACGTAGTCCAAGGTGGAGTAGGGGTCGGCGCTGGCGACCGAGAAGATGAAGCCTTCGTCTTCCAGCGGCGCGGGTTCCTTCGGTGCGGTGATGTACAGGAACACGCACGACACCAGCACCAGCAGGCCGAGCACGCCGATCACCGATTTGGTTTCCAGCGTGCCGTGCAGGCGTCGCTGGTAGCCGGCGTTGAGCGTGTCGAAGCGCGTGTCCAGCCACTTCTCCAGCTTGCCCTTGCCGCCTTCGCTATGCGGCTTGAGCAGCTTGGCGCACATCATCGGGCTGAGCGTCAGCGCGATCACGCCGGACAGCAGTACCGCGCCCGCCAGGGTGAAGGCGAACTCGGTGAACAGCACGCCGGTCAGGCCGCCCTGGAAGCCGATCGGCAGGTACACCGCCACCAGCGTGGTGGTCATCGCCACGACCGGCCAGGCGAGCTCGCGCGCGCCCTTGATCGCCGCGTCGTAGGGCGACATGCCTTCTTCGATGTGGCGGTGGATGTTCTCCAGCACGATGATCGCGTCGTCCACCACGATGCCGATCGCCAGCACCATCGCCAGCAGGGTCAGCAGGTTGATGGTGAAGCCCATCAGCAGCATCAGGAACAGCGCGCCGACCAGCGACAGCGGCACCGTCACCGCCGGGATCAGCACGCTGCGCAGGGAACCCAGGAACAGGAAGATCACCACGATGACGATGATCACCGCTTCCACGATCGTGCTGACGACTTCGTCGATGGCGTCCTGGATCTGTTCGGTGCTGTCGTACGGGATCGTCGCCTTGATGCCTTCGGGCAGCTGCGGAACGATCTCGTTGTCCCACAGCGTGCGTACGTTCTTGATGACGTCCAGCGAGTTGGCGTCGGGCGACACGAAGATGCCCATGAACGTCGCCGCCTCGCCGTTGATGCGGACCGACGTGCCGTAGCTCTCGGAGCCCAGTTGCACGTCGGCCACGTCGCCGAGCCGGACGATGGCGCCGTTCTGCTCGCGGATGATCAGCTGGCGGAACTCATCGGCATTGCGCAGGTCGGTGCGGGCCGTCATGTCGATGGCGACCATCTGGCCCTTGGTGGAACCCACCGCCGCCAGCACATTGTTGGACGACAAGGCCGTGGATACGTCGCTGGCCGTCACCTGCAGGGCCGTCATGCGGTCCGGCTTCAGCCAGATGCGCATGGCGAACGTGCCGGCGCCGAGGATGTCGGCACGCTGCACGCCCGACACGGTGACCAGTTTGGGCTGGACCACGCGGGTCAGGTAGTCGGTGATCTGGTTGTTGTCCAGGGTTTCGCTGGCGAAGGAGACGTACATGGCCGCGATCTGCTGGCCCTGCTGCAGGTCGATCACCGGGTCCTCGGACTCCGGCGGCAGCTGGCCGCGCATCTTGTTGACCTTGGCGGCGATCTGGGTGAGCGCCTCGTTCGGGTCCTGGTCCAGGCGGATGTAGGCCTGGATCTGGCTGACGCCGGCCGAACTGGTCGAGCTGAGGTACTCGATGCCTTCCGCGCTCGCCACTTCCCGCTCCAGCGGCGTGGTGATGAAGCCCTGGATCAGGTCGGCGTCGGCGCCGTAGTAGACCGTGCTGATGTTGACCACGGCGTTGCGCAGCTCGGGGTACTGGCGCACGTTCAATTCGGTGAACGAGCGCAGGCCGAACAGCAGGATGAACAGGCTGACGACGATCGCCAGCACCGGTTTGTTGATGAAGATGTCGGTGAATTTCATGCCGGGCGCTCCGTCAGCGGTTCTCGGGCTTCGGCTGGGCCTCGGTCACCGGCTGCACCTTGTTGTTCACCACCACCTCGGCGTCGTTGCGCAACTTGAGCAGGCCGGTCGTCGCCACGCGCTCACCCGGCTTCAGGCCTTCGGTAATGGCGATCAGGTCGCCGCGGGTGGCGCCGGTCTTCACGAAGCGCTGGCGCACGACCAGCTTCTTGCCGGTGAGCGGCTTGCCCTGCGCGTCCTTCTCGCCTTCGGCGCGCTGCACGTCCTGGATCACGTACACCGCGTTGCCGTACGGGTTGAAGCTGATCGCCGTCTGCGGCACCACCACCACCTTGCGGCTGTCGCCGGTGTCGAAACCGACGTGCGCGAACGCGCCGGGGCGCAGGTTGTATTCGCCGTTGTCCAGCGTGGCCTGCACTTTGAAATTGCGGGTAGCGGCATCGACCTGCGGCTCGACGGCGGTCACCTTGCCTTCGAAGACCTGGCCCGGCAGCGCGTCGACGGTCGCGCGGATGGCGGTACCCGGCAGCACCTGGCCGACCTGGCGCTCGGGCAGGGTGAAGTCGAGGTAGATCGGGTCCAGCGCCTGCAGGCTGACGATGGGGTCGCCCGGGTTGATGAACTGGCCGAGGTTCACCTGGCGGATGCCGAGTACGCCGTCGAACGGTGCGCGGATCGTCTTCTGCGCGATCAATGCACGCTGCGCCTCCACCTGGGCCAGCGAGGTCGCGGCCACCGTGGCGCGCTCTTCGGCTTCGGCCTGCGAGACCAGCTTGTCGCGCGCGAGCGCCTGCCAGCGGTCGCGCTGCACGGTGGCCAGCTTGGCCGAGGCTTCCAGCGATTTGAGCACCGCCAGTTCATTGGCCGTGTTGAGCTGGGCGAGCACCGTGCCGGCCTTGACCGGCTTGCCCACGTCGATCGACAGGCTGCGGACCACACCGCCGGCTTCGGTGGTGACGTCGGTGCCGTTGATGGCCACGAACGTGCCCACGGCCTGCTGCGCGTCGACCCATTCCTCTTCCTTCGCCGTCCAGTCGGTGACCGTGGAAGCGGGCTGGGGCATGGTGTCGAAGAAGGCGTTCATGCCCTTGCTCATGATGGCCTTGGCAGCGAACACGCCGCCGAAGACGATCACCACCGCCAACAGCATGAGGGTCATGCGCAGGGGGGTAGAGGGCTTTTTCCGTGCGTTGGGGTCTTTCCGTGTCATGGGGGAGGTCTTCGGCAGGTCAGGGAGGTCGTCAGGGCGACGAACGGGCGAGGCCCGGTTCGACAGCATGAAGCGCCGGATTATCACGATTTGAGACGCGGGCTAGAAGTGCGGTTCGTTTACCGGCTTCGCCAACGTCCTCATGAGGCATGCAACCAGGGCCGTCCGCCGGACACGCAGAAAGCGGATCATCGCGGACAACCGGAAGCTCACGACGCCCTCGATGCAAAGAAAAAGCCCCGGCAGAACCGGGGCTTTCTCGCAGCGGACAGGTCGAATCAGCGGGAGGCGGGTCTGCCCTGTTCCTCCAGGTACTCCTTCGACGGCTCGTCCATCTTGTCGCCCAGCATGCGCCGGACCGACACGAAGAACACCGGGATCAGCAGCAGGCCGAGGAAGGTAGCGAACATCATGCCGCCGATGACACCGGTGCCGATGGCGTGGCGTGCGTTGGCGCCCGCGCCCGTGGAGATCGCCATCGGCAGCACGCCCATGATGAAGGCGAACGAGGTCATCAGGATGGGGCGGAAGCGCAGGTGCGACGCCGATACCACCGCTTCGCGCAGCGTCTTGCCCTGCTTGCGCTCCATGACCGCGAACTCCACGATCAGGATCGCGTTCTTCGCCGCCAGGCCGATGATGGTGATCAGGCCGATCTTGAAGAAGAGGTCGTTCGACAGGCCCGGGCGCAGCATGGTGAAGAGCACCGCACCCAGGGCACCCAGCGGCACGACCAGCAGCACGGCGACCGGGATCGACCAGCTTTCGTACAGCGCGGCGAGGCAGAGGAACACCACCACGATCGACAGCACCATCAGCAGCGTGGCGCTGTTGCCGGCCAGGATCTCCTGGTACGACATGCCGCTCCAGTCGTAGCCGAAGCCCTGCGGCAGCTGGTCGGTGACGATGTGCTCCATCGTGGTCATCGACTGGCCGGACGAACTGCCCGGCGCGGCGGAACCGTTGATGTTCACCGCCGAATAGCCGTTGTAGCGCGACAGCGACGGCGGCACCGACGCCCAGCTGGACTGCACCACGTTGGACAGCGGGATCATCGCGCGACCGCCGGAGGCATCGGTCTGCTGGCTGCTGGGCGTGTAGATGCGGCCCAGCGAGTCGGCGCCGGTACGGTAAGCGGCGTCGGCACGCATGTTCACGCGCTTGATGCGGCCCTCATAGAAGAAGTCGTTCACGTACACCGGCGCGAGCATCAACTGGATGCCGTTGTAGATGTCGCTGACCGACAACCCCATCGCCTGCGCCTGCACGCGATCCACGTGCAATTGCAGCTGCGGTGCGTTTTCCAGCGTGTTCGGGCGGACCGCCATCAGGCTCGGGTCCTGCGAAGCCGCGCCCAGCAACTGGTTGCGCGCGGACATCAGGGCTTCCTGGCCCAGGCCGGCGCGGTCCTGCAGCCACATGTCGAAGCCGCCGAACTGGCCCAGGCCCTGGATGGTCGGCAGGTTCACCACGAAGATCTGCGCGCCCTTGATGCCGTACAGGCGCTGGTTGGCCTGCTGGATGAACTCGGGCACGGTGACGTCGCGCTCGTCCCAGGGCTTGAGCCGGATGAACGCCATGCCGACGTTCTCGCCGCGGCCCAGGAAGCTGAAGCCGGCCACCTCCATCACGCCGTCGAAGCCGTCCATCTGCTGCAGCGTGCCGCGGACCTGGTTGAACACCTGCTTGGTCTTCTGCAGGGAGTTGCCCGGCGGCAACTGCACGATGGCCAGCGCATAACCCTGGTCTTCTTCCGGCACGAAGCTGCTGGGCAGGCGCGTGAACAGGAAGCCCGCCAGCACCGTCAGCAGGGCGAACACCACCATCCAGCGCGGCGCATGCTTGATGGCCGAGCCGATGTGGCCCACATAGGTCTTCTCGATCTTGCCGTAGTACTTCTCGAACGTACGGAAGACGATGTTCTTCTTCTCGTGGCTGTCGTGCTCGTGCTGCTTCAGGAAGGTCGCGCACAACGCCGGCGTGAAGCCCAGCGCCAGGAAGGCCGAGAACGCCATCGAGATGGCGATGGTCAGCGCGAACTGCTTGTAGATCTCGCCCGATGCGCCGCCCTGGAGGGCCGACGGGATGAACACCGCCGCCAGCACCACGGTGATCGCGATGACGGCGCCGGTGATCTGGCCCATCGCCTTGATGGTCGCTTCGCGCGGCGGCAGTTTCTCTTCCGCCATGATGCGTTCGACGTTCTCGATCACCACGATCGCGTCGTCGACCACGATACCGATGGCCAGCACCAGCGCGAACATCGTCAGCTGGTTGATGGTGAAGCCGATGACGCTGAGGCCCCAGAACGTGCCCAGCAGCGCGACCGGGATGACCAGGGTGGGGATGATGGTGGCGCGGAAGTTCTGCAGGAACACCAGCATCACCAGGAACACCAGGATCACGGCCTCGATCAGCGTCTTGACCACTTCCTCGATCGAGATCTTCACGAACGTGGTGGTGTCGTACGGGGAGAACCAGCTGACACCCGGCGGGAAGCTGGGCTGCAGCTCGTCCATCTTGGCGCGCACGGCCTCGGCCACGTTCAGCGCGTTGGCACCCGGCAGCAGCTGGATGGCGAACGCGCCGACCGGCTTGCCGTTGAACTGCGTGTCGAAACCGAAGTTCTGGGCGCCGAACTCGACGCGCGCCACGTCCTTCAGGCGAACGGTGGAGCCGTCGCTGTTGGCACGCAGGATGATCTGCTCGAACTGCTCAGGCGACGTGAAACGACCCTCGGCGGACACGGTCGCCGTGAAGGCCTGGCCTTCGGGCGCGGGATCGGAACCGACCGAGCCGGCGGCGAACTGCACGTTCTGTGCACGCACGGCGGTGAGCACTTCGGTGGCCGACAGGTTGAAGCCCTGCAGCTTGCCCGGGTCCAGCCACAGGTTCATGGCGTACTCGGAACCGAAGTGCTGCGTGCTGCCGACGCCGGGCACGCGTGCGATCTGGTCCAGCACGCGCGAGGCGACGATGTCGTTCAGGCGGTTGCGGTCGATGCTCGGGTTGTCGGACTGCAGGCCCACCACCATCAGGAAGCCCGCGTTGGCCTTCGCGACCACCACGCCCTGCGCGGTGACTTCGCTGGGCAACCGCGGCGTGGCCAGGGACACCTTGTTCTGCACCTGCACCTGGGCGATGTCCGCGTCGGTGCCGGTCTGGAAGGTCAGGGTGATCGACGCCTGGCCGGCAGAACTGGAGCTGGAGCTGAAGTACAGCAGGTTGTCGATGCCGGTCAGCTGCTGCTCGATCACCTGGGTGACCGAACGTTCGGTGGTTTCGGCGCTGGCGCCGGGATAGGTCGCGCTGACCGTCACCTGCGGCGGTGCGATCGATGGATAGGACTCGATGCCGAGGTTGAGGATCGAGATCACGCCGGCGAGCGAGATCAGGATCGACACGACCCAGGCAAAGATCGGGTGGTTGATGAAGAACTTGGGCATGGGGGAGGGTCCTTCTTACTCGGCCTTGCCTTGCGCGGGCGCCGGCTTGGCCTGCGCGGCCTTGGCGGCGGCGGCCTGTTCGGCGGTGATGCCCTTCGCGGGCGCGCCTTCCTTGACCTTCTGCAGCCCCTCGACGATCACCTGGTCGCCGGCGGCGAGGCCGTCGGTGACCAGCCAGTCCGCGCCCACGGCCTGCTGGGTGACGACGTTCTTGCGGACGACGTTGCCGTCCTTGCCGACGATCATCGCGTAGGCGCTGACGGTGTCGCGCTGGACCGCGCCCTGCGGGATCAGGAAGGCGCCCTTCTGCTCGCCCAGCGTCGCACGCAGGGTGACGAAGGTGCCCGGCAGCAGCGTGCGGCCTGCGTTGGGCACGGTGGCGCGCAGCGAAACGCTGCCGGTGGCCGGATCGACCACGGTGTCGGAGAAGTCCAGCGTGCCGGTCTGGTCGATGACCTGGCCGTTCGGGAGGACGATCTGCACCGTGCGCTGGCCTGCGCCGGCCAGCTCGACCTTGCCTTCGCCCTGTGCCTGCTGGATGGCCTGCAGCTCGCTGGAGCTCATCGAGAAGTTGGCGTACAGCGGATCGATCTGGTCGATCGTGGTCAGCAGCGTGGCATCGCCCTGGCCGACCAGCGCGCCCTCGGTGACCTGCTGCTTGCCGGCGCGGCCGGAGATCGGCGCGGTGACGCTGGCGTAGCCCAGGTTGATGCGGGCGGTCTCGACGTTGGCACGCGCCTGCTGCACGGCGGCAGCGGCGCTGCGCTCTGCGGCTTCGGCGTTGTCGAGGTCGGACTTGGACACGAACTTCTGCGGTGCCAACTGGCGCGCACGGTCGGCGGAGACCTTCGCATTGGCGTAGGTCGCCTGCGCCGAGGCGAGGTTGGCCTGCGCCGCGCTCAACGACGCCTGCAGCGGCGCCGGGTCGATCAGGAACAGTACCTGGCCTTCCTTCACGTCGCTGCCTTCCTGGTACACGCGCTTCTGCACGACGCCGGCCACGCGGGCGCGCACATCGGAACTGCGGAACGGCGACAGACGGCCGACGAGATCGCGCTGCAGGGGTACGTTCTGCGGTGTGGCGGTCGCGACCACAACTTCAGGCGGGGGCATCTGCTGCTGCTCGGGCTTGCTGCAGGCGGCCAGGACCGCGAGCAGGGCGCTGGCCAGGACAAGGGGACGGACGGGGGACGTCATGGGGAAGCTCCGTTTCTTTTTCTTGAAGACGTGGGAAGGGGGCGCAACGAGCGGATGCGACGGCCAGAGGGCTGGCCCGGAGAAGCAGGTTCGTCGTCGGGGGAAAGCGCGAACGCACGCAGGAAGGTATCCACCGCGAACACCGACCACCGTTGGCGCGCCTGGCGGCCGGCACGATGGGGTACGCCGAAGCGTTGTCGCTCGAAATCCATCCCGACGATCATGCTGAGCAGCAACTCCGCGGCGTAGAGCGGGTCGTCATGCCTCAGCCATTCCTGGTCCATGGCGTGTTGCAGCCAGGCGGCGAGGCGCTGCACGAGAGTATCGCAGGCGTCGCGGTAAAGGTCGCGCGCTTCCTGGGGAAATTGGTGCGCCTCTGCGGCCAGCAACTGGCTGGCGGCGACCACCGACGGGTCGCACAGGTGGCGCAGGTGTTCCTCGGCAAAGGCCAGCAGCGCCTCGCGCGGCTCCTCCGCCGTCGGCGAAAGTTGCGCGGTCGCCAGTTCCTGGTGCTCGGCGATCACGCTGCGCAGCAGTTCCTGCTTGCTGCCGAAGTGGGCGTAAAGCGTCTGCTTCGAACAACCGGCGCGCGCCGCGACCGCATCCATGCTGATGCGGAAGCCCTGTTCGGCCATGAGTTCGCGCACGGCCTGGTGGACGCGGGAGCGACGCTGGTCGGGCGCGGAGAGGGTGGGGGCAGGGCGCATGCGGACTAGACTATACCGTCCAGTTTACAAATTTCACAGCCTTGATTTCAGGGCATTTCCGTGCACAAAGCAGGCACGCCTCCTTGTTATGGCGGCGTGACGGGGTGCGCGGGTGTCCATGCGCTCCCGCATGGTTCTGGGTGCACCTCCGACGGCAATCCGCTACCCATCCCGAGCAAGCGTTCCAAACAAATCCGGCACGCGTTTGCAAGCGATGCTTATGTGGCCGCGCAGCAAGTCTTGTCATGGTGTCGGGGGATACAATGACCATTCGACTACCAATCGTTGAGCCACTCCCTGCATGAACGCTGCACGCAGCCCGAAAAAAGCCTCGAAACAAACGCCAAAACCGGAAGCCTCCAAGGCCACCAAGTCGGTGACCCCGAAGGCGACCCCCACCAAGAAGGTGGCGGCCCGACCGGTGCAGGCGGCGAAGGCCGCGAAGGGCAAGGCAGTGGCGACGAAGGCGAGCGAGGCGTTCTCGCTGTCCCCCATCCTCGAGGTGATCCGCAAGCGCGTTTCGGGCGCTGCGGCCCAGGCCGAAGCGCGGACGTTCACCGAAGCGTTCTACAAGCGGATGGAGGAGGATGAGTTCCCCCACCATAGCGCGGAGGGTTGGGCGGCCATCGCCACCGACATGCTCGCGTTCGCGCGTACCCGCAAGCCGGGCACCGCGAATGTCCGCGTGTTCAACGCCACGCAGAAGTCGCATGGCTGGGAGTCGACGCACACCGTGTTGCAGATCGTCAACGAGGACATGCCGTTCCTCGTGGATTCGGTGAGCATGGCGCTGGCCGACATGAGCGTCGGCGTGCACGTGCTCGGCCACCCGCTGGTGCGTTTCACCCGCGACAAGGCCGGCAAGGTCTCCGCCGTCGGCGAGGGCAAGCCCGAATCGCTGATGCTGCTCGAGATCGACCGCCTGCCGGCCGAGGAGATGGCGCAGATCGAGAAGCGCATCCGCACCGTGCTGGAGGAAGTGCGCGCGATCGTCCGCGACTGGAGCGCCATGCGCGAGAAGATGCTGGCGCTCGCCGACGACCTGGCGACCCGGCGCATGCCGGTGGACGATGACGGTCGCCGCGAGGCGCAGGAGTTCATGCGCTGGGCCGCCGCCGACCATTTCACCTTCTTCGGCTACCGCGAGTACCGCGTGGAGAAGGGCACCGGCATCCTCGGCGCCGTCGAGGACAGCGGCCTGGGCCTGCTGCGCGAGGGCGACACCACGCCGCCGCGCAACATCAAGACGCTGGCCGCGCACTACCTGCCGCAGGGCGGTTCGGTGGACGCGCTGATCCTCACCAAGACCAACCGCCGCTCCACCGTGCACCGCCCGGGCAACATGGACTACATCGGCGTGCTGGAGTTCGATGCGCAAGGCAACCCGATCGCCGAGCAGCGTTTCATCGGCCTGTACACCTCCAGCGCCTACAACCGCCGCCCGTGGGAGATCCCGCTGGTGCGCGAGCGCCACGAGTACGTGATGCAGAAGTCCGGCCTTTCGCCCAGCGGCCACAGCGGCAAGGCGCTGCGCCACATCCTGGAAACCCTGCCGCGCGAAGAGCTGTTCCAGTCCAGCGACGAAGAACTTTTCCGCACCTCGATGGGCATCCTGGGCCTGCAGGAGCGCGTGCGCAGCAAGTTGTTCCTGCGTCGCGACCGCTATGGCCGGTTCTACTCGGCGCTGGTCTACATCCCGCGCGAACGTTTCAACACCGATGTGCGCCTGCGCATCGAGTCGCTGCTGAAGGACGCGATGCGCGGGGAGTACGTCGACAGCAGCGTGCTGCTCGGCGAGTCGCCGCTGGCGCAGCTGCACCTCACCATCCGCCCGAAGGCCGGTGAGCAGGTCGACGTGGACACCGCATCGCTCGAAGGCGACATCGCCCATCTGTTGCGCAACTGGCAGGACGACCTGCGCGAGACCCTGATCGCGCGCCATGGCGAATCCAAGGGATTGCTGCTGGCCGGCGGTTACGGCCGTGCGCTGCCGGCGGGCTATATCGAAGTGGTGTCGCCGGAAGGCGCCGCCCGTGATGTCGAGCACCTGGCCGCGCTGGCCGGCAAGGACGACCTACGCCTGAGCCTGCACGAGTCGCGCCGCAAGCGGCCGGGCCAGGGCCGCCTGCGCCTGAACCTGTATCGCCAGGAAACCGACATCCCGCTCTCCGATGCGTTGCCGCTGATGGAGAACATGGGCCTGCGCGTGATTTCGGAACATCCGTTCCGCCTCGAGACCGCGCAGGGTGCGCGCTACATCCAGGAGTTCGAAGTCGAGCCGGCCAGTGGCGCGTTCGACGTCGAGCGCCTGGCGCCCGCATTCGAGGATGCGTTCGCGTGCATCTGGCGCGGCGATGCGGAGAACGACGGCTTCAACAAGCTGGTGCTGGGCGCTGGACTGGCCTGGCGCCAGGTCGCGCTGCTGCGCGGCTACTGCAAGTACCTGCTGCAGACCGGCGTGCCGTTCTCGCAGAGCTACGTGGAAGAAACGCTCAACCGCTATCCGCTGTTGGCGCGCCTGCTGGTGGAACTGTTCGAAGCGCGCTTCGATCCGGCGACCGGCAGCGAGAGCAAGGCGCAGATCAAGGAGGGCCAGGAGCGCTTCGCTGCGCAACTGAAGTCGCTCGCGGGCGATGATGAAGCCGCTGCCAGGACGCTGGCCGCCCTGGTCGATGCCCGTGGCGGCAAGCGCGAGCAGCAGATCGAGGCCGCGCACCAGTCGCTGCTGAAGCTGATGGATCGCGTGTCGAGCCTGGACGAGGACCGCATCCTGCGCGGCTTCATGGGCGCCATCGAAGCCACCCTGCGCACGAGCTTCTACCAGCGCGGCAAGGACGGCCAGCCCGCCCATACGATCAGTTTCAAGTTCGATTCGGCGAAGGTGCCCGACCTGCCCAAGCCGCGTCCGTACCGCGAGATCTTCGTCTACGGCCCGCGCGTGGAAGGCGTGCACCTGCGCTTCGGCCCGGTCGCCCGCGGTGGCCTGCGCTGGTCGGACCGTCGCGAAGATTTCCGTACCGAAGTGCTCGGCCTGGTGAAGGCGCAGATGGTGAAGAACACCGTCATCGTGCCGGTCGGCGCGAAGGGCGGCTTCTTCGTCAAGCGCCCGCCGGTGGGCGGCGACCGCGATGCCGTGCTGGCCGAAGGCATCGCCTGCTACAAGCTGTTCATCCAGGGCCTGCTGGACATCACCGACAACATCGTCGGCAACAAGATCGTGCCGCCGGTGGACGTGGTGCGCCACGACCAGGACGATCCGTACCTGGTGGTCGCGGCCGACAAGGGCACGGCCACGTTCTCCGACATCGCCAACGGCCTGGCCATCGCGCACGGCTTCTGGATGGGCGATGCGTTCGCTTCCGGCGGTTCGGTGGGTTACGACCACAAGGGCATGGGCATCACCGCCCGCGGCGCCTGGGAGTCCGTGAAGCGCCACTTCCGCGCGCTCGGCCGCGACTCGCAGACGCAGGACTTCACCTGCGTGGGCATCGGCGACATGTCCGGCGACGTGTTCGGCAACGGCATGCTGCTGTCGGAACACATCCGCCTTGTCGCGGCGTTCGACCACCGCCACATCTTCCTGGATCCGACCCCGGACGCGGCGAAGTCGTTCAAGGAGCGCGACCGCATGTTCAAGGTGCCGCGTTCCAGTTGGGCGGACTACGACGCCAAGCTGATCTCCAAGGGGGGCGGCATCCATCCGCGGAGTGCGAAGTCGATCGAGATCACGCCGGAAGTACGTGCCGCGCTGAGCATCGCCGACGGCGTGAAGGCGATGACGCCCAACGAGCTGATGAGCGCCATCCTGAAGTCGCCGGTGGACCTGCTGTGGAACGGCGGCATCGGCACCTATGTCAAGGCCGCGAGCGAGACCCACGCCGACGTCGGCGACCGCGCCAACAACGGCCTGCGCGTCGACGGCCGCGACCTGCGCTGCAAGGTGGTGGGCGAGGGCGGCAACCTGGGCCTGACCCAGCTCGGCCGCATCGAGGCCGCACAGCATGGCGTGCTGCTCAACACCGACTTCATCGACAACTCCGCCGGCGTGGACACCTCCGACCACGAGGTGAACATCAAGATCCTGCTCAACGGCGTGGTGCAGGCGAAGAAGCTCTCGATGGATGCCCGCAACAAGCTGCTGGCGGACATGACGGACGAAGTGGCCGACCTGGTGCTGTGGGACAACTACCGCCAGAACCAGGCCATCAGCCTGATGGAACGCATGAGCGTCTCGCGCCTGGGCTCCAAGCAGCACTTCATCCAGACCCTGGAGTCGCAGGGCCTGCTGGACCGCCAGATCGAGTTCCTGCCGTCCGATGCCGAACTGGCCGAGCGCAAGGCGCGCGGTCAGGGCCTGACGCGACCCGAGCTGTCGGTGTTGCTGTCGTACTCCAAGCTGGTCGCGTTCCAGCAGTTGCTGGAATCCGACATCCCCGAGGATCCGTACCTGTCCAAGGAGCTGCAGCGCTACTTCCCGCAGCCTCTGCAGAAGAAGTACGCCTCGGAGATGGAGAAGCACCGCCTGAAGCGCGAGATCATCGCCACCGCGGTCACCAACACCACCATCAACCGCATGGGCGCCACCTTCCTGCTGCGCATGCAGGAAGACACGGGCCGCTCGCCGGCGGAAGTCGCCAAGGCCTTCACCATCACCCGCGAGACGCTGGATGCGCGGGCGCTGTGGAACCAGATCGACGCGCTGGACGGCAAGGTGCCCGAATCCGTGCAGATCGACGCACTGCAGGTCATCTGGCAGGTGCAGCGCAACTTCACCCGTTGGCTGCTGACCCGCCAGGGTCCGATCCCGGCGATCGCCACCGCGGTGGAGCGCTACCACGACGGCTTCAACGAGATCCGTGCGGCCGACGGCGTCCTGCCGGACTCCCTGCGCCCGGCGTACAACGCCAGCCTGCAGGACTGGAAGGACAAGGGCCTGCCGCCCGCGCTCGCCGGCCAGATCGCGGCGCTGCCGTACCTGGAACCGTCCTGCGACATCATCGAACTGGCGCGCGCGCGCAAGCTCAAGCCGGTCGAGGTGTCGAAGGTCCACTACCGCCTGGGCGAAGCCCTGCACCTGCCGTGGCTGCAGGACCAGATCGAAGCCCTCAAGGTCGACGGTCGCTGGCATGCGGTGGCGCGTGGCGTGTTGCGCGACGAACTCGCCGCCCACCAGCGCACGCTGACCAACCAGGTGCTGTCGCTGCCCGGCGGCAATGCAGACGCCAAGGTCCAGGCCTGGCTGGGTCGCGACGATGCGGGCCTGCGCTTCACGTTGAACATGCTCAACGAGCTGGCCGCGCAGAAGACGCTGGATTACCCGACCGCGTCGGTGGCCGTGCAGCGGCTGGGGCAGTTGGCATCGCAGGGCTGAGCATCGCCTGCGGGATGACACGGGGCGGCCTTCGGGCCGCCTTTTTTATGTACGCTGTGCAGGCCTGATGATGGAGCCACGGATGACCACACCCCGCATCGCCTTCCTCGCCAGTCCCACGCCCGAGGCGCAGGACGCGCTGGCCGCGTTGCAGGCCGAGCATGGTGCGCATGCGCCCGACCAGGCCGATGTGCTGTGCGCGCTCGGCGGTGACGGTTTCATGCTGCAGACGCTGCACCGGCACGGTGCGCTGGGCAAGCCCGTGTTCGGCATGAAGCTGGGCACGGTGGGCTTCCTGATGAACCACTATCGGGAAGATGGACTGGTCGAGCGGATCGCGGCGGCGGAGCCCGCCAAGCTGCGTCCCCTGGAAATGCAGGCATTGACCGAGTCCGGTACCACCACGTCGTCGCTGGCCTACAACGAAGTCTCGCTGCTCCGGCAGACGCGCCAGGCCGCCCATATCCGCATCGACCTCAATGGCGAGACCCGGCTGGACGAACTGATCTGCGATGGTGTGCTGACCGCCACGCCGGCCGGCAGTACCGCGTACAACTTCTCCGCGCATGGTCCCATCCTGCCGCTGGGCTCGAACACCATCGCGCTGACGCCGATCGCGCCCTTCCGCCCGCGTCGTTGGCGCGGTGCCATCCTCAAGGCCGACACCGAAGTCCGTTTCCGTGTGCTCGACCCGTACAAGCGACCGGTCAGCGCCACGGCCGATTCGCACGAGGTGCGCGACGTGGTCGAAGTAACCATCCGCGAATCGCGCGACCGCATGGTCACGTTGTTGTTCGACCGCGAACACAACCTCGAAGAGCGCATCCTCAGCGAGCAATTCATGACCTGAGTCGCAATGTCCCCGGGGACAACGCGATTCCGCCGCAGTGCGGCTTGCCGCCTCTCCCGACGCGTGCTATCCAGCGCCGCGTAGCGGTTCGGTTCGCATCCACCCGGGGAGGGGTTCCGATGCAGTTGAAATACGCGTTGGCGATCTGCGCCTGTCTTGTCATGGCCGATGCGGCGGCCTGCAACCTGTCCACCGGCACCACGCCGTTCACCGTCGCGGCCACCCCCGCAGCGGAGGCGGGCGACGCCTTGCGCGCACCGGCGCTCGAGATGGTCAGCCTGACGCGCGGCATCAACGGGCGCGCTTCCTGCGATACCAGCGGCCTGCTGACAGTGAGCGTGGAGTGGCCGCGGGGCACGGACTACAAGTTGCGCGACCTGGGTTTCGAGTTCCGCGTGGTCGGGGGCGAGGACCGGCTGTCCATTTTCCCCGGGACGCCCGTGGCGGGTCGTGTCGACGGTCGCCGCAGCGAGTTCGTCTTCGTCTGGCAGGACGGGCCGCCTGCGCAACAGCAGCCGATCGACCTGGTGGTGGAGGTGCGTGCGGTCACGCCGGACAACCGCCGGGGACCACCCGCGCAACTGCGCATCGCGGTCGCGCCCGGCAGCTAGCGTCTCGCGCCGTGCGCCCGGGATGACGGATACTGTGCGCATGGCCGACAACACCCCCCGCTTGCTTACCGTTGCCGTCACCTCGCGTGCGCTGTTCGACCTGGAAGAGAGCCACGCGCTCTACGAGCGCGAAGGCGTGGAGGCGTACAGCGACTACCAGCGCGCGCACGAGGACGACATCCTCGCGCCAGGCATCGCATTTCCGGTGGTGCGCAAACTGCTGGCGCTCAATGCCGGCGCGCCGGAGGACACCCCGCGGGTCGAGGTGATCCTGCTTTCGCGCAATTCCGCCGACACCGGCCTGCGCATCTTCAACTCCATCCAGCACCACGGCCTGGGCATCGTGCGCGCCACCTTCACCGCAGGCGAGGCGACCTGGCCCTACGTCAAGCCGTTCGGTACCGATCTGTTCCTGTCGGCCAATCCGGAATCGGTGCGCCGTTCGCTGGAGCATGGCATCGCCGCCGCGACCATCCTGCCGGCCAGTGCACCCCAGCAGCAGCGGCACGAACATCAGCTGCGGATCGCGTTCGACGGCGACGCGGTGATCTTCAGCGACGAAAGCGAACGCATCTCCCGCGAGCAGGGCGTCGAGGCATTCGGCAAGCACGAGCAGGCGCGTGCGCGTGAGCCGCTGTCCGGCGGTCCGTTCCGCAACTTCCTGTCGGCGCTGCATCAACTCCAGCAGGTATTCCCGGCCGACGAACGTTCGCCGATCCGCACGGCGCTGGTGACGGCACGGTCGGCGCCTGCGCACGAGCGGGTGATCCGCACGCTGCGCGAGTGGGGCGTGCGCCTGGACGAAGCACTGTTCCTGGGCGGGCGCCACAAGGGTCCGTTCCTGGAGGCCTTCGGCGCGGACATCTTCTTCGACGACTCGCAGCACAACATCGACAGCGCCCGCCAGCACGTGGCGGCCGGTCATGTACCTCACGGCGTGGCGAATCCGCGCCCCGATCGACCGTGAGTGTGCAAACGTCGAGCGCGTCGCAACGCGCCGATAGGGTGAACTGCCGGTGTTTGTTGTTCTTGAATTTCCAGGTGCGCGGCCGCGCCTGAGGCCGTCTTACAACGGCAGCCGGATATCCGTCAGCCGCCAGCGCAGGCCCTGGCGGGTGAACACGAACACGACGGGATCGCCCTCCGCATCACGGATGGTCGCCGTGAACCGGGACAGGGATTCGTACCGGTGCGTCGCTTCCTTGAGCGGATCGGCCGGGACCGCAGGGGCGTAAGTGTCGCCGCCGACCGTCTCGCCGATCGTGCGTTTCCACGTTGCGCGGCCTTCCAGGATCGCGGCGATGCCCATCGGCGTCACCAGGGTGTCCACGCCGCGGCCAAGCAGGCTGTTGGCGATCGACAGGGCAGCGGCGCCGAACAGGTTGGAGGCCACGTCGGTGCCCGCGCGACGCGCCAACGCATCTTCCACCTGCGCCCGCAGGTTCACGCGCAACGCGGGGAAGTCCACGTGCTTCTGCAGCCTGCCGGTGTCCTGTTCGGCCAGGGCCGTGCGGATGCCATGGATCGCCAGGTAGGGCCCCGCAGCGACATAGCCGGCCAAGCCGATGATCGCGGCGAGCAGCACTCCGATCACGAGCGATTTCTTCATCGACAAGGCCTCCGGCTCAGAATTCCAGATCCAGCGCGGCACACAGGTAGTCCACGAACGGCCCCAGTGCCTTGAGGTCGCCGGCGACGGTCTGGCGCAGGCGCGGGCCCGTCATCGTCGCGCCATCGAGCGAACGCCAGAACACGAAGTTGCGGTGCTTCAGGTCCTCGATGAACTCGAAGTCGGCCGGAAAGCCGCGCGGAGGACGCACCAGTTTCTCGCTTTCCTCGAACTCGAAGCGGCGACGGAAGGGCGCATCGTGCGCGGCCTTTTTCCAGCTGCCGGGATTGTCGAGGATGAACTGACGCACGCGGCGCTGCGTATCGGGCTCCGGATGCCACAGGCCGGCACCGACGAAGCACTCGCCCGGCTGCAGATGGAGGTAGAACGAGGGCGCGGGCACCTGCTTGTGGCGCTCGTGGAACAGGCGCGCGCCCTGCCAGGACTTGTACGGCGATTTGTCGTTCGAGAAACGCGCATCGCGATAGATGCGGAACAGCGAACCGCCGACGGTCTTGGGATCCGACCGGAAATGCAGGCTGACCTCGGCGAGGTCGGGCTGGAGATCGGTCAGCAGGCGCAGGAACGGTTGGCGGACATGGTCCTCGTACTTCGCCTTGTGCGTGTTGAACCAGGTCTTGTCGTTGTGTCGCGCCAGCCCGCGCAGGAACTTGAAGCTGGCGTCGGAGAAATAGGTGGCCATGCGTCGATTGTAGTCATGCCGGTGTCAAATGGCCGACAAGACTGTCCTCGATGAAGGCTGCATCCCCGCCGGGAGGCGTCAGAGGGTCCCGCCCAGGTCGTCGCGCCACTGCTGCAGATGGTCGAGCAACGCTAGGCGCGTGCCGTCGCCTGCGTGGTTTGTGCGCAATGCCGCGAGTTCCTGGTCGAAGGCCGAGAAGCTCAGCTCGGACAGTCCGCTGTCGGTCTGCAGACGGGTGCGCCGGTAGTCGTCCCAGCGCGCGCGCTCGGTGGCATCCAGCGTCCCGGGCCAGTTCCGGGCGCGATAGCGGAACAGCAGTTCGGGCAGGCGCGGGTCGCGGAAGCCGAAGTCCCGCTGACCGAGCAATGCGGGCGGCGTGGTGCGCACATCGGTGAAGCGGCGCTTGTCGGCATCGGCAAGGAAGCCGTCGTACAGCGAGCCATCGACGTCGCCGGGCGGATACTCCTGCGCGCCGGAGAACACCTGGCGCACCTTCTCGGCCAGGTCGGGCCCCGCCTGCCGAAGCGCTTCGGCGTGGCGTGCGACGCGATCGGGATCGATCTGCATGCGTTGCAGGTCATCGGGGCGCAGGTGCGCCCACGCCACCAGCGAGGGGGCCTTGTTGAGGTGGACTTCCTTCAGCGGGATGCGCTGTTCGCCCTCCGGCAGGTCGGCAGCGGGCGTGTAGAGCCGGTCGGCGATGTCCGTCGGCGACATCGTCAGCAACGGCGCCGGGTCGCTGTCCAGGTCGAACACGATCACGCGGCTGTCGAAGCGCGGGTGGCGGGCCAGCGGCAGCACCGGTGCGGCACACAGGCGGCTGGCCGGGTAGCGTTGCGAAACGTGCAGGACCGGTTGCATCGCCACGGTGTCCAGCAGACGTGCCGCGAAGCGCTTGTCGCGCAGCTGCAGCGCGTAGTCCCACAGGCGCGGTTGTGCTTGGCGCATCAGGCGTGCCAGGCCGATGGTGGCGACGACGTCCGACAACGCCTCATGCGCGTCGCCATCGCGCACGTGGTTCGCCAGTGCCAGGTGTTCCAGCTTGAAGGACGTGGCGCCATCTTCGCGCCGCGGCCACGTGATGCCGTCCGGGCGCAGGGCGCGCATCAGCCGCATGACGTCGAGCAGGTCCCATCGGGAATTGCCGCCACGCCACTCGCGCTCATACGGCTCATGGAAATTGCGGAAGAGGCCATGGCGGACGAATTCATCGTCGAAGCGCAGGCTGTTGTATCCCAGCGTGCACGTCTCGGGCCGCGCCATTTCGTCAACGATGCGGGCGAAGGCTTCCGCCTCGTTGACGCCCTCGCGCAAGGCGCGTTGCGGGGTGATGCCGGTGATCAGCGTGGCGACCGGGGACGGCAGCAGGTCGTCGGCGGGCTGCACGAAAAAACCGATCGGTTCGTCGATGACGTCCAGCGCGGGCGTGGTGCGGATCGCCGCGAACTGGGCCAGGCGACTGCGACGCGGATCGGCGCCGAAGGTTTCCAGGTCGTAGAAGAGGAAGCTGGCGCTCACGGCGCCGCATCCACCAGGGGTGCGAGCGTGGACGCCACGTCCGCATCCACGGCCGCCCAGTCCACCTGGTCGAGCGTCCCGCGACCGGTCGTGTGGCGCACCAGCAAGGCGCGCTGCACTTCGCTGCGATGCTGGGCGACGGAGTAGGGGATGCGCATGAAACTGACCATCGTGTAATGGGGCACGAAGCGGTCAGGGTGGCGCTGCTGCAGGGCCAGCTCGAGTTCGCGCTGCAGCAGGAAGCCGCTGTCGTCGACCTTGTCGCGCATCTCCACGTAGTTCTCCAGCGCCATCTCCTGGATCGCGAGTGCATCAGGTTTGCGTTCGGCTTCGAAGGCGGCGAAGGCGGCGGCCAGGTCCTCGGTGGCTTGCAGGTGGCGGGCCAGCGACACGCAGTCTTCGAAGGCGCAGTTCATGCCTTGGCCGTGGAAAGGCACCATCGCGTGCGCGGCATCGCCCAGGAGGACGGCTTGGCCGCCCAGGTGCCAACGGTCCAGGTAAAGCGTGGCGAGCAGGCCGACCGGATTCGCTTCCCAGTCCTCTTCCAGTTCGGGGATCAACGGTACGGCATCCGGAAAATCCCGCAGGAACAGCGCCTTCGCCTCGGCGCCCGTGCGCACGCTGGCGAAGCTCGGGTCGCCCTCGTTCGGCAGGAACAGGGTGACGGTGAAGGTGCGCTCGTCGTTGGGCAGTGCGATGCACATGTAGTGGCCGCGGGGCCAGATGTGCAGCGCGTTGGGTTCCATGATGAAGCTGCCATCCGCCGCCGGCGGGATTTCCAGTTCCTTGTAGGCATGGTCGAGGAACTCGGTGCGTTCGCCCAGGTCCTCGCGCGCCATCATGGCGGCACGCAAGGACGAGCCGGCGCCGTCGGCACCGACGAGCGCGGAGAACCCGGACTCGATGCGGCGGCCATCGCGATCATCGACGAAGCGCGCAACGGAGGCATCGAAGTCGACGCTTTCGAGCCGATGGTGGAAGTGCAGGTTCGCGCCCGCCTGTTCGGCCAGATCGAGGAGCGTGATGTTGAGATCGCCGCGGTGGATCGACCAGATCACCTCGGAGTCGTCGCGACCGTAGCGCTGAAGCTGCTGGCGGCCATCCAGCGCATGCACCATGCGCCCGCGCATCATCACCGCCTGGCGCATCACCGCACCGTCGGCATCGGCCATCCGCAGCGCATGGCGTCCGCGCTCGGCCAGGGCGAGGTTGATGGACCGGCCGCCTTCGTAGCCCTTGAGCCGCGGATCGCCGCGTTTCTCGTGCACGTCGACCCGCCAGCCCGCGCGCGCCATCAGCGTGGCCAGCAGTGCACCGGCCAGGCCGGCACCGATGAGGGTGATGTGTCGCGGAGAGTGAGTCTTGTCCAATGGCTTGATCCGTCATCCCCGCGAAAGCGGGGACCCAGTGACTTGGCTCTGGCCGATGATGTCAGGCCAGAGATCGTTCCAGTAAGGGTTGGATTCCTCGATGAGCCTGATCTTCCATGCCCTTTTCCATTTCTTGAGCCGCATTTCTCTCGTGATCGCACTGTCCATCGTTTCATGCAACTCGTACCACACCAGACATATGACATCGTGACGATGAGTGAAGCCTGGTACTGCGTGATTCCGATGTTGCCAGATACGTCCGACGAGATTGCTGGTGACGCCGATGTAGAGCGTTCCATTGCGCCTGTTCGCCAGGATGTAGGTTGCCGGTTGCTTTTCCATAAGCGTCCGTCGTACAGCAAAAGTCGCTGGGTTCCCGCCTGCGCGGGAATGACGGCCTCCGGTCGTCAGAATCTGATCAGAAGCCGCGCCACGTCTCGACTTCCTCGATGAAGCGATGGACGTCCATGAAGCGGTTGTACAACGGAGCAGGGGAAATGCGGATCACGTCCGGTTCGCGCCAGTCGCCGACGGTACCGACCGACAACAGGTAGTCGAACAGCTCGCGCCCGCGTTCGCGCCCGCCGATCACGCGCAACGACAGCTGCGCGCCGCGCCGGGTGGGGTCCGCGGGCGTGACGATCTGCAGGACATCGGACAGCCGCGCCTGGATCAGCGCTTCCAGCAGACCGGTGAGCTTGAGGGACTTCGTGCGGATCGCGTCCATGCCGCCGGCCTTGTCGAACAATTCCAGCGACGCGCGCAACGGCGCCAGCCCGAGGATCGGCGGGTTGCTCAACTGCCAGCCCTCGGCGCCTGGCGTCGGCACGAAGTCCGGCGCCATCCGGAAGCGGGTGTTCTTCTCGTGGCCCCACCAGCCGGCAAAGCGCGGACGGTCGGTGTTGGCATGCCGCTCGTGCACGAAACAGCCGGCGACCGCACCGGGCCCGGAGTTGAGGTACTTGTAGTGGCACCACACCGCGAAATCGACGCCGCTGTCATGCAGTTGCAGCGGCAGGTTGCCGACCGCGTGCGCCAGGTCGAAGCCGACGACGGCGCCCTGCGCCCGGCCCAAACGGACGATTTCCGCCAGATCAAACGCCTGCCCGGTGCGGTATTGCACGCCGGGCCACAGCACCAGCGCCAGGCGCGGGCCATGTTCGGTGATGGCACGCTCGATGGCAGCCATCGAGAAGGTGCCGTCCGCCTGGTCGGGTGTGATCTCGATCAGGTCGGTCGCTGGATCGAAACCATGGAAGCGGATCTGGGATTCGACGGCATGACGGTCGGACGGGAACGCACCCGCCTCCATCAGGATCGCCGGCCGCGCGGCGGTCGGCCGGTAGAAGCTGACCATCATCAGGTGCAAGTTGGCGGTGAGCGTGTTCATCGCCACCACTTCCGCGGACTGCGCGCCCACCAGGCGCGCCAACGGCTCGCGCACCAGCTCGTGGTAGGTCATCCATTGGGCGTTGCCGGTGAAGTGGCCTTCGACGGCTTCGTTCGCCCACTTGTCCATCACTTCGTTGATGTACCCGCGCGCCCCTCGGGGCTGCAGGCCCAGCGAGTTGCCGCAGAAGTAGATCTGGTCGTTGTGCTTGTGGCGCGGGATCAGGAATTCGTTGCGGAGCGCGCGCAGCGGGTCGGCGGCGTCCAGGGCGATGATGTGGGTGCGGGACAGCGGGTCGGTCATGGAAAGTCAGGTCAGGCGGAACGATGCCGGTGGCGGAGCCCCGGGACGGAAAACGGGATCATGAAAAACGGGAAGCGGGCAGGCCCAGCCATTCGAGCGCCGTACCGTGGTACAGGCGCGCCTGCCGGGCCTCATCGAGGCCGAGCGCGGCGATGCCGGCGCCGGGCTCCTGCTCGCCCAGCGGGAACGGGTAGTCGGTGCCCAGCATCACGCGGTCGTGGCCGACGGTGTCCAGCAGGTAGTGCAGGGCACGCGGGTCGGCGACCCAGGAGTCGAAGTACACGCGGCCGAGATAATCGCGCGGGTTGCGTGGATTGTCCGTTGCGACCAGGTCCGGGCGCATGTTGAAGCCGTGTTCGATGCGGCCGATGGTGTAGGGAAAGCTGCCGCCGCCATGCGCGAAGCACACCTTGAGCTCCGGCAGGCGTTCCAGCACGCCGCCGAAGATCAGGCAGCAGGCCGCACGCGACTGTTCGGCCGGCATGCCGACCAGCCAGGGCAGCCAGTACTTCGGCATCGACGCGGCGCCCATCATGTCCCAGGGGTGCACGAGGATGGCGGCGCCGAGTTCGCTGGCTGCCTGGAAGAACTCGAACAGCTCGGGCGCGTCCAGGTTCCAGTCGTTGACGTGGCTGCCGATCTGCACGCCCTGCAGGCCGAGCTGGTCCATGCAGCGTTCCAACTCCTGCACGGCCAGGCGCGGCGATTGCAGCGGCACGGTGCCGATCCCGGCGTAGTGACGGGGATAAGCGCGGCAGGCCGCGGCAGTGTGGTCGTTGAGCGCCTGGTGCAACTCGAGCGCATGGTGCGGCTTGGCCCAGTAGCTGAACATGACCGGCACCGTGCTGATGACCTGCACCTGCACGCCGAACCGCGCGTAGTCGGCGATACGTTCTTCCGGGTCCCAAGTCTTGGGCCAGATTTCGCGGAAGAACTTGCCGTCCTTGTAGATGCGGTGGCGGCCGTCGTCCCCGTGGTGGATCACCGGGAAGCGCAAATCGCCGTACTTCGCGGCCAGGTCGGGCCAGTCGCGGGGCAGGAAGTGCGCATGGGTGTCGATTTTCAGCATCGTCGGATTGTAGGGGCTGCCTGCCGGGGATTCGCGCTGCAGTGCCGCGACGGAGCTGAAACGTGCGAGGCGTCTGCGTTCATCGTTCCAGCGCGTCGGAGACGCGTTCGCAGGCGGCGATCAGGTCGTTGACCAGACGCTTGTCCACGTCCACGTGGCCTTCGTACTCGGCCAGGTTGCGCAGGTCGTGCGCCTTGGCCAGCACGCGCCAGACCTCGGGCCCGAGCTGCAGCGTGTGCGGCAGCACCTGGAACACGATATAGCGGTGGCGCGCGCGGTAGCCCGCACGACGCAAGGCCGCCAGACTCAATGCATGGGCGGCGTTGTAGGCCAGGTCGAAGCGGCTTTCCAGCGACAGCGCGTCGTTGTGGGCATCCGCCAGCCGGGCCCGTCCGGAGCGCAGCAAGCCGGCGGTTTCCTTCTCGTCGGGCGGCTCAGCACTGAGCGGGCCGCTGTGGGTGACCAGCTTCTCAAGTGGCGAGGTCATCGTCGCTCCCGATCAGCCAGTGGCGCGGCTGCTGCAGTACGCGGGTGACGAAGCTGTTGCCGGCGTCGAGGCGGCTACGCAATTCATTGCGTGCGTACACAGTAGGGTTGATCTGCCGGCCCAGCCGTTCGGCCACCGGATGCAGGGCCAGCATCACCTCGGCATAGGCCAGGTCGTCAGCGATCACCATGAGGTCGATGTCACTGCGTGCCGTGTCGCTGCCTTTGGCGATGGAGCCGTACAGGAAGGCGGCGTCGATGCGGTCGGCCAGCGGCGCCAGCGCTTCGCGCAGCGGTTCAGCCAGGCCGAAGGTCTTGCGGACGATGGAGGCCAGTTCGTCGTGGATCGGGGCATCAGGATTGGCGCGGTAGCGCTTCTGGTTGCCGACATGCTCGACCGTCAGCAAGCCGCTGCCGGCCAGACGGGCCAGTTCGCGCTGGACCGCACCGCTGCCGGCGCCCGTCGCCTGGATCAGTTCGTTGACCGCGTAGCTGCGCCCGGACTCGCCGAACAGGCAGGCCAGCACGCGTTGCTGGGTGGTGGTGAAGAGGGCGCCCGACAGACTGGCGGTGGCGTAGCGCGCCGCTGCTTCGCTGACTTTCCCGGATCTGGGGGTGCCGTTCATGCCCATATCGGGCACGATAATGCCCAGATTGGGCAGATGCAAGCTGCGGTATGGGCCAAGCACTGCATCCGCGGACCGCCGGCAGCTCGTTAGTCCTTCGACCAGGCTTGTCTAGCCCTGCGCAGTTCCTCGATGGTCGGTGGGTCCGGATTCACTGTCTGGCCATTCATCTTGGCCAGTTCTTCGAGCCGTGCACGCGTCTCGGCCAGGGTAGGCACTTGCATCGCCTTTCGGTCCTCGTCGCTGACGACACCGTCAGCAACGGGGTACAGAAACATCCCCTTGTCATCGGAATGGAACTGGGTGCCATACCACTGCGGCTGGAGCTGCGTGGCCATGATCCTGTCCCACGATGCCGCCGTCAGCCAGCGATACTGCTTTTCTTCCGGTTCCAGGGACATCGCGATGGTCGACAAGGCATGCGCAAGCCGGAAATCATCCAGGTTTTCGCCGTGCTGGAAGACCATCGCCGCGTGGTAATAGTCGATTGCGGCGCGGGCTTCGCCTGCACTCAGGAGTTCCTGCACACGTTCGCGGCGACGCCTGTCTTCGGGAAGGAGGACGGTCCAATCGATCTCGGCAGGCGTGGAACGTGCGGCCTGGTCGGCATCGTGGATCGCCGCCAGCTCCGCATTCTGGGCGTTTGCCGGGAGCGCTGCCGACAGAAGAGACAGCGCGATGAAGAGACAAGTCGAGACGTGCATGGAATGACCTCTCTCCTTGAGGACTCAGGTGATATCGGCCTGCGAGTCCGCCTGCATCTCGTAGTGGCTCGGCCGGGGGTTCAGGTGTCCGCAGGCCTTGCAGGTGCGCAGTTCGTCGTTGCGGTAGAAGGCCTCGAACACCCTGAAAAAGTCCTGCTCGATGTCGTTGAGGTGGAAATACTCTTCGTACACCTTTGCGTTGCAGCGCTCACAGAACCACAACAAGCCGTCATCTTCGTGCGGCAGTCGCTTGCGTTCGATGACCAGGCCTACGGAATCGGGCATGCGCTGTGGCGAATGGGGCACGCGCGGTGGCAGCAGGAATATTTCGCCGGCGCGCAGCGGGATGTCGCGCGGGGCGCCGTCTTCCTGGATCCGCAACACCATCTCGCCTTCCAACTGATAGAACCACTCCGGGCCTTCGTCGTAGTGGTAGTCGGTACGGGCATTCGGGCCACCCACCACCATCACGATGAAGTCGCCGGCGTAGATGACCTTGTTGCCGACGGGCGGCTTCAGCAGGTGGCGGTGTTCCTCGATCCAGGCCTGCAGGTTGAGCGGGTTGGGCAGCATGTCAGCGACGCTCCGGCAGGTGCGCGATGCACTTCAGTTCGATCGAGATCGGCGTGGGCAGAGCGGTGATGCCGAGCGTGGTGCGGCAGGGCGCGGCCGCGGCATCGGGGAAGTGGTCGGCCCAGACCTGGTTGTAACCCGGGAAATCGCCTGCCATATCGGTCAGGTAGACCGTGACGTCCACCAGATCCTCCCAGCGGGCGCCGCTGGTCTCCAGTACCGTGCGCACGTTGGCGAACACCGCGCGGCTCTGCGCTTCGATGCCGGCGGGAATCGCATTCGTCGCCGGATCGCGCGGACCGATCCCGGACAGGAACAACAGGTCGCCGACGCGGCGCGCGTGCGGGTAGCGGCCGACCGGCTTCGGCGCATCGCCCGCCTGGACGACGTCATTCATCGCGCTTGCCCTTGGGCGGTACGCTCGCGAGGGCGCGCTGGTAGGCAGGCTGGATGCCATCCACGCTGGCCACGTCCATGCCGAGCTCGCGCACGCGGCCGTCGAACAGGCTGTAGACCCAGCCATGGATCGCGAGTGGCTGCCCACGCGCCCAGGCATCCTGGACGACCGTAGTCTGGCAGACATTGAAGACCTGCTCGATCACGTTGAGTTCGCACAGGCGCGCGTGGCGCAGCGATTCGGTGTCGACCTGTTCCAGCAGGTCCGCGTGCTTCATCGCCACGTCGGCCACGTGGCGCAGCCAGTTGTCGGCCAGCCCCACGCGCAGGCCGGTCATGGCCGCGTGCACGCCGCCGCAACCGTAGTGGCCGACCAGCAGGATGTGTTCGACCTTCAGAATGTCGACCGCGAACTGCACCACCGACAATGCATTGAGGTCGCCGTGCGACATCACGTTGGCGATGTTGCGGTGAACGAAGACCTCGCCGGGGTCCAGCCCGAGGATCTGGTTGGCCGGCACGCGCGAATCGGAACAACCGATCCACAGGTAGCGCGGGGATTGCTGCTGCGACAGCCGCTTGAAGAAGCCGGGATCCTCCTGCTTGATGCGGGCGGCCCAGTCGCGGTTGTTCTGCAGCAGTTGTTCGAGTTCGGAAAGGTCAGACATTCGCTTGGTTCGTCCTCAGCGCAACGCCACGCAGACGTTCTTGGGTTCGGTGAAGAAACGCATGGCCTCCAGGCCGCCCTCGCGGCCCAGGCCGGACGCGCCCGCGCCGCCGAACGGCGTGCGCAGGTCGCGGGTCATCCAGGTGTTGATCCAGACGATGCCGGCGCGCAGCTGCGCGGCCAGGCGGTGGGCGCGGTCGAGGTCGCGCGTCCAGACGGTCGCGGCCAGGCCGTAGTCGCCGGCGTTGGCCAGCGCGAGCGCATGGGCTTCGTCTTCGAACGGCTGAAGCGTCACCACCGGCCCGAAGATCTCCTCGCGGTTGGTGATGGCCTCGGGCCCCAGCCCCTCGATGACCGTCGGCGCGATGAACCAGCCGGGCCGGTCCAGCGCGTGCCCGCCGGTGAGCACGCGACCGCCTTCGACGCGGGCACGGGCGATGCAGCCCAGCACCTTGTCGAAATGCGCCTGCGACACCATCGCGCCGAGCCGCGTGGCAGGATCGTCCAGCGGCCCGGCCTGCAGTGCGCGCGCACGTTCGACCAGTGCTTCGCGGAATTCCTCGTAGATCGCCTGCTGTACGAGCAGGCGCGATCCGCACAGGCAAATCTGACCCGCATTCTGGAACGCCGAGCGGAGCAGGGTGTCCAGATGGGCGCGCCAGTCGCTATTGGCGAACACCAGGGTGGCGTTCTTGCCCCCGAGCTCCAGCGAGACCTTCTTCAGGTGCGGTCCGGCGAGTCCCGCGATGCGCCGGCCCACCGCCGTACTGCCGGTGAACGACACCGCCTTGACGGCCGGATGCAGGACCAACGGCTCGCCGACGGCGGGGCCGGTGCCGTGCACGATGTTCAGCACGCCACGCGGCAGGCCGATCTCCGCGGCGAGTTCGCCCAGCATCGTCGCGGTCGCAGGCGTGATCTCCGACGGTTTCGCGACCACGGTGTTGCCGGCAGCGAGCGCGGGCGCGATCTTCCAGGTGAAGAGATAGAGCGGCAGGTTCCACGGCGATATCGCGGCGACCACGCCCAGCGGCGTGCGCAGCGTGTAGTTCAGCCCGGCTTCGCCATGGTGCGATTCGCTGGCGAACTGGGTGGCCGCATGCGCGAAGAAGCGGAGATTGGCGATCGCGCGAGGAATCTCGATGTCGCGCGCCAGTGCCAGCGGCTTGCCAGCGTCACGCGACTCCGCGGCAGCGAATGCGTCCAGGCGGGCTTCCAGGGCATCGGCCAGGCGCTCCAGCCAGCGCGCACGGGCGCTGGGCGGCAGGGAAGCCCAGGCCGGAAAAGCGGTTTCCGCCGCATCGATGGCCTGCAGCACATCGCTTTCGCTGCCGTCGGCCACCTCGGCATAGACCTCGGCCGAGGCCGGCTCGAAGACAGGACGCCAGGCACCTCCGGTGCGCGGTTCGCCATCGATGAAGTGGCTGTAGCGTTCCATGCCCACTAGCTTAACCCGGCTGGCAAGCCCCCCGGGGCGGCGTCAGAGGGACTGCATGCGGCCGCCATCGACGGCCAGGCTGACACCGTTGACATACGCCGCGGCCGGCGTGGCGAGGAAGGCGATCGCGGCCGCGACTTCGTGCGCATCGGCGAAGCGGCCCACGGGCACGCTGGCCAGCATGGCGGCGCTGATGGCCGCCTCGTCCTTGCCGGTGGCCTGGACCCGGTCGCGCAGGATCTGCTCCAGCCGTTGCGTGTGCGTATAGCCCGGCAGCACGTTGTTGACGGTGATGCCGTCCGGCCCCAATTCCTTCGACAGGGTCTTGGCCCAGCTGGCCACCGCGCCGCGGATGGTGTTGGACACGCCGAGGTTGGCGATCGGTTCCTTCACCGAGGTCGAGACCACGTTGATGATCCGGCCCCAGCCGGCGGCCCGCATGCCGGGCGCCACGGCCTGCGCCAGCACCTGGTTGGCCAGCAGGTGGCGCTGGAACGCGGCGAGATAGTCCTCGGTGCCGGCATCGAGTGCCTTGCCCCCAGGAGGACCGCCGGTGTTGTTCACCAGCACCTGTACCGGACGTTCGGCGACCAGTGCGCGGATGGCGGCATCGAGCGCTGCGGTATCGGCGACATCCTGCGCGAGCGCGCCGTGCCGTTGGCCCTCGACGACGATGGGCAGGGCGGTCACCACGTCGGCCAGCACGCTGGCGCGACGGGCCAGCACGGTGACATCCGCGCCGAGCAGCGCGAGTTCGACAGCGGCCGCGCGGCCGATGCCTTCGGAGGCGCCGCAGACCAGCGCGTGTCGGCCGGCGAGGTTCAGGTCCATGCGGGATGTTCCGGAGGAAGAGTTCGCCGAGTGTACCGGTGCCCGGGCGCGTGCTCCCTGTTGCTGGGGCTCAGTCCGTCCGGCGCGCGAGCCGATCGCGCATCAGTGCCGCGATCTGCAGGTTGTCCTCGCCGCCCAGTCGCTGCAGCGCATCCGCGGCACCTTCGACATTCGCGGCCGGATGGTTCTGGTTGAGCTTGAACTTCAGTTCGATCCGTTCGGCGACGAAGCGGAAGCCGATGATGCCGCGCAGCTGTCGCACATGGTCGTCGCGGTCATGCTCGAAGCGCCAGTCGTTGCCAACATGCGCCTCGTTCACCTGGCTGAGGCGGTCGACGATCGAGGCGAGTTGCGCGGTGTCGTCGGTGGTTTCCAGTGTGCCGTGCAGGTGCGCCACCGCGTAATTCCAGGTCGGGACGCGTGCCGCTGCTTCCTTGTCCGCATACCAGCCAGGCGACACGTAGGCGTGGGGGCCGTGGACGATGACCAGGGCGGGGCCGGCATGGCGTGCCTGGGGGTTCGGCCGGGCCCAGTGGCCTTCCACGACGATGCGTTCCCCATCCCGCGCATACAGCACGGGCAGGTGGCTCACGAAGGGCAGCCCGTCTGCGACGGTGACCAAGGTGATGAACGCATCGCGGGCGATCAGCCCGTCGAGCCCGGCGAGGTCAGCTTCGGCGAAGGCGCGGGGGGTGTACACGCGGGTGTCAGGCGCGTCCGCCCAGCGACCGCACCATCTGGGGAATCAGCGCGGTGTCTTCCTCGCCCTGTGGCGGCATCACGTCGGTCAGGGCGAAGCCGCGTGCCAGCGCGTCGTCTTCATCCAGGCCGTCGAAGGCCACGAACTCCGCGTCGAACAGGGCTGCGCGTGCACTGTCCTCGCTGTCGTAGGGCAGGGTATTGCCGTCGCTGTCCAGCACTTCGGCCGTGCCTGCCTCCAGCACACGCAGGCGCGCCCAGATCAGGGTGCGGCCGAGCGAGGCGAGGTACCAGTCTTCGCGGAGGAACGGATTCATGCGAATGCCTCGGCCCACAGGGCCAGCAGGCCGGCCATCGTGATGCCGAACAGGATCACGCAGAGCGAGATCCGCGCCGGCGTGGCCAGGCCCGACAGCGACGGGTCCGGAATCGCGCGGTAGCCGCCGCCCAGCAGCCAGCGCAGGGCGACGGGCTTCAGGAAAGCGCCTTCGCCCCATTGGGCGCCGAGCGCGCCGTGGCGGTCGCGGACATGCACCAGCGTCAGCGGCCAGAAGATGACGAACGCGCAGAACCCGGCGATCGCCACGCCGACGAAGCAGAGGGCGAAGAACAGGATCATCAGAACTCCGCGTTACCGGGCGCACGCGGGTAGGCGATGGCGTCCCGGATGTTGCTCAACCCGCACACGTACACCACCAGTCGCTCGAAGCCCAGGCCGAAGCCGGCATGCGGCACCGAGCCGTAACGGCGGAAGTCGCGGTACCAGCCGTAGTGCGCCGGATCCAGCCCGAACTGCGCCATGCGCGCATCCAGGATGTCCAGGCGCTCTTCGCGCTGGCTGCCGCCGATGATCTCACCGATGCCCGGCGCCAGCACGTCCATCGCCGCGACGGTCTTGCCGTCGTCGTTCAGGCGCATGTAGAAGGCCTTGAAGTGTTCAGGGTAGTTCGTCACCACCACCGGACGGCCGACGTGCTGCTCGGTCAGCCAGCGCTCGTGTTCGGTCTGCAGGTCCAGGCCCCACTCGACCGGGAACTCGAACTTCTGCCCCGACTTCTGCAGCAGCGAGATCGCATCGGTGTAGTCGATGCGCTCGAACGGCGAGTTGACGAAGGCTTCCAGGCGGGTCAGTGCGGTCGGTTCCACGCGCTCGGCGATGAAGGCCAGGTCGTCGGCGCGCTCGCTGAGCACGGCACGGAACAGGTACTTCAGGAAATCCTCGGCCAGCTGCGCGTTGGCCGCCAGGTCGTTGAACGCGACTTCCGGCTCGATCATCCAGAATTCGGCCAGGTGGCGCGTGGTGTTGCTGTTCTCGGCGCGGAAGGTCGGGCCGAAGGTGTAGACCTTGCTCATGGCCAGCGCGTACGCCTCGGCATTGAGCTGGCCGGACACGGTCAGGAAGGTTTCCTTGCCGAAGAAGTCGCGCGAGAAATCCACGGCACCTGCCTTGTCGCGCGGCAGGTTGACCAGGTCGAGCGTGGATACGCGGAACATCTGGCCGGCGCCTTCGGCGTCGGACGTGGTGATGATCGGCGTGCTGATCCAGAAGTAGCCGTTCTCGTGGAAGAACCGGTGCACGGCCTGCGCCAGCGAATTGCGAATGCGGGTGACCGCACCGAACAGGTTGGTGCGCGGGCGCAGGTGGGCGAACTCGCGCAGGTATTCCAGCGAGTGCTGCTTGGGCTGCATCGGGTAGGTGAGGGGATCCTCCACCCAGCCCACCACCTCGATGGACGAGGCCTGGATCTCGAAACTCTGGCCCTGGCCCTGCGAGGCGACCAGCGTGCCGGTGGCGACGACGGCGCAACCGGAGGTCAGGTGCTTGATCTCGGATTCGTAGTTGGACAGGGAATCGGGCGCCACCACCTGGATCGGGGCGAAGCACGAGCCGTCGCTGACGTTGACGAAGGACAGGCCCGCCTTGGAGTCGCGCCGCGTGCGCACCCAGCCGCGCACCGTGACCTCGCCGCCGGCCGGGAGCTTGCCCGCCAGCGCATGTTCGACGCTTACCACCGTCATGGCTTGAATCCTTCGGTAACAGTCTTATTAATGGAACGCGGAGTTTAGCAAGAGCCGCGCGGCCGACGGCGCACCCGCGGCTATAATCGTCCCGTCGCACAGGAGCTTCCCATGGCCATCACCCTCACCCCGGTCGCACTCGAACGCGTGCAGCGTTTCGTCGAGCAGACGCCGGGTGCGTTGGGCCTGCGCTTCGGGGTGACCCGCACCGGCTGCTCCGGCTGGGGTCACGTGGCCGACCTGGCCCGGGACCAGCGGGAGGGCGACACGGTCTTCGATTTCGAGGGCGTCCGTATCTACGTCGACGCCGCAAGCCTCGCCCTGGTGGACGGGACCGAGATCGACTTCGCCAAGCAGGGGCTGTCGGAGACGTTCACCTTCCGCAACCCCAATGCGTCCGCCGAGTGCGGCTGCGGCGAGAGCTTCACCACGGCGGCCGACGCCGCCTGAGTCGCATCCCGGGGGCACGACTTGCCCCTAAGTGACTGACCTGCCATACTTTCCTGCTCCCGGCCGCCTGTCAGGCGTCAGGGTCCTCGCCCCACCGCGTCCGTTCCGGTCGTCGGGGGGCTGTTTCGCCCACGGGGTTTCTCCCGCCGGGCCCACATCCGAAAGGTACAAAACGATGCGTCACTATGAAGTCGTGTTCCTGGTCCACCCGGACCAGAGCGAGCAGGTGCCGGCCATGATCGAGCGCTACAAGGCGCTGATCGAGGGCGGCAACGGTACGATCCACCGTCTGGAAGACTGGGGCCGCCGTCAGCTGGCCTACCCGATCCAGAACCTGGTGAAGGCCCACTACGTGCTGCTCAACATCGAGGCCGACCAGGCCGTGCTGAACGAGCTGGTCGAGAGCTTCCGTTTCAACGATGCGGTGCTGCGCAACCTGGTCATCAAGCGTGATGGCCCGGATACCGAGCAGTCGCTGATCATGAAGAACAAGGACGAGAAGGGCGACAAGCCCGAGCGTGGCGAGCGTCGTCGCCGTGACGACGATGAAGGCGAGGGCGGCAACGCCGCTTCGACCGAATCCGACAACGCCGAAGCCGCCTAAGGAGCCCACCCATGTCCAAGTTCTTCCGTCGCCGCAAGTTCTGCAAGTTCACCGCCGAGGGCGTGAAAGAGATCGACTACAAGGATCTCAACACCCTGCGCCAGTACCTGACCGAGAACGGCAAGATCGTGCCGAGCCGCGTCACCGGCACCAAGTCCCGTTACCAGCGTCAGCTGTCCGCCGCGGTCAAGCGCGCCCGTTTCCTGGCGCTGATCCCGTACACGGACAACCACGACGTGTAATCCAGGACCTCCCCGCATGGGGAGGTTCTTTCTTCCCACTGTCATTCGGACAGCCAATCGCTGCAGGCCCCGCCTGCTAACGAATACGGAGCAATACGATGGAACTGATTCTTCTGCAGAAAGTGACCAACCTGGGCGTCCTGGGCGACAAGGTCAACGTGAAGCCGGGCTACGGCCGCAACTACCTGGTGCCGCAGGGCAAGGCCGTGCCGGCCACCGCCGCCAACGTCGCCGAGTTCGAAGCCAAGCGCGCCGAGTACGAAGCCAAGGCCAAGTCCGTGCATGACGACGCGGAAGCCCGCGCCGCCAAGCTGGAAGGCGCGAGCGTCACGATCACCGCCAACGCCGCGACCGAAGGCAAGCTGTTCGGCTCGGTCGGCCCGCGCGACATCGCCGACGCCTTCACCGCCGCCGGCCTGCCGCTCGAGAAGAGCGAGGTCATCATGGGCGAAGGCGCGCTGCGCAACATCGGCGAGTACGAGATCGTCGTGAAGCTGCACGCCGACGTGCAGACGACCGTCAAGGTCGTGGTCCAGGCGGAAGCCTGATCCACCCGCGCATCATTCCGTGATGCCGACAGACGGGCGCCGCAAGGCGCCCGTTCTGTTTCCGGGGCCGGTCCGTCGCAGGCGCTGAGATGCCCACCGGTTATCCACATACTTATCTGCAACACCCTTGGGCATGGACTGCCTACCATGTCCGGCCGTGCGGGCCTTCGCCCCGCATGCGCCGCAGGAGCTTGCACCGCCCATGTCCGCACGCACCGGTTTCCGCCAGGATCCCCACGATTCGCGCATCGAACAACTCCGCGTGCCGCCGCACTCCACCGAGGCGGAGCAGGCGGTGCTGGGCGGACTCATGCTCGCGCCGGAAGCCTACGACCGCATCAACGACAAGCTCACGGCCAACGACTTCTACCGTCGCGACCACCAGCTGATCTACCGTGCGATCGCGGAACTGGCCGAGCGGAGCCGGCCGTTCGACGCCGTGACCCTGGGCGAGTGGTTCGAATCCCAGGGCCAGATGGACCTGGTGGCCGGCGGCGCCTATCTGGTCGAACTGGCCAGTACCACGCCATCCGCCGCCAACATCACCGCCTACGCCGAGATCGTGCGCGACAAGGCGGTGATGCGCCAGCTGATCGAAGTGGGCACCGACATCGTCAACGACGCGTTCCAGCCCGAGGGCAAGGAAAGCGACGAGATGCTGGCGATCGCCGAGCAGAAGGTGTTCGCCATCGCCGAGCAGGGCGCCCGCGGCCGCACCGACTTCGTGGCGATGAACGATGCGTTGAAGGACGCCTTCGAGGTCCTGCGCATCCGTTCGGAGAGCGGCGGCACCGTGACCGGTCTGCCCACGGGCTACACCGAGTTCGACATGATGACCGCGGGCCTGCAGCCCACCGACCTGGTGATCCTGGCGGCCCGTCCCGCCATGGGCAAGACCACGTTCGCGTTGAACATCGCCGAATACGCCGCCATCAAGTCGAAGAAGGCCGTGGCGGTGTTCTCGATGGAAATGTCGGCGGGCCAGCTGGCCATGCGACTGATCTCTTCGGTCGGCCGCATCAACGCCACGCGGCTGCGCACCGGTTCGCTGGAAGACGAGGACTGGAGCCGCGTGACCAGCGCCATCCGCATCCTCAAGGACCAGGCCAAGGTCTTCATCGACGATACGCCCGGCCTGTCGCCGGACGTGCTGCGCTCGAAGGCGCGCCGCCTGAAACGCGAGCACGACCTGGGCCTGATCGTCATCGACTACCTGCAGCTGATGTCGGTGCCGGGCAACAGCGAGAACCGCGCCACCGAGATCTCGGAAATCTCGCGCTCGCTGAAAGGACTCGCGAAAGAGCTCAACGTGCCGGTACTCGCGCTGTCGCAGCTCAACCGCTCGCTGGAAACGCGCACCGACAAGCGCCCGGTGATGGCCGACCTTCGCGAATCCGGCGCCATCGAGCAGGACGCGGACATGATCGTCTTCATCTACCGCGACGACTACTACAACAAGGAAACCTCGCCGGACAAAGGCCTGGCCGAGATCATCATCGGCAAGCAGCGTTCGGGCCCGACGGGTTCCTGCAAGCTGCGGTTCTTCGGCGAGTACACGCGCTTCGACAACCTCGCCCACGATTCGGTGGGCAGCTTCGAGTGACCGCTATTTGCGGATGAAGTAGGTCACGAAGACATCGCCGGTCGCATCGCCGGCCACGGTCGTGCTGGCATCGAAGAAGGACGCGCGGAACCAGGGCTCCGGCATCATGTACACGTAGATGAGGCGCTGGAAGTCGGCCTGGGCCAGCTGCTGCGGGTCCCTCGTGGTCGCCACCGCCGTCAGCATGCACAGGCTCTTGCTGCAGCGTGGCCGCCCGATCTCCAGGCGTCCGAATTCATGGGCATGGCGCTCGATCGTCTGCTGGATCAACGCCTCCAGTCGCGGCGACCAGTCGGGGTCCGCAGGTTCCGAACGGCCCAGCGCTTCGTAGTCATTCGCGTCCGAGCTTGTGGTCCGAAGTCCTTCCAGGAATTTCTCCAGCCGGCGTTCTCCTTCCGGCGACAACGGGCGCGCGCCGGCACGGGCTCCCGCCGCCAGGGCAGGCAGGTGCGCGGCGCCCGCTGTCGCTGAGGCCGGTTCCCTGGATGCGTTGGCGGCACCTGGCGGGGTCGCTGGAGCGCGGGCGTCGGCTGCCGGCCCGTCGGAGGCTTTCGTGGAGGGGATAGCGGGCAGGGTAGGCGACGGACCCTCGGTCGGCGAGGGAGCATCCATGCGCATGACGCGCATCCACAGCCATGCACCGATGACGAGCGCAAGGGCCGCGACGACGACGATCCTGGTGGACCTGGTACGAAGCGCCAACGGAGCCGATCCCGGGAAGTCGTCGCAAGCCTAGCGCATGCGCATTCGTGCCGGCATGAACGGGAGCGCAGCGCCGGACGCTACAATCCGTGCATGGATACTCCGCTGGATGCCGTCTTGTCAGCCCCGCACACGCGTCCCGAAGCGAACGACCGTCCCACGCGCATCCATGTCGATCTGGCTGCGCTGACGCACAACCTGCGCGCGATCCAGGGCCACGTCGGCGTGCCGGTCATGGGCATCGTCAAGGCCAATGCCTACGGCCACGGCCTGGTGCCGGTGGCGCACCATCTCGAAGCGCAGGGCGTCGAACAACTGGGTGTCGCGTTCGTGGAGGAGGGTGTCGCACTGCGGCGTGCCGGCATCACCGTGCCGATCCTCGTGCTCGGTGGCATCCACGCGCCGCAGGTGACCCAGTTCCTCGCCCACGACCTGGAAGTGACGGTGTCGTCGATCGCCAAACTGCGGCAGGTCGAGGCGGCGGCCGAGGCGACCGGGCGGAAAGCGGTGGTGCACCTGAAAGTGGACACCGGCATGGAGCGCATCGGCGTACACAGCGAGAACGCCGGTGCGTTCATCGAGGCGGCCGTGGCGTCGCAGTGGTGCACGGTGAAGGGCATCTACTCGCACCTGGCCTGCGCGGACGATCCTGCGTCGCCGATGACGGCCGAGCAGCGCGAACGCTTCCTCGACGCCTGCGCGCACTTCGACCGCCTGGGCGCACCGATGCCGCTCCGGCACCTGGCCAACTCCGGTGGCGTGCTGCACTTCCCCGACACCTGGCTCGACATGGTGCGCCCTGGCATCGCGCTGTACGGCGTGCTGCCCGACCCCGCGTCGCGCGCCACGATCGACCTGAAGCCGGCGCTCTCGCTGGTCTCCCAGGTCGTCTACTTCAAGATCGTGCGCGCCGGACGGACCGTCAGCTATGGCGCCACCTGGACTGCTCCGCGCGATACCCGCGTCGTGACCGTGCCGATCGGCTATGGCGACGGTTTCCCGCGCGCGTTGTCATCGCGGGGCGAAGTGCTTGTGCGCGGCGTGCGCCGTCCCATCATCGGTCGTATCTGCATGGACCAGTTCATGGTGGACCTGGGTACGGAAGGCTCCGCCTACAACGAGGACGAGGTCGTGTTGATCGGCGAGCAGGCTGGCGTATCGATCCGCTGCGAAGACGTCGCACAGGCGGCGGGCACGATTCCGTACGAGATCCTGACCGGCCTGAACGAGCGGATCCCGCGCGAGTACGTCACGGGGCCTGCATCCGGATCCGCGCCTCCTGCGTAAGCGTCCCGTCATCCTGCGCGAGTTCCTCCATGCCCCACGCCCTCGTCTGGTTCCGGCACGACCTGCGCCTTGACGACAATCCGGCGCTGCGTGCCGCGCTGGAGGAAGGCTTCACGCCGATCCCGCTCTACATCCGCGCACCGCGCGAAGAGGGCGAGTGGGCGCCGGGCGGGGCATCGGACGCGTGGCTGCATCGCTCGCTCGCCGCGCTGGATGCCGATCTGCGCAGGCGCGGCTCGCGCCTGCTGCGGCGGCGGGGTGCCAGTGCAGCCGTGCTGGACGAGGTGTTGGCGGACACCGGTGCCGACGCGGTGTTCTGGAACCGCAAGTACGAACCGGCTACCCAGCCGCGCGACGCTGCGCTGAAGAAGGCGCTGCGCGAGCGCGGGTTGCGCGTGGAGAGCTTCAACGGCAGCCTGCTGTTCGAACCCTGGGACCTGGCCACGCAGCAGGGCGGCCCCTACAAGGTGTTCACGCCCTTCTGGCGCTCGGCGCTGGCGCAATGGCGCGCGCCGGAGCCCTGGAATGCACCCGATGCCCTGCCGGCGTTCGATGGATCGCTGCGGGGAGATGCACTCGACACCTGGCAGCTGAAGCCCGCCCTCGGCTGGGATGCCGGTTTCTGGGAGACATGGACGCCGGGCGAAGCCGGCGCACGCGACGCGCTGGATATCTTCATCGACGGCGCATTGCGCGGCTATCGCACCGACCGCGACCGGCCCGACCGCACCGGCACCTCGAAGTTGTCCGCACATCTTCATTTCGGCGAGATCGCCCCCTGGCGCATCACCGCCGGACTGGAGCGAGAGCGCACAGCCGGCAACAGCGCGGACATGGATGGCTACATCCGGGAGCTGGGCTGGCGCGAGTTCGCCTACCACCTGCTGCACCATTTCCCGCACACGCCTACCCAGAACCTCAATCCGCGCTTCGAACATTTCGATTGGGCGAAGGTCGATCCGGACGCGCTGGCCGCCTGGCAACAGGGACGCACGGGCGTGCCCATCGTGGATGCGGGCCTGCGCGAGCTGTGGGCCACCGGCTACATGCACAACCGCGTGCGGATGATCGTGGCCAGTTATCTGGTCAAGCACCTGCGTTACCACTGGCTGCACGGGGCGCGCTGGTTCTGGGACACGCTGGTCGATGCCGACCTGGCGAACAACACCTTGGGTTGGCAATGGACCGCGGGCACCGGCGCCGATGCCGCGCCGTACTTCCGCGTGTTCAATCCGGTGACGCAGGCGGAGAAGTTCGACCCCAAGGGCACCTACATCGCGCGATGGGTGCCGGAACTGGCGTACGTGCCGGTGCCGTTGCGTTTCGCGCCGTGGGAGAAACCGGACGTGCTTGCGCGCGCCGCGCCGGATTATCCGCGCCGGCCGCTGGTCGACCTGGCTGCGGGGCGCGAAGGCGCGTTGGCCGCTTACCGCAAGACCGGCGACTGAGCCGCGTTGACGCCTTTCGTCGTCGCGTGCTTCACTCGGCGCGGGAGAGGAGGGCAAGCATGGCCACGAAGAAGGCGCCGGCAAAGCCGCGTCGCGAGCCGATGTCGCGGGTGGACACCGCCTGGTTGCGGATGTGCCGCCCGATGAACCCGATGATGATCACCGGCGTGCTGATGTTCGACGAGCCGATGACGCTCGACACGCTGAAGCAGGTGGTGAAGAAACGCTTCCTCGCGTATCCGCGCTTCCTGCAGAAGGCGGTCGATACACCGGCCGGCGCGTCCTGGGTGACCGATCCCGATTTCGATCTCGACTGGCATGTGCGCCTGTCCGCGCTGCCCGGCCGGCACGACCCGAAATCCGAGAAGAAGGCGCTGGAGCGCTTCACCAGCCAGATGGCCTCCACGCCCTTGGACAAGACCAAGCCGCTGTGGCAATTCCACCTGATCGAACGCTATGGCACCGGGTCGGCGCTGGTCGCGCGCATCCACCACAGCTATGCCGATGGCATCGCCCTGGTGCAGGTGCTGCTGTCGCTCACCGACACCAGCCGCAAGCCCGACACCGGCAAGGACCTGCGTTCGGCTTGGCTGAAGCAGGACGGCGCGGAGGTCGTGCGTCGCGTCGGCGCCATCGATCGCTATGTGCAGATCGGCGGCAAGGTGCTCGGCAAGGGCATGGAGATGATGCAGGACCCCACGCTGGCCACGATGCTGGCGAGGGAGGGCGGCGAGATCGGCCGCGAACTGTTGCACGCGCTGTCGCTCTCCGACGACCCGCCCACACTGCTGCGCGGCAAGCTCGGTGTCAGCAAGCGGGTGGCCTGGGCCGAACCGCTCGACCTGGAAGACGTGAAGGCCGTCGGCCGTGCCTGCGACTGCACCGTCAACGACGTGCTGATGGCCGCCGCCGCCGGCGCGCTGCGCAGCTACATGCTGGAGCGGGGCGAGCAGCTCGATGGCGTCACCCTGCGCGCCACGGTGCCGGTGAACCTGCGTCCGCTCGAACATGCCCGCAAGCTGGGCAACCACTTCGGCCTGGTGTTCCTGGACCTGCCGGTCGGCGAGGACAATCCGATCCGCCGCGTGGAGCGCGTCGCCGAGTGCATGCGCGACTTGAAGAATTCCCGCCAAGCTATTGTTGCCTTTGGACTTTTGGCGGCGCTTGGCATGGCGCCCTCGGCCATCCAGGGCGTGGCGCTGGAGCTGTTCTCGCGCAAGGCCACCGCGGTAGCCACCAATGTGCCCGGCCCGCAGCAGCCGCTCTACATGGGCGGTTCGCGCCTGCGGGAGATGATGTTCTGGGTGCCGCAGACCGGCTCCATCGGCATTGGTGTTTCCATCCTCAGCTACAACGGCCGCGTGCACTTCGGACTGATCGCGGACGCCAAGCTGATCCCCGATCCCGATGCCGTGATCCGGCGCTTCGGCCCCGAATTCGAGAAGCTGCTGTACCTGTCGCTGATGGGGAGCTGGGAGCGGACGCTGGACGCCGAAGGCGCTGCGGCGCTGATGGGTTGAAGCCCGACGGCACCTGAATGAACAGGGCTCAAATCGCGCGTTGTGAACATTTTGCTGGGTAGGCTTGCGGCCGTTCGAGGTTCCCCGCAGGCCAATCAGGAGGATGTATGAATGCGATGCTGAAGACCGGCGCCCTGGCGGCGCTCACTGTCACTCTGCTTGGCGGCTGCGCCAGCTACACCGGCCAGACCAATGACCCCAACGACCCCAATCGCACCCGCACCGGCGCCCTGATCGGCGCGGGCATCGGCGCGGTGGCCGGCCTGCTCAGCGGCAGCGATGCCACCGAACGTCGCCAGCGCGCCTTGGTGGGTGCGGGTATCGGCGGCCTCGCCGGCGGCTCCATCGGCGCCTACCAGGACCGCCAGGAGGCCGAACTGCGCCGCCAGACCGCGGGCACCGGCATCGACGTCAGCCGTGATGGCGACGTCATCAAGCTCAACCTGCCCGATGGCGTGACCTTCGATTTCGGCAGGGCCGACCTGAAGTCCCAGTTCTACCCGGCGCTCAACAACGTCGCCTCGACGTTGCGCGAATACAACCAGACCATCGTGGAAGTCAGCGGCCATACCGACAGCATCGGTACCGACGCGGTCAACCAGCGGTTGTCCGAGCAGCGCGCCGCGTCGGTCGGCAACTACCTGATCGGCCAGGGCCTGCAGCGCGAGCGCTTCGAGATCGTCGGCATGGGCAAGCGTTATCCGGTCGCGAGCAACGACACCGATGCGGGCCGCGCGCTCAACCGTCGTGTCGAGATCCGTGTGCTGCCGGTGCGTTCGTAAGCCGCCTGCATGCCGTACCCGACGGGCCGCCTAGCGCGGCCCGTCTTCGTTTCAGCGCTCCGCGAAGGCGTCCGTCGCGCGGACCAGGGCATCGGCGATCGCGGGCTCGGTGGCGCCGTGGCCGGCCAGCACCATCTCCAGGCGCGCCTCGGGCCAGGCTTGCGCCAGATCCCACGCACTGCGCGGCGGGCAGATGATGTCGTAGCGGCCCTGCACGATCACGCCGGGCAGGTGGCGGATGCGGCCGATGTCGCGCAGCAACTGCCCATGCGCGAGGAAGGCGTTGTGGCGGAAGTAGTGCGCTTCGATCCGTGCCTTGGCGAGCACCTTGGCGGGATCTTCATCGGGTGCCGCGTCCGGGTCGTGCAGGAGCGTCGCCGCGCCGTCTTCCCAGCCCAACCAGGCCTGGGCGGCGGCAAGGGCGATGGAGGCGTCGGGATCGTCCATGCGACGCCAGTACGCCTCGATCATCGCGCCGCGCTCATCGGCCGGGATGTGCGCCTCGTAGCGCGCCCAGCGCTCCGGGAACACCCATCGCGCACCGCCGTCGGCCTCATTGAACCAGCGGTTCTCTTCCTCGCGGCCCAGGTAGACGCCGCGCACGATCACCCCGGTCGCGCGTTCCGGATGCGCCTGCGAATACGCCAGCGCCAGCGTGGAGCCCCAGGAGCCGCCGAACACCAGCCAGCGGTCGATGCCCACGTGCGTGCGCACGGCCTCGATGTCGGCGACCAGGTGCGCGGTGGTGTTGTCGCGCAACTCGCCGAACGGCGTGGACTGCCCGGTACCGCGCTGGTCGAACAGCACGATGCGGTAGCGCCCCGGGTCGAAGAAGCGCCGATGCACCGGCGACAGGCCCGCGCCCGGGCCGCCGTGCAGGAAGATCACGGGGATGCCGTCCGGGTTGCCGCATTCCTCCACATGGAGGGTGTGCAGGGCATCGACGGCGAGCCGGTGCGTGCGGTACGGCGCGATCTCGGGATACAGCGTGCGCATGGGCAGGGGTCCTTGCGGGGTGTCCGAGCATAGCCAGCGGCGCTCCGTCCGTCAGCCCGCATCGGACGCGGCTGTCAACCCGTTTCCCGCGCGGCGATCCGTTGCCACAATCCCGGTCCCACCCGGTCCATCGGGTTTTCCAATTCCGGACGCAATGCAAGACCGTACGCCCCAGATCGCCGAGCACATCGCCGTTACCATCGCCGCCGAGATCGGCGCACAGACCGCGCAGGCCAAGGCCGCCATCGCCCTGCTCGACGAAGGCGCCACCGTGCCCTTCATCGCCCGCTACCGCAAGGAAGTCACCGGCGGGCTGGACGACACCCAGCTGCGCAACCTCGAGACACGCCTGACCTACCTGCGCGAGCTGGAAGACCGCCGCGCCGCCGTGCTCGCCAGCATCGACGAGCAGGGCAAGCTGACCGACGAACTGCGTACCGAGATCGAAGGCGCCGACAGCAAGGCCCGCCTGGAAGACCTCTACCTGCCGTACAAGCCCAAGCGCCGCACCCGCGCGCAGATCGCGCGCGAAGCCGGCCTCGAACCGCTCGCCGACGGCCTGCTCGCCGATCCCACCCAGGTACCCGAAACCACCGCGGCCGCGTACATCGATGCGGAGAAGGGCGTGGCCGATGCCAAGGCCGCGCTCGACGGCACGCGCGCGATCCTGATGGAGCGCTGGGGCGAGAACGCCGCGCTGGTCGGCGAACTGCGCCACTGGATGACCGACGTCGGCGTGATCCGCGCGAAGGTCGCGCAAGGCAAGGAAAACGAAGGCGCGAAATACCGCGACTATTTCGACCATGCCGAACTGCTGGCGAAGATCCCCTCGCACCGGCTGCTGGCGCTGTTCCGCGCGCGCCGCGAGGAGATCCTGCTGCTCGATCTCGATCCCGGCATGGAGGCCGAGGCAGGCCATCAGCACGCCGAGGGCCGCGTGGCCGTGCATGCCGGCGTGTCGGCGCAGGGGCGTGCCGCCGACAAGTGGCTGCTGGATGCCTGCCGCCTGACCTGGCGCGCCAAGCTGCACATGCACCTGCTGCTGGACCTGTTCAACCAGGCGCGCGAGAAAGCCGAGGCCGAGGCCATCGCGGTGTTCGGCGACAACCTCAAGGATCTGTTGCTGGCCGCGCCCGCTGGGCCGAAGGCCGTGCTCGGCCTCGATCCGGGCCTGCGCACCGGCGTGAAGGTCGCCGTGGTCGACCGCACCGGCAAGCTGGTCGATACCGCGACGATCTATCCGCACGAGCCCAAGCGCCAGTGGGATCAATCGCTGCATGTGCTGCGTGCGCTGTGCGCGAAGCACCAGGTGGATCTGATCGCCATCGGCAACGGCACCGCCAGCCGCGAGACCGACAAGCTGGCGGGCGACCTGATCAAGCAGGCGCCGGAATTGAAGATGGACAAGATCGTCGTCAGCGAGGCCGGCGCGTCGGTGTACTCGGCATCCGAATTCGCGGCGAAGGAATTCCCCGACCTCGACGTCAGCATCCGCGGTGCGGTCTCGATCGCGCGCCGCCTGCAGGACCCGCTCGCGGAACTGGTGAAGATCGAACCCAAGGCCATTGGCGTGGGCCAGTACCAGCACGACGTGGACCAGTTCCGCCTGGCGCGCGCGCTCGATGCGCGGGTGGAAGACTGCGTGAACGCCGTGGGCGTGGACGTCAACACCGCCTCGGCGGCGCTGCTGACGCGCGTGTCCGGCCTGTCGTCCACGGTGGCCGAGAACATCGTGCGCTTCCGCGACGAACATGGCGCGTTCCGCACGCGCAAGGCACTGCTGGGCGTACCGCGCCTGGGCGAGAAGACCTTCGAGCAGTGCGCCGGCTTCCTGCGCATCGCCGATGGCGACGAGCCGCTGGATGCCTCGTCCGTGCATCCCGAAGCCTATCCGGTGGTGGAGCGCATCCTGGCCGGCAGCGGCCGGCAGGTGAAGCAGATCGTCGGCGACACGGTATTCCTGCGTGCGGTGAAGGCCGAGCAGTACACCGACGCCAGCTTCGGCGTGCCGACCATCCGCGACATCCTGAAGGAACTGGAGAAGCCCGGCCGCGATCCGCGCCCGGAGTTCAAGGCCGCGCGCTTTGCCGACGGGGTGGAAGACATCAAGGACCTGCGCGAAGGCATGATCCTGGAAGGCGTGGTCAGCAACGTGGCGGCGTTCGGTGCGTTCGTCGACATCGGCGTGCATCAGGACGGCCTGATCCACATCTCCGCGCTGGCCGACCGCTACGTGAAGGATCCGCGCGAGGTCGTGAAGGCCGGCGACATCGTCAAGGTGAAGGTGCTGGAAGTCGATGTGGCCCGCAAGCGCATCGCGTTGACGCGCCGCCTCGACGACGCGCCGGCACCGCAGGCGCCGCGCGAAGCCCGGGCGAACGATCCGCGTCCGCCGCGCGGGCCCGACCGCGGCAACCCACGCGATCAGCGCCGAGGTCCTGCACCGGCGAAGACCAGCGCGCCGCCGGCCGACAACGCGCTGGCCGCCGCGTTCGCGCGGGCGAAAGACAAGGGCTGATCCGTTGCGTCCGCCTCTCCCCGTCGCGGGAGAGGCGAGGGCGCCCGGTCAGGGCGCGCGTTCGCCCGTCGCCGTTGCGTACGGCGCGAGGTAACGGCTCAGGCCGCCCGCGCGCAGGTGCGTGGCGGCGGCATTCCAGTCGATGGGTGCGCCGGCCTTGAGCGCGTCCAGGACGGCGACCACCGAGAGTTCCACTTCCGGCAGGCTGCCCGCGCCCGGCGCATTGCGGCGCTGCTCGATCGCTTCGAACAGCACGGCATTGGCCTCGGCGTAACCCAGCGGTGTCGTGCTGCCGCCGGCCTCGCGCCACGCCGGCGTCTCCAGCACCGCATTGACGTGGGAGAGGATCAGCCAGGTCGCGCGGCCGATCAGCTTCAGGTTGCCCGGCTGCACGCTGGTCATCGTGTTGCCGACCACGCGGCCGCGCTTGGCCATCACGCCGGTGGAATGCGCGTTGATCAGCATCTTCAGCGCGATGGTCTGGTTGAGCTCGAAGGCGTCGCGCTGCGCCACCGTCACCGCGATCACCGGCACGGCGCGGGGCAGGGCGGCCACGTCGGCCAGCACGTCGCTCGCCACCGGACGTGCCGACACCGAGACCAGCACCGGTTCCGCACCGGCCGCGGCGAAGGCGTGCAGCCACGCGCGGTTGGCATCGGCATGGGCTTCGTCGCCCAGCAGGATCAGCGCACCGGCATCGCCGGCCTGCGGGCCGCTGCGCTGCACATTGGCCGGCGAGTACGACAGGTCGTACAGCGCCTGCTGTTCGTCGCCCGCATTCGACAGGCCGCGCAGCGCGGCTTCGCGCAGGTACGGGTCCTGGATACCGTTCTCGAACGGTGGCAGGTACAGCGCCTTGTCCAGGCCGTGGAACGGGCGGTGCAGCAGCGCCTGCCAGGCCTGCGCGCCATCGGCCGACGGCGTCCACACCTGGATCCACGAGCGCCGCTCCGGCGCGTTCACCGTGTCCAGCGGCGAGAGGCGGAAGGTGGGCGCGCGTTCGGTCACATCGACGAACACCGGCATCAGGGCGCGCGTGGCCAGGTAGGTGGCGTGGCGGCCAGCGGCGTAGCTGGCCGCTTCGCGGTCGGTCCAAGCCGCCAGTTTCGGCGCGGCGGCGGCGGTCGTGCGCTGGATCGCGGCGAAGCCGCGCAGGCGGTCGCCGATGCCCGCGTCGTTGAAGCCCAGGGCGGCGAGTTCGTCGCCCGTCAGCACCTCGCGCAGCAGCGCACGGGTGGCGTCTTCCAGCACCACGCCCAGCACGTAGAGGCTGGTGGTGGTGGCCTGCATGCGGGTGGAACCGGTGATCGCCTGCGGCCCGGTGGGCAGCGGGATCTTGGTGATGCGCGCATCGTCCAGCACGCGGCGGCTGCGCTCGAACGGGCGCAGCACCGCGTCGGGATTGTTGTAGACGAACCACGTGCGGCGCGCATCCGCACCGGCCTGGTCGGCGGCGGCCAGCGCGGTGCCGATCACCGCGGAGGTCTCGCCGCCCTCGGTGACGGCGAATACCAGGTCCTGCGGCCGGATGCCGTTGTCCTGCAGTTGCAGGCGGCCGATCTCGGGAATGTCCTCGAAGCCCTCCAGCGACGCGATCAACGCGCGGTCGCCGCCGGTGATCTCGCCACGCACGCGCTCGCCAAGGCCGGGGAAGCGCGCCTCGATCTTCGCCATCGCGGGCGACGCCGCGGTGCGCTGCCAGAACGGGCGCCACAGGCCGCTTTCGATCGTCTCGGCCAGGCGCCCGGTGGAGCCCGTGCCGTAGAAGTACAGCCGGTGCCCGTCGCGCAATGCGCGGGTGATGTCGCGCGATGCCGCCTCAAGCGCCGCCAGCCGCGCCGGATCGTCGGCGACGCCTTGCAGCGCCGCGGTGATGTCCTCGTCCACGGACAGCAACGCGGCCAGCCCGTCGGCGGTATCGGCGGCGATGCGCGTGCTCAGGTCGAAACTGCGCGGGTGGCGCTGCTCGGTCAGTAGGCTGTGCAGCTGGAACTGCTGCTTGTTCGCCACGAAATCCTGCGATTGCGCCGACGGCGCGATACCCAGGCGGTTGGGGGCGGGTTGTGCGGCGGCGGGCACTGCCGCGGAGGCCATCACAAGGAAAGACAGGTTGCGCATGATGCGGTTCGCCATACGGGACATCGGATCCCTCACCTGACAACGGAAGAATGCGTCGATACCGGCGGTGATCCCCTTGCACGGTGCCGCACGCAGGCTGCTATCGTCACGACCACGATAGCAAACGGTCGTGACACTATGCCCCGGTTCGCTCGTCCGCTGCACGCTGCACTGCGCCCCGTGGGCCTTGGCCTGGTGCTGTTGCTCGGTGTGTTCCATGCGCGCACGGGCGCGGCGGCACCCGTGGATGCGGCGCCGAGGCCCGGCATCGAGGTCTTGCTCGATGAGCGCATGGACCTGCTGCGCGGCAAGCGCGTGGGCCTGGTGACCAACGCCACCGGCGTGGATCGCCAGGTGCGCAGCGATGTCGATCGCTTCGCCGAACGCAAGGAATTCACGCTGGTCGCGCTGTTCGGGCCCGAGCACGGCGTGCGCGGCGATGTGCAGGCGGGCGACCATGTGGCCTCCGGACGCGATGCCGCCACCGGCCTGCCAGTGCACAGCCTGTACGGCGAACACCGCGAACCGACACCGACGATGCTCGACGGCATCGACGTGCTGGTGTTCGACATCCAGGACGTCGGCACGCGCTTCTATACCTACCCGTACACGCTGGCCGGGGTGATGCGCGCGGCGAAGCGGGCCGGCATTCCCGTCGTCGTGGCCGATCGTCCCGATCCGCTCGGGGGTGTGTTGATCGAAGGACCGGTGCTGGACCCGGCGCTGGCCTCGTTCGTCGGCCAGTTCCCGATCCCGATCCGCCACGGCATGACGCTGGGCGAACTGGCCACGCTGTTCAACACCGCGTTCGGCATCGGCGCCGACCTGCACGTGGTTACGATGCAGGGCTGGCGGCGCGGCGATGAATCCCTGCGCGGCGCACTGCCATGGGTGCCGCCGTCGCCGAACATGCCCACGCCGGACACCGCGCTGGTCTATCCGGGCATGGGCCTGCTGGAAGGCACCAACGTCTCCGAAGGCCGTGGCACCACGCGGCCGTTCGAGACCGTGGGCGCGCCGTGGGTGGATGCGCAGGCGCTGGCGGCGCGGCTCAATGCGATGGACCTGCCGGGTGTGCGTTTCAGGCCGACCTGGTTCACGCCGACGTTCTCCAAGCACGCGGGCAAGGCCTGCGCGGGCGTGCAGCTGCATGTGACCGACCGCGCCGCGTTCCGCCCGGTGCGCACCGGCGTGGCCGTGTTGAAGGCGCTGCACGACCAGCACCCGGAGGACTTCGCCTTCCTGCCCGGCGAGCCGCCGTTCTTCGACCGCCTGGCCGGCGTGGGCGACCTGCGCGCCGCCATCGCACGCGGCGATACCCTGGACGTCATCGAAGCGCGCTGGCAACCGGCACTCACCGCGTTCGACGCGGTGCGCCGGCAGCACCTGCTGTATCCCTGAGCGCGCGCGGGTGCGTTCATCGCCGGGCGCCGCTTTCACTTCAGATCAATAAGCCCGGATGGGCCTCGGCGTGCGACGCGTCGGGTGTCCGAGCCCCGTGGATGGAGCTCGGAACGCCGTCTGTCCCACATCGAGCTCCATCGAAGGGCCAGAAAGGCTGTCGATAGGTCTCCCGCGCGCCCCATCAGGCAGACGTCCGGTCCGCGATCCAACAACGGCCTTTGTGGGAGCGACGTCAGTCGCGATCGGATACCGGTAACGCCTCATCGCGACTGACGTCGCTCCCACACCATCGCCTAGGTGCCTGGCGAGGACGGCCATCGAAGGGGCCCGAAAGGCTATCGAAGGCGGTCCCGCGCTCGCTCAGAGTGACCTCCGACCAGCGACCCAACCCATGCTTCTGTGGGAGCGACGTCAGTCGCGATGGGATACCGGTAACGCCTCATCGCGACGGACGTCGCTCCCACGCCATCGCCAGGAGATGCCCTCGCGGGCTGTCACGGTTGCGTTGCCGCGGGCTTTTTCTTGCGGGGGGCGCGGCGTGTGGTGCGCGGCGCATCGGTGGCCGCGGTCAGGGGTGCCGCGGCGTGCTGGAGTTGTTCCAGCGACGACAGGGTGTCGGCGTAGGCGATGAAGTGCTGCAGATAGCCCGGCGATACCGCACGCATCAGGTGCAGGGCGCGGTGGACCAGCATGCCGGAGTTCAGCGGGCCGGCGTCGGCGGGCACGTCGTGCAGCGAGGCGCGCAGTTGGCTGTCGGTGCGCACCTGGGCCCAGACTTCGCGTGCCTGGGTAAGTGCGGAGGGCACCACCGGCGATGTAGCGGGCAGCGGCTCGCCGTCACGGCGTGCCTGAAGCGCATCGACCAGCGCGCGCAGACCGGAATCGCGCACGCTGGCCGGCGGTGCGGCCGCCGGTCGCTGCGCGAGACCGGCGGCGTACGCGCGCATCAGCCCGGCGAGGCGGGCTTCCAGCAGGCGACGGGCTTCGCCCTGCTGCGTGGGCACGCGCGCGGCCAACGCCAGCAGGATGTCGAAGCGCGCGGGGTCCACGCGATCCGCACCCTGCGCGCGCCACGCCTGCAACTGCGCCGCCGGTGACAGGGCGTCACCGTCCATCGTCGCCGTTGCGCTTGGCAGGGCGGGGAATGGGCGCGATCTCGACGCGCCGGTTCTGTGCACGGCCTTCTTCGCTGGTGTTGGCGCTGACTGGCTGCTCGGCACCGAACGCCGCGGCGAACACCGACGAGGACGGCACGCCTTCGGCGATCAGCGTGCGGGTGACGGTGAGCGCGCGTTGCGCGGAGAGGTCCCAGTTGTCGGCGAACTGCTGATTGCTGCCGCTGACCTGGCGGTCGTCGGTGAAGCCGCTGACCATCAGGATTTCCTCGCGTGTGCGCAGGTAGCCGGCGAGCGGCGCGGCGAGGCTCTTCAGCAGGTCGCGGCCTTCCGGTTGCAGCTGGTCGGAGTTCAGCGCGAACAGCACGTTGCCGCGGATACCGATGCGGCCGTCCACCAGCGTCACCCGGCCTTCGGCCAGCGGCGCGGCCAGCGCGTCTTCCAGCGCCTTGCGCTGCTGCGCTTCCTGTTCGCGGCGGCGGGTTTCCTCGTCCAGGCGCTGGGCCAGCTGCGCCTGCACGGCGATCACGCCGACCAATACCAGCACGAAGGCGCCCAGCAGCACCGACATCAGGTCGCCGAAGCTGGCCCAGACGGGGGCGCCGAGGTCGGCGTCGTCTCCGGTTTCCACGCTCATGCGGTTTCGGCCCCGGACAGGCGCTGCAGGTCCACAGTGATCTGGCGCTGCGCGGACAGGCTCAGGTCGACCACTTCGCGCGCCTGCGCGACGTAGTAGGCCAGTTGCTCGTCGCTGCGGACCAGCGAGCGCTCCAGCGCGCCTTCGATGGCCTGCAGGCGTTCGAGCAGGGCGTCGTTGGTCTGGCCGAAGCGCTCCACCACGCTGCCCAATGCATCGCCGAGGCCGGCGACTTCGGTGGCACCGGCGGCGACCTGGGCGGCGACGTGTTCGAGCTTGCCGGTCTCGGCCTGCACGTGGTCGGTGAAGCGCGTGCCGACGCGTTCCAGCAGATCGGCCGAGGTGGCCACCAGCGCGTCGATGGCGGTGCGCTGCTCAGTGGACGCGTGGTTCACCGCATCCAGCAAGGTCTGCAGCGTGCCCATCATCTGGGTGCGTTCTTCCAGCAGCGCGGTATCGCGGACCATGCTGTCGGAGAGCTTCTGGCGCAGTTCGGCGACCATGTCGGCAGCGGCGCGCGGGGCTTCCGAGGCGACCTGCACCAGCTGCGAGATCTCGGCGATGGTCTGCTGCGCGTGCGTCTGCGCCTGGGTGGTGATGTCGCTGGCGCTGCGTGCGAGTGCATCGCAGATCTCCTGCTGCAGGCGCGCGGCTTCGCCAGCGGTGTGTTCCCAATCGCCACGCAGCGTGGCGCTCATCGTGGCCAACTGTGCCGCCCAGGCGGCGAGGCGTGCCTCGTCCTGCGCGGCGAGCGTCTGCTGCAGCGTGGCATGCGAGGCGTCCACGGCCTGCACCAGCGCGGTGGCCTGGGTGCGGAAGTCGGCCCCGGCCGCAGCCAGGGCATCGGTGTTGCGCGCAGCGATACCGTCGGCCGTCGCGGCTTGCAGGGCGAGCGCCTGCGTCCAGCCATCGGCGAGCGTGGCGGCGGTGTGCGCAAGCTGGCCGGAAGCGGCATCGAGCCAGGCGTTGGAGCGCTGGTCGAACTGGGTGGCGTGGCGTTCGGCATCGCCTTGCAGGCGCGCGGCGAGCGCGTCGTGCGCGTGTTGCTGGCGGGCGAGGGCATCGTCCCAGGTGGTGGCGGCCGCGGCGGTGGCGGCACCGAAGCCCGTGGCGAGCGCGTCGAGCTGCTGCTGCACGGCGGTGGCGACGGTCTGCTGCAAGGCGGTGGTTTCGCGCGCCAGTCCGGCGAGCGTGCTCTCCATCGCCGGCTGCAGTGCAGCGCCGACCGCGCGTGCGCTGCCTTCGACGCCCGCCTGCATCGACGCGACCAACGTGGCCGAGAGTTGCGCCTGCGCGGCTTCGGTGCGGGCGTGGAAACTTTCCTGGCGCGCGGACTGCTGCGCGGCGGCGTCGGTGTTCTGCTGTTCGATGGAAGCGACCATCGCCTGCAGGCGCTCGACCAGTTCCGGCATCAGCGCGGCCTGCTGCTGCAGCAGGCGGAATGAGGTCTCGCGCTGGAACGACTGCGAATGCACGTGCAGCGAGGTGGCGATCTCGTCGTCCAGGCGCTGCGCGACCAGCACGCGCTCGCGGCGGGCGAGCGCGGACAATAGGCCCAGCACCGCGGACGCGGCGACACCGGCGATCGAGGTGCCGAAGGCGAAGCCCAGGCCCTTGACCGGCGCCGCCAGCGAGCCGCGGATCGCATCGATGTCGGTGGCGCCTTCCAGCGCCAGCCCGGTGCCGCGCAGGGTGACCATCATGCCCAGCAGCGTGCCCAGCATGCCCAGCAGCACCAGCAGGCCGACCAGGTACGGCGTCAGCGCCGGCGCCGGCAGCGCGACGCGCTCGCCTTCCACGCGCAGGCGCACGGCCTGGCGCAGGCTGGGATGCATCGGCGCGAGCCAGGCCTGCAGTCCGCTGCCTGCCGGTGCGGTGTCGGTGAGCGCGTGGGCGAGGGTGGCGGTCGCCTGGCGGTAGCGCTGCAGCTCCACGGCACCGGTGACGTAGCACGCACCGATCACGAGGGTGACCACCACGCCCAGCGCATGCGTGCCGACATAGCCGACGCCGATCCAGCCGACGATGGCCAGGCCGGCGAGGAAGAGGGCGGTGGAGAAGTGCTGTTTCATCAAGGTCATCCAGGCATTACGAGGGCCGAAGCGCGGCGAGCAGCGCGTCGAGCGGGTGGAAACGGAGGTCGAGTTCGGCGAGCAGGGCGTCCTGCAGGTCGCGACTGAAAAGCGGCAACCACACGTTGCCGGAGGCGGTGTCTGCGGTGGTGCGGAGGCGGTCGAAATGGAGGCCGAGCAGGACGGGGGTGTTGGCCAGCAGGGCGTTCTCGCGGGGGCTGAGCGTCATCTCCATCACCGCATCGACCTCGGCCAGGCGGGCCAGGTCGCCGCCGCGCTGCGCCAGGGCATCGCGCAGGCGCCCGCGCAGCGGGCCGGTGCCGGTCAGCATGGCGCGCTGGCGTTCGAGGCAGTAGCGGCGGTAGGGCGCGAAGTCGTCATCGCCGGCATCGACCGGCGCGCCGCGCTGGATCGCCTCCGACAGCGACGTACGGACCCGCGCGACGGCTGCGGCATGCGCGTCGTCGGACGTGGTAGCGCCCGCCTCGGGCGCGACGGCGCCATCGAGCGCCCGCGACAGCGAGACCGCACGGTTCCAGTCGATCCATTGGCCGAGGCGCTCGGACAGCGCCGGCGCGGCATCGGGCAGTTCGGCGCCGCCCACGCGGGCGAGGAGGCGGACGAAGGCGGGGGCCGCCGTGGGCGTCCGGTACTGCAAAGTGGTCACGCAGCGGCTCAAAAGAGCGGGGATTTTACAGGAACCCCCGCCACGATGACCCGCCGCCGGGCGCCGGAAACGAAAAGGCCGGACCCTCGCGGGCCCGGCCTTTTCGCTGAATGGTGGAGGTGGGCGGAATTGAACCGCCGTCCGAAGGCACTCCATCCCCGGTACTACATGCTTATCCCGCCGTTGGATCTCGTCCTGCAGCAGCACGGTGGGCAAAGCGCACCGCAGGACCAGCCTGTTTTAGGTTGACCGGGTGCTGACAGGCAGCCACTCCCGGCGATTCCGTGATAATGACCTTACGCTGCGAGCACGGACACAAGCAGTTTCAGGGCTTACGCCTTAAGCGGCGAGAGCGTAGTTGTCGTCGTTGGCAACTAGAGTTTTGCCGCTGGATTTACGAGGAAAGCTGCCCCCTCGGCATGCACCAGGCAACTTCGCAACCCCCGTCGAAGCCAGTGCACCCCCGGGAGTCAGAAACGTCCTGACGAAGACCAGTGTAGGGGCGGGGTGCGAAGGTGACAAGGACGGGGGTGACGGGTGGTCAACCGGCCTTCACATGGTGGAACGCGTCATGCGGGAGCGACGCAAGCCGCGATCCCGCCATCCGGACGCCCTCTCCCGACTTGCGTCGCTCCCATCGTGTTCCTGGATTTCACGCGTCTTTGTTGTGCTGGCGCATCACGCGCGATTTCTCGCGGGCCCAGTCGCGGTCCTTCTCGCTGGCGCGCTTGTCGTGGGTCTGCTTGCCCTTGGCCAACGCCAGTTCGGCTTTCACCTTGTTGCCTTTCCAGTACAGCGAAGTGGGCACCAGCGTGTAGCCGTCGCGCTCCACCTTGCCGATCAGGCTGTCGATCTCGTTCCGGTGCAGCAGCAGCTTGCGCGTGCGACGGTCGTCGGCCACCACGTGGGTGGAGGCCTGGATCAGCGGGGTGATCTGCGCACCGAACAGGAAGATCTCGCCGTGGCGGATCGTGGCGTAGGCCTCGGTGATGTTGGCGCGGCCGGCACGGATGGCCTTCAGCTCCCATCCCTGCAGGGCAAGGCCCGCCTCATGGCGCTGTTCCAGGTGGTACTCGTGCCGGGCGCGCTTGTTCAGCGCGATCGTGCCCGTTGCTTTATTCTTGTCCGGTTTCTTTGCCATCCGTCCTATTGTCGCCGAAGGCGGAACCTCACGCGAGCCACATGCAAACGATCCGCCGCAGCGCCCTGGTCGAACACTCGGCCACCCGGATGTTCGACCTGGTCAACGACGTGGCGGCCTACCCGCGCCGGTTCGACTGGTGCAGCGCCGCGCAACTGATCGAACAGGGCGACGAGCGGCTGGTGGCCCGGCTGGACCTGGGCCTGGGTTCGCTGCGGACCTGGTTCACCACCGAGAACGTGCTGGACCGGCCACACCGCATCGACATGAACCTGGTCGACGGCCCGTTCCGCAAGTTGCACGGGCGCTGGGACTTCCACGCGCTGGACGAATCCGCCTGCAAGGTCACGCTGACGCTGGAGTTCGAACCTTCCAGCCGCCTGCTCGCGCCGGCGATGGCGCTGGGCTTCCAGAGCCTGGCCGACCGCATGGTCGACGATTTCGTGCGGGCCGCGGACCGCGGCGTCTGAGATGCGGGTGGAGGTGATCCGGGCGTGGCCGCACCGCGTGGAGTCGGTGGTGCTGGACCTGCCCGAGGGCTCGACGGTGGCGGACGCGCTGTCAGCCAGTGGGCTCGACGGCCTCACCCCGGCGCAACCCACGGCGATCCATGGATTGATGGCGGAAGGCGGCGCGCTGTTGCGGGAGGGCGACCGCGTGGAGGTGCTCCGCCCGTTGCTGCTGGATCCGAAGGAAGCGCGCCGCCGACGGGCGCGCAGGTAACGCCTCGCCTCAGCGGCGACGGCCCTTCTTCTTTTCCTTGGCCAGGTTCGGGCCGAACTTGCGCACGTCCTTCGACAGCTGCAGGTCGGCTTCCGGGAAGTACTCGCCTTCCCAGCTGGCGAGGGTGTCGCCGTTGAACAGCAGGGTCAGGTTCTTCACTTCCGTCGTGCCGCGGCGGTTGGTGCGGTTGCTCGCGGTGTAGTCCCAGCGCTGCGCGTGGAACGGATCGGAAATGGACGGGCTGCCCAGCAGCGACTGCACCTGCTGCTTGCTCTGGCCCACCTGCAATTGGTCTACCGACGTCTTCTCGAGCAGGTTGCCCTGGTAGATCGGCTGCTTGTAGAGGATGCCGCAGCCAGCGGTGGCGGAAGCGAGGACGGCAACCAGCAGGAATTTGCGCATGGGACAGGTACGGTGGGAAACCGGGCCGATGATACACTCCCGCAGACCGCCGCAACCGAGCTTCAGGCAGCTGGCGCTAAACCGAGAGTGAACGGAGACGCCATGGAATCGCAGGATCTACGCAAAGTCGGCCTCAAGGTCACCCATCCGCGCATGCGCATCCTGGAGCTGCTGGAGCAGAAGACCTCCCAGCACCACCTGAGCGCGGAAGACATCTACCGGCAGCTGCTGGAGCACGGCGACGAAATCGGCCTGGCGACGGTCTACCGCGTGCTGACCCAGTTCGAGGCGGCGGGGCTGGTGCTCAAGCACAACTTCGAGGGCGGCCAGGCCGTCTACGAACTGGACCGCGGCGGCCACCACGACCATATGGTGGACGTGGACACCGGCAAGATCATCGAATTCGAAAGCAGCGAGATCGAGAAGCTGCAGCGCGAGATCGCCGCCAAGCACGGCTACGAACTCGAAGAGCACTCGCTGGTGCTCTACGTGCGCAAGAAGCGCTGATCGCCATTGGGGTTGGGTTGTGGAAGCGACGTCAGTCGCGATGGGGCATTATCTACCCGGCTTCGCGACTGACGTCGCTCCCACGAGACCAAGCAAGAGAAGGGATCAGACCGCGTTGGCGAGCAGCCGCTTCGCCGCCGCGTGTGCTTCCTTGCTGACTTCCACGCCGCCGAGCATGCGGGCGAGTTCTTCCTCGCGCTGCTTTGCGCCAAGCTTCTCCACCGCGCTCTGGGTCATGCCGTCGACCGGCGCCTTGCTGACCCGGTAGTGCGCATGGCCCTGCGCCGCGACCTGCGGCAGGTGGGTCACGCACAGCACCTGCCGTTGCGCGCCTAGCGCACGCAGCTTCTGGCCGACGATCTCCGCGACGGCGCCGCCGATGCCGGTATCGACTTCGTCGAAGACCATCGTCGGCACCGCATCCAGGCCGAGCGCCGCGACTTCGATGGCGAGCGAGATGCGGGCCAGTTCGCCGCCGGAGGCGACCTTGCGCAACGGGCGCGGCGGCTGGCCGGCGTTCGCCGACACCAGGAACTCGGAGCGTTCGGCGCCTGACGCGTCGGGCCGTTCGCTGTCGTGCGGTTCCAGCGCCACCTCGAAGCGGCCGCCGCCCATGCCGAGTTCGGCGATCAGTGCGGTGGTGGTTTCGCCCAGGGCCTTGGCGGCGCGCTGCCGCGTACGGCTCAGCGCGCTGGCGGCGGTGCGCCATTGCCCGCGCGCGGTCTCAATCTCATCGTTGAGCTTCAGCAGGCGCTCGCCGGCACCGCGCAGCGATTCCAGTTCCATCGCCAGCCGGTCGTGCTGCTCCTGCAGGCCGTCCAGCGGCACGCGGTGCTTGCGGGCCAGATCGTGGACGCGCGCGAGCCGGCGCTCCAGCGCGTCGAACTGGCCGGGATCGGCGTCCAGGTCGTCGCGTACCTGGCCAAGCAGCGCCAGGGCCTCTTCGATCTGGATCGTCGCGCTCTCCAGCAGATTGTCGACATCCCGCAGCCGCGGTTCGTGTTCGACCTGGCGGGCGAGGTCCGCGCGGGTGTGCTGCAACTGGCGCGAGAACGACGGCGCATCGTCGCCCGACAGGCCGACCAATGCGGCGTCGCAGGCGGCGATCAGGCCGGCGGCATGCGCCTGGCGGCGATGGCCCGCGACCAGGGCTTCGAGCGCGGCGGGCGCCAGGTCTTCGCGCTGCAGTTCGGCGAGCTGGTGCTCCAGGTAGTTGATGCGATCGGACACGTCGCCCTGGCCCGATACTTGTTCGCGTTCGCCCAGCAAGGCATTCCAGTGGCGCGCGGCCTCGCGGACGGCGCGCGCTTCGGTCTGGTTGCCGGCATAGGCGTCGAGCAGTTCCAACTGGCTGTGGCGGGCCAGCAGCGCCTGGTGTTCGTGTTGGCCATGGATCTCGACCAGGCGGCCGGCCAGGTCCGTCAGCTGGGACAGGGTGACGCTGCGTCCGTTGATCCACGCGCGGGAGCCGCCATCGGCGCGGATGACGCGGCGCAACTGGCATTGACCGTCGTCGTCCAGCTCATGGTCAGCCAGCCAGGCGAGGGCGGGCGAGCCGGCGGCCGGCTGGAATTCCGCGGACAGTTCCGCGCGTTCGGCGCCGTGGCGGACCACGCCGCTGTCGGCGCGCAGCCCGGAGAGGAAGCCCAGCGCGTCCACGAGCAGCGACTTGCCCGCGCCGGTCTCACCCGAAATGACCGTCATGCCCTCGCCGAACTCCAGTTCGGCAGCACGGACGACGGCGAAATCCTTGATCGCGAGATGGGTCAGCATGGCGATAGTGTAGGGCCGGGCGATGGCGGTTCGAAGACGCGCGATGCTCGCCGCCCGGCGTCGCACCGGTCGAGACGCGGCCGTCGGGTGCTTGCGGGGGGCGCTGCGTTGGCGCTATCTATGCGGTATGTCTTCGATGTCGCCCCCGCTGGACCCGCGCGCACGCCATCTGCTGCGCACGCTGATTTCGCGCTACATCCGCGACGGCGAACCGGTGGGTTCGCAGACCCTGGCCCGGCATGCCGGGCTCGAGGTCAGCCCGGCCACGATCCGCAACATCCTCGCCGAGCTCGAAGAAGTCGGCCTGCTGAGTTCGCCGCACACCTCGGCCGGTCGGATCCCGACCGCACAGGGCTACCGGGTGTTCGTCGACAGCCTGGTGCAGGTGAAGTCGCTGGGCGAGGGCGAGGTGGCGCGGCTGCGCTCCGAGCTCCCCAGCGGTGCGGGCACGCAGGCCCTGCTGGGCAACGCGTCCGAGCTACTGTCGGCGATGACCCACTTCGTCGGTGTGGTCAGTGTGCCCAGGCGCGAGCAGTTCGCGTTCCGCTACATCGACTTCGTGCCCCTGGATGGCAAGCGGGTGATGGCGATCCTGGTGTTCGCCGACAACGATGTGCAGAACCGGGTCATCGAGACCCGCCGCCCCTACGAACGCTCGGAGCTGGAGCGCGTCTCCAACTACCTGAACACCCAGTTCGCCGGCCGGCCGCTGGCGGACATCCGCGCCACCCTGCTGCGCGACCTGCGCACGGCCCAGACCGAAATGGAGGGCCTGCTGGCCGAATCCATCGAGCTGGCCGAACAGGCGCTCACCCCGCCGAACGACGACGTGGTCCTGGCCGGGCAGACCCGCCTGATGGGCGTGCAGGAGCTCGCCGACCTGGAGCGGCTGCGCGACCTGTTCGAGGCCTTCGCCCGCAAGCGCGAGATCCTGCAGCTGCTGGAACGCACGATCCGCGCGCCGGGCGTGCGGATCTTCATCGGTGAAGACACCGGCCTGGCGCCGCACGACGGGGTCTCCGTGGTGACCGCGCCGTACATGGCCGGCGGCCAGGTGCTGGGCGTGCTGGGGGTGATCGGGCCCACGCGGATGGCCTACGACCGGGTGATTCCGGTGGTGCAGGCGGCCGCCGATGTCCTGGGCGCGGCCTTGAATCCGGAATCGCCGACCCCATAGGTTCCCGGTTGGGCGGCTGGACCTGCCGCCAGGGAACCGAAATGAACGAACCGCACGACCACGATGCCATGCCGGGCGACGCGCCCGAGTCCACCGATACCGATGCCGCGCTGCTGGCCGAGCTGGAAACGCTGCGCAACGAGCTGGACCAGTTGCGCGCCACCACGCTGCTGGAGCGCGCCGACCTGGAGAACCAGCGCAAGCGCGTCGCGCGCGACATCGAGCAGGCCCGCAAATTCGCCAACGAGCGCCTGCTGGGCGACCTGCTGCCGGTGTTCGACAGCCTGGATGCCGGCCTGGCCGCCGCCGGTGCCGAGCCGAGTCCGCTCAAGGATGGCCTCGAGCTGACGTTCAAGCAGCTGTTGAAGGTCGCGGGCGACAACGGCCTCGCGTTGCTGGACCCCACCGGGGAAGCCTTCAACCCCGAACACCATCAGGCCATCAGCCAGGCCGACGCACCGGGCGCGGCACCCGGCAGCGTGGTGCAGGTGTTCCAGAAGGGCTACGTGCTCAATGGCCGCCTGCTGCGCCCGGCCCTGGTGGTCGTGGCCAAGCACGACTGAACGGCCTCGCGACGGCGCTTGAACCGAGCCATCGCACCCCTATATCGGGACCATCCACCCGGCCGATCGCCGGGTCCAACATCAGCATTCGCTAGGGAGCGACATCCATCATGGGCAAGATCATCGGCATCGACCTGGGCACGACGAACTCGTGCGTGGCGATCATGGACGGCGGCAAGGCCCGCGTCATCGAGAACTCGGAAGGCGACCGCACCACCCCCTCCATCGTGGCCTACACGAAGGACGGCGAGGTGCTGGTCGGCGCCTCGGCCAAGCGCCAGGCCGTCACCAATCCGAAGAACACCTTCTACGCGGTGAAGCGCCTGATCGGCCGCAAGTTCACCGACGCGGAAGTGAAGAAGGACCTGGACCTGGTCCCGTACGACATCATCGCGCACGAGAACGGCGACGCCTGGGTGCAGACCAACGACGGCAAGAAGCTGTCGGCGCAGGAAATCTCCGCGCGCATCCTGGAAAAGATGAAGAAGACGGCCGAAGCCTTCCTGGGCGAGACCGTCACCGAAGCCGTCATCACCGTGCCGGCGTACTTCAACGACAGCCAGCGCCAGGCCACCAAGGACGCCGGCAAGATCGCCGGCCTGGACGTCAAGCGCATCATCAACGAGCCCACCGCGGCCGCGCTGGCCTATGGTCTGGACAAGGGTGAAGGCGGCGCCGACCGCAAGATCGTCGTCTACGACCTGGGCGGCGGCACCTTCGACGTGTCGATCATCGAGATCGCCAACGTCGACGGCGAGAAGCAGTTCGAAGTGCTGGCGACCAACGGCGACACGTTCCTGGGTGGCGAGGACTTCGACAAGCGCGTCATCGATTACCTCGTCGAGGAATTCCAGAAGGACCAGGGCATCGACCTGCGCCGGGATCCGTTGGCCCTGCAGCGCCTGAAGGACGCCGCCGAGCGCGCCAAGATCGAGCTGTCCAGCTCGCAGCAGACCGAAGTGAACCTGCCGTACGTCACCGCCGACGCCTCGGGCCCGAAGCACCTCAACATCAAGCTGACCCGCGCCAAGCTGGAAGCGCTGGTCGAAGACCTGGTGAAGAAGACGATCGAGCCGTGCCGCATCGCGCTGAACGACGCCGGCCTGCGCGCCAGCGACATCGGCGAAGTCATCCTCGTCGGCGGCCAGACCCGCATGCCGAAGGTGCAGCAGGCGGTGGCCGAGTTCTTCGGCAAGGAGCCGCGCAAGGACGTCAATCCCGATGAGGCCGTGGCGCTGGGCGCCGCGATCCAGGGCGGCGTGCTGGCCGGCGACGTCAAGGACGTGCTGCTGCTCGACGTGACCCCGCTGTCGCTGGGCATCGAGACGCTGGGTGGCGTGTTCACCAAGATCATCGAGAAGAACACCACCATCCCGACCAAGGCCTCGCAGACCTTCTCCACCGCCGAGGACAACCAGTCCGCGGTGACGGTGCACGTGCTGCAGGGCGAGCGCGAGCAGGCCCGCTTCAACAAGTCGCTGGCCAAGTTCGACCTGTCGGGCATCGATGCCGCGCCGCGTGGCATGCCGCAGGTGGAGGTGTCCTTCGACATCGACGCCAATGGCATCCTGCACGTGTCGGCCAAGGACAAGAAGACCAACAAGGAACAGAAGGTCGAGATCAAGGCCGGTTCCGGTCTGTCCGAGGACGAGATCGCGCGCATGGTGGCCGATGCCGAAGCGCATCGCGAAGAGGACAAGAAGTTCCAGGAACTGGTCCAGGCGCGCAACCACGCCGACGGCCTGATCCACGCCACCCGCGGCGCGATCGCCGAGCACGGCAGCAAGGTGCCGGGCGATGTGATCGGCAAGGTCGAGGCGGCGCTGGCCGACCTGGAAACCGCGATGAAGGGCGACGAGAAGTCCCAGATCGAAGCCAAGGCCAAGGCGCTCGAGGAAGCCGGCCAGTCGCTGTACGCGGCGGCCGCTTCCAGCGAACAGCCGGGTGCCGGTGGCGCGGGCGGCGGTTCGTCGGCACCGGCCGACGACGTGGTCGATGCGGAGTTCACCGAAGTGAAGGACGACAAGAAGTAATCCCGGCCCACGGGATGCGGCGAACGGGAGACGTGGCCTGCCACGGCCTCCCGTTTTGCCATCCGGCGACCCTGCGAGATCAGCCAGACAGCACATGAGCAAGCGCGATTACTACGAAGTCCTGGGCGTGGCCCGCGACGCCAGCGACGAAGACCTGAAGAAGGCCTATCGCCGTTGCGCGATGAAGCACCATCCTGACCGCAATCCTGGCGACGCCGCGGCGGAAGCCGCGTTCAAGGAATGCAAGGAAGCCTATGAAGTGCTGTCGGACGGGGCCAAGCGCCGTACCTACGACGCCCATGGGCATGCCGCGTTCGAGCACGGCATGGGCGGCGCCGGCGGTCCTGGCGGCCCAGACATGGGCGACATCTTCGGCGACATCTTCGGCAACATTTTCGGCGGCGGTGGCGCGCGTGCCGCGCGGCGTGGCGCCGATGTCGGCTACGTGATGGAGCTGGACCTGGAGGAAGCGGTCGCCGGCGTCGAGAAGCGGATCGAGATCCCCTCGCTCGTCGCCTGCACGCCCTGCAACGGTTCCGGCTCCGCCGACGGCAAGGTGGAGACCTGCAGCACCTGCGGCGGGCGGGGCAACGTGCGCATGCAGCGCGGCATCTTCGCCATGCAGCAGGCGTGCCCGGCCTGCGGCGGCCGCGGCCAGACCATCAAGAATCCCTGCACCGAGTGCCACGGCGCCGGACGTATCGAGGAAGAGAAGGTCCTGTCGGTCAAGATCCCGGCCGGCGTGGACAGCGGCGACCGCATCCGCCTGACCGGCGAAGGCGAGGCGGGACCTCCCGGCACGCCGCCGGGCGACCTGTACGTGGAAGTGCGCGTGCGCGAGCACGATATCTTCCAGCGCGACGGCGACGACCTGCATTGCGAGGTGCCGATCCGCATCTCGCAGGCCGCACTGGGCGACACGGTACGCGTGCCGACCCTCCATGGCGAAGCGGAGATCCGCATTCCCTCCGAGACCCAGACCGGCAAGCTGTTCCGCCTGCGCGGCAAGGGCGTGAAGTCCGTCCGCAGCCGCAGCGAGGGCGACCTCTACTGCCGCGTGGTGGTGGAAACCCCGGTCAACCTGACGCCCGAGCAGCGCGAGCTGCTGGAGAAATTCGAGGCGACGTTCGTCGGTGAGGAAGCGCGCAAGCACTCGCCGAAATCCGCGACCTTCCTCGATGGCGTGAAAGGGTTCTGGGACCGCATGACGTCCTGAGTCCATGCGACACCCCGCCGCCCGCGGACGCGTGCGGCTTGTGGCATCCTGCGACGGCCCCGGCAATCCCGGGGCCGTTTTCATTCACGTCCACGAGGAAGGGAGATCGCGTGCGTACGAACATGGGGAAGGGGTGGGGATGGTTGGCGCTGGTCGTCATGGCGCCCGCCTGGGCGGCCGATGACCGGCCCTTGCAGGTCGAGCGCGAGTCGACGCGCTTCGTACTCAATGCAGACGGCAGTTTCGTGCAGGAACAGGAGACCGCGATCAAGGTGCTGAAGGACAGCGCGCTGGAAGCGGCCAAGGATGCATCGGTCAGTTACAGCACCAGCATCCAGAAGGCCGAGGTGGTCGAAGCCTACACGTTGAAGCCCGACGGCCGCCGCGTCGATGTGCCGCGTGGCAACTACCAGGTCAGCAGCAGTTCGGGACGGGAAGGCGATTCGCCGATCTACTCCGACCAGACGACGCTCACCGTCGTGTTCCCGGAGCTCGCTGTCGGCGACACCACGGTCTTCACGTACCGGGTGACGGCGACGCAGCCGATGTTCCCGGGCCACTTCTCGGTGATCCGCAATTACAGCCCCGCGGCGTACTACGGCGACGTGAAGGTGACCATCGACGCGCCCGAGGCCATGCAGGCCACCTGGCGCAACTGGCAGATGACGCAGCCTGCGGTCGAAACCCGCGACGGTCGCCGGATCGTCCGCTGGCAATGGAGCAACCGCCAGCCGGTCGACCGCGAAACCCTGCGCGATACGGTCTTCACCGCCGACCGCTATCCGGGCTACGCGTTCTCCACCTTCGCGCGCTACGCCGACATCGCCGCAGCGTACGGTGGCCCCGCCAATGCGAAGGCGGCGCTGACGCCACGGCTGCGCTCGCTTGCCGCGGAGATCGCAGGCAAGAGCAAGGACCCGCGGGAGACGGCGAAGAAACTCTACGAATGGGTATCCACCAAGATCACCTATGCAGGCAACTGCATCGGCCTGGGCGCGGTGGTCCCGCGCGATCTTGACGTGGTGCTCGACAACCGCATGGGCGACTGCAAGGACCATGCGACCCTGCTGCAGGCGCTGCTGAAGGCGCGCGGCATCGACAGTACCCAGGCGCTCATCAACGCCGGCGGTACGTATACGTTGCCGGACATCCCGGTCGCGTCGGTCGTCAACCACGTGATCAACTACATCCCCAGCCTGGACCTCTACGTGGACTCCACCGCGGCCACGGTGCCGTTCGGCAGTCTGCCGGACGGTGCGGCGGGCAAACCGGTACTGCTGGTGGACGGTCATCGCGACGGCACCACCACGCCGGTGACGCAGGTCGGCTCGGAGTGGCAGAAGCTGCACACGACCCTCCGCATCCAACCGGATGGTTCGATCAAGGGCTCGCAACGGGTCGAGTTGAGCGGGCGGATGGCGGTCGCGGCGCGCGCGCAGTTCCGCAACGTCGGGGCGAGCGATGTCGACAAGCTGGTGCGCAATTACTTCCGCAGCAGCGCGCTGACGGCGAGCGGCAAGGTGAAGTACGACGATCCCGTGCCGATGCTGGAAACCTTCAACATGGATGCGGACTTCGAAGTCCACCAGATGCTCCCGACGAGTGGCGGCTTCCAGGTGCAGCCCTGGTTCCTCAACTTCACGCCGGTCTCCATGCTGGTGGCCTCGCAACTCGGCGATCCCGACCAGCCCGCGGGCGAGAGCAGCTGTGGTGCCTACCATTCGGACGAGGAGTACACCTTCGAGTTCCCGGCATCCATGCGGATCGTTGCCGTCCCGAAGGACGTCAGCCTGCGCGAAGGTACGCTCAGTTATGTCTCGACGTTCCGGCAGGAGGGCGCACGCCTGCACGTGCGGCGCACGCTGGACGATCGCACGCCCGGCCCCGTGTGCTCGCCGGAGTACAACGACGGCTTCGCCCGGGTGATGCGGAAGATCATGCCCGAGCTGCGTGCGCAGGTCGTGTACCTGACCGCGGAAGGAGCTACGCAGCAGTGAGTGCCCCGGTGCCACGCGTGACGCCCGTCTCCCGTCCGCTGATCGGTATCGTCGGCAGCGCCGGCGCGTACGGACGCTGGCTGACGCGCTTCTTCCACGCGCGAATGGGCCTCGAGGTCATCGGCCACGACCCGGCCGATGCCTCGAGCATGGCTGAAGCGGACCTGGTCGCGCGCGCCGACGTACTCGTGTTCTGTGCGCCCATCCGCCACACGGCGGCCCTGATCGCGCGCTACGCCGATATCGCAGGCGGCGCCGAATCGGGCCGGCTGTGGTTGGACGTGACCTCCATCAAGGCGGCGCCTATTGCGGCAATGCTCGCTTCGCGGGCCGAGGTCGTAGGCCTGCATCCGATGACCGCACCGCCGAAGGCGCCGACGTTGAAAGGCCGGGTGATGGTGGTCAGCGAGGCACGGCTGGAGACCTGGCGACCCTGGGTCGCATCGTTGCTCGCCGCGCTGGAAGCCGAATGCGTGCAGGCCTCGCCCGAGCAGCACGACCGCGTGATGGCGCTGGTGCAGGCGATGGTCCACGCCACGCACCTGGCGCAGGCCGGCGTGTTGCGCCACGAAGCCGCGCATGCCGGCGACCTGGCGGCGCTGATGCCGTTCCGTTCGGCCTCGTTCGAAATGGATGCCGCCATCATCGCCCGCATCCTGTCGCTGAATCCTGCGATCTACGAAGACATCCAGTTCGGCAATCCCTATGCGGGCGATGTGCTGGCGTCGCTGGGGCGGCAGATCGGGCGCATGGCCGAATTGGTGGGCGAGGGGAGCGACGCGGCGCGCGCGGCGTTCCGCCGGGAGTTCCTTTCCGACAACCACGACGCCATCGGCGCCGCGATGCTCGCGGAAAGCAACTACAGCTATGAGCGTATCGGGTACCTGCTGGCCGACCTCGCCGGGCGGGAAGCGCTCAGCGTGCATCTGCCTGAGGATCGTCCAGGCTCGCTGCGCGCGTTGCTGCATGTGTTCGAACGGCATGGTGTCAGCCTGTCGTCCATCCACTCCTCGCGCACGCCGGAAGGTGAGGTGCACTTCCGGATCGGATTCGACGCGGATGTGGATGCCGTGGCGTTGGGACGCGCTGCAGCCGAGATCGATGCGAGCGGACTGGGCAGGGTGCTGCCATGACGTCGCCCCTCCTTACTGCCGCGACCTTCGTCATCGAAGATGTGCTCGTCGGCAAAGCCGTGCCATTCACCCGTGCCGGGAGCGTCAGCGCCATCGCCAAGGCGAGCGTGCAGGGCCCCCAGCGCGTCACCACGCTGGGGCTTGCCAGCGACGAGCAGGGCGACCTGCGGGTTCACGGCGGTCCCGACAAGGCCATCCATCACTATCCGCGCGACCATTACGCGCCCTGGCGGGAAGACGTCGGGCTGCACCCGTTGCTCGCGAGGGCAGGGGCGTTCGGAGAGAACATCAGCACCACTGGCATGACCGAGGCCGACGTATGCCTGGGCGATCGCTTCCGGTTGGGTTCGGCGCTGGTGGAGGTCTCGCAATCGCGTCAGCCGTGCTGGAAGCTGTCCGACCGTTTCGGGATTCCGGACATGGCGCGCCGCGTGCAGGACACCGGGCGTACCGGCTGGTACTACCGCGTGATCGAACCGGGCCAGGTGCAACAGGGCGATACCATCATGCTCGAGGCGCGTCCCTATGCTGCATGGCCGCTCTCCCGCTTCATCGATCTGCTGTACCAGCGCGCCATCGACGTCGGGGTGCTGCACGACCTGCTCGCGTTGCCGTTGGTGCCGTCGTGGCGGACGCTGTTCGAGCGACGGCTCGAACGAGGTGCGTTGGAAAACTGGCAGAAGCGCCTGACCGGGATCGCGCCGTAAGACTGACGTCGCGCGGCATCCACACGGCTTCGTGTAAACACGTTTACTCGACAGCGCCTCACAGGTCGCTCTAGCATCACGACCTCCATGCATCGGGGCATGCATCATGTTCATCGTCCGCAAGGAGTGTCGGAGATGAGTCGGGATCGCAAAGTGGCGTCGTTGTCGTCGGTGCGGCCCGCAGCAGCAGGCCCGGGCGTATCCGACGAAGAAGCCATCGCACTGCTGACGCGCATCGTCGCGGCGCAGGGCGAGATCGCAGCGGCGGGGCCCGAACCGCAGGATGTGGTCGATGCCATCACCTATCGCGCGCAGGAGCTCACCGGCTCGGCGGGCGCGGTGCTCGAAATCCGCGATGGCGACCTGATGCGTTATTGGTCGGCCAGCGGCATCGCCCAGAGCCAGATCGGCATGACGCTTCCCGTGGAAGGGAGCCTGTCCGGGCGCTGCATCACCGAAGCTCGCGTGCTGCGCTGCGACGACAGCGAGGACGACCCGCGTGTCAACCGCGATGCCTGTCGGCACGTGGGCCTTCGCTCGATGCTGGTCGCGCCGCTTCGGTTCCGCGGACAGGTGGTCGGCGTGCTGAAGGTGCTGGCCACCACGCCCCACGCCTATGACGACACCGCCTGCAAGACACTGGAGCAGTTGAGTACGCTGGTGGCCGCCAGCATGTACAAGGCGATCGAACATGCGCAGATGCGCGCAGCGCTGGAAGCGCGCATGGGGCAGGGCGAGCGTGATCGCAGGCATGTGCAGGACGCCCGCGAGCGCCTGCTGCAGGTGCTGGCGGAACGGCAGATCACGATGGCCCTGCAGCCCATCGTCCGCCTGGCGGACGGCGCCGTGGCCGGTTACGAGGCGCTTGCGCGGTTTCCCCTGGAATACGACCTGTCCACGGGGCGCTGGTTCGAGGACGCTGCGCGCAGTGGGCTCAGCGTCGAACTGGAGCTCGCCGCGGCCGCGGCCGCATTGACGCACCTGGCGGTGTTGCCGGCTGCGTCATTCCTTTCCATCAACATTTCGCCGGAGACCGCGTGCAGCGAGCGGTTGAGGAACCTCATCGCCGGGCATGATCCGCGTCGCCTCGTGCTGGAGGTCACCGAGCACACGGCCGTGGACGATTACGGGCGCTTGAACCAGTGCCTGTCGGCGCTGCAGGAAGTGGGCGTACGCATCGCCGTGGACGACACCGGCGCGGGTTTCGCGAGCCTCCGGCATGTGTTGCGGCTGGCGCCGGACATCATCAAGCTCGACATCACCCTGGTACGCGAAGTGGACCAGCGGCCGCGCATGCAGGCGCTGATCGCGGCCCTGCTGACGTTCGCGCAGGGCACGCGGGCCGACCTGATCGCCGAAGGCGTGGAGAACGAGCGGCAGCTCGAAACCCTCAAGCAACTGGGCGTACCGTTCGCACAGGGCTTCCACCTGGGATATCCGCAGACGCGCTGAGCGGTGGGGCTACGCCACGGCATGCGGGGCCGCTACCATGGCCCCATGAACACCGCCCCCACACGCCTGCTGATCCACGGTGCCTCCGGCCGCATGGGCCAGGCGCTGCTTCGTCTTGCTGCCGAGCAGCCTGCCCAGTACACCGTCGCCGCCGCCGTCACCCGCCGTGCACCGGCGCAGCGCGTGGTGGAGGGCGTGCCGCATTTCGCGGCGACGGAACTGTCGGGCGCACCCGCGTTCGACGTGGCGATCGACTTCAGCCTGCCCGAAGGCTTCGACCCGATCCTGGCGCTGTGCGTCGAGCGGGCAGTGCCACTGGTGTCCGGTACGACCGGCATCGACGAGGCCCAGCAGGCAGCACTGGCGGCGGCCGCAACGCGCATTCCGCTGGTGTGGGCAACCAACTTCAGTCTGGGCGTGGCGGTGCTGGCCGAGCTGGTGGAGCGTGCCGCGGCGGCGCTGCCCGGCTGGGGCGTCGATATCGTGGAATCCCACCACGTCCACAAGAAGGATGCGCCCTCCGGCACCGCATTGACCCTGGGCCAGGCGGCAGGCAGCGGCGGGCAACCGGTGCATTACGCCAGCCTACGGGCCGGCGACATCGTGGGGGAACATACGGTGCAGTTTGCGGGGCTCGGCGAACGGATCGAGCTGATCCACCGGGCCACCCACCGCGACATCTTCGCGCGCGGTGCCTTGCACGTGGCGCGGGCGCTGTCCGGCCGTACGCCGGGCGCCTACCGCGTGCGCGATCTGCTGGATTGACGCATCGCGTCACGCGATGGGTCGCGCCGCAACCTGAACACGCAACATCGCGGACAGGCGTGTTTCCTGCGGCCGGCTGCAAAAAACGGTGGCGCTGAACAGGGCTTCCCCGTACAATTCCCGCTCGCCTGTTACCCATCGCCACGGACCGGATGAACGCCGCGTCTGCGGTTTCTTGCAGCCGCAAGTCGGTGGGGCAGGGTTCCTTCACCCCAAGGCGAACCCAGTGACTCGACCCGCAATTCTCGTACTCGAAGACGGCACCGTATTCGAGGGCGAATCCGTAGGCGCAGATGGCCTTTCGGTCGGCGAAGTGGTGTTCAACACCGCGATGACCGGCTACCAGGAGGTCCTGACGGACCCGTCCTACGCCCGCCAGCTCGTCACCCTGACGTACCCCCATATCGGCAACACCGGCTGCACCGACCAGGACGACGAAGCGTCCAAGGTCTGGTGCGCCGGCCTGATCGTGCGCGACGTGCCGCGCCGCCCCAGCAGCTGGCGCAACCAGCAGGCCCTGCCGGAGTGGCTGCAGACCCGCGGCATCGTGGCCATCGCGGGCATCGACACCCGCAAGCTGACCCGCTTGCTTCGCGAGCGCGGCGCCCAGAACGGCGCCCTGATGGCCGGCGACGGCATCGACGTCGAGAAGGCGCTGGAAGCCGCACGCAAGTTCCCCGGCCTGAAGGGCATGGACCTGGCCAAGGTGGTCACCACCGACAAGGCCTACCCGTGGCGCGACGGCCAGTTGGACCTGGACCGCAATGCCTTCGTGCAGGCGCCGGCCAAGTACAAGGTCGTGGCCTACGATTTCGGTGTGAAGCACAACATCCTGCGCATGCTGGCCGAGCGTGGCTGCGACGTGACCGTGGTGCCGGCGCAGACCAGCGCGGCCGATGTGCTGTCGCTGCAGCCGGACGGCGTGTTCCTGTCCAACGGCCCCGGCGATCCGGAGCCGTGCGACTACGCGATCACCGCGATCCGCGAGTTCATCGCGCAGAAGACACCGACCTTCGGCATCTGCCTGGGCCACCAGCTGCTGGCGCTCGCCGCCGGTGCGAAGACCATGAAGATGGGCCACGGCCACCACGGCGCCAACCATCCGGTCCAGGACCTCGACAGCGGCCGGGTGATGATCACCTCGCAGAACCATGGCTTCGCCGTGGATGAGGCCTCGCTGCCAGCCAACGTACGGGTGATCCACCGTTCGCTGTTCGACGGCACCAACCAGGGCATCGAGCTGACCGACGCACCCGCATTCTCGTTCCAGGGCCATCCGGAAGCTTCTCCGGGGCCGCATGACGTCGCACCGCTGTTCGACCGTTTCGTCGCCTGCATGGAGCAGGCTCGGTCATCGTGAGGGGGATGGCCCAGTGCCATCGATTGTCCGTACCGGGCGGCGGGGGACGTCGCCCCATCTCAGGGAGTGGAAGATGAAAGTGATGGTCCGTTTGTTGCTGCTGCTGGCCTTGCTGCCGCTGCAGGGTTTCGCGCGTGAAGTGCCGATCCAGGATTTCTTCAAGGATCCCCAGTTCACGACCGTGTCGCTGTCGCCAGACGGCAAGCACATGGCGATCAATGTTCCCCAGGCTGACCGGACACTGCTGGCCGTCGTGCGTGTTGCCGATCAGGCGGTCGTCGGCAAGTTCGACTACGGCGAGAACCGGCACTTTCGTCAGGTGTACTGGGTCAACGACAACCGCCTCCTGTTCGTCGTGACGTTCAAGACGGGTCGTTTCGACTTCGAGACGGCGCGCGGCGACATGTACGCCGCCAACATCGATGGAACGGGACGACTCGATATTCCGAACGGCAACACGTACAGCATCGTCGATCTGACGCCCGAAGATCCGGATACGATCCTGGTCCAACGCTCCGTCGAGACGTCGTTCCTTTTCAAGCTGAACGTCAATAACGGCCGCATCATGAATGTGGCCAGTGCACCGGTCGAACAGGGCAGCTTCTTGGTCGACCACGATCGCAACGTGCGCTTTGTTGCGGGCGCCATGAACGACGGTCGCAACGTCACTTACCGGCGTGATGGCGACAAGTGGAACCTGGTGCACGAGAGCGAGCGCAATGGCGCGACCTACTATCCGTTGGGCTTCGACGCGCAGAACAAGCGCGTCTATATGGCGAAAGGCGCAGAAGGAAAGCCTGAATCCATTGTGCTGCTCGATGTCGATACCCGGGCCGAGACGCAGCTGTCGAGCAATGGCACCGTCAGCCCTTCCGGCTACCTTTGGAGCAGCGACCGCAAGACGCTGCTGGGCGTGTGGTACGAAGATGGTGTTCCTTACTGGGACTGGGTTGCTCCGGAGCATCCGGAAACCAAGGTCTACGCAGGCCTGACCAAGGCGTTTCCGGGCAAGGCCGTGCGCTTCCAGCGCGCTTCGGACAACGGGCGTTACTTGATGATGCAGGTGTATTCCGACGTCCAGGCGCCGGAGGCGTACCTGTTCGATCGGCAGACCGGACAGGCGCAGTTCCTGACCGCCAGCATGGGCTGGATCAAGTCCGAAGAAATGTCGCCGATGAAGCCCATCGTGGTGAAGGCTCGGGATGGACTTGAGCTGCATGGGTACATCACCCTCCCCAAGAACAGCAACGGCAAGAAATTGCCGCTGATCATCAATCCGCACGGTGGCCCGCATGGGCCGCGTGACGAGTGGGGTTTCAATCCGGAAGTCCAGTTGTTCGCCAATCGCGGCTACGCCGTGTTGCAGGTCAACTATCGTGGCTCCGGTGGTTATGGCAACGCGTTCGAGGGCATGGGTTACCGCAAGTGGGGTACCACCATGCAGGACGATCTGACCGACTCGGTGAAGTGGGCGATCGCCCAGGGCATCGCGGATCCGAACCGCGTGTGCATCTACGGTGCGTCCTACGGCGGCTACGCGGCGCTGATGAGCGTCGTGCGCGAACCCGATCTGTACCGCTGCACCGTCGGTTACGTGGGCGTCTACGATCTCGATGCGCAGCGCGATGCGGACTTCATGGGCCACGAAAGCGGTCGCAACTACCTGAAGGACGTCTATCCGCCGACGGCCGCCGAACGCATGGCGCAGTCTCCCGCCTTCGGCGTCGAGCGCATCAAGGCGCCGATCCTGCTGGTGCACGGCGAGAAGGATGTGCGCGTGCCGATCAAGAACATGCATTTCCTGATCTCACAGCTGGCCAAGGCCGGCAAGAAGCCGGACGACGTGATCGTGGAAAAGAAGGAAGCGCACGGATTCCGCGACCTGCAGAACAACGTCAACCTCTATACCAAGATGCTGGCGTTCTTTGACAAGTACATCGGGCCCAAGGCGCAACCCGCCGCGGCCCAGTAACCCTGGAAGCAGTCCCCCATGCCCAAGCGCAACGACCTCAAAACCATCCTGATCATCGGTGCAGGCCCGATCGTCATCGGCCAGGCCTGCGAATTCGATTATTCCGGCGCCCAGGCGTGCAAGGCGTTGCGCGAGGAGGGGTATCGGGTGGTGCTGGTCAACAGCAACCCCGCGACCATCATGACCGACCCGGAGATGGCGGACGCGGTCTACATCGAGCCGATCAACTGGCAGACGGTCGAGAAGATCATCGCCAAGGAGAAGCCCGATGCGCTGCTGCCCACCATGGGTGGGCAGACCGCGCTGAACTGCGCGCTGGACCTGGCGGACAACGGGGTACTCGAGAAGTACGGCGTCGAGCTCATCGGCGCCAAACGCGATGCCATCCGGATGGCCGAAGACCGCGAACTGTTCCGCGTGGCGATGGGCGAGATTGGCCTGGAGTGCCCGAAGGCCGCCGTCGCCCACACGCTCGAGGAAGCGCTGGAGATCCAGACCCGCGTCGGCTATCCCACCATCATCCGTCCCAGCTTCACGCTGGGCGGCAGTGGTGGCGGCATCGCCTACAACCGCGAGGAACTGGTCGATATCGTGACCCGTGGTCTGGAACTGTCGCCGACCACCGAAGTGCTGGTGGAAGAGTCGGTGCTGGGCTGGAAGGAGTTCGAGATGGAAGTCGTCCGCGACACCGCGGACAACTGCATCATCGTCTGCTCCATCGAGAACCTCGACCCGATGGGCGTGCACACCGGCGACAGCATCACCGTCGCTCCGGCGCAGACGCTGACCGACAAGGAATACCAGCGCCTGCGTGACGCCTCCATCGCGGTGCTGCGCAAGATCGGCGTGGACACCGGTGGCTCGAACGTGCAGTTCGGCATCAATGCGCAGACCGGCCGCGTGGTGGTCATCGAAATGAACCCGCGCGTGTCGCGTTCGTCGGCGCTGGCGTCCAAGGCGACCGGCTTCCCGATCGCCAAGGTCGCCGCCAAGCTGGCGGTGGGCTACACGCTGGATGAACTGAAGAACGAGATCACCGGCGGCAAGACGCCGGCCTCGTTCGAGCCGGCGATCGACTACGTCGTCACCAAGATCCCGCGCTTCGCGTTCGAGAAGTTCCCGCAGGCCGATGCCCGCCTCACCACCCAGATGAAGTCGGTGGGCGAGGTGATGGCGATGGGCCGCACCTTCCAGGAATCGCTGCAGAAGGCGCTGCGTGGCCTGGAGACCGGCAAGGTCGGCCTCGACCCCACCGGGCTGGACCTGGCGGACGAAGACGATCTGGCCAAGCTGCGCCGCGAGCTGAAGGCGCCGGGCCCGGAGCGCCTGTTCTACGTGGCCGACGCCTTCCGCGCCGGCATGAGCGTCGAGCAGGTGCATGCGCTGTCGTTCATCGATCCCTGGTTCCTCGACCAGATGGAAGAGATCATCGCGACCGAACAGCAACTGGCCGCCGATGGTCTGGGCTCGCTGGACAAGGCGCGCATGCGTCGCCTCAAGCGCATGGGTTTCTCCGACGCACGCCTGGCCCAACTGGCCGGCACCGACGAGGCCGCCGTCCGCGTGTTGCGCAAGGCGCTGGGCGTGAAGCCGGTCTACAAGCGCGTGGACTCCTGCGCGGCCGAATTCGCAACCAGCACCGCCTATCTGTATTCGACCTACGAGGACGAGTGCGAGGCGCACCCGACCGGTCGCGAGAAGATCATGATCCTGGGCGGCGGACCCAACCGCATCGGCCAGGGCATCGAGTTCGACTACTGCTGCGTGCACGCGGCGCTCGCGCTGCGCGAGGATGGGTTCGAGACCATCATGGTCAACTGCAATCCGGAAACCGTCTCCACCGATTACGACACCTCCGATCGCCTGTACTTCGAGCCGCTGACGCTTGAAGACGTGCTGGAGATCGTGGAACTGGAACAGCCGAAGGGCGTCATCGTGCAGTACGGCGGCCAGACGCCGCTGAAGCTGGCGCGTGCGCTCGAGGCCAACGGCGTGCCGGTCATCGGCACCAGCCCGGACTCGATCGACCTGGCCGAGGACCGCGAGCGCTTCCAGCAGCTGGTCGACAAGCTGGGCCTGAAGCAGCCGCCGAACCGCATCGCCCGCAACGACCAGGAAGCCCTGCTGCTGGCCCGCGAGATCGGTTACCCGCTGGTGGTGCGCCCGTCGTACGTGCTGGGCGGCCGTGCGATGGAAATCGTCTATGGCGAGTCCGACCTGGCGCGCTACGTGCGCGATGCGGTCAAGGTGTCCAATGATTCGCCGGTGCTGCTGGACCGCTTCCTCGACAACGCCGTCGAAGTGGATGTGGACATCATCGCCGACGCCGAAGGCAACGTCCTGATCGGCGGCGTGATGGAGCACATCGAAGAAGCCGGCGTGCATTCCGGCGACTCCTCATGCTCGCTGCCGCCGTACTCGCTGTCGGCGAAGACACAGGACGAACTGCGCCGCCAGGTGGTCGAGTTGGCCAAGGCGTTGAAGGTCGTCGGCCTGATGAACACCCAGTTCGCCATCCAGTCCAGCGAAGACGGCAGCGACGACATCGTCTACCTGCTGGAAGTGAACCCACGTGCCTCGCGCACGGTGCCGTTCGTCTCCAAGGCCACCGGCATGCCGCTGGCCAAGATCGCGGCCCGTTGCATGGCCGGCAAGACGCTGGCCGGGCAGGGCGCCACCAAGGAAATCGTGCCGGACTACTACTCGGTCAAGGAAGCGATCTTCCCGTTCGCCAAGTTCCAGGGCGTGGATCCGATCCTCGGGCCGGAAATGCGCTCCACCGGTGAAGTGATGGGCGTGGGCCGCAGCTTCGGTGCCGCCATGGCGCGCGCGCAGGAAGCCGGCGGCATCAAGGCGCCGCCGGTGGGCAAGGTGTTCATCTCGGTGCGCGACCCGGACAAGAAGCGCGTGCTGCCGGTGGCGCAGGAACTGGTCGCCCGCGGTTACTCCATCGTCGCTACCGCGGGTACGGCGACGTGGTTGCGCGAGCGCGGCATCGACTGCACCCAGATCAACAAGGTGCTGGAAGGCCGCCCGCACGTGGTGGACCTGATCAAGAACGGCGAAATCGTGTATATCGTCAACACCACGGAAGGACGCCAGGCCATTGCCGACTCCTTCTCGATCCGGCGCGAGGCCCTGCAGCACCGCGTCACCTATTCGACCACCGTCGCTGGCGCCAAGGCGCTGGTGCATTCGCTGGAATACCGTGGCACCGGCCCGGTGCTGGCGTTGCAGGAACTGCACAAGGAGCTTCAAGGGTGAGAGCCCCATTGACGATGCAGGGCGCGCAGCGCCTGCGCCAGGAACTGGACCTTCTGAAGACGGTCAAGCGCCCCGAAGTGATCGCCGCGATCGCCGAGGCGCGCGCGCACGGCGACCTGAAGGAGAACGCCGAGTACCACGCCGCGCGTGAGCAGCAGGGCTTCATCGAAGGCCGCATCAAGCAGCTCGAAGGCGAGCTGTCGCACTCGGAAATCATCGACGTCAGCAAGCTCAACGCCGGCTCCCGCATCGTGTTCGGCGCAAAGGTCGTGCTGGCCGACGTGGACACCGACGAAGAGAAACGCTACCAGGTGGTCGGCGACCTCGAAGCCGACATCAAGCTGGGGCTGATCGCGATCTCCTCGCCGCTGGCCCGCGCCCTGATCGGCAAGCACGAAGGCGACTCCGTCACCATCGATGCGCCCGCCGGCCAGCGCGAATACGAAATCGTCGGCGTCTCGTACAGCGAAGACTGAGCCCCGATGGCCCAGGCCACCCTGCTGCTTGCCGCGCGCACCCGCCTCGTCGGGCAGGCGCTGCCCGACGACGTGGCGCGTGCGCTGGGCCGCAGCGACAGCAGCCGGGTGGAAGCGGGTGAACGCGCGCAGTTGCGGCGCCAGTTCCACCTAGTGCCGGACCACTGGCCGATCGCTGCGCTGACCCGGCAGCACGATGCGGGCGATGCCGCGGGTGCTCGCTGGCTGCGGGCCGATCCCGTGCGGGTGTCGCCCGACATGACCGGTGCGCGGATGCTCGCGCATGGCGAGTCGCTGGGCCTTTCCATCGAAGACACCGCGCAGTTGTTGCCGGTGCTCAAGCCGCTCTTCGGCGATGCGGGCATGCTGCTCGATGCACCGCACCCGGCACGCTGGTACCTGCGCCTGCCGCTGGACGCCCAGCTGCCCGAGTTCGTGCCGGTCGACGACGTGCTGGGCGACGACCTGTTCGCGCACCTGCCGCACGGCGACGCCGGCCGACGATGGCGTGCCCTGCTCAGCGAAGCGCAGGTATTGCTGCATAACCACCCGTGGAATGCGCAGCGCGTGGCCCAGGGCAAGCCGCCGGTCAATTCCCTGTGGTTCTGGGGCGCCGGCACGCTGCCGGACGTCGTCCGCACCGGCTTCCGCCAGGTGAAGGGCAACGACGTGCTGCTGCAGGCGCTGGCCCGGTCGGCCGGCGTGGATGCCAGCCATGCCGGTGGCGAGGGCGGGGTGGACGCGCTGATCGATCTGCGCCATCTGCGCAACCTGGACTTGCTGTGCCGTGATGCGCTGCGTCCGCTGCTGGAGGCCTTGAAGAAGGGCGAACTGGATACGTTGACACTCGATTTTGAGGACGGCGCCCTGTTCGCGCTCCGCCGCGACCAGCGGTGGCGGTTCTGGCGCCGCGCACTGCCGCGCCTGGATACGTTGCGCCCCGACCACGTTCCGGCATGAAGTCCGTCGCGCGGATCCGGCGACGCGACGCGGGCGTGGCGGGTACGTGGCCCGCGACCGTGCCCGCCTTGCTGCAACGCGTGTATGAAGCGCGTGGCGTTGGTTCGATGGAGCAGGCGCAGCCCAGGCTTGCCCAGCTGCTGCCCCCCGACCTGCTGGGCGGCATCGATGCCGCGACGGCACTGCTGGCCGACGCCATCGCCGCGGACCGACACATCGTCGTCGTCGGCGACTTCGATTGCGACGGCGCCACCGCGTGCGCGGTCGGCGTGCGCGGGCTCTGCCTGCTGGGTGCGCGACGGGTAACGCCGGCGGTGCCCAACCGCATCGTCCACGGCTACGGCTTGTCGCCGTCACTGGTCGAAGAGCTGGAGGCGCTGTCGCCCGAACTGCTGGTCACCGTCGACCATGGCATCGCGTGCCACGCCGGCATCGCGGCGGCCAAGGCGCGCGGCTGGCAGGTGCTGGTGACCGATCACCACCTGCCCGGCGACGCGTTGCCGCCGGCAGACGCCATCGTCAACCCGAACCTGCGCGGCGATCCGTTCCCCAGCAAGATGCTGGCCGGCGTGGGGGTGATGTTCTACGTGCTGCTCGCGCTACGGCGCGTGCTGCGCGAACGTGGCGCCTTCGACGGTCCGGAGCCGGACCTGTCGTCGTTGCTCGACCTGGTCGCGGTAGGCACGGTCGCCGACCTGGTGCCGCTGGATGCGAACAACCGCGCCCTGGTGGGGGCCGGCTTGCGTCGTTTGCGCACGGGCCAGGCCTGCGCCGGGCTGAAGGCGCTGGTCCACGTCGCCGGTCGCGAACCCGCACGGCTCACCGCAGCGGATATCGGCTTCGCCATCGCGCCGCGCCTGAACGCCGCAGGCAGGCTGGAAGACATGGCGCTCGGCATCGCGTGCCTGCTGACGGACGACGCCACCCAGGCCGCCGAGATGGCGCGCGTGCTCGATGGCATCAACGCCGAGCGCCGTGGCGTGCAGCAACAGATGGTGGACGAAGCGCACGCCGTGCTGGCCCGCATCGATGCGGAAGGCAGCGTGCCGCTCGCGCCCTGTCTGTTCGATCCCGAGTGGCATCCGGGCGTGGTCGGGCTGGTGGCCTCGAAGATCAAGGAGCGGCTGCACCGTCCGGTGATCGCGTTCGCCCCCGCCGAACCGGGCAGCAGCATGCTGCGGGGTTCGGCGCGCTCCATTCCCGGCTTCCACATCCGTGATGCGCTGGCGGCGATCGATGCGGCGAACCCGGGCTTGATGCAGCGCTTCGGCGGTCATGCGATGGCGGCCGGCTTGTCGCTGGACGAGACCGCATTGCCTGCCTTCCGCGCGGCGTTCCACACGCAGGCCTCGACGCTGCTCGACGAAGCACTGCTGCAGGAAGTGCTGCTGAGCGATGGCGAACTGCGGTCGGACGAGCTCGATCGCGCCCATGCCGAAGCGCTGCGCGGTGCGGGCCCTTGGGGGCAGGGCTTCCCCGAGCCGATGTTCGATGGCTGTTTCGAGGTGCTGGACTGGCGCGTGCTCGGCGAAAAGCACCTGAAGTTCTCGCTGCGCCGCGCCGGCCATGCCGCACCGCTGAATGCAATCCACTTCAACGGCTGGCAGGACCATCCACCGCCCCCCCGCATCCACGCGGCGTACCAGCTGGAGACCGACGACTGGCAGAACCGTCGCGGGATCCAGTTGCTGATCCGTCATTGGCAGGCGGCGGACTGAGGCTTCAAGCGCCTGTGATGGCCCGCTGTGCGGATGCTGGTGCGGCCCGGCCGATCACGCCGCCCGCATGACCACCTTGGGCAAGCGCTCGATGGCGTAGCTCGCCATCAGATCCACATGACCGTTGCGCACCGCATTCTCCGGCTCCTCGAGCACGGCGGCCGCGCTGTCGCCCTCGGGCAAGGCGCGCCCCCACAGGCCGGCCCATGCATTGCGGCGGTCCTTGGCGGCGTAGAGCGCGCGATCGGCCAGCCGGATGGCGTACTCCCAACCTTCGCGACCTTCCTCGAAGAACGGGAAGGGCGCGAAGCCCAGCGAGACGGTGAGGTCCCAGGCGCGGCCCGGCGCGAGTTCGCGAGCCCCGCCCAGGCGTTCGTGCAGGCGCGCGGCGACCGTGCACGCCTGCGCTGCGGTAAGGTCCGGACAAGCCATCAGGAATTCTTCGCCACCCCAACGTGCGATCACATCGCCGGGGCGGCACAGGGCGCGGAGCGCATCGGCGATGTCCACCAGCACATCGTCGCCGGCGTGATGACCGAAGCCGTCGTTGACCTTCTTGAAGTGGTCGATATCGATCAGGAACAGCACGTGGCGCATCCCGGGGGACGCGCGCAGCGACGACATGGCCTGCAGGGCGTCGCCGGCGGCGCGACGGTTGCGCAGGCCGGTGAGTGGATCGGTGGCGCTGACGGCCCGCAACTGGCGGTTCTTGCGCCGCTGCAGCAGACCGAAGCCGACGCCTGCGATCACCAGCAACCCCAACAAGGCGCCGCCGGCACGGCGCAGCAGCCGCGCCTTGTCGTCGTTCAGGGCGCTGATCTGCGCCTGATGGCGCAGTTGTTCCAGTTCGCGCTGCGCGTCGGCGCTCTCGCTGCGCGCCTGCAGGTCGGCCAGCAGTTCGAGGCGCTGCTGCTTCAGGGATTCCATCTCCAGCGCATGCAGGCGCGCGCCGACGGCCAGCGCCTGGTCGGACTGGCCCATCGCCGCATGCGCGGCCATCCACGCCAGCAGGACTTCACGCTGCTTCTGCGGCTGCGGCTGGCCATCGACCAGCGTCCACGCGCGTTGCGCGGTGGCGAGTGCGCCGGCCGCATCGCCCGACTGCCGCTGCAGGACCGAACGCTTGGCCAGCGAGCCCGCCAGGCCCGGGAAATCCTGGCTGGCTTCCTGTGAGCGGATTGCGGCGTCGAGCAGCGGTTTGGCCTGCGTACGCTTGCCTTGCAGGATCCAGAGACCGGCACGCTCCGCATGCAGACGGTCCAGCACGGCATGCGCCTGCTTGGCCGTGGCCATGGTTTCGCCTTGCGTGATGACGGCCATGGCCTCGGTGTTGCGGCCCAGCGAGATCAGGTTCAACGCATGGTTGTGGAGGATGAGGGGGTCTTCCAGACCCACCGTGGCAGCGGCGGCCAGCGCCTTGCGGTAGTACGCGTCGGCCACGTCGGGCGAATCGAGGTAATCCGCATGGATCAGGCCGATGTTGGTCAGCGTGGCGGCCTGCACCAGCGCGGCATCGCGCGCATCCAGCCGCGAGGACACTTCGTAGGCGCGCAGGTACGCCGCTTCCGCGCTGTGGATGTGCCCGGCCCCCTGGTAGATGGAGCCGGCATGCGAATAGGCGCGCATCTTGAGGTCGGGCGTGAGATCGGGACGCTCGCCCACCCGACGTTCCATGCGCTCGGCCGCGATCAGTGCCTGTTCCGGTTCGCCGCTCAGGCCGGCGGCGATGCCGAGGCAGCTGAGCGTCTTCAGTTCATCCTCGAGCGAGAGATCCGTCGCCTGCAGCAGGCGGTGCGCGAGCGCGACCGCCTTCACCGGTTCGTCGCGCCGCAGCTTCAGGCACAGGCCGACCTGCGCGGCACGGTCCCCGGCGGGTGCGGGTGTGGGTGCCGCCGCGGACGAGGGCAGGGCGACCAGCATCGCCAGGCCGAGCAAGCCTGACAGCAGGGAGCGGGACGACGGGACAGGGATGGACATGACCAGCGACGACTCGGGGGCAGGGGCCTGCATTTCCATGCAATTCCTGTTCCGGAAACGCGTCCGGCGGGCCAGGTGTCCGGCTCTGGTATCCTTGGCGGCCGATTCCGCCCCCCGTTCAAACGCACCATGATCGAGCTGAACCCTATCCGCCAGCGCATCGCCGACCTGCAAGACAGGCTGGCCTCGCTCCGGGGGTATCTTTGACTACGATGCCAAGCGCGAACGCCTGGAAGAAGTAAACCGCGAGCTGGAAAGCCCGGACATCTGGAACAACCCGGACTACGCCCAGCAGCTGGGCCGCGAGCGCTCGCTGCTGGACAAGACCGTCAACGGCATCCGCGAGATCGAGGAAGGCCTGGCGGGCGGCTCCGAACTGCTCGAGCTGGCCGAAATGGAGAACGACGAGGACACCGCGCAGGCCGTGGTCGCCGACGTCGAGCGCTATGCCGTGCACGTGGGCAAGCTGGAGTTCCAGCGCATGTTCTCCGGCAAGATGGACAGCTCCAATGCGTTCGTCGACATCCAGGCCGGCGCCGGTGGCACCGAAGCCCAGGACTGGGCGGAAATCCTGCTGCGCATGTACCTGCGCTGGTGCGAATCGCGCGGCTGGAAGACCGAGCTGATGGAAGCCAGCGGCGGCGACGTCGCCGGCATCAAGTCGGCCACGTTGCGCGTGGAAGGCGACTTCGCCTATGGCTGGCTGAAGACCGAGACCGGCGTGCACCGCCTGGTGCGCAAGTCGCCGTTCGACTCGGACAACCGCCGCCACACCAGCTTCACCTCGGTGTTCGTGTCGCCGGAAGTCGACGACAACATCGACATCGACATCAATCCGGCCGACCTGCGAACCGACGTGTACCGCTCTTCCGGTGCCGGTGGCCAGCACGTCAACAAGACCGAATCGGCGGTGCGCATCACCCATGTGCCGACCGGCATCGTGGTCGCCTGCCAGACCGGGCGCAGCCAGCACCAGAACCGCGACAACGCGATGAAGATGCTGGCCGCGAAGCTGTACGAGCTGGAGATCCAGAAGCGCAACGCCGAGCGGGATGCGGTGGAAGCCACCAAGTCCGACATCGGCTGGGGCAGCCAGATCCGCAACTACGTGCTGGACCAGAGCCGCATCAAGGACCTGCGCACCGGCATCGAGCGTTCGGATACGCAGAAGGTGCTGGACGGCGACCTGGACGAATTCGTCGAGGCCAGCCTGAAATCCGGCCTGGAAGCCGGCGCCAAACGCATCGACGCTTGATGTGGCCGTTCCCCCTGTGGGCGCGACGCAAGTCGCGAACGGCCGCCGAAAAAGCTCGCGACTCACGTCGCTCCCACGCTCTAGAACCCGACACGACCCCATGACAGACCACACGCCTCCGCAGGACGAGAACAGCCTCATCGCCGAGCGTCGCGCCAAGCTGACGGCCCTGCGCGGGCAGGGCATCGCGTTCCCGAACGACTTCCGCCGCAGCGACTACGCGGACGATCTGCAGAAGCAGTACGGCGACGCCGACCTGTGGACGGTCGAAGCGCTGGAAAGTGCGGGTCGCCACGTGAAGCTGGCAGGCCGCCTGATGGCCAAGCGGGTGATGGGCAAGGCCAGTTTCGTCCAGATCCAGGACGAGTCGGGGCGCATCCAGCTGTTCCTGCAGTCCAACACGCTGGGCGACACCTACGACGCCTTCAAGGGGTGGGACATCGGCGATATCGTCGGCGTCGAGGGCGGCTTGACCCGCACCCGCACCGGCGAGCTGTCGGTCAAGGCCGGGGCCCTGCGCCTGCTGACCAAGTCGCTGCGCCCGTTGCCGGACAAGTGGCATGGCCTGTCGGACGTCGAGCAACGCTATCGCCAGCGCTACGTGGACCTGATCGTCACGCCGGAAGCGCGGAACGTGTTCATCAAGCGGTCGCAGATCATCCGTGCGATCCGCGAATGGCTGGACACGCGCCGCTTCCTGGAGGTGGAGACGCCGATGATGCATTACATCCCCGGCGGCGCGGCGGCCAAGCCGTTCACCACCCACCACAACGCGCTCGACCTCGACCTGTACCTGCGCGTGGCGCCCGAGCTGTACCTGAAGCGCCTGGTCGTCGGCGGGCTGGAACGCGTCTACGAGATCAACCGCAACTTCCGCAACGAAGGCGTCAGCACGCGGCACAACCCGGAGTTCACGATGCTGGAGCTGTACGAGGCCTACGCCACGTACACCGAGATCATGGACCTGACCGAGGGGGTCATCCGCGACGTCGCCCACGAGGTGTTGAGCACCGGCCAGGTGACCTGGGATGGCCAGGACATCGATCTGGAGCCCGCCTTCCGCCGCTGGCGGATGGACGAAGCCGTGCGCCACCACAACCCGGAAATCAGCGCCGCCGACTGCACCGACCGCGAGGCGCTGGCGGCCCACTGCGCGCGCCTCAAGATCCATGTGAAGCCGTCCTATGGCTGGGGCAAGCTGCTGCTCGAGATCTTCGAGAAGACCGTGGAGCACACCCTGGTCCAGCCGACCTTCATCACCGACCATCCGGTGGAGGTCTCGCCGCTGGCCCGCGCCAACGACGACAACCCGGGCTACACCGACCGCTTCGAGCTGTTCATCAACGGCAAGGAGCTGGCCAACGGCTTCTCCGAACTCAACGACCCCGAAGACCAGGCCGCACGCTTCATGGCCCAGGTCCAGGCGAAGGAGGGCGGTGACGACGAAGCCATGCATTTCGACGCCGATTACATCCGCGCCCTGGAAGTGGGCCTGCCGCCCACCGGCGGCCTGGGGATCGGCATCGACCGGCTGGTCATGCTGCTGACCGGCTCGGATTCGATCCGGGACGTCCTGCTGTTCCCCTACATGCGGCCCGAAAGCCAGGGTTGACGGCAGGCCCGGTGCGTCAAGATAGTGACGCACCGGGGCAGTATCGGCTCCGGCCGGTGTGACGCGGCAGGTCCAAACCCGGCAGCAGGACCCCTGCCGGACCGTTGCCCCCGCAGGTGTGTCGCCCGTCACGGATGGACGGAACGCCTTCATTCCGTGACGGAGGTCCCGTTGTTCCAGCCCAAGATGCCCTGGCCCCGGCTGGCACGCTTCCTGCGTGGATTCACGCGCAGGGCGGTTAACTTCAGGCCGTCCGCGCCGATAGAGATCGGGGGAGGGGGCCCCGCGATTCGCATCGGTTCCCTTCGTGGATCTCGGACCCCCCCAGGGTCTGTGTCGTCGAACAGGACTGCCGACATGCTAGATGCGAGCGTTGCCACCGCCGGAGTATCCTTGCCCGACAGCCACTTGATGTGGCCCCAAGGGGTGGGTAACGCTTTGAACATCGTCATCGTCGACGATCAGACGTCTGCGCGCACGATGCTGCGCCATGTCATCGAGGACATCGCGTCCGAGCTGGCCGTCCACGATTTCGGCGATCCCCTGGCCGCGCTGGAGTGGTGCGAGAAGAACCGCACCGACCTGCTGCTGCTCGACTACCGCATGCCGGGCATGGATGGGCTGGAATTCGCCCGCCGGTTCCGCCGGCTGCCGATGCACCGCGACATCGCGATCATCCTGATCACCGTGGTGGGCGACGAGCCCATCCGCCAGGCCGCCCTCGAGGCGGGTGTCATCGATTTCCTGGTCAAGCCGGTGCGTCCGCGCGAACTGCGCGCCCGCTGCCGCAACCTGCTGCAGCTGCGCCAGCAGTCCGAGAACGTGAAGCAACGCGCCCTGTCGCTGGAGCAGCGCCTGCTGTCCAGCATGCATGAGGTCGAGGAGCGCGAGCGCGAGACGCTGTCGCGCCTGGCCCGTGCGATCGAGTACCGCGACAGTGGCACCAGTGCTTACCTCGAGCGCATGGCGCACGTGGCCGGCCTGATCGCCGAACAGCTTGGCCTGCCCGAGGACGAGGTGCGCGCCATCGAGATGTCGGCCCCGCTGCACGACATGGGCAAGATCGCCATCCCGGATTCGGTGCTGATGAAGGCGGGCCCGCTGACCGAAGACGAGACCGAGGTCATGCGCCGGCACCCGAAGATCGGCCACCAGTTGCTGTCCGGCAGCCAGAACCGCTTCATCCAGGCCGGTGCCATCATCGCCCTGCGCCATCACGAACGTTACGACGGCAGCGGCTACCCCGATGGCCTCGTCGGCGACGAGATCCCGTTGGAAGCAAGGATAGTCGCGGTTGCGGACGTGTTCGATGCGCTGATTTCGCCCCGCCCGTACAAGAAGGCCTGGGAGAAGGACGCCGCCCTGGCTTACCTGTACGCCCAGCGTGGCCGCCTGTTCGACCCCGCATGTGTCGACGCGTTGATCCGCGGGCGGACGCGTTTGGACGACATCTGCGAACGCTACTCGACGGTGCAGAGCCGTCCAGGGATGGAGTGAGCCATGTCCAACGTCTTCTCCTGGGTACGATCCCGGCTGGCGCACCGCGGCGACAGCGAGCATGGTCAGGCGCTGATCCGCGTCGCGCTGATTTCCATCATCCTGACCTATGCGCTGCTGCCCTCGTCGCGCGCAGCGCTGCCGGCCGATGAATACACCATCGTCCTGACCATCATCACCTCCGGGCTCGTCAACAGCCTGGGCATCTTCGCGTGGCTGCTGGTCCAGCCCGGAAAGTCCCACGCCCGTCGCGGACTGGGCATGATCGCCGACTACGGCCTGCTGGCCGCCGCCATGAACGGCATGGGCGAGCCGCTGTCGTGGGCGTACGTCGTGCTGATGTGGATCACCGTCGGCAACGGCCTCCGCTACGGCAACCGCTACCTGGTGGTCGCGGTCACGATGGCCAGCACCGCATTCGCCGCCGTGGTGTGGATGAACGACTACTGGCGCGCGAACGCGACACTGGGCATCGGCCTGGTGCTCGGCCTGATCGCCGTGCCGATGTATCTCTCGGGCCTGCTGCGCGACCTGACCCGTGCCACCGACGAAGCCCGGCGCGCGAACGAAGCCAAGAGCCGCTTCCTGGCCAACATGAGCCACGAGTTCCGCACGCCGCTCAATGGCCTGGCGGGCATGTCCGAGCTGCTCGCCACCACGCGCCTGGATACCGAGCAGCGCGAATGCCTGTCGACGATCCAGGCCTCCACCCGGACCTTGCTGGGCCTGGTCGAGGACGTGCTGGACATCTCCGCGATCGAAGCGGGCAAGGTCAAGCTCAACGTGGTCGAGTTCTCGCCGCGCGAGCTGGTCGACAGCATCGGCCTGATCCTGATGCCGCAGGCCCGTGGCAAGCAGGTGCGTTATGAAGGCCAGGTGGACGACACAATCCCGGCCAAGCTGCGCGGCGACGCCGGCCACTTGCGGCAGGTCCTGCTGAACCTCGCGGGCAATGCGGTCAAGTTCACCGACGAGGGCGAAGTCCGCCTGACCGTCGCGCCGATGCTGGTCGATGGCCAGCACGTGCGCCTGCGCTTCACGGTGACCGATACCGGTATCGGCGTACCCGTCGCGCTGCGCGAACGCCTGTTCGAAGCGTTCGAACAGGCCGACGTCAGCCTGTCCCGCCGCTACGGCGGCACCGGCCTCGGCACGACGATCGCCAAGGGCCTCACCGAGGCGATGGGCGGCACGATCGGCTTCGAAAGCAACGAACAACGCGGCAGCTGCTTCTGGGTGGAACTGCCATTCGATGTGGTGCCGGACCGTGTCATCGTGCCTGCGGTACAGGGACATGCGGAATGGCTGCAGGAAGAGCCCGACGCGAACAGCGCCGAGAACATCATCGCGTTCTCGGATCCGTTCCTGCGCCACCGCGCCCGCGTGCGCAGCATGCAGATCCTGGTCGCCGACGACCACGAAGCGAACCGCATGGTCGTGCAGCGCCTGCTGCAGAAGGCCGGCCATCGCATCACCTGCGTGAATGGTGGCGAAGAAGTGCTGGATGCGCTGGAATCCGCGTCCTACGACGCGGTGATCTGCGACCTGCACATGCCGGGGCTGAGCGGCCTGGACCTGTTGAAGCAACTGCGCGTGATGGAGGCCGGCAGCGGCAGCCGCACGCCGGTGCTTATCCTCAGCGCCGACGTCACCCCGGAATCCATCCAGCGTTGCGAACAGGCGGGCGCGCGTGCGTTCCTCGCCAAGCCCGTGGTCGCTTCGCGACTGCTGGATGCACTGGCCGACATCGCCACGTCCGGCCGCGCGTCCGCCACGGCGACGGTCGCACCGGTGCGTGCGGAAGTATCCGACGGCGTGCTGGATGTCAGCGTGCTGGACGAGCTCACCGCGCTCGGCATGGGCGATGCCTTCGAACGCGAATTCATCGAACAGTGCCTCAACGACGCGGATGGTTGTATCGGCGCCATGGCGCATGCGATGGAGCGGGGCGATGGTGAGCACCTGCGCGAGCATGCGCACGCACTGAAAGGCGTGGCCAGCAACCTTGGACTGGTGAAGCTCGCTGCCGCGGCAGGCGAGATGATGCGGTTGGCGGACTGGCAGATCACGCGCGAATGGCGTCATCGGCTCGCGGCGCTGAACTCGCACCTGAGCCATGGTCGTGCGGCGCTGGAAGCACGCCAGCGGTTGCGTGGCGCGATCGAGAAGGGCGGCGAAGGTTCTTCGTCCTGATCCCGATCCGGCACCTGGATGCCGCATTGCGCGGATAATCCGGGTGGGACGGAAGCGGCAGGCCCGCCCGAAGGGCGGGTCCCAGGCGAGTACGATGATCCGGACTCGCCCTTGAAGCGCAAGCAGCGCTTCAACCCCCTGATTTCCCCTGTATTCCCTGTGCGTTACAGCAACAGCGGACTACTGCAGGTATCTCAAGCCGCGCGCGTGGAGCGCTTTTCCTGCGCACGCACGATGCGTTCCATCATCTTCAGCGACTTGTCGCCGAGCGTCAGCGCGGTATCGACCCACACCTCGGTGATGCCCATCAGTTCGTCGTAGCCGACCGGCTGCGCGAGGTTGCGGCAGGCATTCAGCGCCAGGTGCGCATGCGGGGAGCGGCGCTGCTTGTCGATGATGGTCTGGACGGCTGCGGCACCCTGGCCCTTCGGCACCAGTACATCGACCACGCCCAGCTTGTACAGCTCGTCGCTGGTGTAGATGTTGCCTTCCAGGATGATCTTCTCGGCGACCTGCGGGGACACGCGCTTGCACAGGAACGAGTAGGCGCCCATGCCCGGGAACAGGCCGAACAGCACTTCCGGCAGGCCCATGTCGACACCTTCTTCGGCCACGATGGTGTGGCAGGACAGCGCGATCTCGAGACCGCCGCCCAGCGCATCGCCCTGGATCAGCGCGATGGTGCGGACGTCGCCACCGAGGCCGGTGTTGAGGTGGTGGACGCCGTCGATGCAGCGGCGCGCATAGCTCAGCAGGCGGTCGCGGTTGTTTTCGCGGATCAGCTGCGAGAAGAGTTCCAGGTCGCCGCCAAGGTTGAAGGCCGTGGCATCGGATGCGACGACGAGGTGGCGCAACTTGCCCGGCTGGCGCTGCGACTCGCGCAGGGTGATCGAGTTCATGAAGCTCAGCACATCGTCGAGCATCTGGCTGCGGAAGCACGGACGGACGCCGGGTGCGACGTCGGAGTGCATGTACATCCAGTGGGCATCACCGCTGGGCTCCGACTCGACGCGGATGGTCGGGAAGGCACGGGTGCGCTGCAGTTTTTCGACGTTGTTCATGGAGAGCTCCTTGGAGGGGTTTTTTGCCCGCGCGGCAGGGGATGCGGGTGAGGCGGATTTGTGTGACGCAGGTGGCATCACGCGCCGATCCTACACCTGAACGAATAATTAAAATCCAGTGCACGCGCGCGCTTGTGGCAAGCAAACCACGTCAACCAGGGGCCAGCCTCCGGATTTGTGACGGGCGTCTAGAATTGAGCCCTAAAGTCCTGAACAAAAAGAAAAAGGCCGGCGCAGGGCCGGCCTTTTCTCAAAGCTGAACAGGGTGATCAGGCGCTTTTCGGCGGGTCCCGGAGTTCCTTGCGCAGGATCTTGCCGACGTTGGTTTTCGGCAGTTCGGTGCGGAACTCGATCTGGCGCGGCTGCTTGTAACCGGTCAGGTTGTCGCGGCAATACGCCTTGACCTGGTCGGCGGTGAGCGCGGGATCCTTCTTCACGATGAAAACCTTCACCGCTTCGCCCGATTTCTCGTCGGGCACGCCGATCGCCGCGACCTCGAGTACGCCGTCCATGCCGGCGATGACGTCTTCCACTTCGTTCGGATACACATTGAAGCCGGAGACCAGGATCATGTCCTTCTTGCGGTCGACGATGAAGAAGAATCCGCTCTCGTCCATCTTCGCCATGTCGCCGGTGTGCAGCCAGCCGTCGGCATCGATGACGTTCGCCGTTTCCTCGGGGCGCTGCCAGTAACCCTTCATCACCTGCGGGCCCTTGATGCAGAGCTCACCGACTTCGCCCGTGGGCAGTATGTTGCCGTCATCATCCTTCAAGCAGGCGTCGGTCGACGGTACCGGCAGGCCGATCGCGCCGTTGTAATCCTGCAGGTTCATCGGGTTGATGCACGCGGCGGGCGAGGTTTCGGTCAGGCCATAGGCTTCGACCAGCGTCACGCCGGTGACCTTCTTCCACTTCTCGGCCACGGCGCGCTGCACGGCCATGCCGCCACCCAGCGTCATCTTGAGATTGGAGAAATCGACCTCGTCGAAGCCGGGCGTATTCAACAAGCCATTGAACAACGTGTTGACGCCGGTGATCGCGGTGAAGCGCGTGGCTTTCAGCTCCTTCACGAAGCCCGGCATGTCGCGCGGATTCGTGATCAGGTGATTGAGGCCGCCGAGCTTCATGAAGACCAGGCAGTTCGCCGTCAACGCGAAGATGTGGTACAGCGGCAGCGCGGTGATGATGACCTCGTTGCCGTAATCCAGGCCCGTGCCGACCCACACGCCGGCCTGCTGCATGTTCGCCACCAGGTTGCGGTGGGTCAGCATGGCGCCCTTGGCGACGCCGGTGGTGCCGCCGGTGTACTGCAGGAAGGCGATGTCGCCGGAGTCGATGTCGACATCGGGCAGGGTGTGCAACTGGCCCAGCGTCAGCGTGTCCTTGAAGCGCACGGTGCCGGGGATGTCGTAGTCCGGCACCATCTTCTTCACGTACTTCAGTACGAAGTTGACGATGGCGCCCTTCGGGAAGCCCACGAGGTCTCCCAGCCCGGTGGTGATGACCTGCTTGACCTGCGTGCCGGCCAGCGCTTCCTGAGCGGTCTTGCCGAAGTTGTCGACGACCAGCAGCACGCTCGCGCCGGAATCGGTCAACTGGTGCTTCAGTTCGCGCGGGGTGTACATCGGGTTGACGTTGACCACCGTCAGCCCGGCGCGCAGCACGCCGAAGATCGCAATGGGGTACTGCAGGCAGTTCGGCATCATGATGGCGACGCGATCGCCTTTCTTGAGCTTGAGTTCGCCCAGCAGGTAGGCCGCGAACCGGCGGCTCAGCGCGTCGATCTCGCCGTACGTCAGGGTCTTGCCGAAATTGCGGAACGCCGGTCGGTCGCGGTACTTGCTGATCGCTTCATCGAACACGGACACGATGGAGCGGTACTGCTCCAGGTCAACCGCATGCGGCACGCCTTGCGGGTAACTCTTGAACCACGGACGTTCCTGACTCATCGTTCTGCTCCCTCCCCAGGGTCTTCGGGCTGCCACTCGGCATGCTTATAGGCGAGCGCCGACACGGGCGCCTGTCGGGAGCATACCGTTCCGGATGGAAAAGGCGAAGGTTTCGATGGCGAACATGGGTCTTGGATACGCGGCCGCAGCGCTGGTGCTGCTGGCAGGGCTGGTGGGCTGCCGCTCGGAGACGCCCGAGGCACAGCTGAGACAGCGGTTCGATGCCATGCAGGTCGCGGTGGAGGACAAGCGCGTAGGCGATTTCATGGACGGCGTCAGTGAGGAATTCACGGGGCCAGGCGGGATGGATCGTGCTGCGCTGCACAACCTGGTCCGTGCTCGCACGTTCGCCAACGCGAGGGTGGGCGCAACCACCGGGCCGCTGGAGGTGCGGGTCGATGGCGACAACGCCACCGTGTCCTTCCATCTGCTGCTGACGGGCAGCAGTGGCCGTCTCCTCCCGGAGCAGGCGCGCACCTACGACGTCACGACCGCGTGGCGCCGGGAGGAAGGCGACTGGCGGATCCACCATGCGCAGTGGGACGCGCCACGCTGAGCCCTATTTCGCCGGCGTGAGCCTGCCTGCGCTCCAGCGATAGCGCAGTGTCTTCGGCACGCTGGGGCAGCAACGGGCATCGTTGGGCCCGGGCCACTTCGTTTTCAGCTCGATGATCCCGTTGCGCACCAGCATGCCTTCCACGCTGCCGAGCGGTTCCTCGGCGTCGCCGACCGGTACGTAGCGCTGCCCCTTGCGGGCAAGCACGGTGACGCCATGGTGCCAGTACGTGGGGCCCAGCATCGTCCACAGCACGACCACTTCCGCCTCGCCGTCGCCGTCGAGATCGGCGGTGGCGATGTCACCCGCCTCATAGGCTTCCTGCGGGCTGGCGCTGGCCTGCTTCGTGGCGAGGAACTGTTCGGCGATGCGCCTGGCCTGGTCGGCATCGGGAGCGGCCGCGTGCGCCGGCATGCCGACCACGATGGCGATGAGCAGCAGGGTTGGAAGGACCAGCTTTGCCATGGCGAATTCCTGACGACCCTCGGCGAAGGCCTGCATGTTCCGAAACGCAAGGGGCACCGCCGACCGGCAACGTGGAGCCCGGTACCGCCCACCGATGGTCTGGCTTGCCACCGTGGGAGCAAGGCTTGATGATCCGGATATCCAATTGGGGAAACCGCTCATGTCGATTCGCTGGAAACTCCTGGCGTGCCTGTGGCTGGCCGCCGGAAACGCCTTCGCGCAGGACGCTTTGCCGTACCAGACGCCGCCTGCCGAGATCCTGCAACTCGCCGACGTACAGCGCCCACCCAGCGTGGTGACGGACAGCCGCAAGCAGCACCTGGTGCTGTTCTACCGGGACACGTTCAAGTCGCTGGCGGAACTGTCCGATGAGGAACTCCGCCTCGGCGGCCTGCGCGTGAACCCGCGCACCAACATCGCCAGTACCACCACGTACTTCACCAACCTGCAGGTACAGAGCCTGCAGGGGGGGAGCGCACAACAGGTGGCGGGCCTGCCTGCGAATCCGCGCCTCGCGAATTTCGCCTGGTCTCCCGATGAGCGCCGGCTCGCGTTCACCCACACCACGCGGACGGGCGTGGAGGCCTGGGTGCTTGAGCTGGTCACGGCACAGGCGACGCGCCTGACCGAAGCCCGCGTCAATGGCAACGTCGGCAATCCGCTGACGTGGTTCCGCGACAACCAGGCGTTGCTGGTCCGCATGCTGCCCGCGCAGCGCCCGGCGCTGCTGGATACCGCACGCGCCGTCCCGACCGGGCCGACGGTATCGGTGAGCGATGGCAGCAAGGCGCAGAACCGCACCTATCAGGACCTGCTGAAGAATCCGTCGGACGAAAGCAATTTCACTGTGCTCGCCACGTCCGAGCTGTACCGCGTGCCGTTGAAGGGGCGCGCCACGCTCTGGCGCGCAGCGGCGATGTACACCGGGGAGTCGTTCTCGCCGGACGGCCGCTACGTGCTGCTGCACACGCTGAAGAAGCCGTTCTCTTACCTGGTGCCGTATGGCCGCTTCCCGTATCGCGCGGAGGTGGTGGAAACGACGGGCAAGCCGGCGGTGACCGTCGTGGATGCCCCGCTGGCGGAGAACCTGCCGAAAGGCTTCATGGCCGTGCGCGCGGGTCGTCGCGATGTCGAATGGCGTGCGGATCAACCCGCGACGCTGGTGTGGGCCGAAGCGCTCGACAAGGGCGATCCGGCGATCGAGGTGCCGTTCCGCGACGAAGCCTTCGCCTGGCAGGCACCGTTCTCCGGCGCGCCGCAATCGCTGTTCAAGACGGTGGACCGCGTGCAGGGCGTGCTGTGGGGCGACGATACGCATGCGATCGTCACCGACTATTGGTGGAACACGCGTCATACGCGCACCTACGTGCTGGATCCTTCGAAGCCGGGCGCACCGCTGCGGGAACTCGTCAGTCGCAGCTACCAGGACCAGTACAGCGATCCGGGCCAGTTCGAGACGCGGAAGAACGCATCCGGCGAAACCGTGCTGGCGCTGGACAACGGGCAGGCGCACCTGATCGGCGACGGCTTCACGCCCGAAGGGCAGTTCCCCTTCATCGACAGGATGGATCTGGCCACCGGCAAGAAGGAGCGCCTGTATACCTCGCGGCTGGAAGGCCAGAAGGAGAGCATCCAGGCGCTACTGGACCCCGTGCAGGGCACGGCGCTGGTGCGCATCGAATCGCCGACCGAGTTCCCGAACTATTACGTGCGCCACCTGAAGCAGCGGATCGCGCCGGTACCGGTGACGCGCTTCGAGAATCCGTTCAAGGCCCTGCAGGGTGTGTACAAGGAAGTCCTGACCTACAAGCGCGCGGACGGGCTGCCGCTGACCGGCACGCTGTACCTGCCGGCGGGCTACGACCGCGCCGCCAAGCGCGAAAAGCTGCCGCTGGTGATGTGGGCCTATCCCACCGAGTACAAGGACCGCGACAGCGCCGGCCAGAACACGACCAACCCGAACGAGTTCATCTTCCCGAGCTACGGCTCGCCGGTGTACTGGGTCGCGCGGGGCTACGCCGTGCTCGACGATGCTGCGTTCCCGATCGTGGGCGAGGGCAAGGACGAGCCGAACGACACCTTCATCACCCAGTTGGTCGCCAACGCCAAGGCGGCGATCGATGCCGTCGATGGCCTCGGCTACATCGACCGCTCGCGCGTGGCCGTGGGCGGCCATTCGTATGGTGCGTTCATGACCGCCAACCTGCTGACGCACTCGGACCTGTTCGCCGCCGGCATCGCGCGCAGCGGCGCGTACAACCGCACGCTGACGCCGTTCGGCTTCCAGCAGGAGGAGCGCAACTACTGGGAGGCGCCAGGCGTCTACAACGACATGTCGCCCTTCATGCACGTGGAGAAGATGAAGACGCCCATGCTGCTGGTGCATGGCGAGGCCGACAACAATTCCGGCACGTTCACCATGCAGAGCGAGCGCTACTTCAATGCGCTCAAGGGCTTCGGCGCTCCGGCGCGCCTCGTGCTGCTGCCGAAGGAAAGCCACGGGTATGCCGCGAAGGAATCGGTCCTGCACCTGCTGTGGGAGCAGGACCAGTGGCTGGAGCGCTACGTGAAGAACAAAGGGCAGGCGGCGGGTGCCGCACCGGCGGCCGCCCGCTGAGACACGGGCCGCAGGCATGAAAAAGGCCGCCTCCTGGCGGCCTTTTTCTTTCCGCTTACGGCGGGCTCAGGCGGCCTTGCGCGCTGCCAGTTGGCGCAGCACGTAGTGCAGCAGACCGCCGTGCCGGAAGTACTCCACTTCCTTCGGCGTCAACAGCAGGACCTTGGCCTGGAACTCGACCGTCTTGCCATCGGCCTTGCGCGCGGTGACCGTTGCCGTCTTCGCCGCGCCGTCCTGCAGGCCGGTAACATCGAAGGTTTCGGAACCGTCCAGGCCGAGGGACTGCGCGTTCTGGCCATCGACGAACTGCAGCGGCAGCACGCCCATGCCGACCAGGTTGGAGCGGTGGATGCGTTCGAAGCTCTCCGCGATCACCGCCTTCACGCCCAGCAGGTTGGTGCCCTTGGCCGCCCAGTCGCGCGAGGAGCCGGTGCCGTACTCCTTGCCGGCGATCACCACCAGCGGCACGCCGTCGGCCTGGTATTTCATCGACGCGTCGTAGATGGACATCTTTTCGGGCGGTGCGCTGCCGAAGTACAAGGTATTGCCACCTTCCTCGCCGCCGAACATCAGGTTCTTGATCCGGATGTTGGCGAAGGTGCCGCGCACCATCACGTCGTCGTTGCCGCGGCGGCTGCCGTAGCTGTTGAAGTCCACCGGCTGCACGCCGCGCGAGATCAGGAAGCGGCCGGCAGGCGAGTCCTTCTTGATGTTGCCGGCGGGCGAGATGTGGTCGGTGGTGATGGAATCGCCGAACAGGCCCAGCACGCGCGCACCATGCACGTCATCGATGCTGCCGATCGACATCGACATCCCGTCGAAGTAGGGCGGGTTCTTGATGTAGGTGGAATCGCCATCCCACGCGTACAGATCCCCATCCGGTGAAGCGATGGTGTTCCAGCGCGTATCGCCCTTGAAGACGTCGGCGTAGTTCTTCGCGAACATCTCCGGGCCGATCGTCGCGGCGATGAAATCGCCGATCTCCTTGTTGCTGGGCCAGACGTCCTTGAGGAAGACCGGCCGGCCGTCGCTGCCGGTGCCCAGGGGCTCGGTGCTCAGGTCGATATCGGTGGTACCGGCGATCGCATAGGCCACCACGAGCGGCGGGCTTGCCAGGTAGTTCATCTTCACTTCGGGATGCACGCGGCCCTCGAAGTTGCGGTTGCCCGACAACACCGACGTCACCACCAGGTCGCCGGTGGCGATACCTGCGCTGACTTCCGTCGGCAGCGGGCCGGAATTGCCGATGCAGGTCGTGCAGCCGTAGCCGACGACGTAGAAGCCGAGCTTCTCCAGGTCGTCCAGCACGCCGGCCTTTTCCAGATAGTCGGTCACGACACGCGAACCCGGGCCGAGCGAGGTCTTCACCCAGGGCTTGCGGGTCAGGCCCCGGGCAGCGGCGTTGCGGGCCAGCAGGCCGGCACCGATCATCACGGCGGGATTGGAGGTGTTCGTGCACGAGGTGATCGCGGCGATGACGACCGCGCCGTCTTTCAGGCGCACCTTCTGGCCTTCGGTTTCGATGTCGGCATAGCCACGGCTCAGCGCGTCGTTGCCGACGGCGGAGCCGCCGCCCTCGGAAACGAAATCCGCCACTTCCGGGCTGCGCTTGTCGCGCATATCGGCGAATGGCTTGAGGTTGTCGCGGAAGTTCTGCTTCACATCCTGCAGCAGCACGCGGTCCTGCGGGCGCTTGGGCCCGGCCAGCGACGGCTTCACGTCGCCCATGTCCAGGTGCAGGGTGGCGCTGTACTCGGCATGCGGGCTGTCCGGCGTATGCCACAGGCCCTGGGCCTTGGCGTAGGCCTCGACCAGCGCGATCTGCTCTTCGCTGCGCCCGGACAGGCGCAGGTAGTTCAACGACTCGTGGTCGATCGGGAAAATGCCGCACGTCGCGCCGTACTCCGGCGCCATGTTGCCGATGGTGGCGCGGTCGGCGAGCGGCAGGTGCTGCAGGCCGTCACCGTAGAACTCGACGAACTTGCCCACCACGCCCAGCTTGCGCAGCATCTGGGTGACGGTCAGCACCAGGTCGGTGGCGGTGGCGCCTTCGGGCAACCTGCCGGTCAGCTTGAAGCCGACGACCTGCGGGATCAGCATCGACGACGGTTGGCCCAGCATCGCGGCCTCGGCCTCGATGCCGCCCACGCCCCAGCCCAGCACGCCGATGCCGTTGATCATCGTGGTGTGGCTGTCGGTGCCGAAGACGGTGTCCGGATAGGCGATGGCCTGGCCATCCTTCTCGCCCGTCATCACCACGCGCGCGAGGTTCTCCAGGTTCACCTGGTGGACGATGCCGGTGTTCGGCGGCACCACCTTGAAGTTGTCGAACGCCTTCTGGCCCCAGCGCAGGAAGCCGTAGCGCTCCTTGTTGCGGTCGAATTCGATCTTGCCGTTGAGGTCCAGCGCCTCCGGGCTGCCGAACACGTCCACCTGTACCGAGTGGTCGATGACCAGTTCGGACGGGATCAGCGGGTTGATCTGGTCCGGGCTTCCGCCGAGTTTCACCACGGCATCGCGCATGGCGGCCAGGTCGACCACGCAGGGCACGCCGGTGAAATCCTGCAGCACCACGCGCGCCGGCATGAAGGCGATTTCGGTGTCCGGCTCCTTGGTGGCCACCCAGGCGGCGACGGCCTGGACATGCTCCGGCAGGACGGTAACGCCGTCCTCGCAGCGCAGCAGGTTCTCGAGCAGGATCTTCAGGGAGTAGGGCAGGCGGGCGAAGCCGCCAGCCGGGTCCAGCCGTTCGGCCAGCGCGGGCAGGCTGTAGTAGGTGTAGGACGTGCCGTTAACGTCCAGGGAACGGCGGGTGGCGAAGGAATCACTCATCGCGGAGGCTCCTGTAGCTGGGGGAAGGGGCGCAGGAGCAGCATAAGCCGCCGATCCTGTGCGTCTTGTCGATGCTTGCCCGGATTATCCGCCAAGACTGAGACAGCCGTGACCCGACCAAAGCCGCAGGCGGGACGGGGGCGGAGAGGGGCAGGAGAATAGGCGCCTGTTTGGGGTATGCCTAGGGAAGTATGTATAATTCTTCCATACTCAAGAGGGCCCGCTGATGGAAGCCACCGTTGCGGAACGCGGCCAGATCACCCTGCCGAAGGCCGTGCGGGATGCCCTGGGCCTCACCAAAGGCAGCGTGCTGAAGGTCGAACTGGAAGGTAGCCGCATCGTGTTGCGGAAGAGTGTCGACGACGCGATCTCGCGCGTGCGCGGCAAGTTCGCTCTGGATGCCGCGCCCGGCACGGATACGCCCGCCGAATGATCGCCGTCGATGCGCCCGTCCTGATCGAGTTGCTGACCGACGGCCCGCGTGCGGATGCCGTCGAAGCGGGCCTGCGCCAGAGCCTGGGCAGCGGCCGCGTGGTGGTCTGCGATGCCGCGCTGGCCCAGCTGTGCGCCTCGCTGCGCAATGGCGCCGACGCACTGGCGGCGGTCGAGGAGATGGGTGTGCACTTCCACGCCGTGGAAGCCAAGTCCGCGCTCCGTGCCGGCGAGATGCAGCGTCGTCACCGCCAGCGCTCCGGCGAGGCGAGGCCGATCGCCGACTTTCTGGTCGGCGCGCACGCGCTGTTGCAGTGCGATGGCCTGATCACCTTCGAGACCGCTTTCCACCGCGACTATTTCAAGGGCCTGAAACTGATCGTGCCCGCGAACGAATAAGCCGTACCCGCTTACACCGTTACCCCTTTCCACCGCACCATCGAACGACCGGAGTCACCCATGTTGGAAGCCTATCGCCACCACGTAGCCGAGCGCGCCGCGCTGGGTATCCCGCCGCTGCCGCTGTCGGCCCAGCAGACGGCCGCCGTCATCGAGTTGCTGAAGAATCCGCCGGCCGGTGAAGAAGCGTTCCTGGTCGAGCTGATCACGCACCGCGTGCCCGCTGGCGTGGACGATGCCGCGAAGGTCAAGGCGTCCTACCTGGCCGCCGTTGCGTTCGGCACCGAGAAGACCCCGCTGATCACGCCCAAGCGCGCCACCGAACTGCTGGGCACGATGCTGGGCGGCTACAACATCCACCCGCTGATCGACCTGCTCGACAATGCCGAGCTGGGCGCGACCGCTGCCGAAGGCCTGAAGCACACGCTGTTGATGTTCGACAGCTTCCATGACGTGCAGGAAAAGGCCGAGAAGGGCAATGCACACGCGCAGGGCGTGCTGCAGAGCTGGGCCGACGCGGAATGGTTCACCAGCAAGCCGGAAGTGCCGCAGAGCCTGACCGTCACCGTCTTCAAGGTGCCGGGCGAGACGAACACCGACGACCTCTCGCCGGCGCCCGACGCCACCACGCGCCCGGACATTCCGCTGCACGCGCTGGCGATGCTGAAGAACAAGCGCCCCGACGCGCCGTTCGTGCCGGAAGACGACGGCAAGCGCGGCCCGATCCAGGAAATCCTGTCGCTGAAGAAGGGTACCGATGGAAGCCCGGGCCACCTGGTCGCCTACGTCGGCGACGTGGTGGGCACCGGCTCCTCGCGCAAGTCGGCGACCAACAGCGTGCTGTGGTTCACCGGCGAGGACATCCCGTTCATCCCGAACAAGCGCTTCGGCGGCGTCTGCCTGGGCAGCAAGATCGCCCCGATCTTCTACAACACGATGGAAGACGCCGGCGCGTTGCCGATCGAACTCGACGTGGCGCAGATGAACCACGGCGACGTGGTCGAGCTGCGTCCGTACGACGGCAAGGCGCTGAAGAATGGTGAAGTGATCGCCGAGTTCCAGGTGAAATCCGACGTGCTGTTCGACGAAGTGCGCGCCGGTGGCCGTATCCCGCTGATCATCGGCCGCGGGCTGACCGCGAAGGCGCGCGAAGCGTTGAAGCTGCCGGCGACGGATCTGTTCCGCCAGCCGCAGCAGCCGGCCGACAGCGGCAAGGGCTTCTCGCTGGCGCAGAAGATGGTGGGTCGCGCCTGCGGGCTGCCGGACGGACAGGGCGTGCGCCCGGGTGCCTACTGCGAGCCGAAGATGACCTCGGTGGGCTCGCAGGACACCACCGGCCCCATGACGCGCGACGAGTTGAAGGATCTTGCATGCCTCGGCTTCAGCGCCGACCTGGTGATGCAGTCGTTCTGCCACACCGCGGCCTATCCGAAGCCGGTGGACGTCAAGACGCACCACACGCTGCCGGAGTTCATCTCCACCCGCGGCGGCATCTCGCTGCGCCCGGGCGACGGCGTGATCCACAGCTGGCTCAATCGCATGCTGATGCCCGACACCGTCGGCACCGGCGGCGACTCGCACACGCGCTTCCCGGTGGGCATCTCGTTCCCGGCCGGCTCGGGCCTGGTCGCGTTCGCCGCGGCCACCGGCGTGATGCCGCTGGACATGCCGGAATCGGTGCTCGTGCGCTTCAAGGGTGAACTGCAGCCGGGCGTGACCCTGCGCGACCTGGTCAACGCGATCCCGTACTACGCACTCAAGTCCGGGCTGCTGACCGTGGCCAAGGCGGGCAAGAAGAACATCTTCTCCGGTCGCATCCTCGAGATCGAAGGCCTGCCGGACCTGAAGGTCGAGCAGGCGTTCGAGCTGTCCGACGCATCGGCCGAACGTTCCGCAGCGGGTTGCACCGTGCGCCTGAACAAGGAGCCGATCATCGAGTACCTCACCAGCAACATCACGCTGCTGAAGTGGATGATCGCCGAAGGCTACGCCGATGCGCGTTCGCTGGCCCGCCGCATCAAGAAGATGGAAGAGTGGCTCGCCGACCCGCAGTTGCTCGAGCCGGATGCCGACGCGGAATACGCCGCGATCATCGACATCGACCTTGCCGACGTGCACGAGCCGCTGCTGGCCTGCCCGAACGATCCGGACGACGTGAAGACGCTGTCGGATGTCGCCGGCACCGTGATCGATGAAGTGTTCATCGGCTCGTGCATGACCAACATCGGCCACTTCCGTGCCGCCGCCAAGCTGCTGGAAGGCAAGCGCGACATCCCGACGCGCCTGTGGGTCGCCCCGCCGACCAAGATGGATGCCTCGGAACTGACCAAGGAAGGGGTCTACGGCACGTTCGGCACCGCCGGTGCGCGCATGGAAATGCCGGGCTGCTCGCTGTGCATGGGCAACCAGGCGCAGGTGCGCGAGGGCGCGACGGTGTTCTCCACCTCGACCCGCAACTTCCCGAACCGCCTGGGCCGCAACTCCAACGTGTTCCTGGGTTCGGCCGAACTGGCCGCGATCTGCTCGCGCCTGGGCAAGATCCCGTCGAAGGCCGAGTACATGGCCGACATCGGCGTGATCAACGAGAAGGGCGCCGAGATCTACCGCTACATGAACTTCGACCAGATCGAGGAATATCAGGACGTCGCCAAGACCGTGGCGGCCTGATCGCCCCGCAGGAAACGAAAAGGCCCGGCATTGTCGGGCCTTTTTCGTGTGCGCTTCCCTGGGCTCAGTCGAGCCAGGCGTCCACGGCGTCCAGCATCTGCCGGCGACCGAGCACGAAATCCCACATCGAGCCGCCCAACTGCCGCCACAGGACCGCCGAACGCACCGCGGCCAGCAGGATGGCGCGGATCTCCGCCACCACGCCCGGCTGGCCGAGGTAGTGCGGGTTGCCCTGGACCATCACGCGCGGACGCAGATGGCTGATGGTGTCGGCGTACAGTCCGCCCAGCGCGGACAGCGTGTCCGGATGCGTGCTTCCCTGCTGTTCCGCACGCGGGGCGATCTCGTTCAAACCGCGGACGACGGCGTGCACCGTGTCGTCCTCGCCGACAAAGCGCCGCTCCAGTTGCAGCACGGACATCGCCAGGCGAGGCAGCGCGTCGTCGCCCGCTTCCTTGGCCAGGTAACCGCGCAGCACGCGCAGGCCGGGCGTGATGTCGCCGAGGCGGCCGTAGACCGCCATCGGGGAGACCGCGTCGATGCGGAACACGCTTTCCAGCGATGCCTGCACGGCCGAGGATTCGGACTGGCCGGTTTCCGCAATGCGACGCACCTGGTGGAGGGCCTGTGCCAGCCCGGCGAGGGCCAGCACGCGGTCGGAATATCGGTTGCTCAAGCTGCTTGCTCCGCGAGTTTCATTTCAAGAGGGGCGTCGGTGCGCGCGATGACCGCGCCGCCCAGGCATTCGTCACCGTCATACAGCACCAGCGACTGCCCCGGCGTGACGGCGCGCTGCGGCGTGGCGAATTCCACGGCCACCGTGCCGTCGTCCAGCACCTGCACCCGGCAGGGCTCGTCCGGTTGCCGGTAGCGGGTCTGCGCGGTGCAGTCGAAGCGCCCGGCGGGTGGGCTGCCGGCGATCCAGTGCGCCGATTCTGTCCACAGGCGCGTGGACATCAGGTACGGGCTCTGCGTGTCCTGATCGACGTACAGCACGTTGTGGGCGACATCCTTGCCCACGACATACCACGGCGCCTGCGGCCGGCCGCGCACACCGCCGATCTGCAGGCCTTCGCGCTGTCCCAGCGTGAAGTAGAAGACACCGGGATGCTCGCCGATCACCTGGCCCTGCGGGTCGCGCATCTCGCCGCGCTTCGCAGGCAGGTAGCGGCCGAGGAACTCGCGGAAATCGCGCTCGCCGATGAAGCAGATGCCGGTGGAATCTTTCTTGTCGTGGGTCTGGAGGCCGGCCTCGCGTGCGATCCGGCGCAGGTCCGCCTTCTGCAGTTCGCCGATGGGGAACAGCGTCGCCGACAGTTGCGCCTGGCCCAACTGGTGCAGGAAATAGCTCTGGTCCTTGCCGCGGTCGACGCCGCGCAGCAGGCGCCAGCGACCACCCACCTCATCCACGCGCGCATAGTGGCCGGTGGCGATCTTCTCGGCACCCAGGTCCCGGGCGGCGTCCAGGAAGTGTTTGAACTTCACTTCGCGATTGCACAGCACGTCCGGATTCGGCGTACGGCCTGCGGCGTACTCGGCCAGGAAGTGTTCGAACACCCCTTGCCAGTACGCCGAGGAAAAATCGCGGAAATGGAAGGGGACGCCCAACCGGCCGCACACCGCCACCGCATCGCGGCGGTCGTCTTCCGCACGGCATTCCCCCGTGCCGTCGTCGGCCCAGTTCTGCATGAAGAGCCCGGCGACGGCTTCGCCCTGCTGGACGAGCTGCAGGGCGGCTACCGATGAATCGACGCCGCCCGAGACCCCGACGATGATGCGCGGCGCGCTCACGGCACGTGCTGGAGCAGCGACAACGGGGACCGGCGGCCGCCGAGGTAGTCCTGCACGACCTGCCAAACCAGGGGGCTACGGTGGCGGTCGGCCTGTTGCTGGAGTTCGGCCGGCGTCAACCAGTGCGCCTGCACGATGCCGTCGTCCAACGGACGCTCCGGCAGGTGCCGCAGCGGCGTGGCGGCGAAGGCGAAGCGCAGGTAGTGGCGGCCAGTCTCCGCTTTCCACTGGTAGGCGCCGATGAAAGCGGTCAACTCGACTTCCCAACCGGTTTCCTCGAGGGTTTCGCGGCAGGCGGCCTCCAGCAGGCTCTCATCCGGTTCCAGGTGGCCGGCAGGCTGGTTGAACACCAGGCGGCCCTGCGCGCGTTCCTCGACCATCAGCAGCTTGCCATCGCGGACCACGACAGTGGCCACGGTGACGTCGGGTTGCCAGAAGCGGCCTTCGCGGTAGCTCACTTAGAGGTCGTCCTTGTCGCCGGAGAGTTCGATTTCCTTGTTGTCCGCGGTTTCGGCGGCAAGGTCCATGGCCGCCTCCAGCGTGGCGCCATCGACGGTGTCGGGCAGCTTGATCACGAAGAGCAGCACGTCGCCCTCCAGCTCCCAGCTGCCGATCTTCTTCTTCCGGCTGCCGGCCAGCAGGGCCAGCGCCTTCGCGCCGTCGATGCCGTCGGCGGAGAGCCGGCCTGCGGGCGAGAACACCTCGCGGATGGTCAGTCCGCTCACCTGCTCGGTGCGGCCGGACACGAACACCTGCTGGCTGCGATGCTCCTGCTGGTAGGCATAGATGACCTTGTAGTCGCCGTCCTCATCCAGTTGGTACTGCATGCCGCGGGATGTCAGCCGCGCCTCCACCGACGCATCGGCGGCAAGGGCGGGCCCGGCGAGCAGAGCGGCGCAGGCGAGGGCGACAGCGGAAGGTCGGGGCAACGTGGACGTCATGGCGGGTTCGATCGAGCGGAAGTGTGCATTGTGGCCGTGGTCACGCATGGCGTCCACGCAGGGACGCCACGGCGGCGGCGAGGGACGCCAACGCCTATAATCGCGCCATGGCCCGCAAGAACGAAAACGAACGCGACCACGGCTTGCTGGTGGAGACCAGCCGGCCCGAGGTCGCGCCGCCGCCCCTGTACCAGGTGCTGCTGCTCAACGACGACTACACGCCGATGGACTTCGTGGTCACGGTCCTTCAGCAGTTCTTCGTCATGGACCTGGAGAAGGCCACCCAGGTCATGCTGCACGTGCATACGCGCGGCCGGGGCGTCTGCGGCGTCTACACGCGCGAGGTCGCCGAGTCCAAGGTGGCCCAAGTCAACGAGTTTTCCCGTATGAACCAGCATCCCTTGCTGTGCACGATGGAGAAGTCCTGAGGGATCCGGCAAGGGCAGCCGGTCCGGCATGAACGGTGTGGGGGCGCCGCCGCGCAGTACAAGGTAACGATCCCTGAACACTGAAATCCGGTAGGGTGATGGAAAACCGCCCGCCAAGCCGCATATTGTCGGCATCGGCCCCGGAGGCAACCATGTTCAGCAAAGACCTCGAGCAGACCATCGGCCAGTGCTACAAGCGCGCCCGTGAAGCTCGGCACGAATTCATGACCGTCGAGCACCTGTTGCTCGCGCTCCTGGAGAACCCCTCGGCGCAGGCCGTCCTGAAGGCGACCGGCGCGGACGCCGGCCGCCTGCGCGCGGATCTGGAGCAGGCGATCGAGGCCTCCGTGTCCCGCCTGGCGGAAGACGACGGCCGCGACACCCAGCCGACGCTGGGCTTCCAGCGCGTGCTCCAGCGTGCCGTCTACCACGTGCAGTCCTCGGGCAAGAAGGAAGTCACCGGCGCCAACGTGCTGGTCGCGATCTTCGGCGAGAAGGATTCCCACGCGGTCTACTTCCTCAACCAGCAGGACGTGACCCGGCTGGACATCGTCAACTACCTGTCCCATGGCATCGCCAAGCAGGGCGAGGAGAACGACACGGCAGGGCACCCGGAAGGCGAGGGCAAGGCCGAGGGCACGGACGGCGACGGCAAGGGCGATGCCCTGACCGAATTCGCCAGCAACCTCAACGACCTCGCCCGGCAGGGCAAGATCGATCCGCTGGTGGGCCGTGGCGACGAGATCGAGCGGACCATCCAGGTCCTGTGCCGCCGCCGCAAGAACAACCCGCTGTACGTGGGTGAAGCTGGCGTGGGCAAGACCGCGCTGGCCGAGGGCCTGGCCAAGCGCATCGTCGAGGGCGACGTACCCGATGTGCTGCTGGACGCCGTCATCTACTCGCTGGATCTCGGTGCGCTGGTCGCCGGCACCAAGTACCGCGGCGACTTCGAGAAGCGCCTGAAGGGCGTGCTCGCCTCGATCAAGAAGATCCCGGGCGCCATCCTGTTCGTCGACGAGATCCACACCATCATCGGTGCCGGCTCGGCCAGTGGCGGCACGATGGATGCGTCCAACCTGATCAAGCCGGCGCTGGCATCGGGCGAGCTGCGCTGCATAGGCTCGACCACGTTCCAGGAGTACCGCGGGATCTTCGAGAAGGACCGTGCGCTCGCGCGCCGCTTCCAGAAGATCGACATCGTGGAGCCCACGGTGGGCGAGACCTACCAGATCCTGCAGGGCCTGAAGCCGAAGTACGAGGCGCACCACGGCGTGACCTACGCCGACGACGCCCTGCAGGCTGCCGTGGACCTGTCGGTCAAGCACATCGGCGACCGCCTGCTGCCCGACAAGGCCATCGACGTGATCGACGAGGCCGGTGCACGCCAGCGCCTGCTGCCGCTGGAAACGCGCAAGGAACTGATCGACGTCGAGGAAATCGAAACCATCGTGGCCAAGATGGCGCGCATCCCGGCCAAGCAGGTGTCGTCGTCCGACAAGGACGTGCTGCAGCACCTGGAGCGCAACCTGAAGATGGTCATCTTCGGCCAGGATCCGGCCATCGAAACGCTCGCATCGGCGATCAAGCTGGCGCGCAGCGGTCTGGGCAACCCGGACAAGCCGATCGGCAACTTCCTGTTCGCCGGCCCCACCGGCGTGGGCAAGACCGAGGTGACCAAGCAACTCGCGCTGCAACTGGGCATCGAGCTGGTCCGCTTCGACATGAGCGAATACATGGAGCCGCATTCGGTCAGCCGCCTGATCGGCGCGCCTCCCGGCTACGTGGGTTTCGACCAGGGCGGCCTGCTGACCGAGAAGATCGTCAAGACGCCGCATTGCGTGCTGCTGCTGGACGAGGTCGAGAAGGCGCACCCGGACATCTTCAACATCCTGCTGCAGGTCATGGACCGCGGGGTGCTGACGGACACCAACGGCCGCGAGGCGAACTTCAAGAACGTCATCCTCGTCATGACGACCAACGCGGGTGCGGCACAGGCGTCGCGGCGGACGATCGGCTTCATGCAGCAGGACCACTCGACCGACGCGATGGAAGTGATCCGCCGCAGCTTCACCCCGGAGTTCCGCAACCGGCTCGATGCCATCGTGCAGTTCCAGGGCCTGGGCTTCGACCACATCCTGCGCGTGGTGGACAAGTTCATCATCGAGCTGGAGATGCTGCTGCAGGAGAAGCACGTCAGCCTGTCGGCCACGCCGGCGGCGCGCGACTGGCTGGCCCAGCACGGGTTCGATCCGCTGATGGGTGCACGCCCGATGTCGCGCCTGATCCAGGACAAGGTGAAGCGGCCGCTCGCCGACGAACTGCTGTTCGGCAAGCTGGTCAATGGCGGCCGGGTCAGCATCGATGCGCGCGACGGCGAACTGGTCGTGGATGCCCAGGCGGAGCCGGAGCGACTGCTGCCGGCGACGGTCTGAGTTTCCCGCCGGGCGAAGGGCGCGGGAACAGGAAAAGGCGGCCCACGGGCCGCCTTTTTTGTTGCCTGGACGCGCTGCTCAGCGGGAGCCGCGCTTCTTGCGCTTGGCGAACTCTTCGGCGCTGATGACGTCCACCGCGTTTACCGCGCAGTTCGCTTCCTTCGTGCGGACCTTGGTGCCCGACGGACACAGGCGGTTCTCCTGCCCATCCGTGGTGATCTTCACGCTGGAGGTCATCTGGATGGAATCGCAGGCGCGGGCGAAGCCGATCCGGTAGTGGGTCTGGCCGTCGCGGAGGAAAATCTGCTGGCCGCTGCCAGCCCGTACGATTTCCTGGTCGGAACCCAGATCCACGCACTCCGTGGCGGATTCGCTTGCGGAGGCGGTGAAGGCGATGGAAGCCAGGCCCAGCAGGGCAAGGGAGAGGACGGGACGGACGTTCATGGCGTGGGGTCGGGTGGCGGCCTGGATTGGCCGGCGCCCACGTTAGTCCGGGCCCATGGCGCGCGAATCTGCCTGAGGGGCCAATGACCAGTGACCCAATGAAAGAAGTCACGGGGTCTTCCGGCGTCTATCACGGCCACGCCAGAAACGAGCAAGGCGGCCATAGGCCGCCTTGAAGATCAATCGCTTGAGTGAATTACTTCATGCGATAGGTGATACGACCCTTGGTCAGGTCGTAGGGGGTCATTTCGACCTTCACCTTGTCGCCGGTCAGGATGCGGATGTAGTTCTTGCGCATGCGGCCGGAGATGTGGGCGATGATTTCGTGCCCATTCTCCAGCTTGACCCGGAACATGGTGTTGGGCAGCGTCTCGGCGACGGTGCCTTCGAATTCAATGGAATCGTCTTTCGACATGTATGCCTGTGCTGTGCCGCTAGGGATGGCGTGAGCCATGAAGCCGGGCATTGTACGCCTGACGGGCGCCAGGTGCAAAAATTCCGTTATGGCCCCGACGCTTGCGCCAATCGGGAAGCCTCCCAGACCCCGAATCGCACCGTCCAGGCGCCGTCCGATGACGGCATGTCCACGAGGCTGGCGATGGCTTCGGTGAACGCTTCACGCGGCATGGGCGAGGCGCCGAGCGAGACGAGATGGGGGTTCTCCACCTGCGCGTCGATCAACGGCCACCCCCATTCGGCGAGGCGCGCCGCCAACGATGCGAGCGCCACTTTCGAGCCGCCGCTGCGGGCGCTGAACATGCTTTCGCCGAAGAACATCCGCCCGATCGCCACGCCATAGATGCCGCCGACCAGGGTGTCTCCGTCGAAGACCTCGACCGAATGCGCATGCCCCTGCCGGTGCAGGTCGATGTAGGCCTGCCGCATGCCCGAGGTGATCCAGGTGCCTCGTTGTCCCGGACGGGGCGATTGGGCACACGCGGTGATCACCTGCTCGAAGCAGGTGTCGGCACGGACATGCCAGGTGTTCTGCCTGAGCGCGCGACGGAAGCGCGAAGAGAGCCGGACGCCATCGGTGCGAAACACCATGCGGGGATCCGGTGACCACCACAGCGGCGGCTGGCCCGCGGAGAACCAGGGGAAGATCCCGTGGCGATAGGCGTTGAGCAAGCGCGGCAGTGACAGGTCGCCCCCGATCGCCAGCAGTCCGTCGGGCTCGCGCATGGCCTGCTCGACGGGCGGGAACGGCGCGTGCGGATCGGACGGGAGGACGAAGGGCCGTGGGTTCATGCCGGGATTGTAGGAGCGCCCGCGGGGACTCAGCCCTGGCCCTTGAAGGGCGTGTGCGACCGCAACGTCCGTGCATAGCGGTGGACGGCCGCCGTCTCCTGCTCGCACCAGGCAGCGAGGGCCGCGGCGAAGTCGGGTTCGGATATCCAGTGCCGGGAATGCACGAAGGCGGGAAGGAAACCACGCGCGATCTTGTGCTCGCCCTGGGCGCCCGGTTCGAACACGGTCAGGCCTTCGCGAAGGCAGTAGTCGATGCCCTGGTAGTAACAGGTCTCGAAGTGCAGCCCGGGCAAGGCGGTCGCGGCACCCCAGTAGCGGCCATACAGCGCATCGCCACCGCGCAGGCAGAGCGCCCCGGCGATGGCCTCGCCGTCGTGGTCGGCCAGGAACATCACCAGGCTGCGCGGCAGGGTACGTGCCAGGTGGCGCAGGAAACCCAGCGTCAGCGCCGGCGAGTTGCCGTAGTCGCGGAAGGTGCGCAGGTAAAAACCGAACATGGCCTGCAGATCGGCATCGCTGGCTTCGTCCCCATGCAGCACCCGGAAGGTCACGCCAGTGCGCGCCACCTTCGCCCGCTCCTGGCGGATGTTCTTGCGGTGCTTGTGGTCGAGGTCGGCGAGGAATCCGTCGAACGTCCGCCAATGACCCGGGTTGCGCCAGTGGTACTGGACGTCGGTCCGCGCCAGCCATGCGTCTGGGAACGCCGCGTCTTCAGCTTCGGGGTGGAAGTTGATATGCGCCGACGACAGCCCGAGACGACGCGCTTCCTTCTCTATCGCACCCAGCAACGCCGCGCGATGGCCGACCTCCGACGCAAGCAGGCGCGGACCGGTGACGGGCGAGTAGGGCACCGCACCCAACCATTTCGGGTAATAGTCCAGCCCGTGCTGTGCGTAGGCATGCGCCCAGGCATGGTCGAACACGAACTCGCCATGCGAGTTGTCCTTGAGGTATCCCGGCACCGCGGCGACCAGGCGGTCGGCTTCCCATAACGATGCGTGGTGGGGACGCCATCCCCAGTCCGCGCGCAGGCAGCCTTCCGCCTCCAGGCCGCGCAGGAAGGCGTGGGATACGAACGGATTGCGGCCGTCGTGCAGCGCGTCCCAGGCAGGAGCGGGCACATCGGCAAGCGAAGCGAGGAAACGGACGGCCGGCATCGCCACGATGCTACGGGCGCAGGTCCAGCACGTCGATGGTCGGCGGATTGAACAAGCGCATCGGCAACCCGATCTCGCCGGTACCGACCGTGGTGAACACGCGCACTTCGCCCTGGGGCGTCTTCAGCGTCTGCAAGCCGCGATCGAAGCCGTACTGGCTGGGAATGACATGGCGATACAACCACGGGATGCGGATCTGGCCCCCGTGCGTATGTCCCGCCAGGACCAGCGTGGCGTCGGCCGGCCCCAATTGGATGGCGCTGTCCGGATTGTGCGTCAGCACGACCACGGGACGCCTCGCATCCGTCGCCAGGAAGCCCGCATCGTCTTTCTGCGCCCATCGGTCGCCGAGCCCCGCCAACCGGAGATCGCCCAGGTCCGCGAAACGGCCTTCAATGACCTGCACGCGATGAGCGGCCAATGCACGGCGGAGCACCTGGTCGATGTCGGGTCCGGGGGCCTGCTGGTCGTGGTTGCCCAGGACCGCATAGACCGGCACGTTCAGGCGCGCCAACGGTGCGAACAGCAGTTCCAGCGACGCATCGTCGGGCTCATAGGTAACATCGCCCGCGATCACCACCGCATCGACGGGCAGGGCATTGATGCGGTCCACCAGCCGATCGAGGAACCCCGGCCCTTTGTAGACGCCGAGGTGGATGTCGCTGATCAGCGCGATCCGGGCCTCTGCACCGGTGCCGGCCACGGTGGTGTGCTGCACCCGGATCATCTGCGGTTCGATGAAACGGGCCCAGACGAACACCAGGGCGCCCGCGAGCAACAGCGCCGACCATGCGCGAGAGGTACGCCGGCGCAGCCGCCACAGCAACCAGACGATGGCCGGCCAGGCCAGCCAGCTTCCATAGAACAGGCACTGCTTGATCAGCAGCTTGTCCACGCAGGATGCGCGCCGGCGTGGGTCAGGCGTCCTTGTCCAGGAAGCGCTCCGCGTCCAGCGCCGCCATGCAGCCGAAGCCAGCCGACGTGATCGCCTGCCGGTAGTGCTGGTCGGTCACGTCGCCGGCGGCGAACACGCCGGGGATGGTGGTCGCGGTCGCATTGCCTTCGATGCCGGAGCGGATCTTCAGGTAGCCGTTGCTCATGTCGAGCTGGCCTTCGAAGAGGCTGGTGTTGGGGGTGTGGCCGATCGCCACGAAGAACCCGTGGATGTCGATCTCGCGCGTGCTGTCGTCCAGCATGGACTTCACCCGCAGGCCGGTGACGCCGGCTTCGTTGCCCAGCACTTCGTCGACGGTGTGGTGCCACACCGGCTCGATCTTGCCCGCCTGGATCTTGGCGAACAGCTTGTCCTGCATGATCTTTTCAGCGCGCAGCGTGTCCCGGCGGTGCACCAGGTAGACCTTGCGCGCGATGTTGGCCAGGTACAGCGCTTCTTCCACGGCGGTGTTGCCGCCGCCGATCACCGCCACGTCCTGGTCGCGGTAGAAGAAGCCGTCGCAGGTGGCGCAGGCGGAAACGCCGCGGCCCTTGAACGCCTCTTCCGACGCCAGGCCCAGGTACTTGGCGGTCGCGCCGGTCGCGATGATCAGGGCGTCGGCGGTGTACTCGCCGCTGTCGCCGATCAGTTTGAACGGGCGCTTGGACAGGTCGGCGGTGTGGATGTGGTCGAAGATCACCTCGGTCTCGAACCGTTCGGCATGCGCCTGCATGCGCGTCATCAGGTCCGGACCCATGAGTCCGTGCGCATCGCCCGGCCAGTTGTCCACTTCCGTGGTCGTCATCAGCTGGCCGCCCTGCTGCAGTCCGGTGATCACGACAGGCTTGAGATTGGCGCGGGCCGCATAGACGGCGGCGGTCCAACCGGCGGGGCCGGAGCCCAGGATCAGTAGGCGGCAGTGCTTCGAAGTGCTCATGTATACTCGCGAAAAGGTGGTAAACGGGCAGGCAACGACGCATCAGCGCATCGTCCGCAGGCACATAGAGTGGCGTTGCGTATCCGGCGAATCAAGGCGCGCAGATGGAAAGCGGTGATGCAGGCCGGGCCCGGGAAGGATGGATCGAAGACGCTGCGCGACCGCGCGGCGTTTTTGCTATCCGGCCTCCCGCCGGTCCCTGCGACCCTGCTGAAGACCGGCTGTTGTGCGGCACACGATTCGTTTACTATCAATCACTAACAGAAATTTCCTAAGGTCTGGTCCAAAGGTGGCGAAGCAGCTCCCGGACAACGGCAAATCAAAGGCGGCACCCGCCGCTACGCGCAAGCAGGCGACGGCGCCCAATCCGCGTCGGCAGCGCCTGTGGCGCGACCTCGCGCTGATCGCCATCGCGCCCTTGCTGCTGTATTTGCTGGCCAGCCTTTTCACGTTCTCGCCGCATGACCCCAGCTGGTCGCAATCGGGCAGCCTGACGGCGCCGGTCCACAACATGGGCGGCCTGGCCGGCGCCTACCTGGCGGACATGCTGTTGTGGCTGTTCGGCTATGTCGCCTTCCTGCTTCCGTTGATCCTGGGTGCGATCGCCTGGATCGCCCTGTTCGGCATGGACACCGATGGGGATGGGAACGCCGACCTCGGGCCGGCGCTCCGGTTGATCGGCATGGTGGCCTTCCTTATCTCGGCGACCGGGCTGCTGCACCTGCGTGGCGTCCCGGCCGAGCATTTCTCTGCGGGCGCCGGCGGCATCCTTGGCACGCTGGTGGGCAAGTCCTTGCTGAAGCTGTTCGGCGGCCTGGGCGGCAACCTGTTCCTGCTGGTGCTGTTCCTGACCTCGGTGACGCTGGCCACGGGCTTGTCCTGGTTCGCGGTGATGGAGCGCATCGGCAAGTACGTGCTGATGCTGCCGGACCTGTTCCGCCGCGGCAGCCAGCAGGCCAATGAGTGGCAGCAGACCCGCGCGATGCGCGAAGAGCGCGAAACCGTCCGCAAGACCGATGCCATCGCGCGCGCCAAGCGTGAGCCGGTGAAGATCGAGCCGCCTGCACCGGCGGTGGTCGAGAAGAGCGAACGCGCCAAGCGAGAGCAGCAGATCCCGCTGTTCCACGGTACCGGCGGGGACGAGTCCGGCCTGCCGCCACTGTCGTTGCTCGACGACCCCAAGCCGCAGACCAAGGGGTATTCCGAAGAAACGCTCGAGACGCTCTCACGGCAGATCGAGTTCAAGCTGAAGGACTTCCGCATCGATGTGCAGGTGGTCGGCGCCTATCCGGGGCCGGTGATCACGCGCTTCGAAATGGAGCCGGCGCCGGGCGTGAAAGTCAGCCAGATCAGCTCGCTGGACAAGGACATCGCCCGCGGCCTGTCGGTGAAATCGGTGCGCGTGGTGGACGTGATCCCGGGCAAATCGGTGATCGGCCTGGAGATCCCCAACACCAGCCGCGAGATGATCTTCCTTTCCGAACTGTTGCGCTCCAAGGAGTACGACAAGTCCGGCAGTCCGCTCACCCTGGCGCTGGGCAAGGACATCGCCGGCAGGCCGACCGTGGCCGACCTGGCGCGCATGCCGCACCTGCTGGTCGCCGGCACGACCGGTTCGGGCAAGTCGGTGGCGGTCAACGCGATGGTGCTGAGCCTGCTGTACAAGGCCTCGCCGAAAGACCTGCGCATGCTGATGATCGACCCGAAGATGCTGGAACTCAGCGTCTACCAGGGCATCCCGCACCTGCTGGCGCCGGTGGTCACCGACATGAAGGAGGCCGCCAACGGCCTGCGCTGGTGCGTGGCGGAGATGGAACGCCGCTACAAACTGATGAGCGCCGTCGGCGTGCGCAACCTGGCCGGCTTCAACAAGAAGGTCAAGGACGCGATGGACGCGGGCCAGCCGTTGATGGACCCGTTGTTCAAACCCAACCCCGACCTGGCCGAGGCGCCGCGCCCGCTGGAGCCGATGCCCTTCATCGTCATCTTCATCGACGAATTCGCCGACATGATGATGATCGTCGGCAAGAAGGTCGAAGAATTGATCGCGCGCCTGGCGCAGAAGGCGCGCGCCGCCGGCATCCATCTGATCCTGGCCACCCAGCGCCCGTCGGTGGACGTCATCACCGGCCTGATCAAGGCCAACATCCCCACCCGCATCGCGTTCCAGGTCAGCTCGAAGATCGACTCCCGCACGATCCTGGACCAGTCGGGCGCGGAAACGCTGCTCGGCCACGGCGACATGCTGTACCTGCCGCCGGGTACCGCGATGCCGGAGCGCATCCACGGCGCCTTCGTCAGCGACGAGGAAGTGCATCGCGTCGTCGAGCATCTCAAGGCCAGCGGCAGCGCCGATTACATCGAAGGCGTGCTGGAAGAAATCCAGACCATGGGGGATGGCATCGTCGTCGGCCCGACCGGCCTGCCCGAATCCGGTGGCGGCGGCGGCGACGAGTCCGACCCGCTGTACGACGAAGCGGTCAAGATCGTCACCGAGAGCCGGCGCGCTTCCATCTCCGGCGTGCAGCGCCGTTTGAAGATCGGCTACAACCGTGCCGCGCGCCTGATCGAGGCCATGGAAGCCGCGGGTGTCGTGACGCCGCCCGAGCACAACGGCGACCGCCAGGTGCTGGCGCCGCCGCCGCCGCGCTGAGGCGTCGCCTGAACACATCCGTAGGCATCCCGCTCAGGTCTGCAGCCTGTTCAGTTTCGCCACGGCACACTCTTCACAACGTCCCCCATCCCGGAACGCCCATGCTTCGCACCGCACGCTACGCCATCCTCGCCACCGCCCTGTTTGCGACCACTGCGCTCGCGGGGGCACGCGATGAGCTGAAGACGTTCACCACCGGCCTGAAGGGGCTGGATGGCCAGTTCACCCAGAAGGTCTACGACGGCGGCGGCAAGCTCAAGGAAAGCTCCAGCGGCCGTGTCGCCTTGTCCGCGCCGCGCCTGTTCCGCTGGGAATACAACAAGCCTTACGAGCAACTGATCGTCGCCGACGGCAAGAAGGTGTGGGTCTACGATCCCGACCTGCAGCAGGCGACCGTGCGGGAGCAGGGCGTCGAGGAAGAGAACAGCCCGCTCGCGGCGTTGATCGATCCCGGCAAGCTCGACCAGCAGTTCAAGGTCGCTGAGGCAGCCGGGCAGGGCGGCGTGCAGTGGCTCACCCTCACGCCCAGGCAGGAAGGCGATGCCAGCTTCCAGACCGCGCGCCTGGCGTTCGCCAACGGCACGCTGGTGAAAATGGAAGTGAAGGATGCCGTGGGCCAGCGCACCGAGATCAGCTTCACCGGCTGGAAGCGCAATCCGGCCTTCGCGGCGGGCACCTTCAAGTACGCGCCGGGGAAGGGCGTGGACGTGGTGGGCGGGCCGTAACCGGCATCCATGGCGGGACGCTAGAATGGGCGCGTGCCCAGAGCGTCCCGTCCTTCCCCTGATTCTCCCGACCTGTTGAGCGTCGACACCAGTGCGCTGCGGCCCCTGGCCGAGCGCATGCGTCCGCGCACGCTGGACGAAATGGTCGGCCAGCGACGCCTGCTGGCGCCGGGCAGCGCGCTGCGACGTGCGGTCGAATCCGGTCACGTGCATTCGATGATCCTGTGGGGACCGCCTGGCTGCGGCAAGACCACGCTGTCGCTGCTGCTGGCGCGATACGCGGATGCCGAGTTCAAGGCGATCTCCGCCGTGCTGTCGGGCCTGCCCGAGGTGCGGCAGGTACTGGCGGAAGCCGCGCAACGGTTCGCGGGCGGACGGCGCACGGTGCTGTTCGTGGACGAGGTGCATCGTTTCAACAAAGCGCAGCAGGATGCGTTCCTGCCGCACATCGAGCGCGGCACGATCATCTTCGTCGGTGCGACCACCGAAAACCCGTCGTTCGAACTGAATTCCGCGCTGCTGTCCCGTTGCCGCGTGCACGTGATGGAGGCCGTCTCGCCCGACGACATCCGGCAGGCGCTACGGGCCGCATTGGACGACGCTGAGCACGGGCTCGGCGGGCTGGGGCTGCAGGTCGAAGATGCCGCACTGCTCGAGATCGCGTCCGCCGCCGACGGCGATGTGCGGCGCGCGCTCACCCTGTTGGAAATCGCCGCAGAGCTGGCGGCCGACGAAGGCGGGCGCATCACCCCGCAGACGCTGGTGCAGGTGTTGGCCGACCGTACACGCCGCTTCGACAAGGGTGGCGAACAGTTCTACGACCAGATCTCCGCGCTGCACAAGTCGGTGCGCAGTTCCAATCCCGACGGCGCGGTCTACTGGCTGGCGCGCATGCTCGATGGAGGCTGCGACCCCGCCTACCTGGCGCGCAGGATGACGCGCATGGCGGTCGAGGACATCGGGCTGGCCGATCCGCGCGCGCTGCAGATGGCGATCGACGCATGGGACACCTACGAACGCCTGGGCAGCCCCGAAGGCGACCTGGCGCTGGCGCAACTGGTCATCTATCTCGCCAGCACCGCCAAGTCGAACGCCGGTTACATGGCCTTCAACGCCGCCAAGGCCGACGTGCGCGAGCACGGCACGCAGGACGTGCCGATGCACCTTCGCAATGCGCCGACCAAGCTGATGAAGGCGTTGGGCTACGGCACCGGATACCAGTACGACCACGACGCCGACGGCGGCATCGCGCTGGACCAGACGGCGTTCCCGGATGCGATGGGCGAGCGCGTCTATTACCAGCCGGTCGAGCGCGGGCTGGAGATCAAGCTGAAGGAAAAACTCGACCGTCTGCGCGAAGCCCGCCGACAGGCGCGCCAGCACGCAGGCGGCGGGGAATAGTCCGCAGGGGAGTGCCGAATGCCGGTGAACGCGATGGGAGGGTGGCAGCAACTGCTGCTGGTGATGGTCGGTGGCGCACTGGGTGCGGCCGGACGCTTCGCGCTCGGTGGCCTGCTGATGCGGCAATGGGGCAGCGGTTTCCCGTGGGGAACCTTCGCCGTCAACATGATCGGCTCCTTCGCCGCCGGATTCCTGCTGATCTGGCTGGAAACACGCGGCGCCTCCGCGGTGTACTGGCGCGCCTTCCTCGTGGTCGGCGTGCTCGGCGCCTTGACCACGTATTCGGCCTTGATGGTGGAGTGCCTGGTCTACCTGCGGGCGGGGCGCCCGCCGATGATGCTGGCCTATCTCGCGCTGACGCTCGTCGCAGGCCTGGTACTGGTGTGGGCAGGCGCCCGTGTCGCCGGGACCTTGTCCCTGCCTTCCTGAAGCACCGGCACCCGGCAACGGGCTCGCTCGGCGGAACCGGACACCGCACCTTTCCCTGTTTCCGCTGCGTGCGGCGTGCGGACGAGCGGCAGAAGGGTTAACGACAATTTAACGCTTGCGCCGGAAACGGCTAACGAATGCTGTGGGAGTGTGACCACCGTCGCTTTTCAGGGCTTCCCCTGGGCTCCGGAGCGGCCACAAGGAGACTCACTATGTGCATTCGCAAAACACTGATCGCATCAGCCGTATTGCTGGCGCTCGGGACGACGGGACAGGCATTCGCCCAGCAGACCAACACCGAGAACGGGCAAGGCGATGACATCCTCGTCAATCTCGCGGTCGACATGAGCAACAACAGCACGAACACGGACAGCTCGGACAATTCCGACAACAGCGACAACTCCGACAATTCCGACAACAGCGACAACAGCACGCATGACGGCGACAACCGCAACAATCGTGGTCGCGCGAATGCAGAAGGCTACGGCTCGACGGCCGCCAACAATGGCAGCACCGCGACCTCGACGTTCTCCAATTCCTTCAACCACAGCAAGGCCGTGGCCGAAACGCGGCTCGAAGGCAGCGTTTCGGGCGTGACCGTGTACGGCATCGGCAACGTCGCCCAGAACTGGGGCAACGCCGACGGTGGTGACGGTGGCAAGGGCGGCGCCGGCTACGGCGGCAAGGGCCAGGGCGGCTCCGCAGCAGGTGGCACCGGCAACGGTGGCGACGGCGGCGATGGCGGCAACGGTGGCAACGGCGGCAGCGGCGGCGATGCCAACAACGGCAGCGCGACCGCGGGCGATTCGTCCAACGGCAGCGCGACCATCGGTGATGCGACCGCAGGCAACGGCGGCCGTGGCGGCAGTACCTACGACACCCGTGGCGCGAATGGCGGCGCCGGTGGCGGTTGGGGTGGCGACGGCGACGCGACGGCCGGTGATGGCCGTGGTCGCGGTGGCTCAGCCGGCGGCTGGGGCGGCGACGGTGGTGGCGCCAGTGGCGCGTCCGGCGGCGATGCCGGCAGCGCGAGCGGCGATACCGGATCGATCGCCGGTGCGTCCGGTGGCGATGCGGGTGCCGGCAGCGGCAACGTGCGCGAACGCGGCGCCGGAGACGGCACCAGCGGCGATGGCACGGCCACGGGCGGCGCAGGCACCTCGGGCGACGCGACCTCGACCGGCGGCTCCAGCACGGCAACGGCCGGTGCGGGCACGTCGGGCGACGGGACCGGCACCGGTGGGGCCGGTTCGGGCACGGGCGGCTCAGGCAGTGGCACGGGCGGCGACGCCACGTCCACGGGCGGCGCGGGCACCGGTACCGGTGGCGCGGGCGGCACGTTGACCGCGACCGCAGGCAACGGCGGCGACGGTGGCGCTGCCACCAATGGCGATGCCACCAACGGTGGTGCTTCGTCCAGCGCGAGCAACGGCGATGCCACGGCCGGCGACGGCGCGAGTGGCGCGGTCGGTGCGACCGGTGGCGCAGGCGGCGTCGGCAACGGCGGCGACGGCAATGGCGGTGACGGCAACGGCGGCGTCGGCAACGGCGCGACCGGTGGCGCAGGCGGTGCGGGCGGTGCACTCACCGTCGACGCCGGCACGTTCGACATGTCCAACAACATGACGAGCGTCGGCCAGTCCGCAGCCGGCATCATGGTGGCCGCGCAGAACAGCGGCATGGCCTCGCTGATCCAGCAAGGCATCACCGTGCAAGCCAACCTGACCGTAGGCCCATAAGCGCTCCGCAGATGCCCCGGCCATCAATGGCCGGGGCATCCCGCGCGGACGCCAGCGTCCCGCCCGCAGCGGGATGTTGCCTGGCTGCACGGGGAACGCATGGCAAGGGAGACTGACCATGCTTACGCATCAAAGGATGGGACTGCGCCTGGCAGTCCTGGGCGCCTGTGCCATCGCATCCGCGGCATCGGCCGCGGATGTGGTGGTGGAAATGGCGCCGCTGCACGACCCCGCCATCGCACCCGCACCGATGCAGGTGCCGTTCAAGGCGGTCAGCGAGTTGGGTCGCACGGTCGATCCCGGTCGGCTGGCGGGCCTGCGCGGCGGCGACGGCACGCAGGTGGACAACCTGATCGATGTCGATGGCTCGGTGGACGGCAACACGGCCCACCATGTCACCACCGGCACGAACAGCGTCGCCGATGGCGCGTTCAACAACGCCAGCGGGATCAACACCGTCATCCAGAACACCGGCAACAATGTGCTGATCCAGAACGCGATGATCGTGACCGTCGACTTCACCGGCGGCGGACCGCCATGACATCGCAGCCGCGCCACCACTTGCGTGGCGTCGCGCTCGCGTGCGCCTTCGCCGTGCTCGGCGGGGCGTCGGCGGCCAACACCGACCTGCGCATCCCGCACGGCGCCTACGAGATCCGCCTGACCAGCCTGAAGGAAGCGCGGTTCAAGACCACGTTGCCGCAACAGTACGACTTCAGTTGCGGCTCGGCGGCGACCGCGACGCTGCTGACGCACCAGTACGGCCACCCCGTCAGCGAGGTGGATGTCTTCGTGCAGATGTACAACAACGGCGACCAGGCGAGGATCCGCAAGGAAGGTTTCTCGCTGCTCGACATGCGGCGTTATCTGCGCTCGAAAGGATACGAAGCGGACGGCTTCGAGCTGCCGCTGGACAAACTGCAGGAAGAGAACGTCCCGGCGATCGTGCTGCTCAACGATCGCGGCTACCGCCATTTCGTCGTCGTGAAGGGACTGCGCAACGATCGCGTATTGCTGGGCGATCCTGCACGGGGTACCCGGGCCATGCCGCGCTCGCGCTTCGAGGCGCTATGGGACAACCGGGTGATGTTCGTCGTCCACAACCGGCGGGCGGAAGCCCGCTTCAACCAGGCCCGCGACTGGCAGACCGCACCTCCGGCGCCGCTCGACATGGGAATCCAGCGCGATGGCCTGCGCAACATCACCGTGCCCCGGCGCGGTCCAGGAGACATCTGACATGGACAGGATCCGGCATCCCGCATGGCGGGCCGCGATGTTGCTGGCCGTCCTGCTCGCCCCGTCGGGGGCGCGCGGGCAGGGTGGAGAACTCGGCACGGAATGGCGACCGGTGGATCCGGCCCGCCTCGCACAGATGCGCGGAGGCTTCCAGATGCCTTCGGGCATGATGCTGTCGTTCGGCATCGAACGCGTGGTCTATCTCAACGGCGAAGTCACCGCACGCATCGCCGTGCAGGTGCCGGACGTGGCACGGATCACGCCGGAGCAGGCCCAGGCCCTGGCCGACTTCAATCGCGGGCTGGTGGTGCAGATCGGCGAAGGCAATCGTTTCGATCCCGCGCAGATCGCCGGCGGCATCGTCATCCAGAACACGCTCGACGACCAGGACATCCGCACGCTGACCCGTGTCGAAGTCGGCACCGACACGCTCGGCGCTTACCAGAACCTCAACGCCAACGGCGCGCTGACGGACGCGCTGATCCGCGCGCCCGGCGGTCCCTGACACCCGGCTGCATGACAGGCACGCCGCCATCACCTACTCAAGGGGAACATCATGAAAGGGACGTCGTTGATCGAGGTGGCACCGCTCGCACTGGCCGTGGGACTGGGCGTGGTGGGGCAGGCGAGGGCGCAGGAGCCGCTCGGCGTCATTCCGATACCGGTGGCGGAATCGCCGCCCGTCCCCCTGCAACCGTACGAGATCACGGCCGACGCGCGGCTCGACACGCTGCAGCGGCAGCTCAATGAGCAGACGCAGCGCCTGGAAGAAATGCGTGCGTTGATACAGGCGCAGGAACAGCAGATCTTCAACCTGCAGAACGCGCTCAACGAAGAAGTACTCGCCAACGCCCGCGCACGCGGCGCACCGACGCCGGTGATCGTACCGTCGCTCAACCAGGCCCCGACCTTCCGCGACGTCCCGCCCTCGCAGCCCTACATCGTCGTGGGCCCCGCACCGCCATCGCAGGATGCGCAGGCCGGACAGGCGTATGCGCAGTCCGCCGCCCCGCAGGCGCGCCAGGCGGCGCAATCGCAAGGCGCGCAGAACGCCCAGGCGCAGTCCCCGGAACGCGTCGGCCAGGCACCGGAAAGCGATTCGCGTCCGCCGGAAGTGGCGCAGATCTTCGACCAGCCCGGCGTGCTGACACCCAAGGGCAAGCTGGTGGTCGAACCCTCGCTGCAGTACGGCTATTCGGCCAACGATCGCGTCGCGCTGGTGGGTTACACCATCATTCCGGCCATCCTGATCGGCCTGATCGACGTGCGCCAGGTGAAGACGACCACCGCGGTCGCGACACTCACGGGCCGTTACGGCGTCAGCAGGCGCATGGAAGTGGAAGCCAAGCTGCCTTACGTCTACATCCACAGCGACACCGTGAGCCGCGAGATCTTCACCGGCTCCGCCCAGGACCGCGTGTTCAATGCCCGCGGCAACGGCATCGGCGATGTCGAGATCACCGGGCGCTACCAGCTCAATCGCGGCGGCACGGACAAGCCGTTCTACATCGCGTGGCTGCGCTACAAGAGCCGCACCGGAAAAGACCTGTTCGAAGTGACGACGGACTGCGTGACGCGCTGCGTGGCCAACACGACCGGTACCGGCCTGCCCCTCGATCTGCCCACCGGCAGCGGCTTCAATGCCGTGCAGCCCGGTATCACGTGGCTGTATCCATCCGACCCCGTGGTGTTCTTCGGCAGCCTGAGCTATCTGCACAACTTCAAGCGCAGCGACGTGTCGCGGCGCGTGCTGGGCGGACAAACGGAGTTCCTCGGCGACATCAAGGCCGGCGACATCCTGGGCTTCAACGTGGGCATGGGCCTGGCGCTCAACGAGAAAGCCGCCATCAGCATCGGCTACGACCAGAGCATCGTCGGCAAGACGAAGCAGGACGGGCAGGAGGTCGCCGGTGCGGTACGGACGACCTTGGGCACGCTGCTGCTGGGCGGAACCTATCGCTTCAGCGATCGCACGTCGCTCAACGTCGCCCTGGGCGTGGGTGTGACCCGCGATACACCGGACCTGACCCTGACGGCACGCCTGCCGATCAGTTTCTGACGCACGGAGCGCTCATCCGGGGCAAGCCTGCGGGCCCCGCCATTCGGTCGGCGCCTGCCATGGCCGGGGAATCCTGACGGCACGACGCGGCCTATGCCGATCCCGGGGCGACACGTCGCTACCGGATGCTGCGCGCTCCGAGCCCAGGAGCCCCTCATGTCGCGCCCATTTCCGTGTGCCTGGCGCATCGCGCTGGCCTGCATCCTCATCGCTGCCGGAAGCTCCACCTGGGGCGGAGATCCCATCCACAAGTGCCGCACCACGGACGGGCGGACGATCTATCAGGGTGCCCCGTGTGCTGCGAGGGAACGCACGGAGTGGGTGCGCGACTACCCGCCCGATCCACCTGCACCCGTCGCAATCGCAGGCGAGGGCAGGGCACCCATGGCCAGCGTCCCGCCCGGACGGACCCGGGCGGCGCCCCGGAAAGGATCGGCGCAGGGAGCCTTGATCTCGATACATCGCGACCCGGAGGCATGCGAGCGGGCCAAGGACGCGCGTGATCGCGCTTATGAGCGCCTGGGCCTGAAACGCGATTTGGCGACGAGTCGCCGCTTCGATGACCGCGTCAACGAGGCGTGTCGCTGACGCCGCCGCTCAGATCGTGCGCGAGAAGCGCGGTGCATCCGGCGCGGGCGTTGCCTGCAGATAGCGGTCGAAACACATGGCGATCACGCGCAACAACAGCCGGCCGCGTGGCGTTGCCCGGATACCGGCCCGGGTGAACTCCAGCAGGCCGTCGTCCGCCAGCATCTTCAGCCGCGGCAGGGCATCGGCGAAGTACTCGCCGAAATCGATGCCGTGGCGACGCCCGAGGCGGGCGAAGTCGAGCCGACCGTGGCACATCAGTTCCTGGATGACATCGGCCCGCACCACGTCGTCGCGATCCAGCGGCATGCCGCGCCAGACGGGCAGGCGGCCATCATCGATGGCACGTTCCCAACTGGCGATGTCGCGCGGGTTCTGGCTGAAGCTGTCGCCGATATGGCTGATCGCACTGACGCCGAAGCCGATCAGGTCGCTCTCCGCATGCGTCGTGTATCCCATGAAGTTGCGGTGCAGGTCGCCCCGCGCCTGGGCGCGCGCCAGATCGTCGTCGGGCAGGGCGAAGTGGTCCATGCCGATATAGACATAGCCCGCCGCCACCAGGCGATCGATCGCGCACTCCAGCAGCCCGAGTTTCGCTTCCGCGTCCGGCAGGTCCTCCAGCGCGATGCGCTGCTGCGGCTTGAACAGCTGCGGCAGGTGCGCATAGCTGTAGACCGCGATCCTGTCCGGCCGCGCCTCCAGCACCACATCCAGCGTGCGCTGGAAACCCTCCCGCGTCTGCTTCGGCAAGCCATAGATCAGATCGATGTTCACCGAACGCATGCCATTGGCCCGGCAAGCGTCGAGGATGGCCAGCGTCTCTTCGATGCCCTGCACGCGGTTCACCGCTTTCTGCACGACCGGGTCGAAGTCCTGCACACCCAGGCTGGCGCGGTTGAAACCCACGCGCGCGAGTTCGGCGATGTCGTCGGGCGTGACCGACCGGGGGTCCAGTTCGATCGAGAAATCCATCAGGTCCGGCGCGAAGAAGCTGAACTGGCTCCTGAGTTCGGCGACGCAATCGGCGATCTGCGCCGGCGTCAGGAAGTTCGGCGTGCCGCCACCGAAGTGCAACTGGGTGACCGGTCGCCCGCTCTCGAACAGGGGCGCCATCCGGGCGATCTCGCGGTACAGATAGTCCAGGTACAGTTCGCCGCGCGCCTTGTCGCGCGTGATCACCCGGTTGCAGCCGCAGTAGAAACACGGGCTGGTGCAGAACGGCACGTGGACGTAGAGGGACAACGGCCGCGCATGCTCGGCCTGGTTGCTGGCGCTCGCGTGTTCACGCAACTGCTGCGCGCCGAACGTCCCGCTGAACTGCGGTGCGGTCGGATAGGAGGTGTAGCGCGGTCCCGGCGTGTCGTAGCGCCGCAGCAGGTCGGCGTCGAACAGCGGGGAAGGAGAGACGGTGCCCATGACGCACAGGCTAGGGCGGGGCCCTTGCCCGTGCATTGATCGGGATCAATTCGAACGCGGATCGTGAGCCCGGCGCGGCGGAAGGTCCGGAATCTCGGGTAGCAGTTCAAGCGCAACCGGTGTCGTCCTGACCATGGGGTGGAAGCGTGCCGGATGAAGCAGGCGGCGCGCCTTCGACAGGCGGCGTCCGCCGGCGATCAGCGCCAGGAGGGCCAGCGTGACGGCAAAGAAGACGGGCAGGGCAGGGGCCCCCCAGCGTTCCATCACCAGGCCGGCAGCCGCAGGACCGATGGCGGCGCCGATGCCATTCAGGAGCAGCAGGGCGCTGCAACCTGCGAGCAGTTGCTCGGGCGGCAGGCGATCAAGCAGATGGGCGACGGCCAGCGGGTACAGCGCGAACGCCAGCCCGCCGAACAGGAAGAACAACGCGAGCACGCTACCGTGCGCACCGGTATCCAGACGCAGCGTGCAGAGGGCGACCGTCGAACCCAACGCCGCGACGCCGGCCAGCATGCTGCGACGATCGCCGCGATCGGAAAGCCGGCCGATGGGCAGCTGCAAGGCGGCGCCGCCGAGGATGGTGGCCGCCATGAACGCACCGATGCCGGCGCGGTCCAGCCCCAGCGACGCGGCATAGACGGCCCCCATCCCCCAGAACGCCCCGAGCGCCACGCCTGCGAGCAGCGCGCCGGCAGCGGCGCTCGGCGCCGTGCGGCACATCTGCAGGATGCGGGCGCGGGGTGCCCCCGCGATGGGCGGCGGTGAGAGCCGGGTGACGCTGACCGGTAGGATGGCGAGCGCGAACAGGATGGCCACCACGCTGAAGAGCACGGGGCTGCGCGGCGGCTGGAGATCCAGCAGCAATTGCCCCGCGGCAAGTGCGAGCAAAGACACCACCATGTACACGCCGAACACCCGGCTGCGGTGCTCCGGCGCCGACTGCGCATTCAGCCAACTCTCGATCACCGTACATAGGCCCACGAGCGCCACGCCGGTGACGATGCGCAACGCCATCCACGCGACAGGATGCGCCCACAGCGGGAACACGAGCACCGCCGCCGCGGCGAGCGCGGCGTGGAAGGCGAACGCGCGGATGTGGCCGACGCGCCGTATCAGCGGTGGTGCGGTGAACGTGCCGAGAAAGAACCCGACGAAGTAGCCCGACATCACCAGGCCCGTCGTCTGTTCACCCCAGCCCTCGGTCTGGCTGCGAACCGCAAGCAGCGTACCCAACAGGCCGTTGCCGCCGAGCAACAGGGCGACACTGGCCAGCAACGCAGTGAGGGGAAGCAACAGGCGAAGCACGAAGGTGCGGCGTTCTCGCGAGGGGATACAGCGCATGCTAGCAATGCGATCCTGAGCGGGCAGTTCACGCGCGACGGCATCTCCTTTCCAGCCTGTCGTACGCAGGCGTTGGAGTATCCTTCCGCGATGTTTCGCCGATATGCCGCAGGAGATCCCGATGAGTGAGCGCAAGGTACCGGGAATCGACGAATACGACGGTGCGGCCGGCGGCTGGGGCGCGCTGGCGGCGGTCGCGCGCGCGGTGAAGGGCCAGATGGCCGTCGGGCGCGAAACCTCCGCTCTACGCCGCGTCAACCAACCGACCGGCTTCGACTGCCCCGGCTGCGCGTGGCCCGACCCGCGGCACACCTCCTCCTTCGAGTTCTGCGAGAACGGCGCCAAGGCCGTGTCGTGGGAGGCCACGGGCAAGCGCGCCACGCCTGCGCTCTTCGCCGCGAACACGCTGTCCGAGCTCTGGACATGGAATGACCACGCGCTGGAGGACGAAGGAAGGCTCACCCATCCGATGGCGTACGACGCGGCGTCGGATCGCTATGTCCCCATCAGCTGGGAAGACGCCTTCGCCCGCATCGGCGAAGCGCTTCGTGCCTTGCCGGATCCGGACATGGCGGAGTTCTACACCTCCGGCCGAACGTCCAACGAGGCGGCCTTCCTCTACCAGTTGATGGTGCGCGAGTACGGCACCAACAACTTCCCGGATTGCTCGAACATGTGCCACGAGGCGACGAGCGTCGGTTTGCCGGAATCGATCGGGGTCGGCAAGGGCACGGTGACGCTCGAGGACTTCGAACACTGCGACGCGCTCTTCAGCTTCGGCCACAACCCGGGCACCAACCATCCGCGCATGCTCGGCACGCTGCGCGAGATCTCACGGCGCGGCGTGCCGATCATCGCGGTCAATCCGTTGCGTGAACGTGGACTCGAACGATTCACGTCGCCGCAGGACCCGGCCGAGATGCTCACCAACCGCGCCACGCCGATCGCGCAGACGTATTACCAGGTGAAGATCGGCGGCGACCTCGCCCTGCTCAAGGGCATGATGAAGTGGCTGCTCGACGCGGATGCCGAAGACGTGGCCGCAGGCGGTCCTGGCTTGCTCGACCACACCTTCATCGCCGAGCACACACAAGGGCTGGACGCCTTGCGGGAGGACCTGGCGAACACGGCCTGGGACGATATCGTCGAACAGTCGGGGTTGTCGCGGGATGACATCTCCGCTGCCGCCCGGCTGTACGCGGAGGCGGAGCGCGTGATCATCTGCTACGGGATGGGCATGACCCAGCACCGTCGCGGCACCCAGAATGTGCAGCAGATGGCCAACCTGTTGCTGCTGCGCGGGAACATCGGCCGTGAAGGCGCCGGCATCGCGCCCATCCGCGGCCACTCCAATGTGCAGGGCGACCGTACCGTGGGCATCACCGAGAAACCCACGCAGGCGCTGGTCGATGCGATCAGGCAGCGGTTCGGTTTCGAGTTCCCGCTGACGCACGGCCACGACGCGGTGGAGGCGGTACGCGCGATCCGCGACGGACGTTCGCGTGCGCTGGTCTGCATGGGCGGCAACCTGGCGGTGGCGATGCCCGATCCCGAGACCACCCTCCCGGCCATGCGGAACCTCGACCTGGCCGTGCACATCGCCACCAAGTTGAATCGTTCGCACCTGATCCCGGCGCGGCAGGCCTTCCTGCTGCCCTGCCTCGGGCGCACCGAGCGCGACGTGCAGGCGGGCGGGCTGCAGTCGGTGACGGTGGAGGATTCGATGTCGATGGTGCATGCCTCGCAAGGCGGGCTCGCGCCGGCATCCGAACACCTGCTGTCGGAACCGGCCATCGTCGCCGGCATCGCGCGCGCCACGCTTCCGCAAACGAAGGTGGACTGGAACTGGCTGGTGGAGGATTACGACCGCATCCGCGACGCCATCGAGGCCGTGTTCCCGATCTTCAGCGACTACAACGCACGCGTGCGCCAGCCCGGCGGCTTCCGCCTGTACATAGGCGCATCGGAACGCGACTGGGGCAAGGTGGGCAAGGCGCGTTTCCTGGTGGCGCCAGGCCTCAACGAAGACCCTTCGGGCGCGCAGGATCTGCTCACGCTGACCACCCTCCGGTCGCACGATCAGTACAACACCACCATCTACGGCTTCGACGACCGCTATCGCGGCGTGAGCGGGCGACGGGATGTCGTCTTCATGAACGCCGACGACCTGGCTGCGCGTGGCCTCCGGCACGGCGACCGCATCGACATCGAATCGCATGTACCTGGCAGCGATGCTGCGCCACGCCGCGTGTCCGGCTTCACGGCAGTCCGGTACGACCTGCCTCGGGGATCGGCGGCGATGTACTACCCCGAAGGCAACCGGCTGGTGCCACTGGACAGCCACGACCCGCAGTCGGGAACGCCCGCGTACAAATCCATTCCCGTGCGGATCACCAGATCGCGCGATACCAGCGCCGATGTCGACTGAAGGCAACGCTCACACCCCAGGGCTCGCGCGACGCGGTGTCATGGACGTCCGCGATGGAGTCGCCACGCCGCTGCAGGACCAGTTGGCCGAGGAGATTCCGCTCGCGATCCACGTCAATGGCGAGCCATTGGCCGTGATGATGGCGACTCCCGTCGACCTGGAGGACTTCGCCCATGGCTTCGCGCTGACGGAACTGGGCATCGCGATCGGCGGACTGGCTTCGGTCGGCATGCAGACCTTGCTCGAAGGGATCCAGCTCGACCTCCACACACGGGAACCGTTGCCCCGTCGTCCGCCGGACGACGATGCCCGCTGGCTTCCCGGGCGCAGCGGCTGCGGAATCTGCGGCCACCGGCGCCTGGAAGATGTCATCAAACAACCCGAAGCGGTGGGGCAGGGAACGGACATCGACGTCGACGCCCTTGAAGCGGCCTTGAGCGCCATCGACGCATGGCAGCCCCTGAACGCGGCGACGGGCGCCATCCATGCGGCCGCCTGGGCCGACCGTGATGGGCGGCTGCGGCTGGTCCGCGAGGATGTCGGCCGTCACAACGCCCTGGACAAGCTGATCGGCGCGATGGCGCGCGAAGGGATGGATCCTGCGGAAGGGTTCGCGCTCATCACCAGCCGCGCCAGCTACGAGATGGTCGCCAAGGCCGCGGCTTCGGGCATTCCACTGCTGGCCGCCATGTCCGCACCCACCGCACTGGCGGTCGATCTGGCCCGCGGATGCGGGCTGACCCTGGTGGGCTTCACGCGGGTGGGACGGCACGTGATCTACAGCCATCCGCAGCGGCTGTTGGGCCAGCCCCTGGGCCAGCCGTAGCCGGAGACGAGGCATTTGCCGCGCGTTTCCGCACGGCCGCACGTCGGGCGCCTGTTCAGGTCGCTTGCAAAATGAAAATCATTCGCATCTAATAGGAGTAACAGGTGCTTCGCCACTTGCGCTGACGACGCGCCGCCGAGCGACGCGCCATCGGCGCGCGTGAGCGTGCGCCGCCATCTCCCACAGCCTCCCATACCCACATGTCCATGCCGAATCGCCCGCAAGCCCCTTCCGATACCATCGCGTCCTTGCTCCCCAATGCGCTGCGCGTTGCCATCTGCCTGGCGCTTGCCAGCGGACCACTGGTCGCGTCCGCTGCACCGCAGGAAGCCTCGGGAGCACAGGCGACCGCCGACGTGACCGCGACCGATCTGGACACCGTGCTGGTGCGTGGCCAGCGCGCCAACCGCGTCAGCAACGGCGCGACCAACCTCGACCTGGCCATCAAGGAAACGCCGCAGTCGATCAGCGTGGTCAGCAACGAACAGATGATCCAGTTCGGCGCCGACAGCTTGAACGACGCCCTTCGACTGGCCACCGGCATCCAGGTGGAAGAGTGGGAGACCAACCGCACCAACTACCTGGCGCGCGGTTTCGAGATCAAGAGCACGCAGATCGACGGCGTCGGCATGCCCAACGACTGGGGCATCGCCACCGGTGCGATGGACGCCTTCGGTTACGAGAAGCTGGAAGTGATCCGCGGCGCGAACGGTCTGCTGACCGGCGTCGGCAACTCGGCCGGTACGATCAACTACGTGCGCAAGCGCCCGACCAACGATGCCGAGGGCAAGGTGGGCGTCAAGGTCGGCTCCTGGGGCGAGCGCCGCGTCGAGTTCGACTACTCCATGCCGTTCAACGATGTCGGTACCTGGGCGGGTCGCGTGGTGGTGGCGCGCGAGGAGGGCGATTCCTACCTCCGCGATTTCGAAACCGAACGCACCTTCGGCTATGCGGTGATCGACGGCCAGATCGGCGAGAACGGAACGCTCGCATTCGGCTACTCGTGGCAGCAGGCCGACACCACCGGCAACATGTGGGGCGCGCTGCCCTTCGTGAACGCCGATGGCACGCAGCCGTCATGGGACGTGGGTGCCTCCGCCACGGTGGACTGGACATACTGGAACACCAACACGCAGACGGCCTTCGTCGAATACACGCACCAGTTGGGCGACAACTGGCAGTTGAAGGCGACCTACAACCACCGCAAGGGCGACAACGACGACGAGTTGTTCTTCGCCTACTCGATGACCGGCCTGGACCCCGTCACCGGCACCGGTCTCCTGGGCTGGGCCTACAAGGGCCAGGACGAACTGACATCGGATCTGGTCGACGTGACCCTCAACGGCCGCTTCCAGTTGTTCGGACGCGAGCATGAAGCGATGTTCGGCATCAGCCAGTCGGAGAGCGAGCAGGGCTACTGGTACAACCCGGCCCCGTTCGATTCGCCCGCGTTCGGCCCGCTTCCCGGCTTCCCGTACGCGGGCGACGCCGTGCCCGAACCGGTATGGGGCGCGCAGGTGCCGTCGAGCGAGTTCAACCAGCGTTTGAAGCGCGCGTTCGGTGCCACCCGCATCGCGCTGACCGAGGATTTCAAGGCCATCGTCGGCGTCAACTTCGCCGAGTACCACCGCGACGGCAACAACGATGGCGTGCCGTTCGCCGAGACCGAAAGCAACACCAGTCCTTACGCAGGCCTGACCTACGATTTCAACGAGAACATCCTGGGTTACGTCAGCTACTCGGACATCTACCAGCCGCAGGACCAGCGCGACTTCGACGGCTTCTATCTGGCACCTTCGAAGGGCGTCAACTACGAGGCCGGCCTGAAGGCGGAGTGGCTCGACAGCCGCCTGCTGACCACGCTCGCGTACTTCTCCGCGAAGCAGGAAGGGCTGGCGACCTACCAGGGCTACAACCCCGACACCCTGATGAACTACTACGTCGCCAAGGACGTGGAATCGAAGGGTTGGGAGTTCGAAGCCACCGGCAAGCTCACCGACCATCTCGACCTGGTGTTCGGCTACACGCACCTGAAGATGGACGGCGAAGAAGGCACGCTGACCTACAACTGGGTGCCGCGCCGCACCGCCAACCTGATGCTCAGCGCCCGCCTGCCGAGCTACGAGGCTTTCTCGTTCGGCCTCGGCGGCCGTTGGCAGAGCGCCATCTCCAACGTCGAAAGCTACACGCAGCAGACCGTGCGTCAGGGCAGTTATGCGGTGCTGAACGCGTTCGCGGCGTGGGATTTCCTGGAGAATGCGACCCTGCGCGCCAACGTCGGCAACCTGACCGACGAGAAGTACATCAACACGCTGTACCAGATCGGCTACTACGGCGCGCCGCGCCACTGGTCGCTGAGCCTGGAATACCGTTTCTGATCCATCCGCAAGAAGGTAGCCGACGCCACCATGTCCACCACTGCGATTCCCTCCCGTTCGCCACGCGCGCAGGTCATTGCCCGCGTGGCGGCCGCCATCTTCGGCGGCTACGCGTTCGCCTGGGGCGTCGTCGCCACCGGCGCCAGCCTGATGGTCGCCGCCGGCATGGACTTCCATGACGCCGAGTTCCTCGGCAGCATGATCGGCGTGCTGGCGTTCCTCGGCGTATTCCTGTGGGCGTTCGCCGCGCGTCGACTGCGCTGGGTGTGGCTGGTGACGGTGGTCGGTGGCGGCGCACTCGCGGCCACCGGCTCCTTCGTGCAGTCCCTGTTGGTCTGAGACAGGGGAGGGCATCATGTTCCAGAGCTTCCGACAGGCCATGGCCTGGCTCCACACCTGGTTCGGCCTGGTGTTGGGTTTCGTGTTGATGGCGGCGTTCTTCTTCGGTGCATTGTCGGTTTTCGATCGCGAGATCGACCGCTGGGCGATTCCCAGCACGCGCATCGAGCCGCAACCCATGCCGTCCTTCGAGAAGGTGCTGCGGCCGGCATTCGAGCGCATGCAGCCCACGCAGAAAGCCATCGATGCGATGGCGCCGCGCGTCAACGGCGCCATGCCGGAACGGTTCGACACCGTGGTGAACTGGAGTGCCTACACCACGCACCGCGACCCGGTGCTCGCGCTGTTCGCCGGTTACCAGGTGCCCAACGCGAAGGATCCCGAAGAAGCGATCTGGGCGGACACCACGATCGATCCGCGCGACGGAACGCCGTTGCCGAACGACCGCCTGAAGATCGGCAGCGGATTCTTCTATCCGATGCACTACAGCCTGACGCTGGACTGGAAGAACCTGGGCATCTTCATCGTGGGCCTGTCCGCGCTGGTGATGCTCGCCGCACTGGTCAGCGGCGTGGTCATGCATCGCAAGATCTTCCGCGAATTCTTCACCTTCCGCCCGGGCAAGGCACGCCTGCGCAGCGTGCTGGACCTGCACAACCTCACCGGCGTGGTGGCGTTGCCGTTCCATTTCTTCTTCGCCCTCACCGGCCTGCTGATCTTCGCGGCGACCTACTATTTCCCGCTGGGCCACACGCAGTTGCATGAGCTGCACGACCTGCATGCCGAAGTGGAAGCACGCGAAACCGGCCTGCCGCACCAGCGCGCAGGCGTTCCCGCGGGCCTGGCGAATGTCGACGCGATGGTCGCCGAAGCGCAGCACCGCTGGAAAGCCAACGACAAGGCGGGCGAGGTTGGCTTCCTGGTGCTCCAGCATGTCGGCGACGCCAACGGCTACGTCAGCGTGTACCGCGCGGGCACCGACCGCATCGCCTTGGTCGGCGACGGCATCCATTTCAAGGCCGCCACCGGCGAACTGATCCGCGAGGATCCTGCCGCCACCCCGGTCGGCCGCATGGCCGAGTTCCTGACCGGCCTGCACCTGCAGCACTTCCGCCACTGGCTGCTGCGTTGGCTGTACGTGCTGGGCGGTCTTGCGGGCGCCGTGTGCATCGCGACCGGCTTCGTCTTCTTCGTGGAGAAGCGTAAGCGCCAGCATGCGCAGATGGGCAGCCAGGGCGCGCGGATCGTCGATGCGCTCGCGGTGACCACGGTGACCGGCATGGTACTGGCGACGCTCGGCATCCTGGCCGCCAACCGCCTGTTGCCCGAAGACCTGCCGGCACGTGGCGATTGGGAGCGGTACGCGTTCTGGGGCACCTGGGCACTGGCCTTCATCCATGCGGGCCTGCGCAGCGCGCCGGTGGCGCGTGGCCTGGCGAATCCGGCATGGCGCAAACAGTGCTGGGCGATTGCCGTACTGGCGGCATCCGTGGTGGTCCTGAACTGGGTGACGACGGGCGATCACCTGTTTCGTACGCTGTCACACGGTTACTGGCCGGTGGCCGGCGTCGATCTCTTCATCCTTGCGGTCGGCGTGATCGCCATCCTCGCGGCCGTCAAACTTCGCCGCCGCGCACAGCAGGCCGGGCAGGGCCATGCGACTCCGCGGGAGGCAGCGCGTGCCTGATCCCGCATCCCACGGCAGCCTGCTGTCACTCGCCCTGATCGCCAGCGGCGCCGGCATGGGCTGGCTGGCGCTCTCGATGCAGGTCCACGCGCAGCAGGCCTGGAATCACGTGCCGTCACCAACGACGCTGAAGTGGCTGCGTTGGCTCGGCAGCGCAGCGCTGCTCACCGCATTCGCGCTGTGCCTGGCTGCCGATCACGCGACGATGGCGGTGTTGGTGTGGTTCATGGCACTGGCGGGCGCCGCACTGATCGTCGCGTTCACCCTGAGCTGGCGACCGCAGTGGCTGCGCTTACTGGCGCCGTGGATCAGGTCTCGGTGATCGCACTACAAAGCCTCAACCGGTAGGGAAGTCGTGCCGGAAATTCTTCTGATGGCCGACGTTGAGATCCACTGGGTTTCCGCACTCACGACTTCAAGGCGATTCGCGCGATCGCGCGAAGGGTGAGCATTCAAGGCTGGGAAGGCGGGGTCGCGGGCAACGCTTCTGCGTCCTCCTGCATGTCGAGTCGTGCATCTTCCTTCGCATCGTTTCTCGAAAGGATCTCCCGTTCCTCGGGCGCCAGGTAGGCCTTGTTCGATTCCCTGGATCGTTGCTGGTGCGTGCCGGCTCCGCGGAAGGCTTCAACGGCATCATTTCCGCTCAAGTCGAACATGCTCTTGAGATGGACCACCAGTTGCGAAGGCGAGTCGGCAATACCGTATTTGCGCAATGCGGTATCCAATTCCCAGGTATACGCGGCACGTATCGCGGAGTTCCGCCGCGCCGCCGCTTCCGTCAGCCAGACGGCAAGAACGAAGTCCGACGAGCTATCACCAAATTTCTCGAGCCAGACTTGCGGTTGCCGCCGTCCTTCCATCGACAAGGTGAAGGGGACGCGCGACGCAGCTTCGAGCGCGGCCTTCTTGACCAGTTCCTTGTCGGCGTCGGGACCGACCGCGAAGGGAACACGGATGCGCCGGTGCTCCGATGCGTGGGTCCAGTTGACCAGGCGCTTGGTCACGAACTCGGAGTTCGGCACCAATACATCGATGTTGTCGTTGGTGGTGATGCGTGTCGACCGGATGTTGATGGAGCGGACGACGCCGCGCGTGTCGCCATCCAGCTCGACGAAGTCGCCCACCTTCAGCGAGCGATCGAAAAGCAGGATAAGTCCGGCCACGAAGTTGCTGAAGATGGCCTGCAATCCGAATCCGAGACCCACCCCCAGTGCGCCGCCGAACACGGCGAGTTGGCTGATGGGTATGCCGGCAACGTGGAACGAGACCAGGATGGCGACGACCGTGATCGCGTAGTGCAGTATCCGTGAAAGCGTGTAGAGGGACGCTTGGTTCGCGCCCTCGTGCGATCTCGCGTAACGCTTGAGAAGTGCCTGGGCAAGCGACGACATTGCAAGTATCGCGACCAATGCAATCAAGGCCGCCACGAGGTTCCCAACGGAAACATCCCAACCCAGTGAGTCGAACGGCCGGTAGGAAAACAGCCTGGAGACCGTTCCACCGTGGTCTGGCGCCGGGACCACGAGCATGATTGCGTACAAGGGCCGTGGGATGTCCATGCGTGCGTCCTCGATGGCGAGCCGGCATGCCTGTCTCCGTAACAAAGCGAAGCGTCACGCGAGAGGTGGCAGCGGGGCAGGGGCAGTACCGGTGCCCGCGTGCGAATTGCGGATTCCATCGTATCGCGGAGCGACGCTTCACTTGTCCGCCAACGACAAGTAAAGAAACGCAGTTTGAGCCAGTAGATTTACTGACGAACTGGAAAGCGATGTCCGGGATCGTCCTTGCGCGGACCAGGAATCCGCAAGACGGACGTCCTGCCGGTCTATTGTTCGCGCGCCGCTTGCTTGCCGCGCCCAGTCGGCGCGAAGTTCAGTGTGGCCGTGCACGACGCGGTTGTAGTGCGCCAAAGCGCGGGGATTCCGATTCGGACCGGGCCGCCAGCACGGGGGTTGGTCCATCAACATGCGAAAGCCTCCAAGGTTCCTTTGGAGGGCTTATCGGCACGGGGAGGTCCTTTCAGGAACCAGCCCCAAAGCCGGGCCCGCCAGCCCACTTCGCTGTCTGACGCGCTGAAATCGCCCCATTCCTAAGTGCTTGATCCAGTTAATTCTGGTGAAATTGAAGGGCAAGTTGTTGCCCTTTTTGCAGCCAACAACTTGCCGCGATGTTGATGAGGTGACGGCAATTGCCGCACAGCTTGGCGATGTGCTTACAAGATGCCCCGCAATCGGCGGTAAAGAACCCATAGGGCAACTTGTCTGTCATAGAACCGACCCGCCTGCTCACGCCTCAGAGACTCGCCGTTGCCGACAAATGGCGATGCCGTACGCAACCAGAGTCTTATCAATCCAGCGGCTCACCCAGAGTGTTATCAGGGTTTGCAGACATCGAAGCCGGCCTCTACAACTGTCTTGTCAGGACCTCATTCTTGGCGAGCCACTTGCCATGATCGGCGACGTAGATCGTCGCCGTCTTATTGTCAGATTTCTGGGCCAAGGCGTATGTCTCAGTAGACCTTGGCATCCACGCGAGTGAAGTTGGCCAGCACGAGCGCCTGGTCAGAGGTGACAAACAAAGGCGTGCGGCACAAGTGCTCCCCTCCCAGGGCTCAATCGGTAAATGAGTTTACTTGCGCGCAAGGCGCAAGACTCGTGCCAACGAATGCATAGATAAGCGTGCTTACTGCGACCGGTTCGTGTCCTTCGTTGCGTCTGATCGGTTAAGGGGACACCAGCCAGGGGGATCGATGAGCATCCAAGGGGCAAGAAACGGCACGTTCTTGGCAAAGACGCTGTTGGGCACGGGTCTGGCGGCCGCCCTGGCCGGGTGTGCGACGACCTTCGAGGAAACCCACTACTTCCAGTCGCTGGATCCCATAACCAAGGCGCCTACCAACTACTACCGCTTGAAGGTCACCGGCTACGGTGCCATGACGTCAGCGCGTTATGTGTCGGGCTACTATGACGAGCGCGCGGTAGACCTATTCTTTAATGAGGTCAAGGTAAAAGAAACCGCCGCTGACGCCACCGGTGTAGGCAAGTTGTTTGAGGAAGGCCAGAAATTGCCGGGCAGTGGCGATACCTTCAAGCCATTGAACCCATCGGCTGAAGACGGCGCCTTCGTGATGATCCTGAGCACGAACGCCTCCAGCGTCACCCAGGCAATTGGCCAGTTCGGTGAGAATCAGGTCGTTGCCGATGCAATCACCAACCTAGTCAATCGCGACGCCCTGCAGCGCGATCATGCCGTCAATAGGGCGACCACGAGCATGGCCAATGCTACCGCTGACGAACTCGCCAAGGTCATGGAGAAGCTGCCCGGTGACGCGGCTCCAAATAAGGATGTGACTCGGCGGTCTCTGCTCAGGGTGCTCAACACCATCGCGTCCGGGTACGGTTACGGACCCACGGGATTCCAGAGCTTTGATGAGGCCCAGGCGTGGTTCGCCGCCAACCGGCACGGGAGTACCGAACGATGATCGCTCGCCTTGCCATAGTGGCCGTATGCCTGGCTTGGATGACAGGGTGCGCCTCGTTGAAGATCGAAGTGGGCGTACTTAATCCGGCCATGATCTCAGAGCTGGCCGACAGTGACCGCCTTGAGAAGGTGGTTCCTGGGATCGTCTCAGAGACCGATCGAGACATCGAAACACGCTTCCGCGATGTTGAGCACTCGCACTATCAGGTCTATGCCAATGCCGCCCGCGCCTATGCCCTTGAAGCGGCCAAACACAAGGATGGAAGTAGCGAGAGGCTCCAGTTGGAAGCGGCCGCCATAAGTCAGGCTCAGCTGCCTGACGAGATCGTGCGCTTCTATGCCCAGACTGCGTTTCTCATCAAGAGCAATACCGCCGCGCTGAGGGCCAGCTGGCGACCCTATGTTGCCGAACAGGATCCGATCAATCGGCAGTCGCAACGCCGCAAGATGTTGCTTTTACTCAGTGAAAGAGAGCAGATCACCCGGCGCTTTTCCGACCACGTCCATCGGGACATGCTCGACGTAGAAGTCACGCTGAAGGGCAATGCGGCGATTGGTGCGTCGGCCAAGAATGCCGTGCAACAGGCTGTGGACACGCAGGCGAATGCGACCAGCCAGGCAGTGCGCAAGGAAATCATCGACTCCGGCGGACTTGAACATTCGCCTTACGCGTACATCGTGGCTAGCGCGGACAAGCTTCATTGGGCGCCGCGTTACAACGATACGATGGCGCGCGGCATGTTCGGTAACACAGACATCGCCATCAAAGTGGTACGCCCCCGCTTTCGTAGACGGTTAGGGGCTTTGTTTTGAGTTAACCGCCTCAAACATCATTGGCGCAAGGCCTCCCAGATGTCCATGGCGGCGCTGTCGATTGTAGAAAACCTCGATGTAATCGAACACGTCACTGCGCGCTTCTTCGCGACTGCTATAGACCCTGCCGCGTACGCGCTCCTTCTTCAGGCTGCTGAAGAACGACTCAGCSACTGAGTTGTCCCAGCAGTTGCCGCGACGACTCATRCTGACTTCCAAGCCGTGCTCGCGGCAAAAGCGACGCCAGTCGTCGCTACCGTATTGCACGCCCTGGTCGGAGTGGATGACAACCTCCGAAGTGGGGCGGCGCCGCCAGATGGCCATCAACAGTGCATCCATCGCCAGTTCGCGCGCCAAGCTGGATTTCATCGACCAACCAATGACCGCGCGCGAGTAGAGGTCGATCACCACGGCCAAGTACA
>NZ_LMGY01000015.1 GCF_001427585.1 Pseudoxanthomonas sp. Root630 | reverse complement strand
GCCGCCATGGACATCTGGGAGGCCTTGCGCCAATGATGTTTGAGGCGGTTAACTCAAAACAAAGCCCCTAACCGTCTACGAAAGCGGGGGCGTACCACTGCCGACATTCGCCCCTCATCTGAATTCACCATACTCACATTGCTATCGTGCAGTTTAGGCGCTCGAAACGCACCGACTGCATCAGGTCGCCTTCGCTCGCTGGGCGGAAGGCATCATCAATGCAGCCTCAGGAAAACGCAAACTCGCTCCAACTCTACTTCAAGCGCAGCTTGAAACTCGGCATCCCTCGGCCCACGCCCATCCACATACCCAAACGTCGACCGCAACTCCCCACCGACCACGCTAAGATTCGCCCACCCGATCACCCGGTCGCCCCACAGCACCGGTAGCGCGTAATACCCCAGCTTCCGCTTCGGCGCCGGCGTGTACGCCTCGAAGCGGTACGTCCAGCCCCAGAACATCTCGAAGCGCCGCCGGTCCCAGACCACCGGATCGAACGGCGTCAGCAGGCGCACCTGGTCGTCAGGCTTCCAGCGCCGTGAGCGCGGATCCTCGTCCGCCGGCCAGTACCAGTCCACCCCATCGACCCGTGCCGTGCCCAACCGCTGGCGCGCACGCTTCAATGCCGCCGCACGCAGGCCCGTCCACTGCGGCACACCGCTGCGCAGGTAACCCAGCAACTGGCCCAGGCTGGCCGCCGGCAACGGCGCGTACTTGTTGACGATGATGTCGAGCAGCGCATCCAGCCGCGCCTCCGCATCGACTGCCGCGACCGGCGTCGCGTCACCGATGCGCGGCGCGTAAACGCGCGTGCCGCCCTCGCGACGCGCGACCCGCAGCAATCCGCGGTAGTGCATGCCGTCCAGCAACTGCGTGCTCGCGTTGGACGAGCCGCCGAACCAGTTGGTCGTCTTGCCATGACCGAAGTACGCATCCACCTCGCGGGGATGCGCCGTGCCGCGCTCGCTGACGAACTCCAGTACCGCACGCGCCTGCTTCCAGCGCGCGGGCGTCCACGCCTCGCGGGCCGTACGCGGATGCATCAGCTGGTGATGCGCGCGCGGCAGGAAGCCGTAGTTGACGAAGAAGTCTTCTTCCAGCGGCAGGCGTGGATACCGCCGCTCCAGGTCGCCGGCGCGATAGCCGGCGACGCGGTGGCGCAGGGTCAGGTCCTGCGCGCGTGCCGGCGCCCGGATCGGGTCCGCCTGCACGAAGCCCAGCCGCTGGATCGCCCGCGGCAGGGTGGTCGGTCTGAACAGGCTGCGGGCGATGGCATAGCGGCGCAGGTGATCGAGGGTAAGCGTCATGCCGAAGCTGCACGCTGCCGGACGGTGTTGGCACTCATCCCAGCTTGGTCGGCGCGTCCTGCGCCATGGCCCGCTTGCCCGCCCTGCGGCTTGGTTTGGCTCGCTTGCTAACCAGCGCAAAACGATAGCCCATCGCATCGGCCACCTTCAGCACCGTGCCGAAGCTTGGGTTGCCACTGCTGGAGAGTGCCTTGTAGAGACCCTCGCGCGTCAGTCCGGTATCGCGCGCCAGCTGGCTCATGTTGCGTGCACGCGCCGCCACACCCAGCGCATGCACCAGGAACGTAGGATCATCGCCGGCCTCCTCGAAGCACGCATCCAGATAGGCGGTGATATCCGCTTCGGTCTTCAGGTATTCCGCCGAATCCCACGGCGTGCTCTTCAGTGTCATGTCAGTTCTCCAACGCGTTCGCCAGCGCCAACGCCGTCTCGATGTCAGCACGCTGCGATGCCTTGTCGCCTCCGCACAGCAGCACCACCCATGCGTCGCCGTAGCGTGTGAAGTAAACACGATAGCCCGGTCCGCAATCGATCTTCATTTCGCACACCCCGCCAATCAGCACGCGGTGCTGTCCAGGATTGCCGAAGGCGAGCCGATCAATCCGCGCCTGTATGCGCATCCTCGCCTGCCGGTCGCGCAGCGAAACAAACCAGTCCTCGAACATCCGTGTCTTCCTGACCTTGACCATGCAGCGTCATCCATGACGTTGACCCAGCCCGGACTGTGAACCTTGGTTCACGGTCTGTCAATCGGTCGGCCAACAAAAAAGCGGCCATGGGGCCGCTTCTTCGTCCGGTCATCCTCTCCGCGTGCGGAGAGCAACGGCGTGCATCACACGGTAACCGGGTTCGCCTTGTCCACGTCGATCTTGTACTGCTTGATCGCGCGGGCGACGTCCTTGCCGGTCATCTTGCCTTCCTTCGCCAGGGCGGCGATGGCGGCGTGGGCGATGTAGTAGCGGTCCACTTCGAAGTGGCGGCGCAGGTTGGCGCGGGTGTCGCTGCGGCCGAAGCCGTCCGTGCCCAGCACCGTATACGCCGCCGGCACGAAGGCGCGGATCTGGTCGGTGTAGGCGCGCACATAGTCGGTCGCGGCGATCACCGGACCCTGGCGGCCTTCCAGCAGTTCCGTCACGTAGGCCTTGCGCGGCGTCTTCGCTTCCGGGTTCAGGCGGTTCCAGCGCTCGGCGTCGAAACCATCGCGACGCAGCTCGTTGAAGCTCGGGCAGGACCAGATGTCGGCGGTGACGCCGAAATCCTTGTCCAGCAGCTCGGCCGCCGCGATCGCCTCGCGCAGGATGGTGCCGCTGCCCATCAGCTGCACGCGCAGCTCGCCCTTCTTCGGCTTGCCGGCATCGGTGAGCAGGTACATGCCCTTGATGATGCCCTCGGCCGCGCCTGCCGGCATTTCCGGATGGGCGTAGTTCTCGTTCATCAGGGTGACGTAGTAGTACTCGTCCACCTGCTCCTGCAGCATCTTCTGCATGCCGTGCTGCAAGACCACCGCGACTTCGAAACCGAAGGTCGGGTCGTAGCTGCGCACGTTCGGGATGCTGCCGGCGATGACATGGCTGAAGCCGTCTTCGTGCTGCAGGCCTTCACCGTTGAGCGTCGTGCGGCCCGCGGTACCGCCCAGCAGGAAGCCGCGCGTCCGCATGTCCGCCGCCTGCCACGCGATGTCGCCGATGCGCTGGAAGCCGAACATCGAGTAGTAGATGTAGAACGGCAGCATCGGCACGTTGCTGACCGAATAGCTGGTGCCCGCCGCCATCCACGACGACATCGCGCCCGGCTCGCTGATGCCCTGCTGCAGCACCTGGCCCGACTGGTCTTCGCGGTAGTACATCAGCTGGTCGGCATCGACCGGCTTGTACTTCTGGCCGAACGGCGCGTAGATGCCGATCTGGCGGAACATGCCTTCCATGCCGAACGTGCGCGCCTCGTCGGCGACGATCGGCACCAGGCGCGGGCCGACCTGCTTGTCGCGCAGCGCGATGTTCAGGCCCTGCACGAACGCCATCGTGGTGGAGATCTCGCGGTCGCCGGTGCTCTTCAGCAGGCGGTCGAACGCCTCCAGCTTCGGCGTCTCGAACGACTCGCTGGCCTTGCGGCGACGCTGCGGCAGGTAACCGCCGAGCGCGGCGCGGCGCGACTTCAGGTACTGGATTTCCGGCGAGTCCTCGCCCGGGTGGTAGAACGGCACCTGCGCCGATTCTTCCAGCTGCTTGTCGCTGACCGGGATGTTGAAGCGGTCGCGGAACGTGCGGATGGCTTCGTCGTCCAGCTTCTTGGTCTGGTGGGTCGGGTTGAGCGATTCGCCCGCCGAGCCCATGCCGTAGCCCTTCACCGTCTTGGCCAGGATCACCGTGGGCATGCCCTTGGTGTTCACCGCCTCGTGGTAGGCCGCGTAGACCTTGTGCGGATCGTGGCCGCCGCGATTGAGGCGCCAGATGTCGTCGTCGGACAGGTTGGCGACCATGGCCGCCGTCTCCGGGTACTTGCCGAAGAAGTTGTCGCGCGTGTACTTGCCGCCGAACGCCTTGCAGTTCTGGTACTCGCCGTCGACGGTTTCCATCATCAGCTTCTTCAGCACGCCGGTGGTGTCGCGCGCGATGAGCGGATCCCAGTAGCTGCCCCACAGCAGCTTGATGACGTTCCAGCCGCCGCCGCGGAACACGCCTTCCAGCTCCTGGATGATCTTGCCGTTGCCGCGTACCGGGCCATCGAGGCGCTGCAGGTTGCAGTTGACGACGAAGATCAGGTTGTCGAGGCCTTCGCGGCCGGCCAGCGCGATCGCGCCGAGGGTTTCCGGCTCGTCGCTCTCGCCGTCGCCGATGAAGCACCACACCTTGCGGTCGGACTTCTCGATCAGGCCGCGGTGCTCCAGGTACTTCATGAACTGCGCCTGGTAGATCGCCGCCAGCGGGCCCAGGCCCATCGAGACGGTCGGGGTCTGCCAGTAGTCCGGCATCAGCCACGGATGCGGATAGGACGAGATGCCCTGGCCATCGACTTCCATGCGGAAGTTGTCCAGCTGCTGCTCGTTGATGCGGCCTTCCAGGTACGAACGCGCGTAGATGCCCGGCGCGCTGTGGCCCTGGATGAAGAGCAGGTCGCCCGGGTGGTTCTCGCTCGGCGCACGCCAGAAGTGGTTGAAGCCGACGTCGTAGAGCGTCGCGCCCGAGGCGAAGCTGGCGATGTGGCCGCCGAGGTCACCGGGCTTGCGGTTGGCGCGCACGACGGTGGCCATCGCGTTCCAGCGGATGATCGAACGGATGCGCCATTCCAGCGCGGCGTCACCGGGGCTCTTGGCCTCGTTCTGCGGCGCGATGGTGTTGACGTATTCGGTGGTCGGCGAGAACGGCAGGTAGGCGCCGGCGCGGCGGGTGACTTCCACCATGCCTTCGAGCAACTGGTGAGCACGCAGGGCGCCGTTCTTCTCGATCACCGCCTGCATGGAATCGATCCATTCGCGGGATTCCTGCGGGTCCGGATCGCTCTGCAACATCTCGTTCAACCAGTTCATTCCCACTCCTGTTGCGCCGCGCGTGGGGCGTGGCGTCGCCGATTCTTGTAGACCTTGAAGTGTAACGCACGCACCCCGCAGAGGACCTGGCTACGCAGGCGTATGGAACGGACACAACGTAGCTGTCCCGGGACAATGGAAGCACCAAAATAAGACCTTTGCCGTATTGCAACATTCCAATGCGCTTATGATCGGCGCAGGGGGAAGGTTCGGGGGCGGCATGCAAGACGCAGTGCCAGGGAACGTCGTGCCAGTTGCCGCCGGTGCTTCGCACTGGCGCAGCAGCCTGCGCACGCGCATCGCCCTGTGGGCGGGCCTGGTGAACGTGGTGCTGCTGGTGCTGCTGGTGCTGGCGACGTCGTGGTTCGCGCGGCGGATGATCCTGGACAACGCGCGCCGCGACACCCAGGCCAGCGCGCAGGAAGCCGTGCAGCGGCTGGACAACGCGATGCGCGTGGTCACCATCACCACGCACGGCATCTCCGACCTGGTGGGCTCGGCCAACCTGGCGCCCGACGAACTCACCGCCACGCTGCGCGCCATGGTCAAGGCGACGCCCGGCTGTGCCGGTGGCTTGCTGGTGCTGGAGCCGCGCACGCGCGAGGACATCCCCTTCGCACGTTACGTGGCGGCGAACGGGCGCGACCGCGACCTCGTCGCCGACGGATACCCCTATCGCGACCAGGGCTGGTACCAGCGCACCGTGGCGTCGCCGAGCGGCTGGTGGTCCGAGCCCTACCTCAACCAGACCGCGGGCGCGGTGTGGATGGTCACCTACAACATGCCGCTGCGCGACCCCGGCCGCGGCGCACGCACCCGCGGCATGGTCAGCCTCGACCTGCCGCTGGCCAACCTCACCGACATGGTCGAGTCGCTGGCGAACCTGCCCGGCTGGCGGGTGACGCTGGTGGCGCCCGCCGGCACGCTGGCGCTCAATCCGGAAGTGGGCGTCGAACGTCTGGAAACGCTGGGGGAGTACATCCGCCGCGCCGGCCGCACGGACCTGCAGGAAGCCGCGCAGGCCGTCAGGCTGCGGCGGCCGCTGCAGCACGCGCACGTCGATGCCGTCACCGGCGAACGGCGCTACACCGTCGTGGAGCCGGTGGGCGATACCGGCTGGAACCTGATGGTCGCGCAGTCGTACGACCTGATCACCGAGCGCCTCAACCAGGCGCTGTGGATGCTCGCCGCCGTGGGCACGCTGCTGGCGCTGGTCTGCATGCTGGTGGTGCGCAAGCTGGCGCGCCACATCAGCCAGCCGGTGGAACGCCTCTCGGCCTCCGCCGCGCGCCTGGCCGAAGGCGACTATGCGATGCCCGTGCCCTACGTGGGCCGGCGCGACGAGGTCGGCCAGATGGCGCGCACGCTGGAACACGCGCGCGGTTCGATCCAGCGGCAGCTGCGCGAGATCGAAGACATGACGGCGGCGCGCCAGAAGCTGGAAAGCGAGTTGTCCATCGCGCGCGAAATCCAGCAGGCGATGCTGCCGCCGGGCCGGGTGATCGACCGCGAGCAGAGCCACCTGGAAGCCTACGCGCGGCTGGAGCCGGCCAAGGCCGTGGGCGGCGATTTCTACAGCTTCATCGAAACCGGCACGGACGCGCTGTGGTTCGCCATCGGCGATGTGTCCGACAAGGGCGTGCCGGCGGCGCTGTTCATGGCCCGCACGGTGACCGTGCTGGAAGTGGCGGCCAGCAGCCATGCCAGTCCCGACCGCGTGCTCGCCGAAGCCTCGCGCCGGCTGGTGCAGGGCAACGATGCCTGCATGTTCGCCACCGTGTTGTGCGGGCGCGTCGACGTGCGCACGGGCGAGTGCGTGCTGGCCAGCGCCGGCCACGATGCGCCGCTCCTGCTGCACGCCGACGGGCGCCACGAAGCGTTGCCGCTGCAGCCCGGGCCACCGCTGGGCTTCGAGGTCGGCGATGCGTTCCCGGTGTGGTCGGGCCGGTTGCCGGCCGGCGCCACGCTGCTAGCCTGGACCGACGGCATCACCGAGGCCTTCGACCCCGAGAATGTCGCGTTCGGCCCCGAGCGCATCCCCGGCGCACTGCGGCCCGGCGCGAACGCGCGCGAACAGTGCGAAGGGCTGATCGCTGCGGTTCACGCATTTACCGGCAGCGCGCCGCAATCGGACGACATCACCGCTCTGGCCATCCGCCGCCGGCTGGACAGCGCCCCCGCTTCCCCCGAAGCTCCGCCATCACAGGAGACCGCGCATGCAGATGCGACTGTTCATTCCCCGTGAGCACGCCCGTGTCGACGACCTCAACGCGTCGCTCGAAGCCGTGCTGGCCAACAACGGCGTCAGCCGCGCGATCCAGGGCGACGTGCGCCTGATCGTCGAGGAGCTGGCGAGCAACGCGATCGATCACGGCGACCTCGCCCGCGTTGATGCCGAGGAACACGAGCTGTGCGTGGACATCGGCATCCGCGACCACCTGCTGACTCTCGAGTTCCGCGAGAGCGGCATCCCGTTCAATCCGCTCGACCAGCCAGCGCCCGACCTGGACGCCGACATCCTCGACCGCCCGACCGGCGGGCTGGGCCTGCACCTGGTGCGGCAGGTCTCCGAGGACGCCCACTACGAACGCGTCGGCAACTACAACGTGCTGCGGCTGACGCTGCGCATCCCCACCGAGGAGACCGCATCATGAGCCTGGGCATCGACATCCTGCCGCCGGGCAAGGGCAGCCAGCGCGTGGCCGTCAGCGGACGCCTGGACACGCACACCTACGAAGACCTCGACGAGGCGCTGGCGCCGATGCTGTCGCGCCAGTTGCATTCGCTGGTGCTGGACCTGTCGGGGCTGGAGTACATCAGCAGCGCCGGCATCCGTTCCATCTTCAAGGCGCGCAAGGCGCTGGCGCCGCATGGCGGCAAGGTGCTGCTGGTCAACCCGCAGCCGCAGATCCAGAAGGTGCTGGACATGGTCAAGGCGGTACCGTTGAACGAGATCTTCTCGTCGACGGCCGAAGCCGACGCCTATCTGGATGCGATGCAGCGCAAGGTCCTGCAGGCCGGGGAGGACGACGACTGACGGACGCGGGCCGCGTCGTCTCGCTTTTGCTTTACGATCCGACCTCCCTCCCCTCCATACCCGGGCCCCCCACCCGGCACATCCGTTGCACGAGATGCCCGATGACATTGGAGATTGAGGTCTACCCGCCGGTGAACGGCAACCAGTACGTGCTGCTCAGCGGCCGGCTGGATACGCTCAGCTACGCGCAGCTGGACGAAGCGCTGGCGCCGATGCTGGCGGCGCGTCCGCAGGCGCTGGTGCTGGACCTCGCCCACCTGGACTACATCAGCAGCGCCGGCGTGCGCAGCATCCTGAAAGCGCGCAAGGCGCTGGCCCCGCACGAAGGCCGCCTGCTGGTGGTGCATCCGCAGGAACAGATCCGCAAGGTCATCGAGATCGTGCAGGCCGTGCCGATGGACGAGATCTTCGAATCCACCGCCGATGCCGATGCCTACCTGGATGCGCTGCAGCGGCGGATCCTGGATGGCGAGGAAGAGGCATGACAGCCCGATGTAGGAGCGACGTGAGTCGCGACCGCATGAATCAAGCGTCTATGGCGTGTCCATGCATCCGGTCGCGACTCACGTCGCTCCTACAACAGCCCAGCCAGAAAAACGCCCCGCATGCGGGGCGTTTTTTATTCCGGCGTAAACAACCTGCTTAACCCGGCCTGCTCAACCCGGCCTACTCAACCCGGCCCGCTGCGCTCGGCTTCGCGCTGCTGGCGGATCTGCGCGTCCACCGCGGCGATCGCGGTCATGTTGATCACGCGGCGCGGCGTGGCGCTGGTGGTCAGGATGTGCACCGGCCGCGAAATGCCCATCAGGATCGGGCCGATCGCCACGCCGTCGGTGACCACGCGCACCATGTTGTAGGCGATGTTGGCCGCATCCAGGTTGGGCATGACGAACAGGTTCGCGCGGCCGGTCAGCGTGCTGCCCGGCATCATCCGGCTGCGCAGCACTTCGTCCCATGCCGTGTCGCCCTGCATTTCGCCATCGACGTTGAGGTCCGGCTTGCGCTTGAGCAGCAGCTCGCGCACGCGGCGCATCTTGATCGAACCCGGCGTCTCGTGGCTGCCGAAGTTGGAGTGCGACAGCAGCGCGATGCGCGGCTCGATGCCGAACAGCTTCAGGCGGTACGCCGCCTGCAGCGTGGCCTCGGCGATCTGCTCGGCGGTCGGATCGTCCTGCACGTGCGTGTCCAGGAAGAAGTACGCGCCCTGGTTGTTGATCACGCCGGTCATCGCCGAGGTGGACTGCACGCCCGGGTCCAGCGGGATCACGCTGCGCACGTAGCCCAGCTTCTTGTGGAAGCGGCCGACCAGGCCGGTGATCATCGCGTCGGCTTCGCCGCGCGCCACCATCACCGCGGCGATCAGCGTCGGCCGCGAGCGCATCAGGTTCTTCGCCGCCGCCGGCGTCACGCCGCGGCGCGCCGTCAGCGCGTGGTAGTGCTGCCAGTAATCGTTGAAGCGCGGGTCGTCGTCCTGGTTGGTGACCTCGAAATCGACGCCGGCGCGCATGCGCAGGCTGAGGCGCTGGATGCGCGCATCGATCACGTCGGGGCGGCCGATCAGGATCGGGAACGCCAGGCCTTCGTCGATCACCGTCTGCACGGCGCGCAGCACGGTCTCTTCCTCGCCTTCGGCGTACACCACGCGCTTCTTGTCGGCGCGGGCGCGGTCATACACCGGCTTCATCATCAGGCTGGTGCGGTAGACGAACTGGCCCAGCTTCTCGCGGTAGGCCCACATGTCCGGGATCGGGCGCAGCGCCACGCCGGAGTCCATCGCGGCCTGCGCGACCGCCGCGGCCACTTCCACCAGCAGGCGCGGATCGAACGGGCGCGGGATCAGGTATTCGGGGCCGAAGCAGGGCACGTCGTCGCCGTAGGCCGAACCCAGGTCGGAGGCCTCGCGCCGCGCCAGCTTGGCGATGGCGTGCACGCAGGCGACCTTCATGTCTTCGTTGATGACGGTGGCGCCGACATCGAGCGCACCGCGGAAGATGTACGGGAAGCAGAGCGCGTTGTTGACCTGGTTCGGGTAATCGCTGCGGCCGGTGCCGATGATGACGTCCGGGCGCACGGCCTTGGCGTCGGCCGGCAGGATTTCCGGATTCGGGTTGGCCAGCGCCAGGATGATGGGCTTGTCCGCCATCGTGGCGACCATCTCCGGCTTGAGGATGCCGCCGGCCGACAGGCCCAGGAAGATGTCCGCGCCTTCGACGATCTCGGCCAGCGAACGCTTGGCGGTGTCGCGCGCATAACGCGCCTTGTCCGGGTCCAGGTGCGGGCGGCCGCTGTAGATCACGCCGTCGCGGTCGAAGGCGAGGATGTTCTCCGGCTTCAGGCCCAGCGCGACCAGCATGTCCAGGCAGGCGATGCCGGCCGCACCGGCGCCGCTGGTGGCCAGCTTCACGTCGCCGATCTTCTTGCCGACCACTTCCAGCGCGTTGACCACGGCCGCGCCGACGATGATCGCGGTGCCGTGCTGGTCGTCGTGGAAGACCGGGATCTTCATCCGCTCGCGCAGCTTGCGCTCGACGATGAAGCACTCCGGCGCCTTGATGTCTTCGAGGTTGATGCCGCCGAAGGTCGGCTCCAGCGAGGCGATGATCTCGACCAGCTTGTCCGGGTCGGTCTCGTCGATCTCGATGTCGAACACGTCGATGCCGGCGAACTTCTGGAACAGCACGCCCTTGCCTTCCATCACCGGCTTGCCGGCCAGCGCGCCGATGTTGCCCAAGCCCAGCACGGCGGTGCCGTTGGTGACCACGGCCACCAGGTTGCCGCGCGCGGTGAGCTCGCTGGCGGTGTTGGGATCCTCGACGATCGCCTCGCAGGCGTAGGCCACGCCCGGGGAGTAGGCCAGGGCCAGGTCGCGCTGGGTCAGCATCGGCTTGGTCGGGGCGACCTTGATCTTGCCGGGCGGGGACAGCCGGTGGTACTCGAGCGCGGCCTGCTTGAAATCGTCGTTCGTCATCGCGGAAACGGTGCCTGTGGTGAAGGCGGGGGAGCGGCAATTCTACCCGGTCCCCGCCGGGGCCGGATTCCGCGGAATGCGGCGCTGCGTCACGCCGCGCGCGCAAACGCCCCGCTCAGGGTGTCATGAAGCGGCAAGCATCGCGTGGCTGCGACGCACGGCCGCAGGTCTCGCGGAACGCGCCTGGCGCGGGCTTCTCGCCGGTGTCCAGCCAGTGCTCCAGCACCTGCAGTACGGTGGTGTAGGTCGCATCCTGCAGACGGCTGTGGTCCTGCTCGTCGGTCAGCGCCTGCAGCAGCAGGCGGCTGCGTCCGGCAGCGGCGACGGTCGCCGCGTACGCCGCGTCGGCTTCGTAGGACACGGTGGGGTCGTGGCGCGCATGCACCGTCACCGTCGGCAGCACGATCAACCCGGACAGGTCGGCGTCGTAGGCCAGCACGGCCACGGCGGCGGGATCGGCGCTGAAGCGCTCCACGCCCGCGTTCAAAGCGGTGTCGTCGCGCGACCCGCGATAGAGAGTGGCGCTGTTGTCGAACGGATTGCGGCCGCCGAGACGCTTCTGCACCACGTCCTGGAAATGGAACGTGCCCCATGCCAGGTGCGCGACCAGTTGCTTCTCGGCCACGCCGGTGACCGCGAGGATGTCGCGCAGGTTCGCCGCCTGCATGGCCGAGCGCTTCGCGGCGGGAAGATCCACGCCCGTGCACGCGTTCACGCGCGCACGCAGTTCATCGCGCGTCATGCGTGCGGCGGCCGGCAGGCCCTGCCAGAGCGGATACTGCACTTCGCCCTTCGCCGGATGGTTGCGGCAGTAGTACTGGTACACCGCACGCAGGTCGGCACGGAACCCGTAGCCGCGCGTGCCGCCATACAGCATGCCGTTGGTGCTGAGCACGCCGTCGTAGTTCGCGCGGCCATCGATCTCCAGCGCGTACAGCTCGGCCGCTTTCGCCGCCACGTTGCCGCCCCACGACTGGCCATGGAGCAGCGTGCGGTCCGGTCGGCCCCAGCGCGCCCAGAACACGCGCCGGCTGTGCTCCACATCGGCCGCCGCCATGCGCACGCCGTAACCGCCGCGGCGATACGTGGTGCCGATCCAGGCATAGCCTTCGCGCACCACCACCGCGAAACGGTCCAGGTCCTCCGCCGAATCGCCCGCCTTCGGCGCGCCCAGGCGCGGCCCGCCGTGCGCATGCACGATGAGCCGCTTGTTCCAGGCCTCGGGCACCGCGACGAGCAGCCACGCGCCCTGCGCATCGCGCCCCTCGTGGCAGGCGACCTTCGCCCCGACGGACGCCGGACACGGCACGGTGGCGAACGCCACGTCGGCGTCGGCCGCTGTCGCCGCCTGCACGGCGGGCGCGGATGCGCCCAGGCAGGCGGCGAGCAGGAGGCCTCGCCAACGGCGGTGCGGAGATCGCATGGCGGGGGGCACCTTCCTCAGAACGATCGGGCGATGTTGACGTAGAAGTAGCGGCCCCACGGATTGTGCAGCGAACCGCGGTAGCCGCCATCGGCCAGCGCCGGACCTTCGTCGGTCAGGTCGCGCACGCCCAGGCGCAGCGCGGTGCCGTCGGGGAAGCGGTATTGCCCGTACAGGTTGTGGAACAGGCGATCGTCCACCACCCACGGGTCGCCCGACGCGCCCAGCAACTGCGGCTGTTCGAACGAACTCATGTACTGCGCGGAATACCCGACGCGCCACGGCCCCTTGTTCCAGGTCAGCGAACCGCTGGCGCGCCACTCCGGACGACCGTTCTGGCCGATCAGCTGGCTCGGGTCCGGCAGGGGCGTCAGCGGATCGATGGTGCCGGCGGCGCGCGCCGCATAGAGCGCGTTGACGATATCGCCCGGATCGCGGGTGAATTCCAGCAGCTTGGTGGCGTTGAGGCTGGCCGAGAAGCTGCCGAAGCGCGTGCGGCGCAGCGACCAGTCCATGCCGATGTCCAGGCCGCCAGCGGTCTGCGGCTGCAGGTTGATGAAGCGGTCGTTGATCGCGATGACCTGGCCGACCGGATCGATGCCGGTGCCGGCGAAGAAGTCGATGTCTTCCTGCGTCGCCGCGGCACGCACGACCAGCGGATTGCTGCCGCCTTCCACCCGGTTGAGGTAGTCCAGCGTCAGCGCGGTCTGCGCGCCGAGCAGGCCGACGATCTGCTCCTGCTTGATCTTCCAGCGGTCGACGGTGAAGGTGAAGTTGCCGAAGCGCTCGGGAATGAAGGTCGGCTGGAACACCACGCCATACGAGGTGTTGGTGCTCTCTTCCGGCTCCAGGTCCGGGTTGCCGGCCACCAGCAGCGAGGCGCCCGCCGTGTTCTGCCCGCAGGCGCTGAACGAGGCGATGCGGCCGGCGCGCAGGTCGGCTTCGCAGCGGATGTGGTCCACGCCGCTGGCCAGGCGCGAATACTGGGTGGCGTTGGTCTGCTCCAGGTTCGGCGCGCGGAAGCCTTCGGAGTACGAACCGCGCAGGCGGACGCCTTCCACCACGTCCCACGCCAGCGCGACCTTGGGCTTGGCCACCGAACCGAAGTCGGAGTAGTGCTCGTAGCGGCCGGCCAACTGCATGTCGAGGCGGTGCACCAGCGGGATGTCCATGTCGGCCGAGACCAGCGGCACCGCGAACTCCACGTAGGCCGAGCCCACGTTGCGCGAGCCGCGCGTGTCGGGATTGGGGCTCACGGCAGCCACGTTGCTGAGGTTGGTCTCGCCGGTGACCATGTCGGTGAACGTGTAGGTGCCGTCGAGGTTGGCGTCGCGGTCGTCTTCCTGCGTCTCGCGGCGCGCCTCGGCACCGAAGGCGACGCCCACTTCACCGGCGGGCAGTGCGAACAGGTCGGCGCGGCTCATCTTGAAGTCGGCCATGGTCAGCGTGGTGCGCGACTTGCGGACCAGGTCGAACACGATGGCGTCGATCGCCGCCTGCGAGCTGGGCGAGCAGTCGCTGTGCATCGGCGTGCCCACGCAGCCGCCGCTGAACGGGTTGTACGCATCCGGCGTGGCCAACGCGAGCTGCTGCTGCAGCGCGGTCATGTTGATGTTGGGCGACCGGTCCTTGGCTTCGGCCTCGGAGTACAGCAGTGCGGTTTCCCAATTCCAGCCGTTCCACTCGCCGCGCAGGCCCGCCAGGAAGCGCGCCTGGTAGTTCTCCACGCGCACGCGCTGGAAGCCGGTATCGACGTAGCGGTAGTTGCTCATCTGCACCGGCAGGCCGGCGGCGGGCACGTTGGTCAGGCCCGGCAGGCGGTTGGGGTTCGGCGTGCCGTCCGGCAGCGTGGTCGCGCCGAAGGGATTCCAGTAGTTGCTGGCGGGGATCCACAGGCTGTTGAGGTTCACCACCGGCGGCTGCAGCGCTTCGCTGACGGCCTGGTAGTAGCCCACTTCGCCGAACGCTTCCACGCCGTTGTCGAGCGCGTAGTGGCCGGTGAGGTAGGCGTTGAAGCGCTCCACCGACGGCCGCACCGTGGTGCCGTAGCGCGTGTCGTAGCGCATCTCGCGGTTGGTGGTGTTGAAGTTGTGGTTGCCGCTGGCCAGGCAGAGATCGTTGCCGAGGCTGACGCCGCAGCCGAAACTCGACGGCTGGATGCGGAACGCGCCGGCGGTGTTCGTCACCGCCACGCCGTTCGAGCGGATCACCGCGCGCGGACCCACGGTCAGGCGCGCCCAGGGCGTATGCGAAGAGCGGCCATCGAGCGCCGTCAGGCCGGCGAAGTCCGGGTAATCGGCGAACAGCGCGCGCAGGTCGTCGGTGGAGGTGAATTCCTGGTCCGCCGCCATCAGCTCGGAACGATCGGTGTAGTTGAGGAACACCGACACGTTGCCGCGATCGAAGTTCTTGCCGGCGAAGACATTCGTCTCGAACTCGTTCATGCCGGTACCTTCCGCGGTGCCGTAGCGCGCACTGGCGCTGACGCCGTCGAAATCGGTCTGCAGCACGGTGTTGACCACGCCCGCCACCGCGTCGGCACCGTAGATGGCCGCCGCGCCGTCCAGCAGGATCTCCATGCGGTCCAGGCCTGAGACGGGGATCGCGTTGGAATTGAAACTCTGCACCGGCACCGTGCCGGTATCGGACGTGCCCTGGCTGGTCGGGTGCTGCACCAGGCGGCGCCCGTTGAGCAGCACCAGCGTGTTGCCGACGCCGAGCGAACGCAGGTTCACCGAATTGACGTCGCCGCGCGCGGCATTGCTCGTCTGCGGGTTGTTCGACGCATCGAACAGCACGTCGCCCATCTGCGGGATGGTGCGCATCAGCTCGTCGCCGGAGATCGCACCGGCGGCATCGATCTGTTCCGCACCGATCACCAGCACCGGCAGCGCATCGGTGGTGGCCGCGCCCTGGATGTGCGAGCCCACCACGACCACCTTGTCGAGCGTCTTGGCGTCGTCGGCAGGCGCGGCTTCGGCCTGTGGCGCGGGCGCGGCCGGAGCCGGCGCGTCCTGGGCCGCGGCCGCATGGATGACGGCCAGCAAGGCCAGGGTGAGACCGCTCCGCAATGGGGCGGCGCGTCGGTTGGTATGCATCGTTCAGTCCCTCCTCTGAAGACGTGGTGTGGCCGGCGTCAGTCGGCCGTGAGTCGTGTCGGGTCGCCCGGGCCTGCGGCCGGATCGGGCGCGGCGGCGATCGGTGCGGACGGCCCGCCCAGCGCGCGCGCCAGTGCGTCGCGGTCCAGCGCGTTCTCCCAGCGCGCGACCACGAGCGTGGCCACCGCGTTGCCGGTGAAGTTGGTCAGCGAGCGGCATTCGCTCATGAAGCGGTCGATGCCCAGGATCAGCGCCATGCCGGCGACGGGCACTTCGGGCACCACGGCGAGCGTGGCGGCCAGCGTGATGAAGCCGGCGCCGGTGACGCCCGCGGCGCCCTTCGAACTCAGCATCGCGACCAGCAGCAGCATGATCTGGTGGCCGAGGCTCAGCTCGGTGTTGGTGGCCTGGGCGATGAACAGCGCGGCCAGCGTCATGTAGATGTTGGTGCCGTCCAGGTTGAACGAGTAGCCGGTGGGCACCACCAGGCCGACGACGGACTTCGATGCGCCGGCGCGCTCCATCTTTTCCATCAGCGACGGCAGCGCGGATTCGGACGAGGACGTGCCGAGCACCAGCAGCAGTTCGGCCTTGAGGTAGCGGATCAGGCGGAAGATCGAGAAGCCGCACCACCACGACACCAGGCCGAGGATGACGATCACGAACAGCAGCGAAGTCAGGTAGAACGAGCCGACCAGCCACGCCAGGTTGACCAGCATGCCGACGCCGTACTTGCCGATGGTGAAGGCGATGGCGCCGAACGCACCGATCGGCGCGGCGCGCATCAGGATGTGCACCAGCCGGAACACCGGCGCGGTCAGCGCCTCCAGCAGGTTCAGCACGGGGCGGCCCTTCTCGCCGACCAGCGCCAGCGACAGGCCGAACAGCACCGCCACGAACAGCACCTGCAGGATGTTGTCGCCCACCAGCGGGCTGACCAGCGTCTTCGGGATGATGTCCATCAGGAAGCCGACCAGCGACAGCTCGTGCGATTTCTGCACGTAGTCGTTGACCGCGGCCTGGTCCAGGTCGGCCGGGTTGATGTTCATGCCGGCGCCCGGCTGCACCACGTGCGCCACGATCATGCCGACCACGAGCGCCAGCGTGGAGAAGAACAGGAAGTACACCATCGCCTTGGCGAACACGCGGCCCACGGTGCGCAGGTGGGTCATGCCGGCGATGCCGGTGACGATGGTCAGGAAGATCACCGGCGCGATGATCATCTTCACCAGCTTGATGAAGGCGTCGCCCAGCGGCTTCATCGATTCGGCCAGCGCCGGCTCGAAATGGCCCAGCGTCGCGCCCAGCACGATGGCCACGATCACCTGGAAGTACAGCTGCTTGTAGAGCGGCTGCTTCGACGGCGGCAGGACGGGCGCTTCGGCCAGGTGCATGGGGAACTCCGGAACGGACGGCGACGCCGCCCGGATCGGCGGCCGGCATGTTGTACCCCTGCTTCGCCGCGGCACCGATAACCTATTGGTACTAGCCCGCGCCCCGGCGGCGGCGTCCCCGTAGACTGGCCGCCATGCTGCGCACGCGCCGCCACCGCCAGACCCTGCTCGTCGTACTGCTCACCGTGGGCGGCGCGATGCTGGCGATGGCGATGGCCTACCGCTGGGCCGGCGCGCGTGCATTGCGCGACGAAACCGCCCAGTTGCATCGCCAGCTGGACCTGCATTCGCAGGCGCTGCAGCAACGCATCGACCGCTACCGCACGCTGCCGCAGGTGCTGGCCCAGGATCCTGACCTGCGCCAGGCGCTCGCCGCGCCGGTGGACGATGCGCGCCGCAACGCGCTCAACCAGCGCCTGGAAGACGCCAACAGCGTCACCCGCTCCTCCACGCTCACCCTGATCGACCGCCACGGCATCGCGCTGGCGGCCAGCAACTGGCGCGAGCCCACCAGCAACGTCGGCGAGGACTACAGCTTCCGCCCCTACGTTCAGCAGGCGCTGCGCGACGGCCGCGGCCAGTTCTACGGCATCGGCCTGACCACCGGCGAGCCCGGATATTTCCTGTCGCAGGCCATCACCGGACCCGATGGACAGGTGGCCGGCCTGGTCGTCATCAAGATCGAACTCGATGCGCTGGAGCAGGAATGGCTGCAGACGCCGGACATCGTCCTGGTCAGCGACGCGCACGACGTGATCTTCCTCGCCAGCCGCGACGAGTGGCGCTACCGCACGCTCCGCACGCTTACCGACACCGACCGGCGAGAACTCACCACCACCCGCCAGTACGCGCGCCAGCAACTCTCGCCGCTGCGCGTGCAGGCGCTGCCCTCGGATGCGGGCGACGCGCGACGCGTGCGCTTGCTGGACCCACCGCTGGCCGACCCGGTGCTGTGGCAGTCGATGGCGCTGCCCGAAGAGGGCTGGCACCTGCACCTGCTGCACGACGCCTCGGCCACCGTCGCCGCCGCACGCACCGCGGCGATCGCGGCCGGTGGCGGCTGGTTGGCGCTGTCGTTCCTGGCGCTGTTCATGCAGCAACGCCGACGCCTGGCCGTGCTGCGCCAGCGCAGCCGCGCCGAACTGGAAGCCGTGCTGCAGCAGCACGCGCAGGAACTACGCACCGCGCAGGACGGCATCGTCGAAGCCGCGCGCTCGGCCGATGCCGGCCTCAGCCGCAGCCTGGAGCACCTGCCGCAGGGCGTGGTGATCATCGATGCCGACTTGCGCCTGGTGGCGTGGAACTCGCGCTACATGGACTTGTTCCGCTTCCCGCCGGACCTGATCCACGTCGGCCGGCCGATCGAGGATGTGTTCCGCTTCAACGCGCGACGCGGCCTGCTCGGGCCGGGTCCGGTGGAAGAGGCGATCCAGCGCCGACTTGAGCATCTGCGCAGCGGCAAGCCGCACATGCGCGAGAGCGAGAAGGACGACGGCGTGGTGCTGGAGATCCGCGGCAACCCGCTGCCGGATGGCGGTTTCGTCACCAGCTACGCCGACATCACCAGCTACAAGAACGCCGCGCGCGAACTGCGTTCGCTGGCGGACGCGTTGGAGCACCGCGTGGAGGAACGCACGCGCGCGCTCGCCGATGCGACCCAGGCCGCCGAAAGCGCCAACCGCTACAAGACGCGCTTCGTGGCCTCCGCGGTGCACGACCTGCTGCAACCGCTCAATGCCGCCCGCATGTTCGTCTCCGCGCTGCGCGGCCGGCTGCCGGACGAGGAAGCGCGCCGCATCGCCGACCACGTGGACAACGCACTGGTCGCGCAGGACGCGATCCTCAACAGCCTGCTGGACATCGCGCGGCTGGAATCCGGCGCGCTGCCGACGCGGGTGCGCGACTTCGCCCTCGCGCCGCTGCTGGAAACGCTGGCGCGCGAGTTCGGCATCGTCGCGGCGGACCGCGGGCTGGTGCTGGACAGCGTGCCGACCGGCGCCATCGTGCGCAGCGACGAAGCGCTGCTGCGGCGCATCCTGCAGAACTTCCTGTCCAACGCGATCCGCTACACGCGGCGAGGCCGCGTGCTGCTCGGTGTGCGGCGCATCCCGCAGGGCGTGCGCATCGAAGTGCACGACCAGGGCCCCGGCATTCCGGAAAGCCTGCAGGCGGAGATCTTCGAGGAATTCCGCCGGCTCGGCGACGGCGTGGTGAACGATCGCGGCGCCGGCCTGGGCCTGGCGATCGTGGAGCGCATCGGCCGGCTGCTCGGGCACCGGATCGGCCTGCGCTCGCAACTCGGACGTGGCAGCGTGTTCTGGGTGGAACTGCCGCGGGGGGCGGCCGACGCGGCGACCCTGGAACCGGCATTCCCCCTCGTCGAAAGCGACGACGGCTCGCCCCTGCGCGGCCGCCGGGTGTGGTGCATCGATGACGACCCGCGCGTCTGCGAAGCCACGCGCGCGCTGCTGCAACGCTGGGAATGCGAGGTGCCGTTGGCCGCCGGACCCGCCGACGCACTGGCCGCTGCCGCGCCGGGGCAGGCGCCGGACCTGCTGCTGCTCGACGTGCGCCTGGGCGACACCGACGGACCGACGGTCTACACCGCGCTGTGCGAACGCTGGGCAGCCTCGCCGCCGGTGATCCTGGTCACCGCCGAACGCGACGATGCCTTGCGCGCGCATGCACAGGCCTACGGTTGGGGTTTCCTGTCCAAACCGGTGAAGCCCGCAGCGCTGCGCGCGCTGATGACCCAATTACACGTGCGACGCACGCGCTGAGGATCGATCGATGGCCCCGCGATGCTGAGCTACGTCATCCCCGTCCTGGCCATCGTGCTGCTTGGCGCCTGGTTGCGGCGGATGCGCGGCGTCCCCGACGGGCTGTTCCCGGCGATGGAGTGGTTTTCCTTTTACGTGGCCTTCCCGGCGCTGCTCTTCGTCGGTGCCGCGCGACTGAAGCTTTCCGCCGCCGATGCACTCGATCTGTCGCTCGCGGCCCTGCTGCCGACACTGCTGCTGACGGCGGTAGTCCTGCTGGCACTGCGGGCAGCGCCGCAGCTGTCCGGCCCCAGCCGCTCCTCCGTCGTGCAGGGCGCGGTCCGGCCGAGCAGCTACTTCGGGCTGGCCGTGGCGGCGCTGCTGTTCCCGCCCGAGACCACCACGATGGTGATGCTGGCGCTGGCGATCTGCCTGCCCGTGGTCAACGTCATCGCCGTCGTCGCGCTGGCGTGGTGGGGCAGCGGCGACGCCAGCGCGCGCGGCATCGCCCTCGCGCTGGCGCGTAACCCCATCATCCTGTCGACCCTGGCCGGCCTGCTGTTCAACCTCAGCGGCCTGCCGCTGCCGGTGCCGCTGGCGGCGGCGCTCGACATCCTCGCCGATGCCGCGCTGGCGCTCGGCCTGCTGTGCGTGGGCGGCGGCCTGCAGTTCCGGCGCGATCACCTGCGCCCTGTGCTGCTGGGCGCGACGTCGGCACTGAAGTTGCTCGCGCTGCCACTGCTCGCCGTACTGGTCTGCCGATGGCTGGATGCCAGCGCGTCCGTGACGACCGCGGCCTGCTTTTACGCCGCGCTGCCGACCGCCTCCAACGCCTACATCATGGCGCGGCAGATGGGCGGCGACGCGCCGTTGATGGCCTCGCTGGTGACGTGGCAGACCTTGTTCGCGGCCGCCACCGTGCCGTTGGTGATGCAGTTGCCGCGCTGGCTGGGCTGACTCATTCCGCCGGCGGGCCTTCCGGCTCCAACGACTTCACCAGCACCGCGGCCTGGGTGCGGCTGTGGCACTCCAGCTTCTTCAGGATCGCGGTGACGTGCACCTTCACGGTGTTTTCGGCCAGGCCGAGTTCGTGCGCGATCTGCTTGTTGAGCAGGCCATCGGCCAGGCACAGCAGCACGCGGAACTGCTGGGGCGTCAGTTGCGCCAGCCGCGCCGCCAGCGCGGCGTCCTGCTCGGAGCGTTCGGCCGTCAGCGGCGGGAACCAGGCCCCGCCCTCCAGCACCGCGACCACCGCTTCACCGATGGTGTCCGCAGGCGAGGACTTCGGAATGAAGCCGGCCGCGCCGAACTGCTGCGCGCGGCGGATCACCCGCGGATGTTCGTTCGACGAGATCACCACCACCGGCACTTCGGGATGCTCGCCACGCACATGCAGCAGCGCCGAGAAGCCGTGCGCGCCCGGCATGGTCAGGTCCAGCAGGACGAGGTCGGTGTCCGGATGCTGGTCCAGGGCCTGGCCCAGCGCGGCGGCGCCCGCCGCTTCCGTCACCGTGGCGGCCGGCAGCGCCTCGCGCAGGGCGTGGATCACCGCATTGCGGAACAGCGGATGGTCGTCGGCGACGAGGATGGCGGGCGCACTCATGCCGCCAGTGTGCCATCCGGCGCAGGCCGGACGGTTAGCACTTTGTGGCTAGTCGGCGGACACCGCGTCCGCCGACAACCGGTCCAGGCGGATGCGGTTGGCGAACAGCGAGAACGCCAGCATGCCGGCCAACCCGCTGGCGCGGCTCACCCAGCGCGGCAACCAGCGCGGCGGCGCCAGCACGCCCGATTCGAACAGGGGCTCGAAGCCCGCGACATCCTCCAGCGTCATCTTGCCGGCGAACAGCCGGCGGCACAGGCGCAACCGATCCTGCTGCAGCGAATGGCGGAAGAACGTGTGCACGCCGACCAGCCCGCGCAGGTACACCGTGTCCTTGGTGAACGCCGCGCCGCCGCTGGTAGGCACGCCGCGGAACACGCGCTGCGCCGACGAGAAGCTCTCGGCCGGGTTCTGTCCGGCGTCGGCGAAGTAGCGGAACACCTCGACGAAGTCTGCGCCGGCCAACGCCATCGCCACCGCTTCGATGCGCAGGCTGATGCGCTTCATCCGCTCGATGTCAATGCTGCCGGTGATCTGCTCGGCGAACGTCGCCAGCCCTTCCTGGGTCGCGGTCACCCGCGGCGAGGACAGCGCCAGGCTCGGCAGGTGCACCTGCTCGCGGCCGTTGAGCGCGGTCAGCGAATGCACCAGCGCTTCGTGCTGCAGCAACTGGCGGCGGTCGTAGTCGCTGAAAGCGGCACCGTGGCGCAGGCGGATGCGGGTGGCGCCGGCCGCCGCCTTCGCGATCAGGGTGGGATCGAGTTCGACGGTGATGACGCGGCCGTCGAAGAAATCGTCCAGGTCCGCCTGCAACTGGAGCTGCAGGGCCGTGGCGGAGACCGGGATCTGTTCCTCCGGCGCCAGCAGCTCGTGGTCCAGGTCGTTGGCGATGGTGATGAAGTGCCGCGCAGCATCGCGCGTGGTGGGGCCGTCGCCGGGCAGGCATTCCTCGGGAGTACCGAAGAGGGCGATCGAATGTGATGTGACCTGTGGCGACCCCAGCGATTCCAGCAGCTGCGCGGCGATGTCCCAGCTATGTGCGGATTCGCGCAGATAACGGCCCAGGGGGTGCGCTTCGTCCGCGGCGGCCGACACGGCGGCCAGTTCGCGCCGTGCATCGCCGAACTCCAGTTTCGGATACTCGATCACCGGCAGCACCGGCTGGCCGCGCGCCACGCCCGCCAGGAACGGGGCCTGCGCGTCGGCGGGCCAGCTGGCCAGGCTGAGCAGCTTGATCCCGCGCACGGCCCTGACCAGGCGCGCGTCGAGCGCGGCATGATGGACGATGTCGGCCTGCATGGTGTCCTCCCTCCAGTCACTTTAGCCCAACGCGTGAGGCCGCCGTCACAAGGGGCCGCGCCTGCACTATGCTCGGCACTCTTCCATCGGTTGCGGGGGCAGCATGCTGGAACTCGATGCGGTACAGACACTGGCCTTTGCGGGCCTGGCGCTCTTCCTCGGTTACGCCTTCTGCCGTTTCATTCCCGTGCTGTCCCGTTACAACCTGCCCGCGCCCGTCATCGGCGGCTTGGCCGTGGCCCTGGCGGTCCTGATCGCGCGCAACCACGACGTCACCCTGTTCACGCTGGACACCAGCCTGCAGACGCCGCTGATGATCGCCTTCTTCACCACGATCGGCGTCAACGCCAGCGTATCGCTGCTGCGCATCAGCGGGCGCCAGGTGATCATCTTCCTGTTGCTGGCCACCGGCTTCGCCGTCGTGCAGAACCTGCTGGGCATGGCGGTGGCGCTGGGCTTCGGCCTGCATCCGCTGTTCGGCGTGCTGGCCGGCTCCACCACGCTGACCGGCGGCCCGGCCACCGGCCTGGCCTTCGCTCCACTGTTCGAACAGGCCGGCGTGACCGGCGCCGAGTCCATCGCGGTCGCCTCGGCGATGGCGGGCATCATCTGCGGCGGCCTGCTCGGTGGCCCGGTGAGCACCGTGCTGATCCGCCGCCACCGGCTGTACGGCGGGGTGAAGCTGGGCGCGCCGGACGAATCCGCCGCCGAGCCCGCCGGCGCGCGCGACAAACCCGACTTCGCCACGCGCGAATCCGACGCGCTGAAGAGCGTCGTCGTCATCCTGGTGGCGATGTGGCTGGGCGCCGGCGTCAGCGCCGGGCTGAGCGCGGCCGGCCTGACCCTGCCCGCCTACGTCGGCGCGATGATGGTCGGCGCGCTGATCCGCTGGTTCGACGACCGCACCGGCTGGCTCCGCCTGCCCGTGGCCACCACCGACCTGATCGGCAACGTGTGCCTGGCGCTGTTCCTGGCGGTCGCACTGATGAACCTCAAACTCTGGGAACTGTCCGGACTGGCCGCGCCGCTGCTGGTGAACCTGGCCCTCCAGGTGATCGTGGTGGCGCTGTTCTGCGTGGTGGTGTTCCGGGTGATGGGCCGCGACTACGACGCCGCGGTGATGGGCGGCGGCTTCATCGGTTTCATGCTGGGCACCACCGCCAACGCGATGGCGGTGATGCGCACGCTGGTCGAACGCTACGGCATGGCGCCGCGCGCCTTCCTCGTGGCGCCGCTGGTAGGCGCGTTCTTCATCGACTTCACCAACGCACTGATCATCACCGGCTTCATCAATCTCTGGGATTGATCGATCTCTGCAATTGATCGCCCGTTGAGTTTATCGACCGTCATCCCGGCGAAAGCCGGGACCCAGTGACTTCCGCGCACGTTCTTCGTCACCCCCACTCCAAAGACGCTGGGTCCCGGCTTTCGCCGGGATGACGGTGTGGGTGTGAGGCTATCGCTTGCCGTATTTGTCGGTGAGGCGCTTGTTCAACGCCTTGTTCTGCACCTTCGCGTTGGCCTTGTCGGCCAGGCGCGAGGCCAGTTTGTCGGCAGCCGCAGCCACTTCGTCGCGCAGCTTGAGGTAGTTGAGGAAGCGGCCTTCGTCCAGTTCCTCGCGCTCGATCGCCGCGCGCACGGCGCAGCCGGGCTCGCGATCATGCGAGCAGTCGCGGAACTTGCACTGCTCGGCCAGTGCCTCGATGTCGGCGAAGCCGCCGTCGGCCAGGTCTTCCTCGCCGGTGGGCTTGAGTTCGCGCATGCCGGGCGTATCGATCAGGCAGGCGCCGGCCGGCAGCGGAATCAGCGCGCGGAAGGTGGTGGTGTGGCGGCCGCGCGAATCGCTCTCGCGCACTTCGCCGGTCTTCATGCGTTCGTCGCCGAGCAGGGTGTTGGTCAGCGTGGACTTGCCCGCGCCCGACGAACCCACCAGCACGACGGTATGCCCCGGCTCCAGCCATGGCGCGAGTTGCGCCACGCTGGCGGCGTCCTTCGCGTTGACCGTGAACACCGGCACGCCCTGCGCGGTGAGGTCGGCCAGCACCTCGACCGCATCGTCCGCATATTCGGTACGGTCGGCCTTGGTCAGCACGACGACCGGCTGCGCGCCACCGCCGCCGACCAGCAGCAGGTAGCGCTCGATGCGGCGCGGATTGAAGTCGGCATCCAGGCCACAGACGATGAACACCGTATCGATGTTCGCCGCGATCACCTGCTGGTGGTAATGCTCGCCGGCCGCGCCGCGCTTGATGCCGGTGTGGCGCGGCAACAACGCGACGATGCGCGGCCGCTTCGAGGCGGCGTCTTCCAGCAGCACCCAGTCGCCGACGGCGGGGCGCTCATGGGCGGGGAAACGGGGGCGCTGCCACTCCGGCAGCGATTCGGCCTTCACGCCCACGCCGGGCGCGTCGGCGACCACGTAGCCGGAGCGGTGCTGCTCGATCACCCGCGCCGGGGTGGCATGCGGGTGGGCGGCCATGGCGTCCCGCCATGCGGCATCCACCGGCTCCCCCGTGTACGGCCAGCCGATGGCGCGCAGAAGGGTGACGTCGGGCACGTTCGGGACGGGGGTTTCGGGCATGGCGCGCATTCTAGACGGGGGCTGAAGCCGGCGGGGCCGGGCAGGCTAAATATCCGTTAAGCTGGCCGTCCCTCCTCCTTGTGCCCCCTGCGGTCCCGCCATGTCCACCCCGCCCGTCAAACCGCTCGCCACGCGCGAACGCCTGTCCGAAGTCCGCTACGAAATCCGGGGCGAACTGGCACGGCGAGCCCGCGAGCTGGAGGCCCAGGGGCAGAAGCTGATCAAGCTCAACATCGGCAACCCGGGCGCGTTCGGTTTCCGTGCGCCAGAGCATCTGCAGCGTGCGATCGCCGACGACATGGGCCGTACCGACCCCTACACGCACCAGCAGGGCCTGCCCGCCGCGCGCGAAGCGATCGCCGCCGCGTACGCCAAGCGCGGCGCGCCCGATGCGCACCCGGACCGCGTGTTCGTCGGCAATGGCGTGTCGGAACTGATCGACCTGTCGCTGCGCGCGCTGCTGAATCCGGGCGACGAAGTGCTGGTGCCCTCGCCGGACTACCCGCTGTGGTCGGCGGCCACCATCCTCAACGACGGCCGCCCGGTGTATTACCGCTGCGATCCGGAGAACGACTTCCAGCCCGATCCGAACGAGATCGAGCAGCTGATCAGCTCGCGCACCCGCGCCATCGTGCTGATCAATCCGAACAACCCCACCGGCGCGACCTACTCGCGCGAGCTGCTGGAGCGCATCGTCGCCATCGCAGCCAAGCACCGCCTGCTGCTGATGGTCGATGAGATCTACGACCAGGTGCTGTACGACGGCGCGACCTTCGTGCCGGTCGCCCCTCTCGCGGGCGACGTGCCCTGCATCACCTTCAGCGGCCTGAGCAAGGTGCACCGCGCCTGCGGCTGGCGCGTGGGCTGGGGCGTCGTGTCCGGCCACGGCGACGTGGTGCGCGACTTCCTGCATGCGATGGACCTGCTCAGCGCGCTCCGCCTGTGCGCGAACGTGCCGGGCCAGTACGCCATCGAGGCGGCGGTCAACGGCCCCGATACCATCAGCGCGCTGTGCGCACCCGGCGGCCGGCTGTACGAGACCCGCCGCGCGGTGATCGACGCCTGCGACGCCAGCCCGTACCTGGACCTGGTGAATCCGGCCGGTGCGCTGTACGCGTTCCCGGCGGTGGTCGGCGATGCCGCCAAGGGTTTCGACGACCACGCCTTCGCGCTGGAACTGATGGAAACCGAAGGCGTGCTGGTCGTGCCGGGCTCCAGCTTCAACGTGCCCTATCGCCACCACTTCCGCGTCACCCTGCTGCCGGAAGCCGCCACGATGCGCGAAGTCTTCGCCCGCATCGACCGCGCCCTGTCGCGCCGCGCCGAGGCCGCCACCAAGGTCGTGCCGATCAAGGGCAAGCCGCGGCCGGCAGCGGCGTAACGCGCGTCGCCATCCCACTGTAGGAGCGACGTCAGTCGCGACCGCACGCCATGACGCATCCCTCGATGCGTGATCGAGCGGAGGCGGGCGGCATCCACCAGTGGCGCTTGAGAGGATCGACATCGTCCTGGCTGTGCTGGTTCGCGGTCGCGACTGACGTCGCTCCTACAACAGGCCAGAAGGGCGCATCATGCGTCCATGACAACGATCTCCGCCCCGCACACCACCGCCCTCACCACCGAGCTGCGTTACCTCGCGCTCGGCGACTCGTACACCATCGGCGAGGCCGTGGACGAGGCAGGCCGCTGGCCGATGCAGCTGGCGCGCCTGCTGCGGCGGGAAGGCGTGCTGGTCGGCGACCCGCGCACCATCGCCACCACCGGCTGGACCACCGACGAACTCGACGCCGCGATCACCGCCGCCGAACCCTTGGGCCAGCACGACTTCGTCAGCCTGCTGATCGGGGTCAACAACCAGTACCGCGGCCGCGACGTGGAGGAATACCGCACGCAGTTCGCCGCGCTGCTGTGGCGCGCCATCGGCTTCGCCGGCGGGCGACCCGACCGCGTGCTGGTGCTGTCGATTCCCGATTGGGGCGTGACCCCGTTCGGCGCGCAGTCGGGCCGCGATATCGAGCAGATCGCGCGCGAACTCGATGCCTACAACACCGCCGCACGCACCGTCTGCGCGCAGCGTGACGTCGCCTTCGTCGACATCACGCCGGTCAGCCGCACACGCGGCACCGAAGCTGCGATGGTGGCGGACGATGGCCTACATCCTTCGGCGGCGATGTACACGGAATGGACGCGACTGGCGTTTCCGGTGGCGCACCACCTGTTGGCCGGCCGCTAGGCGTCAGGCCACTGCGACCGCGGGCATGCGCAGGCCTTCGGGCTCCGGCACCACCGTGCGGTAACCCTGCGCCTCCAGCCACGCCAGCAGCTGCGCCAGGATCGCCACGTTGTGGCCGTGCGTCGCGCCTTCGTGCAACAGCACGATGGCGCCGGGCGCGATGTCGCGGGTGATGCGCGCGAGCACCTTGCTCGGCTCGCAATCGACGCCATCGAAGCCGCGCGCACTCCACGCCACGCGGGCGAGGCCGTGCCGCTTCAGCGACAGGCCGACGAAGGGATTGGTCATGCCGACGACACTGCGGAACCAGCGCGGGGTCTCGCCGGTGATCGCGGTGAGGATCGATTGGTTGCGGCCGATCTGGTCTTCCATGGCGCCGGGCCCCAGGCGCCAGAAACGCGTGTCCGGATGCGAGGCGCTGTGGTTGCCGATGCCGTGGCCGCGGTCGCGGATGGCCTGCACCACCGCGGGCTCCGCCTGCGCGCGCTCGCCGACCACGAAGAAGGTGGCTTTGGCGCCATGCCGGTCCAGCAGGTCCAGCATCGCCGGGGTCTCGTCCGACGGGCCGTCGTCGATGGTCAGCCAGACCACCCGCTCGTCCGTCGGCAGCCGCGACAGCGCCGGGCACAGCAAGGTGGCCCGCGGGTACAGCGTGGCCCAGACCACCGTCAGGTGGGTCGCCAGCATGGCCGGTGCGCCCACGGTCCAGCCCCAGCGCCACCACAGCCAGGCCACGCCCACTTGCGACAGCGCCAGCAGGCCCAATATCAGTCCGGGATGGCGCGGCGGACGATGCAGTGTTCCTGTCGTGCTCATGCCCCATGATGACATGGGGCGTAAAATCCCTTCTTCAGAGTCCTTCACGCATTCCGGTACCCGACATGTCCCTCGACCCCGCCCTGCGCTCGCGCATCGAATCCCTCCTGCAGTCCAACCGCGTGGTCCTCTTCATGAAGGGCCAGCCGACCATGCCGCAGTGCGGCTTCTCGGCCAAGGCGGTGGGCGCGCTGTCGGCGCTGGGCGTGGACTACGCCCACGTCAACGTACTGGCCGACCAGGAGATCCGCGAAGGCATCAAGGCCTACGGCGACTGGCCGACCATCCCGCAGCTCTATATCGACGGCGAACTCGTCGGCGGCAGCGACATCATCGAACAGATGACCAACTCCGGCGAACTGGCCACGCTGCTCGGCCTGCAGGCCCCGGACCGCACGCCGCCGGCGATCACCATCACCCCGGCCGCCGCCGAGATGCTGCAGAACGCCGTGGCCGACGCCGGCCCGGGCGCCTCCCTGGCGCTGTCGATCAACGCGCAGTTCCAGCCGAACTTCCAGCTGGCGCAGTTCGACGCGAATGCGATCGCCAGCGAATCCAACGGCGTGCGCGTGCAGTTCGACCTGGCCAGCGCGCGTCGTGCCGACGGCATCACCATCGACTGGGTCGACGACATCCGCGGCAAGGGCCTGGCGATCGACAACCCGAATGCACCCAAGCCGGTGCAGGCGCTGTCGCCGATGGACGCCGACGCGAAGATCCGTGCCAGCGAAGTGCTGCTGGTGGACGTCCGTCCGGCCGACGAGCGCGCCATCGCCTCGGTGAAGCTGCCGTTCAAGACCTTCGACGGCAACGGCCGCGCCGAGCTGGAAGCGCTGCCGAAGGACACGGCCCTGGCCTTCCTGTGCCGCAGCGGCGGCCGCAGCCAGCAGGCCGCGGAAGAGTTCCGCGCACTCGGCTTCTCCAACGTCTACAACATCACCGGCGGCATCAACGCCTGGGCCGACGACGTGGACGGCACGATCAGCAAATACTGATCGCGCGTCGCGCAGGAAACGGAAAGGCGGGCTTCGGCCCGCTTTTTTTATGGTGGCTGTTGCTGGTGTGGGAGCGACGCAAGTCGCGATGGACCGTCGGTAAAGCCTCATCGCGACTTGCGTCACCCCACAACAAAGAAGCCGGCCGCTATCCGCGGAAGCCTCCGCCAGCCAGATAGTCGCGTTCTTCCTGCGTGGAGATGCGCCCCACCGCCTCGTTGCGATGCGGAAAGCGGCCGAAGCGGGCGATCAGGTCGTAGTGCAACTGCGCGTACTTCACGTAGTTCTCGTCGCCGGTGGCGCCAAACAGGTCCAGCGAGCGCTGCTGGTCGGCCAGCGCTTCGGAATGTTCGAACGGCATGTAGAAGAAGATCTTCAGCACAGGATCGACCTGCGCATCGAAGCCCGCCTCGATGGCGCGCGCGGCGTAATGCCGTGCCAACCCGTCGGTGGCGTAGGAGTGCGCGCTCTCGCGGAAGCAGTTGCGCGGGAACTGGTCCAGCAGCAGCACCAACGCCAGCGCACCGTCGGCATCGCCCATCCAGCCTTCCAGCTCGCGCCGCGCCGCACGGAAGTGCAGCCCGCGGAAACGCTGGTCGAAGTCGGCGTCGAACGCATCGTCGCTGGCGAACCACTTCTCGTAGCCGGCGTTCTTCCAGAAGGCGATGACGTCGTTGGATTCGTTCATGGTGTTCCCTTCGGCTCGCGTGAAGTATCGGTAGACGTCGCTCTGCATGCCCGGCCAGCAAACCAAACGGTCAAGCTGCCGACTATCAGCAATGGGAGACCATAGAAAACAACAACGTGGACCGCGGACATCTGGGCCGTACCCTCGAAGTCGCCCGGCGAGCGATTGAAGAACAGGAACGCGCACAGAACACAGACGAGAAGTCCCGTTGATGCGGCCATCCAGCCGATGGTGCGAGCGACGGTGATCAGTCTCACGCGCCAGTCCTGCACCTCTCTGGCCTCGTTCATGGAAGCACCTCGTGTTCGGATGGAGGGTCGGGCCTCACCCCGGAATGACATGCCCGATGCGCCACAGCACACCGGTCGGATCGATCAGGGTGAAGTCCCGGATCCCCCACGGCCGATCATCCGGTGGGCTGAGGCGGACGGAGAACCGGGCCACGACACCCGACGCTTCAACGTTCCGGTGCCAGTCGTCCGCATTCTCAACGAGCAGGTGCATGAAGAAATTCTCCGCATGCTCGCGCAGGTAGAAGTGCGACAGCAGGAACGCCGTCTTGCCGTGCTGGACATAGGCCAGGTCATCCGACTCCATCGACACTTCGAAGCCCAGCGCCTCGTAAAAAGCCACGGATTCGGCCAGATCCCGTGCGGGAACGAAGGCCTTCATCTCGATCGTTTCAAGATTCATGCAACCGGCTCCCTACGAGGTTGACGTTCGAGGCCAACCATAGCGCGAAGCGGCGTGGGCCTGGATGAACCGTCAGGCCTTGAACCGGCGCTCTGCATAGAGCGCCGGGTAGGATGCGCGCAACGCCTGGCGTACCGCATCGGTGGATCGCCGAAATCCCAACGCAAGCAGCAGCGTCCGGCCGTCGCGCCAGGAGAGCCGCACTTCATTGGCGGTGAAGAGCTGCCTCCGGACCTCGATCTTCTCCAGGTCGTCGACCGCCCAATGCCGTGAGGACTCGCGCCTGACCAAAGACGACGGATTGCTGTCCGGCGCATACGCCGCCTGGGCGGCCGCCTGACTGCCCGTACTCCCCAGGGCTCCGCCCTTGATGGATATCCAGATACCCAGCGGCTCGGCCTCGATGTGCGTCGGGTGCAAATGCAGAAGCCAGTTCTTGAACCCCCAGTGCGAGTAGAAGGGGCCCAGAACCGGAGCGTGCGGAGGCGACAAGGCTGAGGCGCCGGGCCGATCCGTATTGCCCACGGTGGAAGGCCCGGTCACTCGTCGAACCGCAGGTGCCGCACCGACTTCCCGTTGCGGCGGATCAGCTTCAGCGCTTCGATGCCGACGGTGATGTGGTTCTCGACGAACGAGGAGCTGACCTTGGCGTCGCTGGCTTCGGTCTTCACGCCTTCCGGGATCATCGGCTGGTCGCTGACCAGCAGCAGCGCACCGCAGGGAATGCGGTTGGCGAAGCCGGCGGCGAAGACGGTGGCGGTCTCCATGTCGATCGCCATGCAGCGCATCGCGCGCAGGCGTTCCTTGAAGGCGACATCGTGTTCCCACACGCGGCGGTTGGTGGTGTACACCGTGCCGGTCCAGTAGTCGTGGCCGAGGTCGCGGATCATCGTGGACACCGCGCGCTGCAGGGCGAACGCGGGCAGGGCGGGCACCTCCGGCAACAGGTAGTCGTTGCTGGTGCCTTCGCCGCGGATCGCGGCGATGGGCAGCACCAGGTCGCCCAGCTCGTTCTTGCGCTTCAGCCCGCCGCACTTGCCGAGGAACAGCACCGCCTTGGGCATGATGGCCGACAGCAGGTCCATCATCGTCGCCGCGTTCGGGCTGCCCATGCCGAAGTTGATCATGGTGATGCCGTCGGCGGTGGCGCTGGCCATCGGCCGGTCCAGGCCGACGATGGGCGCGCCGGTGAGCTGCGAGAAGACGTTGAGGTAGCCGCCGAAGTTGGTCAGCAGGATGTGTTCGCCGAACTGGTCCAGGGGCACGCCGGTATAGCGCGGCAGCCAGTTGTCGACGATTTCGTTCTTGTCCTTCATGGAAGCCTCTTTTTCTTGTTGTTGTCCGGCAATTCTGGCACGACTGCGGCGCGTGCACTTGGCAGGACACGCCGTCGCCGGTTAGGGTCGGTGTGTCTTCCAGGGGATACACCATGCGAACCACCTTGCTGGCCGGGCTGATCCTGGCCTCGCTGGGCGGCAGCGCGCTTGCCGCCGCGCCCGCCTCCCGCTTCACCCAGGACCCGTACCCGAGCACCTACCGCGCCGTGCCTTCGGGCCCCGTGCTGTTGGCCAATGCCACCGTGCTGACCGGTACCGGGGAGCGCCTGGACGGCGCCGACGTGCTGCTGGCCGACGGCAAGGTCGTGGCGGTAGGCCGCGGCTTGTCCGCGCCCGAAGGCGCTACCCGCGTCGACGCGACCGGCAAGTGGGTGACGCCCGGCCTGATCGACGTGCACTCGCACCTCGGCGTGTACCCCAGCCCCGGCGTGAAGGCGCACAGCGACGGCAACGAGATGACCGCGCCGGTGACGGCGAACGTCTGGGCCGAGCATTCGATCTGGGCACAGGACCCGGGTTTCCACACCGCCCTGGCCGGCGGCGTCACCTCGCTGCAGGTGCTGCCGGGCTCGGCCAACCTCGTCGGCGGGCGCGGCGTGACGCTGAAGAACGTCGCCTCCACCAGCTACCAGGGCATGAAGTTCCCCGGCGCGCCGTGGGGCCTGAAGATGGCCTGCGGCGAGAACCCCAAGCGCGTCTACGGCGGCAAGAGCGGCCCGGCCACGCGCATGGGCAACGTCGCCGGCTACCGCGCGGCCTTCATCGATGCCGCCGAGTACCTGAAGAAGAATGCCCCCAAGGCCCAGCAGCCGAAGAAGAAACGCTGGTGGGAGCGCGCCAGCGGCGGCGAAGGCACGGACAGCGGTGGCGATGCCGGCGGCAAGCGCGACCTGAAGCTGGACACGCTGGCGGGTGCGATCAACGGCGAGATCCTGGTGCACATCCACTGCTACCGCGCCGACGAGATGGCGACGATGCTGGACCTGGCCAAGGAATTCGGCTTCAAGATCGCCGCGTTCCACCACGGCGTGGAAGCCTACAAGCTGGCCGACCGGCTGGCCCAGGAGAACGTCTGCGGCGCGCTGTGGGCCGACTGGTGGGGCTTCAAGATGGAAGCCTTCGACGGCATCCAGGAAAACATCGCACTCGTGGATCGTCCGGCCAACAGCTGCGCGATCGTGCATTCGGATTCCGAGGAAGGCATCCAGCGCCTCAACCAGGAAGCGGCCAAGGTGATCGCGAACGCGCGCCGCGCCGGCATGGGCGAGATCGCGCCGGAGCGCGCGATCCGCTGGATGACCAGCAACGCCGCCAAGGCACTCGGCATCGCCGAACGCACCGGCACGCTGGAGGCCGGCAAGATGGCCGACGTGGTGGTGTGGAACCAGAATCCCTTCAGCGTGTACGCGAAGGCCGAGCAGGTCTACATCGACGGCGCCCGCCTCTACGACCGCAACGACCGCAGCAGGCAACCGGTCTCCGACTTCATGCTCGGCCAGGAGGTGACGCCATGAGCCGCGCCCGTGGTGCTTTCCGTCGTCATCCCGGCGAACGCCGGGACCCAGCGACGTTCGATGGGATGACGTGTACCGCCAGCAAGCGGCACTGGGTCCCGGCGTTCGCCGGGATGACGGTGAAGTCGCTGGTGATGGCCGCGACACTGGCATCCACCTCATTCGCCGCCCTTGCCCAGGACGTACTGATCCGCAATGCCACCGTGCACACCGCCGGCGCGCAGGGCACGTTGAAGAACGCCGATGTGCTGGTGCGCAACGGCGTGGTGCAGGCGGTCGGCAGCGGTCTCGCCGCACCGGCCGCCGCGACCGTGATCGAAGCCGAAGGCCGTCCGCTGACGCCGGCGTTCTTCGGCGGCATCACCGAGATCGGTATCGAGGAAGTCTCGGGCGAATCCTCGACGGTGGATGCCGCGGTCACGCTCGAAGACCAGCCGATGCGGCCGGAATTCGACGTGACGCTGGCCTACAACCCGGCCTCGATCGTGATCCCGGTGGTGCGCGTGGAAGGCATCGGCTTCACCCTGCTGGCGGCGTCGACGGGCGGCTCCTTCATCGCGGGCCAGGGTGGCGTGGTGCGGCTGGACGGCAGCGCCGACCCGGTCGGCCCGCGTGCGTTGTTCGTGCGGCTGGGCAGCGGCACGGCGGAACTGGCGGGCAAGTCGCGCGCCGCGCACTGGATGCTGCTGGACCAGATGGTGGCCGAAGCGCGCGGCCGCGTGTCGGTGGATTCACCGCATGCGCTGCTGACGCCTGCGGGTCGCGCCACGCTGGCGCGTTACCTGGCGGGCAACGGGCGCATCGTGGTGGCGGTGAACCGCGCCGCCGACATCCGCCAACTGCTGCGCTGGGCGCAACGCGAGAACGTGCGCATCGCCATCGCCGGCGGCGCGGAGGCCTGGAAGCTCGCACCGCAACTGGCGCAGGCGAAGGTCCCGGTGTTCGTCGATGCACTGGCCGACCTGCCCTCGGACTTCGACCAGATCGGCGCCACGCTCGAGAACGCCGCGCGGCTGGATGCGGCGGGGGTCAGCGTCAGTTTCTCGCAGGCCGGCGACGCCTCGCACAACGCGCGCAAGATCCGCCAGTTGGCCGGCAACGCGGTCGCCAACGGCCTGCCGTGGGAAGAAGGACTGGCCGGCCTGACCCGCGTGCCGGCGGAGACCTTCGGCGTCGGCGACCGCGTCGGCACCATCGCACCCGGCAAGCTCGCCGACCTGGTGCTGTGGAGCGGCGATCCGCTGGACGTGGCGAACACCGCGCAGCAGGTCTGGCTGGGTGGCCGTGCGATACCGATGCGTTCGCGCCAGACCGAACTGCGCGACCGCTATCTGCAACAGGCAGGACCGCTGCCGCGCGCGTACTCGAAGTAAGCGCGGGCGGGGTTCAGTCCACGGAGGCGCCTTCGGGCGCCTCTTCTTTTTCGGCATCGCGGCACGGCGCGTCTTCCGCCACCACCCGATCGCCGCCAGCGCGCTTGGCCACGTACATGGCCTGGTCGGCACGCGCTATGAGCAATGCCACCGAGTCCCCGTCACGCGCCTGCGCGGCGCCGATGCTGGCGGTGAGACCGACCTCCACGCCGTCCACCCGCGCACAGTCGCGGCGGATGCGGGCGGCCACCTGCTCGGCGATGCGCACGGCCGCCGGCAGTTCGACGCCGGAAAGCACCAGCACGAATTCCTCGCCCCCCAACCGGCCGAGCTGATCGCCGTACTGGAACTGCTCGCTCACCGCGCGCGTCACCGCGCGCAGGCAGGCATCGCCAAGCGCGTGGCCGTGGCGGTCGTTGACCTGCTTGAAGTGATCGAGATCGATGAACAACAGCGAGGCGGGAATGCGCTCGCGTTCGCGCTCGATCAAGGCCCAGTCGAGCCGGTGCTCGATGCCGCCGCGATTGAGCACGCCGGTCAACCCGTCGCGCTCGGCGTGCTGCTTGGCGCTGTCGCGTTCGCGGCGGAACGTCAGCATGCGGTCGGCCAGGCCCAGCGCCAGTACCACGGCAGTGAAGGCGAGCACCCAGGGCAATCCGTATTCGAGCCACGGCTCCGCGCGTTCGCCACCGCTGAAACGCAGGGCGCGCCACATGGTGAACACCAGCAACGGCACCCAGGCGATCAGCACATAGGCCGCGTGTTTCTGGCCGCGCACCCATGCCACCACCAGGGTGACCAGTGCGACGGCGTTGGTCAGCAGGAACACCGCATTCGCCACGTCCGGGAACCAGGCCTTGTCGGCCGGCCACGGCAGCACCAGCAGCACCAGCGTGGCGGCGCAGCCGTAGACGCCGACGAACCGCATCAACAGGCTCAGCCGCGGCGCCACGCGCCGCAGACTGGCGTAGTCCAGCCACAGGTAGACCAGCAGGATCGTCGCCAGCGTGCCGGAGGCCCAGATGCCTTGCGCACCGAAGCGGGCCAGCGCATCCAGGCCCGGCCAGGCATAGGCCTCGCCGTACGAGCAGAGCGCGTAGATCAACTGGAACAGCATCGCCCCCGCGTACAGCAGATAGACGCGTTCGCGCAGCATCGCCCAGAACAGCAGCACCGCCAGGGAAACGCCGAGCACCGCGCCGATCGCAGGCATCACCAGGCGCAGGTGGCGCAGGTCGGCGGCGGCATACCGCGGCCGCGACTCGACCGCGACGTGCAGGGGGTAGCGGGCGCCTTCCACGCGGACGTAGACAGGTCCATCGCCGGCCAGCGGGAACACCAGCGCGCGGCGCGTGTACTGGGGATCGAGGTCGGCGCGGAACATGTCCTGGACACGCGGCGTGCCGGCGGGCGTATCCAGCACGGTCACGCGCGCGGTGTAGGGGTGATAGACCACCAGCAGCGGCTCCGCCACGCCGGGCTGCGGTTGCACGCGCCACTGGCCGTTGCCGATCACGCGCACGCCATCGTCGTCGCCTTCGAAGCGACGTTCCGAGAAGAGCCCGGCACGCTGTCCGGCCTGCTGTTCCAGCGCCAATGGCTGGATCCGGTCGATCCGCGCGATGTTTTCCCCTAACGCGGCGGATGCGGGCAGCAGGGCCAGAAGCAGTAGGAATGACCGCCACCCCTGTTTCATGTTGCCCCTTGCTTTCCGGCGGAGTGTCGGACCCGACCGCGCCCCGGGCAAGCCCGGCTGCGATGTTAATGTGACGATGGTCACATTAATTTCGCGATTCGATGAGCATCTGCGGCGGGACTTGCGACGCGTTCCGACTGTGGCGCGCGTCGTGGAAAGGTGATTGCCTTCACAGTTCACGCGTTTACGCGGCGACGGCCTCGCGGATGTCCGCTAGCGTGGCGGCCGAGGGAGATGCGACGGATGCCGGGAGGGGCAAAATGCGCATAGGGATTGTCGTGGACTCAGCGTGCGACCTGCCGCTGGAGTACCTGCAGCAACACAACATCGTCATCCTGCCGATCACGGTGCGGATCGGCGAAGCCGTACTCGCGGATCATCGCGACGAACAGGCGACGCTGAGCTTCCTGCACGCGCACGTCGCCGAACGCGGCCACGAGGCCGAGACCACGCCGTTCACGGTCAACCAGATCCGGGACCTGTTCCTAGGCCAGCTGGTGATCGACTACGACCACGTGTTCTGCATGACGATCACCAAGACGCGTTCGCCGATCCACGACAACGCGATGCAGGCCAGCTTCGCCATCCTCAACGACTACAAGCCGGTGCGGCAGGCGGCGGGCCACAACTCGCCGTTCGCGCTGCGGGTGATCGACACGCAGAACCTGTTCGCGGCGCAAGGCATCACCGCAGTGGAGGCGGTGCGCATGCGCGACGCCGGCGCCAATGTGCAGCAGATCCGCGTGCGCCTGGAGGAACTGGCGCAGAACACGCACGGCTACATGATCCCGCGCGACCTGTACTACCTGCGCAATCGCGCGCGCACCAAGGGCGACCGCAGCGTCGGCTTGCTCAGCGCGGCACTGGGCAGCGCGCTGGACATCAAGCCGGTGCTGTACGGCCACGCCGGCAACACGGAGCCGGTCGCGAAGATCAAGGGCTTCGAGAACGCGACCGAACAGATGTTCAAGTTCACCGGCAACCGCGTCATGGCCGGCCTGATGACGCCCACCGTGTGCCTGAGCTACGGCGGCGAACTGTCGGAGCTGCGCGCGCTGCCGGGCTACCAGCGCCTGCGGGACATCTGCGAGAACAACAAGGTCGAGGTGTTCGAGAGCGTCATGAGCCTCACCGGCATGGTCAACGTGGGCAAGGGCGCCGTCGTCGTCGCCTTCGCCGCCCCGCCCGCGCCGTTCAAGGCGACATAACGACGGCCTAACGCGTCAGGGCTACGCTATGCCCCTGGCTCGAACCGGGGGCGCCATGGCGGTCCGTTACTACATCAGTCTGCCCGATCCCGCCCGCGCACGCGGCGGCGATCCGGCTTTCAGCTTCGATGCGCACGGCGCGGAAGCATTCGCCGAGCAACTGCAGCACGCGTTGCGCACCAACGGCCTGTTCGAGCGCTGGCGCGCGCGCCAGGACGATCCCGATGAAGTCGATCCCGGCCTCGGCGTCGTGGATCCGGATGCCTCGGTCGCGGGCCAGCAGGACGACCTCAGCATCCTGCTGGTCGCCCGCTCCTCCATTCCCGGCCATGTCCTGAAGCATCGCCTGCGCTTGCTCGCCGGTGGCGCCTGGGAACTGCGCGACGTCGCCGCGGCTTGAGCCACCGTACGCCCGTCCTGCTGGCCTGGAGCGGCGGCAAGGATGCGGCCTGGACGCTGCACGTCCTGCGGCAACGCGATGATGTCGATGTCGTCGCCTTGCTGACGACGGTCACGCGCGAGCACGACCGCGTCTCGATGCAGGGCATCCACCGCCGCGTGCTGCATGCGCAGGCACGCGCGACCGACCTGCCGCTGCTGGAAGCGATGATCCCCGCGCAGTGCTCGAACACCGACTACGAACGCGCCATGGCGGAGGCCCTGGGCGAGGCGACGGCACGTTGGCCGGGGCTGCGCACGATGGCGTTCGGCGACCTGTTCCTCGAAGACATCCGGGCCTACCGCGTAGCGAACCTGGCGCGCGCGGGCTGGGACGTCGTCACCCCGCTGTTCGGCCGCGACACGGCATCGCTGGCGCGGGAGATGATCGATGGAGGACTGCGCGCCCAGCTGTGCTGCGTCGATACCCAGCAACTGGATGCCGGATTTGCGGGCCGCGACTTCGATCGGGCGTTGCTCGCCGCGCTGCCGGGCCAGGTGGATCCCTGTGGCGAGAACGGCGAATTCCACACCTGCGTATCGGCAGGGCCGATGTTCGATGCGCCACTCATGCTCGCGAAGGGAAACACGGAACTGCGCGACGGGCGCTTCGCTTTCACCGACTACGAACTCGCAGGTCCTGCGTAGGGTGGGCCTTGGCCCACCCTCGTGCTACCGGATGGATCCCTCGGCGGGCTCGAGCCCGCCCTACGTTTTCAATGCCGCCGCATGGTGCGCGATGTGCTCGCCGATGAAACTGGCAATGAAGTAGTAGCTGTGGTCGTAGCCGGGTTGCAGGCGCAGTGTCAGCGGATGACCGGCCTTGGCGGCGGCGGCCTGCAACAATTCGGGCTTCAACTGGCCCTGCAGGAATTCATCCGCGTCGCCCTGGTCGACGAGCAACGGCAGCTTCTCCCGCGCCTGCCCGACCAGCTCGACCGTGTCGTAGGCCTTCCAGGCCTCGCGATCGTCGCCGAGGTAGGCGGCGAATGCCTTCTGCCCCCAAGGCACCTGCGAGGGCGCGACGATCGGCGAGAACGCCGACACGCTGCGGTAGCGTCCGGGGTTCTTCAGCGCGATGGTCAACGCACCATGGCCACCCATCGAATGTCCGCTGATGGCGCGCCGGCCGCTGGCCACTGGATCGGCTTCGACCCACGCCGGCAACTCGTCGACGATGTAGTCGTACATGCGGTAGTGCGATGCCCACGGTGCCTGCGTCGCGTTGACGTAGAAACCCGCGCCCTTGCCCAGGTCGTAACCGTCGGCGTCGGCCACGTCCTCGCCGCGCGGACTGGTATCCGGTGCGACGAGGATGATCCCGTGCTCGGCGGCGTAGCGTTGCGCACCGGCCTTGGTGATGAAGTTCTGCTCGGTGCAGGTCAGGCCGCTGAGCCAGTACAGCACCGGGCACGGACCCTGCTCGGCCTGTGGCGGAAGGTACACGCCGACCGTCATGTCGCAGCCGAGCACCTCGGAACGATGACGGTAGACGTCCTGCCAACCGCCGAAGCAGGCACGGTGTTCGAGGCGCTCCATCAGTAGTGCACCACGCTGCGGATCGACTTGCCTTCATGCATCAGGTCGAAGGCCTCGTTGATGCCGTCCAGCGGCATGGTGTGGGTCACGAACGGGGCGAGTTCGATATCGCCCTTCATCGCATCCTCGACCATGCCCGGCAGCTGCGAGCGGCCCTTCACGCCGCCGAACGCGGTGCCCATCCATTTGCGGCCGGTCACCAGTTGGAAGGGACGCGTGCTGATTTCCTGCCCCGCGCCGGCCACGCCGATGATCACGCTCTGGCCCCAGCCGCGGTGCGCGCACTCCAGCGCAGCGCGCATGACGTTGACGTTGCCGATGCATTCGAACGAATGGTCCACGCCCCAGCCCGTCATCTCGACGACGACCTGCTGGATCGGCTTATCGAAGTCCTTCGGGTTGATGCAATCGGTAGCGCCGAACTGCGTCGCCATCTCGAACTTGGAAGGGTTGGTGTCGATGGCGATGATGCGGCCGGCCTTGGCCTGGCGCGCGCCCTGGATCACCGCCAGGCCGATGCCGCCCAGGCCGAACACCGCGACCGAGTCGCCCGCCTGCACCTTGGCGGTGTTGTGCACGGCGCCGATGCCCGTGGTGACGCCACAGCCGAGCAGGCACACGTGCTCCGGATTCGCCTCGGGATTGACCTTGGCCAGCGACACTTCGGCCACGACGGTGTATTCGCTGAAGGTCGAGCAGCCCATGTAGTGGTAGATCGGCTGGCCTTCGTAGGAGAAGCGCGACGTGCCGTCCGGCATCACGCCCTTGCCCTGGGTGGCGCGCACCGACGTGCACAGGTTGGTCTTGCCGCTCTTGCAGAACAGGCACTCGCCGCATTCGGCGGTGTAGAGCGGGATGACATGGTCGCCCGGCTTCACGCTGGTGACGCCTTCGCCCACTTCGACCACGATGCCGGCGCCTTCATGGCCCAGCACGACCGGGAACAGGCCTTCCGGATCGTCGCCCGACAGCGTGAAGGCGTCGGTGTGGCAGACGCCGGTGTGGGTGATCTTCACCAGCACTTCGCCCTTGCGGGGCGGGGCGACGTCGATCTCGACGATCTTCAGCGGTTCGCCTGCGGCGAAGGCGACGGCGGCACGGGATTTCACGATGGCACTCCTGCGGATTTGAAAGGAATTACTTGAGGTACGAACGGACCAGCGCGACGGCGGCATCGATGCCGGCCTCGCGCTGCGCCGGGGTGGACGCCGGGTGCGCGAACTCTTCGCGCAGGTGGCTTTCGAGGATCTCCGACATCAGGCCATTGACGGCCCCGCGCACGGCAGCGAGCTGCTGCAGCACCGGCGCGCAGTCCGCCCCCTCCTCCAGCGCGCGCTCCAGCGCATCCAGCTGGCCGCGCATGCGGCGCACGCGCGTCAGCGCCTTCTTCTTGTCGGCGGGGGAATGGGGCATGTCGGCGACCGGGGTCACGATAGTGGGGGGGAGTATACACCCGCGGCGCCGACCGCCTATCGGCAGGGACCAAAAGACCCCATGACACCTGCTCGGCATCGCGCCAGTCTGTCCGCTTGCCGGGCCTGTCCCGCGTTGTTCCCGGATACACCCGACCGAGAGGAGGCCACGATGATCCATCGATCCCTGCTCCTGCTGCTGGCCGTCGCGCTGGCAGGCTGCGACCCCGCGCCGAAGACGACCGCCGACCCCGCGGCACCGACCGGAACGGACGCGCTGCCGCTGTTCGATCGCTTCGGCGACCTGCACCGCGATGTCGGCACGCGCACCCCCCTGGCGCAACGCTATTTCGACCAGGGCCTGCGGATGGCTTACGGTTTCAACCACGAAGCGGCCGGACGTGCGTTCGCCGAAGCCGCGCGCCTGGATCCGCAATGCGCGATGTGCGTCTGGGGCCAGGCGCTGGTGCTCGGGCCGAACATCAACCTGCCGATGGATCCCGCGCTGGCGAAGGATGCCACCGCTCTCGCTGCGCGCGCCGCGGACCTGGCGACGTCCGCGCATCCAGCCGACCGCGCGTTGATCCTGGCGCTGCAGACCCGCTATGCCGACCCGGCGCCGGAGGACCGGTCGGCGCTCGACCGCGCCTATGCCGATGCGCTGGCGCAGGTGGTGAAGCAATTCCCCGAAGACGACGATGCCGCGACGCTTTATGCCGAAGCGCTGATGGACCTGTCGCCCTGGGCGTACTGGAACGCGGACGGCACGCCCGCGGAGTACACGCCGCGCCTGATCGGCGAACTGGAGCGCGTGCTGGCGCGCAATCCCCGCCACATCGGCGCGATGCACTACTACATCCACGCCACCGAAGCCTCGCCGACGCCCGAGCGCGCGTTGCCCTATGCCGATGCGCTGGCGGCGCTGGCGCCGGGCTCGGGCCATCTGGTGCACATGCCCGCGCATACCTACATCCGCGTCGGGCGCTATCACGACGCGACGCTGACCAACTTCGCCGCCACCACCGCGGACAAGGATTTCCTGGCGGTGTGCCGTGGCAGCAACGGGGTGTATCCGCTGGGTTACGTGCCGCATAACTGGCACTTCGCCACGATGACGACAAGCCTGACCGGCTCGCGCACGCTGGCGCTGCAGGCGGCGACGCAGACGGCACAGCGCGCGGACCATGCCGCGATGGGCGAGGCGCCGATGCAGTTCATGCAGCAGTTCGTGGTCGCACCCTGGCTCACGCAGGTGCGCTTCGGCGATTGGGACGCCATCCTGGCCGACACCCGCGCGCCACCGACGATGCCGTACCCGACCGCGATACGCCACTTCGCCCGCGGCATGGCCCACGCGCGCAAGGGCGCGCTGGCCGAGGCGCAGCGGGAATCCGATGCGCTGCGCGCGATCGCGGCGGATCCGGCGATGGCGCAGGTGAGCTTCTTCGACATCAACAACGCTGCGACGGTGCTGCGCGTGGCCGATGCCCTGCTGCGCGGGGAGCTGTTGCGCGCACAGGGCAAAGACGACGGCGCCATCGCCGCGCTCCGCGAAGCCGCCACCGCCGAGGATGCGCTGGCCTACAACGAGCCGGCGGATTGGCCGCTCCCGGTGCGCCCCTACCTGGGCGCCGCACTGCTGGACGCGGGCGATGCGAAGGGTGCGGCGGACGCGTTCAACCAGGACCTGAAGACCTATCCGCACAACGGCTGGTCGCTGTTCGGCCTGGCCCAGGCGCAGGAAAAGCTCGGGCTGGCCGATGCCGCACGCGAGACCTCGCAGCGGCAGGCGGCGGCATGGCAGTGGGCGGACGCGCCGCTGACCGCGGCGCGCTACTGAGCAGGCATCCGGTTCGTGCGGCGCAGGAAGCGCCGCACGATCACTTCACCCGCTGGCCGTGCTTGACCACGATATCGACGCGTTGCAGCAGGGCGACCTGTTTCAGCACGTCGCCCTTCACCGCGATGATGTCGGCGTACTTGCCCTCGGTGACGGTGCCGTAGTCCTTGTCGGCCTTCATCGCGACCGCCGGCCAGTAGGTGGCGGCGCGGATGGCGTCGATGGCGGGCACGCCGAGCTTGTTGACCCACACGTCGAGCTCGTTCCAGGTGCTGCCGCTGTGGAACTTCATCGGGATGCCGGAATCGGTGCCAATCAGCAGCATCGCCCCGCTCTCGCGCAGCTGCTGGAACTTGCGCTGCAGGGTCGGCCATCGCTGCGGCGTCTGCTGGAAGTAGCTGATGCGCTCGGGATGTTCGAGCGACTGCTTGATGTCGTCGATGATCGCGGGCGTCAGGCCGACGTGCCAGTCGGTGCCGTCGATGAACTCGTGGTTCTTCACCGTGTGGGGAAAGTTGTAGAGCCCCTCGATGGTCGGCGTCCAGAACAGCGGACCGGAGGCCATGTTGCCGGTGCGCTCGCGCAGCGCGGCGATGACGTCCGGCGGATATTCCGGCGAGGCCGCCAGGCCGGTGTGTTCGAAGCAGTCCACGCCGAACTTCAGGCCACGGCGGATCTCCTCCGGCCGGTGCGCATGCGCAACGACGGGAAGTCCATGCTTGTGGGCTTCATCGACGATGGCGGCGAGTTCGGCATCGCTCATGCCGTCCTGGTCGATCAGCTTCACCACGTCCACGCCGGCCTGCGCGATGCGACGGATCTTGGCGCGCGCATCGGCGGGCGAATCCACGCCCCAGCGGAACTGCTCGGTGCCGGGGTAGGGCTTCTTCTGGATGAAGGGCCCCGACACGAACAGCGTGGGGCCGGGGATGCGGCCGCGGTTGATCGCATCGCGCACCGCGATGCTGTCTTCCAGCGGGCCGCCCAGGTCGCGCGCGCCGGTGACGCCGGCCAGCAGCAGCTGCTTGGCCGACGACGGCATGATCACGTCGCGGAACTGCGCGGGATAGGTCTTGTCCCAATGATCGTAGTCGGCGTGCCCGTTGATCATCAGGTGCACGTGCATGTCCCACAGGCCGGGCAACACCGTCATGCCTTCGGTGGAGATGACCGTCGCATCCGCCGGCACCGGCAGCGTCTTCACCGTGCCGACGGCGACGATGCGCTGGCCCTCGATCAGGATGACGCTGTCGCGGATCGGATCACTGAGCGTGCCGTCGACCAGCGTACCGCCCACCATCGCCACGCGCTGCGCCTGCGCGAGCGGCGCGAACGCCAGGCAGACCACGATGCCGCATGCCTTCCACCACGTTGCCGCCCGCATCGGCCTTCCCCTGCATGGAAAGGCCCAGCCTAACCCGGGTCGGGTCAGTACGCGAATTCGCGGAACACGCGATCGATGTCGCCCTGCCAGGGGCCGTTGAACAGCGCGAGCTTGCGCTCGGCGGAGGTCTCGTTGGCCTCGACGATTTCCACCAGCGCATCGAGGAAGCCGGCTTCGTCCACGCCCTTGCTGTTGAGGCGTGCGCGGCGTTGCAGGCCGCCGATGGCGATCTTCACCGCTTCGCGGGCCAGGTCGCGGACCGTGCCGCCGCGGAACGGCAGCTTCAGCGCATGCTTCGGCACGCCGTCGCGCAGCGCGTGGCGCTCGGCCAGCGAGAAATCCTTGACCAGGTCCCACGCCGCGTCGAGCGCGGCATCGTCGTACAGCAGGCCCACCCAGAACGCGGGCAGCGCGCAGATGCGGTTCCAGGGACCGCTGTCCGCGCCACGCATCTCCAGGAACTTCTTCATCCGCACTTCCGGGAAGGCGGTGGTCATGTGGTCGGACCAGTCGCGCAGCGTGGGCAGCGCGCCCGGCAGCACATCCAGTTCTCCCCGCATGAACTTGCGGAACGACTTGCCGCTGGCGTCGTGGTAGATGCCGTCGCGGTAGGAGAAATACATCGGCACGTCGAGCAGATAGTCCACATAGCGCTCGTAACCGAAGCCATCCTCGAAGACGAAATCCAGCATGCCGGTGCGGTCGCCGTCGGTGTCGGTCCAGATGTGCGAACGGTAGCTCTGGTAGCCGTTCGGCTTGCCCTCGGTGAACGGCGAGTCGGCGAACAGCGCCGTGGCCACCGGCTGCAACGCCAGCGACACGCGGAACTTCCTCACCATGTCCGCTTCGCTGGCGTAGTCGAGGTTGACCTGCACGGTGCAGGTGCGCGTCATCATGTCCAGGCCCAACTGGCCGACCTTGGGCATGTACGACTTCATGATCTGGTAGCGGCCCTTCGGCATCCACGGCATCTCGTCGCGGCGCCACTTGGGCTGGAAGCCCATGCCGAGGAAGCCGAGCTGCAGTTCGTCGGCGACCTGCTTCACTTCCTTCAGGTGCGTGCCCACTTCCACGCAGGTTTCGTGGAGGGTCTCCAGCGCCGCGCCCGACAGTTCCAGCTGGCCCGCCGGTTCCAGGGTGACCGAAGCGCCCTCCTTGACCAGTGCGATGACGCGACCCTTCTCTTCGACGGGCTCCCAGCCAAAGCGCGTCAGGCCCTTCAACAACGTTTCGATGCCGCGCTCACCATCGAAGGTGGGCGGGCGCAGGTCGTCGAGGCGGAAACCGAACTTCTCGTGCTCGGTGCCGATGCGCCAGTCGGCGCGCGGCTTCTCGCCCGACGCGACGTACGTCACCAGTTGCGCGCGGTCGGTGATGGGCGTGTCGGCGACGTGGCTGGGGCTGGACAAGGGCGGGACTCGCGGAAGGGGAGACGCAATGTCGGGCCACCGCCTTCCATTGCAAGGCCGGCACTATAACGTGACCGTGCGCACGCGATCGTCGCCATGGGAACGCCGCAGCGTCCCATCCATGCACGCGACGCCGGTGCGCCCGCTCGACGCGGGCCGCCGCGCTGGCCTACGCTGCGGGCATGCCGCGCCATGCCCGCACTGTCGTCCCGCGCCACCGCGAACTGCACCGCACCGACCGGGTTGGCTGGCTGCGGGCCGCCGTGCTCGGCGCCAACGACGGCATCGTCTCGGTCTCGGGGCTGGTCGTGGGCGTGGCTGCCAGCGGCGCAGCGCCCTCGACGATCCTGCTGACCGGCGTGGCCGGACTCGTGGCCGGCGCCATGTCGATGGCGGCAGGCGAATACGTGTCGGTGCAGTCGCAGGCCGATGCGGAAGCGGCCGACCTCGCCGTCGAAAAGCGCGAACTCCACGAGATGCCCGACGGCGAGCTGGCCGAGCTGACCCAGATCTATGTCGGGCGCGGACTGGAACCGGCGCTCGCGCGGCAGGTGGCCGAACAGCTCACCGCGCACGATGCACTGGCCGCGCACATGCGCGACGAGCTCGGCATCACCGACGCCCTGCGCGCGCGGCCGGTGCAGGCGGCGCTGGCGTCTGCGGCAGCCTTCACCGTGGGCGCGCTGTTGCCGATCGCCACGACCCTGCTGGCCCCCGCCGACAAGGTGGCCATCGTGACCACCCTCGCTACCGTGGCGGGCCTGCTGCTGTCCGGCGGCCTGGCGGCGCGCGTGGGCGGCGCACCGGTGCTACGCGGCGCGTGGCGGGTAGGTTTCTGGGGCGCGATGGCGATGGCGGCCGCCGCGCTGGTGGGCCGCCTGTTCCACGTGTCGGTCTGACGACTTACAGCCCCAGCCAGCCGCCCACGACCATGCGCGCCTCGTCCACGCCCTGCTTGGACTCGGCCGAGAACGTCTGCACGCTGACGGTGTCGCCGAATGCGGAGAACAGCTCCTTCTTCACCGCCTGCAGCGCGTTGCCCTGCTGGCCGCGACCCAGCTTGTCGGCCTTGGTCAGCAGCGCGTGGGCCGGCAGGCCCCGCTGGACCGCATAGCCCAGCATCTGCCGGTCGTAGTCCTTCAGCGGGTGGCGGATGTCCATGACGACCACCAGCCCCTTGAGCGCTTCGCGGGTGCGGAAGTAGCGGTCGATGAAGGCCTGCCAGTGGGCCTGCAGGTCCTGGGGCACCTTGGCGTAGCCGTAGCCGGGCAGATCGACCAGGTAGCGCTCGGGCTGGACCTGGAAGAACACCAACTGCTGGGTGCGGCCGGGGGTCTTGGATACCCGCGCCAACCGGTTGTGGTTCACCAGCGCATTGAGGGCGCTGGACTTGCCGGCGTTGGATCGGCCGGCGAAGGCCACCTCGAACCCGCCATCCTCCGGCAACTGGCGCGGGGTGTGGGCGGAGAGCAGGTAACTGGCGGAATTCAGGGGGTTCGACATGGCGATAGGATCGCACGGTGGCGGGCCGGATACCGTTTGAATTGACCGCGAGCGGCCGCCGCGACGATAATTCGCGGGTTTCGCGGCCCCTTCAGGCGCCGCCATCAGTCAAAGGTTTCGGAGCTTTAGCATGCGCCACGCTCGCGTTATGGGACTTGCCGGATTGGCCGTACTGGCCGTGGGCGCAGTCGCTTTTGCACAGACCACGGTGGTCCCGGTGCCGGACAATGCGCCGGTCGAGACCGCGCCGCTGGACATCAACCTCGCCAAGACGACCTGGGGCGATGCCAAGGCCGGCCAGACCAAGGCGGCCGCCTGCGCGGCCTGCCACGGCGCCGACGGCAATCCCAGCGACCCGCAGTACCCCCGCATCGCCGGCCAGAGCGAGCGCTATATCGCCCAGCAGCTGGCGCTGTTCGCCTCGGGCGAGCGCAACACCGGCATGGCGATGGTGATGGCCCCGTTCGCCCAGACCCTCAACGCGCAGGACATGCGCGACGTGGGAGCCTACTTCGCCACCCAGAAGTCGGGCGCCGGCCTGGCCGACGACAGCGTCGTCGCCGACGGCACCTACCAGGGCATGAAGTTCTACGAAGTCGGCCAGCAGCTGTACCGCAATGGCGATGCCAAGCGCGGCGTGCCGGCCTGCCTGGCGTGCCACGGCCCGACCGGTGCCGGCAACCCGGGCCCGGCCTACCCGCATATCGGCGGCCAGATGCAGGACTACACGGTGCGCCGCCTGACCGAGTACAAGGCCGGTACGACCACGCTGAAGGACCCGGCCCACTTCAACATCATGGCCCAGGTGGCCGGCCCGCTGACCGAGCAGGAAATCCAGGCCCTGGCCAGCTACCTGCAGGGCCTGCACGCCCGCGCCGACGACGTCGCCGCGGCCAAGGCCGGCAGCAAGTAATCCCCGACTTCCGCCGCCTGCCGCGGCCGGAAGTGCAAGCTCCTGTTCATCGCGCCGGCCCCACCATGGCCGGCGTTTCTTTTTCCGCGCCCCGCAGCGTGCCGGGGCCAGTACGAAGCTGGAGAGTCCCGATGGCGTCCCGTCTACTGCCCGTCCTGATCACCCTGCTGGCCCTGGTGCCCGCCGTCGCATTGGCCGCGCCGCCGTCGCCCCCGCCGCTGGTCGAGGGCCAGGACTATGTGGTGATCGAGAACGGCACGCCCTACGCCCCGCTCAACGGCAAGGTCGAAGTGGTGGAGGTGTTCGGCTACACCTGCGTCCACTGCGCCCACTTCGAACCCACGCTGGCGGCCTGGAAGAAGACCCTGCGCAAGGACGTGCGCCTGACCCCGGTGCCGGCGGCCTTCGGCGGCTACTGGATCCCGTATGCCCGTGCGTTCTTCGCCGCCCGCCAGTTCGGCGTGCAGGAGCGCACCCACCAGGCGGTGTTCGACGCCCTGCACAAGACCGGCGCGCTGCCGATCCAGAACGTCTCTCCCGACGAGATCGCCGCGTTCTATGCCCCCTACGGCGTGGACCGGGCCAAGTTCAGCGCCGCGCTGCGCGGCGAGCAGGTCGACCGGCAGCTCGAGCACGCGCGGACCTGGGCGATGGCCGCCGGCATCGAAGGCACGCCGACCATGATCGTCAACGGCAAGTACCGCGTCATCGGTGGCCGTACCTACAGCGACATGCTGAAGATCGTCGACCGCCTGGTCGCACGCGAGCGCACCCGCAAGTGATGACGTCGTCATGGCAGCCCCGCCGGGGCCCATGCAGAATGTGAAGTCCCCGCCCTTCGTGGCAGCCCCTTTTCCCCGATACGTTGGAGTCCGCGCGATGAAATCCCGCCACGTCCTGATGCTGTCCCTGCTGTTGCCGATCCTGGCGGCCTGCGGACCCAAGCCCTCCACCGACACCTCGCCGACCGGCGACACCGCGGCTCCCGCGGCGCCGGCCGCCGAAACCGCGCCGGCCACGGACGTCGCACCCGCCCCGGCGGACGCCGGCACGCCGGCCGCCACGCCGCCCGCCGCCGATGCTGCCGCCCCCGCGCCGAACACCAACCCGGTGGTTCCGCCGCAGGGCCCGGCCCCAGTCGCGGGCACCGATTACGAAGAGATCGCCAACGCCCAGCCGTATGCGCCGCTCAACGGAAAGGTCGAAGTCGCCGAAGTCTTCGGCTATGTCTGCCCCGCCTGCGGTGCCTTCGCGCCCCGCATGGCCGCCTGGAAGGCCAAGCAGCCGGCCGACGTGCGCATCACCTACGTGCCGGTCGCGTTCGGCAAGGCGTGGGAGCCCTACGCCAAGGCTTACTACGCCGCCGAGTCGAAGGGCCTGGTCGACAAGACCCATGACGCCGTGTTCGCAGCCATCCACGTGCAGCGCACGCTGCCCGGCGAAGGCAAGCCGCCGGCCGAACCGGCCGAGATCGCGAAGTTCTACGCGGGTTACGGCGCGAACCCGCAGGAGTTCGTGGCACTGATGAACAGCTTCGGCACCAACGCCAAGATGGGCCGCGGCATGCAGCTGGCGCAGAAGTGGGGCGTGACCAGCACGCCGACCCTGGTCGTCAACGGCAAGTACCGCGTGACCGGTGGCCGCAGCTGGGACGACGTGCTGCGCATCACCGACCACCTGGTCGCGATGGAACGCGCCAAGCGCTGAACCCGGCGGAAGCCCCCCACTTCCATGACCGAATCCGCCACCTCCGCCGCGCGACGGTTGCGCCTGCTGAGCGCCAACATCCAGGCAGGCTCCAGCACGCGCCGCTACAGCGACTACGTGACCCGCAGCTGGTCGCATGCGCTGCCGGCGGGCAACAAGCGCGGCAGCCTGGATCTGATCGCGCAGCTGGCCGGCGAGCACGACATCGTCGGCCTCCAGGAAGCGGACCCCGGCAGCCTGCGCTCGGGCTTCACCAACCAGACCCACTACCTGGCCGAGCGCGCCGGATTCGATTACTGGACCCACCAGCCCAACCGCAACGTGGCGCGCGTGGCCGGCAGTGCGAACGGCCTGCTGAGCAAGCTGGAGCCGGTGGAAGTGACCGACCATAGCCTGCCCGGCCGCATCAGCGGCCGCGGCGTGCTGATGGCGCGTTTCGGCGAGGGCGACGAAGGCCTCACCGTGGCCGTCGCGCACCTGTCGCTCGGCGCCAACTCGCGACGCTCGCAACTGGCCTTCATCGGGGAACTGCTGTCGGGCCATCCGCATGCGGTGCTGATGGGCGATTTCAACTGCATGCCCGACACGCCGGAAATGGAACTGCTCTACAAGCGCACCCGCCTGCGCCCGCCGTCGGTGTGCGTGCCTACGTTCCCCAGTTGGCGTCCGCAGCGCGCCATCGACCACATCCTGGTCAGCGATGGGCTGCATGCGGACAACGCGCGCGCGATGCCTGCCGCGAATTCCGACCATCTCGCGCTGGCGATGGACATCGACGTGCCGGACGTCGCGCTGCGCTGAGCCGGCCCCGCGCTAGGCGGCGCCCATGCGACGGTTGAAGGCATCCACGTCCATCGGCCGACCGAACATGTAGCCCTGGAACAGGCGGCAACCCTGTTCCCCCAGCAGGCCGAACTGGTCCTGCTGCTCGATGCCCTCGGCGATCACGTCGATACCCAGGTCCTGCCCGAGTTGCAGGAGATTGCGGGTGATGCTGGCGGCATGCGCATCCCGCACGATGCCCCGCGTGAACGTCCGGTCGATCTTCATCTCGGCGAACGGGAGTTCGCGCAGATAGGAGAGCGACGAATGTCCGGCGCCGAAATCGTCCAACGACAGCCGCACGCCCATCGCATGCAGCGCGCGCATCTTGCCCGCCGCATCCTCCATGTCGTGGACGAGCACGCTTTCGGTCAGCTCCAGCGTCAGTCGCCCCGCATCGATACCGGCGCGCGCCATCGCATCGCTCACCTGCTGCACGAAATCCGGCTGGCGCAGTTGCAACGCACTGATGTTGACCGACAACCGTAGCGATCGCATTGCGGGGTCCGCATGCCACGCACGCAACTGCGTGCAGGCCGCCTGCAGCACCCATTGGCCCAGCGGCAGGATGAAGCCGGTCTCCTCGGCCGCCTGCATGAATTCACCCGGCCGCAGGATGCCGCGCCGCGCATCGCGCCAGCGCAGCAGCGCTTCCGCCCCCACGATGTGGCCCTCGCCATCGACCTGAGGCTGGTAGAACAGTTCGAAGCGCCGCTGCGACAGCGCATCGCGCAACGCGCGATGCAGCGCCCGATGCTCGGCGATGTCGCTCTCGGCGAGCCGCATCACCACCAGGAAACTGGCGACCACCGTCGCCAAGTTCACCCAGATGCCGATCCTGCGCACATCGTCGCTGATGGCGAACGGCGCAGGCGTACCCACCGGCGTCGCGGCGAACACGGCGAAGGCCAGCAGCAACGCGAACACCGCGCCGTAGCGCAACCCGGGCGGCTCCGCGCGAAACACATGGTGCGCGCAGAGGGCCAGCACGAGCAGGAAGAGATGGCTGGTTCCCGGGATCGTCGTCGTCGATGCATCCAGGAACGCCGAGAAGAAGCACAGCAGCGCGGCCATTCCCGCGAAGGCGACCCACGCGGCCGCGCGCGTCCGGCGCAGCCGCGCCATGAGGATGACCACACCCCCCAGCAAGGCGATCGCCAGCTCCACCGCGGCCACGGCCCAAGCGCCGCGCAAGGCGAAGAACACGCCCCAGCCCAGGCCCAGCATCGCCATGATCAGGCCGGTCGCCATCAGCAGGTTGAAGGCACGGCGACGACGACGGCGTTCCGCCGCGTCCGCCCAGTAGCCGGTGCTTCCGTGGACAGGCGCCTCCATTCGATGCGCTTCCTTCCCTCCCCTCGCTGACGCATCGTACTCCTGCCGGCGCCCCTGTCATGCGGGCAACGCCCGGCCCGGGCCGGGCGACGGCGGCAGATGCGGTCGCGATGCCGCAACGGAGAAAGCCGGCCCTGCGGCCGGCTTTCCCGTTTTCATCCACCGCGGTCCGTCAGAAGCGGTAGTCGGCGCTCACGTACCAGAAAGCGCCTGGCAGGTCGTACGTACCGGCGTCGTAGCCGTTGAGCGAGCAGGTCACGCACACCGGCGGGTCCTTGCCGAACACGTTGTTCGCGCCCAGCGACAACTTCAGGCCAGCCAGCGCGAAGGCATCCTTCCAGCCGAACTGCACGTCGTTGTACGTCGTGGAGCCCAGCGTGTTGACGCCCTCGTCGTTGAGGCAACCGGGCACGGCGGAGATGACGGCGTTGCCGCAGTCTTCCTTGACCGCGCTGATGTAGCGCATGTTCCAGGTCGCGTCGAAATTGCCGCGCTTCCAGCCCAGCTGCAGGTTGCCCTGCCAACGCGGGATCGCGCTGTCGGAGACTTCCCAGCCCACCTGCCGCTGCGAACGGTTGCCGTCGATGTCGACCGCTTCGTAATTGAAGACGGTGGTGGCCTGCAGCGCCGCGCTCACCACGCCCCAGCCCCAGTCCGGGCTCGTCCAGTTGACCTTCACGTCCACGCCATCGGTCTCGATGGTGGCCAGGTTGTCCAGGAAGTTCTCGGGCGGGTTGAGGTTGCCGCTGCTGCCGCGGGTGAACGGCGAGCAGAGCGCCGCGTCCTGACCGCCGGCCGCGAGGCAGGCGTTGAGCAGGGCCTGGATGTCGCGCGGCGCGATCGCGTCGTCGATCTTGTGGTGGTAGTAGCTCAGCTCGAAATCCAGCTTGTCCGACCACGACAGGCCGTCCGCCCAGCCCGGGCTGTACACCACGCCGACCGTGTAGCTGTCGGACTTCTCGGGCGAGAGATCCGGATTGCCGCCGGTGAACGTGGTGATCTGCGTGTTGGCCTGCTCGAAGTTGTTCGGCACGCCCTGCGCCACGCACGCCGCCTCGAGGCCGGGCGAGATGCCGTCGGCGGTGTTCACCACCGGCGAGCCGGTCGGGCCGCATGGATCGACCAGCGTCGCGCCGAACTGGGTCAGGCCGTACAGCTCACCCAGGTTGGGCGCACGGAAGCCCTGCGAATACGTGCCGCGGAAGACCAGGTCCTCGATCGGCTGGAAGCGGAAGCCCAGCTTGCCCGTCGTCTCGCTGCCGAAGGTGGAGTAATCCGAGAAGCGCACCGCGGCGCTCAGGTCCAGCGATGCCAGCACCGGGAAGTTGAACTCGGTATAGACCTCGTTGACGTCGTAGTCGGCCGACACCGGCGCGGCGAACGAGTCCTGCGATTCGCCCGTCTGCCGCAGCGGATCCGGATTGAACTCGCCCTTGTAGCGGCGATGCTCCACGCCGGCCGCGAATTGCGCGGAACGGTCGCCGATGCCGAACAGATCGCCGGTCAGGTTGGCCGACGCGATGTCCAGCACCTGCTTGCTGCTGTCGATCTGGCGCGTGCGGATCCAGTCGATCATCTGCTGCGTCATCGGACGGCCCTGGCCGCCGAACAGGTCCAGCGGCACGCAGCCCGGTACCGCCGCGCAGACCGTCGGATCGCCCAGCGCCAGCGCGATGTTGGCCATGTTGTAGCCGTTGAGGAACACCTGCTCGGCCTTGTTCTCGGCATGCACGTAGTTGGCGTCCCAGCTGAAGCTGCGGTCGCCGATGTTGAACAGGCCATCGAGGCCGATGTTGAAGTAGGTGGTGTCGACGTCCTGGTTGAAGATGCGCGGGCCGACTTCCACCGGGCGCTTGGTGATCCAGCCGAAGTTCTGGCCCGGGATCAGGTCGATGCCGAACGGGTTGTACGGGTTGTCCGCCGAAATCATGATGGTGTCGGCGATGCCGCCGGTACCGGCGTACGGACCGACGAAGATCGGTTCCGGCGCGGCCTGGTTGGCCGACTGGCGGTTGTTGTAGAGCATCTTCGCGTGCAGGCGCACGTTGTCGGTCAGGTCGAAGTTGACCGAACCGAACATCGACTTGCGCTTGCTCGGCGTCAGCAGCAGGTTGTACGGCGCGAAGTTGAAGCGGTCCGCACCGGTGAAGTCGTGGTACGTGCCGGTCGAGGGATCGGCCGGATTCCAGACCGGCGTGGTGGTGCCGGTGTTGAGCGCGAGGTCGTAGAAGAACTCCTCACTGGCCGAGCAGGACCCGTAGCTGCCCGCCGGACGCGCCGGATCGCAGAAGGTGAAGCGGCCCTGCGGGATCGCCGAACTGCCCGCCGCCAGGCCGGCGCCGGGTTCCGGCCATGCGGACTGCTCCCAGTCGCCCGCGCTGATGCGCTTCTGCTCGTAGTAGCTCGCGGAGAACACGCCGTTGAAGCGCTCGCCACCGCCACCCAGCGTCAGCGAGGCCTCGGTGGTCTCGCCGCCGCGGCTGTACTCGCCGTAGTAGGTGTGGACTTCCGCACCGTCGAACTTCTTGCGGGTGATGATGTTCACCACGCCGGCGATGGCGTCCGAACCGTAGATGGCCGACGCGCCGTCTTCCAGCACTTCGATACGGTCGACGATGGCCAGCGGGATGGTGTTGAGGTCGGCGCTGCCGCTGACGCCCGACGCGGAGGATTCGTTGACCCAGCGGATGCCGTCGACCAGCACCAGCACGCGCTGCGAGCCCAGGTGGCGCAGGTCGACCTGCGCAGAGCCGGCGCCGATGCCGCCGCCGTCCGAGGGATAGCCGAAGTTGCCCGAGGAGTTGAACTTCGCGTTCAGCGCCTTGCCGCCCGCGGTGAGCTGCTGGAGGATTTCGCCGACGCTCTGCACGCCGGTCTGCTCGATCTTCTGGCGATCCAGCACGTAGACCGGCTGCGCGGTCACGGCATTGGACTGCTTGATGCGGCTGCCGGTCACGGTGACCGTATCGAGGGTGGTGGCCTCCTGGGCCACGGCCATCGCGGGAAAAGCACAAAGCACTGCAAGTTGAATGGCCGAAGCCAGTTTTTGGCGACGCGCTTTCATGGATTCTCTCTCCGGAAGGGGTTGAGCCGCACGGCCAAACGCCTAAAGCGACTCATCTCACGTTTTAAAGAATCGTTAAAAAGCTCACAACAGAAGAAAGTCACCGTTTTGAAGAAGGTAATCTTGATTTTGCTCGAGTAAATGCAATTACCCGAAGTTTCTACACACGATTATCACGATGATTAACAAGTAAACGGAACTACGTCGGCCCGTTGCTTGCTCAACCGCTGGCCAGGATCGCGATGCCCATGACGATCATGAAGGCGGCAAACACGCGCTTCAGTGCCTTGCCCCCGATGCGATGCGCGAGCCGCGTGCCCCAGGGCGCCGCCAGCACCGAGGCGATCGCCACACCGATGGCCGCAGGCAGATAGATGTACCCCACCGCATGCGCGGGCAACGCGCCCGGCGGCGCGTGCAGCGCGTAACCCGCCGCACTCGCGATTCCGATCGCCACGCCGCAGGCGCTCGACGTGCCCACGGCCCGCACCGGCTGCACGCCACGCCACACCAGCAGCGGCACCGTCATGCTGCCGCCGCCGATGCCGACCACGGCCGATACCGCGCCCACGACCGATCCTGCCGCACTCATCCAGGGCCCGCGCGGCGCGGGTACGCCACGCCCTTCCGGATGCGCATGCCCGCCCAGCACCATCTGCGCGCCGGCGATGAAGCAGTAGCCCGCGACGATCCAGCGCAACACGTTGTCGTCGAGGTACACGGCCAGGCCGCTGCCCAGCCAGCCACCGACCAACAACCCGGGCACCATCCACGCGACCGTCGGCCACAGCACGCTGCCGCGGCGATGGTGCGCATACGCGGACGAGGCCGCGGTCAGCACGATGCTCGCCAGCGAACTGGCCAGCGCGGCATGCATCGCCGCCTCCTTGGGCACGCCATGCAACGGCAGGATCCACGCGAGCGCACCGACCAGCACCAGGCCGCCACCGATCCCCAGCAATCCGGCCAATACGCCCGCCAGCACACCCAACAACGGAAACATCCACACACCGTCCACGCGTCCACTCCTCGCCTTGTCTGTCTACAGGGACGTTCAGCCGGCGCCCGTATAGTCCCCGGATGGTCCGTATTCCCCATTTCATCGTACTCGTTGCCGCCCTCGGCGCTGCCATCACGTCGCCCGCGCATGCGCAGGCGACCGATCCACAACGGCTCCAGGTGGCCGCCGCGCTGGAGGCCGCCGATGCCGGCAGGCTCGATCCCGCACAGTCGGCGGCCCTGGTGCGTCATCCGCTGTACGGCTGGATCGAGTTCGCCGCGTTGCGCCGCGATCCCGACACCATCACCACCACGCAGGCACAGGACTTCCTGCGGCGCTACGACGGGCAGGTCGTGGCCTCGCAGTTTCGATCGCTCTGGTTGGCCGCACTGGCGCGGCGCCAGGACTGGCCCACGTTCCTCGCGGCATGGAAACCCACCGACAGCCTCGCGCTGCAGTGCGCCCAGCTGGCGGCGCGCCAGGCCACCGGTCGCACCGATGCGTCCTGGACCGAGCAGGCGCAGGCGGTGTGGCGCAAGGGCGCGAAGTCGTTGCCCGATGGCTGCGACCCCGTCTTCACCGTGCTCGCCAGCCAGGGCGGACTGCCGCCTGCGCTGAGGTGGGAGCGGATCGAGGCCGCGGCTGCGGAGCGCCAGACCGGTGTGATGCGCGGCGCCGCACGCGGCCTGCCCGCCGACGAAGCTGCGCTGGCCAACGACTACGCCGCCTTCATCGATACCGTCCACGCGCGCGCGCTCACCTGGCCGAAGACCGACCGCAGCCGCCGGATGGCCGCGTACGGGCTGGCGAAGCTCGCACAGAATGATCCCGACACGGCCGAGCGCCTGCTGCCGCAGTACGCGGATGCGCTGGGCCTGGGCGAAGCCGAGCGCGGCCAGGTGCTGTACCAGATCGCGCTGTGGACGGTGGCCTCGTACGGTCCCGACTCCGCGCGTCGCCTGGGCAACGTGCCCGAGTCCGCGTACGACGAACGCCTCCACGAATGGCGTGTGCGCGAGGCGCTGTCGCGCGGCGACTGGCCCGCCGCCCTGGCGGCACTGCGGAAGATGCCGGCGTCGCAGCTTTCGGACTCGCGCTGGCGCTACTTCGAGGCGCGCATGGCGGAGAAGACCGGCGACAGCGCCACCGCGCAGCGCCTGTTCCGCGAGACGGCGGGCAGCCCCACCTTCCACGGCTTCCTCGCCGCGGACCGCGTCAACCAGCCGTATGCGCTGTGCGCGTGGATTCCGAACGATCCGGCAACGGCCAAGCAGGCCGTCGCGCGCGACCCCGCCATCGTGCGCGCGATGGCGCTGTGGCAGCTGGAACGACCGGGCTGGGCGACGGCGGAATGGAACGACGCGCTGTCGCGTTTCGACGACACCCAGCGGCGCATCGCGGTGGAAGTGGCGCGCGACAACGGCTGGTTCGACCGCGCGGTGTTCTCGCTGGGCAGCGTGCGCGGCGAGAGCCGGCCCGACGAGCAGCGGCTGTACGAACTGCGCTTCCCGCTGCACCACGGCGACACCATCCGGCGCGAGGCGGCCAGGCATGCGATCGATCCGGCCTGGGTCGCCGCCGAGATCCGCGCCGAGAGCATCTTCAATCCCAAGGCCCGCTCCGGCGCCAACGCGATGGGCCTGATGCAGGTGTTGCCCGGGACGGGCGCGGGCGTGGCGCAGCGGCTGGGCATTCCCTATGCCGGTGCATCCAGCCTGTACGACTCGGATACCAACATCGCGATCGGCACCGCCTACCTGCGCGAGATGGAGGACAAGTACGGCGTGCCCTATATCGCCATCGCCGCGTACAACGCCGGCCCCGCGCCGACCGCCCGCTGGCAGTCGCAGCGACCGGGCTTCGACCCCGACATCTGGATCGAGACCATCAGCTACAAGGAAACGCGCGAGTACGTGGCGCGCGTGCTCGCCTTCAGCGTGCTCTACGACTGGCGCCTCAACGGCAATGCGCTGCCGGTGACCGACCGGATGATGGGCCGCGTGCAGGCCAAGCGGAAAGCGTTCACCTGCCCCACCGCGCAGATGCCGAAGAGCTGAGCGCGGGCCGCTATCATGGCGGCATGAAGACCTATCTCGTCGGCGGCGCGGTACGCGACCGGTTGCTGGGCCTGCCGCCCGGCGATCGCGACTGGGTGGTCGTCGGCGCCAGCCAGGCGGAGATGGAAGCGCGGGGTTTCAAGGCCGTCGGCCGCGACTTCCCGGTGTTCCTGCATCCCGATACCGGCGAGGAGCATGCGCTGGCGCGCACCGAGCGCAAGAGTGGGCGCGGCTACCGGGGGTTCGTCGTCGATGCCGATCCATCGGTGACGCTGGAAGAAGACCTGCAGCGGCGCGACTTCACCCTCAATGCGATCGCGCAGGCCGACGACGGCACGCTCGTGGACCCCTACGGCGGCGCACGCGATGTCGAAGCCCGCGTGCTCCGCCACGTGGGCCCGGCCTTCGTCGAGGATCCGTTGCGCGTGCTGCGCGCGGCGCGCTTCATGGCGCGGTTCGCGCCGCTGGGTTTCTCCATCGCACCGGAAACGATGGCGCTGATGCGCACGATGGTCGACAGCGGTGAACTCGATGCGCTGGTGCCCGAACGCGTGTGGCAGGAACTGCGGCGCGCGCTGGGCTCGGCGCAGCCTTCGGCCTTCCTGTCCACGCTGCGCGATTGCGGCGCGCTGGCCGTGGTGCTGCCGGAAGTGGATGCGCTGTATGGCGTGCCACAGCGCGCGGAGTACCACCCCGAGGTGGATACCGGCCTGCACCAGCAGATGGTCAGCGACATGGCGGCGCGACTCGCGCCCGGCGACGCCCGGATCGGTTTCGCCGCCCTGGTGCATGACCTCGGCAAGGCGCTGACGCCGGCCGACGTGCTGCCCAAACACATCGGCCACGAGCATGCCGGCGTGAAGCCGGTGATGGCGCTGTGCGAGCGCTTGAAAGTGCCGGTCGACCACCGCGAGCTGGCGGTGATGGCCTGCCGCGAGCACCTCAACGTGCATCGGCTCGACGAGCTGCGCGATGCCACCGTCGTCGAACTGCTCACCCGTTGCGATGCGTTCCGGAGGCCGGAGCGCATTCCGTGGCTGGCTACCGTGTGCGAAGCCGACAAGCGCGGCCGCGGCGGCAACGAAGACGCCGACTATCCGCAGGGGCGCACGCTGGTGCGCCTGCACGAGGCGACGCTGCGCGTCAGCGCCCGGGACGTGGCACGCGACGGCATGAGCGGCCCGGAGATCGGCGAGGCCGTGCGCGAGGCGCGCGTGCAGGCGGTGCGGTCGGCGCGCCAGGCGGGCTGACCGGTACTCCGGCGCGATCACGGCATCGGCCGGCAACTCAGCTTGTCGCCGAAGAAGTCCACGCTGGCTTCGCCCTGGTGCTCCCAGTACTCCACACCGGCACGGCCGTACTTGGCGCCGCTGGCGGCCGGTTGCGGGAATACGATGGCGTCGTCATTGCCCCAGGCCATCACGGCCGCCTGCGGATCGATGTCGTGGTAGTACGTCATCGTGAAGGGCTTGGCGTTGTCGCTGCAGCGGTACTTCACGATCTTGGGCACAGCGGCGTCGGGCGCATGCATCGCCAGTTCGACCAGTCGCGTCTTGTAGGCCTCCAGCACGCAGGTGCGTGCGTCGCCGGCCTTCCAGCAGTCGTCGCGCCCCTTCGCCCACCCGCGCTGCACGGCGGGATCCGGCGCCGGCAATGCGGCATAACGTGCGGCCAGCGTGCGGTCCAGCGCGGCCAGCTCCGCGTCGCCGCAGACCTGCTTCTCCGCCGCGGATACCGCCTTCGCGCAGTCGAACGAGGGCGGCGCCATCGCCGGGGCGACGGCATCGGGGGCGGGCGGATCTGCATCGACGGCGGGAGAGGCCGCCGGCGGCGCAGCCTGCACGGGCGCTGGAGCCTCGCGCGCGCACGCGCCCAGCAGGAGGACGAGACTGCACAGCAGCACGGGCTTCATGGAGGTTCTCCTGCAGGCGGAGAGGGCATGCTAGTCCCCCTCGCGTGAAACCGGCTCAGCGGGAGAGGCGCAGCCGACTGATGGTGCCGCGGCCCGGCGCGGACTGGATGGACAACGTCCAGCCGAGGTGTTCGCACAGGCGTGCCAGCAGGTCCAGGCCGATGCCACCGCCCTCACGGCTGCCGCCGCGCGCCATCTGGGCGTAGATGCGGCTGATGTCTTCCGGCGTCATGCCGTGGCCGGGGTCCTCGAGCGTGACCGTGGCGTCGGCATCGAGCCGCACGTGGATCTCGCCGCGATCGCTGTTCTCGATGGCGTTGCGCAACAGGTTGCCGATGGCGGCCTGCACGATGTGCAGCGGCGCGGCCACGCTGCAGGGCGCCAGCGCATCGATGACGATCGTCAGGTCCTTGCCCTGCATCAGGTGCTGGTGGTCCTCGATGATGTCCGGCAGCAGCTCGTGCAACAGCACCACGTCGTTGTTGCGCGACAGGCGCGCAGGATCCTTCGCCAGCGTCAGCAGCAGCGCGATCATGCGCTCGACGTCGCGTGCGGTGCGATGGATCCGCTGCACCTGCTGGCGCGCGGGTCCCGGAAGGTCCGCCTGATCGAGGGCGAGTTCGCTCGCGCCGGCGATGATGGCGATGGGCGTACGGAGCTCGTGGCTGGTGGTGTCGATGAAGACGCGCTCGCGCTCGATGAAGGATTCGTGCCGGCGGAGATAGTCGTTCAGCGCACTGGCGATCACGACCAGTTCGGTGGTCGCTTTCTCCGACACGGCGATCCGCTGGCCCATGCGGTCGGGGGACAGCGCGCCGATGTCGGCGGCGAGTTGGGTCAGCGGGCGCAGCGAGCGCCGCAGGCCCCAGGCGACCGACAGGCCCATCAGCAGCACCAGCGTCACGGCCAGGCCGAACACGATCAGCGTGAGCGTGTCTTCCTGCGATTCCAGTTCGGTGATGTCCAGCACCAGCGTGTACTTCACGCCTTCGACGGTGCGCACGAGGACGAGCACCTCGCGGTCGCCCATCACCAGTTCGTCGTGGATGCCTTCCGGCAGGCCGACCACTTCGCGCGGCAGCGGTCGCGCGTCGGTGGAGGTGTACAGCTGCAGGTCGTCGGTATCGCTCCAGCGGTAGCGCGGATCGTCGGCGTTGCGCTGCAGGTGGTGCTCCAGTTCGGTCTTCAGCAGCGAATCCCAGACCAGCCGTTCGGCGATCTCGTTGACCAGGAACCCGTGCAGCATCACCGCCACGGTCAGCAGCAGGGCGTAACCGCCCAGCCACATCAGGATGTGCGAACGCAGGCTGCGCCGGGAGATCACGGCGTGCCCGCCTCGTGCGGCACGGCGATCCGGTAACCGGTGCGCGGCAAGGTCTGGATGAGCTTCACCGTGAACGGACCATCCACGCTGCGTCGCAACTCGTAGACATGGGAGCGCAGCATGTCGCCATCGGGGGGATGGTCGCCCCAGAGCGCGTGCTCCAGCTGCTGGCGGGTGACCGCGGCGGGACTGGCCTGCATCAGCGTCTCCAGCAGCTTGCGGCAGGCGGGATACAGGTGCAGCGGCTGGCCGGCACGGGTGGCTTCCAGCGTCGCGAGGTCCAGCTTCAGGTCGTGCACTTCCAGCACCTTGCGGCGCTGTCGGCCATGCACGCGCGCCATCAGCGCCTCCAGCCGCACTTCCAGTTCGGGCAGGGCGAAGGGCTTGGTCAGGTAATCGTCGGCCCCGGCGCGGAAGCCGGCGATCTTGTCCGGCAGTTCATCGCGCGCGGTCAGCATGATGACGGGCACGTCGGAGCCGTGCTCCTCGCGCAGCCGGCGCAGCACCTCCGGCCCCTCCAGCCGCGGCAGCATCCAGTCCAGCACGATGGCGTCGTAGACCTGGGTACTGGCCAGGTGCAGGCCGGTGATGCCGTCGGGCGCCGCGTCCAGCGTATGGCCGCGCGCCTCGAAGTAATCGAAGAGGTTCGCCACCAGGCTCCGGTTGTCTTCGATGACCAGCAGCCGCATCGGCAGGGACTCGTGCACGCGGGAAAGGGCCGGCAGCATCGCAGGCCGGATGTCGAAGCGCCGTCGGAGTTCCGACGATTCTCTTACGCTCCATGATCCACCATCATGCGCTCCGCTGCAGGCCACCGCGACCGCCGATGACCCCGATGCACCTCCGCAACGCCCCCCGTTGGCAGACCCCGCTGCTGCTCCTGCTGATGGTCTGGGCACTGCTGGCCGGGCTGGGCCTGCGCGAACCGATGCCGGCCGACGAGCCGCGCTTCGTGCTGGCGGCGCGCACGATGATCGAGACCGGGCAGTGGCTGTTCCCGCACCGGGGCATCGAGTTGTATGCGGAAAAGCCGCCCACCTTCATGTGGCTGCAGGCGGCGAGTTACTTGGTGGTGCGGAGCTGGCAGGTGGCGTTCCTGCTGCCCTCGCTGCTCGCCGCGCTGCTGACCCTGTGGCTGACGGGCGACCTGGCGCGGCGGTTGTGGGGCCGGCACACCATGCCGTACGCGGTGTTCGGGCTGTTCGTGTGCCTGCAGTTCGTCCTGCAGGCGAAGCGGGCGCAGATCGACATGGTGCTGGTGGGCATGACCACGCTGTCGCTGTGGGCCTTGCTGCGCTACCTGCTGGAGAAGCCGAACCCCTGGTTGCTCGCGCTGGGCACGTTCGCCGCGGGCCTGGGCACGGTGACCAAGGGCGTGGGCTTCCTGCCGCTGCTGGTGTTCCTGCCGTGGCTATGGGTACGGCTGAAGTCGCGGCAGACGCTGCCGCCGCATCGCGGCCTGCATGTCCTGGTCGGCGCGGCGGGATTCATCGCCGGCGCAGGGGTATGGCTGGTGCCGATGCTGTCGGTCGCGCTGACATCGGCCGACCCCGCGCTGTACACCTACGCGCGCGAGATGCTGTTCAAGCAGACCGGCACCCGTTACGCGAATGCCTGGCACCACGTGAAGCCGGCCTGGTACTACCTGCAGACGATGCTGACGCTGTGGCTGCCCGGCGTACTGCTCGCGCCCTGGCTGTTGCCGGCATGGTGGCGACGGCTGAAGCGCGTGGATGCGCGGCATGCGCTGCTGCTGGGCTGGGCGCTGCTGGTCCTGGTGTTCTTCAGCGCCAGCCCGGGCAAGCGCGAGGTCTACATCTTCCCGATGCTGCCGGCGCTGGCGGTGGCCGCCGCGCCGTTGCTGCCGGCCTTGCTGCGGCGGCGTGCGGTGCGCGCGACGTTGTGGTCCTACATGGCGGTGCTGGCACTGGTCGCGGGCGGCCTGGGTGGATGGTTGCTGACGGCGTCGCCTGCGCGCCTGCAGTCGCTGATCGAAGGCCGCGGCATGGACATGGCCACCGTCGCCCAGCTGGGCCGGTGGCTGGTGGGCTTCGCGGTGGTGGCCGCGGTGACGATGGTCGCCGTGGCGCGCGCTTCCAGACACCGCGTGGTGGTGGCACTGGTCACCGTGACCGCCGCCTTGTGGACGGCGTACGGCATGGGCTTCATGCCCGCGCTGAGCCCGGACAGTTCCGCGCGCGCGCTGATGCAGCGCGTGGGCCAGCGCATCGGGCCGGATGCGGAGCTGGCCATGCTGGGCTGGCGCGAACAGCACCTGTTGCAGGCGGACCGCCCGGTGACCGACTTCGGCTTCAAACAACCGTGGGTGGACCAATGGCAGCACGCACACGCGTGGTTGCTGGCATCGCCCGACCGCCGCTGGCTGTTCCTGCGCAAGGAGGCCATCGGCCCCTGCCTCGATCCCGCGAAGGTGATCGACATCGGCGCATCGAACCGGCGCGAATGGATCCTCGCGCCCGGCGATGCCTGGATCGCGGGCTGCGACGTACCCGCGGACTGGTCCGCCGACGTCAGCGAAGACTGAACCTCAAACAACGCTACGCGCACGCGAGAATCATTCGCGCGCGCTTTAACGGGCTTCCGACGGAAGTCCTACCGCGCTACGACATCGCGACCACCAGCATGCGCAGGCCCTTCTCCACGCCTGTCCTGCATGTCGGTTTCGCCATCCCTTGTCCTTCCTTCCCGTCGCAGCGATGTATCGCGGCTGTTCGTCGTCTCGATGGCATCGCTGCTGCTCGCCTGGTGGGCCGCGCGACAGATCGACCTGCATTGGGCGACGCGCTTGTTCCAGTGGGAGGGCGGCGCCTGGACGCTCAAGCGCAGCCTGTGGATGGAGACCGTCCTGCATCGCGGGGGCCGCCAACTCAGCCAGGCAGCGTGGGCGGGCCTGCTGGTCGCGACGCTGCTGCGCTGGCGTTCGCCCGACGCCACCTGGACGCGACCGGCGGCGCGCCTGTTGTTGGCCGTGTTCGCCTCCATCGCCTGCGTGGCCGCGCTCAAGGCGCTGACCCAGATGGATTGCCCGTGGGACCTCGTCGGCCTGGGCGGACACCGGCCCCATCTGGGACTGTTCGACGCGCGTCCCGCGTCATCGGGGCCTGCCGCATGCTTCCCTGCCGCGCATGCCGCCGGGGGTTACGCCTGGGTGGCGCTGTACTTCTTCTTCCTGCACACGGCGCCGCGCTGGCGCCATGCCGGGCTGGGCCTCGGCCTGGCGGCAGGCATCGTGTTCGGTCTCGCGCAGCAGCTGCGCGGTGCGCACTTCCTGTCCCACGACGTCGCCAGTCTCGCGGTCTGCTGGGCGGTGGCGTGCACCATCGAATGGCTCCATCAGCGTGGCGCGTGGACGACGGCGGAGACGCAGGCATGAACGCGGCGACCTTGCACGAGAACCCCCTCGTCCGCGCCTGGCACCGTGTGCGTCCCGTCGTACTGGCGCGGCCCTGGATAGGGACCGAGACGCTGATCCTCGTCGCCTGCCTGTACTTCAGCCTGTTCGCGAACGCCGTGTTCTGGCGCGCAGCGGTACCGCAACCGCTGGCGCAGTGGTCGTGGGCGCTTTCGCTGTTCCTCCTCGTGACCGCGGTGCATGGCGTGTGGCTGTCGTTGCTGGTGTGGCGCCGCACCGCGCGCATCGTGCTGTCGCTGCTCGTCGTCACCGCCGCGCTCGCGGGCCACTACATGGCGGCGTACGGCATCTACATCGACGCCGACATGGTGCGCAACGTGTTGCACACCGACTGGCGCGAAGCCAGCGAACTCGCCGGCGGCGACGCATTGCTGCCACTGCTCGCCGCACTGCCCGCGCTGGTGGTGATCTGGCGCGTGCGCCTGCGCGAACGCACCTGGACGCGCACGCTGGGCCTGCGTGCCGCACTGCTCGCCGGCATGGCCGCCATCGCACTGGCCGGCGTGCTGCCGGTCACGCAGCAGCTGACCGCGTTCCTGCGCAACCAGCGCGAGGTCCGCTACCTGGTCACGCCGGCCAACGTCCTGGTGTCGCTGGCGAAGGCGGTCAGCGAGGACCCGCCCGGACGGGCGCGGGTGCAGCTGCCGATCGGCGAAGACGCGGTGCAGTCCCCCGCGGCCACGATGCGCCGGCCGCGCCTGCTGGTGCTGGTGGTCGGTGAAACCGCGCGCGCCGCCAACTGGGGCCTCAACGGCTATGCGCGGCAGACCACGCCGGAGCTGGCCCAGCGGCGCGTGTTGAACTTCCCGCATGTCAGCGCCTGCGGCAGCAGCACCGAAGTCTCCCTGCCCTGCATGTTCTCCCCGTACGGCCGCGCGCACTACGACGAGAAGGCGATCCGTGGCCACCAGTCGGTGCTGCACGTGCTGCAGCGCGCCGGCGTGGCCACGCTCTGGCGCGACAACCAGTCCGGCTGCAAGGGCGTGTGCGCGGGCCTGCCGGTGGAAGACATGCACGCCCGCACGGACGCGGGCCTGTGCAACGGCAAACGGTGCCACGACGGCATCCTGCTGCAGGGCCTGGACGAGGCCGCGCGCCGCCAGGCCGGCGACCAGGTGATCGTCCTGCACATGCTGGGCAACCATGGCCCCACCTACTTCGAACGCTACCCGCCCGCGTTCAGGCGATTCACGCCGGTGTGCGAAACCTCCGACCTCGGCCGCTGCAGCCGGGAACAGATCGTGAACGCGTACGACAACGCACTCGGCTACACGGACCACGTGCTGGCCGGCGCCATCGACGACCTGGCGCGGCTGCCCGGTTACGACACCGCCCTGCTCTACGTGTCCGACCATGGCGAATCGCTGGGCGAGAAGGGGCTCTACCTGCACGGCATGCCGTACTCGATCGCCCCCCGTGAGCAGTTGGAGGTCCCGATGGTCGCCTGGTTCTCCGAGGGCTGGCGCGCATCGGCCGGGCTGGACGCCGGCTGCCTGCGCCGGGTGGCCGCCGCCCCGCACAGCCATGACGACCTGTTCCATACGCTGCTGGGGCTGGTCGATGTGCGGACCGCGCTGTACCAGCCGGACCACGACATTTTCCTGACCTGCCGGGCCGGACAATAATCCGTTGTTCCCGTGAGGTCTGCCATGACGGCCCTTTCCATCGTGATCCCGGTGTTCAACGAGCGCGGCAACATCGGCCCGCTCGTGCACGAAGTGGTGCAGCACCTGCGCGGGCGGGTGCCGTTCGATATCGTCTGCGTCGACGACCAGTCCGAAGACGACACGCGCGACGTCCTGACCGCTCTGAAGGCCGAGGTGCCCGAGCTGCGCGTGCTGGTGCACCACCGCCGCAGCGGGCAGAGCACGGCCATCCGCACCGGCGTGAAGCACGCGCTGTCGCCCTGGATCGCCACGCTCGACGGCGACGGCCAGAATGATCCGGCCGACATCCCCAAGCTGCTGGCCGCGCGCGACGAGGGCGATGCGCAGACCCGGCTGTACGCCGGCTGGCGCGTGGACCGCAAGGACACCGCCAGCAAGCGCTGGGCGTCGCGCTGGGCGAACGGGATCCGCCAGCGCCTGCTGCGCGACGACACGCCGGACACCGGCTGCGGCATCAAGCTGTTCGAACGCGCGACCTTCCTCGATCTGCCCTACTTCGACCACATGCACCGCTATCTGCCGGCGCTGATGCAGCGCGCGGGCTGGAAGACGGTCAGCGTGCCGGTCTCCCACCGGCCGCGCGGTTCGGGCCAGTCCAAGTACACCAACCTGGGACGCGCGCTGGTCGGCATCAAGGACCTGATGGGCGTGTCGTGGTTGATCCAGCGCAGCCGCGTCACCGCGGTCAGCGAAATCGGCACGGGGCGCAAACCATGAGCGTGATGAACCAGGAAATCGTCTGGCTCGGCTGGACCGGCCTGCACATGACGCCGTGGAAGCTGATCGGCCTCACCGGCGCGGCGATGTTCGGCGGCCGCTGGCTGGTGCAGTTCGTCGCCTCGCGACGCGCGCGCCGGCCGGTGATCCCGCGCGTGTTCTGGTACATGAGCCTGGTCGGCAGCCTGATGGCGCTGAGCTATTTCCTGTTCTCGTCCAAGCAGGATGCCGTGGGCGTGCTGCAGAACCTGCTGCCGGCCTTCACCGCGGCGTACAGCCTGTACCTGGACATCCGCCACACCCGCCAGCAGCGCGAAGCGGAAGGCGTCTCCTGATCAACTGCGGTTGGGCGTCAGTTTCAACAAGCGCCCGCCGCTGCCGTCCTCGAGCAGCCACAGCGCACCGTCCGGCCCCTGCTCCACTTCGCGGATGCGTTTTCCCATCGGATAACGACGTGCCTCGCGCGCCTGGGCCCCGTTGAACTCGATCTCGATCAACGCCTGCGAGGCCAGGCCACCGATGAACCCCTTGCCCCGGTACCACGGGAACAGGTTGCCCGAGTAGATGACGAAACCCGCCGGTGCGATCACCGGATTCCACCACGCCTCGGGCGCGTTGAAGTCCGGCCGTGTCGGATGGTCGGGGATCGGCGTGCCGTTGTAATGATCTCCATTGGAGACGATCGGCCAGCCGTAGTTGGTACCGCGCTCGATGAGGTTGAGCTCGTCGCCGCCCGCCGGGCCCATCTCGTGTGTCCACAGCTGTCCCGCGTTGTCGAACGCGATGCCCAGCAGGTTGCGGTGGCCCAGCGTCCACACCTGCGCGGCGATCCCGCCCTGCGCAGCGAATGGATTGTCGGTCGGTACGCTGCCGTCGTCGTTGAGGCGGATCAGCTTGCCGAGCGTCGACTGCAGGTCCTGCGCGGGCGTCATCGCCTGGCGGTCGCTGGACGTCACCCACAGCTTGCCGTCGGCACCGAAGGCGAGCCGATGGCCGTAGTGGGCATCGCCACTGACCTTGGGCATCTGCCGCCAGATCACCTGCAGGTTGGACAGGCTGCCGCCGTTTCCCGTGGCGTCCAGCGCCAGCGTCGCGCGGGCCACGGCCGCACCGCGGGTGCCACCGCTGCCGGCCTCGGCATAGCTGATGTAGACCAGCCGGTTGTCGACGAAGCGCGGATGCAGCAGCACGTCGCCGAAGCCGCCCTGCCCACCGTAGGCGACCGCCGGCACGCCGGTGACCTGGCCCACCTGGCCCGTGACCACGTTGGCCAGCCGCAGGGTGCCGCCTTTCTCGGTCACCAGCAGGCGCCCGTCGGGCAGGAACGTCATCGCCCACGGCTCGTTGAAGGTGGCGACCGGCGTGCTGGTGAAGGGCGGGTTGGGCACGGCGCGCGCAGGCGACATGCCGCCTGCGACGCGCTGCACACCCGGCAACGTCGCGGGCGCCTGGCCATGCGGTGCCAACGCGATTCCCCCGGCCGTCGTCGCCCTTGGTGTGGACGAGACCACGATGCGTGCGCCGTTCTCGTCGACCGTGGCGCGCTGGCAGGACGCCAGGCAGACCACACAGGCAAGCAGCAACGGCATCTTCATGCGGGCGCTCCGGCAGGGGTGATCGCCGTTGTACGCCGGCCGGCCGAAGAAAAGCGTGATGGCCGCCGGGCCTTCAGACCTTCAGGTACCAACCTCGCCGGTCCATCGCCCACACGACCAGCCACCACACGCCGACGAACGACAGCGCGAACGCCAATGACGGCACGTAGGGCCCGAAACGCGGCGCCATCCAGTCGGCGAAGCCGGTGCGGTACAGCGGTTCCATCCACCCCAACCCCAGCAACAGGTAGGTCATGACGGCCGCGCCCACGTAGGCGGCGATCGCATTGGCACCGAAACGCCGGCCCAGCGCAGGCCATCCCCGCCGGTCCACCGCCGCATGCGCGAGCGCCAGCGCCAGCAGGGCACAGCCGGCGGTGAACAGCGCATACGACGAGGTCCACAGCGCCTTGTTCAACGGAAACACGCTGCTCCATGCCAGGCCGATGGCCACGGCCGCCAGGCCGGCCAGCACCAGCGTGCGCAGCGCACCGCCCCGCAACCAGGCGCCGGCCCGCACGCCGAACAGCGTGGTGGCGATGGCAGGCAATGTGCTCAGCAGTCCTTCGGGATCCTGGCCGCGTGCGAGTACTGCATCCCATTGGTACAGCCATGGTGCGAACAGGGCCGTGTCCACCCGCGCAGGCAGATTCGTGTAGGCCGCATAGCCGGACGGCGCGAGCAGCGCCCAGTAGCCGAGCAGGATCGTGCCGATCAATGCCCACTGCAGGCGAGGCTTCACGTACAGCGCGATCAAGCCTGCGGCCGCGAAGCACAGGCCGATCCGCTGCAGCACGCCCCAGGGCCGGAAATGCGGACGGTCCAGCATCAGGTACGCCAACAGGTGCAGCGCCAGCCCCAGCGCGACGATCTTCGCGGCGCGCCACAGCAGCGCGCGCACCAGCACGCCCCGCGCAACGCCCGCCTCCGCACGCGGCACCACGCCCAGCGAGATCGAGACGCCGACGATGAAGAGGAAGAACGGAAACACCAGGTCGGTCGGCGTTACGCCATGCCATTCCGCATGCAGCAGCGGCACATAGACATGCGACCAGTCGCCCGGCGTGTTGACCAGCAGCATCGCGGCCACGGTCAGCCCGCGCAGCGCATCGACGGACGCGAACCGGGCCGGCGCGACGCTCATGCGCGCGGGATCAGGCGCCGCCGATCCACGTGCCGACGACCTGCAAGTCGGCATCCAGCGCCACCAGGTCGGCGCGGTAGCCGGGGGCGATGCGACCGTGCGTCCCGCCCAGGCCGAGGACGTCGGCGGGGTAGGTGGACGCCATCCGCGCCGCTTCGTCCAGCGGCAGGCCGAGCAGCCGCACGCAGTTGCGCACGGCGGTGACCATGTCCAGCGCCGAACCGGCCAACGCACCGGCGGCATTGCGCACCACGCCCTCGACCGCCGTGATGGTTTCGCCATACAGATCGAATGAAGGATCGTCCGAGCCGACCATCGGCATCGCGTCGGTCACCAGGACCACCTTGCCGCGCGGCTTGGCCGCCAGCGCGACGCGCAGGCTGGCCGGATGCACGTGCACGCCATCGACGATCACGCCGCACCAGCAGCCATCGTCTTCCAGCGCCGCACCCACGGCACCCGGCTCGCGGCCCTGCAGGGGCGACATCGCGTTGTAGAGATGGGTGAAGCCCGACACGCCCGCGTCGATGCCGGTGCGGATCTGTTCGTAACTGCCGGCCGTGTGTCCGGCGACGACGATCGCGCCGCGCGCCACCATCGCGCGGATGGTGTCGGCAGGCACCTGCTCGGGCGCCAGGGTCAGCAGGGTCACGCCGTTGTCGAGCGACGTCGCCATCGCGACTTCGTCCGCACCGGGCACGCGGAACTTCGCCGCATCGTGCGTGCCCTTGCGTGCAGGTGCGATGTACGGGCCTTCCAGGTGGATGCCGAGCACGCCCGGCACGCCCTGCGCGATGGCGTCGCGCGTCGCCGCGATCGCGCGCGCCATCACCCCGGCATCGTCGCTGATCAGCGTCGGCAGCAGGCCGGTCGTGCCGAAGCGCCGGTGCGCCTGCGCGATCGTGCGGATCGCGTCCACGCTCGTGTCGTTGTTGAACAGCGCACCGCCGCCGCCATTGACCTGCGCATCGATGAAGCCGGGCAGCAGCGTGGCGCCACGAAGATCGCGGCGGACGGCATCTGCGGGAAGGGCGTCCTCGGCGACGAGATCGGCGATGCGGCCGTCCTGCATCAGCACGGCCAGGCCCTCGACGAAGCCGTCCGGCGTCAGCACGCGGGCGTTGCACAGGGCAGTGGCGGCGCTCATCGCGTTCATACCGTCTCGGTGACCTTGTTGAGGTGCGGCGGCACATCCGGATTGTGGCCGCGGCGCAGCGCGAGCGCATTGATCGCGCGATAGAAGCTCTGGATGGTCAGCAGCGGTGCGCAAGCCGGATGCGGCGCCTCCACCAGCGGCAGATCGCCCTGGCGCGATGCGACCCACACCTGTGCGCCCCGGCCGCGGAATTCCTGCGCCAGCGCCAGCGTGCCGGCTTCGGTTTCGTCCGGCTGGGCGAAGCAGAGCACCGGGAATCCCGGACCCACCAGCGCCATCGGCCCATGCTTCACTTCCGCCGAGCTGTAGGCCTCGGCATGCAGGCCGCAGGTTTCCTTGAACTTCAGCGCGGCTTCCTGCGCGGCGGCGAGGCCCAGGCCACGGCCCAGCACGAACAGGTTGTGCGCGCCCACCAGCCCATCGGTGAGCGGCGACCAGTCGGCCTGCCACGCGCGCCGCAGTGCGTCGGGCAACGCTTCCGTCGCCGCATGCAATGGCGCTTCATCCTTCCAGTACGCGGCCAGCTGCAGGATCGCCGCAAGCGACCCCAGGTAACTCTTGGTCGCCGCCACGCTGCGCTCCGGTCCGGCGCGCAGCGGCAGCACGGTGTCGGCGAGTTGCGCCAGCGGCGAGTCTTCCACGTTCACCAGCGCCACCACGCGCGCGCCCGCGTCCTTGGCCGCGCTCGCGTTGCGCAACAGGTCCGGGCTCTTGCCCGACTGCGAGATCACCACGTACAGCGCATCGGCCAACCGCTGCTTCGCTTCGTATACCGAACCCACCGACGGCGACGCCGACGCGGTGACCACGCCCAGCTGCGTCTCGAACAGGTATTTCGCGTAGGTCGCCGCATGATCCGAGCTGCCGCGCGCGCAGGTCACGACGAACGGGGGCGGATTGCGCCGCAGATCCTCCGCCAGCGTTTTCACGGTGGCGGCGTTGCGGGCGAACTGGTCGGCGACGATGTCGGCGGTCTGGGCCGCCTCCTGGTGCATCAGGGTGTCGGAAGGAGCGGGCAGCGGCGTGTCGGTCATGGCGAGAGCGGTTCGGGTCGGTCCGCGCGCGGCCGGACCGGCGCGGTGGAACCGCGCACCACCAGTTGCGGCACGAAGCCCTGGTTGTGCACGGCGGTGGGATGGTCGTCGTAGGCGTCCTGGCGCAGGCCGGCGATCAGCAGGCGCGCGGCCTGCTTGGCGATGTCCTGCGTGGCCTGCTTGGCCGTGGTCAGCGGCGGCCACGACTGCTTGGAGAACGGGCTGTCCTCGAAACCGGCGATGGAGAGGTCATAGGGCACGTTCATGCCAGCCGACTTCGCCGCCGCCAGCACACCGGCGGCGATCTCATCGTTGGAACCGAAGATCGCGGTGGGCGGTTCGCGCAGCGCGAGCAGGCGGCGCGCGCCACGGAAGCCATCGTCGAAGGTGTAGTCGCCCGGCACGACGAGATGCTTGTCGAGGGTGATGCCGTAGTCCTTCAACGCTTTCTCGTAACCGGCATAGCGTTCGGTACTCGACCGGTGCGCCAGTCCGCCCCACAGGAAGCCGATGCGCTGGTGGCCGAGCTGGATCAGGTGTTCGGTGATCTCGTAGGCGGCGTCGCGGTCGTCGACGTAGACGCACGGCAGGCCGTCTTCCGGATCTTCGGTGGCCGCGATGATGCGCACCAGCTTCACCCCGCGCGCGGCCAGCGCCGTCACCAGGTCGGCGCGTTCGGACATCGGCGCGGTCAGCACCAGGCCGGCCAGGCGCGAGCGCTGGACGAATTCGACCAATTCCTCCGCCAGCAACGGCGAGGTGGAATCCACCGGGTGGATCTGCAGGCCGAAGCCGGTCTCCTTGCAGGCGGCCAGCACGCCGTTCTGCACGCCGATGATGTGGTACGGATTGGGATTGTCGTACACCAGCCCGATCACGAACGGCGTGCCGCTGCGCAGGTTGCGCGCGGACTGGTCCGGTTCGTAGTCGAGTTCGGCGATGGCATGCAGCACGCGCGCGCGCGTGCCCTGCAGCACCGACGGTTCGTTGTTGATGACCCGGGACACGGTCTTCAGCGAGACCTTCGCGCGTTCGGCGACGTCCTTGATGGTGGGTCGGCGCATGGGCGTTTCCGTCATGGAGGCGAGTCCGCCATGATGCCGCGTTCCGGGACGGCCGTCGCCGGCCGCGCCCGGCCCACCCGGTGCCCGGCCAGCGCGTAGTACAGGATGTACAGGTACCCCGGCACGGCGAGCCCGGCGAACACGAGCTGGAAGTCGTAGTGCTGCTTCAGCACGGCGAACAGCTGCGGCACGATCGCCCCGCCGGCGATGCCCATGATCAGCAGGGCCGATCCGGTCTCGGTATGCCGGCCCAGACCCTTGATCGCCAGCGGGAAGATCGCCGGCCACATCATCGCGTTGGCGAAGCCCAACGCAGCGACGAAGCCGACCGACACGTAGCCGTGCGTCAGCAGCGCGCCAAGCGCGAACAACACGCCCAGGGTCGCGGAGATGGCCAGGTAGCGTTCCTGCGAGACGAAGCGCGGAATCAACGCCAGGCCGACGAGGTACCCGGCCAGCATCGCGAACAGCGTGCAGGTGGTGAACAGCTTGGTCTGGTCCAGCGGCAGGCCGAAACCCCTTCCATACGTCCCGATCGCATCGCCCGCCAGCACCTCCACCCCCACGTAGAGGAACAGGCACAGCACGCCGAGCCACAGATGCGGGAATTGCGACAGCCCGCGTTCGCCATCGGCATCGGCCAATGGCGCGGCGTTGACCTCCGATGGCTTCACCTCCGGCAACGGCGAGAACAGGATGCCGATGGCGACCACCACCAGGATGCCGGCCATCACCAGGTACGGCAGATGGATCTTCGCCGCGAACGCGTCCAGCAGCACCGCCCTGGCGACGGGATCGGCCGCCTCGACCTGTGCGGCGAGATCGCCCACGCCGTGCAACACCAGCGTGCCGATCACGATCGGCGCCAGCATGCCGGCGATCTTGTTGCAGATGCCCATCAGCGCAATGCGCTGGGCAGCGCTTTCGATGGGGCCGAGGATGCTGACGTACGGGTTCACCGCCGTCTGCAGCAACGCCAGGCCGCCGCCGATCACGAACAGGCCGGCCAATGCGCCGGGATACCAGCGCTGGGTGGAGAACTCACCGAACATCGCCGCGCCCACCGCCATCACGAACAGGCTGGCGGCCAGCCCCTTCTTCATGCCGGTGCGCTTGAGCAACGCCGCCGCGGGCAAGGCGAGGAAGAAGTACGACAGGTAGAACACCATCAGCACCAGGAAGGCGTTGACCTCATCGAGCTCGAACGCGAGCTGCACGAACGTGATCAACGGCCCATTGATCCAGGTGAAGAACCCGATGATGAAGAACAGCACGCCGACGATGGCGAGCGAGCGGAACGGGCTGGAACCGGCAGCGGTGGTCATGGAATCCCCTTGATCTGGGGTGCCGCGCGATGCACGACACCGGGAACAACGTTGTCAGAGCTTTCAGACGAACGGTGAGAAAGCAGGCCATGCGGGCCGGGTCCTGGCGCCCTCCATGGGTGCACTGACATCGTGCATTGCAGCATCAAGTCCCATCGGACTTCCCCTGTTTTCGCCTTTCGATTCAATCATTAACGCCATTCCTGCCGACAATTGAATGCTGAATACGGTGATTGTTGCCGATTCCGCATATTCCCATGCGGGCTAGACGGCTATTTCATGACAGAGTCTTGACAACGTTGTCAAACAGTTTCCACACTCCGGCCATATCGGGATGACGGGGTCCCGGCCGCGAACATGTGGGGAGACGTGTGGTCGCCATCGCCAATCCATTGCCGACAGATGCCAGCCGCGGGGCGCGCGACGCCTTCATCGCGGCGGATGTCGGCGGCACGCATGTCCGCATCGGCCTGGTGCGCGGCAGCGGCGACGCCGGCATGCCGGTCCACGTGCTGGAGTACCGCAAGTACGCCTGCGCCGACCATGCCGGCCTGGGCGACATCGTCCAGGACTTCCTGCACCACCTGGGCCTCGACCACGGGCGGGTGACGCGCGGCGTGATCGCCAGCGCCGGCTATGCGCTGGAAGACGGCACCGTCATCACCAACAACCTGCCCTGGCGCCTGTCGCTGGCGGACCTGCGCACGCAACTCGGCTTCGACGACGTCCGCCTGGTCAACGACTTCGAAGCGGTCGCGCATGCCGCCGCGCAGGTGGACGCCAGCCAGGTGCTGCAGCTCACCGGCCCGGCCATCGCACCGACCCGCGGCCCCACGCTGATCCTTGGCCCGGGCACCGGCCTGGGCGCAGCGGTGTGGATCCCGGTCGGCGCGCGCGCCGTGGTGCTGGCCACCGAAGCCGGCCAGGCCGCGCTGACCGCCGGCAACGCGCTCGAGATGGCGCTGCTGGCCGAGATGCTGAAGACCCGCACGCACGTGCCGGTCGAACAGGCGCTGTCCGGTCCCGGCCTGCTGAACCTGCACGCCGCGTTGTGCGCCGTCCGCGGCGCAGCGCCGTCGGGCTATACGCATCCGGGCCAGGTCACGGCCGCCGCGCTGTCGGGCGAGGACCCGCTGGCGCGCGAAAGCCTCGATGTGTTCTGCGGCCTGCTCGGCAGCGTCGTCGGCGACATGGCCCTGCTGTACGGCGTGCAGGGCGGCGTGTACCTCGCCGGCGGGATCCTGCCGAAGATCCGCGAATTTCTGATCCAGAGCAGTTTCGTTACGCGATTCCTCAACAAGGGATCGATGCGCGAGGCGCTCGAACGCATCCCCGTGAAGCTGGTGGAACACGGGCAGCTGGGGGTGGTGGGTGCCGCCAAGTGGTACCTGGAGCAACACCAGGACGATTGAAATGGAAGCGTCGGGACAGGCGTGGCGTCGATTGCAGTAAAGGCTTCAAGCACGGCGGAGCAAGCGCGAGCAAGACCTGCCGAAACTCAAACAATGAATGATGGGAGAGACATCATGAATTACCGCAGATCCATCCTTTCCGCCGCCATCGTGACCTGTCTGGGTGTGGCGGTGCAGGCGCAGGCGCAGGACGCTCAACCGGCCGAAACCAAGGCGACCGACCTAGATACCGTGGTGGTCACCGGCATCCGTGGCAGCATCGAGAAGGCCCTCGACGCGAAGCGCGACGCTACGACACATGTCGAAGTCGTCACCGCGGAAGACATCGGCAAGCTGCCGGCCAAGAACGTGGCCGACACCCTGCGCCAGCTGCCTGGCGTCAACATCGCCTCCTCGAGCGCGAGCGAAGGCGGCTTCGATGAAGCCGACCGCGTCAGCCTGCGCGGCACCAACCCCAGCCTCACGCAGACCCTGGTCAACGGCCACACCATCGGCACCGGCGACTGGTTCGTGCTCAGCCAGGTGGGCAACGTCGGCCGCAGCGTGAGCTATTCGCTGTACCCGTCCGAGATCGTCGACCGCGTCGTGGTGCACAAGACGTCGGAAGCGAAGCTGGTGGAGGGCGGCACGGCCGGTTCGGTGAACATCATCACCCGCCGTCCACTGCAGTTCGCGGAGCCGCTCACGATCCAGGGCTCCATCGGCGCCGTGCATTCCGACCTGCCGGGCGATACCAAGCCGCAGCTCGATGCGCTGCTGAACTGGCGCAACGACGAAGGCACCGCCGGCTTGCTGGTACAGGTCTTCAATGAAGAGCGAAGCCTGCGCCGTGACGGCCAGGAAGTGGTGGGTGGCTACGGCACCATCACCTCGACCAACCCCGAACTGAATGGCGTGCTGTACCCCAACCTGCTCGGCGCCGCCTTGTTCGAGCAGGTGCGCAAGCGCCAGGGTGGTGTAGCCAACATCGAAGCCAAGGTCACCGACAACCTGACCTTGAACGTGAACGCGTTCTACTCGCGGCTGAAGGCGGACAACTACAACCGCAACTACATGATGTGGGCCAGCCAGTTCGTCAATTCGCAGACGCCGACCAGCTACACCGTCCAGAACGGCGTGCTGACCAGCGCCACCTACGCGCCGGTCACGTCCGGTACGGTCACGCCCTACGGCGTGTACGACATGATCTCCCGCCCGGGCGCGGTCTCGACATCGAAGTACATCGCGCTCGACGCCGAATGGAATGCCAGCGATGCGCTGAAGTTCGTGTTCCAACTCGGCTCCACCAAGGGCAACGGCAGCAGCCCCACCCAGGACGTGCTGGAAACCGGCGTCGCCGGCAACGCAGGCGCGAGCTGGAGCATGAATGGCGTGGGCAGCCCGATCGACTGGTCGCTGGGCGGCACCAACACGGCCGCCAACCACCTGCCGCAGAACGGCTGGATCTTCGGCGCGCAGGGCATCGACGTGCTCGACAAGGAAGACTGGGCGTCGGCGGACGGCCAGTTCTTCTTCCAGTCCGACGTCCTGTCCTCGCTGGACTTCGGCTATCGCTTCGCGACGCACGAGCGCAGCAACGACTTCTCGCTCGCCCAGGGCCCGAACTGGGCCAGCAACTGGACCGACATCAACGCCTATCCGGCGGCGGGCGGCGCGTACCCGGGCGACTTCGGCGTTGGCGGTAACGTCCCGTCGGGCATCTGGTACTACACGCCTGCGCAGCTGGCGGAACTCAATGCCCGCTTCGCCAACCGCAACAATCCCGAGCGCTTCTACTTCTCGGACGTGTACGGCGTAGAAGAAGACATCAACGCGGTGTATGCCCAGTTGAACTTCCAGGGTGATCGCTGGAGCGGTAATGCCGGCCTGCGCTATGTGCAGACGGAGACGGACGTGAGCTACAACCAGGCGCTTGCGGTCAACTCCGGCATTCCGGGTGCGATCACGGGCTCCGCGTTCGGCGACTACCTGCCGGTCGTGGTGAACAACGACTACAACGAACTGCTGCCCAGCGTGAACTTCAAGTTCGAGCTGACCGACACCCTGGTGGCACGCGTGTCGGGCAGCAAGACCATGACCCGCCCGGACTTCTCCGCGCTGGCCGGTTCGTTGACGCTCAACGATCTGACCCACGAAGGCAGCGGCGGCAACCCGAACCTCGATCCGCTCGTATCGACCAACTTCGATGCTTCGCTGGAATGGTACTTCGCGCCGCGCGCGCTGTTGGCCGCCAGCGTGTTTTCGATGGACATGGACGGGTACGTCGATTTCGGTAACGTCATCGTCCAGTACAAGGACCAGCAGGCCAGCCAGGCTGCCGGCACGGACGTCTACAGCGACTACCTGGTGTCGATCCCGGTCAACTCGAACGGCAAGGCCCGTGGCGTGGAACTGACCTACGAGCAGCCGATCGGCGAGAACTTCGGCATCAACGCCAACTACACCTACGTGGATGGCGAGGCCGACGGTGGCAAGCCGCTCAACGGTACCTCCGAGAACACCTACAACCTGTCGGGCTGGTACGAGAACGATCGCTTCAACGCCCGCGTGAACTACAGCTACCGCAGCTCGTTCTACGCCGGCGTCAGCCGCGCCGACAACTTCTACCAGGATGACTTCGCCACCGTGTCGGCCTCGCTGGGCTTCAAGGCCACCGACTGGCTGACGATCAGCCTGGACGGCCTGAACCTCAACAACCCGAAGCTGAAGTACTACACGGAGAACGATGCGGTGCCGGGTTACCTGCCGCATGCGTTCTACAGCAACGGTCGCCAGTACTACCTGAACTTCCGCTTCAAGTTCTGATCGCGTCATCGATGTAAGGGAACACTCTCCCTCTGCGGGCCTGGATTTGTCCGGGCCCGCTTTTTTTTGGCACTCTTCCGCTCGTTCGCCCACGAGGATTCCGATGAAACGACCCTTCGTCCGTCGCGCCCTGACCGGCATGGCCCTCACCCTGCTGGTCCTGGCCGGCTGCACCAGGACGGGCAGCGATGCCGGCACCGCGTCCGCATCGGCGCCCATCACGCCGGCCCTGATTCCCGCGCCCGCCACGCTGCAGACGGGCGAAGGCAGCTTCGTCATCAACGGCGAGACCCGTGTGTTCGCCGCCGGCGAAGCGGCGACACGCGTCGCCGGCCAGTTCGCGGCCTACCTGGCGTCGGCGGGGGGGCCTGCACTGGCGACCGCTCAGGCCGACGGCAAGGGCGTGATCCGCTTCGTGCTGGAAGCGGGCGGCGCGAACGACGCCTCGCCCGAGGCCTACACGCTGGACATCACGCCCGACGGCGCCACCGTGAAGGCGCGCGACGAGCGTGGCCTGTTCTACGGCGCGGTGACGCTGTGGCAACTCGCCACCCAGGGCGACAAGGGCGGCGTCACCCTGCCGGCGCTGCATATCGAAGACGCTCCGCGTTTCAGCTGGCGCGGCTTCATGCTGGACCCGGCGCGCCACTTCCAGACCGTCGACGACGTGAAGAAGGTCATCGATGCGATGGCCCTGCACAAGCTCAACACGCTGCACTGGCACCTGACCGACGACCAGGGCTGGCGCATCGAGATCAAGCAGTACCCGAAGCTCACCGAGATCGGCGGCTGCCGCATTCCCGCGGGCGACGGCGGCAAGGATCCGAAGACCGGCGAACCGCGCCCCTACTGCGGCTTCTACACGCAGGACCAGATCCGCGACGTGGTGAAGTACGCCGCCGAGCGCCACATCACCGTGGTGCCCGAGATCAACGTGCCGGGCCACGCGACCGCCGCAATCTCGGCGTATCCCGAACTCGGCTCGATCGACACGCCGCTGGTGCCGTCGAACGAGTGGGGCGTGTTCCCCAACCTGGTCAACGTCGAAGAAGGCACGATCACCTTCCTCGAGAACGTGCTGGGCGAAGTGGTGCAGCTGTTCCCGGGCACCTACGTGCACATCGGCGGCGACGAAGCGGTGAAGGACCAGTGGGAAGCCTCCGCACGTGAGCAAGCTCGGATGCAGGCCGTCGGCGCGAAGACCGAGATGGACCTGCAGGGGTATCTGGTCGAGCGCCTGGAGAAGTACCTCGCCGGACACGGCAAGCGCCTGATCGGGTGGGACGAGATCCTGGAAGCCAAGCTGCCGCCGGAAGCCACCGTGATGTCGTGGCGCGGTATCGAGGGCGGACTGCAAGCCGCGCGCCAGGGCCACGACGTGGTGATGTCGCCGTCGAACAAGACCTACCTGGACTATCTGCAGACCGCCTCACCGAACGAACCCCCGGGACGCCCCGCGCTGATCACGCTGCAGGACGTCTACGCGTTCGAGCCGGTGCCGCCGGAACTGGAGGAAAACCAGCGCCACCACATCCTCGGCCTGCAGGCGAACCTGTGGACCGAGCACACCCGCACGTTCGCGCGCCTGCAGCACAACGCGTTCCCGCGTCTCGCCGCGGTCGCCGAAACCGGTTGGTCGCCGGCGGCGAAGAAGGACTTCGGCGATTTCACGAAACGCTTGCCTGCACAGCTGAAGCGCTATGACGCAATCGGGTTGGGCTACGCGAAGACGCCGTTCGAAGCGATGATCGCGACCGAGGACGACCGCAAGGCCGGCACCGTGAAGGTCACGCTGTCCAATCCGCTCGGCTATGCCGTGCACTACACGACGGACGGCAGCGAACCGACATCGTCCTCCACGGTCTTCGCCGCGCCGCTCGATCTGAAGACGCCGGTCACCGTGCGTGCCGCCGCGTTCGCTGAGGGCCGTGCGCTGGCGCCTGCCGCCACGTTCGAACTCACGCCCGCCGCGTTGCTCACGCGCACGGACGAAGCGATGGCCGTCTGCCCCGATGCGGGTCGCCTGCTGCTGCGCCTGGAAGACGATGGCCCGGCCGATGGCGAGCGCGCGATCTTCAATGCGACGATCTTCTACCCGTGCTGGCAGTGGAACCAGGCCGACCTGGACGGCATCGCGTCGATCAAGGTGCGGGCCGGCCGCATTCCGTACTACTTCCAGCTGGCGCACGACGAGCCGCACCGCACGTTCGAACCCGCGAAGTCGCCGCTGGGCGAGCTGGAAATCCTCGGCGGCGGTTGCAAGGGCACGCTGCTGGCGACGGTCCCGCTGCCGGCAGCGCCGAAGGCCGACGGCTTCCTGGACCTGGATGCGCCCCTGCCCGCCGGCACCGCCGGCACGCAGGACCTGTGCGTGCGCTTCACCGGCGACACGCGTCCGCAGATGTGGGTGCTGGACCGCATTACCCTGCAGCCGCGCTGAGTCGCAGCGCACCCGAAGAAAAAGCCGGGCGGTGCCCGGCTCTTTCTTTTCCTACGAGGCGCGTCGCGGACGCAGGCGTGTATCGAACGCCAGCAGCATGCCGCGCAAGGGCGTGAACAACGTGGCCAGGCCGGCGAGTACGCCGAGCGTATTGGCCAGGGCATCGCGCGGATCGGCCATGCGCGTGGTGGTCAGCGCGCCCTGTGCGACTTCCAGGCCGATGCCCATCATGACCAGCAGCACCGCCACCACGATGCACCCGCGACGCGAGGCGAACAGCTGCATCGCCGACAACGACAGCACGCCGTAAGCAAGGAAGTGCTCGACCTTGTCGCCCCCTTCCGGCACCGGCGGCAGACGACTCAGGTTCGCCAGCGACAGCGCGATGACGACGACGATCGCCAGCAACCACAGGCCCAGCCACAAGCGCGGACGCCGGAACGGACGCAGCGCGAACAGGCCGCTCACAGGCGCCAGCTCAGGTCGTTGAACAGGAACGCGGTGCCGAACTCGACGTCGCTGGAGAAGCCCATCACCTGGAAGCGCTCGCCCATCTCGCTGGGCAACGTCAGCCGCTTGGCCTCGTTGCGCAGGCGCAGCAGCGTGGTTTCGTCGGCGCGTTCCTGCGCTTCGTCCAGCCGCTCCTGCAGGCCATTGCCCAGCAGGAAGTTCGCCTGCGTGGTGTAACCGGCCAGATCGAAGCCCGCATTCGTACCGGCCTCGGCCAGCGCGGTGAAATCGACCGACGCCGTGATGTCCTGCAGGCCCGGCCACAGGTACGCGTCGTTGTGGACGCGATGCCGGTAGTACGCACGCAGCGTGCCCTCGTCGCGATCGGCCTGGTAGAACTCGCGACGCGGGTAGCCGTAGTCGGCGAACAACATCGCGCCCCGGTCCAGCCCGCCCATCACCGCTTGCACCCAGTAGGGCAGTTGCGGCAACAGCTCGGACCGGAAGCCATCGGGGAACGGCTGCCCCAGGTAACGTTCGACATGGCGCACCGCGGCGGCCAACAAGGCATCGGCCGGACGATCGGTGCGGATGAAGCGGCCCTCGCCGTCCAACGCCACGCCTTCCTCGAACACTTCGCCATCACGCAGCGTGAAGCGTGGGGTGGGCAAGGCATCGACGACTTCGTTGGCGAACAGCACGCCATTCCAGGTTTCCGAGGGCGGCGCATCCAGCCATTCGACCAGGTCGAACACCGGCGGGATCAGCCGGCGTCCCAGCCGCTCGCGCTGGCGTTCGCGCAGGTCCGCGCTGGGCTCGAGGATGCCGTAGCGCGCAGGCAGCGCATCCAGGTCGAGCAGCCGCTTGAGCACGATCTCGGCGAACGCACCGCTGCCGCCGCCGACTTCGACGAACTCGGCCTGTGGTCCGATCTGCTGCAGGACCGGTGCCACCGCCTGCGCCACGCAGCTGGCGAACAACGGCCCCAGCTCCGGCGCGGTGGTGAAATCGCCCGCCTCGCCGAACTTGGTGCTGCCCGCGCTGTAGTAGCCCAGTCCGGGCGCGTAGAGGCTGCGCTCCATGAAGCGCGAGAACGGAATGCTGCCGCCCTCGGCGGCGATCTCGCTGCGGATGAAGGCGGCGAGGCGTTCGCTGTGGGCGCGCGCTTCGTCGTCGGGAAGGGGGAGATCGGCCTGCATGGCGCACCGAGAACGGAAAACCCGGTCATTGTACGGGCCGTCTAACACTGGAATGTTGGCCCTAGCCAACCCCGGGGGTGGCGCATAGAATCGTGGTGCACAGCAGCAACGGACACGCCATGACCTATTGCGTCGGCATCGAAGTCAACGACGGCCTGGTCTTCGCCGCGGACACCCGCACCAGCGCTTCGTTCGACGATGTGCGCGTGTACCGCAAGATGCACGTGTTCGAATGGCCGGGCGACCGCGTCTTCGTCATCATGTCGGCCGGCAACCTGGCGACCACGCAGCTGACCATCTCGCGGCTTCAGCGCGACGCCGACGACCCCAACGCCAGGCAGAGCCTGAAGACGTTCTCGCACCTGTACGAGGTCGCCGAGTACGTCGGCGACATGCTGGTCGCCAGCCAGGTCAAGATGAACGACGAGGCCCAGCAGAGCGGCGTCAACGTGCAATCCACGCTGATCCTCGGCGGGCAGATCGCTGGCGAACGCCCGGGCCTGTACATGATCTATCCGCTCGGCAACTGCATCGCCACCTCGCCCGAGACGCCCTATCTGCAGATCGGCGAATCGAAGTACGGCAAGCCCATCCTCGACCGCATCATCCGGCCCGAGACGCCGCTGGAAGACGCCGCGCGGTGCGCGCTGGTGTCGCTGGATTCCACCATCCGCTCCAACCTCTCCGTCGGCATGCCGGTGGACATGGCGCTGCTGCGCAGCGGCGACCTGAAGATCACCCAGAAGATGCGCCTGGAAGCCGACACGCCGCTGTACGCCGAGATCCACGACACGTGGTCGCGCAAACTGGAAGCCGCCGTGCACAGCCTGCCCCGCTTCCCGTGGGAGCCGCAGGGCGAGCGCGAAGCCATTCCCACCAGCGTGCCGACCATGCCGCCGCGTCGCGCGCCGTCGCGACAGGATCCGGGCGACGCGCAGGGGCAGCAGTAAGAGGGTAGCTGTGGGAGCGACGTCAGTCGCGACGGTTGAGTACCGTCACCGTCCCGCCTCCCGATGACTCACCGCAAGCGTTCGCGACTGACGTCGCTCCCACAGACGGCGACGCCGGCCTCACCCGTGGAAGTACCCTTCCGCGATCGCGTCGTGCAGCGCGCCCAGATGCACCTGGATCTGGTCCATGAACTGCGCGGGGTTGCGCGTCGCGAGGACGGCGGGATCGGCATTGCGGGTCAGGCCGATGACGCGATTGAGATGGCGGTCCACGCCGGGGCGCGACGGCATCGTCGGCAGCACGCTCTGCACGCGCGACAGGCAGAAGTGCACGCTGCGCGGAAACTCGTTGTTCTGCAGCAGGAACCGCAGCGCCAGTTCGGCGGTGACGCGCTGGCGCACGTGCCGACGGAACATCTGGTAACCGGCCAGTGAGCGCAGCACGCTCATCCACTGCATGTTCTGGAACGCCTCGCGATCGTCTTCGTTGCGTGGCGTCACCAGGCCGGACGCGCCGGCATCCATGATGCGCGTGGTCATGTCGGCCTGCTCCAGGCCGGTGCCCAGGCGCAGGAACTGGTACCCGATGTCGCGGCTGACGTTGGCGCTCAACAGGCCCGACACCTTCAGGCAACCGTCGACGATGCGCTGAAGGAATTCCAACCGGTACCGCCGGCTGAGGCTGCGTTCGCCCTGCGCAGCGATGTAGAGATGCAGGTCGTTGATCGCTTCCCACACATCCTGCGGCAACGTATCGCGGATGCTGCGCAGGATCTCGCGGGCCGAATCCACGGACGTGCGCAGCGAAGAGGGATTGCGTTCGTCCAGCAGGAGGAAACGGATCACGTCCGCATCGCCAGCGGCATCCGCCGTCTCCGGATAGCACTGTTCGAAGCACTCGCCCGCACCGACCGTGTCGATCATCGGCCGCCACGCGAAGCGCACGGAACGCGGCATGTCCAGCTGCAACTGGCTGCCCACGCCGACCAGGCGCGCGGTGTTCTCGGCGCGCCGCACGTAGCGGCTGAACCAGTAGAGGTTGTCGGCGACGCGCGACAGCATCAGCCCTCCTCCCCGTCGTCGTCGGCCAGGTCCACCACCCAGGTGTCCTTGGCGCCGCCGCCCTGCGAGGAGTTCACCACCAGCGAGCCCTTCACCATCGCCACGCGCGTCAGGCCGCCGGTGGTGACGTAGGTATCCTGGCGCGACAGCACGAACGGGCGCAGGTCGATGTGGCGCGGCGACGGCCCCTGCTTGGTGACGATGGGCGCGGTGGACAGCGCCAGCGTCGGCTGCGCCATGTAGTTGCGCGGATTCGCTTCGATCAGCGCCTTGAACTTCTCGCGCTGGCGCTTGGTGGAACGCGGCCCGATCAGCATGCCGTAGCCGCCGGACTCGTTGGCCGGCTTCACCACCAGCTTCTCGATGTTCTCCAGCACGTACTTGCGCTCCTTCGCGTTGTGGCAGAGGTAGCTCGGTACGTTGGGCAGGATGGGATCCTCGTCCAGGTAGTACTTGATCATCTTCGGCACGTAGGCGAAGACCACCTTGTCGTCAGCCACGCCCGCGCCCGGCGCATTCGCCAGCGCCACCTTGCCCGCGCGCCAGCTGCGGATCAGCCCGGGTACGCCGAGCACGGAATCGGGGTGGAACACGTCCGGATCGATGAAGAGATCGTCCACGCGCCGGTACACCACGTCCACGCGCTTGGGGCCGTACACGGTGCGCATGTAGGTGCAATCGTCGTCGGCGACGAACAGATCGCTGCCTTCGACCAGCTCGATGCCCATCGCCTGGGCCAGGTAGGCGTGTTCGAAATAGGCGCTGTTGAACACGCCCGGCGTCAGCAGTGCGATCACCGGCGTGTCGCCGGGACGCGGCGACAGCGCGGCGAGCGTGTCGTACAGCTGGCTGGGGTACTCGTCCACCGGCAGGATCGAACTGGTCTCGAACAGCTCCGGGAACACGCGCTTGGCCACCATGCGGTTTTCCAGCATGTAGCTCACGCCGGACGGGATGCGCAGGTTGTCTTCCAGCGCGTACAGCGTGCCGTCGCCGTCGCGCACCAGGTCCGAGCCGCAGATGTGCGCCCACACGCCGAGCGGCGGCGCGATGCCGACGCACTGCTCGCGGAAGTTCACCGAATCCTTCAGCAGCATTGCCGGGAACACCTTGTCCTTGACGATCTGCTGCTTGCCGTAGATGTCGCCGATGAACAGGTTCAGCGCGCGCATGCGCTGCTTCAGGCCGGCTTCGGTGCGTTGCCACTCGCTCAGCGGGATGATGCGCGGGATCAGGTCGAACGGCAGCGTGCGGTCGACGTTGCGGCCGTCGGAGTACACGGTGAAGGTGATGCCCTGCACACGCGCCACCACATCGGCGGCGAGCTGACGTTCGGCGATTTCGCGGCCGGACAGTCCGGCCAGGTATTCGACCAGGCGGCGCGCGGCCGGGCGCGGCCGTCCATCGGCCTGGATCAGTTCGTCAAAGGTCGTGGTGCGGTACTTCGCCCAGTCCATTCGCCCTTTCCACTGTCCCCGGCCGGCACATCCGGCGAGGGGTGATGCGTCGCAACATGCACGGTCGGTGTGCGCGCCGTCAAGCATTCGCACGACCACGCCCTCGGCTCACATCCGCCGGCATCGCTTTGCGCCATTCCGGTGCAAAGCAGGGACAATGTCGGCCTCTGCACGGGAGCCCGCCATGTCCACCACGCGTCGCGTCGTCCTGATTACCGGTGCCGCCCGCCGCGTCGGCGCGGCGATCGCGCGCCGCCTGCATGCCGACGGTCATGACCTGGCCCTGCATTACCGCGCGTCGTCCACCGACATGCACGCGCTGGCGGACGACTTGGAGGTCGCGCGTCCCGGCAGCACGCTCATGCTGCAGGCCGAGCTGGCCGACTTCGACCGCTTGCCCGAACTCGTCGCGAAGACCGTAGGCCACTACGGCCGCCTCGATGCGCTGGTCAACAATGCCTCGGCCTTCTACCCGACGCCCGCCGGCACGGCCACGCCGGCGCAGTGGGACGAACTGTTCGCAGTGAATGCACGCGCGCCGTTTTTCCTCGCGCAGGCCGCGGCACCGCACCTGAAAGCGGCGCGTGGGGCCATCGTCAACATCGCCGACGTCTACGCGGAGAAGCCGCGCGCGGACCTGGCGGTCTATGCGGCCTCGAAAGCCGCCCTGCTCGCCGTCACCCGCGGACTGGCCGTTTCACTGGGCCCGGACGTGCGCGTGAATGCCGTGTCGCCGGGCGCGATCCTCTGGCCCGATGGCGGCATCGACCCGGACCTGCAGGAGAAACTGCTCGCGCAGACGCCACTGGGTCGGGTCGGCGAGCCCGCCGACATCGCCGCGACCGTCGCCTGGCTGCTCAGCGACGCGGCCAGTTACGTGACCGGGCAGACCCTCCACGTGGACGGCGGCCGCGCGTTGGGCTGAGCGTCGTCAATCCGCTTCGATCGCCACCGGTTCCGGCGGCGACGCATGGTCCGGATGCGCTTCCCACAAGGCCTGCAACGTCTTGCCGCTGCGCGGATCGATCTTGCCGGGCGCGATGTCCGCCAGCGGCAGCAGCACGAACGCATGCTTCAGTTCATCGCGCGGCAGGCGCAGGTTGCCCGGACCCTGCAGCACCAGGTCGTCGTAGAAGACGATGTCGATGTCCAGCGTGCGGTCGGAGAAGCGCGGCCCGCTGCGGTCGCGACCGTGCGCGTCCTCGAGCGCATGCAGCCAGTCGTTGAGCGCGAACGGGTCCAGGTCGCTGTCGATCACCGCGGCGGCATTGAGGAAGTCGGTGCCGTCGAAGCCCACCGAACGCGTGCGGTACGCAGGCGACAGGCGCACGTCGCCGAAACGCGCACGCAGGGCGTCGATGGCGATCCGCAGGTGGCGCTCGGGCGCCACGTTGCTGCCCAGGCTGAGATAGGCGAGGCCCACGGTCAGTCCGGCCGCGTGCCGCGTTCGATCAGCACGCCGACGTTGCGTGCGCCAGTGACCGCACCCGGCTTGCTGAGCTTGAGCCGCACCCAGGCCACGCCGAATTCGTCGCGGATGATGCCGGCGCAGCGCTCGGCCAGCGTCTCGACCAGGCCGAAGTTCGCTTCTTCCACGAAAGAGATCAGCCGCTTCGACACCGCCTTGTAGTCCAGCGTGTGCGCGATGTCGTCGCTGGCGGCCGGCACGCGGTTGTCGAACGCCATTTCCACGTCGAGCGCCACGGTCTGGCGGATGCCGCGCTCCCAATCGTAGATGCCGATGACGGTCTCGATGCGCAGGTCTTCGATGAAAACGATGTCCATGACGGGCTACAGGTGACGGAGTGCGCGCATGGTAACGGCAAACCGCGGCGCGTCCGTCATCCCGCGCGCGCGACCACCTGCGGCAGCGTGGCCATGTCCCAACGCGGGGTCACCTTCACTTCGGGCGTCTCGTGCTGGCCCGCCTCGAGCCGCAGCGCGCCGGCGAAAGCGATCATCGCGCCGTTGTCGGTGCACAGCGAAGGGCGCGGGAAGCACGCGCGGCCGCCGCGCTTGGCGGCGACTTCCTGCAGCTTCGCGCGCAACCGCTTGTTGGCGCCCACGCCGCCGGCGACGACGATGATGTCGCTGCCGGCCGCATCCAGCGCGCGCTCGCACTTGATCGCCAGCGTGTCGACCACCGCGTCTTCGAAACCGCGCGCGATGTCGGCGCGTGTCTGCGGGGCCTGGTCGCTATCGCGCCAGGCCAGCAGCACCTGCGTCTTCAGGCCGGAAAAACTGAAATCCAGCCCGGGACGGTCGGTCATCGGCCGGGCGAACCTGAACCGGCCGGGCGTGCCCTGCTCGGCCAGCGCGGCCAGCTGGGGACCACCGGGATAAGGCAGGCCCATCATCTTGGCGGTCTTGTCGAAGGCTTCGCCCGCCGCGTCGTCCAGGGTCTCGCCGAGCAGCCGGTAGCGGCCGATCGCATCGACGGCCACCAGTTGGGTATGCCCGCCGGACACCAGCAGCGCCACGAACGGGGGCTCGGGCGGGTCGTCTTCCATCAGCGGGGCCAGCAGGTGGCCTTCCATGTGATGGACCGCCACGGCCGGCACCTCCAGCGCCCACGCCAGCGACCGGGCCACGCCGGCCCCCACCAGCAGGGCGCCGACCAACCCCGGGCCGGCGGTATAGGCCACGCCGTCCAGGTCCCGGGTCTCCAGCCCGGCCTCGGCCAGGGTCTGCCGGATCAGCGGCAACAGCTTGCGCACATGGTCGCGGCTGGCCAGTTCCGGGACCACGCCGCCGTATTCGGCATGCAGGGCGATCTGGCTGTAGACCGCATGCGCCCGCAGGCCGACGGCGGCGGACGGAGCCTGCCCCGTACCCGAGACGGGGCCGGTGTCGTAGACGGCCACGCCGGTTTCGTCGCAGCTGGTTTCGATGCCGAGGACTTTCATGGGAACGATGTGGGGTCCGGGGTGGGGAGGGGCAAGCCTGGCTGGCAGCCGGGGTGGGTTGCAGCGACGGCTCCGGTCGCTATAATACGCGGCTCACCCGGCGTGCCCGGGCCGTTTACACCACCGAGATTACGTATGCCCAGCGTCAAAGTCCGCGAAAACGAGCCGTTTGAGTTTGCGCTGCGTCGCTTCAAGCGCACCTGCGAAAAGGCCGGCGTCCTGGCCGAAACCCGCAAGCGCGAGTTCTACGAGAAGCCGACCCAGGAGCGCAAGCGCAAGGCCGCCGCTGCGGTGAAGCGTCAGCTGCGTCGCAGCTCGCGCGACGTCACCAAGCGCCAGCGCCTGTACTGAGCCGCGTCGCTTCGCCAGAAGCCGGCACGCGCGAGCGTCGCCGGCTTTTTGTGTTTTTGGCGTCCCACGGTCCCCGTGCAACGCCTTCCCCGTTCCCCCGGAGCACACCATGTCCCTGAAACAGCAGCTCACCGATGACATGAAGGCCGCGATGAAGGCCGGCGAGAAGCACCGCCTGGGCGTCATCCGCCTGATCAACGCCGCCATCAAGCAGCGTGAAGTGGACGAGCGCATCGAGCTGGACGACGCCGCCGTGCTGGCCGTGCTGGAGAAGATGGTCAAGCAGCGCAAGGACTCGGTCAGCCAGTTCGAGGCCGCCAACCGCGAGGACCTGGCCGCCATCGAACGCGCCGAACTGGCCGTGATCGACACCTACCTGCCGGCCAAGCTGGGCGAAGCCGAGATCCTGGCCGCCATCGATGCCGCCATCAGCGAGACCGGCGCCACGGGCCCGGCCGACATGGGCAAGCTGATGGGCGTGCTGAAGCCGCGCCTCGCCGGCCAGGCCGACATGGGCCAGGTTTCCGCGCTGATCAAGAAGAAGCTGGCGGGCTGAGTCCGCGCCGCCCCGGGGACGTCTCCATGGCATGCTGATGCCATGGACACCCCAGCCATCACCCTGCGCCCGGCCACCCGCGCCGACATCCCGCAGATCCTCGATTTCATCCGCGGCCTGGCCGAGTACGAAAAGCTCGCCCACGAGGCCGTCGCCACGCCCGCGTTGCTGGAAGAACACCTGTTCGGCGCGCGTCCTGCCGCGGAAGTCGTCATCGCCGAAGCCGACGGCACGCCGGCCGGCTTCGCCCTGTTCTTCCACAGCTTCTCGACCTTCCTCGGGCAGCCAGGGCTGTACCTCGAAGACCTGTTCGTCTATCCCCGCTACCGCAACCTGGGATTGGGCAAGCGCCTGATGGTGCACCTGGCGCGGCTTGCGCTGGAACGCGGCTGCGGGCGCTTCGAATGGTCGGTACTGGACTGGAACACGCCGGCCATCGACTTCTACCGCCGCCTGGGCGCCACCGGCATGGACGAATGGACCGTGCAGCGCGTCAGTGGCGACGCCCTGCGTGCGCTGGCCGACGCATCCCCGTAAACGTCCTCACCACGCCGCGCTAACGAAGCGCTGACACGCGGCGGGCCACCCTCGGCCCATGCATACGCCTGCCCGCCTGCCCGCGATCCGGAAACGCCTGCACCATCTCGGCACACGCGCCGAGCGCAGCCTGCCCGTGGCGCTGCTGCGCCGCTTCATCGACACCGATCTGATGACGCAGGCCGCGTCGCTGTCGTTCTATGCGCTGCTGTCGCTGGCGCCGCTGCTGATCCTGCTGCTGTGGCTGACCGCCTCGCTCTACCCGCCTGCACAGCAGTCGCTGCTGGACCAGATCGCCCAGCTCGCGGGTCCCGATGCCGCTGCGGTCGCCGAGACGGTGATCCGCAACGCGGACGCGCGCCCGGACATCGGTTCGCTGGCGGGCCTGTGGAGCACCGGCCTGCTGCTGGTCGGCGCCACCGTCGTGTTCGCCCAGCTGCAGGGCGCGTTGAACCTGATCTTCCGCACCGACGCGCAACGCCTGAACGGCCTGGTGGCGTGGTTGAAGAAGCGGGTGTTCTCGCTGGGCGTGGTGTTCGCGATCGGCTTCCTGCTGATCGTGTCGATGATCGCCACCACCGCGCTGCAGGTGGCCTTCGCACGACTGCCGTCGTTGCTGCCCGCGCTCGGCTACGCCAGCACCCTGCTGTTGTATGCGCTCGCCTTCGCCTTCTTCTACCATTACCTGCCGGACCGTCGCGTGGCGTGGTCGCGCGCATTCCTGGGCGGCGCGATCACGGCCCTGCTGTTCGCGGGCGGACGGTATCTGATCGGCTTCTACCTGGCCGAAGCGGCACCCGGCAGCGCATACGGCTCGATGGGCGCGCTGGTCTTGCTGCTGGTCTGGATCTACTACGCCAGCGTGGTGTTCTTCGCCGGTGCGCTGATCACCGCGGTGATCGATGAACGCCAGCGCGCCCGGACGCTCGCCAGGGCGCAGGCAGCGACCTGAACGTCATTCTCCCCAGCCGGTGCGCTTGCTGGTCTGGCCGATGCCGGGATTGAACGTGTTGGTGGGGTCCAGCGCACGATAGAACGCCGCGAGCGCCGGTTTGGCCGGATAGAGATGGCCGACGTTGTGTTCGGCTGGATACTCCGCGCCGCGCGCGTCCAGCAATGCCCAGATGCCATGTTCCACCGCGAGCGGATCCGTTCCCCGCCGCACGATGTAGTCCTGGTGGAAGACGTGGCAGAAGAAGTGCCCGTAGTAGAGGCGCGCGACCATCGTGTCGGCCAGCGCGGCCGGCAGCGTCTCCACCCAGTCGCGGTCGTCGCGGCGCAGGGCGACATCCAGGGCGACGATGTCTTCCACCTCCGCGCGATGCACCTCGCGGTAGCGCACCGCCGCACCGGCTACCGCGAACCGGTGCAGGAACGCCTTGCGCCCTTCGTCGGCATCGCAAGCGAAGAACGCGCCCTCACGACCCGCGAAGAAGCGGTCGAGGAAATCGCGCGTGGTGTCTGCGTCCTGCGCCGACACCTTGAGCAGCAGGTGATGTTCGTAGCGCGCGCGGAAATCGCGCAGGCGCGGCGGCAGATGATCCGGCAGCCATCCGGACAGCGTCTGCAGCACGCGGTCGGTCAGGCCGCGCACGCCCCAGCGTTCGCACCAGCCGTCGATGCGGCTCTTCAGCGCGAACGCCGCCGGCACCCGGTCGGTGCCGAAGCGGTCGATCAGCAGGAAGGTGTCCTTGCCATACCGGTCGCCGATGTCGAAGGCGTCGCGGTGGATGTATTCGCCCGAGATCGGCAGGCGCTCGGCCGCGGTCAGCAGATGCCGGCGCACGCCGGTGAGATCGTCGGGATCGTTGCTGCCGATGTAGAAGACCGACGCAGCGTCCTTCTCGAACGTGTCCAGCCGCACCGCGAACACCGCCAGGCGGCCCGCGCAGCCGGAGGCTTCGTGCAAGCGTGCGACATCGGCGTTGTAGCGCGCCGGCGTGCCCGCATCGACTTGCCGCACGTGGTCCGCGTAGTGCTGGTCGGATGCGACGCGCGCGGCGTCGTGGACGACGTCCGCCGGTGCGTAATCGCCGGCCTGCAGGCGGGTCAGGATTTCTTCCGGCGTGTCGCCGAGCGCGATGCCCAGGTGGTTGACCAGCCGCAGCACGCCGTCCGCGCCGCGCTGCGCATACAGCGCCAGTTCGGTGTACGCCGGACCGCGCCGCACCAGCGCGCCACCGGAGTTGTTGCACACGCCGCCGAGCACGGACGCGCCGATGCACGACGAGCCGATCACCGAATGCGGCTCGCGACCCCGCGGCGCGAGCGTCTTTTCCAGCACGTCCAGCGTCGCGCCCGGCAGGCAGACCACCTGGCGACCGCCGTCGAGCACCTGCACGCCGGTCAGCCGCTGGGTGCTGACCAGCACGATGCCGCGGTCGTAGCCGTCACCATCCGGCGTGGAACCCCCGGTGAGCCCCGTGTTCGCGGCCTGCATCAGCACGATCCGCCCGGCCTGCACGGCGGCCTCCAGCACGCGCCACAGGGCGAGCAGCGTGCCGGGGCGCACCACGGCCAGCACCGGGCCGTCGCCGAAGCGGTAGCCCTTGCGGTAGCGGCGCGTCGCCCGCGCGCCGGTCAGCACGTGCGCGGCGCCCACGGCCTCGCGCAGGCGGGCCAGCAGGGCTTCGTCGGACGGCATCGGCACAGGCATGGCCGCATGGTAGCGCGCGATCCCGGCGGCCCGGCCGGGCATGGCATCCTATGCGACCCATGGCCCGCATCCCCGACGCCTTCATCGACGAACTGCTCGCCCGGACGGATATCGTCGAGGTGGTGGGTGGGCGCGTCCCGCTGAAGCGCCAGGGCAAGGAATATTCGGCCTGCTGCCCGTTCCACGATGAGCGCTCGCCGTCGTTCACGGTCTCGCCGACCAAGCAGTTCTACCACTGCTTCGGCTGCGGTGCGCACGGCACGGCACTGTCGTTCCTGATGAACTACGACCGCCTCGAGTTCCTCGACGCGGTGGAAGAGCTGGCGCGCCGCAACGGCATGGAAGTGCCGCGCGAGACCCAGCAGCGCAACGAGAACAACGATACCCGCGACCTGTTCAATGCATTGGAAGCGGCCGCGCGCTTCTTCCAGCGCAACCTGGAGGGCAGCGACAAGGCGAAGGCGTATCTCGATGGCCGCGGCGTGGATGCGGCGATCCGCACGCAGTTCATGATCGGCTATGCGCCGGATGGCTACTCGGCGCTGAAAGACGCGCTGGGCACCGACGAGCGCCGGATGAAACTGCTCGACCGCGCCGGCCTGTTCTCCAAGAACGACCGCGGCCATGTCTACGACAAGTTCCGCGACCGGGTGATGTTCCCGATCCACGACCGGCGCGGCCGCGTGATCGCATTCGGCGGGCGCGTGCTGCAGAAGGACGACGGCCCGAAGTACCTCAACTCGCCCGAGACCGCGCTGTTCCACAAGGGCCGCGAGCTGTACGGCCTGTGGCAGGTGAAGCAGGCCAACCAGAAGATCGCGCGGCTGGTGGTGGTCGAGGGCTACATGGACGTGGTTTCGCTGTTCCAGTTCGGCGTGAAGGAGGCCGTGGCCACGTTGGGCACGGCGACCACGCCCGAGCATGCCGAACTGCTGTTCCGCAACGCGCCCGACGTGTACTTCTGCTTCGATGGCGATGCCGCTGGCCAGCGTGCCGCGTGGCGTGCCCTGGAATCGGTGCTGCCGCGCATGAAGGATGGACGCCAGGCGTTCTTCCTGTTCCTGCCCGATGGCGAGGATCCCGACACCATCGTGCGGCAGGAAGGCGCGGCGGGCTTCGACGCGCGCCTGCAGGAGGCGATGCCGCTGTCGGAATTCTTCTTCCAGGAACTGGGCAAGGACATCAAGCTCTCCACGCTCGACGGCAAGGCACGCCTGGCCGAGCGCGCGCGCCCGCTGCTGGCGCAGATTCCCGATGGCGCCTTCGGCGACCTGATGCGGCAGCAGCTGACCGTGGTGACCGGCGTCGGCGCAGGCAGCGCCGCAACACCGTCGGCACCGCCCACGCCGACGCGCCGTCCGCCCGCGACGAGTCCGGGCCAGAAGCCCAGCCTTGTCCGCCACATCATCGTGCGCCTGCTGCACAAGCCCGCGCTCGCGCTGGCGATCGAATCCACGCATGGCTTCTCCGCCCTGCGCCTGCCTGGCATGGAGCTGCTGCTGGAACTGATCGCGCTGGTGCATGCGCGCCCCGACATCACCACCGGCGTGCTGCTGGAGCATTTCGCCGAGCGGGACGAAGCGGCTGCCTTACAGAAGCTGGCGATGCAGGAGCTGCCCGGCGATGAGGAAAGCTGGCGGCTCGAACTGCTCGACGCCGCCGTGCAGCTGGAAAAGCAGATGCTGCAGCAGCGCCTGGAGGAACTGCAGGCCAAGCAGCGCAATGTCGGCCTCGACGAAGCCGACAAGTACGAACTGCGCACCCTGTTGCAGGCCCGCATCGGCCGCCATTGAAGGTCGCGGGTTTCCGCGGCACACAGGGCAGTCTAGACTCCGGGCATCGACTCGCCACGGAGCTGCCATGCGCCTGATCGCCTTGTCCGTCGTCCTCGTCGCGCTGGCCGGTACCGCGGCCGCCGCGCCCGTCGAACGCAAGCACGTGGGCAACCGCGTCAGCGAGGACGTGCCGGAGATCCCGGCCGATCTGCTGGAGCGTCTCAACCGCTACCAGAACACGCGTGGCGCGGCGTTGGCCGGATGGACGAAGGACGGCTGCCTGCTGATCGGCACCCGGTTCGCCGAAACCAACCAGGCGCATCGCGTCTGCCAACCGCTCGGCATGCGCGAGCAGCTGACGTTCTATCCCGAACCGGTCGCCGGCCTCACGCCCGCACCGCCGCAGGCGTGGCGCGACGGTTTCGTCTTCGGCAAGGACAAGGGCGGCGACGAGTTCTCGCAGTTGTACTGGTTCGATACGCAGACGCGCTCGACCACGCTGTTGACCGACGGCAAGCGCAGCCAGAACAGCGGCGTGGTGATCAACCGCGACGGCTCGCTGCTCGCCTATGCCAGCACCGCGCGGAACGGCACCGATCGCGACATCTGGCTGCGCGATACCCGCGCCGGCACCAGCCGCTTGCTGTTGTCGGCAGGCGGTTCGTGGACGCCGCTGGACTTCTCGCCCGACGGCAAGGAGCTGCTGGTGTCGCGCTACGTGTCCGCCGCCGAGTCCTATCCGGGCGCCGTGGACCTGGCCACCGGCAAGCGGGAGGAATTCCCGGTGGACGGCGGCAAGGCGGCGTTCGGCCGTTTCGCTTATGCGCAGTCCGGCAAGGGCGTGTACTTCATTTCCGACGAACCGGTGGCGGGCCAGCCCAGTGAATTCAGCCGCCTGCGCTTCCACGATCCTGCCAGCGGCAAACTCGAGGTGCTGACGGCCGACGTGCCTTGGGATGTCGAAGACTTCGCGCTGTCCGACGACGGCAAGCACCTCGTTTATTTCACCAACGAGGATGGCATCGGCAAGGCGCACCTGCTCGCCCTGCCCAGCCATCGCCCGGTCGCGCTGCCGGAACTTCCGGTGGGCATCATCGATGGCGGTGCGTTCTCGCCGGACGGGAAGCGCCTGGCGGTCACCCTCAACACCTCCACCTCGCCCAGCGATGTCTACGTGATCGGCCTGGCCGACCGCTCGCTGGTGCGCTGGACGCAAAGCGAAGTCGGCGGCCTCGATACGTCGAAGTTCGTATCGCCGTCGCTGATCCGCTATCCCACATTCGACCAGATCGACGGCGCACCGCGTACGATCCCTGCGTTCTACTACACGCCGGCCAAGGTGCCTGCCGGTCGCCGCCTGCCGGTCATCATCAGCATCCATGGCGGGCCGGAAGGCCAGTCGGTGCCTTCGTTCAACGCAGGCACGCAGTTCCTGGTGAACGAGCTGGGCGTGGCGGTGCTCGTGCCGAACGTGCGCGGCTCCACCGGCTACGGCAAGACCTTCCTCTCGCTGGACAACGCGGAAAAGCGCGAGGATTCGGTGAAGGACATCGGCGCGCTGCTGGACTGGATCGCACAGCAGCCCGAGCTGGATGCCTCGCGCATCGGCGTAGTGGGTGGCAGCTACGGCGGCTACATGGTGCTCGCCTCGCTGACCCATTACAGCGATCGCATCCGCGCGGGCATCGACATCGTCGGCATCTCCGACTTCACCACCTTCCTCACCAACACCGAAAGCTACCGGCGGGACCTGCGCCGCGCCGAGTACGGCGACGAGCGCGATCCGGCGATGAAGGCGGTGTTCGACCGCATCTCGCCGTTGCGCAACGCCGCGCGGATCAGGACGCCACTGTTCGTCGCGCAGGGCCGCAACGACCCGCGCGTGCCGTACACCGAAGCCGAGCAGATCGCCAAGGCGGTGCGCGCGAACGGTGAGCCGGTATGGTTCCTGATGTTCGACGACGAAGGCCACGGTTTCCGCAAGAAGAGCAATGCGGACTATTTCGGCGCGGCGAGCATCCTGTTCTGGCAGCAACACCTCCTGGACTGAGCGGAGCGCGCTCACCATGAAGCCACTCGCACGCGTCATCGCCCTGCTGGCCCTCGTGCTGGCCTGCTTCCCGCTCCATGCGGGCGACTTCACCGAACCCCGGCCCGGCCTGCATACCGGCGGGCAACCGACCCTCGACGAGCTGAAGCGGCTCAAGGACGAGGGTGTGCGCACCGTGATCGACCTGCGCGGCCCACAGGAAGTGCGCGGCTACGACGAGGCGGGCGAAGTCGAAGCACTGGGCATGACGTACATCGCGCTGCCGATCAGCGGCAAGGAGGACATCAGCGCGGCGAACGCCCAGGCACTGCACGCCTTGCTGCAAGGCCGCGAAGGCAAGGTGCTGCTGCATTGCGCGTCCGGTAATCGTGTCGGCGCGCTGCTCGCGCTGGGCGCGGCGCAGTTGGATGGCCTGTCCGCGGATGAAGCCCTGGCCCTGGGTCGTTCCGCCGGACTGAAATCGCTGGAACCGGTGGTGGTGGAACAGCTCGCCACGCCTGCCCCGGCGGAATCGAAGTAAGGCGTTAGACCATCGCCGGCCGCAGCAGCGGCATCATCCAGTGGTCGGCGAGCAGGAACGCGAACAACGCCATCAGGTAGACGATGGAATAGTTGAACACGCGCATGGCGAAGAACTCGTCGGGCGGGTTCAGCAGGCGCCACGCGTACCAGAGGAAGACCGAACCCAGCACCAGCGCGCCGCCCAGGTAGAAGAAGCCGCTCATGCCGAACACCACCGGCAGCACGGTCACTTCCACCAGCAGCACCGTGTAGAACAGGATCTGCCAGCGCGTGTACGTCACGCCGTGCGTCACCGGCAGCATCGGCACCAGCGCGCGCGCGTAGTCTTCGCGACGGAAGATCGCCAGCGCCCAGAAATGCGGCGGCGTCCACACGAAGATGATCAACACCAGCAGCAGCGCGTGCGGCCAGTCCCACTCGCCCTGCATGCCGGTCATCGTGGCCCAGCCCAGCAGCGGCGGCGCCGCGCCGGCGATGCCGCCGATCACGATGTTCTGCGGCGTGGCGCGCTTGAGGAACACCGTATAGACCACGGCATAACCGATCAGCGACGCGAACGTCAGGATCGCGGTGATCGTGTTGACCCACAGCACCAGGATCGCCATCGACAACGCCGCCAGCACCAGTGCGAACACCAGCGCCTGCCACGGCTTCACCTGGCCCTGGACCAGCGGACGCCACGACGTGCGCGCCATCTTCGCGTCGATGCGCGCGTCCAGCAGTTGGTTGATCGCCGCCGCGCTGGAGGCCGCCAGCCAGATGCCGAGGAAGCCGAGCGCCCCGCGCACCAGTTGTGCACCATCAGGCAGGCCATCGATCGCGAGGAACATGCCGACGATCGCGGTGAACACGATCAGCGCCACCACGCGCGGCTTGGTCAGGTCCCAGTATTGGCGGTAAGTCGAGGCCATGTCAGTCGGGCCTGCGCAGGCGGGCGACCAGCGACACCATGGTGAACAACAGCAGCACCGCGCCAGCGTTGTGCGCGACCGCGACCGGCAGCGGCAGGTTGAGCTTCACGTTGAGGATGCCCAGCGTGACCTGCGCGCACACCAGCACCGCCAGCGTCAGCGACCAGCTGCGCATGCCCGGCGTGCGGAACAGGCGCAGCGCCAGCGCCAGCACGTAGAGCGCGACGATCACCGCCATGATGCGGTGGGTCAGCTGGATGGCGATGCGCGAGGCGCCATCGAGCACACCGCCTTCGTAGTCCACGCCGATCCCGCGCCAGAGCACGAAGGCTTCGCGGAAGTCCGCCGGCGGCACCCACTGGCCCACGCACTTCGGGAAATCCAGGCCACAGGCCAGCGCCGCATAGTTCGCGCTCACCCAGCCGCCCAGCGCGATCTGCACGCCAAGCAGCACCAGGCCACCGATCAACCAGCGTCGCAGTGTGGTGGTATCGGCCAGGGTGATCGGACGATCGGTGGCGCGCCACGCCATCCACACCAGCAGCGAGAACGTCGTCAGGCCACCGAGCAGGTGGCCCATCACGACGATGGGCTTCAGCAGCCACGTCACCGTCCACATGCCGAGCAGCGCCTGGAAGATGATCACCGCCAGCGTCAGCGTCGCCGCGCGCGCCAGGTCGATGTTCGACCAGCGCAAGGCGGCGAACAGCAGGATCGCTTCGCCCAGGATCGCCAGCGCGGATGCCGCACCGTGTTCGCCGTGCATGTACAGGGGAATCGCAGCGCCGACCAATCCCGCGGCAACCACGATCTGCGCGATGCCCCAGCGCCGGCGGCGTGCGGCCAGCAGCGCGAGCACCAGCACCAGCACGCCCAGCGATGCGGCGAGATGGCGGTGGATCTGTTCGCGCCATGCCTTGTGGGTTTCGAACGGACGGATCTCGCTGGCCACGTGCGAGGCCGCTTCATCGACCGCCTTCGGCCATGCCGCGCGGCCGTAGCAGGTCGGCCAGTCGGGGCAGCTCAGGCCGGCGTCGGACAGGCGCACGAAGGCGCCGAACACGACGACGCACAGCGTCAGTGCCACCGCCAGCCAGGCGATGCGATGGAAGTGTCTGTAGATCACGGGGCGCGCGATCTCGGGACGGTCGTTGGAAGTCATCATGGTCAGGGAGCGTGCGTGCGGCTCAGATCAGCTTGAGCAGCTTGGAGACGTCGGTGCGCAGATGGCCGGGATCGAAGCCGGGCGCGTAGCGCAGGATCACGAAGCCGTGCGGATCGATCACGTAGACCGGCACGCCGGCCGGATCGTCCACCTGCGGCAACGCGGCGCGCAGCGGGTCGTCGGCACGGACCACGCGCAGTGCCGAGTGGCGCGGCGCGCCGTCGGGATACGCGCCGATCCAGAGGATGTCGACGTCGTTGGCGTTGTGGCCGAACAGCTGCCAGACCTTGTCCAGGTCGTTCGCCAGCGTCAGGCACGCCTGCGCGCAGCTGGCCGGCGGTGCGACCACGATGCGCCAGCCACGCTCGGCCGGGTTCCAGTCGTACCGGCTGCCGTCCGCCAGCACGGGCACGATGGCGCGCGCGTCGGCGGGCGGTTGCAGCATCTGGCCGTGGTTCTTGTGCCCGGCCGGCTGCCAGCCGGCGAAGCGCAGCACGCCGGCACCGAACACGGTGCCGAAGAACAGGGCGAACAGGCCGACCAGCATCCAGCGCCCGCGGCGCCGCTGGGCGGGATCGAACGAATTGGAATCCATGCGGCTATTTTCTCACGCCGGGGCGCTCAATGCCCCTGCCGGGCGGGACGCCGGGAGCGCCAGGTCAGCACCAGCGCGGTGGCGAACACGGCGGCAGCCAGCCCGAACCACTGCACGGCGTAGCCGATATGGCGCTCCGGTGGCAGCGTGTTGGGCAGGATATCGAGGTCGCGGGCATAGCCCAGCGGCCGGTCCGGGTCCAGCTTGAGCACGCGCGGCGCCAACGCCGGCAGCCCCAGGGCCTCCTTCAACGCATCCCGCTGCAGTGCGATCACCAGCAGGCTGCCGTCGGGTTGGGCGCTCGGCGCGGCGTGGGCAATGCCTTCCGAGGGGGGCGGCACCAGCAGGCCGGCGACGCGCAGCTCGTTCGGTGGCAGCGGGATCTCCGGCATCCGGCGGTCGCCCGGGATCGGCAGCCACCCCAGTTCCACCAACACCGGTGCGCCGCCGCCCGCAGGCTGGAAGACACGGTACGCACGCACACCGGCCTGGCGGTCGCGGGTCTGGTTGTCGAGCAGGATCGCGGGGCCCGGCGCGAAGCGGCCCTCGCCCTCGGTCCAGTCGTAGCGGTCGGCACGCGCCTCGTCGGCGGCGATGGCCAGCGGCTGCGGCTGGCGCTCGGCCAGCACGCGCGCGGTTTCGGCCAGCATGGCCTGCTTCTGGTCCGCCCGTCCCAGCTGCCAGGCACCCAGGCTGCCGAACAGCGACATCGCCAGCACGGCCAGGGTCCAGCCGATCGGCAGCGGCATGCGCCGGCTCACGGGCTGCGTCCGAATGTCGCACCCACCACGGGCTCACCCTGGCGGAGCGATAATGCGCGCCTCGCCGCTGCGGCACCTCTCGAGGACGCCATGAACGATTCGCTGAAAACCCTGCTGATCATCGCCTTCCTCATCGTCATCGTCTGGAACCTGGGCGCCGGCCTGTACTACATGCTGGTGGACAAGAGCGAGAGCAAGCGCACCGTCAACGCGCTGACCCGCCGCATCGCGTTGTCCGTCGGGCTGATCCTGCTGGTGATCCTGGCGATCAAGATGGGCTGGATCCAGCCGCACGGCGTCAATCCCGGCTGAGCGCGCATTGTCCCGCGCGCCACCGGCCGCGCCAACCACGGAAAAGAAAAGGGCCGGCATTGCCGGCCCTTTCTTCGTCTCGATCGCCCGCGCTTACAGCACGTAGACGAACAGGAACAGGCCCAGCCAGACCACGTCCACGAAGTGCCAGTACCACGCCACGGCCTCGAAGCCGAAGTGGTTGTCCTTCGTGAAGTGGCCCTTGGCGCAACGGAACCAGATGATCGCCAGCATGATGGTGCCCAGCGTCACGTGCAGGCCGTGGAAGCCGGTCAGCATGAAGAACGTGGAACCGTAGATGCCCGAACCCAGGGTCAGGTTCAGCTCCTTGTAGGCGTGGATGTATTCCTCGGCCTGGAAGAACAGGAACGTGCAACCCAGCAGCACCGTGGCGCCCAGCCAGATCAGCAGCTGGCTGCGGTTGCCGGCCTTCAGCGCATGGTGCGCGATGGTGATGGTGATGCCCGAGGTCAGCAGGATCAGCGTGTTGAGCAGCGGCAGGCCCCAGGCCGGGATGGTCTGGAACTGGCCGCCCACCTGGCCCGGACCGGCGGTCGGCCACGCGGCCGAGAAGCCTTCCCACAGCAGGCTGTTGGTCATCACGCCATCGCCTTCGCCGCCCAGCCACGGCAACGCGAGCGTGCGGGCGTAGAACAGCGCGCCGAAGAAGGCCGCGAAGAACATCACTTCCGAAAAGATGAACCACACCATGCCCATGCGGAACGACACGTCCACCTGGCGGTTGTAGTGGCCGCTGACCGACTCGCGGATCACGTCGCCGAACCACATGAACAACGTGGCGCACAGCATCACGACGCCGGCGTAGAACGCCCACATGCCCCAGGCGGAATCATTGAGCCAGTTGGCCACGCCCACCATGGTGACGAACATGGCGATGGAACCCACGAACGGCCACTTGGAGCTGTGCGGCACGAAGTAGATGTTGGCGTCTGGCGAATGGGTTTGTCCCATGGCGTGGCTTCCGTTTGCTAAGCGTGATCAGGGTGCCGCGAGCGGCGAGGGCGATGCGTTGCCCGTGCCGATCTGCGCGGTCAGTGCATCGTTCTTGAAGAAGGTATACGACAGGGTGATCGTCTTCACTTCCGCCGGCAGGTCCGGGTCCACGATGAAGCGGACCGGCATGTCGCGGCTTTCGCCGGCCTGCAGGGTCTGGGCGGTGAAGCAGAAGCACTCGGTCTTGGTGAAATAACCCGACGCACGCGCCGGCGCCACCGACGGCACCGCGCTGCCCACGATCGGGCGCTCGCTGTCGTTGCGGGCGAAATACTTGGCCTCGTACAGCTCGCCGGGCACGACCTGCAGGGTCAGCTGCTCCGGATGGAAGGCCCACGGCAGCTTGGAATTCACGCCGCCGTCGAACTGTACGGTGACCGTGCGCTTGGCCTTGGCGGCGGCAATCGCCGCAGCCTGGCCAGGACCCTGCTCCAGGCGGATGCCGAACACTTTCTCGCAGGCGATGCGGTACAGCGGCACCAGCGAGAACGTCAGCACGAACACGGCGACGGCCACGCCCACCAGCTTGAACAGCCCGGCCGAGTTGGACTTCGCCGCGGTCATGCGCTGAGCACCGCGCGGGCGATGAAGCCCACGAAGATCGCGAACGCGATCCCGCCGATCACCCATGCGGTCCGCAGCACCGCCTTGCGGCGGCGCGCGAGTTCCTCGGGAGTAAGCGCAGGGGCGTTCATGCGGTACGGCTCAACGGTCTCAGTGGGTCACGTCGCCGTGCGCCAGGTCGCCATCCTTGATGACCGGCGGGACGGTGAAGGTGTGGTGCGGCGCCGGCGACGGCACCGTCCATTCCAGGCCACGCGCGTTTTCCCACGCGCGCGCCTCGGCCTTCTTGCCGTTGCGCAGCGACGACCACAGGATCGCGGCCATCAGGAACGGCGTGGCGAACATGCCGAACGCGCCGATCGAGCTGATGAGGTTCCAGTCCGCGAACACCGGGTTGTAGTCCGGGATACGGCGCGGCATGCCGGCCAGGCCCAGGAAGTGCTGCGGGAAGAACAGCAGGTTGACGAACACGATCGTCCACCAGAAATGGAACTTGCCCCAGAACTCGCTGTACATGCGGCCGGTCCACTTCGGCCACCAGTAGTAGGTCGCCGCGATGATGGAGAACAGCGCGCCGGTCACCAGCACGTAGTGGAAGTGCGCCACCACGAAGTAGGTGTCGTGGTACTGGAAGTCGGCCGGCACGATCGCCAGCATCAGGCCGGAGAAGCCGCCGATGCTGAACAGGATCACGAAGCCCACGGCCCACAGCATCGGCGTTTCGAAGGACAGCGAGCCCCTCCACATCGTGCTGACCCAGTTGAACACCTTCACGCCGGTCGGGATCGCGATCAGCATGGTGGCGAACATGAAGTAGATCTCGCCACCCAGCGGCATGCCCACCGTGAACATGTGGTGCGCCCACACGATGAACGACAGGAACGCGATCGAGGCGGTCGCGTACACCATGGCCTGGTAGCCGAACAGCGGCTTGCGGCTGAAGGTCGGGATGATTTCCGACACCACGCCGAACGCCGGCAGGATCATGATGTAGACCTCGGGGTGACCGAAGAACCAGAAGATGTGCTGGTACATCACCGGGTCGCCGCCGCCGGCGGCATTGAAGAAGCTGGTGCCGAAGAACTTGTCGGTCAGCAGCATGGTGACCGCGCCGGCCAGCACGGGCATCACGGCGATCAGCAGGAACGCGGTGATCAGCCAGGTCCAGCAGAAGATCGGCATCTTCAGCAGATCGATGCCCGGCGCGCGCATGTTCAGCACGGTGGCGATGATGTTGATCGCGCCCATGATCGAGCTGACGCCCATCATGTGGATGGCGAAGATGGTGAACGCCACGTTCGCGCCGCCCTGCAGCGACAGCGGCGGGTACAGCGTCCAGCCACCGGCCGGGGCGCCGCCCGGCAGGAACAGCGTGCCCAGCAGCAGGGTGAAGGCGAACGGCATGATCCAGAAGGACCAGTTGTTCATGCGCGGCAGCGCCATGTCCGGCGCGCCGACCTGCAGCGGGATCATCCAGTTGGCCAGGCCGACGAAGGCCGGCATCACGCCACCGAAGATCATGACCAGCGCATGCACCGTGGTCATCTGGTTGAAGAATTCGGGCGTGACCAGCTGCAGGCCCGGCACCATCAGCTCGGCACGGATCACCACCGACATGCCTGCGCCGATGATGAACATGATGAAGCTGAAGATCAGGTAGAGAGTACCGATGTCCTTGTGGTTCGTGGAGAAGAACCACCGCTCGATGAAGCTCTGCTGGTGACCGTGGTGATCGTCATGATGATCGACGGCGGAGTTGGCCATGTGCTTACTCTCTTGAAGCTAATTCGGACGGTCGATCAACCCTGCGCCGTCGGCGCAGGGGTCTCGGCGGTGGGGGCGGTCTCGGTGGCCGGCACGGCATCGGCCGGCGCGGCTTCCGCAGGCGCGGCGACGGGCGCGGGCTCGGCGGCCGGAGCGGGCTTCTTCGACGCCAGCCACTGCTCGAACTCGGCCTTCGGCACGGCCTTCACCACGATCGGCATGAAGCCATGGTCCTTGCCGCACAGCTCTGCGCACTGGCCACGGTAGATGCCGGGTTCCTTGATGTCGGTCCAGGCCTCGTTGACGATGCCGGGGATCGCGTCCTGCTTCCAGCCCAGCGCGGGCACCCACCAGGCGTGGATGACGTCGTCGGCGGTGATCACGAAGCGGATCTTGGTGTCGATCGGCAGCACCAGCTGGTTGTCGACGTCCAGCAGGTAGTGCGGGTTCTTGGCCAGGTCGGGCTTCTCGCCGCTCTGGCGGATGCGGTCGGATTCACGGTCCAGGCGGCTGGTGAACGCGACGTCCTCGCCGAGGTACTCGTACTTCCACATCCACTGGTAGCCGGTGACCTTGACGGTCATCTCGGCGTTGCGGGTGTCGTACATGGCGATCAGCTTGGCGGTCGCCGGCCAGGCCATGACCACCAGGATCAGCACCGGGATGACGGTCCAGATGATCTCGGCCGTGGTGTTGTGGCTGAACTGCGCGGCCACCGCACCCTTGGACTTGCGGAACTTGAACATCGCATAGCCCATCGCGCCGAACACGATGACGCCGATCACGATGCAGACCCACAGCGCCACCATGTGCGCGTCGTAAGCGTGCTGGGACGAGGCGGTGACGCCCTTGCCCATGTTCAGCTGCCACGGCTTCGGGTCCGCCGACTGCGCCCAGGCCAGTGCCGGCATTGCCAGCAGCGAGCACGCCGTCACCAACCGCTTCCACATCCCATTCACTTGCGTCATTGCCTAGACCCCAATGCGTCATCGGTTGCGGCCACTCGCGGCCGCCAGTAAATCCTGCAACGTGTCCGCCAGCTCCCGCCGCTCGGCCGGACCCAGGAAGTCGCCCACCTGGACCTGCTTGCCGCTGGATGCCAGCGAAATCCTTTCGCCTTCCCGCTCGATGTACAGGCGTACCCAGTAGGGATGCGCCCGGAATACCGCCCCGGACCGGGAGGTGCTCACCTCCACGGCGTCCGGCCCGATATGGATGTCCTCGCTCCGTTCGCCGCTGCGCCACAGCGCACGCAGCGCCGTGGCCAGGATGGCCGAATGGAGCAATGCAAAGGCCGGCGCGAAGGCATTGCCTCCCCACCAGCCCAGCATGGCGACGATCCACATCGCACCCGACAGTGCCGCGAACAACAGCACGAACTGGCGGCGCGACAGCGCCCTCGGCGGCCGTAGCCGGAGCCACGCGCCGTGTCCGTCCCACACTGACGGCACCACTTCGATCATGTCGTCCGCCACACGGTTGAGGCTGCGGAAAACCGTTAAATGGTAGCTCCCGACACACTTTGCGGCAAGTTTCATTGATCCAGGACAAGGCGCCCGGCCCCGTCGTGCGCACCTCGCCATGCGCCCGCAACGGCGTTCCGCGACCCCCGTCACTGCATCGCGCGGCAGGAGCGTGCGCGGCCCGCCGCAACGGTGCCCGGCCATATCAAGGCCGGCGCCGCGGCCCTAAACTAATGGACTGCCTTTGGACTGCCCTGCCGTCATGTCGACCCCGTCACCGCTCCCGTCGCCTGCCGCCCTGCCGGCCGGCGGCATCGTCGCTCCCGAACTTCCCGCGCCGCCGCCCGCGCTGCGGGCCGCCATCACGGCCGCCTGGCTGCGCGACGAGACCGAACACGTCCGCGAACTGCTGGAGCAGGCCCGCCTGCCCGCCGCCGAGCAGGCCCAGGCCCAGAAACTGGCCGCGGACCTGGTGAAGCGGGTGCGCGCCCGCGCCCAGGACCAGGGCGCGATCGAGGCCTTCATGCGCCAGTACGACCTCGGCAGCGAGGAAGGCGTGCTGCTGATGTGCGTGGCCGAAGCCCTGCTCCGCATCCCGGACCAGGAGACGGCCGACAAGCTGATCCGAGACAAGCTGGGCGACGCCGATTGGGAAAAGCACCTGGGCCAGAGCGACTCGGTGCTGGTGAACGCCTCCACCTGGGGCCTGATGCTGACCGGCAAGCTGGTCAACCTGAACGACCTGACCCGCGCCGATGTCCCGGGCGCCTTCAAGCGTCTGGTCGGCCGCGTGGGCGAGCCGGTCATCCGCCTGGCCGTGCGCCAGGCCATGCGGATCATGGGCCACCAGTTCGTCATGGGCCGCACCATCGACGAAGCGCTGTCGCGCAGCCGCAAGGGCGACAACGCCGAGTACCGCTATTCCTTCGACATGCTGGGCGAGGGCGCGCTGACCACGAAGGACGCCGCCCGCTATCTGGAAGCCTACCGACAGGCGATCCACGCGATCGGCCGCACCGGTCCGTTCGCGGACGTGCTCGCCGCACCCAGTATCTCGATCAAGCTGTCCGCGCTTCACCCGCGCTACGAGCACGCCAAGCGTGCCCGCGTGATGCGCGAGCTCGCGCCGGCGATCCTCGAGCTGGCGCAGCTGGCCAAGTCCTATGGCATCGGCTTCACCATCGACGCCGAGGAAGCCGACCGCCTGGAACTGTCGCTGGACCTGATCGAAGCCACGTTCTCCGACGCCTCGCTGGCCGGCTGGGAGGGTTACGGCCTGGCCGTGCAGGCCTACCAGAAGCGTACTCCGTACGTGATCGACTTCCTGGCCGACCTCGCCCGCCGCGCCGGTCGCCGCATGCCGGTACGCCTGGTGAAGGGCGCGTACTGGGATGCCGAGATCAAGCGCGCGCAGATCGATGGCCATCCGGGCTACCCGGTGTTCACCCGCAAGCCGAACACCGACGTGTCCTACCTGGCTAACGCACGCCGCATGCTCGACCACGGCGACGCGCTGTACCCGATGTTCGCCACCCACAACGCGCAGACCATCGCTGCGATCCGCTCGATCGCGCAGGGCCGGCCGTACGAGCACCAGAAGCTGCACGGCATGGGCGACGACCTGTACGCCGAAGTGGTGCCGAAGCACCGCCTCGACACGCCGTGCCGCGTGTACGCGCCGGTCGGCTCGCACGAGGACCTGCTGCCCTACCTGGTGCGCCGCCTGCTCGAGAACGGCGCCAACAGCAGCTTCGTCAACCGCATCACCGACGAGAACGTCGCCATCGAGGACCTCGTGCGCGACCCGGTGCAGACGGTGTCGGAATTCGATTCCATCCCGCACCCGCGCATCCCGCTGCCGGTCGATCTCTTCCGGAGCCAGCCGGCTCCTATCGCCTCTTCTGACAGGAACAACTCCATGGGCGCCAACCTCGCCAACGACAACGACCTGCGCGCGCTGGCCGAGCGCATCAACGCGGCGGTCAAGCCGTGGCGTGCGGCGCCGTTGGTGCCGGGCGCCGTCGTGGCCAGCGCCGCGTTGCCGGTGACCAATCCCGCCGACCGCCGCCAGACCGTTGGCGAATGGCAGCCCGCCGACAGCGCCGCCGTCGAGAAGGCGTTGGCGAATGCCGTCGCCGCGCAGCCGGCCTGGGACCGTACGCCGGCCGCCAGCCGCGCCGCGATCCTGGAGCACGCCGCGAACCTGCTGGAACAACGCCTGCCCGACTACATCGCGCTGTGCGTGAAGGAAGCCGGCAAGACCATCCCCGACAGCGTGGCCGAAGTACGCGAAGCGGTGGACTTCCTGCGCTACTACGCCGCGCAGGCGCGTACGCAGTTCGGCGCAGCGGAGCACCTGCCCGGTCCGACCGGCGAATCCAACCAGCTGCAGCTGCAGGGCCGTGGCGTGTTCGTCTGCATCAGCCCGTGGAACTTCCCGCTGGCGATCTTCCTGGGCCAGGTCAGCGCCGCGCTCGCCGCCGGCAACGGCGTGATCGCCAAGCCGGCCGAACAGACCAACCTGATCGGCCATGCCGCGGTGAAGCTGCTGCACGAAGCCGGCATTCCCGAGGCGGTGCTGCAGTTCCTGCCCGGCGACGGCGCCACCGTCGGCGCCGCACTGACGAAGGATCCGCGCGTGGCCGGCGTGGCCTTCACCGGCTCCACCGAGACCGCGCGCGCGATCAACCGCGCGCTCGCCGGCCGCGATGCCGGCCCGATCGCCACGCTGATCGCCGAAACCGGTGGCCAGAACGCCTTCATCGCCGACTCGTCCGCGCTGCCGGAGCAACTGGTGAAGGACGCGATGGGCTCGGCGTTCACCTCCGCCGGCCAGCGCTGCTCGGCCGCGCGCGTGCTGTTCGTGCAGGACGACATCGCCGACAAGGTGATGACGATGCTCGCCGGCGCGATGGACGAACTGAAGATCGGCGACCCGGGCCTGCTGTCGACCGACGTCGGCCCGGTGATCGACGCCGATGCGCTGAAGATCCTCGACGACCACGCCGCCCGCATGTCGGCCGAGGCGCGCCTGATCAAGCAGGCGCCGTTGCCTGATAACGGCCGCGGCGACGAGACCGCGCACGGCACCTTCTTCGCCCCGCGCGCGTGGGAGCTGAAATCGCTCGACCAGCTGCACAAGGAAATCTTCGGGCCGGCCCTGCACGTGGTGCGCTGGAAAGCCGACCAGTTGGATGCGGTGATCGACCAGATCAACGCCACCGGCTACGGCCTCACCCTCGGCGTGCACTCGCGCATCGACGAGACCATCGACCGCATCGCCGCACGGGTGAAGGTGGGCAACGTGTACGTCAACCGCAACCAGATCGGTGCGGTCGTCGGCGTGCAGCCGTTCGGTGGCCAGGGCCTGTCCGGCACCGGCCCCAAGGCCGGCGGCCCGCACTACCTGCCGCGCTTCGCCACCGAGAAGACGGTGACCGTCAACACCACGGCGGCCGGCGGCAATGCCTCGCTGCTGACCCTGGGCGATTGATCCGCCCACGGGCCTGCCCCTCGCTGGTTCCCAAGCCCCGCTCCGGCGGGGCTTTCTTTTTCCTATGCCATGACCAACCGCACTGAATCGTGAGCGGCGGTGGGGTGAAGCTGTGCCTGCGCGCGATGCCATCGCTGAACCGTCACTTCATGCGGGCGAGCATCGGCGGCGACGCGCTGCCGGATCGTGGCGCATTCTGCGTTTAGCCGAAGACAGGGAGCTCCACGGCCATCACGGCCCCATCGCATGACGACCGATTTCTACAACCTGCTGTTGACCGACTGTGCGCTGGCGGCCGTGCTGCTGGCGCTTTTCCTGTACGTGGGGCGCGTCTCGCGCGGCGTGCGCGGCATCGCCACGTGGGGCGTGGCGCACTTCCTCTACTCGCTGGGCGCGGCGATGCTCGACGGCACGGCGCAGGAGTTGGTCCTGGCGGGCAACGACTCGCTCGCGCACTGGACCGCCGGCATCGGCGGCCTGCTGGCCTGCGCCGGCCTGGTCGGCCTGGCCTGGTCGATCATCCAGTTCGTGCAGCAGCGGCCGCTGGCGTTGTGGGAACGGGCGCTGCTGCCGGTCTGCATCGGCTTCTCGCTGGCCGGCTGGGTACTTCGCGGTACGGTCGATGCGCAGGGCGCGGCGATGAGCGCCACCGAAGTGATCGTGCTCGCCGTGATGGTCCGCCACCTGCTGGTGCTGCGTCGCGCACCCGACCACGTGCCCGCGCGCCTGATGATCGCGGGCAGCCTGATGCTGCTGTGGCTGTACGGCAGCGACCTGCTGGCCGCATTGACCGGAACGTACGGACCCAACCCGATCTGGGTAAACCTCGATCTGTCGATCTGGTACCTGCTCAACTTCTGCATGCTGATGCTGGCCAGCTTCCGCGCCGCGGAGCCGCTGCGCCGTGGCGCGCTGTTCGATCCGCTGACCGGCGCACTGAACCGCCGCGGCCTGGACAACGAACTGGAAGCGCGCGGTGCCTGGCATGCGGCGGAGCACGGACTGGCGGTGATCGCGCTGGACCTCGACCACTTCAAGGCCGTCAACGACGACCACGGGCACGAGGCCGGCGACCTGGTATTGCAACGTTTCTCCGACGTGGTCCGCGGCTGCATCCGCAACGACGATCTGTTCGCGCGCCTCGGCGGCGAGGAGTTCATGCTGGTGCTGCGGGATACCCATGCCGAAACCGCGCATGCGCTGGCCGAACGCATCCGCCAGCAGGTGATGGCGCTGGAGTTCTCGCCGATCGGCGCGGATTTCCGCGTCACCGTCAGCCTCGGCATCTCCTTCACCGGAGACCGGCACGCGCAGTACGACACGTTGATGCGGCTGGCCGACGAAGCGCTGTACGCCGCCAAGCACAAGGGCCGCAACCGGATCGAGGTACGCTGGCATCCTGCCTGACCGGAGGATCGCCATGCCGCTGCACCGCCTCACCCTTGCCCTGCTCGCACTGTGCAGCGCCCCCGCCGTCCATGCGTCGGCACAACACGTCGCGTGCCCCACCGACCCGGGCGTTGCGCCGCGCGGCGAGCTCACCGCCGCGCGCGTGGCGGCCGCGACGCCGGGCGATGCGCAGGATCGCCTCTACGAAGGCCCGGTATGGCGCGATGGTGCGCTGTACCTGTCGGACTTCGTGCACAACGGCACCTTCCCGTCGCGCATACGGCGATTCACGCCACCGGACCGGTGGGAGACGGTGCTGGAGGACAGCGGCAGCAACGGGCTGGCCCTCGATCACGAAGGCGCGCTCATCGCCGCGACCCACGACCGCAAGCAGGTCGCCCGCGTGGACCTCGCGCGCGGCACGCGCACCGCGCTCGTCTCAACGTTCGATGGAGCGCCTTTCAACTCGCCGAACGACCTGGTGATGGCCGCCGACGGCACGCTCTACTTCACCGATCCGGACTACCAGCGCAAGGCGGCCCCCGGCGGCCAGCCGCTGACCCGCGTGTACCGCCACCACGACGGCACCACGACGGTGGTGGACGACACGCTGCGCAATCCCAACGGCATCGCGTTGTCGCCGGAGGGCGGCACGCTCTACGTGGCCGGCGGCACGGCCGACGGCGATGTGTTGCGTGCGTATCCGGTGACGGCGGGCATTCCCGGCCCGGGGCGCGACCTGGCCCGCATCTCCGGCGGCGACGGCCTGGCCGTGGACTGCCTCGGCAACGTGTACGTCACCGAGCACGGCGCGCATCGCGTGCGCGTGTTTTCGCCTGCGGGCGACGTGCTGGCGACGATCCGCGTGGATGCCAACATCACCAACGCGGCGTTCGGCGGTGCGGAACGGCGCACGCTGTTCCTCACCGGTGCGGCCAGCCTGTGGTCGATCGACCTGGACGTCGCCGGCCTGCCGTACTGACGCCCTGAAAAGAAAAACCCCGCCGAAGCGGGGTTTTTCATCGGACTGATGCGCAGGGCGATCAGAACTTGTACTGCATCGACACGCCGTACAGGTCGGCGCCGCCCTCGAACTCGCCGACCAGGCGCGCACGCGTGCTGGTGGTCAGGTCGACTTCCGGCGTATCGACGATGTCGATCTTGACGTAGCTGGCGTTGAGCTCGAAGTGCTCGGACAGCGCCCAGGTCAGGCCCAGCGAGTACCACATGCGGTCCTGGTCGGGCAGGCGCGGGGTGCGGTACGGGCGGCTCACCGGGGAGTCGTCGCGCGCCACGCCGGCACGGAAGGTGAAGGCCTCGCTGAACTTGTACTCGCCACCCACCGAGTAGAACCAGTTCTCGCCCCAGTTGTACTCCTCGGCCGAATCCGGCTGGCCGGCGTTGTCGAACTCGATGCGGATTTCCTGCAGCGAGGTCCAGTCGGTGCGGCTGGCTTCGGCCATCACGGTGAAGCGGTCGGTCGCGTAGTACGTGGCGCTGAAGGTGTCCACGGTCGGCGTGGTCAGCTTGGCCAGTGCGCCGCCGTCCAGGAACAGCGGACGGGTCAGCGGATTGGCATCGAACGCGGTGCGCACGCTGGCCGGCACGGTGAAGTCGCCGGTGCCTTCCAGTTCGTGGTCGATTTCGGAGCGGTGCGAGTAACCCAGCGACAGCTTGTCGGTCGGGCGCCAGTTCACGCCGAAGATCCAGCCGATGCCGTTGTCGGTGCCGTTGACGTGGGCCAGGCCATCGTTGCGCTGCGGGCCGTAGGGCGTGCCGGGCGTCAGGCAGGCGGTCGGGTTCTGGCTGCAGATGATGGTGCCGAAGTCGACAGCCTGCGACAGCGTCACGTCGGCGTGTTCGTAGATCAGGCCGGCGCCGATCGAGAAGCGGTCGCTGAGCGCCAGCGAGGCGGCCAGGGTCAGGTCGACGATCTTCACGTCCGATTCCAGCGCGTGGTAGCGACCCACCCAGCCGGCGTCGTATTCGGTCTTCAGGCCGAACGGCGCGCTGATCATGGCGCCGATGGTCAGGTAATCGAAATCGCCGCTCAACGGCAGGATGAAGGACGCGGCCGGCACGGCGGCCACGTCGCCGGCGTCGCCGCCGTTGCCGCCGGTCAGCGGCTGCTGGAACGGGGTGCCGGTGGCGGCGGTGCCGCTGCCGGTGAATTCGTAGGACAGGTCGATCGCGGTGACGTCGGCCTGCAGGGTGCGCTCGGTGAAGGTGGACATGACGGCCGGGTTGTTCACCACGACCGAGGCGTCGCCCTTGGCGGAGGCCGCACCGGCCATCGCACGGCCCTGGGCCTTGACGCTGTTTTCCTTCAACTGGAAGGCGGCGGCGTGCACGTCGCCGTAGGCGAGCACGCCCGCGATGCCGAGGGCAAGCGCGGACACGCGGGTGAGGTTCTTAGCAAATTCCATCAGTGTTCTCTCCGGAGACGTGGGTAAGAAATCGTCTGCGTCGTCGAAGGCCGTGGTGTGTGGTCCACCTTTTCGGCCTGCCGGAAGCCCCTCCCGACATACGACGCCGTATGCAGTATACCCGCTAACCAAACACTAACAATCCACCGTAAGTCCTTGCCCCTATTCAGTTTCGTTGCGTCGCACCATGGGCAGCGGAAGGGGTAGCCGGTACAGTGCCCGCGCATGTTCGTGTCCATTCCCTCCCGCCAGAAACCATCGCTTCGCTGGGCCACGCCCGCGCTGGCCATCGTCCTGCTGGCCGCGTTCCTGTGGGCGCGCTCGCTGGGTGGCGTCGCGCAGAGCGATCTGCTCAGCGAATGGGGCGCCCTGACCGGGGGAATGGTGGCGCCCGAGGTCTGGCTGGCGTCGCTGCAGCGCGGCACGGTGCTGCGGCTGTTCACGGCGTTGTTCCTGCATGCCGACTGGGCCCATCTGGTGGGCAACCTGGTCTTCCTGCTGATCTTCGGCCTGCCTGCCGAGAGGGCCATGGGCCCCTGGCGGTTCCTGCTGCTGTTCCTGGTCGGCGGCGCCGTGGCCAACGTGGCCGCCGTGCTCAGCATCGACGCGCCGGACCGGGTGGTGATCGGTGCCAGCGGGGCCGTCTCCGCGGTGATCGGCGCCTACCTGGCGTTGTTCCCGACCGCACAGCTGGGCGTGGTACTGCCGCTGGGATTGTTCATGGAAGTCGTGAAGGCGCCCGCCTCCGTGTTGATCGGCGTATGGGCGCTGCTGCAGGTGGTGTTCGCCTACACCGGCCCGACCTTCGGCACGGTGGCCTGGCCGGCGCATATCGCCGGTTTCCTGTTCGGCGTGGTGTTCGCGCTGTTCGTGCGCGCCGCCATCGCCCGGCGCATGCGCAAGCGGCAGGGTTACTGAGCGGCGGCGCCTATAATCGGCGCCATGAAGACCACGCTCTACAAAGTCACCTTCCACAACCACACCAAGGTCTACGAGCTGTACGCACGCAAGGTGGCGGCCAGTGGGCTGTGGGGGTTCACCGAAGTCTCGGAACTCGTGTTCGACTTCCACGAGGGCCTGGTGGTCGACCCCACCGAAGAGCGCCTGCGCGACGAGTTCGGCGGCACGCGCGTGCTGCACCTGCCGATGCAGAGCATCATCCGGGTGGAGGAAGTGGAGCGGAAGGGCCAGTCCGCCATCCGCGATGCGGCGACCGGCGAGAAGGTCGTGACGCCGTTCCCGATGCCCGCCAAGCCGCGCTGAGCCGCCCCCGCCGGTACATGCCGGCGTCCGGTTTCCCCCCGCGTGCACGCGCGCGATCGCCTCTATGATGGCGCGTCACGCACAGGGCGCCCGGATGTCCACCTCACAATTGTCGGTCTACTTCTTCCTGCAGGCGGGCCTGATCATCCTGGCGTGCCGCCTGGTCGGAAAACTCGCCCAGCGCATCGGCCAGCCGCAGGTGGTCGGCGAAATGATCGCCGGCGTGATGCTCGGCCCATCGTTGTTCGGCGCGGTGCTGCCGGACGCGCAGGCGGCCCTGTTCCCGAAGGACACCCTGGACATGCTGTACGTCGGCGGCCAGGTGGGCGTGGGCATGTACATGTTCCTGGTCGGTACGGAATTCCAGGCCGACCACATCCGCACCCGCTACCGCAGCGCGATGGCGGTGTCGTGGGCCGGCATCGCGGTGCCGTTCGTGCTGGCCTTCGCGCTGGCGCCGTGGCTGCAGCACGTGCCCGGCCTGTTCGCCGACAAGGCGCGCTTCCTCGAAGTCGCCCTCTTCCTCGGCGCCGCCATTGCGATCACCGCCTTCCCGATGCTGGCGCGCATCATCCACGAGCGCGGCCTGGCCGGCACGCCGCTGGGCACGCTGGCGCTCACCGCCGGCGCGATGGACGACGCGGCCGCCTGGTGCATCCTGGCGATCGTGCTGGCGAGCTTCGGCGGCAGTTGGAACCAGGCGTGGCTGGCGATCGGCGGCGGTATCGCCTACGTGGCCTTCATGCTGCTGGCCGGGCGCCGGCTGCTCGCGCCCCTGGCCGCGCAGGTCCCCGCGGAAGGCCCGCTGCCCACGCCGGTGTTCGCCTGGGTCATGGCGGCGTTCTTCCTTTGTGCGTGGGCGATGGATGCGATCGGCATCCATGCGGTGTTCGGCGGCTTCATCCTCGGCATCTGCCTGCCGCGCGGCGCGCTGACCGAGCGCCTGCGCGAGCGCCTGCAGGGCATGGTGGTGGTGGTCCTGCTGCCGCTGTTCTTCACCTATTCCGGTTTGAAGACCCAGCTCTCCGTGCTGCTCGATCCCGCCATCCTGGTGCCGGCGATCGCGATCCTGCTCGCCTCGTTCGGCGGCAAGGCGATCGCGTGCTGGGCTGCGGCGCGCCTGTCGGGCGAATCGCCGCGCGATGCGAAGGCGATCGGCGCGCTGATGAACGCGCGCGGCCTGATGGAACTCATCATCATCAACATCGGCCTGCAGGCGGGCATCATCAAGCCGGGCCTGTTCACCATCCTGGTGATCATGGCGATCCTGACCACGTTGATGGCCACGCCGCTGTTCAACCGGATCATGCGCGACCGCCGGGCGCCGGCCGCGCCCGCACCGGGCGCATCGCCCGGCTGATAACGGCCGGTCAGCGCGCGGCGGCCGCGGGCTTCGCGCGCGCGGTGACGGCGATCTTCTTCAGTTCCACCAGGGCCGCCTTGATCGGGGCCTCGCCATCGAGCACATCGCCCGGCAGGTAACCGGCCTGGCCTTCGTCGTCGCCGCGCAGGTGGCCCGGCAACGTCGCCTCGGTGATGTAGAGCTGGCCATCCTGGCCGACGATGGCATCGGGCGCGCTGCCCTCCGGCTTGACCACCACGTCGGGGACGATGCCGCTGGCCTGGATCGACTTGCCGCTGGGCGTGTAGTAGCGCGCGGTGGTCAGCTTGACCGAATCGCCGTTGTCGAGCGGCAGCACGGTCTGCACCGAGCCCTTGCCGAACGTGCGGCTACCCACCACGCGTGCGCGGTCGTTGTCGCGCAACGCGCCGGCGAGCACTTCCGAGGCGCTGGCCGAACCCGCATCCACCAGCACCACGACCGGCGCGCCGGAGAGACGGTCGCCCGGCGTGGCGTCGAACTTGGAATCGCTGATCGACAACCGCCCGCGGGTGCTGACGATGTTGCCCTTCTCCAGCAGTTCGTCCGCCACCTGCACGGCGGCGAGCAGCAAGCCGCCGGGATTGCTGCGCAGGTCGAGCACCAGCCCGCGCAGCGGGCCCTTCGCCTGCAGCGTGTCCAGCTGCTTCTGGAAATCGGCGGCGGTGTCGGTCTGGAACGCGCTGATGCGCACGTAGCCGTAGCCGGGTTCGAGCAGCCTGCCGCGCACGCTGGTCACGCGGATGGTGTCGCGAACCAGGGTGACGTCGAATGGCTTGGGCGTGCCTTCGCGGACGATGGTCAGGGTGATCTTGCTGCCGGGCGCGCCACGCAGCGGCTCCATGCCGTCGTCGGCGCTGATCGGCTTGCCGTCGATGGCGGTGATGACGTCGCCGGACTTGATGCCGGCCTTCGCCGCCGGTGTGTCGTCGATCGGCGACACCACCAGCAGGGTGCGGTCGGCCTGCTGCTGCAGTTCCACGCCGATGCCTTCGTAGGCGCCGCTGGCCTGCTCGTCGAAAGCGTCGGAATCCTGTTTGTCGAAATAGGTGCTGTGCGGATCCAGGTCGAGCAGCAGGCCACGGATGGCCGACTGCATCAGCTTCTTGTCCTCCACCGGCTCCACGTACGCTTCTTTCACCGCATTGAACACGGCGACGTAGCGGCGGATCTCGTCCAGCGGCACCTTCGACGGGGCGTTCTCGGCCGCATCCGGATCATCGCTGGGTGCGACCACGGGCGGCCCGTCCGCCTGCGGCGCCTGCTGCTGCGCCGACGCGGGCAACGCCGCGAGCAGGGCAACGGTCAGGAGGGCCAGGGGAAGGCGCTGCAGCATGCGGAAACTCCGGGAGAGGCTTCAAGGGACTTCGCGACGGGCGCGAAGTTCACCCGATTATGCGTGAACCCGTACCGGGCGGATGTTCAAGCCCGGTTACGGCCGGCAGCGACGTTCATCGCCGCTGCAGCCACGAGGACGGATCCACCGGCTGGCCGTTGCGCCGCAGCTCGAAGTACAGCGCCGCCTGGCCCTGTCCGCCCGAGGTGCCCACGCGGGCCACCGCATCGCCGCGCTTCACCCGGTCGCCGCTGTCCTTCAGCAGGCTGTCGTTGTGTGCGTACAGGCTCATGTAGCCGTTGCCGTGGTCGAGGATGAGGATCAGGCCGTAGCCCGTCATCCATTCCGAAAACACCACGGTACCGTCGGCCACCGCCGTCACCGTCGTGCCCGCGGGCGCGCCGATCAGCACGCCGGTACTGGTACGGCCGTCCGGCATGCGGCCGCCATAGCGGGCCAGCAGGCTGCCCGACACCGGCCACCCCAGTCCGCCGACCTTCAGTGCCGGTGCCGAGGCCACGACGGGCCGTGCGGGTGTGTTGTCGCGCGGCGTGCGGGTGCCGCTGCCGGCGTTCTCGCGCTTCTTCGCCGCGGCGGCTTCGGCCGCGGCGCGGCGCGCAGCGGCCCGGCGTTCGGCCTCGGCGCGCGCGGCGGCGGCGCGCAGGTTCTTCAGCAGCGTTTCCAGCGAACGCGCATCCTGGCCCAGCGCCTTTTCCTTCGCCGCACGGTCCTGGTAGCGCTCGTCGAGGTCGGCGACCAGGCTCGCGCGGGTCTTGCGATCCTTCTCCAGCTGCGCGACTTCGCCGCGTTGCCGGGCACGCGCAGCTTCCAACTCTGTGCTGCGTGCGGCGATCTCGCGCTCCACTTCGTCGAGCGATGCCAGGTCGGTGGTCAGCGTATCGATCCGGCGCGTCTGGTCGCGCTGCACGTAGCGGTGGTAGGCCAACAGGCGGTTGGCGTCGGCCACGCGATCCTGCGACAGCAGCACCTTCAACGGCGCATCTTCGCCCTGCTGGTAGGCCGCGCGGACCAGGTCGGTCAGCTGCCCGCGCTGGCGGTCGCGTTGCGCCGTCAGCGTGTCGCGCCGCTGTTGCAACTCGGCCAGGGCGGCGGCTTCCTTGCGCATCGCGGCTTCGGTGTCGGCCAGCGAGCGGGACGTGCGGCCGACCTTTTCATCGGCGTCGCGCAACTGGCGCGAGGCCGCACCACGTTCGCCTTCCAGCTTGCGGCGTTCCTGCGCGATCGATTTCAACTCGCTGCGCACGCGCTCGAGCTTGCGCTCGGTCTCGCGCGAGGTCTGCGCCGGCGCGGACGCCGCCGCGACCACCGCCAGCACGGCGGTAGACAGCGCGATGCGCCAAGGTTGCGCCATCAGCCGGCGATCAGGCTGCGGCCGCTCATGTCGGCCGGTTGCGGCAGCCCCAGCAGGGCGAGCAATGTCGGCGCCACGTCGCACAAGGCGCCGCCGCTGCGCAGCGTGGCCGCGCGTTCGCCGACGTAGACCAGCGGCACCGGGCCCACGGTGTGCGCGGTATGCGGCTGCCCCGTGGCGGGGTCGCGCATCATCTCCAGGTTGCCGTGGTCGGCGGTGATGATCATCGCGCCGCCCGCGGCGCGCACCGCGGCATCGACCTCGCCGATCGCCTTGTCCACCGCCTGCGCCGCCAGGATCGCGGCCTGCAGGTCGCCGCTGTGGCCGACCATGTCGGGATTGGCGATGTTGCAGATGATCGCGTCGAAACGGCCCGAGCCGATCGCCGCCACCAGTTTCTCGGTCAGTTCGGGGCAGCTCATTTCCGGCTGCAGGTCGTAGGTCGCGACCTTCGGGCTCGGCACCAGGATGCGCTCCTCGCCGTCGAACACATCCTCGCGGCCGCCGCTGAAGAAGAACGTCACGTGCGCGTACTTTTCGGTCTCGGCGATGCGCAGCTGGGTGAGGCCGTGCTCGGCCAGCAGCTCGCCGAAGGTCTCGCGCAGGTCGTCCGGCGCGAATGCCACCGGCGCCGGCAGCTTGGCGTCGTACTCGGTCAGGCAGACGTAACGCGCCAGTGCCGGCACGCGCCGCTCGAAGCCGTCGAACGCCGGCGACACGAACGCCGCAGTCAACTGGCGCGCGCGGTCGGCGCGGAAATTCATGAACACCACCGCATCGCCATCGGCCATCGGCGTTGCGCCGTCGATGACGGTGGGCAGCACGAACTCGTCGTTCTCGCCGCGCGCATAGGCGGCTTCCAGTGCCGCTACGCCGCTGGGGGCATGGTGCTCGCTCTTCGCATCGACCATCGCATCCCACGCCAGCCGCACGCGGTCCCAGCGCTTGTCGCGGTCCATCGCGTAATAGCGGCCGCTGACCGAGGCGATGTGCGCATTGCCGAGCTTCGTGCACAGGTCCTGGAGCGCACGCAGGCTGGGCTCGGCCGACTTCGGCGGCGTGTCGCGGCCGTCGAGGAAGGCGTGCACCGCGACCCGCGGCACGCCCTGGCGCTTGGCCAGCTCGAGCATCGCGAAGATGTGCAGTTCATGGCTGTGCACGCCGCCCGGCGACAGCAGGCCGAACACGTGCAAGGTCTTGCCGTCGGCCTTGGCGGCCTCGCACGCGGCGACCAGCTCGGCGTTGGCGAAGAAGCTGCCATCCTCGATGGCGGCGTCGATGCGGGTCAGGTCCTGGTAGACGATGCGGCCCGCACCCAGGTTCATGTGGCCCACTTCCGAATTGCCCATCTGCCCGTCCGGCAGGCCGACATGGCGGCCTTCGGTGTGGATCAGCGTATGCGGCGCAGTGGCCAGCAGGCGGCGCCAGTTCGGCAGCTCGGCCTGTGCCAGCGCGTTGTCGGTGGGGTCCTCACGGTGCCCCCAGCCATCCAGGATCAGCAGCACGACGGGCTTGGGGCGTTTCACGGACGGGGCAGATGCGGACACGGGGGACGTTCCAGTGACTTCAGGCAGGTGACGATTGTAGCGAAGCGTGGTGCCATCCACTCCGGCGCGGCGGCGTTTAAACCCCCGGGCGCGCCGGTGCATCAGACCGATACGAGACCACCCGAGAGGCAACCCATGATCCGTCCCCGCACCGCCCTGCTGCTGACCCTGGCCCTGGCCGCCACGCCCGCGCTGGCCCAACAGGAAATTTCCAAGGTCAACGGCAGCATCACCGCCGAGGCCGGCCAGGCCTATGGCGACCTCGATACCGTCAACGGTTCCATCCGCGTGGCCGACGGCGCCACCGCCGAAGACGCCAGCACCGTCAACGGCAGCATCAACGTGGGCGACAAGGCGCGCGTGGATTCGCTGGAAACCGTCAACGGCTCGATCCGCGTCGGCAAGGACGTCCAGGTCCGCAAGGACGTGGAAACCGTCAACGGCAGCATCTTCACCGATCGCGGCACCACTGTCGGCGGCCGCATCGAAACCGTCAACGGCGCGATCGGGCTGGTCGCCACCCAGCTGGCCGGCGGCATCGAAACCGTCAACGGCGACATCACCGTCGGCGTCGGCTCGCACGTGAAGGGCGGCATCAAGGTGGAGAAGCCGCAGGGCTTCCGCCTGAACGTCAAGCGCGACCCGCGCGTCATCATCGGCCCCAACGCCATCGTCGACGGCCCGCTGGTGTTCGAACGCCCGGTCACGCTGTACGTGCACACCAGCGCCAAGATCGGTGCGGTGACCGGCGCGACCGCCAAGCCGTTCAGCACCGACACCGCGCCGGCCGAGTAAGCGCGAACCGCGGGGCACGGCACAGGCCGGCCCGCGGCCATGAGGCTAGAATCGGGATTCCTTTCGTTGAGGAATCCCGATGTCCCGCAAGTTGATGCTGGTGCTTGCCGCCACGGCCGCACTGGCCGCGTGCAAGCGCGAATCCGAAGCCCCGGCGCCCGCGCCCGAGGCCGCCACCCCGCCCGCCGCGGCGCACGCCTTCACCGCCGACATCACCGAGGGCGATTTCTCCGACCTGGTGAAGACCCTGTCCTCGGACGAGTTCGAAGGCCGCGGCCCGGGCTCGGTCGGCGAAGAGAAGACCGTCGCCTACCTCGAAGCGCAGATGAAGCGCATCGGCCTGCAGCCGGGCAACAACGGCAGCTACTTCCAGGACGTGCCGATGGTGGAAACCACCGCCAATGAAGCGGCCACCACGCTGACCCTGGCCACCGCCAAGGGCGAGCACGCGCTGAAGTTCGGCACCGACTTCGTGATCGGCACCCGTACCGGCCAGACCGAAGTGAAGCTGGATGCCAGCGACCTGGTCTTCGTCGGTTACGGCGTCGACGCGCCGGAGCAGAAGTGGAACGACTACGCCGGCCAGGACTGGACCGGCAAGACCGTGGTGATGTTCGTCAACGACCCGGGCTTCCACAGCAAGGATGAGACGCTGTTCGGCGGCAACCGCATGACCTACTACGGCCGCTGGACGTACAAGTTCGAGGAAGCCGCACGCAAGGGCGCCGCTGCCGCACTGATCGTGCACGACACCGCCGGTGCCAGCTACGGTTGGGACGTGGTGAAGAACTCCTGGGCCGGCCCGCAGTACGACCTGCCGGCGAAGGATGATCCGGAGAAGCGCATCCCGTTGCAGGGCTGGCTGAGCGCCGACGCCGCGAAGCAGCTGTTCGCCGACGCGGGCCTCGACCTCGATGCGGCCTACGCCAGCGCCGGCAAGCGTGGCTTCAAGCCGGTGTCGCTGAAGGCCAAGGCCACGGCCACGCTGACCAGCAGCATCACCGAGAAGACCTCGCGCAACGTCATCGGCGTACTGCCGGGCAGCAGCAAGCCCGACGAAGCCGTGCTGTACATGGCGCACTGGGACCACCTGGGCAAGCACGAGGGTGAGGAAGGCGACAACATCTACAACGGTGCGGTCGACAACGCGACCGGCGTGGCCGGCATCCTGGAGATCGCCGAGGCGTTCGCCCATCAGGACCCCAAGCCGGCGCGTTCGGTGGTGTTCGTGGCGGTGACGCTGGAAGAATCCGGCCTGCTGGGTTCCAAGTACTACGTCGCGCACCCGACCTTCCCGCTGGAGAAGATCGCCGGCGTGATCAACCTCGATGCGATGAGCGTGGGCGGCAAGTCGCGCGACTTCGTCGTCACCGGCAAGGGCAATTCCGAACTGGAGGACATGCTGAAGATCTACGCCGACCAGCAGGGCCGCGTGCTCACCGAGGAAGGCAACCCGGCCGGCGGCTATTACTTCCGCAGCGACCACTTCAACTTCGCCAAGGCCGGCGTGCCGGCGCTGTACGCCAAGGGCGGCAACGACCTGCTGGAAGGCGGCGTCGAGGCCGGCAAGGCGGCGAGCGAGGAGTACGCCAAGCGCTACCACCAGGCCAGCGACGAGATGCACGAAGGCTGGAAGCTGGACGGCGTGGTGCAGGACCTGCAGGCGCTGTACGGCGTCGGCAAGGACCTGGCCGTGGCCGACACCTGGCCGAACTGGTACGAAGGCAACCCCTTCAAAGCCGCCCGCGACAAGATGCGTCCGGCGGCCCCGGCGGCGAAGTAAGCCGCGCGGTTCCTGCGAGTCGAAGACGGCGCCGCGAGGCGCCGTTTTTTGTTGCTTCTCCCCGCATGCGGGGAGAAGGTGCCCGGAGGGCGGATGAGGGGCGCGCACGATAATGTGCCGCGCGATGTCTCTCCGACGGTCGTCGAACGCGGCAATCCAAACGCGCAACTCTCAGATCATGCCTCCGCTCGCCCCTCACCCGCCTTCGGCACCCTCTCCCCGCTGCGCGGAGAGAGGGAAACTTCCCATGGACGCCAACCGACTCCGCGCACTACCCTGCCGCATCCTCGGAGGGAAACGTCATGTCGATCGCTTACTGGTGCATTCTGGTCACCGCGCTGCTGCCGTACCTGTGGGTCTTCATCGCCAAGCGGTCGGGCGAGCGCTACAACAACCGCAATCCGCGCGGCTGGGTCGCCAAGCAGGAAGGCAACTACAAGGTGCAGCGCGCCAACGCCGCGCACCTCAACGGCTTCGAGGCCTTCCCTGCGTTCGTCGCCGGCGTGCTGATGGCGCAGCTGGCCGGCGTGCCCACGGACACCATCACGCCGCTGGCGTTGGGCTTCGTGGCCGCGCGCGTCCTGCACGGCGTGTTCTACCTGGCCGACAAGCATTCGCTGCGCAGCTTCGTCTGGCTGCTGGGCATGCTGTGCGCGGTGGCGCTGATCGTGCTGGCGGTGCTGCGCATCGGCTGACGCCGCCCGTCCAGATGTGGATGTGGATATGGATGTAGATGTGGGAGCGACGTAAGTCGCGATGGGTCGCCGGTAATGCTTCATCGCGACTGACGTCGCTCCCACAACAGAACCCACAGCCACAACCGACCTCTGCACAACTACCGCAGGTCTTCTTCCCACCCGAACAGCGCGAACGCCTTGCGGAACTCCGCATCCAGCGGCGCCACCGCCTCGACGCGCTCACCGGTCAACGGATGCGGGAACGACAACCGCACCGCGTGCAGCAGCATGCGGTGCACGCCCTGCATGCGGAAGTTGCGGTTGTGGCGGCCATCACCATGGCTGGTGTCGCCGATCAGGTGATGGAACGCGTGCTTCAGGTGCCGGCGGATCTGGCGGAAGCGGCCGGTCTCCGGCTGGCACCGCAACATGGCGTAGCGCGAGGTCTCGAAGCCGCCCGACGGCAACGGCAGCTCGCCCGTCGCCAGGCGCACGAAGCGCGTCACCGACGGCTTCTTCTCCGGCTTGCCCGGGCCACCATCCAACGGGTGGTCGACGGTGAAATCCGGCTCCGGCCAGCCGCGGCAGACGGCCAGGTAGTCCTTGTCCACTTCGCGCGACATCAGCACCTTGCCCAGCGTCGAGGCGCTCTCCCGGTCGAACGCCACCAGCAGGCAGCCGCTGGTGGCACGGTCGAGCCGGTGGATCAGGAAGATCGGCTTGCCGAACTGCACGCGCAGGCGGTCGGCGACGAAGTCCGTCTCGCCGCCCGCGAGCTTGCTGTCGTGCGCCATCACGCCCGCGGGTTTGTTGACCACCGCGATCTGCGCATCCGCGTACAGCACGGGCACTGCGCCGTCGTCCATCTTCGTCTCACCGTAATGCATGAATCTGCGTGCCTTCCAAATCTGCGAAACTCGGGGTTCGCCGCACGCGATGGACGCACGCGGCCCTGAAGGAGAATTGAGGATGAAGTCACCCCGTTTCATTGTCGCACTCGGCCTGGCCGTGACGCTCGCCCTGGGCCAGCCGGCCTGGGCCGACGCCGCCGCCGCGCTGCCGAAGGGCGTCGCCGCCGGCCCCAGCATCGAAGGCATCAGCGAGTACACGCTGTCCAACGGCCTGCGCGTGCTGCTGTTCCCCGACGACACCAAGCCCACCGTGACCGTGAACCTGGTCTACGGCGTGGGCTCGGTGCACGAGAACTACGGCGAGACCGGCATGGCCCACCTGCTGGAGCACCTGCTGTTCAAGGGCACGCCCACGCAGTCGGATATCAGCGGCGAGATGAAGAAGCGCGGCATCGACTTCAACGCCACCACCGGCCTGGACCGCACCAACTACTTCGCCTCCTTCCCGGCCAACACCGACACCCTGGAGTGGGTGCTGAAGATGGAAGCCGACCGCATGGTCCACTCGAACGTCGCCAAGAAGGACCTCGACAGCGAGATGACCGTGGTCCGCAACGAGCTGGAAGCCGGCGAGAACAACCCCGGCGGCGTGCTGTTCCAGCGCATCCGTTCCACCGCCTTCCTGTGGCACAACTACGGCAACACCACCATCGGCGCGCGCAGCGACGTGGAAGGCGTGCCGATCGACAAGCTGCAAGCCTTCTACCGCCAGTGGTACCAGCCGGACAACGCCACCCTGGTGGTCGCCGGTCGCATCGACAGCGCCGACGTGCTGGCGCGGGTGGCGCGCCACTTCGGCCCGGTGAAGAAGCCCGCGCGCGTGCTGCCGCGCTTCTACACCAGCGAGCCGGCGCAGGATGGCGAGCGCGAAGTCACCGTCCGCCGCGTCGGCAACCTGAAACTGGTCGCCGCCGCCTACCACACGCCGTCGCTGGCGCATGCCGACAGCGCCCCGCTGAGCGTGCTGGCCAACGTGTTGGGCCACACCCCCAGCGGCCGCCTGCACAAGTCGCTGGTCGAGGCCAAACTTGCCGCAGCCGCCGGCGCCAACGGCGAGTCCATGCGCGACCCGGGCCTGCTCACCGTCGTCGCCGTGGTGCCGAACGATGGCGATTCCGCCAAGGCCGAAGCCGAATTGCTGAAGCAGGTCGAACAGCTCGCTGCGCGCCCGATCACCCAGCAGGAAGTCGACGAAGCCAAGCAGCGCATCGGCAATGCCTACGAGCTCTATTTCACCGACGTCAACGCGGTGGGCATGGGCCTGTCGGAGTTCCAGTCCGCCGGCGACTGGCGCCTGCTGTTCACCAGCCGCGATGCGGTGGAGAAAGTCACCGCCGCCGACGTCAACCGCGTCGCCGCGGCCTACCTGAAATCCAGCAACCGCACGCTGGGCCGCTTCGTGCCCACGCCCACGCCGGACCGCGTGGAGATCCCCGCCGCACCGGCGGTGGCCACCCTGGTGGACGGTTACACCGGGCGCGCGGCGGTCAGCGCGGGCGAGCAGTTCGATCCCTCGCCGAAGAACATCGACGCGCGTACGCAGACCTTCACCCTCGGCAACGGCCTGAAGGTCTCGCTGCTACCGAAGAAGACCCGCGGCGGCACGGTCATCGTCGATGCGAACTTCCGCTTCGCCGACGAGGCCGCGTTGAAGGGCCGCGAAGGCGCCGCCGGTATTGCCGGCGCCCTGCTGATGCGCGGCAGCAAGACGATGACGCGTGAGCAGATCGACCAGCGCCTGGAGCAACTGAAGACCCAGGGCAGCGTGAGCGGCAGCCTGCAGGGCGCGAGCATCGGCCTGCAGACGCGGCGCGAGCACCTGGCCGACGCACTGGCGCTGGCCGCCGACGTGCTGCGCAATCCGGCCTTCCCGGACAGCGAGTTCGAACAGCTGCGCACGCAGGCGGTCACCGGCATGGAGGCTTCGCGCTTCGAGCCCGGCGCCATCGCCGGCCGCGCCCTGTCGATGTACTTCGATCCGTGGCCGGTCGGCCATCCGCTGCACGCCCGCACACTGGACGAATCGCTGGCCGAGCTGAAGGCGCTGAAGCTGGCCGACGTGCGCGCGTTCCATCGCGACTTCTACGGCACCGCCAATGGCGAGATCGCCATCGTCGGCGACTTCGACCCGGCGGCCGTACGTGCGCAGCTGGAACAGCTGTTCGCCGGCTGGACCTCGGGCAAGCCCTACGGCTCGATCGCCACGCAGTACACCGACGTGGCGGCCAAGCAGGCGCGCTTCGAAACGCCGGACAAGCCGAACGCCGTGCTGCTCGCCCGCCACAACCTGCCGTTGAAGGTCACCGATGCCGATTACCCGGCGCTGGTGGTCGCCAACCGCATCTTCGGTGGCGGCGCGCTGAAGTCGCGCCTGGGCGACCGCATCCGCCAGCAGGAAGGCCTGAGCTACGGCGTTTCCAGCGGCGTGCGCGCCGACGACAGCCTGACCGGCAAGGACAACGCCGGCAGCTTCAGCATCCAGGCCATCGCCGCGCCGGAGAACATGGCGAAGGTGGAAGCGCTGGTACGCGAGGAACTGGCCAAGCTGGTCAAGGACGGCATCACCGCCGAGGAACTGAAGGACGCCGTGGCCGGCACGCTGACCGAACGCCAGCAGGCGCGCGCCGAGGACGGCACCGTCGCCGGCATGCTGGCCGACCAGCTGTTCTACGGCCGCACCATGCAGTTCACCGCCGACCTGGATGCGAAGTACGCCGCGCTGACGGTGGACCAGGTGAACGCCGCGATCCGCGCGTACTTCAAGCCGGACGCGCTGAGCGTGTTCCTGGCCGGCGACTTCGCCAAGAAGGCGACGGCCGCACCGGCGGCGGCCCCAGCGAAGTAAGCCGCATGACGTGACACGGAACGGCCCCGCAAGGGGCCGTTTTCGTTTCCGGCACCCCATGAAAGACCCGGTGACCGCTCCCCTCTCCCCGTGCAACGGGGAGAGGGTGCCGAAGGCGGGTGAGGGGCGAACGGAAAGGCGACCCTCCTTCCTACCGCAATGTCGCCAGATGCGAATGCTTCAGCGGTGTATCGGTATCACGCCTGCCCCTCATCCGCCCTTCGGGCACCTTCTCTCCGCGGGCGGGGAGAAGGAAACGCCGGCCCGCGCCGGGCCGATGCATTGATCATGGTTCCCTGTCCGATCTGCCCCATCTCGATTCGAGAAGCCGGTGATCGCTCCCCTCTCCCCGTGCAACGGGGAGAGGGTGCCGAAGGCGGGTGAGGGGCGAACGGAGAGGCGATCTTCCTTCCTATCGCAATGTCGCCAGATGCGAATGCTTCAGCGGTGTATCGGTATCACGCCTGCCCCTCATCCGCCCTTCGGGCACCTTCTCCCCGCGAGCGGGGAGAAGGAAACGTCGGCCCGCGCCTGGCCGATGCATCGATCATGGTTCCGTGTCCGATCTGCCCCATCTCGATTCAAGAAGCCGGAGACCGCTTCCCTCTCCCCGTGCAACGGGGAGAGGGTGCCGAAGGCGGGTGAGGGGCGAACGGAGAGGCGATCCTCCTTCCTACCGCAATGTCGCCAGATGCGAATGCTTCAGCGATGCATCGGTATCGCGCCTGCCCCTCATCCGCCCTTCCGGCACCTTCTCCCCGCGAGCGGGGAGAAGGAGACGTCGGCCCGCGCTCGAGTCGTCTCGCGTTGATGTCCGCCTGCAAGGCAGGTCAGGCCATCGATGACTTTCGGAACGCCATCGATAGGGCTCGGAGCTCCATCTCTCTCACATTGAGCGTCGCCCGCGCGCCTTCGAGATGCAGCGCAGGCTTACGGCAACCGCAGCGTCGCCACCAGCGGGAAGTGGTCGGACGGATAGCGGTTGTTCCAGCGCGTGGTCACCGAGGTGATCGATTCCAGCTGCACACCGCGGACGAAGATCCAGTCGATGCGCTTGTCAGCGTTGCCCGTGAAGCCATGGAACGTGGCCTCGCTGCCTTCCACGCGCGGCGCGGTGGTCCACGCATCCTGCAGCGTGCGGGCGAGCAGCGCATGCGCCTCGCTGTCGGGCGCGGTGTTGAAGTCGCCGGTCAGCACCACCGGCACGCCGGCCGGCAGCGTGGCCAGGCGGCGCGCGATGGCCTGCGCGCCCTTCACGCGTGCGGCCTCGTCCTGCTCGCGGTACGGCAGGTGGGTGTTGAACAGATAGAAGCGCTTGCCGTCGCTGCGCTGTTCGAACAGTGCCCACGTCACCATGCGCGGGTACAGATGGTTCCAGGTGATGCTGCCCGGCACGTCGGGCGTGTCGGAGAGCCAGAAGTCGCCGGATTCGATCACCTTCAGCCGGTCCTTCCGGTAGAACACGCCCATGTGCTCGCCACCGCCATCGGCGTTGCGGCCGCGCCCGAACCAGGCGTACGCGGGCAGTTCGTGCGCCAGGTAATCGGCCTGCGACTTCACCAGTTCCTGCAGGCCGACCACGTCCGGCGCCTGCTCGCGCAGCATCTTCACCGCGAGCGGTTTGCGCGTCTCCCAGTAATCCACGCCGTCGCTCTCGGCCGGCAGGCGGATGTTGAAGCTCATGATGCGCAGGGCATCGGCCGCGTGGGTCGGCCACGGCATCGTACCGAACAGACAGGCCAGCAACAGAAACCAGCGGCGCATGGCGAACTCCTCGCACAGGGGCGGACATTGTCGCGCACGCCGACGATGAATCGACAGCGAATGCATCACGCGCAACGCATCGACCTGCTTTGGGCGCACATGCGAGATTCCCGTACCGGAAAGGAGTTCCCATGCACCCGCTCAGCCTCATCCTGCTGCTTGCCACGACGCCCGACGCAGCGCCGCCGCCCATGCACCTCACCATCGACATGCGTGCGCAGGCCGACGCTGCGGATCCGGTGACGGCCTGCGTGGCATCACGGCTGGCTCCCTTCGTGAGCCCCTATGGCATCCAGCAGGCATGGCCGGTGATGACCCATTGGCCGCGCAAGTTTCTTCAGGTACCAGGCATTCTCTTGTCGGACATGGGCGACATCGCGGATGGATATCAGCACTCCCTGCACATCGATGTTGACGCACGTGCCGTCTACGTGGTCGAACAGGGTGGATTCGCCGGCACGACCAAGATGTATGGGCCGTTGCCGTTATCGCACTGCGCGGGCGCGCCTGCGACGCCTCCCGTCCCGTGAGCGGTATCCTCCCAGCATGGGGTAGCGTCGATACAGGGCGGGGACATGAACAAGACACGGGGCGGTCACTGGCTGCGGCGCAACACCACGGTGGATGACCTGCTGGATGATGGGGTCGAGAACGACAGCGACACGAAAGTCTTCAGCGAGGAGGCGCCTCCCTCGCCTGGTCCGGCCGCCGACGCGCTCCAACGACAACGCACCGCGTATGCCGGCGAACAGCGGACGCAGGCGGTGTCCACCGCACGCCGGGCCCTGCGCCAATCGAGAAGCTTCTGGGGTGCCGGCACCGGCATTGCGTGCATCGTGGCCGGTGCGTTGCTCATCCTGCATCCGGTTGCCATGTGGGTCTCGCACCCCGGCATGAAGCGGGCCTGGCCGATCATGGAGTGGGTGAGCCAGGAGGGGTCCGTGCTTTACGGCGGGGTGCTCGTGTTGTTCGGCGGCGCATTGACGGCCTTCTCGCTGTTCGTGCCGCGCACTTGATTCAATGGCCGTGTCCACCTGTCCGGAGCCCGTCGATGCCTGACCGCCTGAAGATCGTGCTACGCAGCCTCCTCGCGCTGGCGCTCGCCGTCATCGCGGTGCCGGTGGTGAACCTGGCCGGCGGCGAACTTGCGGCGCTGTGGGGCCTGCCGCGCGGTGGCGACGCGCGACTGGCCTACGACCTGCTGTGGGTGTTCCTGGCCGGCGTCGCGGGCGGCGCGCTGATGGTCGGCGTGGCGGCCGTGGCGAAGACGGCGCACGCGTGGGTGTTGTTCGCGCTGTACTTGGCGCTGGACCTGTATGTAACGGTGATGGCGTGGGACGACTTCCCGCGCTGGTTCACCCTCGCCTGCCTGCTGACGCTGCCCGTGCAGGTGTGGCTGGGTTGGTGGCTGGCGTGGGGACGGCGACGCGCCTGATCGCGCGTCAGCGCCGCGGCCACGCCGCCAGCAGGGCCCACAGGCCGCCGATGCCGGCGATCCACGCCGACGCCGGCACAGAGAAGATGCTCGGGCCGCCGGCCTCCAGGCCGTACAGCACCGCCGCGACGATCAGCAGGCCCACGCCGAGGATGGCGGCGACCACGCGGCGCTGCATGCCCTTCATCGTCTGGGCGAGGTCGGTGAGGTCCTTGGAACGCAGCGACAGTTCGTGGCGACCGTCCACCTGCTGGCTCAGCCACGCGTGCACCAGGCGCGGCATGTCCGGCGCGTGGGTCATGATCTCGGGCAGGCGCTTGCGGAACTCCTGCGCGGCGCGCTGCGGGCTGTAGCGCTCCAGCAGGATGCGCTCCAGCACCGGCTTGGCGACGGCCCAGATGTCGATCTGCGGGTCCAGTTGCCGGCCCACGCCTTCGATGTTGAGCAGCGTCTTCTGCAACAGGATCAGCTGCGGCTGCAGGGTCAGTTCGTAGCGCTGCGCAGTGCGGAACAGCTTGGCCAGCACTTCGGCCAGCGAGATCTCGCTGAGCGGGCGGGTGAAGTACGGCTCGCACACCGCGCGTGCCGCGGCTTCCAGTTCGTCGATGCGGATGTACGACGGCATCCAGCCTGCCTGCACGTGCAGTTCGGCGATGCGGCGGTAGTCGCGGTTGAAGATCGCCATGAAGTTCTCGGCGAGCCAGAACTGGTCGTCGCGCGAGAGCTGGCCCATGATCCCGAAATCCAGCGCGATGAAGCGCGGATCTTTCTTGCGTTCCGGATCCACCCAGATGTTGCCGGCGTGCGCGTCGGCGTGGAAGAAGTTGTCGCGGAACACCTGCTGGTAGAACACGCGCACGCCCTTGGCGGCGAGTGCCTTGCGGTCGATGCCGGCGGCATCCAGCGCGGCGATGTCGTCGGACGGAATGCCGCGCACGCGCTCCATCGTCATCGCGCGTTCGGCGGTGTGCGACCAGATCACTTCCGGCACGTATAGGTCGGGCGAATCGGCCCAGTTGCGGCGCAGCAGGCTGGCGTTGCCGGCCTCGCGCTGCAGGTCGAGTTCGGCGGCGAGCGTGTTCTCGATCTCGGCGACGACTTCGCGCGGACGGATCTTGTCGGCGGCGGGGTGCGCGCGCTCGACGATGGCGGCGATGCTTTCCAGCAATGCGATGTCGCCGGCGATCTGCTTGCGGATGTCGGGCCGCAGCACCTTCACCACCACCTCGCGACCGCCGGGCAGGATGGCCGCGTGCACCTGCGCGATGGAGGCGGAGGCGAGCGGCGTGGTGTCGAACTGTTCGAAGGCGTCGTGGATCGGCCGGCCGAGCTCCTCTTCCACCAGCCGGCGCGCGACCTCGCCATCGAAGGGCGCCACGCGGTCCTGCAGCAGGGTCAATTCTTCGGCGATGTCGGGCGGAATCAGGTCGCGGCGCGTGGACAGGATCTGGCCGAACTTGACGAAGATCGGCCCGAGTTCCTGCAGCGCCAGGCGCAGGCGCGCGCCGCGCGGTTGCGCTGCGATCTGGGCCGAGGCGCGCGGCACGAACGGGCGCGCGAGCCGCAGCCAGCGTTCGACCGGCGTGCCTTCGAGCAGGTCGTCGAGACGGTAGCGGAGCAGGACGCGCCCGATGCGGCTGGCCCGCAGCACCGACTTCATGCGCGGTGCTCCACGCGCGCGGCGAGGCGGCCGACGCGCACGGCCAGGCGCTCGACATCATCGCGCACGGCATCGACATCGTCGTGGAAGGCGTTGAGTTCGGCGCGGCCGACGACATCGCGCGATTCCTCGGTGACGTACTCGGCGGCGCTTTCGGCGACGTTGCCGGCGACGATCCGCGCCTGCTGCAGGCCGGCGCGCACGGTGTTGGCCACCTGCACGCCGATCACGTCGCCGAACACGCGGGTGAACGGCAGCGACCAGTCGGGATCGAAGCGGGTGGCGAGCGTCTGCAGGCGGCGGGCGAGATCGGCATCGCCGGAGACGTGCAGCTTGCCCACCGGCGCGGCATCGTCGCGGCGGAAGAACGGGAGCTGGGACAGCAGGCCGCCGAGCGTGCTGCGCACGGCGAGGTCGGCATCGAGCACTTCGCTTGCGGGGCCCACCTGCAACCGGCCACCGCCAACGATGATGTCCATCGCCAGCGCGGGGGCATCGATGCGCAGCTGGATGCGACGGCCTTCCAGTGGCAGCAGCGCCGCCTGGGTATCCGGATCCAGCGTGAGGGCGTGGTTGAGCGCGGTTTCCAGCGCGCGGCCGGCGAGCGGCTTCAGGGCATCGAACGGGGACAGGTCCATGCCGTCATTCTAGCGGCAAAGCCCTTGCGTCCCCGCCCGTCCGCAGGCCGGCATCCTGCCGGACCGGACGGGCGCGGCGGCATCCTGCCGCCCCGGCGGAGAGAGACGGTGATGGCGTCAGACGCGCTTGCCGCGCAGCATCGAGACGACGGCCAGGATCAGGAACACGACGAACAGCACCCACGCGATATTGGTGGCGGCGCCGGCGATGCCGCTGAAACCCAGCACGGCCGCGATGATCGCGACGACGAAGAAGATGACGGCGTAGTGCAGCATGGGGAACTCCTGTTGGCATGCGGCCAGGAAGGCCGGGGGTAGGGCCATGCTGGAATGCCGGGAGTCATCGCCGCGTGAGCGTGGCGCGCATGCAGACGGCCAGGCTTAAGCGTCGTGATCCATGCGTGAAGGGTCGCCGCCTAAGCGCGGCGCGTCAGACCGGATGGTCGCGCAGCCAGGCCTGCAGGCGCGCGAAACCTTCTTCCATCGACACGCGCGGCACGTAGCCGAAGTCGCGACGTGCCGGCGCCATGTCGTACCAGTGCGCGGTGGCGAGCTGTTCGGCGAGGAAGCGCGTCATCGGCGGTTCGCCCTTCAGCGGCAGCACCGTCCACAGGGTTTCGCACACCGCGCCCACGCGGTACGCGGCCTTGAACGACAGGTGCTTGTCCACGCGCGGCGCGCCGGCCGTTTCCAGCAGCGCGTTGAGCAGCTTGCGCATCGGCCACGGCTCGCCGTTGGAGATGAAGTACGCCCTGCCTGCGCAGGCGGCGCCCGGCGCGAGGTGGTCGAACGCATCGAAGTGCGCCTGCGCGGCGTTGTCGATGTAGGTGGTATCGACGTGGTTCTCGCCGCTGCCGACGATGCGCAGCCGGCCGGTGCGCGCACGCGACACCAGGCGCGGCAGGATCTGGTGATCGCCCGGGCCCCAGATCAGGCGCGGGCGCAGCGCGACCGTCGCCAGCGAGGCATCGTTGGCGGCGAGCACGGCCTTCTCGGCGATCGTCTTGGTGGTCGCGTACGGCGCCTTGAAGCCTTCGCCATAGGGCACGTCGGCGGCGGTGCCGCCTTCGACCGGATGGGTCGCGCGGTGGGTCACGCTGGGCGTGGAGGTGTAGACCAACCGGCCGATGCCATGCGCGCGGCAGGCGTCGAGCACGTTCTGCGTGCCGACCACGTTGGCGTCGTGGTAGCTGCGATAGCTGCCCCACGCGCCGGCCTTGGCGGCGTTGTGGAAGACCGCATCGACGCCATCGGCAGCGTGCCGCACCGCGTGCGCATCGGCGAGATCGCCCTGCACCTGGCCTACGCCGAGTTCGCGCAGGATCGGGTAGTAGCCACGGTTGAGGCTGATGACCTCGTGCCCGCGTTCGACCAGGCCGCGGCACAGCGCCTGGCCGAGGAATCCGCCGCCGCCGGTGACGAGGATCTTCATGCGTGTTGCTCCTTCTGGGTGGCGGCCCACACGGCCAGCGTCTCGCGGCCGATCTTGGCGTTATGGCGGATGTCGACGGGAAAACCCGGATGCGGCAGGAACGCGCCGATGCGCGCGGCATGCGGATGGCGCGCACCGATTTCGCGCAGCTCGCGTTCGATGCGCGCGCGATCGGCGACCACGCCGGGCATCCGTTCGTAGCACAGCACCGGTCGCTGGCGGCCCGCTTCGCCCACGCCGACCAGCGCGGTGCGGCGCACCTGCGGATGCGTGTTGAACACAGGCTCGACCTGTTCGGTGTAGAGCGGACCGTCGGCGGTCTCCACGCGCTGCGTCTTGCGGCCGCAGAACCACAACCGGCCTTCGTCATCGAACCAGCCCACGTCGCCCATGCGGTGCACGATGCGCTCGCCGCCGTCGGGCAGCGCTTCGCGGATCTTGGCGATGCGCGTGGCGGCATCGCGGCGGAAATAGGTATCGGTGGCGGTGGGGCCGGCGACGGTGATCTCGCCGACCTCGCCATCGGGCAGCACGTCGACGTCGCGCCAGTCGGCGATCGGCGCATCGACGATGCGGATGATGCGGACCTCGTTCGGCGGCACCGCGCGGCCGACGCAGGTGCCGGCGCCGGCCTCGGTGGCGGCACGGGTGGATTCCAGTTCGCGGCCTTCGATGACGGCCACGGGCAGGCATTCGGTGGCGCCGTACGGCGTCCAGAACTGCGCACCCTCGGGCAGCAGCGTGCGGATCTTCGCCACGGTGTCCGGCGGCACCGGTGCACCGGCGGAGGTCACGCGCTGCACGGTCGGCAACGGTGCGCCGTGGTCGGCGAGGACCTTCATCAGCGCGGGCGAACCGAACAGTTGGGTGACGCCGAAGCGCGCGATGGCCGCGTGCAGCTTGTCCGGATCGGCGCTGGCGGGACGGGTGGGATCCATGTCGGGAATCACCGAGGTCAGCCCCAGCGCGGGATCGAACAGCGCGAACGGCGGGAAGGTCGGCAGGTCCACGCCACCGGGCTGCATGCCGAAGGCGTTGCGCAGCAGTTCGATCTGGGCGACGAAATGGCGGTGGCGGTAGACCACGCCCTTCGGCACGCCGGTAGAGCCGCTGGTGAACAGGATGCCGGCGACATCGTCGGGCGACGTATCGGCCAGCTGCGGGCCGGCGTTCGCGCCGCGCGCTTCGATCTTGGTCAGCGTGGTGCCGCCCCAGGCCCAGCGCGTGCCGACGGTGACGATCTTCTTCGCCGACTTCGCCCAGCCCAGCACGCAGCGCGCGACCTGGGCCAGCGGGATGCCGATGAAGGCCTCGGGCTCGGCTTCGTCCAGGCATTGCTTCAGCGCGCGGCGGTCGATGCCCGGGTCCACCAGCACCGGCACGGCGCCGGCCTTGAACAGCGCGAACATCAGCAGGAAGAACTCCGGCGTGGGCCGCACCATCACCACGGTGCGGTTGCCGCGGCCGATGCCGTACGCGCCCAGGCCGGCGGCGATGGCGTCGCTGCGTGCATCGAGCTGCGCGTAGGTGAGCTCGCGGGTGTAGCGGCCGGCGCCATCGGGGCAGCGCATGGCCACGCGGTCGGGCTGCTCGCGGGCCAGCCGGGGCAAGCTGGCGGCGATGTTGCACGGATCGGTCATGCGGGCATTGTCGCCGCTGGGCGGTACTTGCGTCAGCCCGCGGCGTTGGCAGAATGCGCGTCCCGCCCGCGCCCTGACGCCAGCCCACGCCGATGCACCCCTGCCTGACCTGCGGCGCCTGCTGCGCCCACTTCCGCGTGAGCTTCCACTGGAGCGAGGCGGACCCCGACCAGGGCGGCGTGGTGCCGATCGAACTGACCGAACCGCTGCGCGTGCACGAGCGCGTGATGCGCGGCACCTCGCAGAAGGAGCCGCGTTGCGTGGCGCTGGACGCCGACATCGGCCGCTACAGCCGCTGCACGATCCACGACCGGCGCCCGTCGGTCTGCGCGCTGGTGCCGGCCTCGCTGGAGTTCGGCGAGCGCAGCGCGCAATGCGACAAGGCGCGGCTGGCGCATGGCCTGCCGTTGCTGGTGGAAGCGGACTGGGCGGGCGTGGTGGACGCCGAGAAGAATCCGCTGCCGGTGCTATGACGCGCGTGTAGGAGGGCCTTCAGGCCCGACCGGACTTCTTACCCTTCTCCCCTTGTGGGAGAAGGTGCCGAAGGCGGATGAGGGGGGCTTTTGCTGCTGGCTTGGCGGGTGAACATACCAGCAAGCTCGCTGCGCTCGCGTCCCCTCATCCGGCGCTGCGCGCCACCTTCTCCCGCAAGGGGAGAAGGGCTCAAGCGAGCGGATGGCGATCCAGGAAGTCGCGGATCAGCGGCACCAGGATCTCGTGCTTGTCTTCCAGCACGTAGTGGCCGGCGTCTTCGTACGCGTGCACTTCCGCGTTCGGCAACGCGGCGCGGAAACCGTCGAGGAAATGCTTGTCGAACACGAAGTCCTTCAAGCCCCAACCCAGGAACGCGGGCCGGTCAGCGAACGACGGCAACGCCTTGCCAGCGGCCTCGAGCAGCGGCCACGCCTTGTCCTGCGGCCCGAGCGGGATGTCCTGCATGAAGCGGATCGTGGAGATGCGGTTGGCCCAGGTGTCGTACGGCGACACATAGGCGCGGCGCACGTCGGCGGGCATGCGGCGCTCCACGCCGATCCACGACGCGCCGGCCGAGAAGGCGTTGAAGCCGCGGATGATCCACTCGCCGATCTTCCAGTCGCGGCCCAGCCCGATCTGCCACGGCATCGCCTTCGCGGCGGGCATCGGGAACGCGGCGGTGTTGGTGACCACCAGGCGCTTCACCTGCGCGGCGTGCGAGAGCGCCCAGCCGAAACCGATCATGCCGCCCCAGTCGTGCACGGCCAGCGTCACCGGGCCGGTGATGCCGAGGTAGCGAAGCAGCGCGGCGACATCGTCCACGCGCGACTGCAGGGTGTAGTCGTAGCGGCTGTCGTCGGGCTTGTCGGACAGGCCCATGCCGATGTGGTCGGGCACGATGCAGCGGTAGCGATCAGAGAGGCCGGCCACCAGCGTGCGCCAGTAATAGCTCCACGACGGATTGCCGTGCAGCATCACCACCACCTCGCCGTCGCGCGGGCCTTCGTCGAGGTAGTTCATCGACAGGCCCGGGCGGACTTCGAAACGCTGCGGATGGGAGGGGTAGCCGGGAAGGTTCATCGTGCGTCGCCGCCGTCAAAGAAAAGGGCCGGCGAACCGGCCCCCTGGATACGAAGTGCGGCCGGAATCACCAGACCACTTCGGCCATCGTGCAGTTCAGGCCCGAGCCGATGCCGAGCAGGGCGATGCGGTCGCCCTTCTTCAGCTTGCCCAGTTCCTTCAGCTTGCTCAGCACGATCGGCACGGAGGCCGGACCGATGTTGCCGTGCTCGGTGAAGATGGTCATGACCTTCTGCGGATCGATGCCGAAGGACTTGATGAAGGCCTGCGTGTGCGGGCGGCTGACCTGGTGGATGACGAACTGATCCAGCTCGTCCACGGCCCAGCCCAGCGCGACCTTGGCGGCGGCGAAGGTCTTGTTGGCCAGCTTCATGCCTTCGATCAGCAGCATGCGGGTGTCGGTGACCATGCGGTCGAGGTTGCCGCGGCAGAGCTTGTTCCACTCGGTCGCCGAGCGGGTCACGCCGCCCTTGTAGCGCGGCGCGTCCGGCACCAGCGCGCTGCGCGCCATGACCATGGCGACCGCACCGCAACCCAGGGTCAGCGCGGCCAGTTCGTCGCGGAACTGCTGTTCGGTGATGTCGGGACCGTTGAGGCGCTCGATGGTCTTTTCATAGACCAGGTTGGCGGTCTCGCCGTCGACGACCAGCGCGTAGTCGATCTCGTCGCGCTCGAGCATGCGGGCGGCGATGTCCATACCATTGATGAAGGCCAGGCAGGCATTGGCGACGTCGAAGGTCTGGCAATGTTCGGCCACGCCCAGGTTGCCGCAGACGATGCTGGCGGTGGACGGCTCCAGGTAGTCGCGGCTGACGGAGGTGTTGACGACCAGGCCGACCTTGTCGGCGGTGATGCCGGCATCGACCAGGGCCTTGCGCGCGGCCATGGTGGCGGCGTCGGAAGCCTGGGTGTCGGCGTCCCACAAGCGGCGGGCGTGCACGCCGGCGATGTCGTTGAGGACGTCCGTCTTGATGCCCAGGCGGTCGAGCGTGGGCTGCAGGCGGGCGTTGATCTCGTCCGACGTCAGCGTGTGGGGCGCATCGATATGCGCCAGTCCCGCGATGGAGACATTCTTGAAGAGCATCGAGATTAGCGCCAAGGCTCAGGCGGAAGGGGCCGACAAGGGTACCGGCTTCCCGTCTTCACCGCATCTTTACGCGCCCGGTCGCACCCCGACCCACCCCCTCAAGTGTGACTCATATCACACTTTATCGACCGCACCGATAGGCGGCGAAGCGCTGCTCGCCGTTGGCGGGTTCGCCCAGCGGCTGCACCGTGTCGGCCTGCAGGTCGGGGGCTTCGTTGCGGGCCATGGTCTCCAGCTCGTCCCGCACGCGCAGGGTGTTGCGCTCGTAGAAGGCCAGATTGCCGGGCACCTTCACGGTGACCTCGCCGCGCTTCTCGCAACCGGCGGGCGCCGCGCCGCCCGGGATGACCCGGACGCTCTTCGCGGACGGAGCCAGGTGCACCCAGGTGCAGGCGGACAACAACACGGTGGAAGCCACGGCAAGCAGGGCGAGACGCATCGGGGTCACCTTGGATTGTGAGTCGTGGCCATTCTGGCCGACGCCGGATGAATCGATCCGGGCCGACCGCCGTCCCCCGGCGAGGGACGGCGGCAGGGCCTGTCTTACTTCTTCGTCTTGCCGTCGGCGTCCAGCTCGACCGCTTCGCCCAGCTGCAGCGCGCGCACCGAGGCACCGACCTTGGACAGGTCGCCCACGACCACCCAGGTCAGCGCTGCCGGCGACAGCGTCGCCGCGGCCTTGGCCACGTCGGCGGCGCCGATGGCGTCGTTGCGGGCCTTGTACTGGACGATGTAGTCGTCCGGACGGCCGTAGCGCTGGTTGGAGGCGATCTGGCTGAGCACGGCGGACGCGGTTTCGTAGGCACCCGGCAGTTCCAGCGTGTTCGCCGCGCGGATCTTGGCGATCTCCTCCGGCTTGGCCGGCACCTGGCCGGTGGCGAACTCGCTGATCTCCTTCTGCAGTTCCTTCATCGAATCGGCCGTGCGATCGCTCTGCACCGCTGCGCTGGCCCACCACGGACGCTGGCCCAGCGTGTTGCGGGCGCCGCTGTAGGACCCGTAGGCCCAATGCTTGTTCTCGCGCAGGTTCATGTTGAGGCGCGAGCTGAACTGGCCGCCGAGCACGCCATTGGCGAAGTCGAAGTCGATCGTGCCCGCGTCGCCGGTGGGCGGCACCAGCTGCGCGGCGTAGACGTTGGACTGGATCGCGCCCGGCTGGTCGATCAGGAACACGCGCGGCTTGGCGGCGTTGGCCACCTTGGGCACGGCGGCCAGCTTGGGCGCGTTCGGTGCGGCCTTCCAGTCGCCCAGGCGGGCTTCCAGCAGCGGCACGATCTGCGCCAGCGTGGTGTCGCCGACGATGGTGATGCGGGCCTGGTCCGGCTGCAGCCAGTCGCGGTGGAAGGCGACCAGGTCATCGCGCGTCAGCGAGGCGATCGACGCTTCCGTGCCCGACCCGGTGAACGGGATCGCGTACGGGTGGCCGGCGCCGTACAGCAGCGGTGGCAACGTGCGCAGCGCGGCGGTCTGCGGGCGGGCTTTCTCCTGCTTGATGCCGGCGATCCAGGTGGCGCGCACGCGCTCGATCTCGCCCGCATCGAAGGTCGGTCGACGCAGCACGTCGGCCAGCAGGTCCAGCGAGGGCGCCAGCTTCTCGGTCAGCGCGGACAAGCCGACCGAGGCCGAATCCAGGCCACCGCCCGTGCTCAGTTCGGCACCCAGGGCTTCCTTGCGCGCGGCGAAGGCCAGGGCGCTGTAGTCGCCCGCGCCCTCGTCCATCATCTGCAGCGCGAAGCTCGCGGTGCCCAGCTTCTTGCCCACGTCGGCGGCGTAGCCACCGGGGAACTCGACGTTGAGCTGCACCACCGGCGTCTCATGGCGCTCGGCCAGCACCACCTGCATGCCGTTGGACAGCGTGGCGCGCTGGACGGCGGGGAACTTCAGGTCGGGGAAGGTGGTGGTGGTCGGCACGCCGGTGCTGCGATCGACGTCGGTCTTCACCGTCTTGAACTTCGGGTCGACCTTCGGCGTGGCGGCCGGCGCGGTGGCCGGTGCCGCGAACACGGTTTCCGGCAGCGACGACGCCGGCGTCTCGCTCGGCTGCACGAGGATGGTGTGCGACGCGCCCGCCAGCCACTTCTTCGCGGCGGCCTGCACCTCGGCCGCGGTCGCGTTGGCGAGGATGTCGAGTTCTTCCTGGTAGCAGTCCGGCTTGCCCTGGTAGACGGCGCACGACGCGAGCACGTCGGACTTGCCGCCGAAGCCGCCGATGCGCTCGATGCCGCGCACGAAACCCGCACGGCCGGCGACCTTGGCGCGCTCCAGCTCGTCGGCGGTCGGGCCATTGGCGATCAGGCGCTTCAGCTCTTCGTCCAGCGCCTTCTCCACCTTCGCCGGATCCACGCCTTCCTTCACCGTCGAGACGAGGAAGAAGGTGCCGCTGATCTCGCTGCTCCACTGGTAGGCGCTGGCCTGGTCGGCGATCTTCTCGCCGTGCACCAGCCGGGTGTCGAAGCGCGAGGCCGCGCTGCCGCCCAGCACCTGGGCGAACAGGTCGAGCAGCGCCGCGTCCTTCGAGCCCATCTCGGCCACGGCCCAGCCGCGGTACAGGCGCACCTGCGGCACGCGATCCGGGATGGTCTCGCGCGTGTCCTTGGCATGAGTGGGAATGTTGGTCTTCATGTCGGCCAGCGTGGCGCTGGCGGGAATGTCGCCGAAGTAACGGGTGACCTTCTGCTTGGCGGTGGCCACGTCGATGTCGCCGGCCAGCACCAGCACGGCGTTGTTGGGGCCGTACCAGCTGCGGAACCAGGTCTTCACGTCGTCCAGGGTGGCGGCGTCCAGGTCGGCCATCGAGCCGATGGTCTGCCAGCTGTAGGGGTGGCCGGCCGGGTACAGCGCCTCGAACATGCGGGCCATGATGCGGCGGCCATAGGGCTGGTTCTCGCCCTGGCGCTTCTCGTTCTGGACCACGCCACGCTGCTCGTCCAGCCCCTTCTGGTCGATCGCACCGAGCAGGTGGCCCATGCGGTCGGACTCCATCCACAACGCCATGTCGAGGGCGGTGGTGGGCACGTTCTGGAAGTAGTTGGTGCGGTCCTGGTTGGTGGTGCCGTTCTGGTCGGTGGCGCCGACCAGCTCGAACGGGGTGAAGAACTCGCCCGGCTGGTTCTCGCTGCCCTGGAACATCAGGTGCTCGAACAGGTGGGCGAAGCCGGTGCGGCCCGGGGTCTCGTTCTTGCTGCCCACGTGGTACCAGATGTTCACCGCCACGATCGGCGCCTTGCGGTCGGTGTGCACGATCACGCGCAGGCCGTTGGGCAGGGTGAACTCCTCATAGGGAATGACGATGTCCGCACCGGCGGCCGGCTTCGCGTACGAGGGTGCCGGCGCGTAGGCCAGCCCTCCGAGGGCGGCGGACAGGGCGACGGCAAGCAGGGCGGCGCGGGGCCGGCGGGAAACACGCATCGGACACTCCTTAGTAATACTGAATGGGCAGCAGAACCCTCGATGCTAACCGCCGCTCCGGCTCATTACACTAGGCCACAAGCCATGACGGATGGCCTATGCGGCCTGCGCCGCCGGCCCGTTCCGTCCACCCGGGAGGTGCCATGGACCGCAAGCACTGCCTCGTCACCGGCGCCAACCGCGGGTTGGGTCTGGAGCTCGTCCGCCAACTGCTGGGCCGGCACTGCCACGTCATCGCCACCTGCCGGCAGCCCGGCAAGGCGACCGCGCTGACTACCCTGGCCGGCGACCATCCCGGACGCCTGCACGTGTTGCCGCTGGACATCGCCGACCCGCGCAGCCGCGCCGCGCTGGTGCGCGAACTGCCGCTGGTGACCGACGAAGAACCCCTGCACCTGCTGGTCAACAACGCGGGCATCCTGCGGGGCGGCGAGCGCTTCGGCCAGGTGGCGCCGGACGACCTGGACGCCAGCTTCCATACCAACGCTGCCGGACCGTTCCTGCTGGCCCAGGCCCTCGCACCCCGGCTGGCCGAGGGCGGCGTGGTCGCCAACATCTCGTCGGAAGTCGGCTCGATCGGCTTGCGTCAGGAGTTCCGCACGCCCAGCTATGCCATCGGCAAGGCGGCGCAGAACATGGCCACCTCACTGCTGTCGCAAGCGTTCGCGGCCCAGGGGGTCGTGGTGGTGGCGCTGCATCCCGGCTGGGTGCGCACGGACATGGGTGGACAGAACGCCGCACTGTCGGTGCAGGAGTCCGCCTCGGGCCTGCTGCATGTGATCGACCGGCTCACGCCGGAGGACAGCGGCGACTTCCTCGACTGGCAGGGCGAGCCCCTGCCCTGGTGAAGCTGAACGCCAGCAGCGGCCATGCCGGGGAACTGCAACGGTTCCTAGCTAAACGGCATCACAACCAGCACACCCCGAGCTGACCGGCCTACGACTGAAGCGGCGTGTTCGCAGTCACAACACACACCCCCCGCCGTCTTGTTCAAGCAGGACGGACACCCGGACGGACACGCAACTCGGACACCGGACAGCGAAGAAGCACCTTTTAGTTCAATTGGATCAATAGCTTGCAGTTGGCACGGTTCCTGCGATACCCATAACAAGACTCCCGCTGTTCCGAACCAAACCTGACTGAACCCTGAATCAAAGCACCGAAACGAAAGGTTTCGCTTGACCGTTCTGTCTAGGTGTACTACCTTACTACCACACCACCCAACAACATCACTACAGAGGCATGACAATGAACGCCAAGAACCTCCTCCCGCTGACCGCCGCCGTCGTCTTCGCGCTGTGCGCCGGTTCCATGGTCATCTCGGCCACCCACGCCGACAACAACCACAACGCTGCCCAGGCCACCGCCATCGTCGACCTGCCGACCGTCACCGTGACGCCGGATGCCGCCGACCTGGCGCACTACAACACCTACAAGGACGCCAAGATCGTCGACCTGGCCGCCGTCACCGTGACGCCGGACGCGAGCGACCTGGCCTACTTCGTCGCCAGCCAGGCGGTGCGCGTGGTCGACATGCCGGTGGTCACCGTGCGTCCGTCGGCGGAAGACATGCAGCAGGTCGCTGCGCAGGCGGGTGTGCTGGCCAGCCAGCTGGCTTCGCGTTGATACGCAGGCAACACGTTCCAACCGCGTAACACGCAAGCCGGCTGCGGCCGGAGTACCACCGCACCACCTGCCCGCGAGGCCATGCAGCGCCGCGTAGAATGCGCGCCATGACCGACGCCCTGGACCTCGACGTCCTGCTGTACCAGCCGGAAATTCCCCCGAATACCGGCAACGCCATCCGCCTCTGTGCGAATACCGGCGCGCGACTGCACCTGATCGAACCCCTCGGGTTCACGTTGGAAGACAAGCAGCTCAAGCGCGCCGGTCTGGATTACCACGAATACGCCACGCTGCAGGTACACGCGTCGCTCGACGCAGCCCTGCAGCGCATCCGTCCTGCCCGCCTGTTCGCGCTCAGCACGCGCGGCACCGCGCGCTACGACCAGGTCGACTACCAACCGGGCGATGCCTTCCTGTTCGGTCCGGAAACGCGCGGCCTGCCGCAGGACGTACTCGACGGCCTGCCGCCCGCACACCGCCTGCGCCTGCCGATGCGGCCCGACAACCGCAGCCTCAACCTCTCCAACACCGTCGCCGTGGTGGTGTTCGAAGCCTGGCGCCAGGCGGGGTTCCCCGGCGGCGCGTGATTGCGCGTAGGCTGGCGCCATGGCCTCTCCGGCGCGCCCGCCCGCTGCCTCGCAGTTCGATGTCGTGCGATTGCTCGACACCGCGACCGTCTCGGTGCGCGATGTCCGCTGCCGCGGCGAGTGCCGCCATCGCAGCGAAGAGGAATGCATCGGCGCCACGCACCTGGTATTCCCCTACCGCGGCACCTACTTGCGCCACGTCGGCCAGACCCAGGCCGTCGCCGATGCCAACCACGTACTGCTGTTCAACGCCGGCGAGGGCTACCAGGTCAGCCATCCCGTGGAAGGCGGCGATGCGAACTTCGTCCTCCAACTGGCCGACGCCCTGCTCGACGAGCTCGCACCGGCACCGCTGCGACGCAAGGGCGCGGCGGTCGCCTTCCGCCACCAGGCCCTGCGCATCGATGCCCGCACGCAGGCGCTGGTCGCGCTGCTCGGCCATGCCCTGCGACGCGGCACCTGCGAACCGCTGGAAGCCGAAGGCCTGGCGCTGACGCTGGCCTCGCGCAGCCTCGGCACCCGCACCGCGCACGTGCCGGGTGCGACACGCGGGCGGCAGCGGCTGGTGGACCGGGCCAAGCTGTTGCTCGCCAGCGATCCGGGACGGCGCTGGACCTTGGCCGAGATCGCGAATGAGGTCGGTGGTTCGCCGGTCTACCTCACCCAGGTGTTCCGCCAGGTCGAAGGCCTCCCGCTGTACCGCTACCAGCTGCAATTGCGGCTGGCGCGCGCGTTGGACCTGCTCGCCACGGCCACCGATGTCTCCGCGCTGGCGCACGACCTCGGCTTCTCCAGCCACAGCCATTTCGCATCCGCGTTCCGCCAGGCCTACGGCCGCTCGCCGAGCACCTTCCGCGCTTCGTAAGGACGCCGGAAACCGCTAAAGATTCCGACAGCGCCACGCCGACCCGCATGGTCTCCTGCGTCTGCCCAAACCCGGGTAGCCTTCTGGAGCGTGTCATGTCCGAACAAACCTGCGCCGCCTGCGACTACCCGCTGGACGGCAACGCGATCAAAGTGACCCTGGGTGGTCGCACCGTCGAAGTGTGCTGCGAGGAATGCGCAGAGAAGCTGCGCGAAGCGAACGACGCCGCGGCCTGAGCCGCGACGCTCAGCCGAAGCGCGCCAGTGCGTATGGCGCCAGCGGGATCTCGGTTGCTTCATCCGCCATCAGCCGATCGAGCAGCCGGCCGGTCACCGGCCCCTGGGTCAGCCCCAGGTGGCCGTGGCCGGTGGCGACGAAGATATCTTCACCCGGCACGCGGTCGATGATCGGCAGGGAGTCCGGCGTGCACGGCCGGTTGCCGGCCCATTCGGACAGTGGCTCGCCGGTGATGCCGGGAAACAGCTTCCGCGCTTCCGGATCGAGCCGGCGGATCAGGTGGTAGTGCGGATCGCGGCCAAGCGCGGTCAGCTCCTTGATGCTGGTCATGCGGATGCCGGCCTGCATCGGCGACACCACCATGTAGCGCTCCGCCCACAACGTGGGGCGGCGCGCGACCGCCTGGGCTTGCGGATACATCAGGTGGTAGCCGCGTGCGGGGATCACCGGAATCTTCAGGCCGAACGGCTGCAGCAGCGCATTGCTCCACGCGCCCGCGGCCACCACCACGCGGCCCGCATGCACCGGGCCGTGGTCGGTATCGACCAGGTAGCCACCGTCGCGGCGCGCGATCGCCGATACGCTGGCGGTCAGCGGCACCGCACCGCGTGCGCTCAGGTGGTTGAACAGCCGCCGGCAGAAATCGCCCGGATCGCGCATCGCCAGCGACTCGCGCTGGAACACCGCGCGCTGGAAACCTTCGCCGATGCCCGGCTCCAGTTCGCGCAGCTGCGCCGCATCCAGCACATCGAACGCGACGCCACGGTCGCGCATCAATCCGCGCTCCCATTCGCCTTTCGCGAACGTCTCCAGTTCGGAATACACGTGCAGGTAGCCGGTGTGCGCGATCAGGTCCTGCGCCTGGATGCGTTCGCCCAGTTCGAGCCATGCGCCGCGCGACGCCCGATTAATGGCGCCCAGCGCGTCGATGATCGGCATCACGTGCTGGAGCCGCCCCTGCACCAGGAACTGCAACAGCCAGCGCGCGTACGACGGACTGACCCCCCAATCCAGCTTCAGCGGCGCAAGCGGGTCGGCGAGCATGCGCAACGCCTTGGCCACGATCCCCGGCGTCGACTGCGGCATCACGTTGCCGACGGAAATCGAGCCTGCGTTGCCGAACGATGTCTCGCCGGCCGGTCCCTTCGGATCGATCAGCATGCAGGACAGGCCGCGGTCGAGCAGGTGGTGCGCCGTCGACAGGCCGACGATGCCGCTGCCGATCACCGCAACATCGGTGGTGCGTGGCGGCCGGGAGGAAGGGGAGGAAGTCATCGGATCGGAACGTCGTACGCGGTCTGGGGGGAAGGTTCGGGCCGGAAGGTGAAGTGCCACCATTCCATCGGGTAGTTATGGAACCCGTGGCGTGCCATCGCATCCAGCAGGCGCGCGCGGTTCGCCTTCTGTGCCGGCGACAGATCGGCATGCGCGGTGTTCGCACGGGCATCGAAAAAATCGAACGGCGTGCCCATGTCGAGGTCGGCGCAAGCGCCGTGCTCGCAATGGGTGAGCGTGAGGTCCAGCGTAGCGCCGCGGCTGTGCCCGGAGGTTTCGGCGATGTAGCCGTCGAGCAGCTTCGCCTTGTCGACGTTCGGATAGAACGCGGGCTTGGTGCGCTGGTCGGTGGTGTCGTGCGCCCAGGCGACGAAGTGCTTCACCGACCGCACCGGCCGGTAGCAATCGAACAGCTTCAGCGACAGGCCCTCGCGCTGCACGTCCGCCTGCACCTTCGCCAGCGCCTGGGCGACCGGCGCCAGCAGCAGGCAGGTATTGGCTTCGTAACCCGGCACGCGCGCACCGGTGAAGTTGCCGGCGCCGGCATAGCGCATGTCGAGCTGGACGCCCTTCGCCAGCGAGGCGACATCCACCAGGCCCGCCGTGGCCGCATCGGTGGCACCCGATACCTCGACCTTCGCGGCAGGCGCGGCATCGCACGCGGCCACGCGGGCGAAGTCGAGGTCCTGGTAGTCGTAGCTGAAGTCCGCATCCGGATCGACATGCGACAGCGTCAGCCTGTTCGATCCTCCACTCGCATCGAAGTGCAGCCAGGGTTCGGCATCGACGCTGTCGTCGTCCCAGTCCACCAGCCAGCGCGTGTCCACCTGCATCACCGTGCCGGTCAGCATCGGCGAACGCGCGGAGGCGAAACGGACGCGGTCGCCCTGCGTGCAGATCGCGACGTCGCCGAACCAGGGGTCCCGGTAGCGTCCGGTCCAGGCCGCCAGCGCACGCGCAGGCGCCGGCTTGCGATGGCGGGTATCGGGCTTCGGCTTGGCGGCACGTTCGCTCGCGCGCTCTTCGTCGAGCAACGCGGCATAGTGCGCCACGTTGTGTGTCTGGTCCGGCATCGTGACCTGTTTGGTCAGCACTTCGCCCAACACGGTGCGGGCCGCTTCGCCCTCGCCATTGATCAGGATGACGATGCCGGTGCGCTGGTCGGGCAGCAGGATCACCGACGAGTACATGCCAGCCAGCGTGCCGGTGTGCGCGACCTTCCAGGCGCCGTCCACGTCCGACAGCCGCCAACCATAGCCATATGCGGAAAAATGGCTGTTGTCCCAGGCGCGCATGCGCGCGCTCACCGGCATCGGCATGTGCGGGGTCCACACCGCCTTGCGCTGCGCCGGCGAGAGCCAGGCGGGCGCGGCCTCGGGCGAGAGCCACATGCCGACCCAGGCCAGCATGTCGTTGAGGCTGCAGCGGATACCCCCCGCCGCCATCGAGGTGATGTCCGGCACCACCTCGCCGTCTTCGCGGATGGTGCGATTGCCATCGTCCGTGCGCATGTGCGGCTGCGCCACGTTGCCGACCTGCGCACGGTTCCATTCGCCCACCTGGCAGCGGCGCATGCCCAGCGGCTCGAACAGCTCGCGCTTCACCAGCGTTTCGTAGGGCGCGCCTCCGGCTGCGGCCGCGACTTCACCCGCCACGACGTACAGCAGGTTGTCGTAGGCGTAGTTGGCGCGAAAGCTGTGCGTGGGCTTCAGGTGCTGCAGGCCCGCGATGATGTCATCGCGGGTGAAGCGGTTCGGCTCGGGCCACAGCATCAGGTCGCCCGCACCCAGGCCAAGGCCGCTGTTGTGGATCAGCAGGTCGCGCACCTGCATCTGCTGCGTGACCCACGGATCGTGCATGCGGAACTGCGGCAGGTGCTTCGTGACGGGATCGTCCCATTTGAGCTTGCCGGCATCGACCAGCCGCGCGAGCACGCCCGCTGTCATCGCCTTGCTGTTGGACGCGATCTTGAACAGCGTATCGGCATCGACCTTGTCGCCACTGCCGGCGACACGCTCGCCGGCCGCACGCAGATACACCACCTGGCCGTCGCGCACCACGCCGACCGCGAGGCCGGGCAGCTTGTAGCGCTCGAAGGTGGCATCGAACGCCGCATCGCGCTCGGCGCGCAGCGCAGGCGGCTCCGCTGCGCCGGCGGTACTTGCGATGGCGCCGATCACGCACGCCAGCACGGCGCGCCACCGCTGGCGGGAGCGCGCCTGGAGGTTCGGTTCCGACGATCGCACGCGTGTTCCTTTCTGCTTCTGGCCACCGGGGCACGGGGTGCCCCTCGAATGCGCACGGGCGGCATCGCCGCCCGTGCCATGACACCGTCAACCCCTCAGCGGAACTTGTATTCCATCAGCAGGCTGTACGCGCGGCCACGCGGATCGGCGATGCGGGTTTCCCACGCGGCGCCGGCGGCGAAGTCGTTCTGGTGGGCGGTGAACGGCGGATCTTCGTTGAACAGGTTCTTGATGCCGAAGGTCAGCTTCATCCGCTCGATGCCCGAATACACCAGGCTGTAGTTGTACGTGGTGTAGTTGGAGACGCGCGGATTCCAGTTTTCCGGGATATACGAGTTGTTGCGCACGCTCACCGGCAGCTCGTCGTTGTAACCGTCGCGGTAGATCTGGCTGACGTTGTGCGACCAGTCGCCCTTCTGCCAGGTGAAGGTCAGCGTGTGCTTCCACTTGATCGGCAGGTTGTAGTAGCGGACGTAGTCGCCGACCAGGTTGTCCGTGTACGGCAGGGTTTCCAGCGCCTTCGTCTTGAAGGTGTTGATGTAGCTGCCGTTGAGGTTCAGGCGGAAGGTGCCGCCGGCCAGGTCGCCCATCACGTTGCCGTCGATCTCGATGCCGCGCATCAGGCTGCCGCCCGAGTTGATGTAACGGCGGTCGATGGCCACGACTTCGCCGCTGGCGTCGCGGATCCAGTTGGCGGCGAACACGTCGTAGTACTGGATCAGGATATCGCGCGGCGCGGAGCGGATGGTGTTCTCGCGTTCGATCTCCCACCAGTCGACGCTGACGTTGAGCCAGTCGACCGGCGCCAGCACCACGCCGAAGCTCTTCTGGGTGGACTCTTCCGGCTGCAGGTCTTCCTTGCCGCCGAACAGCTCGACCGGGCGGATCGACTCGCAGCCGGCGACCGCCGGGTTGGCGATGCCGCTGGGGCAGGTCGCCGGGTCGGCCAGGTCCAGGCCGGTGTACTGGGTTTCGGTCACACCGTTGAAGAGCTGGTTGAACGAGGGCACCTTGAAGCCGGTGCTATAGGCGCCGCGCAGTGCGACGCCATCGAAAGGTGCGAACTTGAACGACACCTTCGGGTTGGTGGTGCTGCCGAAGCCATCGTAGTCGTCGTAGCGGCCGGCCACGGTGATGTCGAGGTTGTCGAGCAGCGGCAGATACACTTCCGCGTAGAGCGCCTTGATGTCGCGGCTGACGTCGTTGAGGATGTTCGATTCGTCGAACGGCGCGTTGAAGATCGGGCGCTTGTCCACGCGCGAGTCGCCGTCGAACTTGAATTCCTCGCGACGCAGGTCGATGCCGGTGGCCGCCAGCACTTCGCCACCCGGCAGCGAGAAGCCCAGGCTGCCGGAGAACGTGGCATCCAGGGTGGTGAGGATCGATTCGCCGCCATACAGCATGACGCCGGCGGCCGATGCCGCGTCCAGTGCGGACATCGCGGCGGCGCTCTGCTCCTGGCCCGGCAGCAGGAACGGATTCAGCAGGCCGCTGCCCAGGATCGTGCGCAGCGAATCGGTGTAGTGATAGCCACTGCCCAGCGTGGATTCGGACTTGCTCGATGCGCGCGACAGGCCCACGTTGTAGTCCCACTTGCTGCCCAGCGAGCCTTCGAAAGCGGCGAGGAAGCGGTAGGACTTGGTCGTGGTCTCGATCTGGCGCGGTCCGCAGGCGATACAGCGCCAGCGATAGGCGATCGGCGCGCCATAGTTGAGGTTGCCGGCACCGAAGTACGCCGCGAGCGCGTCGTACACCATGTCGTAGGTGTCCTGCGTCAGCGCATTCAACGGATACCACGTGGTCGGGCCGAGCGCGGTGGTGGCCGCGGACGTGCTGGACGAGATCTGGTTCGGCTCGAACGTCTTCTCAACGTCCACCTGCGACCCGACCAGTTCCACATAGGCCTGGTGGTTGTCGCTGATCTTGAAGGTGGCGCGGCCGATGAAATCGACGCTTTCCTGCGGCTGCTGGATGATCGCTGCGGCCGGATAGTCCCAGGCGCAGGCATAGCGCGAAGCCGCACTGCTCCACAGGCGATGGTCGTACGCACCCATCATGTCGCCGCCGCTTTCGCAGCCCGCCGCACCCGGCAGGTCGAGGATGTTGATCGCGCTCTGGCGCAAGGTGGAGCCCGGCCCGTCCGCCGGATCGAGTTGGCCGTTGCGCAACAGGCTGGTGGCGCCCACGCCCGTGGTGCCCAGGCTGAACACCGTCGCGAAGGGGGTGCCGCGCGTGTCGGGCGAAAGGCCGCGGTCGGCCTGGAAGGTGTTGGAATAGTCGCGGTCCGTACCGCGCAGGATCTCGTTCTTCTTGTAGGTGACCGTGCCGAAGACGTTCCAGCGGTCGTTGTCGAGGTCGCCCCAGCCGCCCAACAGGTTGGCGCGGAAGATGTTGCCGCCGCCATCCTCGGTGACGTCGACGAAGGTCGAGGCCTCGAGGCCCGTGTAGTCGGTCTTGGTGATGAAGTTGATCACGCCGCCGATGGCGTCGGTGCCGTAGACGGCCGAAGCGCCGTCGCGCAGCACTTCCACGCGGTCGAGCGCGGCGAAGGGAATGGAGTTCAAGTCCACCGCGCGGCCCTTGAGGCCGTGGGTGGCGACGCGGCGGCCGTTCAACAGCACCAGCGTCGCGTCGGCGCCCTGGCCACGCAGGTTGGCGCCGGAAACACCGTTGTTGCCGCGCTGCTCCTCGCTGACGATGCCACCGTTGCTGGCGAGGTTGTCCGAGCTGTTGCCCGCGATGTTGAGGAACATCAGCAACTGTTCCGCCGACGAGATGCCGAGTTCGTCGATGCGCTCCTTCTGCAGTACGGTGACCGGCAACTGCGCCTCCACCTCGGTGCGCTTGATGCGCGAACCGGTGACGGTGACGGTGTCGAGCGTGCGTGCGCTGCTTCCGCTGGCGGGCGTCGCGTCCTGCGCCAGGCTGGTGCCCGGAATCGCCAGGCCCAGCACGATGGCGGCGGCAAGATGGCTCGGCTTGAGCGGGCGGGTTCGAGCGGGCATGCGGAATCTCCTGGATGATGGAACGCTGCGAATGCTGCCAGGACGATGTGCTGCGCGGCGCGGCGCGAGTCGCTCGACGGGATCTCCACTGCGGGCTTCTTGCCCGGGCGCGGTCGCATGGATGCGCACGCGCCACAGGAGCATCTGGATTCCCCATACGGACCAACCGACGCGCCCCATCCCGGGCACGCAACGCGGAACATCGCTGACGATCTGGTTGTTGCGCCGGCACCCCGCCGGTTACTGCGCCGCCGGCAAGAACATCACGTCCGGCAGGAAAAACCCCTGTAGTTCGATGTAGCACGCCGCCTGCGGCGAGTCAATAAATTATTCCTAATGTTAGGAGAGGCCGACTTGAATATTCTCGTTCAAGGCGTTGCCGGCGGAGGGTTTGCCGCCGGTGCCGGATGCGTGAGCGCGTACAGGATGCGCAGGTCTTCCGCATCCAGTTCGACGCCCTCGATGCCGCGGAACCGATGGTGGAAGGCACGCACCGTATCGCCCCGATTGTCGATCGCATAACCGATCGCCTGCAGCGCCAGCCAGGGATCGAAACCCGCAGGCGGCTCGCCAGCGTCGGCCGCGGGCCACAGGCCGAAGCCGGCCTCGTGCAGGCGCTTCCAGGGAAACAGCGGGCCCGGATCGATCTTGCGGGTGGGCGCGAGGTCGGAGTGGCCGATGATCTGAGCGGGCGGGATGCGCAGCCGCGTGGTGAGGTCGCGCAGCAGCACGATCAGGCTCTCGACCTGCGCATCGGGGTACGGACTCTTCCCGTCGTTGTCGATCTCGATGCCGATGGATGCGTTGTTGACGTCGGTGATCGCGCCCCAGCTTCCCGCGCCCGCATGCCAGGCCCGCTTCGTGTCGCTGACCAGCTGGTAGACCTTCCCGTCCTTGCCGACGAGGTAATGCGAACTGACGCGCCCACCGCTGTTGCGGCTGCGCAGCGTGTCCAGCGATTGTTCGACGGAACCCTGCTCGGTGTAGTGCAACACGATGACGACCGGTCGCCGTTCGTCGAAGTTCTTCGACGGCACCCAGGTGGCGAGCGGATTGCGCGGGCCGGTATGCGCGCACGCCCCCAGCAGCAGAACCAGTGCGGCCAGGGCGAGCGATCGGGACGCGAACGGAACGGGCTTCGTCATACGGGACACCTCGGAATACGCGCCGGCATAGCAATAGCACGGATCGCGTCGTGGGACGGACACGGCGCGGACAAAGAAAGGCCTGCCGCGAACGGCAGGCCACGGGAGAGACACACGTCCAACCGCATGCACTGTGCGGTCAGAAGTTCCACGTCACCACGAGTTGCGTGTAGCGCGGCGACTGCCAGCGGGTGCCGGTGCCGAAGGTGGTGCGGTATATGCCGGGCTGCTTCTCGTAACGGCCACGGACGTTGATCACTTCCTGGTCGTTGAGCAGGTTGTAGACCGAGAGCCGCGCCTTCAGGTCGATGCCTTCCACCGGCAGCGTCCATGTGAGGTTCGCGCCCAGGTTGTACGTCCACGGCATGCGGCCGAACGCACCGCGCTCGGAATATTCGTAGACGCGCTGGTCGTAGGCGCCGCTGCAGTTCTGCACGCAGATCCAGCCGGTGCCGCCGCCACTGCCTTCGCTGGTGTAGCTGGCCACGGCCAGGTTCTCGTCCGGCCAGGTCACGCCGAACGCCGTGATCGGGCCGCCCGAGAGCGCGGTGAACGTGCCGCCGACCGACCACATCTCGTTGAACTTGTAGCTGGCGCGCAATTTGATCTGGTGCTCGTGATCGTTGAACAGCACGCCGTAGCGTTCGTTGTTGGCCGGGTGGTCCCAGTGCTGGACCATGCCGGTGTCGCCGTAGTTGGTGTCGGAATTGACCGGGCCTTCGTGGTTGCCCTCCGACTTCGACCACAGGTACGACGCGTTGAAGGCCCACTTGTCGTCCCACGCGCGGTCGATCTGGAATTCGACGGCCTTGTAGGTGCGCTTGGGCTTGGAGTAACCGATGATCCGGTTGCTGCCGGTCGTGATGTAGCCCTCTTGCGACGTGTCGATGGTGACCCAGCCATCCTGGGCGCAGCCCATCGCGGTGGTGCCCCACAGGGTGAGCTGGTCGCCCGGGTTGGCGATCGGCCAGATGTTGGCGTGGCGGACGCCGCACAGCGCGTTGATGCGGATGTCGTCCAACGCGTTCGTCATCCGGCGATAGGTCGCGTTGACGCCCCACGACCAGGCCTGGTTGATCATCGTCTGGAAGCCGAGGATCGCTTCGTCCTGGTAGACCGCGTCGATGTCGCGGTCCACGCTCTGGCGAAGATCGCCGACGGTGACGTTGAACTGGTCGTCCACCGGGCCGATCTGGGCGCCCAGCACCGGCTGCATGTAGCTCGTGCCGGTGATCGGATTGGTCTGCGGGCTCCAGCCATTGAGCACGTAGTACGTGCGCTCGTCGATCAAGCCGCCTGCGAACGTGTAGTTGATGTTGTTGGTGACGGGCAGGTAGTAGCGGCCCAGGTTGCCGAACAGCTTGGTGCTGCCATCGCCCTTCATGTCCCAGGAGAACCCGAGGCGCGGCGAGACCAGGTCGTCGATCTTGATGAAGCTGCCGCCGGCCGCGGTCTTGTTGTTGAACGCATCCACGCGCAGGCCGAGGTTCAGCAGCAGGTTCGGCGTGACGCTCCAGTTGTCCTCGATGTACCAGGCGTTGGCGGTGGTGTCGAAGACGCCGCCATCGATGCGCTTGCGACCCATCACGACGGCGTTGACGCCGGCCGGCACGGTGGCGCCGTTGTCCAGCGCCGCGCCCGGGGTCATCGAATAGACCGTGTAGGTCATCTGCGCCGGACCCGGGTAGAAGGAGGAGCGATCGGTCGTCATGACTTCGCGGTCCAGGCCGAACCGCAGCAGGTGGTCGCCCAGCGTCCACTCGAAGTCCAGGCGGCCGACTTCGCGCTCGTCCTCGTGGTTGATGACCGTGCCGCCGGGATGACAGCTGACCGGTGGCCGGCCCATGCCCGCGTAGACGGTGTTGTAGCTGGAATTGATGATCACCTGCGAGCACAGGGCGTCGGCGGGCGAGCGCACGAAGCTGCTGCTGTTGTTCTCGCCGTACATCGCCTTGACGGTGAAGTTGTCGCCGAAGCGGCCCGTGTAGGTCAGCGAACCGCTCTTGCCGCCGCTCTCCGTCGTGCTGACGCCGCTCATGCCGCCGCGCGTGGCGGCGTCCCAGTCGTAGGCATAGGTGGTGCTGTCGGTGTCGCCCTCGTCGGAGAACGCGAGCAGCTCAAGGCGGTGGTTGTCGTTGATGTTCCAGTCCAGCTTCGTGCCCCAGAAGCCGTTGCCCGATTCGCCGGTCGTCCAGGTGTTGCCGTTGCCGTTGGTGTAGCCGGCGCGGTTGTCGCGCTGCTCGAACATCGCGAACAGGAACAGCTTGTCCTTCACCACCGGGCCGGATGCCCACACATTGGTCTTGCTGAATGTGCGGGTATCGTGGCTCGCGCGGTAGTACACCGGCACAGGGTTGCCATTGGCGTCGGTGTCGGAGAACTGGTGGTCGTCGGCCGAGGCGCGCCAGGCTTCGGGTTCGAAGGTCACTTCGACGCCGCCCTGGAACTCGTTGCTGCCCGAACGGGTCACCGCGTTGATCACGCCGCCCGTGCTGCGGCCGAACTCGACGGAGTAGCCGCCGGTCTTGACCTGGAATTCCTGGAAGAACGCGAACGGCGCCGTGGAGAAGCTCTGGCGACGATAGAAGTCGGTGACGTTCAGGCCGTTGATGAACACGGAGTTCTCGGCCACGGACGAGCCGCCGAACGAAATGCCGCCGAAACTGGAGTTGCCCCCGACCACGCCGGGTGCGAGCAACGCCACCGAGCTGAGATCCTGCGCGACCGGCAGTCTGGCGAGTTCTTCGCGGTTGATCGTCGTCGCCGATTCGGTCGAGCGCACGTCCACGCGATTGATCACGCGCGATCCGACCACCTGCACGGCGTTGAGGTTCACCACGCCGCCATCGCTGCCTAGGTTGACGGTGGTGGTGCCGCCCAGCGGCACGTTGACGGCCACCGCCTGGCCCACGTCCTGGCCCGCGCGCTTGACCTGCAACTGATAGTCGCCGACCGGCAACTGGCTCAGGCGGTAACCGCCATCGCCGCCTACGGTGACGGTGCGCGCGGCGCCCGTCGCCGTGTTGGTGATCGTGATCTGGTCGCCTGCGTTCGCACGGCCCGCGACCGCACCGGTCGCGCTCTGCGCCATCGCCAGGGGCGCCATCGACGCCAGGCAGGCGCCGAGCGCCATGCCCAGTGCCGCCTTCTTCAATACCTTGCCTTTCATCCCCGCTCTCTCCTGCTAAAGATGTTGTTTGAATCGTGTGGTGGTGGAATCAGCTGCGCCCGTCCCGGGGCAGGACGGTCCATTCGAACTGGTAATCCCATTGGTCGAAGTAGAGGTTCCCGCCCTTCCACTCCACTTCGCCGCGCTGCAGGTCCACGGTCTCGGAACGCACGTGCTGCTTGGCGGGAATGAAGTCCCGGGAGTAGTCGTCGTTGAAGGCGACGCGGTAGGCATCCAGCCCGCCGAGGTAGAACCAGCGCAGCGCCGGGTCGTCCGATGCGAGCTGGCCGGTGGTCACGTCCATCGGCACCCAGCCGTAGGGCGCGAGGTACAGCGCGCCCCAGTCGTGCATGGTGTCGTGGCCTTCGACGTCTTCGGAGTAGGCCCAGCCGGACTGCCAGCGCGCGGGGATGCCGTTCATGCGCAGCAGCGTGATCAGCAGCAACGTCTGCTGCCCGCAATCGGCATGGCCGGCGCGGAACGCGTAGTCGCTGATGTTGGTGATGGTGGAGTACTCGCGCGCGCCGCCCCAGGGAATGCGGTCCACCGCGGCGAACAGCTTCTGCGCGATGCGGTAGGGATTCGTCTCCTCGCCGACGATCTCCGCACTGAACCGGCGCAGGTCGTCGCTGAAGCGCACGTGCGGCGCGCGTTCGGCCACGAAAGGGACGAGGTCCGGCGTGATCTCCGCCGGCACCACGCGGGCCGGATCGATCGCCACGCGGCGCGCATGCACGGTGACTTCGTACGTCAGCGAGAACGTCGTCGGCTGGCCCGCGATCGCGGGTTGCTCGAGATAGGCGGTGCGCTGCAGCGCGCGTTCCGGCGCGACCTGCGGCCGTGCCGGTTGGCTGTCCACCAGCGCGATGGCCTCCTGCTGGCCCGCGATCGCGCGCGGGTAAGGGATCCAGGCGCGAACGGTCTCGCCTGCGGGAACGGCATCGGGCTTCACGGTGAGGCGGTGGGTGATGCGCACGCGGCGGGGCAGCACGCTGGTGGACGCCGTCGCCTTCGCGATCTGCAATACGTCCCGATGGTGGCGGTGCAGGGTTTCGTAAGGCCCCTGCGCGAACGGCTTCACCGGCGGCGCGCGACGGGCGGCCGCCTCCGGGCTCACGCGGAACAGGTTGGAGACGGACCGGTTGAAGTAACGCGGCTCGCCGTCGATATCCAGCCGCTCGATCAGCCCGGCGGCGTCCCACCGCCGGAACTCGTCCTCGTGCAGGTCCGGCACCTGTGCGCGGATGCGTTCGCGCACGGCGGCGGCGTCGAGGGTGAAGTCCAGGCGGATGCGGCGCATGCGCTCGCGCTGGAACCGCAGGGCCTCGGCTTTCGAAGCCTCCACGCCGCGGACCGACAAGGCCCGGGTGATCGCCGTGTCCGCTTCGGAGAAGCGGCCCCGATCAATGTCGGCGACGATCGCGGCCAGCGGATCGCCGGCCACGGCCACGCCAGGTGCCAGGAGTACCATCGGCCACCCGCCCAGGCACAGCCACGCGGCCAGCCGACGCTGCCGGCGCCTGCCGCGTACTGCTACCGAGTGCTGGCAAACGCTGGCATCCACGTCGAACAACCCCCAGGCCGACAGGTGTGATTTGTGTAACACGACCTGAACACACGGTCAATAATTTATTCTTGATTTTTATATCGGAAGAAATAAATATTCTTGCAGAACCAGCCCCGGCATGGCGTGATGTACTCCAGCAGGCCTTGGGCACAGAGAAGGGGAGCGGATGAACCTAGCGATGCAGCACCGGTCCGTGCCTCGGCCGGCCTCCGGGACGCGCCGACCCGCGATCCTCGGCAGCGCGCTGTCCCTGGCGCTGGCCGTCCTGTTGGCGACCGCGCTACCGGCCCAGGCGCGCGACGCCGGCCTGCCCCTGCCGCGACATGCCGTCATCGGGGTCGAAGACCGGCATCTGGACCCCGCGTACTGGATCGACAAGCTGGCCCAGCCGCAACGCGCGCTCCTGGACACGGCCGGCGTCGCCGCACAGAACCGGCAGATGGTGCAGTCCGACCGCCACGTCCACGATCTCGACGCGGTGCCCGCTTTGCTCACGCGCGACCAGGTCCGCGAATGGCTGGTGCCGCTGTCCGCCACGCCCACCCGCACGCTGTACGACGTACAGGGCCGCGACGTGACGAAAGCGCAGCTGGCATCGTTCACCGCCAATGCCGCCGTGGAACAGGTCCCGGCCCAGACGCCCGCGCGTTATGGCCTGGTCGTGCACCGCGCCGACCTGCGCACCTTCCCCACCCGCGAACGCGTTTTCAGCAGCCGTGGCGACACCGACATCGACCGCTTCCAGGAAAGCGCGCTGTTCCCCGGCACACCCGTGGTCATCGCCCATGCGAGCGCCGACGGCGACTGGTACTTCGTGGTGAGCCCGTTGTACGCCGCATGGATCGAGAAACGGTTCGTGGCCGAAGGCGCGCGCGACGTGGTCCTGGGTTATGGGCGCGGCGCGCCCTCGCTGGTGGTCACCGGCGCCACCGCGCGCACGGTCTACAACCCGGAGGAAGCGGGCCTGTCCGAGCTGCAACTGGACATGGGCGTCCGCGTGCCCGTACTCGACGGCTGGCCCGCCGATGCGCCGGTGAACGGCCAGCATCCGTACACCTCGTACGTCGTGCAGCTGCCGGTGCGTCGCGCCGATGGCACGCTGGCCCTGCTGCCGGCCCTGCTGCCGCGCACCGCCGACGTATCGACGGACTACCTGCCGCTGACGCACGCCAACGTGCTGCGCCAGGGGTTCAAGTTCCTCGGCGAGCGCTACGGCTGGGGCCACAGCTACAACACGCGCGACTGCAGCGGCTTCGTGTCCGAGGTCTATCGCAGCATGGGCATCACCCTGCCGCGCAACACCAGCGCCCAGGCCGTCAGCCCCGCGCTCGAGCGGGTGGGCTTCGACGCTTCCGACAGCCACGAGAAGCGCCTCGCCGTGCTGCGCACGCTGCAGGTCGGGGACCTGGTCTACATCCCGGGCCACGTGATGATGGTGATCGGCCACGACAACGGCACCACCTACACGATCCACGACACCACCGGCATCACCTACCGCGGCGCGGACGGCAACCCCGTGCGCGCCCGGCTCAATTCCGTCGCCGTCACCCCGCTGGAACCGCTGATGTTCAACAGCGAGCAGTCCACCGTCGACCGCATCACCGCCATCCAGAGAATCCGTCCCCAAGGGGCTCCATGAAGATCACCGACATCCGGTTCGGCATGCTGCGCGTGCCGCTGAAAACGCCGTTCAAGACCGCGCTGCGCACCGTCGACACGGTGGAAGACATCGTGGTGCTGGTGCACACCGACACCGGCCACATCGGCTACGGCGAAGCGCCGGCCACCGCCGTCATCACCGGCGACACGCACGGCTCGATCATCGAGGCGATCGGCAAGTTCATCCGGCCGCGCCTGATCGGGCAGGACATCGCCAACCTCAACCGCATCACCGATCTCATCCAGACCGCGCTGGAGCGCAACACCAGCGCCAAGGCGGCGGTGGAGATCGCGGTCTACGACCTGTGGGCGCAGCTCTACGACGCGCCGCTCTACAAGATGCTGGGCGGCGGCGACCCGGTGATCACCACTGACATCACCATCAGCGTGGACTACATCGACAAGATGGTCGCCGACTCGATCAGCGCGGTGGAGCGCGGCTTCGAGTCGCTGAAGATCAAGGTGGGCAAGGACATCGGCCTGGACATCGAGCGCGTCAAGGCGATCTATTCGGCGGTGGAAGGCCGTGCGCTGCTGCGCCTGGACGCCAACCAGGGCTGGACCGCCAAGCAGGCCGTGTTCGCCATGCAGAACCTGGAGGAAGCCGGCGTGGTGCTCGAGCTGCTGGAGCAGCCGGTGAAGGCGCGCGACCTGGACGGCCTGAAGTACGTCACCGACCGCGTGCACACGCCGGTGATGGCCGACGAGAGCGTGTTCGGCCCCACCGAAGTGATCGACCTGATCAAGATGCGCGCGGCCGACATCATCAACATCAAGCTGATGAAGACCGGCGGCATCTCCAACGCCATCCGCATCGCCGACATCGCCTCGCTCTACGGCGTGGAATGCATGATCGGCTGCATGATCGAGGCCGGTGTCAGCGTCGCCGCGGCCGTGCAGGTCGCGGCCGCGAAGGCCAACGTCATCACCAAGATCGACCTGGACGGCCCGTCGCTGGGCCAGTTCAATCCGGTGGAAGGCGGCGTGATCTTCAACGAATCGGAAATCACAATCACCGACGCGCCGGGCCTGGGCATCCGCGAGATCCGCGGCCTCGAGCTGCTGCCGGGTTGATCCCGGCCGCCGGCTGCCGTTGTCAGGCCCACCCCGCCGCCTTCACACTGCCGCCATGACCACGCCCTTGGTGAAGATCCGTTCCGAACGCGACCAGATGTCGGCCATCGAGCGCCGCATCGCCGACTTCATCCTGGACAACGCCCACCTGCTGCGCGACTACTCCTCGCAGCAGTTGGCCAGCGCGCTGGGCATCAGCCAGTCCAGCGTGGTGAAGTTCGCGCAGAAGTTCGGCTTCAAGGGCTATCCCGACCTCAAGTACTCGATCGGCGAGACGATCGGGCGCAACGGCAACGGCCAGGCGGCGCTGCCGGTCGCGGCGCGGGACGACGCCGGCGACGCCTACCTGCGACTGCAGGAAGGGCTGCGCCTGAGCAAGGCCGCCGCCGAGGAGGAAACCCGCGCGCTCAATCCGCGTGCGCAGGTGGAAGCCATCGTCGACATGATCGACGGCGCCGGCAAGGTATTCGTCTGCGGGCTCGGCGACGACGGCCTGTTCGCGCGCGAGTTCGCCATGCGGCTGTCGCTGCTCGGCCTGCTGACGGTGCCGCACGCCGATCCCATCCTGATGATGGCCAACCTGTCGGCCGCGCGTCCGGGCGACGTGCTGCTGATGTTCTCCGAGTTCGGCAAGCTGCCCGAACTCTCGCAGGTCAGCCGGCAGTTCCAGGCATTCGAAGGCAAGGTCATCTCGATCACGCGCCACACCGCCAACCCGCTGCGCGCGCATGCCGACGCGGCGCTGGTCGTGTCCGCGCACGACCACGAGCCGCACGTCGAGCAACTGCTGTACCGCTCCTCGCTGCAATCGCTGCTGGACTTCCTGTTCGTCCTGCTGTGCCAGAACCCCGGCCGGCATCGCCAGCTCGCCCTCAATCTCGAACGCATCCATCACCTGCTGGAGTCGTGATGCCTGTCCTGCACCGTGTGTTCCGCCCCTTCCTGCTCGCAGCCCTGCTGCTGCCCGGTACCAGTGCCTGCGCCAGCCCGGCGACGGCATCGCCGCCGCTGCCGTGGCGCGATGCCCGCCAGCTGGTGCTCGTGCTGACCGACGGCTGGGACGCCACGCAGGGCACGCTGCAGCGCTTCGATTGGAAGGATGGCCAGTGGCGTGCGGCGGGCGATGCCTCGCCCATTGCCGTGGGCCGCAACGGCGCCGCCTGGGGCCTGGGCCTGCATCCGGCGCAGGACGCCGGTCCGCGCAAGCAGGAGGGCGACGGCCGCGCGCCCGCCGGCGTGTTCACCCTGGGCGAAGCGTTCGGCTACGCCGCGAAGGGCGCCACGGCGCTGCCCTACCGTGCGATGCAGGCCACCAGCTATTGCATCGACGTGCCGGATTCGCCGCTCTACAACCGCATCGTCGACACGCGTGAGGTCGGCGAAGCGGCGGCGAAGGGCTCCACCGAACCGATGCGCCTGGACCTGCACGGCAACGGCGACCCGCGTTACCGCGAAGGCCTGGTGATCGGCCACAACGCGAACGCGACGCCGCGCGGCGGCAGCTGCATCTTCGCGCACCTGTGGCGCACGCCCGGCGAAGCGACGGCGGGCTGCACCGCGATGGCCGCGGAGACCATGGACGCGCTGTTCGGCTGGCTGCAGCCTGCGGAACGCCCGGTGTTCGTCCTATTGCCACGTGCGGAGTACGCGCGCCTCGCACGTGACTGGCGACTGCCGGAGGCCGCACGATGAGGTGGCCCGGCGCCACCGCGCGCGTCCTCATCGGTCTGGTCGCCGGCGCGCTCGCCGGCCTTTCCCTCGCCCACTGGTGGCCCACCTCCGCGGGCACCGCTGCGGCGATCGCCCAGCCGATCGGCAAGCTGTGGCTCAGCGGCCTGCAGATGACCGTGGTACCGCTGGTGCTGTCGCTGGTGGTCCTGGGCGTGGCCACCGCGAGCGATGCCGCCGCGTCGGGTCGCGTGGCGCGGCGCGCGATGGTGGTGTTCATCGCGGTGCTGTCGCTGTTCGCCGCCTATGCGGCCATCGTCGCGCCGCTGGTGTTGTCGGCGGTGCCGCCGAGCCCGGCCCTGACCGCGACCCTGCACGGCACGCTGCCCGTGGCCGGCGCGATCGAGACGCCCGGCCTGGCGCAATGGATCGGCTCCATCGTGCCGAGCAACGCGATCATGGCCGCCGCCCAGGGCGCGATGCTGCCGGTGGTGGTGTTCGCGCTGTTCTTCGGCTTCGCGCTGACCCGCGTCGAAGCCGATCGACGCACGCAGATCATCACCTTCTGCCACGGCATCGCCGACACCATGATCGTGATCGTGCGCTGGATGCTGGTGGCCGCACCGATCGGCGTGTTCGCGCTGGTGCTCGCGGTCTGCGCACAGGCCGGCATCGGCGTGATCGGCGCGCTGGCCGGCTACATCGTCCTGCAGTGCGGCATGTACCTGGGCGCGACGTTGATCTGCTACCTGCTCGTGGCGGTGTTCGCGCGGCAGTCGCCGCTCGCTTTCGCCAAGGCCATCCTGCCGGCGCAGGTGGTGGCGGCCAGCACGCAGTCCTCGCTGGCCTCACTGCCGGCGATGGTCGAAACCGCGCGCTTCCGCCTGGGCCATCCACGCGCGGTCGCGGCACTGGTGCTGCCGATGGCGGTGACGCTGTTCCGCATCACCAGCCCGATCCAGTACATCGTCGCCGCGTGCTTCGTCGCGTGGGCCTACGGCATCGATCTCAATGCGGTGACGCTGGCGGGCGGCGCCGCGCTGGCGGTGGTGATCAGCCTGGGCTCGATCGGCCTGCCGGGCCAGGTCAGCTTCATGGCCACAGTGATGCCGGTGACGCAGTCGATGGGCTTGCCGATCGAACCGCTGGGCCTGCTGCTGGCCGTGGACACCATCCCCGATGTGTTCGCCACCACCGGCAACGTCACCGGCGACCTCACCGCGAGCAGCATCGTGGCGCGCCAGTCACCGGACGCCGTCGACGCGGATATCGAAGGCCATCCCGGCGAACCCTGACGCGATGGCGCGGGATTCCGCGCCGCTCAGTCCTCGCAGGACACGGATGCGATGCGGTTCCGTCCGCCGCGCGTGGGATAGCGCGTGGCGCGGTAGCCGGCCAGCAGCCAACGGAGGGGTTCGGCCAGGTCGGGATGCGGCGCCAAGGCCTTCAGCATGTCTTCCCAGATGCCCTCGTGCACCCAGCGGGTAAAGCGCACATAGACGGTGTGCCATGCGCCGTATTCGGACGGAAGATAGCCCCACGGCGCACGGTTGATCGCTACCCAGAGCACCCCTTCGAGAAAGATCCGCGTACGTTCCCCGTTGCGCGCGCGGGCGCGTACCAGCGGCGGCAGACGATCGGCGACCAGGCGCCACCGCGCGTCATCCAGGAACGAGGCCTCGTTACCACCGGCACCCTGCTGCACATCCCCTGTCGCCATCCCCGCCTCCCGTGCGTGTCGCGCGAAATCTTTTTTCGCTGCACAGGAGAATTCGTCGCGTCACAGGCAATGCGGACACGACAAGGCGCGCTCAACCTTGCGGCACGCCTTCCATGTTCGGCAGGTGATGGGCCACGCCCTTGTGGCAATCGATGCAGGTCTTCTTGCCGGTGCCGAGCCACAACTTGTGCACCTGCGCCGCACGCGAGCCTTGGCGCGTGAGGTCCATCGAGTCGTAATCGTGGCAGTTGCGGCACTCCAGCGAATCGTTGGCCTTCAGCCGGTTCCACTCGTGCGTCGCCAGGATCAGGCGCTCATCGAGGAATTCCTCGCGCGTGTCGATCGTGCCGAAGATCTTGCCCCACACTTCCTTGGAGGCCTGCATCTTGCGCGCGATCTTGTCCGTCCAGTTGTGCGGCACGTGGCAATCGGGGCACGTCGCGCGCACGCCGGAGCGATTGCTGTAGTGGATCGTGGTCTTCAGTTCCTCGAAGACGTTGTCGCGCATCTCGTGGCAGCTGGTGCAGAACGCTTCCGTATTGGTCGCCTCCAGCGCCGTGTTGAAGCCGCCCCAGAACATGATCCCCGCCAGGAAACCGGCCACCGTCAGGAAGCCGAGGCTGTAGTGGCGGCTGGGCAGACGCAACGTGCGCCACAGGCCCATCACCCGCGCTTTCGTCCGTGACCACATGGGCTACTCCTTCGCCGCCGGCGGCGACGACAGCACGCTGTCGATGTCGCGGAACTGGTTCGCCACCAGCACCGGCGCGTCGGTCTGCACCACGTGGCACTGGTTGCAGAAGTAGCGCCGTGGCGAGATCGTCGCCAGGAACTGGTCGTCGCGATCCATGTAGTGGGTCACGCTGACCGGCGGCGCCTGGAACGTGGCCGCATTGGCGCGCGCGTGGCAGAGCATGCAGCGATTGCTGTTCCTGTCGATCTGGTAGCCGTCGATCGCGTGCGGGATCGTCGGCGGTTGCATCGGATAGGCGCGTGCGCGCTTGAGGTCGGTGTTCTCCACGCGGGCCATCGGCGGCGGATGGCCTTCCTGGTCGATCGGCACGCCGCGACGGAGGGCATCGATCTGCCCGGCGCCCGGCACGAACACCGCGCGCGCATCCACGGGGGTGGACGCGACCGCCGCCGCGACGTCCGCGTGCTTCGGACGGCCGAACATCCAGCCCGCCACGAACACCAGCGCCATCAGCACCCCGGTCAGCGCCACCGCGATCCACAGCTGCTTGTTCTGCATGGGCGTGCTCCTAGGCGGCCACGACTTTCACGGCGCACTTCTTGTAGTCGGTCTGCTTGGAAATCGGATCGGTCGCGTCCAGCGTGACCTTGTTGATCAGCTGTCCCGCGTCGAACCACGGCACGAACACCACCCCGCGCGGCATCCGGTTGCGGCCGCGCGTCTCCACCCGCGAGCGCATCTCGCCGCGCCGCGACGCCACGATGATCTCGTCGCCACGCTTGAGCCCGCGGGCCTTCGCGTCGTCCGGATTCATGAACACCACCGCCGCCGGGAACGCCTTGTACAACTCGGGCACGCGCATCGTCATCGACCCCGAATGCCAATGCTCCAGCACGCGGCCGGTGACCAGCCACAGGTTGAACTCGTCGTCGGGCGATTCCGCGGGCGGTTCGTACGGCAGCGCCCAGATCACCGCCTTGCCGTCCTTGTTGCCGTAGAACTCGAAGCCGCTCCCCGCCTTGACGTACGGATCCGCGCCCTCGCGATAGCGCCAACGCGTCTCCTTGCCCTTGACCACCGGCCAGCGCAGGCCGCGCGCCTTGTGGTAGTCGTCGAACGGCGCGAGATCGTGGCCGTGGCCGCGACCGAAGGCCGCGTATTCCTCGAACAACCCCTTGTGCACGTAGAAGCCGAACAACGCCGACTCGTCGTTGGCATAGCCGGAGGCGATGTCGGTCGTCGGGAACCGGTCCACGTTGCCGTTGCGGTACAGCACGTCGAACAGGGTCTTGCCCCTGTACTGCGGGTTCGCCGCCAACAGCGCGGGCGGCCAGCATTCGTCGGTGGTGAAACGCCTGGAGAACTCCATCAGCTGCCACAGGTCCGAGCGCGCCTCGCCGGGCGCTTTCACCAACTGGTGCCAGAACTGGGTGCGCCGCTCGGCATTGCCGTAGGCGCCTTCCTTCTCCACCCACATCGCCGCCGGCAGGATCAGGTCCGCCGCCTGCGCCGTCACCGTGGGGTACGCATCGGAGACGACGATGAAGTTGTCCGGATTGCGGTAGCCCGGCCACGTTTCCTCGCGCAGGTTCGCCGCGGCCTGCATGTTGTTGTTGACCATCACCCAGTACGCGTTGAGCTTGCCGTCCTTCAGCGCACGGTTCTGCTCGACGGCGTGGTAACCGACCTTCGGGTTGATGGTGCCGGGCGGGAGTTTCCAGATCTCCTCGGCATGTTTCCGGTGTTCGGGATTGGTCACCACCATGTCGGCGGGCAGGCGATGGCTGAAGGTGCCCACCTCGCGCGCGGTGCCGCACGCGGAAGGCTGCCCGGTCAGCGAGAACGGGCTGTTGCCCGGCGTCGCGATCTTCCCGGTCAACAGATGGATGTTGTAGACCATGTTGTTGCACCACACGCCGCGCGTGTGCTGGTTGAACCCCATGGTCCAGAACGACATCACCTTCGTCTTCGGATCCGCGTACAGCTCGGCCAGCTGCTCCAGCCAACCGCGCTCGGCGCCGGTCATCTCGACCGCCTTCTCCAGCGTGTAGGGCGCGACGAAGGCGGCGAAGTCCTCGAAGCTGATCGGCTCCCCGCCATTCGGGTCCTTGGCGTTCTTCGCCTTGACCTCCAGCGGATGCTCGGGCCGCAGGCCGTAGCCGATGTCGTCGTTGCCGCGCTTGAACGTGGTGTGCCTGCCGACGAAGTCGCGGTTGACCTTGCCGCTGCGGATGATGTGGTTGGCGATGTAGTTGAGGATGACCAGGTCGGTCTGCGGCTTGAAGATGATCGGGATGTCGGCCAGCTCGAAGCTGCGGTGCTCGAAGGTGGACATCACCACCACCTTCACGTGCGGATGCGACAGCCGCCGGTCGGTCACCCGCGTCCACAGGATCGGATGCATCTCGGCCATGTTCGAGCCCCACAGCACGAACGCGTCCGCCGCCTCGATGTCGTCGTAGCAGCCCATCGGCTCGTCCATGCCGAAGGTCCGCATGAACCCCATCACCGCCGAGGCCATGCAGTGGCGCGCGTTCGGGTCGATGTGGTTGCTGCGGAAGCCGGCCTTCATCAGCTTGTTGGCCGCATAGCCCTCGAAGATCGTCCACTGGCCGGAACCGAACATCCCGATCGCATCGCTGCCCTTCTCCTTCAGCACGCGCTTGAACTGCGCAGCCATCACGTCGAAGGCTTCGTCCCACGTCACCGTGGTGAAATCGCCGTCCTTCGCGTACACGCCGTTCTTCTTCCGCAGCAGCGGCTGGGTCAGGCGGTCGGCGCCGTACAGGATCTTCGAGAGGAAGTAGCCCTTCACGCAGTTGATGCCGCGATTGACCTCGGCATGCACGTCGCCGTGCGTGGCCACCACGCGCCCGTCCTTGACTGCGACGTTCACGCCGCATCCGGTCCCGCAGTAGCGGCAGGGGGCCTTGTCCCACTTCAGCGTGGTCAGGTCGCCTTCGGTGACGACGTTGCTGCCGGTCCCGGTCAGCGGCAGGCCGGCCGCGGCGGCGGCCGTGGCCAGTGCGCTGTGGCGGATGAAGTCACGACGTGTGCTCATGGGCCTCTCCGGTCGCGGACAGGATGGACAGGGACGGCAGCGGCTCGTCGAGCGCATGCGCCGGTTCGGCGTGGTGGTAGACCAGCAGTACGTTGAGCACGCCCGGCACCGCCTGCAGCTGGTCGACGCGCTCCATCACCGCATGGCGGTCGGCCGATTCGCAGATCACCACGCTGCGCGTACCGGCGGCGAGCGCGAGGTCGAGATCGGGGTGCTCGCGGATCATCGCCGCCAGCGCGTCGCCCGCCGTGTCGCGATGCTGGATGACGAAACTGGCGATATGGACTTCGGCATCGGGTGCGGGTGCGTTCAAGCGACGGCCTCCATGGCGGATGTGTCCTGCAGGGTGATGGCGTCCACCGGGCACGGCGCGACGCAGGCGCCGCAGCCCGTGCAGGCCTCGACATCGATCGTGGGCGCGCCGCGCGCGCCGGGCGATACGCGGATCGCGGAGGCGGGACAGACCTCGCGGCAGCTGGCGCAGACCACGCCCTGCGCCGACAGGCAGGTGCCGGCGACCTGGGCGACGAGGGTCCAGGGCAGCGTGTCCGCAGGCTCGAAGGCACCGCTGTCGCACGCGGCCACGCAGTCGCCGCAGAACGTGCACTCGCCCGCGCGCGCCTCGAAGCGCGGCAGGCCGTCGGCATCGCGGATCAACACCTGCTCGGGACACGCCTGCACGCAGGCATCGCAGCGCGTGCACGCAGCCAGGAACTCAGGCTCGGCTTTCGCCCAGGGCGGTCGGATTGCAGCAGGCCGCGGTGCGGTCGGCACGCGGCCGAACAGCAGGGCACGACGGGAAGGGGAGCGGATCTCGCTCATCGCTCACGGCCCGGTCGGCGGCCCGGAGAACAGCAGCTGCCACATCCACACCAGGAAGCCGTAGCCGGCGACGATCAGCACGGCCATCAACGGAAAGATGACCACCGTCAGCAGCAGGAACGCCAGGCGCTCCTGTTGTTTGCTCGCAACGGCTGTTCCTTCGCTCTGCTCCATGATGCCTACCTTGCGGTTGGGTACTGGGTGCGACGATGCTGCGGCCGCAGGCTATCACATTCATGTGACCGGCCCGCTCCCGGTCATCGGCCGGTGCTCAACGCGTCGGACGCTGCAGGGCGATCCAGTCGTCCGGCGTGTTGCAGTTGCGCAGGACGTCCTGCCAGGGCGCGGCCGGCAACACCTGTGCAGGCAGCCGTTGTTGCAGCGCGCGCAGCGAGCGCTCGCGCCCCGCGCGCGCGCCGATCTCCACCATCGCCGCGCGCACGTCGGCATCCAGCCGCAATGCCATCGGCAACGCGTGGCCTTCCACGCACGCGCACGCGGCATCGACCGTGCGCAGTGCCCGCAGCAGATCCGCGGACAGCAGCGGCATGTCCACCGGCACCACGATCCATGCGCCGTCGCGCAGGCGCGGCGCGAGTTGCGCCAGCGCACCCATCGGTCCGGTGTCGGGCATTGCGTCGGGCACGCCGCCGATGTCCGGACGATCTCCGCTGACGATCACCTCATCCGCGCCCGCGGCAAGCAGCAGCGCGCGCATATGCGTCAGCAGCGTCCCGTCGCCCCACGGCAGCATGGCCTTGTCCGTGCCCATGCGCGAGGAACGACCACCCGCCAGCAGCACGGCGCGCCAGGGCGGTGGCGAAGCCTTCATTCGCCAGTCCAGGACGGCGCGTGCAGGTGGCTGGCGCCATGCACCTCCACCCGTGTTCCAGCATCGACCCGGCCCACGTTCGCCGGCAGCGTGATCCACGCGGAGGACTGCGAGAACGGCAGCAGCCGGAACGACGCCTGTGCCTCGGTCACGTGCGCACGCAGTCGCCCCTCCGCGTCGCAGCGGAGCGTGCCATGGAAGGCGGCCAGCAGGCCCTCGCGCTTGTTGCAGTCCGCGGCAAGCGGCACGCGCCGCGGCGTTTCCGCGGGAAGGCCCAGCCATGCGCGCAGCAGCGGTTCGACCAGGAAACGGAAACCCACCGCCGTCGACAGCGGATTCCCCGGCAGACCGACGAACAGCGGCCCTTCGCGCAGATGCGCAGCGAGCACCGGCTTGCCCGGGCGTATCGCCACCCCATGGAAGATAACGTCGGCGCCACGCGCGCCGAGCGCGGCCGGCACGAAGTCGTAACAGCCCTTCGATACCGCGCCCGTGCTGAGCACCAGGTCGGCGCCTTCGGCGAGCGCGGCGTCGAGCGCAGCCTGGAAGGCGTCCACATCGTCGCCCACGCGCGTCATGCGGATCGCATCCGCACCGGCCGCCGCCAACGCGACGGCGAGATAGGGCGATGTCGCATCGTGGATGCCGCCCGCCGGCAGCGGCTCGCCCGCCGGCACGATCTCGCGACCGGTCGCCAGCAGCGCCACGCGCGGGCGACGCGCCACGTCGATCCGGTCGATGCCCAGGCCCGCCAGCAACATGCGCGCGCCGGCATCGATGACCGCACCCGCGGCCAGCACGCGCTGTCCGGGTTGCACGTCCTCGCCGCGGCGACGGATGTTCGCGCCCGGCACCGCATCGGCGAGCAGGCGCACGTGCGTCGTGCCCCCCGCGCGCGCGGCGAGCTTGTCGATCTTCTCCACCGGCACCACGGTGTCGGCGCGCGCAGGCAGCGACGCACCGGTCATGATCTCCCACGCCGATGCGGCATCGTGCGGTGGCGCGTCGCCTGCCGCGATGCGCGCGGCGATCTCCCACACGCTGCCTGCGGCGACCGGCACGCCGCCGGTCGCCAGCGCCACGCCATCCAGGGCCGCATTGTCGAAGGGCGGCAGCGCTACCGCACTGGCGACGGCTCCGGCCAGCACGCGGCCGATCGCATCGCCCGGGGCGATACGCTGCGTGCCCAGCAGGCCTGCGCCGTCCGTCAGCCTTGCCACCGCCTCGTGATAGCCGATCACTGCGCCTCCTGTTCCCTGGCCTCGTGGCGGGCACCAGCCTAGTGCGCGCACGCGCGCTTGCCAAATGCGTGCCGACCTTCTTCACGCGCCTGAACCTGCGACGCGCCGCCGCAGGCGGTTGACCCATGTCAAGGACAACCCGGCCACGCGGACCTAGCCTGCACGCATGGCCAGCCTGTCCTCCCTGTTCGATCCCGACCTGCTGCGGCGCTACGACACGCCGGGGCCGCGCTACACCTCCTATCCCACCGCACCGCAGTTCTCGCCCGGCTTCGACGAGGCCGACCTGCGCAGCATGGCGGCGATCAGCAATGGCGACCCCATCCCGCGCCCGCTGTCGCTGTACCTGCACATCCCGTTCTGCACCAGCCCGTGTTTCTACTGCGGCTGCAACCGCATCATCACCCGCGATACCGCGCGCGGCGCCGCCTACCTGACCCGGCTGTACCGGGAGGTGGCGATGGCCTCGGCACTGTTCGACCGCGACCGCGACGTGGAGCAGGTCCACTTCGGCGGCGGCACGCCCAACTTCCTGACGCCGTGGCAGATCGCCGAAGCCATGGACGTGCTGCGCCGGCATTTCTCGTTCGCCGCCCCGTCGCGGCTGGACTGCTCGATCGAGCTCGACCCGCGCTTCATCAGCCCCGACGACGTGGGCGAACTGGCCGCGGCCGGCTTCAACCGCGCCAGCCTGGGCGTGCAGGATTTCGACCCCGAGGTGCAGCGCGCGGTCAATCGCATCCAGAGCGTCGAGCAGACGCTGGCGATCATCGACGCCTGCCGCACGCACGGCCTGCAATCGGTCAACGTCGATCTGATCTACGGCCTGCCGAAGCAGAGCCTGGCCGGCTTCTCGCGCACGCTCGACATCACCCTGGAGGCGCGGCCCGACCGGCTTGCGATCTACAGCTACGCGCACCTGCCGTCGATGTTCCGCCCGCAACAGCGCATCAATGCCGACGACCTGCCCCCGCCGGAAGTGAAACTCGGCCTGCTGCAATGCGCGATCGACAAGCTCGGCGAGGCCGGCTACGTCTACATCGGCATGGACCACTTCGCGCTTCCCGGCGACAGCCTGGCCGAAGCGCAGCGGCGCGGCGGCCTGCACCGCAACTTCATGGGCTACACCACGCACGCCGAAAGCGACCTGGTGGGCCTGGGCGTCAGCGCCATCAGCCACATCGGCCCGAGTTTCAGCCAGAACCCGCGCGACCTCGGCAGTTGGGAGCAGGCCATCGACCAGGGCCACCTGCCGGTATGGCGTGGCATGCGGCTGGAAGAAGACGACGTGATCCGCGCCGATGTCATCCAGCAGCTGATGTGCCACGGCACGCTGGATTACCGCGACCTCGGCCGCCGCCACGTGATCGACTTCACCACCTACTTCGCCGATGCGCTGCAACGGTTGCGCCCGCTGCAGGACGACGGCCTGGTGGAGCTGGAGCGCGACCGCCTGCGCACGACCTCGCGCGGACGCATGCTGTTGCGTATCATCGCGATGTGCTTCGACCGCTACCTGCCCACCGCTACAGCCTCGACGCCTCGCTTCTCGCGCACGGTCTGACTTTCCCGGGAGTGTCCGCATGACCTCGCCGCTGGTCTTCCCGCGCACCGATGCGAGCATCGTCGCCGACGACGGCGATTCGCTGACCTTCTGCTCCACCTGCGCGTTCTCGCAGGCCTGCCTGTCCGAAGGCATGGACAAGCGCGCCCTGATGGACCTGCACGTGCTGGTCGAACACGTCGGCCCGCTGCGGGCCGGCGAGCACGTCTTCCGCGAAGGCGACCCGTTCGGCGCGATCGCCGCGGTGCGCGCGGGCACGGTGAAGACCTACCAGATCGACCGCAACGGGCACGAGCAGGTGCTCGGCTTCCACCTGCCGGGCGAAGTGATCGGCCTCAACGCCATCCACGGCGACCGCTACCCGTGCAACGCGATCGCGCTGGACACGGTGATGCTGTGCCGCTTCTCGTTCCCGAAGATCGCGATGCTGGCCGCGCGCCTGCCCAACCTGCAGGCGCACCTGTTCAAGCTGATGAGCCGCGACATCGGCGTGGCCTCGCTGTTCGCGCGCGACAACACCGCCGACGAACGCATGGCCGCATTCCTGATCGGCCTCTCGCGCCGGCTGGCCGCACGCGGCTTCTCGCCGCGCCGGTTCCAGCTGACGATGGCGCGCACCGACATCGCCAATTACCTGCGCCAGGCGCCCGAGACGGTCAGCCGCGTGCTGCGCCGCTTCGAACAGGACGGCCTGCTGCACATCAAGCAGCGCGATGTCGAGATCCTCGACCTGCCCCGCCTGGAAGCCCTCGCGTTGAGTGTGCTGCGGGATTGAGGGGACGGAATCCCCTGTAGGAGCGACGTCAGTCGCGACCGCACGGCCCCACTGCCGATCAGCTCCACGAAGACCGGACAGGCTCCGGTCGCGACTCACGTCGCTCCTACAGAAAAGCGGCCGGCGCTGAGCGTGCGGCGGGGTTGAAGGGACGGNTGTAGGAGCGACGTCAGTCGCGACCGCACGGCCCCACTGCCGATCAGCTCCACGAAGACCGGACAGGCTCCGGTCGCGACTCACGTCGCTCCTACAGAAAAGCGGCCGGCGCTGAGCGTGCGGCGGGTTTGAAGGGACGGGACCCCCTGTAGGAGCGACGTCAGTCGCGACCGCACGGCCTCACTGCCGATCAGCCCCATCAAGACCGGACAGGCTCCGGTCGCGACTCACGTCGCTCCTACAGAAAAGCGGCCGGCGCTGAGCATGCGGCGGGTTTGAAGGGACGGGACCCCCTGTAGGAGCGACGTCAGTCGCGACCGCACGGCCCCACTGCCGATCAACTCCACGAAGACCGGACAGGCTCCGGTCGCGACTCACGTCGCTCCTACAGAAAAGCGGCCGGCGCTGAGCGTGCGGCGGGTTTGAAGGGACGGAATCCCCTGTAGGAGCGACGTCAGTCGCGACCGCACGGCCCCACTGCCGATCAGCTCCACGAAGACCGGACAGGCTCCGGTCGCGACTCACCCCTGTAGGAGCGACGTCAGTCGCGACCGCACGGCCCCACTGCCGATCAGCTCCACGAAGACCGGACAGGCTCCGGTCGCGACTCACGTCGCTCCTACAGACAGCGACGTCGGCAATTCCCTTTCGGCTTGACCTGCGTCATGGAGCCCCCGGGCTGGCGCGCCGATGATGCGGCCGTTTCCCGAGGAGAGCCGCATCATGAATTCGACACGCAAGTTGTGGGTGGGGTTGGCGGCCCTGCTCATTGCGTCGTTCGCCGTCCTGCTTTGGGTCGGCAGCGAAGTGCATCGCCAGGCGCCGCCGGTACCCGAACGGGTCGTGGCGCAGGACGGCCGGGTGATCTTCACCCGCCAGGACATCGAGACCGGCCGCCAGGTATGGCAGTCCATCGGTGGCCAGCAGCTGGGCTCCATCTGGGGCCACGGCGGCTACGTGGCGCCCGACTGGGGCGCGGACTGGCTGCACCGCGAAGCCGAGGCCATCCTGGATGGATGGGCCAAGCGGGAGGCCGGTGTCGAAGGCTACAAGCAGCTCGACGCGCCCACCCAGGCCGCCTACGCCACGCGCGTGCAGGCGCTGATGCGGCCCAACACCTACGACGCCGCGACCGGCAGCATCACCCTGTCGAACGATCGCGCGGACGCGATCGGCGTGGTCGGTGCGCATTACCAGAGCCTGTTCTCCGCCGATCCGGCCACCGGCGATCTGCGCGAGGCCTATGCCATGCGCAACGACACCGTGCCCGACGCCGAACACCGCCGCCAGCTGACCGCGTTCTACTGGTGGGCCGCGTGGTCGTCGGTAACCGAGCGCCCCGGCGCGGCGATCAGCTACACGGCCAATTGGCCGGCGGACGAGCTGGTCGGCAACACGCCGCCGCCGAGCGCCTTCATGTGGACGGTCTTCAGCGTGCTGTTCCTGATCGCCGGTGTCGCCTTGCTGGGCTGGCACTACGCGGTCAACCACGGCGACGAGATGGCACCGGTGCTGCCGAAAAGCGATCCGCTGGCGAAGATCAAGATCACGCCGTCGATGCGCGCCACCGCGAAGTACTTCTGGGTGGTGATCGCGCTGTTCGTGGTGCAGATCCTGCTGGGTGCGATCACCGCGCACTACCAGGTGGAAGGCCAGGAGGCCTACGGCTTCGCGCTGGCCGACATCCTGCCGTACTCGCTCACGCGCACCTGGCATACCCAGCTCGCGGTGCTGTGGATCGCGACCGCGTGGCTCGGCATGGGCCTGTACATCGGTCCGGCGATCTCCGGGCACGAGCCGAAGTTCCAGCGCCTCGGCGTCAACTTCCTGTGGACCTGCCTGATCGTCATCGTGGTCGGTGCATTCACCGGCCAGTGGTTCGCGGTGATGCAGAAGCTGGGCCTGGAGCACAACTTCTGGTTCGGCCACCAGGGCTGGGAATACGTCGATCTGGGCCGCTTCTGGCAGTGGTTCCTCTTCATCGGCCTGACGTTGTGGCTGGTGCTGGTGGGCCGTGCGCTGTGGCCGGCCATCCGCAACGGCGGCGAATCGCGCAGCATCGTCAGCCTGCTGTTCCTGTCCACGGTGGCGATCGGCCTGTTCTACGCGGCCGGCCTGATGTGGGGCGAGCACACGCACCTGTCGATGGTCGAGTACTGGCGCTGGTGGGTGGTGCACCTGTGGGTGGAAGGCTTCTTCGAAGTGTTCGCGGTGGCGGTGATCGCCTTCCTGTTCACCCGCCTGGGCCTGCTGCAGACGAAGACCGCCACGGTGGCGGTGCTGTTCGCCACCATCGTGTTCATGGCCGGTGGCGTGCTGGGCACGCTGCACCACCTGTACTTCACCGGCACGCCGACGGCGGTGATCGCACTCGGCGCGAGCTTCTCCGCGCTGGAAGTGGTACCGCTGGCCTACGTGGGCTTCGAGGCGTACCACAGCTGGAAGATGGGCAAGGCCACGCCGTGGATGCAGCGCTATCGCTGGCCGATCCAGTTCTTCATCGCGGTGTCGTTCTGGAACCTGGTGGGCGCGGGCCTGTTCGGCTTCCTGATCAACCCGCCGCTGCCGCTGTACTACATGCAGGGCCTGAACCTGACGCCCAACCATGGCCACACCGCGCTGTTCGGCGTGTACGGCATGCTCGGCATCGGCCTGATGCTGTTCTGCCTGCGCGGCCTGAAGCCGGACGTGGTGTGGAACGAGAAGCTGCTGAAGACCGCGTTCTGGTCGCTCAACATCGGCCTGGCCGGCATGTCGCTGCTGACCCTGCTGCCGCTGGGTATCCTGCAGCTCAATGCGGCGCTGGAGCACGGTTACTGGTTCGCGCGCTCGGCGGAGTTCATGCAGCAGCCGATCGTGGACATGCTGGTGTGGATGCGGGTGCCGGCCGACACGCTCTTCAGCGTGGGTGCGCTGGCGCTGGTGTGGTTCGTGGCCAGCCTGTGGCTGTCCCCGCGCCGCGAGCCGCTGCCGGTCGCACAACCCGGCGAAGCCTGACCCTGGAACCGGCCTCTCCGGGTGGGGAGGCCGGGCCACCTGCTGCAGGTTGCAGCCCGAGAGCCGCGCAAGCGGCTCTCTTTTGTGAGAACGGGGCGCCGAAGGCCGTGCGCAAGGCGCGGAATGCCATCGATGGCGCTCAGAACTCCATCCCCGGTCCTGCGATGGCCGAACAACGCCCCGCGGGTGACACCTCCTCACATTTACCTGGGTTGGCGGGTTGTTTCACGTTTAACATCGGGGGACGGCAGGGGTGCCGGCGATCGGACTTGGGGGAAATCGATGCGGCATTGGCAGCGGAGGCTGTTGGGCATCCTCGCGCTCGGCGGGGGCTTTACGGGCTTGGCGGTCGGGCTCAGCCTGCTGGTTGCGCCGGGGGCCATCCTTTCGAAAGTGCTGTCCGTTCCTTTCCTGGCGCTGTTCGCCTGGGGGGTGGTCTGCGGCTTGTGGTTGCTTGAAGGCCGTGACGGCGCACTACGGCAGAACTTCTACTTCTGGCTGGCCCAGGTGCCCTTCCTGATGTCGCCCGTCGCGGGCTACTCGTTCTCGAGTGGCGCATCCCTCCACTTCAAGTACCAGCCAAGCATCTCCACGTGGGATTTCTTCGCGAGGTTCGGCAGCCAGTTCGAGTACTCGCTGCTGCAGGGCAAGCCTTTCATCGTCGGCATCAACGTCGTCGCGGTAGCGGCGTGCTGCCTGCTTGTTTATCTGAGGCGCACGCGCTCGGTCGACCCGGACCCCACCCGGGAGGACGTCGTGGCATGACGCTGGGTACCTGGTACGCATCGTTCGCCGGGGAATTCGAACGATGGCATTACCGCATCACACCCGAAGGCCATGAGCGTTTCGATGCCTGCAGCATCCTTTCCATGCTCCAGGCGTTCAACCTGTTCGGGCTTTCGCTGTGGGGGCCGCATCTCGAGGTATCGCGCTGGGTGTTCGTGCTGATCTTCGCGGGATGTTTCCTCGTCCTGCGGTTCCTCAACGGGCGCGTGTTCGACAGGCTCCAGACACCCGAGTCGTATGCCGCCTGGACGGACCGGGTGCCGGGCGTCAGGGAGTTCCCGCGTGTCTACGCCTACTTCCTCCTGACCATCGCGTTGTTCGTTGCGCCCCTCTACGCCGCCACACAGCGATCGCCCTCCTGAATCCATCGCGCCTCCGCTGAGCCCATGTCGATCTCAACACTGCTTTTCGGGGACTTCGACGTCGTCTACTCGACCGACCTTCCGCTGCACGAGGCGGTAGGCCGGCTCGCCGCCACGACCGACCAGGTCGGACCCGTGGCACGGCGGGGCATCCCTACGCTGCACGGGCACGCCACCGTGCATGACGTAGCCCTGTGGCGGGACGCGCCGTATCTGCTGTCCATGTTCAGTCCTGCCTTCGTCGGTCGTTTCGTGCAGGAAGAAGGTCGAACCCGGTTGCGCGGCCGGTTCAAGGCGGACTTCGTCCTGAAACTGTGGCTGACGCTGCCGGTGGGCGGCTCGCTGTTCCTTGGCGCGCTCTCGCTCTTCGGTGTGAATGTCCACTGGAAAGGCACGCTCTCAGGCGAAGTCGTGTTCGGATTGTCCCTGGTGGCTTTTTTTATCATCCTGCACCGGATGAACCGTCCCGGATCGATCCTGGTGGAGCCGCTCGAACAGGCGATCCTTTCGGCCATCGCGGGGCGCCGTCACGAGCGCGCATCAACGCTCACTCCCGGCGGCCCGGGTTAGCCGTGCACACCCTGCGAGGTCAAGAATGACGATGACGGGTTTTCTCGTTGCGGCCGGCGGGGTGGCGTGCGGCGTTGCACTGCTGGCATTCCTGCGCGCGCGCACGGCTCGGACATGGCCCTCCGCGCCGGCACGTGTCGTGGAAGTGCCGCCGCAGTCGTGGTTCGAGGATTTGGGTCACCGCCAATGGGGCGTCAACACCGACACGGACCATGTGCTTGTCTGGACCGTCGGCGGACTGGAGTACCGCAAGCGCGTAGAAGATCGCGCGGCGGTCCAGGTCGCCGGCTTGAAACTGTGGCGCAGGGCGCCCCTGCTTGAAGAGATCGTCATCCGTTACGACCCGCGGAACCCCGGTACAGGCCTCACGCCCGAAGACATCGGTGCGTGGCGGTGGCTGGTGGCGATATCGGCTGCCTTCTTTGCGGCCGCCGCGTTCGTCCATCTCTTCTGACGTACCGACGCACTCATGCGCAGCGAGTGGCCTCGCCCGGACACTTGCCCCATGATGGCCCTGTCTTCATCGCCCGGGGAGGGGCCATGTCCGAACTGAAGCAACGCTCGACCTTCGTCACCGTCGTGGCATGGATCTTCATCGCGCTGTCGGGCTTCGGCGCGCTGGTCGGGATCCTGCAGAACATCATGCTGCAGACCGTCCTGCGCAGCGAAGAGTTCGGCCAGGCCATGCAAGCGGCGCCGTCGCAACCCGACCTGCCGCCGTTCGTGACCTTCATGTTCGAGAATTTCCAGTGGTTCTTCCTGGTGGCCCTGCTGGCCAACATGGTCATGCTGGTCGTCTCGATCGGCCTGCTGAAGCGTCGCAACTGGGCCCGGCTGTGCTTCATCGGCCTGATGATCCTGAGCATCCTCTGGCAGGTGGCCGGGCTGGCCATCCAGGCCACGATGTTCTCGTTCGTGCACGACCAGTTCGCGGCAGCGCAGGCGCAAGGCGCGCCCGACATGACGCTGTTCTTCGTCGTGATGGCCGTGGTGTGCGTTGTCTTTGCGCTCGCGTTCGGCGCGCTGTTCGGCTGGATCGCATGGAAGCTGGCGTCGAAGCCGATCGCGGCGGAGTTCGGCCGGTAACGTGCAACGCCTGGACCGTCGAAGCCCCTCCTTGGACATCGCGTGAGCATCTACGCGCAGGTGGCGTTGTGCATCGTCGGCATGTCCCTGTACTTCAATGCGGGGAAGATCGAAGCCCGCGGGGGTGGCCCTGACCATGCGGTTCTGTGGGCTGCGCTTTCACTGCTGACGTCGCTGGTCGCGTTCTGGGCCGGTGGCGGGTGGATCGCCTGGGCGCTGGCGCAGGTGGCGTTGCTCTTGGGCATCACGCTGGTTCGCGTGGCCCTCGACGGTCGCGGCGACTAGGCGTCAATGCGCCTGGCCGTCGGACCGCGTACATTCCCTTGTCATGAACCGTATCCATGCAGGCACACCGTGAGATACCCCGGATTCCTGTTGGTCTGCCTGGCGGTCATGTCATCGACCGGGTGCTCGCGTCCGACGCCTTCGCTTCCAGCCCAGCTCGTCGACATCCCGATGGCCGACAAGCCCCTGCTTCCGGAAACCGAAGCCGCTTGCTCCCTGGTTGGCGGATGGTGGGAGCGCCGCGGGCTGCCGCCCGGCGGGCCTTATGTCTGCGATTTCCCCGCACGCGATGCAAGAAAGATCTGCACGGACAATCGGCAATGCGAGGGCCGCTGTCTGGTGGCCGCCGACATCGCCAAGGGCAGTCCTGCCCTCGGTAGCTGTTCGGACTCGATCCGGACGTACGGATGCTTCAAGCAGATCGAAGACGGCGTGGTGCAGCATGTCTGCGTGGACGGCACGTGACGGGCGCCGGGGCCCAGTGCAGCATCCTGGCATCGATCTGACGACGCAGGACGGAATGCCGGGGAACGCCCCGATCATCCATCGATCAGTGCGAACACCCACCGCAGCACTGCCCCGCCTTGTGCCCGCGCGATTCGCTCTCGCCGGCTTCGGCGTGTTCGCCGACGTCCTTGAGGATGGCGATCACGCGGTCGGTGGGCAGCGTGGTCATCACCATCAGGCGGCCGGTGCCGGGCTCGAGGGTGACTTCGGCTTCCGGGTCCCAGGCGCGCAGGGCCTCGGTCATGGCCTGCTGGCGTTGCTCGGTGGGCGGGGCGTGGTCGGACATCGGGATTCCTGTGCGGGTCGGTGCGCGCATGCGCGGGTAGCAGGACTGTAGGGGCTCGCCGCGCGGTCGGCCTTGACCCGGATCAAGGCGGCACCGGCCGCCGGATCGCACCCGGCCTGACCCACGTCAAGGCGGTCGCCGGCCGGCGCGGGCACGCTGGCCGCATGAAGATCGACATCGTTCCCCCGCCCCGTCCCCGCGCCGCGCCGCCATTGCCGGGGCTCTCGCCCGCGTGGCTCGCGCATGCGCCGCACCGGCTGATGTTCTTCGTCGGCGCCGGCAACGTGCTGCTGGCGATGCTGTGGTGGACGTTGTGGCTGGCGGCCACGCGCTGGGGCCTGTGGACGATGCCCGAGACGCCGATCTACGCCGGTTGGCTGCATGCCTTCCTGATGCAGTACCTGGTGTTGCCGAGTTTCATCTTCGGTTTCCTGCTGACCGTGTTCCCGCGCTGGATGGGCATGGCCGACCTGAAGCGCTGGCACTACGTGCCGGTCGGGCTCGGCCTGATGGGCGGGCAGCTGGCGATCCTGCTGGGCGTCGCGGGTTGGCAGGCAGGCCTGACCGTCGGCCTGTGGATGGCGCTGGCCGGTTGGACCGCGGCGCTGCTGACGCTGGGCCGCCTGCTGGCCGACGACACCGCGAAGACCTGGCATGCGCGCTCGTGCTTCGCCGGCTTGCTGCTGGGCTGGCTGGGGCTGGTGATGTTCATCGCCTTCGCGCTGGGCGCGTCGCCGACGTGGGCGTTCGCCAGCATCAAGCTCGGCGGCTTCGGCCTGCTGCTGCCGGTGTACGTGACGGTGGCGCACCGCATGTTCCCGTTCTTCGCCGGCAACGTGGTGCCGGGCTACGTGCCGTGGCGCTCGCTGCCGTGGCTGGGCGCGGTATGGGCGCTGCTGATGGTGCACCTCGGGCTGGAACTGGTGCATGCGTACGCATGGCTGTGGCTGGCCGACGTGCCGCTGCTGGGGCTGACCGCCTGGGCGGTGATCCGCTGGTGGCCGCGCGGTCGCATGCCGGGGCTGCTGGCGGTGCTGTTCATCGGCACCGCATGGTTGCCGATCACCTTCCTGCTGTACGTGGTGCAGAGCGTGACCTTCCTGGCGACGGACGACTTCGTGCTGGGACGCGCGCCGATGCATGCGATGTTCATCGGTTTCTTCGGCAGCCTGCTGGTGGCGATGGTCACGCGGGTGACGCAGGGCCACTCGGGGCGACCGCTGGTGATGCCGAAGGTGGCGTGGTTCGCCTTCGTCGCGATCCAGGCCGTCGCGGTGATGCGCATCGTCGCCGACCTCGCGCCGGATGCGATGGCATGGCAGGCCGCCGCCGCGGTGGGCTGGCTGCTCGCGCTGGCGCCGTGGGTGGGACGGATCGGCGGCATCTACCTGCGTCCGCGTGCGGACGGGCGGCCGGGATGAGCGCCATGATGGCTTTCTACCCCGACATCAAGCTGGTCCACATGGGCGCGGCGATGAGCAGCGGCACGCTGTTCGCGCTGCGTGCGCTCAGCCTGCTCGCCGGCCTGCGCTGGCCGCGCGCCGCGGCCGTGCGCTACCTGAGCTACAGCATCGACACGGTGCTGCTGACCGGCGCGATGATGCTGCTGACGATCCTGCCGGCGGGCATGTTCGCCAACGGCTGGCTGGTGGCGAAGATCGTGTTCCTCGTCGCGTACGTGGCGATCGGCATCGCGGCCTTCCGGCCCGCGCGCGGCCACCGTGCGCGGGCCGTGCTGGTGGTCGCCGCGCTGCTGTGCTTCCTGCAGGTGTACGGCATCGCGCGCGCGCACGACCCGTGGGGCTGGCTGCTGTGGCTGGGGGGCTGACCGGCATGGAGACCGCGTTCGACACCGCGTGGTTGCCCGACGCGTTCGCCCCCTGCGCCTGTTGCGTGCGCGAATCGCTGGATGCCGCGGGCGTGTCGCTCGATTGCACACCGGCGCGCGACGCCGAGGAGCCCGACGCATGGCGCATGCCCTGACCCTGCTGCGCCTGGACCTGCGGGCGCTGGCGGCGCCGGAGCCGATGGAGCGCATCCTCGACTGCCTGCGCACGTTGCGGCGCGGCGAGCGTCTGGTGGCGCTGACGCCGCTGTATCCGGCCCCGCTGCTGCCGATCCTGGACCAATGGGGCTTCGCCTATCGGGTGCGCGATGCCGACGCCGGCAGTGCGTGCATCGCGATCTGCCACGTCGCCGACCGGCACGCGCTGGAGCCTCCGCAGGCCGCATGAGCGGGCTGGCGTTCGCGCAGGCGCCGCCACCGTCGGTGCCGATGCGCTTCCTGGCCACGGCGCTGGCGTGGGGCGCGCTGGCGGGGTGCTGGCTGGCCTGGCACGGCGACGTCGCGCTGCTGTCGCGGTGGACGCCAGCGACGCTCGTGCTGGTGCATCTGTTCGCGCTCGGCCTGCTGGGCAACGCGATGCTGGGCAGCCTGGTGCAGTTCCTTCCCGTCGCCGCCGGCAGTCCGCTCCCCTGCGCGCGCGTCGTGCCGTGCGTGCACGCCACGTTCAACCTCGGCCTGGCCTTGCTGCTGGCGACGCTGGCGACGTCGTCGCACGCCTTGGCCGCGCCGGCGGCCGTGCTGCTCGGTGGATCGCTGGCCCTGTTCGCAGCGCTGGCGCTGGTGGCCGTCGTGCGCGGAAGCGGCGTGCGCGTCGTGCGCGACGGCATCGGCCTGGCCGTGCTCGCGTTGATGGCGACGGCGATGCTGGGGCTGGTGCTGCTGGCGGCCCGCACCGGCTGGCGCATGCCGGCAGCCGCGGGGATGGTGGATGTGCACGCGGCCTTCGGTGTGATCGGCTGGACGATGGGACTGCTCGCGGCCGTGGGCGCGGTGACGCTGCCGATGCTGCAGGGCACGCGCGCGCCGCCGGTCGCGGCCGCGCGCGCCTGGCAAATCGGGGTCCTGCTGACGCTGTGCGTTATCGCGGCGGACACCGCAGGCGCGCTGCCGGTGGAAGCAATGCGTCTTGCGGCGTGGCCGTTCGCGGTGTTCGCGGCAGCGGTGTTCGTCCTGCAGGCACGCGCGCCGCACCGGCGCAACGCGATGTTGCGCGCGTTCTGGCGGGCGGGTTGCGCAGCCTTGCTGCTCGCCGGGGTGCTGTCCGCATGGCCGGGGGCGGCGGTGGTCGTGACCGGCACGCTGGTGCTCGGCGTGGGCCTGCCGCTGCTGGTGGTCGGCATGGCGATGGAGATCACCGGCTTCCTGACCTGGATCGCGTTGCGCCAGCGCGTGCCCCGTGGCGTGCGCGTGCCAGGCGTGGGTACCCTGTTCGACGAAGGCGGGAAGCGGCGCGCGCTTTTCGCGCACGTCATCGCGGGAGGATTGCTGGTGTCGGCGACGCTGGTGCCCGTGCTCGCGCGTATCGCAGGCGGCACGCTGGTGCTCGCCTATGCGATGAGCCTGCACGCGCTCTGGCGCTGCTGGCGGTTGTCCGCGACGTGGCAGGCCCGCGCTTCCGGCTGATCCACCGGAAGCGCGTGCGTACGGCTCAGTAACGCAGGTTGAGCTTCACCCAGGCGGTGCGGCCGGGTTCGTTGATGCGTACCGGATCGGCCGGGTAGCCGAACGCGCTGTTGCCGCCGAGGTTGAGGTGCTCGCTATAGGCGCGGTCGAACAGGTTGTCGATGCCCGCGGTCAGTTGCAGGCGGTCGTTGAAGCGATAGCCGCTGTTGACGGAGAACACCGCGAAGCCCGCGCTCGGCCCGAGGTCGCGGCCGACGATATTGCCCTGGCTTGTGCTGACGCGCTCCTGCGCGGCCGCCACGCGCCACAGTGCGCCCCACGACCACGGCCCGCGTTCATGGCTGACCGAGAAGCGCGCCTCCAGCGGCGGCATCTGCGGCAGCGCCGTGCCGGTGTCGCGCACTTCGCCCCAGGCGTAGGACGCGGCGCCCGAGAGCTTCCAGCCCTGCGCGGGACGCCAGTCGATGCCGGCCTCGCCGCCGCGGATGTTCGCATCCACGTTGTGCGCGCGCGTGCTGCTGCCCATCATCCCGGCCGAATAGTCGAACAGGATGAAGTCCTGCACGCGTCCGGCGTACAGCGACGCCCACGCATCCACCTTCGCGCCCTTGAACTGCAGGCCGATATCCAGCTGCGTGGTGCGCTCCGGCTGCACACCGGCGAAGGCGTTCGTCGCTCCTACCGGACCATAAGTCGGAGAGAACAGCTCCCAGTAGTCGGGCATGCGCTGCGTGTGGCCCAGACCGGCGTAGGCGCCCCAACGACCGCCCAGGTCGTACTCGTAGCGCACGAACGCGCTGGGCAGCGATTCCTTGCGCGTCATGCCGGCGGTGGGGTTCGGCATCGGCATCATGCCGCCGGTGGTGGCGCGCAGGTCCTGCGCTTCGGCGCGATCGAGGCGCACGCCGCTCATCAGGTGATGGGTGTCGGTGATGTGCCAGTGCGATTCGGCGAAGGCGCCCCAGCTCTGGAACTTCGCGTCCACCCGCCACGGCACGGCGAGGTAGGCGCCGCGACCGCTGGCGCTGCGCTGGCTGTGCCGGCTGTCGCGCAGGTCCAGGCCCGTGGTCACTTCCCAGCGGCCGGCTTGCCAGGTGGTGGCGACGCGGCCGCCGCGCGTGCGGTGCGCCACGTTGCTGGCCATCGGCATCGGCATGCTGCTGGTGGGGTCGGGATCGCGCAGGCTGTAGTTGTCCATCACGTGGTCCACGTCGTTCTGGTAGACGTTGGCGACCACGGCATCCAGCACGCCGCCGATGTGCTTCTTCTCGAAGCGCAGCCCCAGGCTGTCGCGGCGGAACTGCGCGCCGTCCATGCCGCGGCCGGCGTAACGCGCCTGCGCATCGCCGATGCCGGCGCTGAGCTCGAGCACGGTGTTTTCGTCGGGCGTCCAGCCGAGTGCCGCGTCGGCGTTCCACTTCTTCCACGCGGACGGCACGAGGTCGCCGTTGCCGTCTTCGTAGTCGTCGGCCTCGGAGCGGTTGGCGGAGAGTCGCGCATAGCCGCGCGGCGTGCCGGCGCTGATGTCGAGCACCTGGTCGTTGCGGCCGTGGCTGCCGGCCAGCACGCTGCCGGAAGCCTGCACGCCGGGTTCGGCGAAGTAGGGAATCTCGCGTTCGAAGCGCACCGTGCCCGCCGACGCACCGCCGCCCCAGAGCACCGTCTGCGGCCCCTTGATGACGACCAGCCGGTCGTAGGTTTCCGGGGCGATGTAGGAAAGCGCGTTGTCCATGCGCGCCGGGCATGCGCCGCTCATCGCGCCGTCGTTCGTCATCAGGTTGATGCGCGAGCCGAACATGCCGCGCAGCACCGGATCGCCATTGGTGCCGCCGCTGCGCAGCGTGGAGAAACCGGGAATGGTCTTCAGGTAATCGGCGCCGTCGCTCGCCGGTACCGGCTGCCGCGGCAGCTTGGGATCGGTGATGACGGTGGTGGCCATCGCAGGCGCCACGCCGACCACGACGACATCGTCCAGCGTGGTCACCGGAAGCGCGTCGGCATGCGCGCCGGCGTGGGCGTCCTGCGCGCGGGCAGGGGTGTGGGCGAGCGCGCCGATCAGGGCGACGGCCAGCAGATTGCGGTTCATGGCGCAGTGCTCCTCGTGGAATGCATGCATTGTCACGACGCACCCTGGAGTGCAGATGCGACACGGTGTCGCAGGCGGTCGCGCGCTTGACTTTGGTCAAGCACACGCGCGAATCCGCGCGATCGGCATGCGCCGATTGATCCAGATCAACGTCGCGGCGCGGATGCGTTTCCACCATGGCCACACACCCACCAACGACCGATCAAGGAAAGCGCCATGAAACGCCTGCATACCTCCCTGCTTGCCTGCGCCCTCGCCGCATTGCTCGCCGGCCCCGCTCTCGCGGCCGGCCCGGGCGGCAAGATCACGCCCGCCGGCGAAACGATCCACGCCGTGCTGACGGCGCCGCCGATGGTGCCGCCCCCGCTGACGCGCAAGACGCCGGCCCACGTCGTCGTCGATCTCGAGATGATCGAGAAGGACATGCGCATGGCCGACGGCGTGACCTACAACTTCTGGACGTTCGGCGGCACCGTGCCGGGCAGCTTCATCCGCGTGCGCAAGGGCGACACGGTGGAATTCAAGTTGAAGAACCGCCACGACTCGCACATGTCGCACAACATCGACCTGCACGCCGTCACCGGCCAGGGCGGCGGCGCGGAAGCCACGTTCACCCTGCCGGGCAAGGAAACGCAGTTCTCGTTCAAGGCGCTCAACCCCGGCCTGTACATCTACCACTGCGCGATGGCGCCGGTGGGCATGCACATCGCCAACGGCATGTACGGGTTGATCCTGGTGGAGCCGGAAGAAGGCCTGCCGCCGGTGGACAAGGAGTTCTACGTGGTGCAGGGCGACTTCTACACCGAAGGCGCGTACGGCGAACCGGGCCTGCAGCCCTTCAGCCTGGAGAAGGCGATCGACGAGCACCCGACCTACGTGGTGTTCAACGGCTCGGTGGATGCGCTGCAGGGCGACAACGCACTGAAGGCCAAGGCCGGCGAGACGATCCGCATGTTCGTCGGCAACGGCGGCCCGAACCTGGTTTCCAGCTTCCACGTGATCGGCGAGATCTTCGACAAGGTCTGGACCGAGGGCGGCAGCAAGTACCAGGAGAACGTGCAGACCACGCTGATCCCGGCGGGCGGCTCGGCGATGGTCGAGTTCAAGGCGGACGTGCCGGGCAACTTCGTGCTGGTGGACCACAGCATCTTCCGCACGTTCCACAAGGGCTCGCTGGGCATCCTGAAGGTGGAGGGCGACAAGAACCCCGACATCTACACGGGCCAGCAGCACGACATCGAGTACCCCGAAGCCAAGCCGGCCGGCGGCAAGTGAGGAACGGATGAAACGGACGCTGCCCCCGACCACCGCGCTGCTCGCGCTCGCCCTGGCGTCGGCCTTCGCCGTCGCGGGCGATGCCGACGACGGTTACCGGCGGATCGAGGGCGGCGACTTCCGTTCTTCCGTGCGCTACGAAGAAACCACCCGCATCGTGCGGGTGGCCTCGTTCTCGCTGATGGCGCGGCCGGTGAGCAACCGCGCGTTCGCCGCGTTCGTCGCCCGCCAGCCGCAATGGCGGCGCGACCGCATTCCCGCGGTGTTCGCCAGCCCGGGCTATCTGGGCCACTGGGCCACGGCGGAGACGCCCGGCCCGGCGCTCGACCCCGAGGCGCCGGTGGTGCACGTCAACTGGTATGCCGCCGACGCCTACTGCCGCGCGCAGCAGGCGCGGCTGCCGCGCTTCGTCGAATGGGAATACGCCGCGGCGGCCGATGCCACGCGCCGCGACGCGCGCGGCGATGCCGCGTGGCGGATGCGCCAGGTCAACGACGGCACGCCGCATGCGATCGACGCCGCGCCCGGCGCACCGGCGAACGTCTACGGCATCCACGGCCTGCATGGCGCGTACTGGGAGTGGAGCGAGGACTATGCCTCGCTGCTGGGCGACGGCGACCGCCGCGGCCAGCAGGACGGCGACGCGCTGCGCTACTGCGGTGCCACCGCCATGAGTTTCAACGATCCCGGCGACTACGGCGTGGTCAAGCGCTTCGTGCTGCTGTCCGCCCTGCCACCCGACGCCACGCTGGGCAACCTCGGTTTCCGCTGTGCAAGGAGCACGCCATGAAGACCGCTTCCCTGTTCCTCTCCGCCCTGCTGGCGTTCGCGGCCCCGCTGCACGCGCAGTCGCTGCCCGGCGATTCGGTCTACCACCTGCAGGCCACCACGCAGGACGCCAACGGCGCGCCCGTGGGCTGGGCGTCGCTGCGCGGGCAGCCGCGCCTGGTATCGATGTTCTACACGCACTGCCACCTGATGTGCCCGCTGATCATCGAGAACGCCAAGAGCGTGCAGAAGCAGCTGTCGCCGCAGGAGCGGGCGAAGCTCGGCGTGGTCATGCTCAGCCTGGACCCGGCCCGCGACACCCCGGACGCGATGCGGGAGGTCGCCCTTCGCCACCGCGTGCCCGGGGGCTGGCAGTTCCTCACCCCGGCCGACAACGACGTGCGCGCCATCGCCAGCGTGCTGGACGTGCGCTACCGGTTCCGCGACGACGGCAGCATCAACCACACCAGCGTGCTGGTGCTGCTCGACGCCGAGGGGCGGGTGCGCGCCCGCAGCGAGGTGACGGCCGCCGCCGCCGACCCCGCCTTCCTGATCCAGATCAAGGCGCTGCTCGCCGGGCCGTGATGACATGGCACCCACACCCCTCCCGATTCCGCCTATCCCTCCAAGGAGCCACACCATGAAACTCTCCCGCACCTTCGCCACCATCGCCCTGCTCAGCGCCGCCGGCATGGCGCAGGCGGCCGGCAACTGCACCGTCAGCCTCAAGGGCGACGATGCGATGAAGTTCGACCTGAAAGAGGCCACCGTCTCCGCCAGCTGCCCCACCATCACCATCGAGCTGACCCATAGCGGCAAGCTGCCGGTGACCGCGATGGGCCACAACGTGGTCGTCTCCAAGACCGCCGACCTGGCCGGCGTCGCCCGCGACGGCATGAAGGCCGGCGCAGCCGGCGCCTACGTACAGGCGAGCGATGCGCGCGTGATCGCGCACACCTCGCTGGTCGGCGGCGGCCAGAAGACCAAGATCACCTTCCCCGGCAAGAAGCTCACCGCCGGCGGCGACTACAGCTTCTTCTGCAGCTTCCCCGGCCACTCCACCCTGATGAAGGGCAAGCTGGTCGTCACCAAGTAAGCCGACCCGATGCGCCGCCCCAGGGCGGCGCATCCGCTTCAGGAGCCTTGCGATGGAATACGTCATCTGCGTGGGCGAGCGACCGGTCGATCTCGCCATCCTGGCGCACCACCTGCTGGACCTCGACCCCGCCATGCTGGTCGATCGCGACGTGACCACCGGCCATCTGCGCTGCTCGACCAGCGCACTCGCCGTGGAGCTGTTGCTGGCGTTCTCGCACGCCGGCTACCGGCTCGTTCCCGACGACATCGTGCGCCTGCCCTCGGTGTGTTGCGGGGGCTGCAGCGGATGATGCCGGCCGGCCGCATCGCAGCGATGACCGGCTTCCGTCAGAACCCGCGCGAAAGTCCGATGAACACCGACGCGGTGCCATCGGTATCCGGTTCGAGCAACGGACTGTCGCTGAGCTCGTCGGGCAGACGGCTGTAGCGGGCGAAGCCCATCACCGACCACGTCTCGCCGATCGGGCGGAAGTACTGCACGCCGACGTGCGGGATGGTGACCGATCCGGGTTTGTAGTCCACCACGCCGCGCGCGACTTCCTCGTCGAGGGTGCCGTAGTAGTAGTTCGCCATGTCCTTGGACTGCCAGGTGATGCCGATGTTCGGGGTCAGCTGGCCGCGCCCGATCTCGATCGGATAGCCGTACTGCAGCGAGGCTTCCTGGCCTTCGCTGGTGCCGGTGGCGTCGGCGAGCAGTTCGACCTCCAGCTCGCCGCCCCGGCCCTTCCACGTCATGCCCATGCCCAGGTCGAAGCCCATGTCGCGGTCTTCGAGCAGGCGGTAGTCGATGCCGTTGCGTGCCAGCTCCACGCGGCCGAGATCGTCGACCTTGAAGCCGTCGAAGCGGAACTTGCCGAGCGCGCTCAGCTCGAATGCATCGGTGTCGATGAAGCGCCAGCCGGCGGTGATCCCGCGGAAGTAGAAGCGCTCGCCCTCGTACGAGACCAGCGGGATGGGCTGCACGTCGGTGCCCTCGCCCGCATAGGGACTGTCCTTGATCATCGCACCCAGGCCCACGCTCCAGCGTGGCGGGCCGCCTTCCGGCGGGCCATCGCCGTCTTCCTGCGCGAACGCCGTCAGGGACAGACTGGACAACAACATGGACAACAGGACCTTCTTCATGGAATGCGCGACCTCGTCGGGGGTGGGATGACGCGTTCGCGACGCGGTCAGCGCATGCGGAGATGCGTGGCGGCGAACGGCCACGGCAGGATGGAGAGGCGATGTCGCCGCAATGTCGTGCGCGACGGCGGCGCGCTGAATGCAGGCTGTCGGCGGGGCTACAGCGGGATGACGCTGGCCGACACGTCCAGGTGCGCACGCGTGCCGGCGGTGCCGCCGGTGTCGATGTCGAGCTTCCAGCCGAAGCGATCGCAGATGCGCCCGATCAGGAACAGGCCCAGGCCCTGCCCGCGCGGTGGCGTGGCGTGGCGCAGGCTGTCGCGGTAGCGACGTGCGGCTTCCACGGGGTTGAAGCCGCTGCCCGCGTCGATGACGGAGATCACGCCGTCCGCCAGGGCGACGTCGATGTCGCCGGCCTCGGTGTGCTCGATGGCGTTGCGGACCAGGTTGCTGACGGCGATGCGCACCATCGCTTCCGGTGCGGCCAGATAGGTCGGCGGCAGCGTGCCGATGCGCAACCGCGTGCGCCGGCCCTGCAGCAGATGCTCGTGATCCTGCACGACGCCGGGCAGGCATTCGTGCAGTGCGGTGACGTCGGCCGGCGCTTCGCCGGCCTCGGGTTCGCGCGCCAGGTAGAGCAGCGCGACCATGGTTTCGGACAACCCTTCGACCGCATGTTCGATGCGGGCCAACGCCGGGCGCGAAGAATCCGGCAACGGCATCTGCTGCAGCACGTCCACCGCACCGGCGATGACGGCGATGGGGGTGCGGAACTCGTGGCTGGCCTGGTCGAGCAGGCTGCGCTCGCGTTCGATGAACTGGCCGACGCGCTCCAGGTGCACGTTGCTGGCCTGCGCGATCATCTGGATCTCTTCGCGCTGGTACGTCGTCGGCAGGCGCGCGCTGCTGTCGCGCGGATCGATGGCCTGCATGCGGTCGGCCAGGTCGCGCACGGGGCGCACCAGGTTCGTGTGCAGCCACGCGATCACCGCGCCGATCATCAGCACGAACGACAGCGCCCACACCACGCTCCACAGCGAGGTGCGGTTCTGCTGGTCCTCGATTTCGCCGATGTCCAGCATGGTCACCAGCCGCCCGGGGGGCAGATCGACGACCGCGGCGTGGAAACTGCCGTGGCCATCGAAACTGTCGAGGGCGGTGAAATTGCGGAACCCGTTTTCCGTGGAGTAGTAGCCGGGCGGCAGGTCCGCCAGGTACGACGGCGCGGAGGTGGTGCGCGGGTCCGGCGCGATGTACCACGACCGCACCAGTCCGGTCTGCGGTAGCGTGTCCGCTTCGCCCGCGCGCACGCGCGCCGCGTGGTCGGCCGATACCGAGCGCAGCAGATCGGCCCAGTACCGGTGTTCGATCAGGCCCTGGCTGCTGAAGTTCTGGAACGTCAGCGAGGCCATCATGATCAGCCCGAACACGACCAGCGCCACGGTGATGCCCCCGTGTACGCCGCGCGGCTTGGCGATCAGGGCGAGCAGCCTATTCAAGCGCGTACAGCCGGTAGCCCGTGCCGGGCACGGTATGCAGCAGCGTCGTCTCCGGCGACTGTTCGAGCGCACGGCGCAGCACGTACATATGGGAGCGCAACAGGTCGGTCCCGGGCGCGCCTTCGCCCCACGCGGCACGCTCGAGCTTCGCCCGCGTGACCACCTGCGGACTCTCGCGCATCAGCAGCTCGAGCAGGCGGCGGCCGGTGCGCGTCAGCACGATGCGGCGCGTGCCGCGATGGATCTCCATCGTGCCCATGTGGAAGCTCAGGTCGCCCACCGTCAGGACATCGTCCGGCGCGGCCGATTGGCGCAGGCGCGCGACCAGCGAACGCAGGCGCACTTCGATCTCCGGCAGCGCCACCGGCTTGACCAGGTAGTCGTCCAGGCCGGCTTCGAAGCCATCGATCTTGTCGGCCAGCTGGTCGCGCGCGGTCAGCATGATCACCGGCACCTTCTTCTTCGCCTCGCCGCGCAGGCGGCGCAGCACGGTCAGGCCGTCGAGGCGCGGCAGGTTCCAATCCAGCACGATGGCGTCGTAGTCCTTCGACGAGGCCAGATGCAGGCCCGATAGCCCATCCGGCGCGGCATCGAGCGTGTGTCCGCAGCCTTCCAGGTAGTCGTAGAGATTCGCCGCGAGTTGCGCGTTGTCCTCGATGATCAGGATCGACAGGGAGTCCCTGCTCATGGCTCGTGCGCCTCGGGATGCGCGGGCGGGCGGAAATAAGGGGCGGAAGATCGCACGGGATTCAGTACAGCGCCGCGATGCCCGCGCGCTCGATCCACTGTAGCACGGCATATACGGGCAGCAAGGCGAGCAGCAGGAGCACCGTGTTGACCGAGTATTTCAGCAGCACGTAGACGCCGCGACGCTGCGATTTCAACGCGAGCGCGTGCGCGCGCCACGGCGCGACGGCGGCGAACACGCGGGTCAGCGGGCCACGGGGATCCTCGTCGGTGTTCGGGACCGCCAGCGCCCGCGCGAGTTGCGCGTAGGCACGGTTGAACGCATGCCCGGCCTCGTTCATCGGCCGCTCGACATCGCACATCAGGATCAGTCGCGGCTGGCCGGTGTCGTTGCGGGCGTAGTGCGGATAGGTTTCGTCGAAGACGAAGTCCTGCCCGTCGCGCCACGACAGGGCCTGGCCGTCGACGTCGATGAAGCAGGCATCGTCGTTCGGCGTGGCCAGGCCCAGGTGGTAGCGGAACGAACAGGCCAGCGGGTCCGAATGCAGGCTGAGTTCCGCGCCCGGCGGCAGCACCGAGAACATCGCCGCGCGGATGCCCGGCACCTGCGCCAGCAGCCACAGCGTCTCCGGGCACAGGCGTTGCGCAGACCGGTGCGGCGCGCCGTACCAGCTGAGGTAGAACTTCCTCCAGCCGCGCTTGTAGAACGTGCGGAAGCCGAGGTCGTGGTAACCCGGCGAATCCGGCCGGCTGGTCGCTTCCAGGTGTCCCGCGCGATGGAGCGCCAGGGCCTCGTCGCGGATGCGAGGCCAGTGCGCGCGCAGGATCGAGATGCCGTCGAGATACGCACTGTCGATCACCGGCCGTCGTGCGAACCGGGACGTGGCCATGTACAGCACGCAGTTGAACGGCGCGAACACCGGCCAGCTCTTGCGCAGGTATTCGCCGAAACCGGCATAGCGACGCCGGCCGCGCCAGCGGTACACATAGCCGATGCTGGCCGTCGCGTACAGGGCGAGCAGGCCGAGTGCGAACGTGCTGAAGCTCATGGGAGATACCCCGGATAAAAAAGCGCGGACGATGGGCCTTGCCATCCCATCGCCGCGCAAGGAAGAGAGGCGACCCATGCGTCAGCAGGCAGGCGCGACGTCATGCGCGCGCCCCGGCACCGCGCGTGGCCGCATCGCCACGCCGCATGCCGGTCCATGCGCGCGCATGGCGGATCACGTCGTCGACGACGCTGTACGCCACCGGGATCACCAGCAGGCACAGCACGGTGGAGGTGAGCAGGCCGCCGATGACGACGATCGCCATCGGCGCGCGGAAGCTGGGGTCGGCGCCGACGCCCAGCGCCACCGGCAACATGCCCGCGCCCATGGCGATCGTGGTCATGACGATGGGGCGCGCGCGCTTGCGGCAGGCATCGACGATGGCGCGGGTCCGGTTCATGCCGTGGTCGCGCCGCGCGATGACGATGTAATCGACCAGCAGGATGGAGTTCTTGGTGGTGATGCCCATCAGCATGATCAGGCCGATCATCGAGGGCATGGACAGCGTCGCGCCGGTGACGGACAACGCGAGGAAGGCGCCCGGGATGGACAGCACCAGCGCGCACAGCACTGTCAGCGGCTGGGCGAAGTCCTTCAGCAGCAGGACCAGTACCGCGTAGACGCACAGCACGCCGGCCAGCATGGCGACGCCGAACCCGGCCACCAGTTCGCCCATCACCTCGGCATCACCGGCGGCGGCCTGGACCACACCGCGCGGTAGCGCCCGCAGGCTCGGCAACGCCTCGGCGGCGGCTTCCACATCGCCCAGCGGCAGCCCGTTGAGTTCCACCTTCAGCGTGACGTTGCGCATGCGATCGAAGCGCGTCAGTTCGGACGGGCCGGTCGACAACTGCAGGTCGGCCACGCTTTCCAGCGGCACCGGCCCGCGCGCACCGGGCACCGGCAGGCGGCGAAGCGTATCGAGATCGTCGCGGCCTTCGTCGGCCAGGCGCACGACCACGGGCACCTGCCGCTCGCTCAGGTTCAACTTCGCCAGGTCCTGGCGGTAGTCGCCGGCGGTGGCGATGCGCAGCGTTTCGGCGATCGCGGCCGAGGTCACGCCGAGTTCCGCCGCACGCGCGAAATCCGGCCGCACCACCAGCTCGGGCCGCACCACGCTGGCGGAAGACGTCACCGCGCCGATGCCGGGAATGCCGCGCAGTTCGCGCTCCACCACGCTGGCGTGGCGCATCAGGGTCGGGCCGTCGTCGGAAGCCAGCACCAGCTCATAGCCTTCGCTGTCGCCCCCGGCACCGACGCCGACGCGTGCGCCGGGCAGGCGGGTCAGATCGTCGCGCAGCCGGCGCTCGATCGCCTGGCGGCGGACGCCATCGCGCTCCGCGCGCGGCACCAGGTTCGCGGTGAGCACGGCGGTGGCGACACTGGCGACCGATGCGCCTTCATCGGGATCTCCTCCACGACTCGGCGCGCCGATGGCGGTGTAGACCGAGACGACCTCCGGATGCGCTTGGATCAGCGCGCGCGCGTGCTCGACCAGCGCGCGCGTGTCCTGCAACGTGCTGCCGGGTGGCAGGGTCAGCGTTACCTGCGTCTGGTTGCCGTCGTCCGGCGGGATGAACTCGCCCGGTAGCCGTGCGGCCACACCCAGGCCGAGCACGACCAGCAGCAGGGCCCCGCCGGCCGTCAGCAGGCGATGCCGCAGGCAGGCACGCACGACATGCAGGTAACGGGTGATCCAGCGTGGCGGCTTGTGCGCCCGTTCCGGCGCCTTCAACAGATAGGCCGCCATCGTCGGCGTCAGCATGCGTGCGACCACCAGCGAGAAGAACACCGCGATCGCCGCGGTCCAGCCGAACTGGACGAAGTAGCGCCCGACCGTACCGCCCATCAACGACGTGGGCAGGAACACCGCGATCAACGTGAACGTGGTCGCCACCACGGCGAGGCCGATCTCGTCGGCCGCTTCGGTGGCGGCGCGCAGGGGCGGCTTGCCCATCAGCAGGTGGCGCTCGATGTTCTCGATCTCCACGATCGCATCGTCGACCAGCACACCGACCACCAGCGACAACGACAGCAGCGACACCGTGTTGAGGGTGAAGCCCATGAGGTGCATCACCGCGAACGTGGGGATGGCCGACAGCGGCAGCGCGACCGCGGCGATCAGCGTGGCGCGCCAGTCGCGCAGGAAGCAGAACACCACCAGCACCGCGAGGACCGCACCCTCGTACAGCAGCATCATGGAACCCTGGTAGTTCTCGGCGACCGGGTCCACGTGGTTCACCGCTTCGGCGAAGACGATCCCCGGATGCGCGGCACGCAGTTCGTCGATCACGGTGCGGGCGGCCTCGGCGACCTCGATCTCGCCGGCGCCGCGCGCGCGCATCACGTCGAAGGCCACCACCGGCCGGCCATCCATCAGGGCCATCGAACGCGGCGCAGCGGCGGTATCGGCGACCGTCGCCACCTGGTCCACGCGCAGCCGGCGGCCGTCGCCGAGCGCGACGTCCAGGCCGGCGATGTCCCGGGCTGCATCGACGGTGGCGATCGTGCGCACGGACTGCTCGGCGCCGCCCACGTCGACGCGGCCACCGGAGGCTTCCTGCTGCAGTTCGCGCAGCTGGCGGGAGAGATCCGCCGCGGTGGCGTTCAGCGCGAGCAGGCGCGCGGGATCCAGCTCCACCCGCACCTCGCGATCCACGCCACCGACGCGCGACACCGCGCCGACGCCGGGGACGGCCAACAGCTTCTTGCTGACCTGGCTGTCGATGAACCACGACAGCGCTTCGTCGTCGCGGGTGGACGAGGCCACCGTGTAGGTGAGGACCGGCGTACCGGCCAGCTCCATCTTCGTGATGACGGGATCCTCGAGGTCGGCCGGCAGCTGCGCGCGCGTCGCGGAGACGGCGTCGCGCACGTCGTCCATCGCGTGCTGCACCGGCTTGCCGACCTGGAATTCCGCGGTGATCGTGGCCACGCCGTCGGTCAGCGTGGTGATGACGTGTTTCAGCCCCTGCACGTTGGCGAGCGAATCCTCGATCTTCCGCGCGACGTCGTTCTCCAGCTGCGCGGGCGAGGCGCCGGGCAACGCCGCCGTGACGGTGACGACCGGGAAGTCGATGTCGGGGAAGTTCTGCACCTTCATCGCCCAGAAGCCGCCGGCACCGGCCAGGGTCAGCAGCAGGAACAGCAGCGTGGTGGCGACCGGGTTGCGGATCGACCAGCGCGAGACGTTGAGGTTCACGGCGCGCTCCGCGCGAGCGCTTCCGCATTCGCGCGCGCGGGACGCGCCTGCGGCGGCGTGTCGAGCACGCGCACCGTGTCGCCTTCGTTGAGGAAGCCGAGGCCGGACGCAATCACGAGGTCGCCCGCCAGCAGGCCGCGGGTGATCTCGATGCGGTCGCCGATCCGACGGCCGACATCGACCTTGACCGCAATCACGCGCGAGGTCGCCCCCACGCGCATCACGTAGTGGAAGCCATCGCGCAACAGCACCGCGGTCTGCGGCAGCGTGAGGGCCGGCGCCTCGCCGACCTCGACATGACCGGTGAGGAATGCACCGGCGCGCACGCCAGCATCCTTCGGCAGGTCCACGTAGACCAGACCGGTGTGGGTCTGGGTGTCGATGTCGGGCGACACCATCCGCAGCCGGCCGCGGATGGACGAGGCAGCGGAGATGCGCAGCAGCACGGACTGGCCGGGCATCAGCGCATCAAGATCGGAGACCGCCACGCGGGCGCGCCACTCCAGCCTGCCGTCCTTGATCATGCGGAACAGCTCCTGGCCCGCCGGTACCACCGCACCCACCGTGGCCGTGCGCGCGGTGATGATGCCGTCGCCCGGCGCGAGTACGCGCGTGTTCGCCAGGCGCACGCGCTGGCGCTGCCCGGCGGCGCGCGCGGCATCCAGGCGGGCCCGTGCCACCACCGCCGCGGCGAGGTACTGGCTGATCTGCTGCGCAGACATGGCGCCGGAGCCCTCCAGCAATGTCGCACGTCGCGCATCGCCTTCGGCTTCGAGCGCCTCGGCCCGCGCCACGGCCACGGCCGCCACCGATTCCGCCACGTCGGCCTGCACCAGCGCGGTATCGAACGTGGCCAGCGGCTGTCCGCGCGTCACCACATCGCCGACGTTGACGCGCACCTCGGTCAGGCGCAGCCCCTCGGTTTCGGCCCCGATGGTCGCCTCCTGCCACGCCGCCACGTTGCCGGTGGCCGGTACCTGCAGCGGCAGTCGCGATGATGCCGGCGCCGTCAGCACCACCGACATCACCGGCGTCGGCGGGGCGGTGGCCGACGCATCCGCACCCCGGGGGAAGGTGGCGAATGCGATCACGATGAGGACGACGGCGACGGCGACGATGGCCGCGATCCAGCGATGTTTCGGGAATGGCATGGGAATCCGGGTGTGCTCGACGCGATACGCGGGGACGGGCGTGCGCCCTGGGGTGCGGAAGGATGGAATCGGGGTGTCGTGCAAATGTCGGGCGCTGCTCAGTCGGACGATGTCCCGTCCTCGATCTGATGGACGCGTCGTTGCGACCACGCATCGCGCACGAAGGCGTAGTCGTCATAGGCGTCCTGCCGTGCGTCATCGAACGCGGAGAGCCGCGCACGGCCGTCGACCACGTCGAGCGCCTGCAGCGCCGCGGCCGCCGTGCCGTCGCTGATGTAGCGCAACGGCGCCATCCGCTGGTCGGCCACCAGCGACAGCGTGTCGCGGACGGTGCGCGGCCCCAGCAGCGGGACGACGAGGTAACGCGAACGACGCCATCCCCAGGTGCCGAGCGTCTGCCCGGCGTCCTCTTCATCACGACGCCGCAGGCCGAACCGCGAGGCGGGATCGAACACACCGCCGATGCCGAGCGTGGTGTTGATCGCGAAGCGTCCGAACGCCGCGAGCGAATGCCCGGGGTGGCCCTGCAACACGTGGTTGATCGCGTTGGCGGGCTCGCCGAGATTGCGGAAGAACCGGCCGACTCCCGCGCGCACCGGTGCAGGCACGGCGCGGGTGTACGCGAGCGCCAGCGGGCGCAGTACGTGCGCGTCCACCACGGTGTTGAAACGATGGACCCGGCGGTTCTGTTTCTCCCACGGATCCCACACCGCGACATCGCCATAGACCAGCGCGAGGTCCTGCTCGATGACGGAAGCATCCGCCTCCGCATCCGCGGCCGACGCGACTTCCACGCTGGGGGACTCGGGGTCCTTCGCCACCGACGCGGGCAGATCGTTCGCTTCGCCCACGGCCGCCACCACAGGCATGTCGGCAGGCGCCGATGGACGCGTCTGCACGGAGCGATTCGCGCAGCCACTGCCGACCAGCAGCACGACGAGAAGAAAGCCGATCTTGATAGCGCGCATGGACGATCACCGGGTACGCCTCCGGCACGTGCGGCCGGATCGACATGCATCACAGCGTGATCTGTCGATGTCGTCGCAATGTGGGCGGAACACCGTGTGGAGGCGGCCTGCACACCTGCCGAAAGTTCCCGTGACGACCGGTTAATTCATGTACTGGTCAGTTTGATATTCAGGGCGTGTTGTGAGCCGGAGCGGATACTGCGCCCACCGTCGCAATGCACCGCGACGGACACACAACAACAACAGAAAGGCGTTCCCCATGAAGAAGTCCTTGCTTGCCCTGACCCTGCTGGCTGCTGCTCCGTTCGCTGCTTCGGCCGCGGAAGGCGTGTCCTACAACTATGTGGAAGGCGGCTATGTCGCTTCCAATCTGAGCAACGGCGTGCCCGATGCCGATGGCTGGGCATTGAAGGGTTCGGTCGCGATCGCTCCCAACTTCCACCTGTTCGGCGACTACGCCACGCAGGAGTTCGACGACATCAATGTCGACATCGACAACTATCGGCTGGGCGTGGGCTACAACCACGAGATCAGCCAGCGCGTCGACCTGCTGACCCGCGTGGCCTATGAGCGTTACGAAGTGCCCGGCGAAGACCTGACCGGCTACAGCGCCGAAGTGGGCGTCAACAGCGCGCTGACCAACCGCCTCAACGGCTATGCCCTGGCCGGCTACGAAGATACCGACCTGTACGACGGCGAGTTCTACGGCCGCCTTGGCGCGCAGGTGAAGTTCAACCAGAACTGGAGTGCGTCGGCCGACGTGAAGTTGATCGACGGCGACACCCAGTGGTTCGTCGGTCCGCGCTTCGCCTGGTAATACGCAGCACCGCTCCCCGCGACGCGTCCCTCTCTCCCCGCGTCGCACCCAGCCCGGCCCTTGTGGCCGGGCTTTTTTGTGCGCCAAAGAAAAAGCCCGGCGGTGAGGCCGGGCTTGTGTTCCCTGCATCGGAATTACTTGAACAGCGTTTCCGGATACTCGGGCTTCTGTTCGCGCGACAACAACTGCTGCAAGCCATCGCGCGGGGTCAGGTCGCCATGCAACACGGCGCGCACCGCACTGGAGATGGGCAGGTCGATGCCATGGCGGTCGGCCTGTCGCATCACTTCGTCCGCTGTCTGCACGGATTCGACCACTTGGCCGATCTCGCGCACGGCATCCTGCAGCGACTGGCCGCGACCGAGGGCCAGGCCCAGGCGACGGTTGCGCGACAGATCGCCGGTACACGTCAGCACCAGGTCGCCGAGACCGGCCAGACCCATCAGCGTCTCCGGCTTGGCGCCGATGGCGGCGGACAGGCGCAGCATCTCGTTGAGGCCGCGCGTGATCAGGCCTGCACGGGCGTTGAGGCCCAGTTGCATGCCATCGGAAACGCCGGTGGCCACGGCCAGCACGTTCTTCATCGCGCCGCCGAGTTCGGCGCCCACCATGTCGTCGCCGGTATAGGCGCGGAAGGCAGGGCCGTGCATCACGTCGGCCACCGCCTGCGCGAACTCCAGGTCGGCGCCATGCACGGTCACCGCGGTGGGCAGGCCCAGCGCGACTTCCTTGGCGAACGAGGGACCGGTGACGACGGCCAGTGGGACGTCGGGGCCGAGGATGTCTTCGGCGACTTCGTGCAGGAAACGGCCGGAACCGGTCTCGAAGCCCTTCGTCGCCCAAGCGACGCCCACGCCGGCCGGGCGCAGCGGCGCCAGCTTGTGCAGCGTCTCGGTGAAGGCGTGCGACGGCACCACGACCAGCACCTGGTCCGCCCCTTCGAGCGAAGTCGCCAGGTCGGTCGTCGCCCGCAGCGTGAGCGGCAGCGGGATGCCGGGCAGGTAGCGGGTGTTCTCGTGCTGCGCGTTGATCGCGTCGGCGACCACGGCATCGCGGCCCCACAGGGTGACCGCGTGGCCATGCCGCGCCATCAGCGCGGCGAGCGCCGTACCCCAGGAACCGGCCCCGAGCACCGCGATCTTCAGCGGTGCGTCTGGTTGCAGATCAGTCATCCGCCACCCCTGTGCGAAGCGTCGCCGCCCTGACGGGATTGTGCATCACGGATCAGGCGTTGCCGGCGGGTTCCGAGCTGGCCAGGCCGGCGTCGCCGCCCTGCGCAGCGCGTTGGCGCAGCGATTCGGCGTACAGGGCCTCGAAGTTGATCGGCTGCAGGAAGAACGGCGGGAAGCCGCCCGCCTGGACCAGGTCGCTGACGATCTGGCGCACGTACGGGAACAGGATGTTCGGGCACTGCGTGCCGAGCAGCACGTCCACGGCCTGCGGGTCCAGGCCCATCAGGCCGAAGATGCCGGCCTGCTGCACTTCCGCCACGTAGGCGGTCTTGTCGCCGGCCTTGCAGGTCAGGGTCACGCCCAGGACGACTTCGAAAGCGTTCTCGCCCAGGCGCTGCACGCGCTGGTTGAGGTTGAGCTGCAGCTCGGGCTGCGCGTTCTCGGTGTAGATCGCCGGCGCGCTGGGCACTTCGAAGGAAACGTCCTTGACGTAGATCTTCTCGACAGTGAAGGCAGGGCCAGCGGCTTCGGCGGACGCGATCGCGCCGTTGGTGGTCTCGTCGGACATTTCGAACTCCGGAATTTCGGGATTGATGCGGTGAATGGGAGATTATGGCATGGCGTCGGAGGCGGCCCGGTTCAAGGGGCCGTTCCGGCCAGACGGGCTCAGCGGCCCTTGATGAGCGGCAGGTCGGCCTGCTGCCAGGCGGCGACGCCGCCATCGAGCCAGTAGACCTTCTCGAAGCCGGCCTTCTTCAGGCGCTTGGCGGCCGCGGCGGACGCCTGCCCGTTGCGGCAGACCAGCACCACCGGCTGGGACTTGGCCCCGGCCAGCAGCTTGTTTTCAGGGTCGAAGCTGCTCGGCAGCACGTTGCGGCTGCCGGCGATGTGGCCTTTCTCGAAGTCGTTGCTGGCCGACAGGTCCACCACCAGGGCGTTCTCGCTGTTGACCAGCTGGGTCAGCTCGGCCGGGCGCAGGGCCTTGTAGCCGCGGAACAGGCGCGAGATCTCCGTGTAGACGATCGCGACCGTCAGTGCGACCAGCGACAGCGACAGGATCTGGTTGAAGGGAGAACGGGTGGCGAAAGCCAGGATTTCTTCGAAATTCACAGGGTTGGCGACCGTGGAGCGGGCGGCGATTGTCGCACAGGACGCCCGCGCGGGCGCCCGGCCGCTACTGGCCCTTCCACAGATCCGGCAGCCCCACCACCAGCCACCACCGCTTGGCCTCGGGGTCCCAGCGCCAGCGCTCGATGTAGCGCTCGGTCCGTTCGGCCATGGTGTGCTTGTTGATGACCCGCAGCTCGACCGCGCGTTCGACGGTGCCATCGGGCCCGCCACGGGTCGAGAGGTCGCGATAGCCGGAAATCTGGACCTGCTGGTAGCGCTCGAATTCCAGGTCGCTCATCGGATGAGCGTCGCGGTAGGCGGGGTCGACCGCCTGCCAGGCGTTTTCGAAGTCGCCCCAGCGGATCGACGCCGCATAGGCATCCTGCACGCCCTGCAGCTTGCCGCGCTGCATGCGGCTCTGTGCACCGGCCGGGGCGAACACGGCCAGCAGCCCCAGGACCAACAGTATTTTCGCGATCGTCCGCATGGCGTCCCCTCCCGTTCGTGACCGCATGCTACCGCTTCGCGATGGCGACGAACCGCCCGCTCAGCGTGGTGGCAAGTCCGCCTTCAGGCAGCAGCACCTTCGCTTCCACCTGGATGCGGGCGCGGCCCCGCTGCACGAGGGTGTCGATGAACGTGTCCCAGGACTGCCCTTCGGCGGACATCGCCTCGGCGACCAGATCGCCATAAAGGGGAGCGAGGTAACGCACCTGGCTGTCGGCCACGTAGACCTCGGCCTTCAGCCCGGCAAGCCGCAGCTTCAACGTGACCAGGCCCCAGCCGGCGACCGTCATCAGCGAGGTCAGGCTGCCGCCGAAGGCGTTGCCCTTGTCGTTGACGTTGGCCGACAGCGGTGCGGTCAGGCACAGCGCATCGCCCCGCATGCCCTCCACGTCGACCCGCATGGCCGCGACGGGCGGCATGCCTTGGCAGTACTCACGCAGTTCCTGCAGGGCTTCTTCCAGACTCATCGCTCATAATCCGCGCATGGGACATCCAACGCCGCCGGCATGGTACGTCATCTCGCTGCGGCCCCAGGGCGGCCACGACGCGCTTCGCCGTGCCGCGCGCCGGCATGGCGCGGGCCTGCTGGCGCTGTCGCCGTGGCGCATCCAGCCCTGCGACGATCCCGCCACGCGCCAGGCGTTGCAGAAAGCGCTCGCGTGCCCGCGGGTGGTGTTCACCAGTCCGGCGGCGGTCGCGGCGGCGCACGCCCTGCAGCCGTTGCAGGCGCAACCTGCACAACGCTGGCTCGCGGTCGGCGCCGGTACTGCCGCCGCGCTGCGGCGTGCCGGCATCCCCGCATCGTCCCCCCACCGCATGGATAGCGAGGGCCTGCTGGCGATGGCGCCGTTGCAGGACGTCCAGGGCATCGACCTCGGCTTCGTCACCGCCCCCGACGGACGCAACCTGCTGATGCCGACCCTGCAGGCGCGTGGAGCGCACGTGCATCGCGCGGAGGTCTACCGGCGCGAGCCGCTGGCGCTGCCGCCGCGCGCACTGACCGCGCTCGCCGCGCTCGACCGGCCGGCCTGCCTGCTGTTGAGCAGTGCCGGCGCACTGGAACAGGCGTTGCCGCAACTGCCGCCTGCGGCGGCGGCACGCTTCCTGGCCGCGAGCGTCGTGGCCGCCAGCGCGCGCCTGGCCGAGGCCGCCCGCGCCGCGGGATTCCGCGACGTGGCACAGGCCGATGGCCCACGTCCGGCGCAGCTCATGAAGACCGCGTCGACCGTCATGGCCCCCCGCATCCGTTAGCATCTGCGGCAGCCATCACGGTTCTGCCTGTCTTCAAGGATGCTTTCGTGAACGACGCGTCACCCACTCCGCCCCGCACTGTCGCCTCGCGTCGCGTCATCGTCGCGCTGCTCGTGCTGATCGTGGCCGGCCTTGGCGCGTGGCGTGGCTGGGCCTGGTGGCAGGCGCGTTCGGCACAGGAACGCACGGCGGCCTCGGAAGCGTCGCTGCGACTCGATGCGCTGGAAGCGCGCGCAGAAGCATTGCGCCGCGACCAGCGCGCACAGGCGCAACGCCTGCTGGACGCTGCGGCCACCAACCGCGTGCTGCGCGATGAAGTGCTCGGCCTGGGCCAGCGCGGCGCATTGCTGGAAGAAAGCGTCGCCAAACTCTCCGACCCCAACCGCCATGGCGCGCAGGCGCTGCGGCTGGACGAGGTCGAACTGCTGTTGTCGCAGGGTGCCCAGCGCCTGGACATCGCCCGCGACCTGGAAGGCGCGAAGCGCGCGTATGCGCTGGCCGCCGGCGCGCTGGATGGCATCGACGATCACCGGCTGCTGAACCTCAAGCAGGCACTGGCGCAGGAGCGCATCGCACTGGATGCCCTGGGCGCCGGCACGCAGGCCGAAGGCAGCGCGCGGCTGGACGCCTTCGTGAAGTCGCTGGCGACCCTGCCTGACGACGCCCACGCTGCGGACGACGGCGTTGCCCGTCCGGCCTGGCAACGCGTCCTGGCGCCGCTGGTCGATGTGCGCCCGACACGCGACAGCACGCTGATCGCGCCTGCGGAACGCACGGCCGCGGATGCCGCGCTGCAGATCGAGATCAGCCTGGCCCGCGCAGCCCTGGAACGCGAAGACGACGCGGCTTATCGCGCGGCGCTGGATCGCGTCGGTACCTGGCTGCCCCGGCTGTGGCCGGATTCGTCGGCACTCCGGCAGGTGCGCGGCCAGCTGCATGCGCTGCGGCAGGCGCCCGCGCCCACGCAACCCGCCGTGCTGGGCACGACGCTGCAGCAGCTGCGCGCGCTGCGCAACGCCGGCGTACGCCTGCGCCTGCCGCCCACGCCCGAGGCGACCCGGGATGTTCCGGAGGTGACCCCATGAAATCGTTCCGCACCGTGATCCTGCTGCTGGCGCTCGTGCTGCTGGGCGCACTCGCTGCGCAATGGATGGCCGGCACCGACCGCGACCTGGGCGAAGTATTCATCCGCTTCGCCGGCTATGACCTGCACACCAACGTGCCGCGCGCGGCGCTGACGCTGCTGCTGGCTGCGGCGCTCGCATGGCTGGCGTGGCACCTGCTGTCGCTGCCCTTCCGCGCGTGGGGGCGCCATCGCCGCAAACAGGCGCGCGCGCGCCTGATCGAAGGCCTCGAGGCCTTGCACGCAGGGCAGTGGTCGAAGTCGGGCAAGCTGCTGGAACGTGCCGCCGAAGACGATGAAGTCGGCACCGTCGCGCGCACCGGCGCCGTGCAGGCTGCGGCCGCGCAAGGCGATGACGCCACCGTGCAACGCCACCTCGTCGCCTTGCGCGAACGCTCGGCCGTGACGCATGCGCTGGCCGCCGCACAGCTCGCCATCACGGCCGGCCGACCCAGGGATGCGCTCGAGTTGCTGGATGCCCCGGCCGTGCAGCCGCTGCCGCCGCGTGGTCTGGCGATGCGGGCGCAGGCGCTCGCGGACAGCGCGCGCGCCAACGAAGCCTATGGCCTGCTCGGTGCGCTGAAGCAGCAGCAGGCGCTGGCCCCGGTCGCCTTCGACGCGCTGGAGCAGCGGCTCGCCGCGCAGTCGCTGCACGAGGCCGCGGATGCCAATGCGCTGGCCGAACGTTGGGAGACGCTCACCAAGGCGCTGCGCCTGCAGCCGGCCGTGGTCGCCGCGTATGCCGAACGCGCCGCCGCGCTGCGCTGGGAAGATGCCGCCACGCGCAGCATCGAACAGGCCCTCGACGCGCGCTGGGACGACGGCCTGGCCGCGCTCTACGGGCGCCTGCCCATCGGCAAGCTCGATTCACGCCGCGCCAGCGCACAGCACTGGCTGCAGGCGCACCCGGCGAGCCCAGCGCTGCTGCTCACGCTGGGCCGGCTGACCCGCTTGCAGGGCCAGTGGGCGCAGGCGCAGGACTTCCTGCATCGCGCGATCGCGCAGGGTGCCGGCGCCGAGGCCTGGGAAGAACTCGGCCACGGCTTCAGCGCCGCGGGCGACGCCGCGCAGGCGCAGCAGTGCTACGCCAACGCGTTGAAAGCCACGCGCGCGGAGGCGCCCGTCGTGTTGCCCGGGCGCGACCTCAGGCAGACGATCCACGACGAAGCCGTCGTCGAAGAGCGCGACGCGCACGGGCTACCGCGCCTGCGCGACTGACGCGCGGTTTCATGCGGCAGGACGCGGGTGCTTCGCGCGCCAGCGACGCCATCCCAGCACGGCCGCCACCAACACCAGCCACAAGGGCCACATCGCGGCCAGCGCGATGACGATGTCCAGCGCGGCACGCCAGCCGACCGCCAAGGATTCGCCGAGGCGGGAGAAGAAACTTGGCCCGTTGTCGCGGAACACCGCATCCACGTCCACCCGTTCGGCACGGCGCACCTGCGCGTCCTGGCGCAACGACAGGGTGATGGTGCTGAAGGCCACGCGGTCCTCGAATTCCTTCTGCGCGATCAGGGCTTCATCGCGAGTGGCGCGCGCTGCACCGCGCGACTGGATCGCATCGGTCTTGTCCCCGAGCTTGCCGCCCGCCTGCACGGCGTCGCCGAGTTCGCGCTGCTCGTCCTGCGCGCGCTGGCTGGCCAGTTGCTGGCGCAACAGGTCGAATTGCGCGTCACGCGCGTTGAACGTTCGCTGGTCCAGGAACTCCATCTGCGCCGCCACGGCCCGCAGGAAGGCCTGCGTGCGCTCGCTCGGCACGCGCACGGTCAGCTCGCCCTGCAGGCTGTATTCGGTCAACTCCAGGCGCTTGCCTTCGCCCAGCGGGCGGCTCAGCACGCGCTGCACCTGCGAGGTGATGTCGTTGTCGACCACGAAGCCACCCTGCGCGGCGACCTCGTCCTCGATCGCCAGCGCGGTGCGGTACACGTCCTTCACCTGGAACTGCGCCTGCGCCGTACGGATGAAGCGACGCTGCGGATCGACCTGGGTCGCCGCGTCCGAGGCCATCTGCGAGGGATCGACTCCTGGCCCCTGCATCACCGGCGATGGCGCGCTCTTTTGCGGTGCCGCAGCCGCCGCGAAATCGTCGGAAGCCGCTTCCGACATCGCCGGCGCGGCGGCAGCCACGGCATCGGCTTCGGCTGCTTCGTGCCTGCTGCATGAAACGACGAGGATCGAGAAAGCCAACAGCGGAACAACGCGGTACATCCTGTGCAGGCGCATGGAAACTCCGGAGGCAGCATGGCAGTGGCCGGCGGTGCCGGCCCGATTACCAACGCCTGGCACGGCCCACCGGGGTTGGACGACATCATTCCATGTCCGGATGCACCGTGGCGGACGTGGCGTCGCGCACGGGTCCCTGTGACAATCCGGTCGACTGCCCTTCGGTGATCCGCGATGAACCGACGCCTGCGCAACGTCTTCCTCCTCGCCCTGTTGGCCACCACGGCTGCTCACGCCAAGGTGCCGGTCGCCACCGGCACCGGAGGCGCAGCGGCCACGATCAGCGACCCCGCCACGCAGTCCGCGATGGCGATCCTCGATCGGGGCGGCAATGCGATCGATGCCGCGGTCGCCGCCGCCGCGACGCTCGGGGTGACGGACCCCTTCAGCTGCGGCATCGGCGGCGGCGGCTTCATGCTGGTCTACCTGGCCAAGGAGAAGCGCGTGGTCGCCCTCGACCATCGCGAGACCGCGCCCGCTGCGGTGACGCCTGCCCTCTTCATCGAAAACGGTCGCGAGATGGATTTCGACACCGCGATCGCCAGCGGACTGTCCGTCGGCGTGCCCGGCACGGTGCGCGGCTGGCACGAAGCCCTGCAGCGCTACGGCACGATGTCATTCGAGCAGGTGCTGGCGCCCGCGATCGCCGTCGCGGAACAGGGCTTCACCGTCGATGCGAATTTCTCCGGCCTGATCGCGCGGAACGAAGGCAAGTTCAATCGCTTCCCTGCGACCGCCGCGCTGTACCTGCGGAACGGCAAGGCGATGCCAGCCGGGACAACGATGCGCAACCCCGATCTCGCGCGGAGCTATCGCCTGCTGGCGCGCGACGGCGTGGAGGCGTTCTACGAAGGACCGCTGGCTCGCGCGATCGTCGATGCAGTCAATCGCCCCCCGACCGCCGCGGGCGTATCGGTGCGCGGCGGCCGGCTGTCGCTGGCGGACCTGGCCGATTACGAGGCGCGCCTGCGTGCGCCCGTGCGTTCGACCTACCGCGGCTACGACCTGTACGGCATGCCGTTGCCGAGCAGCGGCGGCGTGACCGTGTTCGAAGCGTTGAACATTCTCGAAGGCTACGACCTGAAATCGCTGCCGCGCACGCAGGTCGAGCATCTCTATCTGGAAGCGAGCCGCCTCGCGTTCGCCGACCGCGATGCGTACCTGGCCGACCCCGAGTTCGTGGAGGCGCCGGTCGCCGGCCTGCTGAGCAAGGCGTATGCGACGCAGCGTCGAACGTTGATCGATCCGGAACGCGCGGCCGAGGGTGCCGTCACCGCCGGCGACCCGTTCTTCTTCCAGAACGACCCCAGTCATCCACTGCGCCCCGCGCCCCGCGCGCTGCGAACGGAAAGCATGCACACCACCCACCTGACCGTGGCCGACAAGGACGGGAACGTGGTCGCCTACACCTTCACCATCGAGGACTGGGGCGGCAGCGGCATCGTCGTGCCGGGGTACGGATTCCTGCTCAACAACGAACTGACCGATTTCGATTTCGCCGGCCCGCATCCGAACATACCCGAAGGCGGCAAGCGTCCGCGCAGCAGCATGACGCCGACGATCGCGCTGAAAGACGGCAAGCCTGCGTTCTCGGTCGGCAGTCCCGGCGGCTCCACCATCATTACCACGGTGCTGCAGACGATCGTCAATTACATCGACCTCGGCATGCGGATGGACCAGGCGATCGACGCGCCGCGGCTGTCGCAGCGCAACGGCCGGACGACGGACATCGAGCCGGGTTATGCAGACAGTGCCGAGGCGAAGGCACTCGTGCAGCGCGGGCAAGGCTGGTCAGCAGTCCCCGAGGAAATCGGGGCCGCCAACGCGTTGGTGTTCAACCCGGATGGCACGGTGACCGCCGTGAGCGAAGGCCACCGGCATGGCGTGGGCAGTGCGAAGGTGCAGAACTTCCACACCGAGTGATCGTCACCTGCCTCACAACACGGCCACTAAGTCCTGGGCATCGATCTGCTCCAGCACTAACGTAAAAACTTAGACCTCGTCGAAGTAGTCCGAATCCAGTCTTTTCACTACATACGTTGCCACGGGCGTCACGCCAACCCCATGGTCAATCATCAGATTGGCGATCTGAATGCCATCCAGCAACACGACTTTGACGTCGATGTGCGAAACATAGTCTCGTGCGTCGGCTGAAAATGCACTCGTCGTCATGAACACTCCTTTGCGTGCACGCTGGCCATGCAACGCGCCGACAAACTTCTGAATCTCTGGACGCCCCACTGTTGCCTGCCATCGCTTCGCTTGGATGTAGATGACATCCAGACCAAGACGATCTTCTTTGATGATTCCATCTATTCCGCCATCGCCGGATCTCCCAATGCGCTCTCCCGCGTCCCTCCTAGATCCACCGTACCCCATGACCACCAGTAGCTCCACAACAAGCTGCTCGAAGAACTCCGGACTCACCTGCAACAGCCGCTCCAACACTTGCGAGGCAAGCTCACTTCGCAATTGCTGGTAAGCACCCTGCAATGCCTCATCGGGTGTAGCGTGATCTGGAGTTGAGGAGCCAAGGCCACTGTCCGCGTTCGCAGATGGCTCTACCGCGGCACCCGTCAAGAATTCTCGGAACTCTGCGAAATTTGCTAGGAAAGCCTTGTCAATGCTGGCGGGCGGCGATTCAAGAACATCTCTGCCGCGTTGCGTTATCTCGAAGTATCCGCGCTTCGGCTTGATCAACAAGCCTGCCTTCATGAGATAAAAGCTGGCCCAGCCGGTTCGATTCCTTAGCGCGGTCTGTTGCCCGCTCGGCAACCTCGTCGCACGCTCCTCTGGCGTCAGATTGAACTCGTCGCCCAAAAGCCTCTCAGCCGTAGGAAAGTCGCTCGCTATGCGTGCTCCTGCTAGCTTTAGCAGGGGAAGCATCAACTGATCGTACGTCGGAATCCCCATGCCGCCTCCATGCTGGACAGTGAAGCGGTCGGTTACCGCTCGATGATCGCCACCACGCCCATGCCACCGGCGGTGCAGATCGAGACCAGCGCGCGGCCACCGCCGCGTTGCTTCAGTTCCTTCGCGACGGTGGCGACGATGCGCGCACCCGTGGCGGCGAACGGATGGCCCGTCGCCAGCGAGGAACCGTTGGGATTCATCTTGGCCGGATCGATCTTGCCCAGCGGCGCGTCCAGGCCGAGGCGGTTGCGGCAGTAGTCCTCGCTTTCCCATGCGCGCAGCGTGCACAGCACCTGCGCGGCGAAGGCTTCGTGGATCTCGTAGATATCGAAATCCTGCAGCGTCAGGCCGTTGCGCTTGAGCATTTCCGGCACGGCGATCGTCGGCGCCATCAGCAGGCCTTCGCCGTGCACGAAATCGACCGCCGAGACCTGCGCGTCCCTCAGGTACGCCAGCGGCTCGTGGCCGTGCGCCTTCGCCCATTCGTCGCTGGCCAGCAGCACCGCAGCGGCGCCGTCGGTCAGCGGGGTGGAGTTGGCGGCGGTCAGCGTGCCGCGGCCCGACGTCTTGTCGAACGCCGGCTTCAGCGTGGCGAGCTTCTCCAGCGACGTGTCGGGGCGCAGGATGTTGTCGCGCTCCAGGCCGCGGAACGGTGCGATCAGGTCGTCGAAGAAACCACGCTCGTACGCGGCCGCCAGCTTGCGGTGCGAGGCCACGGCCAGCTCGTCCTGCGAATCGCGCGAGATGTTCCACTCCTTCGCCATGTCCTCGCAGTGGTCGCCCATGCTCTTGCCGGTGCGCGGCTCGGCCACGCCGGGGAATTCGGGCTTCAGCTCGCCGAACTTGAAGCCGCTGACCAGCGCCTTCAGCTTGTCCTGCGTGGTCTTGGCGCGGTTGGCGGCCAACAGGCGCGCGCGCAGCTTCTTGCCGTAGACGATCGGCACTTCGGACGTGGTATCCGAACCGCCGCCGATGCCGGAATCGATCTGGCCCAGCGCGATCTTGTTGCCGATATGGATGATCGTGTCGAGGCTGGTGCCGCAGGCACGCTGCAGCGTGATGCCCGGGGTCAGCGGCGACAGGCCAGAGGAGAGCGCGGCTTCGCGGCCCAGGTTCCAGTCGGAGGAATGCTTGATCACCGCGCCCATCGCGACTTCGCCGAGCTGCTGGCCGTGCAGGCCGAAGCGCTCGACCAGCGCACCCAGCGTGCGCACCGACATGCCCAGGTTCCCCACATCCGCGTAGGCCGTGTTCTGACGGCAGAACGGAATGCGGACGCCGCCGAGGATGGCGACGGGGCGGGGTGCGGGCATGGGGACCTCTTTGCGGATGGCGACGATGGAAGGGTGAAGATGCGCCTGCGTACGGCAGGCATAATAGGGGAGTGTAATGCGCCCCTCCACCGCCTCCAACCGCTGACATGACTCGATCCACAACCAGCCCTGTCGTCATGGGCGTGATGGCCCTGGAACTGGCGGCCGGCAGCACGCCGCAGCGCGCGGCGTTGCCCGCCACCGAGGCGAGTGCGCTGGCGGAAAAGTTGGGGCGCGACCTCGCCACGCATGCGCCGCAGATACGTGATCTGGATCTCGTCCTGGCCGCGGCGCATTTCGATCCCGCCGAGGCACTGAGGCCCGGCTGGTCGCTGCACCAGCGCCTGCGCGAACTGCACCAGCGGGCGCCGGGGCGTGGTGAAGGCGCCCGGCTCATCGCGTTCGGCGCCGACGACACCGGTGACATCCCGATGCCGTTGCAGGCGGATGAAGGCTTGCGTGGCGGCCTGCTGCGCGTGCTGCCGTTCCTGCTGGTCGGCGATGACCATACGGTTGCCGCCGTCGATGAACGGTTGGAATCCGTCCTGCTGGAAACCGGCATGGCGCAGGCCGATACCGCACTGCGGGCGCAGAACGCATTCGGCGCGCAGGTCGAGCACGCACGCTACATGACGCTGAACGACCTGGCCGCCATGACCGCCATGCAGTACGAGCATGGTGGGCTCGGCGCACTGTGGCCGGTGATCGAGACCGCGCTGATGGCGCCGGGCGAGGAACAGTGGCTCGATGCCGTGCCGGAGCCGCTGCTGCGCTACGCGAACGGCGAAGTCCACATCGCGCTGTTCGAACCGATGGCCTGGCGCGCGCGTTACGCGACGCAGGAGGCGACCGATGAACGGCTGGAGCGCGCCTACCAGCATTTCCAGGCGCGGCAGCAGCAGATCGCCGCCGTGCTGGAATCCCATGGCATCCCGGTCACGTTCGCGCACTGCCCGGGCAACCGCGACGCCCGCCAGGCGCTGCAGTCCTAACGGGCTGCAGCGTAGCGCCGTTCTGTAGGAGGGGCTTCAGCCCCGACGCTTTTCGCGCATTGCAGGTAAAGCATCGGGGCTGAAGCCCCTCCTACAACTTTCCAGCCGCCGTCCGCTTACTGGGTGACCTTGATGATGCCGCACGCGACGCGTGCACCGGCGTTGCCGGCCGGTTGGCTCGCATAGTCGTCCGCCGCCGCGTGCACGATCAGCGCGCGCCCCGACACATCATTGACCGCGCCGCCGCCCAGGGTGACGCCTTCCAGGTGCACATTGATCTTCGCCACGCCCTCGGCATCGGCGGTGAGGTTGTTCATGTCGCCCGCATGGTGCGCACCGCTGCCGGCCTTGCCGTGCGTGGCATTGAAGGGATTGAAGTGCGGGCCGGCGCTGCTCGCATCGGCGGCGCTGCAGTCGCCCTTCTCGTGGACGTGGAACGCATGCGTACTGTTGGCGGGCAGGCCACCGACTTCGCCGGTCAGGTGGAGGCCCTTCCCCATCGGCACCATCGTGACGCTGCCACTGACGCGGCTGCCAGACGCGGAGGCCAACACCGCGATGGCCTGCTTGGCGGTGCTGGTGGTGGGAATCTCCGGCGTGGAGGCTTTGGGTGTGGACGGCGTGGTACTGCACGCGGCGAGCGCGAGGGCCGACGCGGCGGCCAGCAGGGCGATGCGCATGGGAATCTCCGGAAGCAGGTCGTGGCCCGCTACCGTAACGGCCGCTTCCTTCACGTTCAATGAAAGCAGCGCGCCGCGCTCAACCGCGCTTGCGGCCCGGTCCCAGCTTGCGCGTCACCGTGTTGCGTCCCACGCCCAGCTTCACCGCGGCTTCCGCGCGCCGCCCATGGGTCAGCTCCAGCGCGACCTCGAGCAGCGTGCGGTCCAGCCGCTCGCGCGCTTCGGCGTGCAGCGCTTCCGCGCCTTCCAGCAGGCGCCGACGCGCCCACTCGGCCAGCGCATGGTCCCACTCGCCGCGCCCTCCGCCCGTGACCGGCGCATGCGACAGCGCGCCCTGCAGGTCGGTGGTGTTGATGACATCGGCGGGCGCGAGCGCGGCCAGGCGCCAGCACACGTTCTCCAGTTCGCGCACGTTGCCCGGCCAGTCGTGGGCCTGCAGCAGGTCGAGGGCGGCGTTGGCGAAGCGCTTGGGGGCGATGTCGAGCTTGCGCGTGGCCATCGCCAGGAAGTTTTCCGCCAACTGCGGCACGTCGGCGCGGCGTTCGCGCAGCGGCGGCAGCTGCAGGCGGACCACGTTGAGGCGGTGCAGCAGGTCGGCGCGGAACCGGCCCTCGGCGACGAGGCCATCGAGATCCTGGTGGGTCGCGGCGATCACGCGCACGTCGACGCGGATCAGCTCGCGGCCACCGACCCGGAAGAACTCGCCCTCGGCCAGCACGCGCAACAAGCGCGTCTGCAACGGCAGCGGCATGTCGCCGATTTCATCGAGGAACAGCGTGCCGCCATCGGCCTGTTCGAAACGGCCGATATGGCGCTTGTGCGCACCGGTGAACGCACCGGCTTCGTGGCCGAACAGTTCGCTCTCCAGCAGCTCGGCAGGAATCGCGGCGGTATTCAGCGCCACGAAGGGTTTTCGCGATCGCGGCGATTCGTGGTGGAGCGCATGCGCGACCAGCTCCTTGCCGGTGCCGGTTTCGCCGGTGATCAGCACGGACAGCGGCGCCTGGGCCAGCCGGCCGATCGCGCGGAACAGCGCGCGCATGGCGGGCGTGTCGCCGATCAGCTGCGGCGTGGCGTTGCGCGCATCGGCGTCGGGTGCGGCCTCGGAGACGTCGCCGGCATCCGGCAGGGTACGCGCCGCCAGCGCCACCGCGTCGTCGAGGTCGAACGGCTTGGAGAGGAATTCGTGCGCGCCACCGCGGAAGGCGCCGGCGGTGCTCGCCACGTCGGTGTAGGCCGACATCACGATGACGGGCAGCTGCGGGTGCGTGGCCTTCAGCTTGTCGAGCAGGACCAGCCCGTCGTCGCCGGGCATGCGCACGTCGGTGAACAGCAGGTCCGGCGCACCGCGCGCGCCCAGCGCCTGCAGGGCCGCCGCGGCGCTGTCGAAGCCGTCCACGGAGTAGCCGGCATCACGCAGCGCGGTGGCCAGCACGAACCGCACGGAGCGGTCGTCGTCCACCACCCAGATGCGGCGCGTATCGGTGGCAGGGGCGGCGGTGGCCAGGCGATCAGTGGACATGACGATCCTCGTCGGTGTCGTGCAGCGACTGCGGCAGCATCAAGGTGAAGACCGTATGGCCGGGACGGGAGCGGTAGGCCAGCGTGCCGCGGTGTTCGCGGGCGACCTGCTGGGCCAGGGCCAGGCCCAGCCCGCTGCCTTCGGCACGACCGCTCACGAGCGGCAGGAACAGGTGTTCGGCCAGTTCCTCCGGCACGCCGCGGCCGTCGTCGACGATCTCCACCCGCAGCGCCATCGCGTGCAGGTGGTCGTGGATGCGCGAGCCGTGTTCGACACGGGTGCGCAGGATGATGTTGGCCGCACCCGCCTGGATGGCGTTGCGGACCAGGTTCCAGACCGCCTGGGTGAGGCGGTCCGCGTCGCCGTCGAGCTCGGGCAGGCTGGGGTCGTAGTCGCGCTGCAGGCGCACCGACCAGCCCCCTTCGTTCTCGGCCAGCCGCAGCACGCGCTCGAGCACGGCATGGATGTTGAGCGGCGCATGCGGGCGTTGCGGGGCCGGCGACAGCAGCTGTTCGAGCAGGTTGTTGAGGCGGTTGATCTCGGATTCGATCAGGCTGATCAGCTCGCGCTCGTCGTCGTTGTCCTCGCGCTGCACGGCGCGGCGCGCCAGCAGCTGGGCGGCGCCCTTCAGGCCCGCCAGCGGATTGCGCAGCTCATGCGCCAGGCCCTTGAGTGCGGCGCTGAGGGCATTCGGCAGCGCCTGGGTCGGGTCCAGGGCCGGGAATTCGTCCACGGGATGGGCTTCCAGCAGCCAGCCTCCCCCGTCCAGCCGGGACAGCCAGCCTTCGGCGAAACGCGGCGATTCGCCCGGCATGCCCAGGGCCAGCCGATGCAGGCGCAGGACGTCGCGGTCGGTGTTGTCCAGGAAGCGCGCCATGGCGTCGCCTTCGATCTCCAGGGCCGCCAGCGGTTGTCCCATCAGGCGGCGGGTACTGACGCCCAGCCAGCGGGCGAAGGCGGGGTTCACGCCGAGGACCAGGCCGTCGGCGTCCGCCCAGGCCACCGGCGTACTCAGGGCGTCGGTGGTGGGTTCGAATCGCATGCGGAAAACGTCCGGGGACGACATTGCACCAGTTTAGTGCAAAGCCGTCCCCGGCAAACCGTCAGGCCTCGTAGGCCGATTCACCGTGCGAGGCGATGTCCAGGCCCTCGCGCTCGGCGTCTTCGGCCACGCGCAGGCCGAACACGACCTTGGCGATGAGGAAGGCGATGACCGAGACCACGCCGATCCACACGATCGTCAGGCCCACGCCCAGTGCCTGGGTGGTGACCTGCGCGACCATGTCGAAGTCCTCACCGCCCTGGCCACCCAGGCCGGGTGCGTAGAACACGCCGGTCAGGATCGCGCCGACGATGCCGCCCACGGCATGCACGCCGAACACGTCGGCGGTGTCGTCGACCTTCAGCAGGCGCTTCAGGCCGGTGACGCCCCAGACGCAGACCAGGCCGGCGATGAAGCCGATGGCCACGGCGCCGAACGGACCCACCAGGCCAGCGGCCGGGGTGATGCCGACCAGGCCGGCGACCGCACCCGAGGCCACGCCGAGGGCGGACGACTTGCCCTTGAAGATCTTCTCGGCCAGCGCCCAGGCGATCACGGCGGCAGCGGTGGCGACCAGCGTGTTGATGAAGGCCAGTGCGGCGCCCGCAGTGGCTTCCAGGTTGGAACCGGCGTTGAAGCCGAACCAGCCCACCCACAGCAGCGACGCACCCACGTAGGTCAGGGTGACGTTGTGCGGCTTCAGCGCGGTCTGGCCGTAGCCCAGGCGCTTGCCGACGAAGTACGCGCCGACCAGGCCGGCCACGCCCGCGTTGATGTGCACCACGGTACCGCCGGCGAAATCCAGCGCGCCCTTCTCGAACAGGTAACCGCCACCAGCCCACACGATGTGCGCGATCGGCAGGTAGCCGAAGGTGAACCACAGCACCGAGAACAGGATGACCGCAGCGAACTTGATGCGCTCGGCGAACGCACCGACGATCAGCGCGCCGGTGATGCCGGCGAACGTCGACTGGAACGCGACGAACACGTACTCCGGCAAGGCGACGCCGTCGGTGAAGGTGGCCGCCAGCGTGTCGATGCCGACGCCCGTCAGGAACAGCTTGTCCAGGTTGCCGATCCACGGGCCCGCACCGGAGAACGCCAGGCTGTAGCCGTAGACGATCCACAGCACCACCAGCAGCGAGAACACCGTGATGACCTGCACGAGCACGGACAGCACGTTCTTCGAACGCACCATGCCGCCGTAGAACAGGGCCAGGCCCGGCACCACCATCAGCAGCACCAGCAGGGTGGACGTGAGCATCCACGCCACGTCGCCCTTGTCGACCACCGGCGCGGCGGCCGGGGCTTCTTCGGCGGGCGCTTCAGCAGGCGCCGCCACGGCGTCGGCCGGCGCGGCGGCCGCATCGACCGGCGCAGGCGCGGCATCGGTCGCGGGTGCGACGTCGGCGGCAGGCGCGTCGGTGGTCGGCGCGGCGGTGTCCTGCGCGGCGAACGCGGTGGCGGTCATGCCCACCGTCATCAGGCCGCACAGCGCGGCCAGGCACAACATCCGGGTACGGGTCTTCCACCCGGAGAACAGTCGAGTCTTCATGTGGGGCTCCGAGTGTTAGAGCGCGTCCGCGCCGACTTCGCCGGTGCGGATGCGGATGACCTGGTCGATGGTGGTGACGAAGATCTTGCCGTCGCCGATCTTGCCGGTGCCGGCAGCCTGCTGGATGGCCTCGATGACGGCATCCAGTCGCTCGTCGGTGACGACGGTTTCGATCTTGATCTTCGGCAGGAAATCGACGACGTACTCGGCGCCGCGGTACAACTCGGTGTGGCCCTTCTGCCGGCCGAAGCCTTTCACTTCGGTCACGGTGATGCCGGACACGCCCGCTTGCGACAAGGACTCTCGGACCTCGTCGAGCTTGAACGGCCGGATGATGGCGGTGATCAGTTTCATGCGCATACCCCGATGGTGGATGGAACCGGCCGACCGAAGTCGGCCGGTGGTTTCAAGGCACCCGTGCGCACAACCCCCTGGCGGCGCGCACGTTTCCGGTGCGGAGCGATGCATGAACCGCACCCGTGCCCGCCGCGATCACATGCGACGGAAACGGATGACGTGGGAGGGAGCTGCGGTTCATGGACCTCTCCTGTGTTTCCCCAAGTACAGCGTTGGTGCGATCTCCAGGAATCGAAGACGGGTGTTGCCCCGGTTCCCCAACCGGGCGGACGCATCGCAGCGCGATGCGTTCGAGAAGGTGCGGCGATGGCGACGGGTGGGAGGGGTGATCCGTCGCCATCGCCGCGAGAACTCAGCGTCCGCCTGCCGCGCCGCCGAGGACCGGTGCACGGTCCCCGGCGAACTGGGCGATGACGGGATGCGCGTGCATCAGTTGGCGTAGTACAGCTGGTATTCCAGCGGGTGCGTGGCCGCGCGGAACTTGGTCACTTCCTGCATCTTCAGCGCGATGTACGCATCGATGAAGTCGTCGGTCATCACGCCGCCGGCCTTGAGGAAGTCGCGGTCCTTGTCCAGCGCGTCCAGGGCCTGGTCCAGGCTGGAGCAGACCTGCGGGATGTTCTTCTCTTCTTCCGGCGGCAGGTCGTACAGGTCCTTGTCGGAAGGAGCACCGGGGTCGATCTGGTTCTTGATGCCGTCCAGGCCGGCCATCATCAGCGCGGTGAAGGTCAGGTAGCCGGACTGCAGCGGATCGGGGAAGCGGATCTCGATGCGGCGCGCCTTCGGGTTGGCCACCCACGGGATGCGGCACGAGGCGGAACGGTTGCGCGCCGAGTAGGCCAGCATCACCGGCGCTTCGAAGCCCGGCACCAGGCGCTTGTAGCTGTTGGTGCCCGAGTTGGCGAACGCGTTGATCGCCTTGGCGTGCTTGAAGATGCCGCCGATGTACCACAGCGCCAGCTGCGACAGGCCGCCGTAGCCGTCGCCGGTGAACAGGTTGGTGCCGCCCTTGGCCAGCGACTGGTGCACGTGCATGCCGCTGCCGTTGTCGCCGACGATCGGCTTGGGCATGAAGGTGGCGGTCTTGCCGTTGCGGTGGGCCACGTTGCGGACCACGTACTTCATGCGCTGCAGTTCGTCGGCCTTCTGCACCAGCGTGTTGAACTTGGCGCCGATCTCGCACTGGCCGGCGGTGGCGACTTCGTGGTGGTGCACTTCGACTTCGATGCCGACCTGCTCCAGCGTCTTGCACATCTCGGCGCGCAGGTCGTGCAGCGAATCGGTCGGCGGCACCGGGAAGTAGCCGCCCTTGATGCCCGGACGGTAGCCGCTGTTGGCGCCGTCGTAGCTCTTGCCGCTGTTCCAGGCGCCTTCCTCGGAATTGATCTTGAAGAACGCGTGGCCCATGTCGTTGGCGAACTGCACGGAATCGAAGATGAAGAATTCGGGTTCCGGACCGAAGAAGGCGACGTCGGCGATGCCGCTGGCCTTCAGGTGGGCTTCGGCGCGCTTGGCGATGCCGCGCGGATCGCGCGAGTAGCCCTGCATGGTGGCCGGGTCGAGGATGTCGCAGATCAGCACCAGGGTCGGATCGGCGTAGAACGGATCCAGGTAGGCGCTGCTCGGGTCGGGCAGCAGCACCATGTCGGACTCGTTGATGCCCTTCCAGCCCGAGATGGACGAGCCGTCGAACATCTTGCCGTCCTCGAACAGCGAGGCATCCACGATGCTGACCGGGAAGGTGACGTGCTGTTCAACGCCGCGCATGTCGACGAAACGCAGGTCGACGAACTCGACCTTGTTGTCCTTGATCAGCTTTTCAACATTCTCCACAGACATCTCGGAACCTCGGGTTGGATAAGGATGTACGGAGGTAGAGCAATCCCCGTGCCAACCCCAAAATCAGCCCAAGCTGTTGATTTTCAATGGAGGAATCAAGCACCCTCGCTCACGTTTTCCCCAGATTGGGGATAAATGGATGATGAGCGCACCTGATTGGTGCTCGCCTTGATCTCACGTCGCTTGCCTCTCGCCCGCCGGGCGGAGACGATGCGCAACCCTTCACTTTCTTCCCCGGTACGCATGGACCTCCTGTCGCTCGAGCACTTCGCCGGCTGCCTCAACGAGACGTTTTCGGCAGACCTGCAGGGCATGCAGGCGCCCTTCGTGCTGGTGGAGGCGCAGCCGCTGCCGATCCAGGCGCCGGACGCCCTGCGGGCGCCGTTCTCGCTGGTGTTCCGTAACGGTTCGCCGCTGCTGTTCCCCCAACAGATCTACCGCATGCACCATCCGCGATTGGGCAGCACCGACATCTTCCTGGTGCCGGTGGCGCAGGACAAAGAGGGGTTCCTCTACCAGGCGGTCTTCAACTGACGGGCGCCGCGCGCCAGTCCATCCTCACGTAGGAAGCGGCGCTCGCGCCGGCGACGAATCCCAGGCGCTCGTAGAGCCGCCGCGCGGCCGGGTTCTGCTGCAACACGTGCAAGGTCATGCCGCGGCCCTGTGCGGCTGCGTCCTGCTGCGCCGCCAGGATCAGCGCCGTGCCGAGCCCGCGACCGCGCGCTGCGGGAAACAGGCTGACGTCCACGATCAGGTGGTCCGGAGCGCCGCGCCGGAGGTAGAGCCGCCCCAGCAGGCCGCGCACGTCGCACACGGCGAGGAAGTCCGCATCCGCATAGACCTGCAGGTAGTGCCGGTGTTGCGCCTCGAACTGCTGGTCGAGGAACGCACGCTTGTGCGCGGCGGGCCAGGGCACGGGCGCCATCTCTTCTTCGCGCGTGGTCGCATACAGATCGCGCAGCCAGGGCAGGTCGTCCGCTCGCAGGCCGCGCAGGTGCACGCCAGTCGCGGCAAGGACATCGAACGCCCCCGGCACGCCGGTGCGTGCCGCCGGGAAGTCGCCGGGCGCCCCTGGCAACGGGCCGCCCATGTCAGGAGAAGGAGGGGAAGATGCCCTGCAAGGCGATGCTGAAATTCAGGCCGAGATACGGCTGCTGGTTCGCGTGCGGCAGCCCCCCTCCCGCGTTCGGTTGCAGCATGGTCGGCGCGAAGGTGGTGGTGGGCGCGACCGCCACGAAGGGACGCGAAGTGGTCGCCCCCGGTAGCGAGAGCCCGCCATTGGTGACCGGAGCACCGCCGCGCCTGCTTGTGTCGTTCTGCACGTAGGCATTGATGCCATGCGTGTGGCTCGGCATTTCCTGCTGGGTGAGGGTGACCGTGTTGACGCCGAAGGTCTCACCGATGGTGCGCGGCGTGAGGCCGTTCCCGTTGCCCTGCTGGCAGCCTGCGCGACCGGCGAGGTTGGGGAGCTGGAACGTCGTCTGCCCGTTGCCTCCGTACTGCGTGCCGAGCAGCGCGAACAGCGCGGTGTTCTGCTGGATCGGCAGCGTGGCGCCGTTGCAGAACGCCCAACCGCGTGGATTGAAGTTGAATCCAAACGGCTGGATCTGGCCAACAAAGGGTTCGGTCATGGTCTGGATCCTCCGCCCGGGAAGCGCGCGCCCGTCGGGGCGGCGGCTGCGCCGGCATGGCGTGATGGGAAGGGTTCTTCGCGATTGCGGGCTCAGGCCTGCGACGGAAAAATACCCGCCCAGGCGATGCAGTACTGCACCGTCAGGGTGGGCATGCAGTTTTCGTGCGGCTGGCTTCCGCCGCTGGACGACACGCTCTGCGCCGACATCGCCACCGGCGTCGCACCGGTGATGTCCGTGGCATAGAAGGTGTCGCCGCTGACGGCACCCGGCAGCAGCGTGGGCCCTGGCGAAAGCGCCGTGGCCGCTGCGGTGGTCGCCACCAGCGTGTGCGTGTGGGCGGGCATCTGGTTGGTGGTCAGCGTGACCTGCTCGCTGCCCGACATCTGCCCGATGACATAGCTGCTCAACCCGGGCCCCTGGCCCTGGTGGATGGGCAACCTGCCGCGCAAGTCGGGAACGCCGAACGTGCTTTGGCCATCCCCGCCGTACGTGGTGCCGATCAGGGTGAAGAGCACCTCGTACTCCGCGATCGACCGCAGGCCGCCATCACACGCAAACCAGCCATTCGGGACACGGCTGAACCCGAACATGCGGATTTCGCCTACATAGGGTTGGCTCATGGATGCACTCTCCGGAAGTTCTGGAACCGCTGCACGGGAACGGCCTCAGTTGCGCGAGGGGAATATCCCCTGCAGGGCGATGCAGAAATTGATGGTGGTGTAAGGCTGCACGTTGCTGTGCGGCTGTGTTGCGCCGGCGGCCGCGACGGTTTGCGGATTCTGCGCGACGAGTGCGCCACCGCTCGGGGCATACAGGTTGGGCGCCGTGGCGGTGCTCGCACTGGTGCCGAACAGGCGTCCGGAAGGAATGCGGTTGTTGCCGCTCGTCGTCGTGGCATTCATCGAATGGCCGTGCGAAGGCAGGTTGCTGGACAGCAGGGTGACGTTCTCCGTGCCGCCCACCTGGCCGATCTGCACCGACGGCGGCTGCCATCCGGGATCCACCGACGAGGCATAGCCCACCGGCGTACGGCTGCGCAGGTCGGGCAGCGCGAACGTTGTCACGCCATTGCCACCGTATTGTGTTCCCAGCAGGGAGAACAGCGCCTGGTTCTGCGCGATCGCCAGCTGCTGCCCATTGCACAGCGCCCAGTACCTCGGCGCGAATCCGAAGCCGGCCATCATGACCTGCCCGATGAAGAACTCGCTCATGGACCTTCCCCAAGGTGGTGAGCGCGGCGCCCCGATGCGCCGCGTTGCGTACTGTGAACGCCATTCGCGGCGCCGGCAACCCCTCGGGGTGATCGCGATCGCAGGTTGGGCTTCCCCCGATGGACGGGTTCTGCTCAAATGATGTAGGGGAATTGCGCCAGGCCGTCGGTAGTCGGGGTCCACGACGGCGCGGGATCTGGTCGCCTTCCATCGAGTTCATGCGCGCGCCCTGTCGGGGGCGGAATCGCAAGTCGGTTTTCAAGGGGAATCACATCATGTCGGTCGTTATCGGTCATGCTGCGCGCAGGACGCGCTCGCTCGTTGCCACGCTGTTGTTCGCCTGCGTGGCCCTCTTGTTGCCGGACGCGGCCAAGGCCCAGCACACGTCGTCGGAATGTCCAGCCCAGACGGCGACGGTTTCGAGCGGCGGCTCGGTCACGATCAATGTCACCGATTGCGAATTCGCCAGCGGATTCGGCGGCATAGGGCCCATCGACGGCGGCAGTTTCGGTGCCCCGGACTTCGAGAATCACGGCACCGCCAGCCTCCGGGAATCCGGTGGCCAATGGCTGCTGGACTACAGCCATAACGGCTCCACCGGCATCGGTTCGACCGATGTCTTCGAGTTCAGCGATGGCTCGCTGACCGGCGACGGCGACGTACAGGTGACGATCACCATCACCCCGTCGGCGTCACCCATCACGGTCTCCCCCGCCACCCTGCCGACGCTGACCGCCGGCACAGCGTTCGCGCAGACGCTCACCTCCTCGGGTGGTGTTGCGCCGTACAACTACACGCTGCAGAGCGGCGTGCTGCCCGCAGGCCTGTCACTGAGCAGCGGCGGCGTGTTGAGCGGCACGCCCACGCAACGCGGTAGCTACAGCTTCAGTGTGCGCTCCACGGACGCCACTGCACCGACCGCCCTGTTCGTCGACAAGGGTTACACCGGCAGCGTCCAGAACCCGTCGCTGACCCTGAGCACGTCGGCGGGCACCGCCATCCAGGGCGTCGCGTTCTCGCAGACACTGTCGACCACCGGCGGCGTCGCGCCGCATACGTACCAGCTGGAAACGGGCTCGTTCCCGGCCGGCATCAGTGTTTCCACCGCCGGTGAGGTCAGCGGCACCACCGCGGCCGCACCCGGCAACTATCCGGTCACCCTGCGCGTCACCGATGCGAGCACCGGGCCGGGCAGCTATTTCGAACTCGAGAGCTATACGCTGACGGTCAGTCCGCCGCCGAGCGTCTCCATCGCGGTATCGCCTGCCAGCGTCAGCGAAGACGGCGCCACCAATCTGGTCTACACGGTCACGCGCAGCCTCAATCTCTCGTCGCCGACCGTGGTGAACATCACCACCGGCGGTACCGCGACGGCCGGCATCGACTACACCGGTAGCGTCGCCGCCGTCACCATCCCCGCCGGTGCCACCACGGCGACGATCACCATCGATCCGACCGTCGACGCCACTGTCGAAGCGAACGAGACGGTGATCCTGACGGTTGCGGCCGGCACCGGCTACACCGTCGGCACGCCTTCCAGCGTCAGCGGCACGATCCTCAACGACGACGTGCCGAGCGCCTCGATCAGCGTGGCGCCGGCGTCGGTGTCCGAGGACGGCGCGCCGAACCTCGTCTACACCATCACGCTCAACCAGGCACCGCTGAGCGCCACCTCGGTGAACTTCACCGTGAGCGGCACCGCGACATCCGGCACCGACTACGCGGCCGTCACTTCGCCGCTGGTCATCGCCGCTGGCAGCACCACCGGCACGGTCACGGTCAACCCGACCGCCGATGCGACCATCGAAGCGGACGAGACCGTGGTGCTCACGCTGAACGCGGGCGCCGGCTATACCGTCGGCGTGCCGAACAGCGCGACCGGAACCATCCTCAACGATGACCTGCCGACGCTGTCGATCAACGACGTCACCCAGAACGAGGGCAACGCCGGTACCACCAACTTCACCTTCACGGTCAGCCTGAGCGCCCCCGCCGGCCCGGGCGGCACGACCTTCGATATCGCCACCGCCAACGGCACCGCGACGGCGGGCGTCGATTACGTGGCCAGCAGCCTCACGGCGCAGACCATTCCGGCCGGCAGCAGCACCTACAACTTCACCGTGCAGGTCAACGGCGACGCGCTGAACGAACCGAGCGAGACCTTCTTCGTCAACGTCACCAACGTGACCGGCGCGGTCGTGGCCGACGGCCAGGGCGTGGGTACGATCACCAACGACGATCCGGCGCCGAGCCTGTCGATCAATGACGTCAGCGTGGTCGAAGGCAATGCCGGTACGACGAGTGCCGTCTTCACCGTCACGCTCAGCGCCGCCAGTGGCCAGGCCGTCACCGTCAACTACGCGACCGCCGACGGCACCGCGATCGCCCCCGCCGACTACACCGCGAGCAGCGGTACGCTGAGCTTCGCGCCGGGCGCCACCACGCAGACGATCACCGTGCTGGTGAACGGCGAACTGGTGCCCGAGGCCAACGAGACCTTCTTCGTGAACCTCAGCGCGGCGGCCAACGCGACGATCGCCGACAGCCAGGGCGTGGGCACGATCACCAACGACGATGTCCCGGTGACCGTCAACCCGGCCACGATCCCGAACGGCACGGTCGCCACGGCATACAGCCAGACGATCACCGCCAGCGGCGGCACCGCGCCGTACACCTACGCCGTCACCGCCGGCACCCTGCCGGCCGGCCTGAGTCTGTCGCCCGTCGGCACCATCACCGGCACGCCGACCGCCGGTGGCGCCGTCAACTTCACGATCACCGCGACCGACAGCAGCCCGTTCCCGGGTCCGTTCTCCGGCAACCAGGCGTATACGCTGGTCATCGCTCCGCCGACGATCACGCTGCCGGCGACGGCGCTGCCGGGCGGCACGCTGGGCGCGGCCTATTCGACCAGCCTCAATCCCGCTTCCGGCGGCACCACGCCGTACAGCTATGCGGCGACCGCGGGCGCACTGCCGCCTGGCCTGACGCTCAACGCCGCGACCGGTGCCATCACCGGCACGCCGACCGGGCTGGGGACCTTCAACTTCACCATCACCGCGACCGACGGCAGCACCGGCAGCGGTCCGTACTCGGCGCAACAGGGTTACGCGATCACCGTGATCGACGTGGCCCCGACCGCCACCAACTCGTCGCTGACCGTCGCTTACGACGCGCCGGCCACCAACGTGCCGCTCAGCCTCGGCGGCGGCGCCGCGGTCTCGGTCGCGATCGGCTCCGCGCCAGGCAACGGCACCGCCTCCGTCAGCGGCACCACGATCACCTACCAGCCGAATGCCGGCTACGCCGGTCCGGACAGCTTCACCTACACCGCGACCAACAGCGGTGGCACGTCGTCGCCCGCAACGGTCACGATCACCGTGCAGGACCCGGTGGTCACGATCACCGCCGCCGGTGGCTTCGCGGCCAGCATCGCCGCGCCGTATACGCAGACCTTCACCTTCAATGGTGGCGCACAGCCGTGGTCGGGCCATCAGGTGACCAACCTGCCGGCCGGCGTGAGCATCACCGGCACCACCGCGAACACGGTGACGATCTCGGGCACGCCGACCCAGGCCGGCAGCTTCAACCTCAACGTGTCCGCCACGGACAGCAGCACCGGCAACGGGCCGTACACGGTGGGCCAGGCATTCACGCTCACGGTGTCCGCACCCGCGCTGACGATGACGCCCGCCTCGGGTGCGCTCAACCCTGCGTACGGCGTGCCGTACTCGCAGACATTCACTGCCGCGGGCGGCACGGGCCCGTATACGTACGCGGTCCTGGGCACCCTGCCGGCCGGCGTGACGTTTACGGGCGATACGCTGTCGGGCACGCCGACGGCGCCGGGTAGCTACGCGATCACGATCACCGCCACCGACACCGGCTCGACCGGCACCGGCGCGCCGTTCTCCGTCGCGCAGAACTACATCCTCAATGTCTCCGCGCCGACCATCACCGTCAGCCCGGCGACGCTGCCCAACGCCACCGCGGGCACGGCGTATGCGCAGACCGTGACGGCCGCGGGCGGCGTGGCGCCTTACGGCTTCGCGGTGACCGCCGGCGCACTGCCGACCGGCATGACCCTGTCCAACAGCGGCGCGCTGTCCGGTACGCCCAGCGCTATCGGCACGTTCAACTTCACCGTCACCGCGACCGATGCCAACGGCCAGACCGGCAGCCGCGGCTACACCATCACCCTCGCGGCACCGGTATTGACGATGACGCCGGCCGCCGGCTCGCTGAGCGCGACCTACGGGGCGGCGTATTCGCAGACCTTCACCGCGGGCGGCAGCCCGGGGCCGTACACCTATGCACTGACCGGCGCGCTGCCGGCCGGCGTGACGTTCACCGGCAACACGCTGTCGGGCACGCCGACGGCACCGGGTACCTATCCGGTCACGATCACCGCCACCGACACCTTCGTCACGGGCGTGGGCGCTCCGTTCTCGATCGCGCAGAGCTACACGATCAACGTCTCCGCGCCGACCATCACCGTCAGCCCGGCGACGCTGCCCAACCCCACGGCGGGCACGGCGTATGCGCAGACCGTGACGGTCTCGGGCGGCGTTGCCCCGTACAGCATGGCGGTGACGGCGGGCGCGCTGCCCGGCGGCATCACCCTGTCCACGGCAGGCGCGCTGACCGGCACCAGCTACCAGGTCGGCACGTTCAACTTCACCGTCACCGCGACCGATGCCAACGGCCAGACCGGCAGCCGCGGCTACACCGTCACCCTCGCGGCACCGGTACTGACGATGACGCCGGCCGCCGGCACGCTGACCGCGGCCTACGGCGCAGCGTATTCGCAGACCTTCACCGCGGGCGGCAGCCCGGGGCCGTACACCTATGCACTGACCGGCGCATTGCCGGCGGGCGTGACGTTCACCGGCAACACGCTGTCGGGCACGCCGACCGTGCCGGGCAGCTATCCGGTCACGATCACCGCCACCGACACGGTGCTGACGGGTGCCGGTGCGCCGTTCTCGATCGCGCAGAACTACGTCATCAACGTGCCCACGCCGGCACTGACGATCGCACCCTCCACGCTGCCCTCGACGACGGCAGGCCTGGCGTACAGCCAGACCCTGTCCGCCACGGGCGGCGTCGGACCGTATGCGTTCACGCTGACCTCGGGCGCCCTGCCCGCCGGCCTGTCGCTGTCCGGTGCGGGCGTGCTGTCGGGTACACCGACCCAGGCCGGTACGTTCAACGTGTCGTTCACCGCCACCGATACGCACGGCCAGACGGTCACCGCGGGCTATGCGCTGGTGGTGGCCACGCCCACGCTGACGCTGTCCCCGGCCGCAGGCGCGTTGCCGAATGCCACGGCAGGCGTCGCCTACAGCCAGGCGCTGACGCTCACGGGCGGCATCGCGCCTTACACGACCACGCTCACCGGCGCACTGCCGACCGGACTGGCGTTCGATCCCGCCACGCTGCGCTTCAGTGGCACGCCGACCCAGTCCGGCAACTTCACGGTGACCGTGACAGTGACCGACAGCACAACGGGCATCCCGGCCACCACGACCGCGACCTACACCCTGCAGGTGCAGGTGCCTGCGCTGTCGATGACACCGGACGCCGTTGCCGGTGCCACCGCCGGCGTCGCGTACACGCAGGCGTTCGTCGCCTCGGGCGGCATCGCGCCTTACCAGTACAGCCTGAGCGCCGGCACCCTGCCCACGGGCGTGGCGTTGAATGCATCCACCGGCCAGGTGTCGGGCACGCCGACGCAGGCGGGCAACTTCGACTTCAGCGTCACCGCCACGGACAGCACGACCGGCACCGCCGCCACCATCACCCGCGATTACACGCTGGCCGTCTCGGCGCCGACGATCGTGGTGGATCCGGAAACGCTGCCGGAAGCCCTGCAGTCCGTCGCCTACGACGAAACCCTGTCCGCGCGCGGCGGCACGGCGCCGTACACGTTCGCCGTGGATGCGGGCGCACTGCCGGCCGGCATGACCCTGACCGGCGCTGGCGTGCTGTCGGGCACGCCGACGGCGACCGGCCTGTTCAACATCACCATCCGCGCCACCGATGCGCTGGGCTTCAGCGGAACGCGGACGTACGCGTTCAACGTGATCTCGCGACCGGATCCGACGCAGGACCCGGAAGTCCGCGGGTTGCTGGATGCGCAGGCCGAGGCGACGCGTCGCTTCGCCACCGGGCAGATCACCAACTTCCAGCAGCGTCTGGAACAGCTGCACGGCGGGGCGAAGTCCGGCGGCTCGCGCAATGGGCTGTCGTTCACCACGCGCGAGCAGTGCCCGGACAACCGTGCGTACACCGACATGGATGCCTGCGGCACCGCCGCGCGCGAACGCGCCGCCGATGCCCGACGCGATGCCACGGGCCAACCGCGCCTGTCCGGCGGCGCCAGTCCGGATGAGGAGGGGACGGCGGCACAGGCGGATGCATCCGCGTTCGGCTTCTGGACGGGCGGCACGCTGCGGTCGGGCAACTTCGATGGTCGCTCGGGCCGCAACAGCCTGGATTTCGAAACCGAAGGCGTGAGTGCCGGTGCGGATCGTCGCTTCCATCCCGACCTGGTGGCCGGCCTCGGCCTGGGTTACGGCCAGGACAGCACCTCGATCGGCGACAACGGCACCCAGTTGGATGGCAAGGCGTGGACGCTGGCGATGTATGCCAGCTACCAGCCTGGCGAGCGCCTGTTCGTCGATGGCCTGGTCGGCTTCCAGCGCCTGTCGTACGACCTGGAACGCTTCGTCACCACCAATGAGGCACTGGTCCGCGGCTCGCGCGATGGCGACCAGTGGTTCGCGTCCATCTCCGTGGGCAGCGACTTCACGCGCGGCACGGCCCAGCTGACGCCGTACGCACGACTGGATGCGATGCGGGCGACGCTGGATCCGTACACCGAAAGCGGCGACCCCACCTACGCGCTGACCTACGGCGAGCAGGACGTCGACACCACCACCGGCAACCTCGGCCTGCGCATGGCGTTCCGCCGCAGCGCCACCTGGGGTGCGTTCTCGCCGCAGGTCCGCTTCGAGTACCAGCACGACTTCACCGCGGACAGCCGCACGTTCATGCAGTACGCGGACCTCCTGGGCCCGACCTACGCGACCTCGGTGAGCGGTTACGACCGCAGCCGGTTCATGCTGGGGCTGGGCGTGTTGTTCGACTTCGGCGCCTATTCGCTGCAGGTCGACTACCGCGGCGTGGTGGGCAGCAGCGACCAGCGCGACAACGCGCTGCAGTTGATGTTCCAGACCGGCCGGTAATGCTCGACGGACCGGCCCGCGAAACCCCTGACCAAGGAAAAGACCGACATGACGCGCTCTGACTGGATGGCACAGGTACTGCGATTGGCCCGCATCGGCCAGGACTGCGCACGCACGGGCGACGACGTCAGCGACGCCGTGGGGCGCGGTACGCCCGACAGCCAGGATCGCCGCCGCCTGATGCAGGCGGCCGTGGGCGGCGTGGCGGCGGCAGGGCTCGGCGTGATGGCGCCGCCCCTGCTTGCGGCGACGGCGCAGGACGCGCGCACGATGTATGCGCGCCTGACCAACACGCGCGGGGTGGCGGTCGTGGGCGCGGGCCTGGCCGGCCTGGCCTGCGCGACCGAGCTGACCCGTCTCGGCGTGCCGGCGAAGGTGTTCGAATCGGCCCAACGGGTCGGTGGTCGCTGCTGGTCGGCCCGCAACGTGTTCCCGGGGCAGGTGGCCGAACGTGGCGCCGAATTCATCGGCAGCTCCCACCACGCCATGCTGGGCTATGCGCGCGCGTTGGGGTTGCCGCTGGAAGCCGTCGACGGCGATCGCGGCCGCACGTTCCACCACTTCGCCGGCCAGCGCCACTCCGACGCGGAGATCGCGGATGAGTTCCGTGCGTTCGCCGATTTCATCCGTGAAGACATCGCCCCGCTGGGCGCGCCGCACGCGGAGCGCTTCTGCGCACGCGCCGAAGCGCTCGATTTCATGTCGCTGGACGAATACCTGACGCTCTACGGGGCCAGCGGCCTGCTGCGCAGCGTGCTGGGCAACGCCTTCCTCGGCGAGTTCGGCAGCGACCTGGACGAAGTCAGTGCGCTGGCCTTCCTGCGCTTCACGTACGGCGACCGGCGCAGCAAGTTCGCACTGGAGAGCCCGGGCGAATCGCTGCGCGTGGTGGGTGGCAACGACCTGATCGCGACCGGACTGGCGCAGAAGCTCCCGCAGCCGGTACAGCTCGGCCATCGCCTGGTGGCCCTCAGCCGGCGCACGGGCGGCACGGTGCGGCTCACCTTCGACCTGCGCGGCAAGTATGTGCAGCGCGATTTCGACGCCGTGGTGCTGGCCATGCCCTTCAGCGTGCTGCGCGATGTGGAGATGCGCGGCGTGGAGATGTCGGCGTGGAAACGCCAGGCCATCGACAAGTCGGAAATGGGCGACAGCAGCCGGCTGCTGGTCGGCTTCTCGCGTCCGTACTGGCGCGAGAACGGTGCCACCGGCAGCGGCAAGGCGGACCTGCCGAACCTGCAGAACGCGTGGGAGACCAACCCCTCGCGTGCGGGCCGCACCGGCGCGGTCATCGCGCACCAGGTGGGCGGACAGGCCGCGCGCAGCCTGCTTCCCGCGAGCCTCCAGATGGATGCGGTGGGCTTCGTGGCATCGCTGGAGGAAGTGCTGCCCGGCGCCATGGAGACGGTCTCCCGCGATCGCCGCGGCAAGATCCTCGCCACCAGCCAGAACTGGAGCACCGATCCCAACAGCCGCGGCGCAGTCCCGCGTCCGCAGCCGGGGTACTTCACCCGCATTGCGCACGCCGAAGCCAGCGCCGTGGACAACCTGCTGTTCGCCGGCGACCACACCAGCAGCTTCTACGAATGGCAGGGCTTCATGGAGGGCGCGGTCCTTTCTGGCCTTCGCGCGGCCAGCGAAGCCAGCAACCTGTTCCGCGGCGCCTGAGCACGGACGACACTGACACGCGGACGGCGCGCGGGCGGTCTGCCGTTGGCGAGCACGGGCACGGAAGGGCTTTCCGCTATCCTGCCCGTTCCCCGCCCGAACCTCGCCCATGACCGACCTGCTCGCCGCGCTGCTGCTCGGCATCCTCGAAGGCCTCACTGAATTCCTGCCGGTCTCCAGCACCGGCCACCTGTTGATCGCCCAGCACTGGCTGGGCCCGCGTTCGGACTTCTTCAACATCGTCATCCAGGCCGGTGCGATCCTGGCAACGACGCTGGTGTTCCGCCGCCGCATCTGGGAATTGGCCACCGGCTGGCGCGATGCCGCCACGCGCGACTACGCGATGAAACTGGCGGTGGCCTTCCTGGTGACCGCCTTCGTCGGTTTGCCGGTGCGGCTCGCAGGCTGGGAATTGCCGGAAACCGTCGCCCCGATCGCCTGGGCGCTGATCCTGGGCGGCGTATGGATGCTGGTGGCCGAGCATTTCGCCGAGAAGCGCGGCGACGTGGCCGCCATCACCTGGAAGGTCGCGGTGCTGGTCGGCCTGGCGCAGGTGGTGGCCGGCGTCTTCCCGGGCACGTCGCGTTCCGCGGCGGCGATCTTCATGGCGATGCTGGCCGGCACCAGCCGGCGTTCGTCGGCGGCGGAGTTCGTGTTCCTGGTCGGCATCCCCACCATGTTCGCGGCCAGCGGCTATGCCTTCCTCGAACTGGTGAAGGACAACGCACTGGGCAGCGAGAACTGGGGCGAGGTCGCCCTGGCCTTCGCAGCGGCGACCGCGACGGGCTTCGTGGTGGTGAAGTGGCTGCTGGGCTTCATCAAGGCGCACCGCTTCACCGGGTTTGCGATCTACCGCATCGTGCTGGGCGCCCTGCTGCTCCTGCTGATGCCGGTCGGCAGCTAAGCGCCCTTCACCCCGTTCCAACCGCTCGCGCGTTTGCATAGGCCACCCTTGGAGAAGACGCCATGAAACGACTGCTGCTGCTCGCCCTGCCCCTCGCCCTGGCCGGCTGCCCGAAACCCGCCGAAGACACCCCGGCGCCCCCTGCCGCATCGGCCCCCGCGACGGCCGCCGTCGCCCCCGCCGCGGATCCCGCGTTGCTGCCGAAGTACCACTGGCGCCTGTCTTCGGCGACGGATGCGCGAGGCCGGCGCCTCGACGCGCTGTTCGTCCAGCCCGACAAGCCGGTGACCCTGGAGTTCCGCGACGGGCGCCTGGGCATCGCCAACACCTGCAACCGCATGGGCGGCAGCTACACGCTGGCCGACGGCTCGCTGACGGCCGGGCGCCTGATGTCGACGAAGATGGCCTGCGCCGACGCCAAGGTGATGGCGCTGGACGACGAAGTCGGCAGGCGCCTGGAAGGCACGCTGACGCTGGCGACCGTCGCCACCGGCGATGCGCCCGCGTTGACCCTCACCACGGCCGGCGGCGACACGCTCTCCTTCACCGGCGAGCCCACGGCCGAAACGCGCTTCGGCGGCCCGGGCGAACGCGTGTTCCTGGAAGTGGCCGCGGACACGAAGCCGTGCAACCACCCGCTGATCCCGGACATGCAATGCCTGCAGGTCCGCGAGATCCAGTACGACGACAAGGGCCTGAAGGTCGGCACGCCCGGCGAGTTCCAGCACTTCTACGACAGCATCGAGGGTTATAAGCACGAGCCGGGCATCCGCAACGTGCTGCGCGTGGACCGCTACGCGGTGAAGAACCCGCCGGCGGACGCGTCCAACCGCGCCTACGTGCTGGACATGGTGGTGGAGTCCGCCAACGAGAAGAAGTGACGCCTTCGATGGTGGCGCGTCGCCGGTATAGTGGCGCGCCACCGGAACCGATCCGTCGCTGATGAGCTTCGCTGCAAGGAACGCATCCTCCTTTTCCCTGCTCGCCGTTGTCCTGCTCGCCGCTTCCGCGCTGGCCATGTGGCTGCCGGCGCTGTGGACGCCCTTCTGGGGCGACGATTACGTCTTCCTGCACGCCGCGCATGCGACGAACGCGAGCGGCGCGCCGTGGTGGTCGGACTTCTGGCCTTCGTCGCCCGTGCGTTTCTGGCGCCCGCTGTCGCAGGAAGCGTACTGGCGGCTCATCGACGCCGGCCTGCACGGCAATGCCTTCGCCGCGCACGCGGTGAACCTGGGGCTGCACCTGCTGGCGTCGTCGGGCGTCGCCCTGCTCGGCCATCGCATCGCGCGCGCCTGCGCATGGCCGCACGCCGGCAGGGTCGCCCTGCTCGCCGGCGCCGTGTACGGCGCACTGACGATGCACCTGCTGCCGGTGCATTGGGTCGCGGCCGCCAACAATGCGTTGCTCACGCTGTTCACGACGCTGTCGCTGGCCGCGTGGGTCAGCGCGCGTGATGCCCGCGGAACAGCGCGCGTCGTGCTGTTCGCCTCGGTGCCGGCCTCGCTCGCCCTGGCCCTGCTGTGCAAGGAATCCGCCGTGCTCACGCCCGGCTTGATGCTGGTGGCGGCCGCGTTCGTCGGCCTGCGCCGGCCCACCATCGGGGAGGCCATCGCCTGGCTGGCCTCAGCAGGCGTGGTGGTCGCGTGGCTGCTGTTGCGCGGGCGCTTCACCGCGAACACGGATGCCGCCTACGAACTGGGCCTGGGCAGCCACGTGTTGCGGAACGCGACCTCGTTCGTGGCATGGCTGCTGAACGTTCCGCGCGAAGCGGTGCGCATGGCGGTATCGGGCGAGCGGTTCCAGGGGTCGGCCTGGATCGCGGCCACCGCACTGCCGATGCTCGGCGCGTGGATGCTCGCGTTCTGGTCGGGTCGTCGCGCGCTGTCGCCGACGCAGTGGCTGGCCCTGCCGGTCTTCGCCGTGCTGGCGTACGCACCCTACTTCCTGTTCGCGTGGAACAGCTACGAGTACTACGCCGCCATCGCGGTGATCCTGCCCGTCATCGCGATGGCCCGCGGCATCGCCGGCACGCCGCGCGCGCTGGCGGTGGCGGCGCTCGTCGCGCTGTCTTCATGGATCGCCGTGGAAGGTACGCGCCGCCTCGATCACCCCGGCCTGATCGGGCGCGCGCGCTGGGCGGAGTCCACGCTGCAGGCGCTGGAGCGCCAGCCCACGCCGCCGACGCCCCTGCATGTCGCTGTCGCGGACGGGCAGCGCTTCTACGCCATCGGTGCGTGGGGCCTCGCGTGGCGCCTCGACATTCCGCTGCAGGGCATCAGCGTGGCGCGTGAGTGCCCGCCAACGGGAACATGCCTGGTGATCGATGGCGACGGCGGATCACGCTGGCGCGAAACGCCCTGATACCTCGCGGCGTGGCCACGCGCCTGCGTGGCCATCGATCCGCATGATTCAGGCGCGCAGCGACGGATTCAGTGTGTAAGTCCCGTGCAGCGCGGATTCGGCCAGCACATGGCCCTGCATCGCACGTTCGACATCGGCGGCAGTGAAGCGGGCCGGCAGGTCCAGCGCGGCGACGTCCAGCGCGAACAGGCGGAAGAAGTAGCGGTGCACGCGCAGGTCGTTGAACGGCGGATACGGACCGTCATAACCGAGGTAGTCGCCGCCCATCTGCGCGTCGCCGGCGAACCAGCCGGTGTAGTCGTTCAGTCCCTGGCGTGCGCCGGCCGGCCCCGCGGGCTGCTGCTTGCCGCGCGCGGTGACGCCGTCGCTGCAGCTCCCGGCCGCGATCGTACGCACCTCCGGCGCGATGTCCGCCATCGCCCAGTGGATGAAATGCGCGCGCGGCTGTTCCACCGGGATCTGCAGGTCGTCGCGCCCGACCGTATCAGGCACGGTCGGCGCGTCCGGATCGATGCAGAGCAGGGCGAAGGACGCCGTCCCGTCCGGCACGCCGTCCCACCCCAGGTGCGGATTGCGGTTGGCGGCGAAGCCGTCGGGCTGCCCCATCGCGAACTCGGCCGGAAGGGGACGGGTGTTCTCGAAACTGTCGCTCCACAGACGCATGTGCCGCTCCTGTCGTACGTGAGAGGTCAGGCCTCGGGATAACCCAGGCGCACCGCGACCGGGGTGAGCGTCGCGAACGGCCCGGCGAGCGCATCGGCGTACTGCCGCCAGTGGCCAGGCTGGAAACCTTCGTTGCCGGGCTCCGGCGGCACCGCGAGGCGGAGGCCGCCCAACGCGTCGCTCAGGCGTTCGGCGATGGCGGATGGCGTGCGTTCGATACCGTCCAGGCGTACGACCGTGGCCGGGTACAGGTCCTGCTCCACGATCGTGGCGACATGGTCGAGCACGGCGGCCAACCACGTCGCCGCCTCCTCCGCGGAGGTAATGGCGATCGGGGCCGGCGCGCCGAACGCGAGCCATTCCAGCAGCATGTCCCGCGGATCCCGCAGCGCCACCAGCAGCCTCCCCTCGGGCAGTCGCGGGCGCAATTCATGCAGCAGTGCGTTGTCCCACCACACCAGCCAGTCCACTACATTGCCATCGTAGACACCGCGGGCGGGCAGGCGAGTACGCCAATCCGCAATCAGGCCATCGCCCTTCTTCACGCCATTCACGAGTTCCTGCACAGTCACGTAGCGCTGGAACCCATCGTTGGGCGCTCGCTCCGAGAACCGATCGCCCCGCAGTGGAGCACCACTGGCAAAGAACACGGCCGCCATGCGCTCTACGCCAGAGCCAGGGGCGCCCCACAGCAGCAGCGGCCGGCTCGGCGTTTCCGGGGTAATCGACCCTCTTTCTGGCCATGCCTGCACGGACGCACTGAGGGGGTTGGGGGGCAGACTGTTGGGAAGATAACCCTGCGCACGCTTCAGCCAGCTGCCCAGCGCTTCCGCATGCAGTCCCGCGCGGTCCTGCGCCAGCGCCAGCCATCCCAGCAGCGTCTGCCGGATCTCGTCCTGCTGCGCCTGCAGCAGCAGGCTTTCAACGTGTGCCACCGCCGCCGAGGGATCACGCGCGACCAGTGCATTGACCTTGCGCGCTTGCGCGTCGCTGTGGCCCGGCACGAAATCCAGGATGCGGTCGGCAATGGCGTCTGCGTCCTCGCCACGCCCGGCATGGGCGAGCGCCGCCATCTGGGCCTCGAGTGCAGCGACCGATTCCGGAGCGGCATGCACCCAGCGCGTCGCGAGGGCGAGCGCGGCGTCGCTGCCCATGTCTTCCAGCGCCAGTCGCGCCAGCCAGAGATCCGCCTCGCGCGGCTGCGCCGCCAGGCAGGCTTCCAGCAGGGCCCGGCCGTGCTCCTGCTGGTCCTGCGCATGCCACAGCTGCAGCAGGGCGGAGAGCGTGGCGCGGTCGTGGGCGCCTTGGCCCACGGCGTCTTCCAACAGCGGCTGGGCCTGCTCGAGCTGGCCTGCCCGCAGGCGCAAGTGGCCCGCCAGGCGCTTCAGGCCCGGGGTTGCACGCGCGGGATCGGCGAACAGCGTGCCCAGTGCGTCGGCCGCTTCATCGAAACGGCCCTGGCGCCCCAGCAGGTCGGCGATCAGGCCCCACAGGCTGGAGGCGGCCGGATTCTTTTCCACGATGGCGCGGAAGGCCTGTTCGGCGAAGGCGAGATGTCCCTTGGCCATGTAGATGAAGCCCAGCACGTAGCGCAGCTGCGCATCGTCCGGCGCCGCTTCGATGGCCTGCGACACCCGCTTCAGCGCGGTGTCGGCCTCGCCTCGCTGCAACGCCACCATGCCTTCCACCACCGCCAGCTGCGGATGGTGGGGTGCCACGCGCTCGGCGAGGCGGTTGACCCTTTCGGCCTCGTCGAGGTCGCCGCGCGTCAGCGCCAGCTGGGCCTGCGAGAGGTAGGCGCCGAACTGGTTCGGGTCCAGCCCGGTGGCCTGGTCCAGCGCTGCCTGCGCCTCGTCCGGGCGGCGGCTGCCCACCAGCACGCCGGCACGGGCCAGGTGGAGTTCGGCGTTTTCCGGTGCCAGGGCGATGGCGCGGTCGATGCTCGCCAGCGCTGCGTCGGCCTGGCCGTTCTGCAACTGGGCGGCAGAGAGCCAGCGCATCGCCTGGGCGTCGTCGGGCCGCTCGGCCGCGAGGGCTTCGGCAGCGGTCAGCGCATCGGTCGCCGCGCCGCGGCGCAGGGCTTCGAGGATCGAGTCGTACATGGGACTACCAGCGTTCGGGCAAACGCCGATTGTACCGGCGGTTCCGGCCTCAGGCAGCGTTGCCGGCCAGCCGCTCGGCCACCCAGCGCTCGGCGTAGCCGTCGCCCGCGACGTTCTCGATGAAGGCGCAGTGCCCGCCCCAGGGCGCGATCTCCAGCGTGGCCTGGGCAGGCAGGGACCAGCCGCGGAAGGTGTCGAAGGGGATGACCGGGTCGTCTTCCGCCATCAGGATGTGCGCGGGCACGGACAGCCCGGCCAGCCGCTCGCCGCCGATCGCGTAGCCGTCGAAGTACGCATCCAGCGTGCCGAACGCAGTGTGCCGCTGCACCAGCCAGTCGGTCAGCGCGCGCATGTCGAGCGCCAGCACGGTGTCGTCGAAATCGTGGCGCTGCGGGAACAGGTCGCGCTTGCGTTCCAGCGAGCGCCGCCACTTGCGCGCGAAATACCAGTCGTACAGCGGCAAGCCGTTCTCGATGCGCTCCATCGTCGTCGCCGGGTCCAGCAACGGGCACACCGCCGCCACGTGCGCCAACGCCAGGCCCGCCTGCGGCGCCCGCAAGGCCAGGCGCAGCGCGAAGTTGCCGCCCAGCGAATACCCGGCCACCCGCATCGGCACGCCGCCCGCGAAGCGTCGCGACACGTCCACGGCCGCGTGCACCACTTCATCCAGGCGGTTGGAGTGGAACAGGTCCTCGTTGAGGTGGTGGGTATCGCCGTGGTCGCGGAAGTTCAGCCGGAACACATCGAACCCGCGCGCCAGCAGCTGGGCCGCCGTCAGCCGCATGTAGCTGGAATCGGCGCTGCCTTCCCACCCGTGCAGCAGCAGCACCAGGCCACGCGGTTCGCTGCCCGGCACCTGGCTGAGGAACCCCTGCAACCGCACGCCATCGCCGCCATCGACGATGTGCTCGGCGGTCACCGCGCCGCTGACGGCCAACGCGCGCAGGCCACGCCGGCGGCGCAACGCGCTCGAACCCAGCACCGATTGCAGGTGCGGGTTGCGGAGCCAGCGCGGCGGTCGGTAGTCGGCGGCAGTGATCATGGGCTCATCGCGGCAGCGTCGGGCCGAGGATGGCACCGCGGAACCGAGTATTCCTTCGATTCCGTCGGAAACCCGTCAACGCCATCGGTCAGGCCGCCGCCATCGCCTGCACGATCCGCTCGCGCGAGAGCTCGGCGATGCGCCGGCGCCCTTCGACGTCGGCGATGCGGATCGGTTCGAGGAAACAGATGTCCGCGGTCCGCGCCGGCTCGCCGAGCAGGCGCAGGAAATTGGCGAAGAAACTCTCCTTCGGACCGAACGCCACCACCGGCTGTGCGCTGCCGCGCGCGCCGTAGCGGAGCGCAACGGGCTGCACCGGCACACCGGCTTCGACCGCGGCGAGGAAGATGCGGGCGTGGAACGGGCCGACCTCGCGACCATCGCGCGTGCGGCCTTCGGGGAAGACGCCCACCGACCGCCCCTCCCGCAGCCGCCGCATCATCGCCTGCAGCACGCCGCCCAGCGATTCCTGGCTGCCGCGCTGGTGGAAGATCGTCTGGCCCTGCGCCGCCAGCCAGCCCACTACCGGCCAGCCCCGGATCTCCTGCTTGGCGACGAAGCCCATCATGCGCTGGCTGTGCAGCGCCTCGATGTCGATCCAGCTGACATGATTGGCCACGAACATCGTCGGGCCCGGCAACGGTGTGCCGACCCGGCGCAGGCGGAAGCCGAAGATGCGCATCAGGCCGCTCGACCACCAGCGCACCGCCACGTCGCCTGCACTTTCCTCGCCCACGCGCACCCACACCAGGACCGGCGACAGGCACAGCAGCGTGACCGGCAGGAAGACCAGCAGGTGGATCAGCAGCAGCGGCACGCGATACAGGTAGCGGAATGCCCGCGCCGCACCATGGGCGCGCGCAACATGAACAGGGGGTGGCGTCATGCCGTCACGATAGCAGGAGTGGACGGGGAGGAGTGAGGCGCCGCCGGGCGTTCGCGGCGCCGGGCCTAGCCCTTTGCGACCGGCACCACCGCCAGGGTCAGGCGCGAGACGCAGACCAGCTTGCCTTCGTCGTTCTCGATGCGGATCTCCCACAACTGCGTGCTGCGGCCCACGTGCAGCGCGCGCGCCGTGCCGGTCACCACGCCCCCGCGCATCGCGCGCACGTGGTTGGCGTTGATCTCCAGGCCCACGACCATCTCTTTCGTCGTGTCCACGCACAGGTTGCCGGCCATGCTGCCCAGCGTTTCGGCCAGCGCCACCGAGGCGCCGCCATGCAGGATGCCGTAGGGCTGCACCGTGCGGGCATCCACCGGCATCGTGCCGCGCAGCCAGTCGTCCCCGGCATCGGTAACGACGATGCCCAGGTTGGAGACCAGGGTGTTGGCCGCGTGGGCGTTGAGGGCGGCGAGGTCGACGGGCGCGCGGAAGCTCATGGCGGAACGGAATCCGGAAAAGAAAGCGCAAGGTTACGCCAGCCGGCAGGGTGCCCGTAGCGCCACGGCGCGACGGGTGGACCCCGCCTTCAGAGGATCGGGACCAACCCCGCGCCGAACGCGGTCAGGACGCGCGTGTACAACCACTTCGGCCCGACGTTGACCTCGGGGAAATCGCCCACCGAGACGTAGCAGCGGTGGAAGGCCGGATCCTTCGGCGTCACCGGCAGCGGGCAATCCGGGCCGGGGCGGAACTCATAGCTGGTCGCATAGCGCCACGGCCAGATATCGAAGATGGGCAGCGCCTCGGACACCTTGCCCAGGCTGTAGTCCAGGCCCGAGAACACCACCGGCTTGGCCCGCGGCGCGATCACCCACGCGTTCTTCGGCGACATGTCGCGCCGGATGCTGTTGGCCAACGCCTGCGCGAATGCGGCATCGTCGATCACCACCGCCGCTTCCGTGTTGTAGTTCTCCGAACGCGGGTCGAAGTTGTGCGTGCCGATGACGGCGGTCTGTCCGTCGATCACCATCGACTTCGCATGCAGGCCCATGCGCACGCCGGCGCGCTTCAGCGGCAGCGGCTCGGAACCGGCGCCGCTGCTGAGGAACGACGGCCGCGACTCGGTGCGCTGCAAACGCCGCGTGGTTTCCCCCGAGGACGCATCGGACGAACCGCCGGACGACGGCCCGATCGAACCCGACGGGCCACGGATGCCGCCACTGCCGCCACTCGCCCCGCCCCCAGGCGATGCCAATGGCGGACCTTCCGGCATCAGCGCGGCGTAGTCGACCGGCGCGTCTTCCGGAAAGGGCTTGAACTCGTGGATCCGGAAACCGAACTCGCGCAGGTAGCGGCGCTTGTACTTGAACGACATCGAGTAGACGACCGGGTTGTCGGTGGCCGCCAGGCTGTTGGTCGACACCACCACCTGCGGCGGCGGCTGGCGTTCGCGCATCTCTCGGAACATCGTCTGCGCCTGCTTCGACATCACCAGGTACGGCGTCTGCAGCAGCACCTCGGTCTGCGCACTGCGGATCAGCGCTTCCAGCTCGGGCGCGGCGGGCGCATCGTCGTCGCGACGTTCGCGCCGGTGCTTCTGCGGCAGGTCGGCGATGTAACGCACATCGTTGACCGGATAGGCTGCATCGACGAAGCGCGTCCGCATCACGTCCGGATCGTTCGCATCCTCCTTCGCCGCCTGCACACGCTCCGGCCGCACGTAGCGCGGCACCGGCATCGCCGGCACGCCACCGTCCAGCAGCGTGCGCCCGACGTCGTTCAGACGCTCCGCCGGCACGCTGCGGCGCGCGTTCCAGAAGGCCTCGAAGTTCGTCGCCATCGCGCCGGCCTCGGGACCGGCCACCAGCACGTCGCGGTCACGGAAGTTGTACTCCGCATCCCAGTCGAAATAATCGTCCTGGTAGTTGCGGCCGCCGCTGATGCCCACGCGGCCATCCACCAGCAGCAGCTTGGTGTGCATGCGCTGGTTGAACCGGCGGAAGCAGCACAGCACGCTGCCCGCGTAGTCCAGGTAGTTGAGCTTGGCCTTGCCGAAGCTGGGGTTGTAGATCCGGATGGCGAAGTTCTCGTGCGCACCGGACAGCGCGGCGAGGATCTCCAGGTCGGCGATCGCCGACAGCTGGTCGATCAGCAGCCGCACCTTCACCCCGCGCCGGGCGGCGCCGAGCAGTTCGTCCAGCACGAGCCGCGCGCTGTCGTCCTTGTCGAAGATGTAGGTCTGCAGGTCGATGCGCTCGCGCGCGCTGCGGATCAGGTTCAGGCGCGCCAGCAACGCATCGGATCCCTGGTCCAGGATCACCGCATAGTGGCGCGGCGCTTCGGGTGTCGACGCCGCGCGCGCCTGGTCGCCCAGGTCGTACAGCGGCGAGCGCAGTGCGCAGGCATCGGCCTGCGCGCAATCGACCGCCTGCGAACGCGCGGCCGCGGCGATGCCGGCGGCACGCTCGCGCTGGCGATCGGACAGGCTGGCGCAGGCGCTGCACAGCAGCGCGAGCCACAGGACCGCGCAACGCACGGCGAGTACAGCGGCACTGCGGTGCTTCACGGTGTTTTTCCGCTCCTGATCCGCGCACGCAGCACGAACACCACGCGGTCGCTGACGGCCAGCATCCAGTCGTCCATCTCGTAGTCGCTGCGCCGCACCGCGCCGGTCGCCACCACATCGCAGCTCACCGCAGGGCGCTGGCAGGTCGCCGGCGCCACATCCAGGCTGCGTGGCCGGCTGATGCCCTTGATGCTCAGTTCACCCTCCAGCTTCCCGCCGTCGTAGAGCAGCATCGGGTCGTAGGGTTTGGAGGTGAAGGTGACCACCGGATAGCGGTCGGCATCGAAGAATTTCTCGCTGCGCGCCCAGTCGCTGTAGCGGGGATGGTCGACGATCTCGACATCGCGCGTGTACATGCGCAGGCGCACCTGCTGGCGTCCGTCGGGCAGATGCTCCACCGAGCCTTCGTACTGGCGGAACACGCCGTCCAGCACCTGGCCCCAGCGCGTGCGCAATTCGAACCCCAGCCGGGTGTTGGCGGGGTCGAAGTCGTTGCGTCCCTGCGCCAGCGCCGGGACGGCCAGCAGCGCCCCCACGGCCAGCATGGCCAGCCGCAGGCGCGCGACGGCGAGCTGCGTCATGGCCACCAGAAGGCGGAGAGTTGCGCCACGCCCGGTTCGATCGTGGCGTCCACCGGCAGCGTCAGCACCACCACACCGCCCGGCGGCATGCCGCGGTACTCGCTGGTGACGCCGGAATACATCAGGGCCGCCAACTGCTCGAAGCCGGGGTTGTGGCCCACCATCAGCAGGCGCTCGGCTTCGCGATGCTGGTCGGCAAGGTCCGCCAGCGTGCCGGGCGTGGCCTCGTAGATGCGCTCTTCAAGCCGCTGCTCGACATAGCCGATCGCCCCCAGCACGGCCTCCAGCGTCTCGCGCGCCCGGCGCGCAGGGGAACACAGCACCCGATCGGGCACCAGGCCCTGGTCCTTCAACCAGGTCGCGGCGGCTTCGGCCTCGGCCAGGCCTTGCGGCGAAAGGGGGCGGTCCAGGTCGGACTGGCCGGTCGTGGCCGGTTCGGCATGCGCGTGGCGCAGCAGGATGAGTTCACGCATGGGACGCTTGCTCCTTAGGCCTCAGGCCTTCTTGATCCATTTCAACAACGGTTCCCAGTCGGCCTGGTGGTCGCGGACCTGGGCCGAGCGGTAATCGAACAGGCTGCGCCCCAGCCCCACCAGCACCACGTAGGCCTGGGTGTCGCGCAACTGGGTGACGACCGGGTACGGCCAGGTCTTCAGCATCTCCACGGCCTGCTGCGAGGCATTGGTCCAGGGCTTGGTGCGGTTGACCACCAGCCCCACCGGCAATTTGCGCTTGTGCACGCGCGGCACCTTGGCCAGGGTGTTGAGGAAGCCGACCGTGGCTTCGATGTCCAGGGCCGAGGGCAGCACCGGCACCACCACCGCGTCGGCGTGCTCCAGGAAGCTGTCCAGGTCGTCGGCCATCGCGCCGGCGGGCGCATCGATCACCACGCGCTCGGCGTCGTCCGGCAGCCAGGCGCGCCAGGCGCGCTTGCCGCTGGCATCGATCGGCAGCACCGCGCTTTCCAGTTCGGCGCGGCGTTCGGCCCAGCGGGTGGAGGAGTGCTGCGGATCCGCATCCACCAGCACCGTGCGTTTGCCATCGAGTGCGAAGTACGCGGCCAGGTTGGTCGCCAGGGTGGTCTTGCCCGCGCCGCCCTTGGAGCTGGCGACCAGAATCGTCTTCATGCGCGCACCTCGTTGCCCGGGGAGCCCGCAGGGTACACCGGCCTTGGTGAAGCGGGAACCGGCGTCCGGGAACCGGGCATGAAGCGCTGCCACCGCCGTTCCCCGCATCACCCTGCCTTGCTATCGTGCCCGTCCCCACGGACCGGACGCCCCATGAACGAACTGCAGGACCTCACCGCACTGATCCGCGCCAACACGCCGCTGATCGTCATCGAGACGCAGGACGAGGCCCGCGTGGTGGAGCTGTTCCGGCAGGCCCTGGCCCAGGTGTGGAGGGCGCTGTTCCGCTGGAGCATCACCGAGGGCCTGCGCCGGTTGGACATGGACCGCGAGGACGACGCCGTCGGCCCGCCCGATGCCAGCGCCGCCCTGCAGGCCATCAAACAGGCCGAACAGCGCGGCATCTACCTGTTGTTCGATTTCCATCCCTACCTCGGCTATGCCAGCAGCCAGCGCCAGCTGCGCGACATCCTGCAGCGCCGCCACACCCTGCCCCACGTGGTGGTGCTGGTCGGCGCGAAGATCGAGCTGCCGGCCGAACTCGAGGCGCTGGCGGTGCGCTTCAGCCCGCGCCTGCCGGACGGCCCGGCGCTGCTGAAGATGGTCCGCGAGGAGGCCGAGCACTACGCCCGCGAACACGGCGGCCGCCGGGTCGAGGCCGACGGCGAGGCGGTGAAGCAGATCGTGCGCAATCTGCAGGGCCTGAGCCTGGTCGATGCGCGCCGGATCGCCCGCCAGCTGATCTTCAACGACGGCGCGCTCAGCGCGAGCGACCTGCCGGCGCTGAACAAGCTCAAGTTCGAACTGCTGAACCGCAGCGGACACCTGCATTACGAATACGACACGGCAAGGTTCGCCGATGTGGCGGGCGCGTCGCGGTTGAAGCGCTGGATCGAGCAGCGGCGCGCGGTGTTCGTCTCCGGCAATCCGCCGCCGGGCCTGGACCTGCCCAAGGGCGTGCTGCTGCTGGGCGTGCAGGGCTGCGGCAAGTCGATGCTCGCCAAGGCCACGGCCGCCGGATTCGGCGTGCCGCTGTTGCGGCTCGACTTCGGCACGCTCTACGACAAGTACCACGGCGAGACCGAAAAGAACCTGCGCGCGGCGCTGGCCTCGGCCGAGCAACTGGCGCCCTGCGTGCTGTGGATCGACGAAATCGAGAAGGGCCTGGCCAGCGGTGGCGACGAGGACGGCGGCGTCTCGCGCCGCGTGCTCGGCTACCTGCTCACCTGGATGGCCGAACGCACGGCCGGCGCGGGTAGCGGGCAAGCGGGCTCCCAACAAGTCTTCCTGGTGGCCACGGCGAACCAGGTGCAGGACCTGCCACCGGAACTGCTGCGCAAGGGCCGTTTCGACGAGATTTTCTTCGTCGACCTGCCTTCGCCCGAGGCGCGCGTGGAGGTGCTTCGCGTCCACCTGTCGCGTCGCCAGCTGGACCCGGAGGGCTTCAACCTGCCGGCGCTGGCCGCCGCGGCCAACGGCTTCTCCGGCGCGGAGCTGGAACAGGCCATCGTCTCGGCCCTGTATGCGGCGCATGCGGAACACAAGCCGCTGGACACCGACGTGGTGATGCACGAGATCCGCAACACGCGCCCGCTGTCGGTGCTGATGGCCGAACAGGTGCAGGCGCTGCGCGAGTGGGCGCGCGAGCGGACCGTGCCGGCGGATTGAGCGGCGCCCGCGGGGCGCATGCCGGCTCTACGCCTGCGGTGGCTCGACAGCGGACAGCGCGGCGCAGATGCTTGGCCAACGCCGTGCCAGCCGTCGCGTCAGCCACACGGTAAACACCAGCTGGATCGCCGCGGCCACGAGCCATCCGTAGCCACCCACCAGGTCGAGCCCCCGCACCAGCCATGCCCCATGCGGCAACCCCGCCGCCGCCAGCTGCGGCGCGATGAAGATGCGGTATGCCTCCAGCGGTAGCAGGACGATGCAACCCCACAGGAAGTACACGCCGTACACCAGCGCAGCCACGACTCCCACGAACAGGAAGGGCCGCGGCAGGCGCGTCTTCCCGCGGAACGCCCGCAGGGCCGGCCACCAGGCCGGCATCAGCGCGACGACGAAGTAGGCGACCGCAAGCGCAGCCAGCAGCGCGACCATCTCGATCCCGAGCAGTTCGACGAGGCCCGTCACGCCGGCGAGCGCCGCCATCAACCGGTTTCGCCCGACGAAACAGCAGGAGCTTCCGTGTCAGCGTCGAGAACACTGTCGCAGTAGCCCTTGGGCCCACCCTTGTTCTGCGCGCGCCAGTCCTGCTCGACCGCCTTCAGGACATCGAATGCCTTGTCGTACCCCTGCAGCACCGCCGCCCGCGTCCATCGGCAGAACGCCGCTGGATCGCGCGGCTCCTCGAGGAAGGCGATCCGGCCCAGCATGAGCTGGGCATGCGGGTGCCCCTGGTCCGCGGCGGCCCGGTAGTGGATGCGCGCCTGTTCGACATCTTTCGCCACATGCGTGCCGAGGTAGTACATCTCCGCAAGCAGCGTCTGCGAGCTGGGAATGCCCGTTCGCGCCGCGGCCGAGCACCAGCGGAAAGCCTGTGCAGGATCCGCCTTGCGACCTTCCTCGCCATAGAGGAATCCATAGCAGAGACGATGCATCGCGCCGGCATCGCCCTTTTCCGCATCGGCCAGGGTCGCATCCGGATGCTCTGCGGCGACGGCGAACGAGATCAATGCACATCCGGCCAACACCCAGCGCATCGCGTGCTTCATGTTTATCCCCGCGTACCCATCCTGGGCCGTGGGTGGATGGTCGGCGGCCGGTGCGGATGCGTCAACCCAAGCCCAGCGCAGGGGGAGCGCAGTGGATCGCGAGCGAGGCGCGGTTGCATGTCCGCGCATTCATCTGGGATGCTCCGACCCTCGGAAGTTCGACCATCGCGAGCAAGGTCTTCCGCTTCACGGAAGGAACCTTCGCGCGGGACGAGGGTCGACTGGAGACGAGGGAGCGAAGGGGACGCGATGATCGAGTTGCAGGGCGTGCAGCGCCACTACGCCATGAGCGGACAGACCGTGCGCGCGCTAGCGGGGGTGGACCTGCACATCGGCCAGGGCGAGTTCGTCGCCATCACCGGGCCGTCGGGTTCGGGCAAGTCCAGCCTGTTGAACATCCTCGGCTGCCTGGACCATCCGAATGCCGGCCAGTACCTGTTCGAAGGCCGCGACGTGGCCACCTTCGACGACGAGGCCAGCAGCGACCTGCGCAACCGGCGCATCGGCTTCGTGTTCCAGAGCTTCCACCTGCTGCCGCGGCTGACCGTGCTGGAGAACGTCATGCTGCCGCTGCGCTTCCACCGGCAACCGCCGCCCGGCACGCGTGAACGCGCACTGGCCCTGCTGGATCGCGTGGGCCTGGGCGAGCGTCGCGACCACCGCCCCAGCGAACTGTCCGGCGGCCAGATGCAGCGCGCCGCCATCGCACGCGCCCTGCTGCTGCAGCCGGCCCTGCTGCTGGCGGACGAACCCACCGGCAACCTGGATTCGAAGAGCGCGGCCGACGTGCTGGCGCTGATCGACGAAGTGCATGCCGGCGGCCAGACCGTGGTGCTGGTGACCCACGACAACGACATCGCCGCGCGCGCCCCGCGCCAGGTGAAACTGCGCGACGGCAAGGTGGAATTCGATGCGCTCCAGTAAGACGCTCTGGGCCGCCCTCGCCCTGGCCGCCACGTCGCCCGCGCAGGCGGTGGTACTGACCGGCGAAGTGCGTGCGATCGACGCACAGCAGATCCTCACGCCGCAATCCAACACCTCGCCGGTGGTGATCCGCTACTACGTGCCCGAAGGCGAACGGGTGAAGAAGGGCGAGGTGGTGTTGCGGATCGATCCGGGCCAGTCGGCCAGTCGCATTCCGGAGCTTGCCCTGCAGATTGAGCAGGCGCAGGCGAAAGATGCCAAAGACGTTGCCGAGCTACAGGTCAAGGCCGTGGACGCGGAAATGGCGTTGGTGGATGCGGAAGCCGAACTGGCGGCAGCAAGACTGGATGCGACCATCCCCCCCGACCTGATTTCCGCGTTGGACTACGACCGGCATCAAGGTGAGCTGGACCGCGCAACGCGCGAAGTCGCGCTCAAGCGCAAGGATCTCGAAGGCGCGCGCGTCGCCGTGCGGCGTCGAATGGAGGACGGTCAGCTCCAGGTGCGGAAACTGACCATGCAACGCGACTACCACAGCGCATTGGTACGGACTGCAGAGGTGGTCGCTGATCGGGACGGCGTCGTCGTGCATGGCTTCAACCCCATGTCAGGGGGTCGCATGGACGAGGGTTCTTCGACCATGCCTGGATCCAAGGCGGGCGAAGTCGTGGGCAGCGGCCGCATGAACGTGCGCGCCTGGGCGCTTGAGCCCGATCGTCGTGGGCTTGCCGTGGGACAGCCAGTGGACATCATGTTCGATGCCATTCCCGGCCGTAACGTGACCGGTCGTATCGATTTCATCTCGGGTGCGCCCGATCGCCGCCCTGAGTGGGGGGATGGCCGCTATTTCTCCATCGATATCGTACTGGGCGATCATTCTCTGCCACTGATGCCAGGCATGAGCGTACGCGTGCGGACGCAACCGGCTGCCACGCGTACCGACAAGGAAAAGGCGCCATGAAGATCCGCGTTCTCGCGCTTGCTTGCGTGCTGCTGACCTTCTCGCCCAGCCTCTTCGCGTCCACGCTGCGGATCGACGGCGAAGTTTACGCGCGACGCAGCGCACAGCTGATCCCCCCGGCCGTGGATCGCATGTGGCAGTTCAACATCACCCAGCTTGCGCCCGACGGCAGCTTGGTGAAGAAGGGCGACATCATCATTGCCTTCGACAGCAGCGACCTGATCCGCCAGCTCAGCGAGAAGCAGAGCCTGCTGCAGGAGAAGAAGCGCGAGCTCGAGAACCTGACGCTGGACGTGGCGGAGCGGGAGCGCAGCCAGCGCTTGTTGACCGCGCAGGCGGAAGCGGAGCGCGACAAGGCGGGTCGCAAGACCCAGCAACCGCGCGAACTGATCGCCGCCCTGGAGTACGACAAGCTGGTGGAGGACCGTCGCCGCACCGAGCGCCGCGCCGCGCTCGCGCAGGTGGCCGAGCGTGCCGCTGCCGAGCAGCGCCGCCAGGAGCTGCGGCTGGTCAATGCCGAGCTGCAACAAGCGCAAGCCGACGTGACGCGCCTGCAGACGTCCATTGCCGCACTGAACCTGTCCGCGCCGCGCGACGGCGTGATCATGCACAAGACGAGCTGGAACAACGAGAAATTCGACGTTGGTTCACAGGTCTGGCGCGGCCAGACCGTGGCCGAGATCCCTGACCCGGCCACGCTCGCGGTGCGCGCCCAGCTTCCGGAACGCGATCTGCAGCGGGTGAAAGTCGGTGCGCGCGCGCGCATCGTGGTCGAAGGCGGCGGCGGCAGCGCGTACCAGGGCAAGGTCGTCACCATCGGCAATGCGGTGCGCAGCAAATCGCAAGTGCAGCCGGTACCCGTGCTGGACCTGGACATCCGCCTGGACGATGCGAAGGCGAAGTTGCGCCCGGGCCAGGCGGTGCGCGTGGAACTCACCGTGCCCGACATCGCCGGAGGCGCGAAATGATCCGCACGACGCGCATCGGCGCGCTGCTGGTGCTGGTCGCAGCCCTGGCGGCCTGCGGCGAGGACGACGCGCCCGTCGCCAGCGAGACCGTGGCGCAGGGACCGTTGACGCTCACCGTGCGCGGCGAAGGCGAATTGCGTTCGGCCAAGCCCACGCCGCTGACCGTGCCCGGCAAGAACTGGGCGCAGCGCCAAGTGGAGTGGATGGTGCCGGAAGGCAGCCTGGTGAAGAAAGGCGAACTGCTGGCACGCTTCATTTCGCCCGAAGGCGAGCAGCAGCTGGCGCAGGCGATGATCGACCTGCAGCGCAATGCGTTGGCGCGCGCGGCAAAGGAGAGCGGGCTGGATTCCTCGCAGGGTCGCGTGGAAGTGGACCTCTCGCAGGTCGCCGTGCAACTGGGCATCGCCCAGCGCTACGCCAGTGCGGACCTCAGCACCGTCGCGCGCAACCAGGTGCTCGATGCGGTGGAAGACAAGGAATACCTGCAGGTACGGCAGGGCGTGCTGCAATGGCAGCGCGACCAGTCCGACGTCCGCGGCGGCGCCGAACTGGCGGTGCTCGACGCGCAGCGCGCCACCTTCGACATGAATGCGCAGACCCGCAAGGCCGACCTGGATGCGCTGGAGTTGCGCGCGCCCAACGACGGCGTGCTGCTGCTGGCGACCAACTGGTCCGGCGACAAGCCGATGGTGGGCGCCAACCTGCGCGCGGGGTTCGAGTTCGGCAGCCTGCCGGACACGGCGACGATGGAAGTGGAGATCGACCTGCCGCAGATCGAGGCGCAGGGCATCCAGGCCGGCGATGCAGTGGTGCTGCATCCGCTGGGCCGTCCGGACCAGCGCATCGACAGCAAGCTTTCGTGGGTGGCGAGCGCGGCGAAGGTCCGCAACCGCGAAAGCCCGGTGAAGTTCCTCTCGATGCGCGCGCCGATCCCGAGGGATGCCATCGAGCGCTTCCGGCTGATCCCGGGCCAGCGCTTCGCGGCATCGGTGGTGCTGCTCGCCGCGAAGGACGCCATCGCCGTACCGAACGTGGCCATCGAGCAACGCGACGACCGCCACTGGGTGCAGGTGAAGCAGGGCCGCGACTACGTGGCGCGCGAAGTGACGTTGGGCGTGCGCGGCACTGCGCGCTCGCAGGTGCTCAAGGGCCTGCAGCCCGGCGACCAGGTGAAGCTCACGCAGGCCGACGTGCCCACCCCGGGCGAGGACGGCAAGGACCAGGACGACGCGGGCGCCGGCGACTCGCCCGCCGCCGACGGCGAAAACGACGCACCAGGGAAGAACGCATGACCGGATTGCTCAATCGCCTGCCCACCGTCTGGCGCGAAGCGGTGGAAGAACTCTGGCGGCGGCGCCTGCGCACGCTGCTGACGCTGCTGGGCATGATCTTCGGCGTGGGCGCCATCGTCGCGATGCAGGCGGTGGGCGAAGGCAGCCGGCGCGAGGCCCTGCGGTTGGTCGAAGGCCTGGGCCTGCACAACCTGATCGCCGAGGCGAAGACGCAGGACGAGGACACGCTGAAGGAAACGCGCGAGCGCAGCCTGGGCCTGACCGTCGCCGATGCCGAGGCGGCGCTCAGCGTGGTGCCCGGCGCCGAGCGCCATGCCGGCGAGAAGGAAGTCCGCACGCACACCGTCTTCAGCGATACCGGCCGCAGCGACGCGCAGGCCAGCGGCGTCAGCGCGGACTGGTTCGGCCTGTCGTCGCTGAATGTCGCGAAGGGACGCGCCTTCGACGCCGACGACGAGGCCGCCCTGGCTGCCGTTGCGGTACTGGGCCACCAGGCCGCGGCCGACCTGTTCCCGAACGGCGACGCGGTGGGTGGACTGATCAAGGTCAACCACGTGTGGCTGGAAGTGATCGGGGTGCTGGCCGATCGCGACCTGGGCCAGGACGATTTCGAAGGCGTGCAGCTGGGCTCGGAGAGCAACCGCATCTACGTGCCGCTGGCGAGCGCGCGGGCGCGCTTCCGGTTCCAGCCGCAGGAAGACGAAGTGGACCGCTTCCTGCTGCGCCTGGACGACCCGCAGCGGCTGGCCGCCGGTGCCGGCGTACTCGCCGCGGTGCTGGACCAACGTCACGCGGGCATGGCGGATTTCCAGTTGATCGTGCCGCAGCAGCTGTTCCAGCAACACCAGCAGACCCAGCGCATCTTCCAGGTGGTGATGGGCGCGATCGCCGGCGTCAGCCTGCTCGTCGGCGGCATCGGCATCATGAACATCATGCTGGCCAACGTGCTGGAGCGTCGCCGCGAGATCGGCCTGCTGCGCGCGCTCGGTGCGCGGCGGCGCGACGTGATCGCGCAGTTCCTGCGCGAGGCCACCGTCATCTGCATCGCCGGTGCGGTGCTGGGGCTGGTGTTCGGCGGCGTGCTCGCCTACCTGATCGCCACCTTCGCCGGCTGGCAGGTCGCGTGGGCGCCGCTGCCGATCCTGCTGTCGGCGGGCTTCTGCGCCGTGGTCGGCCTGGGCTTCGGTGTGTACCCCGCGCGCCAGGCCGCACAGCTGGACCCCATTGCGGCGCTACGCCACGACTGAGTCAATGCGGAGCGCGCGCGCCCGTCAACAGGGCGCGCCATTCCGGATTGTCAGGCTGCCAACCGGCGGGCGGTTCTGCCACGACGCCCTCGCGTACCAGCTGGTAACGCATGGCGGCGAGTTCGCCATCCCGGAAAACGCGATCGAGGTGATCCACCGGCAAGCGCCGTGCCTGCACAGGGCGCCGGTACTGGAGCAGCGAGTTTTCGTAGAGCCAGGCGAAGCGACGCAGGCGCTCGCGGGCTTCCGTTCGCTCTTCTTCGGTGTCGGCCCATTCGATCAGGCGCGGCAATGCGACAAGGGGGCCCAGCAGGGTCGATTCGTCGGCGCCCAGCAGGGTGTAGATGTGCTTGCAGGCCACCCGTGTCTCGGCGGGCAGGTGCCCGACCCGAGCGCTGCAGCGCTGCTGGATCGGCTGCAGCGTCGGCATCGCGATGGCCACGTTGAGGCCCATCACCACGACATCCGCCATGTCCGATGCCGTTGCGCCGCGCCCGAGACCAAGGTCTTCGCCCAACGCAGCCGCGAGCGTTGGATCCAGTGCCGGCGCGGGCGCCCGGCGCAACACGGACGCCATCAGCGCGCCAAGTTCATTGATGCGGGGACGATAGTGCGTGCCCCGCGCAGCGGCCTGCCAGTACGATTCGGCGGCCGCTGCATCCTTGCGCTCGATGGCGTCCTGATAGGCAGTCAGCAGGATCTCGGCATTGCCGGGATCGGCGCTCAGGAGGCGTTGGAGCAGCCTCCCTCGATCGCAGGTCGCGCCGGACATGGCACACGCATCGAGCAGCGTCCAGTCCACGAGCGCATCGTCGTCGCGCGCGTTTTCATACGCCGCCTGTATCCACTCGCGAGCTTGCGGCCTTGAGAACACACCGCGCTCCGCGATGCTCGCCTCGTCGCGCTCCATCGGCCACAGCCAACCGGCCGCCAACAGATCACGCGGCGCGCCACGCGCGGCGACGCTGCGCAGATAGACCTCGACATTGTTCCGCCATGCGGCGCGCCAGGCTTCGTCCGCCGCAGCGAGACGTGGATCGGACTCGACCCGGCCTGGCGGTACGGAGCGTGGTCCTTCCTGCGCCATCGTCGATACCGACGTCCATGACGTCGCGATCAGCACCAACCACACCACCACCTGCCCTGCCTTGCGCATGCCCCACTCCTGTCGGGAAACGAACGGGCACGTTCGCATGCGTCACGGCGTCCTTCAAGCGCGGCCCACTGCCACGTCATGTCACGGCATGATCCATTCACTGCACGCGCGCGAGCTCCACGGCGGCACCACTCACCCGCACCCCATCGTGCAGATCACGCGGCACCTCTACCTGCAGCAGGCTCGGGCGGCCGATGTCATGGCCCTGCAGGATGCGGAAGCGACGCGTGTCGGGCAGTTCATCGTGCGTTGCCAGATAAGCGCCCAAGGCGGCCGCCGCCGCGCCGGTGGCAGGATCTTCCACCACGCCGCCGGGCGGGAACGGATTGCGCGCGTGCAGCGTGTGCGCATCCTCGCGCCAGACCAGGTTCACCGTGGTCCAGCCGCGTGCCGCCATCAACGTGGACAGCGCATCGAAGTCGTAGTGCAGGTCGGCGAGTCGGGCGCGCGAGGCGGCGGCGATGACCGGATGCCAGGCGCCCGCGTAAGCGACGGCGGGCGGCAGGGTGGGATCGAGATCGTCGCGATGCCAGCGCAATGCCGCCAGCACGCGGTCGAGATCCGTCGCGTCCAGTGCCTCGACGCGCGCCGCCACGCTGGTGAGGGTGGCGGCGAAGTCGGCATCGACCGTCACGCGTACACGCCCTGCTTGTGCATGCAGTACGAAATCCCCCGGACCTTGCTGATGCGCGTACGCGACCATCGCCGCGATCGTCGCGTGTCCGCAGAAGCTCACTTCGGCCAACGGGCTGAAGTAGCGCACGTCGAGTTCGCCCTCCGCGCGCGGCAGCAGGAAGGCGGTTTCCGAATAGCCCACGCCTGCGGCAATGCGCTGCATGGCGTCGTCGGACAGACTGCGCGCATCCAGCACCACGCCAGCCGGATTGCCGCCCGCAGGATCGGTGGTGAACGCGCTGTAGCGCAGGATCGTGGGGGTCATGGTGTTTCTCCCTCGAACGCGACGGTCGCCGGTGCGTCCAGGCGCACCACCAGGTAGCGCAGGAAGAACTGCGTCAGCGGCCCCACGCCGAAAGCGAACACCAGCGTGCCCACGCCCACGACGCCGCCGAGCAAGACGCCGATGGCGAGCACGGTGACTTCGATCAGCGTGCGGATGCTGCGGATCGACCAACCGGTGCGGCGCGCCAGCCCGGTCATCAGGCCGTCGCGCGGGCCGGGCCCCAGTTGCGCGCCGATGTACATCGCGGTGGCGACGGCGCACAGCACCACCCCGGCCAGCAGGTAGGCGCAACGCAGCGGCAGGCCCTCGGGCGTGGCCAGCAGCGCAAGGTTGAGATCGGCGAAAGGCCCCAGCAGCAGCGTGTTGGCCAGCGTGCCCAGCCCCGGCATCTGGCGGAGCGGAATCCAGGCCAGCAGCACGCCCACCGCGGTGAGGATCATCACCGTGCCGAACGACAGCGGCAGGTGGTGCGACACGCCCAGGTGGAACACGTCCCAGGGCGAAGCCCCGACGGCGCCTTCGATCATCAAGGCGATGGCCAGGCCGTACAGCCACAGGCCGACGAGCAGGCGCAGCACGCGCTCCGGCAGGCGACCGGCCTTGAGTTGGGCGAGGGGGCCGAGGTTGGCCAGTCCGATGGGGGAGATGGATTTCATGGGGCCACCTTCCGCCCGATTGGCTCTTTCCGATAGAGCCAATCATGCGATAGTGGCCCCATGAACCGCTCAATGGCTCCGGATCGTCTCGCCACGCTGGTCGGCGATTTCCCCCGCTCCCCTGCCTATCGCGGCCTGCGCCAGGCGCTGCAGGAACTGATCGGCGACGGCCGCATCCCGTTGGGCACGCGCCTGCCCAGCGAACGTGCCGTCACCGAGGTACTCGGCGTCTCGCGGAATACCGTCACCCGGGCCTACGCGGACCTGGTGGCGGCGGGCTTCGCCAAGGCCCGGCAGGGCGCGGGCACCTTCGCCGCCGTGCCCATCGACCGCCGCCGCGCGCACGACCATGCCCTGCACGCCGTCGGCACCGCGACGTCATCGTTGGACGGCACGATCGACCTCAACTGCGCGGCCGGTGCCGCTACGCCCGGGGTCGCGGCCGCGTATGCGCGTGCGCTGGAGGCGCTGCCTGCCTATCTGGCCAGCGACGGCTACCTGCCGTCGGGCCTGCCCGCGCTGCGGACGCGGATCGCCGCGTCGTACGCCGCGCGCGGATTGCCGACCACCCCGGAACAGATCGTGGTCACCTCGGGCGCGCTCTCGGCCATCGCGATCATCGCGCGTGCGCTGTCGCGCCCCGGCGACCGGGTCATGATCGAGTCGCCGGTGTATTCCAATGCCATCGAAGCGCTGCGGATGGGCGGTGCGCGGCTGGTCAGTTCGCCGATGGGCGATCCGCTGGGCGAGGAGGGTTGGGACCTCGCGTCCATCGAAGCCACGCTGCGGCAGACCTCGCCGCGCGCGGCGTACCTCATTCCGGATTTCCAGAATCCCACCGGTTTCCTGATGCACGACACGCAGCGCGTGCGCTACGCGGCGGCGCTGCGCGCGACGCGCACGATCGCCATCGTCGACGAAACACTGCAGTCGACCCGACTGTCCGACGCCCCGATGCCGACGCCGTTCGCCGCGCACGCCCCCGATGCCTTCACCATCGGCAGCGCCTCGAAACTCTGCTGGGGCGGCCTGCGCGTAGGCTGGATCCGCGCGCCGCGCGAACACGTCGAACGCCTCATCGCCACGCGCGTGCAGATGGACCTGGGCAGCTCGCTGTTCGACCAGCTCGTGGTGGCGCAGATGCTGGATGCCGATGGCGTCCTTGCCGCACGACGCGACCAGTTGCGCCAGCGACGCGATGCCGTGGCACAGGCGCTGCGCGAATACCTGCCCGACTGGCGCTTCCGCCTTCCCGAGGGTGGCCTGACACTGTGGGTGCGGATGCCGCATGGCAGCGCCACCGCGTTGGCCGCCGACGTCGAGCGCAAGGGCGTCTACCTCGCGCCCGGCCCGGTCTTCAGCGTGGAAGGCGGCGCAGACCAATGGCTACGCATTCCCTATGCCAAGCCCGAAGACACGTTGGTGCAGGCGGTACGGGTAATGGCCGACGCATGGAAGGCGAATCCCCGCGATGCACGGCAGCACGGCGACGGAGCGAAGCGCCTGATCGCGTGATGCGCCAGCCGTCGTCGGTACTCGTGGCGACGCGGCGTTCCAGCCACGCCGGCACGAACAGCACGGCGAACGTCATCAGCCCAGGCGCCCCACCACCCAGGCCCACATCGGCAGGGTCGCCAGCGACAGCAGGATGCCGTAGCCGACCAGCGCGGCGGCCAGGCGCGGGGCGAGTTGATGGGAGATCGCGAGCGCGGCGGCGGTGATCATCGTCGGCATGGCGGATTCCAGCACATTGGCCTGCAGCATCTCGCCGCGCATGCCGAAGGCGAGCGACAGCGGCACCGCGAGCGCCGGCATCACCAGCAGGCGCAGCAGCAGGCCGACGGCGAGCGGCTTCAATTCATCGCGCGGCAGTTTCAGCTGCAAGGTCAGGCCCACCGCCAGCATCACCAGCGGCAGCATCGCGTCGGCCAGCTTCTGCAGCGCGGCGGCGATCCATGCCGGCGGCTGCTCCGGCATCAGCGTCAGGCCGAACAGCAGCGCCCATACCGGCGGGAACTTCACGATGCGCAGCCCGATCTCGCGCGCGGTCGGCGGCGCATCGCCGCCGTAGCGCGCCAGCACGTACAGCCCGAACGTCGAGAGCAGGATGAAGGTCCCGAACTGGTCGTAGACCACGGCATAGGGCAGCGCGTGTTCGCCCAACAGCGCGCGCACCATCGGATAGCCGATGAAGCTGCTGTTGCAGAGCGCCACGCACAGCAACAGCACCGCGTGCTCGTCGCGGCGGAAGTTCAGCACGCGCGTCGCCAGCGCCACCAGCGCGACGGTCGCCAGGGTCAGCAGCCACGGCGTGACCACCACGCCCATCAACGACGTATCCAGGCGCAGGCGCGGCACGTAGGTCAGCATGGCCGCGGGCAGGCAGACGTACAGCACGACGCGGTTGATGACGTCGCCCGCGTTGTCGGGGAAGGCACGCAGGCGTGCGAATGCCATGCCGAGCGCCAGCATCGTCAGGATCAGGGCAAAGGCATCGAATGCCATGGTGCAGCGGGATACGACGTGGGGACCGCAGGATCGCATACCCGGCCGCACGATGCGCTTGGGCTTTCGTCGGTAGTGCGTTCCACCGGGATGGCGGAATGCGTCGAGGCGCAGGGCTTATCATGGCCGCATGACGAACCCCGCCTTCCCCACGGCCTCCGGCCCGATCACCCTCGACGGCCCGGACGGCGCGCTCGAAGCCCACGTCGACTGGCCGGAAGACGGCGCGCCGGTGGCACCGGTCACCGCCGTGGTCTGCCATCCGTTACCCACCGAGGGCGGCACCATGCACAACAAGGTCGTGGTGATGGCCGCGCGCAGCCTGCGTGAACTGGGTGCGGTGACCGTGCGCTTCAACTTCCGAGGCACCGGCGCCTCGGCCGGCCTGTTCGACCAGGGCGATGGTGAAGTGGACGACCTGCGCGCCGTCGTGGCGTGGGTGCGCGAGCAGCGACCCGGCACGCGGTTGTGGCTGGCCGGCTTCAGCTTCGGCGCCTACGTGTCGCTGCGCGCCACCGAGGGCCTGCAACCGGATGCGCTGGTGTCGATCGCGCCGCCGGCCGGCCGTTGGGACTTCGCCGCGATCACGCCGCCCACGTGTCCGTGGCTGGTGATCCAGGGCGAGGAGGACGAGATCGTCGAGCCGCAGGCGGTCTACGACTGGATCGACACGCTGAAGCATCCGCCGGAGTTGATCCGCATGCCGGAGACCAGCCACTTCTTCCACCGCAAGCTGATGGACCTGCGCGGCGCCATCAAGCACGCGATGAAAGCCTACGTGCCGGCGTGATGGCGGACGACGCTCAAGGGACGGCCCTGACGCCGTCGCAGGTGTACGCACGCGGTGCGGTGCAGGGCCAGTGGCAGGACGACCCGGCGCAGCATCCCGCGCTCGCCGAGCTGGACCGCATCCACACTGCACTCCTCGCCGGCGACAGCGCGCCGGGCCTGTTCGGCCGACTGTTCGGCAAGGCGCCGGAGACGGTGAAGGGCCTGTACTACTGGGGCGAAGTGGGACGCGGCAAGACCTTCCTGGTGGATCTGTTCTACGACAGCCTGCCGCTGCCGACGTACTCGGTCTCGCAGAACAAGGCGCACGGCGAGGGCGGCGGCAAGTACCGCACGCACTTCCACCGCTTCATGCGCGGCGTGCACGAACGCCTGCGCCTGCATGCGGGCGAGAGCGATCCGTTGGCGAAGATCGTGCGCGAGGCGCGCGGCAAGCTGCGCGTGCTGGTGCTGGACGAGTTCTTCGTCACCGACATCGGCGATGCGATGTTGCTGGCGCGGCTGCTTGAACGCATGTTCGCCGAAGGCATCACCCTGGTGACGACCTCCAACACCGCGCCGCAGAACCTGTACAAGGACGGCCTGCAGCGCGCGGGATTCCTGCCGGCGATCGACCTGCTGCAACAACACTGCGTGGTGCTGCGTTCGGACGGCCAGGAAGACTACCGCCTGCGCGCACTGACGCGCTCGCCGGTGTACCGCGCGCCGCTGGATGGCGAATCCGATGCCTGGCTGGCCTCGCGCTGGCGCGAGCTGACGGGTGGCGAGGACGCGCACGCCGGCAATATCGAGATCGACAGCCGCAAGATTCCGGTGCGCGGCCGCGGCAAGAGCATCGCGTGGTTCGATTTCGCCGCGTTGTGCGAGGGTCCGCGCGGCACGACCGACTACATCGAGGTCGCGCACGAATTCAACACCGTGCTGCTCGGGGGCATCCCGCATTTCGATGCGTTGAACGAGGATGCCGCGCGCCGCTTCGTGAACCTGATAGACGAGCTGTACGACCGCCACGTCAACCTGGTCTGCACCGCAGCCACCGCGCCGACCACGCTGTACACCGGCTCGCGCCTGCAGGGCGCGTTCGAACGCACCGCCTCGCGGCTGATCGAGATGCAGAGCGCCGAGTACCTCGCCACGCCGCACAAGGCCTGAGCCGATGGACACCGTGCCTGCTGCGGTCGCCGGGGCGCTGCGCCGGACGATCGACGGCGGCGGCATCGTCTGCGTGCTGACCGGCGCCGGCATGTCGGCCGAAAGCGGCATTCCCACCTTCCGTGGCACGCGCGACAGCCTGTGGTCGCGCTTCGACCCGATGCGCCTGGCGACCGCCGACGCGTGGCGCGAGGATCCCGCGCTGGTCTGGGGCTGGTACCGCTGGCGCATGCAAGGGGTGCGCGATGCGCAGCCGAATGCCGGCCACCGCGCACTGGCGGAGCTGGCGCGGCACGTGCCGCTGTCGCTGGTCACCCAGAACGTCGACGACCTGCACGAGCGCGCCGGCAGCGTCGTCGATGGGCACGTGCATGGCAGCCTGTTCGCGCTGCGCTGCTTCGCCTGCGGCCGCGCGCACACGGCGCTCGACGACTACATGGAAGGCGCGCAACGCGTCGAACCGATGCGCTGCACAGCGTGCGGCGACCGGATCCGCCCGGGCGTGGTGTGGTTCGGCGAAGCCCTGCCGGACGATGCGTGGGCGTCTGCGGTGGACGCCGCCGAGCGTTGTGCGTTGATGCTGGTGGTGGGGACGTCGGGCCTGGTGTATCCCGCGGCCGGCCTGCCCGCGCTGGCGCGACGCCACGGCGCGACCGTGGTGGAGATCAATCCGGAACCGACGGCGCTGTCCGCGGAGGTGGACCACGTATGGCGGGCGACCGCGGCTGAGGCATTGCAGCAACTTTCAGTGCTACCGCGTTCGATTGACCGCCACTCATCGGCGGGGCGATAGTCGCTCTCAGTGTAGGGGGGTCGTCATGGTCAAGTGGACTGCAGGTTTCTTGTTTGGATTCTCGCTTTCATGCGCGCCAGTTGCGGCGCACGCGTGTTCTTATCCGGACCCTCCGACGTTCCGATCTGCACTGAAGCGTGCAACGGTGGTTTTTGTCTTCCGACTCGATGAAACGCGTTACCGGGAGGAAACCGTTGGCGCCTCTGCTCGCAAGGTTTGGTCTGAAGGCACCATCACGCCTGTGCAGAGTCTCTTTGGAGATGCATCCGGCTACAGGAATCTGACTTTCAAGAGCACATCGTGCGGGGGACTCCATCTTGTTGTTGGACACCACTACCTGATTGCCACGAATGCGAAGGGCGACACGATTCCTTTGGCAGCTGCGGATGGCTCGCTGCTCGATCTCGACGGCTTCTACGATCCCGAAAATCTGAAGAACAACTTGCGCGGCCCCGAGATTCTTCCGGTCATCCAAGCCATCTATGGCATCAAGCCGCTGCCGCAGGCCTATCCCCCAAGCTGGATTGCTGATCGCACGGGAGGGGAACCGCCACCTCCACCTCCTCCGCCTGTCAGATAGGTTTGCTTCGACGCATTCGGTGGTAAGGAAACGATACTGGCACCGGCTTCACGCACGGCTTGGCAGACTCGACGCGACCGTTGCGGAGGAGAGCGCCATGAAACCCATCGTCCGTGTTCCCCTGTTTGCCGCCGTTGCCGCCACGCTCCTCGTCGGCTGCGACCGCGCGCCCAAGCTGGAAGGGGTCGACCCCGCGACGCAGACCGCGGCCGAGATCGCCGATCCGGCGCCGCCGGTGACGGGACGCGAAGCGCCGCAGTTCCAGTTCTCCGACGATGACATCGGCATCGCGCTTGCGCCCACTCCTGGCTTCGCGCTGCGCCGCGACTTCACGCGCGACTCTCTCTCCGGTGGTGCCTGGAAGACCTTCGCCGCCCCCGACGTGCGCGGCGAACCGCTGGTCGCGCTGGTGCTGGACGGCTCTGACAAGATCACCTCCGCCGAACTGCGCGTCGGCACCAGCACCGACAGCCATGCGGTGGTGACGTGCCTGGATCCACCCGAAGGCGCGACCACCGAAGCGCCTGACGAGATCCGCATCGACGGCCAGCCATTCCGTCACTTCCGCGCCGCCGATGCGGCGATGAGCCACTACCAGTCGGTCGATGCCTATCGTTCGGTACGCAACGGGCGCTGCATCGCCATCGACCTGCGGGTGACCGGCACGCGTCCGGAGGTCTACGACCCGCCGGCAACGCCGCCTTTCGATGAAGCGACTGCGCACGCACGCCTGCAAGAGGCGCTGGGCGCGGTGCGGATTACACGGTGACGCATTGCCGAGCTCAGCTCCCTTCTCCCCGCCAGCGGGGAGAAGGTGCCCGGAGGGCGGATGAGGGGCGCAGTTGGCGCGATACGTCCACCGAGCAGCCTCTTCTGTTCGTCGAACGCGGAAGGGTTCCGGCGAATGGGCCGCTTCACGACTTCGTTCGCCCCTCACCCACCTTCGGCACCCTCTCCCCGTTCACGGGGCGAGGGTACTTCGACCACGACTACTGCAGCCGCCCGCGCACGAACGCATCCACTGCCTTCGTGTAATCGGACGGCAATCCCAACTCGCGATTCACCTCGCCATGCGACAAATCCTCCGGCAGCACCTCCATCGCCACGCCCAGCATCTTCGCCTTCTCCACCATCGCGCGACCCTGCGGGCACGCGTCCTTGCGGCGCGAGGAGCACACGAACAGCATCGGCACCGCATCGCGGGTGAGCTGATGGTAAGGCGACGCCGCGATCCAGTCGTTGCGATCCTTGCCGAACGCGCGATCGTAGATGCCGGGCAGCGGCGGCTTCTGCATCGTCTGCGGCACATCGAGCGCGCCGCTGTCGAGCGAGACCACGCCGCGCGGCCGGGTGGCGCCCGCCTCGCGCCACAGCGTAGGGGACGCGCCGACCAGCGCAGCGAGATGCGCGCCGGCCGAGTGCCCCATCAGCATCACGTTCGCCGGATCGGCGCTCCATGACGGCGCGCGCTTCTGCACGTCGGCCAGCGCGCGCGCGACGTCGCGCGCCTGGTCCAGCGGCGCGGTGTCGGGGCGCATGCGGTAGTTGATCGAGACCAGCACATAGCCTTTCGGCAACCAGTACGCCGCCTTGTTCTCGACCACACCCGGATTGTCCTTGTTGCCGTTGGCCCAGCCGCCGCCATGCACGAACAGGATCACGGGCGCGCGCTGGGCCTCTGCGGGCAGGTAGACGTCGTAGCGCTGGCGCGGGTCGTTGCCATAGGACACGTCGCGCACCGCGCGCGCACCGGCTGGCAGCGTCGGCGCGCGTGCCGCGGGCTGGCGGGATGCATCGCGCATGTCCTGCAGGCGTTCGCGGAAGGTCTGCGCGGCCGACGGCAGCGCAGCGAGCAGGGCGCAGGCCAGCAGGCCGGCACGGAACAGTGTCTTCATCGCATCACCTCGCAGGGACATCCGGTTCAACCCGCGCGCAGCACCAGCTGCGCGCGCAGGCCTTGGGGCGTATTCGGCAACAGGCGCAGTTCGCCGCCGTGCTGGCGCGCGACGCGGTCGACGATCGGCAAGCCCAGCCCGCTGCCGCCGCCCGCCTGGTCGTGGACGAAGGGCTGGCGTGCGCGCTTGGCCGCCTCGGCGGACAGACCGGGACCGCCGTCGGCGACCTCGACCACCCATGCCGGTCCCTCGGCCCACAGCTGCAGCGACAACGGCAACGCGCCATGCCGCTCGGCGTTGACCAACAGGTTTTCGACCGCGCGCAGCAACGCCATCGGCTTGCCGGGCAGCAGCGCGTGCTCCGGCAGGTCCACGCGCCAGCCCTTGGCCGCGGCGGCGACGGCATGGCGGCAGATCGCGGCCAGGTCGACGGTCTCGCTGCCTTCGTCGCGCCCATCGCGTGCGAACGCGATGAACTGGCCGAGGATGGCATCCATCTCGGCGATGTCGCGATGCATGCTGCGGGTCAGTGCCGGATCGGTGTCCGGCACCATCTCCAGCGCGAACTGCAGGCGCGTGAGCGGCGTGCGCAGGTCGTGCGAGATGCCGGCCAGCAGCAACGCGCGCTCCTCCGCGGCGGCGCGCACGTCGCGACTGGCATCGCCCAGCGCGTGGGCCAGGTCCGCCACTTCACGCGGACCGCACGCATGCACCGGGGGCGGCGCATCGCCCCGCACGATGGCCGGCGCGGCCGCGGCGAGCTGGCGTAGCGGTTGCACGAGCCGACGGGCGAAGTACGCCGCGGCCAGCCAGACCAGCGCCACGCAGCCCACCAGCATCAGCACCGAGAAGCGGCGCATGCCGGTGCCGGGGCGGTCGTAGGCGAACGACACCCACAATGCTTCCCGCGTGGCGGGCTTCAGCCAGATCACCCGCAATCCACGGCCGGCTTCCATCCGCAGTTCGCGGCCTGCGCCCAGGGTCCCTGTTGCCTGCTCGCGAAGTTCGCGCAACAGCGGGGCGAAACGCGGTCGCGCATCGGCGGGGGGCGTGCTGCGGACCTCCAGTCCGGCCTCACGCAGCTGCGCGACCGTGCGTGCATGCGGCTGGTGTTGATCGAGGGCTTCCACCACCTCGGCGAAGCCCTGCATCGCCCGCAGCAATTGGTCGGCGGCGGGCCGCGTGGCGAGTTCGCGCCCCAACAGCAGCGCCAGCACACCAGCACCGGCGAGCACCAGTGCGATCACCAGCACGAGCTGGCCGAATACGCTGCGCGGTAGCGGCGACCTCATGGCGCGGCCTCCGGCGGTACGAACACATAGCCCACGCCCCATACAGTCTGGATCAGGCGCGGCTGGCGCGGATCGTCTTCCAGCAGGCGACGCAGGCGCGCGATGGTCACGTCCATGCTGCGTTCGAAGGCGTCATGCTCACGGCCGCGCGCCAGGCTCATCAGGCGGTCGCGGCTGAGCGGCTGGCGCGGATGCCGCAGCAGCACCGACAACACCGCGAACTCGCCACTGGTCAGCCGCAGCAGTGCGCCGTCGCGGGTGAGTTCGCGCCGGCCCAGGTCGAGCGTGAAAGGCCCGAACACCACCTCGCCACCGTCGGCCTGCGGTGCGCCGGGTGTCGGCCGCGTACGCCGCAACACCGAGCGGATGCGCGCCAGCAGCTCGCGCGGGTTCACCGGCTTGGGCACGTAATCGTCGGCGCCGATCTCGAGCCCGACGATGCGGTCGATCTCGTCGCCCTTGGCCGTCAGCATGACGATGGGCGTCGCGTCGCCCTGGCCGCGCAGGCGGCGGCAAAGCTCCAGGCCGTTCTCGCCGGGCAGCATCAGGTCCAGCACGATCAGGTCAAAGTGGCCGCGGTCCAGCGCCTGCCGCATCTGCACGCCATCGCCCGCGCCGCGCACCTCGAAGCCCTGCGATTGCAGGTAGCGCTGCAGCAGGTCGCGCAAGCGCACGTCGTCGTCGACCAGCAGCACACGGGGCAGGGCGTCTTCCATGGAGCCACTATCGCCCGGCGCCGCGACGCCCCGCAAACCCCGCGGACGGCCCGTTTGTAAGCAGATGTTTCCGGCACGGCCGGCAGACACATCTGCTGCCAACCGCGACACACCTGCCCGCGTTGCACGCCCTACCGTGGCCCTGCCGCTGCTTCCCCGTGCGGCCATCCCACACCCCGACGAGGATTCCGCCATGAGCAAGACCCCGTTCCTGATCGCCGTGACGTTCGCGTTGTGCGCCACCACCCTGTTCGCCGACCATGCCGAAGCGCGCGAACGCAGCCGGGCCGTGCAGCGCACCGCCCAGGGCGGCAGTGTCGCCACGGAGCGCAGCAACGCGCGCTTCGACAGCCAGCGCCAGCGCACCTGGCAGGCCGATGGCCAGGGCAATGCGACCGCCGCGCGCAACGGCAGCATCAGCGGCGCCAACGGCGGCAGCGCGGGTTACGAAGGCAGCGCCTACCGCAATGCCGACGGCAGCGCCGGCCGCCAGGGCAGCGCGTACGCGAACGGCCCCAACGGTGGCAGCGCCAGCACCCGCGGTGGCATCAGCCGCGACGCGGACGGCAACGTGACCGGCGCGCGCAGCACCACCGCCACCGGCGCAAACGGCAATAGCTACAACGGCAGCACCACGGTGTCCGGCGGCACGGTGTCGCACACCGGCACCTGCACCAATGCCAGCGGCGAGACGATCGCCTGTCCGCGCGGCCACTGAGGACCGCTTCTTTTCCGCAGGCGCGGCGGCATGGCACCCCCTATGCCGCATGGATGCATTCCCGCGCCGTCGCGCCTGCGCCTTTCCTTCCTTTCCCGGAGATTCCCGATGTCCCGTTCCGTCCTGCTTCCCCTCGCCACCGCGATGTCCGTCTTCGCGCTGGTCGCTCCTGCGCATGCACAGCCGCGCACCCTGACCGACGAGCAGAAGGCCACGCTGCAGGAGCGCCTGAAGGCCGCCGACACCAACGGCGATGGCCTGATCGACAAGGCCGAGGCCGACGCCAAGCTGCCGCGCATCGCCAAGCGTTTCGACACCCTGGATGCGAACGGCGACGGCAGGCTCTCGCCCGACGAACTGCGCGCGGCAGGCCAGAAGATGGCCGAGCGGCGCGGGCAGTAAGGCGCACCATGGACGGCATACGCGTCTTTACGGGACTGCCGCTGTTGGTGTTCGCACTGATCGCGGCGGTGGAAGCCGCGTGGCTGGTGCGCCGCGGTCGCCGCTACGACTGGAAAGGCTACTGGGCCTCGCTTGGCGACGCCGCCGGGCGCGCCGTGCTCGGCCTGCTGATCCAGGGCGGCGTGGTGGGCGTGCTGTTGTTCGCGATCTGGGAATTCCGCGTGACCACGATCGCGATGGACCAGGCGTGGCACTGGATCGCGCTCTTCCTCGGCCAGGAGCTCTGCTATTACGCGATGCATCGCACCGACCACCGCGTGCGCTGGTTCTGGCTGAATCATTCGGTGCACCACTCGGCCGAGCAATACAACCTGTCCACCGCCTACCGCCTCGGCTGGACCGGCAAGCTCACCGGCGCGGCAGTGTTCTTCGGCCCGCTGGTGTGGCTGGGCTTTCCGGTACCGTACGTGATCGGCGCGCTGGCGGTGAACCTGCTCTACCAGTACTGGCTGCACACCGAGCTGGTGCCGCGGCTGCCGCGCGCCATCGAGTTCGTGTTCAACACGCCCTCGCACCACCGCGTGCACCACGCCAGCAATCCCGAATACCTGGACTGCAACTACGGCGGCGTGCTGATCGTGTTCGACCGGCTGTTCGGCAGCTGCCGCGAGGAACGGCCCGACGTGCCGATCCGCTATGGCCTGGTCGAGCCCGTGCGCAGCTACAACCCGGTGACCATCGCCTTCCATGCCTGGGTGAAGCTGGGCCGCGACCTGCGCCGGGCACGCGGGGTGCGCGACGTGGCGCGGATGCTGTTCGGTCCGCCGGGCGACGTGCCGGGGACGGACGCAAGGCGCTGAAACTGGCCCGCGCGCGCGCGGCCGGCGACAATACGCACCCCCGGCGGCCCCACGCCGCCCGCACGCCGAATCCCATGACCGCCTTCGTTTCGCCCGACCGCATCCGCGGCCTGTTCGCCCAGGCCATGTCCGACATGTACCGCGCCGAGGTGCCGCTGTACGGCGACCTGATCACGCTGGTCGGCGACATCAACGCCGAGACGCAGCGCCGCGATCCCGCCCTCGCGCAACGGCTGCGACGCACCGGCGAGACCGAGCGCCTGGACCTGGAGCGCCACGGCGCGATCCGCGTGGGCACGCCGGCCGAACTGGCGATGCTGGGCCGCGTGTTCGCGCTGATGGGCATGCATCCGGTGGGCTATTACGACCTCACCGTGGCCGGCGTGCCGGTGCACGCCACCGCGTTCCGTCCGCTGACCGAAGCCGCGCTGGCCGCCAACCCGTTCCGCATCTTCACGTCGCTGCTGCGGCTGGAGCTGATCGCCGACGCCACGCTGCGTGCCGAGGCCGACGCGATCCTGGCCCGTCGCGACATCTTCACCGCCGACGCGCGCGCGCTGGTCGCGCAGGCCGAACAGGACGGCGGGCTGGGCGACGCCGATGCGCAGCGCTTCGTCGCCGAAGTGCTGGAAACCTTCCGCTGGCACGGCGATGCGACCGTCTCGCTGGAGACCTACCACGCACTGCACGGCCTGCACCGCCTGGTGGCCGACGTGGTCAGCTTCCGCGGCCCGCACATCAACCACCTCACCCCGCGCACGCTGGACATCGACGCCGCGCAGGCGGCGATGCTGGAACGCGGCATCCAGGCCAAGGCGCTGATCGAAGGCCCGCCGCGCCGCGCGGTGCCGATCCTGCTGCGCCAGACCAGCTTCAAGGCGCTGGAAGAGGAAGTCGCCTTCCCCGACACCACCGGCACGCTGGTGCCCGGCAGCCATACCGCGCGCTTCGGCGAGATCGAACAGCGCGGCCTGGCGCTGACCCCGGCCGGGCGCGAGCTTTACGACCGCCTGCTCGCGCAGGTGCGCCAGGCCGGCGGCGCCGGCAATACCTCGGCCGACTATCCGCAGCGGCTGGCGGCGGCGTTCAGCGCCTTCCCGGATGACGAAACCACGCTGCGCCGCGAAGGGCTGGGCTATTTCCGCTACCGCCTGACCGACGCCGGCGATGCCGCGCCCGCCGCCGAACGCGCGGCGATGACGCCGGATGCGCTGGTCGATGCCGGCTATGCCGTCGTCGACCCCATCGTCTATGAAGATTTCCTGCCGGTCAGCGCGGCGGGCATCTTCCAGTCCAACCTCGGCGGCGGCGAACAGCGCGCCTACGACGCGCATGCGAACCAGGACGTGTTCGAAGCCGCCTTGGGCGCGACGATCCACGATCCGTTCGCGCTGTATGCGCAGGCGCAGGACGCGTCGATCGCGGCGCTGCGCGTTTGAACGCAGGGCGGGCCTTGGCCCGCCATTGCCACGCGACTCAGGTCTCCAGCGGCACCGTCGGGATGATGTTCGGATTGATGTTCTCGACGTCGCCGCCGCCGCCGTCCACAAAGCGCCGCCATGCGTACGCATTCACCGGCTGCGAGCGGTTCACCCACAACGCGTAGTGCAGGTGGTCCGAACGCGGATCGCCGGTGTTCGGGTGGATGAGGATGGTCAGGCCCAGGCTGTTGAGCTGCAGCCAAGGCACCACGATCGGCAGCAGGTCGGGCGTGAACCCGTAATAGAACGACGGGGTCACGTGCGGCCCGCGCGGCTCCAGGTTCCAGTCGCCGAGCTCCACGGGGAAGCGCTCCACCGTCCAGCGCCGGATCAGCGCCGCCTTCTCGTAACTGTCCTCATCGAAATAGACGTGGGCGTGGTAACTCCGGATGGCGGTGTAGGGCCGCGGCGTGGTCGGCAGCGCCTGTTCGTCCGGACGCACGCTGGCCGGGCGCGGCGTGGGCTGCGCAGCCGTCGCCGTGCCCCAGGGGCTCGTGCCCGGCCCGGCGATCGGCAGCAGGACGCCGCCTGCCGACACGCGCGCGCGCCCTGCACCCGCGGCCCGGGACGTCGGCGAAGCAGGCGCGGCCGCCGTCGTGGCCGCCACGGTCGCCAGTCCGGCGCCGGCCAGCAGTGCACGGCGTCGCGTCGGCGACAGCAACTCGGCCCAGTCGCGATCCGCCGTTGGATCGATGATCCGGGCGACCGCGTCGCGCGGTGTGCCGTCCAGGTCGATGGGAAAGAGCTCGTCGTGATCGTGGGACATCGGCAGCGCGTGATGGGGTGGTACCGCAACTCTAGGGCCACCGGATTCCCGCGCGGGCGCGCGCCTTAGAGGCATTGCTCATCTCGGCATGGCCGACGGCGATGACGGTTTCGCTCACCGGTGGCCTCCAGGCGCGCTCCCGGAACCCGGTAATCCGTGAAACCCGCACCGCACCGTTGCCCGCTGTTTCACACAACATTTGGTGTTGACGCTTCCGGACACCCCCACTATCTTGTGGCTGTCGGTTCCGGGGGTGGCTAGCCTCCGGATGAAAAGGGAAGCCGGTGACGCCTCGCGCCACTCCGGCACTGCCCCGCAGCGGTAATTGGGAACGACCCCGCCACCAGCACTGAGGCCACGCCTCGGGAAGCGGCGGACTAGGAGGAAGGCCAGCCTTCCGCGCCCATGAGTCCGAAGACCTGCCGACAACCGCGCGTTGCACACCGCGCGGTGCCGGCCGCGGAATCTCCGGGGGGAGATGGCTGGCGAAGCAGGGCGTCCGCAGTCCGTCTGCGTGATCTCGCTCCCTGCGACGCCGTTTCCCCACTGTGACTCTCCATCCGGCCGAACGCGACCCCGCGAGGGACGGGCCGCCGCGTGCACCACGCATGGAGGAATCTCGTGACCCAGATCGACAGCGCCGTCGCCGACGCCGGCACCACCCCGTCCCAGAAGGACGCTTTCTCGTTGACCCCGCCGCCCACCGCCACCGCGATGAGCGTGACCAAGCGCAACGGCGGCCGCGAGCCGGTGGACCTCAACAAGATCGTGCGCGCGGTGCAGCGCAACTGCGAAGGCCTGCACGCCATCGACCCGATGCGCGTGGCCACCCGCACCATCTCCGGCCTGTACGACGGCGCCAGCACGCGCGAACTCGACGAACTGTCCATCCGCACCGCCGCGCTGCTGACCGGCGAGGAACCCGAATACAGCCGACTGGCCGCGCGCCTGCTGGCCGCCTACATCGCCAAGGAAGTCACCGGCCAGGAAATCCACGCGTTCTCGCAGTCGGTGACGCGCGGCCACGAGGTCGGCCTGATCAACGACCGCCTGCTGAACTTCGTGCAGACCAACGCGCGCAAGCTCAACGATGCGCTGGACGCCTCGCTCGACCTGCACTTCGACTACTTCGGCCTGCGCACGCTGTACGACCGCTACCTGCTGCGCCACCCGCACACGCGCAAGGTGATCGAGACGCCGCAGCAGTTCTTCCTGCGCATCGCCTGCGCATTGAGCGAGGACGTGCCCGAAGCGCTGGCGCTGTACCGCCGCATGGGCAACCTGGACTACCTGCCCAGCTCGCCGACGCTGTTCAACAGCGGCACCACGCACGAGCAGCTGTCGTCGTGCTTCCTGCTGGACTCGCCGCAGGACACGCTGGAATCGATCTACGCCAGGTACGGCGACATCGCCCAGCTGAGCAAGTTCAGCGGCGGCATCGGCGTGAGCTACACGCGGGTGCGTTCGCGCGGCTCGCTGATCAAGTCCACCAACGGCCACAGCAACGGCATCGTGCCGTGGCTGAAGACGCTGGATTCCTCGGTCGCGGCGGTCAACCAGGGCGGCAAGCGCAAGGGCGCGGCCTGCGTGTACCTGGAAACCTGGCACGCCGACATCGAGGACTTCCTCGAGCTGCGCGACAACACCGGCGACGAAGCGCGCCGCACCCATAACCTCAACCTGGCCAACTGGGTGCCGGACCTCTTCATGAAGCGCGTCGAGGCCGACCAGGAATGGTCGCTGTTCGATCCGCGCTTGGTGCCGGAGCTGACCGACCTGTACGGCGCCACGTTCGAACTCGCCTATACGCAGGCCGAAGCGCAGGGCAAGGCGATGAAGACCATCTCCGCCCGCAAGCTGTACGGCCGGATGATGCGCACGCTGGCCGAGACCGGCAACGGCTGGATGACGTTCAAGGACAAGTGCAACGCGGCCAGCAACCAGACGCTGCGCGCCGGCAACGTGATCCACCTCTCCAACCTGTGCACCGAGATCCTCGAGGTCACCTCGGCGGAAGAGACCGCAGTGTGCAACCTGGGTTCGATCAACCTGGCCAAGCACTTCGACAGCGACCCCGACAACGGCCGCACCTGGTTCGATTTCGACAAGCTGGCCGAGACGGTGCGCCTGGCCGTGCGCCAGCTGGACCGCGTGATCGACCTGAACTTCTATCCCATCGAAACCGCACGCCGCGGCAACCTGCGCTGGCGCCCGGTCGGCCTGGGCTGCATGGGCCTGCAGGACGTGTTCTTCAAGCTGCGCCTGCCGTTCGACAGCGCCGAAGCGCGCGCGCTGTCGGCGAAGATCGCCGAGACCATCTACTTCCATGCGCTGGAAACCTCGGTGGAGCTGGCGCAGGAACGCGGCCGCCATCCGTCCTTCGCCGACACCCGTGCAGCGAACGGGGAACTGCAGTTCGATGCCTGGAACGTGGTCCCCGAGAACGTGGAACGTTGGGATGCGCTGCGCGAGCGCATCAGGGAGCACGGCCTGCGCAACTCGCTGCTGATCGCGATCGCCCCGACCGCGACCATCGCATCGATCGCCGGCTGCTACGAGTGCGTGGAGCCGCAGGTATCCAACCTGTTCAAGCGCGAGACGCTGTCGGGCGACTTCCTGCAGGTCAACCGCTACCTGGTGGACGAGCTGAAGAAGCTCGGCCTGTGGACGCCGGAAACGCGCGACGCCATCAAGCTGTCCGAAGGCTCGGTGCAGGGCCTGGCGCAGGTGCCGGAGGCGCTGCAGCAGGTCTACCGCACGGCGTGGGAACTGCCGATGCGCTCGCTGATCGACATGGCCGCCGGCCGCGGCGCCTTCATCGACCAGTCGGCCTCGCTCAACCTGTTCATGGAAAGCCCGAATATCGGCGCGATGTCGTCCATGTACATGTACGCATGGAAGCAGGGCATCAAGACCACCTACTACCTGCGCTCGCGCCCGGCGACGAAGATCGCCAAGACCACGGTCAGCACCGTGGCGGCCACCGAGCCCAAGCGCGAGTACACGCCGACCGAAGCCATCGCCTGCTCACTGGAGAATCCGGAAGCCTGCGAGGCCTGCCAGTAACGCCTCTCCCACGTCGGCATCCCCGACGGATCACGGCACAGGGAGGTGCCGGGCGCACGGATGCGCCAATCCTTGTTCGAGCCCCTCTCCCGCCGGGAGAGGGGTTGGGGTGAGGGTCCGGCGGTCCAGGAAACTCCACCGCCGGCACCTTCGCCGCACCCTCATCCGCCCTTCGGGCACCTTCTCCCGGGAGGAGAAGGAGAACCAAGAGAACACCGCACCATGTCCGCACAACCCAAGCAGATGCTGCTGGATCCCGGTTTCGAACTGACGCTGCGCCCGATGCGCTATCCGCAGTTCTATGACATGTACCGCGACGCCATCAAGAACACGTGGACGGTGGAGGAGATCAACTTCCAGATCGACATCACCGACCTGCATTCGAAGATGACGCCCGCCGACCGCCACCTGATCCACCGGCTGGTCGCGTTCTTCGCCACCGGCGATTCCATCGTGTCGAACAACCTGGTGCTGAACCTGTACCAGCACCTCAACGCGCCCGAGGCGCGCATGTACCTGTCGCGCCAGTTGTACGAAGAAGCGCTGCACGTGCAGTTCTACCTGACCCTGCTGGACAACTACCTGCCCGACCCGTCGGAGCGGTTCAAGGCGTTCGCGGCGGTGGAGAACATCCCGGCGATCAAGAAGAAGGCCGACTTCTGCTTCAAGTGGATCGACAGTATCCAGGACCTGCGCCGGATCGAGACGCGCGACCAGCGCCGGCAGTTCCTGCTCAACCAGATCTGCTTCGCCGCCTGCATCGAAGGCCTGTTCTTCTTCGCCGCCTTCGCCTACGTGTATTACTTCCGCTCGCGCGGCCTGCTGCCCGGCCTGGCCAGCGGCACCAACTGGGTGTTCCGCGACGAGAGCTGCCACATGGAGTTCGCGTTCGAATGCGTGCGCACCGTGCGCGAGGAAGAGCCGGACCTGTTCGACGACAAGATGCAGCAGCAGGTCTACGACATGCTGGAAGAAGCGATCGAGTGCGAGGTCCAGTTCGCCGAGGACGTGCTGTCCGGCGGCGTGGCCGGCATCTCGACGCGCGACATGCGCCAGTACCTGCAGCATTGCGCGGACCAGCATTTCGCCAAGCTCGGCATGCCCAAGCGCTACGACGTGCGCAACCCGCTGCCCTTCATGGAACTGCAGGACGTGCAGGAGCTGACCAACTTCTTCGAGCGCCGCGTGTCCGCCTACCAGCTGGGCGTGCAGGGCGAAGTGGGCTTCGACCACGCGTTCTGAGCACACTGCTCCTTTGTGGGAGCGACGTCAGTCGCGATCACGGCAATGAAGACTCCATGGCGCTCCGGGGCCATGGAAATGTCGGCGATGTGTGCTGCGGCGTCCTGGACTCGACGGACGTCCGGGTCATTCGTTCATGCGGTCGCGACCGACGTCGCTCCTACACCAGCGCAACATCCGGCGCGCTATGCTGCCGCCGGGAGTACGCGAACCGGAGCACCACCATGACCGAACTGGCCAACGCCGAAGCGCGCCCCCTCGAGGCGCGCCTGCTGCACATGGTCTTCCCCGACCACACCAACCACCTGGGCACGCTGTTCGGCGGCCAGGCGCTGGCGTGGATGGACATGTCCGCCTTCATCGTCGCGTCCCGCTACGCACGCTCCACCGTGGTCACGGCGCGCTCGGAGCAGGTGGACTTCAACCAGCCGATCCACAAGGGCGACCTGGTGGAAGTGGTCGCGCGCGTGGTCAAGGTCGGACGCAGCTCGATGAACGTCGATGTGGAAGTCATCACCGAGAACCTGCTGACCGGCGAGCGCAAGCTGTGCACGCGCGGGCACTTCGTGATGATCGCGCTCGATCCGCTGGGCCGGCCGACGCCGGCCCCGCCGCTGCCGCCCGCCATCGCCCAGGATTGACCGTTTATCCCCGTTGGCGGACCCGCTGCGACAGGCTAGTGTCGCAGCGGGGATAGCGTCGCCGTCCGGCGATGCGGACACAGGGGTTGAACATGCGTCGTTTCGCGATGCTGGCGCTCGTCGCCAGCGCTCTGGTGCCGGGCGTCGTGCACGCTCAAGCCGTACCTGCCACGCAGCAGGGCTACGCCTTCTGCAGCGTCACCGACACCAGCCATGCGCAGGCCACGATCTGGGCGTCGCCAGTCGTTCCGGTGAGGGTGGGTGCGGACGATCCCGGCGGCTTCCGTCGCGGGATGGAGCTGGCCAGCGAGTTCCTGACGCACGTGGGCTCGCTCGGCGGCAGGGGCGACAAGAGCTGCAACGTGATGGCCACCCAGGGCGAGGCCGCGGCCTTTCGCGAAGAACAGCGCGCGCTGTGGGACAAGCGCGTGTACTTCATCAAGGTGGGGGATTGGCGCAACGTCGCGTGGACGCCGGCCGCGTACACGCCTTCGACGCCCGTCGCGAACGCAGCGCCGGTGACGCGCCACTTCCTCTGCCAGGCCACGCAGACCGACATTCCCGACCGCAGCGATCTCAGCCGCACGGTCGCCAGCGGCGTATTCACGATGCCCGTGCCCGGCCCCGATCCGATGCTGGCCATGTACCAGCAGGCCTCCGCCTACGGCATCGAGTTCCAGTCGGTCGTGCAGGCGCACGGCTTGCCGGTGCAGGCCAGCTGCATGCCCTACGACACCGCGGGCGAGGCGCAGTACGCCTACCAGCAGATGGTGCGGTTCTCGAAGGGCTTCAACATGAAGTACACCGAGGTGGCATGGACGCCGACGGGCCGGGCCGTGGTGGCGACCGCGGCCACATCGATGCCGACACAGACGCCGGCCGTCGCCGCATCGCCCACTGCCAAGGGCCGCCTGGGCGTCCGCATCGACGCGCTGTCGCCGGAACTGGCGCAAGGCCTCGGCCTGCCATCGACACAGGGTGCCTGGGTCGTCGAGGTGCTGCCCGACAGCGTCGCGCTGCAATCCGGCATCAAGCCGATGGATGTGGTGTTGGACGTCGCGGGCCAGACCGTGGTGGCAGCGACCGATCTGCCGGCGGCCATCAACCGGCTGCAACCGGGCGTCGCAACGCCGCTGCGCGTCTGGCGCGACCGCCAGATGCACACGCTCAACATCACGCTGCCGCCGGGCGACAACGGTCCGACGACCGTCGCCACGCCGGCTACCGCGACGACGAAAGCCACGTCTGCTACGCCCAGCGACAACCACTATCACTGCACCGCGCAGGTATCCACCACCCGTCCGACGCCACTCGTCCTGCACGCGCCGCTGCACGAGTTCACCGGCACGCCGACCGATACGACGGCGCTCGCGACCACGCTGACCGCGCTGCTCGCCAAGGTGAAGGCCAGCGATCCGGCCTGGGTCGATTTCGCCCCGGTCACGTGCTACCCGAACAACGCGGTGTTTCCCGGCGAAGTGTTCTGCGTCTCCAGCGTCTACAAGCGGCTGCGCAACCTGTCCCAGGTCGGCGCGCTGTTCTGCAACGCCTCCCGCGAACAGGCCGAGAAGCGCTGGCAGGACATGGAAAAGGTAGGCGGCGCGGTCGCCAGGCCGCTGGCGTGGCCATGAAGACAGCGGGACGCCGGAGGGAGTCCCGCCTTCGTCACCTCATGCCGCTTGCGCGTGGCCCGCACGCAGCGCACGGGCCGCGTCCACCATCCGCTCCAGCGCAGTGCGCACCTCCGGCCAGCCGCGCGTCTTCAGGCCGCAGTCCGGGTTGACCCAGATCTGTTCCGGCGCCAGCACCGCGCGGGCCTTGTCGAGCAGGTCGATCATCTCGCCCGTGGTCGGGACGCGCGGCGAATGGATGTCGTACACGCCCGGCCCGATCTCGTTGGGGTAGCGGAATTTCACGAACGCATCCAGCAACTCCATGCGCGAGCGCGAGGTCTCGATGGAGATCACGTCCGCATCCATCGCCGCGACCGCCTCGATGATGTCGTTGAACTCGGAGTAGCACATGTGCGTGTGGATCTGGGTGTCGTCCCGCACGCCCGAGGCGGTGATCCGGAAACACTCCACGGCCCAGCCCAGGTACGCCGGCCAGTCGGCGCGGCGCAGCGGCAGGCCTTCGCGCAGCGCAGGTTCGTCGATCTGGATCACGCCGATACCGGCGGCCTCCAGGTCCAGCACTTCGTCGCGCAGCGCCAACGCGATCTGCCGGCAGGTCTGCGCACGGGCCTGGTCGTCACGGACGAACGACCACTGCAGCACGGTGACCGGCCCGGTCAGCATGCCCTTCATCGGCCGGGCGGTCAGCGACTGCGCGTACTGCGACCAGCGCACCGTCATCGGCGCCGGTCGCGACACGTCGCCATAGATGACCGGCGGCTTCACGCAACGCGAGCCGTAGCTCTGCACCCAGCCGTTCTTCGTGAAGGCGAAACCGTCCAGCTGTTCGCCGAAGTATTCCACCATGTCGTTGCGCTCGAATTCGCCATGCACCAGCACATCGATGCCGATCTCTTCCTGGATGCGCACGCAGCGCGTGGTCTCGGCTTCGAGGAAGGCGTCGTACGCGGCATCGGACAGCTTGCCGCCCTTGTGGCGCGCGCGCGCATCGCGCACGTCGTGGGTCTGCGGGAACGAGCCGATCGTCGTGGTCGGGAATGCCGGCAGCGCGAAGCGCGCCTGCTGGAACACGCGACGCTGCAGGTACGGGGCACCGCGATGGATGTCGGCCGCCTCGGGCGAGGCCAGCCGTGCCGCGACGGCCGGCCGGTGCACGCGCGTCGAGTGCCGGCGCGATTCGATGCGATCGCGCGCCACCGCCAGGGCGGCATCCGCGGCGCGCGGATCGCGCAGGGCGTCGGCCAGCAGGCGCAGTTCCTCGATCTTCTGCCGGGCGAAGGCCAGCCATGACTTCAGGTCGGACGGCAGCGCCTTCTCGCCGGTGACATCCACCGGCACGTGCAGCAACGAGCACGACGGCGCCAGCCACAGGTGGCCCAGCTCCAGGTGGCCCTGCGCGTACTTGGCGAGGATCAGCGCGTTGTCCAGGTTCGTGCGCCAGATGTTGCGGCCATCCACCAGGCCCACCGACAGCACGCGCGCTTTCGGCCACTGCTTCAGCACGTCGTCCAGCTGCTCCTTGCCGCGCACCAGGTCCACGTGCAGGCCATCGACCGGAAGCGCGCAGGCCAGCGGCAACTGCGCATCGAGCCGGCCGAAGTAGGTCGCCAGCAGCAGGCGCGGACGGACCGTCTTCGCCAGCGCCGCGTATGCCCGCACGTAGGCGGCGCGCGCGGGCTCATCCAGATCGAGCACCAGGCAGGGCTCATCCACCTGCACCCAGTCCGCGCCCGCGGCGTGCAGCTTCGCCAGCAGCTCCGCATAGACCGGCAGCAGGCGGTCGAGCAGGGCGAGGCGGTCGCTGCCATCCACCGTCTTGGACAGCAGCAGGAAGCTCACCGGGCCCAGCAGCACCGGCCGCGCGGCATGGCCGGCGGCGCGCGCTTCCAGGAACTCGGCGACCGGCTTGTCGCCGCGCAGGCGGAAGTCCTGGCCCGCATGCAGTTCCGGCACCAGGTAGTGGTAGTTGGTGTCGAACCACTTGGTCATCTCCAGCGCGCGCAGGTCCACGCCGTCCTTCTGCAAGCCGCGCGCGAGCGCGAAGTACCCCGCGAGCGGATCGGCATCGGCCAGCGCGCGGTAGGCATCGGGAATCGCATCGAGCAGGAAAGCGGTATCGAGCACGTGGTCGTACAGCGCGAAGTCGTTGCAGGGCACGACGTCGGCGCCGGCGTCGCGCTGCAGCTGCCAGTGGCGATGGCGCAGCCCGCGTGCGGTCTCCTGCAGGTCGGCGGCGACGGTGTCGCCGCGCCAGTAGCTTTCCAGGGCGGTCTTCAGTTCGCGCTTCGCGCCGATGCGCGGGAAGCCGAGGGTGGTAACGGTGGTCATGGTGCGTGTCCTCATGCGTGGCGGATGAGGAACGAAGGAACCGCGCGCCAGGCCAGGGCCCGCCACGCCAGCGACCTTCGCCCCCGCGGGCGAGCCGGAGTGCCGGAAGGAAGCGGCGCAGGAGGACGCGTCCACGCGCAAAGCAGGGACGCAGGCTCCGGCCGCTCCCCCTCGGAAGCTCCAGGTCAGGCGGAAGACGGTCGTGTCTTCCGGCCAGGGCAGGTCTTCGGGCTCATGGACGGGCGCGGGTGCGCTGGCCTACTTCCCGTCGCTTCCCGGCCCGTGGGGACCAGTGCTGTTGACGGGGTTCGTTTCCAAATACCGCTGCGGGGCAGCGCCGGAATAGGCCCATGGAACAGGCCGCACCGGCTTCCCTTTTAATTCCATCGCTTCATTCGCATGGAGAGATGGAAACCTTGGCGAGGCGAACGTTACCCGCGCCCGCGGGGAGCGTCAAGCACGCGTCTGCGTCCTGCCGTTCCGTTAGAGTCCCGCCATGGACACGGCCGACAGATGGAAGGTGGCGGTTCTGGCGGCGGTCGCGCTGCTCGGGGCCGCGTGGCTCGTGGACCTGCTGCTGCTTTCCCACTATCGGCACCAGGACTACACCGGCGATTGCGGTCCCGGCGCAGCGAACGCCAAGGTGGACCTGATCGGGGGATACGAAGGTTCCTCGAACGAGCGCGGAGCGCCGTACTACATGCGTCTGATACTCAGGGGAGACGATGCGCGCGCGCTGGTGGGGCCGCGACTGGTTTCTGCCAGGACCGGACGGAGCCTTGAACTGCCGGACATGGCGCGTGGCGAAGTATCGGGCGCCTACGAAGGCGAGATCCCCACGGTCTGGCTCTCCCGGGATTTCTCGATTCCCTATGAACACCATCTCTTCGCGGGCACGCTGGAAGCCGCCGGCGGACGACCGACACTCGCTCTCGCGTGCCGGCTGGTGCCCACGCCGACAGAGGAGTGGCGCGTCCCCCTGCTCGACATGCTGATGAGCGTTTGACGCGGCGCCCTCTCGCAGAAGCGGGAGGGGCTTGGGGCGTTCGTTCGTCCTCCTTGTTCAAGCCTCTCGTGGATGCCTCTCCGATGCCACCCGTCGCGCCGCCGCCTTCGCCCTCACGCCGCCGCTGGTTGAACGCCCTTGCCGCCACGCCGTTGGCGGCCCTTGCATGGCCCCGCCTCGCCTCCGCCGCCGCCTGCGACGACGCCACGAACTGGATTCCACCCGACGCCTTCCTCGCCGACCTTCCTCGCCTGATGCAGGCACTGCGCGTACCCGCCATCGGCATGGCGGTGGTCGAGCGTGGCGAGGTGGTGTGGTCGCGCAACCTTGGCGTATTGAATGCAGAGACGCGGACGCCGGTGACGGACGACACGCTGTTCGAGGATGCCTCGCTCAGCAAGCCGGTGTTCGCCTACCTGGTGCTGCAGCTGGCGGACCAGGGCGTGATCGACCTCGATGCCCCGCTGGTGCGCTATCGGCGGATGGACTACCTGGCCGATCACCCGTGGGTGGATCGGGTCACCGCGCGCGACGTGCTGCGCCATTCCACCGGCCTGCCGAACTGGCGCAAGGACCCGGCCCACGAAAAGCTCGTGCCCGCGGTAAAGCCGGGGACGCGCATCGACTATTCGGGCGAAGCGATCTTCTGGCTGCAGCTGGTGGTCGAGACGCTGACCGGCGAGAGCCTGGACGAGTCGATGCAGCGGTTGCTGTTCGGTCCTGCCGGCATGCGGGACAGCAGCTACAGCTGGAGCACGGAACTGGCGGCACGTTCGGTGTACGGCCATCGCGCCGTCGAAGACGAAGAAACGGGCATGCCGCCGCAGATGCTGCGCGACACGTGGAACGCGGCGCAGACCGTCGCGAACCGCTGGGGCAAGCCGCTGTCCGCGTGGCGTTACGAAGATGCCGAGCGCGCGCTGCCGGATGTGCAGGCCATCACGCCGAAGGGCCTGGTGAACTGGCCCGGCGACATCCTCGCCAACGCGGCGGCGAGCCTGCGCACCACCCCGAGCGACTACGCGCGCTTCATGGCGCTGATGGTGCGCACGCCGCGCGCGCCATGGCAAATCAGCGACGCCACGCGCACGGCGATGCTGACGAAGCAGATCGAGGTGCCCGGCCGCTGGACCGACAAGGGCCTGGGCTGGAACCTGGAAGCCACGCCGCGCGGCCCGGTGTTCTACCACTCGGGCAGCAACGGCGGCATCTTCAAGAATTTCGCCCTGGGCGATGCCCGCGGCCAGCGCGCGCTGGTGGCGCTGACCAACGGCGGCAGCGGCAACGTGCTGTACCGGCGCGTGGTGCGCGCCGCGACCGGACACGACCTGCTGGCGTTCGACCTATAGGCCCTGGAACACGAACGGCGCCGCGGGCCGGAAATCCTTCACCGCGTTGCCGGCGAACACGTTGCGCTGGTCCTGGCCCAGGTCAAGCCGCAGCACCTTGCCGGTCTCCTTCGAGAAATCGACGTCCTTGAGATCCACCCAGAACGTATTCGGCGTCAGCGCGGATTCGAAGAAATAGAGCTTGCGCTTGTGGTCGGCGACGGTGCGCCAGCGGGTGGAGGAGATGTTCGGCTCTTCCGGCGTATTGATGCCGAACGGCACCGACGCGTTGCGGATCACGCTGAAGACGCTGGCCAGCGCCTTCACCGGATCCTCGGCCTTGGGAATCGCGTTGACGTAGAACGAGGCGCGCGCGAAACGGTCCGACGCGCGGTTGGTGCCCGGCAGCATCACCGTGCCGCCGATCTGCTTCCAGTAGGTATTGAGCGCGAGTTGCTGGTCGAACACCGGCGAGTTGGTCATCACCTGGTACTGGCGGCCGTGGTGGATCACCTGCTTGCCGTCGATGTACTCGACGATGGCGCTGTCGCCCGTGGCGTCGGACATCGACAGGTGCAGCGTGGTCAGCCGGTCTTCCCCGGGGACCTTGTCGGTCACCACGGTGAAGGGCTGCTTGCGCAGCGCGTTGACGGCTTCCTTCACGGTGCCGTAGTTGTCCAGCACGTACTGCGCCCACGCCGCGATGCTCAGGCCGGGACCGCGACCGTCGTAGGCGGGATACTCGGATTCGACCAGCCACAGCACGTTGGCGACCAGGCCGGCCTCGTTCATGCCGTCGGTGGTGGAGACCTCGTAGCCGGTAGCGATCACGCTGCCGTACTTCGAGGTCCATGTCACCGAATTCGGGCCGGCCTGTCCGCTGCGGGCCATGCCGCGCGGGAAGATCCACAGGTGGGTGGCCACGTCGTTCTTCCAGTCCATCGAGCGCGCGGTGATCACGTCCTCGTCGGCACCGAGGTAGACCACGCGCGTGCACGCGGCGGCGGGCGGGGCGGCAAGGGATGACAGCAGGGTGACGGCGAACGCGAGCGGCAGTACGAAGCGACGATCCATGACGGTCTCCGTGAAGGCGGGAACAGGCGGTGCGCGGCGGTGGCGCCCGCCCTTTATGCCAGCGGGTGTGTTAAACAGCGATCCTCAGCCGCCCCACGAGATGCTGCCATGGCCATCCCCCTGTCGCCGCACCGTTCGTCCACCCGCGCAGCGCTCCTCGCCCTCGCCGCGATGGCCCTCTCCGCCTGCGTCAGCACGCCCGGCCCGCAGGTCGCCGGCAGCGGCACCTGTCGCGACGCCGCGCTGGGCTGGGCCGTGGGGCAGCCGGCGGACGAAGCCACGCTGCGACGCCTGTCCCGCGAAAGCGGCGCGGGGCTGGTCAACCCGATCGGCCCCAGCACGGTGGTGAAGCACGACGCGCGCGACGACCGCCTCCGCGTGTACATCGATGCCAACAACCGCATCACCGCGGCGCGCTGCGAGTAGGACTGCGGCACCCCACCCCATGCGCCGCGACCACATCCTCACCCTGTCCTGCCCGGATACGACCGGCATCGTCTATCGCGTCACCGGGCTGCTGTTCGACGCTGGTTGCAACATCCTCGATGCGCAGCAGTTCGGCGACGAGGAATCCGGCCGCTTCTTCCTGCGCGTGCACTTCGACCTGCCGGAAGGCATCACGGCGGAAGCGCTGCATGCGCGTTTCCAGCCGCTCGCCGATGCGTTCGCGATGGACTGGCAGCTGCACGACGCGCGCCGCAAGGCGCGGCTGATGGTACTGGTGAGCAAGCAGGGGCACTGCCTCAACGACCTGCTGTTCCGCGTGCACAGCCGGCAGCTGCCGGTGGAGATCGCCTGCGTGGCATCCAACCATGCCGATTTCGCGCCGCTGGCGCAGTCGTACGGTGTCGCCTTCCATCATCTGCCCGTATCCGCCGACCATCGCGACGAACAGGAACACCGCATCATCGACCTGGTCGAGCGCGAGCGGATCGACCTGGTCGTGCTGGCGCGCTACATGCAGATCCTCTCGCCGACGCTGTGCGATGCATTGGCCGGCCGCGCGATCAACATCCATCACAGCTTCCTGCCGAGCTTCAAGGGCGCCAAGCCGTACCACCAGGCGCACGCACGCGGGGTCAAGATCATCGGTGCCACGGCGCACTACGTGACGCGCGACCTGGATGAAGGTCCGATCATCGAACAGGACGTCGCGCGCGTGGACCACGCGATGACGCCGAAGGAACTGGTGCGCATGGGCAGCGACATCGAATCGCTGGTGCTCGCCCGCGCAGTGCGCCGCCACGTGGAGCACCGCATCCTGCTCAACGGGCACAGGACGGTGGTGTTCCGCTGACCGCCATGCCGTTCTCTGTGGGAGCGACGTAAGTCGCGAGCTTTTCGGTTCACCGAACAAGAGCTTCGCGACTTACGTCGCTCCCACACCACACCCCCCTTCGCTCCTACAGGTCAGCTGCCGACGCGCCGCCGCAGCCCGACCAGCACTGCGTACACGATCGCCAGCACCACGACCGCCACGCCGATCGCCGTCCACTCGCGCGCGCTCAGCGTGGTGAGGATGGCGACCATGCCGACCACCGCCAAACCCGGCACCAGCGGACCGCCACGCAGCACGAACGGCGCGCCGCGCTCGCGCAGGTCGGTGCGCTGCGCCCGCCAGGCGGCCACGCAGACCATCACGTAGACCAGGCAGACCGCGCCGCCCGAGATCAGCACCAGGGCTTCGAAATTGCCCACCACCGCCAGCAGGCAGGCGAGGCCGGCGTGCGTGGCCAGTGCCAGCAGCGGCACCCGGTGGGTAGCGCTGACGCGACCGAAGGCCTGCGGCAGGTAGCCATCGCGCCCCAGCGCGAACAGCAGCCGCGACGACCCCAGCAGGTTGCCCAGCAGGAAGCCCGCCATCGAGACGCAAGCGGTCACCAGCAGGGCGATGCGTGCCGGATCCCACAGCCGGCCCGCGGCCTCGGCGATCGGCACGCTGCTGCTCGCCAGCGCCGGACCCAGCACGCCCTGGCAGACGATCTGCAGGCCCAGGTACAGCAGCACCACCAGCAGGATGGCGCTCAATGCCGCGCGCGGCACGCTGCGCGAGGGATCGCGCACTTCGCCACCGGGAATCAACGCTGTCTCCACGCCGGAATACGCGAACACCACCATCACCATCGCCGCGCCCAGCGCCGTCCAGGAGGGTACGTCGGTGAACGCGAAGCTGATCTGCGTGGTATCGACGAATGCCAGACCCAGGACCACCAGCAGGAACAGCGGCACCAGTTTCAATGTGGCCAGCGCCATCACCGCGCGTGCGCCCAGCTTCACGCCGAAGGCATTGAGCGCGTAGATCGCGGCGTACACGCCCAACAGCAGCAGCGCGCGCGGCAGCGGCGCATCGAAGACCGGCCACAGGCTGGCCGCCTGCAGCGACAGCGCGGCGGCGACGCCGGCACTGGAGGCCACGTTGCAGATCCACATCAGCGCCCCGGCCAGGAAGCCCGGCAGCGTGCCGAACACCGCGCTGACGTACGTGTACGGCCCACCCGTGGCGGAGGCACGGCTGCCGATGGCGGCGAAGCACAACGCCACCGGCACCATCACCACCGCACCGGCCAGCAGCGCCAGCGGCGCGGCGGCACCGACCTGCGCCGACAGCGCGGCGGGCATCTTGAAGATGCCGCCACCGACGATGATGTTGATGACGGCCGCGGCCAGCGCCAGGCTGCCCACTGCGCGCAGCAGCGCGGCATCGCCCTGCAGCGGACGGGAAGAAGCGGGGTCGGCATCGCGGGTCATGGGCAGGGGCGCTCTCCAGTGGCCTGCGAGCCTGCCATGCACGCGTAGCGAATGCGAGCCGCACACGGGCATGCGCTCATGGTGATTCGCCATTGGACGCGCACGCCGCACGGGCTAGCATCGTGCTCCCCGCCCGCCCGGATGCCGCCATGCTTCGCGCCCATCGCTTGTTCGCCGCCCTGCTCGTCGCCACCGCCGCACTGGTGGGCGCGGAAGAGGCGCGGGCCCAGGACGCCACCGCCTTCACTGCGCTGGAACGCGCGCAGCCCAAGCTCGTGCAGTGGCGTCGCGACATCCACCAGCATCCCGAACTCGGCGAGCAGGAAACGCGGACCGCCGCACTGGTCGCCGACCACCTGCGCGCGCTCGGCCTCACGGTCCGCACCGGCGTCGGCAAGACCGGCGTGGTCGCGGTGCTGAAGGGTGCGAAACCCGGCCCGCGCATCGCACTGCGCGCCGACATGGACGCGCTGCCGGTCACCGAACAGACCGGCCTGCCTTTCGCGTCGACGGTGAAGGCCGAGTACCGCGGCCAGCCGGTCGGCGTGATGCACGCCTGCGGCCACGATGCGCACGTCGCCATCCTGATGGGCGTGGCGCAGGCGCTGGTCGCCGCGAAGGATGAACTCGCCGGCGAAGTGATGTTCGTGTTCCAGCCGGCGGAGGAAGGTCCGCCGGTCGCGGGCGCCGTGTTCGGCGCGGCGTTGATGCTGCAGGACGGCGTCTTCAAGGACTTCAAGCCCGACGCCGTGTTCGGCCTGCATGTGTGGGCCGGCCTGCCCGTGGGCAGCGTGGGCTACCGCAGCGGACCGTTGCTCGCCGCGGCGGACGAGTGGTCGCTGGTGGTGAAGGGCAAGCAGACGCACGGCTCGCGGCCGTGGGACGGCGTGGACCCGATCACCCTGGGCGCGCAGATCCTGCTGGGCACGCAGAGCATGATCGCGCGGCAGGTGAACATCGCCACCAGCCCGGTGGTGCTGACCGCGGGGCAGTTCCAGGCCGGCGTGCGCTTCAACATCATTCCGGACGAAGCGACCCTGGTCGGCACGCTGCGCACGTTCGATCCGACCGTGCGCGAAGACGTGATCACGCGCTTCCGTCGCATCGCCGACGACTACGCGCACGCCAGCGGCGGCAGCGCCGAGCTGAAAGTGGCCAACAACGCGCCCGCCACGATCAACCAGCCTGCGCTCACCCAGCGCGTGCGGCCTTCGCTGGAGAAGGCGGTGGGCGCGGCGAACGTGATCGAGATGCCCTTGGTGACGGTGGCCGAGGACTTCTCGCAGTTCGCCAACACCGTGCCGGGCTTCTACTTCTTCGTCGGTTCGACGTCGAAGGGCATCGACCCCGCCACCGCGCCGATCAACCACTCGCCGCAGTTCCTGCTCGACGAACAGGCGCTGCAGACCGGCAGCAGGACGATGCTGCAGGTGGCGTTGGATTACCTGACTAGCCAACCGAAATGATGTGTTTCCCTCTCTCCGTGCAACGGGGAGAGGGTGCCGAAGGCGGGTGAGGGGCGACGAAGCCGCAGCGCCATGTTCATCCAAGAAGTGACCGAAGGAACGCGTGCGCCCCTCATCCGGCCTCCGGCCACCTTCTCCCCGCCCCGCGGGGAGAAGGGTTAGAGCCGCAGCCAGAGACGCAACGGATGTTGCGGATCCGCCAGCAGGCGGATCGCCAGCGCGATCGACACGGTGACCAGCAGCGGCTTGATGATCCGCGCGCCCTGCTTCATCGCGAAGCGCGAGCCCAGCTGCGCGCCGAGGAACTGGCCCGCGCCCATCAGCAGGCCGATCTTCCACAGTACCGCGCCGTGCAGCAGGAACACACCGAATGCGCCGAGGTTGGAGCCGAAGTTGAGGAACTTGGTGTGTGCGGTCGCCTTGAGGATGCCGAAGCCGGCCAGGGCGACGAAGCCCAGCATCAGGAACGAGCCCGTGCCCGGGCCGAACACGCCGTCATAGAAGCCGATCGCCGGCACGAAGGTCAGCGCGAACACTTGCGGCCGCATGCGCTGGTGCTGGTCCACGTGGCCGATGTCGGGCTTCAGGCCGAAGTACACCGCGATGCCCACCAGCAGGAACGGCAGTGCCCACTTCAACCAGTCCACCGGGATGATCGTGGCCAACAACGCACCACCGACGGCACCCAACGCCGCGGTCAGCACCATCGGCAGCTGGCCCTTGAGATCGACGTGTCCATGACGCGCGTAGGCCCAGCTGGCCGAGCCCGAGCCGAACAGCGACTGCAGCTTGTTGGTGCCCAGCACCTGCAGCGGCGGGATGCCGGCCAGCAGCATCGCGGGAATCGTCACCATGCCGCCGCCGCCCGCGATGGCGTCGATGAAGCCCGCCAGCATCGCGGCGAGGAACAGCAGCAGGAGCACCTGCAGGGCGAGGTCGGGCATGGTGGTTCCGGCGGGGGGCGGAGGCGTCGCCAGCCGTGATCGGCCACACGGAACGCCTGCGCATTCTAAGGCGGCATGCGCGTGGCCGCGACGCAGGCGGTAGCATCGGGGCTTGTCTCCAGGAGCCGACCCGATGCGCCATGCACGTCCTCTCGCCGTTTCCCTGCTCGCCCTCGCCTGCGCCCTGCCCGCCGCCGCCCAGGATGCCGCGCCCACGCAACGGCCGGAGGTCGTCGCCGCAGGCAAGGCGGTGCAGCAGCAGGTGATCGACTGGCGCCGGCACTTCCACCAGCACCCGGAGCTGTCCAACCGCGAGGAACAGACCGCCAAGCGCGTGGCCGAAGAACTGCGCAAGCTGGGGCTGCAGCCACGCACCGGCATCGCGCATCATGGCGTCACCGCGGTGATCAAGGGCGGCAAGCCCGGCCCGCGCATCGCGCTGCGCGCCGACATGGACGCATTGCCGGTCACCGAGCGCAACAGCCTGCCGTTCGCGTCGAAGGCGACCTCCACCTATCGCGGTGAGACCGTCGGCGTGATGCACGCCTGCGGCCACGACGCGCACACGGGCATCCTGCTGGGCGTGGCGAAGGCGCTGGTCGGCATGAAGGACACGCTGCCGGGCGAAGTGCTGCTGGTGTTCCAGCCCGCCGAAGAAGGCGCACCCGCCGGCGAGGAAGGGGGCGCGGAGCTGATGCTCAAGGAGGGCGTGTTCAAGGACTTCAAGCCCGAGGCGGTGTTCGGCCTGCACGTGTTCTCGTCGATTCCGGCCGGCCAGATCGGCGTGCGCCAGGGGCCGCTGATGGCGGCATCCGACAGCTTCACGCTGAAGGTCGTCGGCCGGCAGACGCACGGCTCGCGGCCGTGGGGCGGCGTGGACCCGATCGTCGCGATGGCCGACGTCATCGGCACCACCCAGACCATCGTCAGCCGCCGCACCGACATCTCCAAGCTGCCCGCGGTGGTCAGTTTCGGCGCGATCAAGGGTGGCATCCGCTACAACATCATCCCCGACTACGTTGAAGTGGTCGGCACCATCCGCACCTTCGACGAAGGCATGCGGCAGAAGATCTTCGCCGACCTGAAGAACGTCGCCACCCACGTCAGTGCCGCGCACGGCGCGAAGGTGGAAGCCAGCGTGCCCGACAACGACGGCAATCCGGTCACCGTCAACAACCCGGAGCTCACCGCGCGGATGCTGCCCAGCCTGCAGGCCGTGGTGGGCGCGGACAACGTCATCACGCCGGGCCTGCAGATGGGCGCGGAGGATTTTTCGTTCTATGCGCGCGAAGTGCCATCGATGTTCTTCTTCGTCGGCAGCACGGCCAAGGGCGTCGATCCGGTCACGGCACCGAGCAACCATTCGCCCGAATTCATGCTGGACGAATCCTCGCTCGACATCGGCCTGCGCGCGCTGCTGCAGGTGACGCTGGATTATCTGGACAAGCCGAAGGGCTGAGTGTCCGTGGCATCCCCCTCTCCCCGCAGGCGGGGTGAGGGGCGAGCGGAGACACGATGCCGGGAGCGCGCGTGCCCTCGCCAGAAGCGACGTCGATGTCAGCGTATGACGCTCACCCGACATGGCACGCGCCCCTCATCCGCCCTTCGGGCACCTTCTCCCCGCTTCGCAGGGAGAAGGAGACAGGCTTCAGCGATGCTCGCCATCCAGGTACAGCCAGCGTCCGTCGATGCGGACGAAGCGGCTGCGTTCGTGCAGGCGCACCGCACTGCCGCTCCCGGCGCGGTAGCGGGCGACGAACTCGACCTCGGCGGTATCCGGCCCGGTGACGCGGTGCTGCTTCACCGACAGGCCCAGCCAGGTGGTGCGTGGCGCACCGGGCGCGTCCAGCCCCAGCTCGGCAGGACGGGTATCGGGATGCCAGGTGGCGCGCAGGTAATCCGCGTCGCCGGTGACGAACGCGCTGTAGCGCGAGCGCATCAGCGCTTCGGCATCGGGCGCGGGCTCACCTGCGTGATGGCGGCCACAGCAGGCCGTGTAGTCGCGGCCGGTACCGCAGGGGCAGGGGTTCATGCGGTGGACTTTTGTAGGAGCGACGTAAGTCGCGACCGTACACCCAACGGCTGTAGGGCGCCTTTCTTCGGGCGCGGCAAGCGAAGGGACACCGATGCCATGCGGTCGCGACTCACGTCGCTCCTACAACGACAGCACCTGGTCAACGCTTGCCGTGGCCCGTCTCGATGAAACGCAGGAACTCGGCGCGCGTGCGCGCATCCTCACGGAACGTACCCAGCATCTTGCTGGTCACCATGCTGACGCCGCGCTTGTGCACGCCACGGGTGGTCATGCACTCGTGCGCACCATCGACGACGACGGCCACGCCGCGCGGCTGCAGCACGTCCTGGATGCACTGCGCGATCTGCGCGGTCATCTTTTCCTGCACCTGGAAGCGGCGCGCATACACATCCACCACGCGCGCCAGCTTGCTGATGCCGACCACCTTGCCATCGGGCAGGTAGCCCACGTGCGCACGGCCGATGATCGGCGCCATGTGGTGCTCGCAATGGCTTTCGAATTCGATGTCGCGCAGCACGATCATCTCGTCGTAGCCGGCGACTTCCTCGAAGGTGCGCGCCAGGTATTCGCGCGGATCCATCTGGTAGCCACTGAACCAGTCGCGGTAGGCTTTGGCCACGCGCTTTGGCGTATCCAGCAGGCCTTCGCGCTTCGGGTCTTCGCCCGCCCATTCCAGCAGCACGCGGACCGCGTCCTCGGCCTGCGCCTGGGTGACCTTGCCGGGGTTGTCGTCGGAATGGCTCATCGCATGGATTCCTGCGGGGGGCGTGATGGTAACCCATCGAGGCGACAGGGGCCGTCTTGGCGCCCGCGCTCCACCTGCTACGGCGCAGACGGCTCGATGGATGCGCGCCCGTTGGCGCGGCATCCGGACCTCGCGTAAGTTCACATCCAGCACAGGAAGTCCCATCCCGCCGCCCGCAAGGATGCCGTCATGACGTTTCGCCTCTGTTTCGCTGCGGTCGCATGGGCTTGTCTCGTCTTCGTGCCGTCGGCCCATGCCGCGGATGCCGTGCTCGACAAGGTGATCGGGCTGGCGCGCACTCAGGCCCTGAATGGCGCCCAGCCTGACTGGCCCGCCGTCGAACGCGAAGCCTATGCCCGGCTCGCAGCCACGCCAGGCGAGGATGGCCGCACCGCGGCGATCCGCTTCGTGCTGGCGTCGCTGAAGGAACGGCATTCGGTGTATTACCCGCCGCGGACCGGTGCTGCCCCGGCGAACTCAGGTGGATCACGGTCGCAGGCCATGAGCGCCGTGCCCGCAACCACGACCCCTATCGCCCTCGCGCACACGGATGAGGGTGCCATCGGACGCCTAACGATCAACAGCTGGAGCGGCAACGGCGACGATGCGACAGCGATCGCGGCTCGATCGGTCCGCCATGCGCTCATCGAAGCGCTGGCGGATTCACGCTGCGGCGTGATCGTCGACGTCGCCAACAACACGGGTGGCAACATGTGGCCGATGATGAGCGGCATCGCCCCGCTGTACGACGAAGGCGTGCTGGAGTCGTTCCAGGGTCGCGATGGCGTCCGCCACCCGGTGCGGATGCAGGACGGCAGGATGCTCATCGGCGATGTCGTGCGGGTCGCGGCCATCCCGGCGCCGCTTCCGCGCATCCCCTCGCACGTCGCCGTCATCCTCGGGCCCAGGACGATGAGCTCCGGCGAGATCCTGGCGATCGGGTTCAAGCGCCAGCGCAACGTGCGCTTCTTCGGCCGGCCTACGGGTGGATTCACCACCTCCAACAACAGCTACCGGCTGGAGAACGGCGGGATGCTGGCGCTGACCACCGCGCGCATCCTCGACCGCAGCGGGGCGGTCCAGCACGGTCCGGTGCTACCCGACGAGGTGACCGACCAGCCTCTGGAGGCCGCGCGTGCGTGGCTGCAGGCGCAGTGCACCGAGCGCTGAGGCCGTTGCGCGCAGGTTCCGCGTTGTGAACGGCGTGCATGGGCCGTCGTCACGCGGTGTTTCGGCATCCCTGCCTAGAACGGGAGCGACGATGACGGAACCGAGGTGCGCCATGCCCCAGATCCAGGCCCAGACCGCGCTTCCCGTGCGCGCGATCGACATCGTGCCGGTGGATCCGGCGCTGCTGAGCTTCGGCATCGACGTGTTCCAGGCGGTCATGAACGGTGCGCTGCCCATAAGCGAGTACGACGGTGAAGACCTCGCCTGCGTCGGCATGAACGTCATCGCCCGCCAGGTGGGCGGGCACGGGCTGTCGATGGAAGAGGAGGCGTCACTGGTGCTGCGCGTGGTGGCCTTCGGCGAGCTGGTGACGCGTGCCGGCTCCGACAGCCGCATCGCTGCGCATGTGGATGCGGTGGGCAGCGGCTACCGGGTCACGCCGGCGTTCCTTCAGGCCGCCGCCGGTGCTGAGATCGTGCGTCGCATCGACGGTGGCTTCGGCTACGACCTGGACAGCGTGGCGGCCCGCCTCATGCACTGAACCCGCGCGGGTCCGTTACGCTGGGCACAGGGTCAGCGCCGTCGCGGGGTGGGGTATGGATTTCCTGAAGATCCTCAAGTCGTTCGAAGAGTTCGTCTACGAAGCACTGACGTGGGTGATCCTGCTGCCGCGCACGTTGCTGCGGACGCTGTTGCATCCGGACCGGATGACGGCCTATGCCGCGCATGAGCTGGCGCGTACCGACGACGCGCGCTTCAGCGACGCCATCAGCCCCCCGCTGTTGCTGATCCTCTGCGTGCTGCTGGCGCATCTGTTCGACCTTGGTGTACGGGCGCAGGTACCGGATACCTCGGGCTCGCTGGCGGCAGTGATCCTCGCTTCCGAGGAAACGCTGCTGCTCTATCGCACGATCACCTTCGGTGTGTGGGCATTGGCCGGGGCTACGTATGTGCTGATGCGCGCGCGCCAGCCGGTGAACCGCGAGAGCTTGCGGCAGCCGTTCTACGAACAGTGCTACCTGGTGGCGCCCTTCGCACTGGTACTCTCGTGCGCCATGTCACTGCTGCTGATGCCGGCGCCGTGGACGAACGTGGCCTCCGCCTGCCTGACGCTCGCCGTGCTGGCGTGGTTCTGGGTCGTGCAGGCGGCGTGGATCCGCCGGCGCACCCGGCTGCCCTGGTGGCGCTGCCTCGGCGCAGCGGCCATCGTGCTGATGGTGGGCGGCACCATCAACGCTACTGTCGGCTACCTGCTGGCGCACACGGCGGCAGGCGCGCTCGCCAGCGCCTGAACGCCGCGCCCTGCCGTTGAGACCACCGTCGCTATTCGGCCACCAGCACCAGGACGACGGGCTTGCCGGCGCGCCTCACCGCCAGCGTGACCTTGTCGCCCGGCTCGATGTCGCCCATGGCGCCGAAGAACGTCCGCGCCGAGCTGCCCATCAGCGGCTTGCCGTCCAACTGCTCCAGCACGTCGCCCACCTGCAATCCCGCCCGCTGCGCCGGCGAGGCGGGTGCGACCTGGGTCACCACCACCTGCTTGATGTCGGCATCCAGTACCTTGCGGTCGAATTTCGCATCGACGGTGAAGCCGAGCTTGCCCTGGGCGGCGTGAACTGAGAACGCCAGCAGGGTGGCAAGGAGGAAAGCGGCGATGCGGAGGGCTGACGACATGGACGGCTCCACTCCTGAGTGGCGGTGTCGGCCAACGACGCCATCAAGCGCGCGGCCTGGGCCAGGCGTGTAGTTCAACGCCTCTCATCGTTCTGCTGTGGGCGTCCGTGCCGACGTTGCTTCATCTTGCTTCGTCGAACACGTACTCGCGCTGCTCGTCGTGAAGGATCAGCGTGCGCCGGCCGTCCTGGTCAGCGACGACGAATGCGTAGCCGTCTTCATTCGGAGAGATCGTCACGAACGCGGTCGTCCCATCGCCGTCGCGACGCGTGGCGACCTCGCTCTTCCAGCCGCCAAAGTCGAACCAGGTCCTCGCGCCCTTTCTGGTGACGACGATGTCGCCAAGTGCGGGGCTGCGATAACGCTCCGCCAAGCGACCCGCCGCCGCCTGGTCCGCCGGCACGATGAGCCGGAGGCGCTCGGCGGCCCTGGACTCCTTCATGCTCCTGGCTTCCACGGGGACATTCACCACCGCTTCCGGACGCGCATCGAACAGGACTTCCAGCCAGCGCCGCCGGAACAGATTGCGGATGGCCGAACCGCCGGCCTGCGTGTTGGTCAGGATCACCGCACCCACGTTGTGTTCCGGCAACCACATCATGTTGGAAATGAACCCGGAGGCGACGCCACCGTGTTGGATCAACGGTGTCCCCATGCTGCGATCGATCTTCAGCCCCATGCCGTAGCCGGTATCCTTGCCCGTCGCGACCTGCTGCACGCGGCGTTCCATCAGGGGCGCTTCCGCGATGTAGCGTTCGCCGCCGGGCAGCAGGCCCTTGTCGAGCTCCATCTGGACGTAGCGGAGCATGTCGTTGACGTTGCTCCACGCTCCGCCATCGGGACGGGTCGGGATGGCGGCGTAGTTGAGATCCATGCTGGCCGGCACCGTCTTGCCGTCCACGTCCTCTCCATGCGGTGCGGCGTGGTTGCCACGCTCTGCGCGAGTGAAGTCGAAGGTGGTCGAGGTCATCCCCAGCGGATCGAACACCAGCGCCTGCATGGCCGCGTCGTACGCGGCACCCAGCTCCCATTGCGGATGCAGCGCGTGACCGCCCGCGAAGCCGGCCGCATCGGCCATGAGGTTCGAGTACTGGTACAGCTCGCCGAACTTGCTGGTCGGCTGCATCGTTGCCAGGGTCTCGACCACCGACGCCGGCGTGAGCCGCTCGCCTTCGAAGATCGCTTCCATGTCCTGCCGCGGCATCCCGGTGCAGGCGCAGACCAGGTGTTTCATCAACACCTGGCGGGTGGCGTCGGCATCGCCGAGCCGGAACGCCGGCAGCACCTCGGTGGCAGGCGTTTCCCAGGTGAACCTGCCCGCATCGACCAGCTTGGCCAGCATCAAGGTGGTCATGGCCTTGGTGTTCGAGGCGATCATGAACAGCGTTTCGGAATCCACCTTCTCCGGCTTGCCCAGCGCACGCACACCGAAGCCCGCGGCAAGCATCACCTTGCCATCCTGCACGATCCCGATGGCCACGCCTGGCACGTCGAACTGCTGGCGCGCATCTTCGACGAACTGTTTCAGCGCCTCGATGCGCGCGGCGTCGAGCGTGTGTGCGGTCTTGCCGGCAAAGGTTTCGCGGCTGTACCCCTTCGGCAACAGACGACCGATCAGCTCGATCTGCGCGTCGCGCTTGCCGCTGACGGCATTGGCCATGTCGAAGATCGTCACGGTCCAGCGCTCTCCATGCCGGCGCGCAACGGCCGACGCGCTGCGCTGGTCGTTGACCGGCGTGTCGTACCGGTAGGCGCGGATCTGCTCCCAGCCATCACGCACCAGCCTGTCGCTGGCCAGTTTCAGCGGCCACGCGGCCTTGCCGGCGTAGGCCGCCCACGCGGCCGCCACGGCGGTATCGGCATCCGCGGCCGATCCGACGTCGATCAACGCGACATGGGAGCCGCCTTCGGGCGCGGTCAGGATCATCGCGGACCCTTGCGTCCTGACCGACCATCCGGCGGGTGCCACGAAACCGTTGCCTTCGACCGTGGTGCGTGGGGTGTCGGTCACGACCCTCTCCTCGGCGGCCGATGGTATCGGTGCAGTAGCAGAATCCAAGGGCGTTCCCGCCGTCGCGCCCAGCACGGGCACGGAGACCACGATCAATACACCGGCAAGCAGTGAAGACTTCATCGGACACTCCATGGGAATTTGAGGGGTGCTTACAGATCGCGTCGATGCCGCGCGACGCGGATGTCGGGATCGGGGCCGCCCTCCGTCGCAGACACGACAGAGGAATGGCCAGGGATATCTCTCGGGATGGGCTTACTAAGCGGGTCTCGCCAGGCCCGCCGCCAGCGCTTCGCTTATCAGGCTTCCCACGTCACGGGCTGCGCGCTCCGCAGCATGCTCCTGCTCGCGACGCAGGGCCTCGAACCGCCGTTCGAATGCTTGCAACGGTTCGCTCGCCGTCTCCATTTCACGCGCGAGTCGTGCCATGGGTGCCTGTTGCGACTCTGCCCGTGCGGCCTCAGCGGCGAGTTGCCGTTCGTGCAGGCGGACGCGCTTGTGCATCAGCGCCTCACGCTGCGTCGTCAGTGCGTCCATCTCGCGTTCGAACCTCAGCTGCGCGGCATCGCTCGGCACGGCATCCCGATACTGCTTCTCGACCGCGTTCTGCTTGCGCTCGATATCGTCCTGTTGGCGCACCAGGCCCTCCATTTCGCGCTGCGCTGCGCTGTTGTCGGGCGGGGCCTCGGCAGGAGCGGTCAACGCTTCCATGCGCCCACCGATCGCTTCCACCTTCCTGTAGTGGGCTTCCCTCTGGTTACCCAGCGTCGCCATTCGCCCTTCAAGCGCCTCCGCCTCGCTCCATGCCAGCCGGGCACGGGCGAGCAGCGCTGGATCGGTGATGACATAGTCCCGGCCGTCGCGGCGAACCCAGAGCAGGTCGCCCCTTCCCGCACGTTCCGCGGCCTGCGCCTCCGTCATGTCATCGTCGGGACCCCAGATCGTGATGCGGTGGGTTCCCTGTTGCACCAGGGCGAAGGTCTGGCGCACCGGCGCGTCGGGCGCACGGCTTGCGGGCGCCGTACGAGTGGCAGGCGCCGTTGAGTCGCGATCAGCCTTGCCCATGTGCGCATAGCCGTAGGACACGATGCCGGCGGCGGCGAGGCCCAGGAACGCAAGAGCGAAGCCGGTCACCGGGCGATCGCCTCGTCCCGGACGCACGAGACGTTCGATGCGCGCGCTGAGATGGCCGCCCCTCGCCGCTTGCGCGAGGTGGAAGGGAGGACGTTCACGACGGAGGTCGGCCAACTCCGACAGCGCGAGGGCAAGGCTGCGTGGCGCACAGGCCAATTCGGCCGCGAGCTGGTCGGCGATCTGTTCGCGCTCGATGCGGATGCGGTGCGACAGCCACCAGACCACCGGATGGTAGAACAGCAGGGCCTCGATGGCGTTCTGCAGCAGGTTGACGAGATAGTCGTGGCGACGGATATGCGCGAGTTCGTGAGCGAGTAGGGCTTCGATCAACGCCGTCGGCATGCGGGTGAGCAGCGCGGCGGGCACCACCACCACCGGACGCCACCAACCGGCCGAAACAGGGGAATCGATCGTGTCGACAAGGCACAGCGTTACCGGGCGGTACAAGCCGAAGCGCACGGCCAGCGCGTCGAGGCGTCCCTGCCATGCGGCTTGCGCCACAGGCGGCGGCGCGTTGCGCAGGCCGCGTATCCACACCAGGCCCAACGCCATGCGCGAGAACATGACGGAGGTGCCGGCCATCCAGAATGCGACGACCCAGGGCGACACGGCGTCGAATCGCGACACGGGCGGGACGAACCCGAACAGCACTCCCACGGGGTTCGGCGGGACCATGTCCGGCAAGTGCACGAGTGTCGCGCCCTGTGTCGGCGTGACGGATGTCCCTGCGAACTGCGCGATGACGCTGGCCAGCGGCACCAGCACGCAGGCCAGCAACGCGAGGCATGCGACGGCGTAGCGCGCTTGTGGCCGTGCGTGCCGCAAGACATACAACACGAGCGCGGTGAGCAGGCCGATCAACGCGCCTTGCCAGAGGAAATGCAGCAGCGCATGGCCCAGCGCGGGCACCAGGTTCCCCAGGAACTCAGCCATCCGGATTCTCCTTCAGGAAGCGCTTGATCTCGTCGCGCTCCTTGTCGGTGATATGGCCACTCAGCGCCGCCAGCACCAGATCCTTGCCGGAGCCGGCAAAGGCCTTGTGGATGAGATCCCGGAGCAGGCTGGTCTGCAGCGCATCCTGCGCATGTGCGGCGGCGTATACGTGCGAACGCTGGCTCTCGTCGCGGATGAGCAACCCTTTCCCGTGCATCACCTGCAGTTGGCGCAGCACCGTGGCGTACGTGAGTTCCGGGCGCTCGTGCATGTGTGCTGCATGCACGTCCTTCACCGTGGAGGGCCCGATGCGCCAGATCACCCGCAGCAGGTCGAGTTCACCCCCCGTGGGCTTCGGTGGCTTGGCAGGCTTCTTCGGCATGGGATGCGTCGTCTACGGGAAGGGTCTGAGGCACCATAGGCGAACTAGAACAGTTTGTCTAGACAAATTTGTCTATGTCTGGAGCCGGGCGCCAGACCCGCTGCCGACGCTCACCGCGACCCCTTGCATACGGGAAACGCAGGGCACCCCCAGAACCCCACCCCCGTATGCCGGTTCGTCCTTCGCACCATCACCGCTTTGCATGCCGGGCAACTCGGGGAGCTTGATTCGACGGCGTGATCGATCACGGGTTCGACTTTCCTGGAAGGCTCGGCGCCGCCGACCTGCACCTCCCTGATCATCTCCAGCAACGTTGCGCCATCGATCAATCCGATCGGCTTGCCCTCGGCGAAGCGCGCCGCATCCGCAGTGAAGCCGCCGAGCGCCGCGATGCGCACGGCGTGCGCGCGATGATGCGTCATCAGGCCGAACATCTCGCGCACCACGTTGACCGGCACCTTGTCGCGCCGCCACTGCTTGCACTGCACCAGCGTGCGCTTGCCGTCGCGATGCAGGACCAGGTCGATGCCGCCATCGGCGCCGCCAAGACCGGTTTCCTCCACCGTATAACCGCGGCGACGATAAGCCTCGCCCACCAATCGCTCGAAATCCCGCCATCCCAACGCGGCCAGGCTGTCCAGCCCACGCCGCGTCTCCAGCAACTGGCGCTTGCGCCGCGCATCGAAGAACGACATGCCGGCGGCGATCACGCACAGGCCGAAGAAGACCCAAGCCAAAGGCAGGAAGGGATTCGTGTTCTGGAAGACGCTGCCCAGCGCACTGTTGCGCGAGAACAGCAACGGGATGCCATGCGCGATGGCCAGGTAGCCCGCGACCCCGATAATGAGCCCGATCGGCCACGGCAGCGCGGCCAGGTTATCGATGAAACCGCGACGACCACGTCCCATGTGGCTTCCCCTCTCACCCCGTCGCGGACCATAACGCGATCCGCGGGGAGACGCACGAGCGACCGCGTGCCGTTCGTCGGGAATCAGCGCGAGCGGATGTTGGCCACCCGCAGCGGCTTCAGCGCCAGCTCGCCTTGCGCGAAGGCGGCGGCGTGACCTCGGTGTCGACCACCGGCACCAGCAACGACAGCCGTGCCTTGGCGAACTCGCCGCTGCCGTCCACGTCCAGCTTGCCCACGCTGCTGGCCGTGATCAGCGCGGTATCGAGGAAGACTTCCGCGCCTTCGGCTAGCGGATGGCGCGCACTGCACAGCTTGGCAGGCACCTGCAGCACGCTGATACCGTCGCGCTGCCACTTCGTCTCCGGAGCCAGCCGCCGGACGATGGAGCCGTCCACCCAGACATCCACCGAATCCGATTTCACCGATCGGCATTTGCCGATCCCGACATCAAACGTCATGCGCCCTCCTTCGAGGCGATATGCGTGAGCGTGAAGAGGTACCCGCGCGATTCCAGCAGCGCGCGCATGCGTCGCTCCGCGGGCACGCGATGAAACTGGCGGCCGGCCCACAAACCGAAGCACGGGCGACCGGTGTTCTGACCCTGGCCCGTCGGGCGCCGCGACACCGCGATGTCCAGCGATTCGCACGCCGTGGCCCACATCACCCGCAGGTCGTCAGGTCCAATGGATTGCTGGGATCCGAGATGCAGCAGGAAGACCTGGACGTGCTGGTTCGCCACACACACCTCCTCGGCACGCGGGACCGCGTGGGTCAGGCCGAGAGGGAGGGATTCAGCCAGCGAAACGCGGCGGAGGGTACTGCCAGTCAGCAGGAACAGGTATACGCCGTTGGGGGGGTTATCGCAAACGCCCTGGCGCTCCGGAGAGCAGGCGACGTACCCCGCCTTTACTCAAGCGTATTCGGAGGCAGAGGGACATCCCGCGCGAGGCCCGGCAGAAGCTGATAGATCATCTCGGGGTTCTTCCGCAGGCCAGCACCATCCAGGTACGTCCATGTAGTGCCGCCCTTGGATCGGATCGCAATCATGAAGGTGGTGCTCTTCATCTGCGTGCCGTTCACCGCCATCACCGATACCCGGGGCACGAAGCACACCTCCTCCTCGCCCGCCTGATAGACCTCTGTCGGCATGCCGACTTCCTGGCTGACAAACGAGATGCCGATGTCCCTCAGCTGAGCAAGCGCATGCCGCGTCAGTTCGGCGAAGGCATCAGGCCCACCCGCCATGGCTTTCAGCGACGGATGCGTGCGAGCGATCAGCGGCTCCGCATCGCCGCGCTCGAACGCGGCCGTCATCGACGCGATGTCGGATCGCAGCGATTGGACATCGGCCGCCGTAAGCGGTGCAGCCGATACGCCGCTGCTCAGCAAGGCATACAGCAGCAGCGATGCCAACAAAGTCCGCGCAGCCCGGAAGCGTTCTTGCATCATCATGCGTTCACTGGGTGGAGAATCGGCAGCCGTCACTGTAAGCGATCCAACCGCCACCCCAGCCCCGACCAACGGCCCGCGTGGCGGTCCAGCGCTTCGCGGATCACCGCGTCGCTGCCGGCGACGTGCAGCGCGTGGCGGGCGCGGGTGATGCCGGTGTAGACCAGCTCGCGCGACAGTACGCGGTTGCCGCGCGCAGGCAGCAGCAGCCACACCGTGTCGAACTCTGAGCCCTGCGCCTTGTGCACGGTCATCGCGAACGCGGACTCGTGCGCGGGCAGCGCCGCCGGATGGAACGCGCGCGGATTGACCGGATCCTCGCCGGGGAACCACGCCACCAGCGTGCCGGCCGCATCGCGCAGGCAAACGCCGATGTCGCCGTTGAACAGGCGATGCCGGTAACTGTTCTCGGTGACGATCAACAGCTGGCCATGGAAGTGGCCCTGCGCCGCGCGCACCGGCCCGCCGCTTTCGGCGAGCAAGCGTTCGATGCGTGCATTGAGCGTGCGCGCGCCTTGCGGCCCTTCGCGCACCGCCGTCAGCAAGCGCAGCCGCGTGGACTGCGCCAGCGCATCCGCGGGGGTGGCGGCCTGGCCGAGCGCGCGGAAATGGGCGAGCAGGGCTTCGCGATGCGTGTCCAGCGGATCGATCAGGTCTTCGTGGAAGTGCACGTTGGACAACGTGCCGGCGCGCAGCTGCGACAGTGCGGCATCCGCATCGCCTTCGCGCACGGCGGCCGCCAGCGGCGCGAGGTCCAGCGCTTCGCTCTGGCGCCAGCCGCGCTGCAGGTGCACGCGGACGCCAGGGAAGCGTGTTCCTTCGTCGTGCCGTGCCTGGGCGAGCGCGCCCGTATCGCCGAGCAATGGCTGCAGGGCGTCGGCATCGTCGTGCGCGATGGCATCGCCTTCACCGGCGGCGCCGAGGATGGCGGCCAGCACGTCGCCGGCCTCCACCGACGGCAACTGGTCCGGATCGCCCAGCAGTACCAGTCGCGTGCCGCCGGCAACGGCATCGACCAGCTTGGCCATCAAGGGCAGGTCGATCATCGAGGCTTCGTCGACGACCACGACCTCGTACGGCAGCGGGTTGTCGCGGTCGTGGCGGAAGCGCGGCGAATCCGCGATCGTCCCGAGCAACCGGTGCAACGTGGTGCCGGTGGCGGGCAGCGCGGCGAGCAGATCTGCATCGATGCCGTCCGTCGCCAGCGCCTGCCCTGCGTGGCGCACGCTCTCGGCCATGCGCTCGGCGGCACGACCGGTGGGCGCGGCCAGCGCGATGCGCGGCGGTGCGTGGCCTGCGTGCAATGCCTGCGCGACCAGCAGCACGAGCAGGCGCGCCGTGGTGGTGGTCTTGCCGGTGCCGGGCCCGCCCGTGACCAGCAGCAGCGCATGGCGCAACGCAAGCGCGGCGGCGCGCGCCTGACGGTCGTCGTGCATGGCCTGCGGGAACAGCGTCGCGAACAGCGGCGCCAGGGGTTCGATTCCTGCTTCCGGCACCGGCTGCACGGCGATGCGTTGCAGGCCCCACGCCAGCGCGCGCTCGTATTCGCGGTAACGACGCAGGTAGAGCAGACCGCCTTCCAGCACCAGCGGCGCGTGCGGATCGGCGGCGGCATCGGCATCGTCCGGCGTAGCCACCCAGCGCGAGGCGGCAAGACATGCGCACCACGCATCGGCGGATGGCCAGTCGATGGGGGCTTCGGCATCGAGCAGTGCCTGCGGCTCGCGCAGCGAGAGTCCGGCATGGCCCTTCGCGACGGCGAGCGACGCCAGCGCGGCCGCGGCCAGCATGGCATCGGGCGTGGACGCATCCAGACGGCGCAGGCTCTGCGCGAGGGCGTGGTCCAGGGTGCGCAGGTGGCCGTTGCGGAACAGAGTATCGAGCAGGCTCATGCGGCCGCCTCCTGACCGTGGCCGGCGAAGAGGGCATCGAGTGCGTGCACGAGTTCCGGTGCGAAGCGCTGCGCATGTACACCGAGCGACGCATCGCGCGCGGGTTCGAGCCCGCGGCAGAACACGTAGCGGATGCCGCCGAAGTCGCGTGCGTAGTCGTAGCCGTCGCCCAGGCGGAAACGCAGCCAGCGGTGCAGCGCGACGGTGTAGACCAGGGCCTGCAGGTCGTACTCGCTGTGCGCCATCGCGGCGGCCAGCGCGGGCGCGTCGTAGCGCGGCAGGCGGTTGGACTTGTAGTCGAGCACGTACCAGCGCCCGTCGCGCACGTAGGTCAAATCGATCTTGCCGGTCATCAACCCTTCCAGCCGCGAGCGCAGGCCGAACCCCTGGCGCGCGCGCACCACGCCATGCGCGTGCAGCAGCGCCAGCAACGCCGGCACGGCAGTGGGCGCGAGGGCGAAATGGAATTCGATTTCGGCACGCCGCTCGTATTCGCCCAGCGCATGCAATGCGCCACCCTCGGGCAGCGCGACGGTTAGCGTGCGCCCGATCAGCGAGGTGAGCAGCGCGATGCCGTCGGCCACGTCGTCCTTGGCGTAGCCTTCCCTGCGCAGCGCGGCGAGTAGGGCGGCATGTTCTCCTTCCGGCGCCGCATCACCCACCTGCCACTGCGCCCATGCACTGAAGCGGGTGTCTTCGAGCGCCGCATGCAGCACGTTGCCGAAACGGCTGCCACTGAAACGCGGGTCGTACACGTCGGCGGTGATGTCGGGGGATGCGTCTGCGTCATCAGACTGCTGCAGCGGTTCGTCCGCGGCCGCGCCATCGGCCTCGGTGGAGGCGGCATCGATGGCGTGGCCCGCATCGGCATGTGCGAGCTGGGTGAAGCTGTAGACCCACCAGTCGGGCGCGATGGAACGCCGAGCGATGCGGGCGGCCGGCACCGCGCCCTCGGCCACGGGCGGCAACCACGGCAATGCCGGGGGCGGCGACGTGGGGTCGATGCGGATGCCCGGGTCGCGCGCCCGCAGGGCGTCGACATCGCGCACCATCGACCACAGCGGTGACTGGGCGTGCTGATAGAAGGCGCCCGCTGCCAGCCACAGCGCGTGGCAGGCACGGGTCAGGCCGACGTACAACAGGCGCGCATCTTCGGCGCGCTGTGCCTCGCTCCATTGCGCCTTGGCCGCGCTCCAGCCGGAGACCTCTTCCTGCAGCTTCCATTGCAGCACGCGGCCGTCCGCGTCGGTGACGACGACACGCTGGCCGGGATCGGGCGCCTTGCCGCCGATGCCTGCGTACGGCAGGAACACCAGCGGATACTCCAGACCCTTGCTCTTGTGCAACGTCACCACCTGCACGCGGTGCGCGTCGGATTCCAGCCGCAGCAGCTGCGCGTCGTCATCGGCGCCTGTGCCGGCATCGGCGATGGCAGCGGCCAGCCAGTCGACGAGGCCGGGCAGGCCGAGCGTACGAGCGTCGGCCTCCTGCAGCATTTCGGCCGTCTGCAGGTAGTTGGTGAGCCGGCGCTCACCGTCGAGCAGGCCGAGCAGACGCGGGGCGTGCTCCGCGCACAGGTCGTTCACCAGTGCCAGCGGACCGCCGCGTTGCAGGCGTTCGCGCCAGTCCTGCGCGCGCTGCTGCCAGCGGCGCATCGCATCGCCGTCCGTCTCGAGTGCGGCGATGCCGGTGGCATCCACGCCCAGCAGTACGGTGGACAGCGCGGTGCGCAGATGGCCGTCGTCCGCGCCGTGCATCAACGTGCGCAGCAGCGCGTGCAGTTCGCGCGCTTCCGGCGTGGCGAACAGGCTGAGCTTGCCGGCCGCGACGGCGGGAATCCCGACCTCGGCCAGCGCCTGCCGGATGCGGGTGGCATCCCAGTGCGTGCGGACCAGCACGGCGATGTCGCCGGGCCGCACGGGCCTGCCGGCGATCGTCGCCGCGCCGGACCGCGCCTCGACCAGCACGCCATGGATGGCGGCCACGCAGGCAGCGGTGGCCAGCTCACGCGAGGTGCCTGCGTCCCAGGGCTTGAGCTTGCCGTCCGGGCCGGGCGCTGGCGATGGCGCCTGCCACACGGTCAGCGCGGGTGCGGCCGTGCCATGGCGCTGGAAGTCGTCATCGTGGCGGGTGCCGCCGGGCGCGACCGGATGGAAACGGATGCGCTCATCGACGAACGCGGCGTCGCCGGCCTGTGCGTACAGCGCTTCGATGGCGCGCAGCACCGAGGGCCGCGAACGGAAGTTGTGCGACAGCGGTGGCGCGGCGACGGCATCGGCCTGCGCGGCGAGGTAGGTTTCCACGTCGCCGCCACGGAAGCCGTAGATCGCCTGCTTGGGATCCCCGATGACGAACAGCGCCGACTGCGGACTCCCGCTGCCGAACACGCGGTCGAAGATGCGCCACTGGCGCGAATCAGTGTCCTGGAACTCATCGACCAGCGCGACGCGGTACTGCGCCCGCAGGCGCTGCACCAGGGCGTCCGCATGCGGCGTTTCGAGCGCGTCGGCGACGCCGTCGATCAGGTCGTCGTAAGTCTGCACGCGCAGCTGCTGTTTGCGCAGCACCAGCCGTGCCCGGGCATCGTCGCGCAAGCGATGCAGCAGGGCGACGCGGCGCGCCTCCCGGTAAGCCTCGATGCGGTCCTGCATCTGCAGGTACACGTCGATGGCCTCGCTCAGCGGCGACGCCGGGGTGCCGCCCGTGCCGCCCTTGCTAGTTCTCTGCAGCAGCGCCTCACGGCGCAGCTGCGGCAGCTTGTCGTGCGCGAATGGCACGCCGGCATCATCCGCGAGCGCCCACACACCCAGCGCGTCGAACAGCGCGGCGATCCACTCGAGCTTGTAGCTTCCGCCGTGCAGCACCTTGCCCTCCACCGCGGCGACCAGGGCATCGCGGAACGCGTTCCCGTGGGCGCGGTACGCGGCGGCGAGTGCTTCGCCCGTCGCGCGCAACGCGGGTGCGGGGTCGGCAGGCAGCGGATCTAAGGGGTGCGGCTGCAACTGCTGTTCGCGCAGCAACACGGGCAGGTCGGCCGCCAGGGCCTCGGGGCCGCCCCTCCACAGCGCAAGCAGATCCTCCGCACCGTCATCGTCCACGCCATGCGCGCGCCACAGGTCTGCGGCGATTTCCTGCCGTAGCGATGCGTCGTTGGCGAGCAACTGCGGGGCATCGAAACCGTGCCCGCTTTCCAGGGCGTGTTCGCGCAGTACCCGTGCACAGAAGCCGTGGATAGTGAACACCGCCGACAGGTCCATGCCGTCGGCGGCTTCGCGAAGGCGGCGATGCAGTGCAGCGGGGGATTCGCCACTCCGCGCGAGATGCGCGTCGAGGAGCGCGCGCGTCAATGCCGCTTCCGGCCCTTCATCGGCGACGGCGACGGCGGGTAGCGATGCCGCCAGCAGCAGGCGGGCGCGGATGCGCGCGCGCAGCTCCTGGGTGGCGGCCTCGGTGAAGGTGACGGCCAAGATCTCGCCGATGCGCAAGCCGCCTTCCACCACCAGCCGCACGACCAGCGTGGCCAGGGTGAAGGTCTTGCCGGTACCGGCGGACGCCTCGATGGATTGCACGCCATCGAGCGGCAGCGCGAGATAGGGATCGTGCGCGGCGGTCATCCGGCGTCCTCCGCGTCGAAGAGGGGAGCCAGCGCGCGCAACGCATCGGGATCGGTGCCGGCGTAGACCTCGCCCTGCGTGACCGCGAGATAGATCGACATCGAAAGATCCGCGAACCGCAACCGCGTGGCGTCATCGGTGAACGGATCGCAGCCGCGCAGAGCGAGCCGCAGCGCATCTCCGTTGCCTTCGCTCCAGCTGCGCTCGCTTCCGTACCATTTCTTCGCCGCTTCCTTCAGGCCCGCTTCCATGTCGGGCGCGGCGGCGAAGAATTCCCAACCGCTGTAAGGCGCGAACGGCAGCGGTTCGCGCAGGCCCTGCTCACGCAGCCAGAGCAGGTGCCGGAGCACCGTGCGCGCCTGGTCCGGAGGGAGAGGCAGGCGCACGTGGGGACCGAACGGATGGCCGGACACCGGCTTCCTGCCGCCTTCGTGGAATTGAACCAGGGGCAGCGCCAGGCCGGTCGCACTGGCGAGCAGCCAGTCCAGGCCGTCGCGGATCGCCGCGTTTCCGCCCGGAGCACCGATGCGAACGCGGGCAAGCCCATGCGGATACACGCCCGCTAGCGTGCCGTGCAATGCGACGCCGTCGATGTCCACCTCGATGCGCTGCGTCGCCGGCACGTCGCCGCCGCACCAGTCGGCGAAGGCGCGCGCATACGGCATGACCTCGCTGCGCAGCGCGGTCAACGTGCGCCGCCCCAGCGGACCCGAGGGCAGCAGTGCGCGGGCGCGCAGGGCGGCATGCAGCGTGGCGTCATCGTCGCCCTGCAGCGCTCCGGCGAACACGGCCGCCTGCACTTCACTGCGCGCCAGGCCACGGCCTGGCAGCAGCAACGGTTCGACGTCGTCGCCCGTCTCGTCGATACCGTCCAGCCGCAGGCCGAGCCGCTGGCGCAGGAACTGCTCGGCCGGTGCGGCCAGGAAGCGGCGCAGCAGGTCGAGCGACAGCGAGGAGCCGGCGTCAGCAGGTGGCGGCATCGCGTCGCCCGGGAACCAGCGCGGCAGTGGCGAGCGTCGCCCTGCCAGTTGGCCGGCGGCGGGATGCCATTGCCGAAGGTAGCTGAAGCGGCGTGGGTCGTCGCCGAACGCGGCGGGCGAGAACGGCTGCAGCGAATGGTGCACCACCAGCGCCCTCGCGACAGACGCCGGATCGGCATGCTGCTGCGCGGCGGCGTCGATGAGTTCACTGACCAGCATCGACGGTTCGCGTGCGCTGCCGTCGCGCGGATCGGCGCCGAGATAACTGAGAAGGAACACGTCCTGCGCGGCGGCGAACAGTTGTAGGAACAGAAAGCGGTCGTCTTCGCGCAGCGAGCGGTCGCCATGCCGGCGTTTGTCGGTGCCGAGTTCGGCCGTGAGCTTGCTCAGGCCGGCGGCGGGATCGCGGCGCGGATAGTCGCCATCGTTCATGCCGAGCACGCAGATCACGCGGAACGGCAGCAGCCGCATCGGCACCATGCGGCCGAAGCTGATGCCGCCGGTCAGCAGGGGCGCGCGCGTATCGGCTTCGGCAAGTGTGGTGGTGAAGTGCGCGCGCACCACGTCGGCTGGCACGGTGTCGGCATAGCCCGCTTTCTCCGCCTGCGCGGCGAAGTCGTCGATGAGCATGCGCAGGCGGTCGAGTGCGCGCTGGCTGGCAGGCAGGGAGGGTTCGCGCGGCAGCAGTGCGGCAAGCAGTCCGAGCAGCCGTTCGCGCCATTGCGCGGGCGTGATCGCTTCGCCCAGCGATTTCTGGTGGCGCGCCAGCACGCGCAACAGGCGGACCAGGATGTCCAGCGCATCGAGCGCGCTGCCTTCCAGTTCCGGCCAGGGCGCGACGCCGGCGATGTCGTCCTGCGCGCCGCTGGCGTGGCCCAGCAGCAGGCGGTCAAGCGCGAACTGCCAGGTGTAGGCATCGTCGGCGGGCGCGTCGTGCGCGGCACGGTGCTTCGCATCCAGTCCCCAGCGCGCGCCTGCGGCCTGCAGCCACGCGTGCAGGCGCTCGAAGGCGGGGGCATCGAGACCGGCCGCGTCCGCGATGGGCGCACTGGCGAGCAGATCGAGGATCTCGTGGGTGCCGAAGCGCGAGACCGGCAGGCCGAGCAAGCGCACGAACACGTCGGCCAACGGCTCGCCGGCCAACGGACTGGTGTCGGCCAGCGCGTACGGCAACCGGTCGCCATCGCCCGGTGCGCCGAACACGGCTTCCAGGTAGGGCACGTACGGGTCGATGTCCGGCGCCAGCACCGCGATTTCGCGCGGCTGCAGCGGCGGATCGAAGCGGTCGTCCTCCAGCAACGCACGCAGCTGGTCGTGCAGCACCTGCAGTTCACGCAGGCGCGTGTGGCAGGCGTGCACCTGCAGGCTGGGATCGTCTGTGCGCAGGGCTGGCAGCAGGTCGAGCGGCTGCGCGCGGCGATGGAACAGGTCCGACTGCAGTCGCCGCAGCAGGCTGCCCTGGAACTTGCCGCCCCCCGCACCGGGATCGGCATGGCCACGCACGTCCAGGCTGGGATGCACCAGTTCGTAACCGCCGATCACGGCCATGAAGTCGCGCCCCGCCGCACCCCAGGCCTGCAGCAGGCGGGCGTCCGCGGTCGTGTCGTCCTCGGCGCCCGCGCGCAGGCGTTGCAGGTCGCCCCAGTAGTCCTTCACCGGCGACGGGACATAGAAATGCAGCGTGCCCACGCGCGCCTGCGTGGCCAGCACGCGCAGCACATCTGGGGAGACATTGAGCGTGGCGAACGCGAACACGCGTGGCGGCAGTCCCTGCGGCAACGGCTGGCCTGCGCCCTCGAAGCGGTCGAGATAGCGCTGGATGCGCCGCGCGCGGTAGTCGTGGCCACCGGCGACGTGGCGCCACAGGATCGCCTGCGGGTCGTCGGGATCGGCGCCACTTTCCCAGCGCAGCAACCAGTCGCGACGCCAGGCCTGGTACTTCTCGAACACGTCCGCCAGTTCCCCCGCCAGCGCCCACGGCTTGAGTGGATCGGGCCGGCGCGACGCGGTACCCGCCAGGTAGGCGGCGATCTGCGCCATGGCCGGACGCGCGAGCAGCACGGGGTCGGTCAGCGCAGCGTACAGCCGCCAGTGCAGCGTCGCGGCATCGAGATCGTCGCCCTCGCCCGGCACATTGGCGTCCAGCGCACGTGCGACGAACTCGCCAGGGGTGAGGAATTCCAGGTTCGCGGCGATGCCGTGCTCGGTGGCCAGCGTGGCCTGCAGCCAACGCCGCATCGCGACCTGCGGAATCAGCACGGTGTCCGGCGCCAGCAGCGGCACGCCGGGCGCGGGCGTGCTCAATTCCCGCGCCAGCAGGCCCGCCAGCACCTCCAGCGCGTTGGAGTGGTAGAGGCGGAAGTCGGGCGTGGCGTCGGTCGTCATCGTCGCCGTCATTGTGCCGGATGGCGGTCGCAGCACCGGAGACCGCGGCGCTTTGGGCCACAGCATCCCGCACGGCCGTGCGCGCGGGCCCGATGCGGATGCCACAATAATCAAACTGCGCGGTACGGTTTATGTTCAGCCGCTGGCCGCGAAGCTACGCCGTTGTTTTTCCGTTAACCCGCCTGTGGCCCGCCGACGACGCCCATGACGCCTGCCGACGCCCCTGCCGTGCACCTGTCCGGCCTCCGCCTTGATCGCGGCGGCCGCACCATCCTGCGCGGCATCGACCTGACCGTGCCCCGTGGCAGCATCGCCGCCGTGCTTGGACCGTCCGGCAGCGGCAAGTCGACGATGCTCGCCGCGCTGACCGGCGAGCTGCCGCCCGCGGCGGGCACGGTGGAAGTCTTCGGCCAACCCGTGCCGCACCGCAGCCGTGCGCTGCTGGAGATGCGCAAGGGCGTGGGCGTGCTGCTGCAGGGCAACGGCCTGCTGACCGACCTGACCGTGGCGGAGAACGTGGCGCTGCCGTTGCGCACGCACACGAAGCTGCCGGATGCGCTGATCCGCCGGCTGGTGGATTTCAAGTTGAATGCGGTCGGCCTGCGTGCCGCCGCCGATGCCTATCCGCGCGAGTTGTCCGGCGGCATGGCGCGCCGCGTGGCGCTGGCCCGTGCGCTGGCGCTGGACCCGCCGCTGATGATCTACGACGAGCCGCTGACCGGGCTGGACCCGATCGCGTCGGGCGTGATCATGAGCCTGATCCAGCGCCTCAACGACACCCTCGGGCTGACCAGCATCATCGTGACCCACCATGTGCACGAAACCCTGCCCATCGCCGACCAGGCGGTGGTGATCGCCAACGGCGGGCTGGTGTTCTCGGGCACGCCGTCCGAGCTGGAAGCCACGTCGGACCCGCTGGTGAAGCAGTTCCTGCGCGGCGAGCCCGACGGCCCGATCGCGTTCGATACGGTCAAGCGCGGGGAGGCCGCCTGATGCCCTTCGTCGCCGCCACCCGTTCGCTGGGCCGTGCCGGGCTGTTCTCGCTGTCGGTGTTCCGTGCCTCGGCGCCGACCCGCGATTTCTTCGCCGAACTGACCCGCGAGATCTACAAGATCGGCGGGCGCTCGCTGCCGATCATCGCCGTGGGCGGCGCGTTCGTGGGCCTGGTGCTGACCCTGCAGGGCTACCGCACCCTGACCACATTCGGTGCCAGCGACGCGCTGTCCACGCTGCTGGGCCTCTCGCTCTATCGCGAACTGGGCCCGGTGCTGACCGCGCTGCTGTTCATCGGTCGCGCCGGCAGCTCCATCGCCGCCGAGCTGGGCCTGATGCGCGCCACCGACCAGATCAAGGCGCTGGAACTGATGGCCATCGATCCGGTGGCGAAGGCCGTGGCCCCGCGCTTCTGGGCGGCGGTGCTGACGGTGCCGCTGCTGACCGGCTTCTTCTGTTCGCTGGCGATCAGCGCCAGCTACTTCGAGGCCGTGCACGTGCTCGGCCTCGACAACGGCACCTTCTGGTCCGCGCTGCAGAACAGCGTCGACTTCTGGGACGACTTCGGCGTGGCACTGCTGAAGTCGGCCGTGTTCGGCGGCACCAGCGCGCTGGTGGCGGCCTACGTGGGCTTCCACGCCGAGCCGACCATCGAGGGCACCTCGGTGGCGACCACCCGCGCGGTGGTGAACGCCTCGTTGCTGGTGCTGATGTTCAATTTCGTCATGTCTGCATTGCTGTTCAGGAGCTGACCCCATGTCCGTCCGTGGACCCCGCCTCGAATTCGCCGTCGGCGCCTTCCTCCTGCTGGCCCTGGCCTCATTGCTGGTGCTGGCGCTGGCTTCCACCAATAAACGCTTCGGCGTGGGCGGCGGCAGCTACGAGCTGACCGCACGCTTCACCAACCTGGGCCAACTGCGCAAGCAGGCCCCGGTGAAGATCGGCGGTGTCGTCATCGGGCAGGTGGCCGATATTCAGCTGGACCCGGTCAAGTTCGACTCGGTCGTCACGCTGTCCATCGACAGCCAGTACAAGGACCTGCCGGCCGACACCGCCGCGGGCATCTTCACCAGCGGCCTGCTGGGCGAGAACTACATCGGCCTTTCCCCGGGCGGCGACCCGGAGGTGCTGAAGCCCGGCGAGGAAATCGCCTTCACCCAGCCGGCGGTGGACCTGCTCCAGCTGGCCGGCAAGTACATGTTCAGCGGCGGCGCCAACAATGCCGGCGCAGGCTCCGGGGAAACCCCGGCCAGCGGCGAGACCGCGCCCCCCGTTACGGAAGAACCCACGCCATGAAGACCCTGATGAAGCATTCCTTCCTCTCCATCGCCCTGTCGGCGGCCCTGCTGGCCTCGGCGCCGGTCGCCGTGTTCGCGCAGGCCGCGGCCCCGGCGGCCGCCGCCAAGCAGAACAGCGCCAGCCAGGTGGTGCTGAACAGCAGCACGCGCATCCTGGCCACGCTCGACCAGCGTCGCGCCGAGTTCAAGTCGAACCCGGCCGCGTTGCGCCAGTACGTCACCAGCGAGTTCAACACGCTGTTCGACGGCGACTATTCCGCCCGCCTGGTGCTGGGCGTGCACGGCCGCGGCGCCTCCGACGCCGACGTGAAGCTGTTCGGCCAGGCCCTGACCGAGCGCCTGCTGTCGGCCTACGGCGCGCGCCTGGCGGACTTCAACGCACGGCTGAAGGTGCGGGTGAAGTCCGAGTCGCCGCTGCCCGGCGGCAAGGGCGTCAAGGTCGAGACCGAGTTCATGCAGCCCGACCAGACGGTCACCCCGATCACGTTCTATGCGCGCAACGTCGGCGGCCAGTGGAAGGTGTTCGACGTGCTGCCGGAAGGCGTCTCGTTCGTGCAGACCTTCAAGACCCAGTTCGACACACCGCTGCGTCAGAAGTCCATCGCACAGGTGGCCTCGGACCTGAAGTCCGGCAAGCTCCAGGTCAATGGCAGTGCCAACGGCAAGTGACGCCACCGTCAGGCGGGACGGCGACGCGCTCGTGTTCACGGGCGCGCTGGACCGTGCAGCCGCCGCCGCACTGTGGCCGCAGGCGTCTGCGCAGCTGGCGGGTGCGCAACGCTTCGTCCTGACCAACGTCACTACCGTCGACAGCGCCGGGCTGGCACTGTTGGCCGAACTGGCCGCCCGCGTGCGCGCCACCGGCACCGCACCACGTTTCGAAGGCCAGCCCGCTGGCCTGGCCGACCTGCAGGCCGCGTACCGTCTGACGCCGGAACTGGATTTCCCGGCGTAACCCCACCCCCGCAGTTTTCAGGAATCAGGATGAATCTGTTCCGCCTCAGCACCGTGGTCCTGCTGGCCGCCCTGGCGACGGCCTGCGCCTCGGCGCCCAAGTCGGCCACTGGCGCTCCGCCCGAACCCGTCGTCGTCGACGGCAGTGGCTCCGCCAGCGCCGATGCGACGACCGCCCCTGCGTTGCCCGCCGAACCCCCGATCGATCCGGCGACGACCGCCACCGCGGCGGTCAGCGATCCGGCGACGGCCAGCGCCGAAGACGACTTCGCCGCGATCTATGGCCAGGGCGCCTACGACCCGGTCGCCGATCCCTCGCTGCCCGCCCCTGCGCAGGCGCCGATCGCCTACGACCCGTGGGAGAAGTTCAACCGCAAGGTGCACGCGTTCAACAACGCGGTGGACCGGGCCGTCGCCCGCCCGCTGGCGCGCGCCTATACCGCTGCCGTGCCGCGGCCGGTGCGCCTGGGCGTGAGCAATTTCTTCGACAACCTGCGCCAGCCGCTGACGATGGTGAACCAGTTGCTGCAAGGCCGCCCACGCGACGCCACGCAGACGTTCGGCCGCTTCGTGGTCAATTCCACGCTGGGCATCGGCGGCCTGTTCGATCCCGCCAGCGACCTGAAGATGAAGCGTCGCAGCGAGGACTTCGGCCAGACGCTCGGCACCTGGGGCTGGAAGCGCTCGCGCTACGTGGAACTGCCGTTCTTCGGCCCGCGCACGGTGCGCGACGTGCTCGGCCTGGCCGGCGACATGCCGCTCAGCCCGGTGCGGCAGATCGAGGACGACAAGACGCGCATCTTCCTGCAGGGCCTGAACCTCGTGGACACGCGCGCGCAGCTGCTCTCGCTGGACAGCCTGCGCGAAGGCGCAGTGGACGACTACGCGCTGGTCCGCGATTCCTGGCTGCAGCGCCGCAACTACCAGATCGAGAGCCATCGCACCCAGCGGCAGCCGACCGAAGACGAGTTGCCGGAATACCTGCAGGATGAGAACACCCCAACCGTGCCGGTGGATGCGATGCCGATGCCGGAGATCAGCGGCGGCGGCTGAGGATCACGTCCCGATCCTGATAACGAAACGGCGCCCCTGGGCGCCGTTTTCGTTTCCGCGCGAGAGCGGGCTCACTCCGCTTCGTCGCCGCCAAGCAGCTTCGTGGGTTCGCCGCCGCTGGGCAGCGATTCGACCTCGCGCAGGCTGCGCTCGATGGCGCGCGTGCGCACGCCGGTCTGGTCGATCTGCTTGCTGGCCTGGTCGAGCTTGGTCTTCACCGAATCCATCACGTCGCCGAACTTGCCGAACTCGCGCTTGGCGTTCGCCAGGATGTTCCAGACCTCCGCGGACCGCTTCTCGATCGCCACCGTGCGGAATCCGACCTGCAGGCTGGTCAGCAGCGCCAGCAGGGTCGTCGGCCCGGCGATGGTGATGCGCTGGTCGCGCTGGATCGCTTCGAACAACCCGGGCCGGCGGAGCACTTCGGCATACAGGCCCTCGGTGGGCAGGAACATGATCGCGAATTCGGTGGTGTGCGGCACCGCGATGTACTTGCGGATCTCCTGCGCCTGTTTGCGCACGGCGCGCTCCAGCGCATCGCCCGCCTGCTTGACCGCGTCGGCGTCCGCGCGCTCCTGGGCATCGAGCAGGCGTTCGTAGTCCTCACGCGGAAACTTGGCGTCGATCGGCAGCCATACCACCGAATCGCTGGAGGAGCCGGGGAACCGCACCGCGAACTCCACGCGCTCGCCACTGCCCGGCACCGTGGCCACGTTGCCGGCGTACTGGTCGGGCGCGAACACCTGCTCCAGCAAGCCCGCCAACTGGACTTCGCCGAACACACCGCGGCTCTTCACGTTGGTCAGCACGCGCTGCAATCCGCCGACATCGGCTGCCAGCTTGTTCATGTCGCCCAGGCCCTGGTGCACCTGCGCGAGCATGCGCGTGACGTTGCCGAAGCTCTCGGTCAGGCGGGTTTCCAGCGTCGCGTGCAGCTTCTCGTCCACCGTCGCGCGCATCTGTTCGAGTTTCTGCGCGTTGTCGGCCTGCAGTTCCTTCAGGCGGCCTTCCAGCGTCGCGCGCATCTCGCCGATGCGTTGTTCGTTGCGCTGGGTGAGCTCGTTGAGGCGCAGGCCCAGCGTGTCGGCGAAGCGCTGCTGCGATTCGGCCGACTCCAGGCGCCCCTTGCGCGCGTCCTCGGTCAGGGTGTCGCGCAGCACGTCCAGGCGTTGGTCGGTGCGCGTGCTGAGGTCGCCCAGGTTGCGCGCGAAGCCGTCGATGCGGGCGTCCTGCGCACGCGACAGGCCTTCCAACTGTTCCCGCAACTCGCCGCGGCCCTCGCGCTGTTCATCGCGCAGCGCGCGCTCCAGCAGGTCGCCGATGCGGGCTTCCGGCCGGCGCAGCACCAGCACCGCGAGCAGGACGACGGCCACGGCGACGAGAATCAGCAGGAGGACGAGCAGGGTCTGGGAATCCATTCCCACAGTGTAGCCGCTGGCGTCTCACCGCCTGAGCGGAGGCGCAGCGCGAACCGCCTCGCACGGGAAGCGCGCGCCGCGTCACGGGATGCGGATACGTGGCTTGACCCCCCGGAAGGGCCGGCGCACAGTCGCGGCGCACCGACCGCTTGGGGAAAGCCGGCTTGCTGCAACGCCTCCGCACACTGATGGGCGCCGCGCCCGATCCCGTGCCTGCCCTCGCGGCGGCGCGTGAAGCCGCCCTGCTGGCGGCGCTCGGCGAGCCCGAACGCATCGATCGCGACAGCGACCGGCGGCACCGGGTGGACGTGCACGTGTACGCGCGCACCTTCGTCGAGGCCTGCGTGGACGGCGACGACGAAGGCTACGTGCTGGTCACCAGCGGGATGAGCGACCGGCTGATGCCGATGCCCGACGGCTACGACGGCGACGAATCCGCCGCGCGCGAACTGTTCTGGTACGTGCGCGCACCGCACCCGTCCTTCATCGAACAGCTGCGCTGGCTGTCCAAGCTGCCGTTCGCCGAAGACAGCTGGCTGGGCTACGGCCACACCGTGCCGCTGCCGGAACCGCCCATGGCGGGCTCCCCGTTCTCGACCTTCCTGCTGCTGCCTCCCGTCGTGGCGGCCGACCGCCATCTGTTCGACAACCTGCACCTGCATGGCCAGGGCGTGGAGCCGCTGGTGGTCCACCTGGTCTCCGACGCGGAGTACGACCTCGTCCGCTCGGACGAAGGGCTGGATGTGTTCCTCGACCTGCTGGACGTGCACCGCTACCCGCTGGTGTTCGATCCGGCGCGGCCTTCGTATCTCTGAACCGTCCCGCGCGGCACGCCGCGTGGTGCACCGCCGATTGCCAGCCACGCCGTGCGCGCATAGGCTGCTGGCGGCCCCGGGGCGGGGATGCGCCCGCGGGTCATGCCCCCTCACCTTATCCATGCCGGCCCGCGGTCGGCATACCGCCCCATTGACGCATTCGAGGAGTTTCCATGAGCTGGCTACGGCGTAAATCCATCGACCGGATCACCGAGCACGAAGAAGGCCGCCGGCTGGTGCCCACGCTGAGCTGGCCGCACCTGGTGGCGCTGGGCATCGGCGCCATCGTCGGCACCGGCATCTACACGCTGATCGGCGTGGGTGCCGAGAAGGCCGGCCCCGCGGTGCTGATCTCCTTCGTCGTGGCCGGCGTGGTCTGCGCCTGTGCCGCGCTGGCTTACGCCGAACTGTCCACGATGATGCCGGCCGCCGGCAGCGCGTATACGTACAGCTATGGCGTGCTGGGCGAAGCCATCGCCTGGATCGTGGGCTGGAGCCTGATCCTCGAGTACTCGCTGGTCGTCAGCACGGTCGCGGTGGGGTGGTCGGGCTACTTCGTCGGCTTCCTGGAATGGGTGCAACAGAGTTTCGGCTGGAACGTCACCTTGCCCGCCGCGCTGTCCGCCGGTCCACACGCCGGCGGCGTGCTGAACCTGCCCGCCATCGTCATCACCTTCCTCGTCGCGGGCATGCTGATCGCCGGCACACGCGAAAGCGCCACGCTCAACGCGATCCTGGTGGTATTCAAGCTGATCGCGCTGGCGGTGTTCATCGCGGTCGCGCTGCCGGCGTTCAATGCGGACAACCTGCAGCCGTTCATGCCGTATGGCTTCCCGAAATCGATCGGACCCGACGGTGTCGAGCGCGGCGTGATGGCGGCGGCGGCGATCATCTTCTTCGCCTTCTACGGATTCGATGCGATTTCCACCGCGGCCGAGGAGACCAAGAATCCCGGCCGCGACCTGTCGATCGGCATCATCGGCTCGATGGTCGGCTGCACGCTGATCTACCTGGTGGTCGCGGTGGCCGCCGTCGGCGCGCTGAGCTACACCGTGTTCGGCCAGAGCGCCGAGCCGCTGGCGCTGATCATGCGCGAGTTGGGGCACGGCACGGCCGCGCTGGTGATCGGCGTCGTGGCGATCATCGCGTTGCCGACCGTGCTGCTGGCGTTCTTCTACGGGCAGAGCCGCATCTTCTTCGTGATGTCGCGCGACGGCCTGCTGCCGCGCGGCCTGTCCAAGGTCAACCCGCGTACCGGCACCCCGGTGGCGATCACCGTGTTCACCGCCATCCTCGTGGCGGCGTTGGCCGGCGTGGCCCGGCTGGACGAAATCGCCGCGCTCGCCAACGCCGGCACGCTGGCGGCGTTCGTTGCCGTGGGCGTGTGCCTGCTGGTGCTGCGCAAGCGGGAACCAGACCGTCCGCGCGTCTTCCGCACGCCGCTGGCCTGGGTGGTCGGCCCGGTGGCGATCTTCGGTTGCCTGTACCTGTTCTGGAGCCTGCCGCATCGCACGCAGCTGTGGTTCCTGGTGTGGAACGCGGTCGGCATCGTCGTCTACCTGGCCTACAGCCGCCGCAACAGCATGCTGGCGAAAGGCGGCGATGCGTGACGAAGATCGCGGTGGCAATTCTTTTCATGCTGCTTGCCATGGCATCTGGGTCGTTGGCCAAAGGCAATCCAAATCGCGGAGAGCAGTTCATTTCCACGAACCCGGATCCCGATGCGGTGGCGGGTGTGTGGACCGTCAACTCTGACCTTGTGATCATCCGCATCACTAGAATCAACGGAAAGCGTCTTCGACCTGCACTGTCAAGCTTTAGTCTCGCCCCCGGAACATACACCCTCGACGCCGAGCTCGCGCTGGAGCGCGGACAGAATCCTTTTCTTACTTCAAGCGCGCGGATCAGCGATTTCCGCTTTACGGTAGAAGCCGGCCACACATACGGCTTGAATCATCGCTACAGCGAGGATCGAAGGGCTGTAGGCCTCGTGCTCGAAGACCTAGGGACTAGGCAGTCCTGCGAATACATCGACTTGCCGACGTCCGGTTCCAAGTTCCTTGACTGCACCACCCGTCCCGACTGAACCGGAAACCAACTTCCCGTGCGGTTGAACGACCACATACGCATGCGTGTGGCGTAGAACTTCATTAAACCTTGCGGTAGCACTAAGATGCCGCGCAGGCACACCATCCCCCGGGTTACGACGTTGATCATCCATCCCAAAGTCCGCGGCTTCATCTGCACCACCACCCATCCGCTCGGCTGCGCGCTCAACGTGCGCGACCAGATCGCCGCGACCCGCGCGCAAGGCGTGCGCAGCGACGGGCCGAAGAAGGTGCTGGTGATCGGCGCCTCCAGCGGCTATGGCCTGGCCGCGCGCATCAGCGCGGCGTTCGGCTTCGGCGCGGACACGCTGGGCGTGTTCTTCGAGAAGCCCGGCAACGAGAAGAAGGCTGGCACTGCGGGCTGGTACAACTCGGCCGCGTTCGACAAGGCGGCCAAGGACGCCGGCCTCTACAGCCGTTCGATCAACGGCGATGCGTTCTCGGACGAGGCGCGCGCGAAGGTCATCGAACTGATCAAGACCGAGATGGGCGGCCAGGTCGACCTGGTCATCTATTCGCTGGCCTCGCCGGTGCGCAAGCTGCCGGGCACCGGCGAAGTGAAGCGCTCGGCACTGAAGCCGATCGGCGCGCCGTACACGTCCACCGCCATCGACACGAACAAGGACGCCATCGTCCAGGCCACCATCGAGCCGGCCACCGAGCAGGAAATCGCCGACACGGTCACCGTGATGGGCGGACAGGACTGGGAACTGTGGATCGATGCGCTCGACAAGGCCGGCGCACTGGCCGACGGCGCGCGCACGGTGGCCTTCAGCTACATCGGCACCGACATCACCTGGCCGATCTACTGGCACGGTGCGCTGGGCCGCGCGAAGGTGGACCTGGACGAGACCGCGCAGCGGCTGGACGCGCGCCTGCAGAAGACCGGCGGCACCGCGAACGTGGCGGTGCTGAAATCGGTGGTGACGCAGGCCAGCTCCGCGATCCCGGTGATGCCGCTCTACATCAGCATCGTGTTCAAGGTGATGAAGGAACTGGGCCTGCACGAAGGCACCATCGAGCAACTGGACCGCCTGTTCCGCGACCGCATGTACCGCACCGACGGTGCCCCGGCCGCGACCGACGACGAGAACCGCCTGCGCCTGGACGACTGGGAACTGAAGTCCGAAGTGCAGGCGCAGGCCAAGGCGCTGTGGCCGCAGGTCACCAGCGAGAACCTGTTCCTGCTGACCGACTACGCCAACTACAAGCACGAGTTCCTGAAGCTGTTCGGCTTCGAACGCGATGACGTCGACTACGACGCCGACGTGAACCCGGACGTGCAGTTCGACTGCATCGAGCTGTCGCCGGAGGGCTGATCGCCGTGCGTGGCGTATCAAAAAGGCGGGCTTCGGCCCGCCTTTTTCGTGTCCGTGGAGGAACGCCCTTCCGGCTCAATCCACCACGCGGCAGAACACGGCCTTCAGGTAGCGCGATTCCTGCACGTGCGCCATGAACGGGTGGTCGGGGCCGGCACCGGCGACCTTGAGGATCTGGATGGTGCGGCCGGAGAAGTACGCGGCACGGCGCAGCATGTCGAGGAACTGCTCCTCGCTGACCAGGCCGGTGCACGAGAACGTGGCGAACAGGCCACCGGGCTTCACCACGCCCAGGGCGAGCTTGTTCATGTCGAGGTACTTCTTCAGCGCCGCGATCACCTGCTCGCGGTCGCGCGTCATCTTCGCCGGGTCCAGGATCACCACGTCGTACTGTTCGCCGCGGTTCGCCGCATCGCGCAGGTACGGGAAGATGTCGGCCTGCACGAACTTCGGCCGCACGTTGTTGAGCTTCGCGTTGCCCTTGGCGATCTGGATGACGTCCTGGTCGATGTCCACGCCGACGACCTCGCTCGCACCGCGCGCCGCGGCGTACACCGCGAAGCCGCCGGTGTTGCAGCACAGGTCCAGCACGGTCTTGCCGTCCACCTGCTGGCTCAGCCACTCGCGGTTCTCGCGCTGGTCGGCGAAGAAACCGGTCTTGTGCGCACCCGCCGGATCGGCGCGGAACTTCACCCCGTACTCGCTGATGACGGCCGCTTCGGTGGTCGTGTTGCCGTGGAAGTCGAAGCTCTCCTGCTTCTGCACGTGCTCGTCGGCGAAGCTGTGGAAGCGGCAACCGGGGAACTGCTCGCGCAACGCCTCGTAGATCCATTCGCGATGGCGGAACATGCCGGCAGCGAAGAACTCGACGACGATCAGGTCGCCGTAGCGGTCCACGACCAGGCCCGACAGACCGTCGCCTTCGCTGTGCACCACGCGCCAGGCATCGCTGATGGCGTCCAGCTTCAGCACGTCGCGACGCAGCGAGACCGCGTCGGCGATCTTGCGCGAGAACCAGCCGGCATCCACCGGGATGTCCGGGTGCGTTTCCAGGATGCGCACGGCGATGCGCGAATGGCCGTTGTAGAAGCCGCGGCCGATCCACTCCCCGTCCACCCCGACCACCTCGACGAGGGTGCCGGACTTGGGCTTGGCGACAGGCTTCTCGACCAGTTTCTGGAAGATCCACGGGTGGCTGGAACGCCAGGCGTTCTTCAGGCGTACGGTCGGGTTGGGCGTGTTCATGAACGACATTTTACCTTCGCGGTTGACCCGACCGCGCGCCATCCGGACAATTCCCGCCTGAAGGGGAGTAGCTCCCAACGTGCCGGCCGTCATTTCGAGCAGCGATGCTCCGGTCCCACGGCAGCCCACCGGGCTGTGAGCGAGACCTTCGCCGCGATGGCGAAGGCATGTCCCTGGATCCCCGTTTCCCCGGTTCCCGAGATGTCCGCGCCCGCGGTCGTCCTCCACTTTTTTCGGGAATCTCGATGGAAACGATTGGCAACCCCTGGTTGTGGGCCGGCTTCGGCGGCCTGGTGGTCCTCGCGCTGCTGGTCGACTTGGTGCTGATGCGCCATGGCGGCGCGCACAAGGTGACGTTCAAGGAAGCGATGTGGTGGAGCCTGGGCTGGATCGCCCTGGCGATAGCCTTCAACGGCGGCCTGTGGTGGTACGTCAACGAGACCGCAGGACTGGTGGAAGCCAACCGCGTGGGCCTGGAATTCCTCACCGGCTACCTGGTCGAGAAGGCCCTGGCCGTCGACAACATCTTCGTCTTCCTGATGGTGATGACCTACTTCGCCGTGCCGGAGGAGCAGCGCCAGCGCGTGCTGGTGATCGGCATCCTGGGCGCGATCGTCCTGCGCAGCATCCTGATCTTCGCGGGCGCCGCGCTGCTGGCGAAGTTCCACTGGCTCCTTTACATCTTCGGCGCGTTCCTGCTGCTGACCGGCATCAAGATGTGGTTCGCCGCCGGCAAGGAACCGGACCTGGAGAAAAACCCGGCGCTGCGCTGGATGCGCAACCACCTGAAGCTGACCGACGGTTACCGCGGCGCGGCGCTGAGCGTGCGCGAGAACGGCGTGCGCTGGTTCACCCCGCTGTTCGTGGTGCTGGTGCTGATCGGCGTGACCGACGTGATCTTCGCGGTGGACAGCATCCCGGCGATCTTCGCGATCACCTCGGACCCGTTCATCGTGCTGACCTCGAACGTGTTCGCGGTGCTGGGCCTGCGCGCGATGTTCTTCCTGCTCGCCGGCATGGCCGACCGCTTCCACCTGCTGCCCTACGGTCTGGCGGTGGTGCTGGGCTTCATCGGCACCAAGATGCTGCTGATCGACGTCTACAAGATCCCGGTGCCGTGGGCGCTGGGCACGGTGGCGGCGATCCTGGGCGTCACCATCGCGCTGAGCCTGGCGCGGCCGCAGAAGGCCGATACGGCCGCCTGACGCGGGTCCTGGCGGACCATCCCGTGCGCGGGATGGTCTGTCCATGGGCGCCCGCCCTTGCATTCGTCCGCGCCGCCGCCAGAACGGATCCATGGACCTGCATCCCGACGACCCCGCGTTCGACCCGGAATCCCAGCAGCGCTACGACCGCCGCCGGCTGTTCCGTGCCCTCAACCTGAGCCTGGCGTTCGTGCTGCTGCTGGCCATCGTGTACTCGGCGCAGGGCAGCTTCAACGTGCGGGCCTTCACCATCGCGCCGCGGTCGGCGGACGGCCTGCTCGGCATCCTGACGGCACCGCTGCTGCACGGCTCGCTGGAGCACATCGCCGCGAATGCGTCGGCGCTGCTGATCCTCGGCACGCTGGCCGGCGCGGTGTATCCGCGCGCAACGCTGTGGGCGATCCCGCTGGTGTGGCTGGGTGCGGGCCTCGGGCCGTGGCTGCTGGCCGAACCGGGCACGCACACGCTGGGCGCCAGCGGCCTGACCCACGGCCTGATGTTCATGATCTTCATGCTCGGCCTGCTGCGCCGCGACCGCGCGGCGATCGCCGCGGGCATGATCGCGTTCCTGTTCTACGGCGGCATGGTGCTGACCGTGCTGCCGCGCGAGGCCGGCGTCTCGTGGCAGGCGCATTTGGGCGGCGCCGTGGCGGGCCTGCTGGCCGCGTTCCTGTTCCGTCGCCTGGACCCCGAGCTGCCGAAGAAGAAATACAGCTGGGAAATCGAGGAAGAGGAAGCCGCCGCGCGCGCCGACGAACTCGAACTGCCCGCCCCGCGCGAGGTGCCGATGCTGTGGGTACGCCCCGAACCTGCGGAAGAAGAGCAGCGCGGCGTGGTGCTGCGTTTTACCCGCCATCCGGCGGTTGAAAGCCCGCCGCGAGAGCCACCGACCTCGTGATCCGTCCTGTGGGAGCGACGTAAGTCGCGATGATGTGGCCCGTCGTCGATGCCGTAAAAGAAAAAGGCAGACCGTTCTGGTCTGCCTTTCCTTCTTCCGGATGATGGCTTGGCGCCCTTTCGCGACTCACGTCGCTCCCACGAAGGGCGCCGCGTGCATCAGAACTTCGCGTTGAACTCGACGCCCACTGTGCGCGGCTCGTTGAGGAAGCCGGTCAGGTTGTTGAAGTCGATGCCGCCGACGATGCGGGTCTGGTCGGTGATGTTGCGACCGTACAGCGCCACTTCGTAGTTGCCGTAGTCCCAGCCATAACCGATGCGCAGACCGCCTTCCAGCGACGACTTGCCGGTGAACTCGATCGAGTCGTACAGGAAGAAGTTCACTTCGCTGCGGTAGGCCCAGTCGGTGTAGACATACAACTCGCTGCCTTCACCCAGGCCGATGCTGTAGCGCGCGGTCAGGTTATGCACCCACTTCGGTGCCTGCGGCAACTGGTTGCCGTTGATCAGCGCCTTGCCGCTGGCATCCAGCGGATCGGTCACGGTGCACTGCGCGCAGACCGACACGGCCAGGTCGGGGTCCTTGATCTCGGTGTCGTTGTAGCTGCTGCCAAGCGTCAGCAACAGGTTGTCCAGCACGTACGCCTGCATGTCCAGTTCGAAGCCCTGGCCGGTGCTCTTTTCGGCGTTGAGCAGGATATTGGAGTTGTTGGCGCCGCCGACGGCGGTCAACTGCTGGTCCTTCACTTCGTAGTAGAAGACGTTGGCGCTCAGGCGCGCGCGCTTGTCCCAGAAGTCGGCCTTGATGCCGGCCTCGAACGCCGTGGAGGTTTCCGGACCCGCGACGGTCTTGTTGTTGAAGTCGCCAGCGGCCTGGATGCTGCTGCCGCGATAACCGGTGGCCACGCGCGCGAACAGGTTGGTGTCGTCGTTGAGCTTGTAGACGGCGGACAGGTCCCAGCTCAGCTTCTTGTCTTCCGGCGACGCGGTCAGGAACGGATCGGCGGCATCGCCAGCGGCGAAAGCGGCTTGCTGCGCGGCCAGCAGGCCGGCGAGATCGCCCTTGGTGCCGTTGTAGGCTTCGACCGTCAGCTCCTTCTTGTCGACGGTGTAGCGCAGGCCGCCGCGCAGCTCCAGCTTGTCGGTCGCCTGCCAGGTGGCGGCACCGAAGATCGCGTACGAATCGTTGGTCTGGCGGATGCGCTCGTAACCGCTCTGCGCACCGTTGGTGAAGATCGAGTCGTAGCTGAAGCTCTCGACCTTGTAGTCCTCGTCGAAGTAGAACAGGCCCGCCTGCCAGTTCCACGGACCCGCGTAGGCGGACTCGATGCGGAACTCCTGCGTCCACTGCGCGTGCTCGGGGATGCCGTCGGCGGTCTCGGACGAGAACGGGATGAGGCCCGGACCGTACTGGCCACCCGGCGCGTACGGCGCACCGAAGCCGCCGTCGATGTCGCCGCGGTTCATCGTCTCGACGCTTTCGTAGCCGGTGATCGAGTACAGCTTGTACTCGCCGATGTCCCAGCTCAGCCGCGCACTGGCGCCCTGCGATTCAAGCTGGGAATAGTTCAGGCCGTCCTGGGTGACTTCATCGCGGTCGAAGCCCGGCACCAGGTTGTTGGTGCCTGGCTGGATGATGTTGGCGCGGAACAGGCGCGCGGTGCCGTTGAGCTTGCGCGCATGCGCGTTGAGCAGCGCGTCGAAGCCTTCGCCTTCGTACAGGAACTGCACGCGGCCGGCGGATTCGTCATAGCCTTCGTAGCCGTCGCTCGGGCCCGGATAGGTGTTCTTCACCGAATCGTCGCGGCGCTGGAACAGCACCGAAGCACGCGCCGACCAGTTCGGGCTGAGCGCGCCGCCGATGGCGCCTTCCAGGTTCCACATGTCGTCGGTGCCGTAGCCGACCTTGCCGTAGCCGCTGGTTTCCTGCGACGGCTTGGCGGATTCGAACTTCACCACGCCAGCCGGGCTGTTGCGGCCGAACAGCGAGCCCTGCGGGCCGCGCAGCACTTCGACCTGTTCCAGGTCGAACAGCGGGAAGCCCTTCAGGATCGGGTTTTCCTGCACCACGTCGTCGTACACCAGCGACACCGGCTGCGAGGTATTGAGGCGGAAGTCGGTGTTGCCGTAGCCGCGGATATAGAAGCGCGGAAACGCGCGACCGAACGAGGATTCGATATTGAGGCTGGGCACGCGGCCGGACAGGAAGCGGATATCGGTACCGCCGGAGGCCAACACGCCGAGCTGCTCGCCATTGATCGTGCTGATGGAAACCGGCACGTCCTGGATGTTCTCGACCTTGCGCTGCGCGGTGACCTGCACGGTGTCGAGGGTGGCGGCTTCAGAGGTGGCGGGCGCGGCATCCTGCGCGAGAGCGGTGCCGAAGGGCAGCAGCGCAGCGATGGCAAAAGCGAGGCGGTGCGGCCGGACAGCGGTCGGGCGGAATCGGGACATGGCGGTGGCTTTCCGAGTGGGTGGGAGTCGGGGCGCCGCGAGGGCGCTAGCACGCGAATGTTGCATTACAGCAACAAGGGGGGCAATGGCTGGAAGTCCCGTTCCGGCAAAGGTAATGCAGGTTGCCGCCCGTGGCAGGTCGGGGCCGTACCGCGGGGGCGCCTCCGGTACGTTCAGGGGGTCGATGAGACCCCTGGCAGATGACGGTACGGCGGGGGCGTGGGCTGGACGCCGCGCCCCTTCCCGCCCTCCGGATCGCCGCCATGACCCCGTGGTTTTCCACACCCCCACCGACAACCAACGCCATGGCCGCATGCCGCAGGCCGGTGGACAGGCCCGCGACAACGACCCGGTGCCCGGCGGCCTGGGCCGCATCCTGGACGGCAACAACAGGTTCCGAGGACGCGACGCTGGTTGGCCTTCGTTGCGGCGCTGCGCTGTATGCTCCGCCGCTGGTCGCCCCACCCTACCCCGCCCCCATGCGCCTGATCCGCCGTTCGCGTCCTTTCCTGTTCGCCTGCTGTGCCGTCCTGCTGGCCGCATGCGGCGGCGACAACGTCAAACCCGCGCCGCCACCGGCGGTGGTGAAACCGGTACCCGCTGCACCCAAGGTCAAGGTCGGCATCGCGCTCGGCGGCGGCGCGGCGAAAGGCTTCGCGCACATCGGCGTGATCAAGATGCTGGAGGCCAACGGCATCGAGCCGGTCGTCGTCTCCGGCACCAGCGCCGGCAGCGTGGTCGGTGCGCTCTATGCCAGCGGCATGGACCCGTTCCAGATGCAGACGCAGGCCTTCGCGCTCGACGAAGCGAAGATCCGCGACGTGCGCCTGTTCTCCGGCGGCCTGGTGCAGGGCCAGAAGCTCCAGGACTACGTCAACGACCTGGTCGGCAAGCGCACCATCCAGCAACTGAAGAAGCCGTTCGCCGCCGTGTCCACGCAGCTGGAAAACGGCGAGCGCACGGTGTTCGTGCGCGGCAATACCGGCCAGGCGGTGCGCGCATCGAGCAGCATCCCGGGCGTGTTCGAACCGGTGGTGATCGGCAAGGCCAGCTACGTCGACGGCGGCGTGGTGAGTCCGGTGCCGGTGGATGCCGCGCGCCAGCTGGGCGCCGACTTCGTCATCGCCGTGGACATCTCCACCAAGGCGCCCGGCACCAAGCCCGGCAGCATGCTGGGCATCGTCAACCAGTCGATCAGCATCATGGGCCAGCGCCTGGGCGAACAGGAACTGGCGCGCGCGGACATCGTCATCCGCCCGAAGGTCAACGACATCGGCCCGGCCGATTTCGAACAGAAGAACACCGCCATCCTCGAAGGCGAACGCGCCGCACTGGCGGCGATGCCGCAGATCAAGGCCAAGCTCGCCGAATTGCAGCGCACCCGCACCGCGGCGCATGCGGCCAAGCACGCGCCGCCGAAGCCGGACCCGCGCTGCCTGGAAGAACCCTCGCGCCTGGGCCGCCTGTTCGGCCGCGACGTGAAGTGCGATGCCGCCGGTCAACCGGTGAAGCAATAAGCGACGGTCAGCCGGTCACGCGACGCAGGTTGTCGCGCGCCCTCGCCTCCAGCGCGTCGTGGAAATGCGGCGTGCTGTAGATCGCCGGCCGGTCCAGGAAGCCCTTCAGGATCTCGCGCCGCTTGCGCCGGAACAGGAAGCCCGGCACGTACGCGTATTCCTTGCGGATCTGCTGCTCGTACTCATCGAAGCGCACGCGCGCCGCGCCGAGGATCGACAGGTCGATATCGACCAGCAGCTGCTCGTCGTGCCCGGACGGCACGGCGGTATGCCGCGTCGCCATCACCAGGTCATGCACGCGCTGCGCCGCGGCGGCCGGCACGCCTGCGTCCCGTAGCGCATCGCGCGCCCAATCGGCACTGCGCTCTTCGTTGTCGTGGCCCTTGATGTCGTAGATCGCGTCGTGGAACCACAGCGCGAGTTCGACTTCGTGCGGATGCCCGGCGTGCGCGTGCACGTTGTCGAACGCCGTGAGGCATTCACCGAGGTGCTGGAGCGTGTGGTAGTGGCGTTGCGGTTCCGCATACGCCGCCGTCAGCCGCGCGAACAACGCATCGCCCTCGCCCACCGCGCCGATGCCGGCCCAGGCGCGTTGCCAGGAAGGGAAAAAATCGTCCATGGCGCAGTCTAGGCCGAACGTGTCGTGCCTGGTGGCTTGTGGGAGCGACGTCAGTCGCGATGACGGATCCGCGGCAGATCATCGCGACTGACGTCGCTCCCACAGCGATGCTCCGTGCGCTCACTGCGGAGAGGGCAATCCCTGCCCGCCCACCGGCACCGTTTCGATATGGCTGTCGAATCCGGCGATCATCGGCCGCGCTTTCGCGATGGCCTGCTGCACGGCCGGCAGCGAGAGCGAGGCCTTGTGGCTCGCGGCATCGGTCCAGACCTCGGTGATCCAGATCGCGTCCGCGTCGGCAGGATCCTGTGCGATGACGTAGCTCAGGCAGCCGGGCATGGCGTCGGTGGCTTCCAGCAGGATCGCGAGGAGCGCGTCGCGCTGGCCTGGCGTGGCGCGCATCTTGCCGATCAGTCCGTACATGGCGGGTCCTCGTGGAAACTGCGCGCGTTGTAGCACGCGCCGCGGACAGGGGATGTCCGCGTCAGGCCTTGGGCAGCGGCAGGCCGCCGTCGGTCTTCACCGCGCGCAGCACGAAGCTGGAGTTCACGTCGGCCACGCCGCTGGCGTTGAGCAGGTTGTCGAGCAGGAAGCGCGAGAAGTGCTCCAGGTCCTGCACCACCACGTGCAGCAGGTAGTCCATGTCGCCGGTGAGCGCGTAGCAGGCGACCACCTCGTCCCAGGCCTGCACGCGGTCGCCGAACTGCTGGACGCTCGCCGGGTCGTGCCGCTCCAGTTGCACGCGCACGAACGCCTGCAGGCCCAGGCCGACCGCCTTCGGGTCGACCCGCGCGGCGTAACCGGCGATCACCCCGGTCGCCTCCAGCCGCTGGATGCGGCGTAGGCAGGCCGACGGCGACAGGTTCACCTGGGCGGCGATGTCGGCGTTGGTGGCCCGGCCTTCGCGCTGGAGCAGGGCCAGCAGGCGCAGGTCGATGCGGTCGAGGGTGAGGGCTTCGGTCATTTCGTGCGAATCCTAGCGCATTCATGCAATTTCATTGCGCCATCGGTCGGTACGGACGCAACTTCGCAAGCCTGTTGCGTGGATCTGCGGCTAGGATCGTCGGATCACAGCGTTTTCCCCGGGGAGCCTCATGAACGAGCCGCGCCGCGTCGAGCACCAGCAGACCGACAAGGGCTACGTGCCGGTCTACACCACCGCCATCGTCGACCAGCCGGCCGAGTACCCGGCCGAGGACCATGCGACCTGGGGCGCCCTGTACGAACGCCAGCGCACCTTGCTGGTGGGCCGGGCCTGCGACGAATTCCTGCAGGCGCAGGACGCCATGGGCATGGCGCAGGACCGCATCCCCCGCTTCGACGACCTCAACGAGGTGCTGCGCGCCACCACCGGCTGGACGCTGGTCGGCGTGGAAGGACTGCTGCCGGAGCTGGAGTTCTTCGACCACCTCGCGAACCGCCGCTTCCCGGTGACCTGGTGGATCCGCCGTCCGGACCAGATCGACTACATCGCCGAACCGGACCTGTTCCATGACCTGTTCGGCCACGTGCCGCTGCTGATGAACCCCGTGTTCGCCGACTACATGGAGGCGTACGGCAAGGGCGGCGTGAAGGCGCACGGCATCGGACCGGACGCGCTGCAGCACCTGACCCGCCTGTACTGGTACACGGTGGAGTTCGGCCTGATCAACACGCCCGAGGGCCTGCGCATCTACGGCGCCGGCATCGTGTCGTCGAAGGGCGAGTCGCTGTACTCGCTGGAATCGGACGCGCCCAATCGCATCGGCTTCGACCTGGAGCGGATCATGCGCACGCGCTACCGCATCGATACGTTCCAGAAGACCTACTTCGTCATCGACAGCTTCGAGCAGTTGATGAACGCCACGGCGCCGGACTTCACGCCGATCTATGCGCGACTGGACGCGCAGGACGCCGTCCCGGCCGGTGACGTGCGCGACGGCGACCGCGTGTTCCACCGCGGTACGGGCGAAGGGTGGGCAGACGGCGGGGACGTCTGACCCGCACCGTACAATCGCGGGCATCCCTCTCCGGTTCGGATGCCCCATGCTGCGACGCCTGTTCCCGCTGATCGTCCTCTGCGCGCTGTCGTGCGTCTCAAGCGCCGCGTTCGCGCGCAACTGCGCGATCACGGTGGAAGCGACGGACATGATGACCTTCAACCTGAAGACCATCCGCGTGCCGGGCGACTGCGCGCAGCTGCGGGTGACGCTGAAGCACGTCGGCCGCATGCCGGCGCAGGCGATGGGGCACAACTGGGTGCTGACGGAGACGCGCCATCATCGCGACGTCGGCCTGGCCGGCGGCCGGATGAAACTCGCCGACGACTATCTGCCCCGCAACGACGCCCGCGTGATCGCGCATACGCGCGTGATCGGCGGCGGACAGACCGCCGAGGTCGTGTTTTCCACCGCACGGCTGCGCAAGGGCGGGGCGTACACGTTCTTCTGCTCGTTCCCGGGCCACTGGAACATGATGAAGGGCACGCTGCTGTTCGAATGAGCGCCGTAGGTTGATGGTCTCCGTCAACGCATCGCCGGTTTCTTTCCGACGACGGGCCGTCGTCGCCCGTCGATAACGCCACCCTCCGGTAGCATAGTGGGGCGCGCCAGGCCTGCGCCCGCGCGCGCCTCTTCACAGCAGACGGCACGCCATGAATACCGATTTCCGCACTCCGCTCCCGGGCACCACGCTCGACTACTTCGACGCGCGCGCTGCGGTCGATGCCCTGCAACCCGGCGCCTGGGCCACGCTGCCGTACACCGCGCGCGTGCATGCGGAGAACATCGTGCGCCGCGCCGATCCCGTGCGCCGCGACGACTATCTGCGGCAGCTGGTCGAACGGCGCCGCGACCTGGATTTCCCGTGGTTCCCCGTGCGCGTGGTCTGCCACGACATCCTCGGCCAGACCGCGCTGGTGGACCTGGCCGGCCTGCGCGATGCGATCGCCGACATGGGCGGCGACCCGGCCCAGGTGAATCCGGTGGTGCCGGTGCAGCTGATCGTCGACCACTCGTTGGCGGTGGAATGCGGCGGCTACGATCCGGACGCGTTCGCGAAGAACCGCGCCATCGAGGATCGCCGCAACGAGGACCGCTTCCACTTCATCGACTGGACGAAGCTGGCGTTCAAGAACGTCGATGTGATCCCGCCGGGCAACGGGATCATGCACCAGATCAATCTGGAGAAGATGTCGCCGGTCGTGTACGTCCAGGACGGCGTCGCCTTCCCGGACACCTGCGTGGGCACCGACAGCCACACGCCGCATGTCGATGCCCTGGGCGTGATCGCCATCGGCGTGGGTGGACTGGAGGCGGAGAATGTCATGCTCGGCCGCGCCTCGTGGATGCGCACGCCGGACATCGTCGGCGTCGAACTGCAGGGCAGGCCCGCGCCCGGCATCACCGCGACCGACGTGGTGCTGGCGCTGACCGAATTCCTGCGCAAGGAGAAGGTGGTCGGCGCCTATCTGGAATTCCGTGGCGAGGGTGCCGCGGCGCTGACCATCGGCGACCGCGCGACGATTTCCAACATGGCGCCCGAGTACGGCGCTACCGCCGCGATGTTCTTCATCGACGACAACACACTGGACTACCTGCGCCTGACCGGGCGCAGCGACGAACAGGTCGCGTTGGTCGAGACCTATGCGAAGACCACCGGCCTGTGGGCCGATGACCTGCAGACCGCGCAGTACGAGCGCACGCTGCACTTTGATCTGTCCACCGTCGTGCGCAACATGGCCGGCCCGTCGAATCCGCACAAGCGCCTGCCGACCAGCGCGCTGGCCGAGCGCGGCATCGCCGACGAAGGCAAGTTGCAGGCGGGCAGGGCGGAAGAAGCGCAGGGCCTGATGCCCGACGGCGCGGTGATCATCGCCGCGATCACTTCGTGCACCAATACCTCGAATCCGCGCAACGTGATCGCCGCTGCGCTGCTCGCCCGCAACGCCAACGCGAAGGGCCTGGTGCGCAAGCCGTGGGTGAAGAGCTCGCTCGCGCCCGGATCGAAGGCCGTGCAGCTGTACCTGGAGGAATCCGGCCTGCTGCCGGATCTCGAGAAACTCGGCTTCGGGATCGTCGCCTTCGCCTGCACCACCTGCAATGGCATGAGCGGCGCGCTCGACCCGACGATCCAGCAGGAGATCATCGACCGCGACCTGTACGCCACGGCCGTGCTGTCGGGCAATCGCAACTTCGACGGACGCATCCATCCTTACGCGAAGCAGGCCTTCCTCGCTTCGCCGCCGCTGGTGATCGCCTATGCCATCGCCGGCACCGTGCGCTTCGATATCGAGAAGGACGCGCTCGGTGTCGACGCCGAGGGCAATGCGATCACGCTGAAGGACATCTGGCCCACCGATGCGGAAATCGACGCGGTGGTGAAGGCCAGCGTGAAGCCGGCGCAGTTCCGCAAGGTCTACGAGCCGATGTTCAACATGCGCGTCGAACACGGCGGCCGTGTCGATCCGCTGTACGCCTGGCGGCCGCAGAGCACCTACATCCGCCGTCCGCCGTACTGGGAAGGCGCGCTGGCGGGCGAACGCACGCTGCGCGGCATGCGTCCGCTGGCGGTGCTGGGGGACAACATCACGACCGACCACCTGTCGCCCTCGAACGCGATCCTCGCCTCGAGCGCAGCGGGCGAGTATCTGGCGAAGATGGGCTTGCCGGAGGAAGACTTCAATTCCTACGCCACGCATCGCGGCGACCACCTCACCGCGCAGCGCGCGACCTTCGCCAACCCGCAGTTGCTCAACGAGATGGCCGTGGTCGATGGCGAGGTGAAGAAGGGCTCGCTGGCGCGGATCGAACCGGACGGGCAGGTGGTGCGCATGTGGGAAGCCATCGAAACCTACATGGATCGCAAGCAGCCGCTGGTCATCATCGCCGGCGCCGACTACGGGCAGGGCAGCTCGCGCGACTGGGCGGCGAAAGGCGTGCGCCTGGCCGGCGTGGAAGCGATCGTGGCCGAGGGCTTCGAGCGCATCCACCGTACCAACCTGATCGGCATGGGCGTGCTGCCGCTGGAGTTCAAGGCCGGCGAGACGCGCAAGACCTACGGCATCGACGGCACCGAGACCTTCGACGTGGTGGGTGTGCGCAAGCCGCGCGCGGACCTGACGTTGGTGATCCACCGCGCGAACGGCGAGACCGTGCAGGTGCCGGTGACCTGCCGGCTGGATTCGGACGAAGAGGTCTCGATCTACGAAGCGGGTGGGGTGCTGCAACGGTTCGCCCAGGATTTCCTGGACGCGTCGAAAGCGGCCTGACCCGTTCGTCGTATCGGTACACCCACCGCACAGGAGTCCGATCATGTCCGACAACGCCACCCCCGGGACCGTCCGCCTGCACCGCGTGCTGCGCGCGCCGCCGTCGCGCGTCTACCGTGCCTTCCTCGATCCGGACGCGATGGTGAAGTGGCTGCCGCCGCACGGCTTCACCGGCAAGGTCCATTCGATGGACGCCCGCGTGGGCGGCGGCTACACGATGTCGTTCACCAACTTCGGCACCGGGTCCAGTCATTCCTTCGGCGGCACCTACGTGGAGCTGGTGGAGAACGAACGGCTGCGCTACACCGACCAGTTCGACAACCCCGGCCTGCCGGGCCAGATGCAGGTCACGGTGACGCTGAAGAAGAGCCTCGTCGGTACCGAGCTCAACGTGGTGCAGGAAGGCATTCCCGCCGCCATCCCGGTCGATTTCTGTTACCAGGGCTGGCAGGAATCGCTGGAGATGTTGGCGAAGCTGGTGGAACCCGAGATTCCCGACGGGGCATGACGGTGGGTATGCTCGACGCTCTGCAAACGGATATTGCAAGCCCCTCTCCCCTCGCGGGAGAGGGGTTGGGGAGAGGGGGCTGCATGGAACCAAGGTCGTTCGCGAAGCAGCTTCGCCGCAACATGACGGATGCTGAGCACCGGCTCTGGAAGCATCTGCGGGCACATCGACTCGATGGCCAGAAGTTCCGCCGCCAGCAGCCGATCGGACCTTATATCGTCGACTTCGTGCATTTCGGTGCGCGAGTGATCATCGAGGCGGATGGCGGGCAGCACGCTCAGTCCTCACGTGACGCCGCACGCGATGCCTGGTTGATACGACAGGGGTTCCGCGTGCTCCGGTTCTGGAACGACGAGATCCTCCTGCATACCGACACCGTGCTGGAGTCCGTATGGAAGGCGCTGCGCGAAGGAGCGCCCTCTCCCCCGCCCCCTCTCCCGCAAGGGGAGAGGGGTGAACAGCCCCACTGACAGAGTTCCGACATGCCAAACGTCCCCCAGATCCGTATCCCCGCCACCTACATGCGTGGCGGCACGTCGAAAGGCGTGTTCTTCCGCCTGCAGGACCTGCCCGAACCAGCGCAGGTACCAGGGCAGGCGCGCGATGCGCTGCTGTGCCGCGTGATCGGTTCGCCCGATCCGTATGGCAAGCACACCGACGGCATGGGCGGGGCGACGTCGAGCACCAGCAAGGTGGTGATCCTTTCGCCGAGCGCGCAGCCCGGGCATGACGTGGATTACCTGTACGGCCAGGTGCCGATCAACGAGGCCTTCATCGACTGGAGCGGCAACTGCGGCAACCTGTCGTCGGCAGTGGGCCCATTCGCGATCGCGAACGGGATGATCGATCCCGCGCGCGTGCCGCGCGACGGTCTGTGCACCGTGCGTATCTGGCAGGCCAACATCCAGAAGACCATCGTCGCCCACGTGCAGGTGACAGACGGCGAGGTGCAGGAAACCGGCGACTTCGAACTGGATGGCGTGACGTTCCCGGCGGCGGAAGTGCAACTGGAATTCATCGATCCCGCCGACGAAGGCGATGGCGACGGGGGAGGCGCGATGTTTCCCACCGGGCAACTGGTCGATGATCTCGATGTCCCCGGCGTGGGCGTGCTCAAGGCGACGATGATCAACGCCGGCGTGCCGGTGGTGTTCGTCGAGGCCGCCGCGCTCGGCTACGACGGTACGGAACTGCAAGGTGCGATCAACGAAGACAAGGACGCGTTGGCGAAGCTCGAGGCGATCCGCGCGCACGGTGCGGTGCGCATGGGGCTGGTCGCCGACGTCGCGGCCGCGGCGAAGCGTCCGCTGACGCCGAAGGTAGCCTTCGTCGCACCGCCGCTGGACTACGTGTCGTCCAGCGGCAAGCCGGTACACGCCGCGGATGTCGGCCTGCTCGCCCGCGCCATTTCGATGGGCAAGCTGCACCACGCGATGATGGGCACGGCGTCGGTCGCCATCGCCACGGCGGCGGCGGTGCCCGGTACGCTGGTCAATGCGGCGGCAGGCGGCGGCACGCGCGATGTGCTGGTGTTCGGCCATCCGTCGGGCACGCTGCGTGTCGGTGCCGACGTCAAACAGGTGGACGGTACCTGGGTGGTGACGAAGGCGGTGATGAGCCGCAGCGCGCGCGTGCTGATGGAAGGCGCGGTGCGCATCCCCGGCGACGCGTTCTGACCAGAGTCTGTTGACGCCTGACTGACCTGCCGGAAGTCACCACTTTCGCCCGGACCATTGCCTCGGCCGCGCCCACGCGACAGCATGGGCGCATGTGGACCTCCCTGACCCGACTTCGCGAACCCATGACGCTCGCCGGCGTGTTCACGCTCGGTGCGGTGAGCCTGGGTCTGCGCTTCCTGCCGGCGGACGTGCTGCCCGCTGCTGCTGCCGCGTTGGCGGGATACGCCGCAGGATTCCTCCTGTTCGCCCTGGCCCCCGAACCGTGGCATCGGCCCAGGCTGATCGCCCTGGTCGCGATGGCCGGCCTCTCGCTGCTGCTGGCATCGCTGACGCCGCGGCTCGGCACCGCGCAGGTGTTGCTGGTGATCTGGGTGGCGTGCGCGGTGAACCTGCTGTCGCCGCGTTGGGTCATCGGCGCGGCGCTGCTGTTGAACGTGGCGTTCTATTTCCTGATGGTGCACCACGGGTTCGGCGCGCCGGGCACGATGACGCTGATCAACATCGGCTTCCAGGCACTGGCGGGCCTGTGCGTGTTCTACGCGCGCCGTTCCGAGGAATCGCGCGATGCCCTGGCGCGGGTGAACGCGGACCTGCTGGCCACGCGCGCCCTGCTGGCCGACAGCGCACGCGATGCCGAACGCCTGCGGGTGGCGCGCGAACTGCACGACGTCGCCGGGCACAAGCTCACCGCGATGAAGATCAACCTGCGTGCGCTGGCCAGCGACCCTGCGTTGGCGGGGCGCGAGGAAGTACGCATCGCGCAGCAACTCTCCACCGAACTGCTGGACGACATCCGCAGCGTGGTGCAGGCGATGCGCGATTCGCGCGGGCTGGATCTGCAGACCGCGATCCGGGCGCTGGCGGCCCCGCTGCCGCGGCCGGCGCTGGATCTCCGCATTGCCGACGGCGTGCAGATCGCCGACCCGGCAGTGGCCGAGTCGCTGCTGCGCATCGTGCAGGAATGCCTGACCAACGCCGCCCGCCATGCGAATGCGGACACCCTGACGGTTTCACTCCAGAAAGAGGACGCGGGCATGCACCTGCATATCGAAGACGACGGCAGGCTCAAGGGCCGTGTGCGCGAAGGCAACGGGCTATCGGGCATCCGCGAGCGCGTCGCGGCCCTGGGCGGCGACCTGCGCCTGGGCAGCAGCGCCACCGGCGGCCTGCGCGTGGACGTGAGGCTGCCCGCATGAGCGTGCGCGTCGCCCTGGCCGACGACCAGGCGCTGGTCCGCGCCGGCCTGCGTGCGCTGTTGAAGGCACAGCAGGTGGATGTGGTGTTCGAGGCCGACGACGGCGCCGATCTGCTCGCCAAGCTGGAAGCGCAACCGGTGGACGTGGTGCTGAGCGACATCCGCATGCCGGGCGTGGATGGCATCGATGCGCTCATCCGCCTGCGCGAGCGCGGCGATCGCACGCCGGTGTTGCTGCTGACCACCTTCGACGACAGCGACCTGCTGTTGCGCGCGACCGACGCCGGCGCACAGGGCTTCCTGCTGAAGGACGCGGCGCCGGAAGACCTGCACGACGCCATCCGCCGCGTGGCCGGCGGCGAGACGCTGCTGCAACCGGTAAGCACGGACCCGGTGCGCGCGCGCTACCGCTTCCACGACGAAGGCGCGCCGACCGATACCTTCAGCGAGCGCGAGGTCGCGATCCTGCGCCTGCTCGCCGGTGGTTACTCGAACAAGGAGATCGCGCGCACGCTGTTCCTGGCCGAAGGCACGGTGAAGAACTACGTCTCCACCATCCTCGACAAACTCGGCACCCGCGACCGCACCCGCGCCGTGCTGAAGGCGATCACGCTGCGGATCATCTGAGGGCCCGCTGGTTTTTTGTAGGAGCGACGTGAGTCGCGACCGCACGCCTCGGCCGCTAGTCGCTCGTGCTACGCGACTGATTCCTCTGCGCGAGTCTCAAAGCGCAATGGCATGTTGGTTTCGCGGTCGCGACTCACGTCGCTCCTACAGAAGAGCAACGTCAGAACAAGGCCACCATCGCCACGCCCGCCGCCAGGGCGAGCAGCAGGCCGGCGGACACACGCACTCCGTACGCGGCGCCTCCGCTGACCCAGGCGATCACCGACTTCGCGACGAGGCTGGCAGCCAGCAGCGCCAGCATCCACCAGCGCGCTTCCGACGCCTCCAGTCCGCCACGCGCGAACTGGTTGGCCAACGTGGCCACGGCGGCGTGCAGTTCGGCCAGCGCCGACATCGCGGCGGTGGCCATCGCGCCGCGTGGACCGATCCACGCCGCCAGCGCCGCCGCGATGAGGGTCAACGCTGCGACCAGCAGCGCGAAACCCAGGGCCTGGCCGAAGCGGAACATCCGGCTTTCCGAGGTGGGCGGCCTCACCGTTTCCTCGCGACCCGCGCGCAAGCCGAGCAGACCGCCGGCCAGCAACACGGCGCCGATCGCGCACAGCTCCGGCAGCAGGTCGCGCACCAGCGGCGGCGACACCGCCCACAGGATCGGCACGCACAACGTCAGCGAGGCGAGGTTGGACAGCAGCGCCGCCGCGACTGCCGAACGCAGCAGTGCCGGCGTGTCCTTCGCGCGTTGCCCGAAGCCGATCGTCGCGGCGGTGGACGACACGTAGCCCGCGAAGAAGCCCGCCGCCGCCAGGCCCCAGCGGTTGCCGACCAGGCGCAGCACCACATGGCCCAGCGCGCTGACCGCCATGACCAGCACGACCAGCTTCCAGATGGTCGCCAGGTTGATCGCATCGAAGGGCCCGATCGGGCGATCCGGCAGGATCGGCAGGATCACCAGCGCCGAGGCCAGCAGCAGCAGGCCGTCGAACACTTCGCGCTCGCTCAGCGTCTCGCGGGTCAGTTCATGCAGCGGCTGCTTGGCGTACAGCAGCACGGCGACCACCACGGCCAGGCCGGTCGCCAGCGCGGGCTGGCGCATCGCCAGCGCACCGAGCAGGAAGGTCAGCACCAGCGTCACCTCGCTGGTCAGGCCCGGGTCGTCCTGGTGGGTGGCCCGGTAAGCCATCGCCGCCAGCACGCCGGTGATGGCCAGCGCCACGAGCACGACCGGCAAGCCCAGCCAGGCGGCGACCGCGGCCGCCAGGGCCACCAGCGCGTGGGTGCGCAGGCCGGCGATCCGGTGGCCGCGGCCGGGGCTGCGTTCGCGCACCAGGCCGATCAGCAGGCCCAGGCCCAGCGCGGAGGACAGGGCCAGCCAGGTCTGCGGGGTCGTTTCGTCCATCCCGTCCTTCCTCGTTCAATGCCGCCAGTATCGCGAATGGTCTTGCATTGGTCTCGTCAACCCGGACAATGCGCGCCACCTCCGCCGTGGACCCCATCATGCCCGCTCCCGCTCCGTCCGCCGTCTCGCTGAGCCGCTACCTGATCGAAGAACAGCGCGCCGGCCGCATCAGCGCCGACCTGCGCCAGCTGATCGCGGTGGTGGCCCGCGCCTGCACCAGCATCTCCATCGCGGTCAGCAAGGGCGCGCTGGGCGGCGTGCTGGGCGACGCCGGCACCGGCAACGTGCAGGGCGAGGCGCAGAAGAAACTGGACGTGCTGAGCAACGACATCCTGCTGGAAGCGAACGCCTGGGGCGGCCACCTGGCGGCGTGCGCGTCGGAGGAAATGGACCACAGCCAGCCGATCCCGGACGCCTATCCGCGCGGCGGCTTCCTGCTGCTGTTCGACCCGCTGGACGGCAGCTCCAACATCGACGTCAACGTCTCGGTCGGCACCATCTTCTCGGTGCTGCGTTCGCCGGACGGCGTGACGACACCGGGCGACGAGCACTTCCTCCAACCCGGCCGCGACCAGGTCGCCGCGGGTTACTGCATCTACGGCCCGAGCACGATGCTGGTACTGACGACCGGCAACGGCACGCATGCGTTCACGCTGGACCGCGAGCAGGGCGCGTTCGTGATGACCCAGCGCGACATGCGCATTCCAGAGGAGACGAAGGAATTCGCCATCAACATGTCGAACCAGCGCCACTGGGAAGCGCCGATGCAGGGCTACGTCGACGATCTGCTCGCCGGCAAGGAAGGCCCGCGCGGCAAGGACTTCAACATGCGCTGGATCGCGAGCATGGTGGCCGATGTGCACCGCATCCTGACCCGTGGCGGCATCTTCATCTACCCGTGGGACCGCAAGGATCCGGGCAAGGCCGGCAAGCTGCGCCTGATGTACGAGGCGAACCCGATGGGCCTGCTGGTCGAACAGGCCGGCGGCGCCGCGAGCACCGGCCGCGAGGACATCCTGTCGCTGCGCCCGACCCAGCTGCACCAGCGCGTGCCGGTGTTCCTCGGTTCGAAGAAGGAAGTCGAGGCAGCGGTCGGCTACCACCTGGCGCACGACACGGCGGCGGCCTGACCGGCAGCGCGACGGCTAGAATCCGGGCATGACGCCGAATCCCCATTCCGCCGATTTCATCGAGGTCTATCACGACGCGCTGGATGCGGAGACCTGCCGCGCGATCGTGGCGCGTTTCGATGCCAGTCGGCAGGACCAGCCGGGACAGGTCGGTGGCGGACACCATCCCGAACTCAAGCACAGCCGCGATATCAGCATCAGCGGCCTGGCCGAGTGGCGCGACGTGGAACAGCGCCTCAACCTGGCCGTGCTCGCCGGACTGAAGCAGTACCTGCGCACTTATCCCTTCAGCCTGATCGCGCCGCTGATGCTGCAGCAGCCGGGCGCGGACGGCCAATTGCACCGCCTCGGCTACGAGGACGTCGCGAGCATGGACGACGATGCGCTGATGCGGCTGGTCATGGCGGTGTTCGTGCCGGGCCGGATCAACCTGCAGCGCTATCCCGCCGGCGAAGGCGGTTATCCCTACTGGCACTGCGAACTGTTCCCGAAGGGTGCCGATGCCGAGCCGCTACACCGCCACGTGCTGTGGACGCTCTACCTCAACGACGGCTTCGAAGCGGGCGAAACCGAGTTCTTCCACCAGCAGCGCAAGATCGTGCCGCGCACCGGCAGCCTGCTGATCGCGCCGACCGCCTTCACCCACACCCACCGCGGCAATCGCCCGGTGGGCGGAGACAAGTACATCGCGACCAGCTGGATCCTGTTCCAGCGTGCCGAGCGGCTGTACGGCGGACGCTGACGGAAGCGCGCGCTCAGGCGCGCAGGCGGCGCGCATCCACGTCGTGGCGCAGGCGCTGCAGGGCCGCGTCTGCGTCGCCGATGACGATGACGCACGGTACCGCCAACATCAGGTTGAGCGGCAGACCGAACTCTTCCAGCTCCCAGCCCTGCACGTCGTGGCCGGCCTCCGTGCCCAGGAATTGCGGACAGCGCGCGCGGATGCGTTCGGCCAGGCTGCCGCCTTCCGGCACGTAGCCATAGACCGGTTTGCCCCGCGCGATCGCGTAGCCGACTTCGAAGCAGGTGCCGCTGTCCGGTTCCGCGCCGCGGAAGAAGTCCAGGTTCGCGAGCACCGCATCGGCGGCATCGAGCAGGCCGATGTCGGCACGGTAGATCCAGCGCGCGGTCTCGAGCGGATCGCCGGTGGCGTGATCCGCGACCTGCGCATCCAACGGGAACAAGCCCTCGAAGCCATGGCGCGCGCACAGCGCCTTGAGCTGTTCGCCACGCGCGACTGCATCGGGACGGAAGATGTCGGGGCCGGCCAGGTAAAGGGACTGGATCATCGCGGGCACGCGCAGGAAGGGACGATGGATTGTCCGCGTGCGCCGCGCGGTTGCCCCGTGACCGATCGTCGCAGCGCGCCCGCTTTTTCGCGCTAGAACAGCTCGCCCTGTGGCGATGCGACGCGCGGCGGCACGAAGCGCGTGCAATCGAACGGCGGATGACGCCGCCCCTCGAAGCCGAAGCGCTTCAACGCGAGGGCGAAACGGCGCGACAGCAGGTCGGCATAAACCCCTTCTCCACGCAGGCGGGTGCCGAAGCGGCTGTCGTAATCCTTGCCGCCGCGCAGTTGTTGGACGGTACTCATCACGTGCGCGGCGCGGTCGGGCAGGTGGGTCTGCAGCCAGTCGCGGAACAGCGGCGCGACTTCGTGCGGCAGGCGCAGCAGCACATAGCCCGCCGCGGTGGCGCCGGCGTCATGCGCCGCTTCGAGCACGGCTTCCAGCTCGTGGTCGTTCACCCATGGAATGACCGGCGCGAACATCACGCCGACCGGTACGCCGGCCTCGCTGAGCCGCTTCACCGCCTTCAGCCGGCTGTGCGGCGCGGACGCGCGCGGCTCCAGTCGCGAAGACAGGCTGTTGTCGAGCGTGGTGATGGATAGATAGACATGCACGAGATTCTCGCGCGCCATCGGCGCCAGCAGGTCGAGGTCGCGTTCGATCAGGGCGTTCTTGGTGATCAGCGAAACCGGATGCTTCGTTTCCGCCAGCACCTCCAGGAGGCGGCGGGTCAGTCGCAGCTTCCGTTCGGCCGGCTGGTAGGCGTCGGTGTTGATGCCCAGCGAAATCGGACTGGGCTGGTACCCGCGCTTGGACAGCTCCTTGCGCAGGATCTCGGGTGCGTTCGTCTTGGCGAAGATCTTGGTTTCGAAATCCAGCCCGGGCGAAAGATCGAGGTAGGCATGCGACGGGCGCGCGAAACAGTAGCTGCATCCATGCTCGCACCCACGGTACGGATTCAACGACTGCTCGAACGGGATGTCCGGCGACTGGTTGCGGGTGATGACGCTGCGTGCGACTTCCTCGCGCAGCTCGGTGCGGGGTGACGACGCGATGTCGCCTTCGGTATCGGCCCCGTGCCAGCCGTCGTCCATCGCCTCGGGCGTGGTCACGGCGAAGCGGCCCGGCAGGTAGCCGGTGGAGCCTCGTCCCTTGATGCCCGACGTCTTCGGCGTAGTCATCCGCGCACCGTACGACAAGCGCGTCGCACGCGCGGAGATCCTGGCGGCGAGGGCCTATGGACGACGCTCGTCCAGATGCGCGTTCAGTTCCATCACCAGCCGGCCGATCTGGGGGGTGATGCAGGTATTGAATTGTGCCGGCTCATGGCAGGCCTGCTCGATGCGCGCGGCATGGGTCTTCAGACCATAGCTCGCGAGCAGGTTGCGCGCCTCGCGGAAGCAGGCTTCGCCGCGCGATCCCACGCGCAACGGGCCGTGCACCTTCATGCAGTACGTCATGGCAGTGGCGAGGGACGCGGCATTGACCGCGTAGAGCGATGCGCTGGCGGTGTTCGTTTCCTGTGCGGCGGCCGGCCGGCGGGATTGCGCGTTGGCGGGCGACAGGGTGGAGGCGATCGCGAACAGCGACGCCACCATGATCGGGAGAGTAGTGGGCCGCTGCATCCGCTCACTCCACCACGTAGCCGCTGAAGCGTGCGACGCCGTCTTCGTCCAGGCGCAACGACACGAGTTCCCGCATCTGTTCGCCACTGGCGAGACGGGCGAGCAGTTCGACACTCACATAGTGACCCGCCGGCACACCCTGCGTACCGTCATGACGCTGGCGACGCACGACCCGCCATTCGCGACCGGCCACCGCACCCTTCGGCTTGCGCGACGCCGCCAGGCCGTCGATGAACACCGCGCGTGCGACCACGCGTTTCACGACCGGCGATGCCCCGTCCCACAACTCGCCGGCGCGTCCCGCATCGACCAACGCGGCGACCTGCAACGCGCCATCGACCGCGGCATCCGGCGACAGCATGGGCGCCGTGGTCGACGGCGTGGCGGACGCTGCCTGCGCCCATGCGGACGGCAGCGGCGAAATGGCCAGCAACATGACGAGCAGGCCGCCCCTGAGCAGATCAACGCTGGCCATGGGCCACGATCTCGACGCGGCGGTTCGGCTGTTCGCAGGCGATCCTGGCTGGCTGCGGCATCGCAGGGTCGCACCGTTCGACCGGCTGCGAGCTCCCGGCGCCCGACGTGGTGATCTTGGCGGGCGCGACGCCGTGTTCCAGCAGCAGGCGACGCACCGACTGTGCGCGCTGCTGCGAGAGGGTACGGTTGTAGGCATCGCTGCCCAGCGTATCCGTATGTCCGGTGACCTGGATGGACGTGATGTCGCTGCCCTTCAGCTGGGCGGCAATGGCCGCGATCTGTTCGCGCCCGCCGGACAGCATGTCGGACGCCGCGTGGCGGTCGAACGCGAACAGCGCATCGCCCGACAGATCGAAGCGCGAGACGCGGGGGGTGGCGGTGGACGTCGATGCGGGCACGGCGCTTTCCAGCAAAGCGGCGCACGAGGCGGGCGCCCAATGGAAGCTGCGACCCTTGTACTCGCGATCGAAGATGACCTTGTACTGGCAGGTGGTGATGCCGCCCTCGCCGCGGAAGTGGAACAGGTAGTCCCACTCGCGCGCGCGCAAGCCCTCGCGGAAGTGCGGCCGACCCACCAGGCCGTACAGCTGCGTCTTGGTGATGCCGGTGCCGATCGCACGCAGGTCGTCGCGGTCCGGGAACGTGCCGTTGTCGAGCAGCACATCGGCCGGATCCGGGAACACGATGCCGGCAGCCGCACCGACCGGGGAAATGTCGCGGCTGACATGGCGCGTGCCACACGCGCTCAGCGCAAGCACGATGGCGCAGGCGAGCCAGCGGGGCGCCACCGCTTGGCGCGTGGATGACACGTACATCAGGAAACTCCTCGAAAGATGGGCGTTGCAGCGCATGCGGTCACCATTGCAGGCCCGCGCCGACCGAGAACCCCCAGTCGCGCGTGGTGTTGCCGGTGGCCTGGGCCCGATAGACCCAGCGGCCATTGTCGGTAATGGTCGACAGACCGAACGCCATGCCGTACTCGCCCTGGTAGCCGCCGAACGCCACGGACACCATGCTCTTGCCCGGCAGGTACGCCTGCGGCAAGCCCGCCATCGCCATCGCCGACGCCGTGCCGCCGCGATAGCCACGCTCGAGGTTCCACATGTCGCCATCGAACCGGTTGAAGCGGCTGTCGGTGTAGGCGTTGGCCTGGTCGATCGCGTAATCCACGCCGGCGTCGAGCTGGTTGACGTTGACCGCATCCGTACCCGCGATGCCGGGCGCAACCCCGCTGATCGTGCGGCCGCCGACGTTGACCTCGCCCGTGGAGTTGCTGCGGCCCACGTAGGCGGCGGTGTAGCCGCGCTGCGCACCGACGGTGGTGGCCGAACCACGGCCTAGTGCCACGCTGTTGTCGTGGCTCGCGGTCGCACCCTGTCCGAGCGCCGTGCTGTTGTCGCCGCTGGCCACGGACTGGTTGCCGAGCGCCGTGCTGTTGTCGCCGCTGGCGACCGCGCCATTGCCGCCCGCGCTCGCATTCGTGCCGGTCGGCGTGGGCGCGACGTACGTCTCGCCCTGGGTGACCTGGAACGGTCCGCTGCCGCCGCGCTCGAGATCCGTGACCCGATTGTCGAACTGGTTCACCGTCGTGGTGAGGTTCGCCACGTCGCCTTCCACGTCGCCGACGCGGGTGTCCAGGTTGGTGATGTCGCCTTCGATGCGGACGATGTCGCCCTGGATGTCGGTGATGTCGCCGCGGATGTCGACCAGATCGCCCTCGATCGTGGTCATGCGGGTGTCGAGGTTGGTGATCTGCGAATCCGTATAGCTGTTCGCTTCGTTGATCGCGTACGTCACGCCCCCTTCCAGCTGGCTGACGTTCACGGCATCGGTGGCGGCCGAGCCTGCGGCGACGCCGGTGATCTGGCGCCCGCCGATGTTCATTTCGCCGGTCGAGTTGCTGCTGCCGACATAGGCGCCCTGGTAACCCGACCGGGCGCCGACCGTCGTGGCGGAACCCGCACCGAGCGCGATGCTGTTCTCGTGCGATGCCATGGCGCCCGCACCGATCGCGAGCGCGTTCAGCGACAGCGCCTGTGCATCCGCACCGAGGGCCAGGCTGTACGTGCCGCTCGCCGTGGCGCCATGGCCCACTGAGATCGCGTCGTCGCCCTCCGATTCGGCATCCATGCCCAGCGCGATGGCGTCCTCGCCGATGGCGCCTTCGCCCGCCTCGTTGCCGCCACCGACGGAGTTCACGCCGTAGTACCGGGTCGGCGGCGCCAGGCCGTCGATGATCTCGTCCTGCATCAGCTGCAGTTGTTCTTCCGTGGCCGCCCGCCCGATCGTGGCGAAGGTCGCGTCACCCAGCGTCCTGTTCGACAGGCCCGTCACATCGTTGCTCACGCCGCTCAGCGCCACGTTGCCGGTGGTCAGGCCACTCGCATCGACGACCGTCGTGGTGCCCCCGATGACCGTCAGGCCCGCATTGCCCAGTGCCACGTTCGTGCCCACCGCCACACCGGCGTTGTTCACCACCGTGCCGCCGACGGTCAGGCTGCCCGCCGCGGTCAGATCGAGGTCGTTGCTCAGCGTGATGTCCACTACGCCGTCGTCGTCCACGCCCGTCTGGTTCACCGCGATGTTCGTGTTGCCGCTCTCGAACGTCACCGTTCCATTCGGGCCGATGCTGGCCGCGGCGCCACTGGCGTCGGTGACGTTCCAGCCTGCGTTGGCCGTGGCCTCGACCGCACGCAGCTGGGCCACGTTCACGGCGTCATCGTTGTCGGTACCTGCGGCGACGCCGGTGATCTGGCGGAATTGACCATTGCCCCCCACGCTGACCGCGCCGAGCGTGCCGGTCGTGGCATTGATCGCGGCGATCTGCGCCGCGCCCGCCCCCGTGGGCACGAAACCCGCGATGCCCGCACCGGTATCCGCCACCGATCCCGCGCCGAGGGCGACGCCATCCACGACGCTGGCCGCGGCGTCGCGGCCCAGTGCGATGCCGCCCTCCTGGCTGGCGCGCGCACGCGTCCCGACCGCAACCGTATTGCTGGCCGTCACGCCGTTGCCGGCATCGCGACCCATGGCGAAGTTGAACGACCCGGTGACGTCGCGTCCGGACCATTCGCCGAGCGCGATGTTGCCGTTGCCGGTCACGTTGCTGCCAACCAGTTTGCCGAGTGCGAGGTTGGCCTCACCCGTCACGTCGCTGCCGGCGTTCCATCCGACCGCCGTGTTCGCGATGCCATCGACGTTCTGGCCGGCGCGGGTGCCGATGCCGATGTTCACCCGGTTGCTCGCCACGCCGCCAGCGCCAGCCTGCGTGCCGAGATGGATTTCCGAGTCGCCTTCCGAGACCGCCTGGGTCCCCATCGAGATGGACTCGCGTCCATTCGAGACGGCCTGGTACCCGATGGCGACGGTGAAGTTGCGCGCGGCGGAAGCCCCCACGCCCGCCGCCAGCGCGTAGATGCCCGTGGCGCCGTCGTTGTAGTAGTTGCCACCGGCAGCGCCGCCGTCGTTGACGCTGTAGTAATGCGTGGACGCGGCGACCAGCTGCGCCACGTTGACCGCATCGCTGTCCGCGCTGCCTGCCGCCACGCCCGTGATCTGCCGCGAGTCGAAGCCGCTGCCCACGCTGACCGCGCCCCGCGTACTGACCCAGGTGGTGGACGTAGCGGTGGAGGCCAGGCCGGTCAACGGGTCGTAGCCGGCCACGCCCGCGGCACGGTCCGCGATGGAGTACGCGCCCAACGCCACCGAGTAGTCGGTCGTCGCGGTGGCGAACGTGCCGAGGCTGACCGAGTGATTGACGTTGCCGCGCGCGGGATCGAGGAAGGCCGGGCCGCTCCACGGACCGATCGACACGTTCCCATTGCCGGCGATGTTGTTGCCCGCGTTGACGCCAATGCCGACATTCAGGTGCCCGGAGACCGTGGCGCCGCTGGTCGGGCCCATGGCAACGTTGTTGCTGCCGCTGTTGGACTGTCCCGCTCGGTAACCGAAGAAGGCGTTGAGGCCGCCTCCGCTGGACAGGTTGCCGGCTAAGGTCCCCACGACGGTAGATTGCCCACCCGGCGCATACGCGTTCATGCCGATCGCGATGGCGTCGATGCCAACCGCGCCATCGTTGGCGTAATTGCTGCCGGGCACCGTGCCGGTCGAGTTCACGCTGAAGTAGTGCGTGGTCGCCGCGGCCTGCGCGGCGACCAGCTGCGCCACGTTGACCGCATCGCTGTCCGCGCTGCCCGCCGCCACGCCGGTGATCTGCCGCGAAGCGATGCCCCAGCCCGGGATGGCGCTGCCCACGCTGACCGCGCCCCGCGTACTGGTCCAGGTGGTGGAGGTACTGGTGGAAGCCAGGCTGGTCAGCGGATCGTAACCGGCCACGCCTGCCGCCCGGTCCGCGATGGAACCCGCGCCCAACGCCACCGAGCCATCGGTCAAGCCCCCGGAGCCCGCACCGAGGCTGACCGTGAGGTTGGCACCGGCGTACAGCCAAGCGCTGCGGTTGCCCGCACCGGCGTTCGCGCCAATCGCCACGTTCGCGTTGCCGGACATGTAAAGGCCCGCGTTGTAGCCAACCGCGACGTTCTGCATACCCGATACGTTAGCGCCCGCCTGGGTCCCTACGGCGAGGTTGATGTAGCCGCTGTTCTGAATTCCCGCCTCAGCACCGAAGTAGGCATTGCGGCCAGCGGCTCCTGTTGATCCATAGCCCGCGCGATGGCCCACGGCGATATCGGACTCTCCCAGCGCACGGGATTGGTACCCGATCACCACCGTCCAAGGCGCTGTCGCCACCGCATCGTCGCCGCAGGCCACGCCAACGGGGCCCGGGGTGCCCACTGGCGTGCCCGACACGGGATCGACACAGACCCCGTCGTAGGCCAGCGCAGCAAGCGGCATGGCGCCCAGTGCCACCAGCACCGCCCAGGCCAATGCCGCTCGCTGCAGGCCATGCCCGATACGCGGGGTGCGTGCCGTGCCTCCCGCGCCTGCCTGCTTGGCGAACTCCGACGCCACGACCCATGCGCCCAACGCGCGGCTCCACACCTTGCTGTAGATTCTGTTCACGCCCTTCCCCTGTTCCGTGACGACATCGCCCCCGCACGCATGCCCATTTCTGTGATGGGCGTCCCGAAGGCGTTCGTGGTCAATGTCGGCGGACGTTCGTCGCACAGGACACACACGGAAACCGGTTTCCACGACGAACGGCGTGATGTGAACTGAAGGATCTCCGGGCACGCCGAGCGACGTTGCTCGATGCCGCCTCTGGTTGGCCGCCGTGCGGTGCGCCGCACACATGTCACACAGGCCTCTAGAATCGCGACATGCCCGAGGTCCATCACGTCATCCGAGAAGCCCTGTCCACGCTGCCCCATCTCACATGGTGGGTGACGCTGGCCTGGTTGCTGTACCTGGTGCCGCTGTGCGCCTGGATCGTCCTGCAGAAGCGGGAGCCGGTCGCCACGCTCAGCTGGTTGTTGTCGCTGGCGCTGCTGCCATACGTCGGCTACCTGATCTACTTCCTGCTGGGACCACAGCGGATCAAGCGCCACCAGCTTCGCCGCACGCGCTCGCGCGAGGGGCTGGAAAGCTACGAGGTGTTCGCGCCGACCGATAGCAACAGTGCCGAGTTGCCGATGCTCGCGCAGAAAACGACCGGCTTGCCGCCTTCCACCGCCACCTCGGTGCAACAGCTGGTCGATGGTTGCGCCACATACCAGGCCATCCTGGATGCCATCGCGGTGGCCGAGAACCACATCCACGTCGAGTACTACATCTTCAACGGCGACCGCACCGGCCAGCGCATGCTGGAGGCGCTGACGGCCAAGGCGCGCGAGGGCGTGAAAGTCCGGCTACTGTTGGACGCGGTGGGCTCCAACCGGCTGCGCAAGCGTGCCCTGGGTCCGCTGGTCGCGGCGGGCGGTGAGTACGCGTGGTTCCATCCGACCAGGTTCAGGCCCTTCACCCGGCCGTGGCTCAACCTGCGCACGCACCGCAAGATCGTCGTGGTCGACGGGCGCGTCGCCTTCACCGGCGGCATCAACGTCACCGACGACGAAGACGAATCGCTGCGCGAGGACGCCTACCGCGACCTGCACCTGCGGCTCGAAGGCGAAGTCGTCCGCAGCATCCAGCAGGTGTTCGTCGAGGACTGGGTCTACGCTACCGGCCAGCAGCGCAGGGATTTCCAGGGGACGCGCCTGTGGAGCGCGACCGAGTCCAACGTGCAGGGCGGCATCGCGGCACAGGTGCTGGTGTCGGGGCCGGATTCGGCATGGGAGCCGATCCACCGCATGAAGGTGGCGGCCATCCACGAAGCCAAGCAGCGCGTGTGGCTGGTGACGCCCTACTTCGTCCCGGGCGAAGCCGCGCGCATGGCGCTGACCTCCGCCGCGTTGGGCGGGCTGGACGTGCGCCTGGTGGTGCCCAAGGTCAGCGACTCGCGGCTCGTCACGCTGGCGGCGCGCTCCTACTTCGACGAACTGCTCGCCGCCGGCGTGAAGGTCTACGAGTACGGTCCGCGGATGATGCACAGCAAGGCGCTGCTGTGCGACGACAGCATGGCCATCATCGGCAGCGCCAACTTCGACCATCGCAGCTTCCGCCTGAACTTCGAGATTTCGATGATGTTCCGCGACCGCGGCGTGGCCGGCACGCTCGGCCAATGGCTGGAATCGGAGATCGCCGCCAGCGAGCCGGTGCGGATCCAGCGCGACCGTTCCCTGTGGCGCCACCGCCTGCCGGAGGCATTGGCCCGACTGATGTCGCCATTGCTGTGAAGCAGGGCGTTTTTTGGTCCGGGGTGGAGGCGGTAAGATGCGGCACCAACCCCGGGGGTGGACGATGCACTGGCTCTTCCTGTTGATGGCGATCGCCAGCATGGTGATGGCCATGCGCACCACGTCGATGGCGCTGATGGTCGCCCTGATGCTGGCGTCGCTCGCGCTGTTCGTCGCCTGGATCGTCGGCTGGTACGGTCGCCGCGTCGGCGACAGCAGCCGCGATCAGTCGATGATGATCGATCCCACCGAACTGCGCCGCCTGCGCGAAGTGGCCGAGGCCAGGCGCAACGCCGTGGTGCCGCCCTCTGAGCCTCCCTCCGCTGCCTGACGCGTGCTCCAAGGACGGTCATGACCCTGCTAAGCGTCAACGTCAACAAGATCGCGGTTCTGCGCAACTCGCGCGGCGGCCTGGAGCCGGATGTCGTGCGTGCTGCGCGCACCTGCCTGTATGCGGGAGCCCATGGCATCACCGTGCACCCGCGCCCGGACCAACGCCATATCCGTCCCGACGATGTGCTCGCGCTGGCGGCACTGGCCGATGAGAGCGGCGTCGAACTCAATATCGAAGGTAATCCGTTCGCGCCACCGCGTGACGGCTACCCCGGCTTCATCGCCCTGTGCGACGCCGCCCGCCCGGCACAAGCCACGCTGGTGCCGGATGGCGATGGCCAGATCACGTCGGACCACGGCTTCGATTTCGCCCGTGATGGCGAGCGGCTGGCGCCGCTGATCGCGGAGCTCAAGGCGCTCGGCTGCCGGGTGAGCCTGTTCGTCGATGCTGGTTGCGAAGGCCTGGAGACGGCCGCAAGGATCGGTGCCGACCGGATCGAGATCTACACCGGCCCGTTCGCCGACGCGGCGGCGCGAGGGGATGCTTCGGCCGAGCTCGCCCATTGCGTGCGGACGGCGCGCGAGGCCCAGGCGCTCGGCTTGGGCGTCAATGCCGGCCACGACCTCAGCCAGGGCAACCTGGAGGAGTTCCTGGAAGCTGTGCCGGAGGTGCTGGAGGTTTCCATTGGCCACGCACTGATCGGCGAAGCCTTGTATGCCGGCCTGCAGCGCACGGTGCAGGCCTACCTGGCCATTCTCGACGACGCGACAGCGGCGGCGAACCGCCGCTGAGCGCCGCACCGGTCAATCGCGCATGACGATGCTGCGGATGCCGCTGGCTTCCGCCTGCGCCAGCGCGCTCACCAGTTCCTGGTACTCGGCGCCATCGACCGCTTCCACCTGCAGCACGGTCTTGGGATCCGACACGCGTGCGTCTTCCAGCAGGCTGCGCAGGGTAGCCAGCGTCACTGGCCTGTCATCCAGCGTATAGGCGCCTGCCAGGCCGACCTTGAGCACCAGATCGTTAGGGGGCTGCTGTTCGACCTGCCGGTCCGTGCGCTGCGGCAGGATCGTGTCGATCGGTTGAGACAGCATCGGCGCGGTAACCATGAAAATGACGAGCAGGACCAGCATCACGTCGACCAACGGCGTGATGTTGATCTCGGCCAGTTCCGTACGACCTGCAGGAGCGGAGAACGCCATCGCACACCTCCTTTCGTCGGGATACGCCATGGACGCTACGCCGGTGGGCCGGAACCCGCAAGAGCCCGGCGGACCAGGCGCCCCCAGGGCTTCTGTCGGGCAAAGAAAAACGCCGCCCTGGAGGGCGGCGTTCAAAGGTATTGCGCGTCAGGATTACTGTACGAAACCGATCTTCAACATCTGCGCGTTCTTGGCGGACGCCAGGACCTTCGCCATCACGTCGTAGTGCGCTTCCGAGTTGGCCTCGATGCGCAGCTCCGGCTGGTTGGTCGGGTCGCGCTGGACTTCCTGTTCCATCCGCTGCTGCAGGTCGGCCACATTCACCGGACTGTTGTTCCAGTAAATGGTGTTATCGGCCTCGATGCGCAGGTCGATCGGCGGCGGCGGCTCACGCACCTGCGGCGGCGGGTTGATCACGCGCTGCGGCAGTGCCACCTCGATCGGGTACGTCATGATCGGCGCGGTCACGATGAAGATGATCAGCAGCACCAACATCACGTCCACGAGGGGCGTGACGTTGATGTCGGCCATGGGGCCCTTGCTTCCACCACTACTGAATGCCATGGCTTACTGCCCCTTCTCTTTCGTGGCCACGTAGCCGATATCCAGCATGCCCTGGCTCTGCGCGATCTTGGTGACGTCGGCGATGGTGCCCATCTTCGTCGTCTTGTCGCCACGCAGGTTCAGCTTCGGCTGCGGTTGCAGCTGGGCGACGCTGGACAGGCGGGATTCCAGGATTTCCTTGGACACCGGCTCGTCGCCCCAGAACAGGTCGCCGTTCTCCTTGACGGAGATGGTGATCGGCGGGGTCTTGGGACCACCGTCGTCTTCCTTCTTCGCGAGCTGGGGAGTTTCGGGCAGGTCGATCTTCACCTTGTGCGACATCAGCGGCGCCGTGATGATGAAGATGATCAGCAGCACCAACATCACGTCCACGAGGGGCGTGACGTTGATCTCGGCCATCGGGCCACCGCTATTACCACTACTGAAAGCCATGACGGGCTCCGTCTAGAACGTTGCGTTGACTGCTTGTACCGCCGGCTCAGCGAACGCGCGAGCCGGTGGCGAAGAAGTCGTGCAGGTCGTGCGCGAACGTGTCGAACTTGGCGATGACGGCCGCGTTCGTCTTGCTGAAGAAGTTGTAGGCGAACACGGCCGGGATCGCGACGAACAGACCGATGGCGGTCATGATCAGCGCTTCACCCACCGGGCCGGCAACGGCGTCGATCGAGGCCTGGCCGGTCGCACCGATGCGGATCAGGGCGCCGTAGATGCCCCACACCGTACCCAGCAGACCCACGAACGGCGCGGTCGCACCGACGGTGGCGAGCAGCGTCATGCCGCCCTGCAGGTTGGTGCTCTCACGGGTCACGGCCTGGCGCAGGGCGCGGTCCACGAACTCCGAACGGCTCAGGGTTTCGCCCGAACCTTCCGAACGCTGGTGGTGCGCGGCGGCCTGGGCGGCGTCCAGGGCGATCTTGGAGAACGGCTCGTTCTTCGGCTGTTCTTCCATCAGACGGATGGCGTCCTGCGCGTTCGGGGTTTCCCAGAAGGCGCTGGTGACGCGGTCAGCCTGGCCCTTGAGGCGGGTGCTGCGCAGCACGTTGATGACGGTCCAGTACCAGGACATCGCGGACATGATGACCAGGGTGAGCAGCACGACCCAGGAGACGATGAACTCGCCGGGCTTGCTGATCATTTCGCTGATCATGTGCTCGAAGCCCATCTGCGACAGGGCATTCGCGGCGTTGGTGCCCCCGGCGGCGGCGGCGAAAAGGGTTTCCTGCAGCATGACGCTTACCTTTATATAAGTGTTGATTGAGGGTGTTGCGGGTTACGAGCGAAACTGGGGACGAGAACGGAGACCGTCCTCAACCACCCATGTTGAAGTCGACCGGCACGCGGACGCGGCCTGCGGCCTTCTGGCCATTGACCACGGAGGCATTGAAACGCCACTTGCGGGCGGCTTCCATGGCCGCGCGATCGAGATCGCGGTTACGGCTGGACTTCTCCACCGACACGTTGGTCACGTTGCCGTTGGCGTCCACGTCGATCACCAGGATGACCGTGCCTTCGATACCGGCGCGCGCGGCGGCGGGCGGGTAGCGGGGCGGATTCATGTTCTTCGACGAGATGTCGACGCTGGCGGTGATGTCCGGCGTGGGCGACGGCGGCGACGGCGGCGACGGCGGGGTCACGATGTCGGTCGGGCGCGGCTCGGCGATGTCGACCGGCGGTGCTTCCGGCGGCGGCGGCAGCGGCGTGGTCTTCGGCGGCGCCAGGTTCTTCACCGGCGGCGGCGGGGTGTCGTCCTTCGGCGGCGGCGGCGGCGGCGGCGGCGGCGGCGGCGGCGCGTCGACGATCACCACGGAGGTGCGGCGCTCCTGCTCCTTCTCCGCCGGCGGGGCGACGGCCGGGATCAGCAGTGCGAGCAGGGCCGCTGCGTGCAATGCGATCACGAAAGCAATACCGATGATACGAGGCCAGTTGAGGCCCGTGTCCTCTTCTTGGTCCCGATACCTGTTGATGACCAGTTGTTCAGCCATGCGCCAATTAACTCAAGGTTGATACGGACGCCAGGGCGTCTCGTTAGTTCTGGGTTCTGCCGGCAAGCTTTTCACCGGCGGAACCCTCAGCTTATACCAATCCGGCTCCCCGGTGCCATCATCCGTACGGATTTTTGGCCTTCGGTGTCACGGATTGCCGTTACGGCAGCGCGATGATCTTCTTCGCGTCTTCCGGCTTCTTCAGACCCTTTTCCAGCGCGGCGCGGGCCGCGACCTTGGCCTCCGGGATCCGGCCTTCCTGCCACAGCACGCGGGCGAGGTTGAGGTAGGTGTCGCCGTTGGGTCCCTGGGGGGCCGCCTTCTGCCAAGCGTCGATGGCTTGCGGGATCTGCTCGCTGTAGTAGTAAGCCTGCGCCAGGGCGAGCTGGGTCTGGAAATCCGGCTTCAGCAGGCCCTTCTGGAGGCCTTCGTTGACCACGGAGATGACGTCCTTCTCCTTGCCGTCCATGTTGGCGTAGGTGATGAAGAGCTGCTTGTAGTCGCGCTCCTCGGTCATCAGGCCGGAGGCGCGCATCTTCTCGAGGACGGCCGCGGCCTTGGCCTCCTGTTCGGTGTTCAGGTAGATGGTGGCCAGGTTCATCTGGGCGCGCTTGTCGTTAGGCGACTTGGCGGCCAGCCCCTCGGCGACCTTCAGGGCGTCTGCGGTCTGGCCGGACTCCTGGTAGCAGACCATCAGGATCTGGGTCCAGTTCTCGACCTTGTCTTCCGGGTTGGTCGAGGTCTCGATCGCCTGCTTCAGCGGCGGGATGCAGTCGGCGTAGCGCTCGGCCTGGTAGAGGTACTGTCCCTTGAAAGCGAGGTCACCCGGGCGCTTGCTCTTGGATTCGGCCAGGTACTTGTCCAGCGTGGCGAAGCCGTTGGTGTAGTCGTCTTTCTGGAGCTGCAGCTGCGCGAGCTGGAGCTGCAGCTGGAAGTGCTGGTTGTTTCCCAGCGCATTCGAGTCGATCGCCTGCTTCAGGTAGCCCTCGGCGCCGGCATCGTCGTCGCTGTTCATCGCGATCTGGGAAGCGATCTGCGCGGCCACGGCCTTGTCGTACTCGTTGGCCGACGCGTTGCCCAGGATTTCGTCGGCCAGGCCACGGGCCGTCGCGTAACCCTGTTCCGCCTTGGCGTCGTCTTCCTGCTCGAGCGCCTTGTTGTAGGTTTCGATGAGCTTGTTGAGCTTGGTCTGGACCTTGGGAGAACCCTTGGCGTTCGGCTCTTCGCGCGTTGCGTCCGGATAGAGGGCTTCTTCCTTCTTCGTTTCGCCGCGGCGGGCGGCGTCAGCGTCGAAGGAGGCGATGCCACCGGCAAAAGCGCCCAGCAGCGCGAGGCTCAGCAGGGTGGTCTTGGGGGTCAGGAGCTTCATGTCAAACCTCATGGGGCCTTGCGGGAGATGCCTTCGCATCCCGCCGACGTGCGGGGCCGGCAAAACTAACAGAAACCGAGGTGGGGCGGATACCATTCCATGTGTTGCTAAGCAGCAATACCGGAGCGTGTGTCAGCCGCATTTCGGCGCGTTTCCGGCCTTCCTGGCCGCCTCGTACGTGGGAACGAGGCTGGGCGCATCGCGCTCCAGTTCCCGGATGCGGTTGGCCGGATCCGGGTGGGTCGACAGCCATTGCGGCGAGCGGCCGCCGCTGGCGGCCATCATGTTCTGCCAGAGGCCGACGGCCTGGCGCGGATCGAAACCCGCTTGCGCCATCAGGCGCTGCCCGACCACGTCGGCTTCGCTTTCCTGCTCCCTCGAACCCGGCAGCAGAAAGACCGTTTGGGCGGTCATGCCGCCAATCTGGTTGGCCGTATTGGCAGCGCCCTGACCATAGCGCGCACCCAGGAGTGCACTGATGACGCCTACGCCCGTCTGCGCGCCCATCTGGCGGGTAATGCGCTCCTCGTGATGGCGTGCAATCACATGGCCGATTTCGTGTCCCAGCACTGCGGCCAACTGGTCCTGATTCTTGGCGACGGTAAAAATGCCGGTGTTCACGCCGACCTTGCCCCCCGGCAGAGCGAAGGCGTTGGGTTCGTTGTCGGTGAAGACGGCGGTCTCCCAGGCGACGCTGCGCTGCTCGGGCGGAAGCTGCCGCACCAGCGCATTGACCACGCACGTGACGTACGCGTTCTGCCTTGCGTCCCGGTTGAGGGTTTCCTTCGCCTTGGTTTCGGCGAAGGCCTGCGCGCCCAGCTGGTCAAGCTGTGCCTGCGAAACACCCCCCACCATCTGCGTACGGCCGGTGGGCGAGGTGGTGGTCGCGCAAGCCGTCACGCCCAATGCGATGGCCAAGGCCAGTATGCGGACTTTCATGCGCGCCCCCTGCGGCGTTGAACATGTCGGGAGTCTGGGCAAGCGCGTCTTAAACTTTCGTCAATCACATTAGGCCTGCGCACCGCCGTACACCTGCAGGACAGCGAGCGCTAGCGCATTGTTCAGGATATGCGCGCCTATCGGGGCCCAGAGCGTGCCCGTCGCCCGGTAAACGGCCGCGAACACGGCCCCCATGCCGGCGTAGACGGCGAGCAGGAACAGGGTGCTGCCGACCGGCTTGCCATTGAGGCCGGGCATCTCGTGGACCAGGGCGAACACGGCGCTGCTCAGCGCCAGGCCCAGCAGCGGCCAGCCGGCCTGCCACAGGCGGCCGAACAGGACGCGTCGGAAGAGCAGTTCCTCGTACAGCGGCGCGAGGACGACGGCAAACAGCGCCAGGAACAGCGGGTACTGCGCGAATCCGGCTTCGATCAATTCCAGGTTGCTCGGCGTGAGGTCCAGGCCGAGCGCCCGGCCGGCCCAGGTCATCAGGGAGCTCAGCAGGAAGGTCGCCACGCCGGCCAGCAGCGCCAGCCACCACGTGCGGAAGCGCTGGACCGCCGCCCACGAAGCCGACCGCTCCAGCGGCGTCGCGCGCCGACGCCAGACGTACAGCACCAGCGCCGCTCCCCCGGTACTGACGAGCGTCAACAGGATCAGGAACAGGACCGGCGGCGTTCCGATCGCGGACTGCAGCTGGACTGCATCGAGATCGTTGCCCTGCCGTGCCAGCTGCACGCCACGCCACGCGGACCAGGCGAACACGCCCAGCATCATCGTCGAGAACGACAGCGCGATCGCCAGCACGACATCCAATGCGAACGCGGACAGCGCGGTGCGCAGCGATGCGTTGCCGCCAGCGCGCGCCATGTCGTTCGCGATCATCGTCATCGGCGTTGCGTCACACGTCGAGGTTGGACACCTTGAGTGCGTTGTCCTCGATGAACTCGCGGCGCGGCTCCACGACATCGCCCATCAGCGTGCTGAAGATCTGATCGGCGGCCACCGCGTCTTCGATGCGGACCTGCAGCAGGCGGCGCGTGTCGGGATTGACGGTCGTATCCCAGAGCTGCTCGGGATTCATTTCGCCCAGGCCCTTGAAGCGCTGGATGCTGCGACCCTTCTTGGCTTCCTCCAGCAACCACGCCTGCGCATCGGCGAACGTGGAAACCGGTTGCGCCTTGTTGCCGCGGATGACCTGCGCACCGTCGCGCACCAGGCCGTGGAGCAGTGCGGCGGCTTCGCGCAGCGGACGCAGTTCGCCGCTCTCGAACGCCGACAGCGACAACACCTGCACCAGCTCCTCGCCCATGTGCCGGCGCATGGCCAGCAGCGCGGCGGGGCGCTGTTCGGTGGCCGGCTGCAGGGTCAGCGCGTAGCGCGCCGTGCCGAGGCTGCCGCGGTTGAGCTTGGCTTCCAGCGCAGCCAGTTCGTGGCGCTCGTCGATGTTCTTCTGCAGATGCTCGGCATCGAGCGGCGTGAAGTCGATGAGCGCTTCGAGCAGCACCGGATCGTAGCGGTGCGCGTTGCGCGCGATCACGTCGCGCGCGGTGGTGAAGACGAGCAGCAGCTTCTCCAGCGCTTCGCCGGAAATCGGCGGCTCGCCATCGGCGGGCACCAGCGACGCGCCTTCGACCGCGTTGTTCGCCAGATAGACGTTGAGCGCCGCATCGTCCTTCAGGTAGAGCTCCTGCTTGCCCTGCTTGAGCTTGTACAGCGGCGGCAGGCCGATGTAGACGTGACCGCGCTCGATCAGCTCCGGCATCTGCCGGTAGAAGAACGTCAGCAGCAACGTGCGGATGTGCGAACCGTCGACGTCGGCGTCGGTCATGATGATGATGCGGTGGTAGCGCAGCTTGTCCGGGTTGTATTCGTCCTTGCCGATGCCGGTGCCGAGCGCGGTGATCAGCGTGCCGACTTCGGCGCTGGCCAACATGCGGTCGAAGCGCGCGCGTTCCACGTTGAGGATTTTTCCCCTCAGAGGCAGCACGGCCTGGTTCTTGCGGTTGCGACCCTGCTTGGCGGAACCGCCTGCCGAGTCGCCCTCGACGATGAAGAGTTCCGACAGCGCCGGATCCTTTTCCTGGCAATCGGCGAGCTTGCCCGGCAGGCCGGCGATATCCAGCGCGCCCTTGCGGCGGGTCAGGTCGCGCGCCTTGCGGGCGGCCTCGCGGGCACGGGCGGCGTCGACGATCTTGCTGGCGATCGCGCGGGCCTCGTGGGGGTGTTCTTGCAGGAACTCCTCCAAACGTGCACCGAACGTGCTCTCAACGACCGGCCTGACATCGGAACTGACCAGTTTTTCCTTGGTCTGCGAGGAAAAGCTCGGGTCCGGCACCTTCACCGACAGCACGGCAATCATGCCTTCGCGCATATCGTCGCCGGACAGGTTGACCTTCGCCTGCTTGGCGATGCCGTTCTGTTCGATGTAGTTCGTCAGCGTGCGCGTCAGCGCGGCACGGAAGCCGATCAGGTGGGTACCGCCATCCTTCTGCGGGATGTTGTTGGTGAAGCAGAACATCGTTTCCTGGTAGGCGTCGGTCCACTGCAGCGCAACGTCCACAACGATGCCACTGGCTTCGCCGGTGACCGAGATGACGTTCGGATGCAGCGGCGTCTTCAGTTGCGCCAGGTGCTCCACGAAGCTGCGGATGCCGCCCTCGTAGTGGAAATCGTCGTGACGGCCGTCGCCGCGCTCGTCGACAAGCACGATCTTGACGCCGGAATTGAGGAACGACAGCTCGCGCAAGCGGCGGGCCAGGATGTCGTAGTGGAACTCGACGTTGCCGTGGAAGGCCGTTACCGAAGGCCAGAAACGCAGCGTGGTACCGCGCTTCGTGGATGTTTCGACCTGGTTCAACGGACCCAGCGCCGCGCCGTTGCTGTATTCCTGGTGGTAGTGGAACCCGCCCTGGAAGATATCCAACTGCAGCTTCTGGGAGAGTGCGTTGACCACACTCACGCCTACGCCGTGCAGGCCGCCGGACACTTTGTAACTGTTGTCGTCGAACTTGCCGCCCGCATGAAGGACGGTCATGACGACTTCGGCCGCAGACACCTCGCGGCCGAGCTTTTCGCTCATCTGCCCATGCTTGCCGACCGGAATACCGCGACCGTTGTCGGACACCGAGACCGAGCCATCTGCATGGATCGTCACCGCGACATGGTCGGCATGACCTGCCAGGGCTTCGTCGATGGAGTTGTCGACGACTTCGAACACCATGTGGTGAAGGCCCGTGCCGTCGTGCACGTCGCCGATGTACATGCCGGGACGCTTGCGAACCGCTTCCAGACCTTCCAGGGCGGTGATGCTGTTGGCGTCATACGTGTTGCCGTTCGGTGCAGAAGAGGTCGTTTCGTCGGTCATTCGCTTCGTGTCGGCTACATGGGCAGGCGCCGCGCCACCGGGTCGGTAGGCGCACTGCGCGAGCCAAAGGATCAATGCGGAATTATAGCACCGTGAGGCACTTAGGCCCCGCTACAGGCGTCCGTGAGGCGCTGCACGGTGCCTTGTTCCACGTGGAACAGGGTGGGTTGGATGTCGGCATCCGCGAGGCCGGCCGGCGCCTCGGTCCCCGTGATGAACACCTGGGCGCCACTGGCCAGCAACCGTTCCAGGATCCGCCGCTGGTGATGCCGGTCCAGCTCGGACGCGAGGTCGTCCAGGGCAATCACCGGCCATTCCCCGCGCCGACGGGCGAAATCCTGCGCCTGGGCCAGCAGGCAGGACAGGGCAGTCAGCTTCGCTTGGCCCCGCGACAGGGTTTCGCGATGGGGAAGGGCTGAGTAGTCGATACGCCAGTCGGCCCGATGCGGCCCTACGGTCGTGTAGCCCGCCGCACGGTCCCGGTCCCGCGACAGCAGCAGGGCGTCGGCCAGCGACAACTCATGCCGGCGCCATCCCGGCTGGAACTGCAGCGATGCGGCCCCAAGGGACGGCGCCAGCTCACGGACGACGACAGCCAGGTCATCCTGGAGCGCATCGAGATAGCTCTGACGATGGCCGGTAAGCGGTTCCCCCGCTTCGGCGAGCTCATGGTCCCAGGCATCGAGTTGTCCCCCTCCGATACCCGCCTTCAACAGCGTGTTCCGCTGCTTCAAGGCGCGGGCATAACGCCGCCACAAGGGCAGGAAGCCCCCTTCGCGGCCCTGTTCCACGTGGAACAACCCCCAATCCATGAACCGACGGCGCGGTTCGCCGCCGCCGGTGACGAGGGCATGGCTTCCCGGTTCGAAGCTGACGACCGCCAGGGCCGCGCACAGATCGCCCAGTTGGGCCACGTTCTCGCCATCAAGCCGGCCCGTCCATGCCTGTCCGCTGTGCCGCAGCCCGGCCCGGCGCTGGCGTCCCTGGGACACCTCACGCCATTCGACGAAGACTTCGATGGCCTCCGCGCCCGTCCGCACCAACCCGTCACGCACCCGGCCCCGGAAACTCCTGCCATAGGCCATCACGTGGAGGGCCTCCAGCAGGCTGGTCTTTCCGGCGCCGTTGTCGCCGGTAATCAGGTTGAGTCCGGCTTCCGGTGCCAGCGACACCTGGGGAAAACGCCTCAACCCGCTGGCCTCCAGGCGGGTTACCTGCATGCGGGCAGCCTCCGGTGCGCGGTCCGGGAAGTCTCGGGAGCGCGACTCGACAACGGCGTGGGGCAGGCGAACAACGGCGACATGGCGGAAATTCTACGTGAGCCGTCTCCGGCATCGGGGAGGTGGGGTTTGTACGGACCCTGAAACGACATCGCCCGGCAAAAGCCGGGCGATGTGCCGTGTTCCACGTGGAACAGCCTTGTCAGAGTCGCAGCGGCATGACGACGTGGCGGGATTTCTCGCTGCTGGCCTCGCGGACCAGGGCCGACGAGTTGGCATCGCGCAACTGCAGCACGATGTGCTCGTCCCGCAGCGCCGACAGGGCATCCAGCAGGTAATTGACGTTGAAGCCGATCGCCAGGCCATCGACCTTGGTGTCCGCCTCGATCTCTTCCTGCGCTTCTTCCTGTTCCGGGTTGTGCGCGCTGATCTTCAGCTGACCCGGCGACACTTCAACGCGGACGCCGCGGTACTTCTCGTTCGACAGGATGGCGGCACGTTGCAGGGCAGCGCGCAGCACTTCGCGATCCAGCAGCACCTCACGGTCCGCACCGATCGGAATCACCGCCGCGTAGTCGGGGAAGCGGCCATCGATCAGCTTCGAGGTGAAGGTGACATCGTCGCGCTTCACGCGGATGTGGCTGCGGCCGACTTCCAGCTCCAGACTGCGATCGCCGCCTTCCAGCAGGCGCTGCAGCTCGGTCACGCCCTTGCGCGGCACGATGATCTGGCGCTTGCCGACAGGCGCGCCTTCCAGCTGCGATTCGCACAGCGCCAGGCGATGGCCATCGGTCGCCACGCAGCGCAGGGTGCGCTCACTGAGGTCGAACAGCAGGCCGTTGAGGTAGTAGCGGACATCCTGCTGCGCCATCGCGAACGAGGTGCGCTCGATCAGTTCCTTCAGCGTCGCTTCCGGCACTTCGATCCGCTCGGTGGCTTCCACCTCGTCCACCGAAGGGAAATCGTTGGCGGGCAGTGTCGCCAGCGTGAACCGGCTGCGCCCAGCCTGCACGGTGACCTTGTCGCCGGTCTGGCTCACGGTCACCTTGCTGCCGTCAGGCAGCGCACGAATGATGTCGAACAGCTTTCGGGCGGGGATCGTTGTTTCGCCGTCCTCCGCGTCGTCCACGGCGCTGCGGGAAATCATCTCCACTTCCAGGTCGGTACCCGTCAGCGATAGCTGGCCGTTCTGCACCTGCACCAGGAAATTCGCCAGGACCGGCAGTGTCTGCCGGCGTTCGACCACGTTGACCACTTGGGCCAAGGGCTTGAGGAAAGCTTCGCGCTGCAGACTGAAACGCATGAGTGTGGGAGCCCCTTCGCTTTTGATTTTAGGACTAAAAACTTAAAAGCTGGTGGTGGTGGTAGGGCGCAAATCGCGGGAAAACCTACTTAACACCTTGATTATTTTAACTTTTTAACACCTTCAACCCGGTGGACAGGGTCGAGTCAACCCGTGCGGGAACTTGTGGATAACTTTCACCCCCAAAACCTTGCACATCTTGTCCACAACCCATCCCGCCGATTGTCCACGAAGTTGTGCGTTGCGGCCGTCATCGGGGTTGCCGACAATGGCCTCACGGTTTTCGCAGGCCCGGTGCGGAGGCCTCAGGGGCCTTCACTCGCTGAGCTTGCGGATCAGCTTGTCCCAGTCCTCACGCAGCTTGCCGTCGGCCTCCATGAGGCTGCGGATCTGGCGGCAGGCGTGCAGCACGGTCGTGTGGTCACGACCGGCGAACGCATCGCCGATCTCCGGCAGGCTGTGTTCGGTCAACTCCTTCGCCAGGGCCATCGCCACCTGCCGCGGACGCGCCAGTGAACGCGTACGCCGCTTGGACAACAAGTCCTTGATCTGGAGACCGTAGTAGTCTGCCACGGTCTTCTGGATATTGGGGATGCTGATGGCCTGCTGCTGCGCGCGCAGCAGGTCGCGCAGGGTTTCCTGGGCGAACTCGGTCGTGATCGCCCGGCCGGTGAAATTGGCCCGCGCCGCCAGCGTATTGAGCGCGCCTTCCAGATCGCGGACGTTGCTGCGCATCTTCTTGGCCAACAGGAACGCCACGTCATCCGGAATCTGCGCGCCGCGCTCATGCGCCTTGGCCAGCACGATCGCCGCACGGGTTTCGAAATCAGGCGGATCGATCGCCACGCTCAGGCCCCAGGCCAGGCGCGACTTCAGGCGCGGCTCCAGGCCTTCCACTTCGCGGGGATAACGGTCGCAGGTCAGGATGATCTGCTGGCGGCCGTCGAACAGCGCATTGAAGGTGTGGAAGAACTCTTCCTGCGTGCGGTCCTTGCCGGCAAAGAACTGGATGTCGTCGATCAGCAACGCATCCACCTGCTGGAAGCGGCGCTTGAACTGGTCCATCGACTTTTCGATCAGCGCCTTGGTCATCGCGCTGAAGAACTGCTCGCTGCGCAGGTACAGCACGCGCGCGGCCGGGTTCTGCCGGCGCAACTCGTTGCCGGCGGCGAACATCAGGTGGGTCTTGCCCAGGCCGGTGCCGCCGTAGAGCAGCAGCGGATTGTGTGCCCGATCGCCCGGCTTTTGCGCGGCCTGCCATGCGGCGGCACGGCCCAGCTGGTTGCTGCGACCCTCGACGAAGTTGTCGAAGGTGTAGTGCGTGTCGAGATTGCCGTCGAACGGTTCCACCGGTGCGGCGGCGGCGGCGGCGCGCGGGCTGCCCGTGTTCGGCGCCAACGGCACACCGGGTTCGGCCGGCTTGTGGCGCGAGCCGATTTCCAGCGAGACATCGCCGTGCCCGGCGAAATAGTCGAGCAGCTCGCGGATGCGGCCGAGATAGCGCTCGCGCACCTGCTCCACGATGAAGGCGTTGGGTGCGTACAGCACCACGGCATTGCTGCGCTGCTCGGCCTGCAAGGGCTTCAGCCAGGTATGTACGTCCTCGGCCGGCAGTTCGGCTTCCAGGCGTTCGAGGCAACGGGGCCAGGCATCCATCAGGTGGAACAACTCGCGAAAGGAATGGGGTCGAACACGCTGTCCCGCGATGCCGGGGCCGGCAGCACGGGGGTGTCGTCGATGGGGTCGGCCAGACTACCACCGGGGCCCGGACCCGCCAACGATCCTGTGCATAAGATGTGGATGAAAGGACGAACGGCGCGCCGGACGTGGATCGTTCCGGCGGCGCATTGCGAAAGTGCAGGGGGAGTTGACCGTAAGCCGGTGCTTCCTATAGAATTTCCGGTTCTTTCCACCCGAACACGCCCGAGGGCCCCATGGCCACCAAGCGCACTTACCAACCCAGCAACCTGAAGCGCAAGCGCGACCATGGCTTCCGCGCCCGTATGGCCACTGCCGATGGCCGCAAGATCCTGGCCCGTCGTCGTGCCAAGGGCCGCAAGCGCCTGACCGCCTAATGGCGGCTTGGTCGCGTCATGCGGCCAAGGCACCCATGCGTTCCTTGCATCATCAGAAGCCCGCCCGGTCACGAGCGGGCTTCTTGCTGAGATGAGCACCGGCTTCCCGCGTTCCGCGCGGGTACGCGCACGCGCCGACTATGCGCGCGTGTTCGACGCGGCCCGCCGCACGTCCGATCCCCTGATGAGCCTGCACTGGTTGCCGGGCGACGGTCCTGCGCGCCTCGGCCTGGCTGTTTCGCGCAAGGTGGATACGCGTGCGGTGATGCGCAACCGCATCAAGCGGCAGCTGCGCGAGCATTTCCGTCGGTTGCGCGACCGGCTCCCCGGTGGCGACTACGTCGTGGTCGCGCGTGCGCCGGCCGCCAAGGCCGACGGCCTCCTGCTGCGGACCACCTTCGAGCGCGTCCTCGCGCGCGCCGGCGCATTGCCGGCATCGGCACCGGGCGGCACAATGCCGCCGGGCTTGAATTCGCCGCCGCCGCCACCCACTCCTCTTTTTCCGACCAAACCGGTTCCCGACGCCGGTTGAGACTGCCTGCCTGATGAACCAGACCCGTGTATTCCTGATCTTCGCCTGGCTGATGGTGGCGACCTTGTTGTGGTTCGAATGGAGCCGGGATAAGGCAGCGCCCGCGCCCGTCGCACCTGTGGCAGCCCAGACCACCGGCACCACGCCGGGCAGCACGGTGCCGACGGCGACCGCCGCGGCGGCGACGCCCGCCGGAACGGTACCGGCCGCACCGACCGCGGCGCCCGCGGTGGCCGGCGCCTCGCCTGCCGCTCGCTCCGCGGCTGCGCGCGTGACCCTCAGCAACGACGTGCTTCGCCTGGTGCTGGATGGTGGCAGCGTGCTGCAGGCCGACCTGTTGCATTACCCCGCCAGCAAGACCCCCGGCAGTGGCCCGGTGCGGTTGTTCAGCGACGATCCGCAGCACTACTACGTGGCGGAAAGCGGTTGGGTCAGCAGCGGCGCCAAGGCTCCCGACCATCATGCGTTCGTGCCGGAGAACGGTGCGGGCGAAGCCGTTCTTGCCCAGGGCAGCGACAGTATCAGCGTGCCGTTCGTGTGGCAGGGGCCGGATGGCGTCACCATCCGTCGTACCTACACGCTCAAGCGCGCCAGCTACGAAATCGAAGTCAGCGACCAGGTGATCAATGCCGGCGCCGGCACCTGGCAAGGCACCGTCTACCGCCAACTGCTGCGCACGCCGCCGCAGGTGAAGAGCGGCATGACGAATCCGGATTCCTTCAGTTTCAACGGCGCCACCTGGTGGGACGGCGGCTACCAGCGCCGCAAGTTCAACGAGGACTACTTGGAAGACGGCCGCGTCGACAAGCAGGTCAAGGAAGGCTGGATCGCGATCCTGCAGCACCATTTCTTCAGTGCGTGGATCCCGCAGGCCACCGACACCACCACCATCTCGCTGGATACGCCCGAAGGCAACACGCGCGCGCTGATCCGCGAAATGGGTCCCGGCGTGAACGTCGGCCCCGGCCAGCAGGCCACCACGACCGCACGTTTGTGGGTGGGCCCCAAGCTGGTCGACAAGATCAAGCAGACCAACGTCACCGGCCTGCACCGCGTGGTGGACTACAGCCAGTTCGCGATCTTCGACTTCATCGGCCAGGGCCTGTTCTTCGTCCTCAACCTGTTGCACGGCTTCATCGGCAACTGGGGCTGGTCGATCATCGGCCTGGTGATCCTGGTGAAGCTGGCGCTGTATCCGCTGTCCGCGGCGCAGTACAAGAGCTTCGCCAAGATGCGCAAGTTCCAGCCGCGCATCCAGCAGTTGAAGGAACGCTACGGCGACGACAAGCAGAAGTTCCAGGTCGCCATGATGGAGCTGTACAAGAAGGAGAAGATCAACCCGATGGGCGGCTGCCTGCCGATCCTCGTGCAGATGCCGGTGTTCCTGGCGCTGTATTGGGTGCTGGTGGAGTCGGTCGAACTGCGCCAGGCACCGTGGTTCGCCTGGATCCAGGACCTCACCGCGCGCGATCCGTACTTCATCCTGCCCGTGCTCAACATGCTGGTGATGTGGCTGACGCAGAAGCTGACGCCGGCGCCGGGCATGGATCCGATGCAGCAGAAGATGATGCAGTTCATGCCGCTGGTGTTCGGCGTGATGATGGCCTTCTTCCCCTCCGGCCTGGTGCTGTACTGGGTGACCAACGGTACGCTCGGCCTGCTGCAGCAGTGGTGGATGACCAAGCGCCACGGCGAATCGGCCACGCCGCCGAAGACCGCCATCGCGAAGTGATCCACGACGCGAGCACCGCCACGAAGCCCGCCCTCCGGCGGGCTTCGTGTTTCCGCTACGCTAAAAGCCCTTGTTGGCGCGATATCCCATGACGGCAACGCAGGACACCATCGTCGCGATCGCCAGCGCCCCCGGCGCGGGTGGCGTCGGCATCATGCGCCTGTCGGGTCCGGATGCCCGCCGTATCGCGCAGGCGATCTCGACCCGTGCGCTACAACCGCGTCGCGCGCACCACGTCCGTTTCCTGGAGGTGGATGGCAGCGTCATCGACGACGGCATCGCGCTGTCGTTTCCCGCACCGGCCAGCTTCACCGGCGAGGATGTCGTGGAATTGCAGGCCCATGGCAGCCCCGTCGTGCTGCAGCAGTTGGTCGCGCGCGCCTGCGCGCTCGGTGCCCGTGCGGCGAGGCCGGGCGAGTTTTCCGAGCGCGCGTTCCTCAACGGCAAGCTGGACCTGGCGCAGGCGGAAGCCATCGCCGATCTGATCGCGGCCGCCGATACGCGCGCCGCCCGTGCCGCCCGGCGATCGCTCGACGGCGCGTTCTCGCAGCGCGTCGACGCGCTGGGCGCGCACCTGCTCGCGCTGCGCGTGCACGTCGAAGCTGCGATCGATTTCGCCGACGAACCGCTCGACACGCTCGGCGGCGAGCAGGTACGCGCACGGTTGGCTGTCGCACGGGAAGGGCTCGACGCGCTGATCGTCGATGCCGAACGCGGGCGCAAGCTGCGCGACGGCGTGCATGCGGTGATCGTCGGTCCACCCAACGCGGGCAAGAGCTCGCTGCTCAACGCGTTGGCGGGAAGCGACCGCGCCATCGTCACCGATGTCGCTGGCACCACGCGCGACACGCTGCGCGAAACCATCCGGCTCGATGGGCTGGAGCTGCACCTGGTCGATACCGCCGGACTGCGCGAGGGCGGTGACGCCATCGAGCGCGAAGGCATGCGTCGCGCCCGCGCCGAACTGCAGCGCGCCGACGTGGCGCTGGCGGTGGTCGATGCGCGCGACCCCGATGCCGGCCGCGCCGCCGTCGCCGACGACATCGCCGGCGTGCCGGCCGTGCTGTGGATCCACAACAAGGTGGACCTGTTGCCCGAGGTGCCGCCAGACGCCGCCGCCGCCGTGCACGTCTCGGCGGCACGCGGCATCGGACTGCCGCAGCTGCATCAGCGCCTGCGGGCGCTGGCCACGGGCCACGCGGTCGAGGGCGCCGAGGGCGAGTTCTCCGCGCGGGCGCGCCATGTCGAGGCCCTCCACCGGTCGGCGGGCCATGCCGGGATCGCCCACCTGCACCTGCGGCACGAGCATCTGGAGCTGGCCGCGGAGGAGCTGCGACTGGCCCACGACGCCCTTGGGGAGATCACCGGCCGGATCAGTGCCGACGACCTGCTGGGCCACGTGTTCTCCACCTTCTGCATCGGCAAGTAGCGTTCGCGCCCCGAATCGCGACAAAAGTGTGACGCGCATCAAGTGTGGTCGGTGAGGCGCCGACGTACCCTGAGCATCGGGTAGGGGTACCCGAAACAGGCATCGCACCGCTCTCCACTGGGCCTTCGGCCGGGAAGAGGTGTCCGGAGAGCGGGCCCGCATCGACCGATCCGCCCCGAAGCCGCACACCGGCGCCGGGGCATCGCCATCATTAGAAACGTTCTTGGGGGAGTAGAAACGATGTCCTTGATCCGCATGACCGGGCGCCTGCGCTATGCCGCGCCGCTGTTGCTGGTCGTCGCCGTTGCCGCCTGTTCGAAGCAGGACGAAGCCGCAGCGCCGGCCGCCACCACCGCCGCGACCCCGGCCGCCACGCCGCCGCCGCCGGCCGTGTCCGCCGAAGTCCAGGCGATGAACGCCGACGCCCTGCGCGAGGCGGCCACGAAGGCGCTGCGCGAGAACCGCATCTACGCCCCCGGTGGCGACAACGCGATGGAGTACTACCTCGCGCTGCGCGACAAGCTCCCCAACGATCCGGGCGTCACCAGCGCGCTGACCGACCTGTTGCCTTACACCGTGATCGCCGCCGAACAGAGCATCGCGCGCGAGGAGTTCCCCGAAGCGCAGCGCCTGGCCGCCATCATCGAGAAGGCCGATCCGAAGCAGCCGGCGTTGCCTCGCCTCCAGCAGAGCATCACCTCGGCGCAGCAGGCCGTGGCTGCGCGAGCCGTCACCGATGAAGCCGCCAAGACCAAGGCTGCCGAGGACGCGAAGCTGAAGGAGCAGCAGCGCCTCACCCAGCAGGCTGACCAACAGCGCGCGACGGAAGCCGCCGCGGCCCAGCAGCTGGCACAGCAGCAGGAAGCCGCCCGCGCCGAGGCCGCTCGCCAGGAAACCGAACGCCAGGCCGCCGCCCAGCGCGAAGCCGCCGAGCGCCAGGCCGCGGCCGCCCGCGCCGCTGCGCCCGCAGCTGCACCCGCGCAGGCACTGCGCGCGGTCAGCACGCCGGCCCCGCGCTATCCGCCGGAAGCATTGCGTTCCGGCACCCAGGGTGAAGTGCTGGTCGAGATCACCGTCGGCACCGACGGTTCGGTGACCAACGCCCGCGTCGTACGCGCCACGCCGGCGCGCGTGTTCGATCGCGAAGCGCTGAACGCCGTGCGTCGCTGGCGCTTCGAGCCGGTGGATGCGCCGGTGACCACGCGTCGCACCATCGGCTTCAGCCCGGGCACCTGATACATCGCCCAGCGTTGCCAGAAAAAACGCCGGCCTCGCGCCGGCTTTTTTTTTGTTTGCGTCGCGACAGGTCGGCTAACAATAGTCAGTGATATCTGGACGAAGCGGGATAGCTCCGCGTAATGTGCGCCGCCCGCACGACGGGCTACCCATAACAATACGGAAGGATTCCATGATGAAGCGATTCACTCTTGCCTGCGCATGTACGCTGGCATGCCTGACCCTGTCTTCCACGGCGGCTGCCACGCAGGCTGGTCAATGGTACGGACGCGCCGAAATCGGCCATACCGATCTGGAAGTCGCCGTCGGCGACCTCAGCGCGGACGATACCGACACGGCTTACAGCTTGCGCATTGGTCATTACTTCACGCCCCATGTCGCGATGGAGGGGTTCTACTCGATCCTGGGCGATCGTTCTTTCGGCGACGCCGCCTACGACATGGATGCTGCCGGTCTGGGCGTGGTGGGCAAGAAGAACTTTGGTGCCGACAACACGGGCTTCTTCCTCGCGGGCCGCGCCGGCGTACAGAGCGTCAACAGCAAGCTCCGCTCGGGCGAACTGCAGTTGCGCGAGCGCTCGACCAAGCCCTATTTCGGCGTGGGCGCGGGCTACGACTTCGACCACCACAACGGTGTGAGCCTCAACTACGACTACAACAAGGGCGACCTGTACAACGCCGATGTCACGGCGCAGACGCTCACCTTGGGGTACGAGTACCGCTTCTGAGGCGATCAGGGGCCATCCCGATGCAAAAACGGCCACCTTGCGGTGGCCGTTCGCGTCCAGCGTGTGCGCCCATCATCCGGCGATGGCGAGCTTCTCCTGCTGGTAGCGGCGCACCGCGGCGAACCACAGCAACGCCGCCACACCGAACGCGGCCGCCACGTAGATCAGCCATGTCTGGGCGCTGATGTACTCGTTGCGGATCACTTTCAGCAACAGCTGGTTCTGCGCCAGGAACGGCACGGCGAACTGCCACAGTTGGCTCTTCACCGGATTCGCCATCAGCGCGAAGGTCGGAATCATCGGAAGCAGCATCAGCCAGGTCATGTGGCTCTGCGCTTCCTTCATGCTCTTGGCCGACGCCGCCAGGTAAGTGAGCAGCGAGGTACCGATGAACAGCATCGGCAGCAGGACCACCAGCATCTTCGCCATCGCGATGAAGGAGACATCGAGTTGCCTTGCCACGCCGGTCGAGAACTGCGAACTGAACTTCAGTGACAACAGCGTCAGCACGACGGTGCACATGCCGATCACGCAGGCGGCCGCTATCTTTCCACTGACAATGGCACTGCGGGCGGCAGGCGTGGCCAACAGGGGCTCGAGGGACTGGCGTTCGCGCTCGCCGGCCGTGGCGTCGAGGATGAGATACACACCACCGATGAAGGACGTGAGGATCAACAGGTAGGGCAGCATCACCGACAGCAGCATCCCCTGCTTGGCTTCCGGCGTGGCCATGTCCTGCAAGCCGACGTTGACCGGCCGCGCGACCGACGCGTCCACGCCGCGGGCCAGCAACCGCAACGCACCCACCTGTTGGCTGTAGGCGTTCAACGCCGCCTGCAGGCGCTGGGTCGGGATGTCGGCATCGCGTCGCGTACTGTCGCGGATGATCTCCACCAGGGCAGGGCGGCCGTTGCGCCAGTCCTCGGCATAGTCCGGGCTGATGCGCAGCGCCGCGTCGATTTCCTGCGAGCGGATCGACGCGTCCAGGCTCGCTGGCGCCGGCGCCGGGGTGATGCCGTTGGTGGCGAGGAACTTCACCAGGTTCGGCGCGTGCTCGGCGCCGACCACGGGAATCGACAGCGTCTTGTCGACCTGCGTACGAACACGCTTCTCCGTCAGATAGCCCATGCCCAGGATGAGCGCGGGGTAGAGCAGTGGCGTCAGCAGCAGCGAAAGGGCCAGTGTGCGGCGATCGCGTGCCAGTTCGCGCAATTCCTTGCGCATCACGGTGAAAACGGTGCGGAACATGTTCATGCCAGCAGGCCCTCCTCCGAACCGATTACCTTGACGAACGCATCCTCCAGGTTGTCCTCGCCTGCCTGTTCGCGCAGCTCGTCCGCCGTGCCGGCGGCGACCACCGTGCCCTTGGCGATGATGACGATGCGGTCGCAGAGCGCGGCCACCTCCTGCATGATGTGGCTGGAGAAGATCACGCAACGGCCTTCGTCGCGCAGCTGGCGCAGGAAGCCGCGCATCGCACGCGTGGTCATCACGTCCAGGCCGTTGGTGGGCTCGTCGAGGATGACGTTGCGCGGATCGTGGACCAGCGCGCGGGCGATCGCGGTCTTGGTGCGTTGGCCCTGGCTGAAGCCTTCGGTCTGGCGATCGAGGATGTCGCCCATGTCGAGCGCATCGGACAGCGCCTGCGTGCGTGCCGCGATCTGCGCGGCCGACAGACCGTGCAACTCGCCGAAGTAGGCGATGTTCTCGCGTGCCGTCAGGCGCTTGTACACGCCGCGCGCGTCGGGCAGCACGCCGAGCGCCCGACGCACCGCGACCGGATCCTGCGTGGCGTCGATGCCGTCCACGGTGACCTGCCCGCGATCGGGCGACATCAGCGTGTACAGCATGCGCATGGTGGTGGTCTTGCCCGCGCCGTTGGGTCCGAGCAGGCCGGTGATCTGGCCGTCGCGGGCGGTGAAGCTGACGCCGTCCACGGCGGTGACGGTGCCGGTCTTCGTCTTGAAGGTCTTGTGGAGATCGTTGGCGATGATCATGAGGTCATGTCCATGAAGATAGGTCGGGCGCGCGGGGCGCGGCTCACGGCTCCCAGCCGTTGAAGCTGGTGAAAGGCGGCACGTAGTCGAGGCTGTCCAGGCATTTCGCATCCAGGCCTTTCGCGTCGGCCGTCTCCAGGAAACGGCCGAGCAGCTTGGGCATGCAGCCGACCGCGAACGTGCCGTGGCCCTGGCCTTTCAGCACCAGGTGGCGGCCGTTCGACAGCGTGCGCAACACCTGCTCGCCGTAGCGCGGCGGCGTCACGGGATCCATCTCGCCCGACGTCAACAGCGTGGGGATATCGGAGGTCCACGCGGTGTGGAAATCCGCCGGGCGCGTGCCCGTCGGCCATGCGCCGCATTGCGACTTCAGCGTGTCGCCCAGCGTGCTGCCGAGCACTGTGCCGGCGTCGCCGGGGTCGGCCTTCAGCAGGTCTGCGTCTTCGGCGCAGATCACCGACAGCTGCATGCCATGCATGAACTGGTCGCCGACCTGCGTCTCCAGCAGCTTGGCCAGCGACATCAGCGAGCCGTACCGGCCCTGCTGGGCTTCGTTCAACACCAGCGGCAACAGGGCGGCGCCCTGCGGGTAGTAGGAGTACATGCGGGTGATGCCCGCGACAGTCCCGGCATTCACTTCACCGGTGACCAATTCGCCTGTCGAAGGGTCGCGGTACTCGGTGCTCACCGGGGTGGCGGCCAGGCGCGCCATCAGCGTGCCCAGTTGGCCGCGTAGGTCGTCGCCGAAGCGCTTCTTGCACGTCTCGTTGGCCTGGCAATGCTGGAACTGCAACGCCAGTGCGGCGTCCAGGTTGCGCGCATGCTCACTGCCCAGCACGAGCTCGTTGGGCACCACGCCGTCGATCACCACGCTGCGCGTGCTGTCGGGGTGGTGCATCGCGTACTGCTGCGCCACGCGCGTGCCGTAGGAGCCGCCGACCAGGTTGATCTTCGCCGCGCCCAGCGCCTTGCGCACGCTGTCCAGGTCGCGCACGGCATCGCTGGTGGTGTAGAAGCGCGGATCGGCCTGCAGCGACGTGGCGCAGGTGCGGGCGAATTCGACCGCAGAGGCTTCGCTCATGTCCTCGGCGTCGCCGTAGGCGTTGCGGCCTGCGTCGTCCTTGCAGGACAGCGGGTTCGATTTGCCGGTGCCGCGCTGGTCCACCAGCACGATGTGGCGCGACTTGCGCACGTCGCGGAAGGCGCCATCGATGGCCGGCCACACCTGCACGGCCGACTGGCCCGGGCCACCGGCGAGGAAGAACACCGGGTCCTCGGTGGCCGCGCCCTCGTTGGTGGCGGGCAGCCAGGCGATGTTGAGCGCGACCTTGCGGCCCTCCGGCTTGGCCGGATCCTCGGCCACCTCGAACGTCGTGCATTGCGCTTCGACGTTGGTGGTCAGGTAGGGCGCGGTCAGCGTGCAGGGCTTGAAGGCAAGCTCACCGTAATGGCGGACGGCCTGCTGCTCGGGGCCCGGAGCCGCGCCATTGCAGCCGGCGAGTATCAGGGCGCCCAAGGCCGGCGCGAGTGTTCGACGAAACTGGAATTCCATGTATCTGTCCCGTTGTAGGCTGGTTCCAGCATGCCATGACGGAGCAGAGGGGCGGATGTGACCGAAGGCCCCCGCAAGTTGCTGGGCCTGGCCGGAGCGAGGTTCCATTGACGACGATGAAGGGGGCAAAGAGAATCCTTGGTCAATGCCAGGAAGGTTTCCGACTGCTTGGCTGTTCGCTCAAGACACTTGGAGACGCAATGGGAAGGACCTTGGTGAATGCCCTGCTGCTTGGCTTCGTCGCATTGATGGGCGGCTGCGCAATCGTCCCGGATCCCAATGAATCGTTGGACAATGTGGCGCTTATCAGGGGCGTCACCGAAGATCAGTCCATGTGGATGGCCGGCTTGACGGCAGTCTTCGTCGGGCACGTCGATTCGATCTACGATGCAAGGACTGGACAACGGCTCGAGGCGCCGACGCTGCGTCGGCAGCGGAATCTTTTCTATGTTCCGCCTGGAACCTATGTCGTCCGCATGGACTGCAACGGGGGCGGCTTCGTGGTGAGTCTGAATTTCCCCGAGTTCACAGCCAAAGCCGGGTCGGAGTACCAGCTGCGGTGTTCGGGTAACCTGCGCAACATCACGCCCGAGATCATCGAAGTGCCGCACCCGGTGCGTTGAGGGTAGAAGACGCTGGCGATGCGTGGCGGCGGACGCCGGGAACGCAGTGTTACTTGCTGCTGACGTACTTCTCGCGCCGGATCTGCGGGATCGGCAGGCCGTGCGCCTTCAGCGCCTCGAAGCACGCATCCACCATGTTGGGGTTGCCGCAGAGGTAGGCGATGTCGCGCGCGGGATCGGGTACGAACTCTGCCAGCTGCTGCTGCACGTAGCCCTGGCGCACGTCGGCATGCGGATCGGCGGGCAGCTCGCGCGAGAAACACGGGACGAAGCGGAAACCGGGATGCGTATCGGCGAAGGCACGGAAATCGTCGCCGTACAGCAGTTCCTCTGGCGTGCGCGCGCCCTGCAGCAGGACCACCTCCACGCCACGCTCGCGCATCAGCGCTTCCAGCTGCGGCAGCATTGCGCGGTACGGGGTCACGCCCGTGCCGGTGGCGATCAGCAGATACCGCCGGTTCTGGTCGCCGGGCATCAGGCAGAAGCGGCCGAACGGACCGCTCGCCTCGACGTGGCCGCCTTCCGGCAGGCCTTCGAACAACGCCGTCGCCGCGCCGCCAGGCACGTAGCTGACCGCGATCTCCACGGCTTCACCCGGACCCATCGCATGGTCATGGATCGTCGCTAGCGAGTAGCTGCGCTTGGTCGCCGTGCCGTCGGCGTAGCTGAAATGCACCTGGATGAACTGGCCGGGGATGAAGTCCAGCGGCTGCCCGTCGTCGCGCACGAAGCTGTAGTGGCCCACGCTGGGCGCCAGCATGCGCCGGCCGACGAGCTTCAGGGGAAAAGGAACGATCGCCAAGGCGGCTGGAACACTGTGTGGCCCGGGGCGGCCCCGGCGGGACGCCTATAATAAGCGTTCGCCCTCCCACCGCGCCCCCGCGGCGCACCGCAAGGCTCCCATGGCGTCTCCCTCCGCGGCATCGGCCGCTGCTCCCGCGCTGGCCATCACCGACCTGCGCAAGGTCTACGACACCGGCGTCCAGGCCCTCAAGGGCGTGTCGCTGCAGGTCGAACCCGGCGATTTCTTCGCCCTGCTGGGCCCGAACGGCGCCGGCAAGTCCACCCTGATCGGCATCGTCAGTTCGCTGGTCAACAAGAGCAGCGGCCAGGTCGGCGTGTTCGGCGTGGACATCGACCGCGACCGCGACGGTGCGATGCGCCTGCTCGGCCTGGTGCCGCAGGAAATCAACTTCAACATGTTCGAGAAGCCGCTCGACATCTGCGTGAACTACGCGGGTTTCTACGGCATCCCCCGCGCCGAGGCGCTGGTGCGGGCCGAAGAGGAACTCAAGCGCGCACAGCTGTGGGAAAAGGCCCACGTCATGAGCCGCACGCTGTCGGGCGGCATGAAGCGCCGGCTGATGATCGCGCGCGCCATGATGACCCGGCCGAAGCTGCTGATCCTGGACGAACCCACGGCCGGCGTGGACATCGAGATCCGCCGCGGCATGTGGAAGACGCTAAAGGACATCAACGCGGCCGGCACCACGATCATTCTGACCACGCACTACCTGGAAGAAGCCGAAAGCCTCTGCCGCAACCTCGCCATCATCGACCACGGCGTGATCGTGGAGCAGGGCCCGATGCGGGCGCTGCTGGCCAAGCTGGACGTGGAAGGCTTCCTGTTCGACATCGACGGTGAGCTGCCCGCGCAGCTGCCCGTGATCGAGGGCACCACGCTGGTCGCCACCGACGCGCACACGCTGGACCTCGACATGCCGCGCGCGATGGACCTCAACCGCGTGTTCGCCGCGCTCAACGACGCCGGCATCCGCGTGCGCTCGATGCGCACCAAGAGCAACCGGCTGGAGGAGCTGTTCGTGCGCATGACCGGCAATGGCGACGCGGGCAAGGAGAAGGCGGCATGAGCCACCCCAACCTGGTCGCGCTGGGCACCATCGTCCGCCGCGAAGTCGCCCGCATCCTGCGCATCTGGGGCCAGACCCTGGTGCCGCCGGCCATCACCATGACGCTGTACTTCCTGATCTTCGGCGGCCTGATCGGCAGCCAGATCCGCAACATGGGTGGCTACAGCTACATGGAGTTCATCGTCCCCGGTCTGGTGATGATGAGCATCATCCAGAACAGCTACGGCAACATCTCGTCCTCGTTCTTCGGCGCCAAGTTCGGCCGCCACGTCGAAGAATTGCTGGTCAGTCCGATGCCGAACTGGGTGATCCTGCTCGGCTACGTGGCCGGCGCGGTGCTGCGCGGGCTGATGGTGGGCGTCATCGTGCTGGTCATCGCGATGTTCTTCACCAAGGTGCGCATCCCGCATCCGCTGGTGACGATCTCCACGGTGCTGCTGGGCGCGACGATCTTCTCGCTGGCCGGCTTCGTCAATGCGGCGTATGCGAAGAAGTTCGACGACATCGCCATCGTCCCGACCTTCATCCTCACCCCGTTGACCTACCTGGGTGGCGTGTTCTATTCGGTGACGCTGCTGCCGCCGTGGGCGGAAGCGCTGACGCACGCCAACCCGATCTTCTACATGGTCAACGCGTTCCGCTACGGCCTGCTCGGCACCAGCGACGTGCCGCTGTGGATCGCCTACGCGCTGATGCTGGGCTTCGTCGTCGGCCTGGCTGCGCTCGGCCTGTGGCTGCTGAAGAAGGGCGTGGGGCTGCGCAGCTGATGCGCCTGCTCGTGCTCGGCGCCGGCGGCACCGGTGGTTATTTCGGCGGCCGCCTCGCGCAAGCCGGCATCGATGTCAGCTTCCTCGTGCGTCCGGCACGCGCGGCGCTGCTGCGCGAACGCGGCCTGCGCATCCGCAGCCCGCTGGGCGATGCGGATGTTCCCGCCCAGGTCATCACCGCGGACGAACTCCGCGATGCCGCGCCGTTCGATCTGGTCCTGCTGAGTTGCAAGGCCTACGACATCGAGAGCGCCATGGAGGCCATCGCGCCCGCGGTTGATGCAGGTGCCCGCGTGCTGCCGCTGCTCAACGGCCTGCGCCACTACGAAGCCCTCGATGCGCGCTTCGGCTTCGACAACGTCCCGGGCGGCCTGTGCTTCATCAGCGCCACGCTGGGCGCCGACGGCGAGATCCTGCACCTCGGCAAACCCGCATCGATGACCTTCGGCGAACGCGCCGGGCAGGCGTCGGATGGCCGCCTGCAGGCGCTCGCCGCCGCGTGCGCGCAGGCCGGCGTCGATCATCTGCGCACGGCGGACATCGCACAGGCACAGTGGGTGAAGTACAGCTTCCTTACCGCGCTGGCGGCCGGTACCTGCCTAATGCGCGCGCCGATCGGCACGATCGTGGCGGGCGAGGGCGGCGCGGAGTTCATGGCCGCACTGCATGACGAATGCCTGGCGGTCGCCGCCGCGTCGGCCCAGCCGGTGCCCGAGCCTGCACAGGCCTCGGCGCGCGAAACGCTGACGGCCGCCGGTTCGCCGATGAAGGCCTCGATGCTGCGCGACCTGGAAGCAGGCCAGCGCGTCGAAGCCGCGCACATCGTCGGCGACATGGTGCACCGCGCTGCGGCACACGGCATCGCCGTGCCCTGCCTGCGGGCGGCGTGGACGCACCTGCAGGCCTACGAGGCCCAGCGGGACGCATGAGCACGACCGCACCGCCGCCCTGGCTGCGGCGGATGGTCGTGCTGGGCATGGGATACACCGGCACGCACTTCGTGCAGCGCCTGCGGGCACATGGCGTGGACTGTATCGGGACCACGCGGACGCCCGCTCCTGCGGACGCCTCGCGTCGCCGTTTCGATGGCGGTACGCCGGTCGATACGGTCCTGCTCGCGGCCCTGGTGAACGCCGATGCGGTCCTCGGCTCGATGCCACCGGAGGCGAACGGCGATCCCGCGCTGTCGTTGCTCGCCGATGCGCTGGCCTCGAACGATCGGCTGCGCTGGTTGGGTTATCTCTCTTCCACCGGCGTCTATGCGGACCGGCAAGGCGGCATCGTCGATGCCTCGTCCCTTGCCGATGGCAGCGACGACGCGGCGCGTTGGCGACTGCGTGCCGAAGCGCAATGGCAGGCGCTGGCGCACCGGCGCGGCATCGCATGCGGCGTGTTCCGGCTCGCGGGTCTCTACGGTCCCGGGCGCAACGCGTTGCGCCAGCTCGCCGACGGCAAGGCGCGGCACGTGGTGAAGCCGGGGCTGGTATTCAACCGCATCCATGTCGAAGACGCGTGCGACGCGCTCATCGCCTCTCTATGGCATACCTGCATGCCCGATGCGATCTACCTGCTCCCCGACGAACTGCCGGCGCCGCCGCAGGACGTGCTCGCCTATGCCGCCGAACTCAGCGGCCTGCCGCTGCCGCCGGCCGAGCCCTACGACGCCGCGCGCGCATCGCCCGCACGGCAGCGCTTCTACGGCGCAAGCAAGCGCATCGATGCGCGGCACACGCAGGAGGCGCTGCACTGGCGGCCGCGACACGCGGACTATCGCCAGGGGCTGGACGCGTTGTGGCAGGCGGGCGAGGGGCGCGGAGCTTCGGTCTGACGCGGCCGCGAAGACGACGGCTCAATCGCAGACCGCACCCTCACCTTCCGGACGGCATTGCACGGGAAAGCCATGCGCGCGCCAGTAGGCGAGGATGCCGTTGTCGCGCAGGAAGCGCTGGAACGCCGGGTCGCGCCGCAGATAGGCCAGGTCCTTCGTCCATAGCAGCAAGTCCCACGTGGAATAGCCGCGTTGGCGCACTTCATTGAGTTCCTCGATCAGGGGGGCCGCGTTGTCGGCGGCACCGGGCACCAGCACGCGAGAGAAGTTCGCCATGCCGGTCGCCTTCTCGTACGCCTCGAACTCGGCGACGGCGTGCGGCCAGCGGGAAGGATCGATCAGCGCCTCCGAGGCGGCGACGTATCCGGGCGCGAGCCGTTTCGCATACGCGTCGGGGTGGTTCGGTCCGCCGATCTCCGCTTCCGCGATCCGTAACGCGCCGGCGTAGTCCTTGCGCCACACCGCGTTGAACCACCGCGCGTAGGCGGCATAGGCGGGAAGAGGCTGCAGCAGGCGGTGGGCTTCATCGTGCCGCCCCAGGGTATCCAGCACGCGCGCCATCATGAAGCCGCCGTTGCGGCCCAGCGGATCGCGCGCCTGCAGTTCGCGCGCACGTGCTTCGGCGCGGTCGAGATAGCCCAACCTCGCCAGCGAGAGGGTCAGGCCGAAGCCCATCTCGGCGTTACTGGGATTCACGTGCAATGCCCGCTCCTGCAGGGACAGACAGCGCGCCCAGTCGTCCGCGATGCAGGCGTTGGCGGCGAGCACGAAATACGGCTCGGCGAGCGTCGGATCCAGGCGTTGCGCCAGCGTGGCCTCGCGAACGGCTTCCTCGCGCAGGGTGGTGGCCAGCGTTGGCCTTCGTTGGGCGCGTATCTCGAGCGACAGTGCCAGGCCGGCATGGGCACGGGCATCGTCGGGACGTTCGCGCAGCAGCGCGCGGAACTCGCGTTCGGCGCGCTCGGTGGAGGCTTCGGGCGGCAGGTCCCGCAAACTGACCAGCGCGCGCGCGATATGGTAGCGGCGCAGGAATTCGGCATCGCCGCTGCGCGAGGGTGCCTCCGTCAGTCCCAGGCGCAGTGCCAGCGAGCCCGCGACGGTTTCGGCGATGTCCCGTTGCAGCAGCAATACTTCGGACGCGTCCCGATCGAAATCCTTCGTCCACAGCGTGCCGCCGCCGTGCGCATCGACCAGGCGCAACCGCACACGCAAAGACTGGCCGGCCTGCTGCAGATTGCCTTCCAGGGCATGGGTGATCCCGAGTCGCTGCACCAGCGTGGCCGGGTCGGCCGACGCATCGGTGGCCAGCCGGGTGGAATCGCGCGCGATCACCCGCAGGCCTTCCACCTGCGCCAGGCTGCAGATCAGTTCCTCGCCCAGCCCATCGGCGATGATCCGCACGCTCTCGCCGTCGCCGATGGGCTTCAACGGCATCACCACCAGCGTCGGCGGCGCGACCGCGGCCGCGACGGGTGGCACGGGGCGCGTCGTGATCGTCCGGCTGGAAGACCACCACCATGCGAACACGGCGCTGGTCGCCACCAGCAATGCGACGTACCAGAGGGCTGCGGGCACGGTGCGGCGCCGTGTCCTCGGCGTGAGTTCCGGTACGTCATCGCCCGTCGTGGATTCGCTGGCGACCGGAAGATCGAAGCGATAGCCCACGGCATGCAAGGTGTGCAGCACGCGCGGATGGTGGGCGTCTTCGCCCAGCGCATGCCGCAGCAGGGTGACGATCCGGTTCAGCACACCCGGGGTGACGTGGCGGTGGCCCCAGACGGCATCCAGGATCTCATCGCGGGTGAAGACGCGACCGGGCTCGGCGGCCAGCAGGGCCAGTACGGCGAACGCCTTCGGCTCCAGCGCCTGTTCTTCGCCCGCGCGCCACAGCCGCCGACCGGTGAAGTCGATGGTGGTGTCGCCGAAGCGCAGTTCATGGGCAGGCGAGGACATGGCGGCGCGGCATCCCCGGGATCGGTCTTCCTTCAACGGAGCGCGCGGGGAGGGTCGGCCTAAGCATTCCCCAAGCTTTCGGGCGGTTTTTCCGCGCCCGCCTCAGCGTTTCCTCAAGACCGGTCGTCCCGTGGGGCGGACGCTGGTCGCCGACGCCCGATCCCCGGGCCGAGGAGAACGCCATGAAGCTTCACGCCGCCATCGTCGTCCTGGCCGTCCTGTCCACGGCCGCGCCGGCCATCGCCGGGCCCGTCGGCCCTGATGACGCCGCCGCGCCGCGCATCGTGATCGACTGCGCCCATCCACGCTTGCCGCCGCAGCACGAGGTGGGCGCGCTGCTGGGCCAACACAACATCGGCCAGGTCTATGCCAGCCGCGCGGCGTTGATGGCCGAGGCCCGCCGCGCCTGCCGCCGCCACGACGCGCGCCCGCACCGCGTGGTGTTCGAACGCGCGCTGCCCCGTTCGTCGGAAGCGCGCCGCGTGGCCGACAACCGGCGCAGCGATTGAGCTGCGCCGCCGTGCACGCCGGCTCGGATAGCCATCCTCCGGCGCGGATCGATCGCCGCCCTGCGAGGCGGCCCTCCACCACCATGAAAGGAGTCCACCATGAACCTGATGTCCACCGCGGCCCGGCGAAGCTTCGCTCGTCGCCACCGTCTCGTCCTGTTGCTTGCGGTCCTGCTGCCCGGCCTGGCCCAGGCCGACGCCGTCACCGACTGGAACACCACGGCCTGGCAGGCCGCCACCGCCGCCGGTGCGCCGCCGATCCAGACGCGCGTCAACGCGATCACCCATCTGGCGATCCACGATGCGCTGAATTCGATCGAGCCGCGCTACGAGCCGTATGCGGGCACGCATCCCGCCGTGCGCGGCGCTTCTCCCGAAGCGGCGGTCGCTACCGCCGCCTACATGACGCTGTCGATCACCGTGCCTTCGCAAGCGGCCGCGCTGGAGACCACGTACGACACCTATCTCGCCGGGCTCTCGTGTCCCGCGGCGTATCCGAGCTGCGTGAGCGACGGCATCGCGGTCGGTGCCGCGGCAGCCGAGGCGATCCTTGCGCTGCGGGCCAACGACGGTGCCGCCACGCCGCACGCGCCGTACGCGGCCCCGCTGTTGCCGGGCGTGTACCAGCCAACGCCGCCCAATTTCGCGGCCCCGCTATTCGGCAACTGGGGCAAGGTGAAGCCGTTCGCGCTGGGTCGCGTCACCCAGTTCGGCGCCGGACCGTCGCCGCTGATGAACCTGCGCAGCGGCACCTACCGGCGCGACTACCAGGAAGTGATGGCGGTCGGCAGCGCGGCAGTGCGCGGCGCGCCGCAGAATGTCGATTCGTACGAAAGCCGCGCGGCGCGCTACTGGGCCGGCGGTGGCGCCAATGCCAATGCCATCGCGCAGCAGGTCGTCGCGGGACGCGGCCTGGACCTCTGGCAGCACGCGCGCCTGTTCGCCCTGATGAACATGGCGCAGGCCGATGCCTCCTTCGGTCTGTTCGAAGGCAAGTACCGCTACCTCTTCTGGCGGCCTGTCACCGCGATCCAGGCGGCCGGCAACGCGCAGTGGTTGCCGTACCTGGTCACGCCCCCGTACCCGGACTATGCCAGTGGCCTGTCGGGGCTGACCGCCAGCGCGATGGAAGTGCTGCGCCGCCTGCTGGGCACCGACGCGTTGCCGTACACGCTGTCCGCCGCGGGGATCGAACGCCACTTCGACACGCTGTCGCAGGCCGAACATGAGGCGGCGATGTCGCGCGTGTACGCCGGCATCCACTTCCGTACCGCATGCATGGACGGCCTGAAACAGGGCAACAAGATCGGCAACTACGTGGTCCGCCACTACCTGCGGCCGAGGCGTCGCTGATGCGGACGCCCGGGGTAGAGCGCTACCCGACCGTGGCGCTCACCCTGTCGGCGGCAGCCGGAAGAACGCGCGCGCCGTCGCCGTCGTGGCGGCGGCGGTGACCTCGATGTCCTCGCCGCGGTCGCGCGCCAGTTCGGCGACGATGTGGGCCAGGTACATCGGCTCGTTGCGGCGGTGCGAAGGCTGCGGCTTCACCGTGCGCGGCAGCAGGTAGGGCGCGTCGGTTTCGATCATCAGCCGGTTCGCCGGGATGTTCTTCACCAGCTCGCGCAGGTGCAGGCCGCGGCGTTCGTCGCACAGCCAGCCGGTGATGCCGATGTGCCAGTCCTGGTCCAGGCAGTCGAACAGTTCCTTCTTCGTGCCGGTGAAGCAGTGCACCACGGCCGGGCCCAACTGGCCGTCGAAGTTCTTCATCATCGCCACGAAGTCGTCGTGCGCGTCGCGCTGGTGCAGGAACAGCGGCTTGCGGGTGTCCACCGCGATCTGCAGCTGGCGCTCGAACGCCTTGCGCTGCGCCGGCCGCGGCGAGAAATCGCGGAAGTAGTCCAGTCCGCATTCGCCCACCGCGACGACGTCGGCATGCGCATGCAGCGCGCGCATCTCGGCGTCGCATTCGTCGGTGTACTCGGTGGCGTGGTGCGGGTGCACGCCTGCCGTGGCGAACAGCTCGCCCGGATGCGCCTGCGCCAGGCGCAGCGCCGTGGGCGAATGCTCGCGGCTGGCGCCAGTGACCACCTGCTGCACCACGCCGGCTTCGCGCGCGCGCTGCAGCACCGCGTTGCGGTCGTGGTCGAAGCTCTCGTGGGTGAGGTTGGCGCCGATGTCGATGAGATCCATGGCGGTATTTTAAGCCCTGGTGCCTGCTGTTGTAGGAGCGACGTGAGTCGCGACCGGATGAGTGAATGGTCCGGGCAGCCGGATTCGCCATGTGCACGGATGTCCCGGCCGATGCTTGCCATGGGCGCACAAGCCGTGCGGTCGCGACTCACGTCGCTCCTACAGTAGGACCGCATGCGTTTATCCTTCCCACCGCATGCCGTCGCCCGCCTTCCCGATCACCCCGCTGCTGCCGGACATCGTCCGCAGCCTGTCCGACCATCCGCGCCTGGTGCTGGAAGCCCCGCCCGGTGCGGGCAAGACCACGCAGGTGCCGCTGGCGCTGCTGGACGAGCCGTGGCTGCAGGGCCGCAAGATCGTGGTGCTGGAACCGCGCCGCGTGGCGGCGCGCGCGGCGGCCGGGTTCATGGCGAAGCAGCGGGGCGAAGCCGTCGGCGACACGGTCGGCTATCGCATCCGGTTCGAGAACAGGATCGGGCCGGACACGCGGATCGAGGTGGTCACCGAAGGCATCCTGACCCGGATGATCCAGGACGATCCGATGCTGGAGAGCGTCGGCGCGATCCTGTTCGACGAATTCCACGAACGCCACCTGGCAGGCGACCTCGGCCTGGCGCTGGCGCTGGACGTGCAGGCGCAGCTGCGCGAGGACCTGCGCATCGTCGTCATGTCCGCCACGCTCGACGGCGAGAAGCTGGCGCGGTTCCTCGACGCGCCGCGGCTGAGCAGCGAGGGCCGGGGCTTCCCGGTCCAGGTCGCGCACTTCCCCGCGCGCCGCGACGAGGCCACCGACGTGCAGGCGCGCCGCGCCATCGAACAGGCCGTGCAGGCGCATCCCGGCGACGTGCTGGTATTCCTGCCGGGCCAGCGCGAGATCGCGCGCGTGGCGACGATGCTGGCGGACGTCCTGCCGCAGGACATCCTCGTCCTCGCCCTGCATGGCGAACTGCCGGTGGAGAAGCAGGCCGAAGCGCTGCAGCCGGATCCGCAGGGCCGTCGGCGCGTGGTGCTGGCGACCAACGTGGCCGAATCGTCGGTGACGCTGCCCGGCGTGCGCGTGGTGGTAGACAGCGGACAGGCGCGCGAGCCTTCGTACGACCCGAACAGTGGCTTTTCGCGCCTGGAAGTGACGACCATCTCGCAGGCCTCCGCCGACCAGCGCGCCGGTCGCGCGGGTCGCGTGGCCGACGGATGGGCCTACCGCCTCTGGCCGCAATCGCAGCGGCTCGATCCGCAGCGGCGACCGGAGATCGCACTGGTCGAACTCGGCGCGCTGGCGCTGGAACTGGCGGCGTGGGGCAGCGACGAGCTGCGTTTCGTCGATGCGCCGCCGCCCGGCGCGATGAATGCGGCGCGCGATCTGCTGCGCCGCCTCGGCGCACTGACGGCGACGAACGCCATCACGCCGCTGGGCAAGCGCATGCTCGCGCTCGGCACGCATCCCCGGCTCGCGGCGATGCTGCTGTCGGCAGGCGAGGGCGAGGACCGCGCGCTCGCCTGCGACCTCGCCGCGCTGGTCGAAGCGCGCGATCCGCTGCGGATGGGCGGCGACGCGTTGGCCGCGCGCTGGCGTGCGCTGGCGGCGTTCCGTAGCGGCCGCGCGCCGCAGGAGGCGAACCGCTCGGGCCTCGCCGCGATCGAGGCCGCTGCGAAGCAGTGGCGCCGCCGGGTCCGCGAGGCCGCCGCGCCGCCGTCCTCGGTGGAGGCCCATCGCTTGGGCGACGTGCTGATGCACGCGTTCCCGGATCGCATCGGTTTCCAGCATCCGCAGGACGCGCGCCGCTACCTGCTGGCGAACGGGCGCAGCGCCCGGCTGTTCGACGACAGCGCACTGGTCGGCGAGCCGTGGATCGTGGTCAGCGAGCTTCGCCATGAAGCGCGCGACGCGCTCGTGCAGCGGGCCGCCCCGCTGGACGAACGGCGCCTGCGCCGCGACTTCGCCGATCGCTTCGTCACCGAGGACACCGTGCGCTGGGATGCGTCGCGGCGCGCGCTGTCGGCGCAACGCGAATCGCGCTTCGACCAGATCGTGTTCGACGCGCGGCCGGCCGGCCGCGTGGATCCCGCGCTCGCCGCCGCCGCGCTGACCGACGCCGTGCGCGACCTCGGTCTGGACGCGTTGCCGTGGCCCGAATCGCTGCAGCAATGGCGCGAGCGCGTGCGCTGCCTGCACGAGTGGATGCCCGACCTTGGCCTGCCCGACCTGTCCGACGACGCGCTGATGGCGACGCTCGACACCTGGTTGAAGCCCGCGTTCGCCGGCAAGACGCGGCTGGATGCGCTCGGCGAGGACGATCTGGCGAACGCGCTGAAGTCCGGCCTTGACTGGTCGCTGCGCCAGCGCATCGACGCGCTGGCGCCCACGCGGATCACCGTGCCGTCGGGCATGGAGCGCCGCATCGAGTACGCGCACGGCCAACCGCCGGTGCTGGCGGTGAAGCTGCAGGAACTGTTCGGCCTGGCCGACACGCCGCGTGTGGCCGACGGCCGCGTGCCCGTCCTGCTGCATCTGCTCTCACCGGGCGGCAAACCGCTGCAGGTGACCTCCGACCTGCGCAACTTCTGGAACTCGACCTATGCCGAGGTGAAGAAGGAGATGAAGGGGCGGTACCCGAAGCATCCGTGGCCGGATGATCCCTGGAGCGCCCAGGCCACCCATCGGGCGAAGCCGCGCGGTACGTAGCGCGTCGTTATCGCCTGCCGCGGCGGCGGCGCACCCATTACATTGACGGTGGGTTCCACTCGGCGCGGCCCGACGACCCGTGGAGCGCCCAGGCGACCCATCGGGCGAAGCCGCGCGGCACCTGACGAAGTCGTTCAGCCCGCGGCCAGCGCCGCGTGGGCGAACTAACATCCCGTAAACATCCTCGCCCGGACACTGGCGATCTACCCACCTCTTTCAGGGAAGGCCCCATGAGCAAGCTGACCACCATTACCGACCGTGCGTTGGAACTCGCCAGCCAGGCCGGTAGCAGCCTCAAGCATGCAGTCCCGAGTGCGGACAAGCTGCTGCAGACCGGCGCCGCGCTCGGCGTCGCGAAGACCGGCGGCAAGCTCGCGGTGAACTTCGTCAAACGCAACCCGGCGGTCGCGGTCGCGGCCGGCATCGGCGTGGGCCTGCTGGCCCTGGTCGCCTATCGCAAGCGCAAGCGCGATCAGGCCAGCGCGCCGATCGAAGGCAAGTCGCGCCGCGTGGAAGCGCGCAAGGTCAACGGCAACGGATCGTCAGCTCGCAAGACCGGCACGCCGCGCCGTCCGCGCAGCACTGCGTCGCGTTCCGCCGATACCTGATCGTTACAGCACCCGCCACGTGCCGGGCGCGAGACCATCGAGCCGTACATCGCCCATCGCCGCGCGCACCAGCCGCAGCGTGGGCAGGCCGACCGCGGCGGTCATGCGGCGCACCTGGCGGTTGCGGCCTTCGGTGATCGTCAGCGCGAGCCACGCATCCGGCACCATCTTGCGGAAGCGCACCGGCGGATCGCGCTCCCATAGCGGGGGGGCGGGGTCCAAGCGTTCGACCTTCGCGGGCAGCGTCGGTCCATCGTTCAACACCACGCCCAGGCGCAGCTGCTCGAGCTGCGCGTCCGTCGGGGTGCCTTCCACCTGCACCCAGTAGGTCTTGGGCTGCTTGTGGCGCGGATCGGTCAGGCGGTTCGCCAGCGCGCCATCGTCGGTGAGCAGCAACAGGCCTTCGCTGTCGTAGTCGAGACGGCCCGCGGCGTATACGCGCGGCGGCAAGCCGAACGCCGCCAACGTCCGCCGCGGCGGATCGCTGCGGTCGGTGAACTGGCAGAGCACGTTGAACGGTTTGTTGAAGGCGACGAGCATCGGCGAAGACGACAACGCCGCCGCGACCATGCAGGCCGCGACGGCGCGCGTTCCAGCTTACTTGGCGGCCGGCTTGATGAAGCGCAGCGTCATCCGGTCGCTCTCGCCGATGGCCTGGTACTTGGCGCGGTCCGCTTCCGGATGGTCGTTGGTGGGCGGCAGCGTCCACACGCCGTTCGGATGGTCCTTGGTGTCCTTCGGATTGGCGTTGACCTCGCTCTTGCCCGCCAGCTGGAAACCGGCGGCGGTGGCCAGCGCGATCACCTGCGCTTCGCCGACATAGCCGGTGCCATCGTCGGCCGGCACGTCGGCTGTCGCGCGATGCTCCACCACGCCGAGCACGCCGCCGGGCTTCAGCACCTCGTAGAAGCCCTTGAACATGCCTTCGGCCTGGCCGGCCTTGCGCCAGTTGTGCACGTTGCGGAACGTCAGCACCACGTCGGCCGAACCCGCGGCACCGAACACCGGCGCGGCCGGGTCGTACTTCACGGTCGCGGCCTTGTCGAACTGCGCCGGGCCGTCGGTGAACTTCTTCGCCAGATTGTCCACGCCACGCTGGTAGTAGTTGCGGCTCTTCTCGGCCACGGCGGCGGGATCGACGACGGCGGCCACGTACTTGCCTTTCGCCTTCAGGTAAGGCGCCAGCACTTCGGAATACCAGCCGCCGCCGGGCGTGATCTCGACGACGGTCTCCGACGGCGTGACGCCGAAGAACGACAGGGTTTCCTTCGGATGGCGATACGCATCGCGCGCGACGTTCTTCGGATCGCGCCAGTCGCCCTTCAGCGCGGCATCCAGTGCGGCGACATCGGCGGCGGGCAGCGCCTTGGCCGCAGCGTCGGTCTTCGCCGGCGCCGCGGCGAACACGGCGGGCGATGCGGCGAGTGCGGCCACGAGTGCCAGGGACAGCGAAATACGGGTCGTCATGCGTCAGCCCTCCAGAAAGGTGCGCGGAGCCTAGCACGCGCCATGTTCAGGCGGCATGGCGGTCGTCGCAGCACGGGCACGCTTCACCGCATGCCTCGGTGGCATCGTTAGACTGACGCCCATCCGCACTTTCGGAGCCATCGCCATGACGCGCCACGACGCCACCCAGAACACCCGCATCGTGCTGGCATCGCGGCCGCGCGGCGAGCCGACCGCCGATGACTTCCGCTTGGAGCACGTGCCGCTACCCGAACCCGCGGACGGCCAGGTGCTGCTGCGCAATCGCTATCTGTCGCTGGATCCGTACATGCGCGGCCGCATGAATGCCGGACGTTCGTATGCGAAGCCGGTGGAGATCGGCGAGGTGATGGACGGCGGCACGGTGTCGGAAGTGATCGCCTCGCGCCACCCGGACCTGCAGCCCGGTGATCTCGTGCTCGCGCACGGCGGGTGGCAGACCCATGCCGTCGCGCAGGGCGGCATGCTGAAGCGCAAGCTGGATGCGCGTGCCGCGCCGCTGACCACCGCGCTGGGCGTGTACGGCATGCCGGGCTTCACCGCGTACGTCGGCCTGCACGAGATCGGCAAACCGCAACCCGGCGAAACCGTCGTGGTGGCCGCGGCCAGCGGTCCGGTCGGGGCGACGGTCGGGCAGATCGCGAAGCTGCAGGGCGCGCGCGCCGTCGGCATCGCGGGTGGCGAAGCCAAGCGTGCCTACCTGCGCGACGAACTCGGCTTCGACGTCGCGCTGGATCATCGCGCGCCGGATTTCGCCGAGCAGCTGCGCGCCGCCTGTCCCGACGGCATCGATGTCTACTTCGAGAACGTCGGCGGCGCGGTCTTCGACGCGGTGCTGCCGCTGCTCAACGATTTCGCGCGCATCCCGGTCTGCGGCCTGGTCGCGCACTACAACGACACCGCTTTGCCGCCCGGGCCCGATCGCATGGCGCTGCTGATGGGCCAGATCCTGTCCCGGCACCTGACCGTGCGCGGCTTCATCCAGTACGACTTCATCGCGCTGTACCCGCAGTTCCTGCGCGACATGGGCGCCTGGCTCGCCGACGGGAAGATCCGCTACCGCGAGGACCTGGTGGAAGGTCTGGAGAATGCACCGCGCGCGCTGATCGGCCTGCTGCGCGGGGAGAACTTCGGCAAGGTGGTGGTGGCGCTGTAAAGCGCCGTCATCCCCGTCTTCGCAGGAATGACGAGAAATTCCCTACGCGCTCGCAGGCACCGGCAGGCTGACGTTCATCAGCGCACGATGCCATGCTCGGCTTCGTAGGCCTGCATCTTCGCGATGGCGCCCAGCAGATACGCGTACCACGCCTTCTCGATCTCCTCGATCGGCCCGATCAGGCGTTCGAAGTCGGGTGTAGCGGCACCCAGGGCAAGCAACTGCTTGTAGGCGTCGGCGTATGTCCCGTCCTCGTGATGGAACAGGAAGTGCGAGAGGCTCCAGTAGTGCAGGTAGTACAGATTGACGTGCTGGTCGATGCCGGGGCCGCGGCCCTCCACCAGCTCCCGCAACGGGATGAAACGCACGGCTGCGACGTCGGCGTCGAGGCTCCCTGTGAGCTTCATCCGCGACAGCCACCAGATGGGGTAGGTATCGGGATCGCTGCGGCCCGGTGTCAGGACGCCTTCTTCCAGCCAACTCGCACCGAGGTAGCCGGCGATGCCTTCGTTGGCCCACGCGGGCAACCGCCAGCCGGCGACTTCGGTGTTCAGTTGGTGCACGGCCTCGTGCAGCATCCAGTGGTACGGATTCGCGTTTCCGCTCCCGTAGTACGCATAGCAGGCGGGCCGCAGGTAATAGGCTTCGGCCCATGGCCGGCTGCGGTTGTTGCGCGCAAACTCGTCCGCGTCGCGATAGAGCACCAGGATCAGTGGCGTGGTGGACGGCGCCACGTGGCCAGCGAACAGCGACAGGTAGGCGGCATGCAGGCTTTCCGCGGCGGCGGCGATCTCCCGGGTCTGTGCGGGCGTCGCCGTGCTGTGCACGCGGTAGTGAGCGGTCTGCAGGAGGCTCGCGTCTTCCGGGATCGATGCCCTGGGTGCGGAATTGCGCTTCGTGGGTGCAGCCTTCCATGCCACGACGCCGGCGACCGAAGCCACCAGCGCCAGTGACGTCGCGACGAGCACGGTGCGGCGCTTCATGCGGAGGAGGGCACCGGCAGGCTGACGTTCATCAGCGTGGGGTCGTCCGGGTCCAGCTTCACGGTGAAGCCCAGGCTTTCGCACATCGCGAGCATGGTGCGGTTCTCGCGCAGCACCTGGCCTTCGATCAGCTTCAGGCCCTGCCATTGCGCGTACTCGATCATGATCTGCATCAGCTTCCAGCCGATGCCGTGGCCCTTGAGGTCCGAGCGCACCAGGATGCCGTACTCGCCCTTTTCGTAGTTCGCGTCGGCATGCAGGCGCACCGCGCCGAGCATTTCGTGGGTTTCCGGATGGACCGCCACCAGCGCGATCGAGCGCGCATAGTCGAGCTGGGTCAGGCGCGCGATGAACTCGTGGCTGAAATGGCGCACCGACTGGAAGAAGCGCAGGCGCAGGTCTTCATCTGTCACGTGGGTGAAGAATTCCCGGAACATCGCGTCGTCTTCCGGCCGCACCGGGCGGATCAGCGCGGGCTGGCCATCGGCCAGTTCGATGGTCCGCTCCCATTCCGTCGGATACGGGAAGATCGCGAAGCGCGGATGGCCGCGGCCCTTGTGCAGTGCGCGACCGCGCGCGACGGCGATGCGCGCGTCCACCGCGACCACGCCATCGCGGTCGGCCAGCAGCGGGTTGATGTCGAGCTGCTGGATTTCCGGGATGTCGGCCGCGAGCTGCGCCAGCTTCACCAGCACCAGCGCGACCGCGCGTTCGTCGGCCGCGGGCACGTCGCGGTATGCCTTCAGCACGCGCGATACGCGGGTGCGCGCGATCAGTTCGTGCGCCAGGCGCAGGTCCAGCGGTGGCAGGGCGACGGCCTGGTCGTTGATGACTTCCACGGCGGTACCGCCACGGCCGAACGCGATCACCGGGCCGAACACGGGATCGTCGGCGATGCCGGCGATCAGTTCGCGCGCCTTCGGACGCAGCACCGTCGGTTGCACCAGCACACCTTCGATGCGCGCCTCGGGACGGCGTTCGCGCGCGCGCTGCAGGATGCCGGCGGCGGCTTCGCGCACGGCGTGTGCGTTCGGCAGGTTGAGGCGCACGCCATCCACGTCCGACTTGTGCGGGATGTCGGGCGACAGGATCTTCACCGCCACGGTCCTGCCCTCGGCGAGCAGCGGCGCCGCAATGCGCGCGGCATCCTCGGCGTCGGTCGCGCGCCACAGCGGCGCCATCGGAATGCCGTAGGCGGCGAGCAACTGCGTGGTGGCCAGCGGATCAAGCCAGGTCTGGCCGGCGTCCAACGCGGTATCGACCAGTGCGCGGGCCATCGCCACGTCGGGGCTGAAGTCTTCCGGCAGGCTCGGCGGCGTTTCCATCAACGCGGCCTGCACCTCGCGATGGCGGACCAGGTGCATGAAGCCGGCAACGGCGTCGGACTCGTTGGGATAGCGCGGCACGTGCGCGGCATCGAGCACGGCTTCGGCCTGCGGATCGTTGCCCAGCCACACGGTGAACACCGGCTTGCGCGAGGCGGCGGCGGCGCCACTGCCCAGCACGCCGACCACGGCATCGGCCGCCTCCGCGGAGGACGACAACACGGTGGGCACGTTGACCGCCAGCAGCGCATCGTTCCCGGGGTCCGCCAGCAGCGCTTCGATCGTCGCGGCGTAGCGTTCGGCGTCGATGTCGGTCAGCAGGTCCACCGGATTCGTGCGCGACCAGCCGACCGGCAGGATGCGATCCAGCGCATCGCGCGTGGCATCGGACAGCGTGGCCAGCGTGCCGCCCTGTTCGTACAGGTGATCGACCGACAGCGCACCCACGCCACCGCCGTTGGTGAGGATGGCGAGCCGCCGGCCCTGGAACGGGCGGACCTGCCCCAGCGTGCGTGCGGCGGCGAACAGCTCGTGCAGCGAACGCACGCGCAGCAGGCCGGCGCGTCGGAACGCCGCGCCGTAGACGGCATTCGGCTTGGCGAGGTTCTGCGTATGCGTGCTGCCGGCCGGCGTGACCTTGACGTTGCCGCTGTGGCCGGACTTCACCACGACCACGGGCTTGGTGCGCGCGGCCGCGCGTGCGGCGGACATGAATTTGCGCGCATCGCGGATCGCTTCCACGTACAGCAGGATCGCGCGCGTGCGGTGGTCGGTGGCGAAGTAGTCCAGCAGGTCGGCGAAGTCGACATCCAGCGCATCGCCCAGCGACACCACGGCGGAGAAACCGACCGGCTGGCTCATGCTCCATTCCACCAGGCCGCCGGAGATGGCGCCCGACTGCGAGATCAGCGCCAGATCGCCGGCCTTCGGGAAGCGGCTGGCCAGGCTGGCGTTGAGGCGCGCATGCGGCGCGATCACGCCCAGGCAGTTCGGGCCGAGCACGCGCAGGCCTTTCTCGCGCGTCAGCGCTTCCAGCTGCGCCGCCGGTGAACCGGGGCCACTGCCCATCGCGGCGGTGAGCACGACGACGGCGGCTGCGCCTTTCTCCGCGGCTTCGGCGGCCAGCTGCGGCACGGTCGCCGCGGGCGTGGCGATCACGACCAGGTCGGGTGTCCACGGCAGGTCGCGCAGATGGCGCACCGTCGCCACGCCGTCCATCGGCGACGGATGCTTGTTGACCAGGCCGATGGGACCGGCGAAGCCGGCATCGCGCAGGTTCTCCACCACCGCGCGGCCCACCGAGCGCGGACGCGACTGGCTGCCGACCACGGCGACGGCGCGCGGACGGAAGATCGAGTCGAGGCGGTAGGTGCTCATGGCGGGAGGGCGGTTTCCATGTGGCGGCTAGGGTAGCGCGCTGCCTGTTGCAGGGGCATGCGCACGGTCACGCGAGCTTGAGCGTGTCCGGGTAAGGCGGAGTATCCGGGTAGTCGCCCGCCGCGAGGTGCGACTGAAGGTCGCGCCACCAGCCAGGCTGGAACAGCGCGCCGTGCGCGGCCTTCAGCGCTTTCGCCTGCGGCCCGGGCAGGCCGAGGAACTGCGGGAAACGCTCCGGGAACACATCGCCCGCGTCCACATGGAACCACGGTGCATCGGCCATCTGTTCCTCGTAGCTCTCCGCCTGCGGCCAGTCGCGGAACCGGCAGTCGGTGACCAGCCGCAGTTCGTCGTAGTCGTAGAAGACCACGCGGCCGTGCCGGGACACGCCGAAGTTCTTCAGCAGCATGTCGCCGGGGAAGATGTTGTTGCGCGCCATGTCGCGGATCGCCTGGCCGTAGTCGAGCGCGGCGGCGCGTGCCGCCTCGGGCTTCTGCTCGCGCAGGTAGAGGTTCAACGGCCGCAACCGGCGCTGCACGTAGCACAGGTCGATGACGAGGTCGTCGCCGTCCTCGCTGACGCTCTGCCCACAGCTCTCGCGCAGTTCCTGCAGCAGGGCCGGCGCGAATCGCGCGCGCGGAAAGCGCAGGAAGCGGAACGCCTGCGTGTCCAGCAGGCGACCGACGCGATCCAGGTGGAAGACCAGGTCGTACTTGTCTTCCACATCCTGCCGGCTCATCGCCTTGGGATAGGCGAAGCGGTCGCGGATCACCTTGAACACCAGCGGATAGCTGGGCAGGGTGAACACCGCCATCACCATGCCGGGCGTGCCTTCGGCATGCACCAGCCGTTCGTCCGGATGCGCGGCGAAATGGTGGAAGAAGGTGCGATAGCGCTCGGTCTTGCCCTGCTTGGCGCGGCCGAGCACGGTGTAGATCTCGTCGATCGGTTTGCCCGGCAACAACGAGCGCAGGAACACCACCGCATCGCCGACCGTCGCCAGGTCGGCATGGAAGTAGCTGCGCGAGGTGCCGAACAGGTGCGCCACGTCGGCGCGATGGGTCAGCACGGCTTCCGCCTTCAGTTGGCCGCCCTCGTTCACCAGCGCGATCACGCAGGGCGAGAACCGGTGTTCGCCGAACACCCGGCCGACCAGGTAAGCGCGGCGCTCGCGGTAGAACACCGTGTCCAGCAGTTCGATGCCGCGTACCGGCTGCGCGCCCCAGTGCGCCAGGTCGTCCTGCAACCGCACCGCGATCGCCGCCGCGCAGCGGGTGCGGTGCGCGTAGGGCACGTCGAAGCCGTAGTCCGCCAGCACGCGCGCGAAGGTATCGGTGGGTCGCTGTTCGGAGACCGCATAGCTGTGGCGCGCGACCGGGTGGGTGATCGCGTCGGTGGGTTCCACATCGAGCGCGACGAACTCCAGCGCCGGATCCACGCCGCGGATACGCAGGAAGCGGCGGCTGAGCGTGTTGTAGAAAGTCTTGTAGAGCTCGCGGTCGATCTGGCCGGCGACCAGCGTCTCGAAGGCCGCGCGCGCGGCGATCCACAACGTCCGGTCGTGCGCCCGTCCCAGCAACGCCGACTGCAGGCGCAGGGCGCACTCGGCGATGCACTGGTCGTACAGCGCGATGCGTTCGACGGCATCGCTGCGGGCAGCGGCCCAGTCCTGCGTTTCGAAGCGGTGCTTCGCGCGCTGCGTGATCTCGGCGAACCGCGCGTGGTAGTCCGCGAAGGCGTCGTGGATCAGGCGGGCGATGGCATCGGCAGGGACCATGCGCACGATGTTAGCCGGCACGCGCTGGAGTCATCGCTCCACCGCGATGCCGGCCTGTTCCAGCAGCCAGCTGCGCACCTTGCGGAAACCGGGATGGGCCAGGCTGCGTTCCGGATACACCAGGTAGTGGGCGAAGTCGGCCTGCAGCCGTTTCTTCGTCAGCGTCACCAGCCGGCCGGCCTTCACCAGCGGCTCGGCCAGCGTCCAGCGGGCCAGTGCCACGCCCACGCCTTGCGCCGCTGCCTGGTGCAGCGTTTCGGTGTCGTCGAACTGCGCGACATAGCGCGCTGGCGGCTGTCCGCCGAAATGCTCGAACCAGTCTTTCCACCGATTGGCCGGATCGCCGAGCAACGGCAGCTTCGCCATCTGGTCCGGGGCCGGCCGGCCGTGCTGCTTCAGCAAGCCGGGGCTGGCGACCGGGGTGATCCATTCGTGGAAGAGGAACTCCGCGTGCACGTTCGGCCAGCGTCCACCGCCGAGCCGCAGCGCCAGGTCCACCGGCTCGCGCTCGAAATCCACCACGTGCGTGCTCGATTGCAGATTGAGGCCGAGTTCCGGATGCTGGGCCAGGAACGCCGGCAGGCGCGGCACCAGCCAGGCGGTGGCCATGGAGGGGATCAGGCTCAGCGTCACGGTGTGGTCGTTGCGCAACGTGGCGCGCCGCAGTGCGTGATCGATGGTGTCCAGCGGTCCGGAGATCGCATCGAACAGCCGCTGGCCTTCGGGCGTCAGTTCCACGCCGCGGGGGCCCCGCGCCAGCAGCTTGTGGCCCAGCCGCTGTTCCAGCAGCCGCATGCGATGGCTCAACGCGCTGACCGTGAGGTGCATCGCTTCGGCGGCACGGGTGAGATTGCGCAGGCGCGCCGCCGTCACGAAGGCGTCCACCTGGTCCAGCGGCAGTCGGCTCATCTTGAATCCATCTCAAGGCTGGCTTGCGGAGCTTTCGCTTTTTAGGCGCCGATCATGCGCCTACCTTGGGAGTCCTTCAAGCCGGACACCGGCGCCGCGGAGCAGTCCCATGCAAACCGAAACCAAGAAGCAGTGGTGGCAGCAGCTGGGTGGAATGAGCCAGGGCATGTTGTTCCTGCAGGGTCATATCGCCCACCCCGACAGCCCGCCGCCGGAATCCGCCCACCGGCACCACGTCCATGACGCGGCGGGCAAGGCGAGGCATCAGCGGGCGGTGCAGCGGTTGGGCGCCCGGCGCCTGCATTTCATCGTCTCGTTGCTGTCCGCCGAGCGGCCCGTTCCCTGAAGGATGCTCGGCATTTCGGCGCCGGGTCGCAGAGGGCGTTGAAGCATGTCCTCGTGGGAGCGACGTGAGTCGCGATGGACTGCCGCGGAGGCCCGACGCGATCTATGTCGCTCCCCCGTCGATCCCGATGCCCGTCGGCTCATGCCTTCACGTAAACCCAGGCATCGCGGCCGGATCTCAGGCGCACCTGCACGCGCTGGTAATCGGCGACTTCGTAACGGTCCGCCGCCGCGAGTTCCTCGGCGCTGATGCGGAAGACGGTCCCGTCCACTTCATCGGACGGATCGCCGCTGGCGCTGACGATGGGATGGAAGCGTTCACCGCTGGCGGCGAGCACCGCGGGGTCGGTGATCTCCACCATCGTCCGCGCGTAGCCGGGCACCGCATCGGGTTCGCCGTCGAGGCGGCGGCCGAACGAGGACAGCTGCACGCTTTCGAGCTGCAGCGTGCCGTAGGAAAACAGCAGGATGTCGGTGGTGTCGGTCATCGCGGGATGCGTCGGATAGCGGCAACGAGCATGATGGTCGCCGAAAACACGACGCCCGGCACGAGGCCGGGCGTCGGGTGCGACGGTAAAGGCAGCGCCGTCAGGCCGACAGCGTCGCCAATGCGTCGTTGAACGTCTTGCTGGGACGCATCGCCGCGGCGGTCTTCGCGATGTCGGGGTGGTAGTAGCCACCGATATCCAGCGCCTTGCCCTGCGCGCCGTTCAACTCGCCGAGGATCGTGGCTTCGTTGTCCGCCAAGGCCTTCGCCAGCGGCGCGAACGTCGCCTTCAGTTCGGCATTCTCGTCCTGCGCGGCCAGCGCCTGCGCCCAGTACAGGGCCAGGTAGAAGTGGCTGCCACGGTTGTCGAGCTCGCCGACCTTGCGCGCGGGCGAGCGGTTTTCGTCGAGGATGCGGCCGTTGGCCACGTCCAGCGCGTTCGCCAGTACCTTGGCGGGCGTGTTGAGGTAACGCTGGCCCAGGTGCTCCAGCGATGCGGCCAGCGCGAGGAACTCGCCCAGCGAATCCCAGCGCAGGTAGTCCTCTTCCAGGAACTGCTGCACGTGCTTCGGCGCCGAGCCGCCGGCGCCGGTCTCGAACAGGCCGCCACCGGCCATCAGCGGCACGATCGACAGCATCTTCGCGCTGGTGCCCAGCTCCATGATCGGGAACAGGTCGGTCAGGTAGTCGCGCAGCACGTTGCCGGTCACCGAGATGGTGTCCTCGCCCTTGCGGGTGCGTTCCAGCGACACCTTCATCGCCTCGACCGGCGGCAGGATACGGATGTCGAGCGCGTCCGTCGTGTAGTCCTTGAGGTACTGCTCGACCTTGGCGATCACCTGCGCATCGTGCGCACGGTCCTTGTCCAGCCAGAAGATCGCCGGCGTCTTGCTCAGGCGCGCGCGGCCGACGGCCAGCTTCACCCAGTCCTGGATCGGCGCATCCTTGGTCTGGCACATGCGCCAGATGTCGCCGGCTTCGACCTTCATGTCGAACACGACCCGGCCCGCGTCGTCGGTGACGCGCACGCTGCCGTCGGCGGGGATCTGGAAGGTCTTGTCGTGGCTGCCGTATTCCTCGGCCTTCTGCGCCATCAGGCCGACGTTGGGCACGCTGCCCATCGTGGCGGGGTCGAACGCGCCGTGCGTACGGCAGTCGTCGAGCACCGCCTGGTAGATGCCCGCATAGCAGCGGTCCGGGATGACGGCCTTGGTGTCCTGCAGCTTGCCTTCGGCGTTCCACATCTTGCCGGAGTCGCGGATCATCGCCGGCATCGAGGCGTCGACGATCACGTCGCTCGGCACGTGCAGGTTGGTGATGCCCTTGTCGGAATTCACCATCGCCACGGCGGCGCCATCGGCGTAGACGGCCTGCAGGTCGGCCTTGATCGCTTCCTGCTGGTCGGCGGACAGCGTACCCAGGCGCGCGTACAGATCGCCGATGCCGTTGTTGGCATCGAAGCCGATCTGCTCCAGCACGGCGGCATGCTTGGCCAATGCGCCCTTGTAGAACTCGTTGACGACCACGCCGAACATGATCGGGTCGGAGACCTTCATCATGGTGGCCTTCAGGTGCAGCGAGAACAGCACGCCCTGGGCCTTGGCATCGGCGATCTCGGCAGCGATGAACGCGGCCAGCGCCTTGCGGCTCATCGACGCGGCATCGACGATCTCGCCGGCCTTCACCTTCACCTTGTCCTTCAGCACCGTGACGGTGCCGTCTGCGGCGACCAGCTCGATCTTCAGCGCGCCTTCGTTGGCCAGCGTGGCCGACTGCTCGCTACCGAAGAAATCGCCGGCCGCCATGTGGGCGACGTGCGACTTCGAATCGGCGCTCCACGCGCCCATGCGGTGCGGGTGCTTGCGGGCGAAGTTCTTGACCGACAGTGGCGCGCGGCGGTCGGAATTGCCTTCACGCAGCACCGGGTTCACCGCGCTGCCCTTGACCTTGTCGTAGCGCGCCTTGGCGTCCTTTTCCTTCTCGTCCTTCGGCTCGTCCGGGTAGTCCGGCAGCGGGTACCCCTGCGCCTGCAACTCCTTGATGGCGGCCTTCAGCTGCGGCACCGAGGCGCTGATGTTGGGCAGCTTGATGATGTTGGCTTCCGGCTGCGTCGCCAGCTGGCCCAGTTCGGCCAGGTCGTCGCTGATCTTCTGCGCGTCGGCCAGGTACTCGGGGAACTGCGACAGGAGGCGGCCGGCCAGCGAGATGTCGCGGGTTTCCACGGCGATGCCGGCGGGGGCGGTGAACGCCTCGACGATCGGCAGCAGCGACTGGGTGGCGAGGAACGGGGCTTCGTCGGTAAGGGTGTAGATGATGCGGGGCGTATCCGACATGGGGATCAGGACTCTCGACAAGGGGCGATGGGGAACTCAGCGCGCCATTGTCGCGTGTCGCCGCACGCAGGGCAAAACGAGGGGGTATGGATGGGGCCTATGTGTCCCGGGACAGCATCCCGTGCCGGGACGGTTGCGGTTGGAACCGACCGCTGCCGGGCGCCGCACAAAAAAAGCGGGCGTGGATTACTCCACGCCCGAGCTTGCCCCACACACGTGGGAGAGAGACTTGCCTTGCTGGTTACTTGATTTCGATTTCCTGCGTCATGCCGACCGACTGACCATTGAGGGTCACGTCGACCTTGTACTTGCCGGCAGGCCAGTCGGTGGCTTTGGTGAACTCGACGTTGGTGGTGCCGCCGTCTTCGGCCTTCACCGTCGTGGACTGCTTGCCGGCCTCCTGGCCATCCTGATACGTCAGCTTGGCGTCGATCGCGGCATTGGCCGGCGTCGCAGCATCGGTCTTCACCGACACGATGATCTTGTCCTTCACACCGAAGGTGCTGACCGCGGCGACAGACTTATCGGCGGCGGCGGCGTTGCCGACCGTGACGCTGGTCGCGCTGACCGGGGCCGGTGCCGGTTCGACAGGCGCTGGTGCCGGTGCGGGCTCCACGACGGCTGGCGGCGTGGCAACGGGCTCTTCCTTCTTCTTGCAGCCGACCAGGGCAACGGTACCGACGAGCGCGGCGGCCAGGGCATAGGAGATGCGGTTCTGCTTCATGGGTTCTCTATCCTTGTGGATGAAGTGGAGGGGCGATCAGGCTTCGGCGGGCTTCGGCGGCAACTTGATCACCTGCCCCGGGAAGATGCGGTCCGGATCCTCGATGACGTCGCGGTTCGCTTCGAAGATCTGCTTCCATGCATTCGCGCTGCCGTAATGCGCCTTGGCGATCTTCGAGAGCGTGTCGCCCTTCTCGATGGTATAGCTCTGCTCACCGATGATCTCTTCGGTGCTGTCGACGCGTGCGGTGACGTCGGAGAAATCAGCCTTCTCGACGATCTGTTCGGTCGACGTTACCTTGGCGCTGACGTCCGAAAAGTCGGCCTTCTTCTCTGTGCTCATTGCAACCACCCTTCCTGGCGGGCTGTGGGATGCGCAAAGCGTTGCACGCGCTCTGTTAAGAATCCATAGCGCGCGCGTGAAATCGCCTCAAGTGTTAGTTGAGTAACGCTACTGTCGTAAATCGCGTTTCATGAGCGGGACATTCATGTCGGCGGTAGCCCGCCAGGGATTGATGTCCAGGCCGCCCCGGCGGGTGTAACGGGCTTCCACCGACAGCGAGGCCGGGTGGCAATGCGCCAGCACGTCGTGAAAAATCCGTTCGACGCATTGTTCATGGAACTCCGCGTGGTCGCGAAAGCTCACCAGATAGCGCAGCAGCTCGACGCGGTCGATGCGCGGACCCCGGTAGCGGATTACCACCGTGGCCCAGTCGGGCTGGCCGGTGACCGGGCAGTTCGATTTGAGCAGTTCGGACGACAGCACCTCATCGACCTGCACTTCCGGATCGGCGGCCAGGAATTCCGCACGCGGCGGCCCGTAGTGGTCGATCTCCACGTCCAGGCCATCGAGGGATTCGCCCTCCGGCGCCTCCGCCATCGGCGGCAGGCCGAACACCACGCCCACGTCCGCGCCGGCACGCGCCGACAGGTCGGTGGCGATGCGCTCGAGCACCGCGGCATCGCTGTTGAAGCGCGTGCTGTTGAGCGAGTTGAGGTAGAGCTTGAGCGACTTGGATTCGATCAGGCACGGCGACGTGCACGGCACGGTCAACGTGGCGGTCGCCACCCGCGGCTTGCCCCGGGCATCCAGCCAGCTCAGTTCGTAGGCGTGCCAGCGATCGTGGCCCGCGAACGGCAGGGCATCGGCGGCGATGCCGATTTCGTCGCGCGCGCCCTGGCGCGGGATCGGGAAGAGGAGGGTGGGGTCGTAGTGCGCGGGATACGCGACCTCGCGACCCAACGAGGAATCCTGGGGAGTGCTCATGCCGTCATTCTACGGACGGCGCCTAAAGCGGCGGTGTATAACTCCCCCGTCTCCAGCGAGGACGCGACGATGAAGGCATGGGTGGCCACCGGGTTGTGCGTACTGCTGTCGGCCTGCGCCAGCGGACCGGCCACGGGCGGCGGACCGCCGTCCGACACGTTGCCGGACGACGGCATCGTCCGGCCCCAGGGCAAGGCACCGGTGGAGATGCGCGTCGGGCAGGTGCTGGAGATCGCCCTGACGTCCAATGCAAGCACCGGCTATCAATGGACATTCACCGCAGACGGCACCCCGATGCTGGCGCGCACCACCGGCCCCGCGACCCCGCCGCCGATGGATACGCAACCCCCGATGCCTGGCGCCTCGTCGATCGCACGCTGGTGGTTCCGCGCGGAGAAGCCGGGCCAGACAGCGGTGCGGCTCGAATACCGGCGGCCTTGGGAGAAAGTGCCGCCGGTGGAAGTGGCCGAGTACGAGATCCACGTCCGCTGACGGCGCCGCAGGGTCGCATTCGCTTTCCGCGCAAGGCAAAGTGAAGCCTCCCCCGAAGGCCAGGGAGGCCGACATGACGTTCAACGCGACCTTCCTGCTGTTGTCGATGGCGGCGGCGGTTCCCGGCATCGCGCAGACCCCGCCCGCCGCCAGCGCGACGCCGGCGGTTCCACCTTCTGTCCCCCCGGCGCCTGTGGTGATCTCGCCCGTGCCCGCGCCCGATCCCCTGTACGCCACGTGCCTCGGCGATCTCCGCATGCTCGCAGAGAAACAGGGCATCGCGCCGGCCAGCTTCGATACCTACACACAGGGCCTCGCCGCCGACATGAGCGTGCTGGACCTGCTGGATGCGCAGCCGGAATTCACTACGCCGCTGTGGGACTACCTGGCGGCCCTGGTCGATGACCAGCGCGTCGCCGATGGCCAGGCCATGCTGGCGACGCATCGCGACCTGCTGGACCGCGTGGCGCTGGCCTACGGCGTCGATGCCGCCACGGTGGTCGCGGTCTGGGGCGTGGAGAGCGACTACGGCCGCGTGTTCGGCAAGCGCCCGTTGCTGGTGTCGCTGTCGACGCTCTCGTGCTTCGGTCGGCGGCAGGCGTTCTTCCGCGGCGAGTTCCTCACCACACTGAAGCTGCTGCAGGCCGGCGACATCCGCGCCGAGGGCCTGACCGGATCGTGGGCCGGGGCCTTCGGCCACACGCAGTTCATGCCCAGCACCTATGCGCGCATCGCGGTCGATTTCGACGTCGATGGACGGCGCAACCTGATCGACAGCATTCCCGATGCGCTGGCCTCGACCGCCAACTACCTGGTGACGTCCGGCTGGCGCACCGGCGAGCCGTGGGGCTACGAAGTGAAACTGCCACCGGGCTTCGATCCCGCACAGGCCGGCCGCACCAATCGCAAGCCGCTGCCGCAGTGGACCGCGCAGGGCATCGCCCGCGTCGATGGCCAGCCGTTGCCTGCGGATGATCGCGCCGCGGCGGTGCTGGTGCCGACCGGCATCGCGGGCCCTGCGTTCCTCGTGTTCAAGAACTACGACGCGATCTATTCGTACAACGCGGCCGAAAGCTACGCGCTGGCGATCGCATTGCTGGCCGATCGCCTGCGCGGCGGCACGGGGTTGGTGACGGCCTGGCCGACGGACGATCCCGGCCTGGGCCGCCCGCAGCGCCGCGAACTGCAGACGCTGCTGCTCGCGCGAGGGCACGCGATCGGCGCCGCCGACGGCATGATCGGCACGCAGACGCGGCGCGCGATCGTCGTTGAACAACAGCGTCTTGGTCTGCAGCCCGCAGACGGCCGCGCCGGTGCGAAAATACTCGCCGCGCTGAAGGCGGAAGGGCCGCCCGTCGCGCTACCGGAGCCGCGAAAACCGTGAGGGCATTACCCGAAGGCATCACCCAGGAACGCTGGCAAGGCATCGAGGTGCTGCGGGTGGAAACCCCGTCGTCCCTCGCGCACATCAGCCTGCACGGCGGACAGGTGCTGTCGTTCGTGCCGACGGGTTTCGACGACCTGCTCTGGGTGTCGCCGACCACGACGATGCCGCCGAAGGCGATCCGCGGTGGCGTGCCGGTGTGCTGGCCCTACTTCGGCCGGCAGGGACAGCCCGACGACGCACCCCAGCATGGGCATGCGCGCATTTCGCGCTGGCCGCTGACGGACGTGCGGCGCGAGACCGATGGCAGCGTCGTGCTCAAGCTCGCGTTGCCGCTGCGCGATGGCGTGCCGCTGGAACTGATCCAGACCGTGCACGTCGGTCGCGACCTTCGACAGAGTCTGGATACGCTCCATCGCGGTGAAGCCCCCATCGTGCTGACCCAGGCGTTGCACACCTACTTCCGTGTCGGCGACGCGCTGCAGGTGCGTGTCACCGGCCTCGATGGCCTGCGCTATGCGGACAAGTTCGACGGGCGTACGCATGTGCAGACGGATGACTGGACGCTGCACGACCCGCGCGATCCAGGCCGCAGCGACCGCATCTACACGGGTACCGGCCATCGCTTCGATCTGCTCGATCCCGTGGGCAGCCGACGCATCCGGCTGGACACCTTCGGCAGCCGTTCGCTGGTGGTATGGAACCCGGGCGAAGCCGGCGCGGCCGCCATCGGCGACCTGCCCGACGACGGCTGGCGCTCCTTCGTCTGCCTGGAGGCCGCGAATGCCGGCGAGGACGCGATCGAGCTGGAGCCCGGCCAGCGCCACCGCCTGAGCCACGTGATCTCCGCGACCCCGCTGTAACCCGCCGCGGCGCGCCATCGGCAAGGGCGATGCCCTACACTTGCGCACCTTTTCGCCGGTTCGCTCCGTGAACGCCGAAGCTCCCGCACACGCAGGCCGCCGCGCCGCCCTGGTCTTCATCTTCGTCACGGTGCTGATCGACATCCTGTCGTTCGGCGTGATCATCCCGGTGTTGCCGGATCTGGTGAAGCAGTTCACCGGTGGCGATGCGGCGCGCGCTGCGATCTGGGTCGGGATCTTCGGCACGGTGTTCTACGCCATCCAATTCATCAGCTCGCCCGTGCAGGGCGCGCTGTCCGACCGCTTCGGACGCCGGCCGGTGATCCTTCTTTCGTGTCTGGGCCTGGCCGCCGACTTCGTCCTGATGGCGGTCGCCGGCACGTTGCCGCTGCTCCTGCTGGCGCGAGTCTTCTCGGGTGTCTTCTCGGCGAGTTTCACCACGGCGAACGCGTACATCGCCGACGTCACTCCGCCGGAGCGGCGCGCGCAGGCCTTCGGCATGATCGGCGCGGCGTTCGGCGTGGGGTTCGTCATCGGTCCCCTGATCGGTGGCGCGCTGGGCGACATCGATCTGCGTCTTCCGTTCTGGTTCTCCGCAGGGTTGGCGATGTTGAACTTCCTCTACGGTTGGTTCGTGCTTCCCGAATCGCTCGCGCCGGAGAAGCGGACCAGCCGCATCGACTGGAAGCACGCCAATCCCTTCGGTTCGCTGGTGTTGCTCAAGCGCTATCCGCAGGTGTTCGGCCTGGTCGCCGTCGTCTTCATCGCGAACCTCGCGCACTTCGTCTATCCCAGCGTGTTCGTGCTGTTCGCCGGCTACCGCTTCCAATGGGGCCCGAAGGAAGTCGGCTGGGTGTTGGCGGCGGTGGGCGTCCTGAGCGTCATCGTGAACGCCCTGCTGATCGGACGCGTGGTGAAAAGACTCGGCGAGCGCAGGACATTGCTGCTTGGCCTGGCGTGTGGCGCGCTCGGCTTCGTCGTTTACGGCTGGGCACCGGCCGGCACCGCCTTCCTGCTCGGACTGCCCATCAGTGCGCTATGGGCGCTGGCGACGCCCGCGACACAGTCGTTGATCACGCGTGAAGTGGATGAGCGTGAGCAGGGACGCATGCAGGGCGCGCTGATGAGTCTCGCAAGCCTGGCGGGCGTCATCGGCCCGCTGTTGTTCGCGGGCACCTTTGCGCTGTTCATCGGCAAGCAGGCGCCCGCCCATGTCCCCGGTGCCCCGTGGTTTCTTGCCGCGATCCTGCTGTTCTGCGGCATGCTGGTCGGATGGCGATTCGCGCGGCCCAGACCGCAGACGCCCACGATATGAAAGAAGGCCGCCCTGGGGCGGCCTTCTTCGTTGCGCAGCGAGGGCGATGGATCAATCGTTCTCGACGTGGATGATCTCGCCGGTGTTGGCGGCCAGGTGGATCTCGACGTCGTTGCCGTCGGCGCGTTCGGCCTCCGCCTTCCAGACGCCGTCGTCGAAGTCGACGTCATGCACCTTGGAATAGCCGGCGGCCGCCAGCTTCGCCTTGACGTCGTTCTCGCTGAGATTGGAGACCAGCTTCTCGGCCACGATGTCGCCGCTGGCCGGGTTGATGCGCACATCGACGCGGTCTCCGTTGGCGCTGGTCGCATCGGTCTCCCACTGGCCGTCTTCGAAATCCAGGTCGTCGATGCTGGTGTAGCCCTTCTCGGTCAGCAGGGCGCGCACCTGCGGCTCCTTCAACGCGTCCTTGCCGGCGGTCGGCGCAGGCGCCTGCGCGAACGCGGCGCCGGACAGCGCGGCGAGGGCGGCGAGCGTCAACAGGCGATGGCGGTGGCGAATGGTCTGCATGGAAATCTCCTATCGGGATGGCGTGGACCGATCCTGCCCGCGCGCCCATCACCCCCAGGTGAATCCGTGCCGCTGAAACTGAACACTCCACGCCGCGTTCACCCGCATGAGCGGCGCACAAACACGCGCTAGGTGCGACGCAGCACCAGCAGCGTCACCACGCCCGCGAGCAGGCCCCAGAACGCGGAACCGATGCCCGCGAGCGACAACCCCGATGCGGTGACGAGGAACGTCACCAGTGCGGGCTCGCGCTCTGCTTCCTCGCGCAATGCCGCCGCCAGGCTGTTGCCGATGGTGCCCAGCAGCGCGATGCCGGCGATGGCGAGGATCAGTTCCTTCGGGAAGGCGGCGAACAATGCCGCCACCGTCGCACCGAACAGGCCGACGATCAGGTAGAACACGCCGGCCGCGATGGCCGCCACATACCGGCGCGCTGCATCTTCATGCGCTTCGCGGCCCATGCAGATCGCCGCCGTGATCGCGGCCAGGTTGAGCGCGAACGCACCGAACGGCGCCAGCACCAGGTTGACCACGCCGGTCCAGCCGACGACCGGCGAGATCGGAATCGGATACCCGGACGCGCGGATCACCGCCACGCCGGGGACGTTCTGCGAGGCCATCGTCACGATGAACAACGGCAGCGCGATGCCGACGATGGCGGCGAACGAGAACGTCGGGGTCGTGAAGATCGGCTTCGCCAGCTGCAACGACAATCCGTCCACGCGCAGCAGCCCCAGCGCACCCGCGAACGCGATACCGACCAGCAACGTGAGGATCACCGCATACCGCGGCAGCAGGCGGCGTGCGAGCAGGTAGACCGCGAACATCGTCAGCACCATGCCGAGTTGCGTCTTCATGGACGCGAACGCGTCGATGCCGAAGCGCAGCAGCACGCCGGCCAGCATGCCGGACGCGAGCGACACCGGGATGCGGCTGATCATCCGTTCGAAGAAGCCGGAGAATCCGCACACGGTGATCAGCAGCGCCGACAGCAGGAACGCGCCGATCGCATCCGACAGCGGTAACCCGGCGACGCTGCTGATCAGCATGGCCGCGCCGGGCGTGGACCACGCGGTCACCACCGGCATGCGGTAACGCAACGACAGGCCGATGCAGGTCAGGCCCATGCCCAGGCCGAGCGCCCACATCCACGACGAGATTTCTTCCGGCGACGCGCCCAGCGACTGCGCCGCCTGGAACACGATCACGGCCGAACTGGCGAAGCCGACCAGCACGGTGACGAAGCCGGCCGCGATGGCGGAGGGTGAGAGGTCTTTCAGGAGATGGCGAGGTGTGGCGCTCATACGTTGCTGCTGTTCCTGTAGGAGCGACGTAAGTCGCGACCGCGAGAATGAAACTATCCGTTTCTATGAATCTGCTGAAGGGGTCATCCGCAGGAGGTCCGGGCGTGCGGTCGCGACTTACGTCGCTCCTACAACAGCATGGCGCTTGTTGACCGCTTCGCACCATCGTCGCGCGACGGCCAGCGACGTGGTGCACACCGCTTCGTCGGTCACCGTGGTCACCGCGCGCTCCAGCAACTGGATATCGGCCTCGTGCTGGCGCGCCACGTGCGGATCCTCGAAGAAGATCACGCGCTGGCAGCGATGCTCCAGCACGCGGTCGGCGATCTGGGCGTCGCCGCCGAGCGGGCCGCTCTGGAAGCGCTCCACCCAGGGCACGTCCTGCGGCCAGCCGCGGCTCCAGGCCAGTTCGTTGAGGCGCAGGCCGGTGGTGCCGGTCGCCATGCGGTGCGCGAAGCGCGACAGCACATCGAAGTGCGCGTCGGCGAACGCGAGCATCTGCGGCTTCATCGCATCGTGCGCGATCAGCGCCAGCGTCTGCGACTCCAGCGCGTGGAAGCGGTCCGCGCCACGGTCGGGCGCGAGGCCGGCGTGGATGCGCTCCATCTCGATCCAGTCGCGCGCCGAGGCCACCGTCGACAGGAACGGCTTGCCGTGGATCACGCACTGGCGCTTCAGCGCCGTGGCTTCGGGGAAGATCGAGGACGGATCGACCGGATCGATGAAGTAGATCGCACCGTCGAGGCTGCGCTCGGCGCCTTCCAGGCCGACGACCTCCGCCACCAGCTTCATCAGCCCGCCATCGCGGCCGTACGGATACCGCTTGAGCCCGTCGTAGCCGCGCAGCATGCCGGCGGCGGCGATCGCATCATGCGTGCGTCCCACCGCATGCAGCGCGAGCCGCAGGTCGCGGATGCCGGGCTCGCACGCCCGCAGCCAGCGGAACAGCGCCGCGTCCTCGGTGTGGTGGTGAAGACGGTTGGCGGCCAGTCCGAGGCGCATGCGACGACATCGTTGAGTGGGAGAACGCCAGTCTAAGCCAAGCCCCGCGGGCCGTGCAGGATCAGGCAAGGACGCGCGGGAAATCGGCATTGTCCGTAACAGAGGGCTACCTAGAATGGCCTGCCCATTCCCCGACCGGAGAATTCCATGAGTGCTGCTCACGGTTATGCGGCGCGCAGCGCCGATCAACCCCTGACCGCGTTCGCCTTCGAGCGCCGCGAACCCGGCCCGCACGATGTGCGCATCGATATCCTGTATTGCGGCGTCTGCCATTCGGATCTACATACCGCCCGCAATGAATGGCGCAACACGCTGTATCCATCGGTCCCGGGCCACGAGATCGTCGGCCGCGTCAGCGCGGTCGGTAACTCGGTAAGGGACTTCAAGGTCGGCGACCTGGCCGGCATCGGCTGCATCGTCGACAGCTGCCGCGAATGCGCCTCCTGCCGCGCGGGAGACGAACAGTACTGCGAGACCGGTTTCACCGGGACGTACAACGGTTCCATCTTCGGGGGTACCGAGAACACCTACGGCGGCTATTCGGACCAGATCGTCGTCGATGAGAAGTACGTGCTGCACATCACCCACGACGAAGACCAGTTGGCCGCGGTGGCGCCGCTGCTGTGCGCCGGCATCACCACCTATTCACCGCTCGCCCACTGGAAGATCGGTCCCGGCAAGAAGGTGGGCGTGGTCGGCCTCGGCGGCCTGGGCCACATGGCGGTGAAGATCGCCAAGGCGATGGGCGCGCACGTGGTGCTGTTCACCACCTCGGAGAACAAGCGCGAGGACGCGCTGCGCCTCGGCGCGTCGGAAGTGGTGGTGTCGCGCGATCCGGATCAGATGGCGGCCCAGGCGGCCAAGCTCGATTTCATCATCAACACGGTAGCCGCGCCGCATGACCTGGATGCGTTGCTCAATACGCTGGCGCGCGACGGCACCATGGTGCTGGTAGGCGCACCGGCCACGCCGCATCCTTCGCCGAACGTGTTCGGCCTGATGCTCAAGCGGCGGTCGCTGGCCGGCTCGGCCATCGGCGGCATCCGTGAAACCCAGGAAATGCTGGAATTCTGCGCCAAGCACGGGATCGTGTCGGACATCGAGGTGATCCCGATGGACGCGATCAACGACGCCTACGAGCGCATGCTGAAGGGCGACGTGAAGTACCGCTTCGTCATCGACATGGCGACGCTGAAGGCTTGAGCCACGCCGACGAAAAGAGCCGGGCATCGCCCGGCTCTTCGTTCAGGAGTTCAGCAGCAACGTCGCGATGCTGCCCGCCGCGTCGCGTCCCTCGGCGACCGCGGTGACCACCAGGTCGGCGCCACGCACGGCGTCGCCGCCGGCGAACAGCTTCGGGTGCGTGGTCTGGAAGGGCAGGCGATCGCCGCCGCCGGCGACGATGCGGCCGTTCGGCGTGCCTTCCACGCCCACGTCCGCCAGCCACGACGGCACGGTCGGCGAGAAACCGAACGCGATGATCACCACGTCCGCTTCCAGCACCGATTCGCTGCCTTCGACCGGCACCGCGTTCTGGCGGCCGCGTTCGTCGGGCTCGCCGAGCTTCGTTTCGACCACCTGCACGCCGGCGACCTTGCCGTCGTCGCCGGCCACGATGCCGAGCGGCTGGCGGTTGAACAGGAAGCGCACGCCTTCCTCGCGCGCATTGGCGACTTCACGCGCGGAACCGGGCATGTTGGCCTCGTCGCGGCGGTAGGCACAGGTCACCTTCGCCGCACCCAGGCGGATCGCACTGCGCACGCAGTCCATGCCGGTATCGCCGCCGCCGAGCACGACCACGCGCTTGCCTTGCAGATCCGGCAGCTGCAGCTTGTCTTCCCAACCGGCGATGGCGCGGCCCCAGGGATCGTTGCCGCTGACGATGCGGCCGTTCTGCACCAGGAAGGGCAGCGCCGGCAGCACGCCGTCCAGGTCCTGGCCGGGCAGGCCACCGTCGGTATAGCGGTACGCGCCGGTGCCGAGGAAGACCGCGTCGTACTCTTCCAGCAGCTGCGCGAGCGTCAGGTCGCGGCCGATCTCCACGCCCAGGCGGAATTCCACGCCCATGCCTTCCAGCACCTCGCGACGCTGCGCGATGACGCTCTTGTCGAGCTTGAAGCTGGGAATGCCGAACTGCAGCAGGCCGCCGATCTGCTCGTAACGGTCGTAGACCACGGCCTGGATGCCGGCGCGCGCCAGACGATCCGCGCAACCGAGGCCGGCCGGCCCCGCCCCGACGACGGCGACGCGCTTGCCGGTCGGTTGCACGTCGCTCAGGTCCGGGCGCCAGCCATTGGCCAGCGCGGTATCGACGATGTACTTCTCCACTGCACCGATGGTGACCGCGCCGAATTCCTCCAGCGTGCAGCTGCCTTCGCAGAGGCGGTCCTGCGGGCACACGCGGCCGCAGACTTCCGGCAGCGGGTTGGTGGAATGGCAGAGCGCCGCAGCTTCCTCGATGCGGTTCTCCTGCACCAGCTGCAGCCACTGCGGGATCGCGTTGTGCACGGGGCATTTCCAGCTGCAGTAGGGATTGCCGCAGTCGAGGCAGCGACCCGCCTGGTACTGCGCTTCCTCCTTGCCGAACTTGCCGTACAGCTCGCCCCAGTCGCCGGACGTGCGCAACTCGAGCGGGATGCGCTGCGGCATCGTCCGCGGCAGGTCGAGGAACTGGAATACCTGCTTCTTGCTCATGAGGACAGTACCTGCTGTCCCTCTCCCTTGACGGGAGAGGGTGGCCGAAGGCCAGGAGAGGGTGAGCCGGAGCCCGTTGCAGCAAAGCGCCACGTCATCGCGTCGAGTGCACGGAGAGGAAGGCACGCGTCGCTGCGCTCGCGTCCCCTCTCCTGCCCTGCGGGCATCCTCCCCCGCAAGGGGGGAGGAGAGAGGTGGAGCGTGCTCACGCCGCCCTCCGCAGGGTCTCGTTCAACGAATCGATGCTCGCGGCCTTCGGCTTCACCAGCCAGAACTTGCCCACGTAGTCGCGGAACTCATCGAGGATCTGCTGCGCCCAGATGCTGCCGGTCAGTTCGCGATGGCGGCTGATCAGCGTGTGCAGGTGCTGGCGATGGCTCTCGAAGCCTTCCGGGCTGATGCGGTGGATGTCGATCAGTTCGTGGTTGTAGCGGTCGACGAAATCGCGGTCCAGGTCGAGCACGTAGGCCAGGCCACCGGTGAAACCGGCGCCGAAGTTCAGGCCCACCTTGCCCAGCACCAGCACGATGCCATCGGTCATGTACTCGCAGCAGTGGTCGCCGGCGCCTTCGATCACGGCCAGCGCGCCGGAATTGCGCACGCCGAAACGCTCGCCCGCGCGACCGGCGGCGAACAGCTCGCCACCCGTCGCGCCGTACAGGCAGGTGTTGCCGATGATGGGTGTGTTGCGAGCCTCGAAGCGCGCGCCGCGCGGCGGACGCACGACCAGCCGGCCGCCGGCCATGCCCTTGCCCACGTAGTCGTTGGCTTCGCCTTCCAGCTCCATCTGCAGGCCGCCGGCGTTGAATGCGCCGAAGCTCTGCCCCGCGGTGCCGCGGAAGCGCAGGTTGAGCGGCGCATCGGCCATGCCCTGGTTGCCGTGCTGGCGCGCGATGGCGCCGGACAGGCGGGTGCCGATGCTGCGGTCGGTGTTGTGGATCAGGAAGCGATGGTCGCCGCCGCTCTTCTTGCGGATCGGCTCGGCGAGCAAACCATCGAGCTGCGTGGCCAGGCTGTCCGGCGATTCGTACAGGCGTTGCGCCGCGCAGCTGCTGCTGTCGAACTGCGCACCCTTCAGCAGGCGCGACAGATCGACGTTCACGCCTTCGCGGGGCGACACGTCGAGTTGCTGCAGCAGGTCGGTGCGGCCGACGATCTCGTCGAGCGAACGCGCACCCAGGTACGACAGCCACTGCCGCACTTCCTCGGACAGCAGGCGGAAGAAGTTCTCCACGCGCTCGGGCAGGCCGGTGAAGTACTGCGTGCGCAGGCGCTCGTCCTGCGTGGCCACGCCGGTGGCGCAGTTGTTGAGGTGGCAGATGCGCAGGTACTTGCAGCCCAGCACGATCATCGGACCGGTGCCGAAGCCGAAGCTGTCGGCGCCGAGCAGCGCGGCCTTGACCACGTCCAGGCCGGTCTTCAGGCCGCCGTCGGTCTGCAGCACGGTGCGGTCGCGCAACTGGTTCACGACCAGCGCGTGGTGCGCTTCGGCCACGCCGAGTTCCCATGGCACGCCCGCATAGCGGATCGAGCTCACCGGGCTGGCGCCGGTGCCGCCGTCGTGGCCAGAGATGGTGATCAGGTCCGCGCCTGCCTTCACCACGCCGGCGGCGATCGTGCCGACGCCCGCATGGCTGACCAGCTTCACCGAGACCAGGGCCGTCGGGTTGATCTGCTTGAGGTCGTAGATCAGCTGGGCGAGGTCTTCGATCGAATAGATGTCGTGGTGCGGCGGCGGCGAGATCAGGCCGATGCCGGGTTTGGCGTAGCGCAGGCGCGCGATCAGCTCGTTGACCTTGTGGCCCGGCAGCTGGCCGCCTTCGCCGGGCTTGGCGCCCTGCGCGACCTTGATCTGCAGCACTTCGGCATTGACCAGGTACTCCGGCGTCACGCCGAAGCGGCCGGAAGCCACCTGCTTGATCTTGCTGCGCTTCTCGGTGCCATAGCGCGCGGGGTCTTCGCCGCCTTCACCGGAGTTGCTGCGGCCGCCGAGCCGGTTCATCGCGATGGCGAGCGCCTCGTGCGCTTCCGGCGACAACGCGCCCAGCGAGATCGCCGCGGTGTCGAAGCGACGCAGCAGGTCGGTGGCGTCGGCTACTTCGTTCAGCGGGGTCGGCGTGTCGGCTTTCTTCAGCTGCAGCAGATCGCGCAGTGCCGAAGGCGGGCGCGAGTTCACGGCGTCCGCGTAGGCCTGCCAGTCGCGGGCGTCGCCGGTGCGCGTCGCGCGCTGCAGCGTCATCACCACGTCCGGGTTGTACATGTGGTACTCGCCGCCGTGCACGTACTTCAGCAGGCCGCCGACTTCCGGCGATTCGCGGTCGTTCCACGCACGCGCATCGAGCTGGCGCGCCTCCAGGTCGAGGCGTTCGAACCCCACGCCGCCGATCCGCGACGGCGTCTCGGCGAAGCACAGGTCGACGACGTCCGGATCCAGGCCGACGATTTCGAACAGCTGCGCGCCGCGGTAGCTGCTGATGGTGCAGATGCCCATCTTCGAAATGATCTTCGACAGGCCCTTGTAGATGCCCTTGCGGTAGCTGCGGCCGATCTGCGCCTGCTCGCCGCCCTTCTTGATCTGCAGGATGCCGCGCCGGCCCAGGTCGAACAGCGTCTGGTAGGCCAGGTACGGATACACCGCGGTGGCGCCCACGCCGATCAGGCAGGCCATGTGGTGCGGATCGCGTGCGGTGCCGGTCTCGACGATCAGGTTGGCGTCGCAGCGCAGGCCCACGCGGCAAAGGTGGTGGTGCACGGCGCCGGTGGCGAGCAGCGCATGCGCCATCGGCCGGCCCGGCTGCGGGTAGCGGTCCGACAGCAGCAGCATGACGTCGCCGTCGCGCGCCGCCTGTTCGGCCTCGCGGCAGATCCGCTCCAGGCCGGCCTTCAGGCCTTCCTCGTGCGAATAGGACAGGTCGATCAGGCGGTTCTTCTCGACGTACTGCGGCATCTTCAGCAACTGCCGCAGCTTGCGCTGGCTCAGCACCGGCGAATTGAGGATGACGTGGTTCACCGTCTCCGGGCCGGCGTGGAAGATGTTGGTCTCCCGGCCCAGCTGGGTGGTCAGCGACATCACGCAGTCTTCGCGCAGCGGATCGATCGGCGGGTTGGTGACCTGCGCGAACGCCTGCCGGAAGTAGTCGTACAGCGGGCGCGTCTGCCGGCTGAGCACCGCCATCGGGGTGTCGTCGCCCATCGAGCCGGTGGCTTCCTGCTCGGTCTCGGCGAGGGGACGCAGCACCTGCTCCACTTCCTCGGTCGAGAGCTGGAACAGCTTGTGGTAGCCGCGCAGCGTGCGTTCGTCGAAGGGTTCCTCGACCAGCGACGGATCGATCAGCTCGGTCTGCAGGTAGGTCACGCCCTGGTGCAGCCACTGCTTGTACGGCGCGCGGCCGCGGTTGATGCGGTCCACCGCTTCGCTGTCGAGCAGGTCGCCGCGGCGCAGGTCGATGGCCATCATCTCGCCCGGACCGAGCTTGCCCTTGCGGGTGACGCGTTCGGCCGGCACTTCCCACACGCCGGCTTCGCTGGCGACGATGAAGTGGCGGTCGCTGGTCAGCATCCAGCGCGCGGGACGCAGGCCGTTGCGGTCCAGCGTGCACGCGGCATAGCGCGCGTCCATCGAGACGATGCCGGCCGGGCCGTCCCACGGTTCGGTGTTGAGGCCGTAGAACTCGTAGAACGCGGCCAGGTCGGCGTCCTTGAATTCCAGCGACTGCGTCGCCGGCGGCACCAGGATGCGCAATGCCTGGATCAGCTCCATGCCCCCGGCGACCAGCAGCTCCAGCATGTTGTCCAGGCTCTGGGAATCGGAGCCGTGCATGGAGATGACCGGGTCGAACTCGCCGATGTCGAAGCGCGGCGTCTTCCACACCTTGCTGCGCGCCTGCGCCCAGCGGCGGTTGCCCTCGATGGTGTTGATCTCGCCGTTGTGCGCCAGCAGGCGGAACGGGTGCGCCAGCGGCCAGCGCGGCAGCGTGTTGGTGGAGAAGCGCTGGTGGAACACCACCGCGCTGCTGGCCAGCTCGCTGCGCTGCAGGTCCGGAAAGAACGTCGACAGCTTGTCCGGCAACACCATGCCCTTGTAGCCGATCGCATGCGGCGACAGCGTGACCACGTAGAAATCGGGCACGGTCGTGCGCAGCTGCTGTTCGGCCCGGCGGCGCGCGAGGAACAGCGCCAGCGCGAAGGCTTCGTCCTTTTGCCCTTCGTCGGCCTCGACGTAGAGCTGTTCGATGCGCGGCAGCGTGTCCTTGGCCAGCTGGCCGCAGACGGCGTCGTTGGTGGGCGGCACGCGCCAGCCCTTCACCGCCACGCCGGTGCGGAACAGTTCGGCTTCCAGGGCGGCCCGGCACTGCGCGGCCTGCACCTCGTCGTGCGGCAGGAACACCAGGCCGGCGGCGAAGCGCGCGCCCAGCGCGATGCCGGATTCGGCGGCGAGCGCGCGGAGGAAAGCCTCCGGTTTGCGGATCAGCAGGCCACAGCCGTCGCCGGTGAGGCCGTCGGCGGCCACACCGCCACGATGGGTCATGCGCGAGAGCGCGGCGATGGCGGTATCGACCAGCGCACGCGAGGGCTGGTCGTCGAGCTGCGCGATCATGCCGAAGCCGCAGGCGTCGCGTTCGTCGTTCGGGTCGTAGAGACCCTGGTCAAAGCCGCCTTGGCGATTGCGAGGGGCCATGTCTTGCCTCAAACCGGAGTGACGGCGACACCGTGCCCTGCCCGCGCAGCGGCACTTCGAAATGTCACCGGAAATCCGACTAGACCATAGATGTTGCGACGCCGCAACAACACCTCTGACGCACCACTCATTGGTTGCAAAGGCAACTTTTCGCGAGGCAAAACCGTGTCCGCCGGACAACAAAAAACCGCCCGCGGCGACGCGGGCGGTTTCGTCGTCCGATGGACGCGGGGCGAGGCGTCAGCCGCAGTTGACCGAGGTCGCCGCGCCCTTCTCGTCGAGGATGATGTTCAGGCGGTTCGGATTGAAGTCCATCGTCGCGGCGTCGCCCGGCTTCAGCGCGCGCACGGCTTCGGACTTGCTGTCGGTCTTGGCCTGTTCGATGTCCGCCTCGCTCGCGGTCTTGCCGATGATCCACTGCGCCTGGGTGTCGTCGCAGCTGCCGGCGAGTTCGGCCGGCGCGGGCTCGGCGGCGGGCGGCGTGGCCGCTTCGCTGGCCGCGGCCTGGGACTGTTCGGCGGCGGCGGTCTGTTCGTCGGCCTCGGGCGAAGAGCAGGCGGCCAGCGACAGGGTCAACAGCAGGGCGGGGATCGCGGTTCGGATCATGCGGAACTCCGGAAGGTGAGATTGCAGGAAGGATTGCGCACCGGACATTCGAGAGTCGTTAACCGACCGGGGTGCGCCTGCGTTCGAGCCACCATAGCAGCGCGCTCGCGCAAAGCCAGGCGAGGAACCAGGGCCAGGCCGGCCCGCGTGCGCCTTCCGTGGCCGATGGCGATGCCATGTCCGTACCCTTCGCACCCGCGCGGGATCGTGTTTGCGCCTGGAGGTCGGCGCGGTGCAGCGACGGCGCATCGTCTTCGCCGCGGACAAAGAACGGCGTCGCGGCGTCGCCCACCCTCAGCTGATGCCAGCCCGCGCTTCGCGGCCAGAAGCCCGCGCAGCGCGCGCTGCCTGTCGCGGGATCGCGCAGTACCCGTGTCGTGGTGCTGTCGGGCGCGACGATCTGGGCCGCGCCGGCGATGCCGCACAGCGTCGCGCGTTCGCCCACGCGCGCGCCGTCGGGCGTCGCGGCGATGGCCTGCGTGCCCGCGCGTGCCAGCGTGGCGAACGCCTGCGACCACAGCGCGGCATGCAGGTCGGCGTGGCCCGCCAGCACCAGCGCGTAGGTATCGCCCGGCGTCCACAGCCCCACGCGGCCCCGGCCCACCGCATGCCACCACGCGACCGGCGCGCCGCCAGCGTCCCGCAGCAGCGGAATGTCGTCACCCGCCGGCATCCGCGCCATCCGGTGGGTGAGAACGGGCAGGCCGCCAGGCACCGCATCGGTATCCACCGGCAGGTCCGCCGTGCCCGCGCCGCGTCGTGCGCGCCAGGCGTCGTCGTCCGGCGCGGGGCGGGGCAGGCGGAACTCGACCTCGTCCGTGCCCACCGCCGGGATGCCCAACAACCGTTGCAGCGGCGGGGGAATCGGTCCGTCCGCGCGGACCAGTACGCCCAGCCCGTCGCGCACGGCCGCGCCGAGCGCCGCACGTTGTCCTTCGCCGAGTCCCGCGGCACTGCGCGCGTCGAGCACCAGCAGGTCGAAGCGGCGCAACGTGTCGGCGTTCATCGGCAACGGCGCGTCGCCGACCTGCATGCCGCCACCCAGGTTGACCTGCAGGTGGAGCGGGATGCCCACATCCATCGCCCAGCGGCGCAGGTACTTCCCTTCGGCATTGGGCGCACCGGCGAGCACCCACACGCGGGGCGGAGGCGTCGGCTGCGTCCAGACCGGCAACGACGCGGCATCGGCCACCCCGCCGCCGGCTTCCCGCACCTCCACCCGGAACAGCGCCGGGCCCGGCAGGCGGGCGACGCCGGTGAGGCGGAAACGGCCCAGCGTATCCACCGGCCCGGCATCGATGCGCTGGCCCGCGGGATCGAACAGCACCACCGTCGCGTTCGGCACGCCGTTCACGCGTCCGCTGGCGACGAAGGTGTCGCCCGGCGCCACGACGCCCACCGGCGCCAGTTCGACGACACCGCGCGGCAAGGCGGCGGGTGAGAACACGATGCGCCGGTCGCCGAGCGCATCGCGGTCGCGGGCTTCCAGTCCGTCGCCGACGACATGCAGCGTGCCCACGTCCGGATGCCGGCGCAGCGCAGTGTCCAGGTCCGGCACGCGCTCGCTGCCGTCGGAGGCCGCGGCCTCCGGCAGGGCGACGCGGGGCTGGCCCTGCAGTGCCGCGGGCAGGGCGACCTGTCCGGCGTTCGCGGTCATCACCACGAGCGTGCCGGGCATCGAAGCCTGGCGCGGGGGCAGCAGGGTGACGTACAGCAGCAGGGCGCAGACCGGCTGCAGCGCACACAGCAGCAGGAAGCGCGCGCGGGATCCGCGCGCTTCCGCGGAAGCACCGCGACGTCGCGCGATCAGGCGCGCCCACGCGAGCAGCACGCCGAGGGTAAGCAGGCCGGCCAGCAGCCAGGGCAGGAGTGCGGACAGGGTCATCGCGCGGGCTCCTGCTGCAGGGCATCGAGATAGCGGCGGCCGGCATCATCCGGCGCGGTCCGACGCGGGACCTGCGCCGGCGGTTGCGGCGAGGCCGACCACAGCAGCGCGCGCAGGCGCGCGCGGCATGCCGCGCAGGTCGGATCGCCACGCACTTCGTCGATGGCGGCGAACAGGTCCAGCGCATCCGGCACGCGCGCCTCGTTCGCACGCAGCCAGGCGTGCAGTGCGTCCAGGTCCGCGCCATCCGCCGGCGCGCGATCGTTGGCCAGGGCGCGCCATGCGCGTGCAGGGGCCACGTCGACCTCATCGGGCATCCGTTCGAGCGGGCCGAGCGCGCGCGCTGCGATGCCCTTGCGGTCGCCGCCCATCCGGCGCGTCTCGTCGATCGGCGGCAGCTCCGGTCCCACGCGCGCCAGGTAGATGCGCGTCGCCTGCTGTACCTGCTTGATGTACTCCAGCGCCTTGTACGCGAACGGCAGTGCGCGGTCCGGCTGGCCCTGGCGCAGGTGCAGTTCCGACTGCCACATCTGGTCCAGCGCCTTCTTCAACGTGGCGCGCGTGTCGGGGTCGAGCAGCGTCGCGGCTTCGGCGTGGTCGTGGGTGTGGCCGTAGGCTTCCAGCACGTCGGCTTCGCGGCCGAAGTCCTTGCCGGTGGCCGACGTGGCGTGGTCGTGGCCGTCCTGCGCGGCGGTCGGAGTTTCGGCGTGATCGTGTCCGTCGTCGTCCGCATGGTCGTCGTCGGCATCGCTGGTTGGCGGCGGTTGCGGCTCGCCCTCGGCTTCCTCGCCGAGGAACTGGCCGTAGCGCAGCCGCAGGATGCGCTGGTCCACGCCGATCGCGTCGGAGCGCGTGACGAACGTGTCCGCCGCCAGCCCGCGCTTCTGCTTCTGCAGCGCTTCCGCGTCGATGATGATCTGGCGCTGGCTGCGGAAGTAGGCCGGCATCACCTTCTTCACCAGTCCTTCCAGCCCCGTGCTTTCCTGGCCCAGGTCCGCCGGCCAGCGCAGGATCAGGCCGGGGCTCTGCGCGGTCTGCGGCGTCGGCGCGCGCGTGTCGCGCACGGTGAGCTGCGCGATCAGGTCGTCGCCGACGGCCATGCCGAGTGCCTTCAGGTCCAGCGAGGCGGCGAACCGGCGCGCCGTCGCGGGGCCGGTGCCGTGCAGCGTCATCGCCTGTTCCTTGAACGCGATGTTCTCGCCGCTGCCCTGGGCCAGCGTCAGCTTCAGCGTGGCGGCCGCGGCGACGCCGTAGTCGTCGCGCGCTTCGAAGGCGAGCGCCCAGCGCGTCTGTCCGACCGCCACCAGGCTGAGCCCACGGTCGGGCGCCAGCACCTTCACCTGCGGTGCGCGATCGGGAATGGCATCCAGCCGCCGGAGTTTCGACGGCGGTTGCGCCTCGGTGCCGGCGGCCACCACGCGGTACAGGGTGGACTTCGCCAGCACCTGCGTCGCCTGCCAGGTGTCGCCGTCGCGTTGCAGTGCGATCCGCTGGCCGTCGTGGAAAACGAGATCCGCCCGGGTCGGCTGCGGTTCGAAACGCAGTGTCCAGGCGAGTCGCGAGCCCACGGGGGCTTTCGCATCGAGCGTGGCTTCGTCGCGCGGCGGCTGGCCCGTGTAGGACGGTGGCGCGACGTGCAAGCGCTGGCCGACCAGGCGCGGGACGCCGGGAATGATCGGTGCCTCTTCGTCCGCAGGTGCGAGCGTGCCCGCCACCGGTGTGCGCGCAGGCCACAGCGCCGCCACGGCGATCACGATGCCGGCCACCAGCCACATCGCCACGATGCGCGGCCACGGCCAGGGCGTGCGCAGGTCGGGTGCGGGCTGGTTGCGCAACCGTTCGCGGACGCGCGCCTGCTGCAGGTGCTGCAACGGGGTCAGCGAGGCGGGCGGCGACAGCAGCAGATCGCTGCTGTCGTCGAGGTCCTTGCGGCGCGCGTCCAGCTGGCGCACCAGCCAGGCGGTGTCGAACGCGCGTGTCCGTCGCCAGGCCAGTGCGGCGAGCAGCGCGATCGCGGCCAGCGCGACGGTCACGGCGACTGCGGGCGATGCGAAGCGCCCCAGCACGCCGGTGAGCGCGATGGGGATCGGTGCACCCAATACCAGTTGGCCGAGCGCTGCGTGGCGGCGGACCTGGGCAAGGCGGTCGAACGCGGACAACGTCATGGCGCCACGCTCCGCGTGCGCCGCGTGGCCATCCAGCGTTCCACCAGCACCAGCAACGCGATCAGCAGCGCGAGCCAGGGCTGCAGATCGCGCGGTGCGACGGGATAGGTCGCGCCACCGCGGGCCGGCGCGTAGTCCGTCGCCAGCACGCGCATGGGCACAGCGGTGGGACCGTCGAACAAGGCGCGCAAACGGTGCGGGAAATCGGCATCGACCAGCGCCGGCATCGCTCCGGGCCGCAATGACCGGGTGAAGCGCATCACCCGGCCCTGGCCGTGCGTGGCGCTCTCGACCAGCGGCGCACCCTCGGCATCGCGCCACGGCACCGACGACATCGCGATCCCGTCCAGCGTGCTTTCACGGGCCAGCAGCGCGGTGCCGCCGGTCGATATCCATTCCGTGACCGAAGCAGGCGCCGGTCCGGGCACCAGCCACACCAGTGGCTGCGTCGGCGGAGGCAGCGGCGCATCGCTCGTCGCGATCTGCACGGTCGCGGTGCCGCTCGGCTGCCACGCGCGTGCGGCGGCACGCAGATAGCGCAGCGCGCTGTCGTCGCCCACCGGATGGCGGACCGTCAGTGAAGGGGGCGGCAGGATCTTCGCCGACGATGCCGGCATCGCGCCCTCGACGATCTTCCATGTCACCGCGCGCGACAGCGCAGGCCGTTCGGCATCGGCGCCCTGCAGCGTCGCGGGCACGATCACGGTCAGTGCGACGCCGGGCGGCAGTTCGGCGTCCAGCTGCCGCAACAGGCTGCCGATGGCGGGCGTGCCGATGGGCATCGGCTCATCCAGCGGCGGGAAGCCCGGCGCCAGCCAGTGCAGCTGCGTGCGCGCATCGGGGGTCGCGCGTGCGGCGTCGGCCTCCACGCCGGGCACGGCGACCGTCCACGGCCGCGTGTCGTCCAGGCCCGACAACACCGGCCGGGCCAGCCAGAGCGCAAGCAACGCAAGCAGCAGCAGGCGCAGCAGCAGCAGCGGCCATTCGTCGAAGCGGATGCGGTGGCGCGGTTTCGGGTTCTGCCGCAGCCAGCGCAGCGCGGCGAAGTCGGTCGGCGTCTGCTCGTGCCGGCGCGCGAGATGCAGCAGCAGCGGCAGCAGCAACGCCGCGAACGCGGCCAGGCCGGCCGGCAGCAGGAACGCCAGGCTCATGCGTACTCCGCCGCGTCGCGCGCGCCGAACAGCCGGCGCAGCGGCAGGTCCAGCGGCTGGTCGGTGTAATGGCGCGCATGGCGGATACCGGCGGCATCCAGGCGTGCATCGAGTACATCCTGGGCATCCGCGAAGCGGCGCAGGTAGTCCGCGCGCAGGGCCGCCGCATCGCCCAGCAGCTCCTCGCCGGTTTCCGGGTCACGGAAGCGGTGGCCACCGGCGTAGGGGAAGTCGCGCTCCTCGGCGGTCAGCAGCTGGATCGCCAGCACCTCGCGCCGCGCGGCGGCGAGTCGCTCCACCAGCGCCGGCATGGCGTCATCGAACCAGTCGCTGAGTACCAGCACCAGATCGCCGGCACCGATGCGTTCGAACACCGGGCCCAACCGTTCCTGCGCGGGGAATGCACCGTCCGCGCGCAGGCCGTGGAGCGCGAGCAGCAGCTGGTCGCGTTGGCGCGCGCCGTTTCCAGGCGCGACCAGGCGCACGCCATCGCCGTGCAGCACGAGCAGGCCGAAGCGGTCGCCCTGGCGCAGCGCCAATTCGGCCACGCAGGCCGCGAGGCTGCGCGCGGCGTCGAAACGCGTGCCGCGCGTGCCGTCGCGTTGCGCCATCGAGGCGGTCGCGTCGAGCACGATCCACACCGTCAGCGGACTCTCGCGCTCGGCTTCGCGCACGAAGAAGCGGTCCGAGCGCGCGTAAAGTTTCCAGTCGATCTGGCGCAGCTCGTCGCCGGGCTCGTAGGCGCGGTACTGCGCGAACTCCAGGCCGGCGCCGCGGCTGCGGCTGTGGTGCACGCCGATCCCCTGCGCGCCGATCGCACGGCGCGCGGTCAGCCGCAGGTCCTTCAACCGGCTGCGGACGTCGGCGGGGATCAGGTCGTGCGCCATGGGCGGTCGATCAGGCGGCGAGCGGCACGCCGCGCAGCAGCGCGGCGATCACGTCGTCCGCGCTGACCTGTTCGGCCTCGGCGGCGAACGACAGCAGCAGGCGGTGGCGCATCACCGGCTTCGCCAGTGCGACGATATCCTCGCGGGTCGCCGCCAGGCGCCCATGCAGCAGCGCGCGCGCTTTCGCGGCGAGCACCAGCGACTGGCCCGCGCGAGGACCGGCGCCCCAGCGCACGTACTTGCGGATTTCCTCGGGCACGCCGTCGCCGGGCCGGCTGGCACGGACCAGTTTGGTGATCCAGCGCAGCAGGTCCTCGCTGACATGCACGTCGCGCACATGCTTCTGCAGCGCGAGGACGGCCTCGCCTTCCATCACGCGCGGCACCGCGCCGCCGGCGCGGCCGGTGGTCTGCGCCAGGATGTCGTGTTCTTCCTGCTCGGTGGGGTAGTCCACGCGGATGTGCAGCAGGAAACGGTCCAGCTGCGCTTCCGGCAACGGGTAGGTGCCGGCCTGTTCGAGCGGATTCTGCGTGGCCAGCACGAAGAACGGCGAGGGCAGGGCATGCGTGGTGCCGGCGTAGCTGACGGTGCGTTCCTGCATCGCCTCCAGCAATGCGGCCTGGGTCTTCGGCGGCGTGCGGTTGAGTTCGTCGGCGAGCAGCAGGTTGGTGAAGATCGGCCCGGGCTGGAAGCGGAAGTGGCGATGTCCCGTGCCGTGGTCTTCCTCCAGCAGCTCGGTGCCGAGGATGTCGCTCGGCATCAGGTCGGGGGTGAACTGCACACGACGGAACTGCAGGTGCAATGCCTCGCCCAGCGAGCGCACCAGCAGCGTCTTGCCCAGGCCGGGCACACCTTCGAGCAGGCAGTGGCCGCCGGCGAGCAGGCCGATCAGCAGCTGCTCCACCACGTCCTGCTGGCCGACGATGGCCTGGCCGATGGCGGCGCGGAGTTCGCCCAGCGTGGCGAGCTGCTGCTGGAGGTCGGATTCGGTGATGGATGCGTTCATGGGGGTCCGGGAAGAAGTGCGTCAGGTGGTCAGCGCGTAGATCACGAGGTTGACCGCGAACTTGGTGTTGTCCTCGGCCAGGAAGCGCTTGTTGCGCCAGTCGTAGTCCCACTCGCAGCCGTAGTCCTTGTTGCTGTAGAGCACGCCGAGGCGGCCGTTGATCTCGATGCCCTGCAGGTACTCGTGTACCAGGTCGTCGCCCCAGCCGTTGAGCTCGAAGCTGGTGGCCGGCGGGCCGTCGAACTTGAAGAACGAAGAATAGATCGCGTGCGTGTTCGGCAGCTTCTTCATCGCCTTCGCGCCGAAGATCGACGCCATCTGCGCCTCGAACGACTTGGCGAACAGGCCGTCGATGTCGTGGTTGCAGTCGTCGACGAACACGAAGCCGCCGTTGCGCACGTAACGCTCGAAGTGGCGGCGCTCCACCGGGTTGAACTCGACCAGCTTGTGCCCGGCCAGGTAGCAGAACGGGGCGGCGAGCATGCGCGGGTCGGACAGCGCCAGCACGTGTTCCTTCGGGTCCACGCGCATCGTGGTGTAATCGATCAGCGAGGTGATCAGGTTGGACGGCATGCGCGCGTCCACGTCCCAGTCGCCGGAGTCGTACTTCAGCCGGGTGAAATGGAAATCGTAGTTACCGGCCGCGCGCGCGCTCCGCGTCGGCCCGGCCAGCATGGCGCCAGCCAGGCCGCCGGTGAGCAGGCGGAGGAACTGCGCGCGCGTGAGGTTCATGGGGGGTGCCCTCCCGGCCTGCGGGAGGGCGGATCCTCAAAGGCGCTTAGACGGCGTCCGACAGCGACGTGAAGGTGAAGTCGCGCAGCTTCATCGGCGGGATCATCATCACGAAGCTGGACTCGTCGCCGGCCACGCGCACCGGCTTGCCCAGCTCTTCGATGTTGTTGAGCATGATCACCGGCGATTCGTTGAAGCGGAAGTTCTTCACCGGGTGCTTGATCTGCCCGTTCTCGATGTAGAACGTGCCGTCGCGGGTCAGGCCCGTCAGCAGCACGGTCTGCGGATCGACCATGCGGATGTACCAGGTGCGCGTGACGAGGATGCCCTTCTGCGTGCCGGCGACCAGTTCGGCCGTGGACTTGGTGCCGCCGGCCACCAGCAGGTTGCCGGGCGAACCGATCGCGCGCTTGCCCTGCTTCTGTGCCCAGAAGCGCGAGTACTCCAGGTTGGCGATCTTGCCGTTCTCGACGATGGCCATCTTCTCGCGCGGCAGGCCTTCGCCGTCCCACGGCATCACTTCCGCACCGGGGTGCCACGGGTCGGCGCTGATGTTCACGCGCGGGTCGTAGACCTGCTCGCCCAGCTTGTTGCCGCCGCCCTTCTTGGACAGGAAGCTGCGGCCTTCGTCGGCCTGGCGTGCGTCGAAGAAATTCATCATGAAGGAGATCAGGCCTGCGGCCGCGGCCGGCTCCAGGATCACCGTGTACTTGCCCGGTTCCAGCGCCTTGGCTTCGGCCGATTCGCTGGCCTTGCGCATCGCGGTGCGGATGTCGCTGTCGGCCTTGAACGCACTCGCGTCCTTCAGGTTGCGGCCGACCCAGCCCGAACCGCGGCCGTCCTCGGTGCGCACCGTGCAGGTGTAGTTGAACCCGGTCGCGCGCTGGTAGCCGAAGTTGCCCTTGCTGTTGGCGAAGGCGACGAAGCTCTGGCCGTCTTCGAGGAAGCCGGCGGCGATCAGCTTCTCCGCTTTGCACGGACCGATCGAATCGGCGGCGACCTGGGCGCGGAATTCCGGCGTGATCGCGGCAGTGGATTCGCTGAAGGTGGGGCTGGCCTTGTAGGTCTGCTTCTCGACGGCCGGCATGAACTCGGGGTTCTCCGGCGCCAGGCGGGCGAGGTCTTCGGCGCGGCGGACCACGCGTTCCAGCGCGGCGTCGTCGAATTCGTTGATCGTCGCGATGCCCACGCGCTTGCCGAACGCCACCTGCACGCCCAGGTCGGTGTTGCTGACGATGCCGCTGGTGGAAACGTTGTTAAGCGCGAAACGGATGTTGCCGTCCACGGAACCGGTGAGGGACGCGGTGCATTCGTCGGCGGTGGACAGCGCGATGACCTTGTCCAGGATGGCCTTGGCCTGCGCTTCGGTGAGGATGCTCATGTTCTAGGGTCTCCTTGCGCCGATCAGCCGAGCGAGCGGGCGGTGTTGATGACGTTGATGCCGTTGAAGCGCGCGGTGGACGACCCGTGCGAGACCGCGGACACCTGGCCGGGCTGGCCCTTGCCGTCGAAGAACGAACCGCCCAGGCGGTAGTCGCTTTCGTCGCAGACGGCGGCGCAGGCGTTCCAGAACTCCGGCGTGCGGATCTGGTAGGCCACGTCCTCGATCTGCTGGGTGATCTTGCCGTTCTTGATCTCGTAGAAGAGCTGGCCGCCGAACTGCGCGTTGTAGCGCTGCTGGTCGATCGAGAACGAGCCGTCGCCGATGATGTAGATGCCGTTCTCGACGTTCTTCACCATGTCCGCCACGGACAGCTTGGCCTTGCCGGCGGCCAGCGATACGTTGGCCATGCGCTGGAACTGCACGCTGCTCCAGGAGTCGGCGTAGCAGCAGCCGTCGGATTCGGTCTTGCCCAGGATATGGGCCTGGTCGCGGATGGTCTGGTAATCGACCAGCTTGCCGGCGCTCACCAGGTCCCAGCGCTTGGTCTTCACGCCTTCGTCGTCGTAACCGACCGCGCCCAGGCTGCCGGGTTGGGTCTTGTCGGCGAACAGGTTGACCAGCTCGCTGCCGTACTGGAAGCGCTGCTCGCGCTTGTCCAGGGTGGCGAAGCTGGTACCGGCGTAGTTGGCTTCATAGCCGAGCACGCGGTCGAGCTCGAGCGGGTGGCCGACCGATTCGTGGATGGTCAGCCAGGTGTGCGAGGGGTCCAGCACCAGGTCGTACTTGCCCGGCTTCACCGACGGCGCCGTGAGCTTCGCGCGCGCCTGCTTGGCCGAGGCGATGGCGTCTTCCTTCATGTCGTAGGACAGGCCGTAGTTGATCACGCCGTTCGGCGTGGCGAACTTCTGGCTGGCATCGCCGTCCAGGTACTCGTAGCCCAGGCCCATCGGCGAGGACAGGCCGTCGCGGGTGCGGAACTTGCCGCTGGCCTTGTCGATGGCGGTGACCGTCATCGGCACCCAGATGCGGTGCACGTCCTGGTCGATGTAGGAGCCGTCGGTGCTGGCGAAGTACTTCTGCTCGTTGACCAGGAACATCATCGAGTTGACGAAGTCCGCACCGGCATTGATCGCCGCGGCGTTGACGCCCAGCAGCAGGTCGACCTTGTCCTTGATCGGCACGTCCATCGCGTTCTTCTTGATCGGCGTCTTCCACGACACCTCGCCGAAGCCCGGCGCCTTGGCCAGCTGCACCGGCGCGGTCTGGGTCTTGCTGTTGGCCTTGGCGATGGCGGCGGCCTGGCGCGCGGCGGCGGCCACGCCCTCGGCGGTCAGCGTGTTGGTGGCGGCGAAGCCCCAGGCGCCGTTGGCGATCACGCGGATGCCGGCGCCGGTGGACTCGGTGTTCACCACGTTCTGCACCTTGTCCTCGCGGGTGATCACGAACTGGCGCAGGTAGCGCCCGATGCGCACGTCGCAGTAGGTCGCGCCGGCCTGCTTGGCCGCGGCGAGGGCGGCATCGGCGAGGCGCTTCTTGAAGGCGACGTCGAGGGTGGACTGGAGTTGCTCGGCGGCGATCGCCTTGCCGAGGAAGGACGGCACCATCAGGCCGCCCAGGCTGAGGCCGGTCATGGCCAGGAAGTCACGACGTTGCAAGGCAATTCTCCACCGGTTGGGCCTGCCGGGCGGCAGGCGGGGCACTGCGACGGGAGCATTCCGGCCTGCGCCTTCACCACCGCGCAGGTCGTCCCGGATTCTTGCGCCCACGTGGAGACAGCGTCAAATGACTTTCGGCATACATGACAGACATCCTGCCTGTGGTCGCCACGATCTTTGATCCCGTCATCCCGGCGTACGCCGGGATCCATCGGCTTCCACGTTGCGAAGAGCAAGCGGGGTCCCAGCGTGCGCCGGGACGACGGGCGATGGTCTTATCCCAGGCTGCGCGCCGTGTTGATGATGTTGATGCCGTTGAAGCGCGTGGTGGCCGAGCCGTGCGACACCGCCGACACCTGGCTGGGCTGGCCCTTGCCGTCGAAGAACGAACCGCCGAGGCGGAAATCGCGCGCATCGCAGATCGCGGTGCAGGCGTTCCAGAACTCCGGCGTGCGGATCTGGTAGGCCGCGTCCTCGACCTGGCGCGTCACCTGTCCGTTCTTGATCTCGAAGTAGAGCTGTCCGCCGAACTGCGCGTTGTAACGCTGCTGGTCGATCGAGTACGAGCCGCGGCCGTGAATGTACAGGCCGTTCTCCACGTCCTTCACCATCTCGGCCACCGTCAGCGGTGTCTTGCCGGGCGCCAGCGACACGTTGGCCATGCGCTGGAACTGCACGCTGCTCCACGAATCGGCGTAGCTGCAGCCGTGCGATGCGTCCTCGCCGAGGATATGCACCTCGTCGCGGGTCGCCTGGTAGTTGACCAGCACGCCGTCCTTCACCAAGTCCCAGCGGCGCGTCTTCACCCCTTCGTCGTCGTAGCCCACCGCGCCGAGGCTGCGCGGCTCGGTCTTGTCGGCGGTGAAGTTGACGATCGGGCTGCCCCACTGGAAGCGCTGCTCGCGCTTGTCCAGCGTGGCGAAGCTGGTGCCGGCGTAGTTGGCTTCGTAGCCCAGCACGCGGTCCAGCTCCAGCGGATGGCCGACGTTCTCGTGGATGGTCAGGAACAGGTTGGACGGATCCAGCACCAGGTCGTACTTGCCGGGCTTCACCGACGGCGCGGTCAGCTTGGCCCGCGCCTGCTTCGCCGCGGCGACGATGTCCTCGCGCAGGTCGTACGACGCGCCATAGGCCACCATGCCGCCCGGCAGCGCGATCTTGTCGGCCGCGTTGGCATCCAGGTACTCGTAGCCCATGCCCATCGGGGCAGAGAGTCCATCACGCGTCTTGAACCTGCCGGTCGCCTGGTCCACCACCGTCACCGTGAAGGGCACCCAGATGCGGTGCACGTCCTGGTCGATCCAGGAACCATCGGTGCTGGCGAAGTATTTCTGCTCGTTGATCACGAACATGCGCGACGCGGCGAAGCTGGCGCCGGCGGCGAGCGCGGTGGCGTTCGCGTCCAGCAGCAGGTCCACTTTCTCCTTCACCGGCACCGCCATGGCGTTCTTCACGATCGGTGTGCGCCACGCCACCTCGCCGGCGCCCTTCAGTGGCGCCAGCTGCACGGGCTTGCCCTGGATGCGCGCGTTGGCGCGCGCGATCGCCACGGCCTGGCGTGCGGCCGCGGCGACGCCATCGGGTGTGGCGTCGTTCGTCGCCGCGAAGCCCCACGCGCCCTGCGCGATCACGCGCACGCCGACGCCGGAGGATTCGGTGTTCACCACGTTCTGCACCTTGTCCTCGCGGGTGATCAGCGACTGCCGCAGATAACGGCCGACGCGCACGTCGCAGTAGCTCGCGCCCGCGGCGGTGGCGGCCGACAGCGCGGCTTCGGCCAGGCGCTTCTTCTTCGCCACGTCGCCGGGTTCCAGCAGCGCTTCGGCCGCGATGACGCGCGTGCCGGGCAGGGCGAGGCCGGCGAAGGCGAGGCCGCCGAGGGTCAGGAAGTCGCGTCGCTGCATGCGCGTGTCCGGAGGAAGGGAGCACCGGACTGTCGTCGGCGTGCCGCGCAGCGTCAAGTGACGCCGGTCATGGCCGGGTGACGTGGTGCACAATGCGGCCCATCCCCCTGCAGGAGTCGGCGCGCATGAAGTCCCGCCCGGTCGCCAAGCCCGAGAACGACGACGAACAACCGCGCCTCGCGGTGCTGATCGATGCCGACAACGCCCAGCCGGCCGTCATCGAAGGCTTGCTCGCCGAAATCGCCAAGTACGGCGTGGCGAGCGTGAAGCGCATCTATGGCGACTTCACCAGCACCCGGATGACCCAGTGGAAGCAGGCGCTGCTGAAGCACTCGATCAATCCCGTGCAGCAGTTCGCCTACACCAGTGGCAAGAACGCCACCGACAGCTCGCTGATCATCGATGCGATGGACCTGATGTACACCCGGCGGTTCGACGGCGTCTGCCTGGTCTCCAGCGACAGCGACTTCACCCGCCTGGCCCAGCGCCTGCGCGAGGAAGGCCTGACGGTGTACGGCTTCGGCGAACGCAAGACGCCGGATGCGTTCGTGCAGGCCTGCGACAAGTTCATCTACGTCGAAGTCCTACGCAGCGAGGTGTCTGCCCCGCTGCCCCCGCCGCCGGCGAAGCCCGCGAAGAGGGCGGCCAAGCCCGCGGCGAAGAAGCCTGCCGCGCAGGCCGAGCCCACCGCGGCGCCGGTCGTGGAGCAGGCACGGCACGAATCGCTGCCGCTGCGGCTGATCCGGCAGGCGATCGAGGAAGCCAGCGACGACCAGGGGTGGGCGTTCCTCGGCAGCGTGGGCAGCTACCTCAACAAGGTGCGCCCGGATTTCGACACGCGCCTGTACGGCCACAAGAAGCTCAGCGACCTGCTGAAGGCGCATCCGCGCCATTTCGCCGTCGAGGAGCGCGCGAGCGAGAACGGCCTGAAGCGCGTCTACGTGCGTTCGGCGGGCTGATGCCGGCCGACAAGCCCTTCGCTCCGTCGTGCGAACGCAACCAGGGCCCGATCCTGGAGGTGCTGCTGCGGCATTTCGGCGATACCCGCCGCGTGCTCGAAATCGGCAGCGGCACGGGACAGCACGCGGTGCACTTCGCCGCGGCGATGCCGGGATTGTCCTGGCAGTCCAGTGACCGTGCGGACTACCTGTCCGGCATCGCGCTGTGGCTCGACGAGGCCGCACTGGCGAATACGCCATCGGCCATCGAACTCGACGTCGATGGTCGGTGGCCGGACGCGGTGTTCGATGCGGTCTTCACCGCCAACAGCCTGCACATCATGGGCTGGCCGCAGGTGGAGGCGTTCTTCGCCGGGGTCGGCGCGGTGCTGGAACCGGGCGGCCTGCTGGTGGTGTACGGCCCCTTCAACGTCGGCGGCGAGTTCACCAGCGAGAGCAACCGCGCGTTCGAACAGTGGTTGAAGGACCGCGATCCTGTCTCCGGCATCCGCGACGTCGAGGCCGTCGATGCGCTCGCGCGCGGCGTCGGACTGTCGCTGGTCGAAGACAACGCGATGCCGGCGAACAACCGCACCCTGGTGTGGCAGAAGACCATCGGGAAGGAACAGGCACCGTAATCGCGGCGAGGGATGACCTTCAGGGGTCGGGCGCCATATCGCGCAATCTTTCGCTCGCGTGGCGAAGGCCATCGAAGATGGTATGCGCCACTTCGCCAGGAAAATCCGCAGGCAGCCGTGCGGCGACGGACGCGATCGCGGGTTCCACCTTCGCAAGAAGGTCTTGGAGCCAGGGTTCGGCGCCATCGCGAACGCCGCACGCCCGAGCCGTCTCGTTCCAGTGGCGCCGGCGTACGTTCAGCAACTTCCGATGCCTGTTCTTGCCGACCACCGACATGGCAAGCGCGGCCTTGTGGGGATCCAGTTGTTGAGGACCATGGCCAAGAATGGGATACACGGACAACACATCGTAGAGGGGTGTCAGGCGGAATCGGCCTTGTGGCTCGATGTGCAGGCTGAAGTTCTTCGCGTGTCCGTCTGTTGCGGCAAGGAGCCAGAACAGGATCTGCGTCCTGAAGAAGGTCTCGCGGTCGCCGGGTTCGGCTGACTGACGCAACAGGTCCATGATCTGCACGATTCCCGGCCCGCCATCGCTTTCGTACTTGCGCGAAGAAGGCAGGCCGAACGCTTGGCAAAGGTCTTCCTGCGGCAAGCGGATCCACCAGGCGCCATCCTCGGACAATCGCCTGTCGAAGCGCTCGACCACCAAGGCGCGCTGATCTTCGAACCTACCGATGGACGTGTTTGCGACAGGCAGGCCGAACGCGCGCAACAGTTGCATGCAAAGCCACTCGTTTTCCACCGACGAGGCCATGTCGGCGCGCATGTTGCCCACCAGTCCGAGCGGCAGTTTGAATATGTGCGTGCTGGGCGTGCTCCCCAGGGGAACGCACCATTGGCCGTTGTGGAACAGGAGCGCGGTCTTTTCCTGTGCGCCCGCCAACGACAGTCGGAACTCATCGTCGTCGTGGTGTCCGGGCAGCGGAGGGGATGCCACGCCCCGGAGAAGGCGGGCGACACCGGCTTCATCCAGGGATCGGGCCTGGATGGTGCGTACTTCTTCCTGCGGGGTGTTCGCCGGCAACAGCTGGATGGCGCCTACGCAGTCCCGGCCGATCTGTTCCAGCAGCGCGAACGTGCTGTTGGAGGGGACGGCGAAGCGGTTGCGAAGGCGCGCACGGATGTTGGCGCTATCGGGCAGCAAATTGTCGAAGTAGTGCTCCACCACATCGCCACGGTGCGACGTGCCGTCCGGCAGCAGGGGCAGCGATAGGGACAATGGGCGCGCCAACGGCGAGGCTAGCCAACTGGAAACGTAAGTCAGGCGGGTGGGCTGCGCATCCTGCCAAGTGGCGGCCTCCACACCGTTCATCCATATCCGCAGCTCACCCATGGCCTACCACTCCACCGCATCCAGCGAGGGCGAAGAGGGCGCGCGTGGCGCCAGCGACACTTGCAGGCCCAGCACAGCCCAGACTTTCATCAGGCGCTCGAATGTCGCGGCCTCCGGTCTGGCCTCCAGAGCGGTGACGGCTTGTCGTGTGATGCCGAGCTGATCGGCCAAGTCGGCCTGGGTCAAACCCTGCTTCTTGCGCAGGGCGCGCAACAAAGGGGCCAACTGCTGAGGTGTCTGGATCGGATATTGGGCGGCGGTCATAGGTAGGCCCCTGTTGAGTAGCACAGGCAACCTAGCGTTTGCCCACCCAAAATGCAAGCCATACATTGCATTTCCGTTATGCAAGACATAGATTGCATTTTTGCGGGCCATGCAAAGAAAAACCCCGCCGGAGCGGGGTCTTCTTCTTACGCCGCCTGCACGATGTGCAGCGCCTTCGGATTGCGCCACAGGCCCAGCAGCTCGGCCTCGCGTGCCTTGGCGGCGTGCAGGTGTTTTTCCTTGACGTGCCCGTAGCCGCGGATGTGCTCGGGAATGCTGGCGATCTCCACCGCCAGGCCCAGCTTGCCGCCGTCCAGCGCGCCCAGCAGCTCGTCCACGGTCTTCTCGTAGTCGGCGATCAATTGGCGCTCGCCCTTGCGCTCGTCGGTGTAGCCGAACACGTCGAACGTGCCGCCGCGCAGGAAGCGCAGCTTCGCCAGCAGGCCGAAGGCCTTGAACACCCACGGGCCGTATTCCTTCTTCATCAGGCGGCCATGGGCGTCCTTCTTGGCGAACAGCGGCGGCGCCAGGTGGAAGTGCACTTCGTAGTCGCCGTCGAACTGCTGCTCCAGGCGGCGCTTGAACTCGCCGCTGGTGTACAGGCGCGCCACTTCGTACTCGTCCTTGTACGCCATCAGCTTGAAGAAGTAGCGGGCCACCGCCTCGGTCAGCGCGGTCGAACCCGGCGCACGGGTGTTCTCGGCGTTGCGCACCTTCGTCACCAGGCTGGCGTAGCGCGCGGCGTAGGCCGCGTCCTGGTACTCGGTGAGGAAGCCGGCGCGGCGGGCGATCAGTTCGTCCAGCGAGCGCGACAGGCGCAGGTCGTCCAGCGGCAGGAAGGCGACGTCGCCGCCTTCGGTGCCGTCTTCGGGCAGGCCGCGGAGTTCGCTTTCATTGCCCGGATTGCGCGGGGCCGCATTCGCGCCCCACTCGGTGCTTTCCCATTCGCCCGGAGGCAGCACCTGCAGGGCGCGCGGCGTGCGTTCGCTCTCGGTCTGCACGTTGCGGATCAGGCCGGCGGCTTCCTGCACGGCTTGCGGATTGACCACGGCCAGGCGGCCCCAGGCGAACGCGGTCTTGTTCATCTCGATCGCCGCGCCGTTGAGCTCGACGGCGCGCATGATCGCGTCGAACGAGATCGGCACCAGACCCTGCTGCCACGCATAGCCGAGGATGAAGAGGTTGGCGGCGATCGCATCGCCCATCAGCGCGGTGGCCACCTGGGTGGCGTCCACCAACATCGGTTCGCGGCCGCCGAGGGCGACGCGCACGCCGGCGATGATGTCGGTGGCGGGGAACTGCATGTCCGGATGCGTGGTGAACGTGCCCGGCATCGCCTCGTAGGTGTTCAACACCACCTGCGAGCGTTCGCCGCGCACCTTCGACAGCACCCAGTAGTCGTTGACCACCACCATGTCGCAGCCCAGTACCAGGTCGGCTTCGCCGGCGGCGATGCGCACGGCGTGGATGTCCTCCGGCGTGCGCGCGATGCGGATGTGCGTGGTCACCGCGCCGCCCTTCTGTGCCAGGCCGGTCTGGTCGAGCACGCTGGCGCCCTTGCCTTCCAGGTGGCCGGCCATGCCGAGCAGCGCGCCGATGGTCACCACGCCGGTGCCGCCGACGCCGGTGATCAGGATGTTCCAGGGCTGGTCGAGGTCCGACTTGAACGTCGGCGCCGGCAATGCGGCCAGCAGATCGGCGGCGTTCGCTTTCTTGCCCTTGCGCGGCGTGCCGCCGTGCACGGTGACGAAGCTGGGGCAGAAGCCGTCGACGCAGCGGAAGTCCTTGTTGCAGTTCGACTGGTCGATCTCACGCTTGCGGCCGAATTCGGTCTCCTTCGGCAGCACCGATACGCAGAAGCTCTTCACGCCGCAATCGCCGCAGCCTTCGCAGACCAGGGTGTTGACCATCGTGCGCTTGGCCGGGTCCGGCAGCTTGCCGCGCTTGCGCCGGCGGCGCTTCTCGGTGGCGCAGACCTGGTCGTAGATCAGGATGGAGACGCCCTTCACCTCGCGCAGGCGGCGCTGCACGTCGTCGAGCTCCTTGCGGTCGAAGAACTCCACGCCCGACGGGAAGATCTCGCGCTTGCTCCACTTGCCCACTTCATCGCTGACCACGACGATCGTGTCCACGCCCTCGGCGCGCATCATGTGCGCGATCTGCGGCACCGACAGCGTGCCATCCACCGGCTGGCCGCCGGTCATCGCCACCGCGTCGTTGTAGAGGATCTTGTAGGTGATGTTCACCCCGGTGGCCACCGACTGACGCACCGCCAGCGAGCCGGAGTGGAAGAACGTGCCGTCGCCCAGGTTCTGGAAGACGTGTTCGGTCTCGGTGAACGGCGCCTGCCCGGACCACGTCACGCCTTCGCCGCCCATGTGGGTGAAGGTGTCGGTGTCGCGGTCCATCCACGTCACCATGTAATGGCAGCCGATGCCGCCGAGCGCGCGCGAGCCTTCCGGCACCACCGTCGAGGTGTTGTGCGGGCAGCCCGAGCAGTAGTGCGGCACGCGCGGGAAGTTGGCGCGCGGCAGTGCCATTTCGGCTTCCTTGTCCTCCATCCAGCGCAGGCGCTGTTCGATGGATTCGGTCGTGAAGAAGCGCTGGATGCGCTTGCCGATCACGCCCGCGATGGTGGCCGGGGTCAGCTCGCCGGTGGACGGCAGGATCCACTCGCCGCCTTCGTCGTACTTGCCGACGATCGACGGGCGCGTGCCCGCGCTGGCCGGCCAGTTGTAGAAGTACTCCTTCATCTGCCGCTCGATGAAGGCGCGCTTCTCCTCCACCACGACGATGTCTTCCAGCCCCTTCGCGAATTCGGTGATGCCCACCGGCTCCAGCGGCCAGGTCATGCCCACCTTGTAGACGCGGATGCCGATGTCGGCGCAGGCCTGTTCGTCCAGGCCGAGGTATTCCAGCGCCTGCAGCACGTCCAGGTAGCTCTTGCCGGTGGTGACGATGCCCAGCCGTGCGCGCGGCGAGTCCAGCACGATGCGGTCCACCTTGTTGGCGCGCGCGAACGCCTGCGCCGCGGCGACCGCGTACTTGTGCAGGCGCATCTCCTGGTCCAGCGGCGGATTCGGCCAGCGGATGCTGAGGCCGCCGGCGGGCATGGCGAAATCCTCCGGCAGCACGATCTCGCGCGCGAACGGATCCACCTGCACCGACGCCGACGACTCCACCGTCTCGGCGATCGTCTTGAAGCCGATCCAGCGGCCCGTGTAGCGGCTCATGGCCCAGCCCACCAGGCCCAGGTCGAGGATGTCCTGCACGCCGGCCGGGTTCAGCACCGGCATCATCGCGCTGACGAACTCGTCTTCCGACCCGTGCGGCAGCGTCGAGCTGCGGCAGTTGTGGTCGTCGGCGGCCAGCGCGAGCACGCCACCGAACTTCGAGGTGCCCGCCGCGTTGCCGTGCTTGAACACGTCGCCGCAGCGGTCCACGCCGGGACCCTTGCCGTACCACATCGCGTACACGCCATCGACCTTGGCGCCCGGGAACAGGTTGGTCTGCTGCGTGCCCCACACCATGGTGGCGCCCAGGTCCTCGTTGAGGCCCGGGGTGAACTTCACGCCCGCCGTCTCCAGGTGCTTGCGCGCGCGCCACAGTTCCAGGTCGAAGCCGCCCAGCGGCGAGCCGCGGTAGCCGCTGATGAAGCCGGCCGTGTTCAGGCCCGCGGCCTGGTCGCGCAGGCGCTGCATCAGCGGCAGCCGGACCAGCGCCTGCACACCGCTCAGGTAGATGCGGCCATCGGTGCGCGTGTACTTGTGCTCCAGCGTGTAGTCGCTGTCGATCACCCCGATCTGCGGCGTATTGGCGGACGAGGGCGAGGTGAGTTCGGCGGTGCTGGTCATGGCGGGCCCGTGCAAGCGGCTGGCGTGGCCCGATAACCCCTCGGGCGTGAAGGCGCGCATTGTAACAGCGGGCTTTTATGTGACGCCGATCACTTCGCCGTTGTGCGTTGCAGCGGTTAGGATGGGGCGGGGGAATCCATTGCAGTCCGGGGGATGTCGTGAAATTCGCTAAGAACATGCTGCTGGCCACCGTGCTGGCCTCTGCGGTGTTGTCCGCGCATGCGCAGACCGTGCCGAAGCCGAAGGAGTTCTACTTCGACGAGGACAAGGCGGCCGTCCGCGAGATCGTGGTGGTGCAGGGGGAGGGCGAAGCCCTCGTGCAGGCTCTGGTCCGCGAGCGCGAACGCGGCCGCAAGCCGACCGAAGCCACCGCCCAGCTGGCGCACGTGGCCTTCAGCGAGGGGCGCGTGGACCTGGGCAAGCAGCTGTACCAGGTGCTGCTGGGCAGCAGCGACGCCAACGGCAACCTGGGCCGTGCATTCCGCTGGAACTACGGCTGGGACCTGTACCGCAACAAGGAGCACGCCGCCGCGCTGGAACAGTGGCTGCCGTTGCTCGGTACCGCAGGCGGCCCGTCGTGGGCGCCGCCGACGCTCGCGCTGGTGTTGTGGAAGCTCGACCGCAAGGCCGAGGCCGTGGCGTGGTACGGCGCCGCCGTGCGCACCGAACCGCTGCTGTGGACCGATGCCCGCAACTACGGCAGCCTGCTGCCGGGCTGGCAGCAGGAAGACCGCGACACGCTGGCCGAAGTACTCGGCGCCTGGCAGGCCAACCCGCCGCGCTGGCCGTAACGCGTACCATCGGCGGATGAAGGCGCGCACGGTGCGCGCCATCGCCTGCCGATGATGCGCACCTGCCTTGTGTCCTGCCTGGCGACGGCCCTGGCCGTCGCTGCCGCCTTGCCTGCCACCGCCGCCGACCGCATCGCCGGGCGCGCGTTCGCCACGCGTTCCGACGTGATCGCGCCGCACGCGATGGCGGCTACCTCGCATCCGCTGGCCACGCAGATCGCGCTGGACGTGATGAAGCAGGGTGGCACCGCGATGGACGCAGCCATCGCCGCCAACGCGGCACTCGGCCTGATGGAGCCCACCGGCAACGGCATCGGCGGCGACCTGTTCGCCATCGTCTGGGACCCGAAGACGAAGAAGCTGCACGGCTACAACGGCTCGGGCCGTTCGCCGAAGTCGCTGACGCTCGATTACTTCAAACAGCACGGCATCACCGACATCCCCGCGCACGGGCCGCTGCCGGTCAGCGTGCCGGGTGCGGTCGATGGCTGGTTCGCGCTGCATGGTCGCTTCGGCAAGCTGCCGATGCGCGACGTGTTGGCGCCGACCATCCGCTACGCGCGCGACGGCCATCCGGTCCACCAGACGATCGCCTACTACTGGGAGCGCTCGGTGCCGCGGTTGTCGAAGTTCCCCGGCTTCAGCGAGCAGTTCACGATCGGCGGCCGCGCGCCACGCACCGGCGAGCTGTGGAAGAACCCGCGCCTGGCCGACACGCTGCAGAAGATCGCCGACGGCGGCCGCGATGCGTTCTACAAGGGCGACATCGCGCGCACCATCGACACGTACTTCAAGGCCAATGGGGGTTTCCTGTCGTACGAGGACATGGCGGCCCACCACGGTGAGTGGGTCGAGCCGGTCAGCACCAATTACCGTGGTTACGACGTCTGGGAACTGCCGCCGAACGGGCAGGGCATCGCCGCGCTGCAGATGCTCAACGTGCTGGAGGGTTACGACTTCAGCAAGATCCCCTTCGGCAGTCCCGAGCACGTGCACCTGTTCGTCGAAGCGAAGAAGCTGGCCTTCGCCGATCGCGCGCGCTGGTACGCCGATCCCGCCTTCCAGCCCGCGCCGGTCGCGCGGCTGATCTCCAAGCCGTATGCACGCGAACGCGCCAAACTCATTTCGCCCGACAAGGTGCTGCGCGAAGTGCAGCCTGGCACGCCGAAGGAACTGGAAGAAGGCGACACCATCTACATGACTGTCGCCGACAAGGACGGGATGATGGTCTCGCTGATCCAGTCCAACTACCGCGGCATGGGCAGCGGCATGGCGCCGACCGGCCTGGGCTTCATCCTGCAGGACCGCGGCGAGATGTTCGTGCTGCGCGATTGCGACGGCGCTACGCCGCATCCCAACTGCTACGCGCCGGGCAAGCGGCCGTTCCAGACGATCATTCCGGCCTTCATCACGAAGGACGGGCAGCCGTGGGTCAGTTTCGGCGTGATGGGTGGCGCCATGCAGCCGCAGGGCCACGCGCAGATCGTGATGAATCTGGTCGACTTCGGCATGACCTTGCAGGAAGCCGGCGACGCCCCGCGCATCCAGCACGACGGCTCCACCGAACCGGTCGGCAGCGCCACCGCGATGACCGACGGCGGCGTGGTGCAGCTGGAATCGGGCTACCCCTATGAAACCATCCGCGCGCTGATGGACAAGGGCCACCACGTCGAATGGGCCCTCGGCCCCTACGGCGGCTACCAGGCCATCAAGCGCGACCCGGAGACCGGCGTGTACTGCGGCGCCAGCGAGAGCCGCAAGGATGGGCAGGCGGCGGGGTATTGAGGGGCCTCATCATGGGCATGACGCGCGATGCAACATTGGACGAGGTATGCGCGTTGATCGCATTGATGCCTGACGCCAAAGTGGTTGGGCAGGAATGGTCAGGAGACCATGCACGCATCGTGGTCCATGTCGCAGGCGATGCCCTGGAAGCCCTGACTCATGCAGCGTGGACTGCGAATGTGCAGGTGGAGCGGCACGCAAGCGAACTCGGCCATCACGTGATTACCGCTTCAGCCGTACCTCGGGACATGCTGGATCATGGTGAGTTGCAGATCGTGGGCATCCACCTTGTTTGGCACCTTCTGAGGGCGGGCGTACTGCCACAAAGTACCGGGCAGTGACTTCTGAACGTTTGGAAGGCGGAGAGTCCCTGAGAAGCAAGATGGGTTGAACACCGCTTAAGACCCAACCCATCCGCCGAACCCATCAAGCTCGAGGAGCACCATGGAGGCCGATCCTGTCATTCGCCAGCTCGTGGAAACCATGGCCCGGGAACATGGGCTCACGATCTCCTACGACACGCACTACGACGCAGGCAACTGGCAGCTCTCGTGGTGGGAGGGTGGTGTGCGGCACGCGATCGATGTCCAGGGATATCCGGATGGCTGGATCGAAGTGTCGCGTCTTAGCACGCGCTACCCCGCGCTACCAAAGCTGCTGGTATGGGCGCGTCGTACGGTACCCATGTTCCCGCGTTGGGAGCGCACGGAGCACAAGGCATTGGCGAGACTGCCTTGGCCGGGATCGGTTGAGGATGTGCGGAGCGCGATCGCGTCGGAACTTCTTGGACGTTCGCGTGCTGTGCAAGCCACCGAGACACAGCCGTAGCTCGTAGGGTGGGCCTCGGCCCACCACACGTATTCTTTATGGATCCGACGTCTCCGGCGCGTGTGTTGCCTGATCGTGGACAATGTCCGCAACGGTGGGCCAAGGCCCACCCTACTCATTCACTAGGCACACACATGGCCACACTCCCCGCCCTCCCCGAACTCACCCCAGGCCTTTATCGCCACTACAAAGGCAACGACTACGAAGTGGTCGCCGTGGCGCGGCACAGTGAAACGCTGGAGCCGGTGGTGGTGTACCGCGCGCTGTATGGCGAAGGCGGCTTGTGGGTGCGGCCGTATGCGATGTTCTGCGAGGAGGTGGTGGTGGACGGACGCGCGGTGCGTCGCTTCGCACACGTGGGGTCTGCATGAAGCGCTTTGTCATCGTGTGGGCGAGCCTCGCCCTGATGCCGGTAACCGCCAGCGCCGTCTGCGCCATCGAGCCCTTGGAGCCGGAATTGGAAGCGGCCGAAACGGTCTATGTCGGGACAGTGGTGAGATCCACGCTGGTGTCTTCCTTGGATCAGCTCCGAAGCACGACCACTCCCCATGAGCGCCGGGCGGAGATTCGCCATACCGTGGAATCTGAGATCGTCTTCAAGGGCGACCCGTCGACCGTGGGCGCTGTCCTTTCCCGGGGGAAGTACAACGATCCCAAGGCCGGCAGGCGGGTGACGTTCCCCGAACTCACCGCCCTGATGCCCGGCGATACGATCCTGGTGGTCGCCGACGCGAGCGGTCCGGCCCGCTATGGACTGTGTACGGCGAGCCGCCTCTGGGATCGGGATACCGAGGCGCAGGTGCGAGCCTTTTTCCGTGGGTCCCCCGATGCGCCGGAATCCCCCGCGCCGTCACCCGGACGGAAGTGAGGCCGGCATGACCACCTACATCGCTCTGCTCCGCGGCATCAACGTCGGCAAGGCCAAGCGCATCGCGATGGCGGACCTGCGCGCGCTGCTGGAAGGGCTGGGCCATGCCGATGTCGCCACGCTGCTCAATAGCGGCAACGTGGTGTTCCGCTCCAGCAAGAAGACGCCGGCGAAGATCGCGGCGGAGATTTCTGCCGCCATCGCCGCGCAGCTCAAGATCGACGTGCCTGTCATCGTGAAGTCGGCGAAGGACCTGGCCACGATCATCGAAGACAACGCGCTGGCCGATGCGGCCGCCGACCCGTCGCGCCTGCTGGTCGCCTTCGTGCAAGAGGCCGATGCACTGCCGGCGTTGTCCGCCATCGCACCGCACGTGGTGCCGCCGGAACAGTTCCTGCTCGGTCGTGAAGCCGCCTACCTGCATTGCGCGCGCGGCATCCTCGAAAGCAAGGCCGGCGAAGCGCTGGTGGGCAAGGCCGGCAAGGCCGCGACCACCCGCAACTGGGCCACCGTGCTGAAACTGCAGGCGTTGGTGGAGAAGATCGACGGGTGACGTGCCCTGTCCTGTGGGAGCGACGTCAGTCGCGATGATCTACCGCGGAGGTGTCATCGTGACTGACGTTGCTCTCACCGGCGAAGTCGCCTACAGATCGAAGCCGAGCAACAGCGGGTCGTGGTCGGAGCTGCGGAAGGGCACGGCGGGGTCGCCATCGGCGTAACCCTGCGCGTCCTGTTCGTCGGCGTTGATGTGCCACTCGGCGGCGCCGCGCAGTTGCTTCGCCAGTGACGGGCTGAGCAGGGCGTGGTCGAGGCGGCCGCTGAGGCCGCTGTAGACGTAGCTGTAGGGGTGTTCGATGCCGGCCTGCTTGAAAGCGTCCACCCAGCCAGCGTTGTCGCGCAGCCAGCGCACGGGCGCTTCCATCGCGTAGGCGTTGAAGTCGCCGAGCATGACGACGCGGTCGCTGCGGCTGCGGGTGGGATCGGTCTTCAACCACGCATCGAGGCGCTGTGCCGAATCCAGGCGCAATGCATTCCAGCAGCCTGCGCCGTCCTTCTGGTCCGCGTCCAGGCCGGTGGCTTCCGAGCAGCCCTTGGATTTCAGGTGGTTGGCGACCACGACGAAGGGCTTGCCGGTGCCGCGCACGAACGCCTGCGCCAGCGGGCTGCGGCTGCGCTCGCCGAACGGACCGGCTTCCAGCGTGGCGGGCCTGCCGGTGGGCGTCACCTTGTCGCTGCGGTAGATGATGCCGACGCGAATCGTGTCCGGGCCCGGGCCCTGCTTCGCATCGATGAAGCGCCACGTGCCGCCGCCGGCATTCAGTGCGGCGACGAGCTGGGCGAGGCTGGAGTCGGCGCCGTAGCCGTCGTTCTCCAGCTCCATCAGCGCGGCGATGTCGGGATCGAGCCCGCGGATGGTGCCGACCAGCTTCTGCACCTGCGCCTGGTACTGCGCCGCGGTCTTGGCGCCGCGTTCGGTGGGGAAGCCGCCGCCTTTGCCGTCGCCGTTGAACAGGTTTTCCAGGTTGAACGCGGCGATGCGCACGGTGCCGGCGACCTGCGGCGCGGCCGGGCGTTCCGGTGCGGCGATCGTCGGCGCGACGGTGAGCTGCAGGCGCCACCCGCCGTGGCGCGCATCGACGATGCCCTGCGCGCCGGTCAGCACGGTGCCGGTGCGCAGCGGCTGGCCTTTCTTCACGTACCAGACGGTGGCGGGATCGCGCTTGGCGCTGCCGTCGTCCAGCACCAGGGTGCGGCGTGCGTTGTTGGCGGCCAGGCGCTTGGCGTCGGCGCTGCCAGGCGCGGCGACTTCGCTGGGCTGCCACAGGCGGCCACCGAAACTCGTGGTGAGTTCGCCGAAACGGCCCAGCGCGTCGGTACCGCTGAGCGTGAGCGGGGCATCGATGCGGACGAGCATGCCTTCGTAGCGTTCCCAGTCGTCGGGCTGCGCGGTCAGCACGGTGGGCGCGATGCGACCGCTGCCACGCGACTGGATCACCGGTGCGTGCAGCGCTGTCAGCGTGTCGTCGCCGCCGGCCTTGCGCTCGCCGACGATGCCGCGCACGCGGACGCGGTCGCCTGCGGTGAGAAGCGGGGCGGGCGTGCCGTCTTCGAAGGCGACGAACAGCGCGTCGGACGTTGTCGTCTTGCCGTCGCCGGCGTCCTGCATGAAGAAACCGCCCAGGTCGGCGAAGGCTGCGGTGACGACGCCTTCGACCGTGACGGTCTGCCCGTCGAGCGCACTGCGCGCGCCGTCGCCCTGCACCTCGCCGATGGGCACGATGCGCTCCTTCGGCGTGGCCGCACAGGCGGGCAGGGCAAGGGAGGCGAGCAGGGCGAGCGTGAGCAGCGAGCGGGGAGACGTCATCGTGATCGAACCGGGCGAGCGAGGCGGCAAGGGTAAACGGAATGCGTGACGCGCAGGTTTTCGTCGTGAGGCAGGATGCAGTTCTTCCCTCTCCCTGTCTCCACGGGGAGAGGGTGCCGAAGGCGGGTGAAGGGCGACGGCGCCGCGGCGGCATCGAGACCGCGGTGTCTCGAACGTTGCGGGGCAGCTTTCGACCATGGGAATGGAGCTCCGTCTTGCCCCTCATCCACCCCCGTATCAAGTACGGGGCAGGCTCTCCGGGCACCTTCTCCCCGCAGGCGGGGAGAAGGGAATGTCCGCGAAGCTTTTTCGCACAAACAAAAACGCCGCCCGGAGGCGGCGTTTCTGCGGAAGGCGCGACGCCTTACTTGATGTTGGCCAGCATCCAGTCGACGGTGGCGTGCACCTGCTCGTCGGTCAGGGCTGCGTTGCCGCCCTTCGGGGGCATGATGCCGCCGTCCGGACCGGTGAAGCCTTCGATGGCGTGCTTGTACAGCGTGTCCTTGCCCTTGCTGACACGGGCGCCCATGCCGGCGGCGGTCAGGGTGGGGGCCTTGCCCACGCCGTTGGTGTGGCAGGCGCCGCAGAGGTTCTGGTAGATCACGCCGCCATCGGTCGTACCGCCGTAGGCGACCTGCGAGGATGCCGCCGCCTTGGCGGCCGCGGCGGCCGCGGCCTGGGCGGCGGCACCGGTTTCGCCGGCATAGACAGCACCGGCCGGGGCGATGCGGGCCTCGGTGATCTGCACGGTCTTGGGGTTCACTTCCGGCGGCAGGGCGCCATGCAGGAAGTGCGCGCCGACGATCAGGCCACCGGTGACCAGCACCAGGAAGCCGATCACCATCGAGAAATGCTTGAGGAATTCGAGGTCGTAGTTACGCACTTTCCACCTTTGGCAGCACGGCCGTGGGGCCGCGCATGGCTACGAAAACGGGGGCCGACGGTCCGCGCGATGCGCGTTCCAGGCGGGACCGGGCGCCGGAGCGCCGCGGGCAAGGGCACATTATAAGCAGTGAGGCCGTCTTTGCCTCAACACCGGTGCATCCGGCTCACTGCGCCAGATACACCTGCAGCGGGGCGTGCAGGGCCTGCAGCACCGTGCGCATCGGATAACCGGCGCCGGCGCCCTGGCCGGACAACGCCTGCTGCAGCACCTGTCGCTTCTCGCCACCCTCGATGTGCAGGTACAGGCGGCCGGCATCGCGCAGCACCGGCAAGGTCAGGGTGATGCGCGGTTCGCCGGCGCCGGGCGCGCGCATGGGCAATACCTGCGTGGCGGTGTCCGGGTCCATCGCCTCGGCCAGGCGGTCGCCGCCGGGGAAGAACGAGGCGGTGTGGCCGTCGCCCCCCATGCCGAGCACGGCGACATCGAGCGAAGCGGGGAGCGCAGCGGCGACCTCGGACAGGGCATCGTCCGGGGTGGCGGCCGGGCGGTAGAGCGGGACGAAGTGCGCGTCGGCTGCGGCATCCTGCAGCAGGTATTCCTTCACCAGGCGGGCGTTGGAGCGCTCGTGGTCCTCGTCGACCCAGCGTTCGTCGACCAGGGTGACGGTGACGTTCGCCCAGTCGAGCGCCTGCCGGGACAGGGCCTGCAGAAAGCGACGCGGGGTCGTTCCGCCAGACAGTGCGACGCTGGCCTGGCCGCGCAGGGCCAGGGCGGCGCGCAGGTCGTCGGCGACGGCCTGGGCCAGCGCCTGGGCGACGGCGTCGCCGTCCGGGAACGGGTGCAGCTGGATCTGCAGCGAGAGATCGGTGGGGGGCATGGTGCGACTCGGGAGTGGGGGCTTCCCGGGGGAAGGCAGGTCGGCGTGGGGGCGCCAGCGAAGCCCCGCCGGAGCGGGGCGGGCGACGTCAGACGGTGTCTTCGTGCCAGGTGCGGCCGTCGCGTTCGACCAGGGCCACGGCGGCGCTGGGGCCCCACGAACCGGCGGTGTAGGGCTTGGGCGTCTCGCGCAGGTTTTCCCAGGCGGAGAGGATCGGGTCGATCCAGGCCCATGCGGCTTCGACTTCGTCGCGGCGCATGAACAGGGTCTGGTTGCCGCGGACCACGTCCATCAGCAGGCGCTCGTAGGCTTCCGGCTGGTGCACGCCGAAGGCCTCGGCGAAGCTCATGTCCAGTGGCACGTGCTGCAGGCGCAGGCCGCCCGGGCCCGGGTCCTTGATCATGATCCACAGCTTCACGCCTTCGTCCGGCTGCAGGCGCAGCACCAGCTTGTTGCCCATCACCGGGCCGGCGCTGTCGTCGAAGATGGAATGCGGGATCTGCTTGAAGGCGATGACGATCTCCGAGACGCGCTCAGCCAGGCGCTTGCCGGTGCGCAGGTAGAACGGCACGCCGGCCCAGCGCCAGTTGTCCACTTCGGCCTTCAGGGCCACGAAGGTTTCGGTGCGGGAATCGGGCTTGCCGAGTTCTTCCAGGTAGCCTGGCACGGCGGCGCCGCTGCTGGCGCCGGCGCGGTACTGGCCGCGCACGCTCAGATGGCCCACGTCTTCGCCGCGGATCGGCTTGAGCGAGCGCAGGACCTTCAACTTCTCGTCGCGCACGGCGTCGGCCTGCAGCGCGGCCGGCGGCTCCATCGCCACCATGCACAGCAGCTGCAGCAGGTGGTTCTGGACCATGTCGCGCAGCGCGCCGGAGGTGTCGTAATAGCCGGCGCGCTTCTCCAGGCCGACGGTCTCGGCCACGGTGATCTGCACGTGGTCGATGCGGCTGGCGTTCCATAGCGGTTCGAACAGGATGTTGGCGAAGCGCAGCGCCAGCAGGTTCTGGACGGTCTCTTTGCCCAGGTAGTGGTCGATGCGGAAGATCTGGCTTTCCGCGAAGGCGCTGCCGACGGCGTCGTTGATCACTGCCGCGCTGGCCGAGTCGTGGCCGATCGGCTTCTCGATCACCACGCGGGCGTTGGCGGTGTTCAGGCCGTGCGCACGCAGGCGGTCGCAGATGTTCACGAACAGCGTGGGGCTGGTGGACAGGTAGAAGACGCGGATGCGGTCGCCGGTGGTCTGGAGGCGGGCGGCGAACTCGTCCCAACCCTCGTCCTTGGTGGCATCCAGGGCCATGTAGCCGAGTTTGTCGAGGAAGGCGGGCAGCTTGGCCTTCAGTACCTCGTCGCTGCCGGCGATGCGGGCCAGCGCTTCGCCGACCTTTGCCCGGTATTCGGCGTCGCCCTGCTTGTCGCGGGCCACGCCAAGGATGCGGCTCTCTTCCGGGATCTGGCCATCGGCATAGCGCCGCAGCAGGCCTGGCAGCAGCTTGCGCAACGCCAGGTCGCCGGTGCCGCCGAAGATGACGAGATCGAAGGTGTCGACGGGCAGGGTCTTCGCGGTCACGGGAGCGTCTCGGTGCAACAGGAAAGTGCGGTCACAATACCACCGGGGTACCACATGATGCCAACAGGTCCGCAACGTGAAGGGATTGTTGCGGTATTGGTACGTCACTGGTATCTTGATTGCCATGCAAACGAACCTGCTCGAGGAATACCAGCGGCTGCAGACCGGTGAGTCCACCCGGGCAGTGGCCTACCTGCGCCTGCGTCGCGCGCTGCAGAACCTGATGGATGCCGGCGTGCTGCGGCCCGGACAGGCGCTTCCCAGCGAGCGCGACCTGGCCCAGTTGCTGGACCTGTCGCGGGTGACCATTCGCAAGGCGCTGGCGGGTCTGATCGAAAGTGGTCTGCTCGTGCAGCGGCAGGGCGCGGGCACCTTCGTGGCCGAGCGGATCCTGCGGCAGTTTTCCCGCCTCACCAGCTTCACCGACGACCTGCGCGAGCGCGGGCTGAACCCGCAGGTGAAGTTCCTGGAGCGCACTGTGGGCGAGGTGACCCCGGAAGAATCCATGGCGCTGAACCTGTCGCCCGGCAGTGGCGTGGTGCGCATGTACCGGCTGCGACACGTGGACGGGTCGCCGATCGCCATCGAACGCACCCTGGTGCCCTACGCGCTGCTGCCGGATCCGGACAGCGTGACCACCTCGCTCTATGAGGCATTGGACGCCTACGGCCACCGGCCCAAGCGAGCCCTGCAGCGTCTGCGGGCGGTGGCCCTGGATGAAGAGGCGGCGCGTCACCTCGAGTTGCCCGTCGGCGCCCCTGGCCTGCTGGTCGAGCGTCGGGCCTTCCTGGAAGACGGCCGGGTCGTCGAATCCACCCGGTCCTACTATCGCGGCGACGCCTACGACTTCGTCGCCGAGCTGCAGAGCGACTGATCCCGCGCCTGCCGTCCGCGGCGCCGTTCTCCGACTCCCCTGAGACCCCGTTTCCCGCCGTGCGGCTGCCCGGTGGGTGCCGCCGTTGCTGCGTCCTTCCGTCGGTCGGCCGTCAAATGCTTGACGTCATCCCTCTTGATAGTGTGATGATGTACATGAATGTAGTTGATGGCGTCAGCATATTGACGTTAACATTGCGTGAAATGGAGTTGGGCGTCACAAATTCCTGCGTGACGTTTGTCCGCTTTGTCCACAGGGATGCGAACTGTGACTCTGACCGGTTGATCCACCCGCGCTGCGGTGCGGACAACGGGGCAGCAACTTCAAGACAGCCTTGGGGGAGGCAGTCTCCCGGGCTGGTTATTTCTGATCCAGTCGCAAGGGACCACCGTGCAAGGCCTGACCCAATTCTTCAAAGCGGCTTTTCGCCGCCACACGGTGACCGCACCTGGGCTGTTGCTGGTCGCATTGGCCGCCTTTGCGCCTGCCCACGCGCAAACCTCGGTACAGAACACCGCGACGGTCGCCCTGCCTCCGGGCGCGACGGTAGTCGACAGCAATCCTGCCAACAACACGTCCACCGCGACGGTCGGCGTACTCGCGCTTCCCCGCCTGACACTGGTCAAGCAGGTCGTCAACGATAACGGCGGCACCGCGGTAGTCACCGCCTGGACGCTGGTCGCGACGGGACCCTCCACCACGCTGTCCGGCACCACCGGCACTGCAGCCGTCACCAGCGTGGCGATTCCGGCGGGGACCTACGCCCTCTCCGAAACAGGCGGACCCGCGGGTTACGCCGCGGGCACATGGAGTTGCGTCAAGAACGGCGGCGCCCCTGTGTCTGCGAACAGCGTCAGCCTGGTGGGCAATGACGTAGCGACCTGCACCATCACCAACAACGACCAAGCCGCGACGCTGACGCTGGTCAAGACGGTCATCAACGACAACGGCGGCACCGCCACGATCAGCAACTTCCCGCTGACGGCCACCGGTCCGACCACGATCACCGGCGTGAGCGGTACGGCCGCGGTGACCAATGCCTCGGTCAACGCTGGCGTGTACACGCTGTCGGAAGTGACGGCGGCCGGTTATGCCGCAGGCAGCTGGAGCTGCACGGCCGGGACCAATGCCTCGGTCAACGCTGGCGTGTACACGCTGTCGGAAGTGACGGCGGCCGGTTATGCCGCAGGCAGCTGGAGCTGCACGGCCGGGACGCTGTCGGGCAACCAGCTGACGCTGGCCAACGGCCAGAGCGCGAGCTGCTCGATCACCAACGACGACCAGGCCGCGACGCTGACGCTGGTCAAGACGGTCATCAACGACAACGGCGGCACCGCCACGATCAGCAGCTTCCCGCTGACGGCGACCGGTCCGACCACGATCACCGGTGTGAGCGGTACGGCCGCGGTGACCAATGCCTCGGTCAACGCTGGCGTGTACACGCTGTCGGAAGTGACGGCGGCCGGTTATGCCGCAGGCAGCTGGAGCTGCACGGCCGGGACANGCGGTGACCAATGCCTCGGTCAACGCTGGCGTGTACACGCTGTCGGAAGTGACGGCGGCCGGTTATGCCGCAGGCAGCTGGAGCTGCACGGCCGGGACACTATCGGGTAACCAGCTCACGCTGGCCAACGGCCAGAGCGCGAGCTGCTCGATCACCAACAACGACCAGGCCGCGACGCTGACGCTGGTCAAGACGGTCATCAATGACAACGGCGGCACCGCCACGATCAGCAGCTTCCCGCTGACGGCCACCGGTCCGACCACGATCACCGGTGTGAGCGGCACGGCCGCGGTGACCAATGCCTCGGTCAACGCTGGCGTGTACACGCTGTCGGAAGTGACGGCGGCCGGATATGCCGCAGGCAGCTGGAGCTGCACGGCCGGGACCTTGTCCGGCAACCAGCTGACGCTGGCCAATGGCCAGAGCGCGAGCTGCTCGATCACCAACAACGACCAGGCCGCGACGCTGACGCTGGTCAAGACGGTCGTCAACGACAACGGCGGCACCGCCACGATCAGCAACTTCCCGCTGACGGCGACCGGTCCGACCACGATCACCGGTGTGAGCGGTACGGCTGCGGTGACCAATGCCTCGGTCAACGCTGGCGTGTACACGCTGTCGGAAGTGACGGCGGCCGGTTATGCCGCAGGCAGCTGGAGCTGCACGGCCGGGACGNGCGGTGACCAATGCCTCGGTCAACGCTGGCGTGTACACGCTGTCGGAAGTGACGGCGGCCGGTTATGCCGCAGGCAGCTGGAGCTGCACGGCCGGGACGCTGTCGGGTAACCAGCTCACGCTGGCCAACGGCCAGAGCGCGAGCTGCTCGATCACCAACGACGACCAGGCCGCGACGCTGACGCTGGTCAAGATTGTCTCCGGCGGTCCTGCGGTCGCAGCGAATTGGACTTTGAGTGCCGCGGGTCCAACGCCTCTATCGGGGGCGGGTGGCGTCGCTTCGACTTCGGTAAACGCTGGCGTTTATACGCTGTCAGAGAGTGGCGGTTCTACCGGCAACACTTATAACGCGGGTAGCTGGAGTTGCACTGGCGGCACGCTGTCCGGTAGCCAATTGACGCTGGTCAACGGTCAGAACGCGACCTGTTCCATCACGAACACTTTCGTTGCGCCTGCGGTGAGCTACAGCAAGTCCACGAGCGCGACCGGTGCGGTGGCGGTGGGTGACACGATCACCTACACGCTGACCACGGTGGTGGCGAACTCGGGCGGTGGGTGACACGATCACCTACACGCTGACCACGGTGGTGGCGAACTCGCAGACCACGGACGTGGTGACGCTGACCGACACGCTGGGCACGGGCCTGACGTTCGGTGCGGTGACCAATGCCGGTGCTTACACCTGCAACGCGACCAATCCGCTGGTGTGCACGCTGCCTGCGGGCACGCTGCCGGGCACGTACACGGTGACCTACACGACCACGGTCAATGACCAGGCGGTGGGCACGGTGACCAACGCGGTGGTGGGCACGGGTACGGACACCCCGGGCTGCACGGGCACCTGCACCACGACGACGCCGGTGACGCCGCCTGCGGTGAGCTACAGCAAGTCCTGCACCACGACGACGCCGGTGACGCCGCCTGCGGTGAGCTACAGCAAGTCGGTCGTACTGCCTGTCGGCCAGACCGAGGTGTCGACCGGCGACACGTTGACGTACACGCTGACGGCAACGATCACCAGTTCGCGTACGACGGCGCTGCTGACCCTGACCGACACCCTCGGCACCGGCCTGACGCTGGCCACGGTCTCGGCTGGCAGCTTCACCTGCGGGACGACCAACCCGCTGGTGTGCACGCTGCCCGCCGGAACCGCGCCGGGTACCTACTCGCTGAGCTACACGGCGATCGTCAACGATCAGGCCACGGGTATGGTGACCAACGCGGTCGTAGGTACCGGCGACGACACGCCGACCTGCGCAGGTACCTGCACCACCGAAACGCCGGTGACCGAGCCGCTGCCGCCCCTGGTGACGTATGCCAAGAGCGCCGCGTTGCCGGCCGGCCGGACCGAAGTGGTCGTGGGCGACACCATCACCTATACGCTGACGGCCAACATCGTCAACGCGGTGACCGCGGGCGACCTGGTCCTCACCGATACCCTGGGTGCCGGCCTGACGTTCGGTGCGGTGACCGATGCCGGTGCGTTCGCGGCCAGCACCGGTGGTGCACCGGTGCTGACGTTCACGCTGCCTGCGGGCACTACGCCGGGCACCTATGCCGTCAGCTACACGGCGGTCGTGAATCCGCAGGCGCGCGGAACGGTGACCAACGCGGTGGTGGGCGCGGGCGATGACGTACCGACGTGTGCAGGAACCTGCGACACGTCCACACCGGTGGCAGAACCGCAAGTGCGGGTCTCGAAGTCGTCCGATCCGGCGAGCGGCACTCACGTGCAGATCGGGCAGACCGTGCGTTACACGCTCTCGGTCGATATCAGCGGTTCCGCGTTGACGGGCGAACTGGTCCTGGTGGATACGCCGGATCGTGGCCTGACCCTCGGTGCCATGCCGGCGGGATGCGCGTTCGACGGAGCGGTGATGACCTGCCGCTTGCCGGCGGGTACTTCGACCGGTGTGCACGCACTGAGCTACGACGCAGTCGTGAACGCCAATGCCGGCACGATCATCGGCAACCAGGTGGTCGCCACCGGTGGCGGTGGCGAGACGCCGGGCTGCTCGACGTGCAGCACCGAGCATGAGCTGGACGCGCCTGAGATGCGGCTGAGCAAGTCGGCTGGCTCGCGCGAGGTCCGCATCGGCGACCTGGTCCGCTACACACTGACGGTGGAGAACGTCGGCGCAGTGGACATGGTGGGCGGCAGCATCGTCGACACGCCGGCGGCCGGCTTCAGCTACGTCGAAGGCTCCCTGGTCGCCAACGACGCCGACGGAATGGCGACGGTATCGGGCGGCAGTCCGCTCCGCTTCAGCGGTGTGGATGTGGCTGCGGGACAGACGGCGACGCTGGTGTACGTGATGCGCGTGGGCGCGGGCGTGCGTCCGGGTACCCATGTCAACCAGGCGCAGGTTCGTTCGGCCACGGATGAGCCGGTGTCCAACATCGCGACCGCGGAAGTCATGCTGACGGCCGATCCGCTGATGGACGACAGCCTGCTGTTCGGTACGGTCTTCAACGACCGCGATGGTGACGGTTGGCAGGACAGCGCGTCGCTGAGCGGCGTGAAGGTCCAGGGCGGCTTCGCTACGACGGCCTACATCGCGAATTCCACGACGGTGGACCGTGGTGCGGGTCCGCAGCCCGAGCCCGACGCGAGTTCGCCGTTGCTGCATGGCATCGCCGTGGGCGCGATCAGCGGACGCCAGTCCGTGGCCGATCCGGTCGAAGACCACCAGGTGGTGATCCGCCAGCGTCTGCGCGAGCCGGCCTTCACCGACGACTTCGTGCTGACCAGCGCCGAGGGCGTCACCGTCCGCATGGATGCGGCGGGGAACACCACCGTGCAGACCCATGGCGATGCCGCCAAGGGCCTGACCGCGGCGACCCCGACGGTGGAGCGCCGGGTGGTCCAGGACGACCAGGGCTACGTCGTCGACTACGTCATCCGCAATGCGGGGATCGATGAGCGCGGCATCCCGGGCGTGCGTATCGCGTCGGTGGAAGGCCTGCTGATCGAGACCGACCAGTTCGGTCGGTACCACCTGGCCGGCGTGCCGGGCGGCGCATGGGAGCGCGGTCGCAACTTCATCCTGAAGGTCGATCCGTCCACCTTGCCCGCCGGTGCCGAGTTCACCACCGACAACCCGCTGCTGCGCCGGATCACCCCCGGCGTGCCGGTCCGCTTCGACTTCGGCGTGAAGTTGCCGGAGCAGGTGATCGAAGGCGGCTCGAAGCAGGTGGAACTGGAGATGGGCGAAGTGTTCTTCGCCCCGGGCAGCGCGGAAGTGCGGACCAAGTACCTGCCGGTGATCGAGGCCATGGCGGCCAAGGTGCGCGAATACCAGGGTGGCGAAGTCGTCATCCAGGCCAATGGCGACAGCGAAGGCCTGGCCTTCGACCGCGCCAACGCGGTCAAGGCGGCCCTGCTGGGCAAGCTCGACCCGGTCTCGGCAAAGGGTCTTGTCGTCAGTGCGCGTGGCACGGTCGACGACCCCGGCTCGCTGGTCGTGGGTGTGGATGAAGGCGGCGCGTTGCTGGGCACGGTGTTGTTCGACACCGACAAGTCCGCGATCCGGCCGGAGTTCGAGCCGCTGCTGGACAAGGTCGCCGCGGCGCTGGAGAAGATGGGCGGGGGAAGCATCGCGATCGTCGGCCATACCGACGTGCGTGCGTCCCACGCCTACAACGTCGCGCTTGGCATGCGTCGTGCCAAGGCGGTTTACGAAGCGCTCGCCAAACGTCTGAGTCCGGAGGTACGCACCAAGGTTCGCGTTGAAGCCAGCAACGATCCGACAGCCCCTGTCGGCGTACGGAAGTAAGGGGGGCGGATCATGAAGAAGCGTATGAAGATGAAATTGCTGGACTACACGCTGATCAGCCTGCTGGCAGGCACGGCACCGATGGCGGCCGCACAGACGGCAGCCCCCTCACAGGCCCAGCAGGACCGTGCCGAGGGAACCGCCACGCCGGTGGACTGCGACGGCGAGCGTTGCACCGGCGAGGAAGGCCTGCTGTTCCGCTTGCGCACACGCAGCTACGACAAGCCGGTGACGCGCGGTACGAGCCAGGTCTCGTCCTCCAACGTGCTGCAACCCGACCGCCGCGTGACCGTGGCGACGGAGCAGCCCGGCAAGGCGACGGCGATGGGCAAGTTCTCCATCGACCTGCCGGGCGGCGGCGTGATCTGGGCGACTGAAGATCCCACGCTGGGCCAGCCGGAACTGTCGGTTTCGGCGCCTTCGATCGTGCCGTTCGACGGTCAGCGCATCACCAAGCCTGTTTCGTTCTATGTGCGGGGCAACTATCCCGCCTTCATCCGTCGGCTGGAGGTCACGCTGTACCGCAGCAGCGATGCGGACCTGATCGAACCCATCGCCACGGTCCCGCTGGACGTGGCGGGCGTGACCCACACCGCATGGGACGGTGCGCTGCCCACGCGCTACCCGTTCCGCAAGGGCGATGAACTGGTGTACGTGCTGCGGGCCTACGATGAGGAAGGTCGATTCGACGAAACTCACCCGCGCACCTTGCAGCTCGTGTCGCCGGAAGAAGCCGAGCGCGGCACCGATCTCCTGCGCAGCAGTGTCGAGCGCACGTTGGGCAGCGCGCTGACGTCGGCCCAGGCGGAAAGCCAGAGCCTGCTCGATAGCGCATTCTCCGAGAACGGCCTGCGCCAGCAGAACATCCCGATGTACGGGTCGCGTATCCGCATCCAGGGTCGCAACCTGCCGCCCGCGGTCGCGTTGAAGATCAATGGCGAAGACTACCCGGTCGACCAGGAACGCAAGTTCGTCGCCGAGTACCTGGTCCCGGTGGGCCACCACCGGTTCGACATCGGCCTGGGTGGACGCGGGGACGCCGCTGCGACCAATGCCGCGCACACCCTGGACATCGACGTCACCGGCCGCTACTTCTTCGGCGTCGGCCTGGCCGACGTGACGATCGCGCAGAACAAGGTCAGCGGCTCCGGTGCGCCGTTCGCCAACGACGTGAACTACCAGGATGATGTCATCAGCGACGGTCGCCTGGCCTTCTACGGCAAGGCGAAGCTGCGCGGCAAGTACCTGGTGACCGCGCAGGCGGATACCACCCAGCGCGACCTCGACCGGTTGTTCAACGGCTTCACCCAGGCGGATCCGCAGGATGTGTTCCGCCGGCTGGATCCCGATCTCTACTACCCGGTGTATGGCGACGACTCCACGACGTACCGCGACGTGGACACCATGGGCCGCTTCTACCTGCGTGTGGACTGGGACAAGAACCAGGCGCTGTGGGGCAACTACGCGACGGGCATCACCGGGACCGAGTACGCCCAGTACCAACGTTCGCTGTACGGCGCGGCGCTGAACTGGCGCTCGCTCGCCACCAATCGTTGGGGCGATCCGGGCACCGAGTTGCGGTTGTTCGGCTCGCAAGCGGAAACGGCGCCGGGCCACAACGAATTCATCGGCACGGGCGGCAGCCTCTACTACCTGCGCCACACCGACCTGCTGCCGGGCTCCGACATCGTCACCCTGGAAGTCCGCGACCTGACCACCGGTCGTGTCGAGAACAGGATCGTCCTGCAGCGCGGCGCGGACTACGAGATCGACGAACTCCAGGGTCGCATCCTGCTGACCCGTCCGCTCGCCCAGATCACCCGCGAGAACATCCCCACGCTGACGCGCGATGCGCCGCTCGATGGGTTCGAGCAGCGCCTGCTGGTGGACTACGAATGGGTGCCGTCCGGTTTCGACGCCGATGACGTCAGCGGCGGTTTCCGCGGCAAGCACTGGTTCGGCAACCATGTCGGCGTCGGTGCGACGTACGTGCAGGAAAACCGGGCGGGCGAGGACTACACGCTGGCGGCCGGGGACGTGACGCTGCAGGCGGGCAAGGGCACCTACGTCAAGGCCGAGTACGCACAGACGGAATCCTTCGGCTCGCCGGTGTTCTTCTCGGACAATGGTGGCCTGAGTTTCATCCAGCAGAACGACACCACCCTCTATCGCGAGGGCGAAGCGAAGTCGCTGGAAGCGCGTGCCAACTTCAAGGAACTGGGCTGGACCACGCAGGACTGGAGCGCGGGCGCCTGGTGGCGCAACACCAGCGCGGGCTATTCGATCTCGCGCTACGACACCGGTCGTCCGGTGACGGAGTACGGTGCCGAGCTGCTGGGCCAGTTCACGCCCAATCTGGGCGTGTATGCGCGCTACAGCCGTGCCGAGAGCGGCGCCGAGTCGCTGACCCAGGCGCAGGCCACGCTGGAATGGCGGATCGACGACACCAGCACGCTGAGCGGCGAAGTCCGTCGCGTGGACACCGAGGGCTCGTCCAGCGATGCTGCCGGCACGCTGGGTGCGTTGAAGTACCTGCACCGCTTCGGCAGCGCGCTGGAAGTCTACGGACTCGCCCAGCTCACGCTGGACGACGATGGCGGACAGTACGCAGACAACGATGCCTTCACGCTGGGCGGCAAGTACCTGTACGGCGACAACTCGTCCGTGGGTGCCGAGCTGACCACCGGTGATCGCGGCGAAGCGGCGACCGTCAACGCCGAACATCGCCTGACCGCCGAGCACTCGGTGTACGGTGCCTACACCTACTCGACCGATACCACCGAGTACGACTCGCTGTTCACCCGCAACGCCCAGAACGGGTGGACGCTGGGCCAGCGCTGGCGCCTGTCCAACCAGGTCAATCTCTACAACGAGAGCCAGTTCCTCAAGGAACCCAACCAGTCGGGCCTGGCGCACACCTTCGGCATGGACTTCTATCCGGCGCAGGGCTGGAACATGGGGTTCACCCTGTCCGATGGCGAGCTGACCAACACCACGGGTGGCAACGTCGATCGCAGGGCCATCAGCGTATCGGGCGGCCGCACCTCCCCGGATACCGACTGGCAGAGCAAACTGGAATGGCGCGAGGATCGTGGCGCCGAGCAGCGCGAGCAGTGGGTCAGCACGAACCGTCTGACGCACAAGATCGACGAGAGCTGGCGCATCGCCGCCCGACTGAACTACGCCGACACCGACGACGAGCTCAACCCGCTGGCCAGCGCGAAGTTCATCGAGGGCAACGTCGGCTTCGCGTACCGTCCCTGGAACAACCAGCGCTGGGGCCTGTTCGGCCGCTACACCTACCTCTACGACCTGGCGACGCTGGGCCAGGTGGGCGGTGCCGACTACGATCAGAAATCCCAGATCCTGTCGTTCGAGGGCGTCTACAAGCTCGACCAGCACTGGGAATTCGCGGGCAAGCTCGCGCGTCGCGAAGGCGAGGTCCGGATGGGGCGCGGCACGGGCGCGTGGCTCGACTCGGCGACGACGTTCGGCGCGGCGCAGGTGCGTTACGACCTGCGCACGCAATGGCATGCACTGGCCGAGTACCGCTGGCTCGATGTGCAGGACGGCGGCACCAAGCAGGGCTTCCTGCTGGGGCTGGATCGCGATCTGAACAAGAACTTCCGCATCGGCGTGGGCTACAACTTCACCGACTTCAGCGACGATCTGACGGATTTCGACTACGACCACAAGGGCTGGTTCCTGAACCTGGTGGGGACGTACTAGTAGCGGAGCGCAAAGGAAGGACGCACTTCGCCATCGAAGTGCGAGAACTGCACGACACCAAGCACGGTGGCTGCCTGCACGGCCAGTGGCACCCGCAGTCCTCCTTCGACCGTGCCGGTGAGCAACCTGCTGCGGGGGGCAGCACGAAACCGAAGCTGCCGGTCGGCGTGCAGGTGATCGTCATCCTGCAATGCGCGATCACGGTGTGCGGGCAGTCGCTCCCGCGCGAATTCCTCTTGCGCCTCCGCGATCGGGCGCAGGCCGCTGGCGTGGAAATGTCCTGAAGACATATACAGCTGCGATGTCGAATTGACGAATGTGATGGCCCGGTCCGCCGGGCGCCACGCATCAATGACGATATGGGGATAGGAATGAATGGGGTCGTGAAGAGGGGCGATGCGAGCATCGCCATGATGTTGTTGCGTGGCGTCGGCAGGCACTCGGATCTGGAAGGTGTGCCGGATTCGCGTTACGAGGAATCCACCCCGCAGAAAGTAACCGCCCCTACAGACTTTTTTTGCGTGCGTGTTATTCGGGCCAGCGCGTTAGAATCTGTGACATGGTCGCGGAAGTGGGGAGATTCTCCTGTGCGCCTGGGCCGACTCTTCGTATCGCATGCCGCCCGCAACGTTGGGGGTGAAGGTCATTGCGCGGGCGACGCGCATCCCGTCGGGAAGCATCAGATGAAGTCTGTTCCGGCGTTGTGCCGGGCAGCGGGGTTGGCCCTCTTGCTGGCGCTGGTGCCGCAGCTCGCGTGGAGCCAGGCGCAGAATCAGTGTTCCGTTGCGAATACCTTGCCCATCATCAGTTCGCCCGCCGACACGGGGTGGACAATGAATGATTCCGCCGGTTTGACCCACACGCCAACGCTTACAGGGAATGGCACGACGACGCGGTATGGAACACAGACCAATGGCGCGATCCGGGTCTCGGGCGAACTGCAATGGAACAATTCGGCTGGCAACACGCCCCGTTCCGGCCAGGCGACGATGGACATCATCATCAATGGCGTGACCTACGCCACGTTGATCACGTCGCCAAGATCCGCCGGAGAAGACAGTACCGCAGGTCAGCTCCAGCCCAACGCGGGGGCGTTGATCTCGGTGGCGGGAAGTGCCGAGACCTCGACGGCGCAGGCTTTTGTCGGTACAGGCCCTACTCTGAATACCTATCGGGCCTTCACCATCCAGCTACCCTTGTCGGTGGTGCAGGTCACCAGCATCCAGTACGTATTCCGATCGAACATTGACGGTGCCGGTGCCGACGACGACATCAGCTACAGGAACATCCAGATCAATCAGTGCAAGGCGGCATTGCGACTGCAGAAGCAGATTGCGATCGGCCGGGAGAGCGGCACGGATCAGTTCGCCCTGAACGTATCCCGGGGCGGCACCTCCCTGGCCAGCACCACCACGACCGGGACGGGAACCACCGTCAACAATGGCCTGATCACGATCGCCCCCTTCGTCCTGGGTGCCGTCCATACGTTGTCCGAAGCCGCCGCCGGCACGACGGACATCAACGAATACAGCACGACCTACAGTTGCTCGAATGCGTCGAGCGGCACGGGCACCCTGCTGCCTACAGGCACCACCACCAGCTTCGACATTACGCCCGCCTCCGGCGACGACATCACCTGCACGCTCGTCAACACGCGGCGGCCTGCCACGCTGACCGTGACGAAGATCAGCCTCGGCGGGATCAGCGCCTTCACGTTCACCGGCAACAACGGGTGGACCAGCCAGACGCTGACGACGACGGCGACCGGTGTCGGTGTCACGGGTGCGACGCAGAACCTGACCAACGTCCTGACCAGCACCACCATCACCGAGGCACCCCCGGCCGGCTTCCTGATGAGCGGGGTGGTGTGCACCGGCATGGGGCCGGGCGGTACCGTGACCACGGGGGCCAATTCGTTCACCTTGAATGCGGCGGCGACGGATGCGGGTAGCCAGATCGCCTGCACCGTCACCAATACCGCGACCCAGACCAACTTCGGCACCTGCGATGGCCGCATGTTCCTGGACCAGACCAACGCGGGTGCAACATTGTCCACGCTGTACAACGTGGGCTATGCCAGCACGCCATTCAGCTATACGTCGCTGGGGTCGGGCGCAGCCCGCAACGGCATCGGCTACAACCCCCTGGACAACTTCATCTACGGCATCGAGTGGAGTGGATTCGACGGCAACGAGCTTATCCGCATCGGTGCCGATGGCAGCAGCGCCAACCTGGGCGCCATCAGCGGCCTGCCCGTCGCCAATTACAACAATGGCGCCATTTCCCCGGCGGGGCAGTACTACACCAAGGCAGGTGGCAGTGGAACCACGTTGTACCGGATCGACCTCACCACGCGAGTGGCCACGACCATCACGATGAGCGCACCCATCACGGTGTCTGACCTGGCCTGGCACAACAATCTTCTGTATGGGATAGACAGCAGTGGCAGTGGTGGTGTCTTGGTCAGCATCAACCCAACCACGGGCGCGGTGACTTCCATAGGCTCTACTTCGCCCCTCCTTAGCGCCGTCTCGATGTGGGGCTTCACCAATGGCCTGTTTGCAAGCGCCGGTGCCGCGATCTATGCGATTGATCCGGCGACCGGTGCGGCCACGCTGATGAGCAGCGCGCCGACCTCCACGAACGCGGACGGTACCAATTGCCCGTCCGCACCGATCCAGTTCAACGCCGACCTGTCGGTGACCAAGACCAACACGCCCGCGCAAGGGGCGAATGATCTGCCCACCGACTCGTACACGCCGGGCGAAGTGCGCACGTACGCCATCGTGGTCACCAACGGCAGTACCTCGTTCGGTGCGCAGAACGTGACGGTGAGCGATCCGATTCCCGCGGGTATCAACGCGGCGACCGTCAGCTGGACCTGCGCGACTACCTCGGGTGGTTCACGGTGTGGCGCTGCCAGCGGCACCGGCGCATTGAACGACACGGGGCTGGACTTGCCGCCCAGTGCGGTGGCCACATACCTGGTGACGATGACGGTGCCGACAGGCTTCACCGGCAACCTGACCAATACGGTCACCATCACGCCGCCCAACACCATCAACGACGCCAACACCGCCAACAACACCGCAACGGACACGGACGTGCCCGCATTGCGGCTGACGTTGCGCAAGATCAGCGTCGGCGGCGTGGACAGCTTCGGCTTCACGGGCACGAACGGCGTTGCCGCGCAGACGCTGACGACGGTCACCGCGGGCACGCCGGTGACCGGTGCCGTGCAGGTGCTGACCGCAGCCTCCACCGCGACCACCATCACCGAAAGCACCACGCCGGCGACGTACCGGGCGACGGATATCACGTGCACGGGCCTGGGTGCGGGCGGAACGGCCACGCCGGATCTGGTCAACCGGACGGTGGCGCTGGATGCCGCGGCGACGGCGGCCGGCGCCAACATCGAGTGCACCTTCACCAATACCTTGCAGCAGGCGGACATCCAGGTGGTGAAGACCGCCTCACCGACCACCGTGGTCGCGGGTGATGTGGTGACCTATCAGATCGTGGTCAGCAACAACGGTCCACAGGCCGCTACAGACGTGCTGCTCGCCGACACGGCCGGCGTGGGCCAGAACTGCACCGTGCCCAGCAGCACCGCCACGTGCGCGGCCACGGGCGGGGCGAGCTGCCCATCGCCCACGGTGCCGGTGAGTACGCTGCTGGGCAGCGGCATCACGCTTCCGTCCCTGCCGGTGGGCGGACAGGTGACCGTGTCCCTGCAATGCACGGTGACCGCCAGCGGGTTGTAGCCGGGCCCGCGTGCCGGGACGATCCCGCTTCCTCTCTACGCTCTCTTCGCAGTCGTGCGTCCTGAAGTTCCCGTTCTTGGCGAACTTGATATGCGCGAAAAAATGTGAGGACGGCGGGCGTGGAACGGAGAACCAGAAGAAATACGGAGCACGGGCATCGCCCGTCGCGCAGGCGCGCCTTGGGCTGGAAAGCCCGGTGCGCCATCGCCGGCTTGCTGCTTGCATCGGCCACCCACCTCCAGGCCCAGACCTGCCCCTCGACGCCGCCTCCCATGGACGTGCTGCTGTTCGTGGACAATTCCGGCTCGATCCTCGCCGACGAGTTCGACGCTGCGCAGCAGGCTATCGCCAGCATCGCCACCTCCATCCTGAGCCGCCCCGGCTACCGTTTGGCCGTGGTCAACTGGGCATGTACGGATCAAGATACGACGCGAGCCGGCTGCCGCATCGACCTGGCCACGGCTCCCGGGGCCAACGGAGGCTGGTACACCACGGCCTCCAGTTTTGCTTACGCCGGCAACAACAGTGCCGGCAACCGCGTGTGCCGGTCCTTCGGATACCCATACAGCAACTGCGGCGACACCTATTTCGCCACAATCGTCGGCGGCGACTATGCGCAGCACGGGCTGAAGATGCTCGATAGCGCGCTGTACGCCGGCGGGGGCACGGGTGGCACCGACGGCTATAACGCACCGACCGTCGCGCCGGGCCCGCCTACGCAACGGCTGATGATCATCCACCTGACCGACGCCATTGTTGATGTATCTACCCGGATCGCCGAGGTGCCGGCGAGTGACGCTGCACTGGGTCGCTACTATTACAGCAACTACATGAAGAACCAGCGCAATGCGCTGATCGTCGGCGTGGGCGTCGATGGCACCAGTACTAACCCCACGGCAAGGCAGCAGCTGGGTGCGTTCTCAAGCAAAGGCGGCAGCAGTACCGACTACGACGCCCTGCACGCCAGTGAGCCCTCCACGCAAGCCTACGACACCGGCACGCCACGCCTGGCCACGTTCGCCGCCACCTTCAACGCCTCGCAGATCATTGCCGCCGCCAACGCCGCCATCAATGCCACGGTGCCCGCCTGCGTGGTGCTGCGCAAGCAGACCGTGGATGGGTATGGCAGCTTCGATTTCACCGGCGGCACCAACGGCCTGCCGTCCAGCCTGACGCGGACCACCACCCTGGCGAACAACCCATCGGTGGGAGCGGCCTATGGCCTGACGTACTTCAACACCGACACCAGAATCACCGAATCCATTCCGTCCGGCTGGCGGATGACCGGGGCGGCCTGCGTCAATGCGTCCAGCGCCACGGTCCCGGGGGTGACCTACAACCCGGCTACCGGCCTGGTAACGGTCCCCGCCGCCCAGATCACCTCCGGTGCGCAACTGACCTGCACGGTGACCAATACGCTCGTTGCGACGATTCGCCTGCAGAAGGCGTTGCCGAACGGACGCGCGGTGGCGACGGACCAGTTCACGCTGGGCATGAGCGGGACCGGCGCACCCGCGGCGGTGACCACCACCGGCAGCGGTAGCACCGCCACCGGCGTGCTGACCCATGCCAGCGCCACGCCCGGTACGGCTTATACGCTGTCGGAGACGGCTGCGGCGGGCGCGAATCTCGCCAGCTACGCCACCACCTACGCCTGCACCAACGCGCGGCCAGGCGGCCAGACGCCCAGCGGCAACGGCACGAGCTTCGCCATCACACCGGTGGCGGGCGACGACCTGACCTGTACCTTCGCCAATGCGTTCGCGCCGCCGCCCAACTTCGGCGTTTGCGACGCCAAGATGTACCTGGACCAGGTGAATACCGCCGTCAGCCCATACATCTCCAGCCTGTATGACGTGGGCTACGCCACATCGCCGTTCACCTACTCCGTCCTGGGGTCCGGTTTCGCCCGCAATGGCATCGGCTACAACATGGCGGACAACTACATCTACGGCATCACGTGGAACACCGCCGTGGGCAACCAACTGGTGCGGGTGGGCGCCGACGGCAGCAGCACCATCCTGGGCGCGGTGACCGGCCTTCCGGTCCTCAATTACAACAACGGCGTCATTTCGCCCGCCGGCGACTACTACGTCCGCGATGGCGGCACGGGTGGTCCTCCTACCGGCAACATCCTGTACCGGATCAACCTGGCCACGCGCGTCGCCACCCCGATCACGCTGAGCCGGTCGATCTACGTGTCCGACCTGGCGTGGCACAACGGGTTCCTGTACGGCGTGCACTTCAACGGGGGCGGCCCCGGCACCCTGGTCCGCATCGACCCGGGCACAGGCACGGTGACCGAGATCGGTCCCACGCCGGACCTGGCCAGCGCCATCGCGTTGTGGGGGTTCAGCAACGGCCTGTACGGCAGCTACGTCGGCCCGATCTATGCCATCGATCCGGCGACGGGTGCGACGACGTTCATGAGCAACGCGCCAACAGCACTGGGTGGAGATGGTGCCAACTGTCCGGGAGCGGCGATCACGTTCAACGCGGACCTCGGCGTCACCAAGACCAACACACCGGCATCGGGCCCCAGCGACCTGCCGGGCGATACGTACGGGCCTGGCGAAACGCGCACCTACACCCTCGTGGTGAGGAACAACGGCACGTTCGGCGCACACGACGTGACCGTCAGCGATCCGTTGCCCGCCGGCATCGCCACTGCGAGTTGGACGTGCAGCGGCACGGGCGGCGGCTCCTGTACCGCCAGCGGCGGCGGAGCGATCAACGACACCGATGTCGGACTGCCGCCCGGCGCCACCGTGACCTACCTGCTGACGCTGACGGTGCCGGTGGGCTACACGGGCGATCTGAGCAACACGGCGACGGTGACACCGGGACCGGCGACGAACGACGCCAATCCGACCAACAACACGGCCATGGACGTGGACGTGGTCGCGATCGCAGACGTAGCGGTGACCAAGACGGCATCGCCCACCACGGTGGTAAGTGGCGGCGTAGTGGACTACACGCTCGTGGTCACCAACAACGGCCCGACGGGCGCGACCAACGTGCGGCTGTCGGATACACCAGCGGCGGGCCAGGATTGCACGCTACCCAGCGGCACGGCCACATGCGTGGCCGCAGGCGGAGCGAGTTGCCCATCGCCTACGGTGCCGGTGGCCACGCTGCTGGGCAGCGGTATCACGCTTCCGTCCCTGCCGGTGGGTGGGCAGGTGACCGTGGTCCTGCGGTGCACCGTGACCGCCAGCGGTCAGTAAGTATCAAGGGGAAGGCGCGTCGGAACGACCGGCGCTGTCCGTCGCCGTGGCTTCGTTTGCTGTGGGTCGGGCCATCAAGGAGTCCCGGATCTGGCGCGTGATGGCATGGTCGGGCCCCAGGTGGCGACGCGCTTCCACCAGGGCGTCCTGCAGCAGCCGTTCCGCGGATGCCGCGTCGGAGGGGATATCGCCCGCCTGCGCACGTGCCCGCACGCGAAGCGCCTGCGCGAGCGCAAGACGTGCGGAAGGGGCTGGCCAGTGCCGTTGTCGCGCGGTCTGTACCACCTCCTGCAACAGCCCGATCGCTTCGTCGACCTGCGCCGATGCGCGCGTCGAGTCCATCCCCGCGGTCAGCGGCGATGCCAGCATCACGCCGGCCAGCATCTCCTTGGCGGCGAGCGTCGCTTCGTGGCGGGGACCTAGCGTGTCTTCGTACAGGGCCGTGGCTTCCCGCCCGAGTTCGATGCTGCGCGCGACATCCGTTCCTGCTTGCGCGCGTGCCTCGAGGAGGCGCTGCCGGGCGTATTCCGGGTGACGGGTGCCGAAGCTGGCCACGATGGAGTCGTGGGCCTGCTGCAGGACCGTCGCATCCACGGAGGCGGGTGAGGCCAACAGCGCGATTTCGAGATTCAGGCGCACGCTGCGCGCGGTGTCCGGATGCGCGGCGCCAAGCCGGTGCCGGCGTGAATCCAGCAGGGCATTGGCGATGCGCAGCGCTTCCTGCGGATGTCCTTCGCGCGCGAGCAACGTGGACAGCGCTTCCCGCGCAGGGTCGGCGGAGGCGGGCATGTCCGCACTCGCTTGCGCGATCGCACTGCGCAAGTCGCGCTCGGCATCGGCCAGGTTCAGTAGTTGGGCGTGCCATTGGCCGCGCAGGGTCAGCAGATCGATGCGTGTGGCGCGCGCGAGCGGCGCGGGCAGGTCGCCCGTCGCCGTATCCGCGAACGCGAGGGCTTCGAATGCGGCAGCGTGGTCCGACAGGCCCCAGTGCGCGCGCGCCAATTCGGTCAACAGACCGAGCGAGGTCATGTCGGTCTTGTGCCGCGAAGCGGTGATCTGTTGCAGGCCCGCCAGGGCTGCATCGCGGGCATCGGCGTGCCGGGCCTGCAGGTTCAGCAGGGTGGCGAGCGTGGCCTGGGTGTCGGGGCGCAGTGCGGGCTCGTCGGCCAGCAGGCGGTTGGCTTCGTCCGCGAGCGCGAGCGCGTGCGGATAGTCGCCGAGGACGGCGTAGCTCCGTGCGAGCGAAACCAGCGCGCGCGCCTTGAGGGCCGGACTGGACTCGAGCGGAAGCCGGCGCAGGTGGGCCTCGGTCTGTTCCAGCAGCAGGCGCGACGACGAACGCGTCTCCGCCAGTCCGGACAGTGTGGCGGAACCCAGCGTCTCTTCGAACAAGGTGGAAACCGCCTGCATGTCGCGGTCCTCCTGCCGGTCGCGCAGCTGGTACCAGGCGAACATGCCCGCGCCCGCGAGAACGACCAGCAGTGTGCCGGCAGCGAGGATGCTTGCGACTGCGTGGCGCCGGACGAAGCGGTGCGCCACGTACAGGCGTCCGCCGCCGCGCGCGCCCACCGGTTTGCGTTCGAGCCAGTGCTGGAGGTCGGCGATCAGCGCAGCGACGCTCACATAGCGGTCGGCGGGGTCTGCCGCGACGCACTTGAGCGCGATGGCATCCAGGTCGCCCCGCAGTCGCGCGTGCAGCTGCGCGTTGTCCCGGCACCGGCGATCCGACGCCACGCCCGCCCACGCAACGTGGGCGAGGGAGGAGGGCGGCTGCGCCCTGGCGATGGGCAGGCGGGTGAAGCTGGTGTGCAGCGGCAGCACCGGGCGCGGCCAGTTCGACACGAGCAACTGGTAGAGCATCACGCCCAGCGCATGGATCTCGCTGGCGACCGTCGAGGTCTCGCCGGCCAGGACTTCCGGCGCCGCGTAGCCGTTGGATACCGCGATGCGCGGTGAGGCGACGCCGTCGGCGCCGTCGATGACGGCGGACAACCCGAAGTCGACGAGATACACGCGACCGTCGCGTGCCACCAGCACGTTGCCGGGCTTGATGTCCTGGTGCAGGACGCCCCGGTGGTGCGCGTAGTGCAGGGCATCGCACGCCTGCAGCAGCAGGCGGATGCGTTCGGTAAGGGTCAGCGCCTGCTGGTCGGCCCAGAGGTCGATCGACGTGCCCTGCACGAGTTGCATCGCGAACCAGGGATGCCCATCCGCCTCGACGCCGCCGTCCAGCAACGGCGCGATGTGCGGATGGTCGAGCTGCGCGAGGTGGTTGCGTTCGCGCATGAAGGCATCGATGAGCGAGGGCGAAGACATCTCCCTGCGGATGCACTTGAGCGCCACGCGCTTTTCGTAGTGGCCATCGGCGCGGCTCGCTTCGTAAACGGTGCCCATGCCACCCGTACCGAGCAGGGACTCGATGCGCCACGGGCCCAGCCGATTGCCGATACGCGGACAGGCGACATCGCCTTCGTGCGTGGCGGCTTCCTCGTTCGCACCGGGGATGCCGAGCAGATCGTCGAACCCCATGCCCTCGAGCGGATGGGTCGCTGCATCGGCGGCCAGCAGGCGGAGGAGCACGTCGTGGAGAGCGGGATCTTCGGAAGACAGCCGCGCGAGCGCCGAGGCGCGGCGCGGCGGAGGGAGTTCGACGTAATCGTCGAACAGGGCGAGCGCTCGGGCCTCTAGGTCGGACATCGGCGAGGATCAGGCGGGAACGGGATGCCGTGCGTGTCCCGGCGCGAGGGGACTCCCCCGGGCGCTGCGGATGCAGACAAGGGGAAGGATCGGAGCTTGGAAGCGCGAGCGGACATGCGTCCCATGGCGCGAGCGTAGCGCGCTTCGCGAAGGAGAAGCATGCCCGCAGGAAGATGGCGCGCCCGGAGGGATTCGAACCCCCGACCTGGCTTCGGAAGCCACTATCCAAAGTCTACTCAGAAGAATTTAAAAAAGAAATGAGATGCATCATGATATCTTAAATTATTGATTTAATGAAGAAATAAACATCACGTTTGTCGGATGCGATGATGCAAAAGGGTATGCTGCATCCATTGACGTTGGGGGCTTCGCTGGTATTTTGTGTCACACATAGGTTGTCGTGGGTGAGTAATGGCACGCATGGATGCTCAGGCTGGCGCTTCAGCTAGTCTCAAGGAGCTGGTCAGTTGGCCTTGCACAATGAGGCTGCCTATTGCGTTGCCGGCTTGGCAGGGTCCGTTGTGCCAAGGGCTCAGAAACGTGCTGGCCAACGCTCCCGCGGAGGCACACCTTTTCCCTCGTGTCTTGGCTCATTCGGCGCGATACGGGAACGAGCTCGTCGAGCGAGCCTCCAACAACTCCCTTGGCCGCGATCTCAGTACTGAGGAGTTTCCGCTAGCCACCTTCCTTCTGTCCCTGCGCGAACGCCCTAAGCATCGCATCGCCTGGACGCTGTCTTGGCTCGCGCTGGAAGCCCACTTGTCCGGTGGGCGCGAAAAAATGGTTCTCGAGCTCACTGGGGCGATTCGTGGACTCAGGGGCCATTCGAAGCTGAACGAGACCGTGGGCGACTGCGCCGGTCCATCCTTGCTCTTGGCGAAGATGCTGCGGCTTCGATCTCAAGACTCTGACCTTGGTATTACCGGGCATAAGACTTTTGATCCGCTCTGGAAGAGTGAGCTGGAGGCGTACTGTCACTCACTGTTCGCCCGTGATGAGCGAGGGGCGTCAGATCCGGACGAACTGGTAGATAGCCCGTTGCACCTGCCAAGTCCGCTCACCGAAGCTCCAGGCGATCAGCCCGGTGAGGACCCCGATGAAGGGCCCTACTGCATCGGGTCGTCCGTGGACGTGGAGCAGGTGATCCGGAGTGGCAAGTTGAGGTTCGCCATGGACTGGTCGGCCCATATGAGCCGGCAGGGCGCCCCCGACCTGCTTAGGCCGCAAGAGAACGTCCTTCCAGCGGATCTCCGGGAGCGAGCTTGGGAGTTGGCGCTCTCCACAACACAGTTCGCGCTACGAGCCAAGGATGTGTTGGAGGCGGAGCTCGGCATGCTTGAGGTGCTTGCAATCGAGGTTGGACTGAGTAGTCGTGAGGCACTTCGGATTGGCTTCGGGCCGGCTGCAGCAAGTGGTGTTCCTGTCATTGATCTAGCCATTCAAGCCTTCCGTCGCCCAGAGGTGTTGCCCCCAAACTACTTCCTGCCTCAAGAAGGCGATTCAAGATGGCTCCCGACGGGGGGTGACATCATCTTCCCGCTGTCAGGCCAATGCGTGGATCTGCTTGAGCAGCTACTCCGACTTAGGGAAGAGAAATACCCTGATAGCTCACAGTCCCTGTTGCTGGGGGCTGACGCGAGGAGCCTTCCAAATAGGGTGCGGGACTGCGCCAAGTCGGCTTATCGCCTGTCCTTGGCGATCCATCTGGCCGGCTCGCTGGGCATAGATGCAGCCCAGCGAGCTTTCGGCGATACCTTTGGACTGTCTACTGCCGCAACCTTCTATGGTGCGCACCCTGCGGCTGAGCTCGCCAGAGCCGTCGAGAGCGCAAACAACTTTTCAGGCCCGGGACTGCAGACATGGGTAGGTTCCGCGGATCACTGGCTGGGCTCGAGGGTGAGGCCGATCAAGCCTCCTTATGCTGAGGCCTGGTCCAGGCTGGCAGGAGACCCCCACAGGGGCAAAGGCCGCCCCTCTGAAGATCGACTGCTTCAGGACTGGCAGCGGCGACGCGACCGGCTGCTTGTCCACTTTCTACTAGCGACCGGTCACCGACCTAACAACAGTGTGTTGGAGCTCACGCTCCACGACTTCATTCCAAGGCATGCACTGGCCATAGCGCACGATAAACAGGCCGACCCAGCGCATGCGACACGTTTGGTATGCACGGGGTGGCGATTCGTCGGCGAACTTGAAGGGTATGTCGACGAGCTGAGACGAATAGCGAAGAGAAGCAACAACAGATCAGCAAGGCTCGTCGCTGATTCAGTGCTTGCAGGCGCTTCACCCCTCTTTGAGCTACCAGCGGACGCTGGTCAGCAACGCCCTTGCAAAATTCGAGAGACACTGACGTCGTTGAGCCAGCTATGGGGTGATCGCCCCAACGTTCATCGACATGGGCTATGCCAATTCCTGACCCAGGAGCGAGTGGATCCCGAGTTGAGATACTTCCAAATGGGCTGGCTATCCCATGCCCATCATGCGACGTCCGATTCTGCCCCTCATCCTGCCTATAAGCTCGGGCACGAGTTGGCCCCACTTTTGGACAAGTGGCTCGACCAAAGTGGTTGGGAGGGTGGGACGCTACCTAAAGATCCCGCTGAGATTGTTCCCCTGTTACCACTCTGTGACTGGAGCGAGAAGCATGTGGAACACGATCAGGCAATTGCCCGCGCGTACTCTGTTATCAACGTGGCGCTGTCTGAATCGATGGACAGACTGAAGCCTAAAGTCTTGGAAGTCTTGAAGGCGGGCATTGAGCTAGTCCTTCCGGAATACCAGATCACCTTGGCCAACTACGGTCTGGCTCTCACGCCCGCTCGCCTTGGCGAGCGTAACCAGCCGAACATTCTCAGGCGTCATGTAGAAGCCATTCTGGCGCCATTCGCAAAAAGTCCCTACGGACCCGATGATCGGTATGTGGCGGCTCGACTGCTGCGGGAAGGACTCTTGCGGGTCGCCAGACTGCACAACTGCCGCGTCCATCTTCCTCAAGTGCCTTTTGTGTCCAGGCATCAGGTCCGCAGTCCGTTCCTCCGGGGCTTGGGTATAGCGGTGGCGCAGATGGATGCAGTGCAGGCTGCCCTGATCAAGAAGCTCGCGACTGCCGGCCAAGATGGACCTGAGGCGATAGAGCTGGCGGCGATGACGGCGCTGTCTCTCTTGATGCACTCGACACGCAGTGCTTGGGATGAGGTCTTGGACGTACTCAGATCACTCGACAGCATGGAGCATGCGAACAACCAAGAGTGGAACGTCCGAGTGCCGTTCCAGAAGGGTCATGCAATGCTCTATGGAGACTCGGCCATCTTGGCAGTGCGTCTTGTTCAGAAAACAGGCTGGAAGCAGGCGGTCGAGTTGCTGGCCCAGCGTCAAGGTTCTCGCCTAGCCTCGTTCATCGCAGAGCTGGTACCTTCCCTAAGCTCCGCCGGCGTCGCCAACCGAGAGCTTCTGCAGCGATTCATCGCGACGGCGAACACATCAAAGCTAGTTCTCGCCAATGGACCGGAACGCCTAGTAATCAGTGGCGCGGCAATTCCGACAGCGGTCTCCTGCGGACGTGCCATTGGTGTCATTGATGAGCTCACCACGCCGGATCCTTCCCCAAATGAGGATGAGAGCCTGGACCAGACGCTGGCATCACCTCCCATGCGTGCGAACCCCGCTCATCGAGCACTTCGCCACATCGCGGAAGTAATGCGCGCCTTCGATCACGATTTCTCTGAGCCGATACTTGGCCAACCGGCGGAACCGCCGAACAAACGCCGGCTACAACTACGTAGGCTCGTAGAAGACGCTCTTGCAAGGGCTGGGACTGAACCGACGAAGGGTCGGCTTCTCTTGGAGTACGTCTGGCACCTGCTTAGGCTAGGCGGGCCGCGTAGTGCCGGAGGGCAAGCGCTGTCGACTATCCGGAAGACGTACCATCGAATAGAGCCGGTTCTGAGAGAGCTGGAACCCGACGAACTGCTCACAACGCTATCTGAAGACGAGGTCACAGCGCTATGTAGCGCGGCCTTCAAGAGGTCGAAGCGCTCAAGCCACCAGCAGGTAGTGGAAGAACTGCGTCGATTCTTCCGGTTCGCAGCATTGCGCTACGAAGTGAAAGAGCCGACATGGCATCTCCTTTATCGAGTACATGGCCGGCAGGCACCTGCAGGCGACCCTGCGATGCTCAGTAACTCAGAGACGTCTCGTGTGCTGGATGAACTCTATGCCAACGTCCTTGCGCTCGAGAAGATTGATGCTGACCCAACGGAAAGACGGTACACGGAGTGCTGTCTGGCCGCCGCTCTTCTTGCAGAATCCTCCGGTGCTCGTCCGCGATCTATTCACGGACTGACCTTGGATGATGTCGCCCTCGGTTCATGCCAAGACTACATCCTGTTGAGAAGTAGAGGTCGTTTTGCATCCATCAAGACACCAACTGCTGCGGGCTACATTCCACTGGAGGGTGGGCATTGGAGCAAGTACGGATCATGGTTCGCAGGGTGGTATGCCAAGGCCTGTGTTGGGACCCCTGTCGAAAGCAGGTCGAGCACTCCGATGTTCCAGATCCCGGGACAACCCGTTGGCACCCGTTATGAGTTGCGGACCATCTTCGATCGCATCGGGTCCTTAATCAAATGGAGCACCCAGCGTCAGAAGGGCAGAACCTACTGGCTGCGCAAACGGAAAGTCAGGTTGCGACACATCGCGGCCATGGCTTTGCCTCACCCCCGGGCGAGGGACATGGCGGCGGCGATGCGCTTGAACGGGCACGCGCTGATGGTCACGCCATTGGTAAGTTATCTCAGCGAGCCAGGGGCATACCTTTCACTGGATGGTTCACTCCAGGCGGTGGGTTCAAGACAGGGCTCAGCAGGAATAAGCGGCCTTTCCCTCAAGACGATCGACGGCGCAAGGCGAGCCGGCATGCATGGATCGCGCGCCTTTGTAGCAAGAATGCTGCGACTGTCGCCATCACAGTCATCAGGCATGTATCTGCCAGAACCGCCGCATCCGGTGAAGCATACAGGTGACCTGTCCTGGTCGAGTGTCGCCCACATCCTGCGAGCACTGGCGGAGAGTGCAGATACGTCTTGGATTGCTGAGCGCCTTGGCACGACGAGACGGCAGGTCGAATCGGTAGTAGAAGCGCTCTCGGCATTCAATGCTCGAACACTGGGCGCACTCGGGGTGGGGGGCAGCATCGAAGTCCGCCGGGACGTGGGGCTCGCTCGAGGAATTGATGAGTACCTTGTGAGAGAGGATCCCCGACTGGCGTCGATCGCTGCCGACTGGGTCAGCGTCTCTCGGAGAGCCTTAATGTCTGAAGGGTGCCAGCTGCATGACCAGGCGGCCATAGACGACCTGCGCGCACTGTGTGGCGAGCTCTGGCCCAGTGTCCGATTGAGTGAAGAGCAAGAGTCTTACGGTGTTCGAACCTTCACGTTCAAGGCTGGCAAGGGAAATGCCTATGGTGCTTGGCCGGCCTTGCGTTGGGCTTTGGCGACGGCGTGGATTGCCGATGAGCGCCTGAAGCGGAGGGCGCGCGGCGGGCAGATGTAAGGCAGGGCGGCTGCGACGAATACGCGCTATGAGGGGGTAAATCATAGGCGCATAGCCGTACTCGTTACATGGGGCGTGCAATCTAATACTTGCTGGCCGGTCTTCGGCCGGCGACCGCCGGCCCCGGCCATGAGGTCGACGCAATGACGAGTGAAACTATTCCCTTGGACGAGCGGGAGCTGGTCGCAACGCTGTCTGCGTGCTCTGAGAAACTCCTGCCAGCTCCAGATGCGTCAATCGTCGAGGCCCCCGAGGTCCTTTTCGCGTTTACTGAACTAGTACTCGCGTTGAGAGCTTCGCTCGAAGACGACGTTCTCATCGGTAATGTGCGCATCGCAAAGGGCGCATATCTTGTAGATATCTACTCTGCTGAGAAGCTAGGGTCAATGCAGTCAAGCCTCGAGCCGTTGCTGGAGCAGCTTGGCACGGGCGTCGTTAGCCTTGAACTCAACGCTGAAAGGTCCCGACCTCTATCAGCGGCGGATTGCGGGGTAGCCAAGGGCATGCTGGCGATCCTTGAAGCATCGAAGGATCTTGCAGCTGCAGGGGCCATTGTTGAAGTTGACCACGCCAGCGGTGCGGCTCAAACGCTTCCAGCGCCCACTCCTAGAGCTATCTCAGCCCTCCCAGTACTCAAGGACCGCCAATCGAGGAAGGTGGATGGGGAGGTAACAGGCCTTGGTCGAGGCGATGCGCGGGGATGCGAGGTTCAGATCGATGGCGGACGCTACTTCATCGTTCGGAACCTAATGCTTGAGGATGCATGGTCATGGGTAAAGGCCAGGACGAAGCTGACGGGAAAAGCCGATTGGGACAATGGCCAGTGGGTGGTAGGCACATACCAGATGCATGAACAGCAAGCGTTGATCTATTGAGTGGCACTATGGGTCATGGAGCACAGTGGCTGATCTATGCACCAATCAGCTAGCTCGCCTCATAGAACTTCAATCCGCTTCTGGCCGTTAGCTGACCGGGGAGGATAGGTGTTCGCTTTCGACCCGAAGCGGACGCCTATCTAGTGGAATAGGATTGCACCGACGTCATTCAGCGTACTTGGCCGGCTCCGACTTCCATTCGTCAAATTCCGCTGGCCCGGCGATTTGCCCGCTTAGTTTGGCCACTTGTGGAGCGCGGCTGTCTAGGGTTTTGTCCAGAAAGCCATGTCCTTGTCGGCCGAGATCTTTCCGTGACCAGGATCAACTTGGCCAGCGAATGCGCCGTTGTAAGGTTCAGCGCCCTCACATTCAGAGAGAATAATTTGGGCGACTAGGAGCCCAGGGTATAGAACCAAGGGAACTTCGCCAAGATTCAGCAGCTCAAGGGTGATAGTCCCACCGAAGCCAGGTTGAATCGCAGTCGCGGTCGCAATCACAAGCCCTACACGCCCCCATTTTGATCGCGACGTCACCCAGCCAGCCAGCGTAGGAGGCAGCTTGACGTACTCAAGTGTGCTCCCTAGAACTAGCTCGTTGGGATGCAGGAAGAACTTCGAGCCAAAATTGGCATAGTGGCGAGAGTTGTAGCGAACGAGTCGAGGGTCATCGGTTGCTGGATCTATTGCCTGTAGGTTACCCCGGCGTGTGACCACGAAGTCGTTTCCCAAACGAATGTCAATCGATGCCTCACCGACTTGGTTCTTGTTAAGGAGCGGAGTTACGACGAGCCGGGTCGACGGATCTTCACTGTTAATGGCTGCTATTAATCGTTGCCGCCCGAGAACGCTCATGGCGCTGTCCTCGGGAACTTCTCCAAGTAACAGCGTTGCAGTTCAATGTACTCAATTCCGCGCAGTGTCTTCTCATTGAGCCGGAAGAGCGTATAGCTTTCGTCGCCGGGACCAGACTGAGCGCCGTCTAGCGAAATGAGCCACGCGGCGAGCACGGCGGACCGAGCGTCGACTTGTACCGGTGCAAGTGCGCTTCCAATTTCATTAGGAGGGAGCCCGTCAAGAAGGCGTTCCACGAGCTTCGAACACTCGTTTCGCTGTGCACTTGTCGGATAGAGAGCGGCACCCATTGCGTTTCTCGCAAAGGCTTGTGCGCTTGGCAACGTGACGTTAACCCAGTCATAGGCGATTGAGACAAACGGATCATGGGTGATCGCCTGCACGTCGCTCCTAATGCCGATCAAGCGATCGATGTGATCAACCAAAGAAACGCCCGCAGCGAAAGCCTTGCCTGTCTTTGGGTCATCGACAAACTCAACTAGCGCATCAAGATGGCCCTCTGCGCGGCACAACTCAAGCGAGATCCTTAACCTCATCCGCCCAGGTGGGTAACCGTTGTTTGCGAGGGAGGGGACCCGGTCCATGCTCGCGTCAAAATGGATCTCTGGTACGCCCCCGCTTTCGTAGACGGTTAGGGGCTTTGTTTTGAGTTAACCGCCTCAAACATCATTGGCGCAAGGCCTCCCAGATGTCCATGGCGGCGC
>NZ_LMGY01000014.1 GCF_001427585.1 Pseudoxanthomonas sp. Root630 | reverse complement strand
CTGCGTGGAAGAAGGCCGCCTGGCGATGAGCCTGGGCACCTCGGGCACGCTGTTCGCCTACTCGGATACGCCCGTCGTCGATCCTGACGGTGCCTGGGCYGCGTTCTGTTCSTCCACCGGCGGCTGGCTGCCRCTGATCTGCACGATGAACTGCACCGTGGCGACCGAACAGGTGGCCACCCTGTTCGGCTTCAGCACGCGCGAGGGCGATGCCCACCTGCAGGCCACGCCGCCMGGYGCGGATGGGCTGGTGATGCTGCCCTTCCTCAACGGCGAGCGCACCCCGGACCTGCCGCACGGCAAGGGCGTGCTGGCCGGGATGGACCCGACCAACATGACCCCGGCGCATGTCTACCGTGCGGCGATGGAAGGGGCGACCTACAGCCTGAAGTACGGCTTCGATGCCTTCGTGCGCGCCGGCATGCGCTTCGAGCGCATCGTGCTGACCGGCGGCGGCAGCAACAGCGCGGCCTGGCGCCAGCTGGTGGCCGATGTGTTCGGCCTGCCGGTCGATGTGCCGGTGCAGTCGGAAGGCGCCGCGTTCGGTGCGGCATTGCAGGCGCTGTGGGCGGTGGGTCGTGCTGGTGGCGATGCCGCGTCCATCGCCGACATCGCCCGCACGCATGTCGCCACCGATCCCNGTGATGCTGCCCTTCCTCAACGGCGAGCGCACCCCGGACCTGCCGCACGGCAAGGGCGTGCTGGCCGGGATGGACCCGACCAACATGACCCCGGCGCACTTCTACCGCGCGGCGATGGAAGGGGCGACCTACAGCCTGAAGTACGGCTTCGATGCCTTCGTCCGTGCCGGCATGCGCTTCGAGCGCATCGTGCTGACCGGCGGCGGCAGCAACAGCGCGGCGTGGCGCCAACTGGTGGCCGACGTGTTCGGCCTGCCGGTCGATGTGCCGGCGCAAGCGGAAGGCGCCGCCTTCGGTGCGGCATTGCAGGCGCTGTGGGCGGTGGGTCGTGCTGGTGGCGATGCCGCGTCCATCGCCGACATCGCCCGCACGCATGTCGCCACCGATCCC
>NZ_LMGY01000013.1 GCF_001427585.1 Pseudoxanthomonas sp. Root630 | reverse complement strand
TCGGCCAGTGCGGCCAAGGAGATCAAGGGCCTGATCGAGACCTCGGTGGACAAGGTCGCCGATGGTTCGGCCCTGGTGAACCAGGCCGGCGCCACGATGGGCGAGATCGTTGCCAGCGTGCAGCGCGTGACCGACATCATGGCCGAGATTTCCGCGGCCTCGCAGGAACAGTCGGCCGGCATCGAGCAGGTCAACCAGACCATCACCCAGATGGACGAGACCACCCAGCAGAACGCTGCGCTGGTGGAAGAAGCCACCGCCGCCGCGCGCAGCATGGAAGAACAGGCGCAGGCGCTGACGGCGTCGGTGTCGGTGTTCAAGCTGCAGGCGACGGTGAGTGCCCCGGTCCGTCGCGTCGTTGCCGAGGCGGCCGCACCGAAGGCCGCCGCACCCAAGGCCGTGGCCCGCAAGCCGGCCCCGCGCAAGCCCGAGCCCGCCTTCGCCGACGGCGACTGGCAGGAGTTCTGATCGTTCGCGGGCGCAGCATCGCTTCGCACGCGCGGCGGCCCGGTACTCCCGGGCCGCCGTCGTTTCCAGCGCTGTTAAAGAACGTGCGACGCGCGCCGATACAGCCTGTGACGCCTTCCGCAAAGCCCGCCCTACTACTCTTGTCCGTATGACCGACTCCACCGACGCCCCGCTGGACGAGCCGATCCGCTATGAGGATGAGGAAAAGTTCCTGGTGCGCGGCGAGCACGCGATCCGGCAGATCATGCAGTCGCTGATCGACAAGCGCGCGCTCGTCAGCGGGTGCGCGATGCCGCGCAACCACACCTTTCCCACCTCGATAGTCGAGGTGCTGGAAGACGAGGACGCGGTCCTGATCGACGGCAGCGCCAGCGAGACGATCAACCGCAGCATCGAAGAAGCCTCGCACGTCACCTGCGTCTCGCGCCTCGACCGCATCCACGTACAGTTCCGCCTGCAAGGCCTCACCCGGGTGATGCAGGGCGGCCAGATCGCCTTCCGCGCGGATCTGCCGGAGACCGTGTTGCGCCTGCAGCGGCGCGAGTTCTACCGGCTGCAGGTGCCGGTGACGCAACCGCTGGAATGCGCCATCCCCCAGCACCACCCCGATGGCGAAACCACGTACGAACGCTACCGCGTGCTGGACATCAGCGGCGGGGGCCTGGCCCTGGCCGTGCAGGCCGAGAATCCGTTGCTGCGCCCGTACAAGGAATTCCCGGACTGCCTGCTGTACCTGCCCGACGGCGGCCCGCTGGGCGTGCGCCTGATGGTCAAGAGCCTGCACAGCCAGCTCAACCAGAACGGCACCGAAAGCTGGCGTGCAGGCTGCCAGTTCACCGACCTGCCCCGCGGCGGGGATGCGCTGCTGCAGCGCTACATCTTCCGCCTCGAGCGCCAGCGCAGCGCCCGCGACCGCGGCGCGGCGTGACCCCGGTCGACCTTTCGTCGATCCGTCGCCATATCCGCTCAACCTCGCGCCGGGCTCGCCGATACCGGTTGTGACGCTGCCGTGACGGTCCGGCCCTGACGGATCCGCCGCGCGCAACGCACCGCCCTATCGATCGCACAGCCCCTCCGAGGTCGCCATGCCCAACCCCCTTCGTCTGTCCTCCCGCAGCATCGCCACCCGGGTGATGGCCGGCACCGCCGTCCTGGCCCTGCTCGCCTTCGGCGTGGCCGCGACCGCCAGTTACCTGCGCAGCAGCGAATCCCTGCTCGCCGCCGCGCGCACGTCCATGGATGGCCTGGCGAACCTGGAGGCGGAACGGATCTCGGGCGAGCTCACCGGCGCGTTCGACACGAACGAGGCCCTGGCGCATGCCCTGCTCGCGCAGCGTGCCGGCGACGGCATCAGTCGCGCCGCCGCCAGCGCGGTGTTCAAGCGCCAGTTGGAAGCACATCCTGAGTGGGTCGGCGTCGGCACGCTGTGGGAGCCGGACGCCTTCGACGGCAAGGACGCCGACTTCGTCGGCAGCGCAGGTCACGACGACACCGGCCGCTTCATGAGCTACTGGGCCTGGAGCGACGGTGCGCCGCTGCTGGAAGCTTTGCGCGACTACGAGGTGCCGGGGGCCGGCGACTGGTATCTGCGTCCGCGCGAACTCAAGCGCGCCGTCGTCGCCGAGCCTTACGTCTACAAGATCGCCGGCAAGGACGTGCTGATGACCACGCTGTCCACGCCGGTGGTGCAGGACGGCACCTATCTCGGCGTGATGACGGTGGACTTCGCCCTGCAATCGCTGCAGGAGCGCATCGGCAAGCTGACGCCGATGGGCGCCGGTTTCGTGCGGCTGGTCACGCCCGGCGGCGTACTGATCGCGGACCGCGATGCCGCGCGCGTCGGCAAGCCGTTCGACGATGGCGATGCCGGCAGCGTGCTGAAGCGGATCGCCGCCGGCGAATCGGTCTTCCGGGAAACCGAAGGCAGCGATGGCGAGGCGCTGGTGGAAGCCTACGTGCCCCTCGCGATCGGCCAGGCGCAGGAACGTTTCATGCTGGGCGTGGTGGTGCCGCGCAGCGTCGTGATGCAGGACGCGCGCGCCGTGCTGTGGACCATCGTGACGGTGGGCCTGCTTGGCGCGCTGCTGCTGTGCGGCGCCATCTACTGGCTGCTGCGCCGCCAGGTCGCGGCGCCGCTGGCCGGTGCGGTGCGGGTCGCCGACGATATCGCCCGCGGCAAGCTGGACAGCGTCATCGACGCCGGGCGCGGCGATGAGATCGGCACCCTGATGCAGGCGATGCGCACCATGCAGGGCAACCTGCGCGAACGCATCGAGCGCGACGAGGTGGTCGCGCGTGAAAGCCTGCGCATCCGCACGGCGCTGGAGGAGGTCACGGCCAACGTCATGATCGCCGACGCCGACCGCAACATCGTCTACGCCAACCGCCCGCTGATGAAGATGCTGGCCGATGTCGAGCAGGACCTGCGCCGCGACCTGCCCGCCTTCGACGTGCGCACGGTCGTCGGCAGCAACATCGACATCTTCCACAAGAAGCCCGAACACCAGGCGAGCATGCTCGCCCAACTCCAGGGCACGCACCGTGCGCAGATCGCCATCGGTGGCCGCATCATGCGGTTGATCATCAGCCCCGTGACCGACGCCAACGGTCAGCGCGTCGGCTACGTGGTCGAGTGGACCGACCGCACCGCCGAGGTGATGGTGGAACAGGAGGTCACGCGGATCGTGCAGGCGGCCGTGCAGGGCGACCTCAGCGGGCGCATCGGCGAAGCCGGCAAGCAGGGCTTCCTGTTGGGCTTGTCGCAACAGGTCAACAGCCTGCTGGCCACGATCGCGGGCAGCGTGGACGCCGTCTCCGGCGTGCTGCGTTCGCTGTCCGGCGGCGACCTGACCGTCCGCATGGAAGGCGATTTCCACGGCGTGTTCGCCGCCATGCGCGACGATGCCAACGCCACCGTCGCGCAGTTGACCGACATCGTCGGTCGTATCCAGGACGCGTCGACCTCGATCAACACCGCCGCGGGCGAGATCGCGTCGGGCAACAACGACCTCTCGCGCCGTACCGAGCAGCAGGCCGCCAATCTGGAAGAAACCGCCGCCTCGATGGAGGAACTGACCTCCACCGTGCGCCAGAACGCCGAGTCGGCCCGCCAGGCCAACCAGCTGGCCATCGGTGCCGCCGGTGTCGCCTCGCAAGGCGGTGAAGTCGTCGGCAAGGTCGTCTCCACGATGACCGACATCGAACAGTCCTCCAAGAAGATCGCCGAGATCATCTCGGTCATCGACGGCATCGCCTTCCAGACCAACATCCTGGCCTTGAACGCCGCGGTGGAAGCCGCCCGTGCCGGTGAGCAGGGCCGCGG